>OZ260104.1:0-3012500 GCA_965284655.1 Oceanicaulis sp.
TGACGGTGGAGCAGTGGCGGGAGGTCATCGACTGCAATCTGTCCGGCGTGTTCAACATGACCCATCCGCTCTGGAACTCCATGCGGGACCGCAACTTCGGGCGGATCGTGAACATCTCCTCCATCAACGGCCAGAAGGGCCAGTTCGCACAAGCCAACTATTCCGCGTCCAAGGCCGGAGACCTGGGTTTCACCAAGGCGCTGGCCCAGGAAGGCGCGCGCAAGAACATCACGGTGAACGCCATTTGCCCCGGCTATATCGCCACCGAAATGGTTATGGCGGTGCCAGAACAGGTGCGCGAGCAGATCATCGCCACGATTCCGGCGGGCCGCCTCGGGACCGCCGAGGAGATCGCGCGCTGCGTGGTCTTCCTGGCCTCCGACGAGGCGGGCTTCATCACCGGCGCGACCCTGACGGCCAATGGCGGCCAGTACATGGTCTGACGCCCGGTGACTGAAGCCAGGCGCGCCGCCTTTGCGCAAACGAAACGGCGCGTCAGGCGTGATCGGTGAAGCCGCGTTCATGACGGCGCCGAAATTGAGGCGCGTCGGCGCCGTACAATCGCCGTGATGCGCAACGATTTTACCCGTCATGTTCAGGGGAATCACAGCTCTGTTCGTGCTGGCGGCCGGGGTCTGGGCGTTGTTGGGCACGGACGGGATCACTCAACCGAATCCTTTCCAGCAGATGCTGGGCCGCGACTCGCAATCCGAGGCGCAGCAATCGGTATGGTTTGACCGCGCCGACGGGCGCGGCCGATTCATCCTGGACCGCACCAGCCAACCCAACCTGTTGTGGACCGAAGGCTCCATGGAGATCCACGCCGCCTATCGCGGACGGGCGGCCGGTGGCGGCGAGGTGTGGCGCACCGACACCGACCGGATCATCCTGCGCACCTCCAATCTGGGCGGCTGGACCTATTTCCCCCCCGACCGGCCCGACGGCGTGATCGTCGATCCAGTGGGCGCGGCGCGCACGCTGGTCGCGGCGCCGGCCGGGCCGGACGAGCTGCAGGACGCCGCGCGCGCCATGGTGGACACGCTGGCGCGCCTGTCGCGCAACGAGGTGAGCGCCGAACTCACCAGCCTCACTCAGGATCAAAACCCCTATATCATCGACGCCATGGCGATGGTCGCCTACGGCGCCGAGGCGGCGCCGCGCCGGGATCTGCGCAATCTGGAGATCGTGCGGGTCGGAGTGGGCGAAGCGCCCCGCGCCAGTTTCGACGGGCGCACGCTGGACGTCTCCGTAGCGCCGCGCATGGGCTATGCCGGGCGGCCAAGTTCAGAAGCGATCCGGCTGATCATCGAGCGCGGCGCGCGCTAGGCCAAGCTTACCGACCGGATCGGCTAGACCGGATCGAAGCCGCCAGCCGGCCGGCGCACCACGCGGAACACCGTCCTCAGGGTCTCCTCGGTGAGCGCCTCGCCCGCCGGTGCGTCGGCGATGATCCGCCCCTCGTCCATCACCACGATGCGATTTGCGAAGCGTTCGGCCAGCGCCAGGTCATGCAGCGCCGCCACCACCGCCGCTCCGCGATCCGCCTCGCCCTTCAGCACCATCATGGCGTCCAGCTGATGGCGCGGATCCAGCGCCGCGCCCGGCTCGTCGGCCAACAGAAGCGGCGCCTCGGCGGCCAGCGCCCGCGCCAGATGCAGGCGCGATTGCTCCCCGCCGGACAGGGTATCGATGCGGCGACCCTTCAGATGCGCCGCGTCGGCGCGCGCCAGCGCCCGATCCACCGCCCCGCGATCGACATCGCCCAGCCGGTCATAGGCCCGGCCCCCGAACGCAAACCGGCCCAGCGCCGCCAGATCGGCGCCGGTGATCGACCAGGCCGCCTGGCGCTCCTGGGGCAGATAGGCGGCCAGGCGCGCGCGGCGGGCCGCAGACAGATCCTCCAGCGCCTCGTCGGACAGGCGCATCGACCCGGTCGCGGGGACCAGGCCAAGCACGCCTTTGAGGAGGCTCGACTTGCCCGCCCCGTTGGGTCCCACCAGCGCCACATGCTCGCCCGGCTCCACCGTCAGGTTGACGCCGGACACCACCACGCGCCCCGACAGGGTGATGTGCAGATCGGTGATCGCCAGCGCGCTCATCGTCCGAGCCTCGCGCTGGTGGCCGCGATCCAGACAAAGGCCGGCGCGCCGATCAGGGCCGCCGCGACGCCCAGGCGCAGCTCCTGATCCAGCGGCGCCAGGCGCAGCACCAGATCGGCCGCCGCCAGGATCAAGCCCGCCAGCAGAGCGCTGGGAAGGATCAGGCGCGCCGGATCATGGCGGACGAAGGGGCGCATCAGATGCGGCGCGACAATGCCGACAAAGCCGATCACCCCGGCCACAGCCACCGCCGCGCCGGTCATCAGCGCCGCGCCCGCCACCACAAGCACCCGCAGGCGCGGCACGTCCAGTCCCAGGCTCGCCGCCGTGTCCTCGCCCAGGGTCAGAGCGCGAAGCCCCGGTGCGGCGAACGCGCAGCAGATCGCGCCGGCGACCCAGAACGGGGCTGCGAATCCGAGATCGGGAAACGAGCGATTGGCCACCGAGCCCAGCATCCAGGTCACCATGTCCGAAAGGGCGAACGGGTTGGGCGAAAGATTGATGGCGAGCGCAGTGAGCGCGCCGGCGAAGCTTGAAAGGCCCACACCAGCGAGGATCAGCTGCACCGCCGTCACCCGCCCCGCGCCGATGATCGCGAGCAGCGCCGTGGCCAGCAGCGCAAACGCGATCGCCAGCGCCGGCACCGCGATGGCGCTCACCGCCGCGAGGCCGAAATAGATCGCGATCACCGCACCAAGAGATGCGCTGGCCGACACGCCCAGAACGCCCGGATCAGCCAGCGGATTGCGCAACAGGCCCTGCAGAAGCGCGCCGGACGCGCCCAGCGCCGCGCCGGTGAAGAGCGCCGCAAGCGCACGCGGAACCCGGATCTCCCAGACGATGGCGGCAAACGCCGGATCGCCTCGAAACATCAGCCCGCCAAGGGTTTCGCCGGCGCTTAAAGGCGCGCTGCCCAAAAGCGCCGAGGCCAGCAGCACAAGGAGGCAGGCGGCGGCGAGCCCGGCGTTGAGGCGCGCGCTCATAGCCCTGCCCTCATTGGCCGGCCGCCCCGGGTTGGACCCGTTCGGCCTGAACGGTCTCGGCGTGGCGCGCATTGGCCTGCCGGCGCGCAGCCAGCGCCGCATCAGCCATGAACCAGGCGCCGCAGGCGGTCAGCGCGCCATCCAGCGCCACTTGCGAGGTACGGCCGGCCAGGCGTTGAAACACCGGATGATCAGAGACCGCCCAGCTATCTTTGGGCGCCGATCCGTCATCAAAGAAGGCGGTGATGACCAGCTCAGGGCTTTCCAGCGCCAACTGCTCCAGGGGCAAGGCGCGCCAGCCGACGGCGCCGCCTTGCGCGGCGGTGTTGGCCAGATTGGCGGCGCTCAGGATTTCATGAACCATGGTCCCCGCACCGCTGGTGACGCCGGACGGGGTGAGATAGAGCGCGTTCAGCCGCGGCCCGTGCGCCGCCGCCTCCAGCTTGGCGTCCATCTCGGCGATCAGGGCTTCGCCGCGCGCCGGATGGCCCAGCGCCTGCGCGGTGCGCCGGATCGTGGCGCGGATCGCATCGAAATCACCGGCGTACCCAAGATCGAAGACCGGCACGCCAAGGCGGGCGTAGAAGGTCTGCGCTCGCGCTCCACCGCCATAGCTGCGCAGTACGAGATCAGGATCCAGCGCCAGCACGTCCTCGGCGGCGTCGCGCACCTGACGGTACCCGGCGGCGCGATTACGAAGCGCGGAGTGGGCGTCGTCGGCCTGCACCGAAACGGCGAGAATCTGCTGGGGATCGGCCAGGGCGAGCACGTATTGATCGGCGCAATAATCCAGCGAGACCACGCGCGGCGGCGGTGTCCCAGCGGGCTGGGCCGAAGCCGCGCCCGCCAGGGTGAAGGCCGCAAGGCCGCTTATGATCAGAGGCTTGATCACGGCGTGAAGCGAACTCCGATGGTGACCGCACGCGGCGCGCCGGCGAAGGCGGCGGGCTGCTCATAGGTCTCGTCAAACAGATTGCGCGCCGTCAGGAACAGCTTTGCGCGGGTCCCCAGATCCAGAACGCCGGAGACGTCCAGCGTCTGATAGGCGTCGGCGGTCCCGCGCGCGGACACGAAGAACCCGTCATCGTCATAGGTCACGTCCACCCGCTCGCCCACATGTCGGCCGGTGAGGGTGAGTGCGGCGATCTCGATCGGGCGCCAGGTGGCGCTGAAGGACGCCGCGTGCTCGGGCCGGCGCAGGAGGCGCTGGCCGGTGTCGGCGTTCATGGCGTCGGTATAAGTGTAGGAGCCAGACACCGTGACAGTGTCGGCGGGCGACCAGGCGGCGTAGGCCTCGAAGCCGGAGAGATCGGCCGCGCCGATATTGCGGTTGGTCCCGGTGAAGGTCGTGAAGTCGAAAACGTTTTCGATCAGGTTCTCGATCTCGCCGTCATAATAGGCGGCGCCGAAGCTCAGCGCGTCCTCGCGCCCGGACAGCGACAGCGCCGTATCAAATCCGATCTCGAAGGTTTCCCCGGTTTCCGGCCCCAGGTCCGGATTGGGCGTGACGAAGGCCGAGCTGGCGAAACGCTCCGACAGGGTCGGCGCCTTGAAGCTGGTTCCGAAGCTGGCGCGCAGCCGCGTGTTCAACGACGCCAGCGCATAGACCGCGCCGATATTGGCGGTGGTCTCGTCGTCAAATCCCTCATGGGCGTCATGGCGCGCCGAGACGGTGAGGCTCAGCGCGGCGTTGAGATCCGCCTGCGCAGCGGCATAGACCGAGGCGACGTCTTCGGAGACTTCAAGCGGAGCGTTGAAGGCGGTGTCGGTCTCGATGCGCTCCTCGCGCCAGTCGGCGCCGAAGCTGAACACGACGCCCTCAAACAGGCCCGCGCGATAGCTGTTGGAGAGCATCAAGAAATCGCGCTCGGCCTCATAGGTGTCTGTGAGCGTGCGATTGTTGAAGCTTTCCAGACCATAGGTGAGCCTCCCCGCACGCAGGCGGCTCTCCCCGGCGCCGGACATCCATCCCGCGGTGAGCCCGGCCGCCAGAAGCGCCTGATCGTCATGGCTTTCAAGATCACGGTCGTCGGCGCGCTGGGCGCCGCCGGGGCCGCCGGAGAAGGTGTCGAACTCCACCTCGGCTTCGCGCAGGCGAGCGAGCAGATCCACCGAGATCGTCTGCGTCAGGTCGAGCGAGCCGTTGGCGGACAGGGTGACGAAGCGCGCCCCGTCCGGATCGCCGGTGGCGGTGGAGATCCGCGCCGGGGTCACGTCATAGCCGTCGGAGACGTAGAGCTCCGCGCTGACCGCGCCGCGCATGCGCTCGCCCCCGGCGCCCGCGCCGGCCAGAACGCGCACCGTGTTGAACGCGCCGAAGGACGCCGCCGCGAAGGGTTTAAACCCCGCTTCCGGCCCGGTGCGCGGCAGAATGTTGATGACGCCGCCCACCGCGTCCGATCCGTAGAGCGACGACAGCGGTCCGCGCACCACTTCGATGCGGCGCGCGTCGCCCAGAAGCTCGGAGCCGAAATTGAACACGCCGGTGGCGGTGGAGGGATCGTTCACGCGAATGCCGTCATAGAGCGCCAGCGTGTGCTTGGCGTTGGCGCCGCGAATGAAAACGCTGGTGAGCGATCCGGCCGGTCCCGACTGGACCACTTCGACGCCCGGCGCACGCTCAAGAGCGTCGGCCAGGGTCGCAAGGCCCTGAAGCTCGATATCGTCGCGGCCGATGACCGTGACGCTGGCGGGCGAGGAGTCCGCGGAGGCCTCAGCGCGCAGGCCGGTGACAAGAACCGTCTCGTCGTTTCGGCTCTGCGCTTCGGTCTGCGCGTGAGAGGGAGCGGCGAGCCCGGCCAGGCTCATGGCCAGGACAGGCAGAATATGAACGCGAGTCATCATCGGATCGGGTCTTTTCCGTCCGGCCCTGCGCGGAAGCGGCGCGGGGCGCTAAAGCGAGACAGTGCGCTTCGCCGACCGCAAGGGCCGGCGAGTCTTCACGCGCCATGACTGTCGCTTCAAACGGAAAACTTCCGCGTCCGGCCGGCGTGCTCCCGCACCGCGAACGAGCGACCGCAACGGCAGGTCTCCTGGCTCGCAGATCACCGCGTTCGCGCCGCCTTCCCGGATCGCTCCAGTGGCGTCTTGGCGCGAACGCTCCCTGCTCACAGTAGCGGGCACTGCCCCGGACTTGGAAAGGTGACCCTTTCCGCACCGGTGTTCCCTCTTCACTTCCTCGCGGAAGAACCGTCGCGGTGATCTGGATAATCCGCGCCGCCTGTGGGGTCAAGCGCGCGAGGTCTAAGCTTTTTATTTTAAAGGCTTCGGCCCGCCTACTCGGTAAGCCTGGCGCGCAGCTGATCCACCAGCAGGCCCTGATAATAATCACCGGCCCGCGTCTCGGCCTCGTCCAGGAAACTGAGCATTTCGGCGGTGTCCACAGCCGGCACGGCGCCGCACGCATCAAACGCGCCCATCAAGGCGTAATGGGGAAAGCCAACAAGGCCGGCGTATCGCCCGGCATGGGCCGAGCGCCGGATCAGCTCGCCGCCATAGCACGGGTCCGCGCCGCGCCCGTCCCAGTTCTCCACCCGGATGTAGCCGACCACGAACAGCGACTGGGGATAGCCGGCGAGCAGCGCCGCATCGCGATAGGACTGGCCCTCCTCGTGGAGGCCGGAATAGCCGTAGGCGCGCGCCAGCTGGTAATTCAGGCGTGGATTGCCGGGGTCGGCCGCGACCGCTTCGGTGCAGGCGATAATCGCCGCAGGCAGATCAGCCTCGGCGCGGCTGACGCCGTCGCCCACGCGCTCAGGATCGCTGGGATGGGCGATGAGCGCGTCGCACCGGGTGGGCGTGCGATCATAATCGCCGCGCGCATAGGTCTCGATGGCGTCAAGGGAAACGGACTGCATCAGCAAAACCGCGGCGAGGATCATGGCGAGCTCCCGGTATAATTTGTCCGGACAGATTAGCGCAGGCGCGGTCAGTCCGCCAGATGGCGCGCGAATCCGGAAGCAATCCAGATGCGCCGGCCCGCCGCCTCACCGCTTTTTCATTTGAAGCCCGGGACCGGGGCGCCCATTTTGCGCGAGTGACGGTTGCAAACCCTTCCTTGTCCCATTCGCCGGACTGGCGCGCTCTGGCGCGCGATCGCGCCCTTCCGGGCCGCGTGGGCGCGTATGCCGGCGCTGTAGCGCTGCACGGCGCTGTGCTGGCCCTCCTGCTGGCGACGCCGCCCGCCGCGTTTGATCCGGTGCGCCGGGCGGTGATTGCGGTGGAGGTGCGCCTCTATACGGTGGCCGGCGGGGAGGATGCGCAAAGCGATGCGCCGCTCTTTGAACCCCCGATCGCCGATGCGCCGGAGGACGGCCAAGGCGCCGCACCGGCGCCGGTGGTGATCGAACCGACCCCCGTCGAACCGGACACCCCAGACGACAACGCCGCCGCGCAGGCGCCGCCCGATACAGACGAGACCGCCGCGCCCGACACCTCCGAGACTGAGACGGCTGAAACGCCTGAAGATCCTATCCCCGCGGCGGATGGAGGCGCGCAGTCGGCGACCGGCACGCCGGGCGGCGGCGCGGGCGTCGAAGCAGGCGCCGGGCGCTCCGGTCAGACCGCCGAAACGCAGGCGGCCCCGACGGCCGGAGAGCCGCTGGCCACCACCCAGCTTGCGCCGGGCGAGCGTCGCGCACGGTCGGCGCGTCCACCCAGCTTCGCCGATATTCTGGCCCGCGCCGAAACCCGGCTCGATCCGGCCGATTTTCAGGTGGCCCGGCTTCTGGGCGGCGTCAGGGGCGCCGCGCGCGAAAGCTTCTGCCTATCCTCGGCATCCGGAAACCGCGACGCCATGGACTGCCCCGACGAGCCCAACGCCGCCAGCGCCGAGCTCGCCCGCTACGGTCTCATGGGGCTGGGCGAAGAGGCGCCGGAATTCATGGAGGATATGAGCCGGCTGGAGTTTCAGCTACGTACGCTGGGCGCCGACGACAACGCGGTGACCCGCATCCTCACCGGCCTGCGCGAGGCGCGCCGCGAAGCCCTCAACACCCCGCCGATCTCGCGCCAGCTGAACCGTGACGCCGGCGAGCGCGATATCGACAACCTGGGCAATCCGCGCATGGGAGTACCCATGCCGGACAATCCGGGCGGCTGACCGCGCACGGTTCCAGGGCGGCTAGTCCTGGGGCGAGTGTGGGGGTTGCGGTGTTTCAGGCGAGCGGCGCGCACCGGGCTCGCGGGGCGGCTCGGGCGGACGAGGCGCGCCGGCCAGGCGTCCCTCGTCCTCGGCGAGCAAGCGATCAAGCTCGGACCCCATAGCTTCCTCGCCGTCGACCCAGGCGCGCACCTCGCCGTCCCGGCGCTCGATACGAATCTCGCGATGAACGCCGTGCGATGCGTCTCCCGAGCGCTCGCGCACATCCGCCAGCCGGGCGCGGAGCGCCTCAAGTTCGACAGCAAGCTCGGCGCGGGCTTCCTCCAGCTCATCGCGTTCGTCATCGGTGAGCGCGCGGCGCTCCCCATCCACATGGGTCCGGCCGCGCTCCAGCGCCCGGTCGATCCCGGCGAGTCCGGCGCGCATGCCCGCCAGGCCGGCTTCCAGCCCGGCGAGCTCCATGCCGCGGCCATGGGATTCGGCGCGGCGCGCCATGCGCTCTGCGTGGCGGGCCAGGCGCTCGCTCCGGGCGTGCATGCGATCGCGGTCACGTTCGGCCCGGGCGTGGGCGCGCTCCACATGGCGACGTATCTCGCGCACGTCGACATCGACTTCGTCGTCGACATCAGAATCGAAATCAAAATCGAAGGTCGCGCCATGGCTGAAGGCGACCACCAGGGCGTCTTCGGCGAAGCCGGAGGCGAGCGTGGTCATGGCTTCGGCGAAGGCTTCACGCTTGGCGTCGCCCCAGATATCGCCGTCTTCAAGCTCGAACTCGATGCGCACCCGGTCCTCGCGCGTGCCCGCGAGCGCCTGCTCGATGGCCGCGGCAGCGTCGCCGCCGCGCACCAGCTCGATGCGCTCGCCATTGACGATCAGGACCCGCGAGCGGTCATTCTCGGCCCCGGCGATTTCGCGCGCCTCGACCGAGGCGCAGGCGATCAGCAGCGGGGCCAGAGCCGCAGCGGCCAGCAAATGTTTCATGGTGATGTCCTCCCGATTAGGCCTCGACCATGGAGCAGGCAAGATTACCCCGGCACGACCTGCGGCTTAATTCCCCGTCATGCTCTGGTAAGGCCTCCCGCGCCCGCTTGCCCCGGCGCGGCGGCGCGGCTAGCACTAGAGTGAACGCACCAACGGGCGAGGAATGAGGGTGATGGACAGCTTTAACCGGCGCGCGCTTCTGGGCGCAGGCGCGGCTGGCCTGGCGTCGTGGGCCGCAGGCGCGAGCGGCGCAAGCGCCGCAGCCGCAGACGCCTCGCTCACCCGGCCCCGCGTTGAGGATCTGGTGGGTCCGCTGCTGATTCTGGGTTTTCTCGGCGACGAACCCGGCGCGGGATCGGCCCCCGCGCTCACTGAGGCCCTGGGCGCGGGTCAGGTCGGCGGCGCGCTCCTGCTGCGTCACAACGCGCGCACCAGGGCCGGCGCCGAAGGCCTCGCCGCCGAGATGCATGCAGCCAATCCCACCGCCTTCATGGCGATCGATCAGGAGGGTGGCTTTGTCCAGCGCCTGACCGAGGCCATGGGCTATTACAAGATCCCCACCGCCGCCGCGCTGGCCGAAGCGGGACCGGAAGCCGCTGCGCAAAGCTTTGCCCGCGCTGCAGCCGAACTAAGCGCCGCCGGCTTCAATCTGAACCTCGCGCCCATCGCCGACCTGCATCAGGAGGGCAACGCCGTGATCGGGCGCTGGCGGCGCGCCTTCGGCGACGATCCGGCTGTCGTGGCGCAGTATTGCGGCCTCTTTGTAGACGCCATGGAGGCCGAAGGGATCGCCTGCGCGATCAAGCATTTCCCCGGTCATGGCCGGTCGCAGGGCGACAGTCATGACGGCTTTGTGGACCTGACCGAAACCTGGAGCTTTGAAGAAGTCGAGCCCTTCGCCCGGCTCATCGACACCGACCATGCCCACCTGATCATGGGCGGCCATCTGATCAATGAGCGCCTGGACCCGTCCGGCACGCCGGTGACGCTCTCCAAACCCGTGCTCACCGGGCTTTTGCGCCAGGCCATGGGCTATCGCGGCGCGGTGATCACCGACGATCTGGACATGGGCGCGATCCGCGACCACTACAGCCGCGAGGACGCCTTCATCCACGCTTTGCAGGCGGGCAACGACCTCATCCTGATCTCCAACTCGGCCAATCCCGATCCCGATCTGCCCCGGCGCTGCGTCGACTGGGCCGGCGCGGCCGTCGAGCGGGGCGATCTCACCCTCTCGCGCCTGATCGAGGCGAATGAGCGGGTCGCGGCGCTCAAAGCCCGCATCGGGCTCTAGACCGCGCGCAAGAGGTGTCCGCCGGAGCTGGTCAGACCCGGAATTTCGCCGCCCGCTCGGCGCGGATTTTCATCTTCTCCGCGATCATCTCCTCGGCGAGCTGTTCAAACCGGGACGCATCGGGCGTCGACTTTCTGAAATAGAGGAAGACCGGGTGAATCGCGGCCGGATGAGCCAGGCGGCGAACCCGGAACTCGGGATCGCGAATCGCCTCGCCCAGCGCGTAAAGACTGGGCAGGACGGCGACACCGGCGCCGCTGACCGCCATCTGGCGCACTGCGTCCAGGCTCGCCCCGCGATAGTCCTCGCTGAGATGCGCACCCACCTCGCCGGCCAGCGTGTCCACGATGCGGGTCAGGTGAAACTCCGGCCCCAAAGTTAAAAGCGTGCGCCCGGCCAGGGTGTCCAGCGAGGCCGGCGCGTCCTCGGCCATGAGCGGATCGCCAGGGGCGCTGCACAGCCAGAGGGTCTCTTCGAACAACGGGCGCACCTCAAGGCCGCTGGCTTCGCCGTGCGAGGCCACCACCAGATCAAGCTCGCCCGCACAGAGGCGCCGCAACAAATCGTTGGAGGCGCCCTCCAGCATCCCAAGGGTCAGGTCCGGGCGCTGCGCTTGCAGGCGCTCGCGCACGCGGGGCATGAAATAGGCGCCGATGGAAGGCAAGACGCCCGCCCTGATGCGCCGCGCCGGCGCCTTGGCCAGCCGCCGCGCAGCGTCGCGGAAAGCGCGCCCGGCCGCCAGCGCACCCCGCGCCTCATCCAGAAGCGCCGCGCCGTCCGCGGTCAGGCGCACCTTGCGCGAGGTGCGCTCGAACAAGGTCAGCCCCAGCTCGGCCTCCAGCGCGGCGATCTGTTTTGACAGGCTGGGCTGGGTCACGGACAGGGCGTCTGCGGCCGGCCCGAAGGCCTGGCGCTCTGCGACCGCAACGAAGTATTCCAGCTGGCGAAGCGTCGGGCGCATGGGGTGGGCTTTCTTTCGATCTATGCCTTCAGGTAATCAATCGAAGGCGTGATTTCCATTAGAACATGACCTGTTCGGCGCCTACTTGGCGAGAGGTGCGCAGAGACGCACGGATTGTCAGAGGACCACCCATGAAGATTGTCATGTTCTCCACCGCGCTGGCCGGCGCCGCCCTCATGGCGTCCGCCGCCCAGGCCCAGACCGCCATCACCGAAGCCGATATCGCCGCCGCTCAGCAGGCGTGGGGCGAAGGCATCGTCACCATCGGCGCCGCCTACACCGCCGGCGAGGACTACACCGCCGCCGCCACCAGCCATATCGAGCGCTTCTACGCCTATGGCGCGCATCCGGTCCTGTTCAAACCGACCCTCGCCAGCGAAGACCAGTTCCGCGGCTCTTTCGACGAGGCCCTGTCCTATTTCGTGGGCGGGATGATCGAGGAAGACGGCGGCTTCGCCATCGCGCCCTACACGCAGGTGCGCTGGGAGAACGAGGCGGTTTTCATCGATTCCGACAGCGCCATGGCCATGGGCAATTACTTCTTCACCACCACCGAAGGTGACGAGGTGAAGGTGGAATACAGCTTTGGCTATGCGCCGGATGAAAACGGCGATCTGAAGATCGTCCTGCACCACTCCTCGCTGCCGTTCAGCGCGGACTAGGGACGGTCCCGGCGCCGGGCCTGGTGGCTCCCCTCCCCCATCGCCCGGCGCCGGGCTTTTTTGCGACTGGTTGTAACGACCGGATAGCTGCGTCGCCCCGCCCCGCCCCGCGCAGGGCGTAATTGATTGGCGCAACCAAACCGGCGCGCCAGCCTTTCACCGCGATGAAAAATATAGCTCTTTTTCTTTTTTGTGCGATGCAGGCCTCAGGAACGGCGTTCGCCCAGACCACCAGCAGCGTATCGGGCCCGGAGATCAGCGCCGGAGCGCGCGAGCTGGAATACCGGGTGGCGGCGGCGTTCGGCGACACTGTGGGCAACGCCGCGTTCGCCCACCGGCTTCACGTCCAGCACGCCGTGAATGATCAGCTTCGCTGGCGGGCGCGAGCGGCCTGGCGCGATCCGGATGGCGGCGACCTGGCTCTTGACCATCTGCAGGGTGAATTGCACTGGCAGATCGTGGAGCGCACGCCCGCCGGCTATTCCAGCGGCCTGCGCTTCACCGCGCGATCGGCCCTGCGTGACGGGCGCGCCGACGAGATCGGGACCAGCTGGATCCATCAATGGGTTTTTCAGGACGGCTGGCGCGTGCGCGCCCTGGTGTCGCTGGACCGCGAGGTGGGGCCGGAAGCCAGAGACGACTGGATCGTGGAGACGCGCGCCAGCCTCTACCGATCACTTGACGGAGGGCTCAGCCTGGGCGTTGAAAGCTTTAATGATTTCGGTGGGCTCGAGGCCGGGTTCGGCGGTTTCAATGATCAATCCCACCAGATAGGCCCGGTCCTCAGCGGCGATCTTGTCGGCGGGGTGAACTGGTCGGCCGGCGTGCTTTTCGGCCTGTCTGACGGCGCCGACGACCAGGACCTCATGCTGCGCCTTAGCCGGCCTCTTTAGGGGCGGCGCCGGGCGGGGACGGCGCCTGCCAAAAGGCGTGTCCGGACACGATTATTCTTCCTCCGGACACGAAACCTGTCACGCTCTGCGCGACTAGGGGCCATTTAGTCTGAACCATGCAAAACAATACACCCAAACGGCGCGAGCCAAAGAAGACCGTATCCGTAGAAGTGCGCGTCAGTGAGCACGAAAAGCACGCCTTCATGGAGGCGTGCCGCACCGCGAACCGGTCGGCGAGCACGGTCTTGCGTCGTCTGATGGGACTATTTGTTGCGCATCAGCACCTCAGACACAGGACCCTTAAAATGATGACGCGCTTTTCCTTTCACCCGGTTCGCGCCGGCGTCGCCTCCTTCGCCATGGTCGCGGCTCTTTCCATGAGCCTGTTTTTCAGCCCCACCGCCTCTGCAGATATTCGCTTCGCCTTTCAGGTTTTCGTTGATGACGGCGTGGGTCAGATCGTCTCCACGGGCGAAGCGGACTTCGCATCCGGCGGATCAGTTGGTGATACTCTGGGCGACACGGTTCGCTTCCGGCTCGCCGCTGCACCTTGCCAGCCCAGCGACGCCTCCGCCTGCGCCGACGAAGACCGCCAGCTAGTGCTCAGCCTCTGGGATTGTATCGACGGGGAGCTGGTGACCGCGACGGACCAAGGCATTGATGTCTCTAGCTCCGGCGAGACCCGGTATGAAACCCGAATGGGCGATGGGCGGACGCTCGTTGTCCTTCTTGCACCCGGGGCGCAGGGCTGATCAGCTTTTTCAAGCAAGAAACAAAAAAGGGCGGCTCTTTCGAGCCGCCCTTTCCCGTAAGCCGTTGAGTGACTGAGCCTAGAAGCCCATGCCGCCCATGTCGGGGGCGCCTTGACCGCCACCGCCATTGTCTTTCTTCGGGCGCTCGGCCACGGCAGCTTCCGTCGTGATCATCAGGGAGGCCACGGAGGCGGCGTCCTGAAGCGCGATACGGGCCACTTTGGCCGGGTCGATGACGCCGGCTTTCACCAGGTCTTCGTACACTTCGGTCTGAGCGTTGTAGCCGAAATTGGCGTCTTTGCTCTCATTGACCTTGCCCACCACGATGGAGCCTTCGACCCCGGCGTTCTCGGCGATCTGACGGATCGGAGCCTGGAGGGCGCGCGCCACGATGGCGATGCCCTGGTCCTGATCGTCGTTCTCGCCGGTGAGGCCTTCAAGCGCCTTGGCGGCCTTGAGAAGCGCGACACCGCCGCCCGGGACGATGCCTTCTTCGACAGCGGCGCGCGTGGCGTTCAGGGCGTCGTCGACGCGGTCTTTACGCTCTTTCACTTCGATTTCCGAAGCGCCGCCGACCTTGATCACCGCAACACCGCCGGCGAGTTTCGCCAGACGTTCCTGCAGCTTCTCCTTGTCGTAGTCCGAGGAGGTGTCCTCGATCTGACGGCGGAGCTGACTGACGCGGCCTTCGATGGCCTCTTTCTCGCCGGCGCCGTCGACGATCGTGGTGTCGTCCTTGGTGATGTTCACTTTCTTGGCGGTGCCGAGCATGTCCAGGGTGACGTTCTCGAGCTTGATGCCGATGTCTTCGCTGACAACGGTGCCGCCGGTGAGGACCGCAATGTCCTCGAGCATCGCCTTGCGGCGATCGCCGAAGCCGGGCGCTTTCACCGCAGCGATCTTCAGGCCGCCGCGCAGCTTGTTGACCACCAGGGTCGCCAGCGCTTCGCCTTCGACATCTTCAGCGATGATGAGCAGCGGGCGGTTGGACTGAACCACCGCTTCGAGGACCGGCAGCATGGCCTGCAGCGAGGAGAGCTTCTTCTCGAACAGCAGGATATACGGGTCTTCGAGATCGGCGACCATCTTGTCGGCGTCGGTCACGAAGTAAGGTGACAGGTAGCCGCGGTCGAACTGCATGCCTTCGACGACTTCCAGCTCGGTTTCGAGGGATTTGGCTTCCTCGACCGTAATGACGCCTTCGTTGCCGACTTTCTCCATGGCGCGGGCGATCATCTCGCCGATGTCTTTTTCGCCGTTGGCGGAGATGGTGCCGACCTGGGCGATTTCCTCAGAACCCTTGATGGGGGTGGAGATCGACTTGATGTTCTCGACGACTTTCTTCACGGCCAGATCAATGCCGCGCTTCAGGTCCATCGGGTTCATGCCGGCCGCGACCGACTTCATGCCTTCGCGGATGATCGACTGGGCGAGCACGGTGGCGGTGGTGGTGCCGTCGCCGGCTTCGTCATTGGTGCGCGAAGCGACTTCGCGGACCATCTGGGCGCCCATGTTCTCGAACTTGTCTTCCAGTTCGATTTCTTTGGCGACCGACACGCCGTCCTTGGTGGTGCGCGGGGCGCCGAAGGAGCGCTCGATCACCACGTTGCGGCCTTTCGGGCCAAGGGTCACCTTCACGGCGTCGGCGAGGATATCCACGCCCTTGAGCATCTTTTCGCGCGCAGAAGCGCCGAACTTCACGTCTTTGGCAGCCATGGTTCGTCTCTCTATTCAAACTTTGAGTATGGGGGGAGCAAGCGGGTGTCCGGCGCGGTTTACGCGGCCTTGGACGCCGCCTTGCCGTCAAGAATGCCGAGGATGTCGGATTCTTTCATGATGAGGAGCTCCTCACCATCCACGGTGACCTCGGTGCCCGACCACTTGCCGAACAGGACCCGGTCGCCGGCTTTGACGTCCAGCGGACGCACGGTGCCGTCTTCCTTGATGGCGCCGCCGCCGATGGCGACAATCTCGCCTTCCTGGGGCTTTTCCTTGGCGGTGTCGGGGATGATGATCCCGCCCTTGGTCTTGGCTTCTTCCTCGACGCGCTTCACCAGCACGCGATCATGGAGAGGACGAAAATTCATTGCGGTAGCTCCGTGTCTGAGCAAATTTGCTCGTTCAGGATTTCATCAGGTTTAGCCAGCCGGAGCGGGAGTGTTGGCACTCACCGGACCCGACTGCTAACGGAGCTGCAGGTAAGACCGGCGCGGTGACGCGTCAAGTGGGCGCACGGCTTGTAGAGGCGAAAAATTTTCATCGCCGGTTTATCGCGGCGCCGGTCGGTCGCCCTTCGCCCGCCTTACTTACGCCACGGCTGCAGATACTAAAATGAAAGCGGAGCGAAAACGGTTTGCTTGCGTTATTGCGCTTCAGCGTGCGTTCATATGGACGTCGCTCTAATAAATTACATCTGGAGCGTCCGGACAGGCTCCGGCGACGAACCGGACCCGCCGCTCTTGCTCTCTAGGAGGCTTTGCCCATGTTCATCCGTTCCATCACCGCCGGCGCGCTGGCCCTCGGCCTGGCTGCCGCTTGCACCACCACCGACCAGTACGGAAACGTCACCCAGAACCGCACCGGAACCGGCGTCCTCGCCGGCGCGGCCGCAGGCGCGCTGCTCGGCACGCTGGCCGGCGGCGACGACCGCCGCAACGCGCTTATCGGCGCGGGCATCGGCGCCCTGGGCGGCGCTGCGGCCGGCAACTACATGGATCGCCAGGAAACCGCCTTCCGCGAGCGCCTGCGTAATTCCGGCGTCTCCGTGCGCCGCGTCGGCGACGAGCTGATCCTCACCATGCCGGGCGACGTGACCTTCGCCACCGATTCTGCGCAGGTTTCCCCGCGCTTCGGCCCGGTCCTCGATGATGTGGCCGACGTGCTCATGACCTATCCGGCGACCTATGTGAACGTCATCGGTCACGCCGACTCTGTGGGCGCCGCCGACTATAACCAGCGCCTGTCGGAACGCCGCGCGAGCGCGGTGGCCTCCGACCTGATTAACCGCGGCGTCATTCAGGATCGCTTCTATGTCGCGGGCATGGGCGAGACCCAGCCGGTGGCCGACAACTCCACCGATGCGGGCCGCGCCGCGAACCGCCGGGTGGAGATCCGCATCGCGCCGCACACCAGCTAAACGCACCGCCCACGACAGACCAGAATTCGGCGCGCCCTCACAAAGGGCGCGCCGTTTTCTTGTATACCCTTCGTCAACCTGTCTTAACGCAGGCTATGATCAGGCTCAGAGCGTCCTGATTCGAAGCGCTTGGGGGAGGGTCGATGCCGAAGGCCGGCGACATACTGGTGGTGCTCACCTACGCCATGGTGGCGGTGGTCGCCGCGCTGGGGTTTGACCGGCTGGGGCTGATGAACACCCAGATGGCCTGGCTCATGGGCGCGCTTGTTTTCCTCATCGCAGGCCAGGTGCACGCCGCCGCAGCGCGGTCCCAGGAAAAGTCCATGTTCCAGGAGGAGCTCCACCAGCTCAAGGCCGCCAATCTCTCCATGCTGGAAGAGCTTGAGGCCGCCCAGGCGCGCCTGGACGCCATGGCGCCGGGGGCTCCCGGGGCGACCAGCGCCCGCACAAGCCCGGCGGCGGCCGGGTCCGACGAGAGTGAACCGGCGCGCAATGACGACCGCCTGGTGGCCGAGCTGCTGGCCCGGCTGGAGCAGGCGGGCGCCACCGCGCCTCACCCCTATTCCGCCGTCGGGGCGGGAGCTGGGACCAGAGCACCCGGCGCCAGCCATGTGAACGCAGACATCGTGCGCGACGCCCTCGACGCCAACCGGGTCGATCTCTATCTCCAGCCCGTGGTCGGGCTGCCCCAGCGGCGCACCTATTTCTACGAGGGCTACACCCGCATCCGTGACGCCGACGGACGCGTTCTCGCGCCGGCGGAGTTCCTGGCCGCCGCCGAAGAAGCCAATCTGATCACCGATGTGGACAATCTTCTGCTGCTGCGCTGCGTACAGATCGTGCGCCGGCTCACCAAGCAGGACCGGCGCATCGGCGTGTTCTGCAATGTCTCCATCAACAGCCTGGCCGATGACGAGTTCTTCCCCGCCTTCCTGGACTTCTTGCGCCGCAATTCCGATCTCGCCGGCGCGCTGATCTTTGAAATGCCGCGCGCCGCGTTCGAGCAACGCTCGGCCACGGCGGCGCGCAACATGGCGCGCCTGGCCGATTTCGGCTTCCGCTTCTCCCTCGATCAGGTCAGCGATTTCAATCTGGATCTGGCCGAGCTGCAGCGCGCCGGCGTTCGCTTCGTCAAAGCCTCCGGCGAGCGCCTGATTGAAGCGGCGCGCGGCCAGGAGCCCATTGCGGGACGTGAGCCCGGCGCCCTGGCCCCGGAGGACATGGCCGGCCTGTTTGCGCGCTACGGCGTGGATCTGGTGGCCGAAAAGATCGAAAACGAAGCCACGGTGGTGGAAGTCCTCGATCTCGACATCGCCTACGCCCAGGGCCATCTCTTCGGCGCTCCCCGCCCGGTTCGCGACGACGTGCTCAGCGCCGCCGACCACGAGGTCCGGCGGGCGGGCTAGTAAGGCCGGCCAAGTCTTGACCCGCCCGCGCCCCGCCTCTACGCCGCTGCCATGAGCGATACACTCCGGCTTTCCGAACTCGCCGCCGATTACGACGCCCTCCTGTGCGATGTCTGGGGGGTGATTCGCGACGGCCGGTCCATCGTGCCCGAGGCTCTGGATGCGCTGGCCGGTTTCAGGGCCCGGGGCGGGACCGTCGTGCTGCTCTCCAACTCGCCGCGCCGCGCCGGATCGCTGAAGACATTCATGGGCGAGATGGGCGCACGGCCGGACGCCTTCGACGACGTCGTCACCTCCGGCGACGCCACCCACGCCGTGCTCAGCGCCCGCGCGCCGGGGCCCGCCTACAAGCTGGGGCCCGCCTGGGATGATCCGCTATACGAGGGCACGGGGCTGGATTTCGCCGAGCTGCAGGACGCCGCCTTCATCTCCTGCACCGGGCTGGTGGATTACGAAACCGAGACGCCGGACCAGTATGAAGACCTGCTGCGCGAGGCGCAGTTGCGCCGGCTGCCTCTGGTGTGCGCGAACCCTGACATTGTTGTGCAGGTGGGTGACCGCCTGCTCTATTGCGCCGGCGCGCTGGCGCAAATGTATGAGCAGATGGGCGGCGAAGTGATCCTGGCCGGCAAGCCCCACCCGCCCATCTATGACCTGGCCTATACAAAGATCGAGGCGATCCGCGGCGCGCCGGTGGACAAAACGCGCGTGCTCGCCATCGGCGACGGGCCAGGCACCGACATCGCCGGCGCCCAGAGAGAAGGCCTGGACGCCCTCTTCATCGCCGGCGGGATCATCGCGGACCGGTTTGAAGCCGGCTTCTCCGCGGACAAGGCGCGCGACATCCTCGCCGAGGACCAGCTTTCAGCGCGCTATTGCGCGCCAAAGCTCATCTGGTAGCGAGCGGGATTCTTTTCTGATGCTCAAGCTCAACCGAGCTTTCGCTCCTCGCTGACGCTGCGGGCCGGCCTTGCCCTTGCGAACCCGTCGGGTTCGGATTCGCGATGCAGAAGCGCGCTTGTCCCGCGGACATCGTCCGACTTATCCCACCCCGCCTGAAAGCCCGCATAATAGGCGCGTCGATCTTCGAACGGCGCGGGGCGGTCCGGACGCTCCGCGCTCGTTGGGGGAGGCGGCGCGCGGGCGGTCCGATCGGATCCGCCAGCCACGCCTGCTGAGCCGAAGCCAAGCCTGGTCCGAACGGACCGCCCGCGCCTCGACTCTTGCTCACGCCCCCCTCGCCCGGCCACGCATCGCGCAGGCGGCGCTTCGCCGTGCCTATCCCTCAATCTCCCAGCTGGCGTTGACGCTCACCTCGATGGAGAGCTCGCCCGGCGCGACCGGGGTCGAGGAATCCATGCTCTCCATGCGCGCCATGGCCATGGGCATGGGCCGCCCGCCGCCGCTCTCGGAGAAATTCATCAGGCGCACCACCGTGAACCCGGCCGCCTCGGCGTAGAGATCGCGCAGGCTCATGAGCTCGGTCACCGCTTCGCGGCGTGCTTCGTTGCGGGCGCGTTCGGCCTCGCTGGAGAGAAACTCCACACCGTCGAGCGAATTGGCGCCCGCCTCGAACACGGCGTCGATCGCCGCGCCCACCGTATTGATGTCGCGCAGCGTGGCGCTGACCTGGTTGGACGCTTCATAGCCGGTGATGCGCGGCTCCTGATATTCGCCGCCACTGCGGCTGGGCGCATTGGCGTAGACCGGATTGACGTTCAGCCGCGCGGTCTGCAGATCCGCCTCGGCCACACCGGCCTCACGCAGGGCGGCGAACACCGCCTGCATCTTGCCCGCATTGTCGCGCACCGCGGCGGCGGCCGTGTCGGCGCGGCTGACGACGCCGGCGGTGATGCGCGCCTGGTCAGGCGCCACGCTCACCGAACCGGTGGCCGAGAGCGACAATGTCGCCTCGCTTTGCTGCTGCGTGCTCTGGGCCTGCGCCGCCGGTGAAAACGCCAGGGGAACGGCCGCAGCGCCGGTCAAAAGCATCAACGCGGCGAAAGCCGGGCGAAGTGCAAGACCGGACAGGCCAAAGGACCTCGTCTCAGGCGTCGTCGCGGTTCTGGTGGCGGAAAGGGTCGTGGTCATGGGGGCGTCTCCTTCTGGTGAGCCATTGATCGTGAGCCTAGCCGAACGCGCCGAGATGGCGAAACTTGGCCCGCTTCGCGCCGCTTTCACGGATGACGTCGATTTAACCCGGGCGTCGAGCCGCAAGACACGCTTTGCGCGCGCGGCTCGGCACGCTAATAACGCATCTGCGCGCATTTCGTGCGGGCCTGTAGCTCAATTGGTTAGAGCCGGCGGCTCATAACCGCTTGGTTGGGGGTTCGAGTCCCTCCGGGCCCACCACTTCATTAGATGCACGTAACAACTGATAGTTTTTCACGTGCTAACCCGTCTAGAATGCGTTGTTTCGTTAGAAATACACCACAAACTCACTCCGAAATCATATATACGCAACGATAGTACCGAAGTTGGCTGTTGGTACGTTTGTTGGTACAGTCGGAACCACATTGGAGTTCGATACCAACATGCCCCTTTCCGACGCTGCCTGCCGCAACGCCAAACCTCGCGATCGAGACTTCAAGACCTCCGACGGCGGGGGATTGTATCTGATGGTTCGGCCAGCTGGATCGAAGCTCTGGCGGATGGCATACCGCTTCGAAGGCAAGCAAAAGACGCTTTCATTTGGTGCCTATCCTGCCATCAGTCTCGCCGAGGCACGGCGGCGGCGGGATGCGGCGAAGAGGGTGTTGTCGGACGGCCGTGATCCGGGCGCGCGCAGCGCTCTTCTAGACGGGGTCGCCGAAGGCAGCTTTGAAGCGGTCGCGCGCGAATGGTACAATGTGAGAAAGCGCACCTGGGCGGCAAGCTACGGCGGCCGCGTCATCGCTCGGCTTGAGCAGGACGTGTTCCCCGATATCGGAGCGCGGCCGATTGAGCAGATAACCGCGCCCGAGATCCTGGCGATGCTGCGGAAGGTGGAAGCGCGCGCGGTTTACGAGACGGCCAAGCGGCTCCGTCAGACTGTCGGACAGATTTTCCGTTATGCTGTCGCCACCGGGCGCGCCGAACGGGATCCCGCCGCCGATCTGCGCGGCGCGCTGCGGCGGCCGGGCCGATCCAAACGCCACGCGCGACTTGAACCGGAAGAACTGTCTGAGTTTTTCGGGAAATTGGCGGTATACGACGGAGAACGACAGACTGCGCTCGGCGTCGAACTGGTCGCGCACACCTTTGTGCGCACAAAAGAACTTCGGTTCGCAAAGAAGCCGGAATTCAAGCTCGACACGCACGAGCCATTCTGGCGGATCCCCGGCGAGCGCATGAAGGTGAAGCGCGGCGATCATATCGTCCCGCTGACGACGCAGACCGTAACGATCGTGCGTGAACTCAGCAAGGTCGCTGGCGACAGCGAATGGCTGCTGCCCGGTGACCGTGGCAACCGGCCGATCAGTGAGAACACTCTGCTGTATGCGCTCTACCGTATTGGCTATCACAAGCGCGCAACAATCCACGGTTTTCGCGGCCTCGCATCAACGGTCCTAAACGAGAGCGGAAAGTTTGAGTCGGACTGGATCGAAAAGCAGCTCGCCCACGACGAGGCCGATCAGGTGCGCGCCGCTTACAACGCCGCGCAGTACCTCTCCCAGCGCCGCGAGATGATGACCTGGTGGAGCAACTATCTACAGACGCAAAAAGAAATTGGGGAAATGCTTGGGTAGAGAGGTGATGAGATACTCTGCGGACTGATCTCAGCCTCGCGGGAGACATATTCGATCCGCGCTTCTTCCTTGGCACATTCAGCTACTCCCCGAAATTCTGTCGCTGAAGTAAGCTACAATTTAGGCTCTGCTGATCTTCGACGAAGAGGAGAACGCAGATATCGAAACACAAGCAAAATTCTGGCCTGCCGCCGGTGTTGAGCTGCTCAGATCATGCAAACAGCTGGCCCCATTGTCCCGAATGGCGCACGAACAGATTGCAATCGAGACCCTCTAAAGCTAGCGTCCGGTAGATGTTTTTCTAATGCGATGGACGATGATGGATACGGACGGCTTAGACCTTGTGGATGGAGCCGACCGCAAGAAAGCCCAAATTCAGGCGTCCATCGCGCAAAAAATCACATTCGCCACGCAACAGAACGATGTGCCGCTGATCGCTGATTTGGTGATCGCAAATGCGACGGATGAAACCTTCGAGAACCTGGTTCTGGAGCTGACAACCGAGCCGGAGATCATCGCGCCTCGACGCTGGACCATAGATCGGCTGAGCGCGGGCAGCGACCTGCGCATCAAGGACCGGCACGTCCCACTGCCCGGCGCCAAGCTCGCCGAGCTGACCGAACGCCAGCGCGGCGAGGCGGTGCTGCGTTTGACGCGCGGCGATGAGCTAATCGACGAGGCGCGCTTTGCCCTCCAGGCGCTCGCCCGCAATGAATGGGGCGGCGCGAACACGATGCCGGAGCTGCTCGCCGCCTTCGTGGCGCCCAATGATCCTGCGATCGAAGCGGTGATCAAGCAGGCCAGCGAGGTGCTGCGCCGGGCCGGAAAGAACCCGGCCATCGACGGCTATCAGTCGCGCAAGCGGACGCGCGTTTACGAGATTGCTTCGGCGATCTGGTCGGCCGTCGCCGCGAAGCGCCTGGCTTACAGCGAGCCGCCGGCGAGCTTCGAGCGCCAGGGCCAGAAAGTGCGCACGCCGAGCCATGTCTGGGAAAGCGGGCTCGCCACCTGCCTCGACACCACGGTGCTCTTTGCAGCCGCGCTGGAACAGGCGGGCCTCAATGCGCTCGTCGCCTTCGCCGAAGGCCATGCCCTGTGCGGCGTGTTCCTGCAGCCTCAGACCCTGCAGGCGGTGACCACCGACGAAGCCGCGGACCTGCGCCGGCGAATGGATCTCGATGAGCTGGTCGTGTTCGAGACCACCCTGGTCACCCATGAACCGCCGGCGCGCTTCAAGCAGGCGATCGACGCGGGAAAACGCCGCGTCGCCGAGGCGGTTGAGGACGAGTTCGTCTACGCCCTCGATATCAAGCGCGCCCGAGCGCAACAGATCACCCCCCTCGCCTCGCAAGCCGCCGCATCCGTCGCCGAACCCGGCGAACCTGGCGAA
Source organism: Oceanicaulis sp. (assembly GCA_965284655.1). GTDB lineage: Bacteria > Pseudomonadota > Alphaproteobacteria > Caulobacterales > Maricaulaceae > Oceanicaulis. Next base: position 23,390 of record OZ260104.1, read on the forward strand.
CCCGCGCAGATCATCGAAGCTCTCGACGCGGCGCCGGACCTGCCCGGCTTCGATCTTGGCGTAGACGACACGCCGCTGCAGGACACCCCGCAAACGCGCCTGGATCAATGGAAGCGCAACCTTCTCGACCTCACCAAGCGCAACCGGCTTTTGAATCTGAAGCCGTCGCGGACCGCGATCCGGATCGAGTGCCCGGATCCAGGGCGTCTGGAAGACAAGCTCGCCGGCGAGGAGACCATCAAGATCATCCCTCGCATGAGCCTGGGCGAAGGCCGTGACGAGGCGATGCATGTGGCGCGCACCGGCGATGATCTGCGCGCGAAGTTCGCCGAAGATGCTCTGGAGCGAAACGAGATCGTCGCGGATCTTGAGGTGAAGGATCTTGAATCCGGCCAGGTGCAGCTCTACCGCAAGGCCAGAAGCGATATCCAGGAAGGCGGGGCGAACACGCTGTATCTGGCGCTGGGCTTCCTGCGCTGGAAACAGTCGCCCGACGAGACCCGCAGCTATCGCGCGCCGCTGCTTCTAAAGCCGGTGAAGCTTGAACGCCGGAGCGTCGCGTCCGGGGTGAAGCTGCGCACCCACGAGGACGAACCGGTCTTTAACATGACGCTCCTGGAGATGCTGCGCCAGGAATACGACCTGCGCATTCCCGAGCTGGACGGCGAGCTTCCCACCGATGAGAGCGGCGTCGACGTGGCGCGCATCTGGAACACGGTGCGCCGGGCCGTGCGCGACATGCCCGGCTTTGAAGTCACGGAAGAGGTGGTACTCTCCACCTTCTCCTTCGCCAAATATCTGATGTGGAAGGATCTCGACGAGCGTACAGATCAGTTGAAGCAGAGCCCGCTCGTCAAGCATCTGGTCGAGCATCCGCGAGAGCCGTATCCGGCTTCTGCGAGCGTGCTGCGGACAGACCAGCTGGATGACGAAATCGACCCGGCCGAGCTGTTCATGCCTCTGCCCGCCGACAGCTCGCAGATCGCCGCCGTACATGCCTCGGCGAAGGGCGGCGACTTCGTGCTGGAAGGCCCGCCGGGCACCGGCAAGTCGCAGACCATCGCCAACATCATCGCCCATAATCTCGCGCTCGGGCGCCGCGTGCTGTTCGTGTCCGAGAAAATGGCCGCCCTGGAGGTGGTCTATGAGCGCCTGAAAGACGCCGGCCTCGGCGATTTCTGCCTGGAGCTCCATTCCAACAGGGCCAATAAGCGCGAACTGATCGACCAGCTCGCCAAGACCTGGACGAACCGGACGACGCGCACCCCCGGCGAGTGGAGCGAACAGGCGCGCCAGGTGAAGGCGCTGCGCGACGATCTCAACGCGCTCGTGAAGGCGCTACACACGCCGGGCGCCTCGGGCGTCACCGCGCGCGCCGCCATCGCGCGCTCTGTGGCCTGGAGCGATGTTCACCGGGTGCGCCTCGACTGGCCGGGCGGTCTGGATGATGACCCTGTCCGCTCGAAAGAGCAGTGGACTGACCTCCTTGACCTCGCCGACCGGCTGTCGAGTGCGTTCGAGGCTGTCTCCGCCGCCGATCAGGACGCCCTTTCTCTGATCGAAGCCGATGACTGGTCGCTCGCCTGGCAAGGTGAAGTCGCCGCCGGCGCCGGTCGCCTCGCCGACTGTGCGGACGCACTTGAAACGGCGCTTCGCGCGTTCGAGGACAAGCTCGGCCTCGCCCCCGCCGCCGCAGCCGCCCCCGCCGACGCCACAGCGGCGCGCGCCGGGGCGCTGGCCGGGCTAGCGCGGGTGCTGCCCGCCGCCTGCGACCATGATCTGGGCTTCGCGCTGGCCCCGGAGGCGCGCGCCCATTTCGACGCCGCCGAACGCGGGCTCGAGGCTCTGAAGGCGTATCGGCTGAACAAGGGCGAGCTCAGCACCGACTATGAAGACAAGGCCGTGCGCGCCGCACCCGTCGCCGACTGGTCGGCGGGCTGGTCAAGGGCGAAGGCGGGGCCGCCCGTGATCGGCCCGCTGCAGGCCTGGCTGCTGAAAGGCGCCGCCGCAAAGCAGGCGGGGCTCGCCAAGCGTCCCGATCTCGCCCGCGACCTGCCAGTGCTCGAAGCGATGCAGGCCAATCTCGCTCATCTCGACAAAGCCGGCGCGGACCTGCCTGCGGGCTTTGACTGGAAGGGGCTCGATCAGGATATCGACGCCGCCCGCGAAAAACTCGACGCAGGGCGCAGCGTGAACGCAGCCATGCTCGCCCTGTCGAGCAGCGCCGAAGACCTTGCCGCCGTGCGCCAGGCGCTGCGGCTGCGCCTGGTGGAGGGGCGCGAGTTGCTCAGCCCCGGAGCGCCGCTGCGCCGTTGCGGCGAGGCGCAGCTGACTGCTTACGACCGCTTCACCGAGGCGCGCGACGTCTTCGCGGCCAAGGCCGAAACGGGCGCGATGAGCGAGGCGCGTCCGCTTGCCGGTCTCGCCGAACAGGGCCGCGCCATCGTGGCTCTGCAGCCGAAGCTGCAACGCTGGGCGCTCCTGAACCGGGCGAAGCGCAAGGCGCGCGAGCACCGCATCGGCGTCCTCGTCGAGGCGATCGAAACCGGCGCCGTCGCACACGCGGACGCCCGCGAGACCTTGCGCACCGCATACAGCTTCTGGCTCGCCGAGCGCTTCATCGACGCTCGGGACCCGCTCAAGCGCTTTTCGGCGCCCGATCATGAACGCAAGATCGAACGGTTCAGAAAGCTTGATCAGGAGCTTTCCGACATGGCGGCGGACTATATCCGCGCACGCTTGAGCGGCGAGATCCCCTCGCCCGATGACGTGACGCGCAAGTCCGGCTACGGCGTCCTGCGCCATCAGATGCAGTTGCAGCGCCCCAGGATCGCCGTGCGTGAGCTGATTTCGCAGATGGGCGAGGCGGTGGGCCAGCTCACGCCCTGCCTGATGATGAGCCCGCTATCGGTCTCGCAATTTCTGTCCGCCGGCGATCAGATGTTCGATCTGGTGATCTTCGACGAAGCCTCCCAGATCACCGTGCCGGACGCCGTCGGCGCCATCGCACGCGGGCGCACCGCCATCGTCGTCGGCGATCCTAAACAGATGCCGCCCACGAATTTCTTCAACAAGTCCGCCAATAATGGCGACGGGGACGCCGCGGACGGTGATGGCGAGGACCTTGAAAGCATTCTCGACGAGGCCCTGGCCGCCAGCGTCAAGCACCATCGCCTCACCGGGCATTACCGCAGCCGCCATGAAAGCCTGATCGCGTTTTCAAACCACCGCTACTACGAAGGTGATCTCGTCACCTATCCCTCCTGCGAGACGCGCCAGTCGGCGGTCAGCTTCCGGCAGGTCGACGGGCTCTACATGAAGGGCAAGGGCCGCACGAACCCGCCTGAAGCCAAGGCGGTCGTCGCCGAGATCGTGCGCCGCCTGCGCGACCGGGAGCATTCCAGGCTTTCCATCGGCGTCGTCGCCATGAACGCCGAGCAGCAGCGCCTGATCGAAAACCTTCTGGACGATGAACGCCGCGCCGACCCGTCATTGGAAGAGCATTTCGGCGATACCGCACACGAGCCGGTCTTCGTGAAAAACCTTGAGACCGTTCAGGGCGATGCGCGCGACGTCATTCTCATCACCATAGGATACGGACCCGATACGCCCGGCGCGAAAACCATGTCGATGAATTTCGGTCCCCTGAACAAGCAGGGCGGCGAGCGGCGGCTGAACGTGGCGATTACGCGCGCCACCACCGAAGTCGTCATCTTCGCCAGCTTCAGCCCCGAAATGATCGACCTCACCCGCACGTCAGCCAGGGCGCTGCGCGATCTGCGCCATTATCTGGAGTTCGCCGAGCGCGGTCCTGCTGCGCTGGGCGAAGCGGTCGCCTCCATTGGCGGGCTTGATGATTACGACTCAGATTTCGAGCGCCGCGTCGCCGAGCGCCTGCGTGCGCGCGGCTGGGACGTGCGCACCCAGATCGGGGTGTCGAAATTTCGCGTCGATCTGGGCGTCGTGCATCCTGATAGGCCCGGCGTCTTCCTCGCTGGCATCGAATGCGACGGCGCGACCTATCACAGCTCGCCGACTGCGCGCGACCGCGACCGGGTGCGCCAGGCCATCCTGGAAAATCTCGGCTGGGCGCTGGTGCGCATCTGGTCGACGGATTTCTTCATTGATCCGGACGGCACGCTGGAGACCGTCTGCGCACGCCTGGAGGCGATCCTGGACGCCGATCGCGCCGCGCAGGCTGAAGCCGAAGCGGCGGCTGAAGCTAAGGGCGCAGGTGAAGGCGCAGACGAGGAGTCAGTCGCCGAGGACAATGCGGGAGATAACGGCGCATCGCCGTTGGATCCCACGCCTGCGGACGCCTCGGCGCCTGACCCTGAGAGCGAGTCCACCCCTGACGGCGGCCGAAACAACGGGTCGGCCGCCGCCAATGACTTTGCCTACCCTGAACCTGAGCCGGCGCGCATCGCCGCGGTCGCAGAACCAGGCCAGCCCGCCCTGATTGATCTTCCGGCTGCGGAAACCGCATCGGCCGACATCCCCACCGATCCGGCGCGCTTCTACGAGCCGGGCTACCGCATGACTCTGCGCCGCCTCGCCGCCGCGGTCATCGACGAGGCCGGTCCGATCACCTTCAAGCATTTGAGTGAGATTGTCGCGCGCCGGCACGGCTTTCAGCGTACCGGCAGCCAGATCAAATCACAGCTCTGGGACTCGGTGAAAGGTGCGCGAGCGCACACCAAGGAGACCGACGGCCAGACCCTGTTCTGGCCAGAGGGCGCAGAGCCCGCCGACATCATCACCTTCCGCAGCCTGGCGCCCGGCGGCCATGAGCGCAGCTGGCGCGATGTGCCCCGCGCCGAAATGCTCGGCCTCGCCGCACAGGCGGTGGCCAAAGGCGGCGATCCGGTCGAAACGATGGCGGCCACGCTGGGTCTGAAGCGTGTTGCGGCGGGTACGCGCGAACACTTGGAAAAGGCGGTCGAAGAGGCGAAGCAGCGCGCCTTGAGCGGCCGCTGACGCAAACGCGCATTTAAAACCGAAGTCGGCCACACCGCTTCGCAGACGCGAGCCGATCACGCGTTAACCCGCAAACCCGGTCGGATGAACCGTATGGCCGCCGAGCGCCTCGAAAGTCTTCTGGCGGCAGGAAAAGGCGATGATCTGGACGTCGGCGGCCACGAAATTAATCGCGTCGAACAGCTTCTGGATCCGATCATCGTCGGAATAGACCAGCGCGTCGTCCAGCACGATCGGCATGTGCCGGCCCTTCGCCGCCATGACCTTGGCGAAGCCGAGGCGGGTGAGCACGGCGATCTGCTCCTGCGTTCCGCCGGAAAGTCGCGACAGTTTTTCCGCCCGGCCTTTGCGCTCCAGCTGGTCCGGGCCAAGCGTGTCGTCATAGCCAAGCGAGGATGAGCCGAGCACCATGGAGAGGAGCGGATCGACCTCGCGGCGGACAGGCGCGAAGAAGGCGTTGCGCCGGCTGGCGCGCGCCGTGATCAGTTCCTCGACCAGCAAATCCAGCGCGTCGCGCTCCGCCTCGAACACGGCGATGCGTTCGCGCCATCTAGACAGCTCGGTCTCGGCCGCCGCCAGCTTCTCCGCAGCGCCTGACTGACCGGCCTGATCCAAGCGCGCCCGCAGCGCGGCCTGCTCCTCATAGAGGCGAAGGCGGTCCGTAGAGCGATTTTTCTGAGTGGTTTCCCACCGCTTCACGCGGGCTTCGGCGCCGTCCAGCGACGGCATTGCGCTGATGGCCTCGTCAAGCCGGTCCTGCGCCTCGTCCCGGCGCCGGCGCGCGGTTTCAACAGCCCGCTCCAGCTCCGCCTGCCGCGAATCGCGACCAGCGGCGTCACCCAACGCGGCCTCCAGTTCTTCAAGCTGGCTCGCCTTTCCTTTTATGGTCTCCTCATGCACAGCAAGCGTGCGTCGGCTTTCAGCCAGGACGTCGCGGGCAGCCTCCAGATCGCCGCGCAACCGCGCCTCCGCCTGCTCGGCGGTCTCGGCGTCTGCGGCGAGCCGCTCCAGATCGCCCGCCGGCTCAGCCTCTTCTGCGGTATCCGGGAGTTCGCCGAGCGCCGCCTCAAGGGCCGCCACCCCGTCCGGCGCAATCGCCTTCAGCTCCTGCGCGAGGCGTTTGGCGGTGTCGATCGCCGCTTCGCGATCCTGATGACGACGACGGGCGGCGGCGACACTCGACGCGCCGAAACTCTCAAGCAAATCTTCGAGCGCCAACTTCGCCTTGGCGAGCCGGCCTTCCAGCCCTTGAGCGTCGGGCGCATCAATCTTGAGCTCCAGATCCTGATAGACCAGCGACGCCGCGCCGCTGAGCTGAGCGGACGAACCCTGCTCAACCAGGTCGCCGTTTATCCGGACGGGCCCGCCGGAGCGGGTGACCGTCAGACGCGGAAGGCTCGCGCGAGCCTCGGCCTCGAGCTCGAGGACGGCACGCGCGGCGTCTTCAAGGTCAGACACCGCCGGGAGCGCCACCGCGGCGGCGCGTTCGGCCGCGCCTTTCGACGCCATAAGGGTCCTAGCGTGGTCGATGTCGCGTTGAAGGACCGTGCGGCGGCGCGCGTCCTGATGGGCCTTCTCAAGCCTCAACGCCTCCTGATAGGCCGCCTTCGCCGATGCGCGCGCCGCCTTGGCCGCATCGGCGCGCGCTGCACTTTGCGCCAGCGCGTTTTCCTGATCGGCCACCGTTTGACGGACTCCGTCCGCTTTCTGTCGGCGCTCGTCCAGCGATTGTTTCAAGGTCGCAGCCTGCTGGCGGTCTTCGTTAAACCGCGCCAGGATCGCCTCGGCCGGTTTGAGTCCGTCATTGAACGACGCCAGCTCTCTCTCAAGCTCACGGATTTTCTGCGCCGCGCCTTTGGCCGCCTCAAGCGCGATCTGAGCCTCCTTAAGCTCCATTTTGATCTGGACGTCCTCCTCGTCCGTCATCGCTGCGATGTCTTCAACGACCTGGACCAGGCGCTCGCGATCAGCTTCCGACCGGCGCAGAGCCGCCTCATGGTCTGCAATCTCGGCCTCAAGGGCTTCACAGCGCTCCAGCGCCTGCTTGAACCGGCCAGTGGGCGACATCTTGCGGGCGGTGACGATCTCAGCGAGCCGCGCCTGCGCGCGCTCCAGAACCCGGATGGCGCGCTTGCCGCCGGTGACGGCGTCCACCTCGCCCTCAAGGAGTGAAAACAGGGCGTCGCCCGCACTCCCCTCAGGCTTCGGCTGCAAAAGCGGATCGCCCTGGCGCACCCAGAGAAGACCCGACGGCCCGTCCCCTGGACGGTCACCGCCCATGGCCTGGGCAATCCAGTTCTCGGCGTCACGCTTTTCATACAGCCGCTCTCCGCTGGCGGCGTCCAGAACCACCGCGCCGGCTCCGGAGAGATACTGCTTGGCGATCCGGTAGGTGCGGCCGTCGAGTTCCACGTCGAGTTCGATATGGGGCGCGCCCACACCGCGATCATGGCGGAAGTCCTGCACCGCGGCCTTCTTGCTGGAGTGCTTTTCAAACAGCACCATCTGCAGGGCCGTAAAGAGGGTCGACTTACCCGCCTCGTTCCGTTCACGAATGACGTTCAGGCCGTCGCACAAGCCTTCAAGCGCGCAACCTTCCTCGCCGAATGGGCCGACATTTTGGACTCTCAGCGCGCGCAGCTTCATCGCTCAGCTGTCCTCGCCGGCGAACGCGGCGAGATAATCAAGCGCGCGCCGTGCGGTGGCGCGATCAGTCTCGGGCGCAGCCGCATCGTCCATACGCCCCACAAGGCGCGCCGCAGCTTCGCGCAGCACGCCTTCCCGGTCGATATCGTCGAGCGCGTCCGGATCGGCGAGGCACAACAGGCCCTCGCTCTTGAGCCGGAGATGCGCCAGGCTGTCGGTCTCTTGTTTAAGGTGTCGGAACAACCGCATCCGCTCGCCAAGCCGCAGCTCGCCGCGCAGTTCCAGACGGATCAGGCGACGGTGGCGCGGCCCGTGGGCATCGAAAATCTCGTCCGCCTCAGCGCACGCATCCGCCCCGTCGCGGCAATCCAGCCGATCGCGCGTCCAGACGTAGTCTGCTGTCCTGACCGGGGTGACAATCGGGCTCGCCCCCGCCTTCAGGGTCACCGCCAGGACATGGCCGGGATCGTTGTTCGGGAACCGGTCCGGTTCGGGCGTTCCCGAATACCAGGTGCGTTCATCGACTGCCTGCATCCCGTGCCAATCGCCCAGCGCCAGGTAATCGAGACCGGCTTCGGTCGCGCGATCCGCGTAAATGGCGGCTGATTGCGCTGACTGGTCGAAGAATGTCGACGTGCCACCATGCGCCAATCCGATTCGCAGCGCATCAGGTCCTGTTTCGATCGAGGAAAACCCGGCGGTGAGATCACGCCCCGGCGCCTTTGACGTCCAGGGCGCGGGCAAAAGACTGACGCCCCCCGCCAGGGCCACCGGGGCGTCATCGGTGAGAAGCAACACATTGTCCGGCGCGCCCTGCCGCCTGAGCCGATCCCAGAGACCATGGGCCTGGCACGGATCATGATTGCCGGGCAGAAGGCACCAGGTCAGGTCCCCGGCGCGGCGCATCATGTCCATGGGCTGGCGCAGCACCTTGTCCGAAGGCGCGGCCGTATCCCACACATCGCCGGCGACAAGCACGTGCGTGGCGCCATGGGCGCGCGCCGCGTCGACGATGCGGTCGATCACAGTGAGGCGCGCCGCGCGCAGCTGCGCGGCGAGCTCGGGCTCGAACTGATCGAACGCGCGCCCAAGCTGCCAGTCGGCCGTATGGATAAAACGAAACATTGCATGACGCTCAACGATCTAAACGGTTTTCGCAACACCTTTCAGGCTGCGGATCGGCTATTGGAAAAGTGCGGCGCGCATACAGTCGCGGCGGGAATCGAGACGCTGAACGACGTGTTCGCATGCACAAGGTCAGCAAAAGGCCGATTAATCTCGCCGCGCGGCGCCCTTACGCTCGTTTGGCTTTATCAGGCGGAACGATCTCAGCCATCCCGCATCGCCTCAGTGCGGAGCATATGATCGGCCTCGCCACCCTCCGAGATCCGCATCGCTTGGAGCTCATCAAGCATCTCGATTTTCTGCGGAACCTGAGCAAATTAGCTTGGGTGGATCAACAATGGTCGTCTTGGTCGCCTGCTCGGGCGCCTGCTCGGGCGGCACGATGAAACGGCCACCTGGGGCCGGCTCAACCCGCACGAACGCCTTCTCGGCGCCCGCAGCCCCCTCATTGCGCGCGACGCCGGACATGCAAATGGACGCCTCAGGCATTTTCTCGCCCACGCGATTCGGCGCCCTGCAGGAAATCCGCGACAGGGCGCACACAGTTAGCGCCTTACTGATTTTGCAGCCCTTCCACAGTCGACAAGCGCACAAGCATGACAGGTTTTGACGCCTCGCGCAGATAGGCGTCTTCACTCCGCACGTGCACCGGAGTCGATTGTAAGGTGCGGCGAACGCGGCGTAGTCTGACGACTTTAACGAAACCGGGGGATGGCGGATTAGATGAGCCAGAGCTTTTTCGACGCGCCGATTTTGAACTCGCCCTATGCCTATCCGGCGCGGCACTGGGAGCTGGACAGCGATGGCCAGCCCACCGATGTGATCGCCGCCCATCGGCGCAAATCCTCGCTCGTCACGCCGGTGCCGAAGCCGAAAAAGAAGGCGAAGAAGGCAGACCAGAGTGAGATGGTGCTGGACTCCGGCGATGATCTCTCCACGCTCGCCCAGGAATACAACCCCACCCCCATCATCAACGAGATCCGCCAGCACGTGGAAAGCTGGCGCGCCCTGCCCAACCCGTCGCAATGGATGGTGACGCCGGAGACCGCCCGTCTTTTACAGCACTGGCGCGGCGACCACTGGCAGGGAATCCGCCCCTTCTTCTGCCAGGTCGAAGCGGTGGAGACGGCGATCTGGCTGGCCGAAGTCGCGCCGAAAATGGGCCCGCGCTTCAAGCGCTTTCGCGCCCATCTGGACGGCGCCAACGCGGCGGCCAATCCAGAGCTGTTGCGGATCGCGCTGAAACTCGCCACCGGGGCGGGCAAGACCACGGTGATGGCGATGATCATCGCCTGGCAGACGGTGAACGCCGTGCGTTCGCCAGGCTCCAAACAGTTCACCGACGGCTTTCTGCTGATCGCGCCGGGGATCACCATCAAGGACCGGCTGCGCGTGCTGCAGCCCAATGATCCAGACAGCTATTACCGCACGCGCGAGCTTGTTCCTCAGGACATGATGGCGGACCTGAACAGAGCCAAGATCGTCATCACCAACTACCACGCCTTCAAGCTTCGCGAGACGGTGGACATCGCCAGCGGCACCCGCAAGGCGCTGGAAGGCCATGACGGCCCCATGCGAACCCTGGAGACCGAAGGCCGGATGATCCGCCGCGTCATGCCTGAGCTCATGGGCGTGAAGAACGTGCTGGTGATCAATGACGAGGCCCATCACTGCTATCGCGAGCGCCCCGAGACCGACGAGGAGAAGGAGCTCAAGGGCGACGAGAAGGACGAGGCGAAGAAGAACAACGAGGCCGCCCGGCTGTGGATTTCCGGCATTGAGGCGGTCAAGCGCAAGCTGGGTGTGAAGACGGTCTACGACCTCTCCGCCACGCCGTTTTTCCTCAAGGGCTCGGGCTATGCCGAGGGCACGCTGTTTCCCTGGACGGTTTCTGATTTCTCGCTGATGGACGCCATCGAGTCCGGCATCGTGAAACTGCCCCGCGTGCCGATCTCCGACAACGTTCCCGGAGGCGACACGCCCAAATACCGCAATCTCTGGGAGCATATCGGCAAGAAGATGCCGAAAAAGGGCCGCAAGACCGCCGGCAAGCTGGACCCGCTCTCGCTGCCCAACGAGCTCTACACCGCGCTGGAGGCGCTTTACGGCCACTACGAAAAGACGTTCGAGCTATGGCGGCGCGAAGGGATCGACACGCCGCCGGTCTTCATCGTGGTGTGCAATAACACCACCACGAGCCAGCTTGTGCACGACTATATCGCCGGCTTCCGGCGCGAGGACGACCAGGGCGGCTCGGAGTTCAACCAGGGCCGCTTTGAGCTGTTTCGAAATTTTGATGAGCACGGCAATCCGCTGTCGCGCCCGCGCACGCTTCTCATCGATTCTGAACAGCTGGATTCCGGCGACGCGCTGACGCCTGAATTTCGCAAGGCGTCCGGAGAGCAGATCGAGCGCTACAAGCGCGAGCTGATCGAGCGCACCGGCGACGCCACCGCCGCCGACCGGATCGACGAATCCGATCTGTTGCGCGAAGTGATGAACACGGTGGGCAAGATAGGCGCGCTGGGCGAGTCGATACGCTGCGTGGTTTCGGTCTCCATGCTCACGGAAGGCTGGGACTGCAACACCGTCACCCATGTTCTGGGCGTGCGCGCCTTCGGCACGCAGCTCTTGTGCGAACAGGTGATCGGCCGGGCCCTGCGCCGTCAGTCCTATGAGCTGAACGACCAGAAGCTCTTCAATGTGGAATACGCCGACGTTCTGGGCATTCCGTTCGATTTCGCCGCCGATCCGGTGGTGGCCAAGCCCAATCGTCCCCGCGAGACCGTGCGGGTGCACGCCGTGCGCCCCGAACGCGATCATCTGGAGATCCGCTTTCCGCGGGTGGAGGGCTATCGCGCCGAGCTTCCCGGCGTGAAGATCACCGCGAAATTCTCCGACTCCTCAAAGCTCACGCTCAGCCCGGATCTGGTGGGTCCCACCGAGGTGCGCAATGAAGGCATTATCGGCGAAGGCGCGGATTTGTCGGTGGAGCATCTGCAGACGATGCGCAAATCCACCATCATCTACCACCTGGCCAAGCACCTGCTTTACAACAAGTATCGCGATCCCGGAGACGCCCCGCCCATCCATCTGTTCGGCCAGCTCAAACGCGTGGTGAAGCAGTGGATGGATGGCGGGTATCTGGAATGCCGGGGCGGAACCTTCCCCGGCCAGCTCACCTATCTCGATCTCGCCGACATGGCGGCGGAGAAGATCAAGCAGGCCATCACCGAAGGCATTGAAGGCGAGAAAACGGTGAAGGCCATCCTCGACCCCTACAATCCCGCCGGCACCACCCACCACGTCAATTTCACCACCAGCCGGGAAACCCGCTGGCAGGCCGATCCGCGCAAATGCCCCGTCAACTGGGTGATCCTGGATTCCGACCGCGAGGCGGAGTTCTGCCGGCTCGCCGAAGCCCACCCCAAAGTCCTGTCCTATGTGAAGAACCAGAATCTGGGCTTTGAAGTCCCCTATCTCTACGGCTCGCAAAAGCGCCGCTACCGCCCCGACTTCATCGTCCAGCTCGATGACGGGCGCGAGGACAGGCTGAACCTGGTGGTGGAGATTTCCGGCTATCCCGGCGGCGCCAAGAAGGAGAAGAAGGGGACCATGGACGCCTACTGGGTCCCCGGCGTGAACAATCTCAAACGCTATGGCCGCTGGGCCTATGTGGAATTCACCGATCACTACGAAATGAAGGCCGAATTCGATCAGCTGATCGACGGGCTGTGTGCGAAAGAGGGGGCGTGATGTTCGACAGCACCAAGGAAGATCTGCGCGACATACTGGAGAACGCCCACACAGGCGCGCTGCAGCTGCCCGATTTCCAGCGTGACTATGTCTGGGAGGACTCCGATGTGAAGAGCCTCATCGCCTCGGTGGCGAAGGGCTTTCCCGTGGGCGCCCTGCTCACCCTTGAGACCGGCGGGGAGGTGCGCTTCAAGCCGCGCCCCATCCAGGGGGTCAAAGCCGAGGGCGCCGAACCGCGCGAGCTCCTGCTCGACGGCCAGCAGCGCATCACCTCGCTTTATCAGTCGGCTTTCTCCACCGCGCCGGTAATGACCAAGACCAGTCGCGGCACGCTGGTGGAGCGTCACTATTATATCGACATGCAAAAGGCCGTGGGCGGCCTGGCCAATATCGAAGAGGCCATCGTCGGCGTGCCCGCCGACCGCATCGTGCGCACCGACTTCGGGCGAAAGATCGAGCTGGACCTCTCCAGCGCCGAGCGCGAATACGCCGAGCACATGTTCCCGCTCGACCGCGCGTTTGACAGCAAGGACTGGTTCTTCAGCTGGCGCGACTTTTGGCGCGCGCAGGGCGGGGACCACTATGATCTCGAGCGTAAATTCGACCGCGACGTGCTTGAGCGTATCGCTCGCTACAAGATGCCCGTCATTCGGTTGGAGAAAGGCAATTCGCGCGAGGCGATCTGCCTGGTGTTCGAAAAGGTCAATGTGGGCGGCAAGAAGCTCAACGCCTTTGAACTTGTGACCGCGATCTACGCCGGCGACGGCTTTGACCTGCGCGCCGACTGGCTGGGCGCAGAAGGCCGGCGCGCCCGCCTGCGCGCCGCCGGCGGACGCGACGGCGTGTTCAAGAATATCGAGGCGACCGAGTTTCTTCAGGCCTGCTCGCTGCTGCACACCCGCGAGGTGCGCCTGGCGCGCGCCGCCGAAGGCGTTGAAGGCAAGGAGCTGCCCCAGATCAGCTGCCAGCGCGACGCGATGCTGGCCCTGCCGCTCGGCGCGTATCAGCGCTACGCCGATGCGGTGGAGCAGGGCTTCATCGAGGCGGCCCGTTTCTTGAACGAGCAGAAGATCATCTCCCAGCGTGACGTGCCCTACCCCATCCAGGCGGTGGCGCTGGCCTCCGTTTTCGCCGTGATGGGCCGAGAAGCCGAGACCCAGTCGGCCAAGCAAAAGCTGGAGCGATGGTATTGGTGCGGCGTACTGGGCGAGCTTTACGGCTCCTCCACCGAAACCCGCATCGCAAGGGACCTGACCCAGCTCATCGCCTGGCTGCGCGGCGAGGCCGGCGAGCCGCGCACGGTGGACGAGGCCTGGTTCCAGACCGCGCGCCTGGATTCGCTGCGCATACGATTGTCAGCCGCCTATAAGGGCATCCACGCCTTGTTGATGCGCAAGGGCTGCCGGGACTTCATCACCGGCCGCCCGGCTGATCTGATGACCTTCTGGAATGATGCGATCGACATTCATCACATCTTTCCGCAGAAATGGTGCAAGACGCACGGCAAAGACCGCGAGACCTACGACTCCATCGTCAACAAGACGCCGCTGTTCAAGCGCTCCAACATTCTGATCAGCGGCGATGCGCCGTCTATCTACCTCAAGCGGATCGAAGAGGCGCACGGCCTCGCCCCGGAGATGCTGGACGAGATCTTACGCAGTCACCTGATCGACCCTGAAACCCTGCGCAATGACGATTTCGACGGCTTCATCGAGGCGCGCCGCGCCGCGCTGGCCGGGCTCATCTCGGCCACCATGGACAAGCCGCTGGCCGAGCACGCTTTGTCGCCGGAGCCGGAGACCGAAGACCGGCTGCGCGATGAAGGCCAGGCCGAGCACGACGAAGACGCGGTGGACGCAGCCCAGGAAGACGCGCTCAGCGAAGCCGGCCGGTCGCGCCGGGCCTTCTGGACCCATTTCGTCACCCGCCACCCCAAAACGCTGATAAACGGCGGGCCGGGCGCCCTCGTCTACCGCCCGCGCCGCATCGCCGCGGGCGTCGATCTCTACCTCTTCATCGCCCAGGACCATGTGGGCCTTTACCTGCGCGCACCCCATGGCGAACCCATCGAGACGGCGCTTTCAAAGCTGGAGCCCCACGCCCCGGCGCTGGAGACCACGCTCGGCGCGCCGTTCCGCAAGGACGGGGCGGACCATCTGCTGGTCGCCCGCGCTGACATTAGCCCCTATGACGCCGCCACCCGCGACACCGCCGCCGACTGGCTGGCGGAGACGGCGGATCGCTATCAGCGTGCGGTGCGGGATGTGTTGAAGTTGGAGGCTGTGTAGTGACGACCACTGACCCGACGGCGATCCGCCGAGCCGCAGTGTTCCATCACGCGGTGACACTGCTGTCGTTTGACGCGCCGCTGAACGCCGCGATCAAGGACGACTGCGGGCTGACACACTCCACCGTCAGACAGATCGCGGCGGAGTATCTGGTGGCGCGAACAATCAAGGGCCTCGGCGAAAAAGCCGGTGTCATTGCAGAGCAGGTCAATGAGCTCGCCAAGCAAACCGGCGGCGCGACACTTCTTCAAAGCGCCGACGAATGCATTGCTGTGGCTGAAAACCTCGGCGACAGCGGACGCCTGCCTGTCTCGGCCGTCAGCAAGCTCCTCTGGTTCCTGCGGAATGACGGAAGCTGGACCCTGTACGACAGTTTCGCGTGCCGCGCGGTCGAAATGGCCGGAGCGGGCGTAAAGCGCTTCAAGGGCTTCTATCGAAAGCTGGAAGACGCCGGCTTCCACTGCGCGGTCGCCGCGATCAATGACGCCATGCCCGCAAGCTTCGACGGGCTTTGCCTACATCCTGAACGCATCATCGACGCCCATCTGGTGCTGATCGGCGCCCCCAGCCCCGAGGCGCGCCACGCCCTGGTCCGGCGCGCCCGGCACGTGGAAGCGACGCTTCCTGTTGGCCTGCGCGCGACGCTAACCGACTTCGCAGACCGTATCTCCAGCGACGACGCGTGCTGGCTCGCCCCCTCTTACCTCAAGAAGACCTGACCCATGGCCCGCAAACCTTCTTCCGGCAAATCCAAATCTGTTGATACGCTCACCCATGACGGGGCGAAGCGGACGAATATTCCCACCGCCGAGTATGAGAGTTTTCTTGAAGACAAGGACAAGGCGCCGCTTCAGCTCAGCTATGAGCGGCGCAATCGGGATCTGGATCCCCAGCTTGTCTGGCGGGGCAAGGATGAGGAGGACGAGGCCGATCTGGAGGTCAGCGCGCCGCCGCTCTTCATCCAGGAGAAGGTCCACCCCAAGGCCCTGATCGACGCGCTTTTACGGCGTACCGAGGAAGGTCGGCCGGCGGCGGATAATCTGGATCTGTTTCACGATTTCAACGGCCTGCCCGACGCCGAGGCGAAGACGGAGTTTTATTCGCACAAGGCCAACTGGACCAACCGGATGATCCTGGGCGACGCGCTGAAGGTGATGGGCAGCCTGTCAGAGCGCGAAGGGCTGAAGGGCAAGGTGCAGGCGATCTATCTGGACCCGCCCTACGGCATCAAGTTCAACTCCAACTTCCAGTGGTCCACCACCAGCCGCGACGTGAAGGACGGCAAGTCCGACCACATCACCCGCGAGCCCGAACAGGTCAAAGCCTTCCGCGACACCTGGCGCGACGGCATCCACACCTATCTGTCCTACCTGCGCGACCGGATGACGGTGGCGCGCGACCTGCTCACCGAAAGCGGCTCCATCTTCGTCCAGATCGGCGATGAAAACGTGCACCGCGTGCGGGCGGTGATGGATGAGGTGTTCGGGGACGAGAATTATGTCGCCCAGATCGATTTCCAGAAAACTGCTAGTACGAGCGAGGATTTTGTAAATCGGGTTTTCGACACGATCATTTTTTACGCGAAGAACATTGAAAAGCTTAAGTACCGCCAGAGTTACCAACTGAAGTCGGTCGGAGGCCGCGGCGGTGAGCAGTATGGAAAAGTTCTGCTTGATCGGTTGGAGCGCAGCACGATCAAAAAGACGGGCGGTCTCGACGCGTTAGCAGAAGACGCCAAGGTCTACCGGATTGATAATCTTACAAGTACGAAGCCGCCGGGCTCGTTTCCTGTACGGTGGGAGGGCTACGAATACCTCCCAAATCGTCGTTATTGGAGCACCGGCGAAACTGGGATGGACCGGCTGTCGAAGGCGTTCCGGATCGAGGCTGCTGGAAAGACGCTTTCGTATGTCAGGTATCTGAAGGATTTTTCCGTATTCCCCCACACGAATGTCTGGACCGACACAGTCATTTCCGGCTTCGGGGACTCTAAAACCTACGTCGTCCAGACATCACCGAAAGTCGTCGCCCGCTGCCTCCTCATGACCACTGATCCCGGCGATCTGGTGCTGGATCCCACCTGCGGGTCGGGGACGACGGCTTATGTGGCCGAACAATGGGGGCGGCGCTGGATCACCATCGATACCAGCCGCGTGGCCCTGGCGCTGGCGCGCGCGCGCCTGATGGGGGCGCGCTATCCCTGGTATCTCCTCAAAGACAGCCCCGAGGGCCTTCAAAAAGAAGGCGAGCTGACGCGCACCCCGCCCAGGGAGACCGCCACATACGGCGATCTGCGCCAGGGCTTTGTCTATGACCGTGTGCCGCACATCACCCTGAAAGCCATCGCCAACAATACAGAGATCGACGAGATCTGGGACCAATATCAGCCCGGCGTTGAGGCCGCCCTGTCGGCCCTGAACGCCGCTTTGAGCGGCCATGGCGCCCCCTTCACGGTGCAGACCGGCGGCCGCAAGGGCGAGACGGTCGACTTCACCGCGCCCGACGGCGAGACGGTGACCCTGCCGTCGGGCGAGGACGCGCCTTTGAGCGCCCTTCTGGAATGGGAAGTCCCGCGCGAGGTCCCAGACGGCGCGGGCTGGCCCGCGGGCGCTATCCAAGCGCTGGAGCGTTTCTGGGAGGCGCGCATTGCCCGCCAGGCGGAAATCGACAAATCCATCGCCGCCAAGGCGGATCAGGAATTCCTCTATGACCGCCCCTATGAGGACAAATCAAAGGTGCGCGTGGCCGGCCCCTTCACCGTGGAGAGCCTGAGCCCGCACAAGGTGATGGCCGTGGGCGCCGATGACGAGCTGATCGATGTCGCCGACGCCGCGCAAGGAAAGCGCGCGGGGCCGGGCATTGAAGGCAATGACAATTTCACCGCCGCGATCCTTGAAAACCTCAAAGCCGCCGGCGTGCAGCAGGCCGACAAATCGGGGCGCATCAAATTCTCAACCCTGGAAGGCTGGCCCGGCGATTTCATCGGCGCGGCGGGAACCTATGAGGAGGGAGAAACCCCCTCCGGCGAAGCCGGCAAGGGCGACCGCCCGCCGGCCGATGAGGCCGAAACCGCCGCCCGTGGCGGCGGAACGATGAGACGCGCCGCGGTTCTCATCGGCCCTGAATACGGCACCGTGGCGCGCGCCGACCTGATGGCCGCCGCACGTGAGGCGGTGGACGCAGGGTTCGACATCCTCATCGCCTGCGCCTTCAATTTCGACGCCCACGCCGGCGAGGTGGAGAAGCTGGGCCGCCTGCCCATCCTGAAAGCGCGCATGAACCCGGATCTGCACATGGCCGGGGAGCTGAAGACCACCGGCTCGGGCAATCTCTTCGTGGTGTTCGGCGAACCCGATATCGAGCTGGCCGAGCTGTCCGGCGATCAGCTTCAGATCACCATTCACGGCGTCGACGTGTTCAAGCCCCAGTCGGGCGAAGTCGTCAGCTCCGGCCCCGACGGCATCGCCTGCTGGTTTGTGGACGACGATTACGACGAGGAAAGCTTCTTTGTTCGCCACGCCTATTTCCTGGGCGCCGGCGATCCCTACAAATCGCTGAAAACCACCCTCAAAGCCGAAATCGACGAAGCCGCCTGGGACACGCTCTACTCCGCCACGTCGCGCCCCTTCCCGAGGCCCAAATCAGGCCGCATCGCGGTGAAGGTGATCAATCATCTGGGGGACGAAGTGATGAAGGTGTTTGAGGTTTAGGGGGGGGAGATGAGCGATCCGGACATTCCGTTGGCGATTGCGCGCCCGATTAGGCGACACCCGCTTTTAAGCGTCGCGCTTGTCGCCGCGATATCGGGCGGCGTCGGCGTTGCATTATCCTACCTTGTTCGTGGCGAAATGGTGTTCGTGCCCTTTCGTAGGCTCCTGGAGTTTGGTGATTGGCTAGGGCCCGTCGTCGCCTCGTTGTGGGTCTTGATCCTGGTGTGTGCATTGATCGCCGGACTCTTCATCTGGAACCGACGTTTCTCGGACACTGTGAAGCGCGCCTTTGGTAAAATGACGATGGAGGTGGCGGGCGTTCGGATTAGCGTCGATGGCGCAGATGAAATTCGGCGGCCGGTGATCAGCCTTTACAGTGAGGCCCATGAAACTTTGCGGCATCAATATCGGGCTCTAGTTGAAAAGACACAGATAGAAGAAAAATTTAATTTATACATGACTGATATATCCGATACATTAAAGTCTGATTATAAAATTAATATGCGTAGATTAAAATATAGATCATGTATATTTGTCCCAAGCTATACGGACGGCGACTTGATTCAGGCGGTTGAATATATCGGAACGGAGCCAGGCCGATGGGCAGGTTATAGAGGCCGAATTTTCTCCGTGCGTTATGGCATTGTTGGCAAAGCTTTCCGGACAAGCCGCGCCCAAATCAATCCGAAGATCGGTCACGATGCCTTCGAACTGGCTCGCGATTGGGGACTGACACGCTCGGAATCGCTCGAGCAGTCAAAAAACAAAGAAAGCCATTCCATGCTCGCCATTCCAATCCTCAGTCGGGATGAAGCGAAGGTCAAAGAAGGGCCTGCTATTTCTGCGGAGCTTGTTCAGAATCTGTCTAAGGAACACGATGCGATTGGTGTGGTCTTCATTCACATTAAAGAAAATGGGGCGGAATCAGTACTTGCTGAAAGATTCGGGGAAAATGGTTTAGGTTCGAAGTCGCGCTTGGATTTTCTAAATAAAATCCTGAATGCCTCTAGCTATCCGGACTTGGTCGCAGAGATCGAGGCGCTTCAGCGTGCGGTAGACTTCGACCGAAAAGCCTTTGATCAAGATGGGGCTTGATCGTCACGAATTGGTAGGACTGCGGCGGCCGCGATACTTGGGGATGAAGCACTTGCAGCGATATCGCCTCTTCGTACTGCGCGGCGTGCAGGATCGGAAGCATGCCGGGTTTCTGACCTGACCCGAGATAAGGCTCATAAAAAGCTTTGTGCGGATCGTTGTCATCGACCAGCCGGACCAGCTCCTCGGGCGTACCGAATGTCGAGCGCCCAAGCCGCATCCATCCGGTCAGCTTGCTTGTGGGCGCACTCTCATAGACCAACGCAAACGCTCCTTCTTCGAGATTCGGGCACGTTCTGCGGACCTCGAAACGTTTCGCGCCGTCAAAAATCGAGCGGCAATAGACCGGTCTAATGGAGATGAGCAGACAGCGCATTGTCCGAAACGTCCGGAGACCATGCGAAGACCGCTTCGTCGCGCCCGCGTCCGTAAAGGTCGATATGGCGACCATCGAAAACGAAATCCGGTTGCGCCGCGAAGAACGACTTCGTGCCCCAATCGGCGTCGTCAACAGTCACCGACGCCGCTCGCACCTTCCCGACCAGCCAGGTCGAGGCGGTAAGATCGAGCAAGGCGCGTGCAACGCCCTGACGCCTCGCCCACGGCGCGATCTTCAAAGTCGATAATTTGCTGCGACCGGCCCCTTTCGGCGTGACGATTGCAGTGCCTGCGAGGCCGCGAGGCGACTCCGCGACATAGCAAAGCGCGCGCCGCAAAAGGACATCGTCAAACCGGCTCTCGAACCAGGCTTCGCCACCGGGATATTTCGATTCGAGACCCGCAAGCAGAGCTGCGATCACCTGGCGATCACCGGCGCGCGCCTCACGAATCTGAAATTCACTATCCGTTCTCATACCAACAATATGCGCTCTGGGCACATTCGTTGCAAGCGACGCTCATCAAAGTGAATATCCGCCCCATGATCTTCCGCACCGCCAAGTCCTTTCTCAAAAGCCTTGAGAAGCTCTCCAACGCAGAGGCCAAGCAGGTCAAGCTGACCGTGTTTGATCTGCAGGCCGATCCCGCTCATCCCGGCCACAGCTTTCACAAGCTGACCAATGCGGCGGACCCTGATTTCTGGTCGGTGCGGGTCAGCCGCGACATCCGGCTGATCGTGCACAAGCGCGGTGAGAGCCTTCTGGTGGTGTATGTGGACCACCACGACGCCGCCTACGCCTGGGCCGAGCGGCGGCGCATCGAGGTCCACCCGCGCACCCGGTCTGTCCAGATCGTGGAGGTGCACGAGCGCACCGAGACGGTGGACGCGCCCGCCGCCGCAGCCGCCGCGCCCGCCCTTGAGGTGACCTCCCAGCGCTCCGAGCGCTTCCTGCCGCCGCTGTTCAAGACTCTCTCGCGCGATGACCTTCTGGACGTGGGCGTGCCCGAAGACTGGCTCGGCGACGTGCTGGAGGCCAGTGAGGACCGGTTCCTGGAGCTCGCCGACCACCTGCCCGAGGAGGCGGCCGAGGCGCTGTTCAGCTACGCCGCCACCGGCGTGCTGGAAAAGCCCGAGCCGGTCGCCGAGGAGATCGACCCCTTCGCCCACCCCGACGCCCAGCGCCGCTTCCGGGTCATGGAGGACCGCGACGTGCTGGAGCGCGCCCTGGACTATCCGTGGGAGCAGTGGAGCGTCTTCCTGCACCCGGCCCAGAAACGCTTTGCGGACGCCAATCATCGCGGGCCGGCGCGCGTCACCGGTTCGGCGGGCACCGGCAAGACGGTGGTGGCCCTGCACCGGGCGGTGAACTTGGCGCGGGCAAAACCCGAGGCGCGGGTCCTTTTGACCACTTTCTCCACCGCGCTCGCCGCCGCGCTGCGGCTGAAACTGTCCCGGCTTTGCGGCGACGAAGACGGCGTGGCTCGGCGCATCCGTGTGGAGACGCTGGAGCAGCTGGCCTACCGGATCTATTCAGACCGGTTCGGCCAACCCAATATCGCCTCGCCGTCTCATGTCCGCGCCGCGTTGAAACACGCAGCCGGGGCGGTGGACGCAGAGGCCTTCACGCCGGCCTTTCTTCTGAGTGAGTGGACCAATGTGGTGGACGCCTGGTCGCTGGAGAGCTGGGAGGCCTACCGAGACGTGCCGCGCCTTGGACGCAAATCGCGCCTTGGCCCGAAACAGCGCGAAACCGCCTGGGCGATCTTCCAGACGACCCGCGCCCGCCTCGCCGAGCGCGGACTGACCACGTGGTCGGGCGTGTTTACGGCTCTGGCGAAAGACTTATCAGAGGGGCGAGCGCCCTTCGACCATGTGGTGGTGGACGAGGCGCAGGATCTTTCTGTCCCGGAGTTGAAACTGCTGGCCGCCATCGCCGGCGGCCGGCCCGATGGCCTGTTCTTCGCCGGCGATCTGGGTCAGCGCATCTTCCGCCCGCCGTTTTCCTGGAAACAGCTGGGCGTGGACGTGCGCGGGCGCTCGGCGACGCTGCGCGTGAATTACCGCACCAGCCACCAGATCCGCAGCCGCTCCGACAGGCTTCTGTCCGGCGCGGTGCGCGACGTGGACGGCGAGGAGAGCGATCGCCGCGGCACGGTCTCGGTGTTCAACGGACCTGAACCGACGGTGGAGATCGCAGACGATGAAGCTCACGAGATCGAACGGGTGAGCGCCTTCATCACCGCCCAGATCAAGGCCGGTGTCGCGCCTGAGGAGATCGGCCTGTTCGTGCGCACCGCCGCCCTCCTAAAACGCGCCCGCGCCGCGGCGAAGGCGGCCGGCTACGACACAGTGGAGCTTGACGCGGACACCGCACCGGCGCCGGGCCGCATCGCAATGGCCACCATGCACTGGGCCAAGGGGCTTGAATTTCGCGCCGTGGCGGTGATGGCCTGCGACGATGAAGTTATCCCGCTTCAGGAGCGTATCGAGACCATCGCCGACCAGGCCGATCTGGACGAGGTCTACGAGACCGAGCGCCACCTGCTCTATGTGGCCTGCACCCGCGCGCGAGACGCGCTTTTGGTCACCGGCGTCGATCCTGCGTCGGAGTTCGTCGATGATTTGGCGCCGCTATGAATGATGACCGGACAATGTGTCAGCGTTCTTGCGCAGAGCTAATGGGCATTCGCTTGCGCTCAATATCAGTGCTGAAGGCTTCACCTATCCGACAATCAAGGGAATTTGGCTTTGGGTCCCTCTGGGGTGGCCCGGCTTGCGGGGGGAGGCGCTGAGCCCCGGCTTTCGACAGTTTTCAGAACATTCAGTATATGATGAGAACTGGCTACCTAGGACTTTAATCCTACTGCTCGGCGAAATCTTCGTTCAATAGACGCTATCTCAGCGTCTTCGCAGAAAATCGGGGCCGAGATGGTGTGCATTCGATGAAGTGGGGGTGGAACAGGGTGGAACAGTCAGAAATCGAGTCTGTTCCAGCTAACCTATTGTTTTTAGTATAAAATAACAGTTGTAACAGTTGGAACAGTATTTCTATAAGACTCTCGCTGAGAGGGTAGTAATTTACCGCCATGACGGCGACAAACTGGCAGTAGCGTTTCTGAAAACACCCTGTGGAGAGAAAGGTATAGGAGTACTGTGTCCAACTGTTCCAACTGTTCCAACTGTTCCAACCTTTAAAATCAAAGGGTTACGTGGAACAGGCTCCGGAACAGTTTTTTATGACACGAAAAACCGTTCCACCAATATACGCAACGATCTGCGAAATCGCGTACACGCAACGAACTCAGATCTGAGATGCTATATATGTGATGATCGCGTGTATGTGATGAAATGAGATCGTGACGTATACGCAAAGAAAACCCCGGCTTTTTAGGGCCGGGGCGGTTCCTGGTGAATTTAACACCTGCCGTTCAATCTGTCAGGATAGCGCATAGCCTATCAGATCCGCGTGCGCTGATAGCGCAGGTTTATCCGCGCTCAGGGGTAACAGCTGCATCCCCCTGTAATCGCCCATTACAGACTGATTAGCCTGTTTCCGCCTCCATGGCGCGGGATCAGTCTAAGAAGGTTACCCCTTCCCGTCTAAACACCCTCTGTTTTCCGTATTTCTCAGTTCGGAGTGACCCCGCTTTGTACCAACCTGGGACGAGCTTCAGCGCCTTACCGACCCGAACCGATTCGCGCTGGATGAGCGAGGCGCTGTCGCGGCCGAGCATCTCGATCCATATCTCTTTGACGCAGGTCTCGTTGCGGTAGCGCGGCTTCCCGCCACCGCCTTCTTCGTCGAACCCGGTGGCGTCCTTGATCGGAAGGTCAAGCCAGGCTTCGATCTCGCCGGCGAGCTGCTCTTCCTGGGTTTCGATGCGGCTGTTCTCCTGACGCATTTCGGCCTCCTCCTTGGCCGCGGCGTTGGACAGGTAAAGCGGCAGCGTGCCGTAGGGCTGGCGCTGGCGCATCTCGACATATATGGCTACGGCCTCGGCCCATATCTGGTTGACGTTCATGGATAGGCTGTCTGTGTTGATCTGGTCGACATCACATTGGATCGGCCAGAAGCGGCGGTTGCCGGTCTCGTCGCGCAGGTACTCGTTCTCGTTGGTCGAGCCGATGAACACGCACTGCCGGGGGAAGACGCGGGCGCGCTTGTCGTAGGAAAGGCGGACCTTGTCGCGCCGGCGCGAGACGAAGCCTTTGATGGTGGTGACCTCGTGCTTGGAGAAGCCCTGCAGCTCGGGCAGTTCAAGTATCCAGGCCCCCTGCATCTTTTCGACCATACCCTTTGCGTCGTGGAAATCACCCTCAAGTTCGGAAAACCACGCTTCGTTGACCGCCAGGGTCGACACGAAGGTCGATTTCTTCTTGCCCTGCAGGCCTTCCAGAATCGGCACGAAGTCGAACTTGTGCCCGGGCTCAAACACCCGGGCGACCGCGCCGATCAGGAACATGGCGGCGGTAATGCGGTGATAGGGGGTATCCTCGGCGCCGAGATAGTCGATGAACAGCCGGTCGGCGCGCCGATCGCCGTCCCAGGAGAGGGGGCGCAGGTAGTTGCGGACGGGGTGGAAGGCGTTTCCGTGGGCGGCGATATCAACGGCCGCGCGCAGGTCACGATCAGATACCTTGATGCCGTAGCCGCCCTGCCGCGGCGGAGTCTCAATGACCATCCTCAGATAGTGATCGTGGCTGTCGGTCCAGGTCTCACCGTTGAGCGTGTCCTGGACCGACCAGATCGAGCCGTCCAACTGGCGCACCGGCTTCGGGCTTTCCTTGACCAGCTTCAGCGAGCCGGGGGTCCGGATCAGGGCGATTTCTTGTGTGAATTCGTTGTAGGCGATCGCCGTTCTCGTACGGGCGTCGTTCCTGACGAGCAGTTCGACATTGTGCAGCGTCGGTTTGATCAATCCGTCTTCGGTGAGCGCCAGGTTCGACTTCCACTGAGGGTCGAAGGGCTTCGGGACATTGCGCGAGATCATGCTCGCCGGCAGGTCGGCGGGAAGGTCGAGACCCAAGTCCAGGTCGTCGAGCCCGAGGTCCGGGTCGTCGTCCAACCCAAGATCCAGATCATCTATCCCGTGGTCGCGCTCCAGCCGGGCGATCGCCGCGGCCTTTTTGAGGGTCGCCATACGAACGGGCCGGCCGCGGTAGTCGCCGAAGCTCTTCCAGGCCCGCTTGATGTCCTTCGCGTCGTATTTGTCGGATTGCTGCGAGAACCGGTCCCAGAGCAGAAAGCCGGTTTCAGAGCCTTCAAATTCGTGGTGCAGCGCCATGCCGGCGTTGAGCCAGCCGTCGCGATCCTCGCACCAGTCTTCCAGCGGCAAATCGGCGAGCAGCGCTGCCGCCTCGGTCTCCGACAGACCCATAGGCGTCGCCAGGTGGATCGCCAGCAAGTCGTCATCATCATCGACCGGCGATTCGTCTTTCCAGGCCCCCCAGCGCTCAAGAGTTGCTGCGCTCACGGTCGGATAGATACCGAGCTCAAAGTCGCCGAGATTCAGCGGGCGCTCCCAGCGGTACGGCAGGCCGGTGTCGGGATGAA
This sequence comes from Oceanicaulis sp., assembly GCA_965284655.1. Classification (GTDB taxonomy): domain Bacteria; phylum Pseudomonadota; class Alphaproteobacteria; order Caulobacterales; family Maricaulaceae; genus Oceanicaulis. The sequence continues at coordinate 48,920 of OZ260104.1, forward strand.
TCGAAGGCGGGAGTACGGCCTGCTTGCCGGTCCCGAACAGCTCAATCTCCCAGTCCCACTTCTTGACGTCCTTCTTTCGACTGGCGTCCCATACCGTAGAGAAGGTCTTGGAGTGGGCGATCTTGCGGGATGCCCAGGCGGTGTCGGCGAAGAAATAGAAGTGCCGCGACTCGCCGCCGGAGCCTGAGACGACAGAGGGGTACTCCCGCACGTCCGCCCACAGATCGGTGAGCGTCGCCCACGCTTCTGCGCGCAGCGCCGGGTCGCGAATGTCCAGGTCGATCAGGTGAAGGTAACCGGCCTCGGTATGCGACCATTCCCCAAGGCGCACGCCGACATTGTCACCGTCGCGCACGACGGCTTCGAACTGCTCAAAATCAAGGCGCGGGGCGGTTGACCAAAGGTCTCCGACCGGGCGCTTGGATTTCGGATGCAGCCTATGAAGGGCGATCCCCACAGACAATAAGGGCTTTGCGAAGGAAAGGACTTCCTTCGCATGCGGGATACTTTCTTGGACAACACCAAATGAACTCATCGAGGCACTCCGTCAGGAGAGCGGACTTGTCACCTTCCGACAACAAAGTCACTCACTAAGTGATAAAGTGATTCAGTGATTGATTATTTTCAAGTTTTCGGGTAGACATTTTTAGCAGAAGGAGTGATCTGGCGATGACGCTTAACAATCAGAGGGTGAAATCTTCGCATGACGACTTCTCGGTGCGGTTCACCCACGCCGCTGATGTGCATCAAGAAGTGCCACCGTTGCATTATGGGCGACTGGTTTGGTTTCGAGACCAGCTCAGCACGCGGTTCCAAATTAAAGTCAGCACGGAAAGTGTTCGCCGGTGGTTTTCAGGTGATTCGCGGCCGCGCCTGAAAACCTTGCATGCCTTGGCCGAAATTCTTCAGGTCGACGATAGCTGGCTCGCCCTTGGCGCGGCCCCCGACCTGCTGCCGAGGGAGCGCAAGGCCAGGGGCGCCGAGATCGACGGTGCTGTCAGCCTTCTCGCTGGCGTTATCAAGATGAGCGGTGGTGAGCCTTCATTTCCGGACAAAGAAGGCGTCGACATCTACGCGATCATTCGGGGCGCGCATTATTCCTTAAAGGTCTCGCTGCTGCGTGAGAAAACGAGCGCCGGTGCATTGCGGTTTTTCGTGGATCCTGACTGGACCGGCAAGATCGTTATCGGTGTCGTTCCAAGCCCCAATCATCAGTACGATTTTTATGAGCTTGAGCCCGAAGTGATCGAAGCCGGTAGTCACCGCAGCGGCGCGATTGAGATTTTGGTAGCCCCCTCCGATCTGAAGAAGATCGAGACGTTTTCGTCGCGGATATGATGCGCGCGTTTACGACCGTAGTGGGCGCATTGACGGTCGCCGCCCGCATCCATGGCAGTGTTAGCTTCACGGCCGAAGGGATGAACGCGGCCCGCGCCGCCACGCCGCCAAGATCGCGGACCTGAGCTTTTCGTCTCCGTCGATGATCAGCACCAACGCAAACCTAATCGTCTACCCCGTGATCACCTTCAACGTCCGTATCGATCGATCGCTCGGCGCCGGACAGTTCGAACCGGTAGAGCCGGGTCGGGCCCGCAGATTAACGGGATTGAGCCTGAGGAGCCGAACGACGTCAGTCTTGCGGACGGCGTCGGCGATCCGAGCAGCATCGACAATTCCGATATTGCCGAAACCGATGAGACCATTTTCAAAGATCCAAATCCCGACGTCGAACCTATTGCCTATCTCGCGGCCCTCACTGTCTGAGATCCTGTATAGGCAACGAACTCGCCTGTTGGTATCCATATTGGTATCATTAAACTCAATAGATTGAAATTATTTGGCTTGTGGTAGCCTTCGGGCCCACCACATCTTATGTAAATCAGTGCCCTCCCTCAGAATAGCGTGCAGCAGGCTGACGCGCGGGAGGTCTGCCGATGGTGCTTGCGACTGCTCATCTGTGGTCATCAGCCCAGCTCAGACCACTTCATTGCGAGCTGGGTTGCGAACTGTATGCCATCACGCTCGGCTTCTGATGATGATCGTCTGGGTACCCGACAGTGTCCGTAACTAGCGCCGGCATAATCATCAGAGTGACCATGAGCCGAAACGGGACCTTGACCACCATTAGCCGATCGGACCACGGGACAGGAATTTCAATCAGTAGCGACCCTGGATCCTGTTTTCCCATAATGAATACCTCCACAGACGCAAAATACTCAATTACGTCCTTATCCGCCATAAAAATAATAAATACGGGACACCGCGGAAACGCAAAGATCTGCCTTGCACCATCAAATGCGTCGCTCGTTTTCCAAATTTTTGTTAAGTATGTCTCGATGAGACAGAAACTCTGAGAATAAGGATCCAAAAAAAATGTCAGCGGATTTACCAAAGTCGACCGCAAAAGGCGAGGCGTTTGACCGACTGCTACTCGCATTGGTTGCCCAATCGCCAATGAGGCCAGACCGAGAAAAGCTGATTTCCTCGCAGGCCCTTGCCGCCGCCCATCGTACCCCGGAAGGCTTGGAGGCCGCCCTTAAGAGTGTCCACCGCGATGAATTCGTGGATCTCTCTGAAACCGAGAAGCGGAACGCGGCAAAAGCGCTCGGGAGAATGGTATCATCTGGCGCTCTTAGAGAAGTCGTCATCCCGAATGGATCAGATGAGCGTGTCAATCTCAAAGAGTCCGGGCTTATCGCGGTTTCTGTTAGCCTTCCTGTCCTGAATGCGGAGCACGATGCATGGGAAAAAAGCGGCAAAATTGGCCCAGAACCCAATCAGGAGTGGCTGGCCCAAGAGATTCGAGACCGAACTATTGATTGGATCGTTAGTGAACGAGAGGATCACGGCATCCCGCTGTTTCTAAAAGATGTACTGATTGTACACGGGTCGAGTTCATTCGATCTTCTGATCCTAGTCATGTATCGAAGCTCTCGCGACTTCATGGCCTACGTTCGGGAGGTGATCCAACGCGTTAGAGGCGTGCTCGGTACACAAACAATGCAGATTTCGAACAATCTTGCGGCCAACGATGTACGAGCAATTTCAGAATGACTTGATCCATCAAAAGCATCGCGTAAAATACTGCTGATAAAACCTGTCTCAAAGTTCGGAAGCAAACCGGCTGGCTGGGAACATTGGTCCAGGGAGCCAGACGAGAGACGCGAGTCCGAGGAGCCGGCGCAGCCGTGCGTCAGCACTTCCTCCATCTCCTCCAGCGCCTCAATCAGCGCTTCGGGGTTCGAGAAATGTCCCCTAAGCCCACCACTTTTTCATAAAAGAATAGGTTACCGGGTCACTGTCCGAAACGTCAGCGATACGCGGCGGGTCCTGGGTTGGCGCGCGCCCTCAATTACATCGGATTTGCGGGCAGGAATTTCGTGCGTCCAGTCATAGCGCGCGTCGCCGGAAAGGATCAGGAGGTTTGGCGGCGCGAGCATCAAAGAACGCCGCTCTCCGCTCCGCCTATTCCTGAAAACCATTTCGGCGGAGCCACCAAGGCTGAGCGAGGCGATCGCCGGCCCGAAACATGTCTCGCAATCAACATGGGCGGAGATGCCCTGGCCAGGCAGATACTCGTTCACGATCACCTGATCGGGGCGCCAATCGAACTCCGCAAGGTCTCCAACCGCCTCCGCGAGGGGAAGAAGCCATTCAGGCAGCGGGCCGAGCCGCATCTCGTCCGTCACGCGGCGCTCGCGATAATCGTATCGCCAGCCATAGTGTTGGACGCGCCGCTTCAGGTCCGCGCGCCAGTGCGACGCGTCTATCGCCGCGAGCAGGCGCTCAGCCTCATCCTTTGAAACGAAGTCGCCAATAACGCGTGCGCCGCGTGGCGAAAGCATAGACCTGATGGTGCTGCAAGACCGGTATTTCGACAAAGCCCTCTCGCTCGCGTCGTTTGTGTTGACATGACCATAGCCCGACCAAGCCGACCGATAAAATGGAAGTGCGTCGACGACTTCGCGGCCCACCCACTCCGACGCCGAAGGCGGATCAAGCGCGCCAAGCCGCGCCGGGCTGTCGCTCCTCCCCCGGATCGGGTCCGGGGGGCGAGCGGCTGTTCGCCTCGCGAACTCTGCGAGGGTTTGAAGCTCCTTCACCCGGGCTCCGGCAGTTCCACAGCTCTCCATCGCGTCCCTTGGTCGCCCGCCCGATCAGGTCCGCGCTCGGCCTTTCGGACCGTGCACGCCGCCGGAACCGCCCTGTAACGCGACCAATCCTATAGACTTATTGATTCCGCTGGGCGTAGGGTAACGCGAAGTCCGGAGAGGACAGGCGTGGCCGCCCACGACGCAGCTCACGCCGCGCCTTCGCCGGACGAGCTTAAGAAAAGGGTTCAGCCGATGATTTCCCACAAGGCCAAATACGCCTTGAGAGCGCTCGTGCTGCTGGCCCGCGAGCGGGCCGCCGACGAAGCCCTCACCATCGCCGACATTTCACACCGACAGACCATTCCAAAGAAGTTTCTCGAGCAGATCCTGCTTGATCTCAAGCGTCACGGCCTGCTGGAAAGCCGGCGCGGCAAGAATGGCGGCTACGCGCTTCTTCGGCCGGCCGACCAGATCACCTTCGGCGAGGTCCTGCGGATCATCGACGGGCCGATCGCGCCCCTTCCCTGCCTGAGCCGCATGGCCTACCGCAAGTGCGAGGATTGCGCCGGCGAGGCCGATTGCGAAGTGCGCCACGTCTTCGCCAGAGTCGCCGAAGCCACCCGCGACGTTCTGGACAGCACCACGCTCGCCAACGCCATTGCAACAGAAACAGGCGACTCCGCCGGCGATCCCAAGCGTGACACCGGGCGCGACGCTGTGCTGCGCGCCGCGATGGGGCCGCGCTGACCGCTCATAATCCCGACAGGGTCTTGCAAGGCTGACACGCAATGGCTGACGCATCCCCTCACGGCTCGATCCAGACCGCCGCCCCGTCGCTGCGCGAAGCGGCGGCGGTCTGGTTTCGCATCGGCTGTCTGGGCTTTGGCGGGCCGGCGGGGCAGATCGCCCTGATGCACCGCGTGCTGGTGGATGAAAAAGCCTGGATCGACGAGGCCGGCTTCCTGGCGGGGCTGAATTTTTGCTTGCTGCTGCCCGGCCCGGAAGCGCAGCAATTGGCGATCTATGTGGGCTGGCGGGTAAACGGAATTTTTGGCGCGCTAATCGCAGGGCTGCTGTTTGTGCTGCCTGGCGCCGCGGTGATCTTCGTACTCAGCGCACTCTATATCCGGTTCAGTGAGGTGGGCGCGGTGGCCGGCGCTCTGCACGGCGTGCAGGCGGTGGTCATCGCCGTGGTTGTGGAGGCGCTGGTGCGGATCGCAAAGCGCGCGCTGAAGTCGGCGGCGGCCTACGCTCTGGCGGCGGCGTCGTTTGCGGCGATCTTCATGTTCGCCGTCCCGTTTCCCGTCATCATCGCAGGCGCAGCGCTGGCAGGTTTCGCGGCGTCACGCGCGGGCCTCGGCTGGTTCTCCGCCACCTCCCAGGACGCCGCCCCGGCCCCCGCCGCGGCGCCGCTTTCGATTCGGGGCGGGCTGAGCGCAAGCCTTGTCTGCCTGACGCTCTGGCTCGTTCCGGTGGCGTTGCTCATCGCCCTTTTAGGCCCCGAACACATCTTCGCGCGTCAGGCTGCGTTCTTCTCCCAGATGGCGGTGGTCACCTTCGGCGGCGCCTACGCCGTGCTCGCCTTTGTGGCGCAGCAGGCGGTGGACGGGTTTGGCTGGCTGACCCCGACGCAGATGGTGGACGGGCTGGGCCTGGCCGAGACCACGCCCGGGCCGCTGGTTCTGGTGCTTCAGTTTGTGGGATTCCTCGCCGCCGCAAACGCCGGGACGGGCCATCCCCTACTTCTCGCAGGTCTCATCGGCTCGATGATCGTTCTGTGGACGACCTTTCTGCCCTGCTTCGCCTGGATCTTCGCCGGCGGCCCGTTCATCGACACGCTGCAGCGGATCCGGCCTCTCAGCGCGGCGCTTTCGGCGGTGACGGCGAGCGTTGTGGGCGTGGTGCTCAATCTCTCCCTCTGGTTCGCGGTCCATGTTCTGTTCGGCCGGGTCGGCGAGATGGAGGCGGGGCCGATACGAGCGCCAGCGCCGGACCCGGCCACGATGGACCTCGTCGCCCTCGCCCTGTGCGCCGCCGCGCTCATCGCCCTGCTCCGGTTCAAGATCGGGCTGCTCGTCGTCCTAGCGTCCGGCGCACTCTCCGGCGCTCTGATCACGCTGGTTTAAGCGCGGCCCGCCTCGCCTGAATCCAAGCGCCGGCACCAGCGAAGCACGACGCTAGAAGACGCGAATTGACTAAGACGACTAAAGCGGTCGAGTATGTAGCGATAAAGGAATCTTGATCCTCGGATCAGCGCTCGGGAGGCGCATGTGATGGACTCGCTGTTTTCGAACCCGGCGCTGGAAATCGCTTTTGTTCTTATCCTGGTCGTCATGGTCTTCTTCGGCTTCGTGCGCGAAAAGATCCCCGCCGACGTGACCGCCCTTCTGGCCATGGGCGCGCTGCTGCTCACCGGGATTTTGACCACCAATGAAGTGCTGGGCGTGTTCTCCAACTCGGCGCCCATCACCATCGCCGCCATGTTCGTCCTTTCGGCCGCGCTGGAGCGCACCGGCGTGATCGAAGCCGGCGGGGGGGCCGTGGCGCGGCTGGCGCGCAACGCCTCGCCCATCGTGGCGGTGCTGGCGATGATGGGCGGGGTGATCATTCTGTCCGCCTTCATCAACAACACGCCTGTGGTGGTGATCCTGATCCCGGTGGCGATCAGCCTGGCCAAATCCATCGGGGTGGCGCCGTCAAAGCTTCTGATCCCGCTATCGTTCGCGTCCATCTTCGGCGGCACCACGACGCTGATCGGCACCTCGACGAATATTCTGGTGGACGGTGTCGCGCAAAATAACGGGCTTGAGCCGTTCGGCATGTTCGAGATCACCGCCGCGGGCGCCTGCCTCGCCCTTGCCGGCGCGGTCTATATCGCGGCGACGAGCGCCTTCCTTCTGCCGGTGCGAGAGACCCTCGCCGGCCTGCTGCCTGACAGCAAGGAGCGCCGTTTCATCGCAGAGATCCTCATCCCTATCGACTCTCCGCTGGTGGGCAAGACCATCGCGGAGACCGGGTTCTCGGCTGCAAAGGGCTATACCGTCCTGGATGTCTTCCGCGAGGGGCGGTCCCTGCGCTTCCAGCTCAAATCGCTGACGTTGGAGGGCGGCGACCGCGTGGTCCTGCGCTCGCCGGCGTCTGAAATGCTGACCCTTCGCGAGGCCGGCAATGTCGCCATCGGCGCCAAGGCGAACGCCCGCCCCAGCTTTGAACCGGTGCGGAACAGCGAGACCCTTGTGATGGAGGGTGTGATTGGGCCCCAATCGCGCCTCGTCGGCCGGCGGCTCGCAGGGCTGGGCCTCGCGCGGCTCTATGGCGTCTACCTGCTTGCGACCCACCGGCGCGGGGAAAACATGGCCGGACGCATGGACGCGCTCCGCTTCGAGGTCGGCGACACGGTGCTGCTGGAGGGCCCGACGAAGGGCCTGCGGGAGGTCTTCGACGAGGGCGATTTCAACAATCTCACGCAGACCTCGGAAAAGGCGATCAAGCGCGAAAAGGCGCCCATCGCCATCGCTGGGGTCCTGCTGGTCATGGGACTGGCCGCGTTTGAAGTCCTGCCCATCGCCGCGCTCGCCATCATCGCGGCGACCGGGGTGGTGGCCACCGGATGCCTGGACCATCGCGACGCCTACAAGGCGATCCGCTGGGATATTCTGATGCTGATCTTCGGCATGCTGTCTTTGGGGATCGCCATGGAGAAGACCGGCGCGGCGCAGCTGATCGTCAACCAGCTGTCAGGCCTGGTCGGCGGGCTGGGGCCGCTGGCGGTTCTGGCGGCGCTTTATCTGATCACCTCGATCCTCACAGAGATCATCAGCAACAACGCCTCGGCGATCCTGCTGACGCCCATCGCCATCGGCCTGGCTCAGCAGATGGGCGTCGATCCGCGGCCCTTCGTGGTCGCCGTGATGTTCGCCGCCAGCGCCAGTTTCGCAACCCCCATCGGCTATCAGACCAACACGCTGGTCTATACCGCCGGGGGCTATCGCTTCACCGATTTTCTAAAGATCGGCCTGCCGCTGAACTGTGTGATGCTCATCGTGTCTGTGCTGGTCATTCCGGTTTTCTGGCCGCTGGAGCCGGTGTCCTAGACGACCGCGACGACCGCCCGCAGGATTTCTTGACAGGGCGAGCACCCGGGCGCACAGACCGAAGTGATGCAGCGGGTCGCCCGCGTGCAGCGCCCCGCCGGCGCGCCGGCCCGGAATCGGGCCTGCGCCCCGGCCCCGTAAAATGAAACCGCAGATGGGTTCCGCCCACTTTTCCGCCCCGCCTTCCGCCCGGTTCCCGGACCCGCTCTCTGGCCAGATCTCCGGCTCCTACGCCTCTGGCGACCGGGCCGCCGACCGCCGCGCTGAGTTCGCCGAAACTCTAGCCGGTCTCGACGATTTTTCCGCCGCCGCGGAAACCCTCGCCTCCGCCCTCGAGCTCGCCCCGTCCTGGGCCGCCGGCTGGCACCGGCTGGGCGAACTGCACCAGAGCGCCGGCGCGCTGAAAGACGCCGCCAGAGCCTGGCGACGCGCCATGGCGCTGGATCCCGCCGATCGCTTCGGATCGCGCGCCAGGCTGGAGCTTCTCACCGGCGAACGGGTGGCCGACACCCTGCCGCCGGCCTTCGTCGAGACTCTGTTTGATCAATACGCCCCGCGCTTTGACGCCGCCCTCATCGGCGGGCTCGCCTATCGCGGGCCGCAAATCCTGATGCGCGCCTTGGACGAGGCGGGCCTTCGCAACGTCGCCCGCGCGCTGGATCTTGGATGCGGCACAGGGCTGATGGGCGAGGTCATGCGCTCGCGCTGCGGCGTCCTTGAGGGTGTGGACCTGTCGTCCGGCATGCTGGATATCGCCCGGCGCCGCCAGCTCTATGACCATCTCTTCAAGGCCGATATCTGCGCGCTGCCCCTGGACGAGTCCGGCTATGACCTGATCGTGGCTGCGGACGTGTTCGCCTATGTCGGCGCCCTTGAAGGCGTGATCGCCTGGTGCGCCGGCTCGCTCGCGCCCGGCGGACACCTCGCCTTCACGGTGGAGGCGGCGGATGGGGCCGGTCTGGTGCTGCGCGAAAGCCGGCGATACGCCCATGGCCGCGCCTATCTCCCCGCCCTGATGGCGCAAGCCGGCTTCGAGGCGGTGCGCATCGAGGCGTGCGTGGTGCGCAAGGATCGCGGGGCCGATATTGAAAGCTTCGCGGTGACCGCCACAAAGCCGGCCGCCCGCCGCGCCCTCGAAAGCGACGGCGAGACCGAGACGATGGCCTAGGCGGTGTCGCAGGCGTCGGCGCGGAGGCTTTCGACCCCCTCCGATTCGCCAAGCATTCAAATATGAGCAAGATGGGCATGGGCGCCCACAGCGGCGCGCGTCCGGGAAGCGGACGCAGCAAGCAAAAGGGGCGGACCATGGCTTCAAGTTCATTCTCACGGCGTGGATTTCTGGGAGCGGCTGCATTGGCGGGCGCGGCGGTGGGCGGCCGCGCCGCAGCCGATCCGGTGGTGACGCCATCCCAGACCGAAGGCCCGTTCTATCCCAATGCGGATCAGGCCGATAAAGACGCCGATCTGACCCGGATCGAAGGCCGCGACGGCGTCGCGTCCGGCGAGGTGGTGGAGATCACCGGCCAGGTGACGGACGCGACGGGCGCGCCCCTCGCAAACGCCGTGGTGGATGTGTGGCAAGCCAACGCCGCCGGCCGCTACGCCCATGAGGCTGATTCAAATCCCGCGCCCTTGGATCCCGACTTCCAAGGCTGGGCGATCCTGACCACCGACTCGCAAGGCCGCTACCGGCTGCGCACCATCAAGCCCGGCGCCTATCCGGTCATGACCGGCTGGTCGCGCCCGCCCCATATCCACTTCAAGGTGGCGCATCGCGGGTATCGCGAAGTCACGACACAAATGTATTTCGACGGCGAGCCGCTGAACGATGTGGACAGGGTCCTCAACAACCACCCCGAATCCGAACGGGCCGCACTCATCGCTGCGCGCGACCCTGAGTCCGGCGCCTACCGGTTCGACGTGGTGCTTCAGCCGGTTTAGGCGAGCCGCTTAAGGATCGCCTCCACCACCTCGCCCCGCGCCACGGTGATCTGGGCGGGCTGGTCTTCGCGCCAGGCCTTGTTGTCGGTGATGTCGGCGGCCAGCTGCGCGCCCAGTTTCAGGTCCTTGATCTGGGCTTGGCCCTGCTCGCGCTCGTCTGAACCGATGATAACGGCGAAATCGGCGCCGCGACGGTCGGCGTATTTGAGCTGCTTGCCCATATTGCCGCCGCCCACGAAGGCTTCAGCGCGCAGGCCCGCGCTCCGCAGTTCGGCGGCGAGGCGGAAATACTCCGCCATCTGGTCTTTCTCCGCGGCGATCACCACCACCAGCGGATCGCCCTTGGCGGAGTCCAGCCGGTTCAACGCCGAGAGCGCCGCAGCGAAGCGCGACACGCCGAAGCTGAACCCCGTTGCCGGCACGGCCTGACCGGTGAACCGCGCCACGAGATCATCATAGCGCCCACCGCCACCCACTGATCCAAAGCGCATCGGCGTACCGTCCTCATAGGTGGCGCTCGCCAGCAATTCGGCCTCGAACACCGGCCCGGTGTAGTAGCCGAGGCCACGCACGATGGAGGCGTCGAACGCCGCGCGCGTTTCATCCACGCCCAGCGCGGAGAGCACGGCGTCGATCTCTTCCAGCGCCGCTATGCCTTGCGCGCCCACGCCCGCCCCCACCACCGGGGTCAGCGCCTTCAAGACATCGCCGCGTGTCTGGCCGGCGGCGTCCAGAAAACCGAGGACGCGGGCGCGGCCGTCGGCGTCCAGTCCCGCGCCTTGCGTAAAGTCGCCGCTTTCATCCTTGCGGCCCTCGCCAAGAAGCAGCTCGACGCCTTCAAGGCCCAGCCGGTCCAGCTTGTCGATGGCGCGCAGGACCCGCATCCGGCTTTCCGCCGCCGCCGAGCCGAGGCTCTCCAGAACGCCGTCCAGCAGGCGGCGGTCATTGACCCGGATGACGTACTCGCCCTGCGCCAAACCAGCCGCGCCCATGACTTCGCTGGCCAGCGCGATCATCTCCGCGTCGGCGGCGGGGCCCGGCGCGCCGACACTGTCGGCGTCGCACTGGACGAACTGTCGGAAGCGGCCCGGTCCCGGCTTTTCATTGCGCCAGACTTCGCCGAACTGGTAACGGCGGAACGGCTTGGCCAGATCCTGGAAATTCTCGGCGGAAAACCGGGCGAGCGGCGCGGTGAGATCATAGCGCAGCGCCATCCACTGCTCGTCATCATCCTGCATGGCGAAGACGCCCTCATTAGGTCGCTCCTCGTCGGGCAGGAATTTTCCCAGCGCGTCGGCGTATTCGAACGCCGGCGTCTCCAGCGGTTCAAAACCCCAGCGCTCATAGACCCCGCTTGCGGCGCTCACCAAGGCGCGCTCGGCGCGCAGCACATGGGCGGTGCGGTCTTCGAAACCGCGCGGACGCCGGGCTTTGGGCTTGAACGCCTTGGTCTTGGCCATGGGAGGTGCTCGTTTCGTCAGTAAACGCCTTGGAAGGGCTCAGCCCTTAGCCTTGGCGGGCGAAACGATCAAGCGGCGCACGCCTTGCATGGCGCTGCGCGCTACAGCCGCCGGGAGTCCCGCCATGATCCGCACCGCCCTTTGCGCCCTGATGCTGGCCTGCGCGCTGACCGCGCCGGGCCTGGCCGACGCCGCACGGGTGGAGGCGCTCAGCGCCCGCATCGCGCCGGAAGCCGAACGCCGCGCCGATCTGTACAAGAGCGCCCCGGCGGCGCCCGCCGACGCGCCCGCGCCGGGCGATCCCCTGCTCACCGACCTGACCGACTTTGCGCTGGCCGCGCGCGCCCTGTCGCTTGAGATCGAGGCTCGCGGCGGCCCGCAGGATCTGCGCTGCATCTTTCGTGGCATAAGCGGGGATGTCACCGACCGCATCACGGCGCTGGACGCCGCACAGACCCGCGCCGACCTGTCGCGCGCCTACACCGAAATCGCGAGGCTCGCCGGACAAGCGCAGCGCATCGCAAGCGATCCGGAGCTGGCGGGTGAAACGGCGGCGCCCTGCGGCGCGGACTAACTATTCGGCCGCCACGTCGCGGGTCTTGACCAGTTTCTGCACTTTCTTCACCGCCCGCTCGCGCTTCAGGCGCGACAGGTAATCGATGAACACCACGCCTTCGAGATGGTCCATCTCGTGCTGGATGCAGACGGCGAACAGGTCCTCGGCGATTTCCTCGCGCTTCTCACCGTCGTAATCGAGATACTCGATCTTCACCCGCACGGGTCGTTCGACCTCGTCGAAAATCTCCGGCACCGAGAGGCAGCCTTCGGAATAGGGCTTCAAATCCTCGGTCAGCGGGGTGATCACCGGATTGACGAAATACACCGGGTCATTGCGCTGATCAGACAGGTCCATGACGATGACGCGCTTGTCCACGCCCACCTGGATGGCGGCGAGGCCGATGCCGTCGGCCGCGTACATGGTCTCCACCATGTCGTCCATGAGCGCGCGCAATTCGTCGTCTACGCCCTTTACGGGCTTGGAGACCAGCTTCAGGCGCGGGTCGGGAACGGTGAGGATGTCGAGTACGGCCATGAAGATAAAATAATCGCGCCGGGCCCGCTGTTCAAGATTGCCGGACAGGCCGGCGCCGGAAGCGCCGCCCGGCCCTCGACAACCACCCCCTGCACGCGTCATCCTGTTTTCCAGCGAACGGTGTTCACCAACCGGCCCTTGAGAGCCGGCGCACCGTCAGGGAGGAAACCATGGACGCAGCTGCGCTGGACGCGGCGCGCATCGACCTTGCGCCAGGCGGATCGATCATCCTGCCTGTCATCCTGGCCGTCATCATGTTTTCGGTGGCCTTAAGTCTGAAGCCGGGCGATTTCGCGTTTCTCAAGGCCCAGCCCGCACGGTTCGCCGGTGCGGCGGCGGCGCAGATTCTGGCGCTGCCATTGATGACCATGGCGCTGATCCATCTGATCCAGCCTCTGCCGTCCATCGCGCTGGGGATGATCGTTGTGGCGTGCTGCCCCGGCGGCAATGTGTCGAACTTCTTCACCCAGCTGGCCAGGGGCGACACGGCGCTTTCGGTGGCGCTCACCGGCACGTCCAGCGTCGCGGCGGCGCTGATCACGCCGGTCTCAATCCTGTTCTGGACGAGCCTCTACGCACCCACCGCCGCGATCGTGGGAGAGATCGCTTTAAGCCCGATCTCGTTCATCGTGCAGACCACGCTGATCCTGGCGATCCCGCTGGCGGTCGGCATGGTGTTCGCCCTGCGCTATCCCCAGATGGCGCAGCGTGCGCGCCCGGTGCTCATGGGCGCCGGCCTGATCGGCATTCTCGCCATGGTGGTCGGCGGGATCGCGTCCAACTGGGCGCTGCTGGCCGCCACCGCCGGCGTGGTGCTCTCCATCGTGGTGATCCACAACGCCCTCGCCTTTCTCACCGGCGCCGCGGCGGGCCGGCTTCTCGGCTTCAACGGCCCGCGCCGGCGCGCGCTCACCATGGAGGTGGGAATCCAGAACGGCGGGCTGGGCCTTGTCATCCTGCTCTCCCAGTTTGAAGGCCTTGGCGGCGCGGCGGCGGTCGTGGGCCTGTGGTCGATCTGGCATCTGTTCGCGGGACTGGGCCTCGCCGGCGCGTTCCGTCTCCTCGATGCGCGCACCGCCGCCGCGCGCGCAAACCTCGCCGAATAAGTCATCCAAGGAGTCTCGCCATGGAATATGACCTGAAAATCACCAACGGACGGATCCTCGACGGATCCGGCGGCGCGCCCGTTCGCGGCGATGTGGGGATCAAGGACGGCGTCATCACGGCGGTGGGCGGCGCCCCCGGCGCGGCGCAAAAGACCATCGACGCTGAAGGCCTGATCGTGACGCCGGGCTTTCTGGACGCGCACACCCATTATGACGGCCAGGCGAGCTGGGACGACCGGCTGGAGCCGTCGATCCGCCACGGCGTGACCACGGCGGTGATGGGCAATTGCGGCGTCGGCTTCGCCCCGGTGCGCCCGAGCGACCATGAGCGCCTGATCAAGCTGATGGAGGGGGTGGAGGACATTCCCGGCACCGCCCTGGCCGAAGGCCTGAAATGGGACTGGGAGAGCTTTCCCGACTATCTCGACGCGCTGGAGCGCACCCCGCGCACCATGGATATCGCCGCCATGGTGGGCCATGACCCGCTGCGCGTCTTCGTGATGGATGAACGCGCGAGCTTTGACGCCCAGGCGAGCGATGAGGAAATCGCAAAAATGCGCGATCTGGTGGGCGAGGCGCTGGACGCCGGCGCCATCGGGTTTTCCACCGGGCGAAGCGATCTGCACCGCACCGCCGACGGCGAATGGACGCCGGCCAGCGAAGCCACCGCCAAGGAGCTCGCCGGCATCGCCGCGGCCTTCAAGAGCCGGAACCACGGCGTCATCCAGGCGGTGTCTGATTTTGATCTGGAACGCGACGCGGAGAAGTTTCCCGCCGAGTGGGCGGTGATCGAGCAATATGTGAAGGCGGCCGGCGGGCGGCCATTTTCCATCTCGGTGATGCAGCGCGATTTCGCGCCGGACCAGTGGAAGAAGATCCTGAAGGGTCTGGAGGACCTCGACGCCGAGGGATTTACCGTGCGCGCCCAGGTCGCCCCGCGCGCCATCGGCGTGTTCCTGGGGCTGCAATGCACCTTCCACCCCTTCATGGGCTATCCCGCCTACAAGGAGATCGCCCATCTGCCGCTGGATGAGCGGGTGGAGGTGATGGAGTCAGAGAGCTTCAAGCGCAAACTCCTGGCCCAGCGCTCCGACAAGCTGTCCGGCCCCGGCAGCTCCATCCCTCCAATCGCGGACCTTCTGGTGGAGAACATGGAGTTCGTCGCCGAAAAGCTGTTCACGCTGTCTGAAGAGCCCGATTACGAGCAGCCGCCGGAAGCCTCCATCGCCGCGAAAGCGCGCGCGAACGACGTCTCGGTGTGGGAGCAGCTGTATGACACCGTGGTGGCCCGCGACGGGCGCGAGCTGATCTATCTGCCGATCTATAACTACACCGAGCTCAGCTACGACAATGTCAAAGCCATGATGGACCATCCCCTCGCCATGATGGGGCTAAGCGATGGCGGCGCCCATGTGGGCACGGTCTGCGATGCGAGCTTTCCCACCTATCTCTTGAGCCACTGGACCCGCGACCGCGCGAGGGGGGAGACCATTGCTCTTGAACGCGCCGTGCAAATGCTCACCGCCGACATCGCCGATTATCTGGGGCTCTCCGACCGCGGCCGGATTCGCGTCGGGCTGAAAGCCGATCTCAACATCATCGACTATGACCACCTCAAGCTCAGCCCGCCCCGCCTGGTGCAGGACCTGCCCGCCGGCGGTCAGCGCCTCTTACAGGACGCCTCAGGCTATCGCGCGACGATCGTGGCGGGCGAAGTGGTGGTGGAAAACGATTCGCTCACCGAGGCGCGGCCGGGGCGGCTGGTGCGCTCGGGCAAACAGATGGCGATGGCGGCGGAGTGAGGGGATAGCAATGGCGCCCTGACTCCATCCCCGCCCTCATCCTGAGGTGCTTGCCCCGGACTTGATCCGGGGCGAGCCTCGAAGGACCCGCAGGATCAAGCGCGGTGCGTCCTGCGAGGCTTTTTGCAATACAAAAAACTCACCGATGAGGGGGTGTCGGGCTTTCTGAGGTCCTTGCTCCGTCGCCGACGTATGGCGATGAGTCGCTTTTGGGGTGAGGCAAGGATGCGCTTCGTCCTGAGAGTCCTTCGAAGCACGCCGGCCGGGCTCGCTTCTCAGGATTAGCGTCGTCGAGTGTGTGTCGCAATTTCCTCAACTGATAGCGCGTCTCGGTCACTTAAATTCTATATAAATAATGCGCGGCTCGACAATCTAAAAAATATTTAGATAAAATAAACCGCGTGCCAATAATATCTACCGACCGTAGTCAGTTGCTTAAAAACGCTCAAAACTCAATTCTTAGCAGCGACTTCCGCTCTCAAAATCCCATCTAGCTTTTCGTCGCCTGTAAGCGTTATAAATCTCATATTAGGCTGGTCCTTAAATAAATTAAGTTCGTCTTGAGATACAAAAATTGTGCAATTTACCAAGCTACCTCCTTGAATTTTTACATGGTCAAGAGGAATAACATTATAAATCAAAGCGCTTTTTTTATTTTTTGAATAAACACATACAAAATCACAGTTTACAAAAGAAATATCAAAAAAAGTACAGCCTCTATATAGCATTATATTCGCTGGGCCAATTAAGTTACAGTCTGTAAATTTTTTATTTTTGATTGTCCTAGTGGATTTATCAATAATTTCAATTAAACTAATTTGCTTTCTTTGAAACTCTAAATCAAGCGGGTTTACACTGTCAGCTTGTTTTAGCCACTGCTTTCGAAATGTGCCCGCAATCCATTGGTCTCGTACTTTTAGGGCTACCCACAGCAGAATTGCAAACGCAATTCCAGTGATGATACTTGCTAAAAAATAAGCGAACGGGGCGTAAGGCTCCAACCAAACAGTTGCGCTTGCAATAAGTCCGCCAATTACAGATACGACGGCACCCCCACCGAAAAGGGTGAAAAGCGCAATGCGTGATTCAAGTCTATCGAGAAACCGTGAGAATCTATCTGACATTTCGACATTAAATTGCCGATTCCATCCCTTCAGTAAACGGCTATTCATTTAAAAGCGCTCCGCCGGCCAGAGGCGCGCTTAATTATGCTTAAAATTTTAGATTGAAACTTTTCCCCCAAAAGCTTTGAGCGGGGCGAGCGGTTAGGCGCGGTCGGCGGGGGGCCTTCGAGCCTCGCCCGATGAATTTGCACCTGAGATTGAAGGTGAAAACAGATCCTGATGCCTTCATTCCGAGCAGCCTTTCCGCATCGGAGAAAAGCCTTGAAGAATCCTGCGAGATGGGCGCGCACCATGAGAACGGTCCCGGCTCTGCCGGGGGAGGTGTCCGCGAAGCTGACGGAGGGCGTGGCGGCGACCTAAGAGCTGCGCAGCCCCCTCAGAAAAACCCCTTCATCTGCCGGGCCGCCTGCCGGATCCGCTGTTCGTTCTCCACCATGGCCAGGCGCACATGGCCGTCGCCGCGTTCGCCGAAGCCGAGGCCCGGCGCCACTGCGACGCTGGTTTTTTCCAGCAGCAGTTTTGAGAACTCCACCGAACCCAGCTCGCGATAAGCTTCGGGGATCGGCGCCCAGGCGAACATCGTGGCGGGCGGGACCGGCACGGGAAATCCGATGCGGCCAAAGCTCTCCACCATGACGTCGCGGCGCGCCTTGTAGATCCGGCGCGCGTAGTCGACATGGTCCTGGGGACCGTCGAGCGCCGCCACAGCGGCGATCTGAATCGGGGTGAAGGCGCCGTAATCGAGATAGGATTTCACCCGCTTCAGGGCGTCCACCAACCGCCGGCTCCCGGCGGCGAAGCCGATGCGCCAGCCCGGCATGGAATAGGTCTTGGACATGGAGGTGAACTCCACCGCCACGTCGCGCGCACCCTCCACCTCCAGGATGGACGGCGGCGGGGTCCCGTCGAAATAAATCTCCGAGTAGGCGAGGTCGGAGATCAGCACGAGATCATGAGCTTTGGCGAGCTTCACCGCTTCGCGGTAGAAATCGAGATCCACCACCTGGGCGGTGGGATTGGACGGAAAATTCAGCACCAGCGCGCCGGGTGAGGGAATCGAGCGGCGGCAAGCGTGGGCCGCCTCGCGCAGGAAGTCCTCGGGGTCTTTAAAGCCCACCGGGCGCACCGCAGCGCCGGCGATCAGGAAGCCGAACATGTGGATGGGATAGCTGGGATCGGGCGCCAGGATGACGTCGCCGGGCGCAGTGATCGCTTGGGCCAGATTGGCGAGGCCTTCCTTGGAGCCCAGCGTGACACAGACTTCCTTGTCGGGATCGAGCTCGACATTGAAGCGCCGCGCATAATAGCGCGACAGGGCCGCGCGCAGAGACTTCACGCCCTGGCTGGCTGAATAGCGATGGGCGCGCGGGTCGGCGGCGACCTCGACAAGCTTGTCGATGATGTGCTTGGCCGGCGGCAGGTCGGGGTTGCCCATGCCGAAATCGATGACGTCGCGGCCTTCCTTGCGATAGGCGAGCTTTAAGCGGTTCACCTCGGCGAACACATAGGGGGGAAGCCGGCGTTCGCGGTAGAAGGCGGGTTCGGGCTGGACGGTCATGGGGCGTTCCTGCTGAGTGGAGCCACAGCTATGGGAAACCCGCGATGAGGCGTCAATGGGGCGTCCAAGCGGACCGGCGCAGCATGGGCTGCAGCACGGGCCGCGACATGGACGGCGGCGCTCGGCTCAGAGCGCGTCCTTCAGATCCTGTTTCAGGTCGTCCGGATCGCGCTTGACGATCTTTTTCGCGCTCTTCAGCGCCTTTGACTCCAGCGCGTTGCGCCTGGCTTTCAAGGTGTCGATCGCCTCATCCACGTGGGCGCCCTGTCGATCCTCCAACCGATTGATCAGGCGCGTGAGATCATGGTGATCGCCCAGAAGATCGGCGGCCTTCTTGGCCTTCTTGCGCTTCTTCTTCACGCCGTCCGGCCACACCTCTTTCAGCGCGGTGGTGTGATAGCGCCAGTCCTTCACCCGCTTTCGCAGCTCGTGAAGCGTCTCGCCTCCGGGCTCGTCCCGAGCTGCCTTGAAGCGCTTCTTCGCCCGCTTGTAGGTGCGCGCCAGACCCTTGACCATGGCATCATCCGGGTCCCTTGAGAGGTCGGCTTTTTGCACCTCGCCCGCCATCTCGTCGAGCATGGCGCGAGCCTGGCCGGCGGCGCGGACCCGGTCGATGCGCTGGCCGTCTTCGCGGGCGCGCTCGCCCTCCTTGCGAATGACCGCGGCGACTTCAGGGCTTTCGCAATGGATCGCGGCGGCGCGTGCGATCTGCTCCAGGCTGTCGGCGTCGCGCGCCTCCTCCAGCTCGTTCGCCGCGCGCCGCCCTGCCGCATTGATGCGCCTTGAGGCGGTCTTGTCGCCCTTGCGGATCAGGCGCGCATTGGAGCGGGCCTTCTTGATCGCCTTGCGCGCCTCGTGCACCGCATAGAGCGGGTCAAGCTCAATCCGGCTGAGCGCGGCGCGCGCCTGATCGATCTCCGCGAGGATCACTTCAGGCATTTGAGAAAAGCTTTTGTGGGCGGGCAGGCGCTCGGTCATGGAAAGGTAAACGCGCGGCGGCGGCCGCCGGTTCACGCAACGTAGCGGGCGCCGCGCGTTTTTGATCCGGGTCGCAATTTCTCCGAAAACCGGTATCCACTTTTTTAGATTGCGCCCTAAAGCGCCGGATCGAGGCCGCCGGCGACCGAGGCGTTGACCCGGAACCAGCCGGCGATGGCGTAGCGCTCGGCATGGGCCAGGCGCACCTCGTGGGGGATGTCTTCCGACAACATCAGCACCACGCCCCCGCCCTCCGGCGCGATCTCGGCGGCGGGAGGAATAGCGTCCAGGGCTTTAAGATCAGGCCGCCCGTCCGGCCCGTCGGGCGCGCCGTTCCAGACGGCGAGCTTGCCGCCGTCCGGCTCGGCCCAGCTGCGATTGAGATAGGTCACCATGGACACCACCCGCGAGCGCCCCGCCCGCTCGCCCAGCCCGGCCGCCGCACCGGCGCCGCGCGCCAGCCGGAAGGCGTCGAGATGGCGGGCGTAGAACCCGCCAGGCGGATAGACCGCAAAGTGAGCCTCGTATTCGAACAGGCCCAGATAGAGGGCGCGGTTCAGATCCTGACGCAGGACTTCCGCGCCGGCGAGATAGCGCCGTTGCGCCGGGCTTGATCCGTCCAGCCAGGCGATGCGGGTCTTTCGCACTTTCAGACGAGTCGTCTCGTCGGCGCGCCGCCCGATCCGCCCGTCATGGGTCTCCCCGGCGCCGTCCAAAAGCTCGGCCTCCTCACGCAACGCCGCCACCAGCTCAGGGTCCAGCGCATGGGAAGCATGGGCCCAGCCGCGCTCGGCCAGACCCGCGATGAGGCTGCTCGTGAGATTGGAACCGAAGAGCGGCGCACGCAGCGGCGTCACGGCGTTCATGGGGCGAAACCCTTCGCGAGGAGAAAGCCGGCTGCAAGTGGAGCCGGGCGCGGCGTTTGGCAAGCGCAATCGCACGGCGCCCGCAAGATTGCCCATCGCCGCGCGCGCGCCTAGGTTCGCTCCATCGCTGACACCCCCGCCCGGAGCCCTTCCCCATGGCCGTGAAACGACCCGTCGATTCCTCCAGTCACGTCTATCTGGTGGACGGGTCGGGCTATATTTTCCGGGCCTATCACGCCCTGCCGCCACTGACGCGTTCCGACGGGACGCCGGTGGGCGCGGTTCAGGGCTTCTGCAACATGCTGTGGAAGCTACTGGAAGACCTCAAGGGCGAGGACGAGCCCACCCACCTGGCGGTGATCTTCGACCATTCCTCCAAGACCTTCCGCAACGAGATCTATGATCAATACAAGGCCCACCGGCCCGAGCCGCCGGAAGATCTGGTGCCGCAATTCGCTCTGATCCGCGAGGCGACCCTCGCCTTTGACCTGCCCAGCATCGAGCAGGAGGGCGTGGAGGCCGACGATCTGATCGCCACCTACGCCCGCCAGGCGGCGGAAAAGGGGGCGCGCGTCTCCATCGGCTCGTCGGACAAGGATCTGATGCAGCTGGTCACCGATCAGGTGACGATGCTGGATCCCATGAAGGTGAAGCGCATCGGCCCCGATGAGGTGGTGGAGAAGTTCGGCGTGAAGCCGGACCGGGTGATCGACGTGCAGGCGCTGGCCGGCGACAGCGTCGACAACGTGCCCGGCGTGCCCGGCATCGGCGTCAAGACCGCCGCCCAGCTGATCAATGAGTACGGCGATCTTGAAAGCCTTCTGGCGCGCGCCGGCGAGATCAAGCAGCCCAAGCGCCGCGAAAAACTGATCGAGCACGCGGAGGATGCGCGCGTCTCCAAGGTGCTCGTGACCCTGAAGACCGATTGCGAGGGCATGGCGGCGCTGGACGAATTCGGCACGTCCGAGCCCGATCCGGAGAAGCTGCTCGGGTTTCTCAAATCCATGGAGTTTCGCACCCTCACGCGGCGTGTGGAGGAAGGCCTGGGCGAAGGCCCGGCCGACAGCACCGGCGACGCAACCGCCGAGATCGACCGGTCAAAATATGAGTGCGTCACCACGCTGGAGCAGCTCGACACCTGGATCGGCAAGGCGCGGCGCGCGCGCGTGATCGCGGTGGATCTGGAGACCGACGCCCTGTCGGCCAGCTCGGCGCGCCTGTGCGGGGTGTCGCTGGCCACCGCGCCGGGCGAAGCCTGCTACATCCCCACCGGCCATGTGGGCGGCGATCTGGCGTCGGGCACCGCCAAACCCGACCAGCTGGACGAGGCCGAGGCGCTGGGCCGTCTCAAGGGTCTGCTGGAAGATCCCGCGATCCTGAAAGTGGGACAGAACTTCAAATACGACATCGCCGTGTTCCGCCGCTACGGCATTGATCCGGCGCCCTATGACGACACCATGCTGCTCTCCTATGTGCAGGAGGCGGGGCTGCACAATCACGGCATGGACGAGCTCGCGAAACTTCATCTCGACCATGAGTGCATCCCCTTCAAGCAGGTCTGCGGCACGGGCAAGAAGCAGATCAGCTTTGCTGAAGTCGATCTCAAACGCGCCACCGAATACGCGGCTGAAGACGCGGACGTGACGCTGCGCCTGTGGGAGATCCTGAAGCGGCCGGTGGCCCAGCGCGGCCTTTCCACCGTCTACGAGACGCTGGAGCGGCCCATGCCGGGCGTTCTGGCGAAGATGGAGCTGGCCGGCGTGAAGGTGGACACCGCCCAGCTTTCGCGCCTGTCGTCCGATTTTGCGCAGAAAATGGCCGAGAGCGAAGAAGCCGCGCACACGGCCGCGGGCCGCGCCTTCAATCTGGGCAGCCCCAAGCAGATCGGCGAGATCCTGTTTGAGGAGATGGCCCTGCCCGGCGGCAAGAAGACCAAGGGCGGCGCCTGGTCCACCGACGCCGCGGTGCTGGAAGAGCTAGCCGCGGCGGGCCATGACCTGCCCACAGCGCTGCTCACCTGGCGGCAATTCTCCAAGCTGAAGAGCACCTATTCAGACGCGCTGAAGGCCGCGATCAGCCCCAGCACCGGCCGCGTCCACACCAGCTTCTCGCTCGCGGCCACCACCACCGGGCGGCTGTCGAGCTCTGAGCCGAACCTGCAAAACATCCCCATCCGCACCGAGGAGGGGCGCAAGATCCGCGAGGCGTTCACCGCCGAGCCCGGCCATGTCATCGTCGCGGCGGACTACTCCCAGATCGAGCTGAGGCTTCTCGCCCATATCGCCGATGTGGAGGCGCTCAAGCAGGCCTTCCGCGAGGGCCAGGACATTCACGCGCTCACCGCGTCGGAAATGTTCGGCGTGCCGCTGGAGAACATGGATCCCATGACCCGCCGGAACGCCAAGGCGATCAATTTCGGCATAATCTACGGCATTTCGGCGTTCGGCCTGGCCAATAATCTCGGCATCGGGCGCGATGAGGCCAAGGCCTATATCGACAGCTATTTCAAGAAATTCCCCGGCATCGCCGCCTACATGGACGCCATGAAGGCCGAGGCGAAGGACAAGGGCTTCGTGGAGACGATCTTCGGCCGGCGCATCAACCTGCCGGGCATTCGCGACAAGAACCCGTCCGTGCGCCAGTTCGCCGAGCGCCAGGCCATCAACGCCCCGATCCAGGGCGCCGCAGCCGACATCATCCGCCGCGCCATGATCCGCATGGAAGACGCGCTGGACGGCGCCGGCCTGAAGGCGCGCATGCTGCTGCAGGTCCACGACGAACTGGTGTTCGAAGCGCCAAAAGACGAGGCCGAGCGCCTGATCAAAGTGGTGCGCGAGGTGATGGTGGGCGCTCCGGCGCCGGCCGCCGACCTCACCGTGCCGCTGGTGGTGGACGCCAAGGCCGCCGACACCTGGGGCCAGGCGCACTAGCTCACGCCTCGCCCTGCGGACAGCGCCCGGACGCCAGCACATGCAGGCAGTTTCGATAGCTTGAGGCAGGTCCATCGACGCAGTCTATGGCGCGGATTGCAATTACTTGTGTGACTCCGCTCGCCTGATCAGCGACCCTCTACCTTGCAAGCAAGCCTCGGCGCCGCCCCCCGGCCGCTGAGCGTCAAGGAGTTCAGATTATGGACGATCAAGCCCAATGCCCTTTCGCGCACACGCCGATCAGCCAGGGCCGCAGCAATCGCGACTGGTGGCCGAACGCGCTCGACCTGTCGATCCTCACCCATGGCGGCGTCAGCCCCAGCCCCATGGCGCCCGGCTTCAATTACGCCGAGGCGTTCAAGGCGCTGGACTATGAGGGTGTGAAGCGCGACCTGCACGCGCTGATGACGGACTCCAAGCCCTGGTGGCCGGCGGATTACGGCCATTACGGCCCGTTCTTCATCCGCATGGCGTGGCACGCGGCCGGCACCTACCGGGTGAGCGACGGGCGCGGCGGATCCAGTTCGGGCGCCCAGCGCTTCGCGCCGCTCAACTCCTGGCCCGACAACGCCAATCTGGACAAGGCGCGCCGCCTGCTGTGGCCGATCAAGCAGAAATACGGAAACGCCCTGTCCTGGGCCGACCTTCTGGTGCTCACCGGCAATGTGGCGCTGGAATCCATGGGCTTTAAGACCTTCGGCTTCGCCGGGGGCCGCGAGGACATTTTCGAGCCGGAGAACGACGTTTACTGGGGCACCGAGGCTGAATGGCTCGGCGACCAGGACCGCTATTCCGGCGACCGCTATCTCGAGCAGCCCCTGGCCGCGAGCCATATGGGTCTGATCTATGTGAACCCGGAAGGCCCGCGCGGCCAGCCGGACCCGGAAGGCGCGGCCCACGACATCCGAGTCACCTTCAGCCGCATGGCGATGAATGACGAAGAGACCGTGGCGCTGATCGCCGGCGGTCACACCTTCGGCAAGTGCCATGGCGCGGCGGACGCGGCGATGGGTCCCGAACCTGAAGGCGCCGACATCGCCGCTCAGGGCTTCGGCTGGACCAATTCCAACGGCGCCGGCCATGGCGGCGACACCATGACCAGCGGGCTTGAAGGCGCCTGGACCCCGAACCCCATCCAGTGGGACATGGGCTATTTCAAACAGCTGTTCGAGTATGAGTACGAGCTGACCAAGAGCCCGGCGGGCCACTGGCAGTGGGCGCCCAAGAACCTCAAGACCGAGGATCACGCCCCGGACGCCCATGCGGACGCAAACGTGCCCACCATGATGCTCACCACCGACCTCTCCATGAAGGTGGACGCTGAGTACGAGAAGATCTCGCGCAATTTCTTCGAGAACCCGGACGCGTTCGCCGATGCGTTCGCTCGCGCCTGGTTCAAGCTGACCCACCGCGACATGGGGCCCAAGAGCCGCTATCTCGGCCCGGAAGTTCCCGACGAAGACCTGATCTGGCAGGACCCGGTTCCGGCGGTGGATCACGCGCTTGTCGGCGACGCCGACGTAAAGGCGCTGAAGGCTGCGGTGCTGGACGCCGGCGTTGATCCGGCGGATCTGATCTTCACCGCCTGGGCGTCGGCTTCCACCTATCGCGATTCCGACAAGCGCGGCGGCGCCAACGGCGCGCGCATTCGCCTGGCGCCCCATAAGGACTGGGAGGCCAACGAGCCGGCCCGCACCGCCAGGGTGATCGACGCGCTGGAGCGGGTGAAATCGGCGTTCGACACGCAGGCCCAGGGGGACAAGAAAATCTCCCTCGCCGACCTGATCGTGCTCGCCGGCGACGCAGCGGTGGAACACGCCGCGATGGCCGCCGGGGAAGAAATCGAGATCCCCTTCACACCGGGGCGCACCGACGCCACCGACGAGATGACCGACGCCGACGCCTTTGAACCGCTGGAGCCCGGCGCGGACGGTTTCCGCAACTATGTGAACGCCGAGCACACCGTACCCACCGAAGAGCTTCTGGTGGACCGGGCCCGGCTTCTCACCCTGTCGATCCCAGAGACCAGCGTGCTGGTGGCCGGGCTGCGCGTGCTCGGGGCCAATCATGGCGGCAAGAGCGACGGCGTCCTGACCAACCGCCCGGGCGTTCTGACCAATGACTTCTTCGTCAATCTTCTGGACATGGAGACCGCCTGGAAGGCCGTCTCTCCTGAGGAGAAAGAGTTCATCGGCACGGACCGCGAGAGCGGCGAGGAACGCTGGCGCGCCAGCCGCGTGGATCTGGTGTTCGGCTCGAACTCCCAGCTGCGCGCGGTCGCCGAAGCCTACGCCCAGGACGATGCTAAAAAGGCGTTCATCCATGATTTCGCGCGCGCCTGGCGCAAGGTCATGATGCTGGACCGGTTTGATACGCCCGGCGAACGGCTCTAGCGCCTGGCCAGCTGCATCTCAGTACGCGAACCCCGGGGCCCGACCCCGGGGTTTTGCGTTGTAAAAGGACGAGCTGGACAGTGCCGGGCGGAATTCGGGTTGATTAAAGCCTTTTTTTTCAGCAAGGCTGGTCCTGTTCACAGGGTGCGCTAGTATCCTTGGCACCGAAATGGGAGGAATAGGCCTAATGAGGACGACCAGTATCATTGCAGCACTGCTGGCTTCGACGGCGCTGGCCGCTTGCGGCGGCGGCGAAGATCAGAGCGCGGACACCGCCGACACCACCACCGCCGGCGAAACCGAGACCATGGCGACGGAAACCTCCGGAGAAGCCATGGGCGGCGACACCGGTATGGAAGCTGACGCGCCCGCCGCCGAGGCGGCCCCGGCTGAAGAAGCGCCCGCTGAAGAAGCCCCTGCCGAAGAGGCCTCCGCTGACGAGGCGTCCTCTGAGGGCGACGACATGGCGTCTGGCGGCGAAAGCGAATACCTGGTCGCCGGCCTGACCGGCGATCCCGAAGCCGGACGCCGCGTATTTGCGCGATGCCGCTCGTGCCACGTCCTTGAAGAAGGCGTGAACCGGGTCGGCCCGTCGCTTTACGGCATTATCGGTCGTGAGGCCGGCTCGGTGGAAGGGTTCCGGTATTCGGAAGCCAACGCCTCGTCCGGTGTGACTTGGACCGAAGAGAATCTCTTCGAGTATCTGGAAAACCCGCGCGAATACATTCCGGGCACCATCATGGCGTTCCCGGGCCTTCGCGACGAGCAGGACCGCGCCGACGTCATCGCCTACATCGAGGCGAACGGCGGCTTCGGCGGCTAAGCCTAGGCTGGATCGTCGCGCGTCGCATGTCGACGCCGCCGCGCGACGTCCAGAATATGGAATGCGAAAGCGGCGGCCAATATGGCCGCCGTTATCGTATAGGGGGCGCCGATGAGCGCGGCGCGCACCGCCAGCATCAGCATGACCCCCGGGGCCAGCAGAGCGGCGACATCCAACATGGTCATGGAACCGCGAAGACGCGGCCAGGCCGCCAGCACGGCGGCCTCCACCACGACCAGAAGCAGGATCAGATCAATGATCCGGCCCGAGGCGAACAACGCCTCCATCACGACAGGCTCATCGCGGCGACAGGCCCACGAGGTGAGCGAGATCCTTGAAGAAGATCTTCGCGTGCGCGCCGGGGTCCTGGCGCACCAGCTCCTTTTCCATATAGCCCTGCCAGGTCAGACGCTGGACGTCTTTATCGGCGCAGATCTTGACGAAGCGCTCGCGGCGCTTGTCGTTGCGGTACCAGAAATGCTGCATGATCCCGAGCACGAAGAAGGTCTGTCCGTGATCCTTCATGAAGCGCTTGCGCACCGATGCAAGGGCCTTGGCCTGACCGGTGGCGAGGAACTCCAGCGCGCCTTCGGCGGCCATCTTGCCGGACGTCATGGCGTAGAAGATGCCCTCGCCCGAAGACGGCGCCACCGCGCCAGCGGCGTCTCCGGCCAGCACCACATCACGGCCATTGTCCCAGCGCGGCGCCGGCTTGTAAGGCAGCGGGGCGCCTTCGCGGCGCACGACTTCGCAATCAGCCAGACCTGAGGACTCGCGCAGCGCCTTCACCGCGCCCCGCAAGGAGAAGCCCTTCACCTGACTGCCTGTGCCGATACTCGCCAGTTCGCCATGGGGGAACACCCAGCCGTAAAAGTCCGGCGAGATGCGCCCGTCGTAGATCACGTCGCAGCGATCGGCGTGGTAATGGCCGACGGTCTCGCCCTGCGGCGCGCGCACGATCTCATGATAGGCGAAGACGCTCTTGACCTTCTCGGCGCCCTTCACCGTCTGCTTGGCGAGTTTGGAGCGCGCGCCGTCCGCGCCCACGATCACGCGCGCGCGCACCCGGATGGTTTCGTCGGGCGCGTCATGGGGCGTGAAGACCACGATGGCGGTCCCGTCATCGTCCCGCTCGACACACTCGAACGAGCCGTCGCGGCGCTCGGCGCCGGCGTCGGCGGCGCGCTCGCGCAGGAACTCATCAAAATGCTCGCGGTCGACCATGCCCACATAGCCGTCGCCGATGGGCATGTCGACTTCAAGGCCGGAGGGCGCGAGGATGCGCGCGCCGCGGGTGCGCGCCACGATCTGGGACTCCGGGATCTTGAACTCGCGGATCAGCTTGGGCGGCACGGCGCCGCCGCACGGCTTGATGCGACCAGGCTTGTCGATCAGCAGAACCGAAGCGCCGCCTTCACACAGGGTTTGCGCGGCGGCGGCCCCGGCGGGACCACCCCCGACTACGACAGCGTCATAGGTCTCGAGTGCATGCGTCATGAGGCGCCTCCCGCCAGGCTGGGTATGGACTGGGTTTGAGTTTCAGTCTCCTCCACGCCGAGCGCCAGGCGCGCAGCCACGAGGAACAAGACAGCTTCGATTGCAAAGACGAGCCCGAAGGCCAGGGTCGCGTCGGCGAAGAGCGCGCGCGCCGCGTCGATTGCGGCGGCGCCGAGAAAGCCGCCGACGCCGAAGGCGATCGCCTGGGCCGCGCCCCACAGGCCGATCCGCACGCCTTCGCGTCCGGGACCATCGGCGCCGGCCAGCCCCATCATCGCGCCGATGGCGGCGACCGCGAAGGCGCCGTTGGACAGGCCCAGAAGAAAGACTGACAGTCCCAGCGGCCAGCCGGGACCCACAAGGCTGGCGGCCGCCAGGCCCAGAAGCGCAAGGGACGAGGCGACGCAGCCGCCGATCACCCAGGCCTGGCGCCGGCCGAACCCGCTACCGCTCAGCCGGGCGCCCAGCACCGCGACCCCGATCATGCCCAGAAGCACGCCGGCGTTCTGCACCCCGGCCAGCTGTGTGGACTGGCCCGGCGTCAGATTGAACACGAGGCCGCTGAACGGCTCCAGGATCATATCCTGGCTGCTATAGGCGAGCATGGAAACAAAGACGAAGATGGTGAAACGGCGCGCTTTCGGCTCGCCCCACACCTCTTTCAGCGCCTGCTTGAAATCGGTTTTCGGCGCCGCCTCACGGGCCTCCGCGCGACGCTCCCGTCCGGTGCGCTCCACACCCCAGACCGCGACGACGCACAGGGCGAAGGCGATGGCGCTGACCGCAGCGGTGACGCCCACGAAGCGGGTCAGCGTGAACGGGTCAAGCTGGCCGCCCGCCACCCCGGCGGTGACGGCGAATCCGAATATCATCATGATCCAGGTGATCGACGCCGCCGGGGCGCGCCGTTCCGGCGCCACATCGGTGGCCAGAAGCGCCAGCAGCGAAGTTCCCGCGGCGCCGACGCCGCCGCCGATCAGCACGAAGGCGGCGACCGCCAGCGCGATCCCCGCGATCGGGGACGTGGCGGTCCAGGCGGTAGCCATTGCGGCGAGGACGCCGCCGATCGCCAGAACCGCCATGCCGGCGATGATCCACGGCGTGCGCGCCCCACCCATGTCGGAGCCGTGACCCCACCGGGGCCGGCTGAGCTGTACCGCGTAATGCAGGCCCACAAGCGCGCCCGGCAGCATGGCGGGAAGCGCCAGCTCCACCACCATCACCCGATTCAGGGTGGAGGTGGTCAGAACCACGATGGATCCCAGCGCCGCCTGCACCAGGCCAAGCCTGGCGATCTCGATCCAGCTTAAGAATCCGCGATCGGCGTTGGTGGTGCTCTGGGTGCGGGCGCCCGTCATGGCGGCCTCCTCAGCTCAGATTGGACACGGCGAAGGCGCTCACCAGCATGCCGAGTACGTAAAGGGTGACGCCGGTGGCGTTGAACCAGGGCGCAAGCGCTTTGGGATCGCGCAACAGGCGGGACATCAAGATGATCTGGGCCACAAGGGCCAGGGCCACGAGACTGGCATGGATCGGCTGGCCCCAGATGAGCAGCAGCCAGACCACGTAAAACTGCGGCGCCGCCATCACGGTGCAGGCGATCCGCGCCGCCTTGCGCGGGCCGAGCACCGCCGGCAGCGACCTCAGGCCCATTTTCTGATCGCCTTCGATCGCCTTGAAATCGTTGAGAACCATGATCCCGTAAGCGCCAAGGCTATACAGGACGGCCATGGTGATGGTCGCGCCCGACGGAAGCGCCTGTGTCATCACGGCGGCGCCGGTGAACCAGGCAAGACCCTCATAGGAGACGCCCACCGACAGCGGGCCCCAGATGCCGCTGCGCTTCAGGCGGACCGGCGGCGCGCTATAGGCCCAGGACAAGGCGACGCCCAGCGCCGCGGCCGCGAAAACCCAGACGCCGAGAAACGCCGCCCAGATCAGGCCGGCGATGGACCAGAAGATGGCGATCCACAGCCCCCAGCGGCCCGGAATTCTACCCGAAGGAATCGGCCGGTTCGGCTCGTTGATGGCGTCCACATGGCGATCAAACCAATCATTAACCGTCTGACTGCCGGCGCACAAAAGCGGACCGGCCAGCACCACGCCCGCCAGCAAAAGGCCGAGCGTATCCAGGCCGAACTGTCCGCTGGAGACCACCCCGCACCCGAACGCCCACATGGGCGGAAACCAGGTGACGGGCTTGGACAGCTCCACCACCGCGAGAAGCGAAGTGCGCAGCGGCACGCGGGGCGAAGAGAGCGAATGATCCATACAGTGTAAGGTATGGCGAACACTTAAAAGCGTCAACTTAACTTGACGCTTTTCGGGGGCAATTATGCGGGCCGGTTCAAGGCCGCCCGCGACCTCAGTGTTGGGATTTGGGCTGCAGCTCGCCGATCTTGTGGCGGTGCATCTTGGCGTAGAGACTCTGGCGGCTGAGGCCGAGGATTTCGGCGGCCGAGGCGCGGTTGTCATTGGTCAGTTCCAGCGCCGCCTCAATGCAGCTGCGCTCGATCATGTCGGTGCTCTCGCGCACGATATCCTTGAGCGCGACGCGGCCGACAAGATCGGAAAGCTGATCCACGCTGCCGGGCATGGGGGCGCCCTCGGCGCCGCGGCCGGCCACAAGGCGACGGCCCACGGGCCGAACCGAGAAGCCGAAGACGCCGCCGGTGGGGCCCGGGGCGGCGACGGCGGAAACCTCCACCGGCTCGCGCAGATCGTGGCGGCTGCGAAGCAGGGTGGCGAAATTGCGGATCACGCCGTGCTCGCGCAAATTGGCCATGAGCACGTTCAGCTCGGTTTCGGTGCGGCCGAGATAATGCTCGATGGGCGCGCCAATCGCCGAATCCGCCTCGCTGAGCTGGGCCAGCTCCACAAAGGCATCGTTGACCGAAAGAATCTTGCCGTCCTCGCCGGTGAGCACCAAGCCGTCAGGCAGGATGGCGGCCAGCTGGGACAGGGAGGCGTCGGCGGCGGCCGCCGCCTTGGCGTCCTTGGCCGACAGGCGCACCAGATAGTAGACTTCGCGCCCCTGGCGATAGACCGAGGCGAGCATGAGGCAGGGCTTCTTCGCGCCTTCGGGCGTCAGCTCGATCTGCTCGGTGCGGCCGGTCTTGCGGGCGACGGCCAGGGTTTCGCGGACCGATTCCGCGCACGCCGCCCCAAAGGCGCCGTCCAGCGACCGGCCTTCAAGGCGTTGCGATGAACGTCCCAGAAGCCGGGCCGCCGCCGGGTTGACGTCGGTGATGCGAAACGAATTGCCGTCAATGATGACGACGCCTTCGGAGGCGAGCTGGAACAGTAGCCGGAACCGGGTCTCGGCCTCACGCACGCGGGAGTAATCGCGCTCCATGGAGCGTTGCGCCTCAATCAGGCGCTGCTGCATGCTTGCGGCGGCCCGCAGATCGCGGCCGACCGCCAGGATCCAGCCCTCGCGCCCAGCGGGCAGGGTGAAGTAGGAGATGGGAAGATCCGGCCCTTCGGGCCGGCGCTGATTGACATGGCGCCAGCGCCGCGGCCCCGACGCGCTGGGCGCGCCCAGCAAGGCCGTCACCTTCTCGCGCGAGTCGGGACTGACCAGATCGACCCATTTTTGGCCGATCCAGGAATCCACCGAATCGGCTTCGGAGAACTCTTCACCGGAATAAGCGGCGTCGCGCACGATGCCGCGCTGATCGACAAGCAAGGCGAGATCGGCTGCGTTGGCGGCCAGGTCCGCCGCCGCTTCGTCCACGAACGCCGAGCGAACGACCTCGCGGGATCTAAACCGCGCGTTCGGGCCTACTGGGGCCTTGGTATCCATGGAGTCGCCTTGTGATAAAGATTCAATCGATCATTCAACGCGCGAGAGCCTATGAACCAAACGCTGCGCGGTGACAACTGCACGGACCCCGTCCGTTGCGGTTGCATCTGCACCCACGCGCTTGGCCAAGCCAAGGTCTTCATTAAACGCGTTTCCACCCACCAGGACGAAAACGTCGCGATTAAGAGAGCGCGTGCGAACAAGTTTGATCGCGGCGCGCAAGGTCTTGATGTTCAAATCAGAACTGACGGAGAGGCCGACCACGTCGTAATGATCCTCGCTCACCGCCAATGCGATGTGCGCGGCCTCGGGCGTGGATTCGCAGCGGACGCGCCACCCTGCCCGGGTGAAGAACTCGCCGACCATCATCACGCCGAACACATGCATCTCGCCCGGAGCCGGGGCCAGAAGCACGCGCGGAGAGACGCCGCCGACGCCCAGGCCGCACGGCGTGTCCTCGTTCACGCGTTCCAGAATTCGGTGCAGCTTCATCAGACCGATCGTCACGTCGGCGAAATCGCACGCATCTTCTTCCCACAGCTTGCCCAGGCGGCGCGCGGCCGGCGCAAGAAGCTTCAGCAGAACATCGTCGTGGGACGCGCCGGCATCCACGAGCCGTTCGATTTCCGCGACCAGATCACCGGGATCGCCCGTGACGGTGCGGCGAGCGAAATCGTCCACATGGTCGGCGTCGAATTTCAGCGAACGCACCGTGTCTGCGTCATCGGCCTTCATCGTCTCGGAGGCGCCGCGATTGACCAGCATGAGCCGCGGTATGATCTCCGCTTCGATCAGCTTGTCCAGGACCTGCTTGGGCGGACCGGCCTGATCAAGCTCGTACGGCTTGCCGGTCTGACCCCAGTTTTTCCAGTCCAGTGACTGCTGCGTCGCGCGAGCCAAGCCCGCCAGCCCGAACCGATCCAAAGCCGTGTCCGCCATAAGGGGTGTCCTCCCATCCCCGCGTGAATGATCGGACGTACGAGCCGCCCCTCTCCACGCTTTGTTTTCCGCCGCCGGTTGATCGGCGGCGGCGGTGACGGACCGCCCCAAGGCTAGGGGGCCGGGCCGGACCGTCCCTATATTTGCAAACATCGTGGCAGCTTCTTTTTGCGGTGACCAGAAATTTCGAACCCCGAATGATTTTATGGGGACCTGGCGATCTGTCAATTTTTTCGGACGTCCAAAAATATTGACACTTTGGAAATTCGTGCCGTACGCTGCCCTCATAGACATGCGCAAGGAGGCCGCGCCATGCGGGCCGCAACACAAAGCCACGATCGCCGAATCTCCAATGAGCCGGGCCAGACTTTGCAGGGCTGGATCGACATGATCGCCCCCTGCCCCTGGACCGCCCACGCCGGCTGCGCGACCCGGCACCACCACCGCATCGAACGCAAGACGCGCGCCCCGCTCTACACGCCCGAGCAGCGCGTGCGCCGCGACGCGACCCCCTGGACGCTCGTCCAGGGCCTCCTGGCGCCGCTTCAGTTTCTGGTGTTCGCCATCAGCCTGTTTCTGGTGGTGCGCTATCTCAACACCGGCGAGGGCTACCTTCTGGCCACCCTCTCGGTGATCGCCAAGACGGTCCTGCTCTATACGATCATGGTGACCGGCGCGATCTGGGAGAAAGTGGTATTCGGCCGCTATCTATTCGCGCCCTCCTTCTTCTGGGAGGACGTCTTCTCCATGCTCGTTCTGGCCCTGCACACCGCCTATCTGGGCGCGGTGCTCTTCGGGATCGGCACGGCCGACGACCAGATGCTGCTCGCCCTGGCGGCCTACGCCACCTACGTGGTCAACGCAGGCCAATTCATCTGGAAACTGAGGATGGCGCGCCTGGAGGGAGCCCCTTCGTGACCTCCACGCCTGCTACCGTAACGTCTGAAGGCGGCTGCGCCCCGGAGATCCTGCGCGAGCGCGGCCAGCGCGAGGTGTTCTGCGGGCTCACCGGCATCGTCTGGCTACACCGCAAGATCCAGGACGCCTTCTTCCTCATCGTCGGCTCGCGCACCTGTGCGCACCTGATGCAATCGGCCGCCGGCGTGATGATCTTCGCCGAGCCGCGCTTTGCGACAGCGATCATCGAGGAGCGCGATCTGGCCGGCATGGCCGACGCCAATGAAGAGCTGGACCGGGTCGCCGCCCAGGTCCTGGCCCGCCGCCCCGACATCAAGATGCTGTTCCTGGTCGGCTCCTGCCCCAGCGAAGTCATCAAGCTTGATCTGTCGCGCGCCGCCGCCCGGCTCGACGCCGCCACGGACGGCGTACGCGTGCTCAGCTATAGTGGCAGCGGCATCGAAACCACTTTCACCGAAGGCGAAGACACCTGTCTTGAAGCCCTCGTGGCCGAGCTGCCCCAGGCGCCGGTCGAAGACGCCTCCCTGCTGGTGGTGGGCGCCCTGGCCGATGTGGTGGAGGATCAGTTCATCCGCCTGTTCGACGCGCTCGGCATCGGCCCCGTGAGCTTCCTGCCGGCACGCACCTCCGGCGATCTTCCTGCGGTGGGTCCCGGCACGCGCTATCTTCTGGCCCAGCCTTTCCTGGCGCGCACCGGCGCGGCCCTTGAGGGGCGCGGCGCACGGCGGATCGCGGCGCCGTTTCCCCTGGGCGCCAACGGCACCGAAGCCTGGCTTCGCGCCGCAGCGGACGTTTGGGGCGTCAGCGAAGATCGCTTTGAAACCGTCATCGCCGCGCCGCGCGCCCGCGCCCGCAAGGCGCTGACCCGTCACCGCGAGGCCCTGTCGGGCCGCAGCGTCTTTTTCTTCCCCGATTCCCAGCTGGAAATTCCGCTGGCGCGCTTCCTCAACGAGGAGCTCGGCGCCCGGCTGATCGAGGTGGGCACGCCCTATCTGCACCGCACGCATCTCGACTGTGAGCTGCCGCGCCTGCCGGCCGATGTTCAGCTGAGCGAAGGCCAGAACGTGGACCTTCAGCTGGACCGCTGCCGCGCCGCGCGCCCCGACCTCACCGTCTGCGGGCTCGGCCTCGCTAATCCGCTGGAGGCCGAGGGCCTGTCCACCAAGTGGGCCATCGAGCTGGTCTTCACCCCGATCCAGGGCTTCGAGCAGGCCGGCGATCTGGCCGAGCTGTTCACCCGTCCGCTGAAACGCCGCGATCTGTTGAGGGTTGGATGAAACTCACGGTCTGGACATATGAGGGCCCGCCCCATGTGGGCGCCATGCGTGTCGCCACCGCCATGGAGGATCTGCACTACGTCCTCCATGCGCCCCAGGGCGACACCTATGCGGACCTGTTGTTCACCATGATCGAGCGGCGCGACCACCGCCCGCCGGTGACCTACACCACCTTCCAGGCCCGGGATCTGGGAAGCGACACCGCGGAGCTTTTCAAGACCGCCGCCCAGGACGCCTACAACCGCTACAAGCCGGCGGCCATGCTGGTGGGCGCTTCCTGCACCGCGGAGCTGATCCAGGACGATCCCGGCGGCCTCGCCACCACGCTGGGCCTGCCCATTCCCGTCCTGCCGCTGGAGCTCCCGTCCTACCAGAAAAAAGAAAACTGGGGCGCGTCGGAAACCTTCTACCGGCTGGTGCGCGGCCTGTGCGGCGCCAGCGCTCCGGCGCCCGGCGAGGCCAAGGCCGAGCGCGCACCCGGACGTCCGCGCTGCAATGTTCTCGGCGCCGCGGCGCTGGGCTTTCGCCATCGCGACGACGTCAAGGAAATCACGGCGCTTCTCAATCGCATGGGCGTCGACGTCTCCGTGTGCGCGCCGCTGGGCGCCACTCCGGCCGATGTTTCGCGGCTGGGCGAGGCGGACTTCAACGTGGTCCTCTATCCCGAGATCGCCGGCGAAGCCGCACGCTGGCTGGAAAAGGCTTTCGGCCAGCCCTACACCAAGACCATCCCCATCGGCGTCGGCGCCACGCGCGACTTCGTCGCCGAAGTGGCCGAGATGGCCGGCGTGGATCCGGCGGCCGGCCTGGACGAGCGCGATCTGCGCCTGCCCTGGTGGTCGCGCTCGGTGGATTCCAACTATCTCACGGGCAAGCGCGTCTTCATCTTCGGCGACGCCACCCACGCCATCGCGGCGGCCCGCGTCGCGGTCGAGGAGATGGGTTTCGAGCTGGTGGGCCTGGGCGCGTATAACCGCGAATACGCCCGCGGCGTGCGCGAGGCCGCCGCCAAGTACGGCGTCGAGCCGCTAATCACCGACGACTATCTGGAAGTTGAAGCCGCCATCGAGGCCGCCCGCCCCGAACTGGTGCTCGGCACCCAGATGGAGCGCCACATCTCCAAGCGCCTCAGCGTGTCCTGCGCGGTGATCTCCGCGCCGGTTCATGTGGAGGACTTTCCCGCCCGCTACGCCCCCCAGATGGGGTTCGAGGGCGCCAACGTCATCTTCGACACCTGGGTTCACCCCCTCGTCATGGGACTGGAAGAGCACCTGCTCGGCATGTTCCGCGAGGACTTTGAATTCAGCGACGAAGCCGGGCCATCCCATCTTGGACCCCGCGCTCAGCAGTCCACGCCCGAGCCCGTTCAGACCCCGCAGACCGACGCCGCCGACGGCGCGCCGGTGTGGGGCGAGGACGCCCTCGCCGAGCTGAAGAAGATCCCCTTCTTCGTGCGCGGAAAGGCTCGCCGGAACACCGAGAAGCATGCCGCAGAGCAGGGTGTCACCGAGATCAGCGTGGACACGCTCTACGACGCAAAGGCTCACTATGCGCGATAGCATCGACATGCCCGAGTACCGGGTCGTCATCGTGACGCTGGACAATCATGCGGCCGGCCCCTGCCTGCGCGTGCTCGACCGGCTGACCGCTGACTTTCCCGGTCTGCATGTCAGCGTGCACGCCGCCGCCGAGTGGTCTGAAAACCCGGCGGCGCTGGAGGTGGCGCGCGAGGCCGTGCGCACCGGCGACATCATCGTGGCCAATCTGCTGTTTCTTGAAGAGCACGTGCAGGCGATCCTGCCGGCCCTGCGCGAGCGGCGCGACCATTGCGACGCCATGCTCGGCGTTGTCGCCGACACCCAGCTGGTGAACCTCACCCGCATCGGTGATCTGGACATGTCCAAGCCGAGCTCGGGCGCGATGGCGATGCTGAAAAAGCTCAAGCCGAAGACCAAGCGGTCCTCCTCGGCCGAAGCCTCCATGAAGATCCTGCGCCGGCTGCCGCAAATCCTGAAATTCCTGCCCGGCAAGTTCCAGGATCTGCGCGCCTATTTTCTGACCATGCAGTACTGGCTCGCCGGCTCCGACGACAATGTCGAGCAGATGATCCGCTTCCTGGTCGGCCGCTACGCGCCCGACCGCGAGTGGAACAAGGTCCAGGCCAAGGCGCCTGTCGAGTACCCGGCCGTAGGCCTCTACCACCCCGATCTGCCGGGGCATCACATCACCACCGATCTGGCCGAGCTTCCGGGGCCGAAAAACCCGATGGCCACGGTCGGCCTCGTCATGCTGCGCAGCTATGTTCTGGCGTCCGACACCGCCCATTTCGACGGCGTGATCCGGGCGTTTGAAGCGCGCGGCCTGCGGGTGATCCCGACTTTTGCGGGCGGACTGGACGCGCGCCCCGCCATGGACCGCTATTTCAAGGACGCCAACGGCGCCTCCATCGACGCGCTGGTGTCGCTCACCGGCTTCAGCCTCGTGGGCGGACCGGCCTATACCGACAGCACCGCCGCGGTCGAAGCCCTCACCGGCCTGGACGTGCCCTATATCGCGGCGCACTCGATCGAATTTCAGACCCTGGGCCAGTGGGGCGACAGCGTCGGCGGCCTGGGTCCGGTGGAGACCACCATCCTCATCGCCCTGCCCGAGCTGGACGGAGCCACCAACCCGACCGTGTTCGGCGGCCGCCACGGCGCTGAAGCCTGCACCGGTTGCCACAGGGGTTGCACCAGCGAGGCCGGCTCCAAGGCCATGGCGCCGTGCACAGAGCGCATCGACGTGCTCGCCGAGAAGACCGCGCGCCTGGCCAAGCTGCGCCGCATGGAGAACGCCGAGAAGAAAGTCGGCGTGGTTCTATTCGGCTTTCCGCCCAACGCCGGCGCCATCGGCACTGCGGCGTATCTCAGCGTCTTTGAAAGCCTGTTCAACACCCTCAAGCGCATGGCCGCCGAAGGCTATGACGTTGAAGTTCCCAAGACCGTCGACGCCCTGCGCGACGCGGTGCTCAAAGGCAATTCCGCGCAGTACGGCCAGGAGGCCAATGTCGCCGACAAGGTCAGCGCCGACACAATCGTGCGCAACACGCCCCCGCTCAAAGCCATCGAGGCGGTGTGGGGTCCGGCGCCGGGCAAGCAGCTCTCCGACGGCCGCAACGTCTTCATTCTTGGCGCCCATTTCGGCAATGTCTTCGTCGGCGTTCAGCCCACTTTCGGGTATGAGGGCGATCCCATGCGGCTCCTGTTCGAGCGCGGCTTCGCCCCCACCCACGCCTTCACCCAGTTCTATCTCTGGCTCAAGAACACCTATGAGGCCGACGTGGTGCTGCACTTCGGCATGCACGGCGCGCTGGAGTTCATGCCGGGCAAGCAGGCCGGGCTTGGCGCGCGCGACTGGCCCGACCGGCTGATCGGCGAAATGCCGAACGTCTATCTCTACGCCTCCAACAATCCCTCCGAGGCAAGCCTCGCCAAGCGCCGCGCCAACGCGGTGACCGTCACCCACGTGACCCCGCCGCTGGCCGCCTCCGGGCTCTACAAGGGCTTGTCCGAACTCAAAGACAGCGTCACTCGATGGCGCGCCATGAGCGCCGACGACAGCCACCGCGCAGAGCTGGCCGAGCTGATCGTCGAACAGGCTGAAGCCGTGGACATGGACGGCTCAAAGCCTGACGCCCTGTGGCTGATGCTGCTGGAGACCGAGGACGCCCTGATCACTGACGGGCTCCACGTGCTGGGCCGCGCGCCCGACGAGGCCGAAATCGCCGAGCACCTTTCGGTGATGGCGGAAACCAATCCGAAAATCCTGGCGCAAGTGGCTGAACACCTGCGCGGCGACGCCGAGCTGACCGGGCTGATGCGAGCGCTTTCGGGCCGCTATATCGCCCCGGCGCCGGGCGGCGATCTTATCCGCTCGCCCGAAGTTCTGCCTGCGGGCCGCAACATCCACGCCTTCGACCCGTTCCGCATGCCGACCCCGTTCGCCATGGCGGACGGCGCCAAGCAGGCCCAGCTTCTTCTGGACACCCACCCCACCCTGCCGCGCTCTGTAGCGCTGGTGCTGTGGGGCTCCGATAACATCAAGTCCGACGGCGGACCCATCGCCCAGGCCCTGGCCCTCATGGGCGCCAAACCGCGCTTTGACGATTATGGCCGCCTGTGCGGCGCCGATCTGATTTCGTTGGAAGAGCTGGGCCGTCCGCGCGTCGACGTGGTGATGACCCTGTCGGGCATTTTCCGCGACCTGCTGCCGCTGCAGACCCACCTTCTGGCCGAAGCAGCATTCAAGGCCGCCACCGCCGACGAGCCGGTGGAGATGAATTTCGTGCGCGCCCACAGCCTGGCCTATGCCGAAAAAATGGGCTGCGACATCGAAGAGGCGAGCCTGCGGGTCTTCTCCAACGCCGAAGGCGCTTACGGCGCCAACGTCAACGCCCTGGTGGACAGCGGCGCCTGGGAGAACGAGGACGAGCTGGCGGACGCCTACCAGAACCGCAAATCCTTCGCCTATGGCCGCAACGGCAAGAGCCGCTCCAGCAAGGAACTCCTCAACGAGACCCTGAAGGATGTCGAAGTCGCCTATCAGAACCTTGAATCGGTCGAGCTCGGCGTCACCACGGTGGACCATTATTTCGACACGCTGGGCGGGATCAGCCGCGCGGTGAAGCGCGCGCGAGGAACCGAGGCGGCCGTCTATATCGGCGACCAGACGCGCGGCTCGGCCAAGGTCCGCACCCTGAAAGAACAAGTCGCCCTGGAAACCCGGTCGCGCAGCCTGAACCCGAAATGGTTCGAGGGCATGCTCAAGCACGGCCACGAAGGCGTGCGCCAGATCGAGGCGCAAGTGACCAACACGCTGGGCTGGTCTGCGACCACCGGCCAGGTGGAGCCCTGGGTCTATCAGCGCCTGTCGGAGACCTACGTCCTCGACGAGGAAATGCGCAACCGCCTCGCCGAGTTGAACCCGCAAGCCTCCGCACGCCTGTCCGAGCGCCTTCTGGAAGCCCATGAGCGCAACTACTGGCAACCCGATCCCGAAACGCTGGAGGCGCTCAAGCGCGCCGGCGAAGCCATTGAAGACCGGCTGGAGGGGGTTCTCCCCGCCGCCGTCGCGACCGCGTGATGAAGCGCAGAAGGATTAACTGATGACCATGCTCGACCTCAAACGCCCGTCCCCGCGGCGGTCCGACGGAGAGGGCAGCGTTCAGGTTCAACTGGACCCCTCGCTTCAAATCAGCTCCGCTCAGGTCTTCGCCGTGTACGGCAAGGGCGGCATCGGCAAGTCGACCACCTCGTCCAATCTCTCCGCCGCCTTCTCCCACCTTGGAAAGAAGGTGCTTCAGATCGGCTGTGACCCCAAGCACGACTCCACCTTCACCCTCACCAAACGCCTGGCGCCCACGGTGATCGACGTTCTGGAAAGCGTCGATTTCCACTCCGAGGAGCTGCGGCCCGAGGACTACATGTTCGAGGGCTATAACGGCGTCATGTGCGTGGAGGCCGGCGGCCCGCCGGCGGGCACCGGCTGCGGCGGCTATGTCGTAGGTCAGACGGTGAAGCTCCTAAAGGAGCACCACCTGCTCGACGACGCCGACGTGGTGATCTTCGACGTGCTGGGCGACGTGGTGTGCGGCGGCTTCGCCTCGCCGCTGCAGCACGCCCATCGCGGCCTGATCGTCGCGGCGAACGATTTTGACTCCATCTTCGCCATGAACCGCATCATTTCTGCGATCTCGGCCAAGTCGAAAAATTACGAAGTGCGACTGGGCGGGGTCATCGCCAACCGCTCCAAAGCGACCGACGAGATCGACCGGTTTTCCGAGCAGACCGGCCTGCGGCGCCTGGCCCATTTCCCGGACCTTGACGCCATCCGCCGGTCGCGCCTGAAAAAGTGCACCCTCTTCGAGATGGATAGCGAGGACCCCGAGATCGCGGCGGTCCAGGCTGAATACATGCGTCTGGCCGCCTCGCTTCTCGACGGCATAGAGCCTTGCCTGGCCACGGCGATGAAAGATCGAGAAATCTTTGACTTCCTGGGATTCGATTGATGACCGAGATCACCTATCAGCAACGCCGCGACGCGCTTGAGACCTATTTCGACCGCACCGCGGTGGAGGCTTGGGCGAAGCTCACCTCCGAAGCGCCGGTCAGCGGCGTGCGCGCCAAAGTGCGCGACGGCCGCGACTCCATCCGCGACGCCTTCCTGTCCTGGTTGCCCGCCGACATGATCGGCGAAACGGTGCTCGACGCCGGTTGCGGCGCAGGCCAGCTCGCCTTCGCCATGGCCGAGCGCGGCGCCCATGTGGAGGCGGTTGATCTGTCCCCGACCCTGCTGGAACTGGCCGCCGAGCGCGCGCCGGCGAATTTGCCCGGCTCCGTGTCGTTTCGGGCCGGAGATATGCTTGACGACACCGCCGGGCAGGTCGACCGTGTGGTGGCGATGGACTCCGTCATTCACTACAATGCTCACGACATGGTCTCTGTGGTCGCGGGTCTCGCATCGCGCGCCCGCCACTCGGTCATGTTCACGTTCGCGCCCGCCACCCCGGCCACGCTCATGATCTGGGGCGGCGGCAAGATGTTCCCCAAATCAGACCGCTCGCCAGCCATTGTGCCGGTCACCGAAAGCGGGATCCGCAAGCGAATCGCCGCCTGCCCGGAGCTCTCCGGCTGGCGCGTGGGCCGCACCCTGCGGGTCAACAAGTTCTTCTACATCTCCCAGGCCATGGAGCTGGTTCGGGCATGAGCGACAACCGCTCCCTCAACGCACGCCGCTGGGCGCAGCTGGGCATCGCCCTGCTGCCGTTCGCCGACGTGGCGACGAAGGAGCTTCCGCTCAGCAGGCTTCTGCGCCTGTCGCTCTTCCAGGTCTCGGTGGGCATGGCTGCGGTCCTGCTCACCGGCACGCTGAACCGTGTGATGATCGCCGAGCTCGGCCTTCCGGCCGGGCTGGTGGCGCTCATGGTGGCGCTGCCGTTGCTGTTCGCACCGCTGCGCGCGCTTATCGGGTACAAGTCCGACACCCATGTCTCGGCGCTGGGCTGGAGGCGCGTGCCCTATATCTGGTTCGGCTCGCTGATGCAGTTCGGCGGGCTGGCGATCATGCCGTTCGCGCTGGTCATCATGTCCGGCGACACCAACGGCCCGGCCTTCGTGGGCCCGCTGGCCTCGGCGATCGCCTTCCTTCTGGTGGGCGCGGGCATGCACACCACGCAGACCGCCGGCCTGGCGCTCGCCACCGATCTGGCCAGCGAAGAAAACCGTCCCCGCGTCGTGGCGCTTTTGTACGTCATGCTGCTGGTGGGCATGCTGATCAGCGCCATCGTCATCGGCCTGGCGCTGGCCGACTTCACCTCGATGAAGCTGATCCAGCTGGTCCAGGGCGCGGCCGTGCTGACCATCATCCTCAATATCGCGGCGCTGTGGCGCCAGGAGGCGCGCGCGCCGGAACTGACCCGCGCCGACTCCGACCGGCCCGAGTTTGCAGAAGCCTGGCGTGCGTTCATGACAGGCGGGCACCCGGGGCGTCTGCTGGTCGCCACCGGTCTGGGCGCCGCGGCCTTCGCCATGCAGGACGTGCTTCTCGAGCCCTATGGCGGTGAAGTCCTCGGACTCTCCGTCGCCGGAACCACGGTGCTCACCGCCCTGTGGGCGGCCGGCGCGCTCATCGGATTCGCCATGGCGGCCCGCGGCCTTTCGCAAGGCGGCGATCCCCATCGTCTGGCCGCCTACGGCATGGTGATCGGCGTGTTCGCCTTCGCCGCCGTGATCTTTTCCGATCCGCTTGGATCGCCCCTCTTCTTCCGCATCGGCGCCATGCTGATCGGGCTGGGCGGCGGGCTGTTCTCAGTGGGCACGCTCACCGCCGCCATGGAGCTGGGCGAATCCAACGGATCAGGCATCGCACTGGGCGCCTGGGGCGCGGTGCAGGCCACCGCCGCCGGGCTCGGCGTCGCGGTTGGCGGCACGCTGCGCGACATCGTCGCCACCCTGTCGGAGGCCGGCGCGCTCGGCCCGGCTTTCCAAGGTCCGGCGGTCGGATACTCGGTAGTCTATCATATTGAAATTGCGCTTTTATTCGCTGCTATCGCAGTGATTGGACCCCTCGCCCGCCATGCCGGCGGCCGGTCCGGGCGCACATCGGGAAAATTCGGCCTCGCCGAATTTCCCGGCTAAAGGCTGAAAAGGAGGCCTTGTCATGGAAGGTGGTCAGATCGTCGGCTCGTTGGACTTCGCAACGCTTTTGTTCATAGCGTTCGTCGGGTTCTTCATCGCCCTGGTTTTTTATCTGCGCCGTGAGGATCGCCGTGAAGGCTATCCGCTGGAGACCGACACCGGCGGCCAGCCGGAGCGGCCCGGCGGGCTCTGGTACCCGACCCAGAAACGTATGGATCTGGGAAATGGCGAAGTGGCCCTGAAGCCCGACGGGCGCCGGGACCCGGCCAATGACAAGATGAAGCGGCTCGCCGTATGGCCGGGCGCTCCGTCAGAGCCGGTGGGCGATCCCATGACCGCCGGCGTCGGCCCGGGCGCCTACACCATGCGCCAGGACAAGCCGGACCTGACCCATGAGGGCGTGCCGAAAATCGTGCCCATGCGGCTCCTGGACGGGTTCGACGTGGCCAAGGGCGATGCGGATCCGCGCGGCATGGAAGTGCTGGGCGATGACGGCAAGCCGGCCGGCGTGATCAGTGAGATCTGGGTCGACCGGGCCGAGGCGCTGGTGCGCTATTACGAAGTCGAACTGACCGGCGGCGCCCGCAAGGTGCTGCTGCCCTACGCCTTCACCAACATCAAGGGCAAGGCGCGCAAGGCGCACGTCAACTCGATCCTCTCGACCCATTTCGCCGGCGTGCCCGCCCACGCCTCTCCC
Source organism: Oceanicaulis sp. (assembly GCA_965284655.1). Lineage (GTDB taxonomy): Bacteria > Pseudomonadota > Alphaproteobacteria > Caulobacterales > Maricaulaceae > Oceanicaulis. The sequence continues at coordinate 92,489 of OZ260104.1, forward strand.
GATCAGGTCACCCGCCTCGAGGAAGACCGGATCAGCGCCTATTACGCGGGCGGCATGCTGTACGCCACGCCCGACAGAGCGGAGCCCTGGATCTGATGTGTGATCTTGAAAAAATGAAGCCTGAAACAATCCCCGGCCTGCCCGAAGACCTTCCCTCCGGCGAGCGCGTCCTGTGGAGCGGCGCGCCGGAGTGGAAGTCGCTCGCCATGCATGTCTTCCACGTGCGCGCCGTGTCGATCTATTTCGTCGGACTCGCCGTCTGGAAAGGTGCTGTCGCGGCGCCGGCCGGCGCGCTGGAAGTCGCGACGAGCGTCGGCATGGTCGCGGGCCTGGGCGTGACCGCGCTGGCTCTGCTGTGCCTGTTCTCTTGGCTGATTGCGCGCTCGACCATTTACACCGTGACCGATGCGCGTGTGGTGATCCGGGCCGGCGTGGCCCTGCCCAAGTCGATCAACATCCCCTTCAAGGTGATCGGGTCAGCGTCGCTGCGCACCCGCAAGGGCGGCGACGGCGATATCCCGCTGCAGCTGACCGGCCCGGACCGTGCCGGCTATCTGCCGCTGTGGCCCCATGTGCGCCCCTGGCGTCTGATGCGCGCCCAGCCGATGCTGCGCGGCGTGCCCGACGCGGCTCAAGCCGCTGAAATCCTCGCCGGGGCGCTGGCCGAGAATGCCGGCCAGCCCAAGACCCGTATCGCCGCCCAGGACGTGGACGCCCCGCGCGGCGAGGCCATGCCCGGCCGCGCCGCCATGGCCCACGGCTAGAGAACAGGAACGAAGACCATGAGCGTGAGCACGCAGGAAATCATCCACCAACGCGCCGTGAAGGGCGCGATCGCTCTTCTCGCCCTCACAGTGGTCTTTACGGCCGCCGTGCAGCTCACCGGGGGCGCCGATCGCTATGAGCCCGAAGGCGAAACGGTCGCCAGCGCCCAGCTCTTCTTCACCGACGAGCCCGACGGCCTGGTGGCGGTGTTCGACGCCGAGACCGGCGCGCGCCTGGCCGAGTATGGCGAGAACGAAGGCGTGTTCGTGCGCTCGGTGATGCGCGGCGTCGCGCGTCAGCGCCGCATGCGCGGGCTCGGACCGGAAGAGCCTGTAGAGCTGTCGCGCCTGAGCGACGGTCAGCTCTGGCTGGTCGATCAGGCCACCGGCATCGACATTTATCTCGGGGCTTTCGGTCCGGACAATTCGAGCGCCTTCGACGAAATTCTTGATCTCGAGGAAGGCCTTGTCGGCGCGCAGGCCCAGGCGGTCCGCTCATGAACCGCAGCCCGAGACGCTTCGACGTGCCCTGCACGATCGAGATCGAACACACCAATGAACACCTGCACGCCCATGTCTCGCTTGAGGGGGAGGTTCCGATCTATCCCGGCGACCGGGTCCGCGTGCACGGCTCCGCCATCCAGGTCGAATTCGGCGAGTCCGCCTCCTACAGCCGCATCGCCACGGTGATGCGCGCGGGCTGGCTCTCGCGCCAGTGGACCAAGTTCCTGGCCAGCCTTGAAATCACAGAACTCTACGAAGTCAGCTTTTCAGCTGGGAGGAAGCTATGAACGCCCACGTCAAGGAAACCGCCGCGGCAAAGGCGATTCGCGAGCCCAATGAATCCACGAAGATGGCTCAAGAAACCACGATGCTGAGCCCGCGCTTTTACACCACCAACTTCGCCGAGATGGACGCGCTGGACGTGGAGCCGGTGCGCGCCGAATGGGACCAGCTCATCGCGGACCTGGAATCCGATCCCAACAAGGGTCACTTCAAGCGCACCGAGGCTTTCGATGATGCGCTGATGAGCCTGCCCGAAGAGCTTCGCAAGGAGTTCGTGGACTTCCTGGTGAGCTCGCTGACGGCGGAGTTTTCCGGCTGCGTCCTCTACGGCGAAATCGTCAAGAACACCAAGAACCCCGACACCCGCAAGCTGTTCAAATATATGGCGCGTGATGAGTCCCGGCACGCCGGCTTCATCAACACCTGCCTGAAGGATTACGGCATCGGGGTGGATCTGGGCTTTCTGACCAAGACCAAGAAATACACCTTCTTCAAGCCCAAGTTCATCTTCTACGCGACGTATCTGTCGGAGAAGATCGGCTATGCGCGCTATATCTCGATCTACCGCCATCTCGAGCGCCATCCCGACAAGCGTTTCCACCCGATTTTTTCCTGGTTCAAGGAATGGTGTAACGACGAGTTCAAGCACGGCGAGGCGTTTGCGCTGATCATGCGCGCCAATCCCGAGCTCCTACGCGGCGCGAACAAGCTGTGGATCAAGTTCTTCCTGGTGGCCATCTACTCCACCATGTATGTACGCGATCACGCCCGGCCGCACTTCCACAAGGCCCTTGGCCTGAATCCCACCGAGTATGACTATCAGGTGTTCCAGATCACCAGCGAGATCACCAAGCAGGTGTTCCCGATCCTTCTGGATACCGACAATCCCAAATTCCGCGCCCGGCTTGAATCCATGCGCAAGGTCATGGACCGCATGTGGGCCGCCAAGGAACAGGGCGGGATCATGGGCGCGGTGAAGCGCGGCGTCTGCGGCGTTCAGGCCGCCGGCGTTTTTGCGAGCCTCTATTTCATGCCCACCGTGCGCAACGAGGCTCCGGCCGACGTGCGCCTGCAGCCGACCTGGTAAGCGCCCGGCCATGGACCTGATCGCACCCATCCTCGCCATGCTGGTGCTCTGGTGGAGCTCCACCGGCGCCATCTTGATGCTGGGCGAGCGCAGCGAGCGGGCGCGTTTTGCAGCCATGGCTGTGGTGAGCGTGTTCGCCCTCGCCGGTTTCGCCGGCGTCTGGCTTCTGCGTGATGTGACGACGCCCACGGGCGCCTATACCGGTGCGATCGCGGCCCTGACCCTGTGGGGCTGGCACGAGATGAGCTTCCTGTTCGGCTTCATCACCGGCCCCAATTCAAAGCCCTGCCCGGCCGGCCTCAAGGGCTGGCCGCGCTTTTGCGCCGCCGCCGCCACGCTCATGCACCATGAGCTGGCGCTTGGCGCGACCGTGATCGTTCTCGGCGTGATGAGCCTGGGCGCGGCGAACGCCGTGGCCCTGCAGCTCTTCTCGCTCCTATTCGCCCTGCGCCTGAGCTCGAAGTTCAATCTCTTCGTCGGCGCACAGCATTTCACCGACCAGTTCCTGCCGGCGCGGCTGTCGCATCTGCGCACCTATTTCAGCCCGCGCCCGGCCGGATACTTCTTCGTGGCGACCACCGCCGCGATCACCGCGCTTGCAACGTTCTTGTTCTGGGGCGCGGCCACGGCCGACACGCCCTTCGCCGCTTCGGCGTTCGCTCTACTGGGAGCGCTGGCCGCTCTGGGCGCGCTCGAACATCTGTTTCTCGCCTTGCCGCTTCCTGATGCGGCGCTGTGGCGTTGGCTTTTGCCGGCACGGGATCCGCGCCGCACACCGGACCTCTAAGGGGAGGGTTGTCCCATGAATTTCGAAGCGTTTTTCGAAGATCAGCTGTCCAGCCTCAAGGCTGAAGGCAATTACCGGGTCTTTGCAGAACTGGAACGGCGCAAAGGCGCGTTTCCCGCAGCCAAGCGCTATGACGGCGAGTTTGAAACTGACGTCACGGTCTGGTGTTCCAACGATTATCTGGGCATGGGCCAGCACTCCGTGGTGCTGGAGGCGATGCACGAAGCGCTCGACCGCTGCGGCGCCGGCGCGGGCGGCACCCGCAACATCTCCGGCACCAATCACTATCACGTGCTGCTCGAACGCGAACTCGCCGATCTCCACGGCAAGGAATCAGCGCTTCTATTCACCTCGGGCTATGTCTCCAACTGGGCGGCGCTGGGCACGCTTGCGGCCCGGATCCCCGGCTGCATCGTCCTCTCGGACGCGCTGAACCACGCCTCGATGATCGAGGGGATCCGCCATTCGCGCGCCGAGAAACACCTCTTCGCCCACAATGATCCCGAAGATCTCGACCGGCGCCTGAGCGCCCTGGATCCGGACGCGCCCAAACTGGTGGCGTTTGAGTCCGTCTACTCCATGGACGGCGACATCGCCCCCATCGCCGAGATCTGCGAAGTGGCCGAGCGCCACAACGCCATGACCTATCTTGATGAAGTCCACGGCGTCGGCCTGTACGGGCCGCGCGGCGGCGGCGTCGCTGAACGCGAAGGCCTGATGGACCGCATCACTGTGATCGAAGGCACGCTGGGCAAGGCCTATGGCGTGCTGGGCGGCTATATCGCCGCCTCGACGGCGCTGTGCGATTTCATCCGCTCGTTCTCGTCGGGCTTCATCTTCACCACCGCACTGCCCCCGGCCGTGGCCGCCGGCGCCTTGGCGGCGGTGCGCCACCTCAAGGCGTCCGAGATGGAGCGCCAGCGCCAGCGCCGCAATGTCCGCGTCGTGCGGGCCCGTCTGGCCGAGATGGGCATTCCCACCCTCGACAATCCCAGCCACATCGTTCCGGTGATGGTGGGCGATCCGATGAAGTGCAAGCGCATCAGCGACTGGCTGATGGACACGCACGGCATATATGTTCAGCCGATCAACTACCCCACCGTCCCCAAGGGCACCGAGCGCCTGCGCATCACGCCCTCGCCGGTTCATACCGACGGGGATATTGACCGCCTGGTGTTCGCTCTGTCGGAAATCTGGTCGCAATGCGCCCTCAACCGCAAATTCGCCGTCGCTTGAACGACGGACCCGACGACCGCGTCATTCCGGCCATAGGCCCTGACGGCGGACGCTTTCCCGTGGACAAGCTCGAGGCGCACCGCCGCGGGCTTCTTCACGACGCGGTGTCGGTCTTCATCTTTGACGGCGAGGACATGCTTTTGCAGCGCCGCGCGGCGGCGAAGTATCACTGCCCGGGCCAGTGGGCGAACGCCTGCTGCACTCACCCCGACTGGGGCGAGGACGCGCCGGCCGGCGCGCGCCGACGCCTGCGTGAAGAGCTGGGCCTTGACCTCGACCTCACCGAATTTGGCGAGACCACCTACCGCGCCGATGTGGGCGGCGGGCTGATCGAGCATGAGCGTGTGCGCATGTTCCGCGCCCGCGTGGACCGCACGGCGCTGAGCTTCGATCTCAATCCGCAAGAAGTGTGCGAAGTGCGCTGGGCGAATCGCGAGGCGCTGGCCTACGAAGCCGAAGCACAGCCGGAGCGTTTCGCGCCCTGGCTGCGCATCTATCTCGCTCGCTGGGACGCTCTGGCGCTGGCCGGCTGAGCGCTTTACGACTGACGCGGAGACGCATCGCCGCTGTATGCGATGGCGATCCTGGTCGACGCCAACAACACGCCCGTCACAGCCGCCACGAGCATGACCAGCACCAGGTCCGGCTGAAAGCGCTGCAGGGTGATGATCGACACGCCAAACAGGCGCGGGATCAGGTCCACAACGACCAAGGCGAGAGCAAGGGTCGCGACAAGTGGAAACCAGAGGCTGAACCTGCCGGCAAGGCCGGATTTGGCGCGCAATCCTTCGCGGTGGAGGCTCGCCCAGATCAGGCTGAGCCCGAAGAAGATCGGCAGAAGCGCAAACATCACAAAGAGGCCCTTTCGGCTCCATTCTGGCCCGTTTTCGGCAGGGTCCAGGCCCAGAGCTCTGGCGGCCGTCCCGCTCAACAGATCGCTGGTTTCTCCGAATCCGAAGCCGCCGCCCGCGTTTACAAGGACGACGGCGCCCCTCTGCTCCGCAGGAAGCAGGATCGCCAGCGTATCCATGCCGGGACTGACGCCGGTATGAAACACGGCCTGCGTCTCGGCGTCGATGAACCAGCCAAAGCCATAGAACGGCGCGACCGCGGACGCCGGCCGCATCATGGCGGCCTTGCTTTCAGCGCTGACGACGTCATCCTCGCCATTCATCATCACAGCCAGGTATCGTGCAACGTCAGGCGCACTGGCGATTACGCCGCCGGCCGGCGCGATCACACGGTGGGTCACCCCGTCGTCCATGGCTCGCTTCGCGCCGAACCAGGGGCGATGAGCCAGCGCCATTGTCTCGTGGCGCGCACCGTCGGCGACGAAACTGTCCACCATCCCGATCGGCGCAAGGATCTCGGCCTCCAGGTAACTGGCGAAATCGCGTCCGCTCACAGTCTCGATAAGAGCTCCGAGCACCTGGTAATTCGCATTGGAATACTCCCAGGCGACCCCTGGCTCGCGGGCCGGCCTCCATTGCGCAATGCGGTCGACCTGGCGTGACAGCTCGCCCTCGCCATCGGTCAGATCGGTGTGAGTGTCATTGCCCTGACGGGTTGAAAAACCGCTGGTGTGACTGAGCAATTGCCGGACCGTGGTCGCTCCGGAGGGGCGGTCTGCAAACACCGGAAGATAGGTCGCAATCCCGGCATCCAGGGCGACTTCGCCACCCTCCACCAACTGCATCACGGCCAGGGCGGTGAAGCTCTTGGAGATGGAGCCCAGCAAAAATGGTGTGTCGGCGGTCCCTGCGGCGCCGGACACTGTAAGGATTGCGCCGCGCGCCGCGGCCTGGATGTCACCGTCCTCGACGATCGCATAGACGAGACCAGGCGCGCCGGATCGCGGCAGTTCGGTCGCGATGAAATCGTCGACGGATCCCGGCGGTGCGCTCGCAGACGCGGCTCCGGCGACGGCGCACATCAGCGAAAGGAAGAAAAGCCGCATGGTCTACCCCACCTGGCCCGGGACGCGAAGCCCGGCATGGATCAACCCGCGCCGTCAGAGGGGGTGGAGCCCGGACCCGAACCGGATGGTCACCATCATCGCACCTGTGTTTCGGTGCAAGCATGAAGGCGGGCTAGGCAACGAACGCCCCCGCCAAAGAAAAAGCCCGGGCGCCGCATTGCAGCTGACCCGGGCTGTCGTGATCGCCCTAAAGGGGCGAAATCGGCCAGGATTGGCGAAGCCTTAGAGCGGCCGCGCAATCCCGTTTTCACTGGCCCACAGGAACCAGTTGTCCACCACGGTGCCGGTGATCAGGATCCCGATCCCGCCGGTGAACGTGGTCAGAACGGCGAACCACCAAGCCCAGCGGTGGATGGATTCCATGGTGGCGTTGAAGCCCATGGTCCAGCGCCAGAACAGAGCGGCCCGCTCAGTCGCGGTGCCCCGGTCGGTGATCTGCTCGATCTCCCTGTCGCCGCCGAAACGGCCCACCGCCAGGATCGTCGCCCCGTGCATGGCGAACAGAAGCGCCGAGCCGTAGAGGAATGCGATCGAGAGCATGTGGAACGGGTTGTAGAACAGATTTCCGTAGAGCAAGGAGAAGTTATTGGTCCAGTCCAGGTGTGGGAAGATGCCGAACGGCACCGCCTCGGCCCAGCTGCCCATCATCATCGGACGGATGAAGCCGAGCACCAGATAGAGCCAGATAGCCGATCCGAAGGCCCAGGCCACGTGCGTGCCCATGCCGAGCTGGATGGCCCGGCGATAGGTGCGCACCCACCAGAGGATGATGGAGGCGGTCAGGAAGAAGCCGGCCCAGATCCACCAGCCGCCCTCATCAAGGGGGACGAACGGATCGAACCCGTATTCCGGCGCCGGCGGATCCAGCGAGAGCCAGAAGAACTCCCGGAAGAAGGCCAGCGGGTTCCAGTCCACCGAGGCGAGCATGTTCAGCCCGATGATCTCGATGGCGATGAAGCCGAAGAAGAGCGCCAGCGTACCAGTGAAGCCCAGATAGATCGGCCCGATCTGGGCGTTTCCGATCTTGCCCAGCAGGTAGTTGAAGCCACCCTTGCCGAGGCGCGGCTCGTCGCCGGGCGCCAGGGGCACGCCGGCTTCAACCGGACCGCGCACCTGAACCTGAGTGAAGATGTTCTGATAAGTTGTCATGATCGTTTCTCCGCTCAGCTCCAGATCGGCAGCTCACGCCACCAATTCCACCAGTCAGGCCACGACCGGATCCAGGGCCCCGAGATGATGATGCAGACCGCGCTCCAGAAACCGGCCGACAGGGCGAGGAAGAGGCCCAGGCGGTGGATGCCGAGCGGGCCGATCGAGTAGCCCAGAATGTCGCGGAAGAAGGTGTCTTCGTGGTCTGGCGTCTTCACCGTATTGCCCTTGCCGGGATTGGTCGCAGACAGGACCAAAGCCCCGTGCAGCGCCAGCGCGAAGCAGGTGATGAAGAAGAAGCTCACCGCGATCATGTGGGCCGGGTTGTAGTGGAAGTTCACGTAGGAATATCCCACGTTCGAAACCCAATCGAGGTGGCTCATGATGCCGTAGGGGAAGCCATGCCCCCACGCGCCCAGCAGCATCGGCCGGAACACGTTCAGCGTCACATAAGCGAAGATCGCGACCCCGAAGGCGATGGGGACGTGATAGCCGATGCCCAGCTTGCGGCAGATCTCCACCTCACGCAGGGCCCAGGAAACAAAGGCGCCGACCGCACAGATCGTGATGATCTGCCAGAGGCCGCCTTCGCGCATGGGCGCAAGAGCGAGGCCGTAGTCCACAGAAGGCGGCTGAATGTCGATCAGCCACGGGTTCCACGTATCGCCGAGCGAGGCGGCGAAAAAGATGAGCGCGGTTCCCAGGATGGAAAAGAAGAGCGCAGTCACGCCGAAGAACCCGACGAAGAACGGACCAATCCAGAAATCAAAAAGATCTCCGCCGATCAGCGTTCCGCCGCGGACCCGATATTTGCGCTCGTAACTCAATAATGCCATTGCACTATCTCCGTTATCGGTCGCCCGGGCGGCGCCGGGCGCAATGCGCCCGGCCCCGCTGTACGGCCGTCAGGATTGACCGAATCGCACTTCGGCGTCCGGTTCGCCGCCCGTTAAAGACGGCGGTTCAAGCCAATCGGTTGGTTAAACCTCGACCGACTGAGACATGATGGAGGCGCTAGCGCCGCCGCCTGCCGCACCGTCGATCCAGTTGTACCTGTCAGAAGAGAGCAGGACGAAATGGATCAGGATCGCGAGAGTGAACAGGAACGCAAAGAGCGCGATAAGCACCCGACGCGGATCGAATAGTAGCCAGACTTTCCACATGGTTTTGTCCTCCTATCCGATCCAGGGACGCCACAGCCACACCAGGATGTGGGCGACGACTGCGATGGCCGTGAAGCCGATGAAACTCGAGACGAAGATCTTGTGGAACTCCTTCGCCTCGTTGTCCGTAAGTCCGGACATTGAGTCTCTCATTTCAGTCATGAGACTTTACTCCATTGAGCGCTGCGACAACGCCGCAGCGGGTGAAGCCGGAACGGCGAGCCGTCCCGGCGGCTTCCCGGTCCGGCGATGCCGGATCGGAAAGAGGGGCGGAAAAGGCGGCCGCGCTCACGCGTCCTGCCCTTCCAGAAGAGATGCGTTCGCGCCCGAGACATGGGCGGAGTTGACCCGGGCCGCGCCGGCGGCGCGCGCACGGCGCTCGGCGGCGTCGCGCAGATTTTTCGCGGTCGATATCCGGGTAAGGACCGGGGCCTTGTCCACCATGGCGTCCAGGGTCTCGCGCGCGGCGTCGTCCCAGGCCAGCTCACGCTCGAGGCGGGCCGGCGTCGCCGGCGCGCTGTCCATTTCGGTGCCCAGCGGCAGGATGTGGAAAAGCGCGTCGAACAGGGCGTTGCACGTCTCCTGCACGATATAGGTGGCGCCCGAATAGCCCATGAACGGCGTGCCCGTGTGACGACGGATCACCGCGCCGGGGAAGGAGGCGGGGATGTACATCCCCCGCGCGCCGACCTCGGCCATGTACATGCGCTCGTTGAAGCTGCCGAACAGAATGAAAGGCGGCGTGTCCTTGATCGCCTGACGCACCGCCGCGTTGTCGGTCTTGGCGCCGGGAATGCGCGAGAAGGAGAACGTGCAGGGCAGGCCCATCTCCTCGGCGAGGAAATTCTTCAGGCCGCGGGCGTAGGTTTCGTTGGCCACGACGCCGAAACTGGCAGTGCCGAAGAAATCCTGGGTCACCGACCGCCACAGATCCCACAGCGGCTTGATCGTCGTGTGGCGTTCGCGGTCGATGAACGGCTCGGCGTCCAGGCCGGTGAGCTCGCCCAGCTTGCGCAGGAATTTGGTGGTGGAATGCAGCCCGATCGGGGCCTGCAGATAGGGCATGTCCAGCGCTTCACAGAGCAGCCGACCATACTCGCGATACATGCAGATATTGACGTCCGCATCCACCATTCGGGGCATGTTGGCCAGATGCGAGCCCAGCGGGCAGACCATGTTGACCTCGGCGCCCATGCCTTCGACCAGGCGGCGGATCTCGGCCAGGTCGGAGGGCATGTTGAACATGCCGTAGGCCGGACCGATGATGTTTACCCGCGGCTTGTCGCCTTCCTTGCGGGGCCGGGCCTTGGGCCGCTTGCCGTGCTTGGCGCCGTACTCGCTCCACAGCCACAGCAGCGCGCGGTCCGCGCTCTGCCACTGATCTTCATCGATCGTGCGCGGCAGGAAGCGGTGGATGTTCAGGCCTTCGGGCGTCACGCCGCCGCCGATCATCTCGGCGATGGAGCCAGTGACCACGACGGCCGGCAGATCGGATTCCAGCGCCGCGTGCGCGCGCTTCATGGCGTTCTCGGTGCCGGAGCCCATCTCGTCTTCACCGAGCCCGGTGACGACGATGGGAAGTTCATGGGGCGGCAGGGCGTCGGTGTAATGGAGCACCGAGGTCACCGGCAGGTTTTCACACCCGACCGGACCGTCGATGACCACCTGCAGACCCTTGATCGCGGTGAAGACATACACCGCGCCCCAGTATCCACCGGCTCTGTCGTGATCGAGCACTAGCATCCTGTCGGCGCCTCAATTGCTTTTTCGCGCGCCTGCTCAGCGGTCATGTGCTTGCGGCGCTCTTTCATACGGAAGGTGCGCACATCTTCAGGCGTGTTTTCCCAGACCCCGGCGGCGTGACCGGTTCCGACGCCTTCAAAGAAGTCGCGCATGGTGTCGAAGCGGTGCTTGGAGCCCATCGCGGCGTTGACCACGTCGGCGAGCGAGCCCGCGCCTGCGGCGCCCATGAGGGGGCGCGCGGAGATCAGATTGGTGAAGTAAAGGCCCGGAGTTCCGGCCTCCTTGACCTTCTGGACCACCGGGGTCGTGCCGATGGCAAGATCGGGCTTGTACTCTTCAACCGCGGCGAGATCCTGCTCCAGCGAGGCGCGGAAACGCACCTGGACGCCCTTGGCCTCCAGCCATTCAAGGTCGGCGGCCGACCAGGGGGTTTTCGGACAGGCGGTGCCCACATAGCGCACGTCGGCGCCGCTCTCGATCAGCAGGCGCGCCACGATCAGTTCGGAGCCTTCATAGCCCGACAGCGTGATGCGGCCCTTGATGGGTTTTGCGGCCAAGGCAGCTTCGATGGCGGGCAGAACGGCCTGCTTTGCGGCGTCGATCTTGTCGCGGGAGACGTTCGCCGCCGCGCCGATCGCTTCAAGCCAGGCCGCGGTGCCGTCGCGGCCCACGGGGGCCGAGCCGACGACCGTGCGTCCGGCCGCCTGAAACTCACGCACCGAGGCGGTGTAGAAGGGGTGGATCGCGCCCACGACCTGGCTGTCCAGCGCCGCGTAGAGCTCACGCCATTCGCGGGTCGGGACCACCGGTCCGGCGGCCAGACCCATTGGATCCAGCAGACGGCCGATCACGACCGGATCAACCGGGAACATCTCGCCAAGAAGCGCCACGGCGGGGCGCTCGTCGCGCGCCCGGTCGGGCGCTTGGACCGGGCCGAGCTCGGCTTCGGTGCGGGCGTAATTCAACATCGCGCCGGCCAGCACGTCCTTGGCCTCGGCGTGGGTCGGCACGCCGAATCCCGGCACGTCGATGCCGATGATGCGCACGCCGTTGATTTCCTTGGGCAGCAGCCGAAGCGGCACGCCCGACGCGGTGGGCACGCAAAGATTGGTGATCACCACGGCGTCATAATTGTCCGGATCGGCGATGTCGTACACGGCGTCGCGGATGTCTTCGAACAGCTTGCCGGTGACCAGGGTCTCCGAATTGAACGGGACATAGCCGACCGTGCGCCGCGCGCCATAGAAGTGCGAGGTGAAGGTCAGGCCGTAGACGCAGCACGCCGAGCCGGAGAGGATCGTCGCGGTGCGCCGCATGCGCAGACCCACGCGCAGCGAACCGAACGCCGGGCACATGGATTGCGGCTGATCGTGCGGCCCCTTGGGATAATCCTTCTCGAATTTCTCGAGCAGCTCGGAATTGCCTGCGGCTTCGGCCTGGGCGCGCATCTTCTCCGCGCCGGAATGGCAGCCCGCACCCTCGTCCGGCGCAGGCTGGGCCTGAACCTCGGACGCCGTCGCCTCTGCGGCGGGGGCCTCGACCGGCGCCGTCTCGGGCGCCGTTTCAGGGCTCGCCTCGCCGCTTGGACGGGTCTTCAGGAGTGTGATTGTCCGCTTGGCCATACGTCGCCCCTCAAACTTCGTCGTAGATGACTTCGAGGGAGGGCTTTTCGACATGGTTCACGCCAGCCATGTCCGCCGCAGTGGCGGGCGTCATGGTGAAGCCTTCGCCCTCTTCTGAATCGAACAGAGCCAGAAGCCCGTCCTGATCCAGCGGGGTCGGTTGAACCGGAAGCGACTCGGCGACATTGATGCCGAGCTCTTCAAACAGCGACGCCCAGGGCGAGCCCGGCTTGCCGATGATTTCGTAGTTGGCGCTCTTCTTGCGGATGTCGTCGTCGGCGGGGATCGCCGCGAGAACCGGAATGCCGACCTGTTCGGCGAAGGCCGCAGCCTCACCGGTGCCGTCATCCTTGTTGATGACCATGCCGGCGACGCCGACATTGCCGCCCAGCTTGCGGAAATACTCCACCGCAGAGCAGACATTGTTGGCCACGTAGAGCGATTGCAGGTCGTTTGACCCGACAACAATCACCTTCTGGCACATGTCGCGGGCGATCGGCAGGCCGAACCCGCCGCACACCACGTCGCCCAGGAAGTCCAGGAGTACGTAGTCGAAATCCCACTCGTGGAAGCCCAGGCTCTCCAGAAGTTCGAAACCGTGGATGATGCCGCGTCCGCCGCAGCCGCGGCCGACCTCGGGCCCGCCCAGCTCCATGGCGTAGACGCCGTCACGTTTAAAGCAGACATCGCCGATCGAAACGGATTCGCCGGCGGCCTTCTTCTTCGAGGACGTATCAATGATGGTGGGGCAGGCGCGGCCGCCGAACAGAAGCGAGGTCGTATCGCTCTTGGGGTCGCAGCCGATCAGCAGAACCTTCTTGCCCAGCTGGGCCATCATGTAGCTGAGATTGGACAGGGTGAAGGATTTGCCAATCCCGCCCTTGCCGTAAATCGCGATGACCTGGGTCTCTTTCTTGACCGGGCCGGTGTGCACAGGATCGGGCTCGATCGAGGCTTCGTGGCGCAACGCATCCGCGGACGCGTTGGCGCCCCCCGAACCGTTCTCGCGCTTGAAATCGCCGTCCATCATTGGATGCTCCAGTCCAGAATCATTTTCAGGCAGCCCGCGTCGGAAAACGCGGTGTGGTAAGCCTCGCCCGCATCGGCGGGCGCGCTTTGGTGTGTGATCAATCCGTCCAGCGACACTGCGCCGCCGCGGATCATGTCGCCGACACCGGCCAGATCGGCCGGGTTGAATTCCGCCGCGATACGCAAGCGGCTTTCCTTCATGAAGGCGGGCACGAAATTGAAGCTCAAGCGCTCGGCGTAAAAGCCGGCGAGCACGATTTCCCCGCCCTTGCTCAGACGGCCGACCAGCGAGTCCAGCAGCGAGGAATCGCCGCTGACATCGTAAATGGCCTTGTAGTCGCGCCGGGTGTCGTCCTCGGGGCGCACAACCTCATAGCCCTGCGCGCCGTCCATACGGTCTGGGTTGATCTCCCAGATTGTCGGGACGGGTCCGCCCGCGGCGACGGCGATTCGCGCCAGCAGACGGCCAAGAGCGCCATGACCCACAATGAGGTCCGGCGCGGCGTGGCCGGGCGCCATGGCGTGATAGGCAGTGGCGGCCAGCGCCATCAGAACGCCCTGCGCGCCGAGATTTTCGTCAACGGGAATGACCCGGGAGCCGGCCAGTGTGACCCGCGAGGCGGACCCGCCGAACAGGCCGCGCACTTCGCCGTAGCAGCTGGCGCCGGGCACGAAGACCCAGTCGCCTTCGGAGCGGCCGGAGGCGGAGCCCGCCTGGACCACGCGTCCGATGGATTCATAGCCGGGAACCAAGGGATACCCCATGCCGGGAAAGACCGGCATCGTTCCGGACCAGAGCAGCCGCTCGGTACCCGTGCTGACACCGGACCACGCGATTTCGACGACCACGTCCTGATCCCCCGGGGCGTCGATCGCCAGCCGGTTCAGCGCGATGCGCCTGGGTTCTTCGAGTACGACGGCCAGCGCGTCCAATGTCGTCTCCCCGGTGGCTTGAGCCGATTAACAATACGTCACATGTCAGTCTACATTGACACATTGAGTAGTCAATTCTGATTTACGAAATCGTTTGGATAAGCGGTTAGTATGTTTGCAATCAACGGCATGCGGGATTTGTGAAGCCGGGCTCCGGTAAAGCCTGCCTCGCTCAACATGGCCTTCAGACGCGCCGCATCGCGGGGGCGGCCCCGACCCATCGCCATCAGGTAGAATCCGAAATACGCCTCGCCCATGGGCTCTGCGCCGCGCGCGCCGGCCATGGGTTCAGCCACCAGCAAGGTTCCGCCCGGCGCGATCGAGTCGCGGCAGGCGCGCAGCAGCCGCATGACCTCGTCATCGCCATGATCGTGAAGGATTCGCACCAGGGTGATCAGGTCCGCCCCGCCCGGCAGGGAATCGGTGACGAAGCTGCCGCCATGAACTTTCGAGCGGTCAGACAGGCCCGCCTCGGCGAGGCGCAGCTTCGCGCGCTCGGCCACCGGCGGCAGATCAAACAGGGACAACTCCAGGCGCGGCGCCCGGCGGGCGATTTCGGTGAGGAAGGCGCCCTCCCCGCCGCCCACATCGAGGACACGGGCGTGGCGGCGAAGATCGCAGGCGGCGAAGATTTCATCCGCCACCATGGGAAGGGTTGCGGCCATGAGGGCGGAATAGGCGTCAGGCCGCCCCGAATCGTCAGCCGCGCGGCCATAGCCCCAGAAACCTGCAAGCGCGCCGTCGGTCTCGCCGCGCAAGAGCGCCAGCGGATCGGCGAGGTCCTTATAGAGAAGGCGGTGGTGCTCTGTCATGGCGGCGAGGCCGGCGTCGCCCACCATGGCCGCGCCAAGCCCGCCCAGGGCGTAGCGCTCTTGAGGGCGCGCCTCCAGAAGGTTCAGCGAGGCGGCCGCGCGCGCCAGGCGTTCGGCGCCGGCGCGCGGCAGGCCGGAATGGGCGGCGATCTCATCGAGGCCCTTCGGCCCGGTCTTCAGGAACTCAAACAAGGATATCTCGACGCAGGCGAGCAAGGTCTGGGAATAGACAAAGCCGGCCATCAGATCGAACAGGGCGCGCGCCTCGCCCCGCGCCTTCGCGCGGGTGAGCGGAAACCCCTTGGCGAAACGGCGAAAGCCTGGATCGCCGACAACCCGGTTTCTCAGATCCCCAAGGGCGGCCCCCAAGCCCATAGCGACCGTCTCAGGCTGCGTGTACGGCGAGGTTTTTCGGCACCAGGCGCTTGGCCTGGGCGCTGACAAGCGCACGCAGCATGTCTGCGCCGTCACAATCGGGTACAGACGCAGCCGCTTCGCCGACGAGATCCCTCAGCTTGGCCACGGCGCCTTGGGTCCCCAGCGACAGGGCGCAGCTCGGCCGGCCCAGCGCCGCGTCGCGGCCCACCGGCTTTCCAGCCTCGGCGCCGCCGGCGGCGTCCAGCAGATCGTCGGCGACCTGATAGGCCTCGCCGATCTTCTCGCCCAGCACCGCCCAGGGCCGCGGATCAGATCCCGCAGCCACCGCGCCGGCCATGGTCGCGCCCACAAACAGCGCACCGGTCTTGGCGCGGTGATAGGTTGAGACATCCACCGTCTGTTCGCTTTCCCAGGCCTGACCGGCGGCGATTCCGTTCGGCGCGCCCACGGCGCGCGCGATCAGCGTCGTCAGCGCCGGCAGGCGCGTCGGCGTCGCCGCCCCGGCCCGCGCCAGCGTTTCAAACGCCAGAACGATGAGCGCATCGCCGGCGAGAATCGCCAGCGGCTCGCCAAAGGCGGCGTGAACGGACGGCTTGCCCCGGCGTTGCTCCGCAGCGTCGAAGGCGGGTAGATCGTCATGGACCAGAGAGGCGCAATGGATCAGCTCGATGGCGGCGGCCGCCGCGCTCGAAAGCGCCGGATCTGGATCGCCGCAGGCGCCCGCGACCGCAAGGCAGAGCTGAGGACGAACCCGCGCCCCGCCGGAAAACACGGCATGCTCGAGCGCGGCGGCGAATTTCGGCGGGCAGCCTTGCCCGGCGGCCCGTGCGACAGCGGCGCGCAGCTCAGCCTCAATGCGTGCTTCAGCCTCCATGGCGCCCTCCTCGACGGTTGCCGGTGTCCAGCTTTCCTGTCACTTTTATTGTCATGAAGACTGGACACTCTTTTCAGGCCTGTCAATGACGCGCGCGTTCCGACCGGCGGACATAGGCGACCGTGTCATCGTTGTTGGCGCAGGCATGGGCGGGCTTTCCGCCGCCATTGATCTGGCCGCGCGCGGCGTCTCCGTCACCCTGATCGAGCGCGCAAGCGCGCCTGGCGGCAAGATGCGCACGCTGGACGTGGACGGCGCTGCAATCGACGCGGGGCCGACCGTTCTGACCTTGCGCCGGGCGTTCGAGCGGCTCTTCGCGGACGCCGGCGCGAGCCTTGAAGACCATGTCAGCCTGACGCGCGCCGACCGCCTCGCCCGCCACGCCTGGGACGCGGAGAGCCGCTTTGACCTTCACGCCGACCCCGCAAGGTCGGTGGACGAGGTCGGACGCTTCTCCGGCGCGGCCCAGGCGCGCAGCTTTGAGCGTTTTGTCCGCGACGGTAGACGGCTCTATGCGGCGCTGGAGGACAGCTTTCTGCTGGACTCCCGCCCCGACATGCCGGGCCTGGTCGGCCGGATCCTGCGCCGCAATCCGGCCGGGCTCTTTGCAATGCGCCCGTTCTCATCGCTGTGGAACGCGCTGGGCGACTATTTTCCCGACCCGCGCCTGCGCCAGCTGTTCGGGCGCTACGCCACCTATTGCGGATCCTCGCCGTTTGAAGCGCCCGCGACCTTGATGATGATCGCGGATCTGGAGCAGCAGGGCGTCTGGTTCGTGGACGGCGGCATGACCCGCCTCGCCGACGCCATGGCCGCGCTCGCCGTCTCGCTGGGCGTGGAGATCCGCTATGGCGAGACGGTCGAAGAGATCATCGTGAACGGCGGCCGCGCCGCGGGCGTGCGCCTTGAAGCCGGAGAGACACTGCGCGCCCGTGCGGTCCTCGCCAACGCCGATCCGGATGCCTTGCGCGCCGGCATGCTGGGAGACGCCGCGGCCGGCGCCCCGCCGCCCGCCGCCGGACCGCGCGCGCTTTCGGCGCTGGTCTGGACCGCGACAGGCCACGCCTCCGGCTTCGATCTGGATCGCCACAACGTCTTCTTCTCCGGCGATTACCGCGCCGAATTCCAGGCCCTCTTCAATAAGGGCCGTATGGCCGACGATCCGACGATCTATATCTGCGCCCACGATCGCGGCGCCGGGCCGCCGCCTCAGGGCCCGGAACGCTTTCTGATTCTTCTCAACGCCCCGCCGGACGGCGACGCCCGCGCCTACCCGCCTCAGGAGACCGAGACATGGCTCGCACGAACGATCGAACGGCTGAAGGCTTGCGGGCTGACCCTGTCGCTGGATGCGGTGCGCGCCACCGCCCCGGACGGGTTCGCGGCGCGCTTTCCAGGATCCGGCGGGGCGTTGTACGGACGCGCCCTGCATGGCTGGCGAGCCGCGTTTCAAAGGCCGGGCGCACGCACAAGGCTGCCGGGGCTGTATCTGGCGGGCGGAGCGGCCCATCCGGGGCCGGGCGTTCCGACCTCGATGCTGTCGGGTCGGACGGCGGCGCGCTCGATCTTGGCCGATTTGGCTTCGACGCCCCGGTTCCGCCCGGCGGATATCGCTGGGTCTACGCCGACGCCGTCAGCGACGACGGACGCTTCAGCCTCGTCCTGATCGCGCTAATCGGCAGCGTGTTCTCGCCCTATTACGCGTGGGCGGGGCGCAAGACTCCGCTGGATCACTGCGCGCTCAATGTCTGCCTTTACGGGCCGGGCGTGACGCGCTGGGCCATGACTGAGCGCCGCGCCGGCGCGGTGTCCAACTCCGAAAACACGCTGCAGCTTGGCCCGAGCCGGGTCCGGTTCGAGGACGGCGCCCTGATCTACGAGATCGAGGAACACGGCGCGCCCCTGCCCCGCCCGGTGCGAGGGCGGGTGGTGATCCGCCCCGAGATCGAGCAGAGCGAAACCTTCGCCCTGGACAGAGACGGCCGCCATGTCTGGCGCCCGGTCTGGCCGCGCGCCCGGGTGGAGGCGCAGTTCGAAGATCCTCAGCTGAGCTTTCAGGGCGACGGCTATGTGGACATGAATGCGGGAAGCGAACCGCTGGAAGCGGCGTTCAGATCCTGGAACTGGGCACGAGCGCCGATCGAGGACGGGGCGGCTATTCTCTACGATTCCATCTGGCCGGACGGAGGCGAACGCTCGCTGGCGCTGCGCATCGATTCGGCCGGCAAGGCTGAGCCGTTTGAAGCGCCACCAGTCCGCGGCCTTCCGAAGGTGAGATGGGCCGTGGCGCGTGAGACCCGCTCCGACGGGGAGGCGCGCGTTCTGAAGACGCTTGAAGACACGCCCTTTTATTCGCGGTCACTGGTGGAGACAGATCTTCTCGGCGGGCGGCGCATCTTCATGCACGAAAGCCTCGACCTGAAACGCTTCGCCTCAAGCTGGGTGAAATGCCTGCTGCCGTTTCGAATGCCCAGAGCGTTTTAGGCGGGCCTTCCAGACGCGCGCCCTATTCGTCGGCCTCGCCCTCGCCGCGCTTGTCGCGCTTCTCGTCGCGGTGGAGCTTCACCAGCTCCCAGACCGCGAACGCGAGCACGCCGCCAAAGATCAGCAGCATCTCGATGCCGAACAGTAGATCGCTCATGTCGCCCTCGCACGCCTGCGGACGATATCGCCATTGAGCACTCCGGCGAAACTCGCCCACGCCAGATACGGCGCCAGGAGCCAGGCGGCGAGCGTGTCGACCTGAGCGAAGGCGTAGATTGTAGCCGCTATGGAGATCCAAAGAGCGCCGACTTCGGCCAGCGCAAGACCGGGCCGCTTCATCCCGAAGAACACCGCCGACCAGCCGGCGTTAAGCACCAGCTGCACGCCCCAGACCACCAGCGCCAGGCCGATACCGGCGACGTCCCAGACTCGCCAGGCCGAGTACGCGATCAGAACGTACAAAAGTCCCCAGGCGATGGGGAACACCAGGTCCGGCGGCGTCCAGCTTGGCTTGTCGAGGTCTTTGTACCACTGGCCCGGGCGAAACATCGCGCCCGTAAGGGAGGCGAGAAACACAAGGCCGATAAAGGGCAAGAGCGTCCAGAGCGGCGCGTCGGTCATGGGGGCCTCGTCATTGGGGGCGTCACCTCGCCTGACTGACATAGACCGGCGCGGGCGCCGGACGACGCCGTTCCACCATAGGGCCGAGGAGCCAGCGTGGCGAGGGCGAGCCGTGGACCGGCCCGCGATCAGGTGAACGCGTTAGAAGACGACCCGTTCAGCCGGCGTCGCTCTTGTCCTCGTCCAGACGGGTGCTCTCGGGCTCCTCGTCGGCCTTGTCGCGATTCAGCAGGATCAGCTCTCGCACGCCCCAGCCGATCACCGCGACGGCGAGCAGCA
This sequence comes from Oceanicaulis sp., assembly GCA_965284655.1. Taxonomy (GTDB): domain Bacteria; phylum Pseudomonadota; class Alphaproteobacteria; order Caulobacterales; family Maricaulaceae; genus Oceanicaulis. The sequence continues at coordinate 112,214 of OZ260104.1, forward strand.
CTTCAAAGACGAGCGGAAGATAGTCCCGCATCAGCCACGCCCGCTCCGCGACAGGCTCGCCCCGCCCGAGCGCTCGCGCATCTCCAGATCATGGAGGATGTCGATCATGCGGCCCCAGTGCTCGTCCACCCGCCAGAAGGCCGGCTCGCGCGGTGTTTCGGGGGCGGGCGGCGCGGCGTGCACCAGAAAGCGGGTCTCCATGAGCGCCGGCTCGCCGGATTCCCCGCCCCTCACCACCGCGTCCACCAGACCCGCCGCGGCGAGCGAGAGCTTGCGCGTAGTGGACGTGGTGGCGCGCGCGTTCACAGTGTCGCATCCGGCGCGCCGGGCCTCCCGGCCGATTTCGCGGTAGATGCGCGCCGCGGCGTGGATCGCAGGACGGCAGCTCAGGGGCAATAGCGCGACGCCGGCAAGGGAACGCTCATAAAGTCGGTCGGCCTCGTTGAGCAGGCGGTTCACCACCGCCCCCAGCTCCGGCGAGAATTTCGGGTCAGCCAGGAAGGCCTCCGGGTCCAGGCGCGCCTCGCGCATCCAGGTGCGCGGCAAATAGAGCCGGCCGTTTCGCGCATCCTCGCCCACATCGCGGGCGATATTGGTCAGCTGCATGGCGACGCCCAGATCGCTGGCGCGCGCCAAGGCCTCGGGCGAGCGTGCGCCCATCACCAGCGCCATCATCGCCCCGACAGATCCCGCGACCCGCGCGGCGTAGGCGCGCAGCTGGGAGATCGTGTCATAGCGAAGCCCGTGGGCGTCCCAGGCGAAGCCGTCGATCAGGGCCGCCGGCAGCGTCTTGGGAATCGCGCGCGCCTCGATCAGGTCGGCGAAGGCGCGGTCCACCGGATCGGGACCGGGACGCCCCGCATAAATCTCGTCCAGGCGCGCGGCGAGATCGGCGCAGGCCGCAGACGGAGACCCGCCGCGATCCACCGCATCATCGGCGCGCCGGCAAAAACCGTAAAGGGCGTAGGCCTCGCGGCGCACGCTCGGCGGCAAAAGAAGCGAGGCCGCGAAAAAGCTCTTGGACCCGGTGCGTATTTCCCGGCGGCAAGCGTCGAGATCTGTAGGGCTGGCGTAGGTTTCAGACATGTTTCCTCGCATCAGGTACGACGCTGTCGAGCACGCGCGCAGAGGACAACACCCCGGGCACGCCGGCGCCGGGATGGGTTCCCGCGCCTACTAGGTAGAGATTCTTGACGTCTTCACTGCGGTTATGGGCGCGGAACCAGGCGCTCTGGGTGAGCACCGGCTCCAGTCCGAAAGCCGCGCCGCGCGTGGAGTTCAGACGGCCCTCGAAATCCAGCGGCGTCATCACGCGCGACACCTCCACCGCGTCCTTCAGGCCGGGCAGAAGCGTGTCTTCCAGGCGTTTTTCAATCGCCTGACGATAGGGTTCGGCCATGGCCTCCCAGTCGGTCCCGCTATCCAGATTGGGGACCGGGGAGAGCACATAGAACGCGTCGCATCCGTCCGGCGCCAGCGACGTGTCGGTGGCGGTGGGCCGGTGGAGATAGAGGCTGAAATCCTCGGCGAGACGCTTGTGCTTGAAGATGTCGTCCAGCAGGCCCTTGTAGCGCGGCCCCAGAACGATGGTGTGGTGATCCACGTCGTCATAGCGCCGGCGCGTGCCGAAATACCAGACGAACAGGCTCATGGAATAGCGCGCACTCTCCACCTTTGCGTCGGTCCAGCGCTTGCGCTTGGTCTGCGACAGCAGGCGCTTGTAGGTGTGGCCGGTCTCGGCGTTGGAGACCACAATATCGGCCTTGATGCGTTCACCGTTTGCAAGGCGCACGCCGGTGGCGGTTCCGTCCTCGACGATGATCTCCTCCACCTCGACATTGCAGCGCACCTGCCCGCCCTGGCCTTCGATGAGGCCGGCGAGCCCGGTCACCAGCTCGCCGGTGCCGCCCATAACGAAATGCACGCCCCACTGGCGTTCCAGATAGGAGATCAGGCAGTAGATCGAGCTGGCCGAGAACGGATTGCCGCCGATGAGAAGCGGGTGGAAGCTGAGCGCGATGCGCACCTTCTCGTTCTTCACATACTGCGAGACCAGCGAATGCACCGATCGGTGGCCGGAAAACCGCAGCAGATCCGGCGCGATGCGCGCCATGTCGGTGAGCTTGTGGAACGGCACATGGCCGAGCTTTTCAAAGCCGATCTCGAAGATCTGCTTGCTCTTCAGCAAGAAGCGCTCATAGCCGGCGACGTCCTCGGGTGAGAATTTGGCCACTTCGGCCCGCATGGCCTCGGCGTCGCGCGAGCAATGGAAGACCGTGCCGTCGTCAAAGCGGATGCCGTAGAACGGGTCGATCTCTTCAAGCTTGATATCATCCTCGATCCGGCGGCCGGCGAGCGTCCATAGCTCTTCCAGCAGAAACGGCGCGGTGATGATGGTGGGGCCGGCGTCGAAGACATAGCCGCCTTCGCGAAACACATAGGCGCGCCCGCCGGGCGCATCGAGCTTTTCAAGGACCGTGACCCGGTAGCCCCGTGCGCCCAGACGCACGGCGGCGGCGAGACCGCCGAACCCGGCGCCGATGACCACGGCGTGGGGGCGGTCCTGCGCGTCCCGATCGAAGGATGAGTCATCTCTCGCCACGGCCTAGCCCTCCGATTTTTCGATGGAGCGGCGCACGCGGCTGAGGCCCACCGCAAGGCCGATGGCGACGATGGGGATGGACACCGCCATGATCAGCTCCGAACTCAGCGGCAGGCCCATCACCTCGGTGCCCTTGGCCAGATAGCCGATCAGGCCGACGACATAATAGGTGATCGCCGCGATCGAGAGCCCTTCCACGGTCTGCTGCAGCCGTAGCTGAAGCTTGGCCCGGCTCGCCATGGCCTCCAGCAATTCGCGGCTCTGGCGCTCCTGGGTCAGGGCGACGCGGGTGGACAGAAGCTGGGTCGCCCGCGCCAGGTGCTCGGACATGGACTCAAGGCGTTTCGACACCGCTTCCACGGTGTTCATGGCCGGCGCGAGGCGGCGCTCGGTGAACTCGGTGAAGGTCTGCAGGCCCTCCACACGCTCCTCACGCAATTCGCGGATTCGGGCCTGGACGATGCCGTAATACGCCGCCGACGCGCTGAACCGGTAATACTGTTCAGAGTGGCGCCGCTCGATATCAGCCTCCAGCCGAGTCATCCGGTCCAGGAGCGCGCTTTCATCGGCGTGCACCTCGTCGGCCATCTCGCGCGTCACTGCGGCCAGATCCTGTTCGCGCTCGGTCAGAAGACGGCCCAGCTCGCGCGCCACCGGCAGACCCAGAAGCGCCATCATCCGGTAGGTGTCCATCTCCAGCAGACTGCGCATGGCGCGGCCTGCCTGCAGCGGCGACATGTTCCGGTTGCGAATCAGGAAGCGGTTGAAGCCGTCGGCATAGCTGCGGAAATTCGTCAGCGCCACGCCGCCGCCGGCGATCTTCGACCCCACCAGCTCCGCGCCGCCGAACAGGCGCTTGGCGGTTTCGTCCACCGCCGGGCCCTGCTCCGGCGCGGTCACCATCAGCGCATGGGCGGCGAAAATCACCTCGCCCGGCAGGCCTGCGAGCCAGTCGGCGGGCACCTCGGAGATGGGCGGATTGTCGAATGGCGCGCCGTCATCGACGCTCTGGCGAATAAACGTGTAGCGCGCAAATTCGGTATGGCGCTCCCAGATCACCCGCACCGGACCCAGCGGCGCGGAGTAGTGGGTCGCGCCCTCCGCCGGCGCCGCGACGTTGAACCGCGACGCGAGATCAGCGACGGCGGCGAGGTCCGCGCCGCGCTGTTCGGGGCCGGTGTAGAGCACCAGGTAGGAGGCGCTGAGCGGCGCGGCCAGAGGCTGCGGCGGGCGCGCGTGGACCTCCTCGCTGAGGCTGGCGCGGTGGGGATGGTCGGCGGGCAGCCGCAGCGCAGGCATCAAAAACCTCCAGCGAGCCGGGGCTCGGCTTGATTGTCGGAGATCAGCGCGCCGGCGTCGTAGGCGGCGCTGCGGATCAGGTCCGCGGTCACCGCGGGATCTTCCTCATGGGCCAGGTGACCAAGGCCGGGCAGGCGGATCAGGCTGTGCGCGCGGATGGACCGCGCAGCCGCCTCGACCCCGGCCGGCGGCGTCGCGCGGTCATGGGCGCCGGTGACCAGCGTGACCGGCGCGTCCAGCCGCCCAAGATCATCCAGCAGAGGCCGCAGCTGCCAGTTCGCCATGAGACGCAGCGCGCCCGCCACATGGGCCGGGCGCTTGAGCAAGCGGGTGTAGAGATCCACCCCCTCCTCATCGAGATGGGAGCCGGTCCTGGCGATCAGGCGCGCCACGCGCCGCCCATTGGCGCGCATGGAAAACAGGCGCGGCGCCAGAGGATTGAGCAGGGCGAGTTTCACCGCTTTGGAGGCGATTCCGTCCGCAGCGCCGCCATAAGGCTGCAGCGCGGGGCACAGCCCGATGAGCACTTTGGGCGCCATGTGACCGTCCAGCGCCATGCGCAGGATCACCGCAGCCCCGGCCGAATGGCCCGCAGCGGCCGCCGGTTGGATGTCCAGCTGCCGGAGCAGAGCGCCGAGCGCCCGGGAGACGGCCGGAAGCGCAGGGGTCTCCATCTCGCCGGTGAATCCGTGACCAGGCAGATCGACCATGACGATCTCAAAGTCTTCGGCGAGCTGCGAGGCGATACGCCTGAAGGAGTGCGTCGAGGCGCCGGTGCCATGGATCAGAAGAAGCGCCGGGCCGGCGCCGAAGCGCTGAACGTGCCAGCTCACCCCGCCGGCCGAAATCTGCTCGCTGGCCACGCGGTGGGGCCAGTCGGAGGGGATGCGCGCGGCCGTCATGCGGCGGCCTTGCGGGCGATATCCACCAGCGCGCCGGTGTTTGCGGCCGGCAGGCGCACATAGCGCGCGGCCATGTCCCGGGCGACGCCCTGAGCGGCCTCGGCGCCGCGCTTGGAGACGTCCACCACAATCGCCGCGTGGCCGGCGCCGCGCAGGCGGCGGGCCGCGTCGCGCGCTTCGGCCATGGCGACTTCGCGGCCTCCAACGCCTTCAAGAGTCACATTCGCCGCGCCGTCGGTGAGGAAAATCAGCGACACGCTACGCCCCTGGCGTCCGGCCGAATGGGCCAGCGCCTCGGCCGCCGCGATGGCCGCCGCCAGCGGCGTGCCGCCGCCGCCGGGAAGGCCGGCCAGGCTGCGCTTGGCGCGAGTCAAAGAGCGGGTCGGCGGCAGCAGGGTTTCCGCCCCACGTCCACGAAAGGCGATCAGCGCGACCTGGTCGCGGCGCACATAGGATTCCGCCAGCATCAGCTCCACCGCGCCCTTGGCCTCGGCGAGCCGGCTCAGCGCCAGGGAGCCGGAGGCGTCCACGACGAAGATCGTCACCGTCTCGGCTTTCTGCTTGAAGCGCTTCACGCGGAAATCCTCGCGGCGCACTTCCAGCGCCGGTCCGCCCACCAACCGCTTCAGGCCGCGCCGGCGAACCTTGCCCCAGGGCGCCGCAGCGCGCAGGGTCGCCAGCACGTCCAGCCGCTTTCCGCCGCCCGGATCGCCGCGCCGGGACCCGGCCGGGCGTCCGCGCATCGCTTCCTTGCGGACAGCTCCCGCGCGTCCGGCGCCGCCGGCGTTCGAGGCGCCCTGACCCGCTTCCAGCCGCGCCAGAAGGCCGGCGGGGATCGCGGCCCTGGCGGCCTCGGTGGTGATTTCGGTGAGCTCGTCGGGCGTTTCGGCGTCGTCGGCGTCAGGATCGGTGTCGTTGTCGGCTTCAGGCTCGGCGGCCTCGGGCGTCTCGTCCCGGGCCTCTTCGGGCTCGGGCGGCGTGTCCGGCTCGGCCTCTTGCTCTTCTTCCATGGGCATGCGCGTTGCGCGGGGGCCGAGCACCAGGCGCGCGGCCAGGGCGGCCTCGGCGTCGCTGATCTCATCAAGCCCTTCAAGTGCGGCAGCGGCGCGCGCAACGCGCAGCGCCAGAAGCGGCGGGCGAAGCGAGTCCACGCCCAGCACCGCGGCGGTCTGGGTGAGAGCGCGCTCGGCGCCGTTATTCAAAATGTGGGTCAGGCGCACCCGCGCCATGGCCACGTCTTCGCGGCTGATGGCGTCCTCGGCCGTCTCAAGATCGCGAAGGGTGACGCCGGACAGATCGATGTGAAAGGCGAGGCGTTCGCGAAGTGCGGCCGGAGCGCCTTCATCGGCTTCAGCCGCTTCATCCAGGGCGATGATGACCGGCGACGGCTCGCCGTCCAGCGCCGCGGCCAGGCGCGCGGCCAGACCAGAGTCGGCACGCTCGGCCATGGCCAGAACGCCGACGCCGTTCCTGATCTCGTCCAGCAGGCCGGCGCGCTGCACGGCGCGTCCGGATTTCAGCGTGGCGGCCAGATCAATGCCACCCAGTAGCGCCTCGTCATTCACCGCCGCTGGAATGCGACGCCAGACCGCGTCCTCATCGGCCAACGATTTGTAATACTCAAGCCAGGCGTCGCGCGCAGGGCCGGCGCGCGCGGTGAGCACCACGCCGCGCAGCCGCGGATCAACGGCCAGCAACGCGGCGGCCAAGCGCGCCTGCGCCCAGCTTTCGCCGCTATCGGCGACAGTGTCGGCGTCTGCGCTCACCCGGCGAACGCTTCTTCAAGACCGCGCTCGATACGGGCCGAGGAGCCGGCTTCATCCAGCGGATCGCGCCGTAGCCTGTGGCGCAGCACGGACGGGGCGACGGCTCGCAAATGCTTGATCTCGATCTCGTCGGTGGTGTCCAGCGCGGCCATGGCGCGCGCGGCGCGGATCAAGGTCAGCTCGCCGCGCAGACCGTCGGCGCCAAGCGCCAGGCAGATCTCGGAGGCTTTGCGCAGAACCGGCTCAGGCGCGTCGAGCCCGGCGACGCGCTTCTTGGCGGCGGCGATCTGACCGCGAATCTCTTCGCCGGCTTGCGCCCACTTTTCACAAAACGCCTGCGGATCGCGCTCGAAGGAATCGCGGCGGCGCACCACCTCTATGCGCTGATCAATCTCGCGGGGTGTGGCCACCTCCACCGACAGGCCGAAGCGATCCAGCAATTGCGGACGCAGCTCGCCTTCCTCGGGATTGCCGCTGCCCACCAGAACGAATCGCGCCGGATGGCGCACGCTCAGCCCGTCGCGTTCCACGACATTCTCGCCGGTGGCGGCCACGTCCAGGAGCAGGTCCACGATATGGTCTTCGAGAAGATTGACCTCGTCGATATACAGAAAGCCGCGATTGGCCCGCGCCAGAAGGCCGGGCTCGAAGGCTTTCTCGCCGCGCCGCAGCGCCTTTTCGATGTCGAGCGCGCCCACCACCCGGTCCTCGGTCACGCCCAGCGGCAGATCGACCACAGGGGTGGGTTTGGTGACCCGCGCGCCGCGCGCCTTCTCGTCGCCATTGATGGCGGGCTCGCCCGGCGCAGTGTTGTAGGGACAGGTTTCAAAGGTCTCGATCGGGGGCAGAAGCCCGGCGAGCGCGCGAACGGCGGTGGATTTCGCCGTGCCGCGGTCACCGAAAATCAGAACCCCGCCCACGCGCGGCTCCACGCATGCGATCAGAAGCGCTTGTTTCATCTCCTCCTGCCCGACGATTGCGGGGAAGGGAAAAGCTAGGGTCATGAAGGCGCCTCGATATGATCAATGATGGGAGTGTCTAACAAATTGGACAGTTGTACAAATTTTTTTGTTTGACACTTTCGCGCGGAAACTAGGCTCCACAGGCCGATCATCTAGGCTCGAAATGCTAGGAAGAACGCGCTGATCCGGAGCTTTCGACCGGGTCCTCGCCAGCCTCAACCACGTCCGCCTCACCCGCTTCGGGCTCGAGTCCGTAAGGCGCGACCAGCTTCCACACATGGTCGGGAATCATGGATTTCATCCGGCGCGGCTCCTGACGACGCAGGTGAAGCACGGTTTCCGACGCCTTCATCTCCACCCGGGCGCGAGCGAACTCCAGGCCGCGCGGTCCGATCTTCGGCATGAGCCAGGCCACCAGCGGCCGCACCCAGTCAGGCATGCCGCGCAGCGGCAATCCGCCGGCGGCGCGCTCGGTGTTGGTGATGAAACCGGTCACCGCGGTCTTGCGCTTGCCCTTGTCGCCGGGGGCGGACAGGCGAACCTCGTCCTCGATGAGGGAGATCAGCTCCTCGCCGGTTTCGTTGCGCACCAGCAGCCATTGCTCACCCTCGCCGGCCATATAGCCCACGGTGATGTCGGCCAGGACATTGGTGTAATCCACGCAGGTGCGGCAGGTGAGCGGGAAGAAGTCCGGCGGCAGCTTCGAGATGGGAAGCTTGAGAAACGGAATCGTCTTCGTGGCGCCGCTCTCAAAGCGCAGCTCCACCTGATAGTCGGCACGAAATTCCAGATAGGTGATCGTTTCGGGCTGATCGGAGAGCAGGGCGAGAAAATCGTGAAAGCGCTCGGTGGTGGTGTTGTCCGAGCACGGCGTGCCGATGACATAGAGCTTGTCGAGCCCCAGCTCGTCCTCCAGCGCGCGCAGCGCGTAGACTTGGCACGGAATGCCGATAACCGCGACGCGCTTGTAGCCGCGCTCACGGACCGGCTCGAGCAGGGCCAGGAGCGGCGCATAGCCCATGCGCATGCCGCGCACGAATTTCATGCCCTCCGCGCGCGTCACCAGGACCGGGACAGGCTTCCAGCGATCTTCAGGATCCGGCGCCACGGTCAGAACCACGTCCACCGCGCCGCGCTCCAGCAGCACTTCGGCCAGGCGCGTGGCGATCCCGGTCCACTGGGCGCCCTCGCGCGGCGCGCCAAGGCCGGCTTTCACCATGCGCCGGAACGGACCGAAATGAAGCTCGTCCACACGATTCGGATCGCGCGTGCGCCCGTGCACCTTCTCTTCCAGCCGCTCATAATCAGGCTTGATGAACTGGCAGGCCCGGCCGCAGGCCTTGGGATCCTCCATCCGTGAAACGCCGCAATCGGTGCACAGATGGCGCGCGACCGCCTCGCGCACCGGCGGCGCGTCCACGGCGTCGCTTCCGGCGGCGATCCTGGTTTCGCCAGTTTGAGATGGGCTGTCAGTCATGGTCGGCCTCCCCGCAATCGGCGGCGAGCCTCGCGTAAACTCGCGGCGCCGTCCAGCCTTCCCAAGCGGCTGGATCAAAGGCCGGGCCAGTAGCGCCGCCCAAGAAAAAGCCGGACCCGAAGGGCCCGGCTTTTAAAATCGCAAGCGCTTAAAATCTAAGCGCTTTCCTTGTCCGCGGCGGCGCGGTCCTTGTTCCAGTAGGACACCGATTTCACTTTGGAGCGGTCGCACCGGTCGGCGTACTTCCTGGCGATCTCGGTGACCTCTTCCATCAGCCCTTCGGCCAACGTGATCGGTTGAAGGCCCATGGAGAGGAATGTGTCGTTCTCCACGTGCAGGTCGTTCTCGTCGGCCTCGTTGCGCGGGTTGGGCAGGAAGGCGGTCTCCACCCCGGTCATGTCGGCGATCATCTTGGCCAGTTCGCGAACCCGGTGGGTCTCGGTCATCTGGTTCATGATGCGCACGCGCTCGCCGGTCTGGGGCGGGTTCTCCACCGCCAGCTGGATGCAGCGCACCGTGTCCTGGATGTGAATGAAGGCGCGGGTCTGACCGCCCGTGCCGTGGACGGTGAGCGGGAAGTTAACGGCGCCCTGCATCAGGAAGCGGTTCAGAACGGTGCCGTAATCGCCGTCATAATCGAACCGGTTGATCAGGCGCTCGTCCTTCTTGGTCTCTTCGGTCTGGGTGCCCCAGACGATGCCCTGGTGAAGGTCGGTGATCTTCACCTTGTCGTTCTTGTTGTAGAAATGGAAGAAGAGCTGATCCTGGGTCTTCGTCATGTGATAGATCGAGCCGGGATTGGCCGGGTAAAGGATCTCCTGATCCTTCAGGCCTTCGGAGGTCTCGATCTTCACTTTCAGATAGCCCTCGGGGATCTTCATCCCCGCCGTGCCATAGCCGTAGACGCCCATCGTGCCCAGGTGCACCAGATGGATGTCCAGCCCGGTGTCCACGATCGCTGCGAGCACGTCGTTGGTGGCGTTCAGATTATTGTCGACCGTGTAGCGCTTGTGGCGCGCGCTCTTCATGGAATAGGGCGCGGCGCGCTGCTCGGCGAAGTGCACGATGGAGTCCGGCTTCTCCGACAGGATCAGATCGACCAGCTCCTGGTAGTCCTTGCCGACATTGAGATCGACGAACTTGATCTCCTTGCCGGACACGTCCTTCCAGGCCCGCAGACGCTCGCCGATGGGGCGGATCGGGGTCAGGCTTTCGACTTCCAGCTCGATATCGATCTTGCGCCGGGACAGATTGTCGACGACCACGACGTCATGGCCGCGGGCTGACAGATGAAGGGCCGACGGCCAACCGCAGAAACCGTCTCCGCCGAGCACGAGTACTTTCATCTGGGACTCCGGTGATTTTATGGACGTGCTGTCACTTAATTGTGAGAGGTTCTGGCAGGCTGCGCGCGGGGATGCAAGGCCCGCGCGCCGCGGGAGCGCCCCCGTATGGACGTTTGCGCCGGGCTCGTCTAAACCCCGCGCGAGTTACCAAGAGCGCCGCCCGCCCCATATGGGCGTGACGCACAAACCGAAAACATCAGGAGCGCATCATGGCCCTTCGTGTGGCGATCAACGGGTTTGGCCGGATCGGTCGTCTGGCTTTGCGCGCAGTGCTAGAGCACAAGCGCTGGGACGAAGTCGAGATCGTGGCGATCAATAATAGCGGCTCGGCAGAGGCGATCGCGCACCTGTTCGCCTATGACAGCGTCCATGGACGCTTTTCGGGCGAAGTGAAGACCGGCGACGACTGGATTGATCCGGGCTTTGGTAAAATCGTGAAGGTCAATGAGCGCGACCCGGCCAAGCTGCCCTGGGCGGACATGGGGATCGACCTGGTGATGGAATGCACCGGCGCCTTCAACGACAAGGCCAAGGCGTCCGCCCACCTGGACGCCGGCGCCAAGCGCGTCCTGTGTTCGGCTCCGGCCAAGAACGCCGACAAGACCATCGTCTACGGCGTGAACCATGACGCGATCACCGCCGATGACCTGGTGGTCTCCAACGCCAGCTGCACCACCAACGGCCTGGCGCCGGTGGCCAAGGTGCTCAACGACGCAGTCGGCATCGAACGCGGCCACATGACCACGATCCACGCCTATACCGGTGACCAGCCTACGCTGGACCGCAATCACAAGGATCTCCACCGCGCGCGAGCCGCGGCGCTGTCCATGGTGCCCACCACCACCGGCGCGGCCAAGGCGGTCGGCGAGGTTCTGCCCGAACTCAAGGGCAAGCTCGACGGCGCGGCGGTGCGCGTGCCCACGCCGAATGTTTCGGTGATCGACCTGGTGTTCACGCCGGGCCGGGCCACCAGCATCGAAGAGATCAACGCCGCGATCCGCGCCGCCGCCGACGGCCCCATGAAGGGGATCCTGGGCTATGACACCCTGCCGCTGGTGAGCGTGGACTATAATCACGACCCGCGCTCCTCCATCGTGGCGCTGGACAAGACCAACGTCATCGACGAGCGCCTGGTCCGGGTGATGACGTGGTATGACAACGAATGGGGCTTCGCCTGCCGCATGGTGGACACCGCCAAGGCGATGGGACGCTTCCTCTAGGGACGCGCCTCGCCGGGCGCTTCAGGTCTAATATCGAGGAACATTCCATGATCCGACGCCTTCAGGACGCTGACATCGCCGGCAAGCGAGTGCTGGTGCGGGTGGACTTCAACGTCCCCACGGCGAACCGCCAGATCACCGACGACACGCGGTTGAAGGCCGCGCTGCCCACCATCGCGCTTTTGCGCCGCGAGGGCGCGAAGGTGATCCTGGCGGCGCATTTCGGCCGGCCCCGCGGGCGGCGCGACATGACCCTGAGCCTGGCGCCGGTGGCCACGCCGCTGTCCGAGCTGATCGATCATGAGGTGAAATTCGTCTCCGACTGCGTCGGTCCCGACGCTGAAGCGGCCAGCGCCCGGCTTGGCGAGGGCGACGTCCTCTTGCTGGAGAACACCCGCTTCCACGCCGGCGAGGAACAGAACGACCCCGATTTCGCCGCCGGGCTCGCCAGGCTCGCCGACCTCTACGTGAACGACGCCTTCTCCGCGGCGCACCGCGCCCACGCATCCACTGAAGGGGTGGCGCGGATCCTGCCGGCCTATGCCGGGCTGTCGCTCCAGCGCGAGCTGGACTATGTCACCGCGGCTCTGGAAAATCCAACCCGCCCGCTTCTGGCGGTGGTGGGCGGCGCCAAGGTCTCCACCAAGATCGATCTGTTGAAGAATCTGGTGGCCAAGGTGGACCGGCTCTTTGTGGGCGGCGCCATGGCCAACACCTTCCTGGCCGCCAAGGGCCATGACATGGGCGCCAGTCTCTATGAGCGCGACCTTCTGGGCACTGCGCGCGAGATCATAGAGGCCGCAAGCGCCGCCGGCTCCGCGATCCTTTTGCCGGTGGACGGGGTGGTGACCACCGAGTTCAAGGCCCACGCCGAGCGGCGCGTAGCCGAGGTCGACGACATCAAGCCGAACGAGATGATGCTCGATTGCGGGCCGGAGACGGTGGACGCGCTGGCCGACGCCATCGCTGGAGCGCGCACGCTGGTGTGGAACGGTCCGCTGGGCGCGTTTGAAACGCCGCCCTTCGACACCGCGACCGTGGAGGCGGCCCGCTTCGCCGCCCAGCGCTGCGTCGATCACGGGCTTGTCGCCGTGGCCGGCGGCGGTGATACGGTGGCCGCGCTCAACCAGGCCGGGGTCGCCGAAGATTTCACCTTCGTCTCCACCGCCGGCGGGGCGTTCCTGGAATGGCTGGAGGGCAAGTCCCTGCCCGGCATCGACGCGTTGAAGGATTGAACCGCTTGACCCGCGTAACGCGCGGGGCGAGTAACGCGCCCGCGGGCGCCCGCACCACACCACTCTTCTTGGGGGAAGCACATGGATCTCGATCAGCTTAACGACGTCGCGCTGCGCATGGTCGCGCCCGGCAAGGGCGTTTTGGCCGCAGACGAGAGCACCGGCACGATCGGCAAGCGCTTTGACTCGATCGGGCTTGAGAACACCGAAAACAATCGCCGCAACTGGCGCGAGATGCTGTTTCGCACCGAGCCGGCCATGCGCGAACACGTCTCCGGCGTCATCCTGTTTGACGAAACCATCCGCCAGAACGCCGCTGACGGCACGTCGCTGGTCAAGCTGATCGAAGACGCCGGCTCCATCCCCGGCATCAAGGTGGACGCTGGCGCGAAAGATCTCGCCGGTTCGCCGGGCGAGATGATCACCGAGGGCCTCGATGGTCTGCGCGACCGGCTGAACGCGTATTACAAGCTCGGCGCCCGGTTCGCGAAATGGCGCGGCGTGATCAATATCGGCCGCGACGGCGATGAGAGCATCCCCTCCCAGTATTGCGTGAACACCAATGTACACGCGCTGGCCCGCTACGCCGCCCTGTGCCAGGAAGCCAATATCGTGCCCATCGTGGAGCCGGAAGTCATCATGGACGGCGACCACTCCATCGAGCGCTGCTACGAGGTCACCGAATATACGCTGCGCCGCCTCTATGAGGAGCTGTTTGCGCAAGGCGTGATCCTGGAAGGCACGGTTCTCAAACCGAACATGGTCGTCGCCGGCGCCAAGGCGAAAGACCAGCCGAGCCGCGACGAGGTCGCAGAAATGACCGTTCAATGTCTGATGAACACGGTCCCCGCCGCAGTTCCCGGCATCGCCTTCCTGTCCGGCGGCCAGTCGGATGTGGACGCCACCGCGCACCTGAACATCATGAATGAAGGCTTTGATCTGCCCTGGCCCATGACCTTCTCCTATGGCCGCGCACTGCAGGCCGCGCCGCTGGCCGCCTGGAACGGCTCCGATGTCGACGCCGGCCAGAAAGCCTTTAACCACCGCGCCAGGATGAACGGCCTCGCTTCGCTGGGCGAGTGGGATGAAGCCATGGAGAAAGAGGGCTAGGCCCCTTTCTCGCCTCGCTGAAACGCAAAACCCCGGCTCGCGCGAGCCGGGGTTTTTTCTCATCCGCGCTCCAGTGCCTTAAGCCGCTCCACCGCGGCCATCTTGTCGATGGCGGCGCGCACATAAGTGTCCAGGGCTGAGCCTTCGGTGTAGTCGGCGTCTGCGGTGAACTGGACCCGGCGGTCGGCTTTCAGCTTGGCGGTCTTGTCGCCAAGCGCCGCGTCGCCGGCCGGGTGGACGGCGATGGACACCCCGCCCTGCTCCTTCACCGTGCGCATGCACGGCACGTCGGTGTCGCCGTCGCCGATATAGATCATATTGCGAAACGGCACCGGGCGGTCGTCCTCGGGAATGTATTTATTGACCTCGGAATGATCGGAGAGGTCCAGCGCGCCTTTATTGATGCGGAACAGGAACTGCGTCTTGTTGGTGTAGTTCACCGCCGCCGCGGCCCATTCAGGCACGTCGTTGGCGTCGTATTTAAACTCGCTGGCGAAGATCGCGGCGAATTCCTCACCGATGGCGCTGGCGGCGATCATCTCCTTGAGCCCCGAGGAGATGATGTAGTGCTGCACCGCTACGCCCTGCCCCGCACCATGATCCTTCAAGCGCTTGAACCAGCCCTCGGCGACGCCGGGGAAAAATCCGATCCGGGCGCCGTGGCGGCGGATATCATCGACCCGGAAGCGCTTGCCCTCACGGCGCGCAGCTTTCACCATTTCATGCATGTAGATGAGGATATTGTCCGCACCCAGCCGCGCCGACTCCCCGTTCACCCGGGCCCAGAACGCGTCCTTCTCCTCACCCACTTCGGGAATGAAGGAATGCTCCTGCATGGAGCCGGGGCTGAGCGTGCCGTCAAAATCATAGGCGATGGCGAGAGTGGGCGTGCGCGTTTGGGTCATGGGAGAAGCCATACCTGAATTTCCGGGCGAGCCGAAGGCGAAGAGTCCGGCGTTCAAACGGTTCAGCCCCGAAGACCCCTCACGCCTGCAGCGTGACGTCCCAGTAGAGGTAATCCAGCCAGCTTTCGTGCAGATATTTCGGCGGGAAGCGGCGGCCCTGGGTCTGGAGCTGGTGCATGCCGGGCCGGTCGGCCTCGCGCAGCAGCGGCATCTTGGCTTCGCGCGGCGTGCGCCCGCCCTTTTTCAAATTACACGGCGCGCAGGCCGCGACGATATTGTCCCATGTGGTGCGCCCGCCTTTGGATCGCGGAATCACATGGTCGAAGGTCAGCTGGTCCAGCTTGTTGGTGCCGCAATACTGGCAGCGAAAGCCGTCGCGCAGGAACACGTTGAACCGGGTAAAGGCCGGCGGCCGGTCCTGATTGATGTAATCGCGCAGGGCCACCACGCTGGGCGCGGCCAACTCGAAGCTCGGACTGCGGATCGGCGTGGCGTATTCGGAAACGATGTCCACGCGCTCCAGAAACACCGCCTTCACCGCCTCCTGCCAGGGCCAGGTGGAGAGCGGATAGTAGGACAGGGGTTGGTAGTCCGCGTTCAGGACCAGACAGCGAAGATCTTCAGGCGCGGTTTTAAATACGCGCATGGCGCTCTCCCCCGACCAAAGCCGCGCCGGAGAGCAGGCGACAAGGGGTGAAGCCCCGATATGTCATGGCCGTCCTGAAGACGCGCCTCCCTCAAAGTCCAGGCTCCTGAATTCGCGAACGAATCATCAGGAGCGGTTTCGAGACGGTTCCATCTTAACCGAACTCGCATGACGGTGACATGACACCGCGCACACCGCTCTTTGACAATGTGGGACTGGACCTGGCCTAGACCAGCTTTCCCGAGAGTGCATTGTCGATGAAGCGCTGGCCCAGCTCCAGCCCGTCCGGCCCGATGGAGTGGGGAATGCCTTGAGAGATATGAAACTCCGCCCCGTGACCGGCGGCGCAAAGGCCCTGGGCGGCCATGAGCGTCATGCCCAGCGGCAGCACCTCGTCCTGATCGCCATGGATCAGCATGACCGGCGGCTTGCACGTCATTTCGGTCTTCAGCCGCTCCGGCCCGGCCAGCGCGCCGGAAAAGCCGAGGATGCCCGCCGGCGCGGCCTCGCGGCGCAGCCCGGTGTGCAGCGCCATCATCGTGCCTTGAGAGAAGCCCACCAGCACCACGTCCTGCGGCCCCAGCCCACAGCGATTGAGTTCGGACTTTACAAACTGCTCGGCGCTGGCGTGGGCCGAACGCACGCCCTGCTCCATCAGATCAGGATCCAGGCGCGAGATGGGAAACCACTGAAACCCGCCGGGAAAGCCGGGCACTTGCTCCGGCGCATCGGGCGAGGCCCAGGCGACATCTGGAAAGTGGGGCGCCCAGGCCTGCGCCAGCCCGATCAGGTCCTTGCCGTTGGAGCCATAGCCGTGAAACAGCACCACCAGCTTTTTCGCCGTGCCTGATTTGGGCGCGATGCGCGGCCCGTCGATGAGGATCATGTCACGCCCTTAATCCAAAGGTATCAGCGCCGAGCATAGCAGTCAGGCATGAGGCTTCAACGCCGCTCGGCTCAGTTGCGTCGATCGAGAGCGCGAATTGCTTCCGGGATAAAAAATAGCACACAGAAAGCAAGCGGTAGCACCGTGTACATTGAAAGGCCGAGCACGACAAAGCGTCCATTCTCTCGGATGGACGGGTCGCTAGAAAACATCGAAAATACGTTAGCGGCCATAGTCAGCGGCCAGCGCAGCCCTGACGAGATCGACCTCAAATAAAAGTAAAATGGGTTATCAAGCCCAATCAGAACGCGACGAAGATGCCGTTGAGGATCACGCCCCGATCCCTTCGCGGCACGCTTAATGAAATTTGAGAAGTCTTCAGGATCCTCGTCCCACCACGCCTTATCCTTCACTCTTAGATCACGTGAGCGCGCGACCATGGCCGCGACTGGCACGCCGTAAATCACTAGAACGTCGTAGAGCGCGAGAGGGACGGTCACATCGAAGTTCAAGGCGATAAGTTCGATCGGGAATGTCAAAGTCTGTCGCGCCAAACGATATGCCTCGACGAAGATAAGCCGGTAACCATCCAACTCAATTGCTCCCCAGCGGTTAATCAGTTCCACCAACGCTGCGAATGAGGAGAAAACGCCAATAACTTGTGCGATCATGCGATACGGCGCGAACGGAGTTGGCTTTCTTCGTGTCACAGCTTCGGTCGCTTCTCTTGGGTGGCCCAGCGGTTTATTGAGTAGACATTGAAACCTGCACGCGCAACGCTGTGTTTGCGTTCATTTGGAAGGCCATGAACGAGTTCATCACCCGCTTCGCGCCCTCGCCCACCGGACTATTGCATCTGGGCCACGCCTTCTCCGCGCTCACCGCTTACGGGGCCGCGAAGGACGCCGGCGGCGTGTTCCTCCTGCGCATCGAGGATATCGATACGGCGCGCTGCAAAACCGAGTTTGAACAGGCGATCTACGACGATCTCGCCTTTCTGGGGCTCAATTGGCCGACCCCGGTGCGCCGCCAGAGCGCGCACTTTCCAGACTATGCCCGCGCGCTTGAAAGCCTGGCGGCGCGCGGCCTGGTCTATCGCTGCTTTAAGACCCGCAAGGAGATCGCCGAGGATATCGAGCGCGCGCCCCACCACCCCGGCGAAGGCCCCGAAGGCGTGATCTATCCCGGCCCCGACACGCCCTTGAGCGAGGCGGAGGAGGCCGCCCTGATCTCAGAAGGCAAGCCCTACGCCTGGCGCCTCTCCATCGCCGCCTGCCGCGAGATGCTGGGCTCAGCCTGGGACGCGCTGCATTTCATCGAGGAGGGGCAAGGCCCCGACGGCGAGACCGGGCTGGTGCACGCGCGCCCCGAAACGCTGGGCGACGTCATTCTGGGGCGCAAGGATGTGGGCGCCAGCTATCACCTGGCCGCCGTCCATGACGACGCGCTGCAGGGCGTCACCCATGTCATCCGGGGCGAGGACCTGTTCTTCGCCACCCATCTGCACGCCCTTCTCCAGCGCCTGCTGGACCTGCCCCGCCCGGTCTACCGCCATCACCGCCTGCTGCTGGACGACACCGGCAAGCGCTTCGCCAAGCGCGATGAGAGCGTGACGATCCGCGCGATGCGCGAGGCGGGGATGAGCGCGGAGGCGGTAAGGGCGAAGGCGGGGGTTTAGGTGTAATACGGCCCGTACAGATCGGTGCGCCGGTCGCGGAAGAAGCCCCAGGCGGCGCGGTGGCGGTCCAGGAAGGCGCGGTCGAAGCCGGCGGTCAGGACGCCGGTTTCATGGCGGCCCAGCTCGGCGACGACTTCGCCGGCATGGTCGCAGATGAAGCTGGTGCCGTAGAAGGTCTGGCCGTCCTCGTCGCCGGTGCGGTTGGCGGCGCCGATGGGCATCACGTTGGAGACCGCATGGCCCTGCATGGCCCGGCGCCAGCGCGCGGCGGTGTCCAGGCTGTCATCATGGGGCTCGGTCCCGATGGCGGTGGGGTAGAGCAGCACTTCCGCGCCCAAAAGCGCCATAGCGCGGGCGGTTTCGGGAAACCACTGGTCCCAGCAGATCCCCACGCCGATTTTGCCATGCCTGGTGTCCCAGACCTTGAAGCCGGTGTCGCCGGGGCGGAAATAATACTTCTCCATATAGCCCGGCCCGTCGGGGATATGGCTCTTGCGGTAGACGCCCAGCGGCTTGCCGCCGTCCAGCATCACGATGGAATTATAATAGCGCGGCCCCTCGCGCTCATAGATCGAGACCGGGATGGCCACATCGAGCTCTTCAGACAGCGGCGCCAGTGCAGTGACGCACGGGTGGTCCAGGGCCGGGAACGCCTCGGCGAACCACTCTTCCTTCTGCGTCTTGCAGAAATAGTGGTTCTGGAACAGCTCGGGCGGGAGGATTACCTGGGCGCCCTTGCCGGCGGCCTCGCGGATCAGCTCTTTCACCGTGTCGAGATTTTCGGCGCGGTCGCGGGTGAACGCCGCCTGCAGGACGGCGATGGACAGCGTATCACTCATGGCGTGGTGTATTCCCTAGTCGATCTGATCAAGCCAGTCGCCGGGTCCGTCCCCGGTGCGTAAATCCATCACGGTCGGCCAGAGCCGCCAGGGCGCGCGGCCGTCCGCATTCCAAAGGGCGACAAAGGCGAAGCCGGTCTCCGGCTCCATAACCACCTGGGCGCCGTAGCCGGAGAGATAGCCGGCGTGCGCGATCAGGGTGCGGTCGCCCCACTGATACACTCGCCAGCCAAGCCCGTAATAAGTCTCGTCGACGCGCGCGCGCAAGGGGCCAAGCCCACGGGTTTCACGCGGGCTCAGGGTGTAGGGGGTGAAGACCCGCTCGCGCACGTCCGCGGGCAGTCCGTCGATCCACCCCAGATTGGCCTGCGCCCAGGCGATCATGTCGTTGAGCGAGACGGTGATGGAAGCGGCGCTGGGCACCTGGTCATAGCGGCTGGCGCCGCCGCCGGGCCGGTCGCTCGCGCGCGCCCAGCCGCGGTGCGGCCGCGCCCAGTTGGAGTCCGACACAAGATCGTCCTCGCCGACGCCCGCCGTCGTCAGCCCGTAGGGCGTAAAGACATACTGGCGCACAGCCTCTTCATAGGAGAGCCCGGTGGCTTGCTCGATCAACAGTTCGGCGGCGGAAAACGCAACGTTTTGATAGGTGTAGCATTCGCCCGGACGGCACACGAGATCGACCGTCGAGAGGCGTTCGCGCGCCTCCACGGCGCTCACCCCGCCCTCGATGAGATTGTCGTAGGCGTTGGGCGGCAGGCCCGAACTCTGGCTCATCAGCTCAAGCCAGGTCGGCTGGTCCGGCCCTTTAAGATCAATAATAGAGGTCGGAATTTCGTCATCCAGATCGATCAGGCCTTCGGACTCAAGAATGGCGAGCAAGACGCCGGTGAAGCTCTTCGTCACAGAGGCCGCGCGAAAGCGCGTGTCCGCCGTGACGTCCTCACCGGAGCCGGCGGCGGTTTCTCCGGCCGTGTAGATCATCGCCACCTGACCGTTCTCGATTATCGCGGCGGCGAGACCCACCGTCCGGTCAAAGGTAGCGGCCTGATCCAGGCGTTCTGTGAGGGCGGCGAGATAAGCCGGCGGCTCCAGACGCAGCAGCGGCGAGGCCTTTGCGGTGCGCGCCGCGCTTGCGGTGGTGGCGTGGTCTTCGCCTCCGGAGAACGGCCCGACAGCTGCGCCAGAGCCGTCGCCGGGCAGGCCTGCGCCGGTCTGCGCACTGGTGCGCGCAATTTCGATCGCGCCCATGCGTGACAGCGACTGACCTTCAGGCGGATAGATTTGCGCCGTCGCAGGGCCGGCGAGCGCAAACGCTCCGCCCATGGCGACAAGACCCGTCGTGATGCGCTTCAGCCCGTCCATGGACGCGCCTCCTTGAAGCTGGCGCCGTGGGATCATCCCGCCGGCTGGTTGCAGGTCACGCAATGGAAGGATCCACCCCCGGTCAGGATTGCGCTGGATCCTGATGCGACGACTTTGCGCCCCGGAAACGCGCGCTGCAAGCTGCGCGCCGCAAGGGCCGCGCGGTCATTATAGGCCGGCATGACCACATGGTGCGGCCCCACCACCCAGTTCATATGGGACGCGGCCGCCGGTTCTCCAGCCTCAACCTCAACCCGGCCCGGAGAGACGATGCGCAGGACCTCCAGGCGGCGACCGCGCGCATCAACGGCGCGGTCCAGATCGCGGGCGATACGATCCAGGATTTTCGCGTTGGGATCATCAGGCCCCGCAGGCGCCTGACACACCACGCGGCCCGGCCCCGCAAAGCGGGCCAGATTGTCCACATGGCCGTCGGTGTGATCGCCCAGAAGCCCCTCTTCAAGCCAGATCACCTTCGTGACGCCGAACAGCGCCTCCATGCGCGCCTCGAAATCGCTCTGGCTGAGGCGCGGATTGCGGTTCGTGTTCAAAACGCACTGGCGCGTGGTGATCAGCGTGCCCTCGCCGTCAAACTCCAGCGCGCCGCCTTCGCAGATGAAATCGGCCTCGAGCGTCTTCGCGCCGGCTTCGCGGGCGATGCGCGCCCCGATCGTCTGATCGCCCGGCAAGTCATACTTGCCGCCCCAGCCATTAAACCTGAACCGCACCGCCGTCAGCCCGGCCTCGCAACGCGTAAAGACCGGCCCGGTGTCGCGCGCCCACACATCGCCATAGGGCTCACGGATCACACGGGCGACATGTCCCGCGCGCCTGCGCGCATCGGCCTCGGCATCAGGTGTAGCGGCATAGATCGTGATCGGCAGCGGCTTTGCGTCACGCCCCGGAGCGGCGACCAGCTCGAGAAACCGGGCGAACTCCTCGCGGGCCGGATGGATGTCGTCCTCCCACAGCTCATGGGCGGCCGGCCAGAGCGTGTGGATCGCCGCCTGGAGCGCGGTTTCGTGCGGGACGGTGAGATGGGTGTGATGCGGTGTCGTCATGGGCGGGCAAATAGCATGGGGCGCTGGCCGGTTACAGCGTTCAATCCTGTGCAGGCTCTCAAGCCTGGGGCCCATCCGGCGCCGATCTTTGATCTGAAATCAGGGTCTTGAGATCCAGCTGCGCCGGCGCCGCCCGTCCTACTCGCCCGGCGCCTTGGCCTTGATCACCAGCGCATGGACCGGCCCGGCGAGCTCGTCCTTCAGTGCGGCGTTGACCAGTCGGTGGCGCTCGATGCGCGATTTTCCCGCAAAAGCATCCGCCGTGATCGCCACGGTGAAGTGACTTTCACCACCCTCCCGGGCGCCGGCGTGACCGGCGTGAAGTGCGCTGTCATCACTGATCTCGAGGCTTCCCGGCGCGAACGCGGCGGAAAGCTTTTCCTCCAGGCGCTGCTTTACGTGTTGCAATCGTTGTCCTCCCTTCGTTGCCGCGGAGCGCGGAGCACCCCATACTTCGCACCATGGACGGCGATTATAAATACCGCCCACGGTTCGTGGACATACGCATCAAGAAGCCGAAGGACCAACCTTCGGCCAAGGAACGTGTGTGCGAGCATCCCAAATGCCGCTCGAAGGCCACGGCGCGCTCGCCGAAGACCGCAGCCAAGCGCAATGAATTCTATTGGTTCTGCCAGAGCCACGCAGCTGAATACAACAAGCAGTGGAATTTCTTCGAGGGCATGAGCGAGGAAGCCGCGCGCGAGCATCTGAACGCGGATTTCTACGGCCACCGGCCCACCTGGAGCTTCGCGGCCGGGTCCACCGCCCGCAAGAAGGCCCAGCGCGCCACCAAGGATTTCCACGAAGCCTTCGAGGATCCGTTCACGATCTTCGGCGATCGCCCGCCGCCCGGTCAGGAGCGCCGCCAGCGCGAAGCCGAAGACCCGCACGCGGCCATGGGCCGGCTGCAGAAACGCGCCTACGAGACGCTGAGCCTGGAGCCCGGCGCCACCAAGGCCGAGGTGCGCAAGCGCTACGCCGAGCTGGTGCGCGCCTATCACCCGGACTCCAATGGCGGCGACCGCTCCATGGAGGAGCTGCTCACCAAGGTCGTGCAGAGCTATCAAATCCTCAAAGGCGTCGGCATGGCCTGAACTGGGCCTGCAGAGGCGATGGTGGCGCCGGGCGCCCTCGCGCGCTAGGTATGAGCAAATAGCGGGCCGCAAAGCGCGGCCCTTTTGATGACCAGACCAGTTCGAGGCGATATGACTGACGACGCGCTGACCGCCCTGACCCCCGACACCGAGGCCGACTGCCAGGCCCTGTTCGGCTTTGACCCCGGCTTCAAGGTCCCGGCCTTCTCCACGCGCGACAGCCATGCGCCCGAGATCGACGAGACCTATGTCTTCGATCCGGCGACCACGCGCGCCATTCTCGCCGGTTTCGCCTTCAATCGACGGGTGATGATCCAGGGCTATCACGGCACGGGTAAATCCACCCACGTGGAGCAGGTCGCCGCCCGGCTGAACTGGCCCATGATCCGGGTCAATCTGGACAGCCACGTCAGCCGCATCGACATGGTGGGCAAGGACCAGATCGTTCTGAAGGACGGCAAGCAGGTCACCGAATTCCAGGAAGGCATCCTGCCCTGGTCGGTGCAGCGCCCGGTGGCGCTTCTGTTTGACGAATATGACGCCGGCCGGCCCGACGTGATGTTCGTGATCCAGCGCGTCCTGGAAGCGCAGGGCTCCCTGACCCTTCTGGACCAGAATCGGGTGATCAAGCCGAACCCGAATTTCCGCCTCTTCGCCACCACCAACACGGTGGGCCTGGGCGATACGACGGGCCTCTATCACGGCACCCAGCAGATCAACCAGGGCCAGATGGACCGCTGGTCCATCGTCTCCACGCTGAACTATCTGCCCGCCGAAACCGAGCGCGAGATCGTCGCGGCCAAGCTGGGCGAGTTTGGCAAATCGGACGCCGGCGCGAAGACCATTTCCGACATGGTCAACGTCGCCGACATGACGCGCGAAGCCTTCATCAATGGCGATCTGTCCACTGTGATGAGCCCGCGCACCGTGCTCACCTGGGCCGAAAACGCCCAGATCTTCGACGATGTGGGGATTTCCTTCCGCCTTACCTTCCTGAACAAGTGCGACGAGCTGGAACGCCCGGTCGTGGCGGAGATGTATCAGCGCGTGTTCGGCGAGAACCTGCCTGAAAGCCCGGTCAAACCCGGCCAGGCGGCGTAGCGCTCACCAGGCCTGCTGACGACAGGAAAATCGGGGAAATAATGAGAGCCGCGCGCGCCTGCCCCCTCTGCAGGCTCGCGGGTTCGCAAGGGGGCCCGCCGGGGCTATCTATGCATCCATGACCGATCAGAGCCCCGCCGAGCAATTCCGCCGCGCCCTCGCCACCACGACCCGCGCCCTTTCCAGGGAACGCGATCTGGAGGTGAAGTATGGAGGCGACAAGGCCGCCATTGCGCGCGGCGGCGTCGTCCTGCCCAACCCGCCGGAAAAGCTCACCCTGGATGAAGCCTCCAAGGCGCGCGGCCGGGCCGATGCGCTGGCGCTGCGCTATGCGCTCCATGACAGCAAGGCGCACCAGCAGACCCTGCCGCCGGGCGACACCGCCCGCAAGATCTTCGACGCCGCCGAGCAGGCGCGCTGCGAGGGGCTGGGCGCGAGGGCCATGCGCGGCGTCGCCGACAATCTGGACGCCGCCCTGATCGACAAGTGCCGCCGCCAGGGCTGGAACCATGCCGAAGACCGCCAGGCCGCGCCGCTGGCCGATGCGGTCTCGATGCTGGTGCGCGAGCGCATTTCCGGCCGTTCCGCGCCGGCGGACGCGAAAGGCCTGATGAAGGTCTGGCGCGAGGATCTGGAAGCGGCGGCCGGCGGCGCGCTGGACGCCCTCGCCGACGCGGCCGGAGACCAAAAGCAGTTCGCCCAGGCGCTGCGTCAGGTCATCCGCGATCTCGACCTTTCCGACGAGCTTGGCGAGGTTGAGGAGGACGACAACGAAGACGAGAGCGAGGACGATAGCGGCGTCGAGCAGGAGCCTCAGGACGGCGAGGATCCCGGCGATCAGGATCCCGATTCCGGCGATGACGACGAACCCGCCGACGCCAAGGGCACCGCCGCCGACACCGAGGACATCCACTACGCCGAGGACAGCGGCACGCGCATCGAGGCCGATGACGAGCCCGGCGAGTCCATGGAGGCGGCGCGCCCCAACTGGGTCGCCCCGCAAGGCGAAGATGCGGCCGCCTACAAGGTCTTCACCAGCAAGTATGACGAGGTGATCCAGGCCGCCGATCTGTGTGACGAGGAAGAGCTAACGCGCCTGCGCCGCAATCTGGATCAGCACCTCAAAGGTCTTGAAAGCGCGGTGGGCCGTCTCGCCAACCGGCTTCAGAGAAAGCTCATGGCCAAGCAGCAGCGAAGCTGGGCTTTTGACCTTGAAGAAGGCGTGCTGGACCCGGCCCGCCTGCCCCGCGTGGTCCTCGACCCCATGCAGCCGCTCTCCTTCAAGCAAGAGCAGGACATGGAGTTTCGAGACACGGTGGTGACGCTGCTGCTGGACAATTCAGGCTCCATGCGTGGCCGTCCCATTCTGGTGGCGGCGGCCTGCGCGGATATTCTGGCGCGCACGCTGGAGCGCTCCGGCGTGAAGACCGAGATCCTGGGCTTCACCACCAAGGCCTGGAAGGGCGGGCGCTCCAAGGAGGCCTGGCTTGAACAGGGCAAGCCCCCCAATCCCGGCCGGCTCAATGATCTGCGCCACATTGTCTACAAGAACGCCGATGCGCCCTGGCGGCGCTCGCGGCCCAATCTGGGTCTGATGCTGCGCGACGGCCTGCTGAAGGAAAACATCGACGGCGAGGCCCTGCTCTGGGCCCACAAGCGCCTGCTCGCCCGCCCTGAACAGCGCCGGATCCTGATGGTGATCAGCGACGGCGCGCCGGTGGATGACGGCACCCAGTCGGCCAACTCGCCCTCTTATCTGGAAAAGCATCTGCGCGAGACGATCGCCATGATCGAGGGCAAGTCCGAGGTGGAGCTTCTCGCCATCGGCATCGGTCACGACGTGACGCGCTATTACAAGAAGGCCGTGACCATCGTGGACGTGGAGCAGCTGGCCGGCGCCATGACCGATCAGCTCGCCGATCTGTTCGACGCCAAGCCCAAGACGCGCCGCCGGGGCCGGGGCGGGGATCAGGATCGCGGACGCGGCGGCCCGGGTCTCTCGGCGCTGAAGCGGGCCACGACGACGGTGAAACGCTAGACCGGCTCTCGCGACAGGATCTGCTGCACCAGCGGATTGGGAAAGCGGCGCTCCAGCGTGATCGCGTAGAACGTTTCCGCCATGCCCGGCAGCTTGGCCGCCTCCACCAGCCGCCCGCTCGCCAGCTCGTCACGCACCACGATGGGCGGCGCCACGGCGAGCCCGGCGTCATTGCGCGCTAGAAGGCGCAGCATCGCCATATCGTCCACTTCCGCCGCGATTTCCGGGCTCAGGCCCAGGCGCATCGCCAGGGCGTCGAAGCTGGAGCGCACCCCGCTGCGCCGTGACGGCAGGATCAGCGGATGGGTCCTCAGCAAGACCTCCACATCGCGCTCATCGCCCACGCGCACCGGCGCGCCGATGAGGCTCACCGGCTGCTCGGCCAGGCGGTGCACGGTGAACGCACTGCCGGAGTCGCGCTCCGGCGCCTGGTTGGCGAGCACCAGATCAAGATTGTGGGCGGTCAGCTCCTGCATCAGCTCGGCCAGCGAGCCGGACCGCAGATGCACCTCCACCTCACCTTCGGCCAGCAGCGGCGTCAGGAGGTCGGTCTGGAAGTTCCGCGACAGGGTCGCCAGCGCGCCCACCCGCAGCGAACGCCGCGCCGCGCCCGCCCCACCCTTCAGCGTCGCCTCCAGCTCCTCGCCGGTGGTGAAGATCGCGTCAGCGTAGTCCAGCGCCACCCGCCCAGCCTCGGTCAGCGCCAGCGTGCGGCCGCGCCGCTCAAACAGGGCGTGGCCCAGCTGGGCTTCCAGTTGGCGGATCTGGGTCGACAGCGCGGACTGGGAGAGGTTCAGCCGCTCGGCGGCCCGGGTCAGGCGGCCCTCATGGGCGACCGCGCGAAAATAGCGCAAGTGCTTGTAATTCATCATGGCGCACCCGTCGTTCTCTTTAACCGAAGACTATCGCCCAAGAGCGGCGATTTATCTAATGATTTTCAGGGCGCCCGGCCGAGGCCCGCGAACCGCCGAAAGGCCTCTCCAAACACTCTAGGCGGGGCGGTGGCCAGCCTTTGCCACAAACGGTATTCGGCTATGGTGTACCGGGACGATGTGGATGTCCTGCGGCCTGAGCAAGTCCAGGCGACGACCCGAATGGAGCCCGACATGCCTGCACGCATCGCTCTGACCGCCCTCGCCGCTCTGACCGCCGCAGCCTGCGGCGGCGCGTCCGGCCCTCAGGACGCCGCGGTGGAGGCGTCGCCGGTCGCGCTGTTTCCCGACGATCCGGGCCGCACCAGGCTTGGCGAGCTGCGCTATGCCGGCGGGCTGGTGCTCACCAGCGATCATCGCGCGTTCGGCGGCTGGTCGGCGATGGAGCTGAGCGCGGACGGCGCGCACCTTCTCGCCCTCTCCGACAGCGCCACATGGATGACCGCGCGTTTAAGCTATGAGAGCGGCGCCCTGTCCGGCCTCGATCAGGTGAGGCTGGCGCCCCTGTTGGGCCCCGACGGCGGGCCACTTGGGGGGCAGAGCGCCGACGCCGAAGGCCTCGCGTCGCTGGGAGACGGGCGCTATGTGGTGAGCTTTGAACGTGAGCACCGTATCGCCCTGTTCCAGATTGGTGAGGACTGGAGCGGACTTGAAACCGCAACCGAGACCGCCTTCCCCGCGCCGCCCGGCGCCGACCGGCTGCGCGACAACGCCGGGATGGAGGCGCTCGCAATTGACGGGAGACGGCTCTACGCCGGGGTCGAGGATCCCATCGTGTCCGGCCAGCCGCACACGCTCTGGGTCTATGATCTCGCCGCGCAGGCCGCCCCGCCCCGCGCCCTGTTTCTGGAGATCGAGCCGGGCTTCGGCCTTACCGCCATGACCGTCGGGCCGGACGGCGCGCTTTATCTGGTGGAGCGCTTCTGGTCGCGCGACACCGGCAACTCAATCCATGTGTCCCGGCTCTCGGCCGCGCAGATCGAGGCGGCTGCGAGCGCGCCGCTGCAGCCTGAACGCCTGGCCGAGATCGGCCCGGAGATGACGGTGGACAATATCGAGGCCGCCGCCTTCGCCCAGGTGGACGGTGCCCCGATGCTGCTTTTGATGTCGGACGATAATTTCAACCCCGCCCAGCGCACGCTCCTGCTGGCGTTCCGCGTGGCGGACTAGGGGGCGGCCAGATCTTTCACGCGTGGCGGCTCGGGCCGAAATCCATGCGCTGAGACTGAACGAAGGAGTAGAGTCCGTAACCACCAAGCGCGAGGGCGCCGAGACCGTAGAGGTAGACGCCGTAAGGCTGCTGGCGCAGCCAGGTGATGGCGCCGGAGAGGCCCTTGGCCTCGGACGGGTCTACTTGCAGGCCCGCCAGCACCACGAAGAGTCCCACCAGGACAAAGAGGAGTCCGCGAAGCCCGATGGCGGCGCCGATGACGCCCTTGGTCCGCCCCGCCCAGCCTGAAAGATCCAGATTTTCCTTCCATTGACCCTTCAAGGCCCGCCAGGCCTGCGCGCAGCCGATGGCCGCCAGCGCTGCGCCGAACAGAATCACCAGCGCGGGTCCGAAAGGCTGCTCCAGCAGCCATTGCGTGACAGTCTTGGTCGCTCCGCCGCCACCGCCGCTCTGATCGCGCCCAAACATCACGGAAACCGCCGCCAGACCGACAAGCGCGTAGCCTGCGCCCGACGCGGCCATGCCGGCGCGCGCCAGCACGCCCTTGGGGTCGTGGCCTTCGCCGCCGGTGTCGGCGCCGGCCTGCACGAACCGCCAGACCGCGTAAAGCGCCAGGCCAAGCCCGATCGCGGCCAGCAGGATATTGCCGTAGATCTCCGTCTCCAGCCATTGGAAGGCCTCGCTCGGGCGGACGCCCTCGTCGCCGCCCTCCGCACCGCCGCCGGAGGTGGGCAGGAACACCGCGCGCAGCATCAGGCCGGCCACAAGTGCGTAAACCACCGCCCGGGCCATCAGGCCGATGCGGCCGGCCAGCTCAATGGTCTTCGAGGTGTCCAGACGTTTTTCCATAGCGCATCAACGCCGCCTTGCGGACGTTTGCTCCCCCGCCGACGCATACCGGACACCCTCTTGCATAGCCTCGCCAAGGCGGCGCCCCGGTGTTATGCGGGCCTGATACGCACTTCTCGCCCTTGGGGACCGACATGGACGCGATCGATTATTCTTTGCTCACCGCCTCGCTCGTCACTTTCTTCGTGGTGATCGACCCGATCGGCGTGGCGCCCATCTTCGCCAGCCTCACAGAAGGCTCGGACGGGGCGCACAAGCGCAGGATGGCGATCAAATCGGTGCTGATCGCCACCGGCGTGCTCTTCGGATTCGCGTTCGGCGGCGAGTGGTTGCTGGGCGCGCTCCATGTAAGCCTGGACGCCTTCCGCGCCGCTGGCGGCGTTCTGCTCTTCATGCTGGCGCTGGACATGATCTTCGAGACCCGGTCGAAACGCCGCGAGGAACGCGCCGAGGCGCTGAACGAGGCCGACGATACGACGCCCGGCACCCATGAGGACATCTCCGTCTTTCCCATGGCCATCCCCATGCTGGCCGGCCCTGGCGCCATCGCCTCCATCATGCTGTTCATGAGCGAAGCCGCCGGCAGCCCGATCGGCCAGGTTCTCGTGTTCGCCGGCATGGGCGCCAATCTTCTGGTCTGCCTGATCCTGTTTTTGACCGTGGGCACGCTGATGCGCCTCATCGGCGACACGCTTGCGGCGATGATCACGCGCATTCTCGGCGTCATCCTGGCGGCGCTGGCGGCCCAGTTCATCTTTGACGGGATTGCAGGCGCGCTGCTCTAGGTGTCGGAACAAAGCCGCGCTCGACGGCTTATCCCCTTGTAACAATCACAAGGAGACGCCCATGAACGCCGACCAGATCAAAGGCAAATGGAAAGAACTTCAGGGCGAAGCCAAGCGCCACTGGGGCAAGCTCACCGACGACGATGTGCAGACCGCCGAAGGCGATACTGACAAGCTGGCGGGCAAGATCCAGCAGCGTTACGGCAAGTCCAAGGACGAGGCCGAGCGCGAAGTGAACGAGTGGATCAACAAGCAATAGCTGTGCATCAGTCCCCTGGGCCCGGCCCGGGGGACTATTCGGCCGCCGCCGCGCTTTGCGGGGCTTCAGGCTCGCCCGTCTCGGCCTGACGGCCCTCCATCCAGCGCTGTTTCAGAATTTTGGAGCTGTCTCGCGACCCGTCCGGCGACCAGCCCGGCGGACCGAGCCAGTAGCCGAGCACTTCTCGCGGCGATCTGGCCGAAGCCACATCCTTGATGATCCCCGCCCATTCATGCAGGCAGATCTTGATCGGATTGAACGTCGCCAGATTGCGGACGATGCCGTAGCGGCACGGCTCGTCCTCGCGCTCGGGTTCGAACGAGCCGAACATGCGATCCCAGATGATGAAAACGCCGGCGAAGTTACGGTCCAGATAGCGCGGATTGGTGGCGTGATGGACCCGGTGGTGGCTGGGCGTGTTCATCACCGCCTCGATGGGCGCCCACATTTTGGGCACCGCCTCGGTGTGGATCCAAAATTGATAGATCAGGTTCAGCGCGCCCACGAAGGCCACCATCGCCGGCGGAAAGCCGGCGAGAACCAGCCACGATCCGAAAATGATGAATTTCAGCGATAGCGGGCTCAGCCAGGGCTGGCGCAGCGCCGTGGACAGATTGTAGTGCTGGCTTGAGTGGTGGATCACATGATCCGCCCACCACCAGCGCACCGTATGGGCGAAGCGATGGCTCCAGTAATACACGAAGTCATCCAGCACGAAGGCGAGCGCGAACGCCCACCACGCCCAGCCGATGTCCAGCAGCGCGAACTGCTCGATATAGGCGAACCAGGCCAGCGCGATCCCGCCGAGCACGATTCCCGACACCGTGTTTCCAAGGCCCATGACGAGACTCGCGGCGGTGTCGCGAGGCTCGTACTGGGTCTTTCCGGTCAGGCGCGCATGGATCATTTCGGCCACGATCAGCAGCACGAAGGCGGGAATGGCGAAATAGATCGGATTGGGCAAATCAGGCATGGCTCGCGGTCTCCGTTCGCGCCGGGCCCGGCGCGGCCTTGACGAAGGCTTGGGCGTGCTCGGCCCAGACGTGCGCGGTGTCGGCGTCCTCGAGGATCAGCCAGACGCGCGGGAATGTATAGTCGGTCAGATCGAGCGTCAGTGTGGCGCCGTCAAGGCGGACAGCGCGCACTTCTCCTGGTCTCAGGGCGCGAACTGTGGCCCGGTCGCCCGATGTGGCGGCCACCCCCAACCGGGCGCAGCCCTGCTCCAGCGCCAGAACCACCCGGCCGCCGCGCCCCATCACCACCTCATGGGAGGCGGAAAAGCCCAGCACCCCCTCCTCGATTCGCTGAACCCCTTCGCCGGCGTAGGCGAAGCGCGCCGGGGTCCAGCCGCCCAGAAATATGTTCAGGACCACGATCAGTCCGACCGATATCGCCGAGGCGCCGAGCACGAGGATGAGGGTGAGGATCTCGTTCATAACTCCAGTGAACGCCGTTCAAATGGCCGATGCAAGGCGCCGGCGCCGCGGCCGGCGCGAAGACGCCCGGCGATGTTGGTGCTCTGCGCCGTGCTGGCCGGATACGAAAACGGCGCCGGGATCACTCCCGGCGCCGTTCCGTTGGTCATGGGTCCGCCCGGCTCTAGTAGCGCAGGCGCAGCGTCACGCCGTAGGTGCGCGGATCGCCGGGATACACATTGAAGCTGGAGCCCAGATAACCCACCGACGGGAAACCGCCCTTGACGTATTCCTCTTCGGTGATGTTGCGGCCCCAGAGCTGCACCGCCCAGCGCTCGTCGACCGCGGAAAGCGTCGCCGATGCGTTGTAGAGCGTGAACGCGTCCTGGTTCGCCACCGGGCGCGGGTCGAGACCCGTGACCAGAGCGAATTCGGAGGTGTGCGACGCCTCACCGCGCAGCAAGAGCTCCATGCGCTCGCCGATCGGATGGGTGTAGTTACCCGTCAGGGTGGCCAGGAACTCGGAGTTGCCGCGATCCACGCCCGTCAGATTGTTGAACGTGCCGGTCGCGCCGGTGTCCGGATTGGTCCGGGGTGCGGCGCAGGCGGAGAACAACGGATCGTTCACGTCATAGACCGGGCCCAGGAGCGGCGAGCTGTCCGGGCACGGAGCGAACTCGTAATCGCCGTACTTGCTTTCGAACAGATAGCTGCCCCCGAAGGTGAACAGCAGGCGTTCGCTGGCGGCCCAGGTGAAGTCGAACTCAAGGCCGCTGACTTCAATGGAGCCGGCGTTGTCCAGCGCGAAGCCGGAGCCGACGAAGTTCTCAGCCTGGAAGTCTTCGATCTCCTGGTTGAAATAGGTGAGCGCGAACAGCAGCGAGCCTTCCAGCAGGCTGCCCTTGGCGCCGATTTCCCAGGACGAGGCGTTTTCTTCCTCGAACTCGAAGACGCCGGTTTCCGCCGCTTCATAAGACAGGTTGAACCCGCCCGGCTTGAAGCCCGTGGAATAGCTCGCATAGACGTTCAGCGTGTCCGAAACATCGTAGGACCCGATGATGTTGTAGGAGAAATTGTCGTCGCTGCGCGAGGTCGGGAACTGGTTGGAGTTCACCGGCGAGAAGTTCTGGAACGCCGAGAAGCCGTTCAGAAGGTTGAACGGCGTCGCCGCCAGGAAGGCCGCCACGGCCGGGTCATAGACCACGAACGGATTGGCCAGGGTCGCGCCGGGGATGCCGGAGGCCTGCAGCGCGCCTTCAAGCTGAGCCGCCAGGGCCGGATCGCCGGCCGCCGACTGGGCCAGCAGAGCAGGGAGCAGGAACGGGCAGGTGTTGCCGTTCGGGAAGCCGGGGCACAGCGCCGGATTGATGAAGCGCAGATTGCTGGCCAAGTTGGTGAACGAGAAGGCCGAGATCGGATCATTGATGGTGACGTCGCTCACCATGTCCTTCTCTTCTTCGGTGTAGCGTCCGCCGAGTGTCAGCGTGAAGCGGTCGGTCAGATTGAAGTCGAGCTGACCGAAGGCCGACCAGGACGTGGTGTCGTACTGGAAGTTCTCCTGCACCGTCAGGCCCGGCGCGACATAGCCCTGGGCCGGCAAGGCCGGGACGCCCGTGACGCCGGTGAGGTTGTTGGTGCCGACAAAATATTCAAGAACCGTGATGCCGCCGGCGTTCGCAGGCAGGGTGCCCGGCGACGCCGCGTTGATCCCCGCAACGATGTCGGCCACGGCGGCCTGTGAGGCCAGATCGAAGAACGGCTTGGCGTCGACCCCGTAGCCGAGGTCCTGATTGAACTCCAGCTCGTTGTTGTAGAAAAAGACGCCGCCCATCCAGTCCATGAAATTGTCGCCGGTGGACGTGATGCGGAATTCCTGCGTGAAGCTGTTGTACTCGTTATCGATATTGCGCGGCTCCACCAGGCTCAGGTCGGAGAAGTCGGCGTCGATGTTCTGGGACTCGTCATAAGTGCGGAATGCAGTGATCGAGGTGAAGGTGAAGCCGTCGAAATCGCGATTGACTTCAGCAGAGATGCCCGAGGTGTCGAGCGCCGTGTTCACCAGCCCGTCAACGGCCATCCGTCCCGAGAACGGATCGGCCGGCAGCGCCGTGCCGCCCAGAGCGACAAGCGCGCCCTGGTCGATGGGATCATAGAAGCCGAAGGGTGCGGCGCAGCAATTCTCGTCGATGATGCCGTAATCGCCGATGATGCGCACCTCAGTCCGGTCGTCGGGCAACCAGAGCAGCTGGGCGCGGAAGTTCTGACGGTCGCGATTGTTGATCTCGTCGACCTGGCCGTTCGGGGCCACGTTGTCGAGATAGCCGGAATTGGTGTGGCTGGTGGCGTCGAGACGGAAGGCCAGGGTCTCGGCCTCGTTCAGCGGGCCGGTCACCGTGGCGCCGAGCACGCGCTGTCCGTAATTGCCGATGGTGAGTTCGCCCGTGGCGCCGAATTCAAACTCCGGCTGTTGGGTGATGAAGCTCACAACGCCGGCCGGGGTGTTGCGTCCGAACAGAGTCGATTGCGGCCCGCGGATCACCTCGACGCGCTCCATGGAGAGCAGATCGTTGATCGCGGAACCCGAGCGCGGACGGTAGACGCCGTCGACGAAAATGCCGACCGACGGCTCGAGGCCCGGGTTGAACGAGGAAGTGCCCACGCCGCGCAGGGTGAACTGGGTGTTGGTCGACGCGGCGAACTCGGCCACGCGCAGAGACGGAACGAGAATCTGCAGATCGGCCGCGTCGCGGACCTGGGACTGCTGGATGGTCGCGCCGGTGACGGCGGAGACCGAGACCGGGGTCTCCTGCAACGTCTGCTCGCGCTTTTGGGCGGTGACGGTGATGATGTCCGGCGTCTGCGCGTAGGCGCCGGCGGTCACGACGCCGGCTGCTAGCGCCGTCGCGCCAAGCGCGGCTGCTTTAAAAGAGCGATTCATTCGGGCTTCCTCCCCCTGAATTATGTAATGGCGGCTCAGCTCTGTATCGGCTGGGATTGTCCGCGCCATGCAGACCTTATGCCGTATTCGCCCTCCTTGTCATGCAGGCTTTGTATCCAGACAGTTAACCGTTGCGTTTTGAACACAGGGTTCGCAAAGTCCGGAAAATTCGCCGCTCCGGTGCGTTAAGCGTCCCGGGCCGTGCGCGATAATGACTGTTTGCGTCAAACCGCGCCGCCAACCGCGAAACCGGCGCTGATGCCCGCCTGTAGCGAAGAACGGGCGCCACCCTTCGCCAGCGCCCGCTTTCTTTGTGGTCTTCAAAGGACCGGCGGCGGGCGAGCGCGGCTTGAGCGCCCTGCAGTCAGCGCCGCTTTGGAGGCGGAGTCAGCATGGCGTAGATCAGGCCCGCCGCCGCACCGGCGCCCACCTGGGCCAGAAAGCCGGCGGTGGTGCGCGCGCCGGCCACCATCTGCACGCCGAAGAAGACCTGCTCCATCAAGGCGAGCATCACGCCCATGGCCACAGCCCCGGCGACGCCGAACACAATGGGGCGCAGCGGGCGCAGCACCCGCGTCACCAGCGCTGCGGCGATGAAGGCCACCGCCAGCGCCAGCGCGATCAGCGCCGAATAGAGCGGACCGAACCCGGCGAGATCATCGCCGATCTGGCTCATCGCCTGGCCTGCGCCGATCTCGGCTCCAACGGTCTCCAGCATGGCGAGAACCATGACGCTGGACAGAACCGTCGCCGCGACGCCCAGCGCCAGGACCGCCACGACATAGCCTCCGACAACCCTGACAAATCCCATGGCGTGCGATCTCCCCGTTCCCAGCGGCGCGCGTGTGCGGCATGTGCTTTGGCCCGTGCTGCGCGGATTTCTCCGCGCCCGCTTGGCCGCGCGCTCCTCGTGCCCCTAGAATGCCTCAGCGACGCGCCGGCGCAAGGGCGCGCGAAAGATCAGCCAAGGGGTGGGATGATGACGTGCATGACAGCAATGATGCGGCTTGCCGCGGCGGCCGGGATCACAGCCCTTTCCGCCTGCACCGCGCAGGAGATGCAGGAGCCCGCGCCTTCCATGTCGGCCGAGCTCTACTCTGTGGAGGAAATCGCCGGCGGGCTGGTCCATCCCTGGGACATTGAATTTCTGCCCGGCGGCGATGTTCTGGTGACCGAGCGCTCCGGCGCCCTGCGCCTGATCTCCGGCGGCCTGCTGGAGGAGACGCCCATCGCCGGGGTTCCGCAAGTTTACGCCGAGGGTCAGGGCGGGCTCCTGGACGTGGTCGCCGCGCCGGATTTCGACACCAGCGGCATGCTCTATCTCAGCTACGCCATGGGCGAGACGGACGCCAACACCACCGAGGTCTGGCGCGCGCGCCTTGAAGACGGCGCGCTGGTGGACGGCGCGCGCGTCTTCACCGCCGATCCCCTGCGCGACACCTCCAACCATTTCGGCGGCCGCATGACCTTTCTGCCCGACGGCACGATCGTGCTGACCCTGGGCGACGCCTTTGCGTACAGAGAGCAGGCCCAGATCCGGCAGAACCATCTGGGGACGGTTGTGCGCTTCAACCCCGACGGATCAATCCCGGCCGACAATCCCTTTGCGCAGGACGAAGGCCCGGCCGCCTTTGTGCTGTCCTACGGCCATCGCAATGTGCAGGGCGTCGCCTGGGATCCGCAGCGCGAGCTTTTATGGTCTCACGAGCACGGCCCCCAGGGCGGCGACGAGCTGAACGTGATTGTTCCCGGCGCCAATTATGGCTGGCCCATCGCCACCGAAGGGATCGACTATAACAACGCGCGCATTTCGCCGATCACCAGCCATGACGGGTTCGAGGCGCCGCGTCGCGTCTGGGTCCCCTCCATCGCGCCGGGCGGCATGGCCTGGTATTCCGGCGCCCTGTTTGAAGGCTGGGCGGGCGATCTTTTCATCACCGCCCTCGCCGGGCAGGCGCTGCACCATATCCAGCTGGACGCAGACGGAGCGGTGATCGGTGAGGAGCGCCTGCTCACGGAGCTCGAGGCGCGCATCCGTCAGGTCGCCGAAGGCCCGGACGGCGCGCTCTACGTGCTCACCGATGACGCAGAGGACGGAAAGGTGCTGCGCATCTCGCCCGCCGGCGAATAGGCGCCCCGCCACCAAAGCAGGCTTCGCCGACATCGCGCTCGCCCAAGCATCTTCCGTTCGCTGCGTGAAAGGTGTTCACTACCCTCAATGATCCGCCGCGACTCGATGGCGGACGCTTGTAGGGGAGGCGCGTATGTTCAAGCGCATTGCAGCCGGGGCTCTGGTCCTGGCGCTGATCGCCGTTCTGGCCGCAGCCGGCTGGTATTACCGGCCGTGGTCAGATTATTCGCCCGCGCGCATCACCGCGCTGGACGATCCGGCGGAGTATCCGCAGACCTTCCAGCGCATGGCGGAGATCCTGCCCTCCGCGCCCATCGCGGCTAATGCCCCCGCCCCCTTCCCGCTGGGCGAGGCGAGCCTGCCGCAAAGCTATCTTTATGACGGCCAGGTGCGCTCGTTGGAGGAGTATTTCGCCCGCGGCGACGTCACCGGGTTTGCGGTGCTCAAAGACGGCGTGCTGGTGAACGAGGCGTATTTCCAGGGCGCCGGACCGGACACCACCCACACCAGCTGGTCGGTGGCGAAAAGCTTCGTGGCGACCCTGATCGCCCAGGCGCTGCAGGAAGGCCTGATCGACAGCCTGGATGATCCGGCGTCGAAATACGCGCCCCAGTACGAAGGCTCCGATTACGGCGACACCAGCCTGCGCCATCTTCTGATGATGAGCGCCGGGATGGACTTTCAGGAAGAATATTCGCCCGACCGCGAAAGCGATGTTCGCCCGCTCTTCTTCAACGCCTTCATCATGCGCCGCGATGTGGACGAGATGGTCAGCGAAGTCGAACGCGATCGCGAGCCCGGCCAGGACCTGCACTACACCAGCCCCAACTCGCATGTGCTGTCGGCGGTGGTGCGCAGCGTTTACGACGACGATCTCGCCGCCATCGTAGAGGACAAGCTCTGGGGTCCGCTGGGCATGACCCACGACGCCAGCTGGCTGCAGAACCGGCCCGGCGAAGACGGCCAGGCCATCGGCTATTGCTGCCTGCAGGCCACGACGCCCGACTTCGCCCGACTGGGCGAGCTGTACCGCCTCGACGGCGTCTGGAACGGCGAACGGCTATTGCCCGAAGGCTGGGTTCAAAGCGCCACCATCCCCAACGCCCCCTTCCAGGAACCGGGCGCGACTCCCTATGACGGGCGCGGCTACGCCCTGCATTTCTGGGTGCCCGAAGGATATAACGGCGAGTTCTTCGCCGCCGGGGTGTACGGCCAGTATGTCTGGGTGGACACGCTTCGCGGTGTGGTGATCGCCCAGAACGCCGGCGATGAAAACTGGGGCGAAATCTCCGGCGAAGCCTATGCGGTGTTCCGCGCGGTGGCCGAACATGCCTCCCCCATCGAGACCCGCTTTGAAGCGGTGGCGCTGGAGATCCGCGACGCAATTCTGGCGCGCGAGGCCGGAATGTCGCCCGTCGATGATGGCGACACCGCCCCGCCCTCTCCCGAGCCCGCAACGCCCGAGGACGACGGCCAATGAGTGACGAGTTTGATTACGTCATCGTCGGCGCCGGCTCGGCCGGATGCGTCCTCGCCGACCGCCTCAGCGAAAGCGGCCAGCATCAGGTCTGCGTGCTGGAAGCCGGGGGCAAGGACGACAAAACCAATATCAAGACGCCGATGCTGCTCCAGTTCACGATTACGGATAAGAAGATCAACTGGAACTACTGGACCCAGCCCCAGAAAAACCTGAACGACCGCGAGCTGTTCTGGCCCCGCGGCAAGACGATTGGCGGCTCCTCCTCCATCAACGCCATGCATTACATGCGCGGCGCGCTGGAAAATTACGACGAGTGGGGCGAGGCCTATGGGGCGCAGGGCTGGTCCGGCGAGACCGCGCTGGAAGCGTTCAAGCGAGTGGAGAACAACGAGAACCATGGCGAGCCATGGCACGGACAGGGCGGCCCGCTGAACGTCAAGGACATCGCCCCGGTCAATCCGCTCACCGAGATGTACTGGGAAGCCTGCCGGCGCCGTCAAATCCCGGAGAATCCCGACCATAACGGCGCGAACCAGGAAGGCTTCGGCGTTTATCAAGTGACCCAGAAGGGCGGCAAGCGCTGCTCGGCCGCCGACGCCTTCCTCAAACCCGCCATGCAACGCCCCAACCTCACCGTGGTCACCGGCGCGCTGGTCCTGAAAGTCATGATCGAGGGCGGTCGCGCCACTGGCGTGGAGATCGAGATCGACGGCGAAGTGCAGCAGGTCATCGCCAGGAAAGAAGTGATCCTGTCGGGCGGCGCGCTGAACTCGCCCCATGTGCTCATGCTGTCCGGGATCGGGCCCGCCGATCACTTGCGCGAGCACGGCATCGCCGTCGAGGCCGATTTGCCGGGCGTGGGGGAGAACCTGCAGGACCATCTCGATATTCTGGCGCGGGCCGGCACGAAGAAACCGACCTCCATCGGCTACTCCATGCGCAAATTCCCCGCCACCGCCCGCGACGTGCTGCAATGGGCTGCCACGGGAACGGGCGGCTTCACCGTCAATCCGGTGCAGGGCTGCGGCTTTGTGAAATCGAGCCGCGCCAAGGACCTGCCGGACATACAGCTCGTCTTCATCCCGGCGCTCGCCAGCCCCCACGGCATGGAGACGCTGACCGGGCACGGGGTCAGCCTGCACGCCTGCCACCTCTATCCCAAGAGCCGCGGCCGGCTGACGCTGGCCAGCGCCGATCCGCGCGATCTGATCCGGATCGACCCCAACTATCTTGATGACGAAGAAGACGTGGCGGTGATGACCGACTGCCTGGAGATCAGCCGCGACATTCTGATGGCGGACGCCTTCGACGGGGAGTTCAAGGAGCTGCAGCTGCCCGCCGATCCGGGCGCCACGCGCGCCCAGCTTGAAGACGAAGTGCGCAAGCGCGCCGAGACTCTGTACCATCCCACCTCCACCTGCGCGATGGGGACCGGCGAGCTCGCCGTCACCGACGCCCAGTGCCGGGTGCGAGGCGTTGAAGCCTTACGCGTTGTCGACGCCTCGGTGATGCCGCGCATCGTCGGCGGCAACACCAACGCGCCCACCATCATGGTCGCCACACGGGCGGCCGACATGATCCTGTCGGCCTGACCGCCGGCGCTTAGCCAGAAAGGTCGAATATGACCGCCGCAACGACCGCTCACGAAGTCTCCGGCGACCAGGCGCGCATGGCCAAGGTCTTCCGCGCCCAGAAAGAGGCGTTTGAAGATGAGCGCCATCGCACCATCGAGGACCGCAAGACCGATCTGAAGAAGATCGAGGCCATGGTGAAAGCGCGCGGCGATGATTTCGCACGCGCCATCGACGCCGATTTCGGGCGCCGGTCCAGCGCCGAGACGGCGGTGGGCGAGTCCGGCTTCGTCATCGCCACCGCCAAGCATGCCCGCCAGCACCTGGTCCGCTGGGCCTCGGCGAAGAAGAAGCCCGTGCCGATGACCCTGGCGCCGGGGACCGCCTATGTCCGCCGCGAGCCCAAGGGCGTGGTCGGGATCGTCGCGCCCTGGAACTATCCCATGCAGCTGGCGCTGGCGCCGCTGGTGGCCGCGCTCGCCGCCGGCTGCCGGGTGATGATCAAGCCCAGCGAGTTCACGCCCGCCACCTCAAGGCTGCTGAAAGAGACCCTCGCCGAGCTGTTCGCCGAGGACCATGTGGCGGTGATCGAGGGCGGGCCCGATGTGGCCAAGGCGTTCTGCGATCTGCCCTTCGATCACCTGCTCTACACCGGCTCCACCCAGGTGGGCCGCATGGTGGCCCAGGCCGCGGCGAAGAATCTCACACCGGTGACGCTGGAGCTGGGCGGCAAGTCGCCCACCGTCATCGCGCCTGATTTCGACCTCGCGCAAGCCGCCAAATCCATCGCCTGGGGCAAGTTCTTCAACGCCGGCCAGACCTGCATCGCGCCCGACTACGCCATGGCGCCGCGAGGCTCAGAAAAAGCCTTCGGCGACGCGGTGATGGCCGAGGCCAACTCCATGTGGCCCAACGTCGCCGAGAACGCCGACTACACCGCCATCGTCTCGGAACGCCACCATGAACGCCTCACCGCCATGGTCGAGGAAGTTCGCAGCGCCGGAGCCACCGTGCTGCAGGCCGATTTCGACAAGGCGAAAGCCGGCAACACCCGCATTTTCCCGCCCACCGTGGTGATCGACCCGCCGCGCGATTCAAAGCTGATGACCGAGGAGATTTTCGGCCCGATCCTGCCGGTGATCGGCCATGACGGGCTGTCGGACGCTGCCAAATACATCAACAAGGGCGATCGGCCGCTGGCGCTGTATATCTACTCCAAGTCCAAGACCACCGCCCGGCGCTTTCTGGCGCGCACCATCTCAGGCGGCGCCGGGGTGAACATCCCCATGCTGCACATCTCGGTGGAGGACATGCCCTTCGGCGGGGTCGGCGCGTCGGGACAGGGCGCCTATCACGGCGAGTACGGATTTCTCACCTTCACCCATGAGCGCGGCGTGTTCGAGGCGCCGGTGTGGCACCCCTCGCGCCTGGTGGCGCCGCCCTATGGCAAGGTGTTCGACTTCTTCAAGAAGCTGCAGACCGGATAGACCCCGGTCTCCACCGCAGAAAGGGAGTGTTCCACGATGAAATGGATCGCCGCCATCCTCGCCACGCTGGCGCTTGTCGTGGCCCTCGCCGCCTACGGGCCGGGCTCCCTGAACGCCATGAAGTTCGAGCCGAGCACGCCCGACCCGGCTCTGGAAGCGCTGTTCGATCAGACGCTTGAACCGGAGGCGCGCCTGGCCGAAGACCTTCACGGCGCCGAGGATCTCGAGCCCGGACCGGACGGCCGGCTCTACGCCAGCCTTGCCGACGGGCGGGTCATGGCGATGAACGCCGACAGGACCTGGAGCGAGGTTTCCACCACCGGCGGCCGGCCCCTGGGGCTCGCCTTCGCCCCGGACGGCGCGCTGTTCGTCGCCGACGCCGAACGGGGCCTTCTGCGCATGGATGAAAGCGGGGAGTTCGAGGTCTGGCTTGCCGATGAATCCGCGGGCGGGCCGCTGGTCTTCACCGACGATATCACTGTTCTTTCAGATGGTTCGGTGATCCTCACCGACGCCTCCAAGCGCTATGGCTATGGCGCGCACATGGAGAGTTTCTTTGAGGGCGAGCAGACCGGCGCGGTCTATCGCGTCACCGGTCCAGGTGCGTATGAAACCCTCGCCGAAGGTCTCGCCTTCATCAACGGGGTCGATCATAACCCCCTGACCGGGCAGGTTTTTATCAATGAGACCTGGGCGGGACGGACCTGGGTTCTGGATCCTGACACCGGGGATATGAGCGTCCTGATCGACGGCCTTCCCGGCTATCCCGACAATCTGGAATTTGATCCTGAAACCGGGCTGATCTGGATCGCCCTGCCCTCGCCGCGGTCCGTGGAACTGGACAGTTTACACCCGAACCCGTTCATCAAGCGGCTCGCCTGGCGCTGGATTCAAATCGCCGGCCTGCCTCCCTTGCCGCCGACGCCGGCCATGGCGCTGGCGGTCACCACAGGCGGTGAGCCGGTCTATGCCCTTCTGGGGCCTGATGATCGCGGCTCAGGCATCACCACGGCGACGCCCTGGAACGGCCGGCTCTATGTCTCCGGGCTGGAGCGCGACGGGGTGGATGTCTACGCGGTCCCTTCAGGCATCGTGGGAAATCGCCCCGCCGAGCCTGAAACCGATCCGTCCGACGCACCGGCCGAGCTTGACGGCGCCGCCGCGCCGGCGAGCGAACCCACCGAGCAGCCATGAGCCGCACCGCCCTCGTCACCGGCGGCTCCAGCGGCATCGGACTGGCGCTCTCCAGACACCTGGCCGCGCGCGGGTATCGCCTTTTATGGGTGAGCCTGGACGAGGCCGAGCTGGCCGCGGCGGGCGAGGCGGTGCGCGCCCAAACCCCGGGCGCCGAGATTGAAACCCTCGCCCTCGACCTGTCGGACACAAGTGCGCCGGCGCGTGTGCTGCAATGGGCGCAGGGGCTTGGCAGGGTGGATCTCTTAGTGAACAACGCCGGCTTCGGGGTCTATGGGCCCAGCCGGGATCTCGCCCCTGAAGCGGAATCGAAGATGATCGCGGTGAACGCGGGCGCGCTCCACGCGCTGACCCGCAACTTCCTGAAGCCCATGGAGGATCGCGGCGGCGGCGTGATCGTGAACATCTCATCCAACTCCGCCTACACCCCGGCGCCGAATCTCGCGATCTATGCGGCCACCAAGGCCTTCGTGAAGCACTATTCCGAGGCCCTGACCCAGGAGCTGGAAGCGGCGAAAAGCCCGGTGCGGGTCATGACGGTGTGCCCCAGCGCGATTCAGGACACCCCGTTCAAGACGCGCGCCGGCATGGACGGGGTGAGGACGTTTGAAAGCTTCACCGCGACCACCGCCGAAGAGGTCGCCAGCGACATCATCAAGGGGCTGGATCAGGACAAGCGCTTCGTGCTCACCGGCGCGGCCATGCGCCGGGCGCTCGTTTTGATGAAGATCCTGCCCGCGCCGGTGCTGCGCTGGATGACCGCGCGGGAGACCGCGCGCACCTGAAACACCCCGGCAATCCTCCTGGCCTCACAGAAAACCCGTTCATTTTTCGAAAGGGTCGTCCATGTTTGCTTGCACCCGCCAATCCGATCCGCGTATGGCGCCGCCGGAAAAATCCGACGCCGGCATCGAGCTAAAACCCGACGGCACGATCCTGAAACCTACCTGGCGTTCCAGGACTTCATCGGCTATCGCGGCGCGGAGATCACCGGAAAAGCATCACAGTCTGTTGCTCGACCCCGAGTACGCGGACCTCGCCCGAAGACAAGGCGTTCCGGGAAAAGCCGGCGCGGCGGCGGGAGCCTCCTCCAACGCCGCCGAAAACGGCCGGCCGGTCGCCGCCGGCGTCACCTCGGCCGCCGACGAGCAATCGGCGGTCACACAGGGTATCTGCCGCAACATGGCCGCCGCCTCTGAAGGCGCCGCCAGCGTTAATGGATCGGTCAGCGCCATCGCTTCGGCGTCCAACCAGATCGACGCCGCCACAAGACGCGTCCGCCACACCGCCGCGCGCCCGGGACAGGCAGGCAGGCGTACCGATGAGCAGCGACATAAATGTTCATATTTTAAGGATCATATCCCCGCGTTATCATACTAAACTATTATTTTAATGGTATAATTATTTTTTATTGAGCAGGCTCAAGAAACGCCTTCAACAAGAGTTAAATTCGTTTTAATCATAAGATCCCAGCCTCCCCGGCATCTGTGGCGCTATCAAGCGGCGCCGGACTTGGGAGGCCAGGATGAAATTCGGATTCACACCATCAACGCGGCGGGACGCCCTTGAGGCGCTGGAGCGCTCCCAGGCGGTGATCGAATTCACACCCCAGGGCGAGATCCTGCGCGCCAATGAGAACTTTCTCGGCGCGCTTGGCTATGACCTCGGCGAGATTGTCGGCCGCCACCATTCGATGTTTGTGCCTGAAGAGGACCGGTCGAGCGAAGACTACACCGCGTTCTGGGCGGATCTGGCCCGCGGCGCCTTCAAGAGCGCCGAGTTTCGACGGGTCACCAAGCAGGGCCGCTCGATCTTCATCCAGGCCACCTATAACCCGCTGATGAACCGTCAGGGCGAGGTCGTCAAAGTCGTCAAGTTCGCCACAGACATCACCGAGGACGCGGTGAGGCGCCGGGATCTGGAAAGCCAGATCGA
Organism: Oceanicaulis sp.; assembly: GCA_965284655.1. Classification (GTDB taxonomy): domain Bacteria; phylum Pseudomonadota; class Alphaproteobacteria; order Caulobacterales; family Maricaulaceae; genus Oceanicaulis. Next base: position 155,890 of record OZ260104.1, read on the forward strand.
GGCGGTGAGCCGGGCCAACGCCATGATCGAATTCAAGCCCGACGGGACGATCCTCTCAGCCAACGCCAATTTCCTCAGCGCCATGGGCTATGAGCTCGATGAAATCACCGGCCGCCACCATTCCATCTTCGTCACCCAGGATGAACGCGACAGCGAAGCCTATGCCCGCTTCTGGTCAGAAATCGCCGCCGGCGCCTTCAAGTCCGCCGAGTTTGAACGGGTCTCCAAATCCGGCGAGACCGTCTTCATTCGCGCCACCTACAATCCGGTTCTGGGCCTCGACGGCAAGCCATACAAGGTGGTGAAGATCGCCGCCGATATCACTCGTACCGTGCGCGAGGGCCGCCAGCGCCAGGCGACCGTGGCGGCCATGGCCGAGCGCATCAACAGCATCGCCGCCGCCGCCGCCCAGGCCAGCGAACGCGCCGCCTCGGCGTCGAGCGCCACCGAACGCGCCTCGGAGAACGTCCAGGCCGTCGCGTCAGGCGCCGAGGAGCTCTCCTCCTCCATCGCCGAGATCAGCCGCCAGGTCGGCGAGGCCAATGAGATCTCCACCCAGGCGATGGAAAAGACCGAAAGCGCCGACGCGGTGATGAAGCGCCTGGAGAGCGAGGCCGGCGCCATCGGCGACGTGGTGAGGCTGATCACCGACATCGCCGAGCAGACCAATCTGCTGGCCCTGAACGCCACCATCGAGGCCGCGCGCGCCGGGGAAGCGGGCAAGGGCTTCGCCGTCGTCGCCAGCGAGGTGAAGAGCCTGGCCGAACAGACCGCCAAGGCCACCAATCAGATTTCCCAGCAGGTCTCCGGCATCCAGGCCGGCTCGACCGAGGCGGCCGAAGCCATGGGCGAAATTCGCAAGGTGATCGAGATGCTGTCGAGCATCTCCTCGGGCATTTCCGCTGCGGTGGAGGAGCAGAGCGGCGTCACCGAAGACATTTCAGGCAATATGGCCACCGCCTCCGATGGCGTCGCCACGGTCAACGCCGCCATCACCGACATCGCCGACGGCGCTAAAGCCACCGCCGAAGCTGTCGCAAGCCTCAAGGACGAAGCCGCGAAGGTGGCCTAGGCCCTGCCAAGGCGTGGCGGGCCGTCTGGCCTGTCCAGAGCCCGCGCCAGCGGCTGTCGCGGCGGCTGGCGCGGCCGCGCGGGCCGCCGGCATGCGCAGGCTCCGCAACGCTCTGCAGGAGTCGCCTTTGCGCTTCCCCCGCCTGACGGAAACCGCGATATCGGGAAGGACTCGCCGGAATAAGCCGTTCTGCAGGCGCCAGCGCCAAGGCGTTCAACCTGGTCGACTTCGCGTCCCAGAGCGCCCGCACGTCCACGGAACAATGAGGTTGATCGACGGAGCCCCCGGTAGCGGCCACCGGACCATTACAGTTCGCTTTTCTTCTTTGAAATTTGATAGAGAATAAATTATATTCATTTGAATTCACTAATTTAAATTTATAAAGCGGATGCATTAACTGAATATTTATATAACTCATTAAATTATTTTTAATTCGAGGGACTTAGAGGACCCGATCGGTGCACGAGGCGCCGTGCCGAAATGCAGCTGGAGTTATTATAATGAAATTTGGACTGGGTCGTACAAGTGAAGCGCAAACGCTCCAAGCGCTGGAGCGCTCTCAAGCAATAATCGAGTTCACACCGCAAGGTGAAATTCTGCGCGCCAATGAGAACTTCCTGGATGCGCTAGGCTACGATCTCGACGAGATTGTAGGCCGCAATCACTCCCTCTTCATCTCCGAGAGCGAACGCGCCACGCCGACCTATGCCAGCTTCTGGGCCGATCTGGCTCGAGGCGAATTCAAGACCGCACAGTTCAGCCGCATCACCAAGCAGGGCGGCACGATTTATATTCAGGCCGGCTACAACCCGGTGATGAACAACCAGGGCAAGGTGCTCAAAGTGGTCAAGGTCGCTTCCGTCGTCACCGACGAGGTCGAGCGCCGCCGTGACCTTGAAAGCCAGATCGAGGCGCTGGGCCGGTCCAGCGCGGTGATCGAGTTCAAGACGGACGGGACAATCCTGAAGGCGAACGCGAACTTTCTTTCGGTGCTGGGCTATACACTTGAAGAGATTCAGGGACGCCATCATTCGATGTTCGTGCCGAAGGCCGATCGGGCAAGTGACGATTACGCCCGGTTCTGGTCGGATCTGGCGCACGGCACATTCAAAACGGCCGAGTTCGAACGGATCACCAAGACGGGGGATTCGGTCTTCATCCAGGCGAGCTATAACCCGGTTCTGGGCCTGGATGGAAAACCCTACAAAGTGGTCAAGACCGCCACCGACGTCACCCGCCAGGTGCTCGCCGCTCGCGAGCGGCAGAAGATCGTCGCGGCCATGGCGGAACGCATCAGCGATATCGCCGCCGCGTCCAGCCAGGCCAGCGAACGCGCCGCCTCCGCCGCCGGCGCCACGGAAGAAGCGTCCCAGAATGTGCAGGCTGTCGCCTCGGGCGCGGAGGAACTCGCTTCCTCCATCGCCGAGATCAGCCGCCAGGTCAGCGAAGCGGGAGATTTTTCCGCCCAGGCGGTGGCGAAAACCGAAAGCGCTGACCGGGTGATGAAGGGCCTCGAAGAGGCGGCCGGCGCCATCGGGCACGTGGTCAGGCTTATCACCGACATCGCCGAGCAGACCAATTTGCTGGCGCTGAACGCCACCATCGAAGCGGCGCGCGCCGGCGAAGCCGGAAAAGGCTTTGCAGTCGTGGCCAGCGAAGTGAAGAGCCTCGCTGAACAGACCGCCAAGGCGACCAGCCAGATTTCCGAGCAGGTCGCGGGCATTCAGTCCGGCTCAACCGAGGCGGCCGAAGCCATGGGAGATATCCGCAAGGTCATCGAGACCCTCTCCGACATCTCCGCCGGAATCTCGGCTGCGGTGGAAGAGCAAAGCGCGGTCACCCAGGACATTTCGAGCAATATGGCCACCGCCGCCGGCGGCGTCTCCACCGTCAACGCCGCCATAACCGACATCGCCGACGGCGCCAGAGCCACCGAACGCTCAGTCGCTGAACTCAAGGAACAGGCGGAGCGGGTGGCTTAAGGCCGCGGCGCCCGAATAGACACGCCGTCCACGGCACGCGCCTCAGCTGCGACGGCGCTCCAGGCGTTCCCTGGCGCCGTCGTGGATGGTGCGCAGCTCTTTCAGCGTGGTGTCGATCTGGGCGCGCTTGGCCTCAAGCGCGGCGATCTCGCGGGCGGTTTTGTCGATGACGAATTCCAGCTGACGCAGCCGCCCCTCACCCTCCTGGCCATAGAGCTCCAGGAAGGTCTTGATGTCCGACAGGCTCGAGCCGATGGCCTTGGCGCGCAGGATCAGGCCCAGGCGCGTGCGGTCGGCCTCGGTGAATACTCGCTGGCCGCCTACGCGGCGCGGTTTGAGCAAGCCCTTGGACTCGTAAAATCGGATCGTGCGCGGGGTGACCCCGTGCGCGTCGGCCAGCTCGGCGATGCCGTAGAGCGCATCGGCGTCGCCGGTGCGCTGTGTCGCAGGATCTTCGGTGCGGGCGGTGTCAGCCATGGTAATATCCCTGTTAGAAGTAACGATAAGCCGAACCCGCTTCCGTAAACAAGAGCCGCTTGACGTATACGTTAGTTCGGGAGAGGCTAAGGCCAGTGACAAGAGCCCCGGATGAACCGGGCCAGTCAGGGAGGAGACGGGCGCAACGATGAGCGAAACCGCCGCAAACGCCCGCTATGACAGCATTTTCCGGCCCGGTCTTTTCAAAGACCGGGTTATTCTTGTGACCGGCGGCGGCTCGGGGATCGGGCGCTGCATCGCCCACGAGCTGGCGAGCCTGGGCGCGCATGTGGTGCTGATCGGGCGCAAGCCGGAAAAGCTGGACGCAGTGAAGGCCGAGATCCTCGAGGACGGCGGCTCGGCGCAAACGCGCGCCTTTGACATTCGCGACGAGGAGGCGGTCACCGCAGCCGTGTCCGGGATCGCCTCAGAGCATGGCCGGATCGACGCGCTGGTGAACAATGCCGGCGGGCAGTTTCCCGCCGAGGTCGCCGACATCTCGAAAAAGGGCTGGGACGCGGTGCTCGCCACCAATCTCACCGGCGGCTGGCTGATGATGCGCGCGGCGTTCAACGCCTCCATGAAGGCCCACGGCGGCGCAATCGTGAACATCACCGCCGACATGCACGCAGGCATGCCCGGCATGGCCCATTCCGGCGCGGCGCGGGCGGGGATGGAGAACCTCACCAAGACCGCGGCTCTGGAATGGGGCAAGTATGGCGTGCGCGTGAACGCCGTCGCGCCCGGCTGGATCGCCAGCTCGGGCATGGACACCTATGGCGGCGCCATGCGCGCCATGATCCCGCTTTTAAAACAACACCTGCCGGCCCAGCGCCTGGGCAGCGAGGCCGAGGTGAGCGCGGCGGTGGTGTTCCTGTTGTCGCCGGGCGCCAGTTTCATCACCGGCCATCAGATGCAGGTGGACGGCGGCGCGCCGCTAGGCGGACGCCACTGGCCGCTGGAGGATCACGACAGAAGCGAAGTCTTCAACGGCTTTCACCGCGCCGTGGCGCCCGAAGTCCTGCGCGGGGAAGAGAGCTGATGCCGAAGCTCGCCTCCCGCCTCAACACCGGATCGGACGATTACCGGCGCGCCGTCGAAGCCATGGGCGAAAAGCTCGGCGAGGTGCGCGCGCTGGAGGACAAGGTCCGCGCCAACTCCGCCGCCAAGAAGCAGCGCTTTGAAGAGCGCGGCCAGATCCTGCCCCGTGAGCGGGTGGCCCGGCTTCTCGACCGCGACCAGCCGTTTCTGGAGATCGCGCCCCTGGCCGGGCTGAAAATGCACGATGACGACGGGGATCGCGGCGCGTCGGGCGGCGGCATGGTCACCGGGATCGGCGTGGTGGCCGGCAAGCGCTGCGTGGTCAGCGCCTCCGACAGCGCCATCAAGGGCGGCACCATCGCGCCCATGGGGCTGAAGAAATCCCTGCGCGCCCAGGAGATCGCCTTCACCAACAAGCTGCCCATGATCCACCTTGTGGAGTCCGGGGGCGCGAACCTGCTCTATCAGGCGGAAATCTTCGTCGACGGCGGGCGCAGCTTCGCCAATCAGGCGCGCATGAGCGCGGCCGGCCTGCCCCAGATCGCGGTGGTGCACGGCTCCTCCACGGCGGGCGGCGCCTATCTGCCGGGGCTTTCAGACTACGTCGTTCTGGTGCGCGAGAAGAGCAAGATCTTCCTGGCCGGACCGCCGCTTGTAAAAGCCGCCATCGGTGAGGACGCCGATGATGAAAGCCTGGGCGGCGCCGATCTTCACGGCGAGGTCACGGGGCTGGGCGAATACGTCGCCGATGACGACAAGCAGGCCCTCGCCTACGCCCGCGAGATCATGGACAAGCTCAACTGGGACGCGGTCGCCGCGCCCTATGACGGCGCCGGCCCGGCGTTTCCAGTTGAAGAGTTGATGGGCGTCGTGCCCGCCGACGACAAGACGCCCTATGACGTGCGCGAGGTGATCGCGCGCATCACCGACGGCTCGGATTTCCTGGAGTTCAAGGCGCGCTACGCCCCGGAAACCGTGTGCGGCCACGCCCGCATCGGCGGACATCTGGTGGGGATGATCGGCAATAACGGTCCCATTCAGCCCGAAGGCTCCACCAAGGCCGGCCAGTTCATCCAGCTGTGCGATCAGTCGAACACGCCGCTGATCTTCCTGCAGAACACCACCGGCTACATGGTCGGCACCAAGGCCGAGCGCGACGGCGCCATCAAGCACGGATCAAAGATGATCCAGGCGGTGGCCAATGCGCGCGTGGCCAAGATCACCATCGTGCTGGGCGGGTCCTACGGCGCCGGCAATTACGGCATGTGCGGGCGCGGGTTTGATCCACGCTTCATCTTCGCCTGGCCCACCGCGCGCACCGCAGTGATGGGCGGCGCCCAGGCCGCCAAGGTGATGGAGATCGTCACCCGCCAGAAAAACGCTCGCGCGGGTGTGGACACCGACGAGGAGAGCCTCGCCCAGATGTCGGCCATGATCGAGCAGGGCCTGACCGATCAGTCCCACGCCCTCTTCGCCAGCGCCAGACTCTGGGATGACGGCGTCATCGACCCGCGCGACACGCGCGCGGTTCTGATGGAAGCGCTGAACATCTGCGCCGACGGCGAGGCGCGCACCCTGAAGCCGAACACGTTCGGCGTGGCGCGGCTGTGAGGGCCGCCCCCTTTATCCCGCAGCGCAAAGGCGCGCTGTCCCTCGCCATCGCGGGGAATAGATATTCCATCACGACGATCTCGCCCCTTTGCGGGCGAGGGGAACGGTAGGAGAGACCCATGCACTTCACCCCCGAGCACGACGCCCTGCGCGACACCGTCGCGAAATTCGTGGCCAACGAGATCAACCCCCATGTGGAAGCCTGGGAGGCGGCCGGCGAGTTTCCCTCTCACGAGGTCTTCAAGAAGATGGGCGATCTGGGCCTTCTGGGTCTGCGCTGGCCGGAGAAGTATGGCGGCGCCGGGCTGGACATGAGCTATTCGCTTGTCCTGGCCGAGGAGCTTGGCCTCATCGATTGCGGCGGCGTGCCCATGGCGATCGGCGTGCACACCGACATGTGCACCCCGGCGCTGGCGCGCTTCGGCTCCGACGAGTTGTGCAAGGACTATCTCGCTCCGGCGATCGCCGGCGACATGGTGGGGTGCCTGGGAGTTTCCGAACCCGGCGGCGGTTCGGACGTGGCGGCGGTGAAGACCAACGCCCGCTCCGACGGCGACGACTATGTCATCAACGGCACCAAGATGTGGATCACCAACGGGCTGAAAGCCGACTGGTGCTGCCTTCTGGCCAACACCTCCAACGGCAAGCCGCACTCCAACAAGTCGCTGATCATGGTGCCCATGGATACGCCGGGCATCGAGCGTCAGAAAATCCACAAGATCGGGATGCATTCCTCCGACACCGCCCAGCTTTTCTTCGACGATGTGCGGGTGCCCAAGCGCAATCTCATCGGCGAGGAGGGCGCGGGCTTCATCTATCAGATGCTGCAATTCCAGGAGGAGCGCATCTACGGCGCCGCCTCCAGCCTGAAGGCGTTCGACCGCCAGATCGACCTGACCATCGAATACACCAAGGAGCGCAAGACCTTCGGTCAGCCGCTGCTGGACAATCAGGTGATCCATTTCCGCCTGGCCGAGCTACGCACCGAAGTCGAGCTTCTGCGCTCGCTGGTCTATCGCTGCGTTGAGGATTTCAACGAGGGCAAGGACGTCACCAAGCTGGCCTCCATGGCCAAGCTGAAGACCGGCCGTCTCGCGCGCGAGATCGCCGATTCCTGCCTGCAATACTGGGGCGGCATGGGCTACACGGCCGACAACCCGTTGAGCCGCGCCTTCCGCGACGGCCGCCTGATCTCCATCGGCGGCGGCGCTGACGAAATCATGCTGGGCATCATCGCCAAATATGAAGGCACGCTGCCCAAGCGTAAAAAAGAGGCGCCCGCCGGCAATGCCTGATGTGGTTGAAAAACGCCGCGAGGCCGGGGTGTTGCACCTCACCTTGAACCGGCCCGAGCTACGCAACGCCATGTCCATCGCCATGGTCGAGGCGTTGCTGGCCGGGCTGAAAGAGGCCGAGGATCACGGCGACCGCGCGGTGGTGCTGCGCGGCGCCGGCGGGCATTTCTGCTCCGGCGGCGACATCAAGGACATGGGCGCCGCGCAGGGCCAAGCGATCGGCGCTGTGGACCCGGTGGCCGAAGTGAACGCCCGCTTCGGCGCCTTGTGCGCCGCCTACGCCGAGACCGGCCTGCCGGTGGTGTGCGTGGTGGAAGGCGCGGTGATGGGCGGCGGATTCGGGCTCGCCTGCGTCGCAGACGTCGTCATCGCCGAGGAAAGCGCCCAGTTCCGCCTGCCTGAAACCGGGCTGGGCCTGATCCCGGCGCAGATCGCGCCCTTCCTGGTGGAGCGTCTTGGCTATTCAGAAGCGCGCCGCCTGGCTGTCACCGGCGGAAAGCTCGACGCCGGCCAGGCGATCCAGATCGGGCTCGCCCATCATCTATGCTCGGGCGACGGCGCGCTGGACAAGGCGCTCGCCGCCACGCTGGAGCAGATCAAGCTGGGCGCGCCCGGCGCTATCGCCGCCACCAAGAGACTTGTCCGCCGCGCCCGCCTTGAAGATCCCGCAAGCCTTGTGGCCGACGCCGCAGCTGAATTCGCCAAGGCGGCTCGCGGCCCGGAAGGCGCGGAGGGCATGACCGCCTTTCTGGAAAAGCGCAAACCGAACTGGGCGCAATGATGAGCCTCGCCGCCTTGAACAACCGGAGCGCTTCATGACCGCCCGCACCTTCAAATCGGTCCTGGTCGCCAATCGCGGCGAGATCGCCGTGCGGGTGCTGCGCGAAGCGCGCGCCGCCGGAATGCGCGCCATCGCTGTGTATTCCGACGCCGACGACGGCGCTCTGCATGTGCGCGAAGCCGACGAAGCGGTGCGCCTTGGCCCGGCGCCGGCGGCGCAAAGCTATCTCAATATCGAAGCGATCCTGGCGGCCGCAAAAACCACCGGCGCCGAGGCGATCCATCCAGGCTACGGATTTCTCAGCGAGAACGCCGGCTTCGCCCGCGCGGTGATCGAGGCGGGATTGGTGTGGATCGGTCCGCCGCCTGACGCCATCGAGGCCATGGGCGACAAGGCGCGCGCCAAGGCCCTGATGATCAAGGCCGGCGTGCCATGTGTGCCCGGCTGGCAGGGCGCCGAAGGAGACAAGGCCCAGGACGACGCCGCGCTGAAAGGCGAGGCCGACAAAATCGGCTATCCGCTGCTGATCAAGGCGGTGGCCGGGGGCGGCGGACGCGGCATGCGCGTCGTGCGCGGCACGACCGGATTTGACGACGCTCTGACTTCGGCCCGGCGCGAGGCGCAGTCGAGCTTTGGCGACGCCACGGTCCTCCTCGAAAAATTCGTCGAGCGCGGCCGCCATGTGGAGATCCAGATCCTCGCAGACGCGGCCGGCTCCACGATCCATCTGGGCGAGCGCAACTGCTCGGCCCAGCGCCGCCGCCAGAAAGTGATCGAGGAAGCGCCCTCGCCTGCGGTCGACGCCGATTTGCGCGCGCGCATGGGCGCGGACGCGGTCGCGGCGGCGAAGGCGGTGAACTATGTCGGCGCCGGCACGGTGGAATTCCTGCTGGATGAAGACGGCGCCTACTACTTCCTGGAAATGAACACCCGGCTCCAGGTGGAGCATCCGGTCACAGAAGAAGTCACCGGCCTTAATCTGGTGCAGGCCCAGTTCGACCTCGCCGCGGGCGAGGCCCTGCCCCTGGAGCAGGATGATCTTGCGCTGCACGGCCATACGGTGGAGCTGCGGCTCTACGCCGAAGATCCGCTGAACGGCTTTGCGCCCCAATCGGGTAGAATCGCCTGGTATGACCCTGAAAACGCCGATCTGCGGGTGGATTCAGGGGTCGAGACCGGCGATGTCATCGGCACGGACTACGACGCCATGATCGCCAAGCTGATCGGGGTGGGCGACACCCGCGACGACGCTCTGGACAGCCTTCGCGATCATCTGCGCGCGGCGCCGCTTCTGGGCGTCGCCACCAATCGTGATTTCCTGCTGCGCCTCATAGATGATGAGCGCTTTCGCGCCGGCGAGATCATGACCGCCGATCTCGACCAGTGGGCCGAGGAGAAGTCCGGTCCGTTCGCGCCGGTCGAGATCCCGTTTGAAGCCTGGGCCATTGCAGCCGCGCAGCTTTGCGACACGCGAGACCCGGTCCTGCGCTCCGGCTCGGTGAGGCGATTTGAACTCGATCTTGAAGCCGACGGCGAAACCGCCACTGTTCAGGTGGAGCAGATTCACGGCGGCGGCGTCATCGTCACCCGCGGCGAGGACCGCAGCGAGATCGCCGTTCTGGAGCAGTTCGAAAACGCCCTGAAGATCCGCCAGGACGGGCGCACCCGCGTCGTGCCCGCCGCCCTGTGCGAAGACGGCGCGCTGCATATCGGCCTGCCCGGCGCCATGGTGAAGGTGAAAGAGCCCTCACCGGTCAATCGCGATGCGGCGGCGGATCCGTCCAGGATCACCGCCCCGGTTTCCGGCGCGGTGGCGGCGGTGAATGTGAAGCCCGGCGATGTGGTGAACCCCGGCGACGTTCTTGCGGTCATGGAGGCCATGAAGATGGAGATGCGCCTCACCGCCGAGGCAGCCGGAACGGTGAAAGCGGTGAATACGGAGCCCGGCGCCCAGGCGGCGAGCGGATTCGTCTTGATCGAACTTGATTTAACCGCTCAGGATTAGACCTTCGAGGATAGAACCCATGACCAAGGCCGTACTCACCTGCTCGCTGAACGGCGTGCTGACCAACCCGAAGACCCATCCCGTTCCGGTGACGCCGGAGCAGATGGCGAAAAGCGCGCGCGAGGCGTTCGACGCCGGCGCATCGGTCATGCATGTGCACTATCGCATGCAGGACGAGGATCACGGTCATTTCCCCAGCTGGGACCCCGACGTGGCCGCCGAGATCGTCGATGCGATCCGCAGCGAATGCCCTGGCGTGATCATCAACTCCACCACCGGCACGGTGGGCCCGGACGTCTCCGGCCCGGTGGCGGTGGTCAAGCGGGTGAAGCCCGAGGTCGCGGCCTGCAACGCCGGGTCTCTGAACTATCTCAAGCTCAAGCGCGACGGCTCCTGGGCCTGGCCGCCCATGATGTTCGATAATCCGGTGGAGAAGATCCAGACGATGATCGACGCCATGAACACGGTGGGCGCGCACCCCGAGTTTGAATGCTTCGACGTGGGCATCGTGCGCTGTGTGAACATGTATATCGAGAACGGCATGGCGCCGGCGGCTCACTACAACTTCGTCATGGGCGTGGCGTCGGGCATGCCGGTGGACGCCCGGCTTCTGGAGCTCTTGCTCGACTACAAGCGCGAGGGCGATCCCTGGCAGACCACCCTGATCGGGCGTGAGGAGATCTGGCCGGTGCACCAGCGCACCGCCGAGCTTGGCGGCATGTTGCGCACCGGGCTTGAGGATACGTTTTACCTGCCGAGCGGCGAGCGGGCGACCGGCAACGGTCAGCTCATCGACGCCCTGGCCGACTGCGCCCGCAAGGCGGGCCGGGACATCGCCTCTCCTGAAGAGGCGCGCAAAATCATGAAATTGCGGGAGGACACCCATGGAGGCGCGCGCGAGCGAACTGCCTAGGATCGGCGAAGCGAAGCTTTTTCCGTCGACACCGGCCCGGCTCATCGAGCAGGCCCGCGTCCGCCCGGACGCGGCGGCTTATAAAACTCATGACGGCTCCGGCTGGGTGGCCACGAGCTGGAAGGATTACGCCGACACCACGCGCCGCGCCGCCCGCGCGCTGGTGGCGCTGGGCGTTCAGCCGGACGATTGCGTGGCGATCCTGGGCTATAACCGGCCTGAATGGACCACCATGGCCATCGCCGCCATGGCCGCGCGCGCCCGCCCCGCCGGGGTCTACTGGACCAGCGCGCCGCCGGAGATCGCCTATATCCTGCAGCACTCCGAAGCGCCGGTCTTCCTGGTGGAGACCGCCGAGCATGTGGAGCAGGCGCTTCAGCTCAAAGCCGAATGCCCGAAGCTTGAAACCATCGTGGTGATGGAAGGCCCGGCAGGCGAGCATCCCGACGTATTGTCCTGGGGCCAGTTCCTGGCGCTGGGCAAACCCGATTTCGACGACGCCGTCTCGCAGCGCATGACCGCCATCGAGGAAGAGACGGTGGGCGTGCTCATCTACACCTCCGGCACCACCGGCCCGCCCAAGGCGGTGATGCTCACCCACGGCAATCTGTCCTGGTCCTCAGCGATGCTGGTCGACATGTTCGGCTCGCAGATCGGCGACAAGACGCTCTCCTACCTGCCCATCGCCCACGTGGCCGAGCAGCAGTCGAGCGTGCACAACCACGTGGTCTCGGGCGCGACGCTGCACTTTGCGCGCTCCATGGACATGCTGGCTGAAGACCTGCAGAGTGTGAAGCCCACCGTGTTCTTCGGCGTGCCGCGTGTCTGGGAGAAGATGCACGAGACCCTGCGCGCGCGCATCGGCGAAGCCACCGGCACGAAGGCGAAGCTCGCCGCCTGGGCCATGAAGACCGCAAGGCGCTGGCACGAGGTGAAGCTCGCCGGCAAGACGCCTGGCCCGCTTCTGAGCGTTCAGAAAAACCTCGCCAATTCGCTGGTGCTGTCAAAAATCAAGGCGGCCCTGGGCATGGACGAGGCGCGCATGCTGATCTCCGGCGCCGCGCCGATCTCGCCGGAAGTCCTCTGGTTCTTCGCCGGGCTCGATCTCATCCTCTATGAAGGCTATGGCCAGTCGGAGACCAGCGCCCCCACCGCCTTCTCGCGGCCCGGCGTCGTGCGCTTCGGATCGGTGGGCAAGATGATCCCGCACATGGAAAGCCGCTTGTCCGAAGAGGGCGAGCTGCAGGTGCGCGGGCCCAATGTCTTCGCCGGCTACATGAAGAACAACGAAGCCACCGAGAACACCTTCACCCGCGACGGCTGGATGAAGACCGGCGACATCGTGCGCATGGACGAGGACGGCTTCGTCTACATCACCGGGCGCATCAAGGACATCATCATTACCTCAGGCGGCAAGAACATCACGCCGGCCAATCTGGAAACCGATTTGATGAACGCGGCGCTGATCGAGCACGCGGTCGTGGTCGGCGATGCGCGGCCCTATCTCACCGCCCTTCTCACCCTGTCCGAAGACGGGCTGGCCGATTTCGCCAGGAAACAAGACCTGTCGCCGGAGGCCGCCCGCGAGAGCGAGGCGCTCACCGCCGCGCTCCAGGCCTATGTGGATCAGGTGAACACCCGCCATGCCCGGGTGGAGAATGTCCGCAAATTCAGGGTTCTTGACCATGCCTTAAGCGTGGAGAACGGAGAATTGACGCCGACCCTGAAAGTGCGCCGCAACGTGGTCGTGGACCGCAACAAGGCGCTGGTGGACGAGATGTATGCCAAGGACGACGCCTAGACCGGACCAGCCGGTCGGACCGCGCAACACCGAGCTTCGCGCAGAGGTGTCCGTGGCCGTGATCGGCGCGGGCTTTGCGGGCCTCGCCATGGGTCACCGCCTGAAAGCGGAAGGCGTGGAGGACTTTGTGATCCTGGACCGCGCCGAGGGCGTGGGCGGGGTGTGGCGCGCCAACTCCTATCCCGGCGCGGCCTGCGACGTGCCGAGCCATCTTTATTCCTTCTCCTTCTTCCTCAATCCCGACTGGAGCCGGAAGTTTTCGCCGCAAGCTGAGATCCTCGCCTATCTCGAACGCGCCGCCGACGAACTGGGCTTGCGGCCGCATCTGCGCTTCAAGCGCACCGTCACCGCCATGGCGTTTGACGCCGGCGCCGGGCGCTGGACGCTGCGGTTTTCAGACGGGGCGCAGATGACGGCGCGCGCCGTGGTCAGCGCGGTGGGCCAGCTGGCCGAGCCGAACATCCCGGCGATCAAGGATTTCGAGCGCTTTGAAGGGCCCATGGTCCATAGCGGCGCCTGGGACGGCGATGTGGATTTTTCCGGCAAGCATGTCAGCGTCATCGGCAACGCCGCCAGCGCGGTGCAGCTACTGCCCGAGATCGCAAAGACCGCCCGCTCGGTCACGGTGTTCCAGCGCACGCCCAACTGGGTGATCGAGAAACCCGACCGCGCCTTCACGCCCCTGGAGCAATGGCTGTTCGCCAAGGCGCCTTGGTGGCACCGGCTCTATCGGCGCGTCAGCTATCTGATCCATGAGGCGCGCTTTCCCGCCTTCCTCTCCAACTCGCTGGCCAGCGCCTATACCCGCAGCCGCCTCAAGGCTCAGCTGAAGCGGCGCGTCGCCGACAAAGGCCTGCGCGAAATGCTGACCCCGGACTACGCGCCGGGCTGCAAGCGTATCCTCCTGTCCAATGATTATCTGGAGACGCTGCAGCGCAAGAATGTCCGCCTCGTCGCCCGGCGCGCGGCGCGGCTGGAAGCCGATGCGATCCTCACCCCGGACGGCCAGCGCGTGCCCACCGACGCGATCATTTTCGCCACCGGCTTTAACGCCACCGACTTTCTCTCCAGCCTCGACGTGGTGGGGCTGGAAGGAAAGACGCTGAAAGAACACTGGGCGGGGACCCCGCGCGCCTATCGCGGCGTGGCGGTGTCGGGTTTCCCCAACCTGTTCATGATCTACGGGCCCAACACCAATCTGGGCCACAACTCCATCATCTTCATGCTGGAGCGCCAGGCCGAATACGCCGCAAAACGCATCGCCCGGCTGATCTCAGAGCGCATCAAGGTGATGGACGTCACGCCAGAGGCCGAAGAGGCCTTCAACAAGACGCTCCAGAAGAAGCTCTCCAAGACCGTATGGGCCGGCGACTGCCCCAGCTGGTACAAGACCGAAGACGGCGTGGTCACCAATAACTGGTCAGGCTTGGCCACCGCCTTCGCCATGACCCTGAACAAGAACGACGAAGCCAACTGGCGGCTGGTGCGCTAGCGCTCAGCTAGTGCGCTAGTACCCTCACCCCAGCCGCGGTTCGAGCCAGACCTTGGCGCGCTCGATGGCGGTGTCGGCTTCCTTCAGGAGCGGCGCGAACATCTGAAAATCATGGAACATGCCCTTCCAGATCTCGCAGTGGGCGTCGACGCCCGCCTCATCCAGCCGCGCCATGAGGCGGGTGGAATCATCCAGCAGGATTTCATCCCTGCCCACCTGTATGAAGGTCGGCGGCAGGCCCTTGAGGTCGGCGAAAAGCGGCGAAGCGTCCGGGTCGCGCGGATCGCGGCCGTCGAGATAGAGGTCAGCTCCGGCCTGAAGCGCCGTCGGCGTGAGCATGGGATCATGGCGGGCCCGGCTCGTGACGCTGTCACCGGACAGGGACAGATCGGTCCAGGGCGATAGCAGGTAGAGCGCATCGGGCATGGGCCGTCCGGCGTCGCGGTGGCGGATCACGCCGGCCAGGGTCAGCCCGCCGCCGGCGCTGTCACCAGAGACGATGAGCGGGCCTTCGGTCTGCTTGCGTACGACCTGCAGCACGTCCTCGGCGTCCTCGACCCCGTCGGGGCAGACATGTTCGGGCGCCAGGCGGTAGTCCACCGACAGCGCCTCCAGCCCGAACAGGGCCGACAGCCGCGAGACGAGCGGCTTGTGGCTCTGGGGCGACCCGAGCGAATATCCGCCGCCGTGGAAAAACAGGATCGCGCCCGGTCGCCGGTTTTCCGGGACGAAGCGCAGCGCCGGTCGCCCGGCCAGCTCGATCTCGTCTACAGTGACGCCGGGCGCACTGGGCAACCGGTCGCCGGATTTGTTCATCCGTGCACGGGCGACCTGGCGCGGATTATCAGGAGACAGCGTCAGGCGTCCGGCCTGGCGCGCCATGTAGCGGGCGATCAGGCGGCGCACGCCAAGGCCGCCATTGTTCTGGACCGTTTCGAGCATCGGAGCTCACTTTCATGACCGTTCTGTCGTCAGCGTTCACCCTGCCGTGCGGGATTTCAATCCCCAATCGACTCGCCAAGGCGGCGATGACAGAGGGCCTGGCCGAGACCGGCGGGCGCGCCGGCGTGCGGATCGCCCGTCTCTACAGGCTGTGGAGTGAGGGCGGCGCGGGATTGATCCTCACCGGAAACATCATGGTGGACGGACGCTATCGCGAGCGTCCGGCGAATATCGTGGTGGACGATACGCTGGACGCCGCCTCCATGGCCGGTCTTGAAGCCTACGCTGCGGCAGCGAAATCCGGCGGCTCGGTCGCCATCGCCCAGATCTCCCACGCCGGCCGCCAGAGCCCGGCCACGATCGCGCCGCAGCCAGTGGGCCCGTCCGCGGTGGCGGTGAAGCTGCCCGGCGGCGTGTTCGCGAAACCCCGCGCCCTCACCGAAGCCGAGATCGACGACACCATCGCGCGGTTCGCCCACACCGCGAAGACGTGTGTGGAGGCCGGCTTTGACGGGGTGCAGGTCCATGCCGCCCACGGCTATCTGATCAGCGAGTTCCTCAATCCGCTTGTTAATCAGCGCACGGACGGATGGGGCGGGAGCCTTGAGAACCGCGCGCGCATCCTGATCGAAACCGTGCGCGCGGTGCGCGCCGCCATCGGTCCGGACAAGGCGCTGAGCGTGAAGCTGAACTCCTCGGACTTCCAGAAGGGCGGGTTCGATTTTAAAGACTGCAAGCGCGTCGTCGCCATGCTGGACGCCGAAGGCATCGACCTTCTGGAGATCTCCGGCGGTAATTACGAGCAGCCGAAAATGATGGGGATTGCAGGCGCCGAACCCGTCTTTGAGGGCGAGATGCGCGACAGCACGAAGGCCCGCGAGGCGTATTTCATGGCCTATGCCGAGAAGGTCATGGAGACGGCGAAAACGCCGGTCATGGTCACCGGCGGTTTTCGCTCCAAGGCCGCCATGGAGGACGCCGTGAAGAGCGGCGTAGCGATCATCGGCGTCGGGCGCCCGCTCTGCGTCCTGCCCGATGCCTCGGCGCAGCTGCTGGACGGCAGGCTCGACGCCCTGCCCGCCTATGAGCAGAGCCTGACGCTCGGCTCGGGCTATTTCGGCCCGACCTCCCCGAACGATCTCATGAAGGCCGCCAACGGTTTTGCGGTGCTGGCCTTCTTCTACCGCAACATCATCCGCATGGCGGACGGCAAGCCCACGCGGCCGAGGATGAATTTGCTGGGCGCGCTCATCGCCCACCAGATGCAGGAACGCGCCGACGCCAAACGCATGTGAGGCCGAACCGCTGATATTTCTGTCTGGAGAGCGGACGCCGCGCATTTGCGAAGCACGCGTTGCACGCGCCATGCTAGGCTCTGATCTGCAAGCGCCGTAGAAGCGCTGACAAGGGGAGGCGGGCGTTTGGGCCTGACCGTTACGCTTATCGTGCTGGTCGCCTGGGTGGCGCTCCTGTTCGCGGTCGCGTTTTACGGCGACGCACGAGCGGGGCGCATCGACTCAAGCCCTGGGCGGCGGGCGTGGCTCTATGCGCTGAGCCTCGGGGTCTATTGCACCAGCTGGACGTTTTACGGCGCGGTGGGCGAGGCCGCGCGGCAGGGCTGGGACTATCTGCCGATCTATCTCGGGCCCGCGCTCCTGTTTGTGTTCGGCTTCTTCATCGTGCGCCGGCTGGTCAGGCTGGGGCGCGAGCAGGACACCGGCTCGATCGCCGACTTTCTCTCCGCGCGCTACGGCAAGTCCTCCGCCGTGGGCGCCCTTGCCGCCTGCGGCCTTCTGCTGGCGGTCATCCCCTATATCGCCCTGCAGCTGAAAAGCGCGGCGTCCACCCTGGCGCTGGTCACAACCGGCGAAGCGAGCGAGGCGAGCTGGGGCCTGCCTGTGGCGGTGGCGTTCGCAGCCTTCGCGATCCTCTTCGGCCAGCGCAAAGCCGACGCCGCCGCCGGCAATCGCGGCCTGGTCCTCGCCGTGGCGCTGGAGAGCGCGATCAAGCTGATCGCCATGCTTGCCGTGGGCGCCTTCGCGCTCGCCGCCTGGAACGCCGCGCCGGCCGCCCAGCGCGCAGCGGCGCTGGACACCTCGCCGCTGTTTGAATCCGGGATCGATTTTCGCTTCCTCGTGCTCACGCTTCTGGCCGCCTTCGCCGCGCTTACCCTGCCACGCCAGTTCCACATGATCGTGGTGGAGGCGCGAAAGCCCGAGGACGCCGCGCCGTCACGCTGGGCCTTTCCCGCCTATCTCACCGTCGTCGCGCTCGTCGCTCCGCCGGTGGCGCTGGCGGGCGCCGCGCTTCTGCCCGGCGCCGATCCGGACGCCTATGTGCTCGCCCTGCCGCTCACCCAGGGCGCGGACGCGCTGGCGATGCTGGCCTTCATCGGCGGGTTTTCCGCCGCGGCCGGCATGGTGACGGTGGCGGCGCTGGCCATGTCCACCATGCTGGTGAACGACATCGCCGCCCCGCTCCTCTTGCGCGCCAACGCCGCCGCAGCCGGCCGCTTCGCCGGCGGGCTTCTTGTCTGGCGCCGGCTGGCGGTGGGTTTGCTGGTGGGCGCGGCCTTCCTGTTCCAGCTGGGCATGAGCACCGAGGTGGCGCTGGCCGGCATCGGGCTTGTGGCGTTCGCCGGCGCCGCCCAGCTTGCACCCGCGCTTCTGTTCGGCCTGTTCTGGCGCCGGGCGAACCGCGCCGGCGCGCTGGCGGGCATGGGAACGGGCCTTGCGCTCTGGTTCGTGATGATCCTGGCGCCCAGCTATGCCGGGGCGACCCCGCCGGCGCCGGTGGGCGTCGATCCCTTCGCGTTCGCAGCGCTGGTCAGCCTTACGGGCAACACGCTGGCCTTCATCGTGGCGGCGGCGTTCTTCGAGACCGGCCTTGTAGACCGGCTGCAGGCGGACGCCTTCACCGGGGGCGGGCGGGCGGTGGAGCCGTCGCCGCCTGGCGCGCGCATCGGCGATATAGAGACCGTTCTGGCCCATGTTCTGGGCGAGCCCGGCGCGCGCGAGGCGATGGACGAAATCGCCGCAGGGGTGGGCCGGCCCTTGCGCTCCGGGGACGCGCCGACCGGCGCGGTGACCACCCTGGCCGAAGCGCGCCTGGCCCGGACGGTGGGTGCGGCGTCGGCCCGGATCCTGATCACGCGCGTTGTCAGCGGCGCGCGCGTCAGCGCCGGCGAAGTGGTCACGCTGATCGACGAAACTGCGGAGAAGCTGCGCACCAGCCATGACCGGTTGGAGGAGAGCGAGCGCTCGATCCGGTTTTACACCGACAATCTGCCGGCGCTGCTCTCCTACGCCGACCGCGATCAGCGCCTGCGCTTCGCCAATCAGGGCTATCTTGATTTCTTCGGCCTGGACGAGCGCGCCATCGGCAAGCCCATGTCCGCCTATATGAGCCCGGAAGAACACGCCCTGCGGCGCCCCCACATGGAGGCGGCGCTGAACGGCGAGCGCCAGGTCTTCGACATTCAGCGCGCGAAGGACGAAGTGCTGCGGCGATCCTGGCAGGTCGTCTATCAGCCGCGCTTTGAAGACGGCGAAGTGGTCGGCTTCTTTGGCGTCTATCAGGACAATACAGCCCGGCGCGAGGCCGAGGACGCTCTGAAGCGCGCCTATGAGACGCTGGAGACCCGTGTCGATGAACGCACCGCCGCGCTGAAGGAAGAAAGCGAGGCGCGTCTCGTGCTCGCCCGCGATCTGGAGCAGGCCCGGCGCACCGCCGAGGCGGCGACCCTGTCCAAGACGCGCTTCCTGGCCGCGGCCAGCCACGACCTCCTGCAGCCTCTGTCCGCGGCGCGCCTGTTCGCCGGCGCGCTGGAGGCCGAGCTGGCAGACGCGCCGGGCGAAGCCCGCACCATGGCCCTGCGCATTGAGCGCGCCATCGACCACGCCGATACGCTGTTGCGGGCGCTGCTGGACATCTCCCGTTTTGACGCCGGCGGCGTGACGCCGCGGCCCACGGTGTTTTCCCTGGGCGAGCTGATCGAGGAGACCGCCGCCCAGTTCGCGCCCGCCGCGGCCGCCAAGGGCCTGACCCTCAAGGCCCTGCCCTGCCGTCTGGCCGTATGGTCAGACCGCGGCCTTATGACCAGCGTGATCCAGAATCTGGTCTCCAACGCGGTGCGCTACACCCAGTCCGGCGCGGTTCTGGTGGGCGCGCGCCGCTCGGGCAAGGAGGTGCGCCTTCAGGTGATCGACACCGGGCCCGGCGTACCCGAAGCACGGCGCAAGGCGATCTTTCGCGAGTTCGAGCGCGGCGCCATGGCCACCAGCGAGGATCGCGGGCTGGGCCTCGGTCTGGCGGTGGTGGACCGCATCTGCAAATCGCTGGGCCACAAGCTGACGCTGGAAAGCGAGGTCGGCGTGGGCTCCACCTTCGAGGTGCGCCTGCCGCGCGCCACGGCCCAGCCCGGCGCGGGCAAGCCCCAGCGCCGGAAAGCCGCCTCGCTGGACGGGCTCAAAGTCCTGTGTCTGGACGACGAGCCGCCCGTCGTGGACGCCCTGGTCGCGCTGCTCCAGCGCTGGGGCTGTGATGCGCGCGGCGCCAAGGACAAGGACGGCGCCACGCGCGCCTTCAACGGCGCGGCGCCCGATGCGGTCCTGCTCGACTATCAGCTGGAGCACGGCGATACCGGGCCTGCGGTCTATGAAGCCCTGTGCGAACACTGGGGCGCACGGCCGCCCGGCCTCCTCGTCACGGCCGAACGCAGCGAAGCGGCGCGAGTTGAAGCCGCGCGATCAGGCCTTGCGGTGCTGGAGAAACCCGCCCCGCCCGCCGTGCTGCGCGCGAGTCTGGCGAGCCTGAAGCGTAAGAGCATATCGGAGCCGGAGGCCTAGACAGGAACAGAGTGAAGGGCCTTGCCGGTGGCGAGATAGCCGTCAAAGCCCGCCACCAGGCAGGAGAGGGCGGATGGTCGCAGCATCGACCCTACTCCATGGGCCGCGCCGTGCCCTCCACCACCGCGATGCGTTGGGCGCGGTTCCCGAAGGGTTCAAACAGCACCGGCTCCACGCCGGTGAGCCAGGCCTGGGTCTCCAGCGCCAGGATCGCCTCGGCGAGGCCGGCGCGCCGGGCGGCGTCTAGATGGGCGCAGGCTTCATCCAGGATCAGCACCGGCGCGGCGCCGAGGCTGCGCTTCACCGCGCCGGCCTGGGCCAGCGCGAGGCCCAGAACCAGCGCCTTCTGCTCGCCGGTGGAGCAATCCACGGCCGCCTGGTCCTTCTCGCGATGGCGCGCGGCCAGCTCGGTGCGGTGAGGGCCGGTGAGCGCGCGCCCGGCGGCGCCGTCGCGGCGGCGCGCCTGTTTCAACGAGTCCTGGAACCAGTCCTCAGCCTCGCCGGCCTTCATCCCGCCGGCCAGGCGCACCTCGACCACGCCTTCCAGCTCCAGATCGGCCTTGGGAAAAGCGCTCTCGGCCCGCGCGTCGATCTCCGCCTGCAGGCGGGCCAGAGCGTCCAGACGCGCCGCGGCCACCGCGACCCCGCGCTGGGCCATTTCCGATTCCAGCGCGTCCAGCCAGACCGGATCGGCGCGCCCGCCATCCTCCATCCGATCAAGCAGGCGCTGACGCTCCTTTTGGGCCTTGTCATAGGCCGAGGCTTCGCCCGCATGATCGGGCGCACCGGCGAGAACCAGACGATCGAAAAATTTCAGCCTGTCGGCGCGCGGCCCGGCCCACAGCCGGTCTTCGCGCGGGGTGAGCCAGACCAGGGGGAAGACGCGCGCCAGCTCGGTCTGCGTCGCCGCGGCGCCGTCGAGACGGGTCTTTCGCCGCGAGGGCTCGGCGGGGTCAGAGCCGGTGGCGAGACTCACCGCACCTTCGCGCGTCATCGCCTCGGCGTAGACCGCCCAGATCGGCGCCGGGCCGTCGGCGGTCTTCATGCGTACAGCCTCTGAACCTGCAGCGCGCACGCCGCGCCCCGGCCCGAGAAAGCTCACCGCTTCAACCAGGTTGGTCTTGCCCGCCCCGTTGGGGCCGAACAGCGTCACCGGACGCGCATCGAGCTGAAGGTCCAGGTGCGCGTAATTGCGAAAGCCGGTGAGCTTCAGCCGTGTGACCGCCGGCGTGTCCGGCGCGGGGTTGGAAGCCGTATCTTGGCTCACACCCGAAGCGGCATCAGCACGTATTCGGCGTCCTTGTCCCCAGAATCGGTGACTCGCGTGGGCGAGCCGGAATCGGCGAATTCGAAGATCGCTTCATCGCCCTCGATCTGGCCGGCCACGTCCAGCAGATAGCGGGCGTTGAAGCCGATCGCCATTTCGTCGCTGGAATAGTCGACGGCGAGCTCCTCGCTCGCCGCTCCGCTTTCGGGGTTGTTCACGGTGAGGGTGAGCTGGCCTTGAGCCAGCGCGAGCTTCACCGAGCGCGATTTTTCCTGGCTGATGGTGGCGACGCGGTCGACGGCCTGGGCGAACGGCGCCCGGTCGACCCGCATGATCTTGTCATTTCCGCGCGGGATCACCCGCTCATAGTCGGGGAACGTCCCGTCGATCAGTTTCGAGGTGAGGACCGCAGCGCCCAGCTGGAAGCGGATCTTGCCCTCGCTCACCGAGATCTCGACATCGCCGTCCATATCCTCGAGCAGGCGGCGCAGCTCCTGGATCGGTTTGCGCGGTACGATCACCGCCGGCATGGCGCCGGCGCCGTCGGGTAGATCCGTCTCGGCCAGCGCCAGGCGGTGGCCGTCGGTGGCCACGGCGCGCAGGGTCTTGCGGCCGTCGCGCTCGGCGGCGTGCAGATGAATGCCGTTAAGATAATAGCGCGTCTCCTCGGTGGAGACGGCGAAGCGGGTCTTGTCGATGAGGCGCGCGATCTCGCTGGCGGGCGCGGCGAAACTCACGGCCAGGTCTTCGCTGGGCATCACCGGGAAGTCGCCCGGCGGCAGGACCGGCAGGTTGAAGCGCGAGCGCCCGGCCGACAGCGCCAGCCGCGGATCTTCGCCGGACAGCTCCAGCGTCACCTGGCTGCCTTCGGGCAGCTTGCGCGCGATTTCATAGAGCGTGTGGGCCGGGGCGGTGACGACGCCGTCGCGTTCGGACTTGGCCTCGGCCTCCTCCACGATCTCCATATCGAGATCGGTCGCGGTGAAGCGGGCGAAGCCGCCTTCGGCGTTGATCAGAACGTTGGACAGGATGGGAATCGTGTTGCGCCGTTCAACGACAGCCTGAACGTGTCCGAGGGCCTTGAGCAGCGTCGCGCGCTCGATGGTGAGCTTCATGGTCTCGCCTTTGCCTGCCTTAATGAAGCGAATCGACCGAATGGGAATCGCTTGAATCCGAATAGCGCCACACTCTAAACCAAAAAAATCGGCCGCAAGAAGGGGTCTCTTGCGGCCGATCTGTCAGAGGGGGTGAAATTCGGGCCGATCAGCCGCGCAAACGGCGCCGCAGAGCGTCCACGTCCTCGGCCAGGGCCGCATCTGTGGCCAGAGCGCAGGAGACCTTGTTCACTGCATGGATCACGGTGGAATGGTCGCGTCCGCCAAAGCGCCGGCCGATATCGGGCAGCGAGCGCGTGGTCATGGTCTTGGCCAGATACATGGCGATATGGCGCGGGCGGACCACCGTCTTGGTGCGGCGCTTGGACAGGATGTCGTCCACCGCAATGTCGAAATAGCTCGCCGTCGTTTTCTGGATGTCATCGACGGTGACGCGCTTCTCGCTGCGAACAGGCAGCTCGCCGAGCGCCTCTTCAACGGTCTCCAGGGTCACCGGCCGGTTCAGGAGCGCAGTGCGCACAATGATGTTGTTGAGCACGCCTTCCAGCTCGCGCGCCGAGCTCGTCACGCGCGCGGCCAGGAAGTCACGCACCTGCTCGGGCACTTCAAGGTCCGGGCAGTGGCGGCGGGCCTGGGCGATCTTGCAGTCGATGATCTTGCGGCGCAGATCCAGATCCGGCCCGGAGAGCGGGCAGTGGAAGCCGCCCGACAGAATATCCTTCAGCCGCCGATCAGAGACGTTGAGATCACCGGGCGCGCAATAGCTGGCCAGCACGACCTGCTTGTCGGCGGCCATGAGCGCATTGATCGTCTGAAGGAACTCCAGCTCGGTCGCGGGCTTGCCGGCGATGAAGTGCACATCGTCGATGAGCAGCACGTCGCAATCGCGCATCAGCTCCTTGAACGGGCGGGTGTCCTTGGCGCGCAGGGCCGACTGGAAGCCGTTGAGGAATTCCTCGGCGGTGAGGCACAGCGCTTTGCGCCGGGACTCGCCCAGCTCCACCGCATGGGCGATCGCGGCCATCAGGTGGGTTTTGCCGACGCCGTAATCGCCGTGAAAGAAGACCGGGTTGAAGGGCGGCGTGCGCGCACCGGCGACAGCCTTGGCGGCGGTGGCGGCCATGATGTTGGCCGAGCCCACCATGAAGGTGTCGAAGGTGAAGCGGGCTTCCTTCGCCTCTGCAGGCGCCTCCGGGCGCGCGCCGTACGGCCCGGAGTGGAGCGCAGACGGCGAGGCCTGGGAGATCAGCTCGCTGCGCCCGGCGCCGGTGGTCGCCGGCTCGGCGCGCCGCACCGCGGCGGCCATGCCCTGCTCGGTGGCGATGAGGATGTCGCGCGGCGACGCTTCGGCCGACGCCCACAGGGCGCGCAGCCTTACACCGAGCTGATCCTCGATCCAGGACCGGCTGAACTCGTTCGGACAAATCACGAAGACGCGGCCCGCCTCGTCTTCCATCACTCGCAGGCGCGCAATCTCGGAGGCGTAGACGATATCGCCGAATTCCTTGCGCAGGGTCGCGCGGACGTCGCGCCAGATCCCCACGGCCGTCTGACCTCCGGTCATGGCGCCGGCCTCATAGCGAAACGCTGCTGATGCTCGATAATCATGCCCCATGGAACCCCAACCTTCACGGTTCGCCGCAGCCTTAAGGATGCGGTCAAGTCTCTGATTTTAAACGCAGTCATCCTACACCGGAACACGCATACGCTCGGCGCCCCGATGGATTTTTAAGTCCGTGTGGTGATGGCTGTCGTCGAGGAGGACAGGTTACTCCCGCACTCAGGCGAATCAACACCATTAACCACGCAAAACCGCCGAATCAGAGCTTGACAGAATGATTCACGAAGCAGCTTGGGCGTTTGCGCGATGAAAAAAAAATCACCGACATTTTCGCTTGAACTCGGGTCTGAAATCGGACTCGAAAGCGGCAAGCCGTCATTGTGCCAGGATGGCTCAGATCGCCTTTATAGTAAAGAAATTCAGACTTACGTCCAATTGGCGCACGACAATAAAAAACGCCCGCAGCGGGCGCTGCGGGCGTTCCAACTTTTTATCCGTTTCGGGATAAAATTTTACTGAGCCGTCATCGACTTGACCCGCGCGGAGAGGCGCGAAACCGTCCGGGATCCGGTGTTCTTGTGGATGACCCCTTTGGACACCGCTTTCATCACCTCGGACTCGGCGGTTTTCAGCGCCGTGCGCGCCTGATCCTGGTCGCCTGCAGCGACCGCCTCGTTGAGCTTGCGCACGTAAGTGCGCATGCGGGTGCGGCGGCCCTTGTTGAGTGCGGTGCGGCGCTCGATTTTGCGCGCCATTTTCTTCGCCGAGCGAGTATTCGCCATGTGTCTTCAAGCTCTCTCGTTCACGCCGGCGGCCCGACATGGCGCTGGCTGGAAAATTCGATAAGGCGCGGCGTATAGCTCCCGGCGGCCGGGGCGTCAACCGCGATCGGCTGAAACGGCCTAGCGATGCTTGAAATGCGCCGCTCTTTTATCAGCGAAAGCGGCCATGCCCTCGCTCTGGTCTTCGGTGGCGAACTGGGACTGGAAAACGCGGCGCTCAAAGCGCACCCCTTCGGTCAGGCCCATCTCGAACGCCATGTTGATGGACTCCTTGGCCATCATGGCGATGGGAAGCGATTTCGAGGCGATGGAGGACGCCGCCTCCATGGCGGTGTCCATCAGCTCGTCTGCGGGCACGACCCGGCTCACAAGCCCGGCGCGCTCGGCCTCTTCGGCCCCCATCATGCGCCCGGTCAGGCACATGTCCATGGCCTTGGCCTTGCCCACCGCGCGCGGCAGACGCTGGGTGCCGCCGGCGCCGGGCATGACGCCCAGATTGATTTCAGGCTGACCGAACTTGGCGGTCTCGGCGGCGATGATGAAATCGCACATCATGGCGATCTCACAACCGCCGCCCAGGGCGTAGCCGGACACCGCGGCGATGATCGGCTTGCGAAACCGCGCCACGCTCTCCCACGTCTCCGCGAACGGATCGTGCTTGTAGAGCGAGATGAAGTCCTTTTCCTGAAGCTCTTTGATGTCGGCGCCGGCCGCGAAGGCCTTTGCCGAACCGGTCAGCACCACACAGCCGATCTCCTCGTCCTTTTCGAACGCGGCGAGCGCGGCGGTGAGCTCGGTGGTGAGTTCGTCGCACAGCGCGTTCAGCGCAGCCGGACGGTCCAGGGTGATGACGCCGACGCGCCCTTCGGTCTTGGTCTGGATGGTGTTGTAGGCCATGCGGCCCTCCAAGCGGTCTGGGGCGCGCCTTGATGAGCCGGGACGCGCGCTGGGAAACGACAAAACGCGCGCCGCTATACACGAAGCCCGCGCCGGGGTCGACACCCCGGCGCGGGCCCGTTCAGGCGCGGATCATGCTAGCGGCGGGTGACCGCGTGGCCATTGGCCTCCAGAAGCGCGATCACACCGCTCTCGCCCGGCATGTGGCCGGCGCCGACCGCCACGAAGGCGTCCTGATCAGACGCCAGCGCCGCCTCGATCTGCGGGATCCAGTTCTGGTTCCGCTGCACGATCAGGGTCTGGTAGAGGTCGGCCGAAGCCTCGCGCATGTCTTCGTTGAACACCCGGTCCAGCGTCTCCATGTTGCCGGCGGCCCAGGCCTGGACCAGCTCGGTGAGCATGTCGGGATCCTCAACCATCTGGGCGATCCCGACTTCGAAATCGGCGATCTGGGTCTCCATGGGCATATCTGCGAAGAAGCGCAGCTGCTCCTCCACGGTTTCAAAATACCCGAACGCCTTGCCGGCCTCCCGGGCGTCCGCGGTGAGCTTGGATTCAACGCCAGAGGCGGGATCGTAGCCGCCAGCCTGAATCTGCAGCACTGCGAGGGAGAGACTCGCCAGCCAGGGCTTGAGCGGATCCATCTGAGCAGCGAGGACGTCGGCCGGCGCGCCGATCCGTTCAGCGATGGTCGCCATGTGCGCCTTGGCTTCGTCGCTGATAAGGGAGCTGAGCGTCACGCCGGGCTCGTTAAGGCCAAGCTGCGGGATCAGGGCCTGGGTCTGCGCCTGCGCTTCCGGCGAGAGGGCGTCGGCCTCGAAATAGACGATCTCGGCGCCTTCCAGAGCCGCGTCCACAGCCGGGGTGCGCCAGGTCAGCTCCGGCGGCAGGATGTGAACCGTGCCGAACAGATAGACGGTGGAGTCTTCGTCGGAGATCGACCACAGGGCCGGGCTCGCCTCGATGGCGGCGTAGTCGGTCTGGGCGGTCGCGGCGCCGGCGAGGCTCAGGCCGGCCAGAAGCGCGGCGCCAAGCGCGGCGGTGGATTTAAGAATTTTCTTCATGGTGTCCCTCATGTGTCGAACAGCTCTGTGAGTTCAGATGCGGTCAGGCCCGGCTTGTTGCACCGGATGGATGTGATCGTTTGATGGCCGCCGCGGGGAGCGCAGCCTCGCCGTTGGTGATTACACGGGTGAAATCAGTTATGCCGCAACCTCATAGACCCGCGCCTCTCCTGGCGAGCGCTATGGTTATATCCAGCTATTTATTGCGAGGCTACAACAATAAGATAAGTATGTACAAAGTTTCATACTTCATCTAAGAGTCTGTCACCGCTGGCATTTCGGGCAGAAGAAGGTGGAGCGCGCCGACTGGACGATGCGGGTGATCACACCGCCGTCACCGCGTTTGCAAGGCTCGCCCTCGCGGCCATAGGCGTCGAAGCTGTGCTGGAAATAGCCCATGGCGCCGTCCGCTCCCGCATAGTCGCGCAGGGTGGATCCGCCCGCCTCGATGGCTTCGGCGATAACGCTGCGCACCGCCGGCGCCAGCCGCCCGGCCCGCGCGCCGGGGATGGAGCTGCATAGCCGCCGCGGGGAGATCCGGGCGCGCCAAAGCGCTTCGCAGACATAGATATTGCCCAGCCCCGCCACCACGCTCTGATCGAGCAGGCCGGCCTTCACCGGGCTCTTGCGGCCCGCGAAAGCCTCGCCGAGCGCGGCCGAGGAAAACCCGTTGGAGTCCGGCTCCGGCCCCAGATCCCGGAGGTAGGCGTTGGCGCCCTCGTCCGCAGTGGCGAACAGATCCATGAATCCAAACCGGCGCGGATCGTTATAGGTAACCTGGACCCCGCCCTCCATCTGGAAGACGACATGGTCGTGCTTGGGGTTGGCCCCCGGCGCGTAGACGAAATCACCGGGCTGGCGCTTCACATCCTCGGCTTCAATGGAAAACCGGCCGGACATGCCCAGATGCATAAGCAGCGTCTCGCCGGAGCCCAGCCGCGCCAGCAGATATTTCGCCCGCCGGTCCATGCGCTCGACCTTCGTGCCGGTGAGCCGGGCCTCGAATCCGTCCGGGAGTGGAAACCGGAGATCGGGCCGGTTCGCCCGTGCGGCCAAAATGCGACGCCCGGCCATGGCCGGTTGCAAACCCCGGCGCACGGTCTCGACTTCCGGCAATTCAGGCATCACCCTTCCCCCATGATCTCGGTTCGAGGGGAACTCTAGCGATGGCGCGCGACGGCGCGAGCCCGAAGGGCGCCGAAATGGCGGCCGGTCTCGCCGTGCGCGCCTTGCACGCCACGGCCGAGCGCCGCGCCGGCGCGGATCATCCCGCCCTCTATGACGCCGACGATCATCCCTGGACCGACCAGATCGCGCGCGAGCTGCGCGACGCCATCGCCGACAGGCTGGACCCCGATCACGCGCGCTGCCACGCCGTGGCGGCGCGCTGGCGCTTTCCCACCATGCTCAAGGACGGGCCCGTCCTGGCTGCGGCGCATCCGCTCTATGACATCGCCTGGCGGATCTACGCCGAAGACGGCGCCGCGCTGCTGGCCCAGACACTTATCGCCGAATGTCCCTGGCGTGGCGGATGGCGGGCCCTGTCCGGCGCCGCAGACCGGCTCGCCCAGGGCCGGGCCGATGTGAAGCTTCTGTGCGCCATGGACGATCCGGCGCGGGCGGTGGGCGCGATGACGCTGGCCGAAGCTTGCGCGTTTCGCATCGCCGCCTTCGCGCCGACCGGAGACGACGTGATGCTGGCGTTCTACGGGCAGGCGGGAAGCTGGCGCGAGACCGCCGGGTTCTCCATCTTCACCTATGTCACCGGACGCGACCGGGTCGAGGCGGTGAACCCGCAGGCGTGATCGGGAGTTATGGACCGAGCTCCCGTCAGAGAAGGCCCTTCGCATGCGCATCTCCAAGTCCTCCGCCGCTCTCGCTATTGTGTCCGCCCTCGCCCTCACCGCCTGCGGTGACAACACAAGCGACCCCGCCCCCGGCTCCGCCGACCCGTTCGCCGACACCGAGGTCCTGACCTTCTCGTGCGACGAGACCCGTGTGGAGGCGCGGTTCCTGCGCGACAACGCGCGCATCGTGGCGGACAGCGCCACCTACGACCTGATCCGCGTCCATGCAGAAACCGGCGTGCGCTACGAAGCGCCCAATGAGCGCGCTCTGGCCTTTACGGCCATGGGTGAAGCGGCGGTCTTGTCCCTGCCCGGTGATCCGGACCGCGATTGCCGGATCATCGATGCGTAAGCGCGCCGCACCCTGGAGGCTGGCGCTCGCGCGCCGCTCGCTCTAACTTCGCGCCCATGAGCAAAGACACCGTCTCCTTCGGCTTCAAGGACGTCGCCCGCCAGGACAAGCAGGGCCTTGTCCGCCAGGTCTTCGATTCGAGCGCCCGCCGCTATGATCTCATGAATGATCTCATGAGCATGGGCGTGCACCGGGTGTGGAAGGAAATCGCCATCACCAAGGCCGGGCCGCGCCCGGGCGCGCGCCTGATCGACGTGGCCGGCGGCACCGGAGATCTGGCGCGCGACTTTCTTGACCGCGCCGACGCCATGCAGAAGCGCCGCGGCGGCGATCTCGCCGAAGCTGTGGTCGCCGACATCAATGAGCAGATGCTGCGTGCCGGCCTGAAACGCGGCGCGCGCGACCGGTTGGACTGGGTCACCGCCAACGCAGAGACCCTGCCCTTCGACGACGCCAGCGCGGACGCGGTCACCATCGGCTTCGGCATCCGCAACGTCACCGACCGCATGAAGGCGCTGGGTGAAATGCGCCGGGTGCTCAAGCGCGGCGGACGGTTCGTGTGCCTGGAATTCTCCCGGCCCACCACGCGCATGTTGGAGAAGATCTACGACGCCTGGTCGTTCAACGCGATCCCGGTGCTCGGGGAGAAGATCGCCCAGGATCGCGACAGCTATCAGTATCTGGTGGAGTCCATCCGCCGCTTCCCGCACCAGTCGGCGTTCGCCGCCGAGCTGGAAGAGGCCGGGTTCAAACAGGTGAAGGTGGACAATCTCTCCGGCGGGATCGCCGCGATCCATACCGGCTGGAAGCTGTAGACCCGCCGGTTTGCTGCAGCATTGAGACGCAAGGCGAAGGCGGTTTACAGCAGAAAATGCTGCAGCAAACCGGGTGCAGCATTTTTTGATCTTTCGCTCAAAGGTTCATCTACGCCAGATGCTTAAGTGATAGCCGAGATCGCACACCCAAAGCGGCGCGTCGGCTTCAGTTTTGTAAAATGCTGCAGACCCCAAGGCCGGTGTCTTCGGCGCCGCAGAGCTGGCGCCCGCGCGCTGAAGATCGCCCTAACCGCGCTCGACAATGTTCACATGGCCCATCTTGCGGCCGTCGCGCGTCTCGCGTTTGGCGTAGAGATGGAGCACCGCGCCCGGCTCGGTGAGCCAGCGCTCCCAGTCGTCGGCGTCCGACCCGATCAGATTGATCATGCGCGCCGGCGCCAGGGGCGCTGGATCGCCCAGCGGCCAGCCGGCCACCGCGCGCATGTGCTGCTCGAACTGATCGGTGAGGCATGCGTCCTGGGTCCAGTGACCGGTATTGTGCACGCGCGGTGCGATCTCGTTGACCAGAAGCCGGCCGTCCTCCAGCGCGAACAGCTCCACCGCCAGCACGCCCACATAATCGAGCGCCTCCAAGAGCGCCGTCACGATGCGCAGCGCCTCGGCGCGCACCGAGTCGTCGGCTTCGGCCGGCGCGATCGTCTCACGCAGGATGGCGTCGGCGTGCCGGTTCTCGCTCAAGGGAAACGCTTCGATCGCGCCGTCCACCGACCGGGCGGCGAGGATAGAGAGCTCCCGCTCGAACGGGGCGAAGGCCTCCAGGATCGCGGCGCGCGCGCCGATGGCCTCAAAGGCGGCTTCGGCGTCTTCCACGCGGCGCACCACCTGCTGGCCCTTGCCGTCATAACCAAAGCGCCGCGTCTTCAGGATGCAGGGCACGCCCAGCGCCAGGGCCGCGGCGCGGGCGTCTGCAGCGGTGTCGACGGCGCGAAACGCCACGGTGGGCGCGCCGTGATCATTAAGGAAGGTCTTTTCGGTGAGCCGGTCCTGCGCCGCCTCCAGCGCGTTGGCGCCGGGCCGCAGGGGCGCGTACCTGGCCGCCTCAAGGGCGGTCTCCACCGGCACGTTTTCAAATTCGTAGGTGACCGCGTCGACGCTTTTTGCAAACCGCGCCACGGCGGCGAGATCGTCATAATCGGCGGTGATGGTTTCAGCCGCGACCCGGCTCGCGGGGCAGTCGGGCTCGGGATCAAATATCACCACGTCGAGACCCAGGCGCGCGCCGGCGAGCGCCAGCATGCGCCCCAGCTGTCCGCCGCCCAGAATGCCGATGCGCGAGCAGGGCGTGAGGCGGGTCATCTAGTCCTCGACGGTGTCGGGTACGGAATCCGTGAGCGAGGCGCGATAGGCTTTCAGCCGCCCCATCAGCGCCGGATCGGCCAGCCCGAGGATGGAGGCCGCCAGGATCGCCGCGTTCTTCGCCCCGGCCTCGCCGATGGCCAGCGTGCCCACCGGAACCCCGCCGGGCATCTGGACGATGGAGAGAAGGCTGTCGAGGCCGGAAAGCGCCTTTGACTGCACCGGTACGCCCAGCACGGGCAGATGGGTCATGGAGGCGACCATGCCCGGCAGGTGCGCCGCGCCGCCGGCGCCGGCGATGATCACCTGCACGCCGCGATTCGCGGCGGCCTTGGAGAACTCCACCAGCCGGTCGGGCGTGCGGTGGGCGCTCACCACACGCGCCTCATAGCCCGCGCCGAGCTGATCAAGCAGATCGGCGGCGTGCTTCATGGTGGGCCAGTCGGACCTGGAGCCCATGACGATGGCGATGGGCTCGGCGGCGATGAGGTTGGCGCTTTCAGCCATGGGTATCGAACCCTTCCGGCGCTGGAAAGCGCGGCACATTACGCGCGGCGGGCGCGCCGTCAAGAAAAAGCGGTGTTCGCGCCGGCCTTTGCAACCGCGCCCCCGCCCCGCCAGACAGGTCCGGGCGCACGCCGCCGGCCTGAACCCTTCTTTAACCCCCGCACGCCATGGTTAGCGGAGCGTTCACCATGGCGAAGGAGACGCCTCATGCGCATTCGGCCCGGCGAACCGGTCGGCGCGACGGCACGGCGTGAGCCGGCCGGACGCGCAAAAGACGCGGGCGCAGCCTCCGCCGCGTCGCAGGCGAGCGCCCCGCGTGACACCGCCTCCATCATGGGCGTGCCGGAATCGGAACTGACGCCGAACGTGCAGCGCGCCCTGCTGACCCTCATGGGCGAGGTGGATCAGATGCGCCGGGAGACCGAATCCCTGCGCGCGAAAATCCGCGATCTTGAGACCCTGGCCGACCGCGACGTCTTCCTGCCCGTGCTCAATCGCCGCGCCTTCCTGCGCGAGGTTTCCAAAGCCCTGGCGCTGGCCGAACGTCACGATGCGCCGAGCGCGCTGGTGTATTTCGACCTCAACGGTTTCAAGCAGATCAACGACACCCACGGCCACGCCGCGGGCGATGCGGCGCTTGAGAAAGTCGCCGAGCTGCTGGTCGCCCATGTGCGCGAAACCGACGCCGTGGGCCGTCTGGGCGGCGATGAATTCGGCGTCGTTCTCACTCTGACCGCCGCCCCCGCCGCCGAGCACAAGGCGGCCGAGCTCGCTCAGGCCATCGCTGAAACGCCAATCCAACACGAGGGTGAAGAGCTGCGCCTGGGCGCGGCCTGGGGCGTGCGCACGCTGGAGCGGGGCCTCGCCGTGGAGACGGCCATGGCCGAAGCCGACAAGGCCATGTACGCGCGCAAAATACGCGCCGCATAAGTGTCCGTTGCGCTTCTGACCGCCTTCGGCCCGTTTCCCGGCGCGCCGGTCAATCCCACTGAAGCCATCATCATCAAGGCCGCAGCGCCGGACCGGACGCGGACCCTGGTGCTGAGCACGCGGTACGACGCCGTGCCCGGCGCTCTGGAAGCGGCGGCGCGCGAACGGCCTGACGTGGTGGTGATGACCGGCCTCGCAGCGGCGGCGAACAGGGTGCGCATCGAGCTTCTGGCCAGCAATGAAATCGCCCCCGGACGCCCAGATGCGTCAGGCAAGTTCTGGGAGGCCGGCGTGATCGAGCCGGGCGCACCGGACACTCTGGAAACCACCGCCGATCTGCCCGCCCTGTTCAAGGCGTTGCAGACCTCAGGCGTCGACTATGAAATCAGCCGGGACGCCGGCGGCTATGTCTGCAATTTTGCTTACTTCCATGCGCTGAGGCGGTTTGGCGCGGCCCGGATCGTCTTCGTCCACCTGCCGCTCACCGAGACCGCATTCGCAGCCCCGGGCCGCGCCGGACTTGGCGACGGACCAGCGCGCC
The DNA here is from genome assembly GCA_965284655.1 of Oceanicaulis sp. Lineage (GTDB taxonomy): Bacteria > Pseudomonadota > Alphaproteobacteria > Caulobacterales > Maricaulaceae > Oceanicaulis. The sequence continues at coordinate 189,144 of OZ260104.1, forward strand.
AGCGCATCCTTCCCGAGGCCGAAATGGTCAGGGCGGTTTGCGCAATCGTGTCCTCCCAGCTGGGCTAACGGTGCACGCCAAGGCCAGCCAAGCGAATCTACGCGATGATGTCGGGGTTGAGCATGTCTTCCAGGCGGAAGATCTGATCCTTCAGGACCAGCTTGCGCCGCTTCAGGCGCATCACCTTGAGCTGATCGACGACGCCGCACATGGTCAGGGCGCCGACCTCATCGTCGAGGGAGCGGTGCTCGCGCTGCAGTTCGTCCAGGCGGCGCTTCAGCGCCGTTTCGTCGAATTGACCGTCCATGGGCCGGTTCGCCTCCAACCGTCTGCAGCGCTCGCCGCCTCGCCGTCAGAGGCGGAAGAGCGCGCACGATATCAGATTCAAATATACGAGCCGCCTGCGCGTCGTGACGGCGCACATGACCAGCTTTGAGACAGGGATATTACACGTTTTCCACCGCCGAGAAAACGGTCTCGATAAAGCCGCCCACCGGCGCGTCCGGCCCGCACCGGGCCGCGTACACGTCCAGACGGCTGCGGCACAGGCTGGGCACGTCGCCGCCGGAAAGCGGCGGACAGGCTGGAGCCAGGCCCGCCAGCGCCAGTTGCTGGAGGCGTTCACCCTCCAGCTCCGCCGCGAGCACCTGTTTGCGAAATGTCGCAGCGGCGTCCGGCACGATGAAGTCCGGCGCCGGCTTAAGCCCGTCGCGCGCCTCACGCAGGGGCTGAACGACGCGGGCGCGCCACAGGGCGCCCAGCTCGATCGCCTGGCCCAGCGCGGCGCCGGGATCGCGGCCGGTGATCACCGTCCATACGATCCACAGCGCGATGTTCACATCCAGGCCCGCCTCCTGCAGCGCCAGGCATGCCTCCTTCACGCCGGGGCGCGAATAGAGCGCGGTGGAGAAGCTCCAGAAGCCGGGCTTGGCGCCGCGCTCGGCGGTGTCGGTGCGCGCGGGCGGGGTCATTCGTTACGCTCGCGCCTGGCGCCGCGCGCCGCGCCGGGACGCCGGCCCAGCTCCAGATCCTCGCCCCAGCGCCGCGTCGGCCTCCAGTCCAGCCCGAACAGATCCAGCGCGCGTCCCACGCTCTGATCCACCATCTCCTCGAGGCTCTTCGGGCGGGCGTAGAAAGCCGGCAAGGGCGGCATGATGATCGCCCCCATCTCGGTGAGCTGGGTCATGGTGCGTAAGTGGCCCAGATGGAACGGCGTCTCGCGCACCATCAGCACCAGGCGCCGGCGCTCCTTAAGGCAGACATCGGCGGCGCGGGTGAGCAGCGAGCCGGTCACCCCTGTGGCGATCTCGCTCATGGTGCGCACCGAACATGGCGCCACCAGCATGCCCAGCGTGCGAAAGCTGCCCGACGCGATGGGCGCGCCCACATCGGGCATCTTATAGGCGAATTCGGCGCGGCTGGAGAGCTCTGACGGTTTCAGCCCGGTCTCATAGGACAGGGTCATCTCCGCGGCTTTCGACGCCACCAGGTGGCGTTCCACGCCCAGCTCGGCCAGCGCGTCCAGGACGCGCAGCGCATACACAGAGCCTGACGCTCCCGACACCCCGACAATTAGCCGAGCCGGTTCAATCGCTTCTCTCATATCTTGTTGACGATACGTCAAAATAGTCCGTGCTCCGGATCGTTTTGTGAATTTACAGGCGCCCGAAAGTAGTGGTTCAATTCTAGTCCCATTCAACAAGGGAGGCATATATGGCCGCTGAAGCACGCATTCGTGAGCTGGACGCCCGTCACCAGGCCCTGGATGTTCAAATCTCAGACGCGATGAAATCGCCCGCTTCAGACACGCTTCAAGTCGCCAGCCTCAAAAAACGAAAACTCCGGCTTAAAGAACAGATAGATCAGTTGCGGCGACGACAATAAGACCGCGGTGGATCCGGCGAAAGGCGGGCGCATATGCGCCCGCCTTTTTCGTTTCGGGAACCCTCTCGCGGTTCGCACGATTGCCGAAAGCGGTGCGACGCACCATCGTTAGTCATCCGATCCACCGCCTGGAGCCCGTCATGGCGCTTGCCCGCATCCTTGTTCGCCTCGCCGCCCTCGCCGGTCTCGCCGCGCTCGCCCTTGGTGGCCCGGCGCACGCCCAGCCCCAGCGCCTGTGCCCCGACGGCTATGGTGCGCTGGAGGCGGGCGAACCCGAGACCGCCGTCACCGCGTTCGAGGCCTGCCTCTCCGAGCAGCTCTACGACTGGCCGGTGGAGGCCGAGCTGCGCGCCCGGCTCGGCGCCGCGCAGCTGGCCCTTGGCGAAGGCGAAGCGGCGCTCCTGAGCTACAATCAGGTCTTCGCTCTGGTTCAGAGCAATGGCGGCGATGGGAACAATCCCCTGATACGCCGCAACCGGGCGGTCGCCTACATGCAGCTCGACCGGGCGCAGGAGGCGCTGGAAGACATTGACCGTGCGCTGCGCGCGGCGCCGGACGACGCCTTCACCCGGCTTCTGGCCGGGTCGGCCTATCTCGAACTCGACCGTCCCGAGGAGGCCGTTGCGGCCTTCGACGCCGCCCTGCGGACCGATCCGGAATATCTGTCGGCCTGGATCGGGCGGTCAGCCGCCTTTGTCGAGATGGGTCTGGACGACCAGGCCGTCTCTGATGGCCGCGAAGCGGTGTCCATCGCACCGGAGGACGGCGGCGCCCTCAACGCCCTGTGCTGGGCGCTGGTGCAGGCGGGCCGCGCTTCTGACGGGCTGCAGATCTGCGATGCGGCGGTGGAGGCGGAGCCGGAGTCAGGCCCCATCGTCCATTCGCGCGCCGCGGCGCTGGAGCAGCTCGGCCGCGACGAGGAGGCCGCCCAGCTTTACGCCCGCGCCCATGAGCTCGCCCCCGACGATCCGGAAATCACCGCCGATTACGAGCGCATCCACGGCGGCTGAGTCCGCCGCAGCCGCTTTCCACCGCCAAGGGCGGTTCTCCCGTTTACATAGACGGCCGCGAGAGGTTTGATCGCGCGCGAACAACCGGCACCGGAGACCATCATGCCGTCATCAGATCGCGTCGCCATCATCACGGGCGGCGCCCGGGGAATTGGCGCGGCGTGCGCCCGCCGCTTCGTGGAGGAGGGCCTTCGCGTCGTCATCGCCGACAAGAACGAGAAGGCCGGCGAGGCGCTGGCCAAGGATCTCGACGGCGGCAGGGATCGCGTATTGTTTGTTCAGTGCGATGTCTCTGACAAGCTGGCGGTCGCCAATCTCATGGCCGAGACCCGCTCGGCCTTCGACCGTGTAGACGTGCTGGTCAACAACGCGGCGGTGATCGCCGGCGGCGACATCCTCGATCTCTCCACCGATGATTTCGACAAGGTGATGGGCGTCAATCTGCGCGGCGCCTTTCTGGTGGCGCGCGCCTGCGCCAGGCAGATGGTCGAGCAGATCGAGGCCGAAGGCTCGCGCGCCGAGGAATGCCGCAAGCGCTACGCCATCGTGAACATGAGCTCGGTCAACGCCGTGGTCTCGATCCCCGACCAGCTCGCCTATTCCACGAGCAAGGGCGCGCTAAACCAGATGACCAAGTCCATGGCGCTGTCGCTTGCGCCCTGGGGCGTGCGGGTGAACGCGGTGGGACCCGGCTCCATCAACACCGACATTCTCAAGGCGGTCGCCGATGACAAGGCGGCCATGAAGCGCATTCTCTCGCGCACGCCCCTGAACCGGCTGGGCGATCCCGACGAGATCGCCGGCGTCACCTGGTTTCTCGCCTCCTCCGACGCCAGCTACGTCACCGGCGAGTGCATCTACGCCGACGGCGGCCGCCTGGCGCTGAACTATGTGATGAAGCCGGAAGACTACGAGGATTAGGCTGGTCGAGACCGGTCTGGCAGCGACGGATCTGACCAACAGAAAAAAGCCCGGCTCCAAGGAGCCGGGCTTTTCACAGTCGTCGAAGGTTTGACGAAGCGCCTCAGTCTTTCTTGCCGAACAGCTCGTCCAGCGTGGTGGGCGAGTTGGAGGTTTCGCGATCCTCGGCGGGCTTCAGCGTATCCTCTTCCTTCTCGATGGCGCCGTCGGCCTCCATCTGCTTGCGGCGTTCTGAGGCTTTGGACACCAGCGCGTCCAGATCAATCTGGGTGCACAGGCCCAGCGAGACCGGGTCGGTCGGCTTGATGTTCTGCGCATTCCAGTGGCTGCGCTCACGCACGGCCTGGATCGTGGTCTTGGTGGTGCCCACCAGCTTGGAGATCTGCGCGTCGGTCAGCTCGGGGTGGTTGCGCACCAGCCACGCGATAGCGTCGGGGCGGTTCTGGCGGCGCGACAGCGGGGTGTAGCGCGGGCCCTTGCGCTTGCCTTCCTGGAACTCGGCGTATTTCGGCTTGGAGGCCTCCATGCGGTAGGCGGCGCTCTTCTCCGCCTTGTCCAGCTCCTCGCGGGACAGCTGGCCGGAGGCCACTGGATCGGAGCCGCGCACGCCGGCCGCCACGTCGCCGTCGGCGATACCCTTGATCTCCAGATGGTGCAGACCGGTGAAGTCGGCGATCTGTTCAAAGGTCAGGGCGGTGTTGTCCACCAGCCAGACCGCGGTCGCCTTCGGCATCAGAATTTCGGCCATGATCCATTCCTCGTCACAAATAAAGAAAAGCCCGGCGCGGTCGCCGGGCTTGTCCGTGGAACCGACCCTTGCATCGCCGTCGGTTCAGCAAGGGATTTGCACGTCTGTATACATGCAAGCTCCAGCGCTGGAAATACCCGCCGGGCTTTAGCGGCAGCGCTGGGCGGCCAGGGGCGACGCGCTTCAGGGCGTCAGCAAAATCTTGCCGGAATGGGCCATGGAGTCCATGCGCTCATGGGCTTTGACGACCTCGTCCAGGGTGAAGCGGGAATCGATCACCGGGCGCACGGCGCCGGCCTTTATCCACGGCCAGACCTTGGCCTTCACCGCGGCGGCGACGGCGGCCTTGTCCGCATCGGAGCGCGGGCGCAGCGTCGATCCGGTGAGGGTCTGGCGCTTGACCATGAGCATCGTCAGGTCGACCTCCACCCGCGCGCCTTTCAGGAAAGCGATCGTGGAAATGCGCCCGTCGGTCCTGAGCACGTTCAGGTTCTTCTGGACGTAGTCGCCGGCGACCATGTCGAGGATCACGTCCGCGCCGCCGGCTGATTTCACCTCGGCCTCCCAGTCGCCGGTCTTGTAGTTCACCGCCAGATCGGCCCCGAGCTCTCGGGCCAGCGCGCATTTCTCATCGGTCCCCGCCGTGGTCATCACGGTGGCGCCATGGGCCCTGGCCATCTGGATCGCCGTGGTCCCGATCCCGCTGGTTCCGCCATGGACGAGAAAATGCTCGCCCGGCGCGAGACGCGCGCGGTCGAACACATTCACCCACACCGTAAAGACCGTTTCGGGAAGCCCGCCCGCATCCACAAGATCGACCCCTTCAGGCGCGGCGATCACCGATCCGGCCTTCGCCCGGGCGATGTCGGAATAACCGCCGCCGGCCACCAGAGCGACCACCGGCTCGCCGGTCTTGAACGGCGCGCCCTCGCCCGCCTCGCGCACCGTGCCGGACACTTCCAGGCCGAGCCCTTCCGGCGCGCCCTTGGGCGGCGGATACAGCCCCAAGCGCTCAAAGACGTCAGGCCGGTTCACCCCTGCCGCGGCGACGTCGATGAGCACTTCGCCCGGCCCCGCCTGGGCGAGCGTGCGTTCCTCGATGCGCAGGGCGTCCGGACCGCCGGGCTGCGGCGCGGTCACGATTCGGGTGCGATGGGCCATGGGTGGGGGACTCCTCGAGGCAGATAGTTTATCGTGACCCTCTTGTGCCATGAGAGACGAGGCGAAGGCCATGTTTCACGACGAACCGCTGCGCAAACCCGACGCCGTGATCACTCCGGGAGAGGATTTGTCGTTGCTGGGGATTGAGCAGCTGGCCGAGCGCCGGCGCGTTCTGGAACATGAGATCGCGCGCATCGACGCCTTGACCGAGCAGAAAAAGGCCGGGCTCGCCTCGGCGGAGAGCATATTCAAAAAGCCCTGATGATCTGGCCCCTTGCTTGCACCTGGCAGGTGCAACCCGTCCGCATCCGGGACAGTCCCGGGTCGAACGGCCTGAAACAAGAAACCGCTGTAGAACGGATGACGCGATGAGCCCGGTGAACCCGATAAAAGGCACGCCCGATATCGAAACCCGCGTGGCCGATTTCGCCGGCTCGGAGATGTTCCGGCGCCTGTTTCGCGAAGGCATGGACCTGGTGGAGGAGACCGCAACATATCTCGACGGTCCCGGACGCGACGACGCCAAGCGGCTGGGCCGCACCGGCGCCCTGTCCTACGCGGCGGACTCCATGGCGCTGACCACCCAGCTCATGCAGTGCGCCAGCTGGCTTTTGACCCAGCGCGCGGTATCCGAAGGCGACATGAAACCGGCCGAGGCCGCCGAGGCGCGCTACCGGCTCACCGCCCCGAAACTCAAAGACGCCGTGTGGCCGGCCGGCGATGATCCCTGCCCGCCGCGCCTGGGCGATCTGGCGCTGCGCGCGCGTACCCTGCACGAGCGCCTGTCCCGCCTCGACCGCTCACTGTTCGAGGCGGAAACCGAATCCGCCCGGCCGCCGGAGAACCCCGTCGCCGGCCAGCTCGACCGCCTCAATCAGGCGTTTGGCGGCTAGCCGTCTTCGGCCTTTTTCCTGGCGTAGTGGCGCGCCGCTTTCTCGCGGTTGCCGCACGCCGCCATGGAGCACCAGCGGCGCGGACGGCCGCGCCCTGTGCTTAGAAACACCCAGCTGCAGCGCTCACACTCACGCACCGCCGCCAGATCGGCTCCGGTGAGCAGACGCTCGGCCTCCAGCGCAAGCCGGTCGCTGAGAAGATCCCCGCCGGACAACCCGGACTGCGCGCGCCAGGCATAGGCACCGTTTGCGCCTTCCAACACAGCCCTTGACCGCGCGTCGCTGATCCAGGCTCCCACCGTCGCCAGCGCCTCGGCTGGCGCGGGCCGGTCCGCAGACGCGGCGCTGAGCACGGCATGCAGCGCTTCGCGCCGGGCGATCAGAGGTGGGCAGGCGAAACTACCTTGCAGCAAGGCAGCCTCGCCTGCGGACAGGAGACCTGACCACACACCCCAGCCCAGCATAGCGGCAGGCCCGGACAGACGCTCGGACCCGCGCGCTTTCGCACCGCCGCCCGCCGTATTGAGAAAATCGAGGATCGGCGCGCCGCCGATATCGCTCCACTCCGGCTCCAACCAAAAATCTCCTGCGAAAAGGTTAGACATTCGTGCCTAACCTTAATATGACTTATTAAAGGTTATAGAGCGGTGGGCAGCCATGCAACTCGATCTTCCAGAGACTTTCCTGTTCGAAGCGGAGACGGTCCGCTGGGGGACGCTTGGCGATCCTGGCGCGCCGCCGCTGGTGATGATCCACGGAACCCCGTTCTCAAGCCAGGTCTGGCGGCGCATCGCGTCGTCACTGGCGCGGACGCGCCGGGTCTATCTGTTTGATCTCATGGGATACGGCCTGTCGCAGCCTGAAGCCGTCCGCGATGTCTCGCTCAGGGTTCAGAACCGGCTTCTGGGGGCGCTGATGGATCATTGGGGCCTGAGCACGCCGGAAGTGCTCGCCCATGATTTCGGCGGCGCCACCGCGCTGCGGGCGCACCTTTTGGACCAGCGCGACTTCGCCAGTCTGACCCTGATCGACCCGGTGGCGATCCGTCCCTGGGGCTCAGCCTTTGTGGGCCATGTGCGTGAGCATGAGGCCGCCTTCGCGGGCATACCAGACTACGCCCACGCGGCGCTCACGGGCGCCTATATCCAGACCGCAGCCCACCGGGCGCTGTCGCCAGCCGATCTTGAAATCCATACCACGCCCTGGCGCGGTCCGGTGGGCCAGCCGGCGTTTTACCGCCAGATCGCACAGATGGATGAGGCCAACACCGACGAGGTGGAGGCGCGCCTGGGCGCGATGCGCTGTCCGGTGAGGCTGTTATGGGGCGCGGACGATCAATGGATCCCCATAGAGACCGGACGCAGGGTCGCAGCCCGGCTCAAGCCGGAGCTGTTCTGGGAAATCGCCGGCTCGGGACATCTGATGCAGGAGGACGCCCCCGAAGCGATCATGGCCGCGCTGGCCCATCCCCGGCCGCTTGCTGTCTGACATGCGGACCCCGAAACGAAAAACGCCCGCAGTCGAGGGGGGACTGCGGGCGTTCCTCTAAAGGCTTCAACGGAGCTGGGCTCTCGCCGTCCCATCGAGGGGGGATTGGACGGTTTTTAAACGCCGAAACCTTTGAACTTGTCTTTGAAGCGCGAGACGCGTCCGGCGCGGTCGAGCAGGGTCTGCGTGCCCCCGGTCCAGGCCGGGTGAGTGCGCGGGTCGATGTCCAGATTGATGACATCGCCTTCCTTGCCGTGGGTCGAGCGCGTCTTGAAACGGCTGCCGTCGGTCATCACAACTTCGATGAAGTGATAGTCCGGGTGAATGTCCTGTCTCATGGCGCGTCGCCCTCTTGAACGTCCGCGGGCGGCTGCTTTGGCAGGCCGCCCGCTGAAGTAATCCTGCCTAATTTGAGGCGCGGTGTATACACGCGCGTGATCGCGGGTTCAAGCCGGGATTCACACCGCGAGACTCTTCAATGATTTAGGCCTCGCGCCCTACTGCGTTTCCTGTGGATATCCGGCGCAATTCTCCTCAGCCGGACGAACTTATCCGCCACCCTACGCGTCCGGGTATTCTTTATTTCTCTCAAAGCGCGAGCAAAAAGGAAAGTGTGATGCTGCAGCGTGTGCTGACCGTCGTCCTCAAATGGGAGGGCGGTTATGTGAATCATCCTGGCGATCCCGGCGGCGCCACCAATATGGGCATCACGCTGAAGACGCTGGAGGGCTGGCGCGGCGCACCGCTCACCGCCGAGGACGTAAAGGCCCTCACCCATGACGAAGCCGAAGCGATCTACAAGGCGCGCTACTGGGCCGCGTGCCGGTGCGAGGCCTTCGAGTTTCCGGTGGCGCTCATGGTGTTCGACGCCGCAGTCAATCACGGGCCGGGCCGGGCCGCCAGGCTGTTGCAGGAGGCGCTGGGCGTATCGGTGGACGGCGCGATCGGCCCGGTGACGCTGGACGCGGCGCAGGCGAAAGACCCTGTGGCGCTGGCCACCGAGATCGCCGCGCGCCGCATGGTGTTTTACGGCTCGCTGAAGACCTTCAAGACATTCGGCCTGGGCTGGTCGCGCCGCCTGATGGACGTGCTCGGCGAAGCGCTGACGCCGGAGCGCTAGACCTCCAGATCAAGGCCGGCGCCGCGGCCCCCGAGCGCGCAGCCCCGCTTGCCGTTGGGCGGAGGCGCTGTTACATGGGCGCGAAACTCCCCGGCGCCCCGGATTGCAAGGGCGCGCCCGGCGCCCTGCGCGCCGCTTCAAGGACATCATTCGATGAAGATCAACGGCAACGAGATCAAGCCGGGCAACGTGATCAAGCACCAGGACACGCTCTGGGTCGCGGTCAAGGCCGACCACGTGAAGCCGGGCAAGGGCGGCGCCTTTGCTCAGGTGGAGCTGAAAAACCTGCTGGACGGGCGCAAGCTCAACGAACGCTTCCGTTCCGCCGACAAGGTGGAGAAGGTGCGCCTGGAGCAGAAGGACTTCCAGTATCTCTACCCGGAAGGCGAGATGCTGGTCTTCATGGACACCGAAAACTACGAGCAGATCTCGCTGCAGACCGAGTTCGTCGGGGCCGAGCGCGCCGCCTATCTCAATGACGGGATGATGGTGACGCTGGAATTCTATGAAGAAAAGCCCATCGGCATCGAGCTGCCGACCTATGTGGAACTTGAAGTGATCGAGACCGAGCCGGTGGTGAAGGGCCAGACCGCCGCGAACTCCTACAAGCCGGCCCTGCTGTCTGGAGACATCCGCTCCTCGGTGCCGCCCTTCGTGGGCGTCGGCGAGCGTGTGGTGGTGTCCACCGAGGACGGCGCCTACGTGCGACGGGCAGACTAGTGGCTCAGGTTTCCGCCCTGATGCAGGTGATGACCGCCGCCGCGCGCAAGGCCGGGCGCAAGCTGGCGCGTGATTTCAACGAGATCGAGAATCTGCAGGTCTCGCGCAAAGGCCCCGCCGACTTCGTCACCAACGCCGACATGAAGGCCGAAGAGACCGTCTTTGAAGAGCTCTCCAAGGCGCGTCCCGGCTATGGCTTCCTCATGGAGGAGCGCGGCGTGGTGGAGGGCACCGACAAGTCTCATCGCTGGATCGTCGACCCGCTGGACGGCACGCTGAACTTCATGCACGCCCAGCCCCATTTCGCCGTCTCCATCGCTCTGGAGCGCGAAGGCGAGCTGATCGCGGGCGTCACCTATAATCCGGCCACCGACGAGCTGTTTCACGCCGAAAAGGGCCGCGGCGCCTATGTCAACGACCGCCGCCTGCGCGTGTCGGACCGGCGCAGCTTCCAGGAGGCCGTGATCGGCTGCGGCGCACCGTTCTTCGGCAAGAAGGGCCATGCCCGCTTCCTGAAGGAACTGCACCAGATCATGCCCATGTGCGCGGGCATCCGTCGCAACGGATCAGCAGCGCTGGATCTCGCCTATGTGGCGGCCGGGCGCTTTGACGGGTTCTGGGAGCGAGACCTGAAAGCCTGGGATATCGCCGCCGGGATCGTCATGGTGCGTGAGGCCGGCGGTTTCGCCGGATCCATCGAGAACACCGGCGACGTGCTGGAGACCGGCGATATCGCGGCCGGCAACGAGCATATCCTTGCAGAACTGAAAACCAGACTCGCCAAGGCGGCCTGATAGCCTGGTCAGACGAACTGGGGCGAGCGGGATCAGACCGCCCGCCCCGGACCACTAGCGTTCTAGCGGCTGGCGTCAGAACCGCCAGCCTGATCGGCTGCGGCCTGCTCGAACAGCGCTTCAAACCGGTCGCGGGCGCGGCCCGGATGACGCACCGAGCGGGCTTCGTCCAGATTGGCCGCGTCGCCGTCCCCGACCTTGATGAGGGCGACCATGCCGGCGCCGTAGTGCGGCATGCATTTCACGCCGTAGACGCCTTTATCGGTGACGGTGAAGCTGACATCCTGATTCATGCCGCCCCGGAAGCCTTCAACGCCTTCGGGAAGCATGCCGTCGACGGACTGGGCGTTGTGGGCGCCCATGGCGTTGACGAAGGTCACCGTGTCGCCGGACTCCACTTCCAGATAGGCCGGTTCGAACACCATGGGCTGGCCGTCAGAGCCGGCGTTGAGCATCTGCACCTCGTGATCCTCGGCGAAGGCGACCGGGGTGAGCGCAAGCGCGCCAAGGGCTGCGAAAAGAAGAAGGTTTTTCATAGTTGTTTCCTACGTCTGCTTAGGCGCGCACACAAAGCGGGCGCGCGCTCTTGACGGGACAGGAGATAACCGGAACCCGGGGCGCGGCAATGGCTGCGACGAGCGGTCTCAGCCGTGATGGCGTTCACCTCGGACATGGGCGATCAGTGCGGCCAATACTCCTTGACCGGCAACGCCGTCTCCGGATGACCGTACTCCAGCCTCAGAAGAACCGCGGCCGGGCCGGACCGTCTGGCGAAACGCTTCCAGCGATTTCGCAGGAACTGTGCGGCCGCATACGTGCCCGAGGCGTGAACACCGGCGAGGATGTAGATATAGCCCGTGCGATCCTCGCTGAAGTGATTGTTCAGGCGCATTACAAGCGCGTACTCGATATCGTAATCGGAGCGGTACTCGACCCCGTCCGCGACGTCGCGAAACATAATCCGGCCCTTCGTGTCTTCATTTTCCTCCTGGAGCACCGTCTCGATCAGAATTTCGTCCGGGTGAGCCGCTCCAAAAACTTTCATCAGGCTCGCGACATGGAAATTCGCCGTCTGCGCGCCGACCAGGATTCCAGTCCGACCTTCCCAGTTTATTTTCTCATCGTCGGGGACGACCTGAAGCGGGCGTTTGAAAAAACGCGCCAACAGGTCGGAAATCAGCATCCCGCCAAGTATGTCCTGCTTTGCAAAGGTCTCATCGGGCCCGTACAGCTCCACCGCCTCGCCAGCAGGGTTGCGCCGTGCAAAGCGGGCCACAGCCCGGTCGCACGGTTTGCAGCTCCAGAGCGGAACGCTGATGAAAAACCGCTCCGGCTTTGTGACGTTCCGCCCGAACGCGCGCTTTAACGTGCGAAACATCAAAAAGCGCCGCGCGAAAGTCCAGCTGGCTGCGAGCAGCGTTGTTGCAATCCAGAACCCGGACTCCTGCAACATCCCTAGCAGTATATCGTCGAAATTCACCACATCGCCCCCCAGCCTATGCGTAGATGACGTGCAGCGCATCAGCAATGGCCGGCCGCCCGTCTTGCGCAACGTGAACGCTGTACAGAATACTGTCCACCTTTACGCCATCGCGAAGCCCCTCCAGAACGGGCTGCTCCAGGTCGCGAAGCGCCGCCGGGAGCGGCGTCAATACCGCGCCGGGCGTTTGAGGCACGAGAAAGCTCCTGACCGGCAGGACGCCTGTCTTCGGCGCCGCGGCGGCTGCGTCGAAATCGCCCGGAGTGAGGTGGGTGCGAAAGCGATCTTCCGTCGGAGAAAGATCCGGACGCACCGCGTGAAAGAGGTCGCTCTCGCCGTCCCAGGACCTGGCGAACGACAGGCTGCGCGCGGCGGGGAACGCAACCGGCACGGCGACCACCAATCGTCCACCCGGCGAGAGACGGTTGTAAAGGCCGGAAACGATCCGCCTGGCCTGCCCGCGCGGCACATGGCCCAGGACCTGACACGCCAGAATCACGTCGAAGGTTATCGCCGCCGGCGCTGCCTCGATCAGCTCTATCCCGCCGGAGCAGACGTATGTTTGAAGCCGCTGTGGCGGCGGTCGCCGGGCTAAAGCGCTTGCGGCCCGGACAGGGTCCGGATCAAGGGCGGCGAGCACCGCATCAGGAGCGCGAGACTGGCTTGAGGCGAACAGATCGAAATTCGCGCCAACGCCGCACCCGAAGTCCAGCGCCGTGCGCCAGGGATGGTCGATGGCTTCAGCGATGACAGCGCGCTCGCGCTCGCGCTTGCCAGGGTCCTGCTTGTGTTCGGACGGTTCAGTGAGTTGCTCTGTGAGAGGATAATCGTAAGCGCCGGAAGAGGCGGCCTGACTGAAAAATGCGCTGATCTCGTCTGTCACGTTCATGACTGGCTCGCTTGCAGTTTCTCAGGTTCGCGATGAAGTTCAGGCTATCACGGCGGCGAGCGGAGACCAGAGGCGCCGCCGCCTCATTCCGGCCAACACCCTTGCGTTTGATGGCGTCAGAGGCCAAGCCTTGGGGCTTGCACGCACAGACATCTCGAGGGGATTTGCGCCATGACCGGTAACGACGCCGACGCGCCACGCGCCCGAAAGACGCGCTTTACGGGTCCCGGCCAGTATATCCTGTGGATGGGCGTCTTCCTGGGCGCCGTATTGCTCATAGCGGCGCTGCTGAACCAGCCCCTGATCGCGGCGTTTGAGGCCAACCCGGCGATCAACGGCGTGATTCTGGGCGTCCTGCTGATCGGCATCGTCTACACCTTCGCCCAAGCCCTTGCGATCGGGCCCAGCGCGCGCTGGCTGGTGCGCCTGCATGACGCCGAGCATCCCGGCGAGCTGCCCACCCCGCCCTCGCTCATCGCGCCCATGGCGGCGCTGCTGACCGATGCGGCGGACGGGCGCTCGCGCCTGTCGGCGGCGTCGGCGCGCGTGGTTCTGGACTCCGTCGCCGCGCGCATGGCCGAGAGCGGCGCCTTCACCCGCTATTTCGGCCGCCTGCTGATCTTCCTGGGGCTTCTGGGCACGTTCTACGGCCTGCTTCTAGTGGTGTCGGATGTGGGCGACGCGGTGCGCGCCGTGTCCGACAGCGCGTCGGGCTCCGGCGAAGAGCAGGCCACCGCCCTGATGAGCGCCATTGAGCAGCCGATCTCGGGCATGGGCACGGCCTTCGCCTCATCGCTCTTTGGTCTGGCCGGCTCGCTGATCATCGGCTTCCTCGAGCTTCAGGCGAGCCGGGCGCAGAATCGCTTCTACAACGAGGTGGAGGAATGGCTCTCCACGATCTCGCGCCTCACCGCCGCCGGCCCCGCCGGCGCGGCGTCCAGCGATGACGGCGCAGGCGGCGCCTATGTGGGCGCGCTTCTGGAGCAGAGCGCCGAGGCGCTGGACCGGCTCTCGCACAATCTGGAGCGCCATACCCGCCAGCTTGAAACCATCATGACGAGGTTCGCCGACGAAGCGTCGGAGAGCCAGCGCGAAAGCGCGCGCATGCTCAGAGACGAGATCAAGGTGCTGGTGCGCGCCCTGGAAGCCCAGGCGCGCCTCAATCGCGAGCGCGGCGACCGGCCGGATAACTCCGCGCCGCCGCCGCCGGGGCGGGAGCGCTAGACCATGGCGCTGCCTCGCCACCTCGCCTTCTCCCAGAGCGATTCCGGCGATTACTGGCCGGGATTCGTGGATGCGCTCGCCACGCTCCTGCTGGTGATCGTCTTCCTGCTGGCGGTGTTCACCGCGGGCCAGTTCGCCCTGTCCCAGGCCCTCACCGGCCGCGACGAGCAGCTGGCGGCGCTGAACGCCCAGCTGGCGACGCTGGCCGAGGAGCTCAATCTCGCCCAGAGCGAAAACCAGACCCTGTCGCTGCGCGTGGACGGGCTGGAAGCTCAGAACGCCGCGCTCACCGAGCAGAACGATGCGCTTTCAAGCCAGCTCGCCGGCCTGCAGGAAGGCCTCGCGGCCGCCGAGGCGAGCCTGAGCGAAGAAGAGACCCTCAACGAGGAAGCCCAGGCCACCATCGCGCTCCTGAACAATCAGATGGCGGCGCTGCGCCAGGAACTCGCCCGGCTGAACGAAGCGCTGAACGCCAGCGAGGCCCGTGAGGCGGAGCTCGAGGCCGAAGTGGTCAATCTGGGCCAGCGCCTGAACGCCGCGCTCGCCAGCGAAGTAGCGCGCCTGGCGCGCTATCGCTCGGAGTTCTTCGGCCGCCTGCTGGAAATCCTCGGCAACCGGTCCGGGGTGCGCGTGGTGGGAGACCGCTTCGTGTTCGAAACCGACGTGCTGTTCGGTTCAGGCTCGGCGACGCTGTCGGACAGCGGGCGCAGCTCGCTGGATCCGATCGCCGACGCCATCGTTCAGCTCACGCGGGAAATCCCGGCCGATATCGACTGGGTGCTGCGCGTGGACGGCCATACAGACCCCGTGCCGCCGGGCCCCAACCTGCCGTTCGCGTCCAACTGGGAGCTCTCCACGGCGCGCTCTCTCTCGGTGATCGAGTACCTGATCGACCGAGGCGTGCCGCCCCGGCGCCTGCTGGCGGCCGGCTTCGGCGACAATTATCCTATCGCTGAGGGCCGCACGGCCGACGCCAACGCCCGCAACCGCCGCATCGAGCTGAAGCTGACGGATCGGTAGCGGCTGGCGGCGCGACGGTTTCAGATCAAGGCGCTTGCCGCATCACCCCAAAACGAAAAACGCCCGCCGTCTCCGGCGGGCGTCTTCGTGTTCAATCGCAGAAGCGGCGCTTACGCGGCGGCTTCGGCCTGGGCTTTTTTCAGCTCGCGCTTCACCTTGAGCGCCGCCGCGGAAAGATTGTCATCGCGCGCCTTCAGCAGGAAGGGATCGAGCCCGCCCACATGATCGACGCTGCGCAGCGCCTTCGCGGCGACGCGGAATTTGAAGGCGCGGCCCAGCGTTTCCGAAGCCAGAGTGACCTGGCACAGATTCGGCAGGAAGCGACGCTTCGTCTTGTTATTGGCGTGGGAAACATTGTTTCCCGAGACCGGGCCCGTGCCCGTAAGTTCGCAGCGGCGCGACATGGCTTCCACCTTGATTATGTCAGTCGTAAAAACCCGTGAGCAACCGCGCGTCGGGCGAACCCTGGCGGCGCAAGAGCGGGCGATCTACCCGAGCGCCGCAGCCCCGTCAAGGCGCCGCGCCCTTATCCGGCCATATCCAGCTGCAAGAAGTCGCGGTCAACACAGCGTGAATCCGGGGCGTTCATCTTGCAGCCAGAT
Organism: Oceanicaulis sp.; assembly: GCA_965284655.1. Lineage (GTDB taxonomy): Bacteria > Pseudomonadota > Alphaproteobacteria > Caulobacterales > Maricaulaceae > Oceanicaulis. The sequence continues at coordinate 205,098 of OZ260104.1, forward strand.
GCGTTCGTGTCCCATATCGGTATGGTGTGCAAACGGGAAACCCCGCTTATGACGTTGAACGCTTTTCTTCGCGCTGGTGCGCTCGGCGCCGGCCTGACCGCCCTTGCGCTGGTGCAAGGCGCCAGCGCCCAGCCCGCGCCCGCCGGCCCGGCGGCGATCGAGCCGCCGGCCGAGCTGTTCGTGGAATACACCGGTGCGGTGTATTTCCTGTCGGTCGCCAACATCTCGCTGTCGGCCCGGTTCTCCGATGTTGACTATTCCGCCGCCGCCACGTTCCAGAGCGCTGGCTTGCTGCGCTGGTTCGACGACACCAATATCGAGGCCACCGCCATCGGCTATCGCGGCGAGGCCGGGCTCGTCCCCTATCGCTACGAGCACATCAACTACGCCAGCGACAAGGGCCGCCTGGTGGGCATCGATTTTCCCGATAATGTCGCCATGCCCGACGTGAACCCGCCTTTCGGGTCCATGGGCCAGCCTCCGGCCACCGACGCGGAGCGCGCCGGCGCGCTGGATCCCATCACAGTGATGCTTGGCCTGTCGCTGGCCATGCCCGGCGACCGGGACACGCCGTGCACCGGAACCCTGCCCGTCTTTGACGGAAAGTCGCGTTATAATCTGCGCTTTGAAAACGCCGGCGTGGACCAGGTGCGCACGCGCGCCTGGCGCGGCGAGGCGGTGCGGTGCCGGGCCTATGTGGAGCCGGTCTCCGGCTATGATCCCGGCGATCGCCCCACCGAGGAAGAGATCGCCCGGCCGGCCCATATCTGGCTGGCGCCCATCAACGACGTCTATGTGCCGGTGCGCTTTCGCGCCGCCACCCAGATCGGCGACATCAACGTCACCGCCACGCGCATCACGGTGGGCGGGCCTGCATCCGGCGCGGTTCGCGCCGGCGCCGACTCCTCGAACGACTGAGTCTTTCGCGGCGCAAGTCTTATAAGCGCGGCGGACTCGCCCTATCTTCGGGAAAATTCCAGGCGAGGGCCTGAGCCATGAGCAGACCCAGCGCCGGGCGCGTCATCGCCGTGCTCGGCCCAACAAACACCGGCAAGACCCATCTGGCGCTTGAGCGCATGATGGCGCGCGCCTCCGGTGTGATGGGCCTGCCGCTGCGGCTTCTCGCGCGCGAGCTTTACGACAAGGTGGTCAAGGCCAAGGGCGTCCATGCGGTCGCCCTGATCACCGGCGAGGAAAAGATCCGCCCCCCCGGCGCGCGCTATTTCCTGTGCACGGTGGAGGCCATGCCCATGGAGCTGCGCCCCGCATTTCTGGCGGTGGACGAGGTTCAGCTCGCCTCCGATCCCGACCGCGGCCACATCTTCACCGACCGTCTGCTCCATGCGCGCGGGACTGAAGAGACCATGTTCATGGGCGCCGGGACCATGCGTCCCCTGCTGCGCCGCCTGGTCCCGGAAGCCGAGATTGAGGAGCGCGAGCGCTTCTCCGTGCTCACCTACGCCGGCTCCAAAAAGCTTTCCAAGCTGCCGCGGCGCTCGGCCGTCGTGGCGTTCTCGGCCGAGGACGTCTACTCCATCGCCGAGCTGGTCCGCCGCCAGCGCGGCGGCGCGGCGGTCGTAATGGGCGCGCTGTCGCCGCGCACCCGCAATTCCCAGGTCGAGCTCTACCAGTCCGGCGAGGTGGATTTCCTCATCGCCACCGACGCCATCGGCATGGGCTTGAATATGGATGTGGACCATGTGGCCTTCGCCGCACTGAACAAGTTCGACGGCCGCAAGCGCCGCAAGCTCTTCCCCCACGAGATCGGCCAGATCGCAGGGCGCGCCGGGCGCTTCCGCTCCGACGGCACGTTCGGCGAGACCGCCGACGCCAAGCCCATCGAGCCGGACGTGATCGAGCGGGTGGAGAACCACCAATTCGCGCCGGTGGACCGGCTGACCTGGCGCAACAGCGATCTGGATCTGTCCAGCCTTCACAATCTGCGCATCACGCTGAACATGCCCTCGCCCGATCCGGTGCTGGAGCGGGTGCGCTACGCCATCGACGAGGAAGTGCTCGACATCGTCGCGCGCGACGCCGAGCTGAAGGAGCGCATCAAGTCCAGGGCCGGGCTGACCCGGCTGTGGGACGTGTGCCGCACGCCCGATTTTCGCAAAACCACGATCGACGACCACGCCCGGCTGATCAAAACCCTGTTCGGCCACCTCACCTCCGGCACGGGTTTTCTGCCCGACAGCTGGCTGGACGCGCAGATCATGCGGCTCGCCAAGACCTCCGGCGACGTGGACGCGCTCTCCCAGCGCCTCGCCCATGTGCGCACCTGGGCCTACGCCGCCCATCGCAGCGACTGGACCAAAGAGCCTGAGTACTGGCAGGACCGCACCCGCGAGGTGGAGGACCAGCTCTCCGACGCCCTGCACGAGCGGCTCACCGCGCGCTTCATCGACCGGCGCACCAGCGCCCTGATGAAGGGGCTGCGCGAGCAGGCCGACATGGAGGCGGGGCTCGCCGCCAACGGCGAGGTCACCGTGGAGGGCCATTTCGTGGGCCGGCTTTCCGGCTTCACCTTCAAGGCCGACACCGAGGGCGGACCGCTCGCGCGCCGGGCCGTGGCCAACGCCGCGCTGAAAGCCGTGCGCCCGGAGGTGAACCGCCGCCTGGGCCGCCTCGCCAAGGCCGAGGACGCAGAGCTGACGCTGGCCGATGACGGCGCCATCTTCTGGTCCGACGACAAGATCGCTCATATCGAGGCGGGCTCGGACCCGTTCGCGCCGGGCGCGCGGCTGATCGGCGGCGAGCTGGGCGCGGGAGAGGCCGTGGCGCGCGCCGAGCGCCGGATGGAGCGGTTTATCGCCCAAGAGGCCGAGACCGCGCTGAAGCCCCTGCTGACGCTGCGAAGCAAGGTCAATGGCGCGAAAGGCCTGGATGGTCTGGCGCGCGGGATCGGCTACCGGCTGGTGGAGGGCTTCGGCGCCGCGCCGCGCAGCGCCCTAGCCCAGGACATCGCCCAGCTCTCCGTCGCTGAGCGCCGGCAGCTGAAAAGCGCCGGCGTGCGCATCGGCGAACATTCGGTGTTCATGCCGGCACTGGTGAAGCCGCGCCCGGCCCGCCTCTCCTCTTTGTTGAAAGCCGCCCATACCGGCGCGGTGGACGCGGCCCTGCTGCCAGAGCCCGGCCTCACCAGTCTTGAGGTCGAGCCGGGGCGCGCCGAAGCCGATTACGGCGCGGCGGGATTCCAGCGCTGCGGACCGCGTGCGGTGCGCCTGGACATGCTGGAGCGCCTGGCCGATCTCATCCGCGAGGCCCGCGACCCGGCGCAGAAGCACGCCTTTGCGCCCTCACAGGCCATGATGAGCCTGCTGGGATGCTCTGAGGAGGAGCTGAAAGCCGTCCTCAGGGCGCTGGGATACAAGCGTGTGCGAAAGGCCACCGGTGCTGCAAGTGGCGCTGGCGACGACGCCAAAGCCGAGCTCTGGGGCGGCCGGGCGCGCTCCATGAAGCCGCAAAGCACGCCGCCTCCGGCGCCGCCGCCTGTAAACACGCCGTTTGCAATCCTCGCCGAGCTTCCCGTGGCGCGCCCCGCGCTGGCGTCTCAGACACCGAAAGCGCCAGGCCGGGCCCGGCGCCGCACGCGCGCCGAGCCGCAAAACCCGGCGGGATCGACGGCGGCGCAGACGACCCCTGCACCCGCCCCCTCACAAGGGAAGGCAGCGTCCGATCCGGCCCGCAAAAAGCCGCGCCGCCGCCGGCGCAGAAGCAAGGGCGCAACGCCGTCCGGAGACGCTTCTTGAAGCGGCGCGAGCCCGAACCCCCGCAAGCGGAAAGCCAGCGCTGTGATCTCTGGCTGTTTCGTACGCGCCTGTTCAAGACGCGCTCCGGCGCGGGCGCTTTTATCGAGAGCGGCAAAATTCGCATGGAGCGCGGAGGCCAGGTCATTCGTTTGAAGAAGGCGAGCGCGCTGGTGCGCCCGGGCGACCGTCTGGTCTATATCCGGTTCGAGACGCTGGTGCGCGTCATCGTCGAGGGCTTGGGCGAACGCCGCGGGCCGCCGGCCGAGGCGCGCACGCTCTATACGATGGAAGACGCCGCTTCAAAGGCGCAATGAAAGGACGACCCCCGCCCATGTTCGATGCGATCAAGAAGATGTTCTCCGGCGCCAAGGACGACGCGGACACCTCCGCCGATCCCAGCCCGGAAGTCGCCGCCGCGGTGCTGATGGTACAGGCCGCCCTCGCCGACCGCGATTTTTCAGAGGCCGAGCGCGAGAAGATCGGCCTGATCCTGCGTGAAGGCTTCCGCCTGGAGCCCGCCCGCGCCGAGGCGGTTCTGGCCGAGGCCGAAGAGATCGCCGAAACCGCCGTGGGCCATCATCGCTACACCAATGTCGTGAAATCGCTGTCGCTGGAAAAGCGCAAGGTCTTCATGACCCATCTGTGGATGGTGGCGCTGGCCGACGGCAAGAAAGATGACACCGAGGATTCGCTGCTTCGCCGTCTGTCGCCTCTGCTGGCGCTGTCAGACCGCGACCGGATCGACGCGCGTGAGGACGCCGAGCGTCTGGCGGCGAAAGAGTGAAATTTCTGCGGCGCGTGCGGCTGACCGCTTGCGGAGCGGCGCGCGCCACATGATCTTGGCTCCATGAGCGATCAGACCAACCCTTTCGACCAGTGGTTCAAGACCTCCGGCCTCGCCGACCTGTTCGACGCCGCCAAGACCACGCCGGGCCTGCGCGACGCGGTGGGCAAGGCGCGTGATCTGGTGGAGGCGCCCGCCGTTCCGGTGGAGGCGCGGATCGATATCCATATCGCCGGCGGCGACGGGCCGATACCGGCGCGCGTCTATGTGCCCTATGGCGCCGATCCCGCGCCGGGGCCGGGGCTGGTCTTCTACCATGGCGGCGGATTCACCATCGGCTCGCTGGACACCTACGATCCGCTCTGCCAGCGCCTGGCGGCGGTGTCCGGCGTGCGCATCTGCTCTGTCGGCTATCGCCTGGCGCCCGAGCACCCCTATCCGGCCGCCGTGGACGACGCCTTCTCAAGCTTCGACGCGGCGCTGGGCGGCGCGCTCACCAGCTACGGCTTCGACAAGACGCGCCTGGCCGTGGGCGGCGACAGCGCCGGCGGCAATCTGGCCGCCACCCTGGCGCGCGAACGCCGCGACCAAGTGATCTTCCAGCTCCTGCTCTATCCAGTGCTGCAGCTGGTGCAGGTGAAGAAGGACCGGCCGCGCTGGCAGGAGGGCCCCCTGCTCTCCACCGCCACGCTGGAGGAGATCAAGAAGCGCTATCTAAAGGGCGCCGATCCCACCGATGTGCGGGTCTCACCGCTCATGGCCGGCGAGTTGAAGGGCCTGCCGCCGGCCTGGATGCTCGCCGCCGAGTTTGATCCGCTGCTGGAGGAGGGCGAGGCCTACGCCTCAAAGCTCGCCGCGTTCGGCGTGCCGGTGGAGCGCAAGGTCTACACCGCCGCGCCCCACGGCTTTCTGAACCTGTCGCGGATCATGCCGGTCTGCATCACCGCGCTTGAAGACGCCGCCAGGGCCCTGGCCAAAGGCGTCGCCCGCCCCGAACGATCAACGCCGGCCTGACCGGCCCGCCCACCGCTTCATGGAAAGGGACGCCATGACCGCGCCCTATCGCCCCGATCCGCAATTTTCAGAGCTTGGCGACGCCTTCTCGACTCCGGTGGACCCCGCCGATTTCCCCACGGCCGGGCCGGTCTGGTGGAACGAGCGCTGGGCGCGTGAGGTGGGGCTGGACCTCGATGAGGCTGCGCGCCAGGCGCATTTTCATCACTTTGATCCGCTTGCGGACAATCAAGCCCGGCCGCGGGCCGTAAAGTATCACGGCCACCAGTTCCGGGTGTATAACCCCGAGATCGGCGACGGGCGCGGCTTCCTGTTCGCCCAGCTGCGCGACAGCCATGACCGGCTTCTGGATCTGGGTACCAAGGGCTCGGGCCAGACCCCCTTCTCGCGCGCCGGAGACGGCCGGCTGACCCTGAAAGGCGCCGTGCGCGAGATCCTCGCCGCGGAGATGCTGGAGGCGCTTGGCGTCTACACCAGCAAGATCTTCTCGGTCTTTGAAACCGGTGAGCAGCTCCATCGCGGCGACGAGCCCTCGCCCACACGGTCCGCCGTGATGACCCGGCTTCAGCACTCCCACATGCGCTTTGGCGTGTTTCAGCGCCACGCCTATCACGACGACGCGGCGGCCCTTGAAACGCTCATCGATTACAGCCTGGAACACCTGCTCCCCGAAGCTGATCACAGCCGACGCGACAGGGCCGCTGCGCTTCTGGACGCGGTGGCGCGCAACTCGGCGCGCCTGTCCGCGCAATGGATGGCGGCGGGCTTTGTTCACGGTGTTCTGAATACGGACAATCTTGTGGTGACCGGGGAAAGCTTTGATTACGGCCCGTGGCGCTTCCTGCCCCATTTCGAGCCGGGCTTCACCGCCGCCTATTTCGATCATAGCGGGCTCTACGCCTATGCCCGCCAGCCTGAAGCGGTGTTCTGGGCGCTGCAGCAGCTGGGCGGCGCGTTGTCGGTGGTGGGGAGTAAAGACGCGCTGATCGAGGCGCTTTCGGCCTATCCAGATCACTACAAGCGCGAGATTCGCACCGCCTTTCTGGCGCGCCTGGGCGTCGCCGAGCAGGACGAGGAGGCCGACGGTGCGCTGGTGACCCAGCTTCTCGATTTCATGAAGGCGAGCGAGATTCCGTTTGAAGCCGTGTTCTTCGACTGGTTCTGCGGCCCGGCCTCGGCCACCCGCGCCGACGCCAGCGCTCGAGCGGCGTTCTATCAGCGCGAGGACTTCGCGCCGGTGCGCCGGGCGCTGGAGACGCGCGAACCGATCCGGCCCGAACGCCTGGCCCATCCCTATTTTGCTGAAGCTGATCCGGTACATTTGACGATCGAGGTGGTGGAGGGCCTGTGGGAGCCCATCGCCAGAGACAATGACTGGTCGGCGTTTCATGCCGTTACAGACCGCATCGCCCAGGCGCGGGCGGCCTATGATCTGGGCCGCGGCCGCGTGGGCTTCCTGCCAGAGACCGGCGCATGAGCGGTCTGGACCTCCTCACCGCGCCGGGCTTCGGAGACGGGCGTATCCGCCACGCCTTCACCACCCGCACCGGCGGGGTGAGCGAGGGTCCCTATGAGAGCCTGAACCTCTCTTGGTCGCGCGGCGACGACAAGGCGCGGGTCGAGGAAAACCGCCGCCGGGCCGCGCAGGCGCTGGGCGGGGTCGATCTGGTGTTCATGAACCAGGTCCACGGCGCGACGGTGCTGAAGGTGGACGCCAAACCGCAGGGCCGCTGGTCGTCGGGCGAAGCCGACGCGCACATGACCGATGTTCCGGGCCTCGCGCTGGCCGCCCAGACCGCCGACTGCGTGCCGGTCCTGCTGTTCGATCCGGACCGCCCGGCCGTGGCGGCCATCCATTCAGGCTGGCGCGGCACGGTGAAGGGCGTCATCGCCGAGACGCTGGCGGCGATGACCGCCGCCTATCAGACAAGGCCCGACAAAGTTCACGCCGCCATCGGCCCGGCGATCAGCCCGGCCCATTACCGGGTCGGCCCGGAAGTACTTGTGCAGTTCGAGGCGCTGTTCGGTGATCTTGATGAAGGGCTCGCCGGACCGCGCGACGCGGAAGGCGGCGCCGGTCTCGACGTGGCTGAAGCGTGCCGCCGCCAGCTGATCGGCGCCGGGGTGCGCGAGACCTCCATCACACAGCTGAACCAATGCACGTTTGCAGAGCGCGAACGCTTCTTCTCCTGCCGCCGCGCGGCGAAGGACGGCCATGCCGGCGCGTTCGGGGGGCAGGCCGCGATTGTAACCCTATGCGCTACGAAAATTTCATCCAAAAGGGGATATTGAAGAGGGCTCTTTTCGCACTGAGAGACCCCTTGATGAACGACTCCGCCCTCAAGCGTTTTGTCGCCTTCGCTTTTTCCGCGGCCGACGTGCTGATCGAAACTGATCTGGACGGCAAAATTGCGTTTACGGCCGGGGCGGTCAGCACGGTCAAGACCCTCGCGAATGCAAAGAACGGGACCGACCTTCCCGACAGCTTCGAACCGGTGTCCCGCCGCATCATCCGTACCTTGATGGAGACCGCACCCGAAGAAGGTCGCGCCGGACCGGCTCAGGTATGGTGCGAGGACCAGGCTTTTGATCTGTCGCTCTGGCGCATGAAGGGCTCGCCCAGCTTTCAATGGGCGCTTCGCCGCGCAACCGTCGAGACCCGCTGCGAGCAGACGCCTTTTCCCCAGTGCGCTTACGCCACGCTGGAAGAGGCGCGCAGCCGCGGGCGCGCTCTGGATCTCGCCATGATCTGGCTGGACGGCGGCGAGCATGTCCGCTGGGCGCTCGGCGACCGGGAGGCCGACCAGTTCTTCGCAAGTCTGAACGAAATTGCGCGCCTGCACGCGCACGGCGGCGCGGCGGGCTCCATCGTCGGCGCCGGCGACATCATCGGGATTGTGACCGACAACGCCGCGGACTTGAGCCAGCTGGAGCTCGAGATCGACGAAATCGCCCGGTCGCTAGGTCTGGAGCGAGTGTCGGCGCGCTCGGCGCGAGTGGCGGTGGGCGACGGCGCGCCGGACACCGCGATCGAGGTGTTTGTCGAGGCGGCCACGCGTTTTCATGAGAGCGGCGAGCGACCCGAAGAAGCCACGCTCTCGGCTTTCGTCGAGAAGGCACGGCGCCTCGCAGAAGCGCGCACCGCAGCGGTGACCCTCACCGTACGCAACAAGATGTTTGAGCCCTATATCCAGGCGCTGGTGTGTGCGCAGACACACGAGCCGCTTGAATACGAAATGCTGATCAGACTGCCCGGCGGTCGCTCCTTCGTGCCCGGCCTGCTGCTCGCCGAACAGATCGGCATGACCCAGGATCTCGATCTCACCATGACCGAGGCGGCCCTCAAGTTTCTCCAAACCTGTCCGAACCGGCCCGCCCTCAGCGTCAACCTGTCGGGCGCGTCACTGATTTCGAGCGGGTTTGGCGACAAGCTCGCCGGCCTCTTGAGAGAGGCCAAGATTGATCCGCGCCGTCTGTGTTTCGAAGTCACCGAGACCTGCGCGATCCAGGACTTTGATCATGTGCGGGCGATCACCGAAGGCTTGCGCAGGCGCGGCCATCCCGTCGCGCTAGACGATTTCGGCTCCGGCGCCGCCGGTCTCGAATACATGCTGCGCCTGCCTGTGGACCGGGTGAAGATCGACGGCGCGCTGATGCCTCACACCACCCCCAGCGAGTGGGAACGCAAGATCTTCCGCTCCATCAGCGACTTCTCCCACGCCATGGGCGCGACGATCGTCGCCGAACACGTGGAGCACCGCTGGCAGGCGCTGGTGATGGCCCAGGCCGGTTTCGACCTTCTGCAAGGCTTTCTGTTCGCAGCGCCCGAACCGCTCAGCCAGCTGGCACGGCGCCACCCGCCACGGCTCCGCCGTGATGACGAGCCGGTTGCGGCGTTCGGATAATACTGCTCATACCGGCCTAGACGCAGGTCGCGGCCGCGCGCGCGATCACCTGCTCCTCGTCGGTAGGGATCATCCACACTCGCACCGCTGACTCAGGAGCGCTGATCAGCGTCGCCTCGACCGCGGCGCGGGAATTAGCGTCGGCGTCCAGCGCCACGCCCAGCCAGCCCAGCCCCTGGCAAATCGCGGCGCGCACGCCCGGCGATCGCTCCCCGATCCCGGCGGAAAAGACCAAAGCGTCCAGCCCCTCCAGCGGCGCACACAGGGCCGCGATTTCGCGCTGGCACCGCGCGGTGAAATAGGCGTAGGCGTCGCGCGTCGCCGCCGTCTCGCCGGCTTCCACCTCACGCATGTCGCCACTGGTTCCGCTGAGCCCCTTGAGGCCGCTCTCCTTGTACAGAAGGTGGCTCAGCGCCTCGGCATCCAGGCCCTCTTCGGCCATCAGATAAAGCAGCACGCCGGGATCGATCTGGCCGCAGCGCGTCGCCATGGGCAGGCCGTCCAGGGCTGAAAATCCCATGCTGGTGTCGCAGCTCACGCCGTCCTTCACCGCGCACAGCGACGCGCCCGAACCCAGATGGGCAAGCACCGCCCTTTGCGGCGCGCCACCTTCCAGCTCGGTCAGGCGCTGCGCGAGAAACTCATAGGACAGGCCATGAAACCCGTAGCGCCGCACGCCCGCCTCGTAATAGCGGCGCGGCAGGGCGAACGCGTCCGCGGTGAAGGGATGGCTGCGATGAAAAGCGGTGTCAAAGCAGGCCACCTGCACCGCGTCGGGCCAGGCTTTGCGCGCTGCGCGCAGGGCCGCCAGATTATGGGGCTGATGGAGGGGCGCCAGCGGCGACAGCGCCTCGATCCGGGCCTCGGTCTCTGCATCCACCGTGACGGGCCGGTCAAACTCGGCGCCGCCATGGACGACGCGATGGCCCACCGCGGCGATCGCCTCACCCTCCACCGCATCAAAGGCGGCGAGGAGCGCGGCGGCGTGATCGCCCGCCTCCACCGCCTTGGTGCGCTTCCCGGAGCCGTCCTTGAGAATGAGCTGAGCTTCTACGCCGTCAACGCCGACACCCTCGATCTCGCCGGACAGGCGGCGGGTGCGGCCCGCATCATCAAAGACCGCAAACTTCAGCGAGCTTGAACCGGCGTTCAGGGTCAGCAGCGCCATTACTCGTCCCGCGACAGGCCCGGCGCCGGCTCGCCGGTTTTCAGCCAGCAGGCGTGCAGCGCGGCCACAGCGCAGGACACCAGCCTTGAAAACGCGCTGTCGGCGCGGCTGGTGAGGATCACCGGCGCACGCGCCCCGAGCACGATGCCTGCGGTTTCGGCCCGCGCCAGATAGGTAAGCTCCTTGGCGAGCATGTTGCCGGCTTCCAGATCCGGCGCCACCAGAATGTCGGCGCGCCCGGCCACCGGCCCGGTGAGCTTCTTCACCGCAGCCGCCTCGCGGTCCACCGCATTGTCCATGGCCAGCGGTCCGTCCACCAGCCCGCGCAGGATCTGGCCGCGATCGGCCATTTTCGACAGGGCTGCGGCGTCCAGCGTGGAGGGCAGAGCCGGGTTCACAGTCTCCACCGCCGAGAGGATGGCGGCCTTCGGCTGTTTGAGCCCCAGCGCGCACGCCAGATCAATGGCGTTCTGGACAATATCGGCCTTGGCGGAGAGATCCGGCGCGATATTCACCGCCGCATCGGTGACGAAAAGCAACCCATCCCGGCCCGGAACATCCAGAATGAAGGCGTGGGAGAGGCGCCGGTCGCCGCGAAGGCCATGGCTGCGATTCAGCACCGCGCGTAGCAAGGTATCCGTGTGCAGATGACCTTTCATGACGCTGTCCGCTTCGCCGTCGGCAACCATGCGGCAGGCCCTGGCCGCGGCGGCTTCGGCGTCCTGCGCCTCAATGATCTCGAACCCGGAGAGGTCCGCGTCCAGCGATTTGGCGGCCGCCTCGATCTCGGAGCGTTTGCCGATGAGGATGGGCGTGATGAGCCCGCGGGCGGAGGCTTTCAGCGCGCCGTCGAGCGCATCCTCGCTATGGGGCTGAACCACGGCGGTGCGCGCCGGATCAATGCCGTCACACGCTTTGAGAAGGCGATCAAAATGGGGATGGCGGCGCACCAGAAGGTCCGGCAGCTCATAGGCGTCAAAGCTTTGGGGATTATCGGGCGGCGATACAGTGATCCCGGCGCTGAGCGCAACGCCGCCCGGTCCTTCCACGGTTCCTTTGAGGGTGAGCAGTCCGTCTGATTTGGCAACGACCTCGATGCGCACACGCGCCGTCTCGCCCATCTTCAGCGGCGCGCCGGCGTCGCCCTTGAAGTCGGTCGCCCGCGAACCCGGACCCGGCAGGGTGTTGCCCACCAGCGCCGAGAGCAGGCCGGCCATGTAGGCGGTGGGGGCGTAGGCCTCCGCCACACCATCGCCGTCGCCGTCCAGCTCGGGCAGGTGAAGCGGATTGAGATCGCCGCTGGCGTGGGAATAGAAGACGAGATCATTCGCCGTCACCGTGCGGGTCAGCTCGGCGTGCTCGCCGACCTTGATCGCGTCATAGCCGCGCGCCTGGCCGTTTCTGGTCTCTGTCATGGCCTACCTAACGCATCACAGCGCCTAAAGCGGGCGCCCGCCATTGGCCTCCAGCAGCATGCGGCGCAGCTTGCGCATGCCGCCCACCCATTTGTCCCGCTCAGACCCCTTCATGGCGGCGTACTGGGCCGTGTTGTCATGGGTCGTCACCAGAAAGCGCCGCTCGTCCATGGCGGCGAGGAGCTTTTCGGCCACGTCGCTGGCTTCAATGTATCCGGAGAGACCTTGAGCGCCGCCTTCGATGCCTTCCACCAGAGGCGTCTTCACCCCTTCCGGGCACAGGCAGTGGACCTGAAGCCCCGCGTCGCCATGGGCGATGGCGAGATTTTCCGCGAACGACACCGCGGCGGCCTTGGTGGCCGAATAGGGCGCGTCGCCGATCTGGGCGAGCAGGCCGGCGGCCGAGGCGGTGACCACGAAAATCCCGCCGCGCGCGGCCATGGATTTGGCGAGATGGCGCGCCGCATAGACGCTGGCCATGACATTGACGTCCCAGCAGGCCTGCCAGGCGGCGTTGGGCGCATCGCCCGCGCCCCAGCCCGGCCCGTCGCTGACGCCGATCCCGGCGTTGGAGATGTACACATCCACCGGGCCCAGCGTGCGTTCGACCTTGTTGATGAAGCGCGTGAGGACGTGTTCATCGGTGACGTCGACCCGCTCGCCGAATCCGCCACACGCCGCCCCGATTTTCGCCGCGCCTTCCGCATTCATGTCTGCAACAGCGACCTTGGCGCCGGCGGCGTGAAGCGCCTGCGACACCGCCTTGCCGATGCCGCTGGCGCCGCCCGTGACGATCGCCGTCTTGCCGGAAAAATCCATATCCGCCTCCCGCTTTCAAAGCGTTTTCTTACAGTGTTTGGCGGGGAGCCTAGCGGGCGAGGCCCAAGGCGCAAGCGTCGTTCAGCGCTCGCCCAGGGCGGCTTGCAGCGTGGCGGCGACGATGGTCAGCGCGGTGCGGTATTGTTCCAGCGTCTCGGGCTTGCGCACCGAGGACACGACATTGGGAAATTCAGAGCACGCGCGCTGCATCCGCGCAGTGTCGCCCGAGAACACGATCACCGGGATTCGCGCCAGAACCTCATTGTCCAGAAGCCGGTCCAGCAGCCACAGCCCGTCTTCACCGGAGAGGCGCAGATCCAGCACGATACAATCGGGCGCCGACGCCTCATCCTTCACAGCATCATAGGCGCCGCGCCCTTCAACCGCCCGGATAATGTCTGTGGCGCCGGCCTCCTCGCGCAGCATTTTTTCAAACAGAAACGCGTCCTGATCATCGTCCTCAACAAGAAGGATGCGTGTTTGCGCCGGCGTGTCGGTCATGGTGTATTCCCGCAGACTGAATGCAATCACTCAGACGCTAGACGCCCTCGCCACCAAGCGCCAGCCCGGCTCCCATGCGAAGCCGAATATTCACATGCGCCGCAGGCTGGGGCTGTGCGTCGGCGCGCCATGCTGGTATGAGCAAAATCGTGTGTCCCCGTAGCTCAGATGGATAGAGCACGGGATTCCTAATCCCGGGGCCACTGGTTCGAATCCAGTCGGGGACACCAGTTTTTTCTAAAGGCTCGCTTTGCTCGCGTTCGGCCCATAAGGGGCCGGCGGGCGGTCGCCCTTGCGGGCGCTGGTGCGCCCGGGTCGTGTCAGGCGCGACCGCTTTTGTTTTGGTTTTCGCGGCGTTCGTAGACGTCCACCAGCGCACGGCCGACATAGCCGATCAGCATGGCGCCGGCGCCGATGATGAAGAGCCAGACTCCGATGGTCTTGAACTGCTCGAGCGCCGGCAGGAACAGGACCGAGCCCACCAGAAAGCCGACATGCCCCACAAGGCCCACCGAGAGGTGGATCCACTCATAATCCCTGACCACGATTTCCAGTGGTCTAACCAAGGCGGCCTCACTTTGCGGTTTGTCCGATTCACCAGATGAACACGGTCCGCCGCCGCCGCGTTCCGCCGGGTCCACAGGCCGCTGACGTGCGCGCCGCCGCTCGCGATCAGGCGTAGAGCGCGGGCCGCGCTGGCGTGTGCGAACAAGATCGGGTATTTCTCAGAGCGTGAAATGGTTGCTGTCCATCCTCACCGTTCTGGTCCTCATCGAGGCCGGGATCGGCGTCTGCCCGTCCGCCCATGCGGCCGGGCCTGTCACCATGACTCATGACGAACCGGCCATGGCGCATTCAGCGCACGCCGGCGATTCCCGCGCCGCCATGGAGGCCCGCGAGCCCTGCGCCGATGACGCGGCGGCCCGCAGCCCCGATGACGAGACCTGCTGTGAGGGCGGCGCCGCCTGCGGCGATTGCGCGCTTCACAGCGTGATTTTCGCCGACCCTTCAGGCGCCCCCGTCACCTTGAGCCCCGAGCTTGTCAGGGTGTTCGCGCCGGTCACCGCCCCGCAGCCGCCCATCACCTTCGAACCTCCGCCTCCGAGATCCGCGCGCGCCTGACCTCGCCCGCGTAAATTTCTCGAAGCGAAGGACTTCCCATGCGCACATTCGCGCTGGCCGCGTCATGCGCCCTTCTGGGCGCCGCGGCGGCCGACGCCCGTCCGGTCTCCTATGAGGGCGGCTGGACGGTGATCGGCGAAAGCGACCGCGAAAGCACGTCGCTGCTCACCCACTACACGCCCCACCATGAATGGTCGGTGGGCCTGAAGGCGGAATGGATGCGCGACAGCGACGTCCTGTTCACCGGCGTTCAGGCGACCCACCTGGTCAAGCGCTGGTTCGCGCCTGACAGCCAGGCCAATCTCTACGCCTTCGCCGGCGCCGGGATCGCGGAAGGGATCGACGCCAATCCCTTGGACGCCGAAGCCGCCGGCCTTGTGGGCGTCATGGCCGACTGGGAGACACGGCGCTGGTTCGCCTCCTACGAGGCTCGCGCCGCCGATTTTGGCTCCGGCATCGACGCCATGCAGGCCGCCCGTGTGGGCGTCGCGCCCTATGTGGGCGATTTCGGCGATCTGCACACCTGGCTGATGCTTGAAATCGACCAGCGCCCCGAGCGTGACGAGCCGGTCACGGTTACCCCGCTCGTACGCTTCTTCAAAGGTTCGTTCCTGCTCGAGCTCGGCTACACGCCGGCCGTCAACGAGCCCTACGCCAGCTTCACGTACCGCTTCTAGCTCTTAGAGGAGAGCCCATCATGATCTGTATGCTATTCACTGTTTCCGCCCTCGCCCCCGCCCTGGCCTTCGCCGGCTTCGGCGGCGTCCACGCCCAGCCCGCCAGCCATGACGGTCACGGCCAGGATCACGGCGACAACCACGCCCATCAAGGCGAAACCCTGCAGCCGACCCTGCACGAAGACATCGAAGCCGCGCTGGCCGCCGGCGGCTCGCTGGTGGTCGCCGAGGTCAACGGCATGGTCTGCGACTTCTGCGCCACGGCCATGACGCGAACCTTCGGACGCCGCGACGAGATCGGCGCGGTCCATGTGGATCTCGACACCAAGACGCTGCAGCTGGTGATCCGCGAGGGTCTGGCCATGGACGACGCCACGATTACCGATCTGGTGACCCGTTCGGGTTATCAGCTGGCCTCGATCCGCCGCGGCACGGGGGCGTAAATGCGTCTTGCGATTCGCGAAACCGCCGCGCCGGCCCTCGCCCTCTTCGCCAGCGCCTCGACGCTGATCTGCTGCGCCTTGCCGGCGCTGCTGGTCACCATCGGAGCCGGGGCGGTGATGGCGGGGCTTGCCAGCAACGTGCCGGGCCTAGTGTTCCTCTCCGCCCACAAGGGCTGGGTGTTCACTCTGGCCGGGCTGATGCTCGCCGGCGCCTGGTACGCCCGCTGGGCCACCCGCAACGCCCCCTGCCCGGCCGATCCGGTGAAGGCGAAAGCCTGCGCCCGGATGCGAACCTTTGGCGGGGCGGTCCTGTGGTTCGCCTCGATCATGCTGGCGGTGGGGGCGTTCTTCGCCTTCTTCGCCGCAGACCTGCTGCTCTAGGCACCGTCGGCCCCGCGCGCGTCAAACCTGGCGCGTGCGGGGTCAGTCGGCGCAGAGACGCAGGATGTTGCGGCTGTAGAGGATCTCCGCCGGGCAGAGCTCAAGCAGATCGGCGCCCACGAGCATGGAGGGCCCCGCGCCGCCGTCCGCGCCCACCAGGCCGAAGACGGCGAGGTCGGCGATACGCACCGGCGCGCCGGTGAAGCAGGCCTCGCCGACGCAGAACCGGTCCAGGCGCGCCTCGATCAAATCCACGCCCACACCGTCGATCCCGGCGCTGCGCCCGCCCGTGTCGACGACGCCGACTGCGTCCGGTGTAAGCCCGGCGAGCCCGGCGGCGGCCCAGTTCAGGGTTCCCGACCGTGCGCCGGTGTCGAGAACCGCAGCCACAGGCGCGCCGTTGATCTCGGCGGTGAACTGCACGAAGCCCGCCTGAGCGTCCGAATGGAAAGCCAGGCCGTCGCGCCCGCCAGAGGCGCCCTGCGGCGCGCTGAGCTCCATAACGCCGGCGGCGAGATCCAGGCGCACATCGCGGCGCGACAACACGTCGACGCCCAGAATGCCCGCCACCTCGCGGTCCCCGACCGGTGCGAACTCGCCGATATCGCCCACCAGAGCCCAGACGTCCTCCAGAGAGTCACCAGCGAAGACGAGCCCGGGCAGGCGCACATAATCAAGCGCGATTATCCCCGTGGCGCCGCGCACCCGGCGGCGTCGAACATCGTCAAGGCCAAGCGCAAGCGCGTCTTTCAGGGCCGTGGAAATCAGCGAGGCGCCGGCGGCGGTGTCGATGATGAACAATCGCTCGCCCACGCCCTCGATCTGGACCGGCGCGAGAATACGCTGATCGTCATAGACGATGGCGACACGGCGCAGATCCTCCGGCCAGGGCGCCACCGTTGAAGGAGGCGCGCCGAACACGGCGCCGGCGGCGAAGGCGGCGAGAAGCGCGAACATGGCGGCCCCGATCGTGTCAGCCCCGGGCGGCCGGCGTCAGCCCGGCCCCCCAGGAGCCTCATCCCGCCGGCGTTCGCCTTAAGGGTCAATGAACCGGGCGAGCAGGCCGTGGATAAGCTGTGTGGAGCACGGCGCGTGAGCCGGGGGCGCCGGGGCGAGCGCGCTGGCGGCCGCCAACCTCGCTGATATGATCAACGCCCCAAGCAGGCGATTTTATCGGGCGGGCGAGCGCCGGCGGTTTGAGCAGGACGAAACGCATTGACCAGGCAGCCCCACACAGATGATCCGGTCTCGCGATCCACGGCGCGCTCACGGCGCTTGATCGCCGCCCTGGCGCTGGCCCTGGCCTGCGCCTGCTCGCCCCGAACCGCCGAACCGCAAATCGAGGCCCGGGCGGAACGGGTCTGGTCGGGCCACGCCTTCCAGATTGAAACCCCTGACGGGACGCTCGAAAGCGTGGTGCTGGCCGGCGTCAGCGCGCCCAATGGCGAGCTCTATCCCGCGGCCACGGAGGCGGCGCGCGAGGCGCTGACGAGCAGGCTTGAAGCCGGCGGCGCCTCGGTGGTCCTGCGCTCGGTCGCCGAGCCTCCACGCGACCGTTATGACCGGCTGATCGCCATGGCTGGAACACTGGACGGCGATCTGGCCGAAGCCCTGGTGCGCGAGGGTCATCTCATGGTTTGGCCGCGCGCCGGCGAGAGCCAGGATTTCACCGCCCTTTACACCGCCGAAGCCGTAGCGCGCGCAGAGAACGCCGGCGCGTGGAGCGGCGGCGCGTTTTCGGTGCTGGGCCCGGACCCGAACGCGCTGTCTCAACGCCTGGACGGGCCGGTGGTCGTGGAGGGACGCGTGGTGGACACCGGCGAAGCGCGCGACGGTCGCGTCTTCGTCAATTTCGGCCTCGACTGGCGAAGCGACTTCACCGCCACGGCGGATCGGAGCGCACGTGACGTGTTCCTGGAGGCCGGAATTGATCTGATGGCGCTGGAGGGCGCACAGGTTCGCGTGCGCGGCTGGCTCTACGAGACCAACGGTCCAGCGGTGAGCCTCACCCATCCGGCCCAGCTGGAGATCGTCGACGCGCCTGAGCCGCGCACGCTGCGCTGAACGCTAGAGCTTCGGGATCAGCCCGGATTCTTCGGGATCGCCGACGGCTTCGGTGAGGGTCTTCTTCAGCTTGCCCAGCGCCTGATGCTCGATCTGGCGGACGCGCTCTTTGGAGATGCCCAGACGTTCGCCCAGCTTCTCCAGCGTCACGGAGTCCTCGCGCAGCCGACGCTCGCGAATGATCAACTGCTCGCGGTCGGTGAGCGCCTGCATCGCGTCGCCGAGCCATTCATGGCGCTTGGACGTGTCGCGATCGCCCATCACCACGGTTTCTGGGTTCGGGTTCTCGTCGGCGAGCAGGTCCTGCCACTCGCCGTCGCCGTCCTCGGTGAAGGGCGCGTTGAGCGAGCGGTCCACCGCGGCCAGGCGCGAGGCCATCTGCTCCACATCGTCCTCGCCCACCCGCAGAGCCGACGCGACATAGGCGCGGTTCTCCGGGCTCAAGGCGCCCGAGCCCACATCCTTGATAAGGGCGCGCAGGCGGCGAAGATTGAAGAACAGAGATTTCTGCGCCGCCGTCGTGCCGGTGCGCACGATGGACCAGTTGCGCAGCACATAGTCCTGGATCGCCGAGCGGATCCACCAGCTGGCGTAGGTGGAAAAGCGCACGCCGCGCTCAGGCTCGAACCGCGCGGCGGCCTGCATCAGGCCGATATTGCCTTCGCTGACGAGATCGGGGAAGGGCAGGCCGTAATGGCGAAACTTCGCCGCCACCGCGACCACCAGGCGCATATAGGCGGTGGTCAGCTCGTGCAGCGCCTTCTCATCGCCCTGCTCGCGCCATGCCGTAGCGAGGTCCAGCTCATGGTCGCGCTCCAGCAAGGGCGCATCCATCGCGCGCTTCATGAAGCGGCGGTCGGGGTCGGCGGTGCGGGCGGGCGCGGTGCGTACAGCCATGGTGCGACTCTCTTGGGTGTCTGCGCAAATTCGATACTCTTTACGGGCTGCAAGCCCATCCGGTTCACACCTTCGCCGCAATTTGTTCATCCCCGGGTCAGAACGCGGCCATGAAAAAACCCCGCCCGGCATGGCCGGACGGGGTTGATCAAGCGTCGGTGAAGACAGCGTGCTTAGGCAGCTTTCTTCGTCAGCGTGGTGGTGAGCATCTCGAGCGCCTTGTCGCGATCAAGCTTCTCCACCGCGGCGACTTCGCGCACCATGCGGTCCAGCGCGGATTCATACAGCTGACGCTCCGAATAGGACGGCTCGGGCTGATCTTCCTGGCGGTGCAGGTCACGCACGACCTCCGCGATGGAAATCAGATCGCCGGAATTGATCTTCGCTTCGTATTCCTGGGCGCGGCGCGACCACATGGTGCGCTTCACCTTCGGCTTGCCCTTCAGCGTGTTCAGGGCGTCCTTGAGAATCTTGTCGCTCGCCAACGGACGCATGCCGGCCGATTCCGCCTTGGCGGTCGGGACGCGCAGCGTCATCTTGTCCTGCTCGAAAGAGACGACATAGACCTCGATGTCGAAGCCCGCGACGGTCTCCTTCTCCACACCGGTCACCCGGCCCACGCCGTGGGCGGGATAGACGATGTGATCGCCTTTTTTGAATGATTTATTGTCGTTGGCGGTTTTCTTGGTCATGGATGCTCTCTTGTTATCGACCGCGGGCGCAACGCCCGGGCGAGCCTGTCCGATGCGCACCGCACGGCTTGAACGCACGAGCCCACATGGATCCAGACACGCAAAACACCCGCACCGATCCCAATGGAGTCGGCGAAGCGGGTACTCTGTCAGTGGGTCAGATCAAGGTGTTCCTGCGTCCTGAGCTTTACGGTCAACGCATAACCGAAGACAGTAAGCTAGCACAAAATTTGCGAAAAAGCAATTTGCTGCGTGGGCGAAGATTGTCCGGGTCCGGAGCGGCCTTAAGAGAACCTTAACACCCTGTGAATGCTGCTATTCCAGCTGAGCCGAAGCCCCTAGCCCGGCTGCGGAGAGAAATATTTCTCCAGCTTCCCGGACTCGGTCTCAAACTGCTCCGCATCGGCGGGAGCGTCTTTTTTCACCGTGATATTGGGCCATTTGGAGGCGTACTCGGAATTCAACGCCAGCCACTTGCCGTCCTTGTCGTCCTCGGTGTCCGGCTTGATGGCTTCCACCGGACATTCAGGCTCGCACACGCCGCAATCAATGCACTCGTCGGGATGGATGACGAGCATGTTCTCGCCCTCATAGAAGCAGTCGACGGGACAGACTTCCACGCAGTCGGTGAATTTGCAGCGTATGCAGGCGTCGGTGACGATGTAGGTCATCGAGCGGGCGACCTCGGATCATTACAGGAGGGGGCGGATTTGGCCGCTGAGACGGCGTTTGTCAATGCGACCAGCGCGCCTAATGCACGCTGACCCCGACGCCCCGCTCGATCCGGCCGCTGAGCGCGTCCTCGATCTCGCTGCGTAGGGCCCGCCAGGCGTCCGCGCTGTCGCGCTCGCCTTTCTCATCCATCTCCCACACCGCTTGGTCGGCGTAGCCCAGCGCCTGGGCGCCGTGACGGTCCACGAGCGTGAAGGCGATGAGGCGAATATCGTCAGGCGTGATGCGCGAGGCGCGGGCGGCGGGCATGTCAGGTCCTCTCAGACAGGAGTATATCCTGTTCAGAGCAAGCTCCGGACCAAGGGCGTACCATTTAATATCAATGACTTGACATCAAGCGCGGGCGGCGCGTCCTGCCGTCAGGACGATTTTGCCGGGCGTTTCGCGCCAGGCGCATAGCCGCCGCCGCTCAAAAATTCGATCTCGGCCGCGGTGCTCGCCCGGCCAAGGGCCACGTTGCGGTGCGGAAAGCGCCCGAATCGCACGATCAGGTCGCGATGGGCGCGCGCGTGGCGGGCCGTGCCGCTGTCGACGCCCAGACGCTCTTCGCATAGCGCGACGCACAGGGCCTGATCCTCGATATCCTCGCTGTGCATCAAGGGCATGTAGACGAAGGCGCGCCGGTCGTCTGCAAGCGCCCAGTCAAACCCGCCCGCGAGCATTTCGGCGGCCGCCTCGCGCGCCAGCGGATCGAGACTGAACGCGGCGTTGGAGCCGCGCCAGACATTGCGCGGCGCCTGATCTGTAAGGATGAGCAGCGCCAGCGCGCTGTCCGGCTCCAACAGCCAGGGATGGCCCGCCACCGTGGGGAGCCGCCGCAGCGCGTGACATGCCGGGCCGAAGCGCCGGCGCATCTCGGCGTCGAAAGCCGGATCAACGCTGAACCAGCGTTTCGGTCCGGCGCGCTCGAACCAGAATTCGAGAACGGCTTCGGGATCCAGAGGCCGCCTCAAACCCGCTTCTCGCCGGACTGGATCTTCGCCCGCAGCTCGGGCGTCAGCTCCACATAGGCGCCGGTCTCCGGGTCATCGAGATAGAGCGGCTCGCTCACCTTCTCCGGATCCCAGCCTTCCTTCACCAGATCGGTCTTCTTCAGCTTGAAGGTGCCGGTGGTGTGCTCGCTGGGCGCCTCGGTGTGCAGGCGCAGGAAAAGCGGGCGCGCGAAATGAGGCAGCTCGCGGTGGACGTGGGCGCGCAGGGCCTGAAGGTCGAAGGTCGACTCGTCCACGATCAGCGCGGCCATGCCCGCCTTGCCGGAATAGTCGCCGACCTCCACGCCGTAGATGTTGGCCTGGATGACACCGTCGAACACGCCCAGCGCCTCGGCCACCTCGTTGGTGGAGACATTCTCCGACTTCCAGCGGAAGGTGTCGCCGATCCGGTCGACGAAATAGAAATAGCCTTGGGCGTCGCGCTTCATCAGGTCGCCGGTGCGAAAATACACATCGCCGTCGTCGAAGACGCTGGTGAGGATCTTCTTCTTGGTGGCCTCTTCATCCTGATAGCCATCGAAGCGATAACGCGCGTCGTCGGGACGGATCTCTCCGATGGCTTCGCCTACCTCGCCGGGCTTGCACTCGATGCAGCGGCCCTTGTCGTCGCGCAGCACTTCTTCCTTCTCGGTGTCGAAGGCCACCAGCTTGATATTGAAGCGCTTGGCCAGGTGCGGCGGGACGCGGCCGATGGCGCCGGGCTTTGAATCCAGATTGATCAGGCCGACATTGCCTTCGGTGGCGCCGTAGAACTCGATGATCTTTTCAATACCCGAACGCTCGGCGAAGCGCGGCCAGACGTCGGGGCGCAGGCCGTTGCCGATGGCGGCGCGGATCTTGTGCTTCTTCTCGTTGGGATCAGGCTCGGCCGCCACCAGGAAGCGGCACAGCTCGCCGACATACATGAACATGGTCGCCCCGGTCTCCACCGAGTCCGCCCAGAAGCGCGACGCCGAAAACCGCCGGCGCACGATGAGCGTGCCGCCAAACGACAGCGCCGCGCCGACCCCGCACAGCCCGCCGGTGGCGTGATAGAGCGGCAGCACCATCATCATCTTGTCGCTCTTGTCGGCATGGGCGGCGACGCCGAACACCTGGAGGTAATAGAGCGCGCGCGTATGGGCGACGATCGCCGCCTTGGGCAGGCCCGTGGTGCCGGAGGTGTACATCTTCATGCACGCGTCCTTGGCCCGCAAATGCTCGCGCCTGGACCGTCCGGGACGTTTGGCGGAGGCTTCCATCAGCGCGGCGTCGAAATCGCGCACGCCTGCAATATCGGCCTCCACGCCGTCGGTGATCCAGACCTGGACGCCGTCCTTGATCTGTCCCAGCGCGCTGGAATAGTCGGCGGCCAGCTCGCCCTCGACGATGGCGTGGCGGGCCTCTGCGATATTGACGGTGTGCGCCAGCGACTGGCCGGAGATCTGGTTGTTCACCAGAGCGGCGAGCACGCCCACCTTCGACAGGCCGAACCAGGTGGCCACATATTCCCATCGATTGCCCATATAGAGCACCACGGTGTCGCCGGGCTCGACGCCCTGATCGACCGCCCAGTTGGCGATTCGATTCGCATGCTCGTCGAACGCCTTGTAGGTGACCGCCTCGTTCTCCTCGGTGAGGAACGCGGTGCGCTTTTTGTAAGCGTCGACGCTGCGCTCCAGAAGGTCAGGCGTCAGATCGGCCGAATCCGGCGTGATCTGCTTCAGCTTGCCCAGAAGCCTTGCAAGCTCGGTCGTGTAAAACACTTCGCGCTTGATCGCCTGAAACAGCCCCATTTGCGCACTCCTCCCTAATCTCACGCCTTATTCGACGATTTGCGGCGACACTACGGACCGGGCCTGCAGGGTCAAGGAACGCCCGCTGCTGACTCTGCGTTTCTGCCGAATACGACAATTCATGCAGCTGGCTCACCGGTTCTGGTCCGCTTGGGTATATTTTATGATGACATTTTCAGTTGCCCCCACAACCCAAGTGTTGATGTTTTCCGACACCAGCAGTCAGGGTGAACGAAACATGGAATGGGGTGAAGAGCTTAAAGCTTTCCGCCAACGCAGCGGACTCAAGCAGGAATCGGCCGCCGACCTCCTTGGCGTCAGCCAGGCCTATATCTCGCGCCTTGAGAACGGCGCGGCCACGCCCTCAGCCGAACTGGCGGAGCGCCTGAGCCGGTTACTCACCGAACCGGCGCACCGCCCGCTTTACGACCACGTGCGCGCCCTGGTGACCTATTCGCCGTACTTTGTGTCGCTTATCAGCGCGCGCGACGGTCGCGTTCTGGTGGAGGCCGCCAGCCGCGCCCTCGTAATGCAGCCGCCATTCAAGGGCCTGCAGGTGGGAGACGTCCTGAACATCGATCTGGGTGGTGAGGCCAACGGCATTCTCAATGATCTGATCGAGACCGGCGCGTTTTCTGGTGAAATCGCCTTCGCCGAGGTGGTCTGGACCTGGCCGGGCGCCGGATCGGATACCCCCAGTCACTGGAAAACCATCCAGGTGCCGCTGCGCAAGGATGGCGGGGACTGGGTGCTGCACGCCAGCAATCTGGAGATCAGCGAGGTTCAGAAAGCCCAACTCATCAAGGACTGGGGCGGCAAGCAGATGCGCGCCGTCAGCTTTGACGAAGCCCCGGCTCCGCCGCTGATCTAGATGCGCCGCTCACCTAAAATGAACTCACACCCCGGCGCGCTGCTCCGTCGTGTTTGTTTGAGACGCCGGATCGCGGGCTTCCCGCCGCTGCTGCCGGAAAGCTGTGACCTGAGACGAGGCGCCGCAGACAAGACCGGGGCAAACCGTGTATGCGGACGTAATGACGACGCCCGCCGCCTCCAATTCCACCGCGAAAGACGCTGCCAAAGCCGCCAAGGCCCGCCTCGCCAGTCTTTTGAAAGACTGGGGGAAAGCGGGCGCGCGCGCGGAGCGCGCCGCCAGCGCGCTTGGGGTTTTGCAGGCGATCTTTTTCATCGCCTTCGCCTGGGGCGCGGCGGGCGCCGTGGGTGCACTGGTCAAGGGTGAGGCGCCCTGGCCTCACCTGGTGCTCGCCCTCATCGGCGCCGGTCTTCGCGCCGCCGCCCAGGCCGGCGAAACGCGGCTGGGCTTTGAAGCCGGCGCTCTCGTGCGCGGTCATGTGCGCCGCACCGCCGCCGAGCGTCTGGCCCTGCGCGGACCGGCCCTGGCCGAACGCACAGACAGCGGCGAAACCGCCAGCGCCCTCATCGACGCGGTGGAGAAGCTTGACGGCTATTTCGCGCGCTACCGCCCGCTCATGCCGGTGGTGGCGGTCGCGCCGATAATCATGCTGGCGGCGGCATATTCCCAGTCCTGGGTGGTGGGCACGATCTTTCTTCTGAGCGCGCCGGCGCTGATCTTCTTCACCGCCCTTGTGGGCGCGGGCGCGGCGGCCGCAAGCCGCAACCAGCTGGCGACGCTGCGCCGGCTGGCGGGCCGCTTCAATGACCGTCTCCAGGCGCTGGAGACCCTGAACGCCTTCAACGCCGCCGGCCGCGAGCGCGAGGGTCTGGCCGACGCCAGCGAGGTTTTTCGCAAGGGCACAATGAAGGTGCTGGCGCTGGCCTTTCTCTCCTCGGCGGTCCTTGAGTTCTTCTCCGCCCTCGCGGTGGCGGGCACGGCGATCTATGTGGGCTTTTCCCTGCTGGGCGCCCTGCCGTTCGATCCGGGTGAGACGCTGGATATCCGCACCGGCCTGTTCCTGCTGATCCTGGCGCCGGAATACTACGTGCCCCTGCGCCGGATGTCGGCGGCCTATCACGACCGGGCCGACGCCGAAGCCGGCGCCGAAGCCCTGGCGGCGTTCTTCCACGGCGAAGCCAGGGAAGGGCCCGCAGCAAAGCCGCTGAGCTCCGCCCCCCATGTGCGCTTCATCGGCGCCGGCGCGGTCTACGCCGACGGGCGGCGCGGCCTTGAGAGCCTCGATTTCACTGCAGAAGCCGGCAAGATCACCGCGCTCTGGGGGGCGTCGGGCGCGGGCAAGTCCACCGCGCTGAAGCTTTTAATGGGCTACGCCCCGCTCACCGACGGCGCCATCGAGATCGACGGTGAAGCCGTCACCGCGCCGCTGATCGGACAGGCCGCATGGATCGCCCAGCGCAGCCGCACCTTCCACGGCTCGCTGAAAGACAACATCACCCTGTTCAACGACACGATTTCCGCCGAGACGATCCAGGCCGCCGCCGAAGCCGCAGGCGTGATGGATTTCGCGGCCAGCCTGCCCGACGGCCTCGACACGGCGCTGGGCGAGCGCGGACACGGCGTGTCGGGCGGTCAGGCCCAGCGCGTCGCCCTGGCGCGCGCGCTGGCGGTGGACATGAAGCTTCTGCTGCTGGACGAGCCAACCGCCCATCTCGACGGCGAGGCCGAGAGCCGCTTTCTGGACGCGCTGAAGCACGCCGCCAAGGGCCGCACCGTGATCATCGCCACCCACAGCCCGGCGGTGCGTCGCATCTGCGACGCGGTGGTGGAGATGGATAAGCGACCATGAGCGATCTTCGTTTCTTCCTGGCGCTGGCGCATCCCGACCGCTGGTGGCTGCGCCTGGGCACGGCGCTGGCCGCCATAACGCTTCTGTCCGGGATCGGGCTCCTGTCTCTGTCGGGCTGGTTCATCACCGCCAGCGCCGTGGCGGGGCTCGCCGCGGCCGGGCGCGGGTTCAGCGCCCTGACCGCTTCCGGCGGGGTGCGCGCTTTCGCCGTGACCCGGACCGTGGGCCGCTACGCCGAGCGAATGGCCACGCACGAGGCCACGTTCCGGGTTCTCTCACGCTTACGCCTGTGGGTGTTCGATCAGGCCGCGCCGCTGGCGCCGGGCCGGTTGTCCCAGATGCGCAGCGGCGACGTTTTAAGCCGCGTGACTCAGGATGTGGACGCGCTGGACAATCTCTATCTGCGCGTGGTCACGCCCATGTTCGCCGCCGCCTGCGGCGCGCTGGCCGCGGCGGTGGTCCTTGCAGTGTTCGCGCCCGCCGCCCTTGTACCGGTGCTGGCGACCTTCGTGCTGGCCAGCATCGTCCTGCCGCTGGTCGCCGCGAGACGCGGCGCGGCGGACGGCCGCACCGCCGTGCAGGAGTCTGCTGTGGCGCGCGCCGAGGCCGGCGATCTGGCCGGCGGGCTCGCCGAGCTGAAAGCCTATGGCGGGGACGCCCGGGTGATCGAGCGCCTGGACCGGGCGAGCCGGGGATGGATCGGCGCCCAACGCCGGCTGGCGCGCCTGTCGCTTGTGAACGCCGCCTTGCTGTCGCTGGCCGCGCCCGCGACGTTCGTGATCGGATTCAGCTCGGCGACCCTGGCCGGAGCGCCCTCGGCGCTCGCCGCGCTGGCCGGCTTCATCGCCTTCGCCCTGTTCGAGGCCGCCGCCCCGCTGGTCACCGCCGCTGAGCAGTATGGACGCACGCTCAGCGCGGCCCGGCGCCTGCGGGAACTGT
Source organism: Oceanicaulis sp. (assembly GCA_965284655.1). GTDB lineage: Bacteria > Pseudomonadota > Alphaproteobacteria > Caulobacterales > Maricaulaceae > Oceanicaulis. The sequence continues at coordinate 231,890 of OZ260104.1, forward strand.
CAGAACTGACGCCCGCCATCACCGAACCGGCGAGCCCGGCGCAAACGCCCACGGGCAGCGGCGTGACGGTGTCCGACGTCCGTTTCACCTATCCCGGCGCGCCGGAAACGGCCTTGAACGGCGTCTCGCTCGACTTGCCCGAGGGCGGCCGACTGGCGCTGGTCGGTGCGTCAGGCTCGGGCAAGTCCAGCCTGATCAAGCTTCTGATGCGGTTCTATCAGGCCGAGAGCGGCGAGATCACGCTGGGCGGCGCGCCGATCTCCACCCTGAGCGCCGCAGGTGTGCGCGCAAGGTTCGCCCTGGTGGATCAGCGCGCGGAGCTTCTCTCCACCACCGTGCGCGACAACCTCCGCCTGGCCGATCCGGGCGCCGACGAGGACCGGATCTGGGGGGCGCTGGAGCGGGCGCGAGCGGCCGATTTCGTGCGCGCCATGCCCGACGGACTCGAAACCTGGATCGGGGAACAGGGCGGGCTGGTGTCCGGCGGCCAGGCAAGGCGCATCGCCCTGGCGCGGGCCTTCCTGAAAGGCGCACCGGTGCTTCTGCTGGACGAACCCACCGAGGGCCTGGACGAGGACACCGAGCGGGAGTTTCTCGACGCGCTGGACGCCTGGCTCGACGAGGATGCGCGGCGCTCGGTGCTCATCGTCACCCACCGGGCGAGCCTGTTGGAGCGAGCCCACACTGCGGTGGTGCTTGAACACGGCCAGGTCGCGGAGGCTGGTCCGGTGCCAGACCTCGCCGGCGCCGGCGGCGCATTCGACCGCTTGTTTCCAGCCTTCCACAAGGACGGCGCGGCCTAGCCCCAGAACCGCCACCACGGCTCATCCTCGGGCTGATGAATGCCGAGCCACTCGCGGACCTGCGCGATGGCTGGATCAAGCCGTTCCCACACCGGTACGTGATGCTGGATGAAATCGTCCCCGCCCGGCCAGGCGACCGACACGATGAACGCACCGGCCAGCACCGTCACCAGAATGGTCAGGATCGGCTTGAAGATGTCCCCGATGAACTTCATACGCCCCTCCTCTCGCAAGGTATGGAGCGAACTCTACCGCAAAACCGGCTGAACCGCGCGTGAATTGCGATCGACCCTATTCATGGAGGTTCAGGCTCACCGTCTGGAGGACTTGGTCGACACGTTGGCGAGAGGGGGTTTTGAGCGGACGCGTCAGGCGCCCGAATCGTTCTTGGAGCCCTTCAGCACGAAACGGCGATCACAATAGCCGCATTCGACAAAGCCCTGCTCGCCCATGTCGTAATAAGTTCGCGGATGGCCCAGCGCTCCGCCGCCGCCGTCGCACATGACGCGCGCGCGCGCGCTGACGACGAGTTCGGGGGGCGGAAATCCGGTGTCGCCGGCTGCAGCGGCGCGGGCTTCGTCTTCAGGATCGGTGCGGCTCATGAAAGGGCTCCGGATGGTTCGCGCGCACGGGGCGTGGACGCCTGCGCGCAGCGCCTATAGGGTCCGGCTCGTCTCTAGGCGCGCCGGGCGGCAACGTCAATCGCGCGCCGCCCCCGGCTCAGCTTACCGAGGCCCGCATGACCGACCGCCGCACGCCGAAATACGCGCTTGAAGCCCGCGGGCTCCAGAAGACCTATCCCGGCACCAAGACAAGCCCGGCCAAGCAGGCGCTCAAAGGCGTCGACCTGGCCGTGCCCACCGGCTCGATCTTCGGGCTGCTGGGCCCCAACGGGGCGGGCAAATCCACCTTCATCAACATTTTCGCCGGCCTTGTGACCAAGACCGGGGGATCCGCCGAGATCTGGGGCGTGGACATCGACAAGAAGCCCCGCGAGGCGCGCGCCGGCATTGGCGTCGTTCCCCAGGAGCTGAACATGGACGTGTTCTTCACGCCCCATGAGACGCTGGAGCAGATGGCCGGCTACTACGGCGTCCCCAAATCCGAGCGCCGCACCGACGAAATTCTGGAGGCGGTGGGCCTGTCCGATAAGCGCGACGCCTATGTGCGCCAGCTGTCGGGCGGCATGAAGCGCCGCCTGCTGGTGGCCAAGGCGCTGGTGCATAATCCGCCGGTCCTGGTGCTCGACGAGCCCACCGCCGGCGTCGATATCGAGCTGCGTCGCCAGATGTGGGAATACGTGCTCAAGCTCAACCGTCAGGGCGTGACGATCGTTTTGACCACTCACTATCTCGAAGAGGCTCAGGAGTTGTGCGACCAGATCGCCATCGTCAATCATGGCGAGGTCGTCGCGTGCGAGCCCAAGGACACGCTTCTCAAACGCCTGGACAGGAAGACGCTGGTGATTGTGCCGGCCGAGCCGCTCAGCGCGGTGCCGCCCGGCTTTGAGGCCCAGAACGCGGTGATCCGCGAGGACGGCGCCCTGGCCGTCACTTATCGCTTCGGCGAGGCCTCGGTGGCCCAGATGATCGAGACTTACCATGCCTCCGGCGCCAGGATCGCCGACCTGCGCACCGAGGAAGCCGATCTTGAGGACGTCTTCCTGGCGCTCACCTATGGCGCGGACGAAAAGGCGGCCGGCTAGCGCCCGTCGGCGAGTTCCTTTCGCCTGGCGCCGTCACAAAGGGAACGCGCACGGGCGGTTATTGCGTTAAGCTGATCTTATGACCCGTATCCTCGCCCGCATCCTCGCCTTCATCCTGGCCGTGACGTTTCTCGGCGTCGCGCTTCTCTTGATCGTCAATCTGCGTCCTCAGGGCGTGGGCGGCTATGTCCTGATCGCAGGCCTGCTAGTGCTCGCCTTCCTTCTCCCGGCGGTGATCTACAAGGCGATGATGGGCCAGTGGAAACGCGAACACCGCCCCGAAGAAACCCGCGTCGGCGCGGGGCTCGCCATGGGCACGGCGATTGATCCAGACCGGCGCCGCCGCGAGGAAGACAGCGACGGCGATGATCTCGATCTGATCGACTAGCGCCGGCCTGATCGGCGGGCGCCGCCGGCGCGCGCACCGCCGCCACCATCCCTTTCGAGACCTCGGCTACGCCCACGGCGGATCGCTGGCGCGGTTGGCGCTCCGTCACATCTGACACATGAAATGTTGTACATGTATAACATTTCGATTGACGTTACCCACGCCTCCTGTCTAGATCGGTGTCAGCACTGGAGGCCGCCCATGTCCGCATCAACACGATCCACGCCCAGCATGACCGATCTGGTCCTGGCCCGCGCCGTGACCGCGCTCATGGTCGCATTCGCCCTCTCCGTGGCGGCGATCAACCTGGCGACACCGGAGGGATCGCCGCGCGAATGGTTGGCCGATCTGATCACGTTCGGGGCGGCTCTCATGATCGCGGGCGCCCTGATGATCATGAAGTGGCGCGGCGACTTCATCCTGAGCCTGTTTGGATACTGGTGGCCCCTGGCGCTGCCGCGCGCTGACGAAATGGAGCACTCGGTGCGCCAGGCCGCATTCGGTTTTTCCTACATGGTGATCATGAACGTGGTTCTGGTGGTCTTTCTGCCGCTCGCGGCGGCGGCGGCGATATCGGACTCCATCGCAGGCGCGCTCGGTGCCCTGGCGCCGGGGGTGACGGCGCTGGATGTTCTGTCCTGCGTTCTTGCGGGGATGATGCTCATCGCGGCCCTGCCCCAGGCCTATCTGGCGTGGACGCTGAAACCGCTGGAGTCAGCCGACGACGACGAGCTGGAGGCGCACCCGTGAGCGTGAAGATTCACAACCGAATCCCGGTCCTGCGCGCCGAACGCGGCATCTCGCGCAAGGCGCTCGCGGACGCGATCGGGGTGAACTACCAGACAATCGGCTATCTGGAGCGCGGCGATTACAACCCGTCCCTGGATCTGGCCCTGCGCCTGGCCGAGCATTTTTCGGTGCCCGTCGAGCAGATCTTCTCGCTGGCGCCCTTCCCGTCCCTGTTCGCCGGCAAAGGAGGCTAGTACGATGTTTTATTATAGAAAATCAGAGAAGCCGGCGCAGGTCAGCCCGTGGATGATGCGCGGGCTCACCGGGTTCGTGCTGTTAGCCTATCCCGCCGGCGCGATCATTCAGCTGGTCATGCCCGACACCACGCCGGAGCCCGGGCTTGTCATGGGCGAGATCGCCGGCTTCGGGCTGATCCTGCTGGCGCTTCTGGCCTTCGCCTTCATCGCCCCGTCCTCGCTCCAGCGTATTGTCGGCGAGCAGGCCGGGAAGCTCGACGAGTTCGAGCTGGATATGCGGCGCCGCGCCAACGCCATGGCCTACCAGATCTTCACGGTCCTGACGTTGCTGGGGCTTTTGTATTTCGGGATCGCGTCGGACTCAGAGCGGCTGAACCTGTGGATGCCCAGCAGTTTCGATCACTGGAATGCGATCCTCTGGGCGGCGATCCTCTACGCCTTCGTCCTGCCCACCGCCGTGCTGGCCTGGATCGCCCCGGCGCCGGTTCTCGAAGACGAATAGCGCTTAAATGCGCTAGCGCACCGACGCCTCGACACGGCCGTCAGCGTGCACCAGGGCGCGCTTCATGCCCGGCGAATTGAAACGGGCGCAGACCTGGCCCGAGGCGTCGACGGCGATCATGCCGCCTTCGCCGCCCAGCGCCGCCACATCGTCCAGCGCGCCGGTCACCGCATCGTCCAGCGTCTCGCCGGCGTAGCGCATGCGCGCGGAGACATCGGCGGCGGCGTTGGCGCGCATGAAGAACTCGCCCTGTCCGGTGCAGCTCACCGCCGCGCGGCCGTCCGCCCAAGTGCCCGAGCCGATGATCGGCGTATCGCCCACCCGGCCCCAGACCTTGTTCAACGTGCCGCCGGTAGACGTCGCCGCGGCCAGCCTGCCGGAAACGTCCAGCGCCACGGCTCCCACCGTGCCGGTGGGAATGGCGCGATTGTCCGGCGCTGCCGCCGGAACATAGTAGCTGGGCGCGTCGTCGACGGTCTCAAGGCCTTGCTCGCGCGCAAAATGCGCAGCCCCTGCGCCGGCGAGCAGCACGTGGGGCGTCGCGTCCATCACGCGGCGCGCCGCCATGACGGGGCTGAGAAAGCCCTCCAGCGCGCTCACCGCCCCCGCATTGCGGGTGGAGCCGTCCATGATCGCGGCGTCCAGCTCATAGCGCCCGGCCCGGTTCGGGCTGGCGCCCTTGCCCGCCACATAAAGGCCCGAGGCCTCCATGTCGCGCACCGCCTCGCAGATCACATCCATCGCGCTCGCCCCGCCGCGCAGGGCGTCGCGGGCGGTTTCCGCCACCTTTGTCATATGGGCGAGCTCGGGGTCATAGCTGCGCTCGGCCAGCATGCCGGCGCCACCATGGAGCACGAAGACGGGTCGCATGTCGGTCATGGATCGCTCCTGAAATCTCGTGGCCGCCTTATGGCGCGATCCCGGCGCGAACGCCACCGCCGCAGCCGCATTGATTACCGCCAGGGCGGGCGACGGCGGCGGTGTCGGCGGGTGAACCGCCCCCTTCCGTCCGGGCCCGCTTTGGGCCATAGAGAAATCGTCACGCGGGTGTGGCGGAATTGGTAGACGCAGGGGACTCAAAATCCCCCGGTTTCACGACCTTGCCGGTTCGAGTCCGGCCACCCGTACCATTTTTCCTGGTCGGCCTTCGCTCCGCTCAGTCGATTCCGCGCAATCGCAGGCGGGCGGTGGCCCTTGCGAACCGGTCCGGTTCGAGGCGGATCAATCAACAACTAGACCCCATCACGCTGCACGCCGGGACCGCCGGCCAGAGCAGTGACGCGCCGCAGACGCAGGATTCTTCAATAGCGCCCATCAAGACAATCCATGGCAGCATGCGCCGTGCGCCCTTGCATGATCCACACATGAGAACGATTATCATGTGCATGAAAGAGAGGCTCTCATGTCGGCTTTACTGACCCTGATACGCACGACCACCAGCCACGGCCCGGCGTCGCGGTCTGCGCGCAAGACGGCGAGCTATGCGCTAATGCATCTGATCGTCGCCATGGCGGTGGCCTATGCGCTCACCCGCGACTGGCGCGCCGCGCTGGCCATCGGTCTGGTGGAGCCTTTGGTGCAGACGCTCGCCTACACCCTTCATGAGCGCGCCTGGGCGAAAGCCGACGGCGAAACCGCTCAGCGTGAGGCCGGGCCGGCTGGCGCGGCGGGTGCGGTCGTCGCGGCGGGCGTGCACCAGGGCGCCGGTGCGCCATAGGGCGTGGCGAGGCCCGCGCTCAGCAAATCCTGCGACAGATCCGCGCCGTCCGCGCGCCGGATCCGGGCGATCACACGGCCTGCGAAACTGCCCAGATCAATATCTTCCAGTGAAATGGACGCATTCTCCAGCCAGGCCCGCGTAAACGCGCTCGCCTGCGCCGCGAGCGCGCGCTCCGCGTCACAGTCAGGCCCGCGAGCCTCCGGCGTGTCGACTCCGGCCAGGCGCACGCGCGTCTCCACATAATGGCCCGGCCAGATATGAGCGCGCACCGCCACCGTGTCCCCGTCCACCACGCGCACCGTCTCCGCCGGCACCGGGCCGGGCAATGGCTCTGCAGCCATAGACTGTGCCGGAAACCCGACACACGCCAACAAGGCGAGAATTCTCTTCATCCCCCCAATGATAGGAATATTGTCCACAAATGGGAAGACCCGACCCGCCCAAGGCGGTGGATTTCGCGCGCCGCTCCGCCGCGCTAAGGCGGCGGCGTCAAGAGGCGTCACATACGTGCTGGATCTGCGAAGCGGCGCCTACTTGCGGCCGAGGCCGCGGCGGGCGGCTTCGCGGGCGGCGGATCGGGGCGGGTGTGCCGGGCCGATCACAATGAGCCGGCGGTTGACGGTGTAGACCGCCGGGTCGCGGCCGACGCCGCCGGCGTCTCCAGTCTGGAAGAAGACCGGGCCGAGGCGCACCGGATCGCCGGCGCGGGCCGTGTCATGGCCTCGATGAGACTCGGGGCGGTGTTGCACATGCCGCTCGGTGCCGAAACGCAATTCGCAAAGGTGCGCGCTTGATCGGGACGGCGAGCGGCGTGCGCCCCGGCCGCCATGGCCCGACTCCGCCCGCATCGAGACGTCCTGCATTCCGGCGAGATTCGCCGGCGCGGCAGGTGCGCCCGGCGCGGCGGCGCAGGGGCTGGCGGCGAGAAGAAGGGCGGCGATCGCACTCATTAAGACAGATTAACACGGCGCGGACCGGGGCGGGAGCCCTGATCCCCGGCCTCGCTCTGCGGCGGGCGGCGCGTTGCAACTCTGCACGCGCAGCCGCAGTCCAGGCCGCAGCCTAGAAATCGTAGGTGATGCCCTTCTTCTCCCAGTCGCCATAGCGGGTGGGCTCCAGCCCTTTGGGGCCGCCCAGCTCTTTCTCGCGCTCGGCCGCGTCGCGCGCGGCATTGCGGCGGGCCTCCGCCTCGGCGAGGGCGCGTCTGGCGTCTTCGCTCAGGGGCTTGCGCGCCTCGGCGGGATTTTCAGCGGATTTGGCGTCGCTCATCGCTTGCGGGTCCTTTTGCTCACACCCACATACCTAGGCGGTCCGCGCGGGGCGGCCAAGATTTGACTGCGGAGAGACCCCTTTACATGACCGGCAATGGATTGCGCGTTTTCATGCTGCTGGCCGCCCTCACCGCCCTGTTCATGGGCGTGGGCTATCTTGTGGGCGGCGCCGGCGGCGCGGCGCTCGCCCTCATCGTCGCGGCGGGGATGAACGTCTTCGCCTACTGGAATTCCGACAAGATGGTCCTGCGCATGCACGGCGCGCGCGAGATCACGCCGGAGGAGCGCGATCCGCGGCTCTTCCAATACGCCAAAGACGTTGCGGACATGGCCCACGCCAACGCCATGCCGGCGCCGCGCATCTATGTCATCGACAATCCCCAGCCCAACGCCTTCGCCACCGGGCGCGACCCGAACAACGCCGCGGTCGCCGCCACCACCGGTCTGCTCACCCAGCTCACCCGCCAGGAGGTGATGGGCGTGATGGCCCATGAGCTGGCCCATGTGCGCTCGCGCGACACGCTGACCATGACCGTTACGGCCACGTTCGCCGGCGCCATCGGCTTCCTGGCCAATTTCGCGCTGTTCTTCGGCGCCCGCGACCGGGGCGGGCTGCTCACCGGCATCCTTATCGCGATCTTCGCGCCCATGGCCGCCGCCTTGGTGCAGATGGCGATCTCGCGCTCGCGCGAATACGAGGCCGACCGGATCGGGGCCGAGATCTGCGGAAATCCCCACTGGCTCGCCAGCGCGCTGGAAAAGATCGAGCGCAGCGCACGGCGCACCCCCAATGAAAGCGCCGAGCGCAATCCGGCCAGCGCCCACATGTTCATCATCAATCCGCTGAACGGGCGCAGTGGGGACAATCTGTTCTCCACCCACCCCGGCACCGCCAACCGCATTGCGCGCCTGCGCGACATGGCCGGCGGCGCCGCGCCCTCGTCAGCAGGCCCGTGGGGCGGGGATGTGGACAACGGGAAAAGCGCACCACGCGATTTCGGCGGCCCCTGGGGTTGATTCGGTGAACGCGTCCAGTCTGCAACGGTGTATTAACCCCGAACGCACCATGAATACCGGGAATTATCCCGGAGTTCGCCCGTGTCCCGCGCCACGCCTCTTGTCTGTCTGATCGCCGCCGCTTCGCTGAGTGCGACGCTGCCGGTGGCCGGCGCGATCGCGGTTTCACCCGCGACCGGGCAGGCTGCGGTGCTGTTCGATCCGCGCCTGACGCGCGCCGAGCTCGCCCAAGCGGCCGCCGGGGCCGGGGCGGGAATCGTGCGCTTCGGGGCGGCGCCAGGTTCGGTGATCGTCAGCCTTCCCGAAACGGGTGGACCGCAGGCCCTGCGCGCAGCAGGCGCCTGGCTCATCGCCGATCCGGTCATTCTGGGCGGCTGCGCGCCGCGAACCCCATTTTCAGCCGAGGACGCCTCATGAACCGTTTGGACTCCGTGCGCGGCGACGCCCAGCGCATCCTGCTCGCCAGCCTTGTCGTCGGCGCCGTCATCTATCTGGCCGCCTCGCTCATCGTGGCGCCGGACAAAGCGGTCTTCGGAACCGCGATGCTGGTCGTCGCCGCCGGACTCGTCTTCGCGAGCTGGCGCACGGCGCCCCATGAAGCCACCACGCGCATGGTGTTCGGCGCGGCGATGATGGCGTTTCCCGCCGCGCTCACTTTCATGATGAGCGGCAAGGCCTGGCAGATCGACATGCACATGACCTTCTTCGCGGCCCTGGCGGCGGTGACGGTGCTGTGTGACCGCAAGGCGCTGCTGGCGGCGGCGGGCACCGCGGCTGTCCATCACCTGGCGCTGAACTTCCTCCTGCCCGCCGCGGTGTTTCCCGGCGGCGGTGATCTGGGGCGCGTGATTTTCCACGCCGTGGTCGTGGTGGTTCAGACCGGGCTTCTGCTCTGGCTGTCCGGCACGATCTCCAAGGCGCTCACCGACGCCGACCAGGCGCTCGACGACGCCGGCCAGGCGCGCACCGAGGCCGAATCCCTGGCGCAGACCGACCGCGAGAAGGAAGTCGCGACCCAGAAATCACGCGCGCGCGTCGCCGAGCTGGCGTCCGCGTTTGAAAAAAAGGTGGGCGGCGTGCTCGCAGAGCTGGAGCGCTCCGCCTCTGAAATGGCGGAACTGTCCGGCGAACTGAAAACCGACGCCAGCGACACGCGCGGCAGCGCCGATCAGGTCGCCGGCCGCAGCGAAGAAACCGGGCGCAATGTCCAGGCCGTGGCCTCGGCCGCGTCCGAGCTGGCCGCCTCGATCCAGGAGGTCACGCGCACCCTGACCCAGGCCGACGAGATCTCCGGCCGGGCCGAGAGCGAGGCCGACCGGGCCGGCGAGTCCATGGCGCGCCTGAATGCGGCGGCGCGCGAGATCGAGGAGATCGCCGACCTGGTGACCTCCATCGCGGCGCAGACCAATCTTTTGGCCCTGAACGCCACCATCGAAGCTGCGCGAGCCGGCGAAGCCGGCAAAGGCTTCGCCGTCGTAGCCAGCGAAGTGAAAGAGCTCGCCAACCAGACCGGCAAGGCCACCGAAGAGATCCGCAGCAAGATCGACGCCATGCGCTGCGCCGCCGAGCAGGCCGGCGAGGGGCTCAAGCAGATCGGCGGCACGATCGGCGAGGTGCGCACCGCCAGCGGCGACGCGCGCGGCGCCTTCAGCCAGCAAGCCGCCGCCACCGACGAAATCGCCAAGCTCGCGTCTGAAGCCGCCACCGCTACCTCGCAGGTTAGCGAGGAGGTCTCCAAGGTTTCCGGTGCGGCGGCCCGCGCCGACGCAGCGGCCGGGCGGTTCGAGGGTGCGGCCGCCGGTCTAGCGGACTCGGCCGAGCGCCTGTCCGCCGAGCTGGCGAAGTTCCGCGCCGATCTCGGCGACGCCGCCTAGCGGCCAGGCTCGGGTCCATCAGCCCGGCCTCTCACCCTAGCGGGTATTCGGCCTCCGCCTCATAGGCGTTGGGCTTGCCGGTCTTGCGGGTGTGGCTTGAAAAAAGGTGGAAGCGGTCAGCGGCGAAGGCGCTGGATTTAAACAGCGCATTGCGCTGCTCGAAGCGCTGCACGCGCACCGGATCCACGCCGCCGCTCAAATACGCCAGGGTGAGATGGGGCAGAAAGACCCGGCGCTCCATCTCCACGCCGGCGCGCAGGCCCGCCTTGCGGCAGCGCCGCGCCAGATCGGCGAGTTCGGGGCTGGCCTCCACGCCCAGCCACAGGGCGCTGGGCTGCTTCTTCCCGAAATGGCCCGCGCCGGACAGGCGCAGTTCGAAACGCGGGCAGGAAATCGCAGCCAGCTCAAGATCGAGCTCCTCGATCACCGGCTCATCCAGATCGCCGAAGAACGCCAGAGTGACGTGCAGATTCTCCAGCGGACGCCAGTTGGCGAACGGAACCTGCCCGTCCATGAGCTCGGCGGCCTCGTCGGCGACGATCTCGGGCAGCGGCAAGGCGGCGAAAACACGTAACGACATGATCGACTTACACGCACACGGCGGGCCTGCGCGTCAAGCCGGGAGCCGCCTGAACGCTCAAATCCCTAACTCTGGAAGGGCTTCTCGCGCATGATTGCATCCGGTTTCACTTGAAAACGTAGCGCACAACTCTGATATTAGACAGAGCCGTGTGATCGCCCTCAAAAGGTTCGCACGAGAGCTTTATGGAAGAAGGACGCGATGAACCAGTATAACCGCACCACTTATGACGCCGGCGCGCTCGACACGTCTCGCGACGAGGGTCTGCGCAGCTTCATGCTGGGGGTCTACAACAAGATGGGCCTGGGGCTGCTGCTGTCGGCGGCGCTGGCCTATATCGTCGGCACCGTGACCCCGGTCACCGAACTCGTCTTCGGCACCCCGCTGGTCTACGTGGTCCAGTTCGGCCCGATCGCGCTTCTGTTCGGCTCCATGTTCTTCATGAAGAACCCCTCGCCCGTGGGCGCGGCGGTGCTTTACTGGGCCGTGGTCTCGCTCATCGGCGCCGGGCTCGGCGTGTGGGTCTACATGGCCACGACCGGCGCGGAGACGCAGGCTCTGACCGGCAGCCTGTCGGTCACCTTCGGCACGATCGCCCAGGCCTTTGTGATCACGTCTGCGGCCTTCTTCGGCCTGTCGCTCTACGGCTACACCACGAAGACGAACCTGCAGCCGCTCCGCAGCTTCCTGTTCATGGGCATTATCGGCGTCTTCCTGATCTCGATGATCAACATCTTCTTCGTCGAGAGCTCGGGCCTGCAATGGCTGATCCAGTTCGCCATTCTGGGCCTGATGGCCGGCGTGGTCGCCTGGCAGACCCAGGCGCTGAAGCTCATGTACGCCGATATCGCCGGCGACGAGCGCTCGAAAGCGGTGATGACCTATTACGGGGCGCTGAACCTCTACATCGCCTTCGTGAACATGTTCCAGATCATCCTCATGATGCTGGGCAATCGCGAATAGCGCTCCGTCCACAGCCCTGACGCAAGACGCCCCGGACGCAAGTCCGGGGCGTTTTTTTGTTTGGCCGGGCGGTTTTGCTTGCGGATTGAGACGGCGCTATTTCAGCCCGCCCCAGGTCAGGCGCTTGAGCTGACTGTCGAAGACTTTGAGCACCTGGTCCAGCTCCTGGCCGCGCTTCAGGATCGCCCCGCCGGCGGCCACCACCTTGTACGCGCCCTGCTTGCGGGCCTCGGCCGGGGTTTTCACGATGCGATAGACGGGAAATTCCGCCGCATGGCGGAAGATCGAGAACTCGGCGCGGCCCTTCAGCCCGTCAATGGCGTAGTCGCGCCATTCCCCGCCGGCGACCATCATGCCGTAGACACGCAGGATCGCATTGAGCTCTGCGCGCTGAAACATCACGCTGTTTGCGTCGGTCGCGGCGTTGGCGGCGCTGCTGGACATCGCGCTCCTTTCGGCGGGCTGGGTCAGACTAACCTTTTCGCAGCGTTACCGAAAGTTCACGCGTCGCCACGAACACGCCTTAATTTGGTCCTTTGAGCGCCCCACGCCAACTCCATTTTTCACGGGTCGGTCGATGCGGATCAAGCCTGCGGATCTGGATTCACAGCCCCCCAGCCCCCCCGGATCTGGCGGGTCGCATCGATCGACACTTTCCCTTTTCAGCCTCGCCCCCTATCGGCGCCCTTGCCCGGGCCAGCTCGGGCGCGCGCGCGTTCAGGCTTTGGTGACGGCCCTCAGTCATGCTGGTGGCGAAGCCGCGCGCCATGCGCTATCGCTAACGCCGTCACACCCTCGCGCCACGAACGGGACCGCCCATGATCCTCGCCGATCGTCTGGTCAAACGCTTCGCCGGCCGCACCGCGGTCAATCAGGTGAGCTTTGAGGTGAAGGCCGGCGAAGTGCTCGGCTTTCTCGGCCCCAACGGCGCGGGCAAGACCACCACCATGCGCATGATCGCCGGCTGCCTGGAGCCTGATGAGGGCCGTGCCTTGGTCAATGGATGCGACAGCGCGCTGCAGCGGCGCGCTGCCCAGCAACAGCTTGGCTATCTGCCCGAAGGCGCGCCGGCCTATCCGGCCATGACGCCGCGCGGTTTTGTGCGGTTTGGCTTGAGGGCCCGGGGGTTTTCAGGCTCGGCGCTGAATGATGCGGCGGAGAGGGCGCTGCGCCTGGCCAATCTGGGACTCGCCGCGGACAAGGCGATCGGTGCGCTCTCCAAAGGATACAAGCGCCGCGCCGCCCTGGCGGCCGCCATCGCCCACGATCCGCCGGTGCTGATCCTGGACGAGCCCACCGACGGGCTCGACCCCAATCAGAAGGACGGCGTACGCGCCCTCATCAAGGAGATGGCCGCCACGAAGGCGATCATCATCTCCACCCATCTGCTGGACGAGGTGGACGCGATCTGCACGCGCGCCGTGGTGATCGCAGGCGGCGAAGTGCTCGCCGACGACACGCCCCAGGGCCTCGCCGAACTTGGATCGGACGCCACCATCGCCTCGGCGTTCCGCGCCCTGACGCAGGCGAAGGGCGAGACGCTGGGCCGCATCGCGGGAGGACGCGCGGCGTGAACGGACTGATTGCGGTGTTTCGCCGCGAGCTGGCGGCCTATTTCGAGACCCCCCTCGCCTGGGTCTTTCTCACGGTTTTCGCCCTGGCCGCGCCCAGCTTCGCCTGGCGGGTGGGCAATCTGTTCGAGACCGGGCGGGCTGATCTGGCGCCGCTGTTTGATTTCATGCCCTGGCTTTTGCTGGTCCTGATGCCGGCGCTGGCCATGCGCGCCTGGGCAGAGGAGCGCGATCGCGGCACGCTGGAGACGCTGCTCTCCGCGCCGATCCCGCTCTGGGCCGCAGCGCTGGGCAAGTTTCTCGCCGCCTGGGCGGTGGCCGGGCTCGCCATCGCGCTCACCTTCCCCATGTGGATCGCCATCAATTATCTGGGCGAGCCGGACAATGCGGCCACCGCCACCGCCTATATGGGCGCGTTCCTTCTGGCCGGCGGCTATCTGGCGCTGGGTCAGGCGCTGTCGGCGGCCACGTCCAACCAGGTGATCGCCTTCGTGCTGGGCGGCGCGGCGTGCTTCCTGATCACCGTGGCCGGGCTGCCCTTCGTGCTCGACGCCCTGTCGGCGCGCCTCCCCGGCGCAGCAGCTGAAGCGCTGGCCGAGCTTTCCGCGCTCGCCCGGTTTGAAAGCCTTCGACGCGGCGTGGTGAGCGTCTCCGACGTGGTCTATTTTCTCAGCCTGATCGGACTGGGCCTCGGGATCGCCATGACCCTGATCGACAGCCGGCGCGGGGGCGGGCGATGAACGGGCCGCGCTTTCTGCTCGCCATGACCGCCAGCCTGATCGTGGGCTTTGCGGGCCTGAACCTGTTCGCCGGCGCGACGCTGGACGGCCTGCGCCTGGATCTCACAGAGCGCGGCCTCTACCAGCTTTCGCCGGGAACGCGCGAAGTGCTGGCGCGCATTGATGAGCCGGTGGAGCTGAACTTCTACTATTCGCGCACCGAAGCGGCGCGTTATCCCGCCATCCGCGCCTATGGCTCCCGGGTTCGCGAAATGCTGCGCTCGATTTCGGCGCGGTCCGGCGGCCGCGTGCGCCTTGAAGAGATCGATCCCGCCCCGTTTTCAGAGGCCGAAGACGCGGCCATCGCCGCCGGTCTGGAGCCGATCCCCACCGAGGACGGCGGTCAGATCTTCTTCGGGCTGACCGGGCGCAACGCTGTGGACGACCAGCGCGTCATCGCGTTTTTCGATCCCGTAGAGGAAGCGCGTCTGGAATACGAGATCGTGCGCACCCTGGCCGAGCTGGAGCGCGCCCATATCCCGAAAATCGCGGTGATCTCCGATCTGCCCTTCGCGCCGGACCGGGATGGAAACAGCGCCAACCGCATCATCAACGAGCTCTCCGCCGCCTTTGAACTGGCGTGGCTGGAGAGTGATTTTGACGCGATCCCGAACGACGCCGACGCGCTCTTCCTTCTGCACCCCGCGCCCCTGAGCGAGGGGCAGAGCTATCTGGTGGACCAGTTCGCCATGACCAGCGGGCGCGTGCTCGCCCTGGTGGATCCCATGGCCCATGTGGCGCTGAAGCCCGGCCCGGACGGGCTGCCGCCTGTAAACGCCAACCGCGCCTCCACCCTGGGCCGCCTGTTCGCCAGCTGGGGCGTCGCCTATGACGTAAACACCACCGCCATGGACGCGCGCAACGGCCTGCCGGTGCAGATCGTGGAAGGCGGACGCACACGCATGCGCGCCTATCCGTTGTGGTTCACCGTCACGCCGTCGCAGATGAATGCGGACCTTCCCGCCGTCGCCGCTCTGTCGCGCGGCGTCAATCTGGGCTCGCCTGGCGTGCTGGAGGCCCTGCCCGGCTTTGAAGACCGCTTCACGCCCGTGATGACCACCAGCGAGGCGGCCGCGCGCCTGGACGCCGACCGCGCCGCCGCCAGCCCGGCGCCCGAAGAGCTGATGCGGCAGCTCGATCCCGCCCCCGACGCGCCGCTCACCCTGGCCGCGCGCATCACCGGCCCGTTCGCGACCGCCTTCGGCGACGGCCCGCCGGCCGAGGACATCAATTTTGATCCCGGGGCTCACCTGGAGACCTCACGCGCCAACGCGGAAATCGTGGTGATCGCCGACGCCGATCTTCTGGACCCCGCCTTCTATCTTCGCAGCGACCCGGCCGCCGGCGAGCAGGTGGTGGCCGATAACCCGGCCCTGATCCTCAATCTCGCGGACCGTCTGGCGGGCGATCCGGCGCTGGTCTCCCTGCGCTCCAGGGCGGGCTCGCAACGTCCCATGGTGCGCGTCGAGGCGCTGCGCGCCGACGCCGAGGCCCGCTATCTTGCTCTGCAGGACGAATTGAGGGCCGAACTCAATGAGGCCGAAACCCGGCTCGATGATCTCACCCGTCAGGGCCGAGCGAGCGCGCTGGGCGGCGCGGGCGAAGCCGATAGCGCCGAGGCTGAAGCCCTGCGCGCGCAAATCATCCGGGCCCGCGAGCGCCTGCGCGAGATCGAGCGCGGCTTTCGCGTGGAGATCGATGCGCTGGAGCGTGCGCTGATGATCTGGACAGTGTGGATCCCGCCCTTCTTCGTGATCTTCTGCGCCGGGCTCTTCACCCTGCTGCGCACGAGGCGGCGCCCATGAGCCGCGGTCCCGCCCAACGCCGCCGCAATCAGGCGATCGCCGCGCTCGCAAGCGCGCTGGCGCTCTTTGCGCTGGGCGCCGCCGCGGTCTGGCGCGACGCCGCGCTGGGGGCGCGCCCGGAAGTCTCCGGACCCGTGGCGCCGGGCTGGAGCGCGGTCGCCGCCGGCGCCGCCACGATCGAGATCATCACCGGCGACGGCCAGTTCCTTATGGTGCGCGACGGTGAAACCTGGGTGATGCCTTCGCGCGGCGACTACGCCGTGCGCCCTGAACGCATCGCAGAGCTGGATGAAGCGCTGTCGGGCCTCGCCTATCAGCGCGCCATGACCCGCGATCCGGAAAAGTACGCGCGCCTGGGCCTCGCTGATCCGCTGGACGGCGGGAACGGCGTCCGGCTGACGGTTCTGAACGCGGCGGACGAGCCGCTGGTGCGCCTGATCGTCGGCGACGCACGAGAGCAGGGCGGGGTGTACTTGCGCGATACTGACGGGTCGCGCGCCTTTGCGGCGTCGGGCAGCCTGCCCGAGCTGGGCGACCCCGGCCGCTGGCTGGGCCTTGAGTTCTGGGATCTTGATCCCTCCGCCGTCGCCCGCGCCCGCGTGCGCCCGGAGACCGGACCGGCCTATTTCGTTCAGCGCCCCGGCCTGGCCCAACGCAATTTCGACCTGATGGAGCCGGACGGCTGGCGGCTGGTGACCGGCGGGGCCGCCAACGGCGTCGCCGTGGCGGGCGCGCGCCTGCGCTTTCGCGACGTGAAACCGGCCAGCGCCATCGAGGGCGCCGTCGTGGCCCGCCATTCCGGCGTGACGTTCTCTGGAATCGCCTATCAGTTCGACTTCATCGCCGAGGGCGACGAACGCTGGGCCGTGATCGAGGTTGAACCGCGCGCCGACGACGCCGACCAGCGGGTCGAGCGCCTGTCGGCGCTGACGCAAGGCTGGGCCTTCAGGGTGTCCGACGACGCTTATGAGCGTATCACCCGGCCCCTGCCGGAACTGGCCGAGCGCGCCGGGGCGCCGGAGCCCTCCGACCCGGACAGCGAAGCCGGCTGAGCTGTCATCAAAGGTTCGCGCACGACGGGCCCCGTTGCGCTATTCTTGCTGCGCCTGCGTTGTCATGGAGCGAGTTCATGCGCCTGCCCCCCATCGCCGCCCGGTCCCTCCTCGCCCTGTGGATCACCGCGTTCAGCCTTGGCGCCTGCGCCGCCGAAGACGCCGGACGCGAGCCCGTCGCGGCGGCGGCGTCCTGGTCGACCCTTTCCGGCGAAGCGCCGCGTGTGATCGCCCATCGCGGCGCCTCCGGCGCGCGGCCCGAACACAGCGAGGCGGCCTACAAGCTGGCGCTGGAGCAGGGCGCCGACGTGCTGGAGCCCGACCTTCAGATGAGCGCCGACGGCGTGCTGATCGTGCGCCATGATCCCTATCTCTCCACCTCCACCGACATCGCCGACCGGCCCGAATTCGCCGACCGCAAGCAGGCCCGCTTCGGCCGCGAGGACTGGTGGGTTTCAGACTTCACCGCAGCAGAACTGCAGAGCCTGAATACGCGCCAGGTCTTTGACGACCGCCCCGACGAATTCGATGACCAGGACGGCGTGCTGACGTTTGAGGGCTTTCTTGATTTCATCTCCGGGGAGCAGATTCTGTGCGACTGCGCCATCGCCATCGAGCCGGAGATCAAGAGCCCGACCGAATACGCCGCCCTGGGACTCGATCCGCTGCCCGTTCTGCTGGCGATGCTTGAAGAGCGCGGCCTGAACCGGGAGGGCGCGCCGGTGGTGATCCAGTCTTTCGACCCGGCCTTCCTGCAGCGCCTGCGCCCGCAAACGCCGCTGCCGCTCGCCATGCTCTACGCCGGTCCGGCCGAGGACGGGTTTGACGCCGACGGCCTGACCCTTAACGAGATCGCTGAATTCGCCGACGGGGTCGGCGCGTTCAAGGGGGTGCTGCTCAATCCCGACGGGAGCAGCAGCGGCTATGTTGAGGCGGCCCACACGCTGGGCCTTGAAGTGCACACCTGGACGGTGCGCGACGACCGCACTCCCATCACCGGAGACACGGTGGAGGCTGAGCTCGCCGCGCTGTACCGGCTGGGCGTCGACGCGGTCTTCACCGACCATCCCGCCACCGCTGTAGCGGTGCGCGACAGCCTGCAATAAGTCCGGCCGGCGCTTCGGCTGCGCCGCTCACCCGGGCGCGCGGCGCTGGGCGTTCGGCGCACCCTTGCAATCACAAGTGAACGGTGTTCACATATTCTTCGAGCCGGCTTCGGACCGGCGCGGAGGAGACCGGACATGGGCGTTCAACCCCTTACCGCCAAAGAGCCGCAAGCAATTGATGTTCTGATCATCGGCGCAGGCATTTCCGGCGTCGGCGCGGCCTGGCACCTGCAGGACAAGAGCCCGGCGCGCAGCTATAAAATCCTGGAAGCGCGCGCCGATCTGGGCGGCACCTGGGATCTGTTCCGCTATCCCGGCATCCGCTCCGACAGCGACATGTACACGTTCGGCTATAATTTCCGTCCCTGGACCGACGGCAAGGTCTTCGCCGACGGACCCAGCATCCGCAATTATATCCGCGACACCGCGCGCGAAGCGGGCATCGACCGGCATATCCAGTTCAACACCCGTGTGATCTCCGCCAGCTGGGACACGCAGGAGGCTCGCTGGACGATCCAGGCCGACCATGACGGGGTGACCGAGACTTACAAGGCGCGCTTCGTGATGATGTGCTCGGGGTATTACCGCTATGAGAGCGGCTATATGCCCGATTTTCCGGGCCGTGAGGATTTCACCGGCGAGGTGATCCATCCCCAGCTCTGGAAAGAAGATCAGGACTATGAAGGCAAGCGCGTGGTGGTGATCGGGTCGGGCGCCACGGCGATCACCCTGGTGCCCTCAATGGCCGCGAAAGCCGCCCACGTCACCATGCTGCAGCGCTCGCCCAGCTATATCGCCGCGCGGCCCTCGCGGGACGCCATCGCCGATTTCCTCCGCAAGGTGCTGCCGGGGCGGGCCGCCTACACGCTGACACGCGCCAAGAACATCGCGCTGGCGATCTTCTTCTTCAATCTGGCGCGGCGCGCCCCGGCTTTCGTGAAGAAGGGTGTGATCAAGCAGATCCGCGAGACGCTGGGCGAGGACTTCCCGGTCGAGAAGCACTTTTCGCCCTCCTATAATCCCTGGGATCAGCGCTTCTGCCTGGCGCCGGAGGGCGATTTCTTCGACGTTCTGAAAAGCGGCGAGGCGAGCATCGTCACCGACCAGATCGAGCGCTTCACCAAGACCGGCATTCAGCTGAAATCGGGAGAGCATCTGGACGCCGACCTGATCATCCCGGCCACGGGGCTCTCCATGCAGGTGGGCGGCGCGGTGGATATCAGCGTGGACGGGCGGCCCTTCAACGCCCCCGACCATGTCACCTATCGCGGCATGATGCTGTCGGACGTGCCCAACATGGCGCTCGCCTTCGGCTACACCAACGCCAGCTGGACTCTGAAGATCGATCTGACCTGCGAGCGGGTCTGCCGCATGCTCAATCAAATGGCGAAGACCGGCGCCGATTACGCCGTGCCCGAGCCGCCGGCCGATCTGGAGACCCTGCCGCTTCTCGACTTCTCCTCAGGTTATGTGCAGCGGGCGATCGCCGATCTGCCGCGTCAGGGCGCGACGACGCCGTGGCGGACCTATCAAAACTATATCAAGGACATGGTGACCATCCGCTACGGTGCGCTGGAGGATGGTCATATCCGCTTTGGACAGGCCGGCGACCGCTCGCGGCTCGGCCCGGTGGACGCGATCGAGGCTCAGGCGGCGGAGTAGCTGCAGGGCCGAACGGTG
Organism: Oceanicaulis sp.; assembly: GCA_965284655.1. Lineage (GTDB taxonomy): Bacteria > Pseudomonadota > Alphaproteobacteria > Caulobacterales > Maricaulaceae > Oceanicaulis. The sequence continues at coordinate 251,692 of OZ260104.1, forward strand.
CCGCGCGGCCGCCTTCAGTCGATCCGCTCCACAGGCGGCATCGTCCATGAGCCGCTGAGCGCTTCAGGCAGCGGATCATAGAGCCGGGCAGTGAGCGCGAAGGGCTGTCCCGGCGTCACCGGCAGGAAGTTGGCCGCCTCGGCGCCGTCGGGCCGCTCAGGCCCGATCACGATCTCCAGGGATCCGTCAGCTTTAAAGACCAACGCATCGCGATTCCGCAGCGCGTGGCGCGGCGTATCCAGCAGGAACCCTTCCGCGTCATAGGCCGTGATCGACCAGAACGCCTCCGCGGGCGGGGTTTCATCCGGCTTAAAGCGGATGCGGTAGGTATGATCCCCTGACAGGGGCCGCCCCTGAGCGTCCGTATCGGTGTTGGGATAAATCGCATCCTCGGCGCGGTTGGCGCCCAGGCCGATCATGGCCACCCCGGCGCGTAGGGCGTAATCGGTCCCGTAATCGCCCAGCCCTTCGCGCACGACGCGCCAGCCATTGGGGCCCGGCGCCAGGCCGTTGGCGGCTTCGGCCAGTCGCTGGCGGGCCACCGCGACGCCGCGCGCCGCGGCGCGCCGCGCGATCCAGCCCTTGCCGGTCTGATCAAAGGCGCCGGGAAACAGCCCGATACCCAGAAAGCGCCGCAGCGCCGCTGCGTCCTCGTGGTGCGGCGATTCGCGCGCCATCAGCACGGCGAGGCGCTGAAAGTAATCACTCGCCGGCAGAGCGCTGACGACGTCCACCGGGCGTCCTGAACGCTCGAAGGCTGCGCCGCCCGCCCCTCTTTGCGGGGCGATCAGGGAGAAGCCGCTCTGAAGCGCGCGCCCGGCCTCCAGATCGGCCGGGTTCGGCGCAACGGCGATCCGGCCGATGATCCAGGCTGTGGGGGTAGGCACCTCCACGTGCAGCGCGCCGTCGGGCACGCTCCCGGTCCAGCCGGGGCCGGTGATGAAGGCGCGCCCCGGCCCGGGGCCCTGTGTGCGCGAGCCCGGCGCCCCGGCCACATCGGTCCAGGAATCCATCACCTGGAACAACCAGTAGCGACCGTCCGTCTGGGGCCAGGTCAGTTCGGCAGGTCCCGCCGACAGATCCAACCAGGCCAGCGAATAAAGCGTGTCGCGATTGGGCCGCACCACCTCTTCATCGCCATAGCCAGGCAGCGCGCGGCGGTGGACAAGCTGGTTCTGCGACGCGCCCTGCCGGCTCAACATGGCGGCGCGAGTCTCATCCATGAGCACCAGCGGAAAGCCGAAAATATACGCCTCGCCTGCGCGCTGGCCGATCTCGCGCAGGGCCAGACCTTCAGGATGGCGCGCGCCATGGAGGAACAGAACGGCGCCGGCCGCGCACAGAGCGACGACAATGGCCGGCAGGCTTGCGAAACGATTCATCGGCGAAGCCTCCTTCATGACTGGCGCTTACGCAAGTCAGGACTGCGCTCACCCAGAAGCGCTCTCGACGCGGACCCGCCAAAGGGCCAGTCTCGTCTCCATGAAAAAGCACGCGTACAAGAAGGCGCTGCACGGGCTGCAAATCGGCCTGGCCGCGCTGCAGCGCCAGATCATCGCCGAGGAGCGCCGGCTTCTGGTGATTTTCGAGGGCCGCGACGCTTCGGGAAAGGACGGCGTGATCAAGCGTGTGGTGGAGCACCAGTCGCCACGCGACACCCGTGTGGTGGCGCTGGGCAAACCCACCGACCGGGATCGCTCCAGCTGGTATTTCCAGCGCTGGACGTCCCATCTGCCCGCCGGCGGGGAAATCGTGCTGTTCAACCGCTCCTGGTACAACCGCGCCGGCGTCGAGCAGGTGATGGGCTATTGCACCGAGACCGAGTACGCCCGCTTCATCTCCGACGTGGACGCGTTCGAACAGCTCCTCGCCGACGAGGGCGTCATCATCCTGAAATACTATCTCGACATCTCGCGCCAGGAGCAGGCCCGGCGGTTGGAAGACCGGCGCACCAGCCCGCTGAAACAATGGAAGATTTCACCAGTGGACGCGGTGGCGCTGGAGAAGTTCGACGACTATAGCCAGGCGCGCGACGCCATGCTGGCGTCCACCGGTTCGGCCGCGCCCTGGCGGGTGGTGCGCGCCGACACGAAGAGGCGGGCCCGGCTGGCGGTGATCCGGGACATCCTGGCGAGCGTTCCCAGCGAGGGTCTTCCCGACCCTGTGGATCCCGCCGATCCTTCAATCCTGCGCCTCTGGCGCCCTGGAGACCGGCCGGAAGATTTTCTGGCTTCCTGATACATTCCAAAGAGCGGAGACACAGCTATGGGCTGGGCGCTGAGCGTTGATAAGCAAGATATTTCAAAGGTGAAGCTGGTCGAGACGGCGCCCGCGCCGCTGCAGGACGGGCAAGCGCGCCTGACCGTGCGCCGCTTTGCGGTGACGGCCAATAACATCACCTACGCCGCCTTTGGCGAGATCATGCGCTACTGGGAGTTCTTCCCGGCCGAAGACGGCGGGCGGCTGCCGGTCTGGGGATTCGCCGAGGTGGCCGAGAGCCGGGCCGAGGGTCTGGAGCCCGGCGAGCGGATCTATGGCTACCTCCCGGCGGCCAGCGAATTGATCGTGGAACCGGCCCGTTTAAGCCCGGGCGCGTTCATCGACGCTTCGCCCCACCGCGCCGAGCTGCCGGCGGCCTATAACCGCTATACCCGCTGCGCCGGCGATCCGGGCTATCGCGAAGACCGCGAGGCGGTGCAGATGGTGCTGCAGCCGCTGTTTCTGACCAGCTGGCTGATAAACCTGCACCTTCGCGATCATGACTGCTTCGGCGCCCGGCAGATTGCGCTCACCAGCGCGTCCAGCAAGACCGCGCTGGCGCTGGCCTGGCTGTTGTCGAAGGACCGCCCGGACGGCGTCTCGATCGAGGCGATCACCTCGCCGCGCTCGGCGCCCTTCGTGGACAACACCGGCTATTACGACGCCATCACGCTCTATGGCGATCTCACCGAACTGCGCCTCGAACCCAAACGCCTGGTGGTGGATTTTGCGGGCGATGGGGAGGTGACCACCGCGATCCACACCGCGCTCGGCGATGCGCTCGCCGGCGATATCCGCGTGGGCGCCGCCCACTGGGAACACGCCGCGCCGCCGAAAAACCTGCCCGGCCCGAAACCGGTCTTCTTCTTCGCCCCCGACCATGTGGCGAGGCGGATCTCCGAATGGGGCCCGTCGGAGTTCGCCAAGCGTTACGCCGCCGACTGGGCCGGCTTCGCGCAGGAAGGCGCGCGCCTGTTCGAAGAAGAAGAGCTCGCCGCCGGCCCCGGCGCCCTGGACGCCTACCAGCGCCTGGTCACCAACACCGCCCCGGCGAAAGCGGCTTTGACGGTGACGGTTTAGGGCGGCGTCTTCGGTTTATGGGCAGCCTTTTGGCCCTCCCCTTCATGGGGAGGGTGGGCCGAAGCGAAGCTTCGGGTCGGGTGAGGCGGCGAGCGCCTTTGAATAAACCGGGGCGTAACCGCCCCCTCCGTCCGGCTTCGCCGGACACCTCCCCCATCAAGGGGGAGGAGAAAATTTGCAGGCGTCACCCACGGTCCGTCCACACGATCCGGTAGAGATCAAACCGGCGATCGCGCAGGTTTCGAACCGTGCCGGAGCGGCGCGCTTCGTTGAGGGCGTCCAGGTGCAGGTCGGCCACGGCGATGGTCTCGACGTTTTCGCTGGCTTCGGCGGCGAGGCCGTCGCGGGCGAAGGGATAGTCGCAGGGCGTGATGACGGCGGCCTGGGCGTAGTTCACGTCCATGTTCTCCACCCCCGGCAGATTGCCCACATTGCCGGCGGTCACCAGATAGATCTGGTTCTCGATGGCGCGGGCGTGGGAGCAGTAGCGCACCCGCAAATGCCCGGGCCGGTCGTCGGTGGCGTAGGGCACGAAGATGATCTTGGCGCCTTCGTCCACCAGGCGGCGGGCGAGTTCGGGGAATTCAGAATCATAGCAGATCAGCACCCCGATCTGGCCGCAATCGGTGGGGATCGCCGCCACCGTGTCGCCGCCCTTGATGTTCCACCAGTATTTCTCGTTCGGGGTGGGGTGGATCTTCTCCTGGGCGTGGACCGAGCCGTCGCGCAGGAAGACATAGGCGACGTTCTGGATGTCGCCGTCATCGGTCTTGGTGGGGTGGGACCCGCCGACGATGTTGATGTTGTAGCGCACCGCCAGCTGACTCATGAACTCGATGAAGCGCGGGGTGTATTTGGACAGCGCGGCGATGCTCTCCTCGGGGCTCAGACGGCGCTTTTCCAGCGCCAGCAGGGCCACGGTGAACATCTCCGGGAAGAGGCAGAAATCGGCGCGGTAGTCGGCGCAGACATCGACGAAATATTCGACGTTCTTTTCAAACTCGGCCAGCGTCTCCACCGCGCGCATCTGGTACTGCACCGCGGCGACGCGCACCGTGCTGGCCCAGGGGCGCGAGGGACCGGAGGCGCCCTCCTCCCAGCTGGGATTGCGCCAGACCATGCGCGCGGCGTGGCCGGCGCTGTCGGTGTCTTCGGGATAATAGCCGCGTAAAACGCCGGCGGGCTCATAGCCCATGCGGATCTGGAAATTCAGCACCGGATCCTTGATCTCGCGCGCTTCCACCGCAGCCAGATAGGACTCCGGCGTCTTGTAGGTGCGCCGCTTGCGTTTGTAGCCGGAGAGCCGGCCGCCGAACACGACGCCCTTCAGATCCCAGTCCTCGCACACCGACACGCGCGCATCATAGAGGCGCTGGCCGATCCGCAGGCGCCGGCGGCCGGGATCCACCGCCACCTCCATGCCGTAAAGCCAGTCGCCGTCGGGATCGTGGCGCGCGGCGAAGCCGCCGCCGGTGATGCCGGCCCAGTCATGGGGCGCAAACGCGCTGGCCTCGTCGATGATGAAGCTGGCGCACCAGCCCACGACCTCGCCTTCATACTCGACGATGAACTGGCCGTCGGGAAAAGCGGCGATCTGACCGCGGATCATGGCGGGCAGGTCGGGTGTCATGGACGGGTAGGCCCGGTTCTGCAGCGCCAGAATGGCGTCCACATCCTTGAGCTCGGCGTTGCGGACCAGAAGCTTGGCGGTGCGGCGGGTTTCGGTCATGAAGTCCTTGCGGTCTGCGAAGTGCGGCTGCGCGGGAGGAGAGCGTGAGGCGAGGCGGCCCTAAGGGCCTCGCGAGGGATGTAGCACGCCCGGACGGGCTGGGCGAACCGGTCAGGCCTCACGGACCTCGTCGCACAGGGTTCGCCGGATCAACGCGCCATCCTTGAACCAGTGCCATGTGCGCGCGCGGCTTTTGCCGCCCGGCGCCATCACGATGATCTCGACAAAGTAGGCGCCGGGCTCGTCCTTGCGGTCCAGATGCAGCAGGACCAGATCCCCGCTCTCCCACGCCGCGCCGGTGAAGGTGGGGGTGTCGAACAGGATGCGCTCATCAGAGCCGCGCTCGCCCGAGATCCGCCCGTCAAAGCGGTCCTCGCGCACCCGCCCGTCCGGCCAGGTGAATGTGATGTGCTGCACATAAAACGGCTCGCCGCGCGCCTCCGCCCCGGCCGGAAACTCACACACGACGCGCGCCTGATGGCGATCCACCTGGCGCCCGCCAGCGTCCAGATGGGTGTAAACCCCAGTCCAGACCCCCTCATGGGCGCGCATGGCGGGAAAGCGGGTCATGGGCGGCGGTGTCCTGTGGGAGGGTTAGCGATCAGGAAGGTTCGGCCCCTTAGGTTGCACAGGGTCCCAAAGGGCCTGCCGGCCCGTTCGCCGGCTTCAATCGATCGCCCGGATCGATTGATCTGCTGCGCAGACCGCCGCTCACCTCTTAAACATCCACCTCGGCTTCCAGCGCGAACTCCTGGATGAAGTCACGCCTCGGTTCGACGACGTCGCCCATGAGCTTTGAGAACAGCTCGTCGGCGGTGTCGGCTTCCGAGATGGAGACCTGGAGGAAGGAGCGGGCGTCGGGGTCCAGCGTGGTTTCCCAGAGCTGGCCGGGGTTCATCTCGCCCAGACCCTTGTAGCGCTGGATCTTCATGCCCTTGGCGCCGGCTTTCTGCACTGCGGTGACGAGATCGGCGGGGGTGTGCACCGTGATCTCGCCATTGCGGCCCTTGAAGACGGCCGGTCCGGTATAGTCGGCGGCGATGGCGAGCGCGCGTTCCGACAGGCGCTTGGCGTCGGGGCTGGCGAGCGCGGTGTCGTCCAGCACCACCGTTTCGGTGACGCCGCGAACCTCGCGCTTGAACACGATATCGCCTTCAGGCGTCAGCACGCCCGACCAGCCGTCCTCACCCTCGTCGGCGGCGCGCGCCAGACGGCGGGCGGCGTCCTCGACCTGCTCCTGCGTCGCCTCGGCGTGCAGGGCGCCCGACAGCGCGGCCGCTTCAAGCGCGAACACGGGCGCGCGGGCGGCCAGGCGCTGCAGCGACAGCACCACGCCGCGCGCGGACTTCACCCGTTCAGCCAGATCGGCGCCGAAGATCGTCTCGCCGTTGTCCAGCGTCACCGTGGCGTCGGAGCTGCCTTCCTCGATGAGGAAATGGTCCATCTCGGCCTGATCGGTGAGATAGCGCTCGGACTTGCCGCGCATGACTTTGTAGAGCGGCGGCTGGGCGATGTAGAGGTGGCCGCGCTCGATCAGCTCGGGCATCTGGCGGTAGAAGAAGGTGAGAAGCAGCGTGCGGATGTGGGCGCCGTCCACGTCGGCGTCGGTCATGATGACGACCTTGTGGTAGCGCAGCTTGTCGTAATTGATCTGGTCGCGCCCGATGCCGGCGCCCAGCGCCGTAATCAGCGTGCCGACCTGGTCAGAGCCCAGCATCTTGTCGAAGCGGGCGCGCTCCACGTTGAGGATCTTGCCGCGTAGCGGCAGCACGGCCTGGTTTTCCCGGTTGCGGCCCTGCTTGGCGGAGCCGCCGGCGGAATCGCCCTCCACGATGAAGAGCTCGGATTTGGCCGGGTCCTTCTCCTGGCAGTCGGCGAGCTTTCCCGGCAGCGAGGTGATGTCCAGCGCGCTCTTGCGCCGTGTCAGCTCGCGCGCCTTGCGGGCGGCTTCGCGCGCGGCGGCCGCCTCGACGATCTTGGCGACGATCTGGCGGGCCTCGGCCGGATGTTCTTCAAACCATTCAGACAGCGTGTCATAGACCGCGCTCTCCACCGCCGGGCGAACCTCGCTGGAGACCAGCTTGTCCTTGGTCTGGGATGAGAATTTGGGATCGGGCACTTTCACCGACAGCACGCAGGTCAGACCCTCGCGCGCATCGTCGCCGGTGATCGCCACCTTGGCTTTGGACGCCGCGCCGGAGTTGGCGGCGTAGGTGTTGATCACCCGCGTCAGCGCGCCACGGAAACCGGCCAGGTGCGTGCCGCCGTCGCGCTGGGGGATGTTGTTGGTGAAGCAGAGCACGCTCTCGTGATAGCCGTCATTCCATTGAAGGGCGGCCTCGACGGTGACGCCTTCACGCTCGCCGAAGATCAGCACCGGATCGGGGAAGATGGCGGTGCGGGTGCGGTCCAGATGCTTCACGAAGGCGGCGACGCCGCCCTCATATTCCAGCACGTCCTCCACCGGCTCGGCTTCGCGTTCGTCGCGGAGCACGATTTTCACGCCGGAGTTCAGGAAAGCCAGCTCGCGCAGGCGATGGAGCAGGCGTCCGCGATCAAAATTGATATCGGAGAAGGTCTCCTCGCTGGGCATGAAGCGCACCATGGTGCCCTTCTTGCCGTTGGCGGGGCCGCGCTCGGCCAGGTCGACGCCGTTTTCCGGCTCGCCGCGGCGGAAACGCATGAAGTGTTCGCGGTCCTTGCGCCAGATCGTCAGGTCCAGCCAGTCCGACAGCGCGTTGACCACAGAGACGCCTACGCCGTGCAGGCCGCCGGAGACCTTGTAGGAATTCTGGTCGAATTTCCCGCCCGCGTGCAGCTGGGTCATGATGACCTGGGCGGCCGACATGCCCTCGCCTTCGTGGATCTGGGTGGGAATGCCGCGCCCGTCGTCTGTGACGCTGGCCGATCCGTCGGCGTGCAGGGCCACGGTGACCTGTGAGCAATGGCCCGCCAGCGCCTCGTCGATGGCGTTATCGACCACCTCATAGACCATGTGGTGAAGGCCGGACCCGTCATCGGTGTCGCCGATATACATGCCGGGGCGCTTGCGCACGGCGTCGAGCCCTTTGAGGACCTTGATCGACTCCGCGTCGTATTCCTGATTCGTGTTCTCTGACATGACCCTTTTCTACCCCACGCCGGACGGCGGGGCCATGGCCTCAATCATCTTGCTGTGGAAGGGTAAGAAGCCTAGCGCAGAAGCAGCAGAAGCGCGACGCCGGCCAGGATCACTGCGGTAAGCAGATCCGCCCAGCGCTTCACGCCCTTTTCCGCCAGCCAGTGACGCGCCCGGTGGGCGAGGCCCACATAGAGAAAGGCGAAGATGACGAACATCGCGCCCATGATGGCGATCATGGCGGCGTAGCTGACCGGCGTGACGGCGGAGAGGTCGAAAAAGGCCGGCAGGAAGGTGAGATAGAAGACGATGGGCTTGGGGTTGGTCAGCGGCATGGCCACGCCGGCCGCATAGGTCGCCGCCAGCCCGCGCCTGGACAGCCGCGCCCGCTCGGCGCGAACCCCGGCGCCGCGCACCGGACGGCGGTAGCTCTGAAAGGCGCCGAAGGCGAACCAGAGCAGAATCGCCGCTCCGAGGATCTTCGCGATCCAGAACAGCGAGGCGTAATCGCTCGCCGCCTGGGCCGCGGCGGCCAGGCCGAACACCGCCAGGCTCAGCCAGAAGATATCGCCGGTGAGAATACCGAGGCCATAGGTGACGCCATGGGTGGGCCCCGCCTCCAGCGTGCGCGCCACCATGGCGATGTTGCCCGGACCCGGCGTGATGAACAGCACGAAGATGGCGCCGGCGAAGGCGGCGAGGCTCAGAAACGTCATGGCGCGCGGCTTAGCCCATTTCGAGGGCGGGCGGGAGACCGCGCCTACACAGGCCTGGGCGGTTCGCGATCGGGGCTCTTGTTCGATGGGCGCAGGGCGTTGCGCTCCTCAAGCAGGGAAACCGCCTCAAGAAAATCACCGTCGGAGAACGGCTTTTCCAGGCGCGGCGCGTCGGGGTGCACCGTCTCGAACCGCTTGGCGTGGCTGTTGCTGAAGATGAAAGGCAGGCCGCGCGCCGCCATGGCGTCAGCCATGGGCTCGGCGCGCGCGTCCGCGTTTCCAGACAGGTCCAGCAGCCCGGCGTCGGGGGCGTCGGCCTCCAGCCCCGCCAGAGCCTCTTCGGTGGTCGAGTACGGCCCGCAGACCAGCCAACCCAGGGCGCGGACCCGCTCGGCCATATCCAGCGCGATAATCATATGGCTTTCAAGAATTAGAAGTCGGCGAGTCATGGGCGCTGGGCTCCGTTACGCTACACAGTCGTGCTAGCGCGGTGCGCGAACGGCCGCGATAACCCATGTTACCGCAGCCTCTGATTTTTTCAGACTGCGAATTTTGCCGCGCCCTGTCGCGTGCGCGGGGAACAGGCTAATCTGGATCCGCGGCCATCACCCCGTCGTCACGATCAGGTTCACCCCCCATGCTCACAGCCTTCCTGAAACGTCTCGAAGCCTATGTCCGCCTCAGCGACGATGATCGCGAGGCGTTGTCCAGCCTGCGCACCCGGCGGCGGGTGTACGAGACGGCCAGCGTCATCACCCGCGAAGATGAGAAGCTGAGCACGGTGTTCTGGGTTGAGTCCGGCTGGGCGTGCCGCTATCGCCGCCTGAAGAATGGCGAACGCCAGATCGTCAACTTCATCCTGCCCGGCGAGTTCTTCGATCTGCAGGGTCTGGTGAGCACGCGCTCCGACCATACGGTCTCGGCGCTGAGCGAGGTGGTGCTGTTTGAAGCGCCCGCCGAGGCGTTCGCGGCCATGGCCGGCGACCACCCGGCGATCTTCAATGCGCTTCTGTGGGCGGCGGTGGTGGAGGAGGCGATCCTGCGCGAGCATATCGTCCAGCTGGGCCGCCAGCCGGCGGTGACGCGGATCGCCTTTCTGATCCTGGAGCTCTACCGGCGCCAGGCCCTCACCAGCAGCAATCACGACCAGACGCTGGACTTTCCCGTGGGCCAGGGCGTCATCGCCGACGCTCTGGGATTGTCGCGGGTGCATGTCTCGCGATCGCTGAAAAAGCTGCGCGATGACGGCTGCATCGCCCTGGCCGAACGCCACATCAAGATCCTGCACCTGGACAAGCTCGAGGCGATCGCCGAGTACAATGAGCGCTATCTGCACATCCAGCCGGTGGGCGCGCCCGGCGCAGGGCTGATCCCGCGCGCCTGAAGCCGGTCGTCAAGGCCGCCCGCACAGCGATCATCCATTCAAACAAAAAGGGCGCGCCCGGAGGCGCGCCCTTGATCGTTTTCTGGAAAAGACGCTGAACGTCCTAGCCGTCTTGCGGTTCAGCTTCAGGCTCACCTTCCGGAGCCGCATCGCCCATCGCTTCGGGGGCTTCCGCCTGGTCGTCGGAGTCGGCGGCCTCGGCCGGCTCGTCGCTTTCAAGCGGCTCGGGGAGCGGTTCGGGATTATTCGAGAGCGAGCGCATGTAGGCGATGATGTTGATGCGGTCGGTCTGATCGCGCAGGCCTGCAAAGCTCATGGCCGTGCCAGGCACGTAATTGCGGGGGCTTTCCAGGTAGCTGTACATGTTCTGGTACATCCACTCGGTGCCGCCCTCGGCGTATTCGCGCATGGCCTGGGAATAGTTGAAGCCGTCGACTTCAGCCACGTCGCGGCCGATCACGCCCCACAGGTGCGGGCCGGTGCCGTCCGCGCCGCCCTCTTCAAAGGTGTGGCAGCTGGCGCAGCGTCGCGCCACGCGTTCGCCGGCGGAAATGTCCGCGCCGGCCAGCAGCACGCCGAAATCGGGCGGGCCGGTGTCTTCCTCTTCTTCCGGCGCAGCAGGCTGCAGCGCGGCAAGATCAACCGGATAGGCCGGAGTCTCCGGACCCTCGGTGTGGAACAGGCTTTCGGCCAGGGTCGACAGCCCCAGAACCACAAGGAAGATCGCCAGAAGCGCGCCGGCTACTTTATTGAAGAAAAGGCTGCCCATCAGCGTCCTCTCGAGGTCAAAGGATGTGTGATCGCGCGGGGTTTGGCACGCTCCGCAGGGCGAGGCAACCAATTCACGCGGTTACACACCTACAGGAGGCGGCGCGCGGCGCCACGCGTCACACGGTCGCGCCTTGGTCTCGCGCCTACAACTCGCCGTCCAGAAAGCGGTCGATCAAGAGCCGCGAAATGGAGAAGCGTTTGGGCGCCCATTGCGCGATCTCGCCGTCATAAAGCGCGCGCACCTCGTCGCGGGTGAACCAGCGCGCATCCTCGAGATCATCGTCAGGAACCACCTCGCCCGGCTCGATCTCGGCGGTCAGCCCGATCATCAGCGAGGACGGGAAGGGCCAGGGCTGGCTGGCGACGTATTTCGCCTCGATCACGGGCCGATGGATCTCCTCCATCGTTTCGCGCGCGCAGGCCTGCTCGATGGTCTCGCCCGGCTCCATGAAGCCGGCGAGCGTGGCGTAAAGGCCCGCCGGCCAGCTCGCCTGGCGGCCCAGCACGCAGCGATCCCCCGACCAGGGCAACATGATGACGCTCGGATCGGAGCGCGGGAAGTGCTGCATGCCGCAACTGGCGCATTGCAGGCGCAACCCGCCGTCGCGCGCTTCGTTCTCGCCGGCGCAGTTGGAGCAGTAGCGCCGCCTTGCGTGCCATTGCAGCACCGAGCGCGCGCGCCCGATGATGCAGGCGAAATCGGGATCGGCGGCGATGGCGCTCATGCGAAAATCCGGGCCCCTGGGCGCGACGCCGTCTTCCAGCGCCCCGGCGAACCAGGCCGCGCCGTCCTGCAGGCCGATGAACACCAGGCCTGGCCGCGTCATGGGCAGCATGGAGGTGCGCCGCGCGGGAACCACCAACGGGGCGCCGTGCTCGTCCAGCGCCAGATCGCCGTTGGTGAACAGCACGGCCTTTGCGGCCTTCGATGAGCGTTGATCCTCAATCCAGTCGGGATCGGAGCGGGTCAGTCCGGCAAAATCGAGCGGGGTGTCGGTGAAGGTCAAAGTCATGGCCGAACGCCTAGCGCGGCGAAACCGGTCTGGCCAGCGTCCGCGCACGTCTTCGCAGCGCAAGGTCCGCCGGCGACAGCTTGACGAAAGGTTAAGGATCGCCCGGCCTCATGGCGGTTTCATTAATGTTCAGAAAGACTTGCCGCTATCGCAACACCACTCCGCCGCATTTCCGCCCGTGTGCGGGATTTGTTCGCAACAGACATGAGTGTCGTGCGCCAGGCGACTGGTTGCACCGCTTGCGTAGCCCCTGTTGCGAGCCCACGTCTGGTCTCGATCCGGGCGACAGACCCGGACCTAATCAAAACAGGATACCCGATTATGAAAACCCTCCTCCTCTCCACCGCCGTGGCTCTGATCACCGCGTCCGCCGCCTCGGCCCAGACGCCCGACGGCCCGTATACCCTGGGCGCCGGCTACACCAATCTGAACGCGGTGGGCGGCAATTACGACGCGCTCACCCTGCGCGGCGGGTACGATGTCACCAACTATTTCGGCGTCGAAGGCGAAGCGCAGTTCGGCATCGGCGACGAAATCACGAACATTTTTGGTCGGCGCACTGAAACCTCGCTGAACTACGGCGCGGGTCTCTTCGCCAAGGCTCAGTATCCGATCAACGAAGCGATGTCCGTGCACGCCCGCGTCGGCTATGCCTGGACGAAGTTTGAAGGCACCGCAGGCGGCGTCGCCGACTCGCGTGAAGACAACGGCGTAGCCGCCGGTTTCGGCGGCGAGTACGCGTTCAGCGGCCCGAACGCTCTGCGCGCCGACTACACGCTTTATGACTACGGAAACAACGGTCAGGCCGACGGCTGGTCGCTCGCCTATGTGCGCAGCTTTTAAAGCGTAAACGAGACGCGCCGGGCGGCCGCCCTCCCCTCGGCCAGGCCCGCCCGGTGAAGTAAGAACCCCCGCCTCCTCTGGAGCGCGGGGGTTTTTATGTGAGCGGCCCCTACCAGAACGCCGCCCCTATAGCGCCCGGTCGCCCTCTCTCTCCCTCTCTCACACGCCCTGCGCCGGATCGCCGCGATCAGGGGACTTGCATCTGTCCGCGATATGTTTTGAGAATGCTTCTCAGTTTCATATTTGCACGGAGCCGACCATGACCCCCGCCCTCCCCGCGCTGTCCCGACACCGCCCGACCGATTCGGCTTGCCTGAACGGCCCGGTCGCCGACTGGCTGGAAGGTCAGGCCCGCCTTGTCGCCGCCTGGCGCGACCGGCTGCTGGCCGAAAGCGGGGATGTGCGCCTGATCGCGCTGCTCGATCAGCACGCCGCTTTTCTTCGCGAGGCGCGCGTGGCCGCAGGGTTCGCCTCCGCCTGAGCGCGACCCTTGATTCGTTCGCGCCAAAACTCGATATTGATCGAAGGAAGGCCGGCGGCGGACGAGGCTCTCGCCAACCCGGTCAGGTCCGGAAGGAAGCAGCCGTAACGAGTTTCGCTTCGGGTCGCCGTTCGGTCTTCCGCCGCCTTCCTCCAGCCTTTACCCTTTAACGAGGGCTTTGAGACTCGCGGCGCACCGCCCGCCGGCGCAGAGGATGGAATTTTCGCGATGATGGACGATCCCGAAGGCCAGGGCGAAATCGACGCACCGGGCGCAGGGCTCGCGTCTGCGGAAAATCCAGGTCCCGCCCTTCCCGGCATGGACGCGCCCAAGACGCCGCCCGATCCCGGCTATCAGGTGCTGGCGCGCAAATACCGGCCCCAGACCTTTGAAGACCTTATCGGCCAGGAGCCCATGGTGCGCACGCTGAAAAACGCGTTCGCCGCCGGGCGCATCGCCCACGCTTACATGCTCACCGGCGTGCGCGGCATCGGCAAGACCACCACGGCGCGCCTGATCGCGCGCGCCCTGAACTATGAAACCGACACGACCGACGCGCCGTCGGTGAGCCTGGATCCGCAGGGCCGCCAGTGCGCCGCCATCGCGCGCTCGGCCCATGTGGACGTGATGGAGATGGACGCCGCCAGCCGCACCGGCGTCGGCGATATCCGCGAGATCCTGGAAGGCGTGCGCTACGCCCCGGTGAGCGCGCGCTACAAAGTCTACATCATCGACGAAGTGCACATGCTGTCGACCTCGGCGTTCAACGCCCTTCTCAAGACGCTCGAAGAACCGCCGCCCCATGTGAAGTTCATCTTCGCCACCACCGAGATCCGCAAGGTGCCGGTGACGGTGCTGTCGCGCTGTCAGCGCTTTGATCTGAAACGCGTGGACCGCGAGGTGCTCACCGACCATCTGCAGCGCATCTGCACCAAGGAAGGCGCGAACGTGGAGCGCGAGGGCCTGGCCGCCATCGCCCGCGCCGCCGAGGGCTCTGTGCGCGACGCGCTGTCGCTCCTGGACCAGGCCATCGTGCAGGGTGAAGGCGAGGACGGCCCCGTCACCGTTCTTCAGGTGCGCGACATGCTGGGCCTGGCGGACCGATCGCGGGTGCTCGATCTTCTGGAAGCGGCGCTGGAAAGCCGCGCCAAGGACGCGCTCGACGAGCTGCGCCACCAGTATGAATCCGGCGCCGACCCCCAGGTGCTGATGCGCGATCTGCTCGATCACCTCCACGCCATGAGCCGCATCAAGGCGGCTGGCGCGGACGCGGATCTCGCCGAAGCGAAGGAAACCATCGAGCGGCTTTCAAAACTGGCCGGCGCGCAGTCTCTGGCGGGCCTTGGCCGCTTGTGGAAGACCGCGCTGACCGGGCTCGATGATGTGCGCTCGGCGCCCGATCCGGTGAGCGCGGCGGAGATGGCGGTGATCCGCCTCATGGCCGCGGCGAGCCTGCCCGGCCCTGAAGACGCGGCGCGCCTGCTGGCCGCCGCGAAAGCCGCCGGCGCCGGCGATCCTGCGCCCGCGCCCGCGCCGCAAGGACCGGCTCAAGGCGGGCCGCAGGGGCTGGCGCACGCAGCGCCTGCGGCCGCATCGGCGCCCGCACGGCCGCAAGAACCGGCGCAAGAGCGGGCGCAAGCCCCCAACCCGCCCCAGGCCGCCCAGGCGTCGGGACCGGAAACGGTCGAGGCGTTCCTGGCGCTGGTGGAGGCCAGCCGCGACATCAATCTGAAGCTGGATATCGAGCGCCATGTGCGGCCTGTCTCGATGCGGCCCGGGCGGTTCTCCTTTGAACCGGCGGGTACGCCGCCGGTGTCGCTGGGCGGACGCATCGCCAGCTTCCTCACCGAGCAGACCGGCGAGCGCTGGCTGGTGGACGCCACCGCCAAGAACGGCGGCGAGACCGTCTCCGAACGCCGGGCCCGCGAGCGCGAGGCGCGGCTGTCCGCGATCATGCGCGATCCGGTTATGGTCAAGGCGCTCACCCTGTTTCCCGGCGCCGAACTCGTCACCGTCGAAGACGCGCCCAAACTCGACACTGATACGCACGACGCCGGCGATCCCGGCGCCCAACGCCAGGAGACGTCGCGATGAAGGACCTCACCGGCCTGATGAAACAGGCCCAGGAAATGCAGCAACGCATGAGCGAAGCTCAGGCCCGGCTTGAAGACGTGGAAGTCACCGGCGAGGCCGGCGCGGGCATGGTGAAAGTCACCCTGTCGGCCAAGGGCGAGATGCGCGGCCTGTCCATCGATCCGGCCGCCATCGACAAGGATGAGGCCGAGGTGCTGGAAGACCTGATCAAGGCCGCCCACGCCGACGCCAAGCGCAAGGCCGACGACGCCCAGGCCAAGGTCCTCTCCGAAGCCACCAAGGGCATGGGCCTGCCGCCTGGAATCGACCTGCCCTTCGGGATCAAGCCGGGTCCGTTTTAGGGTTCAAAGCAGCGCTCGCCCCGCCTAGGCTCCGCGCTTCGCCGCGCACAGGAGCCGCCATGACCGCCCGCCATTCCCATCCCGCCGGGACCGTTCACCGCATCACGGTCCAGTCCGAGCTCCTCAAGGGCAATCTCCTCGGCGATCCGACGACGCGGGCGATCGACGTCTATACACCCCACGGGACCGACGGCGCGGGCCTGCCCCTGCTGGTGGATCTCGTCGGCTATACAGGTAGCGGGCTGGGGCACACCGGCTGGAAGAATTTCGGCGAGAACGTGCCTGAGCGCCTGGACCGGCTGATCGGCTCCGGCGAAATGGCGCCGGCTGTGGTGGCGTTTCCAGACTGCTTCACGCGGCTGGGCGGCAATCAGTATGTGAACTCGGCGGCCATGGGGCCATGGGAGGACATCCTGCTCACCGAATTCACACCCGCGGTGGAGCAGCAATTCTCCTGCGGCGGCGACGGGCGGCGCGCGGTGTTCGGCAAGAGCTCGGGCGGATACGGCGCCATCGTCCACGCCCTGCGCCACGCCGATTTCTGGGCGGCCGCGGCGTGTCATAGCGGCGATATGGATTTTGAACTGTGCTATGCGCGCGACTTCGCGCCGGCGCTGAGAGCCATCGCGAAAGCCGGCTCCATAGACGCCTTTATGGACAAGCTGGAAAGCAACCCCAAGCCCGCCGGCGACGACATCAGCGTGCTCATGGCGCTCGCCATGGCAGCGACATACGATCCGTGCCCGGAGAACCGGTTTGGCGTGCGCCTGCCGGTGGACCTTCACACCTGCGCACGCGATCCGGAACGCTGGAAGAACTGGCTCGCCTTCGACCCCCTGGTCATGGTCGAGGAGAAGGGTGAAAACCTTAAAAAACTCAAGGGCCTGTTCATCGACTGCGGCGATGTGGACCAGTACGATCTCGTTTATGGCGCGCGCCGGCTGCACGCCCGCCTGCAGGAGATGGGCGTGGCGCACCGCTATGAAGAGTTTCCAGACGATCACTCGGGCATCGACTATCGCATGGATGTGAGCCTGCCCTTCCTGGTGGAGGCGCTGACGCGCTAGCCTCGGTCGCGGCGCCGCCGGGTTTTGACGAGCGCGTCGCGGGCGTGACACACCCTGATTGGCGCGCCATAAAGCAGCGAACCTTCCGCCCACGGACAAGCTCATGAAACCTGATCCCGCACGCCTCGACCCGGCCGTCTATCCGCTCCAGGTGATCGTGCCCTCGCGCTTTCGCGATCTCGACACGCTGGGCCATATCAACAATGTGGCCATCGGCTCGTTCTATGAAGAAGGCCGCGCGGCGCTGAACCGCGCGGCGTTTCCAATCGAATTTCGCCGTGAGCATTCCATGCGCATGCTCATCGCCGACGTGCACATCGCCTATCTGGGCGAGGCGCATTATCCCGGCGATATCGACGTGCGGTCGGCGATCAGCCATGTGGGCCGCACCAGCTACACCATCGCGCTGGCCCTGTTCCAGAACGGCGTCTGCGTTGGGACCTGCGAGACCATCCTGGTCAATACCGACGGCGAAAAGCCGGCCGAAATCCCCGCAGCCGGGCGTGAGGCGCTAGAGGCGCTGATGCTGAAGACGTCGCGCTAGGCCCGACGCTCCAGCCGCGGCGCCTAACCTCGCCGACCCAGCCGGCGCAGGCGGCGCCAGAAGCGGCGGCGTTCGGGGCGCGGCTGGGGCTTGAGATTCTTCACGAACTCTTCCGCGCAGGACCGCCAGGAATAACCCTCGGCGTAGGTGCGGCAGTCCTCGCGCGTCATCTCCAGCGCTTCGAGGCACGCGACCCGCAGATCATCGTTCACCGATCCGGCCTTGGAGCCGGGGATGATGTCCTTGGGACCGTCTGCGATGAACGCCGCCACAGGCGTTCCGGCGGCCATGCTTTCAAGAATCACCAGCCCGAACGTGTCAGTGAAACTGGGGAAGACCATGACGTCGGCGTCGGCGAAATGGCGCGCCAGCTCGTCGCCGGATTTGTTGCCGGTGAAGACCACGTCCTTGTAGCGCTTTTTCAGCTCTTCCAGCTGCGGGCCCGGACCCACCACCACCTTGGTGCCCGGCAGATCGAGATCGAGGAAGGCCTCGATATTCTTCTCCACCGCGACCCGGCCGACATAGACGAAAATCGGCCCTTCAAGCCCCTCATAAACGCTTTGCCCGCCCACATGGCGCTTGTCCGGATGGAACAGCTCGGTGTCCACGCCGCGCGCCCAGGGGGTGATGTTGTTGAAGCCCTTCTTCGTCAGGTGATCGCGCATGGAGGGCGTGGCGACCATCAGACGATTGCCCGAATTGTGGAAGCGCCGCATGAACCAGTAGCCCGCCGAGAGCGGGATGAACGGCAGGCGCGCGTTCACGTACTCGGGAAACTTGGTGTGGTAGCTGGTCGTGAAGGGCAGCTTCCATTTCAGGCAGATCTTGCGCGCCGCATCGCCCAGCGTGCCTTCGGTGGCGATATGGATGGCTTCGGGCTCGAACGCCTTGAAGCGGCGCTCGATCTCGTCGTCGGCGCCGATGGCCAGCTTGATGTCGGGATAGGTTGGCAGGGGAAAGGTCTTGAAGCCGAGCCCTGGGTGGATGACCTCCACCTCGTGGCCCATGGCCCGGCACTCGTCGGCGGTGCGCGACAGGGTGCGCACGACGCCGTTCACCTGGGGCTCCCAGGCGTCGGTGACCAGCATGATGCGCAGCGGGGCGCTGTCCTCCATGGGGCGGGCTCCGGCGTGTTCGGTTTCGGTGTCCATAAGAGCGGGTCTTAGCGTGTTTTCGCGCCAAGGCGAAGCCTCGCGCGCCGTTCGGGCGCAAACGCCGCGCTGCACCGGGTTTGAGCCCGTTTTCTCCCTTGGAGCGTTATAACCCCCTCAAACTCTTCACACTTGCCGGAAACGGCGGGCCTAGTGAAAGAAAGGCGCGGTCCGAACGCGCCTGAAGTCCGCGCATGCTTCCCTTGCCGCGCGGGTTTCGCGGGGCCATTGTCCCGCGCACAAAAACCTTGTCAGGCCGCGCGCCGGCGCGGCGCTTTGGAGTAAACCATGCGCGACCACGTCGATCTGCAGATGGATTGGGACGAGCTCGACGAGATCAAGTTCGCCGACGAGCGCGAAGTCGCCCGCGAGCTGGACCAGCTTGTAGGCCTGTCCGCCGAGGCGCGCGAGAGCGCGGGGAAAGAAGCCGTCAAGCTGGTCAAGACCGCCCGCAAGACCAAGCGCGGCGGCGGCCTCATGGAGAGCTTCCTTCAAGAATTCGGTCTGTCCAACAAGGAAGGCCTGGCGCTCATGTGTCTGGCCGAAGCGCTTCTGCGTGTGCCCGACAAGGACACCGCCGACGATCTGATCAGCGAGAAGATCGGTTCGGGCAAATGGGCCGAGCACGCCTGGAAATCCGATAACTGGCTGGTGAACACTTCAACGATCGGACTGATGCTCACCGGCTCGATCATGAATGTGGAGCCGTCAGCGCGACGCGATCCGGGCGGCTATTTCCGCCGCCTCGCCGGCCGTCTGGGCGAGCCGGTGATCCGCACCGCCACCCGCCGCGCCATGCGTATTCTGGGCGAGCAGTTCGTGCTTGGCCGGACCATCGAGGGTGCGATCCGGCGCGGCCGGAACTGGAAGATGTACGGCGCCATGAAGCCGCTCTTCTCCTTCGATATGCTGGGCGAAGGCGCGCGCACCGAAACCCACGCCCTGCGCTACCACAAGCGCTATCTCGACGCGCTGGCGGCCACCGCCGCCAAGCGCCAAGACGGCCCGATCGAACAGGTCGACGGCGTCAGCGTGAAGCTCTCCGCCCTTCATCCGCGCTATCTGGCGGTGAAGGAAGACGAGGTCATGGCCGTTCTCTATCCGCGCATCCTGGAGCAGTGCGAGGCGGCCGCCAAAGCCGACATCGCGCTGTGCCTGGACGCGGAGGAGGCCGACCGGCTCGTCATCCAGATGAAGGTGCTCGAGCGGCTGTCCCGTGAGCCCTCCCTGAAGGGCTGGAACGGGCTCGGCGTCGCCATTCAGGCCTATCAGAAACGCGCCCGTCCGCTGCTGGAGAAGCTTGCCGAGCTCGGCAAGCAGACGAACCGGCGCTTCCTGGTCCGCTTGGTCAAGGGCGCCTATTGGGACACCGAGATCAAATGGGCCCAGGTGGCCGGCCACCCCGACTTCCCGGTCTGGTCCACCAAGCCGGCGACGGACCTTAATTATCTCGCCTGTGCGCGCGTCATGCTGAACGCGCCGGACGCGATTTATCCCCAGTTCGCCACCCATAACGCCCACACCGTCTGCAGCGTGCGCGAACTCGCCGCCGAAGCCGGCAAACCGCCCTATGAGTTCCAGCGTCTGCATGGCATGGGCGAGCCGCTCTACGCCGCCGCCGCCGAGCAGTACGGCGAGGATCTGGGGCCGGTGCGCATCTACGCGCCGGTGGGCAGCCACGAAGACCTGCTGCCCTATCTGGTGCGCCGCCTTCTGGAGAACGGCGCCAACACCAGCTTTGTCCACGCCTTCCTGGACGACGCCGTGCCCGCCGAAGACGTGGCGCGCGGACCGTTCGCCATGGCGCCGGTGCTGGACCGCCATCCCTTCATCCCCGCCCCGCTGGCGCTTTACGGCGAGTCCCGGGTCAATTCGGCCGGCATTGATCTGGCCCAGACCTCGGTGCGCGAGCGGCTGCGGGACGCCCAGGCCGCCTTCGACAAGGGCGCGCCCTACAAGGCCGGCGTGGTGATTGACGGGGAAGCCTTCGCCGATGGCGGCGAGACGCGCTACAGCCCCGCCGACCTGAAATTCCGCGTCGCCGAGGTGCGCGACGCAACCCCCGGCGACGTGGACAAGGCCTATGAGCGCGCCCGCGCCTCGCAGCCCGACTGGGACAAGCGCGGCGGGCCGGAGCGTGCGGAGATCCTTCGCCACATGGCCGAAGCGCTGGAGGAGGACGCCGACCGGCTGATGGCCCTGATGGCGCGCGAAACCGGCAAGACGCTGGCCGACGGCGTCGCCGAAGTGCGCGAAGCGATCGATTTCCTGCGCTATTACGCGGTGGAGGCCGAGACCAAGTTCAACGGTCCCCAGCGCCTGCCCGGGCCGGCGGGGGAGACCAACCATCTGGAACTGCGCGGCCGTGGCGTGTTCGTGTGCATCAGCCCGTGGAATTTCCCGCTCGCCATCTTCACCGGCCAGGTGGCTGCGGCGCTGGCGGCGGGCGACGCCGTCCTCGCCAAGCCGGCCGAGCAGAGCCCGCTCATCGCCTATGAGGCGGTGAAGCTGTTCCGCAAGGCGGGCCTGCCCGACGGGCTGGTCAATCTGCTGCCGGGCGGCGGCGACATCGGCGCGAAGCTCGTGGAGCTGCCCCATATCGACGGGGTGTGCTTCACCGGCTCCACGCAAGTTGCGCGCATCATCAACCGCACCCTGGCGGCCAAGGACGGCCCGATCATTCCGTTGATCGCGGAGACCGGCGGGCTGAACGGCATGTTCGTGGACACCTCCGCCCTCATGGAGCAGGTGGTGGACGATGTGATCCTGTCGGCCTTCGGCTCGGCCGGTCAGCGCTGCTCGGCCCTGCGCGTGCTCTTCCTGCCCGAAGAGACCGCCGGCAATTTCATCGAGGGGCTGAAGGGCGCCATGGACTCGCTGCGCCTGGGCGATCCCTGGAATGCATCCAGCGATCTGGGCCCGGTGATCGATTCTGAAGCCTGCAAGATGCTGGAAGATCACCTCAAGGACATGGGCGACCGGGTGATCCATCGCGCGCCCCTGGCCGAAGACCTGAAAGACAAGGGCCGCTATGTCGCCCCGGCGCTGGTGGAGCTGAAAAGCCTGGACGAACTCAGCGAGGAGAAGTTCGGCCCGATCCTGCACGTGGTGCGCTACAAGCGCGGCCAGCTGGGCGAGATCGCCGCGAAGTTCCACGCCAAGGGCTACGGGCTGACGCTGGGCGTCCACTCGCGCCTGGACCGCTTCTTCAACACGGTGCGCGAGGCGGTGCCGGCCGGCAACGTCTATGTGAACCGCAACATCACCGGCGCGGTGGTAGGTGTGCAGCCGTTCGGCGGAGAAGGCCTCTCCGGCACCGGACCCAAAGCCGGCGGCCCGCACTATATCTACCGCTTCGCCGCCGAGCGCGCAGTGACGATCAACATCTCCGCACAAGGCGGCGACCCTGAGCTTCTGTCTCTGGACTAGGACGTCAGGCGGACTTTCAGGCCTTCAGGCGGCGCGTGAGGAATTGCAATACCTCGCGCGCCGCCTCGAAGGTCGGCTCGCCGTCAGCCGCGATCAGATCCTTTGTCAGCACCGCATGGGGAAACGGATTTCCCGACGGATTCTTGGCGTTGTCCGGCAGGACGCGGGTGGTCAGCTTTTCGCCCAGAAGCTGCTCCAGCGCAGTGAAGCGCTCCGCCTTACAGGACGGATCGCCGGAAAAGCGCAGCGCCATGACCTCCAACCCCTCACGAGCCTTTAACGCCTCAACGTCTTCAGGCTGAAGATGAAGTGATCCGGCGGCGTTGAACGGCAGCGCCGGCTCGCCGGCCACGGCGGCTGCGACGCTGGGGTCCACCGCCACCGACCAGGCGAAATTTCCAGTCAGGCAAAGCCCCACCGCCGCCACGCCCGCCCCCCCCCGCTCTTCATGGACATGGCGCGCGAGCGCCCGCAGCCAGTCGCTCACCGGGCTGCCGCCGGTGCGGGCGAACAGTCGAAATTCACGGCTGATGCAGGCGCGGGCCATGCCGCCGACGCGGCCGTGGATCTGGTGCAATTCCTCCACAGGCGCTCCGGGACGATCATAGAGCGCGGGCGCGTAGACCCGAAACCCCGCCGCCTCGATCCAGCGCGCCAGGCGCCAGAACTCCGGCACGAAGCCCGGCAATTCATGCATCAGGATGACGCCGGGACCCTCGCCGGAGACCAGCACCGGATGGGCGATGGCGCCCGCCTCGAACGCGAAGGCCAGGTCGAACGGAGTCCGGTCATCCGTATGCAGAATATCACCGAAATCAGGCGTGGGAGGCGCGGCGGTTTCGGCGGCGTTTGCGGGCATGGGGCTGTCCTCAGATTCGCGGTGAGCTTAGCCGCGCGCAGCCCTACTGCGCCAGTGTCCACGAGCGTGTCGCCCTGCTAGGGTTCCGGTCCCCCGAAGAAGGAGCCTCCCATGAAAACGATCCAGTTCACCGGAATCGACACGCCGGCATCGCGCATCGGCCTTGGCTGCATGGGAATGAGCGAGTTCTACGGCCCCAGCGACGACGCGCAATCGCTCAAGGTGCTTGAGCGCGCCCTTGAAATCGGCGTGAACTTCCTCGACACCGCCGACATGTACGGCTCGGGGCGCAACGAGGCGCTGCTGTCCCATATTCTCAAGGACAAGCGCGACGCCGTCTTGCTGGCCACCAAGTGCGGCTTCGTGCGCGGCGAAGATCCGCGCGACCGGCGCATCGACACCTCGCCCGCCTATATCAAATCGGCCTGCGAGGCGTCGTTGAAGCGGCTCGGCGTCGACGTGATCGATCTCTACTATCTGCATCGGCTGGACGGCGAGACCCCGATCGAGGACAGCATGGGCGCGCTGAAAGACCTCGCCGCCGCCGGCAAGATCCGCGCCGCGGGCCTCAGCGAGGTCAGCGCGGAGACCCTCCGCAAGGCGCACAAGACCTTCCCCGTCAGCGCTGTCCAGAGCGAGTATTCGCTCACCAGCCGCGAGCCGGAGAGCAATGGCGTGCTGAAAGCCTGCGCCGATCTCGGAACGCGTTTTGTGGCCTATTCGCCCCTTGGTCGGGGCCTTCTGGCCGGCGCGTTTCGCAGCGAGGATGATCTGTCAGAGGACGATTCCCGGCGCAGCGGCTATTTTCCGCGCTTTGTCGGCGCCAATCTGAAGAAAAATCTCGGCCTCGCCGATCAGGTGGCCGCGGTGGCGCAGAAACGCAGCACCACCCCGGCCCAGATCGCCCTGGCCTGGCTCCTCACCAAGCCCGGCGTCGCGCCCATTCCCGGCACCCGCAAAATCGAGCGTCTGGAAGAAAACGCGGGCGCGGACACGGTGTATCTGGCCGATGACGACATCGCCGAGCTGGAGACCGCCCTGCCCCCCGGCGCGGCCGAGGGCGGGCGCTATCACGAGTCCATGATGGGGACCCTGGATCGGTGAAGACGATTGACGCCGGCCCGGCCGGGGCGTAGAGGCTCGCTCAAGGCCGGGTCGCGCCCGCCGTCCGCAGGATTTCGATCCGTGGTGAAGCGACCCAGACAACCCTGTCGTGTGTCTCGGGTTTGAGGCGGCGCGGCGGTAATGCGGACCCCGCCGGATGAGCCGTCTTCACCTTTGAAAGACGCAAGACATGACTCTCGACATCCAGACCCTGAAGGCGCAGGCCAAACGCCTGCGCACCGCCTTGGAGGCGGACGGCGATTTCGTGACGCACTCGGAATCGCTCGAACTCGTCGCGCGCCAGCACGGCTATCGCGACTGGAACACGCTCCACGCGGCGGCGGGAAACCGGCCCCCCGAACCCTATGCGGTCGGCGCACGGGTGTCCGGCCGGTATCTCGGCCAGACCTTCACCGCCGAAATCATCGCCGTTAAAAAACTTCAGGACGGGCGCCGCTACACGCTGACGCTCGATCTTGAAGAGGCGGTGGACGTGGTGCGCTTTGACAGCTTCTCCAACTTTCGAAAGCGCATCACCGGCATGGTGGATGCGGGCGGCGTCTCGTCTGAACGCACCTCGGACGGACGCCCGCACCTGCAACTGACGGCCTGATCGCCCAGCCCCGTCCCGACCCCGTCATGGGCGCGATCGCGCCCATGACGGGGATGGACCGGCCGTAAGCCTTTACTGGATCGCCGCCGCGCTTGGAGCTCTGGCGGCCTTGCCCACAGGGCGGCCGTTGACGGTGAGGGTTCCAGCTTCCGCGGAGACCTTCACCGTGGCGCCGTCCGCCAGCGCGCCTTCCAGGATCAGCCGGGCCAGCGGGTCCTGCAGCTCTTTCTGGATCACGCGTTTGAGGGGCCGCGCGCCATAGGCGGGGTCGTAGCCCTTCGCCGCCAGCCAGGAGCGGGCCGCATCATCCAGCTCGATCTCCATGCGGCGATCCTTCAAAAGCGCCTCCAGGCGTTTCAGCTGGATATCCACGATCGCTCCCATGTGCTGCTCTTCGAGGCGCTTGAACAGGATGATCTCGTCGATCCGGTTCAAGAACTCCGGCCGGAAGGCGGCGCGCACGGCGCCCATGACATTCTCGCGCGCATCCTCCACATCGCCGGCCAGCAGAAACTCCGAGCCCAGATTGGAGGTCATGATCAGGATGGTGTTGCGAAAATCCACCGTGCGGCCCTGACCGTCGGTGAGGCGGCCGTCGTCGAGCACTTGCAGCAGCACGTTGAAGACGTCCGGGTGGGCTTTCTCCACCTCGTCAAACAGCACGACCTGATAGGGCCGGCGGCGCACGCTTTCGGTGAGCGCCCCGCCCTCGTCATAGCCCACATAGCCCGGCGGCGCGCCGATCATGCGGCTGACCGAGTGCTTCTCCATGTATTCCGACATGTCCATCCGCGTCACAGCGGTCTCGTCGTCGAACAGGAACTCCGCCAGCGCCTTGGTCAGCTCGGTCTTGCCGACGCCGGTGGGGCCCAGGAACAGGAAGGAGCCGATGGGCCGCGAGGGATCTTTCAACCCGGCGCGGCTGCGGCGCACGGCGTCGGCGACCGCCTCCAGCGCATCGTCCTGACCGACCACGCGGGCGCGCAACCCGACCTCCATCTGGAGGAGTTTCTCGCGCTCGCCTTCGAGCATCTTGTCCACCGGCACGCCGGTCCAGCGGCTGACGATGGCGGCGATCTGCTCCTCGTCCACCACCTCCTTGACCATGGCGCCCTTGCCGCCGGCCTTCGCGGCCCCGTCGGCGGCCTGATCGGCGGCTTCGTCGGCGTCGCGCAGGCGTTTTTCCAGCTCAGGGATCGCACCGTATTTCAGCTCCGACGCGCGGCCCAGATCGCCGCGGCGCTCCGCGTCGGCGAGCTCGGCGCGCAGCCGGTCCAGCTGCTCCTTCACCTCGGTGGTGGAGGCCAGCTTGTCTTTCTCCGCGCGCCAGGCGGCGGTGAGTTCAGCCGAGCGGCCTTCAAGCTCGGCAAGCTCCTTGTTGAGCGCGGTGAGCCGGGCCTTGGAGGCCTCGTCGCCCTCTTTCTTGAGCGCTTCGGCCTCGATTTTCAGCTGGATGATGCGCCGGTCGAGCTCGTCGAGTTCTTCAGGCTTTGAATCCACCTGCATGCGCAGGCGCGCCGCCGCCTCGTCCATCAGGTCGATGGCCTTGTCGGGCAAAAAGCGGTCGGTGATGTAGCGGTTGGACAGGGTCGCCGCGGCCACGATGGCGCCGTCGGCGATGCGCACGCCGTGGTGCACCTCATACTTGTCCTTCAGCCCGCGCAGGATCGAGACCGTGTCCTCCACGCTGGGTTCTGACACGAAGACCGGCTGGAAGCGCCGGGCGAGGGCCGCGTCCTTCTCCACATGCTTACGGTACTCATCCAGCGTCGTGGCGCCGATGCAGTGCAGCTGCCCGCGCGCCAGCGCCGGCTTTAGAAGGTTGGACGCATCCATGGCGCCGTCGCCTTTGCCCGCGCCCACCAGCGTGTGCATCTCGTCGATGAAGAGGATGATGTTGCCGTTGGCGGATTCCACTTCGGAGAGCACGGCCTTCAGGCGCTCTTCAAACTCGCCGCGATATTTCGCGCCGGCGATGAGCGAGCCCATGTCCAGCGCCAGCAGGCGCTTGCCTTTGAGGCTCTCAGGCACGTCGCCGTCGACGATGCGCAGCGCCAGACCTTCGGCGATGGCGGTCTTGCCGACGCCCGGCTCGCCGATGAGCACAGGATTGTTCTTGGTGCGGCGCGAGAGCACCTGAACGGTGCGGCGGATCTCCTCCTCGCGGCCGATCACCGGGTCAAGCTTGCCGGACCGCGCCACTTCGGTGAGGTCGCGGGAGTATTTCTTCAGCGCCTCATAGCCGTCCTCAGCCGACACGCTGTCGGCGGTGCGGCCCTGACGCAGATCATTGATGGCGGTGTTGAGCGCCTGGGGCGTCACGCCGGCCTGTTTCAGCGCCTCTTCGGCCTTGGTGCCCTTGACCACCAGAAGCGCCTGCAGCAGGCGCTCGGCGGTGACAAACTGGTCGCCGGCCTTCTTGGCGGCCTCTTCGGCGGTGGAGAACACCTCGGCGGTCTTGGGCTGCAGATAGAGCTGGCCGGTCCCCTCCACCTTGGGCAGGGCGTCCACGGCGCGGTTGGTGAAATCGGCCGCCGCGTCGGGCCGGCCGCCGGCCGCCTTAATCAGATTTCCCGAGAGCCCGCTGTCATCGTCAAGCAAGGCCAGAAGCAGGTGCTCGGGGGTGAAATGCTGGTGCTTTTTCTTCAGCGCGCCGCCCTGGGCCGCCTGCAGCACCGTGCGCGCACGATCGGTGAAACTTTCAATATTCATGTCTGTCTTTCCGTCTCCTGAGGGTCAGCGAGACGGGCGGCCCGATGCGCCTTCTTGGAAGCACGCGGTTGGACCGCCCTTGTCTGGAAGGTCACGTAGGTGTTGCGCAATAGGCACACAAGACCGACTGGCGAAAATATTCGAAGCAGAAAAGGCGTCCTTAAGGTGCAGTCCGCGTTCTTGACACCATCTGACCAAATGCGTTCAAGGTTACAATCGCGTAATGGAATTGCCTGCAACATGTGGACACCCATCCAATCCGCACGCCTTCATGTCATCCGGTTTCCGGAGGTGATCACGGGCGCATCAATCGCCGGGCTGCTCAAGGCTGTCGCCGATGGACGCGCCGCGCCCGACTTCGACGTATTGACCGATTATTCGGCCGTGAAGCGAGTGGATATGGAGATGTGCGAGCTAGTCCGGCTGGCGACGGCGCGACGCGCCGCGCTGCCGGATATGAGCGCGGAGATTCGCAGCGCCGCCGTCTGCACCGGCGAGGCCGCCCGCGACTTTGTGGAGACCTGGACCACCTTCTTCGAGGAAGAAAACCGCGCCATCCGGACCGAAGTCTTCTCCCGCGTGGAACCCGCCATCGCCTGGCTCGGGCGGGAGTCGGCGCGTGAGGCGATCTTTGACGCGTTGCATCCAGATAACCCGCTGTTACAACTCAGAGTTTGTCGCGATGAACGGATTCATCTAGATAAAATCTAGTACTAAAAAATAAGTGGAAGCCGATGCTGGAAATCCTGGACCCGTTGCGGCTTAACGTTTTGTCGCTGCCTGAGATTTTCAACACGGACCACGCTCGCCAATTGCTCGGCCGCGCGATGAAACGACCGGACGCCGCAAAGTACGACGTTCTGGTGGATTACTCCCACGTCACCGCCTTCGACATCGCGCCGGGGGACCTTGTCCAAATGGCGCTAAAACGCCGTGCGGCGCTGCCCGAAGCTCCGTCGCGCGCGCTGAAAAGCGCTATTCTCGGCGCACGCCCGGAAATCTGGCAAATCCTTGAAACCTGGATCGCGTTCTTCGGCGGAGAGCACCGCGCCGTCGACACGCAGCCCTTCGACACGGTGGAGGCCGCGCTCGACTGGCTGGGCCATGGCGACGCTCTGGATCAGGTTCGCGCCGTGCTGAGCGATCTCAGCGCGCGTCAATAAACATCAGGGCGATCTCCGGCACGAAAGCGATCACCATCAATCCAGCGAACATCAGGGCGATAAAGGGCAGCACCGCCTTGGTGACCGTCCAGAAGCCCTCTTTGAAGGCCGCCATGGCCACGATGAGGTTGAGCCCCAGCGGCGGGGTGAGATAGCCGATCCCCAGATTGACGATCATGACGATCCCGAAATGCACCGGGTCGATGCCTTGCGCCTCGGCCAGCGGCTGCAGCAGCGGGGCGAGCACCAGCGTCGCCGATCCCACATCGATCACCATGCCCACCACCAGCAGAAGCGCGTTGGCCATGAGCATGAACTCGACCTTGCCGTCGATCACGCCGCTCAGTTCGGCCACCAGCGCCTGGGGCACGCCCTCGGCGGTGAGGAAAACATTGAGCGCAAACGCGAAGGCGAGCACCGGATAGAGCGAGCCGAGAAGCTTGGAGCTCTCGACGGTGACGGCCTTGAGATCGGTCATGGAAAGATCGCGGTGAAGCACCACCTCCACGAACACCGCCACCACCACCGCAACCGCCGCCGCCTCGGTGACGGTGAAGATCCCGCCATAGATGCCGCCCAGAATGATCAGCGGGATGGGCAGGGCGAAGACAGAGCGCCGCAACGCCCGCACGAAGCCTGAGATCCGCCAGCCGCCCTCGCGGCGCTTGAAGTTCAGGATGAAGCCGTAGGCCGCAAAGATCGCCACAAGCACCATGGCCGGACCAATGCCGGCCAGGAAGAGCTGGGCGATGGAGACCTGGGTGATGTAGCCATAGAGAATCAGCGGAATGGACGGCGGAATGATAATGCCCAGAACTCCGCCCGAGCACAGCGCGCCGATGGCGAAGCTCTTGGAGTAGCCGCCCTCGATAAGCGCCTTGTACATGATGCCGCCGACGGCCAGCAGCGTCACCGCCGCCGAGCCGGAGATCGCCGCGAACCCGGCGCAGGACAGCACAGCCGCCAGCGCCAGCCCGCCCGGAATGGGCCGTGTGACCTCGCGCATGAGGTCGATGATGCGCTCGGCGATGGTCCCCTTGCTCATGATCGCGCCGGCCAGAACAAAGAGCGGGATCGCCAGCAGCACCTCCTGGTTCACCGCGAACCAGACATCGTACACCGCGTATTCGGGCCGGCCGTCTCCCCAGACCGAGTACACGAACAGCGCCGCGCACCCCAGAAGCACCAGCACCGGCTGGCGCAGGACCATGAGCAGGACGATCAGTCCGACCAGAAGCCACATTTCCATCAGCGCGAGTCCCCGCTTTGCGCGACCGCGCCTTGCCCATCAGAATTATGCGTATCGCCCGGATCGTGAGGGTCGCCGTCCGCCGCGCCCGCCGCGGATTCTTCAAGGTCTTCGCCCGGCTTCAGGTCCGGGCGCGCCGCATAGATGAAGAAGCGCACCGCATTGCTGGCGAACGCCAGGAAGATCATCGCCTGCAGGGTCCAGATCGGCGCGCGCAGGATCTCGGTGCGATCGCCCAGCGCCATGGACTGCAGTACCATGAAGCCGGCGAGCCCCGCAAAAAGCGCGAAGAACAGCCCCGTAACCGCGCTGGCGAACCGGTCCACCAAAGCGTCGACGGATTTCGGAATGAGGGCGTCGAACAGGCGCGGGCGCAGATGTCCGCCCTCGTCGGTTGCGACCCCGATGCCAAACATCGACACCGCCACCATGCCGATCACGGCCACTTCGGTGGCGCCGATCAGCCCGGTCATGAACAGCCGCCGGCTGACCACGTCGGCCATGAGCGACAGGGCCATCAGCGCGAAGGCGGCGATGGTGATCCAGCGCTCTGCCCGGCCGATAAAGCTGATAACAGCACTCAAGATCCCGCCTCCCCCTGGCCGCCGGCCTGCGCCTGACGGCGCGCGAACGCGGCCTTGCCAGCCAGAATCGCCTCATAGACCTCGCGCGACCGTCCGCCGAGCGTCTCCACGAGCCGGTCGACCACGTTGCCGGTCTCCGCCCGCCAGGCGGCCTTGTCCTCGGCGGTGAGGTCGTGGACCTGAATCGGCGCGCCGCTGGTGGTCACAAGCGGGCGCACGACATTGCCCTCGCGGTCGCGCTGCACGCCCTCGCGCATCCAGGCGAGCACCATGTCGTCGAGCACGCGCACACCGGCGCGCGCCGCGGCCGCGCTGCCCCAGGCGACGTCGATGGTCTGTTTCTGGCTGTCCGTCGCGCCCTCATACCAGTCCCGGTTCAGCACGATGGCCCCGGTGTCGTAGGAATGGCGCGTCAGGGTGAAATGGGCCGCCAGATCGAGCGTCGAGAAGAAGTGGAAAACCGCGCTGGACAGCCCCCCCTGGACCAGCCCGGTCTGCAGCGCCGGGATCACATCGGCGATGCCCAGCGGGATCGCGTCCATGCCCGCCGCCTCGCAGAAGAAGCGCGCCGCAGCGTTGGGGCTGGTTCGCATGCGCAGGCCCTGGGCCATGTCGGGATGGGTCAGCGGCCTGTCGGCGAACATGTGGGTCCATCCCACCTCGACCCATTGAAGCAGCTTTAGATTCTGCGCCGCCGCCAGGGCGTCGACGATGTCGAAAAGGTGCTCATCATAGACAAAATCCACCTCCGCCTGGCTGTCGAACAGATAGGGCGCCATGGCGATGGTCAGTTCCGGGATCGTGCTGGAGAGCCCCTGCAGGCTCATTCCGCCCACATGGGCGCGCCCGCGCCGCAGATCGAAGAGCATGCGCTCTTCATCCCCCAGCTCCGCCTTGGTGAAATAGTCGAATTGGAGCGTCGGGTTTTGCGCAATGTTGGATTCAAAATTGCGCCATTGCGCATCCCACGGCGTACGCGGCGGCGCCTGGGCCACGGCGCGGCCGTAAAGCTCGCCGTCCGCTGTCTGGCGTCCGCAGGCGCTCAGCGCGGGAATCGCCGCGGCGCCGACCGCGCATCCTAGAAACTCTCTGCGGCGCATGGACGCCTCTCCCCCGGCGCGCCTTTGACGTTGACGCTGTCTGTGCTCTTCAATTGGTATAACATTTCGGATCGGCCATGAAATCAAGGCGTCCGGGCAGGAAAATTCGCGCACAGACGCGAACTTAGAGGAGCGCGAGGCATGAAGGTCACGCGAAGGCATGCACTCTCGCTAGCCGCCGGAGCGGGCGTTTTCGCCCTCGCCGGCTGCGGTCCGCGAGCCGACCGGGCGGGCAAGGACGCAGATGTCATCATCGCCGGCGCCGGGCTGTCCGGCCTCAACGCCGCCCTGACCTTGCAGGAGGCCGGGCTCGACGTTCTGGTGCTGGAAGCCTCGGGCCGGGTCGGCGGGCGCCTCATAACGCTCGATCACCTGCCCGGCGCCCCCGAAGCCGGCGGCGAGCAGGTCGGCGCCACCTACGCCCGCGTGCGCACCCGCGCCGAAGAGTCCGCCATCGGCTTTCAGGACTTTCCAGACAGCCGGTTCGGCGACGTCCTGGCCGTGCGCGGCGAGCTGATCCGCGCCGAAGACTGGGCGGCGTCGCCGGCCAACCGCCTGCCGGAGGCGTGGAAGGCGATCCCGCCCAACGCGCTCCTGTTTGCTCTGGCCGCGCGCAATAATCCATTCCGCGACATCTACGCCTGGCGCGATGCGGAAGCCGCCGCCTACGATGTTTCAGCCCGCGACTGGCTCAACAGCCAGGGCGCCAATGCAGAAGCCCTGCGCCTGATCGAGACCAGCCTGAACGGGACCGATCTTGAGACCTATTCCATGATCAATCTCTACCGGTCGCTGGCGATCTATGCTCAGGAGCGCGGCATGGGCGGGTCGCAAGCGCTCGCCGGCGGCGCCCAGCGCCTGCCCGAGGCCATGGCCGCGCGGCTCACCCGCGAGGTGCGCCTGAACGCCCCGGTGCTGGGACTCGACGCCGACGAGTCCGGTGCTCTGGTGCGCCTGGAGACCGGCGAGACGCTGCGCGCCGACTACGCGATCTCCGCGCTGCCCTTCACGGTGCTCCGCGATCTTGCGGTGACGGCGCCGGTGAGCGCCGATCAGCGCCTGGCCATCGATACCCTGGCCTACACCCCCATCGTGCAGCTGCATCTGGAGGCGCGTTCTCCTTTTTGGGAGGAAGACGGGATGGCGCCGGAGATGTGGACCGATTCAGAGCTGGAGCGCGTCTTCGCCCGGCGCAGGCCCGACGGCGCCCCCACCGGCATGCTCACGGTCTGGCTGGACGGGTTTGGCGCGCTGAACGCCGACGCCATGCCGGACGACGCACTGGGCGAGACCGCCCTTGCGGCCATGGCGCGCCTGAGACCGGCCAGCCAAGGCAAGCTTCGCCTGGCCCATGTGCAGCGCTGGACCGCGTCCAACCGGCTGGCCGGCGGCGCCTACATGCACTGGCGCGCGGGCGAAGCGGCGCGCTTTGCAGGGACCATGGCCTCGCCCGCCGGACGGCTCCACTTCGCCGGCGAGCATACCGGCGCGCTTCACACCGGCATGGAGGCGGCCATGGAATCCGGCGAGCGCGCCGCATTTGAAATCCTGGATCACGCCGACGCCTGATCGCGCGAGACACCCTGAACGGACGGTTTTTTGCTGGGCGCGTGCTGTTAGCAGGGCTAACGTCTCGGTCAGTCTGGGAGGACATGTCATGAAACAGCTCGTCACCGCCGCCGCGTGCGGCCTGCTTACCGCCACCGCCATGACCACGGCCGCGGCCGCCGACGGCCACACCCCCACCGAGGTGGTGTCCGGCATCTATGAGGCCTTCGCGGCAGGCGATCCAGAAGCCTTCGCCGCCGCGCTTCATCCTGAAATCATCTGGAACGAGGCGGAGGGCAACACCTACGCCGACGGCAATCCCTATGAGGGTCCGCAAGCCGTCATGGAGGGCGTGATCGGCCGGGTCGTCACCGAATGGGACGGCTTCACGGCGACGCCTGAGGAAATGATCGCCCAGGGGGACCGTGTCGTGGTTCTGGGGCGTTACACAGGCGCATACGGCGCCACCGGAAAGCCTATCAACGCCCAGATGGTCCATGTCTGGACAGTTCAGGACGGCCAAGCGATCCGCTTCCAGCAATATGTCGATACGCTGCAGCTATCGCAAGCCGAACACGCTGACTGATCCCCGCCCGCCGGCGGCGGCGACCCTTCAGGCCGGCTGGAGTTTCACTATGAGATTTCTCATCGCCAGCCTCACTATCGCCGCCGCCAGCGGGTTTGGCGCCTGCGCCATGCCAGCGACCAACACAGAGCCGGACGCTGGAGAGATTTTCTACAATCCCATGGCGCGCGCAGGCCAGGACTCCAGCCTCGACATCATCGCCGAACTTCAGGGCGCCTGGTCCAACGCAGACCAATACGCCGCCGCGCCGGACGCTCTGAAACGCGCCCCGGCGGCGGGTCATCCCTATGACTGGCTGGATCAGCAATACGCGCAGTTTCACCGCGTCGACGCGCCGGCCGTCGGCGGCCATGTGATGTATCTGGAATGGCGCGCCGGCGATGCGGACGGCGAGATCAGCCGCCAGCGCATCTGGGCCTTCCGCCAGACTGAAGACGGCGCACTGTCCGGCATGGATTTTTACACCTTCAAGGACCCCGCCCCCTTTGCCGGGCTGGGCGACACAGAAGGCGCGTTCGCCACGCTCGGGCCGGACGATTTGATCGGCTACCCGGACGGCTGCACTCTTTCGGCCGGCGCGCAACCGCGCACCGGCCTGGTGCTTCACGTCACGGCGCAGGACTGCGTCATCACCGCGCGATCAGGCCGGGAGATGGGCATTGAGGCGCGCATCGAAATCGGGCCGGACCGCCTCGCCTATCAGGAGGCCGGGATCATGGCGGACGGCGCGTATGTGTTCCGCGTGCCCGGCGGCCCCGCCTATGAGTTCAGGCGGGTGGGCGAGTAACCCCCGAAACACTGGCCACGCCGCGCCATCCTGATATATCGCGGCCATGGCTTCTGACCCGTTCGAGCTGAAACGCCCCCACGCCGTGCTGGACTGGCGCGGCGCGGACCCTGTCGCGCGCCAGGTCGACGATGTGTATTTCTCGGCTGTCGACGGGCTGGCCGAGGCGCGCGCGGTGTTTGTGGCCGGCGCCGGCTTTCCGGACCGATTTTCAAAAGACCTTACCGTGGTGGGCGAGCTCGGCTTCGGCACAGGGCTGAACTTCCTGGCGCTGTGGGAGGCCTTCCGCGCCCACGCCGCACGCGGCGCCCGGCTTCATGTGGTCAGTGTCGAGGGCTATCCGCTGAGGCGCGCCGACGCCGCGCGCGCCCGTGAAGCGTTCGACGAGCTTGAGCCTTTGAGCACGGCGTTGCTGGCGCGCTGGCCCTCACCGCACAAAGGCGCCCATCGCCTGGTGTTCGAGAATGGCCGGGTGAGCCTAACCGTTTTTCACGACACGGTGGACGCCGCGCTCCCGCAGATGGATTTCGCCGCCGACGCCTGGTTTTTGGACGGGTTCGCGCCGGCGAAAAATCCAGACATGTGGACGCCCGCCCTCTTTGGAGAGCTCGCGCGCCTGTCAAAGCCCGGCGCCCCGGCGGCGACCTTCACCGTGGCCGGCGCGGTGCGCCGCGGCCTGGCGGACGCGGGCTTCGCGGTGGAGAAAAAGCCCGGCTTCGGACGAAAGCGCGAACGCCTGGAAGCGATCTATCAGGGCGAGCCTGCGCCGCGGCGCGCCATGCCCTGCCCGGCGCCGTCTGCGCGCTCCGGCCCGGTCGCAATCATTGGCGGCGGGATCGCGGCGGCGAGCCTGGTGGAGGCGTTCGCGCGGCGCGGCCGCACCGTCTCGGTCTTCGCTGAAGGCGGCTGGGCGGCGGGCGCGTCGGGCGCGCCGCGCGGCCTTCTCACCCCCCGCCTTGAAGCCGGTGACCGGCCTCATAATCGCGCGCTTCTCGCCGCGTTCGACTATGCGCGACGTCTCTATGAGGGGCGCCTCCATGACGGGCGCGCGTGCTTTGAGCCCACCGGCGTGCTGCGTCTGGCCGGAGAGGGCGCGGGGCTGGAGCGGCTGGAGCGCCTCGCCGGTCTTCTGGACGACGATTTCAGCTGGCGCGAAGACGAAGACGCAGGCGGGCCGGGCCTGTGGATGGCGCGCGCGGGCCTGTTTGATCCCGGCGCCCTGGTGGCGAGCCTGGCGAGTGAGACCCCCGCGCGCGACATAGGCGTATCGCGTATCGAGAGGATCGACGGCGGCGTAGTGCTTCACGGCGCGGACGGGCAGAGCCTGGGCGCATTCGAGACGGTGATCGTGGCGGGCGGGTACGCCGCCTCGAGCCTTCTGCCCAATCTGGCGCTGGAAGCCGCGGCGGGCCGTATCGGCGTGTTCGACGGCGACGCTCCGCACGCTCCCGCCGCTTGGGGCGGTTACGCCGCGCCGCACAGCGGCGGCGTGCTGATCGGCGCCACCCATGTGAAGGCCGACGCGCCCGAAGCTGAATCCGAGGCCGAGCCGGTGCTGCGCGCCCTGGCCGGAGACGGTCCGCTGGCGCTGACGCCGGGAAGGTTGCGCGAAAGCTGGGGCGGGGTGCGCGCGGCGCTGAACGACCGGCTTCCGGCGGCGGGGCTGCTCGCCGCTGAGGGGTTTGAAGATCGCTGGCGCGCGGCGGCCAGGGGCGCGCCGTTTCCCGATACCCCTGAGCCGGACGACGGCGCGGTGATGACGCTCACCGGTCTTGGCGCGCGCGGCTTCGCCCATGCGCCGCTGCTGGCGGAAGCGCTGGTCTCGGCCCTCATGAATGAGCCCGCCCCGCTGGCGCGGGACGGGCTCGAAGCATTGCATCCGGCGCGCTTTGACTGGCGCGCTTTGAAACGGAGCTAGCCTGGCGCTCTAGCCGGCGACGCGGGTGAGAAGCCCGGCCAGAGCGTTGGCGCGGTCGGCGTCATGGCCTTCAAGCTCGGCCGCCGCCGCGGTGAGGTTGTCAGCCACCCGGCGCGCAGAGCGCTCGCTGAGATCACCGTCGGCCCAGCGGTCCAGGAGCGTGCGCGTCGCCTGCGCCAGACGCGGCTCCAAAGCCTCGCCCCGATCCAGCTGGTCGAGATAGGCCAGACCCACCTGGGCGGTGTCGGCCCACACGATGAGCTCTTGGGTTTGCGGATTGTGAACCGCCGTCATCACCTGCTCGGCGGCTGCGATCTCGGCTTGCGAAAGATCAGCGTTCGGCGACAGGCGCAGCACGTCGAGGCCTCGGGAGATCTCGCTGGCGTAGATGCGGCCATTATACCAGTAGGACGACCAGAACCCGCCCACGGCGAGCTCGTCGGCGTCAATGGGGCCGCGGTCGAAGAAGCCGATCTCGTAGGGCTTGGACGGATCGGTGAAATCGATCAGCGACAGGCCGCCCTGATACCAGGCCTGGATCAGGATATCGCGGCCCGGCACCGGCACCAGCGAGCCGTTGTGGGCGACGCAGTTCTCGGTCCCGGTCTGCACGTTGGGGATCTTGAACAGGCTTTGACCCACAAGCTCGCGGTCCTCGATCGAAGCGATGTAGTTCGCGCCCCATTCTTCCGGGCTGTCGGTTTGGCACATGGCCCCGATTCCGCCGCCCCACTCGTCGGTGAAGACGATGGAGTCCGCGTCATTGTTGAAGATCGCCGCGTGCCAGTAGGCCATGTCCGGATCGAAGGTCTCCGAAATCCGCGCCGGGTTTTCCGGGTCGGAAATGTCCAGCAGGATGCCGTTGCCCGAGCATGCGCCGGCCGCCAGACCCATCTCGGGATACACCGTGATGTCGTGGCACTGATTGGTGTCGGCGGTGCGCTGGCTTCGCAGGCCCATGCGTCCCCCGCCCCACAGGCCGGCCACCTCGCCGGTCTCTGCGTCGGCGAAGATGCGCGGCCTGTTGACGATGGCCGCCGAGGCCGGGTCGTCCAGCATCACCTTGATGACATCGATGGAATAGAGCGACGTGTCGGGATTCTCCGACGGATCGCCGGAAACGCAGCCTTCCAGCTCTTCCCCCGACCGCGGGGAGCTGGTGCCCTGATTATAGACGTAGAGAATTCCGTCATCGCTCGGGTGCGGCACCAGAGTATGGGTGTGCGAGCCGCGGCAGGTCTGCACCGCGCCCACCTGGACCGGATTGGCCATGTCGGAAATGTCGAAGATGCGAATCCCGCGGAACCGCTCTTCATTGACGTCGCCCTCCGCGCCGGACGTGCCGCAATCCAGGCGGGCTCGGTTCTCTTCGACGCTCATGAACAGCAAATCGCCATGGACCGACACGTCGCCCTGGCCGCCGGGGCAGACCACGGAGAGCATATGCTCGGGCGCGCCCTCGCCGGTCACGTCGTAGACGTTAAAGCCGTGATAGCTGCCCATGAAGACCTTGCCGTCGGCGAAGGCCAGATCGGTGTTGGCCAGCGCCAGCACCGAATAGGCGGGCTCCGGCGCACCCTCGGCGAACATGCTGGCACGGGTGATGGCGGCGGGATCGTTGAAGCCGTCCGGCGCACGCAGCGCATACAGAAGCTCAAGCCCTTCAGCGGCCTGGCCCGCATCATAGAGGCCGGGCGCGAGGCCCTGGCGCGGATCGGCGTCCTGGGCGTGGGCGGCGCCGACGGCGAGTGCGGCGAGCGCGGCGGAACAGGTCAGGCGGGCAAAACGGGTCATCAGAGGTGTCCTTCGTGAGACGGATCGGCGTCCATGGCGGAGAGCATGTTGCGCATGCGCAGGATCTCCGCGGACTGGTCGGCGACCACGTGGGTCAGAAATTCGCTTAAGGCGGTCTCTTCGCCCGCGCCGGGCTGGCTAAGCAGGGCGGAGACCATGTCCACGGCGCCCTGGTGGTGATGGATCATGCCCTCAAGGAAGAGCCGGTCGAAGCTCGCCCCGCGCGCCTCGGCGAGCGCATCCATCTGCGCCGGCGACAACATGCCGTGCATGAGCGGGGTGTTATAGGGATCGGTTTCCATGGCCGCGGGCTCGCTCGGGGCGGCGTGCCCGGAGTGATCGCTGTGTTCGCTGTGATCCCCGTGATCGCCATGCATGTCGGCCATATCCGCCATGGCGTTCCCGGCGTGAGACGAGGCGTCGGCGGGCTCGGCGCCCGCCCCCCCGTGGGCGTGGCCGGGCCGCAGATCGGCGTCCGCGAGCGGCTCGCCACGCGCCTCCAGCCAGCGGCGCATTTGCGCCATCTCGCCCTGCTGGGTCAGTGAAATGCGCTGCCCGATGCGGGTCACCCCGTCATGGTCGGTGCGAGCTCCGACAAGGGCGACCATGTCCACCGCCTGCTGGTGATGGACGATCATGTGCTGCATGAAACGTGTGTCGGCGGCCACATAGCCGGTCCGGCTGAGCGCAACGCTCTGCTCGACCGACAGCGTGCGCGAGGGATCGCCCGGCGCGCCGGGCTGGACCAGCGGCGGCGAGGCGAGCGAAGACGCTGCGCCAAGCATGGCGCAGGCCGATCCCGTGATCAAAGTCGCGCGGAGCATCCCCTCTCCCCTTTTCCCTGCACATTCGTGCTTATCGCCGGAGAGATTACCGCAAGCGGCCCGGCGGGCAAGGCGGGGGCGGATTACCGAGCTGTAAGGTGGACCCGCACAGGGGTCCCGGGTTCGGCCTGGCGGATGCGCAGCTCGATCAGCGGACATCCGGTCGACAGGCAGTTCGCCTCGGCCACCACGCGCAACGGCTCTTGCGGAGCGGCGAAGGCCAGGATCACCGGGCCGGTCTGCACCTCCACCGCCGCGCCGGTGCGCATCGGTGCGGACTCAATCACTCCGGCCGCCATCATCAGTGCGGCGGCGATCAGACCGCTGATCCAGAGCGCGGTGTTCATGGCGGAGCTCTCCGTAGGTTTCGTTCTACACCCCATGATGCGCGCCGCGCTCCGTTTGGATGCGGCGCCCTTGTTGCGTGGCCTGCGCCAGACCTTTCCGGAGCTGGAGCAAAACGGCACGCATGACGGCGATTTCGCGAAGAGAGCAGATCGACACGGCCACGCCGTTGGCGGCCTCCAAGGGGCCGGAACGACGGGTGCGGGCGCGCCATGTCTGGTTTCTCAATTCGGCGTTCGACCGCATCGGCTTCGACACCGCGCTGGAGCGTATCGCCTTCCGCGATCCCTCACAGCCCTTCGCCTTCGTGGTGACGCCCAATGTGGATCATCTGGTGCGCCTGCGCCGCGATCCGGTCTTCGCCCCGCTTTACGCCCAAGCCTGGCTGACCGTGTGCGACAGCCGGATCCTGGAGCTGATCGCCTCCATGTCGGGCGAGCATATCGACGTCACCGCCGGCTCCGACCTCACCGAGACGCTGTTTGAAACCATGATTGACCGCGACGAGCCCGTCGTGGTGATCGGCGGCGACGAAGCGGTCATGGACGGCCTCAAGCGGCGCTACGGCCTCACCGACCTGCGCTGGCACACCCCGCCCATGGGCCTGCGCGACAATCCCGACGCCATCGCCGACTGCGCACGCTTCGTGGCGGAAAACCCCGCCCGCTTCGTCTTTCTGTGCGTCGGCTCGCCCCAGCAGGAGATGATCGCGGAAGCCTGCATCGAGCGCGGCGACTGCACCGGCGTCGGCCTTTGCGTCGGCGCGTCGCTGGATTTCCTGTCCGGCAAGGCGCGCCGGGCTCCGGTCTGGATGCGAGAAGCGCGCCTGGAATGGCTCCATCGCCTGGGCGAGGCGCCCCGGCGCATGTGGCGGCGCTATCTGGTGGACGGCCCGAAAATCGTTTTTCTGTGGTGGGAATGGCGGCGCGCCCGCGCGCGCCTGCGCGATTTCGAGCGCGACATGGCGAAGCAATTGGGCCTCTAGGCTTGCGCCGGCGCCTGGCGCGGCCTTAATCGAGCGCCATGACCCGCCTTCTCCCGCTTCTGATCCTCAGCCTGACGCTCGCCGCCTGCGGCCGCAATGACGCGCCGGACGCGCCGCTCTACGCCATTGACCAGTCGACACCCGCCGCGGCGCCGGATCCAGCGCTTGAAGGCCGCTGGGAGACGGTGCTGGACACTTCGGTGGATCCGCGGCCGTTCACCCTCAAGGTTGACCTTTCCGGCCCGCAAGCAGACGTGCGCATGACCTCGCCCAGCCAGGGCGGGGCGGTGATCGCGTTTGAGCAGGTGCGCCTTGATGGCCCTCGCATCGCCTTCGCCACGCGCCTGGGCGCGCTACGCTTTGACGGCGCGCTGGAGGGCGAAAATCGGATCGCCGGCCAGGTGGTTCAGGGCGGGCTTGTATCACCGCTGAGCTTCACCCGCGCGGGGGTTTCTGGACAGGAGGCGGGCGAGCCTCCACTTTAGCGCCGACTCACAACGCTCTGAAGGAGCATCGCCATGGCCCGCCGCCTTTGCCTCGTCACCGGAGCCTCCAGCGGCATCGGCGCCGCGTTCGCCCGTGAATTCGCCCGCCATGGCTGGGATCTGGCGCTGGTGGCCCGGCGCGAGGACAAGCTGAATGACCTCGCCGAGGAGCTGAAAGCCCAGTTCGGCGTCGACAGCCTGGTGATCACCGCCGACCTGGCCGAACCGGGCGCACCGCAAGCCATCGTCAGCCAGGTGGAGAGTGCGGGACGCACCATCGACGGATTGGTGAACAACGCCGGCGCCGGACAGCCGGGCGGCTTCACCGACACCAGCTGGGACACCCAGGCCGGCTTTCTGGAGCTGATGCTCACCAGCTATCTCAAGCTCATGCACCTGACCGCCGCCGGCATGGCCGAACGCGGGTTCGGGCGGATCATCAACATCTCCTCGGTGAGCGCGCTTCTGCCCAGCGCCAACGCCCACACCCGCTATTCCGGCGCGCTGTATCCCGGGATCAAGTCTTTGCTGATCAAGGCGAGCGAAGCCCTGGGCCTGGAGCTTGAGGGCAAAGGCGTCAACGTCACCGCCGTGGCGCCGGGCTATACCCGCTCGGAGTTTCACGATGTGAACGGCGCGCGCGCCACGGTGAGCAAGCTGCCCGACTACTGGATGCTGTCGGCGAGCGAAGTGGCCGAGACCGGCTATGACGCGGTGGAGCGCGGCGTGCCGCTGCGCGTCCCCGGCGCCTGGTATAAATTCCTGGTGGGCGCAGCGCGGGTGCTCCCCGATCCCATCGGACGCGGCCTGATGCGCGCCCAGGAAAAGCGGATGGTGAAACAGGCTGCGGCCGAGACCCAGGGCGTTTAGGCCCACGGAGCCTAGCCCTGTTCGCGCACCTGCGTCAGAATAGCCTCGAACCTGAGTGAGGGCGCACGGTCGGCGCGGCCCTCGAACACATACTGCTCACCCTTGCGGCGCCCGGTGAGGGTGAGGGTGAAATCATCCACATCGCCGAAGACCGATTGTTTGGAACCGTCGTGCTGGCGCAC
Source organism: Oceanicaulis sp. (assembly GCA_965284655.1). Classification (GTDB taxonomy): domain Bacteria; phylum Pseudomonadota; class Alphaproteobacteria; order Caulobacterales; family Maricaulaceae; genus Oceanicaulis. Next base: position 293,423 of record OZ260104.1, read on the forward strand.
CCGCAGGCGCACCTTGATAGCGTCGGCGCCGCCGGTGATCTCACCGACATAGTGCATTGCTGAATCGCCACCGCGTACCCGGTCGCCGTCGACAACGATGACGCCGGAGGCGTGGTCGAGCGGCGTGCGGAACTGCGTGACGTAGAGGCCGGGAGTCATCAACATGGCGCACAGCTAGCATATGAACATATCGCATCGGGAAGATGCGCTCAGCGCGCCGCCGCCCGCGCGAGCCGATCATTGATCGCTTCGCCCAACCCGTCCAAGGGGATGGGCGCTACTGCAATTCGATCAGCCCGCGCGTCCAGAGCGCGTAAACCAGCAAACAGGTTCGCCGCCGCCTGCGCTAGGTCTTTTTGGGGCGAGAGGTTAAATATTTCAACGCCCTCCATCTCAAGGTGAGGCCCAAACGCCAAATAGACCTCCCCCCGCTTCGCTTCGGTTGCGTTCAGTCTGATCACAGCCCGTGGCGCATAATGGCTGGTGAGCATGCCCGGCGCGGTGATCGAGGCGCCCGCCGCGGCGAGCGGTCCGCACACCGCCTCAAGCGCCTCGCGGGCAATCCCGCCGGGGCGCAGCAGGCGAGGCGGATCGACGCTGACGTCCACGATCGCGCTCTCCACCCCCACCGCACAGGGCCCTCCGTCCAGAATCAGATGAATGCGCCCGTTCAGGCTCTCCTTCACATGGGCGGCCGTGCTGGGGCTGACCTGGCCCGACGCGTTGGCGCTGGGCGCGGCCAGCGGCCGGTCCAGGCGGGCGATGAGCGCCTGAAGCGCAGGCGAGCGCGGCACGCGCACCGCCAGCGTCTCCAGCCCCGCCGCGGCGAGATCGCTGACGCCGGACCCCGCTTTTCGCAGGCCCACCAGCGTCAGCGGGCCGGGCCAGAAGGCCCGCGCCAGCGCCGTACCGATCTCACCCAGCTCCACAAGGGACGCCGCCCGCTCGAACGTGTCGCAATGGGAGATGAGCGGGTTGAAGCTGGGCCGGCCCTTGGCCTCATAGATTCCCGCCACCGCTTCGCCGTCGCAGGCGTCGGCGGCGAGGCCATAGACCGTCTCTGTTGGAACCGCGACGCACCCGCCCGCCGCGAGAATCTCCGCGGCCGCCTCAAGGGCGGCGGGATCGTCAGCGGGCCGAATCGGCGTGTCTGAGGGCGGGGCGGGACGCATGGCGCGCAGGGATCCCTAGCGGCCCGGCGTGCAAGCGCCTTCGGTGGAGACGCTGGTTCCGGCTGCATTGGCCAGGCAGGCGTTGGCGTAGGTCTCGCCGTCGCAGCCGCACACCGGGCGGTAGTCGCGCTGACAGGCCATGGGGCGAACCCGGCACACGCCGGTCTGATCGGCGGCGCCGCACATGGCCTGGGGCTCCATGTGGCAATACTGGCGGTCCTGCGGATCTTCAGAGCAGCGAAGCCCCATCATGCCGCCGCAGGCCTCGCCGTCGCCCACCATGGAGCCGGGGCCCGCGACGAAGGGACCGTACGGCGCTGAAGGATCAACGGGCTCATCAGCCGGCGCTTGGGCGCAAGCGGCCAGAAGCAGTGCAATAAGGGCGGCGAGGCGGCGGATCATGGCGAAACTCTCCCAAGGCTTATGCGTCACCATGCCATGGTCGCGCGCGGACGGCATCAAGGGTTTCCAGATCGTCCCATTCGCGCAAGGCTCGCGCGGCGTTTTAAAGGAGGAGTTTTTCATGTCCGATCCCCGTCAGACCCCGACCGGCAGCCCGTTCGGCGCCCGCTCCACCGCCGCCGACGTCGCTGCGAAGGCCGACCTCTCAGGCAAGACGGTGGTGATCACCGGCGGCTATTCCGGTATCGGGCTGGAGGCGGCCAAGGCCCTGGCCGCGTCCGGCGCCCGGCTGATCGTACCGGGGCGCTCGCCCGACAAGGCGCGCACCGCGCTGGACGGCCTTGAGGCCACAGTCGTCGAGCTTGATCTGGGCGAGCCCGAGAGCATCAAAGCCGGCGCCGAGGCGATCCGGGCCGAGGCCGGCGACGGGATCGACATCCTCATCAACAACGCCGGCATCATGGCCGGCCCGCTGCGTCGCAATTCCAAAGGCTGGGAGAGCCAGTTCGCCACCAATCATCTGGGCCATTTCGCGCTCTTCGCGCGGGTGAGCGACCTGCTCGTGAAAAAGCCGGGCTCGCGCGTCGTGGCGCTGTCCTCGCTGGCCCACCGCATCAGCAACGTGAACCTCGACGACTGGAACTGGGAAACCGGCGAGTACGAGAAATGGCAAGCCTATGGCCGGTCCAAGAGCGCCAACGCCCTGTTCGCGCTGGAACTGAACGCGCGCTATGAGGACAAGGGGCTGAAAGCCTATTCGGTCCATCCCGGCGGTATCATGACCGAGCTGCAGCGCGATCTGCCGCAAGAGGAAATGCGCGCCATGGGCTGGATCGATGAAGACGGCAATCTGAACAAGGTCTTCAAGACGCCCGAGCAGGGCGGCGCCACCACGGTCTGGGCGGCGACCTCGCCTTTGCTGGAGGATCGCGGCGGGGTGTATTGTGAAGACTGCGATGTGGCGGGGCCGCCCAAGGAGGAGCGCAGCTTCTTCGGCTATCAGCCCCATATCCGCGACCGCGACACCGCCGCCCGGCTCTGGGGCTTGAGCGAGCGGCTGACCGGGTTGACCGCCTGAGGCTTCACCTCGCGCCCGCTTCGGCTTAAGTCCCACGCGTCAGACAGCCAGTCATCGAGTCAGCCAGCCGCGCGGGACTTAAGCCATGCCCCTTCGCCTCGCCTTCATGGGTACGCCCGACTTCGCCGCCGCCAGCCTCGCCGAAATCGTCGGGGCGGGCCATGAAGTGGCCGCCGTCTACACCCAGCCGCCCCGCCGGCGCGGGCGCGGCCAGCAGGAGAGCAAGACGCCGGTGCACCGGCTCGCCGAGCAGTTCGGCCTACCTGTCCATACGCCGGAGCGTTTCCGCGAAGACGATGTGCTTGAGGCGTTCGAGGCGCTTCAGCTGGATGCGGCGTGCGTCGTCGCCTACGGCCAGATCCTGCCCGCCCGCGCCCTCGGCGCGCCGCAGCTGGGCTGCCTGAACCTTCACGCCTCGCTGCTGCCGCGCTGGCGCGGCGCGGCGCCGATCCAGCGCGCCATCATGGCCGGCGACGAGATGACCGGCGTGCAGATCATGCAGATGGAGGAAGGCCTGGACACCGGACCGGTGCTCATGAGCGAGGTGGTTCCCATCCACGACACCGACACGGCGGGAAGCCTCCACGACCGGCTGATGACCACCGGCGCGCTGTTGTGGCCGCGCACCCTGGCCGCGCTGGAGCGCGGCTCGCTGGGCGCGGCGCCCCAGTCCGAAGACGGGATCACCTACGCCAGGAAAATCACCAGCGCCGAAGCGCGCATCGACTGGACAAAGCCCGCCGGCGAGGTCGCCGACCATATTCGCGGCCTGTCGCCCTTCCCCGGCGCCTGGTTTGAATTGCCGGGCGACACGCCGGTGCGGGTGAAGGTCCACTACGCTGAAACGGTCACGGGCGAAGGCGAGCCCGGCGAGGTGCTGGACGGCGACCTCACCATCGCCTGCGGCCGCGGCGCGGTGCGCCCCGTGCGCCTTCAGCGCGAGGGCCGCGGCGTGGTGGACCGCGCGGCCTTTCTGAACGGGACCGACATCCCGGCGGGGACGGTGCTGACCTAGCCCGCCGCAATGGTCTTTGCCCGGAGAGGGACGGTGCGCCGCCGCTTGTTCTTTCACCGGTTTCGCCCCAAACACGGCCCATGCCTCGCTACAAACTCACCCTTGAATATGACGGCGGCCCGTTCGTGGGCTGGCAGCGCCAGGACAACGGGCCGAGCGTGCAGGCCGCCCTGGAGGCGGCGGCGCGAAAATTCGATCCGAGCGTCGGCGAGGTCTTTGGCGCCGGGCGCACCGATTCCGGGGTCCATGCGCTGGGCCAGGTCGCCCATCTGGACCTTGAAAAGGACATGCCCGGCGACAAGGTGCGCGACGCGTTCAATCACCATCTAAAGCCTGCGCCCATCGCGGTGCTGACCGCCGAACGGGTGAGCGCGGATTTTCACGCGCGGTTTGACGCAAAGCGGCGCGGCTATGTCTATCGCATCGTCTCGCGCCGGGCGCCGCTGGCGCTGGAGCGCGGCAAGGCCTGGCGCATCAGCCGGCCGCTGGACGCCGACGCCATGCACGCCGCCGCGCAGGCACTCATCGGACGCCATGATTTTTCGACGTTTCGCGACGCCCGCTGCCAGGCGCCGAGCCCGGTGAAATCCATCGAGATCGCTAGGGTTACAGCCCTTCCCGGCGGCGAGCTCCAGATCGTGGTGGAGGCGATCAGCTTTCTCCACCGCCAGGTGCGCTCCATCACCGGCTCGCTGGTGGAGGTGGGCCTGGGCAAGTGGAGCCCGGCCGATTTCAAGGCGGCCCTGGACGCCGCCGACCGCACGCGCTGCGGCCCGGTCGCCCCGCCGGACGGGCTATATCTGGATTTCGTGCGGTACGGCGAAGTTTCGGCACGCCCCACCCATCCTTAGCGGCACTCCCGCACTCCCGAATTTTTGTATACAACTGGCCACATGAGCCAGATCACGTCCCTTTACGTCCACAAGGTACTCAGCCAAGTCAGCGCTGGTGTTGAGACACGGGACCTCCTTCAAGACTTGGGGCTTGCCGTAGACGGCACGGTCGACCCCAAGCTGATGGTGTCAGCTGATCAGTTCTATGACTTCTTCTCCACGCTGGCGGAACGCGATCCCGACGGACTGTCTTTGCCGCTTCGCATTGGCGCGACGATGAAGAGCGACGAGTACGGCGCCTTCGGTCTCGCCTGGAAGTCCGCCCCCAACCTGCGCGGCTCCTATGTCAGATCGGAACGCTACGGCCATGTCCTTGGCAGCGCTGAAACCTATTCGCTGCAGCAAGGCGACGGCGGCTGGTTTTTTAATCTCGACAAAGCCGGAGACGGCCGTCTGGGCATGCGGCTCTCCAACGAAGCCAGCATGGCTGCGGTGGATGTGATCAGCAAGGAAGTCAGTACGGCGCGTTTTATGCCGCTTGCGGTCTACTTCAAACACGCGCCGCGCGGCGACATGTCTGTTTATGAGGCGCATTTTGGTTGTCCGGTCCGTTTCGAAACAGGTCGCGACGCACTGCTTGTCAGTGAAGAGTGCCTGAATGCGCCAAACAGGCTGGGCGATGAAACCATCGCCAGTTTCTTTGATCGCCATCTTGAGAGCGAGCTTGCATCGCTAACGCAGGATGAAGGGTTGGAGCCAAGCGTTCGACGGGCCGTGGCGAGCATCCTCAGCGAAGGCGTGCCAACCCTGTCCTCGATCGCATCGCAGCTGGGGATCGGTTCGCGGACCCTGCAGCGACGACTGACCGAGCAGGGCCACTCCTTCCAGAGCGTTGTTGATTCGGCCCGGCACGATCTCGCCAAGCGACTGCTGAGCGAGACACAATACAGCCTTGCCGAGATCGCTTTCCTGACCGGCTTTTCCGAGCAAAGCGGGTTTACCCGCGCGTTCAAGCGCTGGGCCGGGCAGACACCCCGATCCTACAGGCTGGGGGTCGGCGCCGGCCGATAGCTCTCAATTGACGCGATCGGCCAATACTCCGGCATTCTCGGGCAAGAAGGCGCCCCCCAATTTTCATATTCATTGGCTTGCAAACACCAGCAAGGAGCAAGCCAATGAATATTCTGCGCAAAAAGAAGGACCTCACACTCGTTCTGGGAGGAACGGGAAAAACAGGCCGCCGTGTCGCCGAGCGACTGAAGGCCAAAGGACATGACATCCGGGTCGGGTCTCGCTCGGCCGTTCCGGGTTTCGACTGGGACAATGAGACGAGCTGGGATGCGGCTCTGAAAGATGTGACCGCGGCCTATCTCACCTACGCCCCTGATCTCGCCATGCCGGGCGCGCGTGATGCGATCCAGGCCTTTGTCGAACGCGCCAGGCGGCGGGGCGTGAAACGCCTGGTTCTCCTGTCAGGACGTGGCGAGGAAGAGGCGCAGGCGTGTGAGCAGATTGTTCAGGACGCCGGCCTTGAGTGGACGATTGTCCGGGCGAGCTGGTTCAACCAGAACTTCTCCGAAGGCGCGTTCATCGACATGGTCCTGGGCGGAGCGATCACGCTGCCCGCCGGCGATCAGGTAGAGCCCTTCGTTGATGTCGACGATATCGCCGATGTGGCCGTCGCCGCGCTGAGCGAAGACCGTCACGATGGGCAGGTCTATGAGGTCACCGGTCCCCGTTTGATGACCGTCGCCGATGTCGCGGCGGATCTGTCCCGCGCAACGGGTCGCAAGATCGCGTTCGTGGATGTGCCGCATGAGGCGTTCGTAGAAGAAGTCGCCAACTCCGGCGCCCCCAAAGACGTCGTCTGGATGCTGGACTATCTGTTCTCGACGGTCCTCGACGGGCGCAACGCCTACCTCTGTGACGGCGTTCAGCGCGCGCTCGGTCGTGCGCCCAAGGATTTCGCAGACTACGCCCGGGATGTCGCGGCGACCGGCCTCTGGGACAAAAGCGCATGAGACAGGTCCTCACACGAACGGCCCTGGCGCTGTCGGGTGCGCTCCTGGGATCAATCGGCGGCGCATTCCTGGTCTCACCGAAAGCCTTCCTGGAGATGAGCCATGTCTTCATTGAGAACGACCCTGGCCTGCTGTCCGAGCTGGCGGCGCCAAGCGGTGTGCTGATCCTCACCGGGGGTCTCATGCTCCTCGCCGCAATAAAGCTCCGCTTCGCCAAACCGGCGCTCGTGGCCGGGGCGATCATTTACGCAAGTTACGGCCTTGGGCGCCTTGTCAGCATGGTGCTTCATGGCGTGCCGTCTGAGTCATTGATCATGGCGACTTTGATCGAACTTGCCGTCGCCACTGTGTTGGGCGCGGTCCGGCTGATCGTCCTGCCGTAAGCGGCGCGCGGTCCGATCCTCTGCAATCTCTCAAAACTCAACGGGACGTGAAACCATGACCTATGACTGGACCCTCTATTTTTGTCTCTTTCTGGCGCTTTGGAGCGCTGTGATTGGCGGCGTGTTCTCAGCCTTTTCCGAATTCGTGATGTCGGGACTGCAAAGAACTGCACCGGCGGGCGCCGTCGAAGCCATGCAACACATCAACCGTACCGTGATCAAAACCCAGTTCGTCGTGGGCATTTTCTCGATCGCTCTCTTTTCGGTTCTATTCGCGTTCTACAGCGCAAAAGTCTTTGAAGGTCCCGCCCTCATCGCGTTGGTCCTCGCACCGATCATCTATCTCCCAACGGTGTTTCTGATGACGATGTTCGGCAACGTGCCGATGAACAACAGGCTCGCACGACTCGATCATACGACGGCTGAGGCAGAGTCTTATTGGGTTGAATATGGTCGGCACTGGACCCGCCTGAACCATATCCGGACGCTTGGCAGTATCCTCACCGCCGGTGTCTACATCATCGCTGCGATCACGCTCATCACAGGTGGGCACGTGTAGTCGAAGGGACAAACCCCTTGGAAATTAACTCGCAATACTCTCGTCGTTATTCGTTGGATTCAGAACTATGAAGGATGATTGCGTCTGCCCCAACATCGCCGTTTTCCAAAAGCGCAAGGCTCTGCTATAGAGCGCGGCTGACATGCGGGCGTTCCCGCTGCGAGACCTCTTGCGCCGGGCCGAACGCCGCCCGGGCTGACACGGATTTTCATGACCCTGCCCGAAAACTTTCCCTCCGCGCTGAAAGCCGCGCTGGAGGCCAAAGGCTATGCAAGCCTCACCGAAGTCCAGTCCGCCGTTCTGGCGCCCGAGGCCGAGGGCCGCGACCTCCTGGTCAGCGCCCAGACCGGGTCGGGCAAGACGGTGGCCTTCGGGCTGGCCATGGCCCCGCAGCTTCTGGCCGGCGCCGACCGCCTGCCGCCCGCCGGCGCGCCCCTGGCCATCGTGATCGCACCGACCCGCGAACTGGCCCTCCAGGTCCAGCGCGAGCTGGCCTGGCTCTACGCTGAAGCCGGGGCGCGTCTGGCGTCCTGCGTCGGCGGCATGGATGCGCGCGCCGAGCGCCGCACGCTGGAGCGCGGCGCCCATATCGTGGTGGGCACGCCGGGACGTCTGCGCGACCATATCGAGCGCGGCGCGCTGGATCTGTCCGCCGCCCGGGCCGCGATCCTGGACGAAGCCGACGAGATGCTCGATTTCGGCTTCAAGGAAGACTTGGAATTCATCCTGGATTCCGCCCCGGCCGAGCGCCGCACGCTGTTGTTTTCGGCCACCGTGTCGAAACCCATCGCGCGCATCGCCGAGACCTATCAGAAGAACGCGCTGCGCATCTCCACGGTGGGCGGCCAGGGCCAGCACGCCGACATCTCCTACATCGCCCACCTGGTCGCGCCCCATGACCGTGACAACGCGGTGATCAACGTGCTGCGCTATCACGGCGCCCCGCGCGCGCTGGTGTTCTGCGCCACGCGTGAAGCGGTGAACCGCCTCGCCGCGCGGCTGGGCAATCGCGGCTTCTCCAGCGTCGCCCTGTCCGGCGAGCTGTCCCAGGCGGAACGCACAAAGGCGCTGCAGGCCCTGCGCGACGGACGCGCCCGGGTGTGCGTCGCCACCGACGTGGCGGCGCGCGGCATCGACCTTCCGGGTCTGGATCTGGTGATCCACGCCGAACCGCCCAGTAATGGCGAAGGCCTGCTGCACCGCTCCGGACGCACCGGCCGCGCCGGCGCCAAGGGCGTCAGCGCCCTGATCGTGCCGACCAATCGCCGCGGCAAAGTCCAGCGCCTGCTGCGTGACGCCCGCATTGAAGCGGAATGGGCCGACGCGCCCGACGCAGACGCTGTGCGCGCCAAGGATTCCGAGCGCCTGGCCGACCATCCCGCGCTCGCCGGAGAGGTGGACGAAACCCGCCTTGAAGAGGCGCGCGCCCTTCTGGAGCGCTTCAGCGCCGAGAAAATCGCCGCAGCCTTCATCGCCGAGCTGGAAACCCGCCTGCCGGCGCCGGAAGAGCTGGGCGCCGCTCCGGCCATGCGTGACCGGCCCGAGCGCGGCGACCGTCCTGAGCGCGGGGAACGCCGCGAGCGGGGCGATCGCCCTGAGCGGGGCCCGAAACCCTCGCGCGCCGATTTCGAGTCCGGGACCTGGTTTGAAATGAATGTCGGGCGCAAGCATCGCGCCGAACCGCGCTGGATCCTGCCGCTGATCTGCCGCATCGGCGGGGTCACCGGCTCGGATATCGGCCAGATCGATATCGGCGAGACCGCGACCCGGTTTGAAATCACCGGCGCCCAGGTGGCGACGTTTGAAGCCGCCATGACGCAGCCGCGTGACCATGACGAGAAGGTGCGTATCGCCCGCGCCGGCTCAACGCCGATTCAGCCCGCCGACCCAAGCGCCCCGCCGCCGCGCAGCAAGCCGGCCCGTAAACCGCGCCCCGGCAAGTCGGAGCGTGCGGCGGTCAAGACCGAGCGCAGCCCGTCCGCCCTCTATGAAGACGGCCCGGCCCGCCCGAGAAAGCCCCGCCCCGGCAAGTCGAACGGCGACGGCCCGGCGAAATTCGCCAAGCCGGCCGGCGACGGTCCGCGTAAGTCCGCCAAGCCCTGGCCGCCCGAAGGCGCCAAGCAGCTCAAGCGGATCAAGCGCAAGAAAGATTAAGACCCTGTAACTATCCGATTTGTCACGTGTTGGCAGGAACCCCGCAAGGGCGCCCGGCCTAATCGTGACTCATGGATATGTTTCGCGTCTTTCTCGAGTCTGCGCCTGCGCCGGGCCTCAGGGCGGCGTCGACAGCGGCGTCGTACCTGGTCGAAGCTCCGGCCCTTGATGAAGGTCACGCGCGCCACCCGGTCCACGCGGTGTGCGAGCAGGTGTTCGACGGGCGTTTGAGCGACGCGGAAGGATTCGCCCGCGCCAAGGCGTTGATCGGCGCCGGCGCTGACCTGTCCCATCGCGATCCGGACACCGATGACAGCCTGGTCACAACCGCGATTCGCCTGGCTGCGCCGTCGCTCGCCCACGCCCTTCTGGACGCCGGCGCGCCGCATGATGTGAAGGGCCTCCTCGGTGCTCGTGCGTTGCACTGGGCGGCGATCATGGGCATGCCCGACCTGCTGGAGCGGCTCCTGCCCGGCGCCGATCTCACCGAGCGCGATTGCGACTGCGGGGCCACCCCGCTGGGCTGGGCGCTTGAAGGCTGGGCCAGCCCGCCCAGAGGCTCGCATGGTGGTCAAATCGTCTGCGCGTCCGCGCTGGTGGAGGCCGGCGCGATTGTCGAGGCTCCATGGCGCGAGAGCACTCGCGTGAAGCAGGACTGCGCCCTGCGCGCGGCGCTAAGGCTATGATCGATCTGAATTTTATGATTGCATATTCATAAAACAGGGGCTTTAACCGGTCCGCCGCAGGCTGGGGAGCCGCGCGGGGGACCGGTTGGCGGCGCACTGGATCTTGAGCGCCGCCAACCTGCCCTCTTCCTCTCACCCTAAATCGTTCAGCCAGAGCCCCTATGCACGCGCCCGTCAGCCGGCCGCCAGAATCGCCGCCTGGACTTTCAGCGCCTGCACGGTCTCGCGGACATCATGGACACGGATCACCGCGCATCCGGCGCGCGCGGCGTGAAGCGCAGCGGCCAGACTGCCGCCCAGCCGGTCCATGGCGTCCACGGCCGTCTGGTCGACAGACTGGATGAAGCGCTTGCGCGAGGCGCCGAACAGCACCGGGAAGCCCAGCCCCGAAAAGCTCTCCAGCGCCGCCATGAGCGCCAGATTATGCACCAGCGTTTTGCCGAAGCCGATGCCCGGATCCAGCAGGACACGCTCGCGATCGACCCCATGGGAGAGCGCCGCGCCCGCCCGCTGTCCCAGATGACGGGCCACATCGGTCACCACGTTCTCATAGGCCGGGCTCTGCTGCATGGTCTGCGGCGCGCCCTGCATGTGCATCAGGGCCACAAGGCAGCCAAGCTCCGCCGCCGCCTCCAGCGCGCCCGGCGCCTGCAGCGCATTGACGTCGTTCCACATCACCGCCCCGGCCCGCACCGCGGCGCGCGCCACGGCCGGCTTCATGGTGTCGATGCTGATGGACGCGTCCGGTCGCTCGGCGAGGACCCGCTCGATCACCGGCGAGACGCGCGCGAGCTCCTCGTTCTCGCTCACAGCCGCAGCGCCGGGACGGGTGCTCTCGCCGCCGATATCCAGCCAGTCCGCGCCCTGGTCCAGCAGCCGCATGGCGTGGGCCACGGCCGCATCGACGCCGGCGAAGCGCCCGCCGTCGGAGAAGCTGTCCGGGGTGACGTTGACGACGCCCATGACCTGCGGCCGACCGTCGCTGTGAAGTGTGAGACGTTCATGCATCATGAAGGCGGGTAGGCTCCCGCCCGCTTTCGGTCAAGCGGCGCGCGGCCGGACCCCGCCAGAACCGTGAGCGCCCGCGTTGCCGGCGCCAGCACCCGCGGCTAGGGTCTCGCCGACCCCGGAGCCCCCCATGACCGATCCCGCCCGCACCCCCGACGCTGAGCCAGGCCCCGCCGATACGAGCCCCGAAGCCGCGCCCGCGGGCGGGCTGATCGCGGCGCTCGAGGAAATCGCCGACGCCGCGCCGGTGGACGGCCTGACCCTGGGCGCTTTCACCGAGGCTTTGGGCGAGCGGGTGTTCGGCGTGCTCCTGTTCGCCCTGGCGATCCCGGTTTGCATGCCCTTCCTCTATGGCGTGCCCCAGGTGGTGGCGCTGCCCATGATGGCCCTCGCGCTGCAAATGGCCGCCGGCCGCGACCAGCCCTGGCTGCCGGGCAAATTCGCCGACCGCACCATGAAAAAGGCCGATCTGGCGAAGATGGCCCGCGGCGCGCGCAAATGGTTCGGCTGGGTCGAGGCGCTCGCCCGTCCCCGCCTGCGCGTGCTGTCAGGCGGTGTCGCCGAGCGCGTGGTGGGCGCGGTTTTCGTTCTTTTCTGCGCCTCGATCCTGCTGCCCCTGCCGGCCACCAACACCACGCCCGGCATCGCCGTGGCGCTGGCCTCCATCGGCCTGATCACGCGCGACGGCTTTCTGGTGCTGATCGGGCTGGTGCTGGGCGTGGCGTGGATCGCTTTGCTAATTATCGGGTTTTCGGTGTTCGGCCTGGCGTTTCTCGACCTCGCCAAGGATTTCATCATGGGTCTGTTCACAGCAGGTGATCCGGCCGCCTGAGGCTCGCCTCGCGCTCCAACTCGCGGTATCTAGACATCATGAGCCGAGTATCCGATCTGATCTCCACCCTGGTCCGCCCCGATCGCTGGCCGATCGTCGCCGCCGCGGCTTCGGCCGGGCTGTTGCTGGGCGCCTTCGCCTTCGAGGCGTTTGGCGATTACCCGCCCTGCCCCTTGTGCATTGATCAGCGCTGGGTGCACGCCTGGGCCATATGGGCCGGCGTGATCGGCTTTGCGCTGGTCCATGCCCTGCGCGCTCTGGGGCCGTGGGCGGCGCGCGACGCGGCGCGCGCCATGGAGCCGGTCATGCAGGGCTCGCGGCTGAAGCGCTACTGGCTCGCCCTGCGCGCACCGGCAGGCGTGGCGCGGGTCGCCTGCGCCGGGCTTGCGGCGATTCTCGCCTGGTCGACCTGGACGGCCGTTCGCCACGCCGGCGCCGAATATGGCTGGTGGCGCATAGATTGCCAGAGCGTCGACGTGACCGGCCTCACCGCGCAGAGCCTGCTCGCCGATCTTTCCCGCGCGCAAAACGTGGTGCTGTGCGACGAGGCGGCGTGGACGCTGTTCGGCGTCTCCATGGCGGGCTATAACGCCCTGTTCAGCGCGGGGCTTTGCCTTATCTGTCTAGTGGCCCTGTCCCGCAATCCCTCCTGGAGGGTGTTATGAGCTTCCAACGCAAAACCGTGCGCCGCCCCGGCCGGGTGCGCGACACCCAGCGCATCGAAGAAATGGTGCGCGTCGATCACGCCGGCGAGTACGGCGCGGTGCGCATCTATAAAGGCCAGCTCGCCGTGTTCCGCGATCAGCCTTCGAAATCGCGCATCACCGGCCAGCTCCAGCGCATGGAGGCCGACGAGCAGCATCACCTCAACGCCTTCGACGACCATATCCGGGGCGGCCTGGCGCGCCCCACCCTTTTGGGCCCGATCTGGGACGCCGCCGGCTTCGCGCTTGGCGCGGTGACCGCGCTTCTGGGTGAGCGCGCCGCCCATGCCTGCACCGAAGCGGTGGAGAGCGTCATCGAGGGCCATTACGGCGCCCAGGTCGAGCAATTGCGCCTGATGGGCGAGACGGAGCTCGCCGACCAGTTTGCGCAGTTCCAGGCCGAGGAAGTCGATCACAAGCACCTGGCCGTGGGCGAAGGCGCCAAGGACGCGGTGGGCTATCCGCTTCTGTCCGCCGCCATCACCGCCGGCTGTCACACCGCCATCGCGGTGACCGCGCGGGTTTAGAGCAGGACGCCCTAGACGAAAGCTCTAGCCGCCCGGCCCCCTCGCAAAGCGCATTTCTTCGCCAATACGCCGCGCCGCGTCTCCCGGATCAGGGGCGCCCGAAATCGGGCGGCCCACCACCAGATGGGTGGCGCCGGAATTCAGCGCCTCGGCGGGCGTTGCGATGCGCTTCTGGTCGCCGGCGTCCGATCCCGCCGGGCGCACGCCGGGCGTCACGATGAGAAAATCATCCGGGACCCGCGCCCGGATCTCGGCGGCCTCCAGCGGCGAGGCGACGACGCCGTCCACCCCCGCCTCCACCGCCTGATCCACCCGGCGCATCACCAGATCGCGCGCGCCATAGGCGTATCCCATCTCGGCCAGCATGGCGTCGTCATAGGCGGTGAGCACGGTGACGGCGAGGATTTTCAGGTCCGATCCGGCCCGGCCCTCCACCGCCGCGCGCATCACCGGCGGCTCGCCGTGCACGGTCAGAAGATCGCCGGCGCCGGCGCCGGCGATGGAGCGGGTCGCCTTCTCCACGGTGGCGGGGATGTCGTGGAGCTTGAAATCCAGGAAGGTCTTGTAGCCGCCGCCTTTGAGCCGCGCGGCGAGCTCCATCCCGCCCACGGGCAGAAGCTGAAGCCCGATCTTGTAGAAGCCGCACCCCGCCCCGATGCGCCCCACCAGCATCTCGGCCTCTGCGACGCCCGGCAGGTCCAGCGCGGTGATCAGGCGGGGATCGGCGGTCATGGCGGGCTCCTGTGGTGTGGGTCGCGCCGGTTTAGCGGCGGGTGTGCGGGCGGGCAAGGCGCCCCTGTTCGCCCCGGCGCGGACGGCCTAATATCTCTCCCATGACCCCTGACCTGATCACCCGCCTCACGCAATCCCTCGACCCCAAAGCCTGGTCCACCGACCCCGGCGAGCTGGAGGGCCATGTCAGCGACTGGCGCGGCCGCTACAAGGGCGCGAGCCCGTTGCTTTTAAAGCCCGGCTCCACGGCCGAGGTCGCGGCGATCCTGGCGCGCTGCAACGAGGCCGGGATCGCGGTGCTGCCCCAGGGCGGAAACACCGGACTTGTGGGCGGCTCCACGCCCCAGGGCGAAGTGGTGATCAGTTTAAAGCGCATGAACGCGGTGCGCGCGGTGGACGCCGACAACGAGTCTTTGACCTGCGAGGCCGGCGCGGTGCTGGAGACCGTGCAGGGCGCCGCCGCCGACGCTGGAAAGCTCTTCCCCCTGTCGCTGGGCGCGCAAGGCTCGGCGATGATCGGCGGGCTGATCTCCACCAACGCTGGCGGGGTGCATGTGCTGCGCTACGGCATGATGCGCGAGCTGGTTCTGGGCCTGGAGGCGGTCCTGCCGGACGGGCGGATCATCAGCGATCTGTCGGGGCTGCGCAAAGACAATACCGGCTACGACCTCAAGCAGCTTTTCATCGGCGCGGAAGGCACGCTGGGCGTCGTCACCGCCGCGACGCTGAAGCTCTTCGCGCGCCCCGCCTCCACTGCGGTGGCGGTGTGCGCGGTGGACGATCCCCACGCCGCGGTGGCGCTGCTGCGCCATATGAAGGACACCACCGGATCGGTGGCCGCCTTCGAGCTGATGCCGAAGACCGGCCTCGACCTGGTGGTCGCCCATGTGCCCGGCGCCCGCCATCCGCTGGCCGGCGATCCGGCGTGGTGCGTGCTCATCGAGCTGACCAGCGGCGAAGCCGGGCGCGCCCCGGCGCTCATGGAAGAGGCGCTGGAAGCCGCCTTTGAAAAAGCCCTGCTCACCGACGCGGTGATCGCCCAGTCTGAGGCGCAGGCGAAAGAGTTCTGGGCGCTGCGCGAGTCCATCCCCGAGGGCGAGAAGGCCCACGGCAAGGCGGCCAAGCACGATGTTTCGGTGCCGGTGTCGCGCATGGCGGCGTTCATGGGCGAGGCGATCACGCTCGCCGAAGAGGCCGACCCTGACATCATGGTCATCGCGTTCGGCCATGTGGGCGACGGCAATGTCCACTTCAACGTGGCGGCCAAGACGCCCGGCGCCGGTGAGGATTTCATCTCCCGGATCAAGCCGGTGACGGCGAAGATCTACGATCTGGTGGACGCCCACCACGGCTCGATCTCGGCCGAGCACGGGGTGGGAATCCTCAAACAGGCCGAGTTCGTCCGGAGAAAGCCCGTGGAGGCCGAGATCATGGGCCGCATCAAGGCGGCGCTGGACCCGGGTCACATCATGAACCCGCGCGTCCTGCTGGGTCCCAAATCCAGCTAGGTCACTCTGGTCGCCTTTTTAAAACCGCAGAACCGGTCCCCACTTCTGCTGAAAAGGCTCGCTTGCTGGTCGCCTTTTCGAACCGCAGAACCGGTCCCCACTTCTGCTGAAAAGGCTCGCTTGCTGGTCGCCTTTTCGAACCGCAGAACCGGTCCCCACTTCTGCTGAAAAGGCTCCTAGCGCGCCGCGAAATCCAGCCTCTGCTCGGAGATCGGCACGTAGGTGTAGTCCTTTGTGGCCGCATAGACCTGCAGCTGCGCGCCGGTGGCGTCCAGATCGATGACGTTGAAGCCCGCCGGCTCGTCGCGGGTGCGTTTCGACAGCGCCGTGGACGCGCCCACATGCCAGGACTTGCCGCCGTCGGGCCGGTCAAACGCCAGCGCGAACGCCTGATGCAGATGGCCCGACAGCACCAGATCGATCTGGGCTTCGGCCAGGATGCGCGTGGCGTCGGTGGCGCCCTTGGTGCGCGCGCGCCCCGTCTGGCCGCCGGGGGAGAACAGCGGGTGGTGGCCGGCCACGATGCGCACGCCCTCCACATCGCACAGCGCCTGCGCGGCTTCGCGGGCGTGGGCCTCGCGCACCTTGCCCAGCGACCAGTCCAGGCGCGCCTGCAGCCCGCGCGAGGTGGCCAGCGTCTCCAGCCCGTCGCGCTCGCCGCGCCAGCGCGGCGCCACCGTGCCGCCCAGCAGCCGCTCAAACCGGCCCCAGGGGCGGGCCAGGCGTGAGAACAAATCCCAGAACGGGGTGTCGTGATTGCCGGGCGCGGCGATCACGGGCGGATCAAGCCGGGCGAAGAACTCGGCCGCTGCGGTGAATTCGCGCCGCCGGCCATACTGGGTGAAATCCCCCGCCGCGCAGATCACGTCGCCCTCAAGCGTCCCGATCGCGTCAGCCAGGCCATCCACCAAAGGCGGATCCTCGGCGCCGAAATGCAGATCGGCCAGATGTATCAGACGGGTCATGCTCCCCCTTCAAACGCCGTGCTTAGCTGCACGCAAACCCAACGCGGCCAAGCGGAGCGGCGTTCCCTCCTGCAGAGGCCTGTCGTCAGCGCGCGGGTGTCAGTGCTCTGGCGACTCCAGCCGGTCGCGGCGGGCGCGGCGGCGTTCCTGGCGATCATCGCCCTCCCCGTCGATCACCTCGTGCAGGCTGCGCACGGGCAGACGGTCCACCCCGTCGCCGTCGGTGCAGCGCCAGTCCATCACGCCGGAGGGTCCGTGGCGACCGCCTGTGTCGCAGGTTAGGTCGGTAAGCGCATAGCCCGGCGGCGCCGCGTCATGACGCGCCTCACCGGCGCAGGCCGAAAGAGCCGGCGCCATCAGGGCGGCGCCTGCGGCGAGCCACAAAACCCGTGTCATTGGCGTTCTCCCATCCGCGCCACGTCCGCGTGGCGGTGGCAGCTCGTCACATGGTCGTTCACCAGCCCGCAGGCCTGCATGAACGCATACACGATGACGGGGCCGCAAAACTTGAATCCGAGCCGGCTGAGCTCCTTGCTCATCCACAGGCTGACATGGGTCTTGGCCGGCACGGTCTCCTGGCGCTTCCAGGTGTTCTGCACCGGAACCCCGTCCACGAAACTCCACACGAGCTTCGAAAAGTCCACGCCGTGATCGCGCAGATCGCACCAGACGCGCGCCCCCTTGATCGCCGCCTCGATCTTGGCGCGCGAGCGCACGATGCCCGCATCGCTTAAGAGCCGCGACACGTCCGCCTCGCCATAGCGGGCGATCTTCTCAGGATCGAACCCGTCAAAGGCGGCGCGGAAATTGTCGCGCTTTTTCAAGATCGTGATCCAGGACAGGCCGGCCTGGAACCCGTCCAGCATCAGCTTTTCATAAAGCGCGCGGGAGTCGTACTCCGGCACGCCCCATTCAGTGTCGTGATAGGCGACATAGACGGGATCGGTCCCGCACCAGGAACAACGGTTCTCCATGGCCGCCATAGTAGGCGAGGCGCGCCGCACGCGCCCGGTTTTTCTCAGCCGCCGGCAGGGCGCCTTGCCGGCGCCGGGCTTTTCAGGGATGGCGCTTGCAGGGATGAATTCACTCATGGTCGGACTCCTCTTTGATGTTTTGGAGGACGGAAGCGCCCAGCGCTCTCTGGCGGGGCGCAGACATGGCGACGCGCCCGCCGCAAGATTTGCGCGAGGCTGTGAGGATGGCGAGGGCGGCGCGGGAGGATCCAGGCCGTTTCTCTTTGTGTGTTGGAGGCCGGATACGACCCCCGCGCCGCTGAGGTGATTTTTCGGTCAGCGGGACTCAACGGAACCTCCCCGTCTACCCCTAACCCGCCGCTTCGCGGACCGGTGCGTTAGCCGGAACTCACTCGGGACACCCCGTCATTCCCGCCCGAACAGGTCGCTCCGGAACGGCCTCGCCTGCGAGATGACCGGGCGATTATGGGGGAGGGGATGGAGGGGGCGGATAAGTTTTTGGTTTTGGGCTCTCCCCACTCGTCATTCCCGCGAACGCGGGAACCCAGCGGGCGTAGAGCGTCGGCGAGGCCGGACTGGGTCCCAGCATTCGCGGGGGATGACGTGAGGGACGGTAACGCGGGGAGGGAAAGAAAGCCGCCCCGCCTAGATCTCCGCCAAGCGCAGGCGCAGGGCCCGGACATTGGGCCAGATAAGGCGCCACGCTCACAGCAAGGTCCCGGACCGGCGTCGCCGTCCGGGAAAACATATGGGGCGTGAAGGGGGGCTGAAAAAGAAAGAGCCGGTCCCGCATTGGCGGTGACCGGCTCAGTTTAGCATACCAGATCGGGGAGGAGACGGTATGCGCAAAGGGAAGGAGGAGAGCGGGCCTGAGGCCTGTCCTCGTCGTTCAAGGGGGTATATGCCCCCGCCTCCCTTTTGCGGCAACCGGCGCGCGGCCATAGCGGCTATGCATATTTGCGCGGGTGTCGCGCGGCCGTCGCATGCGCATCACGGTCCCGTCACGTAAGGCGCCACGTAAGGCCTCACGCCGGGCTTTTGCGCCTCCCCGCCGTCCCTTCGCGGGGATCAGTGGCCCAGCTGGACGTCCATGATCTTCACGCCGTCCGGGGCGCGCGGGTCTTCCGGGACGAAGAAATCGGGCAGGAGCTCTTCGCCGGGTTGAACCGAGAACTGATCGAGATCGGTGACGCCTTCAGAGCTGAGGAAGCTGTCGTCGATGAGGAAATTGCCGGTGAAGCTCGCCGCCGGCTTGCACAGGACCCGGTAGGCGGTCTCGGCCAGGATGTCGGGCTTGCGGCAGTTCTTGAACGCCTCCTCGCCGGCCAGCACGTTGGCGATGGCGGCGGTGGCGACAGCCGTGCGCGGCCAGATGGCGTTGGCGGCGATTTTGCCTTCAAACTCGCCGGCCCAGCCCAGAACGCACAGGCTCATCCCGTACTTGGCGCTGGTGTAGGCGACATGGGGCGCGAACCATTTGGGGCGCATGTCCAGCGGCGGGCTGAGGGTGAGAATATGCGGGTTATCCGACTTCTCCAGCCAGGGCAGGCATTTCTGGGTGACCAGGAAGGTGCCGCGCGCATTGACCTGGTGCATCAGGTCCCAGCGCTTGATCGGCGTGTCCTTTGTGGACATGGGAAAGATCGCCGAGGCGTTGTTGATGACCGCGTCGATGCCGCCGAAATGCCCGGCGGCCAGCTTCACGGCTTCTTCCACATTGGCCTCGTCGCGAATGTCGCAGACCAGCGGCAGCGCCTTGCCGCCGGCCTTCTCCACGGCCTCGGCGGCGGTGTGGATGGTGCCCGCCAGCTTAGGGTGAGGCTCGGCGGTCTTGGCGGCGATGACGATATTGGCGCCGTCGCGCGCACAGCGCACGGCGATGGCCTCGCCGATGCCGCGGCTGGCGCCGGTGATGAAGATGGTCTTGCCTTCAAGGCTCATGGCGGGTCTCCCGTTTGATACGGGAGGGAGCCTAGACGCGCGCCAGGGCCTGCGAAAGCGGCAAGCGGCCTAAAGCCCGCGCCAGACACGCCATGCGGGGCAGTGGAGCCCGTCTTCCTCGCGGCAATTGGCGAAGGTGAACAGCACCGTCCAGGCGCGCCCGACCACCTCGTCCTTGTGGACATAGCCAAGGCCGGCGCGGCTGTCGGAGGAGGCGTCGCGGTTGTCGCCCATCAGGAAGAGCTGGTTTTCCGGCACCAGGAAGGGTCCCACATCGTCGTAGGTCCCCGCATCGGTGCGCTCATAGATGACGTGCTCGAATCCGCCGGGCAGGGTCTCGTCATAGACCGCCACGGACACCTCGGCGCCGGTATAGTCGCGATAGGTGCGCTCGCCCAGCGGCTCGCGCGGGATGCGGTCGCCATTGATGTAGAGCCGGCCGCTGCGCATCTCGATGCGGTCGCCGGGCAGGCCGATGACGCGCTTGATCAGGTTGAGGTTCTGGTCGGGATCTCTGACCACCACCACATGGCCGCGCTCAGGCAGCGAGCCGAAAATCCGCCCCGACCAGCTGTCGGGCAGAAGATAGCCCATGCCCAGCGGCAGCGAATGGCGCGAATAGCCGTAGGCGAACTTGCTCACCAGCACCCGGTCGCCGACCTCCAGGCTCGGCTGCATGGAGACGGACGGGATGTGAAACGCGGCGAAGAAGAAGGTGACGAGCACGAACCACACCGCGGCGACCCCGCCCAGGAAGGAGACGATTTCGCTCGCCTCGCCGGCGGCCTTGCGGCCCATGCGCTTCACCAGATCGTTCATTTCAATTTCACCGCCGTGCCGTAGGCCAGGATTTCCGCAGACCCTTCCATAACGGTCGAGGTGGAAAAGCGGAAGGTCACCACCGCATCGGCGCCGAGCTGTTCGGCGTGGGCCACAAGGCGGCCCAGCGCCTGTTCGCGCGATTCAGCCATGAGCTGGGTGTATTCGTGAACTTCGCCGCCCACCAGATTGCGCAGGCCGGCGATGAAGTCGCGGCCGAAAAACCGCGCGCGCACGACCGAGCCGCGCGCGATGCCGATGACCTGCTCGATCTCGCGGCCGGGAACTGCGTCGCCCATGGTCACAAGCACCGGCGCGCGCGCGCCGGGATGATCTTTCATAGTCGCCATGACGCACCCAAATCCGACCGGCCGATCCCGCCCCGGAGCTGTCCGCCTCGACCGGGCGTGACGCTCCTAAGCGCATACCAATACCAGTGTTTCACCTGATTCCAAACGCATAACACGCCGGGCTGAGCCCGCTTCGCGCAGCACGGCGCGCGAATCCGTGTTATCAGGAACAAAACCCGCGCTGTGGAGCCTTGCCATGACCGATTCGACCACGGACCCGACCCCTGAACAGCCCGGCGGCCCGTCCTCCGGACAGCCCGGCGCAGACGCCCGCACCAGCCCGCGCGACCAGAGCGGCGACCGGATTCTCGTCATCGTCAATTACGTGCTGGCGTTTCTGGCGCTGTCCAACGGCGTGACGCTGCTGATCGCGGCGATTCTGGCCTATGTGCGCCGCGATCAGGCCGAGCCGTGGCTGAAAAGCCATTTCGAGTTCCAGATCGCCACGTTCTGGTACGGGCTGGTCTTCTTCATCGCCGGCTTCGTGACGCTCTGGATCCTGGGTCTGGGCCTTCTGATCTGGCTCATCGGCGCGATCTGGCTGGTGATCCGCGCCGCCGTGGGCCTCATCCGCCTCATCGACGGACGCGCCCACAACAACCCGTGGGGCTTTCTGGTCTAGGCGCTCTCCAGCATCGCCTCGCCGGGTTCAAACAGGAGCGCGGCGCCCAGCTTGATGTCGCCCAGAAGGCCTGGCGCGCCGGACAGGACGGTGTCGGCGTAGACCCGCGCCAGCGAGATTTTCGAGCGGGCGTAGGGTTCGTTCTCGCCGTCCTTGAGCATGCGCTGGGCCGCCACCGCGCCGACGCACATGAGCCAGCCGCCGGTGACGTCGCCAGCGAGCTTCAGGAACGGCGTCGCGGCGGCCAGGCGGTCACCGTCGGACGCCTTGAGCAGCCAGGCGGACGCCTCCTCCAGCGCGTCGCACGCCGGTTTCAGGCGCGCGGCGAGATCGGGCAGGTCCGGGTTGGAGCTGGTGTCGAGATCCTCCACCGTCTGGCGGATATCCTCGATCAGCTCGCCCATGGCCTTGCCGCCGTCGCGCACCAGCTTGCGGCCCACCAGGTCGATGGCCTGAATGCCGTTGGTGCCTTCATAGATCGGGGCGATGCGCGCATCGCGGTAATGCTGGGCCGCGCCGGTCTCCTCGACAAAGCCCATGCCGCCATGGACCTGGATTCCCAGCGAGGCGACTTCGACTCCCATATCGGTGGACCAAGCCTTGGCGATGGGGATCAGCAGATCCTCGCGCCGCTTTGACCAGGCCTTCTCCTCGGCGTCGTCGCCCCAATGGCCGAGATCGGCTTCCACAGCCGCGTGGAAGCAAAGTGCGCGCGCCGCCTCGATCCGCGCTTTCATGAGGGCGAGGGTGCGGCGCACGTCCGGGTGGTCGATGATGGCGTGGGGCGTTTCTGAGTCCACGCCGGCGGCGCGGCCCTGGCGGCGGTCTTTCGCGTAGGCCAGCGCCTGCTGATAGGCGCGCTCGGCGATGCCGACGCCCTGAACGCCCACATTCAGGCGCGCCGAGTTCATCATGATGAACATGCCGGCCATGCCCTTGAACTCCTCGCCTACGAGCCAGCCCCTGGCGTCGGCGAACTCCATGGTGCAGGTGGGCGAGCCGTGAATGCCCATCTTGTGCTCCAGCCCGATGGCCTTGGCGCCGTTGCGCTCGCCGGGATCGCCGTCCGCGTCGGGCAGGAATTTCGGCACCAGGAAGAGCGAGATGCCCTTGGTGCCCGGCGCGCCGTCCGGGGTGCGCGCCAGCACCAGATGGACGATATTCTCCGCGCAGTCATGCTCGCCCCAGGTGATGTAGATCTTCTGGCCGGAAATCGCCCAGGAGCCGTCGCCGTTGGGGACCGCCTTGGTGCGCAGCGCGCCCACATCCGACCCGGCCGACGGCTCGGTGAGGTTCATGGTGGCGGTCCATTCACCCGAGATGATCTTGGGCAGATAGACCTCGCGCTGCTCGTCCGTGCCCACCTCGATCAGCGCCTCGATGGCGCCGAAGCTGAGCATCGGACCCAGGCCGAACGCCATGTTGGAGCTTTGCAGCATCTCCATGAGCGCGCAGCCCAGCGCCTTGGGCAGGCCCATGCCGCCCACGTCCGAGGGAAACTGCAGACCCTGCCAGCCTCCCTCGACGAATTTGGCGTAGGCCTCCTTGAAGCCGTCCGGGGTGCGCACCTCGCCGTTCTCAAGCGTGCAGCCCTGCTGGTCGCCGACCTTGTTCAGGGGCGCCAGCACGTCATTGGCCAGCCTCGCCGCCTCATCGAGAATCGCAGCCGTCAGATCGGAGCTGAATTCAGGAAAGGCGCCGGTGGCCTTCACGCTGTCCAGCGCGGCGATTTCTTCAAGCGAGAACCGGATGTCCCGGACCGGGGCGCGATAGCTCATTGGGGGATCCCTTCCGTCATGGATCGAGGCGTTTGGCGAAGAACATAGCGCCTTCAGCGCTGAACGGTAGCGGCGCGGCGCCGCAGGCGTAAAGCCGGGTTTCGTGGAAGGTCGCAGGCAAGCCCCGTGACAGGCCCCGGCGCCCGGTTTGTTGCGCCGCAACACAAAATCGCCTACACCGCGCCCACTCCCGCCAGACTTGGCCGTGCGCAGCGTTCGAGCGTCAGGCCCATCTGATTGACGATCACGGCGGCGCGCCCTGCGCGCCGGCCTTCAAGACGAGTTGCGTGTTCATGGCTTTTCACGACGCCCGCCAGTGGGCCCTGCGCTCTTTGCGCGAGACCTGGTTCTTCAATGTGCGCGGCGACCTGCTCGCCGGGCTGGTGGTGGCGCTGGCGCTGATCCCTGAAGCGATCGCGTTCTCCATCATCGCCGGGGTGGACCCCAAGGTCGGCCTCTACGCCAGCGTCTCCATCGCCATCCTCATCGCCTTCACCGGCGGGCGCCCGGGCATGATCTCGGCGGCCACAGCGGCGACGGCCGTGCTGATGATCACGCTGGTGGCCGAGCACGGGCTGCAATACCTGCTCGCCGCCACGGTGCTGGCGGGCCTTCTTCAGATCGGCGTCGGGGTGCTTCGGCTGGGATTCCTGATGCGCTTTGTGTCGCGTTCGGTTCTGACGGGCTTCGTCAACGCTCTGGCCATCCTGATCTTCATGGCGCAGATCCCGGAACTCACCGGTGTCACCTGGGTGACCTACGCCATGGTCGCGGGCGGTCTGGCGATCATCTATCTCTTCCCCAAGCTGACCACGGCGGTCCCCTCCCCGCTGGTGTGCATCCTGGTGCTCAGCGCACTGAGCCTGCTGTTAGGGCTCGACGTGCGCACGGTGGGCGATATGGGCGCGCTGCCCGACACGCTGCCGGTCTTCCTACTGCCGGACGTGCCGCTCAATCTGGAAACCCTGCAGATCATCTTCCCCTACGCCGCCGCCGTGGCCGCCGTGGGCTTGCTGGAAAGCCTTCTGACCGCCCAGATCGTCGATGATCTCACCGACACGCCCAGCGATCGCAACCGCGAGTGCGTCGGCCAGGGCGTCGCCAACACCGTCACAGGCTTTTTCGGCGGCATGGCCGGCTGCGCCATGATCGGCCAGTCCATGATCAACGTAAAATCCGGCGGCCGGGGGAGGCTCTCCTGCCTGGCGGCGGGCCTTTTCCTTCTGTTCCTGATCATGGTGCTGGGCGACGCGGTGGCGATGATCCCCATGCCCGCGCTGGTGGCGATCATGATCATGGTGTCCATCGGCACGTTCTCCTGGTCCAGCGTGAAGGCGCTGCGCACCTATCCCTTAAGCTCCAACCTGGTGATGATCGCCACGGTGGCCGGCGTGATCGTCACCCATAACCTGGCCGTGGGCGTGCTGATCGGGGTGATCCTCTCCGGCGTGTTTTTCGCCTGGAAGGTCTCCAACCTCTTCACCGTCACCAGCAGCTTGAGCGAGGACGAGCGCGCGCGCACCTACGCCATTGAAGGCCAGCTCTTCTTCGCCTCGGCCGAGGACTTCATGAAGAGCTTTGATTTCCGCGAAGCCCTCACCGAGGTGACGCTGGATCTCACCAACGCCCATGTCTGGGACATTTCCGCGGTGCAGGCGGTGGATCTGGCCGTGATCAAGTTCGAGCGCGAAGGCGCTGTCGTGAACCTCATCGGCATGAACAAGGCCAGCGAGACCCTGATGGACCGCCTCGGCGCCAAGGACGGCGACGCGGTGGGGACCGGCCATTGACGCGCACTCCCCGCCTGTACGCCCCTCTCCTAATCCCGTCTCACCTCGGCTAGAAACAGACCCATGACCCGCATCACCGCCTTCATCGACGCGTCCGCCTATACCGAGAGCGTCACCGATCACGCCGCCTGGGTGAGCCGCACCACCGGCTACGGGCTCGATCTTGTCCATGTGGTGGATCATCGCCGCCGCACCGCGCCGCTGGATTTCACCGGCAATCTGGCGCTGGGCGCGCGCTCCACGCTCATGGACACGCTCACAAAGCATGACGCCGAGGCCTCACGGCTGGCGCGCGAAGCCGGTGCGGCGGTGCTGGACGCGGCCAAGAGCCACGCCGAATCCGCCGGCGCGGTGGACGTGCACGCCAAGCTGCGCACCGGGGAAATGCTCGACGCGGTGAAGGATTTTGAAACCGGCTCGCGGCTTCTTGTGGTGGGAAAGCGCGGCGGCCACGCCGATTTCGCCGCCGGGCATCTGGGCTCCAATCTGGAGCGGGTCGTGCGCGCGGCCCATCGCCCGGTGCTGGTCGCAAGCCGCGCCTTTAAAGAGCCCAGCCACGCGGTCATCGCCTTTGACGGCGGCGCCAGCGTCGGCAAGGCGATCAGCCATATCGCCGACGGCAAGTTGTTCGGCGCGGTGAAGCTCACGCTTTTGAACGCCGGCCGGCGCGATGACGGGCTGGAGCGCGAAATGGACGCCGCAGCCAAGCTGCTCACAGACTCCGGTCACCAGGTGGAGACGGTGTTCGCCGGCGGCGAGCCGGAAAAAGTCATTCTGGGCCATGTGGCCGACACCGGCGCCGATCTTCTGGTCATGGGCGCCTACGGCCATTCTCGCATCCGCACCCTGATCATCGGCTCGACCACCACCGAGATGGTGCGCAGCTGCCGCATCCCGGTGATGCTGTTCCGCCCGGATATGGGATAGGGGGCTCAAATCCCCTCTCGTCATTCCCGCGAACGCGGGAACCCAGCGATCCTGAAGCATCGACACCGCCAGTCTGGGTCCCCGCGTTCGCGGGGATGACGAAGATGCGCGCGTTAGCGGCTGGCCGCATCCTTGGCCATCGCCTCCACCGCCGCGTCAAACGCCAGAAGGATCGAGCCGTGGCGCTGGCGATAGCCGGCGGCGGGCGCCAAGACCTCAAGCTCTGAAAACCGCCCCGTCGGCGCCGGGCCGTTCTCCTGCAGCATGGCTTTCAGCGACGCCCGCCCGGCCTCGATCTCGCTGCGGTCCGCGCCGATCGCATGGCGCGCAAACACCGAGGCGCTCGCCTGACCCAGCGCGCAGGCCGAAACGTCCATGCCCAGATCGGCGATGCGCCCGGCCTCATCAAACATCAGATCCAGCGTCAGCTCAGACCCGCAAATACGCGAGACCTTGGTGGCGCTGGCGTGCGGCGCGGCCAGCCGCTCGGCATGGGGAATGTCGGCGGCGAGCTGTAAAAGCGCGTTGGAATAGATATCGCTCATAAGCGAGAGATCGGGCCGCGGCGGCGAAGGATCAAGCCTTCATCCGCCAGGTGGTCCCCTCCGGTCCGTCATCGGCCTGCACGCCCTTGGCGTCGAGCTGTTCGCGGATTTCATCGGCGCGGGCGAAGTCCTTGTCGGCCCGGGCTTGTGTGCGATCCGCGATGAGCTGGTCGATCTCGGCGCGCTCCCCGGCCGCCACGGCGTCGAGGCCGAACCAGGCGTCGGGATCGCTTTGCAGAAGGCCCAGAAGCGCGCCGGCGGCCTTCAGCTCGGCGGCGGCTTCAGCGCGCGCCGCAGCATGGTCGGCCTTGTTGGCGCGGGCGGCGATTTCAAACAGGGCGGCCAGCGCGCGCGGCGTATTCAGATCGTCATGGAGCGCGGTGAGCACGGCCTCGGGCGTCTCAGCGTCAGAAGAAGCGTCCACGTCGCCCATGCGGCGCAGCACGCCATAGAGGCGGTCCAGGCTCTTGCGCGAGCTGCCGATGAGGGCGGGCGTCCAGTCCAGCGGGGCGCGGTAATGGCCGGTGAGCATTGCGTAGCGGATCGTCTCGCCCTTCACCCCGTCGGCCAGCATCTCATGGACGGTGACGACATTGCCGTCGGACTTGCTCATCTTGGCCGAGTTCATGGCCAGAAAGCCGTTATGGAGCCAGTAATTGGCCAGCGGCGCGCCGCCATGGGCGCAGGCCGACTGGGCGATCTCGTTTTCGTGGTGGGGAAACACCAGATCGATCCCGCCGCCATGGATGTCGATGGTCTCTCCCAGCGAGCCCTCGATCATGGCCGAGCATTCGATATGCCAGCCGGGGCGCCCGCGGCCCCAGGGGCTGTCCCAGCCCGGCTCCCCGTCCCTGGCCGGCTTCCACAGCACGAAATCGGCCGGGTTCTTCTTGTAGGGCGCCACTTCAACACGGGCGCCGGCGATCATCTCGTCCAGCGGGCGCTTTGAAAACTCGCCATAGGGCTTGTGGGTGTTCACCGCGAACAGGACATGGCCTTCGGCCTCATAGGCAAAGCCGTCCGTGATCAGGCGTGCGATGAAGGCGGTGATCTCGTCCATATGGCCGGTGGCCGTGGGTTCGAAGGTCTTGGGCAGCACGTTCAGCGCCGCGGCGTCCTCGTGATAGATCGCGGTGAAACGGTCTGTAATCACAGAGATATCCACGCCCTCGGCCGCCGCGGCGGCGTTGATCTTGTCGTCCACGTCGGTGAAGTTTCGCGAAAACAGCACCGCCGCCTCGCCATAGGTCCGGCGCAGCACGCGAAACAGCACGTCGAACACCACTTCGGGGCGGAAATTGCCGACATGGGCCGGCGCGTAGACCGTGGGTCCGCACACATACATCGTCACCCGCGAGGGATCCTGGGGCGTAAACTCGCGCTTCTTGCGTGAGGCCGTGTCGTAGAGTGTGAGCCCGGTCATGATCGGCGTGTCCCGCTGTGACGAAGGTGAAGCGCGCCGGTCTACACCGAAGCCCCGCCGCAAAAAAGAGGGCCCGCCCATTGGACAGGCGGCGCGGAAGGCCTAATTAGGATCGGGGCGTGCAGGAAACTGAGCGCCCGCACCGACTTCAAAGACCCGGCGAACGCCTGGCGGATGTGTCCGCAAGCGCAAGAGCCGGATCCGGAAACCGGTACTTCGCGAAGATTTCTCGGACACAGAAGCCTTCGCGCCCGTCAACGAAAGGATCCGCCGATAATGGACGCCATGACTGATAAAGACACGCTGGACGCCGCGCCCGCCGCCGAACTGCCCCGACCCAGCCGCGACGAAGCCGAAGACGCCGTGCGCACATTGTTGCGCTGGGCCGGCGACGACCCCCGGCGCGAAGGCCTTCTGGAGACGCCCAAGCGCGTCGTGAAGGCCTATGAAGAATGGTTCAAGGGCTATGCCGAGGATCCCAAGGCCATCCTGGGGAAGCGCTTTGAAGACGTGCAGGGCTATGACGAGATGGTCATGCTCACCCATATCGATGTGGAGAGCCATTGCGAGCACCACATGGCGCCGATCCTGGGGACGGCCTGCGTGGCGTATCTGCCCGACCGCGCCGTGGTGGGCATCTCCAAGATCGCCAAGGTCGTGGAGATGTACTCCAAGCGTCTGCAGACCCAGGAGACCATGACCGCCCAGATCGCCGACGCGATCGAGGACGCCATGCAGCCGCGCGGCGTCGCCGTGTTCGTGGACGCCAAGCACCAGTGCATGACCACGCGCGGCGTGCATCACCCCAATGTCTCCACCATCACCACCGCGTTCTCCGGCGAGTTCAAGGCCAATCCGGAACTGCGCGAGCGCTTCATGCGCCTGTGCGAAAAGTCGCAGCGCTAGAGCTCACGCGACATTTGCGACACCAGGAAGCCCCGGCGCGCTTGCGCCGGGGCTTTTCATTTGTGGTCTTCTTGTGACTTTTCAGCTTTGCGGTCGCGTCGCGCGTCCGGGTCTGTTAATCCGGCGCCCTTAACTGACGACCGTGATCACCCAGGAAGGAGTTCAACCATGAACCTTCACCGTTTGACCGCCGCCGCCGGGGCCGCCGCCGCCAGCCTCGCCTTCGCCGCCGCGCCCGCCATGGCCCAGGCCCAGCCCGCCCAGGGTCAGGCTCAGGCCCAGATGCAGGTGGAGCCCATCGCCAACGCCGAGCTCACCGACGCCCAGGTGGAGTCCTTCATCGACGCCGCCATGGCCGTCCAGAGCGTGGTTCAGCAATACCAGCCGCAAATGCAGGCCGCCGAGAGCCGTGAAGCGGCCATGGCGCTGCAGCAGCAGGCCCAGGGCGAGCTTGTTTCCGCGGTGCAGGACGCCGGCCTCACCGCCGAGGAATACCAGTCCATCGCCGCCGCCGCGCAGACCGACGAGCAGATCGCCGCGCGGCTGAACGCCGAGGCCCAGTCGCGCCAGAGCGCCGACTGACACCGCCTCCAGCGTTGAACGAGAAACGGGCGGCCCGATCGGGCCGCCCGTTTTGTATTCGGCGTCCTGTAGGGCTCGCGCCTCAGGTGCTGTCGGTGTCCACCTCGGCCACCAGGGTCGCCTCGGGCGCGGCGGAGCCGTCGGCGGGGCGCGCCGCGTCGCGGATCGCGGCGATGCGGGTGCGCTCGGCGGCGAACAACTCAAGCTCGCCGTCGCTCAGGGTCTTGCCGGTGGGCAGATCCAGCGCCAGCGGGTTGGTGGGCCGGCCGTTGAGGTGGACCTCATAATGCAGGTGCGGCCCGGTGGAGCGCCCGGTGGTGCCCACATAGCCGATGGTCTGGCCCTGCTGCACCCGGGCGCCGGAGCGGATCCCGCGGGCGAAGCCGTTCAGGTGAGCGTAGGCGGTCTCATAGCCGTTGGCGTGCTGGATGCGGATATAGTTGCCGAAGCTGCCGAAGCGGTTGGCCCGCTCCACCACGCCGGCGCCGGCGGCCATGATCGGCGTGCCGCGCGGGGCGGCGAAATCAGTGCCGTTATGGGCGCGGCTGGTCTGCAGGACCGGGTGGAAGCGCATTCCGAAATTGGAGCTGATGCGCGCGCCGTTGATCGGCATCTTCATCAGAAGCCTGCGGGCGCTTTCACCGTCGGAGGTGTAATAGCCCACCTCGCCGTCGGGCGCCTCGAAGCGGAAATACTCCAGCGCATCGCCGCGACCGTCGAACACCAGATAGACAATCTCTCCGGTGCGCACGGTTTCGCCGCGCCGGTTCACGAAGCGCTCGAACACCACGTCGAAGGCGTCGCCCGGCTGGATGGTGCGAAAGTCCACCGCATAGCCCAGGATGTTGGCCAGCTCGACCACAATGCGGTCGGTGGCCCCCACGTCCAGCGCCGAGACATAGAGCGAGGAGTCCACCTCGCCGCGGGCGCGGACCAGTTCACGCTCCAGCGCCGGCACCGCTTCACGGGCGCGGAAATCGTCGTCCATGCGGGCCACGGTGAGGGTGCGGTCTGAATCGGGACGGAAGGAGAAACCGGCCAGGCGCGCGTCGCCGCTGTGTTGATCATCGGCGATCTGGCGGAAGGTCGGCGTTTCCATGAACACGGTCAGGCTCTGGCCCGCGCGCAGGTCGCGCGCCGAGAAGAGCGGCTCCAGCGCGGCGATGGCGCGGGCGGCATCGACGCGGGTGGCGCCGGCGGAGTCCAGCACGCTGGCGAAGGTCTGGCCGCGGCTGACGGTGATTTCGTGGGCGCTCACCTGGGGCCGCCAGGAGGCGTCGGTGAACAGGGCGTGCTCGGCTTCGATCAGCGCGCGGCCGGTGTCGGCCACCGCGGCGCGCATCACGGCCGGCGCAGCCGGCTGGCCAGACAGGTCGCCGGGGCCCGGCGTCGCCATCACGTCAGAACCGGTCGCAACCTCGGCCACGCCCAGCTCGACGGGAGACGCGGCCCGCGCCTCGCCCGGAGACGGGGTGCGCAGGATGAGCAGCGCCACGGTGAACAGAAGAACGCCGGTCAGCGTTAAGAAGAAAGCCAGAGTGCGAGACCGGCGGGCGTCGGCGTGTTTAACGTCGAATCCGGACATGAGCGTGTTTAAAAACCCCTCGTAGCTGCCCATTTCTGGATGCGCCGGCGCGTAGTCCGCGTGACGGCGCATTCAATGAAGCCGTTCTGCAATTACCAGACCGGAACCGTGGCGTCGGCGGCGCGGCGCAGCTTGATCTGCGATATGTTGACCCAGGCGAGCAAGCTTGCCAAGCCGTTCCAAAGAAAACCTGGGCTTAATTAACAAACCCGTAAGCTTGAATCAGCCCCCTTGGAGGCCCGCCTTGAAACAGACCTTTCTGCTCCTCGCCGTGCTCGGCGGACTTGTCGCGGCCACCGTATGGGTCGCCGTCGACGTGTGGACCAGCATGGATACGCAGATGAGCTGGCACGGCTGGCTCGCGCTGACGCTCGGCGTGGTGTTCACCGCCGGCCTCGGCGGAGGGCTGATGTGGCTGGTGTTTCACTCCAGCCGCAGCGGCCATGACGATTTCGATGAACACATATAGCCAGTCAATTCTGGCGCTCGTGTGGCGCATCTGAGATGGACTGGCGACTGTTCGAATTCGAGAATCGCGTCACAGTGCGCCCATGACACAGATCGCCGCGCTCTCCGCCACCGACCTCGCCGCCCTGCTCTGCTCGCGGGTTTGCCACGACATCGCCGGACCAGCCAGCGCCATGGGCGCGGCGCTTTCGGTGCTGGACGATGACGACGCCGCGGACATGCGCGACGACGCCATCGCGCTGTTGCGCAACGGCGCCGGCCAGATCCGCTCCAAGCTGGAATACGCCCGCGTCTGCTTCGGCGCGGCCGGCTCGCGCAGCGGCGACATGGCGCTCAGCGAGATCCGCGCCCTGGCCCAGTCCATGTTCAGCGAGGCGCGCTCCGAGCTTGCCTGGAAGACCGAAGGCGGCGAGATCCCCAAGAGCGCCGCGCGCGTTTTGCTCAACCTGATCTGGCTGGCGGTGGACACCCTGCCGCGCGGCGGGACGGTGACGATCGAGGCGGCGGCCTCCGCCGATGGCGGCGCGCGCCTGCGCGTGGTCGCCACCGGGCCCCGCCTGCGCCTGGATGCGGCCTATATCGCCGCGTTCAAGGGAGACGAGCCCGAGGACGGGTTCGACGGCCGCAACGTGCAGCCCTACTACGCCGGCCTCATCGCCCGCGAAAGCGGCGGCCGGGCCGAGGCGAGCCTCACCGAGGACCGCGTCGAGCTGGCGGCTCTGACCGGACCGGGACAAAGCATCCAGGCCGCCGAATAGGGCCGCCGCGACGGGCCGGCGCGGCGCGCATCAACTGATCTATCGTCCAACCTTCCGTTAACCCGCAGCGTGACAATCTAGCGGTTCAATCCGCCATGTCAGGGCTGCGGGGGTTAATTATGGACGAGTTAATCGGCGAATTTCTGAGCGAAACGTTCGAGAGTCTCGACGTTATCGATTCAGAACTCGTCAAGTTTGAAGCCGACCCTCAGGATCGGGCGACGCTGGACAATATTTTCCGGCTTCTGCACACGATCAAGGGGACGTGCGGCTTCCTGGCCCTGGAGCGGCTTGAAGCGGTCGCACACGCTGGCGAAACCCTGCTGGGCAAGTTCCGCGACGGCGATCTGGTGGCTGATTCAAGCGCCGTGACGCTGGTTCTGGAATCGCTGGACCGCATCAAGGAGATCCTTACCGGGATCGAGACCACAGGAACCGAGCCCGCCGGCGAGGATTCCGAGCTCATCAAGCGCCTGGAAATCCTGTCCGAAGGCGGCGCCGATCCGAAAGCCGCAGCGACGGCCCCTGAGCCCGAACCTGAGCCTGAGCCCGAGCCCGAATTCGTGGCCCCCGAGCCTGACCCTGAACCCGTCGCGCAGAGCAACCACGGCTTCGACACCGATCTGGGCCGCGAGCTTCGCCTGGGCGAGGTTTCGCTGGCCGATCTTGAAGCGGCGTTCATGAACACGCCCGGCCCCGAAGAAGACGAGGCGCCCGAAGCGGCCGCCGAGATCGAGGACGAGGAGCTGGACGAGGAGCTGGATGCGCCCGTCGTCAGCGCCGCGCCCGCCGCCGCCGCGAACGCGCCGGCCCCGGCTGAAGCGGCGCGGCCCGCCGCATCCGGCGGCCCGGCCCGCGCCAGCGCCACCATCCGGGTGAGCGTGGACGTGCTTGAAAACCTGATGACCACCGTGTCCGAGCTGGTCCTGGCGCGCAATCAGATGCACCAGATCGTGCGCGGCGTTGAAGACAGCGCCCTGAAGACGCCGCTGCAGCGCCTGTCCTCGGTGACCGCCGAGCTGCAGGAAGGGGTCATGAAGACCCGCATGCAGCCCGTGGGCGACGCCTGGAAGAAGCTGCCGCGCATCGTGCGCGACGCCACCCAGGATCTGGGCAAGAAGATCAAGCTGATCCAGGAAGGTGAAGACACCGAGCTGGACCGCCAGGTGCTTGAGCTGATCAAGGATCCGCTCACCCACATGATCCGCAATTCGTGCGATCACGGCCTGGAGACGCCCGACAAGCGCGTCGCCGCGGGCAAGAGCGAAACCGGCACGATCAGGCTGTCCGCCTACCATGAAGGCGGCGCGATCATCATCAAGCTGATTGATGACGGCGCCGGCATCGATCCGGCCAAGATCCGCGCCAAGGTGCTGGAAAAGGGCCTGGCCACCGAGGAGGAACTCGCTCAGATGAGCGAGGCGCAGATCCAGCGCTTCATCTTCGCGCCGGGCTTCTCCACGGCGGCGCAGATCACCAATCTGTCCGGCCGCGGCGTCGGCATGGACGTGGTGCGCACCAATATCGAGCAGATCGGCGGCTCCATCGAGCTGGTCAGCGCGGTGGGCAAGGGCTCCACCTTCACCATCAAGATTCCGCTCACCCTGGCCATCGTCTCGGCCCTGGTGATCAAGTCCGGCGAGCAACGCTTCGCCGTGCCGCAATTGTCGGTGCGCGAGCTGGTGCGCGTGGGTCCGGGCTCGCCAGTCACCGTGGAGACCCTGAACGGGGCGAACATGATCCGCCTGCGCGAACGGCTGCTGCCGGTGATCGGGCTGGATCACGTCCTCTCGCAATCGCTGCAGGAAGGCGCGATGACGGGCTATGTGGTCGTGCTCGAGGCCGCCGGGCGCAAGCTGGGCCTGGTCGTCGACGACGTGCTCGACACCGAGGAGATCGTGGTCAAGCCGCTGTCCGGTCCCTTGCGCGCCACCACCGTGTTCTCCGGCGCCACCATCCTGGGCGACGGCTCGGTGATCATGATCCTGGACCCCAACGGTCTGGCGCAGGAAATCGCCACCGAAACCGAAGACGCCGACACCAGCCGGGCCGACGAGACCGAAGCCTCCGCCGACATCAGCGCGCGTCAGCGCCTGCTTCTGGTGCGCGCGGGCGGCTCCGAGCCCAAGGCCGTGCCGGTCAGCCTGATCACGC
The DNA here is from genome assembly GCA_965284655.1 of Oceanicaulis sp. GTDB lineage: Bacteria > Pseudomonadota > Alphaproteobacteria > Caulobacterales > Maricaulaceae > Oceanicaulis. The sequence continues at coordinate 327,624 of OZ260104.1, forward strand.
GCCTTGAAGACTTCGAGGCCTCGGCCATCGAGATGACCGACGGGCGCCGGGTCGTGCAGTATCGCGGACGCCTGTTGCCGCTGGCCCATGTGGGCGGCGAAGGCGCCTTCCGGACCGAGGGCCGCCAGCCGGTCCTGGTGTTCTCCGAAGACGACAAGTCCGCCGGCGTCGCCGTGGACGAGATCCTGGACGTGGTCGAGGAAGTGCTCGACCTGGAAATGGGCTCCGAACGCCCCGGTGTGATCGGCTCGGCCGTGATCAAGGGCAAGGCCACCGAGGTGCTCGACATCGCCTGGCACATGGAGCGCGCCTGGTCCGGCGCCCCGCAGCGCTTCAAATCGAAAACCCGCAGCGCGATTCTGTTGGTGGAGGCGGACGCGTTCTCGCGGCGGATGCTGGCGCCGCTGCTGGCGGCGGCCGGCTATGACGTCACCGTCGCGGGCGGGCTTCACGAGGCGCGCGACGCGGCCCAGATGGGCGCGGCCTACGACGTGGTCGTGGGCGATCCGGGCGCCCTCTCGCGCCTGGCGTCCGAAGGCTATTTCACTGACACGCCGCGTCTGGGCGTGGGCGAGAACGCCTACGGCTCGCCCGCGGACGGGTTCGTCGCCGTGATCGACCGCGCCGATCGTGGCGGGCTGATCGCTATGCTGGACAAGGCCGCGCGCACCGAGCGCGCCGTCGAAGCGGCTTGAGGGAGACCGGCATGAGTACCGAAGATCGCTGCGAATACGTCACCGTGAAGATCGGCGGCCAGCTGTTCGGCGTCGAGGTCCACGAGATCCGCGAGGTGTTTTCCCCCCAGGACGTCACCCGCGTACCCCGCGCGCCCGGCGATATCGCCGGTCTGTTGAATCTGCGCGGACGCATCGTCACCGCGGTGGAGGCACGCTTCAAGCTCGGCCTGCCGCCCAGGGAGGACGGCGCGCCGGTGATGGCGCTCGGACTGGAACAGGGTTCGGAACTGTTCGGCGTGCTGGTCGACGAGGTTGGAGAGGTGATGCGGCTTAAACCCGACACGCTCGAAGCCTCGCCGGCCCATCTCGATCCAAAATGGCGCGCGCTTCTCAAAGGCGTGCACCGGCTCGACAACCAGCTTCTTGCTATCCTCGACGTGCGCGCCCTGATCGCCTGGCGGGCCGCGGGTCTGGCGGCGTAAGGGAGACAAAGGCCATGAAAACCTGCCTCGTAGTCGACGACAGCCGCGTCATCCGCAAGGTGGCGCGCCGTATCGTGGAGGGGATGGGCTTTGCGTGCGAGGAGGCCGGCGACGGCCAGCAGGCGCTGGACGCCTGCCGCAAGGCGATGCCGGACGCGGTGCTGCTGGACTGGAACATGCCGGTGATGAACGGGCTGGATTTCCTGATCAAGCTGCGCGCCGAACCGAATGGGAAGAAGCCCGTGGTCGTGTTCTGCACCACCGAGAACGACATGGCTCATATCTCCCAGGCCCTGCGCGCCGGTGCGGACGAATACGTGATGAAGCCGTTCGACGGCGACATCATTGAAAGCAAATTCGCCGAAACCGGCCTCGTCTGACCTGAAAGACTGAACCCTGTGAGCGCAGCCCCCAGCCTTCCCCCGACCGCCGCCGGCGCGAAGCCGCGCGTGCTGATCATCGACGACAGCGCCGTCGTGCGCGGCATGGTGGCGCGCTGGGTCGAGCAGGATCCGCGCCTTGAAGTGGCCGCCACCTGCGCCGACGGCGAGCAAGGCGTGAGGAAGGCCGGCGAGCTGCAGCCCGACCTGGTCGTGCTCGACATCGAAATGCCGCGCATGGACGGGCTCACCGCCCTGCCCCTGATCCTGAAAGCCGCGCCCCGCGCGCGTGTCGTGATGGCCTCCACCCTCACCCGCAAGGGCGCGGAAGTGACCATGCGGGCCCTGTCTCTGGGCGCCGCCGACTACGCGCCGAAGCCTGAGGCGGGCCGGGTCGCCGGCGCGGAGGCCTATCGTGAGTCCCTGATCGCCAAGCTGGTGGCGCTGAGCCCGCGCTATCGCTCCCAGCCCTCGACCTTCGTCGCGCCGTCGAGCCGGCCTGCGCCGCGTCTCGCTCCGGTCTATTCCTCCAACCCGCGCACGCTCACCGCCACCCGCCCGGGCCTGATCGCCATCGGATCGTCCACCGGCGGGCCGCAGGCCCTGCGTGAAGTGATGAGCGCGCTGCCCGGCGATACGCGTGCGCCGGTCGTCATCACCCAGCACATGCCCAAGCTGTTCACCGCGATCCTGGCCGAGCACCTGACCAAGTGCGGACTGCCCGCGAGCGAAGCCAAGCATGGCGAAGTGCTGCGTCCCGGTCATGTCTATGTGGCGCCGGGCGATTTTCACTTCACCGTGCGCGGCGACGCCAATGAATTGCGCGCCCAGCTGGACCAGAACCCGCAAGTGAACTTCTGCCGTCCGGCGGTGGATCCGCTGTTTGAAAGCTGCGCCGCCGCGGTGGGCCGCGCGCTGCTCGCCGTGGTGCTGACCGGCATGGGCCATGACGGGCGTGACGGCGCGCGCGCGGTGCGCGCCGCGGGCGGCCAGGTGATCGCCCAGGACCAGGCCACGAGCGTCGTATGGGGCATGCCCGGCGCGGTGGCCGAAGCCGGCCTCGCCGACCAGATTTTACCTTTGAATGATATCGGCCCGGAGCTCGCCCGGCGCCTGAAAGGGACGCTATGACCGCGCTTCCAGCAGCCAAGTTCGAATTTCTCTCCAGCGATGTGAGAAAGCGCACCGGCCTCGTGCTCGGCCCGGAAAAGGCCTATCTCGTGGACTCCCGCCTCGGCCCTCTGGCGCGCAAGGAAGGCTTCGCCGGAGTGGAGCCCCTCATCGACGCCATGATGCGCGGCGACCGCCCGCTCTGCATCGCCGCGAGCGAGGCGCTGGCCACTCACGAGACCTTCTTCTTCCGCGACAAGACCCCGTTCGATCTTTACGAAAAGACCATCGCGCCGGCGCTGAAGACCGCGCGCGCGGGCCGGTCTCTGAAGATCTGGTGCGCGGCGGCGAGCTCCGGCCAGGAACCCTATTCGCTGGCCATGCTGGCCGATGAAGGTCTGACTCCGCCTGCCGACATTCTGGCCACCGACATGAGCGGCCCGGTTCTGGAGAAGGCGCGCGCCGGGGTCTACACCCAGTTTGAAGTACAGCGCGGCCTGCCGATCCAGCGCCTGGTGAAGCATTTCGATCAGGCCGGCGGATCAAGCCGGCGATCCGCCAGAAAGTCCGCTTTGAGCAGGGCAACCTGCTGGAAGACTTCTCCCGCTATGGCAAGCTGGACGTGATCTTCTGCCGCAATGTGCTGATTTATTTCGATATCCAGGCCAAGGCCAAGGTGCTCGACCGACTCGCCGCCCAGCTGGCCGATGACGGCTATCTGGTGCTGGGCGCGGCCGAAACCGTGGTGGGGCTCACCGAGGCCCTGCGCCCGGTGCCCGGCCAGCGCGGGCTCTACGCGAAACCCGCCACGGCCGCCCGGAGCGTCGCGGCGGCTTAAGCGGGCTTCATAGCACCCGGGGACCCTCGCCCCATCGGCCGTGAATGGACGCTCACTCACAAGGCGGGTGCGCCGAAGCCGGATCCGGGACGCCGCCGCCGCATCAGCCGCAGCCTGAGCCCGGCGTCACACCGAACACGTAGGCCCGGCGTTCATCGATCAAGGGTTTGGTGGTCCGCCGAGCGCCAAGGCTTCGCCTACCAGCGCGCCTGCAGGCCGACGCCGAGATAGTGCTCTTCTTCTTCCCAGTCCTGGGTGCCGAGGGTGAATTTGCGCGCCTCGCGCACATACCCCACCGAGGCGTAGGCGTGATCGCCCAGCTCCATGGCGACGCCGAGATGGGAGTCGCCCACGGTTGTCGAGGCCGAAACCGGCGCGACGGTGAACTCGCGCAGCCCGCCGGCGGCCACCGCATAGCTTTCCCGTCCGGCGCCGCCGACGATCCACCATTTGGGCTCATTGGGACCGGTGGGCGGCGCGTAGGACAGCTGCAGCCCCAGCGTTTCGCCCGACCAGGCCGGGCCTGACTGCATGCTTGCGCGCGGCGAGACCCGCACGGCCGCCGCGCCGGGCGCGGATCGGGCCGGAGGGGCGGTCGTGAAGCGCGCGGCGCGGGCCTCCCCGCTCACCACGGCCGCGGCCACGGCGCGCGAGGCGTCGGACACCTGTATGTCGGCGAAATCAGAGGCGGACACGCGCCCGATCTCCGGCGGCCTCATGGGGATCGCAGACCGATCCCCAATACTGGAGGCGGCGCTGGAGGCGGTGCTCAAGGCGGTGCTGGAGCTGGTCGAAACACCCGACGCGGAGAGAGCGCCCGGCGCCAGGGCGGCGAAGCTCGCACCCCCGGCCACCAGTGCGGCCAAAATCAGTTCAAAGCGTCTTGCAAAGCGCACGTGCGTCCCCAGGCTAACGAGCCAATTAGGACGCTGTTAATGTTTAAACGCAAGCGTTTTCAGGCCGAGTTCAACCAGCAGGGACTTGGGATTCGGGTTAACCATAAGGTAAGTTGAGGGCCCGGCGCGCTAGTGCGCCGAGCGCCGCATCCGCCCCGCGATCTCGTCCATCTCGGCCTGCTCGGCGGCGCGCAGCGCGTCCTGGATGCGCGACAGCCGGCGCTCTTCCAGAAGCTCGAACTTCTTCAGCTCGCCGAAAGCCGCCTCCAGACGCTCGCGCAGGCCGTCGGCCTGGGCGTCCACCTCGTCGAGGCTGAGCCGGAGCTTCTCCTTGCGCTGGATCACCGAGCGCGCATAGCTGCCATAGGCCAGATAGCCGTCCTTGCTCTCGGCCGCCACGGCCTGCTCTTCAGGAACGCTTTCCTCGAGCCGGTCGATCTGGTCGTGAATCGAGACGCGCACCTGCTCGATATCGGCCATCTGCTTTTGCAGTTCTTCGACTTTAAAGCGCGCCAGCCTGATCAGCGGCGCATGAGATCTTGTCGCCATGCCTTACCCTCCATCACCCAGAATTCCGGACAGGACCGCGAAACTCTCTTCGATCGAAGAGGTGTCGTCTTTCGCCTGTCCCAGAATGTTTTCAAGCGGTTCGTTGACCGCAATCGCCCGGTCCACCTCCGGGTTCGACCCGGGCGTATACGCCCCGAGCCGAATGAGCTCCTCCATGTCGGCATAGGCCGCAAGGAGGCTGCGCGCCCGCTTGGCCAGAGGCGCCTCTTCGGGCGCATAAACCTCCGGCGCGGTGCGCGAAATTGATTTGAGAACGTCGATCGCCGGGAAGCGGCCGCGCTCGGCGATGGCCCGGCTCATCACGATATGGCCGTCCAGAATGCCGCGCACCGCATCGGCGATGGGCTCGTTATGGTCGTCGCCGTCCACCAGCACGGTGAACAGGCCGGTGATCGATCCGGTCCCTTCCGGCCCCGGCCCCGCGCGCTCCAGCAGCGCGGGCAGTTCGGCGAACACCGACGGGGTGTAGCCGCGCGTGGTGGGCGGTTCGCCCGCCGCAAGCCCGATCTCGCGCTGGGCCAGAGCAAAGCGCGTCACCGAATCCATCAGGCAGAGCACGTTGAGGCCCTGATCGCGGAAATATTCAGCCGTGGCCATGGTGGTGTAGGCGGCGCGCCGGCGCGCCAGGGCGGGGGCGTCGCTGGTCTCGGTGACGACCACCGATTTGACCCGGCCTTCCGGGCCCAGCACGTCCTCGACGAATTCTCGCGCTTCGCGGCCCCGCTCGCCGATCAGGCCGATGACGATGACGTCCGCGCCCGATCCGCGCGCCAGCATGGACATGAGCACAGACTTGCCCACGCCCGACCCGGCGAACACGCCGAGACGCTGGCCTTTGCGCATGGGGGTGAAAATGTTCATGGCGCGAACGCCCAGCTCCAGCCGGTCGCCCAGGCGCTGGCGCGAATGGGCGCAGGGCGCGCGGCCTTTGAGCGGATAGGACGCATCGCCGGACGGCAGAACGCCGAGCCCGTCGCGGGGCCGGCCGAAACTGTCGATCACCCGCCCGAGCCAGCCGCTGCAGGGCTGGATCGCCGCGCCGCCCGGTTCGATCACCGCACGCGCACCAGGGCGCACCCCGGCCAGATCGCCATAGGCCATCATCAAGGCGGTGTCGCCGCGAAAGCCGATGATTTCACACTGCGACGCGTCGCCGGACCCGGTGTCCAGGCGAACGCCGGCGCCCAGGGTGAGCGCGCGCCGAGGCCCCTCCGCCTCGATGAGCAGGCCGTTCACCGCGCTGACGCACCCTTTGAAGGTGAGAGTCTCCAGCGCATCGATCTCTTCGATCAGCCTGTCCACGCTTCATTCTCGCAGCATTGCGGCGCGTTTTGCGCCCGTGTCGATACAAGCTTTAACCCAAACGCGGTTTCAGTCGCGTAAACGAGGCGGCCCGTTCACAGCTGGCGGCGGCCCTGATTACAGACGGCGGCGGGGGCGTTGATGACGGTCCGGCGTAAAAAAGCCGTAAGCTGGTTCCATTTCAGCGCAAAATGACTATTTTCCCGGTTCACCGCCGAGGGCGGGCCTGATTAGAGGTCCGGGGCGGCTACTGGAAAACGCCTGATTTCCAGACACGTACGGGCTCTCACCGGGCCCTTGCGGGGCGCCCTGCGCCCAGAGCCGAAGAGACACCACATCGCGGGCGTCATCGCCGCCGCCGAGCACTCGACGACGAGGAGAGCCTTATGCCGCTTGATGGAAAGATCCACATCGCCGGGTCGCGCCCGAAAAAGAAGGCGGAATCGCGCCAGCACAAGGACAATGTCTACGCGCGAATCGAAGAGACCAAGTTCAAGCGCTACATCGTCCACGACATCGCGCGCTACCGCGACTATGTCGATGCGGGCGGCGCGGAGGTGTATTCCCAGGCCGAGCTTGACGCGCTGGAGGCCGCCGGCGTGTCCGATCGCCTGCCGCCGCGCGCCACGGGTTATTATCTTGATCTGGCCAAGCGCTCGGAAGCGGTGAAGAACCTCATCAAGGCGCGCCCGGAAGAGATGGACGATCTGGCCGGCGAGGCCGATCCGTCCAACCAGCTGAAATACTCTCCGACCCCGGGCCTGTTGCACAAGTACGAGCTGATCCTGCTCTATGTGGTGCGCGCCTGCTCCAGCTGGTGCCGCTATTGCTATCGCTCCGACTTCCTCACCGGCAAGACCGAGAAGGACACCGCCTCGATCCACGAGATCCGCGACTATGTGGTCGGCCACAACGAGGCGGTGGCGCGCGGCGAGATCACCGACAAGCCGAAGATTCGCGAAGCGCTTCTGTCCGGCGGCGACCCCATGGTGCTGTCGAACCGCAACCTGTTTGATTATCTCAACGGCCTGGCCGAAGCGGGCCTGGAGATCATCCGCATCGGCACCAAGGAGATGGCGTTCTTCCCCGAGCGCTTCGACGACAATTTCTTCGAGATGCTGGACCTGTTCCACGAGCTGCACCCGCAGGTGCTGATCGCCTTCATGGTCCATTTCACCCATCCGGACGAGTTTCTGCGCATGGACGAGAGCGGCGCCCATGTGCGCGACGAGCACGGCCGGCATTTGCGCAATCCGCTGGTGGAGCGCGCGGCGAAGGCCCTGCGCTCGCGCCCCTTCGTGACGCTGGAGAACCAGACGCCGATTATCGACCAGGTCAATGACGACGCCGATACGCTGCGCCTGATGCAGCAGGAATTAAAGCGCATGGGCGTGAACAATCACTATTTCTTCCAGTGCCGCGAGATCGAGGGCCACCGCGCCTTCGCCGTGCCGGTGGAGGAGGCCTGGGCCCTGCACACGCAAAGCCAGCACGGCCTGTCCGGCATCGAACGCTCGCGCTTCGCGCTGTCCACCGAGGCCGGCAAGATGGAGCTTGTGGCCGTGATCGACGGCGATGAGCGCCTCTCCCACCTGCCCGGCCCGCTGGGCGAGGCCATGGCCGACGGCATCGTCGTCTTCCGCCTGCACCGCACGCCCGACGCGGCCCGCCAGAGCGATCTGGTGATCGCACGCCGCAACCCCAACGCCCTCTGGATCACCGGCTACGAAGACCGCATCCTTTATGACGGCCGCGTGGATTCCGGCGACGACAAATGGGGGCCTCTGCTGGCGGCGCTGGCCCCGGCGATGATGGACGCGGCGGAGTAGGGTTTGTCCTCCCCTGCACCGCGGGGGAGGTGTCGCGCACCACACTGATGTCCTCCCCCGTTGACGGGGGAGGTGTCCGCGAAGCGGACGGAGGGGGCGGCTGCGACACTGGAAGCGGCGGCGAGCCCGATGGCTGGCGCACGCCCCCTCGTCACTTCGTGACACTCCCCCCGTAAACGGGGGGAGACATCGCGTACCGCCGCGCTAACGCCTCCCCCTTCATGGGGGAGGTGTCGGCGAAGGGCAGTCGAATCCGAGTCCACCCTCACAGGCCGCGCGGAATAGGATTGCAGCTTTTGCACTGTCTTGCGGGACGCCGACGCCCATGCGGTACATGGTGCCGAGCCTTAGGCAGCCGCGCGGGTCTAGATAGTTACAGGCTTGCTCGTAAAAGCCTGCCGCTCTCGCATGGTCTTGCGGGACGCCATGGCCATTAGAGTACAGCGAAGCAAGCTTTAAGCAGCCGGGTGTGAATGCGGCCGTACAGGCCGTGTAGTAAAGGGTTCGAGCTCTCGCATAGTCTTGCGGGACGCCAACGCCATTGGCCCACATCTCACCGAGACTGACGCAGCCACTCATATCGCCACTCGCACAGGCTCGATCAAGAGTGTTCGCCTCAGCAGTCTGCCCGAGCGCAGGCGCGTGTAGAGCTATCCAAAAAATACTAATGGCGAATAATCGAAACATCGTTCTATCCCCTGCCCAAATAAAATGGGTAAATCAGCTTAGAGGACCGGGGTCCTGATGCGCAAGGCGGACCTTATTGCAGGCAGGCAGCAGCTTTTACCCCGCACCGCGCTAGCCCACGCGCCCCGCACTCTCCCAAAAAACTTATCCCCCTCCCTATTCCCGCCCCCATACTTCCCTCACCACCGCGCCATGAAGGGCGGATCGCGACCGTGACGGTTCGGGGCGGTGGGCGGCGCCCTGAGCGTTGGCGGGGTAACGGACCGCCGGCGTGGAAAGGCGGCGGGCACTGACTGGGTCTGGAGGCTTCAGTGGCGTATCCGGACCGGCCTGCGGAACAGGTCGCGCGCCAAGCGCTCCCGGTGAGACTCCGGTGCAGCAGGGCGGTGAAACCGGCCGCTTAAGGATCGAATCCGGCCGGGCCGGCTCCGAAGTGGTGAGGTAAGTGTCGCCGACCCGTCGATAAAACGCCGTGCGCGGGAGCGCCTTTCGGGCGCAAACACATATACACGACGCCAGATATACGGCCCGGACTTCGCTCCCGCGCCCCCTTCATCCTCTCAAAGCCCCGCCGGGCGATGCCGGCGGGCGGCGCGCGCGTGCGCCGCCCTGTCTAGCCGCGCACCGGCGCCTGGCCGAAGCCGCTGGAGAAGGTCCAGCCGTGATTGACCGGGCCGGCGCCCTGGCCGAAGCCGGGGGCGCGCTTAATCGCCTCGTGCAGATAATCGCCGCCCTGCTCCACAGCCCGGTCGAGGCTGAGGCCCTGCGCCAGCAGCGCGGCGATGGCGCTGGCCAGCGTGCATCCGGTGCCGTGGGTGTGGCGGGTGCGGATGCGCGGGCGGGTGAACAGGCGCACGCCGTTGCGGGTGGCCAGAAGATCGATCACGTCGCCGCTCTCCATGTGGCCGCCCTTGACCAGCACCGCCTTGGCGCCGCGGCCCAGCAGGATCTCGGCCGCCTCGCGCTGGCCGTCCAGATCCTCCACCTCCACCCCGGTGAGCGCGCTCGCCTCGGGCATGTTGGGGGTCAGGAGATACGCGCGCGGGACCAGGAGGTCGCGGATCGCAGCGAGCGCCGTGTCGTCCACCAGCCGGTCGCCGGACGCCGCCACCATCACCGGATCGACCACAAGAGGGATGGAGAGATCGCCGTGATCGTCCAGCGCTTTCAGAACGGTCTTAATGGTCTCTTCTGAGCCCAGCATGCCGGTCTTGATCACGTCTGCGCCGATATCATCCAGAACCGCCGCGATCTGGCCCGCCAGGATATCCTGCGGGACCGGATGCACGGCGCTGACGCCCTTTGTGGACTGCACGGTGATGGCGGTGATTGCGGTGGCGGCGTAACCGCCCAGCGCGGTCACCGCCTTGATGTCGGCCTGGATCCCGGCGCCGCCGGAACTGTCCGATCCGGCGATGGCGAGCACGCGGCCCCTGGGGTCTTCGCGGTCGGTGAGCGGGCTGTCGTCGCGCTGAATGTCGTCGTCGGTCTTGGAGGGGGGCATGGCGGGGCTCCGTTATACGTCGCCCCGTGAGCTAGAGGCCCCGGCGCGTATTCGCAAGGCTTAGTCCGCCGCCGGCCCCCAGACACCGGGCGCATGGGTGCAGCTGGCCTGCAGCCAGCGCAGATTCAAACCGATCCGCTCAGCCCCGCCTTCAGCCCAGGCGTAGCTGACGGCCCGGTCCGATCCCGTCTCGTGGACATAGAGCGTCAGGGATGGCCGGCGTGAATCATCCGGCCATTTCACATCGCGCAGACGAAGCTCCACCGTGCGCGGCTCGGCCTCGTCGGTGGTGATCTGCGCGCGTCCGCCCTGATCATGGATGAACACGTCGCGGCGGAAATCCCATGCTGTGGGCGGCAGGCCCTCGCCGCTGTCGCCATGGGCCGCGCCGCGCAGCACCGCCACCCAGCACTGGAACGGCCGCGCCCGGCGCAGCTTGTGCGGGATCGAGGCGGTATTGCCGTAAACATACTCGCCCTCTGCGGTTTCGGCCCGGTCTCGAATCCAGATCGCATTTTCGGTGAGCACCAGATCATCTTCGATCACCAGGGTGCGGCCCGAGCGCGCGCTCTCGATCCGGCACTCGCCGCGCCGGGTCTGGCCGACGAACTGGTTCTCCTGGCGTCGCCAGTACACCGCGCACTGCGGATAGGCGATGAAATCCTCGGATGTCAGGCCGTCCAGCTTCGACGGGTCCAGATGAGCGCCCGCGAGCGCTGCGGCGTCCTGGGGCGCCAGGATATCCAGCCGGATTTCCCCGGTTTCGGCGACCGGGGTTAAGACATAGAGGCGTTGGCGGTAGATATCCGTCTCATCGGCGTTGGAATACTGCTCGACATAGAAAACATGGGCCCCGATGGCGGAGAGCTCGACCGGGCGGAAGATGGAGTGGATACGCTCATGGCGAGCGTCTTCGGGCACGCCCAGCGCGTCGGCGAAGAAGACCTGATGGTCATTGTCGAACCGGCCTTCGAACCAGGTGAGGAACTGGGCGAAATCGGCGTCCTGGACCGCCTGCGTCGGTTGTGCGGCGGCGGCATCAGCGAAGGCGAGGATCAGACCGAAGGCGGCTGCAAAACTGCGGCGCATAAAGATATCTCCTTTTGAGGTCCCCTCTGGAGCCAGACCGCAAACAGAAACGGCCGGGCGCTGGGCGCCCGGCCGTCGCCGCGTTGCTAGTCCACCCCGGATCTAAAAGCGCATGCGGGCTTCCACGCCCCAGCTCGGGCCGCGGCGCAGCGTGCCGAAGAAGCCGCGCGGCGAGCCGCGATCGGCGCCCACCGGCGCGGAGTTGGGCGAGAAGCTGGATGCGATATACGGCGTCTGCAGCCAGCGCGTGGCCATCACGATGGAGTCTTCATCGGTGATGTTGCGGCCCCAGACCTGCAGGCGCAGATCGTCCCTCTCGATGCCGAAGCGCAGGCCCATCAGGGTCGCGTCGCCGGTTTCGGCCAGATTGTGCACCTGGACGAATTTCGAGGACTCATAGGTCAGGTCGGACTGGATGAAGAAGTCCCACTGTCCGTCCAGGATCGGGTAGCGCACTTCGCCGAAGGCCGACGCCTGGTGCTCGGAGGTCAGCGGCAATTGATTGCCGGCGATGGAGCAGTTGCCGGTCTGGCCGAAATAGGACGTCCCGGTTCCCGGCGCGGACGAGCCCGGCGTCAGGATTCCGCCGCCCGAGGTGAGCGTCCACTGGAAGTCGTCGCACCCTTCGGTGAATTCGGCGTTGGTCCAGGCGTAGGTCAGGCCGTAGGTGAACCAGTCGCTGGGCGCGTGATTCCACGCCAGCTCCACCCCGTAGATCTCCGCCGCGCCCTGGTTGACCGCGACCGAGTTGACCGCCGTGCCGCCGGTGTTGGCGATGGCCTGGGTGACCTGAACATTGGTCGCGTCGGTGTAGTAGGCCGCGCTGGTGAGCACGGCGTCGCCGCCGAAATAGCTGTTCTTGTAGCCCACTTCGAAGTTGTCGGATTCTTCCTGGTCGTAGGAGTCGCGGTTGATCGCGGCGCCGTCGGAGCCGTTCAGACCGCCCGGCTTCACGCCCTGGGCGTAGACCGCATAGACCGTGCCCGAGCCCAGCTGGTAGTCCAGCGTAATGCGCGGGGTGAAGCTGTCGAACGTGCCGTCCTGGGCCAGGCTGACGGCGCCGGCGGCGTATTCCTCGCGGGTCTTTTCTTCTTCGGCGAGACGGGCCTCGACGGTCATCGTCAGACGGTCGTTGAAGTCGTATTCGATCAGGCCGAACACCGCCTGGTTGGTGGTGGTGAGCACGTTGTTGATCGTGCCGCCCGTCGCCAGGTCGTTGAAGTTGAATTCAAAATTGTCTTCGCTCTGGTCGTAGTAATACGCCCCGATCATCCAGCGCAAAGCCCGATCGGCGGGCGATTGCAGCTTGGCTTCAAACGAATAGTCCGAGGTCTCCCCGCGCGTGGTGTTGGCGAAGAACGGCTCCGCGCCAGTGAAAGCGGGGGCGAAGGAGAACCAGTTGACGCTGGAATGGTCGGAGTCGGCGCCGAAATAGTCTTCCTCGGCCCGGCCGGCGCCGTTCAGCGTGAGCACATAGCCCGACCCGCCGATATCCCAGTTGGAGATCACGGTGGCCAGCACGCCGTCGCGCGCAATGCCGTCAAAGGCGGTGCCGTCGGCCTGCGAGTACACGTCCTGTCCGAGCGCCGGAAGGAAGGGCAGGCCGTTCAGATTGGTGAAGACCGAGCCGGTCAGCGGCACGCCGTCAACGGTTCGCACGCCCACGCCCGGCCCGGTGTTCAGGGCCACGATGCCAGGCTGAACCACGCCGCAGAAATACTGGTTGGAATTGGTCGAGCCGGAGCGCGGCCAGTAGGCGTTCGAGCGATAGCCCGGCGCGCAATTGTTGGACTCCGACGGCTGCAGGAAGATCGGCAGCGTGCCGTCCTGATCCTCGTAATACATCACCCGGCCGCGAACATCCCAGTTCGGCGTGAACATGGCGTCCAGAACGCCGGAGATCGACAGCGAGTCCTCGGACCCGACCGTGCCTCCGGTGACCGCATTGTTCCACTCGCCGTCATACTGGTAATCGCGCAGCGTCAGCGAATACCCCAGCCGGTCGCCGGCCAGCGGGCCGGCCACGCGGACGGAGAGGTCGCGCTCGCCATAGGTGCCAACGCGCGCACGGGCGTTGGCTTCAAACTCTTCAGGGGCGCCGCGCGTCACGTAATTGATGGCGCCGGCATAGGTGTTCCGGCCATAGAGCGCGGACTGGGGGCCCTTGATGACCTCGACGCGCTCGATGTCGTTGGGGTCGAGCGAGGAGATCGAGCCGGGATAGTAGATGCCGTCGATGAAATAGGCGGTGCCTGACTCCACGCCGAATTGCACGCCGGCCAGCACGTTGGACTGACCGCGGATCACCGGGCGCTCGGTGGAGCGGCCGAAGGCGGAGGAGAACGACAGGCCCGGCGTGAAGCGGGCGATGTCGTCGACGCTGGATATGCCCAGCCTCGAAATGTCCGCATCGGTGAAGGCGGACACCGCCACCGGCGCTTCCAGCAGGCTTTCCTCACGCCGGCGGGCCGTGATGGTGATCACGTCCTGGGACGCTTCAGCCTGCGGCTCGGGCGTTGCGCCTTCCTGGGCGTTTGCGGCCGGAACCGCCATGCCGGTCAACGCAAGAATCGCCGCCGACGTCATCAGAGTAAACTTGGTCACCTGTCATTCTCCCCTACGCGGTCCGATGGACCTTCGCGTCGCCTGTCCGCCGGCCGTTCGCGCAGCCTTGTTCGGCGGAGATGGCATATTGATATATCATTTAACACTCCGCCGTCCCTCTTCGTCTAGGGGGCTGCACGTATGGGCGCTTCGGTGTTGCAATTACGTTACAAAAGAGGCCGCCGACATGGGCCGGCGGCCCCCTTTGAAGACCGCTAGTTGCGGTCCGGAGCGTCGATTTCGCCGGTCGCCACGTCACGGTAATAGGTCCAGCTCGTGACATTCTCCCGGTCATCGTCCAGGGGCGGCGGGCTGGTGTATTCGGGGTAGTGCTCGGCGATCTCGGCCTTGAAGAAGTCGGGCAGCTCGTCCCAGCTGTCCAGCTTCGTGCCGGCGGTGTGCATGTAGATCACGCCTTCGCGCCCGTTCATCTCCATCCAGGGCAGCCAGTCGCTCATGCGCACCCAGCCCACCTCCACATCGGCGGTGGTTTCGGCCGGATCGGTGAGGTTTGAGACATTGCCGAAGAAGTTGAACATTTCGGTGGCGTGATAGGTGCCGCCGATCTCGGCCTCGAACTCGCTGGCCAGCGGGTTGGGATACCAGAGCGGCACCGTGGCGGTCTGCCAGAAATCATCGCCCTGGATCGAGCCGCGGAAGCTGGCCGGACCGCGCGGCCCGTTCGGGAAGCTGGGCGCGCGCGAATTGACCGGATCATTGGCCACGTGCAGCACGTCCACGGTCTCCCCGGTCCAGGGATTGTCCCAGGTGGAGAGGATCTCGTTGGTCTCCGGATCGAGATAGAGCAGCAGCTCCCGGCTCACCATGCGGTACCCGGTCCCGTATTCGGGATGCTCGATCGTGTCGCAGGCGCGTACATTCATGCCCTCGACGCGGAACATGCGCCGGTCCGGCTCGCCCATGCGCCTCGAAAAGGCGTAGCCGTGCCAGTAGAAGGTGACCGGCTCGCCGTCCACGGTGGAGCAGGCGATCTTGCGGTTCATCTCCACGACATCATCGGGGCTCTCAAAGCTGAGCGGGTCTTGTGCGGCGGCCGCCGAAACGGCGAACACGCCCGCGCCCAGCGCGGCGATCAGGGTTTTCATGACTGTCTCTCCTCTTCGGCGATCCGGGGCCGCCGCATCCAAATGGTATATCATTTGGTTTTGGGCCCGGGATCAAGCTTTTTTGGAGAAGCGGGGTCTGGATCGGCGCACGTGTTCCGCCCCCGCAAGGGAGAGGAAGCGGCGTCTCAGCGTCTTACTCCTCCGCCTTCACGGGGGGATGAGCCTGCCGAGATCGATCCGGGGGATCGATCGAACAGGCGAACGCGCCGCGAAGTGCGGGACGGAAAGAGCGGGCCGCCTCAGTGAAAATCCCGGCTCGCCGGGATGATCTGCGACCCGGCGAAGCCCAAATTGCGCTTGGGCTTCTCGCGCGGATCGCCGCCGGGGCGGGCGATTTCGTCGGCGTGGGCGAGCGTGGTGTCCAGCCCGTCCTCGGTGAGGGTGGAGAGCGCCGGCGTCCAGTCCACAAGCTGGTCGGCCACCAGATGAATCACGTCGCCCTCGCGCTGCAGCTTGCCGGTGACGGCCAGCAGCTTGGCCCCGATCACTACGCGGCGAAAGCGCGCAAACACGGCCGGCCAGACGATGACGTTGGCGACGCCGGTTTCATCCTCCAGCGTGGCGAAGATCACGCCCTTGGCCGAGCCGGGGCGCTGGCGCACCAGCACAAGGCCCGCCACGCCCAGCCGGGCGCCGTTGCGCGCCGCTAAGAGGTCGGCGCAGCTGCGATAGCCGGCCTGGCGCATGGTCTCGCGCAGGAAGCTCATGGGGTGGGCTTTCAGCGACAGCGACAGCGTGGAGTAGTCGCGCGCCACCTCTTCAGAGAGGCTCATGACCGGAAGCCGCGCGCCGGAGAGATCCGGCGCATGGGCCTCGCCGCCGGCCGCAAACAGCGGCAGGTCGGGCCCCGCCTGGGCGAGCGCCCGCCAGCCGGCTTCGCGCCGGGAGCTGAGCGATCCGAACGCGTCACCGGCGGCCAGCCGGTCGGTCTCCGAGCGTTGCAGGCGCGCGCGCCGGGCGAGGTCCTCGACGCTGTCAAAGGCGCCCCCCTCCTGGCGCGCCGCCATGACGCGGGCCGCGGTGATCTCGCTGAGCCCCTTGATCTGTCTGAGGCCCAGACGCACCGCCCGGCGCGCGCCGCCTTCGGGCGTGGCGGGTGGATCGTCGAAGGGAGCAAGCGCCTCCAGCGTGCAGTCGAAGTCGGAGGCGTTCACATCGGGCGGGCGCACGATCACGCCGTGCTCGCGCGCATCACGCACCAGCTGCGCCGGAGCGTAAAACCCCAGAGGCTGGCTGTTCAGCATGGCGGCGAGAAAAGCGTCGGGATAGTGGCGCTTGATCCAGCAGGAGACATAGACGATGAGCGCAAAGCTCGCCGCGTGGCTTTCGGGGAAACCGTATTCGCCAAAGCCCTCCAGCTGCTTGAAGCAGCGCGCGGCGAAATCGGGCTCGTAGCCGTTGGCGATCATGCCGGACACCAGTTTCTCGCCCATCTCCTGAATCGTCCCGGCGCGCCGGAAGGCGGCCATGGAGCGGCGCAATTTGTCCGCCTCGCTGGGGGTGAAGCCCGCCGCGACGATGGCGATCTTCATCGCCTGCTCCTGAAACAGCGGCACGCCGAGGGTCTTGCCCAGCACCTCCTCCAGCGCCTTTGACGGATATTCAACCTTCTCCTTGCCTTCACGGCGGCGCAGATAGGGATGCACCATGTCGCCCTGGATCGGCCCCGGACGCACGATCGCCACTTCGATCACCAGATCGTAGAATTTGCGCGGTTTCAGGCGCGGCAGCATGGTCATCTGCGCCCGGCTCTCGATCTGGAAGACGCCCAGCGTGTCGGCCTTGCAGATCATGTCGTAGACGCGGCTGTCCTCGGCGGGGACTTCTGAAATGGTGAGATCGCGGCCATAGGCCTCTTTGATGATCTCAAAGCTCTTCTGGGTGGCGGTGAGCATCCCCAGCCCCAGCACGTCCACCTTCATCAGGCCCAGCGCGTCGATATCCTCCTTGTCCCATTCAATGGCCGTGCGCTCGGGCATGGCGGCGCGGCGCACCGGCACGATCTCGTCCAGGCGTCCCAGCGTGATGACGAAGCCGCCGGGATGCTGGGAGAGATGGCGGGGAAAGCCCTGCAGGGCGCGCGCGGCGCCCAGCGCCCGGCGCAGCGCGGGACTGTCGGGGTCCAGCCCCAGCTCATCGCGGATCACGGCGTCGGTGATTCCCTCGCGCCAGCCCCACACCGCTTTGGACAGCGCGGCGATGACGTCGCCGGACAGGCCGAACGCCTTGCCCGCCTCGCGGATCGCGCCGCGGGGGCGATAGCAATTGACCACCGCCGTCATGCCGGCGCGCCGGCGCCCGTACTTCTGATAGACGTACTGGATCACCTCTTCGCGGCGCTCATGCTCGAAATCCACATCGATATCGGGCGGCTCGCCGCGTTCCGCCGAGACGAAGCGTTCAAACAGAAGATCGATCTTGGACGGGTCCACCTCGGTCACGCCGATGGCGAAGCACACAGCCGAATTCGCCGCCGAGCCCCGGCCCTGACACAGAATGGACTGGCTGCGGGCAAACCTTATGAGGTCGTACACGGTAAGAAAATAGCTGGCGTAATCGAGCTGCTCGATGAGCCCCAGCTCGTAATCGATCGCCTTGCGGGTCTTGTCCGGCGTGCCTTGGGGCCAGCGGCGCGCCTCGCCCTCAAAGGTGAGCCGACGCAGGGTCTCCATGGGCGTTTCGCCCGGTCCGATCACCTCGTCGGGATAGTCATACACCAGCTCGGTGAGCTGAAAGTCGATTTCGTCCGCCAGCGCCGCGGTGCGCGCCACCGCCTCTTCATAGCCGGAAAACAGGCGCGTCACTTCAGCGCCGGATTTCAGATGCCGCTCGGCGTTGGCCTCCAGAAGCCGGCCGGCCGCCTCGATCCTCACATGCTCGCGAATGCACGTGACCACGTCCTGCAAAAGCCGGCGTTCGGGCGCGTGATACAGCGCGTCGGTGGTGGCCACGGTCTCAACCCCGAGATCCAGGGCCAGGCGGCTCTGGCGCAGAAGCCGCGCCCCGTCGCGCCCGTCAAAGCGGCGCACCAGCGCCAGATGCACCGGGCTGGCGCTCGCCCGCACAAAGGCCTCAGCGTGATCGGACCAGCGGGCGTCCTCATCGGGCGGCGGGATGAGGATCTGCACCTGCTCCTCGCCCAGCTGCTCGCCGGCCGCGCCAAGACTGACATCAGGATCGCCCGGCTCGCCGGCGAATTGCGCATCGGTGAGAAAGCGCGACAGGCGGGCGTAGGCGGTGCGGTTTTTCGGCAGGCAGACCAGCTCCACCCCCTCGCACGTCACCAGACGGCATCCCACCAGGATCTTCACCCCGTGCTCACGGCCCGCCAGATGGGCGCGCACCACGCCGGCCAGCGTGTTGCGATCGGCCACCGCCAGAGCGGTGAGCCCCAGGCGCGCCGCCATCTCCACCATCTCATGGGGATGGCTCGCCCCGCGCAGGAAGGAGAAATTCGTCGCGGCGCACAGCTCGGCGAAAGGGGTCATGGGCGGAGACTCTCGGCTGAGTGTCCTCCCCCTTGATGGGGGAGGTGTCCCGGATCTTCCATCCGGGGCGGAGGGGGTGGCGGCGCGCCCGTTTCAAAGCAGGGCGCCTGCGGCCGCGCGGGGCCTGCCGGCCCGTTCGCTCGCTTCAATCGACCCCCCGGATCGATTGATCCGCTACGCAGACCGCGGCTCACCATCACCCGGCCCCGTGGACGAACCAGGCGGGGCGGTCGGTTTCGCGCCCGTAGAGGCCTTCGCGGTAGAGCCAGAAGCGGCGGCCCTCCCCGGTTTCGACGCGGAAATAATCGCGCACCTTGCCCGGGCCGGAGCCCGGCGGCGCGCACCACCATTCCGGTGCGATGCGTTCAGGGCCTTCGGCGCGCAAGACCGTGTGGCGCACCCGGCGCCAGGTGAAGCGGCGCGGCGGACCGTCGGGAATCTCGGCCACCGCCTCGGCCGGTTCGGCGCGCTCGAAGATCAGCAAGGGCCGGCGCTCCAGCCGGGCCGGCCAGGCGCCCGGCGGCGCCCCCGCCCCGGTCCAGCGCGCCGCGCGTTCGGGGATATGGCTGTTTCCCGGCCGGGCGCGCCGGGCCGCGCCCTCGCCCAGGCGGGCATCCAGCCGGTCGGCCAGCCGCGCCGCGTCAGAGCTGGTGTCGGCCTCGCCGGTGAGATCGGTCTGGGCGTGATCCAGGCGCCGCGCGAGAGCCGCGCCGGCCTCCACCAGATCGATTCCGAAGCCGATATCGATGCCGGAGCGCTCAAGCCGTTCGCCCATCAGGCGGGAGAGATGGGCCGCGTCCCGGCTGGGCGCCGCCGCCCCGATCACCAGATCGCGCGCCGCGCCGTCCACCCGGTAGAGCGTCAGACGCAGGCGGGTGGCGCCCAGACCCTCGGCTTTCAGCGCCTCGCACAGCTTTTCGATGGCGCGGCCCGCGGCCTCCTTGATGGCGCCTTGCGTCTGCAAGGCTTCGGCAAACCGGACCCGCGCGCGCAGGTCGGCTTGCGGCTTTAACGGGGTGAGGGTTTCACGCTCGGCCCCCGACGCCTGATCGAGGCGACGCACCAGCGCCAGGCCAAAGCGCTTGGCCAGCGAGGCGCGCGGCAGGCCCAGAAGATCGCCGGCGGTTTTCAGCCCGAAGCGGCGCAGCTTGGCGGCGGTATCGCCGATCCGCAGCGCCTCCACCGGGACCGCGTCCAGCGCCGGGCGCGCCGCGTCCACGCTCACCCAGCCGCGCCGGGCCTGAACCGCACAGGTGCGCGCCAGCGCCCAGGCGAGCCCGATCGTGGGCGCGGCGGCGGCGCTGGCGGTGAGGCCCAGGGCGCGCGTCTCGCTCACCAGCTGATCAAGCAGGCGGTCCTCGCCGCCAAACACCTGCGCGCAGCCGGTGATGTCCAGCAGCACCCCGTCGAGGCCCGGGGTGAGCGCGTCCGGCGCGGTCCAGGGCGAAAACCGCCCGCACCAGCGCGCAAAGCGAATGAGCGCCGCCCGGTCGCCGTCGGCGTCGGCGGCGCGCGCGGCCATGAGCGGCGCCAGGGCGCGCGCATCGGCGACGTTCATGCCCGGGCTCAACCCGGCGCGCTCGGCGTTGGGCGTCAGGGCGTAAAGCCGCTCCCCGCCCGCCCCGGCCAGCGTGAGCACGAAGGGGTGCGCCTCGCTGTCAGCCGGTTGCGGCTTGAGGCGTTCGGTGGGCCAGCGCGGCAGGCTCAAGGCGGCGTAGCGCATCGTCTTCCCATTCCAGTTCGAACCGGTCCGGCGCGCCGCCGCGGCGGCGCTCCAGCACGGCGATGAGTTTCTGGCTTCCAAGCCCCTGCAAGCCGCCCGCCCCGCGCCAGGGCGCGGGCGCACCGGGCGCGGCGGCGATGCGCCAGCGGGTGAGCGCGGCGCTGGTCCCGTCCGCGTCATGGGCGCGCGCCACCAGGATCTGGCCGCCCTTGGCCTTCGCCGCCGCGTGAAGCCGGCGCGAGGCTGTGAGGTCATAGCCCCTGACGGCGCCGGCCTCGCCGAACACCAGCGCGCCGGCCTTCACCGCCTCCTCCATGGCCCACAGCGCGTCCGCGCCGGGCCGCGCATCCACGCGCATGAGCCGGGCCGGATTAATCCCGGCCTGATGCAGCCCGTCCGGCGACGGCGCGCCGAAATCAAGCCGGCTCTCCCCGCTGGCGCGCACCCAGACCAGAAGGCGGTCGCCGGGCAGGCCCGCCAGCCAGCGCACCGCAAAAGCATAGGCCGCCGGCGCGTCGAGATAGGTGTGCGGCCTGAGATCATGGAGCCCGGCCTGGGCGCGAAACCGGGCCAGCGGATCGGCGTCGTTGGCCGCAAGAGCGGCGGGGGAAGCCGCAAGAGAAGCCGATATGCGCGGCGCCTCCAGACGCGGCCGCCCCGGCTGTACGAAACCGTGCCCGTCCGCTTCCAGGGCGGCGATCTTCGCCTTCAGCGCGGCCAGCCGCCCGGCCCGTCCGGAGACGGCTCCAGACCCGGCGCGCAGGTGCTCGGTCTCGCGCTCGCGTGCGGCGCGGGTCATGGGACGCTCTCCCGTTCAGCGGCGTGGTCAGGACGCGCCGCCAGCCCGCCTTGCAGCGGGCCTGACGGTCTTGGTCAATGTTGATGTTCTATTTTTGTTCTAAGCCCTGGCGGAGTCAAGGGCGCCATGCGGGCGGAGATCGCGCCCTCCCCATCAGCGGATCGGCGTAGCGAGCACTGTAAAAAATCAAGCCGGATTGAGAAAATTAAGAGCTCAAATTAGTTCCCAATTAAAAATCATACGGTGAAAAATATATTACAAATACATATTTCAATTTTCATTTATTCGTGCTTTATGGACGCACCCATAGCCAGCGTGTGTTCATCTCCCGGGCGTGGGCGCTTTGCGTCCCAACGTCACAATTCATTTTCGCCCGCGCCCTGCGCGCGGCTGCGGACAGGAGACACGGCCATGACCCGAGACCTCTCACCCCGCCTGCTCTATGGCCTCGCCGCCATCCTTCTCGTGCTTCTCGGTGCGGTCGGCTATGCGCTCTGGCGCGACAGCCAGACCAGTTCCATCGAGTTCTCCCTCGACGACAATGGACTCTCGATCTCGGAAAACTGATCCAGTTTCCCGCCTCCACCGCGCCGCGACCGCTCTGGTTTTGTCCGCATCTTTTTTTATCAAGCAGCTGACGCGAAACGGCGCCGATCATGCGCCGTTTCGCCGGAGATCTGCGCTCACACAGGAGACACGCCCATGTCACGCATCGCCGCCCTTTTCGCCGGCCTTTTCATGCTCGTCAGCCTGACCGCCTGCAACACGATACACGGCGCCGGTCAGGATCTGGAAAACGCCGGTGAAAGCGTCCAGGACGCCGCCGAGGGCTGATCCAGCCCGCCTTCAACAGGAAAACGCCCCGCCGGAGCTTCCGGCGGGGCGTTTTCACTAATCCCGGTCGAGCGCCGCGCCCCGTCTAGATGCGCCGGATCAGACGCAGCAGCAGCAAAATGATCACCGCGCCCACCGTGGCGCCAATGATTGAGCCCACAATGCCTTGCCCGCTGGCGATGCCCAACTGGCCGAAGACCCAGCCGCCGACAAAGGCTCCAATGATTCCCACCACGATATTTCCAAGCAAACCCAACCCATAGCCCTTGACGATCAGTCCGGCCAACCAGCCGGCGACCGCGCCGACAAGCAACCAAATCAGTAAAGTTTCGATTGTCATTTCACTATTCCTGATGCCTGAATGGCATATATTTATAATACACGAAACTTTGTATTATTACACTTTAAAATTTTCTTTGCCTCCCACATCCCGCCTTTAAGCGTTTAGCTAAGCCGCTTCTGTATCCATGGCCTTTCGCCGTTGCAGCGCGAGTATTCGCCGCCCCTTTTAATCGCGGGCGCCGCCTGCGCCTTCAGGCTTGGCGTGGCGGAGCGGGGCGTTCATAACCCCCTGATGGACGTGCCCGCCCTCGCCTTTACGCTCGCTCTGCTCGCTGCGCTCGTCGCGCTGGCGATCATCGACGCGCGCACGCTGCGCCTGCCCGACAAGCTCACCCTGCCGCTGATCGCCGCCGGACTTGCAGCAGCCTGGGTGCTGGGCGCGCCGGTCTGGCTGCATTTGCTGGGCGCGGCGCTGGGCTATCTCTCGCTGGTGGCTATCGAGACGGGGTATCTCAAAGTGCGCGGCCGGGCGGGGCTCGGGCGCGGCGACGCCAAGCTGTTCGCCGCCGGCGGCGCCTGGTGCGGCGCGCTGGCCCTGCCGCTCATCCTTCTCGTGGCGAGCGCTTCGGCGCTGCTTTACGTGCTGGTGATGCGCGTGGTCGCCGGGCGCCGGTTTCAGGTGGATCTGATGATCGCCTTCGGCCCGTTCCTGGCCTTCGCCATCGGGCTGATCTACCTGCTGCAGGCGGCCGGCCTCACGCAGCTGGCCGGGTTCTGAGCGCCCGCCCGGCCCGTTACCCGCTGCGCGCGCGGCAGCGGCGCACACCGCCCAGCGGCCGCACCACCTGCGTCCCGTCCAGCCTCTCCGCGCGCAGCACCGCCTCTTCCAGACGCTGGCCCGAGACGCTCTCCTCGCCGACGCGGCCGGTGAGCGTGTAGGTCATGTTGCGCGCCGCATCGAGATAGACGCGCCGGAAGCGATCGCCGGGGATCATGCCGGCGGACTGGCCCGCCGACCGGGGCGCAACGCCCAGCTCCACCATTTGATCGTTCTCGATCAGGCGCACCAGGCGCCGGGTCTCGCTTTCAAAGAGCACAAAATTGTTCGGCTCGCGCACCTCGAAGAGAAACAGGCCGCACTCGCCCGGCGCCAGGGTCTGCGCCGACAAAGCGTCCCGCATGTCAGGCGCATCCATGAGCGCGCCCGTCTGAGCGTCCGACTGCGCCGGCGTGGCGCCCGGACCGGCCGCGCAAGCGGCCAGCGTCAGAACCAGAGCGGCGGCGGTGAGTTTCCGTTTCATGGCGCAGTCTCTCCTGATCCGCCCTCGGCGATGAAGCGGCGGCCCTCCTGATCGAACCCCATGAGCGAGAGCGCGGCAATGACGTCGCGGTCGTCAGTCTCCGCCTCGAGGCGCCAGCGCGGCCCACCCTCAACAAAGCGCACCCGCCCGGTGAGCGCCAGCGTGTCGCTACGCCCCGAAACATTCAGCGCCACGGCCTCCCCCGCACAGACGAGATCCGCGGTCAGCACGGGAAGGTCAGCGCCGTAGTCCTCGCCGGCGGACACCAGAGCGGCGCTGGTCATGCGCCCCTGCGCCTCCAGACACGCCCCCTGCGGGTCCAGCACCAGCCGCTCGATCTCCACACGCGCGCTTTCGCCGGGCGGCAGATCGGCGGCGGTGAGCGCAGGGATGGCGCCCAGGGCGATCACGCCGGACGCGTCCTCAAACCGCACCCCGCCCGCGCTCAGCGTCACAAGGCCGGCGCCGCGCAGGGCGGGATCGGCGATCGTGACATCGAACACGGCCCGGCCGGTCAGAAGCGGGCCTGGGCGAAGCCGCGCCTCCACCTCATTGAGCGCCACGCCGCCCGCGCGCACCCGGCGCGCCGACGCGTTCCACACCGTGCCCGTGACCAGCCCGGCCTCAATCCCCGCCGGGCGCGCCGCGGCGTCATAGACCAGGCGCGCCGGCGCCAGCGCCACGGCGAAGCCTGTGAATGCAACAAGGCCCAGAAGCGCGTAGATGATCCAGCGTCTCATGGGGCGGCTCCGGCGCGGCGCACGATGATCTGGGCGCGCACGATATTATCGCCCTCGCGGTCCAGGCTGGCGCGCTCGACCACCACGCCTTCTTCGCGTGACAGATCAGCGAGCCAGGCCATGAGCCGGTCGGCCGGCGCGGTGTCGAACCACACCCCGAGCCCGCCATCGTCCAGCGGCTGCACCCGCGAGATCGCCAGGTTGCGCGCCGTCGCCGACGAGCCCACCAGCGTGCGCAGCGGCGCTCCGCCGCCCGGGGTCTGCATGTCAGCGGACAGGGCGCGATAGCGCGCCACGCCGTCCAGAAGCGTCTCGTAGTCGGCCACCGCCGCGTCATGAGCGCGCTGCGCTTCGGCCCGCCAGGACAGGGCCGGAGAGAGGATCGCATACCAAAACACCAGCACGGCCAGGAACGCGCCAAGGCCGGCCAACAGGACCTGTTCGCGCGCCTCACGCTCGGCCCAGGCGGCGCGCGCCGGCGCCAGGATCTCGCTCACCGTCATGGGAAGCTCACCGTGAAGTCGCCCACCACGCCGGTTTCGGCCTGGCGCGCACCGCCATCCTCCAGCACCACGTCAAGGGCTTCGGCGCGGGCGCGCAGGCGTTCAAAATCGTCAAAGCCGGAATAGCGCGCGCTCACCTGCAGGGCGCCGCGCGCCGCGTCATAGCGCATGGCGGTGACCGCCACCGCGTCCTCGCCTTCGGTCAGTTGCGCCAGCGCCGCCGCCAGATCGAGGAAGTCCGCGCCGCCGCCGGCCGCTCCCACACGGGCGAGCTGGTCGCGCAGCTGCGTCTGGACCCGGCGCACCCGGCCAACCTCGGGGAAGGCCTCCTGAAAGGCGGCGATCTCGGCGTCGCGGTAAACTTCGGTGCGGTGCTCGTAGTACATCGCCTGGCCGCTTGCGAGCCCGGCCGCGCCAAGGCAGGCGCACAGCCCCAGAACCGCCGCCGCGCGCCACGGCGCCAGAAGTTCGCCCCAGTTGAGCCCCGACGCGAGCCCGGCGCCCAGAACCGGCGCCAGCGTCTGCAGGTAGGCCGGGTCGAGCGCGGCCGCAGCCAGGCGCAGATCCGGCGCCGGCACGCGTTTCAGCGCCACCGGAGCGCCTTCCGGCGCGGCCAGCGCCGGGTCGAGCCCCTCGCTCACAAGAAGTTTCTTGGGCGCCAGCCGCGCGGCCAGCGCTGGCAGGACATAGGCCGCAAGGTTCGCCTCCATCGCGCCGCACAAAGGCTCGTTCAGGGCGGCGTCGGAATCGCGCGGGGCGGCCCCGTCTTCACCGGCCTCGTCAGGCGCCGCAGCGCGTGTCTTGAACAGGATCCGGTCGCCGGACTCGAAGACGAACAGATCCGCGCCATGAGCCTCGGCGGCCAGCGCGTCGGGCAAGGCGTAGACCGGCTTCACGCCGGCGCTGGCGGCCAGGCGCCGCCAGCTCTCGCGCAAGGGGCTCGAGACCGCGGCCACCATGCGCAGACCATCGGGGCCGCGCGGGCCGGTCTCCACTAGCGTGTCTTCAAGTCCGCCTGCGAGATGATCCTCGATCAGGAAGGGCGCGGCGCGGCGCGCATCCCGGTCCGATCCGCCCGGCGCCGCTACCCGGCGCAGGAACACCGCCTCGGCCGGCAGAAGCGCCACGGCGCGGTCGGGCTGCGCGCCCTTGAGATCGGGCGCCTGACCCGGCGCGATCCGGCCCTCGTCCAGAATCGCGCCCTCGGAAATGAGCGCCCAGCCGGCTTCGGCCAGGTCCGCATCGGCGGGAAGGGTGATGACGAGCACGCTCATCTAAAAGGCTCCAAAGCGTTCGCCATGGCGGCGAATGGCCCCCGCCTCGTCCAGTTCAGCGAGCTGACTCAAGGTGAAGCGCGTGTCGTCGATCCTCACATCCACCTCCATTTCAAACCAGCGCGTGCGCACACCCACGGCCTCGCGCCCGGGCGCCTCAAGATCCAGACGCGCCACCAGCGGGTCGGCCCAGAACTGCTCGACCGCGTCATAGCCTTGCGGGGGCCTGCGGAAAAGCACCGCCTCGGCGTCGGGGGCGGACAAACGCCCGCCCAGCGCCGCCGAAAGCAGCGGGGCCTGGTCCAGCTCCAGCGTGTTCACATTGATCGCGGGCTGTGTGTCATCAGGCCGCACGCACAGCCAGGGCGACAGCGCGCGGTATAGCTCCGGGGTCATTTCAGGCAGCGCCAGCAGCTCCTCCAGTTCGTAAAAGCGCTGGTTCGCGGCGCGGTAGGGCGGATCAAAGCGAGCGTAGACATCGTCCTCCGCCCCGCCGGGTTCCGGCCGGTCATCCTCGTCAATCCAGTCGATGATCTGGCTCTTCAAACGCTGCGCTGCGCCGGCGGGCAGGCCGATCTGATCGGTGAGGCTTGTAAACATCGCCTCGGCGCGCTCCTGGCGGCTGCGGCCGGACTGCGCCTCCTCATCATCACCGCCGCCTTCAGACAGGGCATTGATGTTGAAACAGTTATTGCCGTCGCGGATCATTCCGGAAATGCGCCCGCGCTCGATCTCGAACACGTGCGGGCCCTGGCGCCACAGCGCATTGGGCCGGGTCACCTCGCGCTCCTGCACGATCGAACGGGCGAGCACGTCTTCAGCAAACTCGCGCGCGCCGCGCGCCTGCCAGCGGGCCTCGGCCCGGCTGTCGATCTGGGCGGTGCGAAACACGGCAAAACGGGTCACGTCGGTGAGCTGGACCGCCACCGCGGCCATGAGCGCCACCAGAAGCAGCGCCGCGATCAGCGCCGTGCCGCGTTCACTCTGTTTCATGGGCCCGCCCCTCATGGAATCGCTCCCGCGCCTGGGGTGAGCGCCACATGCTCCAGCGCGCCGACACTGGCCAGCTGATAGCGCAGGCGCACGGCTGCGGGGGGCGGCGGCGCACCTTCCGCGCTGGCGCCCAGGCGCACCTGCGCGCGCCAGCCGGCGCCTTGAAACACCTCCACCTGCAGATCGCTGACGCCTTGCGCCATGAGCCGGCGGCGCGCCTCGCCGCCGCGCGCCGCGTCGGGATAGGCCCGCGCCTCGCGCCACAGGCTTTCGCCGTCATAGAGCCAGGCCACGCGCTGCAGGGTGGAGCGCGGCTGCAGCGCGCCTGGATTGGCCCAGCCGGTGCGGGTGAAGACCAGCACCTCGCGCATGCCGTCCACGCCCGAGCGCACCAGCTCGGTCCCGCGCGCATCGGCGGCGAAGACGCGCGGATCTTCAAGCCCCTCCTCGCCGCGCACCGGGCGCATGACGACCTGGCCGAGATCGGCGGTGAGGACCGCGCTCACCCGCTGGGCTGTCTCCAGACGCGCCAGCGCGGCCTCGGTCTGCTCCTTGCCGCGCAGGGCGGTGGTGAGAAGCCCCACCGAGATCGCGCTCACCAGCGCGAACACCGCCACCGCGGCGAGCACTTCGAGAAGCGTGAATCCGTCCTCGCGGTCCATCACCGGTCCCCGCGCAGGAAGGTGACGAGGCGGGCGGCTTCGCGCCCGTCGCCATTTTCCACCACCAGGGTGATCTGGGTCAGGCCCGGCTCCGGCGTGGGGGCGACTTCCATGCGCCAGTCATAGGCGCGGCCGGCGATTTCATAGGCGCCGGACCGGTCGCGCAGGGGCGCGCCGCGGCTCTGGGCGATCTCGGTGCTGAGCAGGTTTTCCGCCGCCAGACCGGCCAGGGTCGCGTCTTCAGCCATCGTGGCGGCGCGCAATCCGGTCGTGAGCGCGTTCATCAACGCCACCCCGGCGATGGCGAGCACGGCCAGCGCCGCGAGCATCTCGATCAGGGAGAATCCGGCTTCGCGCCTCATGGCTGCGCTTCGTCCGGCGTGGGAACAAACTCCAGTCCGCCGTCATCGCCGCGAACAATCCCGGCGCCGCCGCGCGCGCCGGTGAGGCGATAGGCGAAGGGATCGTCAAACCCGGCCGGATCAAACCAGACCTGCGGCGCGATCGGCCGGGCGCCGGTCTCGCCGCCCTGATCACCGCCGAGGCGGCGGCGCACGCCGCCAGCGTCCAGATAGAGCGAGAGATCGGGATCCGAGAACCGCACCGGCTCCAGCGCGGGATGGTCGCGGCGCTCCAGCCAGGCGTCCTCGCCGTGGCGAAAGAAGCGATACCCGCGCCCGTCGGGGTCGGCGGAAAAGCCGATGATCTCGCCGGACACAAGCGCCTCGCGCCGGGCTTCGTCCAGGGACCGCACAAGCCTTGCGCCCGCCTCTTCCTCCGGGCTGTCGCTAAAGTCCGCCATCACCACGACCACGGTGGTCATCACCGCGACGATGGCGAGCGCCGCCAGCATCTCCAGAAGCGAGACGCCGGCTTCCAGGGTGGGAGACGAGCCGGAGCGCATGGGTGTGATCCTAGCGCTCGCGTTCCGGATCCCAGTTGCCGATATCAGCGTCCTCGCCCTCGCCGCCGACGCGTCCGTCGGCGCCGAAGGACCAGATGTCGAAGCGGCCGTATTCGCCGGGGATCACGTACTGATACTCATTGTCCCAGGGGTCTCGCGGCAGCCGGTTGATGAAGCCGCCGTCGGGGTAGCGCGCGGCCAGGCGCGCGTCGTCGGGCGCGGTGACGAGCACCTCAAGGCCCTGCTCGGTGGTGGGGTAGGTGTTGAAGGTGAGCCGGTACATCTCCAGCGCGCTTTCCAGCTGGCTGACGTCGGCGCGGGCCTTCTCGATCATCGCCCGGTTCTGGCTGGGCAGCACATTGATGACGATGATGGTGGCCAGGATCCCGATGATCACCACGACCACCATGATCTCGATAAGCGTCAGTCCGGCCTCGTGGTCGGTGAGCGCCTGTTCGTCATATCGCCGGATCAGCATGGGGACTCTCCCGTTTTTCGCCGCGCGCCTAAAGCAGCACGGCGGTATTGAGTTGCAGAATGGGCAGAAGAATGGACAGGACGATGGTGACCACGATGGCGGCCATGGTCAGGATGATGCCGGGCTCCAGCAGCGAAAGGCCCGCGGTCACCAGCCCGTCCACATCGCCTTCCAGGTGCTCGGCGGCGCGCTCGAACATCTCCGCCAGGCGGCCCGAGCGTTCCCCGGCGGCGACCATGTAGACCATGATCGGCGGGAAGAAGCGCGCCCCGCGCAGGGCGTCGGCGAGGCCCTTGCCGGTCTCCACCTGGTCGATCACGCCCTTGAGCATGTCCTGCACCATGAGATCGCCGCTGGCCCGGCGCGCAGAGCGCAGGGCGTCGGGCAGGACCGCGCCGGAGGCCACGAGAATGCCCATGGTGCGCGCAAACCGCGCCGCCTCGACCTTGCGATGAACGCCCGAGATCACCGGCGTGGAGAGCCGTAAACGATGGGCCGCCCGGCGCACCGGCTCGCGGCGCAGGGCGAGCGTCACGCCCAGCGCGAGCATCACCGCGCCGCCCAGCAGGAACGGCCAGCTCGCCTGCAGAAAATCGGACAGGCCGATCATGATGCGCGTGATCAGCGGCAGCTGCAGACCCATGGAGTCAAATTGCTCCGAGATGCGCGGCACGATGGCCACCAGAAGCGCGATCACCACCAGCAGCGCCACCACGCCGAGCACGGCGGGATAGACCAGCGCCGCGCCGACCTTGCGCTGCAGCGCGTCGGCCTGTTCGAGATAATCGGCCAGCCGGTCCATCACCAGACCCAGCCCGCCCGCGCTTTCACCGGCCGCCACCATGGCGCGATAGACGCCGGGAAAGGAGCGCGGATGGGCGGCCATGGCTTCGGACAGGCGCTCGCCCTCGACCACCTTGGCGCGCACCTCCATGAGGACGCGTCGCATGGCCGGGCTCGCCGCCTGACCACCCACCAGGCCCACCGCCTCCTCCACCGGCATGTTGGCGCCGATCAGGGTGGCGAGCTGGCGGGTGGTTCCCATGAGCTCGCGCCGCGACAGCGCCCGGGGCTGGTTGAGGGATCTGAGAACACCACCGACGCCGACGCCGCCTACCCCGACGCCGCCGGAATTGGCGCGCGACACGGCCAGCGGCGCCAGGCGGCGCCGTCTCAGCTCGCGCCGGGCGGCCTGCTCGGAATCTGCGGAAAGGAGCCCGCGCGTCTTGCGGCCCGCCGCGTCCAGGGCTTCGTATTCAAACGCCGCCATCGCGCTCGCCGTCCTCGCGGCACACCCGCATGACCTCCGCTAGATTGGTCTCGCCGGCGCGCGCCAGCTTCACCCCGGACCGCCACAGCGTGTCGCGGCCCCGGAACGCCTCGGCGGAGAGGCTGATTTCGCGCGCATCGTCATGGATCAGCGCCCGGATCCTGTCGTCGACCGGCGCCACTTCATAAACGCCGAGCCGGCCCGCGAAGCCCGCGCCGCCGCAGGCCGGGCAGCCCCTGGGCCGGTACAGCGTCACCGTCTCGTCCTCGCCCGCCTCCACGATACGGCGTTCGGCGGCGTCGGCGTCATAGGGCTCCTTGCAGGAGGCGCAGAGCCGGCGCACCAGGCGCTGGGCGACGATGGCCGACAGGGTGGAGGCCAGAAGATAGCTCTCCACGCCCATATCGCGCAGGCGGGTGATGGCGGCGACCGCCGAATTGGTGTGCACGGTGGACAGCACCAGGTGGCCGGTGAGCGAGGCCTGCACGGCGATCTCGGCGGTCTCCTTGTCACGGATCTCGCCCACCATCACCACGTCCGGGTCCTGGCGCAGGATGGCGCGCAAGCCCGCGGCGAAGGTCATGCCGACCTTGGCGTTCACCTGGGTCTGGCCGACGCCGTCCACTGCGTACTCCACCGGGTCCTCCACGGTGAGGATGTTGCGCGTCTGGTCGTTGAGGAGATTGAGCCCGGCGTAGAGCGTGGTGGTCTTGCCCGCCCCGGTGGGGCCGGTGACCAGCACCACGCCATTGGGCTGGGCCAGCGCCTTCTGGAAGTCCGCCAGCTGCTGGTCGGCCATGCCCAGCTGCGCCAGCGTGAAGCGCGCGCTGTCCTTGTCCAGAAGGCGCAGCACCACCCGCTCGCCATAGCGCGAGGGCAGCGTGGAAACGCGCACGTCCACGCCCTTGCCCGCCAGCGTCAGGGTAAGGCGGCCGTCCTGGGGCACGCGCTTTTCGGCGATGTCCAGGCGGGCCATGACCTTGATCCGGCTGATCAAGGGCGGCGCAAGGCGGGCGGAGAGCGACACGGTCTCGCGCAGCACGCCGTCGACGCGGAAGCGCACGGCGACCTTCTCTTCAAACGGCTCCACATGGACGTCCGAGGCGCCCATGCGCACGGCTTCTGCGATGAGGCCGTTGATGAGGCGGATGATCGGCGCGTCGCTGGCGCTGTCGAGCAGGTCTTCGGTCTTGGGAATCTCGGAAATGATCTCCGACAGGCTCGCCTCTCCTTCCTCCGCGCTCTGCTGGTTCATGGAGGCGGCCAGACCGTCAAAGGCGTAGATGTCCGAAAGCGCGGTGTCGAAGGCCTTCGCGTCCACCTGGCGCACCGGAAAAGCGGCGCCGGCGGCGCGGCGCGCCTCGATCAGATCGGCCGGATCGGCGCCCTGGCGCAGCAGGAAGACCGGCGCCTCGCCGGGCTGCAGCGCGATGCCGTTTTCACGGGCGAAGGCGTAAGCGAGCGGCTTCAAGCGCTACTCCCCCGGGCTCGCCGGTGTTTCAGGCAGCGGGCGATCAAACGGGTCTTCCCCGCCGAGCATGAGATCGACGATCTCTTCAAGGCTGGACGCGCCGTCGGTGGCGCGGATCTGCTCGCCCACGGCGAAGTCATAGCTGTCACGCGTCACCCGGCGCATGTCGGCGGCGTTGCGCACGATGGTGGGGCGGATGAAAACCATGAGATTGCGCCGGACCTGCGAGCGGGACTCGTTGCGGAACAGCCGCCCCGCCACCGGAATGCGCGACAGGCCGGGCACCGAATCGTCGAGGATCTGGTCGTCGCGCTCGATCAGGCCGCCCAGCACGATGATCTCGCCGTTATCGGCCATGACCGTGGTCTCGATCTCGCGCTGATTGGTGATCAGCTCCTGAAAGTCCGCGCTCACCGGACCGGCCACGGAGCTGACCTCCTGACGGATC
The DNA here is from genome assembly GCA_965284655.1 of Oceanicaulis sp. Lineage (GTDB taxonomy): Bacteria > Pseudomonadota > Alphaproteobacteria > Caulobacterales > Maricaulaceae > Oceanicaulis. The sequence continues at coordinate 359,889 of OZ260104.1, forward strand.
TGAAGGCGGATCGCGTCGCCCACATTGATCTGCGGGCGCACGGTGAGCGAGACGCCCACATCCTGGCGTTCGATCTGGCGGAAGGGATTGGCGTTGTTGGCGCCCAGCGCCTCGCCGGTTGTGATGGGGATTTGCTGACCGACCAGCAGGGTCGCCTCTTCATTGTCGAGCACCATGAGCTGGGGCTTGGAGAGGACATTGCTCTCGGTGTCGGATTCAAGCGCATTCACGATGAGCCCGAACAAAGAGCCGTCATCGCCGATCTGGCCGCCCAGTCCGAACGCGCCGCCGCGCGCGCCCAGAAGCGAGCTGACCGCAAGATTGCGTAAGGAGAGCTGGTCGCCGGTGGCGGCGTCATCGCCGGAAAAGCTGTCCGTCGCCAGCGCGCCGGTGAGCGCCAGCAAGTCGGGCGAGCGCTGATTGCCGTAGCGGGTGTAGGCGAAGGGGGTGGCGTCCTCGCCGTTTCCAGCCAGGAGGAACTGCACGCCAAGCTCGCGCGCGGCCTGGTCGGAGATCTCCACCACAATGGCCTCCACCTGGACCTGGGGCCGGCGCACGTCGAGGCGGCGGATCACCTGCTCCAGCTCACGCAGCACGTCCGGGTCGGCGTTCATAATCACCGCGTTGGTGGGCGCATGGTGGGCGATGGTAGTGCGGCGCGCGCTCTCGCCCCCCACCTGGCTCAGGGTCTCGGCGAACTGCTCCAGGATCGGGATCAGCTGGGCGCCCTCGGCGTGATTGAGATTGATCACGCGGAAGGACTGGTTGGACCGGCTCACCGCATCCACCCGGCGCGCAAGGGCGATCATCTCGCCCACCGCGCGCGGCTCGCCGCGCAAGAGAAGCGCGTTGGAGGCCGGCACGGCGGCCACCGAAACGGCGAAGGCGCGATCATCCTCGCCCTGGGCGGTGCGGGCGCGCAGGCGCTCCACGATGCCCACCATGTCTTCGGCGGGAATGTTCTCCAGGACCAGCATCTCCACCGTGGAGGTGTCCCGGTCCATGGCCCGCAGCGTCTGCTCGATCGCCTCGATATTGGAGGCGTAATCCACCGCCACGATGAGGTTGGAGCCCTCCACCGCATTGGCCGCGCCCGACGCCGACAGAAGCGGGCCCACCGCCCGGATCGCGTCGCGGGCGCTGGCGGTGGTGAGACGCACCACGGTGGTGAGGAAGAGCTCGTTCTCCCGGTCCGGGGTGACCTGGGCGCCGGCGCGCGCGCCTTCGGCCTCGGGCACGATCTGGAACACGCCCGGCGCGGTGCGCACGGCGGCGTAGCCGTTCACCCGCAGGGTGGAGAGGAAGACCTGGAAGACCTCGTCCGGCGTCAGGGCGGCCTGGGAAGCGATGGTGACCCGACCGCGCACGTCGGGATCGACGATGAAGGTGTAGCCGGTGAGCAGCGACACGTCGTCGATCACCGCGCTGATCTCGGCGTCGCGGAAATTCAACGTCGAGCGTTCCTGGGCCGACGCGGGGCCTGCGAACAGACCCAGGGTCAGGACCAGGCCCAGACTGATCATCAGGGCGGCCGTCGCGCCGCGCAGGGTCACCATCATGTTTCGCCCCTTGAATGTCATCGCGTCAGCCCCCCGGATTCAGCGGTATGGTCAGCACGACCGGCGCGCCGCCGCGCTCGATCTCGAGCCGGGCTTGCCCGGCGGTCTCAAATGTGGCGGCCACGGTGCGGGCCGCATCGGCGCCGTCCAGCCGCGTTCCGTTTACGGATCGTATGATGTCACCGCGGAGAAGTCCGGCGGCGCGCAGCACTTCAAGCCTTGTATTGTCGCGCACGCGAAGCCCCGTCAGGGCGCCGCCCTCGAGCACCGGCTCCAGGCGCAGACCATCCACCCAGTCCTCGGTCTCGAGCCCGGCGGCGAGCGCCGGATCCGGTTCGCCCGTCAGAGCGCCGGCGCCCTGCACGGCGGCGCCGGAGACTTGCGCCGGCGCGCTCTGGCGCGGCGCGGCGGCGGCGCGGGCGTTGCGGCGCGCTTCCTCGCGCAGGTAAAGCGTCTCGCGCGCGCCGCGGCGATTGATGATCACCCGGTCGGGATAGATCTCCACCAACCGGACCCCGTCGGCGATTTCGGCGCCGACAGGCAGAGCGCGCTGGGCCTGGCCGGGGCTTTCGATGACGGCCGAGCCGTCCTGCGGGCTGGCGCCGGTGCGCGCGCCGCGCAGCACCAGATTGAGTCTCGTTTCCGGGGCGTCTCCGGCGGGCGCCGCCGGCGCGCCGGCGCGCGAGGCGAAGACGTCAAACGATTGCAGGGACGAGAGATCGCGCGCGACATCGCCGCCGCCGCCGCGCGCCAGGCGCGTGTCGATCTCAAGCCGGCGCGCCTCCGCGCCGTAAAGCGTGAACCAGAGCGCCTGCGCCGCCAGCCAGGCGATCACCAGCACCAGCAAGACCTCCGCCCCACGCGCGCCGAGGCGGGCGGCGCGGTGCAGGCCTGCATCGCGCCCGGCCGGGCTGGGGATCGCCTGTGCGGAGGTCATGAGCTTGGTTCAACCACGTTGCGAATACAAAGGAAAGCACTCAGACGGAGCAGGGCGAACCTCCCGTCAGGAAGGCTCGCCCCAAGGTCTCCGGCGGTGCTTGGACCGCAGCCTAGAAGCTGCGGCTCAGGCTCAGCGAGAAGGTCGTGCCGATCTCGTAGGCGTCCACCGTGAAGGAGCTTCCGTCGGCCGACTGGGTGGCGACATAGTCCTCACCCAGAAGGTTGCGGGCCGCGAAGCGGACGTCGAACATGCCGCCGTCCCGCATCTCGAACGAGCGGCTGTGGACGAGGTCCAGCGTCAGGGGCGGCTCCTCGACCACTTCGGGCAGGCCGCGCGCGACGTTCGCGAGCGCCCGTGTGCGTTCACCGGTGTAGTTGAGAAGCAGCGCGGTGCGCTGATGATCGTCCTGCCAGCCGATCTGCAGGTTGGCCAGGTGCTCCGACTGACCCTGAAGGGTCTGGCCGTCGCGGATATAACCGGACGCGTCCTCGACGGTGGCTTGCGGCTGGCCGGCTTGCGGCGTGGCCACGATCACCTGGCCGTCAGCGGACATTTCGCTCGTGGTGTAGGTGTAGTTCGCCTTGATGAATATCTCGGCGTCGGACCAGAACTCGCCGTCGTAAAAATCAGCGAGGTCGAAGGTCTGCTCATACTCGATTTCGAAACCGGTGAGCGTGGCCTCCGGCGCGTTGATGAACGAGGTGGCGAGCGTTTCGCCTTCCGGCAGGATGTATTCCACGATCGGGGAGTCGAGCTCCTTGTGGAACACGCCCGCGGTGATGAACTGGTCGCGGCCGAAATAGTATTCCAGGCGCGCGTCGTAGTTCGTGATCTCGGTGTTCACGAGATACGGGTTGCCGCGGAAACGCTCGTCGGTCTCGGTGTTGAAGAACTCCGCAAAGCCCAGCTCGCGGAACTGCGGGCGGGTGAGCGTCTGCGAGTAGCCGAGGCGGAGCTGAAGATTGTCGGCGAAGGTCCAGGTCAGCGTGGCCGCCGGCAGGACGTAGTCCTCCGAGATCACCGTCTCCACCGGGTTGGGCCCCGGATTGGCCGGGAAGCCGAACGTATCCACAGTCTGCTCGCCGTCCTCGAACCGCACACCCAGCGCAGCGCGCAGGAACTGGGTCGGAGCCACGTCGGTGCCGATATAGAAGCCGTCCACATTGAGGTCGCCGCGATAGGCTTCCGGCGTCAGAACACCGCCCACTTCGCGCAGACGGAAGCGCGTGTCGAGGATGTTCTGATCGGCGAAGATATAGTCGATGCGGCTGTCGGCCAGGTCGGCCGGGATGGAGCCCTCAAAACCGAACTCACGAGTGAACGCGGTGCGCTCCTTGGTCATGGTGGCGTAGCCGGCCGACCATTCCCAGTCGAGGCCGAACAGAGCCACCGGCAAGGTCAGATCAAAGCCCAGATCATCGGTGACGTCGTCCACGCGGCTGAACGTAATCGCATTGCCGTCGATGGAGTTCAGCAGGCGATAATCCACGCCGGGCCCGGAATCCTCGTCCTCGTATGTCGCTTCGCGCCCGTTGGGGGCGACCCGCGACGCGTCGGAGGTGGAGGCGCGCCATTCCAGCTCCAGCGGGCTGTCCATGCCCAGATCGAACTCATGATCGCCGGACAGCTGGTAGGTGTAGACCTGACGCTCAAACCAGGCGGTGGAGTCTATGCGCAGGTCCGCATTCCGGTCGTCGTCGCGGCCGGAGAGGATCTGGGTTTCCTTGTCGGTGGAGCGCAGCACGAAGGCCAGCGCGCGCACTTCATGGGCGCCGACTTCGATCCCGGCACCGAGCATGGCGTTGCTCTCAATCGTATTGGTGGTCTGGTAGCGGTCAAACAGGGTTCGCGGAGACAGCTGACCGCCCGCGACCCGCGCCTTGCCGCGCTGACCAATCCGGGTCTCCCAGCTATTGTCGTAGCCCGCCGAAGCCAGAAGCCCCAGCGAGAAGCCGTCGAAGTCAAAGCGGTCGCCCGCCGAGATGTCGAAGCCCACATCTCCGGGAATGTCGTCTTCCTGGACGACCCAGAGCTTGGAGTTCTCCAGCCCGCGGCCGATTTCGGCCAGGGTGATCTGATCCTGTTCGGCCGCGCCGATATTCTGGGTGGCGAAGATGTCGTCGAACTGGCTCGGCCAGTCGCGCGTGCTGTCGCCGAACCCGGTATAGTCATAGCTCCCACCGTCATAGGTGAGGCCGTCGCTGAAGTTGGTGGCGGTGTCCGCCGCCAGGCTCAAGCCGATGTTGAGGAAGCCCTCACTGGGCAGGGTGGTGGTTTCAATCTCCACCAGACCGCCGCCGAACTCACCCGGGAAGCGCGGGGAGAAGGTCTTTTGAACCAGGATATTGCTGATCAGGCTGGTCGGGAACAGATCCAGCGGCACAGCCCGGCGCAGCGGCTCGGGGCTGGCCAGCGGCGAACCGTTGATCAGCGTGTTGGAGTAACGCTCATTGAGACCGCGCACGATCACAAAGCGGCCGTCCTGAACGGACAGGCCGGTGACGCGTCCCAGCGCCGAGGCGATGTCGGAGTCGCCGGTCAGGGCGATGTCGTCCACTGAGAGGAAGCTGGAGACCTCGGAGGTCACCCGCTTGTCGTCGGGAACGTACTGATACCGGACGGTGATGACATCGTCGGTGGTGGTGGTGTCTTGCGCGAGGGCGGAACCCAGCGGGACCAAGCTTGTGGTCGCCAGCAGGGCCGCCGTCAGCGCGATGCGATTGCCGTTCATATTGATCCCCAATTTGGTTGCATCGCTTAGCGAGGCGGATGGGGTCCGGCCGGCGGCCGAACCCCTGCAGCCCTTACTGCTGGGCCCGCGTCCAGCCCTGGTACCAGGTGTCGTTGGCGTCCTCGACCGCGCCGATATAGGTCACGGGGGTGAAGAAGGCGCCGAGCGTGGTCACGTTGAACACTGTCACGCCCGCTTCCGGACCGGCGGCCGCCGGAACCACGCCGGTGGCGTTGTTCGCGGTGAAGCCGGAGCCCAGCGACGAGAAGTCGGTCACGAAATTGAACCCGGCCAGCGAGGTCGTGCCGGTGGCGTTGTTCGTGTTCTGGGCGTACGGCGCGGCGCCGTTGAAGAAGGCCGCCTCGTCGAAGCCGTCGGCGTCGGTGGAGAAGTTCACCGGGCAGTCGAAGAAGGTCGAGGCAACCGTGAGATTGCCGGCTGCAGCCTGCTGATGGGAGGCCGTCTGGTCCACGTCCAGGCAATCGCCGTTGAAGTCCACCACGATGCCGTTGACGAAGGCGCCCGCCGTGCCCTCGCGCAGCAGCATGCCGGTGTCCGAAGAGGACGAACCGCGCACGCCGATCAGCGTGAAGTTGGAGATGGTCGGGTTCGAGCGCGGCAGGGCGTCGTTATCGTCGCCGTTGCTGTCGAACTCGAAGCCCTGGTCGCCGTCGTCGGCGGCATGCTGGGCGATGACGAACTGAACATTGCCGATCCAGCCGTCGGTGTAGTCCAGCGAGTCGTCCGCGATGCCGGTGAGCACCAGATACTTGGCGTTGGTCGCGCCGCCGAAGAACTCGATGCCGTCGTCCTCGTTGTTGTGGACCTGGACATAGTTCACCGACGTGCCCGAACCGGTGCCCTGGAAGGCGATGCCGTTCAGCTCGTCGTCGGCGTTCACGCGGAAGCCGGCGTATTCGACGCGGGTATAGGAGAGCGAGCCGGAGCTGTCGTCGGCGACGGCGCCGCCGAACAGGCCCGAGGAGCCTTCACCGGATTTTTCGCACTCGGCCGTGCCGCCGACCGCGGTGCCCGAGGTGCAGGCGTTGATCGGCGCGCGACCGTTGATCACAAGGCCGCCCCACTGGCCGCGGTCATCGTTGGGCGACTGGTTGGCGCCGGCGAAGCTGGCGCGCGAGGTCATCACGACCGGCGCGTTGGCGGTGCCGTTGGAGCGGATTTCAGAGCCGCGCGAGATCACCAGATAGTCCGCGCCGGCGGCGCCGATGAGGGTCACGCCCGCATCGATGGTCAGGACCGCGGCGTCGCCGCCATTGCCGTCCGCGCCCACGTCTTCACCGATGAAGACCGGACCGGACAGCTCGTACACCAGCGAAGAGCCGCCCGACAGGCGCAGATCGGTGGTGTAGGTGCCGGTGACCCGGCAGACGCGCTTCTGGGAGATCACTTCGCCGGTGGCCGAGGTGCCGGCGGGGCATTCGGGCTCCGGGAACAGGCCGAAGGTCCAGCCCAGCGCCCAGTTGGAGGCTGCGTTGGATTCGTACGAGAAGGCGCCGATATGGGTGACCGGATCAAAGAAGCCGTTGGCCGGCGGCGCGGTGACGGGGACAGCCTGCTCGTTGGCGCCGGCGAAGAAGCCGGACATGGAGCTGGTGCCGGCGACGGTGTTGGGCTGGCTGGCGAAGAAGGCCGCCTCATCAAACCCGTCATCGTCGGTGGCGAAGTCCGCGACGCAATCGAAGAACAGCGAAGCCAGCTGCAGGTCGCCGCTATTGGCCTGCGTGAAGGTCGCCGGCTGGTCGACGTCGAGGCAGTTTTCGTTGAAGTCCACCACGATGCCGTTGCCGAAATAGCCCGCCGTGCCTTCACGCAGCAGCATGCCGGTGTCGGAGGAGGTGGACTGGCGCGAGCCGAGCAGGGTGAAGTTGAAGATGGTGGGGTTCGAGCGCGGCAGGGCGTCGTTCTCGTCGCCGTTATTGTCAAACTCGAAGCCCTGGTCGCCGTCATCATCGGCCTGGCGCACGGCGACGAACTGAACATTGCCCGTCCAGCCGTCGGTGTAGTCCAGCGAGTCGTCGGCGATGCCGGTGAGCACGAGGTATTTGGCGCTGGTCGAACCGCCGAAGAACTCGATGCCGTCGTCCTCGTTGTTGTGAACCTGGACGTGGCTGACCGTGGTGCCCGAGCCGGTGCCCTGGAAGGCGATGCCGTTGAGCTGGTCTTCATTGTTCACGTTGAAGCCGGCGAAGCGGACCTGAACGTATTGCAGCGTGCCCGAATCGTCGTTGTCGGTGGCGCCGCCGAACAGGCCGGAAGAGCCTTCACCCGATTTCTGGCAGTTTTCGGTTCCGCCGGTGGCGGCGCCGTCGGTGCAGGCGTTGATCGGCGCGCGGCCGTTGATCACCAGACCGCCCCACTCGCCGCGATTGGTGGCGGTTCCGGTCCGCGCCGTACCCAGACGGCTTGAAAGCTCGTCGGCGACCGAGGTCATCACGATCGGGTTGGTGGGCGTGCCCACAGCCTCGATCTTCGCGCCGCGGGACACCACGATATAGTCGCCGCCCGAGGCGCCCACGACGGTCGCGCCGGCGGGAATGGACAGGGTCGGGCCCGATGTTCCGGGGGCCGCGCCGGCGTCCTGACCGACAAAGACCGGGCCTTCCAGGAAGTAGACGCCGTCAGACGTCAGCGCCACGTCGGAGAGGATCGACCCGGTGAGGCGGCACGCGGTGACGTCGTACTCGGTGCCCTGGACGTTATAAGTGTTGGTGTCGGTGGCGGTGCCGGAGGGGCAGCCGCCGGACGGAAGGAGCGACACCGTCTGGGAGCCGCCGCCGCCGCCGCCGCCCGGAGGGGGCGGGGGAACCTGGTTTTCTTCGCCCGGCGAGGACACCGACGCGCCGGAGCACGCGGCGATCACGGCGCACGAAGCGCCGGCCAGCAACAGCTTGAACTTGGAAACGGTCGTCATGGATTACCCCCCGGGAGGTTTCTGATGGCGCTACATTCAAAGATGTCGCGCCACAGAAAACCCAGGACGCGATCGATCGACGCGCAAAAGACAGGAGGATTGTTACGCCCGGATCGCATTTCGATGACGCAGCGATGACACCCCGCGCGGCGACGCGATAATGCGCACTATCGCCTCGGCGGACCCGCCGCCCGGCCGCTGTATCACCCTGCGGCGCAACAGCTTTGCGCCGGTGTGCCTTTGGCGCCAGGGCTGACGCCCGGATATGTGAATTTTAGATGACGCAGGCAGGGTTTGCGTGAATTGGCGCTATTGCGCTGCAGCATCCCTGGACGCAGCTTGGAGCGAGTCGGGATCGAGTCGCGCGACCGCGGCGTACTGGCTGAGGAAGACCTCGCCGGTGAGCGCTTCGAGGAAGTGCGAACGTTTCAGCGCGTCCATCACCGGCCCCTTCACCTCCGACAGGTGGAAGGTGACCCCGGAATCAGCCAGGCGCGCATTGATCGCCTCCAGGCTTTCCAGGGCCGAGAGATCGATCTGGTTCACCGCCGGGCACATCAGGATGAAGTGCTCGATGTCGGGATGGTCGGCCACCAGCGCGTAGACCTGGTCTTCCAGATAGCGCGCATTGGCGAAATAGAGCCCCTCATCCACGCGCAGGGTGAGGATGCGCGGCGAAGTGACGACGCTGTGGCGCTTCACATTGCGGAAATGCTCACTGCCGGCCAGCTGGCCCACCACCGCGGTGTGCGGCCGGCTGGTGCGATAGAGAAACAGCGCCAGCGACAGCACCACCCCGGCGGACACGCCCGCCTCGACGCCCATGGTGAGGGTCAGCGCGATGGTGGCGGCCATGGCGGCGAAATCGGCCCGCGAGTAATTCCAGGCCCGCACGAGGGCGTGCAGATCCACAAGGCTGAGGACCGCCACGATGATCGTCGCGGCCAGCACCGCCACCGGCAGATTGGCCAGAAGCGGGGTGAGGAACAGTGTCGCCAGAGCAATGCCGCCTGCGGTGAAGGCGCCCGCTGCGGGCGTCGCCGCGCCGGCGTCGAAATTCACCACCGAGCGCGCAAAGCCGCCGGTCACCGGATAACCGCCGGAAAACGCCGCCGAGAGATTCGCCGCGCCCAGACCCACCAATTCCTGGTCGGGATCGATGCGTTCGCGCTTTTTCGCCGCCAGGGTCTGGGCGACCGAGACCGACTCCACAAAGCCGATGATGGAGATCAGCGCCGCCGGCCCGGCGAGCAAGGCCAGGAGTTCCAGATCCACGCTCGGCACGGTGAAGGGCGGCAGGCCCTTGGGCACCGCGCCCACCAGCGCGACGCCCGCGGCCCCCAGATCAAGCAGCGTCACCGCGATGATGGAGGCGGCCACCGCGAACACCGGCCCGGCCTTGGTGAGAATGTCGGCGGCGCGCGCGGGCAGACCAATGCGCAGCAGCAGCGGCTTCAGCCCTGAGCGCACCCAGAACAGAAAGCCGGCCGCGCTCACCCCGATGATGACGGTGGGCCAGTGCGGATCGGTGATGTTCGCGCCGAGACTGAGGCCCAGATCCACCAGCGTATGACCGTGCGCCTCCACGCCCAGAATGTGGCGCAGCTGGCTGGCCGCGATGATGATCCCCGACGCGGTGATGAAGCCGGAGATCACCGGATGGGAGAGGAAATTCGCCAGAAAGCCCAGGCGGAACATGCCCATCACCAGCAGGAACAGGCCCGACAGGAAGGCCAGGCTCATCGCCGCGGCGGCGTAGCCCAGGGTTCCGGTCTCGGCGATCTGGCCCACCGCAGCCGCGGTCATCAGCGAGACCACCGCCACCGGGCCCACCGCCAGCGCCCGGCTGGTGCCGAAGATCGCATAGGCCACCAAAGGCAGGATAGAGGCGTAGAGCCCGGCTTCCGGCGGCAGACCCGCCAGCAGCGCATACGCCAGCGACTGGGGGATCAGCATGATGGTGACGATCACCGCCGCCATCATGTCCTCGCCGAACTTTTCGCCGTCATAGCGGCGGCCCCAGTCGAGCACGGGCAGATATCTGGACAGAATTCCGGGCGTTTTCATGGATTATGCGTCTTTGCCTTTGGGCCGGGGTTCGGTCTTCACCAGCCATTCGCGGCCGCGAAGCATGGCGTCGAAATAGACCGTCGGCAGCATCTTCTCTTTCAGGAGCCAGGCAAGGCGTGTGGGCCGGGTTCCGTCCACCAGCCACTTGGGGAAGGTCGGCATCAGCTTGCCGCCATAGCCGAACTCGGCGAGCACGACCTTGCCGCGCTCCACGGTGAGTGGGCAGGAGCCGTAGCCGGTATAGACCGCGCGCGGCGCCTCGCCCTTGAGGAAGGAGACCACGTTCTCGGCCACCACCGGCGCCTGGGCGCGCACCGCCGCGGCCGTCTTGGCGTTCGGCGCCGAGCACGCATCGCCCAGGGCGAAGACATCGGGGTATTTGGCATGCTGCAGGGTTTCCTGGGACACCGCGATCCAGCCGTCTTCGCCGGCCAGGGGGCTCTCTCTGACGAAGTCCGGCGCGGTCTGGGGCGGGCAGACATGGAGCATGTCGAAGCTGCGCTCCACCCGCGTCGGCCCGTCCTCGCCAGATGTCTCGAACAAGGCGATCCTGCTGTCGCCGTCCACGGCCACCAGCTTCGAGCCGAAGTTCAAACCGATCGAATAGCGCTCCACATACTCCATCAGCGCGGGTACGTAGGCGGCGACGCCGAACAGGCCCGGTCCAGCGTTGTGAAACTCCACCTCGATGTCCTTGAGCACGCCGGCGCGGGTCCAGGCGTCGCAGGAGAGATACATCGCCTTTTGCGGCGCGCCGGCGCACTTGATCGGCATGGGCGGCTGGGTGAAGAGCGCCCGGCCCTTTCGTGTCGCCTGCACCAGCTTGAAGGTGTAGGGCGCGAGCTCGAAGAGATAATTGGAGGTGACGCCGTTCTTGCCCAGCGTCTCACGGAGCCCATCGACCTGGTCCCAGTCCAGCTTGATCCCCGGCGCCGCAATCAGCGCCTTGTAGGTGAGGCGTTGTCCGCTTTCCAGGATCACTTCGTGGCTTTCCGGCGCGAACCGGCTCACTTCGCCGCGGATCCAGTCGGCGCCTTCAGGCATGAGATCGGCCATGGGACGCGCAGTGTCGGCGCTCTTGAACACGCCCCCGCCCACCAGTGTCCAGCCGGGCTGATAGTAGTGCTCGTCGCGCGGTTCCACGATGGCGACGGAAAGGCCCGGCCGGCGCTTCAGGAGGCTTGCCGCAGCCGAGATGCCGCCGGCGCCCCCGCCGACCACCACCACGTCAAAGGCGCGCGCAGAGTGGTCAGGGTCTGGCTCGCCGCCCGCCTTCGCCTGGCTTTGCCGCCGGGCCTCAAGGCGCGGCTTCAGACCAGAGAGATCATAGCCCGCCGCCCCGGCCCCGCTGATCAGCGCCTCGGCGTCGGTATGGCGAGCCTCGCTCAACGCCCAGACCATCGCCGAACGCGTACCGGTTCGGCAGAAGCCCAGAACAGGCCCGGTCGTTTCGCTCATCGCCTCGGTGAAACGCTCGATGTCGGCGTCGGCGATCTGGCCGCCCGTCACCGGGATATGGTGGTACTCGAGCCCGGACGCGGCTGCGGCGGCCTCGATCTCGGCGGAGGCCGGCTGGTCCTCGTCCTCGCCGTCGGGACGGTTATTGATGATCGCCTTGAACCCCGCGCTGGCGGCGGTCTCCACATCGGCGGGGGTGAGCTGAGTGGCGGCGGTGAAAAACGGCGAAATCTGTTTCAGGTCCATGACGTGTCCTCCGAGGGCGTGAGCGCCCCTGGCGGCTGAGCCGCCGGGGCGGATGTCGTCAGGCTTAGAGAGCGTCGATGGGCAGCTTCATGTAGCGCACACCGTTGTCCTCGGCGGGCGGCAACTCTCCGGCGCGCATGTTCACCTGCACGCTGGGCAGGATCAGAACCGGCATGGCGAGCGTCGCGTCGCGGGCGGCGCGCATGGCGACGAACTCGTCCTCGCTCACCCCGTCATGGACATGGATGTTATTCGCCTTCTCCTCGCCCACCGTGGTGAGGAAGGCGTACTCGTCGCGGCCCGGCGCCTTGTAGTCGTGGCACAGGTAAAGCTTCGTCTCGTCGGGCAGGGCGAAGATCTTCTGGATCGAGCGATAAAGCTCGCGGGCGTCGCCACCCGGGAAATCGCAGCGCGCGGTGCCGTAATCGGGCATGAAGATCGTGTCGCCGACAAAGGCGGCGCCGCCGATCACATAGGTCATGCAGGCCGGGGTGTGGCCGGGCGTATGCATCGCCTTGGCCTGGATCGCGCCAACGGCGAACTGCTCTCCGTCCTCGAACAGATGATCGAACTGGGAGCCGTCGCGCGCAAACTCGGTCCCGGCGTTGAACACCTTGCCGAACACGTCCTGCACGGTCTTGATGTTGGAGCCGATGGCCAGCTTGCCGCCGAGCTTTTCCTTCAGATAGGGCGCAGCCGACAGATGGTCGGCGTGCACATGGGTCTCCAGGATCCAGTCCACGGTCAGACCGTGTTCATGCACGTAGGCGATGATCTCGTCGGCGCTGGTCTTGGCGGTGCGCCCGGATTTGGGGTCATAATTGAGCACCGAATCCACTATTGCGGCGCGCTTGGTCTCCAGGTCGGAGACTATGTGAGAGAATGTGAAGGTCTCCTCGTCAAAGAAGGTCTTCACGTCGGGTGTGGCGGCGGTGGCGGTCATGGGACCCTCCGTTTCCTAGTCTGCGGCCGGCGCGTCGGCGTCCGGTCCGAAGGCCGCGCACAGCGCGGTCATGAGTTTATGCATGCGCTCGCCCTTCAGCGCATAGAAGACCTGCTTGGCCTCCCGGCGTGCGGTCACCAGGCCTTCGGCGCGCAGGCGGGCGAGGTCGCGGGACAGATTGGGCTGACGGACCCCGGTGCGCGCCTCGATCTGGGAGACCGAACGCTCACCCTCCATCAGCTCGCAGGCCACCAGAAGCCGGTTGGGATGGGACAAAAGCTTGAGCGTGCCGGAGACCTCATCGGCCCGGTCGCGCAGCTCGTCGATATCCATCTCTATTTTCATGGGCGCCTCCTTGCGGTTTTGAATGCGGCCTTTTGTGCGAGCGCCTCTTGCGCTTGATCTCTATATATATCACTTTCGATAATTGATAAATAGAAAACTGCATCACGAGCACTGAACGCGGACAGCCGCAAGACATCCATGCTCAGAATGTCGCATTTTACCCCGGATCAAGTCGCAGCGCTGACTGCGGCGAAGAGGACATGATGGGCTACGCAACTGAGTTCACACCCGTTTCCGCTACCATCGGCGGGGCCCTCATCGGGCTCGCCGCTGTAATCCTCATGGCCGGCAATGGCCGCATCGCGGGCATTTCCGGGGTTGTCGGCGGGCTGATCGCGCCGCGTCAGAGCGGCGACGAACGCGCCTGGCGCGCCGCCTTCATCGCCGGGCTGGTGCTGGCGCCGGTGCTCTACATGGCGTTCGGCCCCGCCATCGAGGTGACGATCCCGGCCTCCACCCCGCTGCTCATCGCCGCCGGGCTGCTGGTGGGCGTCGGCACACAAATGGGGTCCGGCTGCACCTCGGGGCACGGCGTGTGCGGCGTCTCCCGCCTCTCCCCGCGCGGCGTCGCAGCGACGCTCACCTTCATGGCGAGCGGCGCGGCCGCCGTCTTCCTCGTCCGGCACGTGTTTTAGGAAGGTTAAAGCCATGACCCGTCTTCTCACCAGCCTGCTCGCCGGCCTGATCTTCGGGACCGGCCTCATCGTCTCCGGCATGATCAATCCGGCCAAGGTCCAGAATTTCCTCGACATCACCGGGGCGTGGGATCCCAGCCTCGCACTCGTCATGGGCGCGGCGCTCATCGTCACGGGCGTCGGCTACAAGCTGGTGCTGCGTCTGCCCCACCCGCTGTTCGATGCGAAATTCCAGATTCCGACCCTCACCGCCATCGACGCCAAACTCCTGGGCGGCGCGGCGATGTTCGGGCTGGGCTGGGGACTCGCCGGCTTCTGCCCCGGTCCGGCGATCACCGCGGCGGCGCTCCTGCGTGGCGAGGTGTTCATCTTTCTCGCCGCCATGCTGGCCGCGATCGCGGGCTGGCGCTGGCTGAAACCCTAGGACGGGACAAGGCGGGCGACGTGCGCTAAGTCACGGTCAAGACCAGCGGAGGCTTCATGGACGGTATAGCTTTGCTTGGCGTCAATCTGGCGATCATCTGCGCGGTGTTCGCCGGGCTCTGGACGCTGGCCCAGATCAATCGCGATCCCAGCTTTGTCGACGCCTTCTGGGCGTTCGGCGCTGCGCTACTGGCGGTGTCGAGCTTCGTGCTCGCCGGCGGCTGGGAGCCGCGCAAGGCGCTGATCGCCGGGCTGGTGCTGGTCTGGGGCCTGCGCCTGGGCGTGCATCTTTTCCTGCGCTGGCGGCGCGAGGGTGCGGACCGCCGCTATGAAGGTCTGCTCGCCGGCGCACGCGAACAGCGCGGCTGGTCGTTCGGGCGCACCACCGCCCTCTTCGTCTTCGCACCCCAGGCGGTGCTCCTGTGGGTGATGAGCTTGCCGGCCCAGCTGGGCCAGGTTTCGCCCGAGCCGGGATTCACCGCGCTGGCCGCGATCGGCGCCGCGCTGGCGCTGATCGGCATCGGCTTTGAAACCCTGGCCGATCTGCAGCTGCAGCGGTTCAAGGCCGATGCGCGAACCGAAGGCCAGGTCATGGATACGGGTCTGTGGGCCTGGTCGCGCCATCCCAATTATTTCGGCGAGGCGCTGACCTGGTGGGGAATCTGGCTCATCGCGGCGGAAACCACGCCCGGCCTGTTCGCGATCGCCGGGCCGGTGTTTGTCACGTTCACGCTGGTGAAATGGTCCGGCGCACCGATGCTGGAGCGCGGGCTTCATCAATCAAGGCCCGGCTATGCGGACTATGTGAAGCGGGTCTCGCCCTTCATCCCCTGGCCGCCGAAGCGGGGGTGATATCTAGAGGCGGGTGTCGGGGGTCAGCTCGCCGGGGCCGTGCAGCTGGTCGGTGATGGAATCCAGACCGGCGCGCACCTGGGCGATGGTGTCCGGCGATGGACTGAGCGCCGCATTGACCCGCTCCTGGAGCGCTTGCGGGCAGACAAAATACGTCCCTGCCAAAAGGCCGAGCGCACAAACTCCTGAAATCATACGAACCATGGTCGCCTCCCCAGACTGACTGAGGGAAGCGTAACATTACAATTTCGTCATGAATAGCGCTAATCGGCGCGAACGCTCCGGCTGGCGATCACATGCCGGCCACAGCCTCACGACCGGGGTCGGCGGCCGCGTCCAGGACGGCCTTCAGCGCCCTGACCGCATCCTGAACGCTCGCCTCCATGAGTGCGGCGCTGCGCTCGGCGCGGTCGGCCGCGCCGTCGAACCGGTCGGCGGTTTCCGGGCCCGAAGCCGACACGATCCGGTCGGCGGCCGCCTCGATGCGCTGGGCGGCGCCGTCGATGCGCTGGCCCATGGAGCCGGCGATGGCGTCCAGCTCGCCGCGAAAATGATCCAGAGCTTCGCCTGACCCGGCGCCGGGGATGGCCCCGGCGATGGCGCGCATTTCCTGGCGAAACGCCGCAAGCTCGGAGGCCAGATCGCCGCTGCGCGGCGCCGGCGCCTCGGTGAGGCTCTCAAACCTGTCAGCGTCGGCCGCAGTGGAGGCGGCGGGCTCCCAGAGACCGTCGGCCTCGCCAAAGGGGTCGTCGACCAGATTGAAGCCGGCGGCCCCACGGGCGGCGGCCTCGAACGCGTCCAGATCGGCTTCAAAGCGGCGGGCATCCAGCGGAACTTCGGCGGGCGGCGGACCGGAGTCACTTTCGAACACGTCGTGGGCGTCGACGTCCCAGTCCGCCTCGTCCTCCAGGCTCTCGCTCTCAGGCGCGGCCACACTCTCGGCCTCGCTCTCACAGAGCGGCTCCAGCCCCTCGTCCTGGCCGGCGATATCGCTTGCAAAGGCGCGCTCAAGCTCGGCCAGGGCGCCAAGTACATCATCCTCCACCCGCGCCTGCAGGTCGGACGCGCCATCTTCCTCGAATCCCAGCGCGGCATCATCCCCTGAGGCGTTCGAGCCGGCGTTATCGTGGCGGTCTTCGGCAAAGCTCTCGCCGAAATCTCCGCGCTGGTCTTCAGAGATATCCGCTGACAGGTCAGCAGACGGATCACCGGAAAAGTCTTGTTCTGCCGGGACATCCGAAACAGGGTCGCGATCCGGCGCGATGCGCGATTGGGACGGGCGCCAGGAATCCACCTCGAACACGTCGCTGTCGTCAAGATCAAGCACGGCGGAATCGATGTCGAACGTGTCGCTGTCGTCATCGAATGCGGCGCGGGCGGCGGCGCTGGGCTGGCCGGCCAGATTGTCCGCCTGGGGCTCGCCGGGTTGCCGGGCGAGCTGGGCGCGCTCGGGATTGTCGGAGCCGAACAGGGTCTCGCTCAAGTCCGCGCGCACCGCCTCCACCTGCTCGGCGTCGAAGCGGCTCGCCGCAATCGCCCAGGTCAAAGGGGCGAGCCTTGCAAATCGCGCCCGCTCGGGGCCTGCGCCAGTGAGGTAGAGTGCGGTGAACCGATCCACGTTCTCGGCCAGCGCCGCCTCATCCGCGCCGGGCGGCGCAGGCGGTCGCAGCTGGAGAATGAAGGCTTCTTCCCCGCTGAGCGCCGCAGCGGCGCCGATCGAGACTTGATCCATCGTGTTCCGACCCGGCGCGCACCGCCGGGACCCTTCCCTTGAAACAAGGATTAGGTGTCGCCCGCTCCGCCTTGAAGAAACGTTAATTGCTTTTCAACGCTCACCGCAGGACGGCGGAGACTCCGGCCACAGACGCGCGCGCCGGCGAAACGGCGACGCCGTCCGAGTGCACGATGGCGACGAAGTCACGGCCCAGACGCGCGCCTGCAATGCGGGGCGCGTCATCGATGGCGTGCACGATGAGACCCGGCGCATAGATCGGCTCGCCGGCGTCGCGGCCGATATCGGCGCGCGCCACCTGGATCAGCGTCAGGTTCGACAGCGAGCGCACATCGGCCCCTGAGCCTGCACCCTCGTCCATGACAAGACGGTCGGCGTAAACTCGTAAGGGCGCACCGGCGTTCACCGGGCTGGTGTTGACCGCCAGAAACGGCCCGGCCACGGGGCCGGTGATGCCGTCATCGGCTGACTGGAACACGAAATCCATGGGTGCGCCGCCCGGAACGAAATAGGCCAGGCTTTCAGCCGTCACCCGGGCGGCGATCAGGCGCTCGCGCCCGTCCAGATCGTCGGGCAAGCGCACTTCCAGACCGTCGGCGAAGGCGGGCGGCAGGGCGGTGAACCCGCCGGCGCCGGCGCCGCGCGCGAACATCAGGCCGCTATCGGCGCTCAGCTGCACGGGATAGCGCTGCTGGCTGATCTCGCAGCCGCCGTCTTCGCGGTGGCGCTGGATCACGACGGAGACTTCATTGTTCAGCCCCTGGCGCTCGGGCGGCAGGGCGACGGCGAACCGATTATCGGTTCCCGGACGCAGCTGTCGGGAATCGATGAAATCACCGTTCAGCTCGACATGGACGATATTGGTATAGCCGCCCGGGCCTTCCGGCAGGCGCAAGTCCAGCGCCAAAGCCTCGGGCAGGAGACCGCCCGGCAGGTCGGACAGCCCATAGTCGAACCGCCATTCGCGGCTGTCGACGATCTGCTGGATCGAGGTGTCCACGCCAAAACGCTCCAGCGACACGAAGGCGCCCTGGTTTCCACGCTGGTTGAAGACAACGGGATCCACCGCATCTCCGCTGGCGATATAAGCCAGCTCGCTGGTGAGGAAGTAGGCGGTTTCAAAGCGGCCGGGATCGGTCACGGCGATCATCGTCGCGCCGGCGCGCCGCCACAGGCTGGCGCCCGCCTCGGAGCGCTCACGCAGAACATTGAAGCCGGCGCGGTCCAGCGCCTCGGGAGAGGCCGCCAGGAACAGACCTTTCAGGCCCGGCTCCGCCAGGGCTGCGGCGTCGGACAGCGACACCATCTCCACCTGATAGCCTTCGCGCACGAAATCGGCGCCCATGCGGGCGGCCAGCTCAAACCAGGCCTGGCTGTCATCCACGGCCAGAATGATATCGCGCGGGGTCATGGCCAGCACGTCGCGCACCGAGGACAGTGGACCGGGCAGCTCGATCTCCAGACCGGAGGACGCATCAAACGCGATCACCGCGCCCATGGAGCGGTCATTATGGCAGATGCCTTCGGGCAGATCGCCCATCAGCTGGAACGCCACGCGGGCGCCAGGGGCGTCGCGCAGCTCTTCGGTCAGGTCGAACACCCAGTTGAACTGACGGCGGCCGGGGCTGAGCACGCGCTCCATGACCCGTTCACCGTTCACGGTGACGCGCAGCGCGGTGACCGCGCGCTCGCTGACATCCTGCTCGCCGGACAGGACCAGACGCACCGCGTCGGGTTGCTGATCGCGCACCATGGCCAGGTCGGCGGAGGCGTAGGAGGGAAAGCCAGACACGATCAGGCCGTCATCATCGCCCGCGTCGCCAAAGCTGATCTGGTGGCGGTTTGCGCCCTCGAAATCAGCCTGGGCGGAAGTGATGTTGGACAGAGTGCGGGTGACGAACAGGCCGAACTCGCCCTGGCCGGCGTTCAGCTGGCCGGAAACAAAGAGCGTCGCCACGCTGGCGAGCGCGACGATGCCAAGCGAGGCCGAGAACCACGGAAAACGGCGTGTATATTCTTTATTCGTCTTCATGGGTCGAGCCCCTTGCCCCCGGGGCCGAAGCGCCCCGCCAAAACCTTTACGGTTCATTCACCTTACTGGATGTGCCAGCCCAATAAGTCTCTTCCGTGACGCTTTCAGACCAAGAACAGGCAGTCATGTGGTCAATTCATGACCGCCCCGTTCATAATCGGTTCAGCTAGAGCGTCAGCCTGAAGCCCAGCTGGAACGTCACGCCGTCATAATCGCGGATCGAGATGTTCGACGCATTCTCCAGATACCCGCTCGAAACGAAGGCTGTGAGGCGCTCCGACACCTGACGCTCCACGCGCGCTTCAGCGATGAAGCGCTGATCGGCGCGCGGCTCGGGAAACGCAGCCGAGAAGTCCGCGTCGTAATCGCGGTCGCGATAGTCAGCGAGTAGCGACAGCGACGTCTTTTCGTCAGGCCGGAAAGTCAGCTCGGCGCTGGTGCGCACCTCGTCGAAGCTGAACGCATCGTCTTTCGCATCCGCGCTTTCATGGAAGGCCGACAGGCGCAGTTCTGCGCGCTCGTCTTCAAAGCGGAAGAATTGCTCAACCCCGACACGGACCCGGTCGCTGTCGAGACCATCAAGCCCGGCCCGGTCAAAATCATACTGCGTGACGCGCACCCGCGCGACGGTCTCCAGCGACCGGTCGCCGGCGGGGCGATAGCGCAGCTGGGCTTCAGCCTCGGGACGGGTCCATTGCTGGCCGCCGTCGCGGCTGAGCACGCTGACCTGGCCCGACAGGCGGATCTGCACCCGGTTTTGAGCAAACGTATCCCAGTACTGCACCCGCGGGGTGAGCAGCAGCGAGTTCAGCTCGTCGCGGTCAAAATAGGTGCGCGCGCGCACCTGGCCTTGAACGCGCACCACCTTGCGCCCTTCCAGCGGCCGCACCCAGCTCGCCCAGGTGTTGGAATCCAGCCCGGTCTCCAGATCAAACGCGGCGCCCAGCGGGCTCAGGAGCTCGTCGTCGGGTGAAAACGGATCGCTGCGTGCGATCATGTTTTCCGACCGCAGTTCAAAGCGGGGCTCCTGCGCCTGGGCCGCGCCGGCGAAGACGCTGAGCGAACAGGCGGCCAGGCCCGCGGCCGGCAAAGACGCGATGCGATACGAAAACGCCATGGCGTCCCCCCTTGAGCGTACAGCGGCGCCGGAAATCAGGTCTGGACCCAATTGACGCCGCATTTAACAGTAAACCATTCCTTAACGCAGACATACCGGTCAGTCTGCGGCGGCGGCGCGGCCCAATCAGGGCGATTTTCAGGCACGGCGGTTCAGGCGAGACGATGGGCGACGATTCCAAGCACGGCGGACCCCCGGTCCAGGACGCGCCCCCGGCGCCCCCGCGCCCGCAATCGGCGCGGGCGTCAAAGCCGGCGGAGCAGTCAGGGGCTGACATCTTCAAGGCGCTTCTTCGCGGCCCCGAGCCCCCAACCCCGGCCCCTGCTCCGCCGCCCATCACCGACGCCCCGGCCGGCGAAGGCCGGATCGGGCGCGCCGATTTCGATACGATGGGCCGGCGCCAGGATTTCTTCCGCTCGGTGGATTCCGCGCCCAAGGGCGTCTCCATCGCCCGGCCGCGCATCGTTCAGGATGCGGCGCTGGTGGTGTTCGCGCTGATCAGCGCGGCGTTGCTGGCGATCCCGGAAGTGTCGCGCTTCGCCATCGGGCTGGAGATTCCCCGCGACTTCGTGGGGTTCTCCGCCGACAGGCTGAACGCGGTGCTGCCGGTGCGCACCTTCCTTCTGGGCTTTTTCCTCACCTATGCGCTCTTCGCCTACGCGACGCCGGGCGGCAAGATGAAGCTCGCGCTCCTCTTCATCCTCAAATTCGCCATCGCCTGCGCCATCGTGGACATGGCCAGCTGGGCGAGCTGGCGCTACGCCGCGGCGACCTGGCCGATCCATTTCCAGCAATTCCTGGTCGGCATGGCGGGGCTGGCGATCTTTCCCCACACGCTGATCCGCAACGCCCGCCTGCCGGTGGATTCCGGCACGCCGAACCGGCGCACCGGCAAGTTTTATGAATACGCTCTGGTGATCGCGGCGGGCCTGATCGCGGCGGTGACAGCCATCGTGGTGGCCACTGTCTACGAGGCCCAGTCTGATTATTTCCGCTCCATCGCCCTTCTGGGCGGCCTGGGCCCGGGCGTGTTCCTGGCCCAGCAGGTGATGACCGGCCAGCTCGCCGTGATCGGCTGGCTGCGCAATATTCTTTCGCGGCGCCGGGCCTTCGCCCCGCCGGTGGCGGTGCTGATTCCGGCCCACAACGAGGCCCACCAGATCCGCGAAACCCTGATGGCGGTGGACGCGGCGGCCAAGCGCTATAACGGCAAGGTGCGCGTCATTGTGATGGAGAACAACTCCACCGACGAAACCGCCAGGCTGGCCGAAGCGACGCTGGGCACGGCGCGCCACATCACCGGCTACACCGTCGACGTGTCGAGAGTCCCGGGAAAGGCGCGCGCCCTCAATCGCGGTCTCGATCTGATCGAGGAAGAGTTCGTCGTGCGCATCGACGCCGACACCACCATCGGGCCGGACGCCATCCACGTCGCCATGCGCCATTTCGCCAACGCCAAGGTGGGCGCCGTGGGCGGCCTGCCCATGCCCCACGAAGACGAGGGCCTGTTGTCGAAAGTACGCGCCATCGAAGTGCTCCTGCGCCATGGCTTCGTACAGGTGAGCTTCGGCGCGTTCGGCGGGATTTTCGGCCTGCCCGGCATGTTTGTGATCTACCGCAAGGCGGGCCTGGACGAGGCCGGCGGCTTTGTGGAGGGCATGAACGGCGAGGACACCGACATCACGCTGGCCATGGCCTCGCTGGGCTATCGCAACGTCTCGGACCCGAAGGCGAAATTCTACACCGAGACGCCGGACACGGTGGCGTTCCTGCGGGAACAGCGCACCCGCTGGTTTCGCTCGCTCTACCATGTCACCGCCCATAACCGCTCGGTGCTGTTCAAGAACGGCTCGATCATCGGCTGCCTGGTGCTGCCCTTCACGCTTCTGAACGGCGCGCGGCGGGCGATGATGGCGCCGCTCCTGATCTACGGAATCCTGGTGTTCACCCTGTTCGGCGGCGTCTATGCGCACCCGGGCTTCGCCACGGTGGTGGCGGTGGTGCTGGGCATGCCGTTCATCCTGGCGATCACCGTGCTGCTGGTCTGGCGCCGGCTGGATCTTCTGTGGGTGTTGCCGCTCTATATGGGTTTCCGCTTTTTGCGCTCCTACTACACGCTGGGCTCCACGCTCTCACTGATCTATCCGGCCAGAGGCGAGGATCGCGCCGTGGTGGCGGGCAAGCCGCGCTTCACCGGTGGGCCGGAGGCGCCGCCTCCGGCGGCAAAACCGGGAGCGGGCGAAAAAACCCGCCGCTGACGCTGAACCGGTTAATCGGCGTTTACCCCATTTGAAGACTCTGGGCGCCATTCTGCCCTCCATGTCCGCAAGCGCCGCCCCCCTCTCTTCGTCCGACGAGATCATCACCGCCCCCCCGGGGGTGATCGCTCGCGCCCGCACGCGCGCCACCGGGCTGGCGCTGTGCGTGGCGGGCGTCTTCGCGCTTATCGCCGTGTTCAGCCATGATCCCATGGATCCGAGCCTTAACGCGGCCACCACCGGACCGGCGGCGAACCTGCTGGGCGGGCCGGGCGCGATCGCGGCTGATCTCATCCTGCAAACGCTGGGCTGGTCGGGCGCTGCAGCCGCCCTGGCGCTGATCGCCTGGGGCCTCATTTTGGTGGTGCGTGGCCCGCGCCGGCGCGGCGTCTGGCTGGGCCTGTTCCGCCTCACCGCGGGCGCGCTGGGCGTCACCGGCTTCGCCATGGCGGTCAGCGCTTTGCCCATGCCGGTGGGCTGGCCGTTCGCGGCCGGGCTCGGCGGGCTCCTGGGCGACCGCATGCTGGCGCTGGTCGCCGGACTGATCGGCGCGATCCTGCCCGGCCCGGTGTTTCTGGCCGCCTCACTGGGCCTGATGCTGGCGGTTTTCGGGGTGTTCTTCTGCTTTGGCTTGCGCCTCACAGACATCGCCGCCGCTCAGGAGGCCGCCCAGCTCGCCTGGGCCACGGTGCGCGTCTGGATCGACCAGCTCACCCGCAACGCTCCGCGCCCCTGGCGCAAGGACGAGCGCGAAGCGGCGCAAGAGCTGGAACCCGACGGCAGCGCCGCGACCGCGCCGGGCTTCCTGAAGCGCGCCCGGCGGGCCGGCCGCGACGAGCCCAGCGCAAAAGCCGCCCGGGCGGAGCGGGGCGATCCCGGCCCCATGGAGCGCAAGACCCCCGCCCCGCCGGCCGCCGCCGCAGATCGGCGCGCGTCGCCCAAGGTCGCCCAGAAGCGCAGCGCCAAACCCTCCGACCGCGAAGCGCGCGAGGCTCAGGGCGCCCTGCCGTTTGCAGACTCGGACGGTTTTGACCTGCCGCGCCTGGATCTTCTGTCGCCGGCCCCGCCGCGCGCCGACGTGGTGGATTCCGACGCCATGGCCCAGAACGCGGAGCTCTTGGCCGGCGTACTGGCTGATTTCGGGGTCAAGGGCGATGTGGTGCATGTCCGCCCCGGCCCGGTGGTGACGCTTTATGAGCTGGAGCCCGCGCCGGGTGTGAAGACCAGCCGGGTGATCAATCTCGCCGACGATATCGCGCGCTCCATGGCGGCGGTGGCCTGCCGGGTGGCCGTGGTGCCGGGCCGCAACGCCATCGGCATCGAACTGCCCAATCAGAGCCGTGAGACGGTGTTCCTGCGCGCGCTTCTCGCCTCGAAGAATTTTGAAGCCGCCAAGGCCGACCTTCCCATGGCGCTGGGCGAGACCATCGGCGGCGAACCGTTCACCGCCGACCTTGCGAAAATGCCTCACCTGCTCATCGCCGGCACCACCGGCTCGGGCAAGTCGGTGGGCGTGAACGCCATGATCCTGTCGCTCCTTTACCGGCTGCCGCCGGAAGAATGCCGCATGATCATGATCGACCCAAAAATGCTGGAGCTGTCGGTCTATGACGGCATTCCCCACCTTCTAAGCCCGGTGGTCACCGACCCGCGCAAGGCCGTCGCGGCGTTGAAATGGACGGTGCGCGAGATGGAGTCGCGCTATCTGAAAATGTCCAAGGTGGGCGTGCGCAACATGAAGGGCTTCAACGAGAAAGCCCGCGCCGCGCGCGAGGCCGACGACGTGCTGAGCCGCACGGTCCAGACCGGCTTCGACAAGGAAAGCGGCGAGCCGGTCTACGAGACCGAGATCATCGAGCCCGCTCACATGCCCTATATCGTCGTGGTGATCGACGAGATGGCCGACCTGATGATGGTCGCCGGCAAGGACATCGAGGGCGCCATCCAGCGCCTGGCCCAGATGGCGCGCGCCGCCGGCATCCACCTGATCATGGCCACCCAGCGCCCCTCGGTGGACGTGATCACCGGCACGATCAAGGCGAACTTCCCCACGCGCATCAGCTATCAGGTGACCTCCAAGATCGATTCGCGCACCATTCTGGGCGAGCAGGGCGCTGAACAACTCCTGGGCATGGGCGACCTTCTGTACATGGCCGGCGGCGGCCGCATCCGGCGCCTGCACGGCCCCTTCGTCTCCGACACCGAGGTGGAGGACGTGGCGGCGTTCCTGAAAGAACAGGGCACGCCGGAATATCTCGACGCGGTCACCGAAGACACCGATGACGAGGGCGGCGCCGGCGACATGTTCGGCGGCGGCGAAGGCTCCGGCGACGATCTGTTCGACCAGGCGGTGGCCGTGGTCGCCCGCGACCGCAAGGCCTCCACCAGCTATATCCAGCGCCGCCTCCAGATCGGCTATAACCGCGCCGCCAGCCTCATTGAGCGCATGGAGGACGAAGGCATGATCGGCCCGTCCGATCACGCGGGTAAACGAGAGATCTTCCTGCCCGAACGCGACGATTTGTGAGGGGTGGGCCGGGCGTAGGTTTAAGCCGCCGTTACGCCATGACCAGAGTCGCGCGCCAGGCGCGCGGGGTCTGCCCGGTCATCATCTTGAAGGCCCGATTGAACGGGCCAAGCGAGGCGAAACCGCTATCGAATGCGACGATCAGGATTGAGCGGGCGGGATCTTCAGTGATCAGATCCTGGGCGAACTTGATGCGGAAGCGATTGATGTACTGATTAAAGTTCGCCGCCCCCAACGCCCCGGTGATCGCGCGGGTAATCTTGTAGTCCGGTACCTGCAGCTTGCGTGCAAGGTCGGCCACTTTCAGATCGCCGTTCAGATAAAGCGCCTCGGCTTGCACCATCGCGTCCAGGCGTGCCGCAAGCTGGCGCGTTTCCGGATCAACCGGGCGCGCCCGCTGAGACGCCGATTCTGCTGCAGACCCGTGGGCCGGGGCAAGCGGATGACGCCGACGATAAAGCACACACAGACCTGCGGTGAGGCTGACGGCGAGTAAGGCCGTTGTTTCAACCGCCTCATTCAGGCCCGGCGCAACCTCGGGACCGCCCAGCCAGACGACCGCAACCATCACTGCCAGCCCGATGACGCCAACATACGCGCCGCGCATGAGCTTTTCCCCGCGCGCCGGCGCGGTGGCCCAGCCGCGGACGGCTTCCCAAAGGGTTAGTACGATGACGGTTGAGGCTAGAAGGTTTTGAAGATTGCCGAGCATCGCGCCGAACGCCCCAGAAGGGCTGAGGTTGACCAGGGCGATAACCGCCACGACGCCCAGATGGACCGCCGTGATGGCGCGTTCTTCGCGAAAGAGCGCACGGGCGAGCAGCCAGGCGACGCCGCACGTCGCCGAGGCCGGCGCCAGCAAAAGAAAGACCGCGGGGCTCCCATCGGCGCCAAGCGCCTTTAAGGACAGAGACGCCGCTGCAGAGGTGCAGAACGCGGCCCAGGCCCAACCCAGACCGTCCCGGCGGCCGCGCCAGACGGACAGAGCAGCGACGCCAAGCATGAGGACGGCGCAAACAAGCTGGACGGTCGCAAAGTCGGGCATGGTCAATCTCGCAGTCAAACAAGGCAGGAACCGCCACGAGCAGTGAGTCTAGCACGCAAAGTGCGATGGCGTGGCGCAGTTCGAATACGCTTTGTCCGAAATGATGGCCCGAAACCTCTCGATTTGGAAATCGGCGGTTGATTATTGGCCGGGCTTCCGCCGATTTGACGTCAATTCTGACCGATTTTGGAAGCGGCGGGACCGGACACAGCAGGCCCTCCAACCTTGAAGCAACGCGCAAAAAAGCGCGAAGCAGCTTGGTTGGAGAGACGATCATGGTTTCAAACACGGCAGAGTTTCACGCCGCCGCCCGCCCCGGGCACGGCGTCTTAAAGGCCTCGGCGATCAGCTGGTTTACGATCGCCGCGCTGGGGCAGTTCGCCTTCGCCGCATATATCTTCGCATTTTATGGCGGCAACGCGCTGGAAGGCGATTGGGACGCGTGGACGCGCCGCCTCATCGTGGGCATCGTGGACGGCGATTTTGCAGGCAATCTGAACGTCCTCACCCACATGCTGCTCGCCTTCATCATTTGTGTCGGTGGCCCGCTTCAATTCATTCCGTCAATTCGAAAAAACTTCGCGCGCTTCCACCGCTGGAACGGACGTGTGTTCACGGTGACGGCTGTTCTGATCAGCCTGGGTGGACTTTATATGACCTGGGCGCGGGGCATGGCGGGCCTGTTCAACGAGATCACGATCTCGATCAACGCCGTGCTGATCATCATCTTCGCTGTCCTTGTGGTGCGCCATGCGCTCAAGCGTCAGTTCGCCATCCACCATCGCTGGGCGTTGCGCCTGTTCATGGTGGCCAGCGGGGTGTGGTTCTTCCGCGTCGGTTACGGCTTCTGGTTCCTCGTCACAGACGGCGCCATGCCCGGCGTCGGCCCAATGCTGAACGGACCGGTTGATTACGCGCTCGCGCTTGGCTCTTACGTCTTGCCTCTGGTCGTGCTGGAGCTCTATTTGCGCACCCGCGAAATGGGCGCCGCCGGCTTGCGATATGGCGTGGCAGGCCTTGTCTTCGGCGCGGCCGGCGTGACCGGAATAGGCGTGGTCGGCGCCGCCATGCTCTTCTGGCTGCCCTCTCTAGCCGCCTAAAGCAGTCGGGAGCGATGAGTCTGGGCGGGCGGCTCGGCGCGGCCAGGCTTGCCCTGTTTGAGCGCCCCTATACTCTAAAAGGCCTCACCGACACGGGAGGCTGTAAGCCATGCACATGGATTTCGGGCGCTGGACCGGCGCGGTCGCAGCGCTGCTTTTTCTGAGCGCGCTCCCGGCCCCCGCCGCGGGCGCCACGCAGGCGGCCCAGGCTGAGGCCGGGCCCGGCGCGCCGGACATCCTGCCCCTGCGCGAGCGGGCCGATGTGATCGACCGGATTCTTCAGCATCGCCTGGAGACGCTGATCCCTGAGATCATGGCCGCCGAGGGCGTCGACATGTGGATCCTCATGGCGCGCGAGTATTTCGAGGAGCCCGTGGTCGCCAGCATGCTGGACGCACGCAGCATGGCGGCGCGCCGGCGCACCATTTTGATCTTCTTTGATCCCGGCGAGGGTCAGCCGGTGGAGCGCCTGACAGTGAGCCGCTACGCCATGGGCGGGCTGTTTGAACCGGCCTGGGATCCCGATGTGGAGCCCGACCAGTGGCGCGCCGTGGCCGACATCATCGCCGCGCGCGATCCCGCCCGCATCGCTTTCAACACGTCTGATCTCACCGCCTTCGCCGACGGCATGACGCTGAGCCAGCACCGCGCCATGACCGCCGCCCTGCCCGCCCATCACCGCGACCGTCTGGTGTCCGGAGAAGGCCTCGCCATCCGCTGGCTGGAGACCCGCACCGAGCCGGAGCTGGCGCTTTATCCAGGCGTGGTGCGCCTCGCCCATGACATCATGGCGCGCGCCTTCTCAAGCGAAGTGATCACGCCGGGCGAGACCACGGCCGACGACGTGGTCTGGTGGTACCGCGAAGAGGCCTTGCGGCTGGGCGTGGCGCTCTGGTTCCACCCGTCGGTGGGGATTCAGCGCGAAGGCGCGGACAGGATGTTGAGCGGCGATGTGGTGATCGAGCCCGGCGACCTTCTGTGGACCGATTTCGGGCTCACTTATCTGAGGCTCAACACCGACACCCAGCAGCTCGCCTATGTGCTCAAACCCGGCGAGACCGAGGCCCCGGTCGGCCTGGTGCGCGGCCTCGCCGCCACCAACCGCGTGCAGGACATCCTGCTGGAGGAATTTCAGACCGGCGACAGCGGCAATGCGGTGCTGGCGCGGGCGCGCGAGCGGGCGATCGCAGAGGGGCTCGACCCCTCCATCTACAGCCACCCCATCGGGCTGCACGGCCACGGGGCCGGGCCGGCGATCGGCTTCTGGGACAATCAGGAGGCCGATCCGCGCGGCGCCGGAGCGATCCGTCCGGACACCGCCTGGTCGGTCGAGCTGACCTCCTATGGCGCAGTGCCTGAATGGGACGGACAAAGGGTCGATTTCCGTTCGGAGAAGAACG
This sequence comes from Oceanicaulis sp., assembly GCA_965284655.1. Lineage (GTDB taxonomy): Bacteria > Pseudomonadota > Alphaproteobacteria > Caulobacterales > Maricaulaceae > Oceanicaulis. The sequence goes on from OZ260104.1 coordinate 388,234, forward strand.
CCGTCTTTGACGGCGAAACCGTGCGCTATCTCGACGGCCGCCAGACCGAGCTCATCCTCATTCCGGCAAGCCCTTAAGGGGTGTGGGGCGACACGATTGCTGAATCCCCGGCCAAGCGGCGACGCCGCGCCGAGCCGGGGCCTCCCAGACGATAAAACACCCCATCGGCCAAACCCCATTGACCCGCCCGCACGAACCGGCTCCCCTTCTCAGCACGCTGGGGCTGTACGGGGCGCGCGGGTGGCCGAACCGATTCTGACCGATATCGACCGCGATCCGGACTGGTGGCGCGATTGGTTCGAGGAAGACTATTCCTGGGACGCCCTGGCGCGGCTGGATAAGGACGACGAACCGGTCCATCCGTGGCGGGGCTGGGTCGTTATCGACCAGGCGCAGTGCGTGCCGGCGGATGAGGCGCCGGACGGCGCCGACACCCGCCTCGCGACCTTGCAGGATTACTGGCGCGCCGATCCGGGGAATGACTGGCGGCTGCGCAGCAAGACGGCGCTGAGGCGCGCCGGTGAACTCCTCGAGGGAGTAGAGACGCCCGACGGGCGGACCTGGCACATCGTCCACGTCCCACCGGGACCGAGGCCGGGCAAGGCGGTGGATGCCGCGGCGCAGGCGCGTTGGTTCAAAGCTTGGGTGAGGGCTGACGCGGGTTCAGAAAGCGCGGAGGCCTGGGCGAAGCTCGACTCTCTCCTGTCGGCGCGTCTGGAGGAAGCGGCGGAGACCGAGGTCGACATACTCGGCAACGCCAAGGGGCCCGACCGGCGCGCCCAGCTTGACGGGGCGGCGTGCACAACCCTTCCCACCCTGCGTGAGGATGACGCGAGTCCGATCCACCTGTCGGCGCGGCGAAGCGTCCATCTGGCTCGCGCCATTTATGGAGAAAGCAGTTTCGGCCCCGCCGCGCATTTCGATAATGCCCGCTTCGCCGGGGACGCCGGCTTCATTAGCGCAAGCTTCGCCGGGGACGCCTGGTTCGAAAGCGCAAGCTTCGCCGGGAACGCCAGCTTCAATAGCGCAAGCTTCGCCGGGAACGCCAGCTTCAATAGCGCAAGCTTCGCCGGGAACGCCAGCTTCAATAGCGCAAGCTTCGCCGAGTACGCCTGGTTCAATAGCGCAAGCTTCGCCGGGAACGCCTGGTTCAATAGCGCAAGCTTCGCCCGGAACGCCAGCTTCAATAGCGCAAGCTTCGCCGGGAACGCCAGCTTCAATAGCGCAAGCTTCGCCGAGTACGCCTGGTTCGAAAGCGCAAGCTTCGCCGGGAACGCCTGGTTCAATAGCGCAAGCTTCGCCGAGTACGCCGACTTCGAAAGCGCAAGCTTCCTGCGAGGCGCTAATTTTCAAAGGGGCTCGCCGCCCGCCTTGCCGGCAGGGCGATTGTCAAAAGGCGGTCAGGCGCACGCGCTGGAGTATTTGCGCGATAAGAAACCGAACTATTCAAACGCCGACTATGCCCTGATCATGTCCGATGGCGCGGCGCGGCGGGAGACCGGCGCGTTTCCAAGGTTGGTGTTCAATGACGGCCTCGCGCTGGGACGCTTGCAGTTTCACGACCGGGTGTTCGGTCAGCAGCCCGATTTCACAAAGGCCGCCTTCCACGGCCCGCTGGACATGTATCAGGCCGAGCTCCACGATGGCGTGATCTGGCAAAATGCGAATTTCGGGTATGCACCGCGGTGGCCGGCGCTGAGCTGGATCAAGCTCGCCGCGCGGCTCGCATCCCGTCCCGGATTCGGCGCTGCGCCGACAACCGCAGAGTTGGCGGCATGGCGCTCGAAGAAGGCCGACCAACGCGACAGAGCTGCAGACGGGGACGGCGCCCCGTCCGTCGCCGACCGCGTTCGGAAAGCGCTTTGGATGTCGGCGGCGGACGCTTTCGACGCCTATGTCGCGCGCAATCCCCTCGCCTGGAAGGCCGCCAATCCCGTTCCCGGCGGGCGCTTCCGCCCATCGCACGCCCAAGGCGCGACGCCGGACGTTAAGACCGTCCGCGCCAACGCCGCCAAAGACGCCCCCGAATTCGAGCGCGCCTACCGCCGCCTGAAACTCCTTATGCGCCAGCAGGGCGCGCATCTGGACGAGCAGCGCTTCTTCGCGCTGGAGCTGCGGGCGCGCCAGGCGCGCGATCCAAAGACCGACAAAGACGTGAAACGCTGGGAGATCTGGGCGGCGTGGGCGTACGGCGCCCTCGCTGATTACGGCGCCAGCGTGCTGCAGCCGCTGCGGGTGCTCGCTGTGGTGTGGGTGCTTGCCTTTACTGGCTATGCAGCGCTCGGCGCGGCGGCGGGCGTTCTGCCCGAGGCGGAACGGGCCGGGTTGGCCAGCCAAGCACAAGACTCCTGGCGGGTCCGTCCGCAAGATCGCCACGCGTTCGTGTGGGTCCGCGCTATTGCGGCGGTATCGCGATACAAGGTCGAGCGCGACCTGCGACCGGTGGCGCCGCTCGCCGGCCCGCTCGTCTTCGCCGCCGAGATCAGTCTTGCGCCTGTGGCCAATCCGATCCGTCACCACCCCTGGGCCATGCGTTTGCAGGAGAAGGGCGACGGCTGGGCGGCGGCGTTTTCTGCGCTGCGGCTGATCCACCGCCTCTGCGCGCTTCCGCTTCTCTTCTTGTTCGCGCTCGCTCTGCGGCGGCGCTTCCAGATGGGGTGAGCGCGTTTGCAGAGCGCTAAGCCGTTCAGCAAAACGCTCATACCCATCTTCTGGCCCCGGCACGGCCCGGCGGGCGCGCGGAGCCGGGACCCAATCGCCGGATCGCAGGCGCCCTACCAGCCGCCGGTCCAGGTGAGGTCGAGGCGCACCGAGCGGCCAGCTTCGGAGACGCCGGCGAAGACGCGCTCATAGTCTTCGTCGAACACATTCTCGACGCCGACATCGAGGCGCACGCGCTCGCTTTCAAACGGCCGCCAGCCGGCGGTGAGATCGAGCACGGCGTAGCCGTCGCGCTCGGCGCCGGGATCGCTGGTCTTGTCGAACTCGCCGGCGAAGGACAGCCTTGCGCCCAGCGTCAGGCGGGCGGCGTCAATCTGGTAGCGCGCGCTCACATGGCCCATGAGCGGCGCCAGCGCGCCCAGAGGCTCGCCGGTGATGGTGTTCTCGCCATCGATCTCATAAAGCGCGCCGGAAAGCGCCCAGGGGCCGGTTTCATAGGCCGCCGCGATCTCGAAACCCTCCAGCTCGGCGCTGTCGAGGTTTTCCGAGAAACTCGTCCCCGCAGAGCACGGCGCGAAAAACGGCGGCGCAAAGCAGGTGGGGGCGAAGGTGAAGTTCACCGCGAGATTGATCAGGTCTTCGGCCTGCGTCTGAAACCAGGCGCCCTTGATCTCGATCCGGTCACCGGCGGTGAACACGCCTTGACGGGTGAAGCCGGCGCCGATCTCCAGCGTCTCGGTCTGTTCGGGTTTCAGGCCCGGATTGGCGATGAACTCATTGGTGATGAAGACCGGCGCGCCCAGCACCGGATGGGGCAGGGAGAAATGGGTGTCGGAGAGATAGAGCTCGTTCAGCGACGGCGCGCGGAACGCCTCGCCCCAGCTGGCGAAGAGCCGCACGGTTTCGGTGGGCGCCCAGCTGGCGGCGATGCGCGATGACACCGCTTCGTCCGCATTGGCGTCCTCACCGGCGGTCTCGCTTTCAAAGCGGTCAAAGCGCACGCCCGGCAGCACGATCAACGCCCCGGCGCCGCCCAGATCCAGCGTCGTCTCCAGCTGCGCCCAGGCGCCGGTGAAGCGCGTGGTTCCACTGGGCACGCCGCCGCGCGTGGCGTCGGGCGTTGCGCTGTCAAAGCCGACCTGCTCGTCCTCATAGGTCTCCAGCCCCGTCACCAGCGCCAGATCCAGCCCGCCAAGAGCAAACTCGGCCCGGTTCTCCGCGCGGATGCCCACCGTGGTCAGATCGCGCTCAATGAAGCGATTGATCAGCGGATCGACCTCATCCACCTCGCCCACATTGTGATAGGCGGTGACCTCCAGAGCCACGAGATCACTGGCTGGATTGAACGCCAGCATGGCGCGGTAGGAGTCCGCAGCGACATCCTTTCGCACCAGCGGGTTGAGCCCGTCCACCACAGCCGCCCCCTGGCCGTTATTGGGCTCCAGCGCCTCATTGCGGAAGGAGAGCCACCCCAGCTCCAGCTCCAGCGCGTCGCTGACCGCCCACTCGCCCGCCAGCAGGGCGGAAACGATGTCGTCCTGCGCGGGCAGATCATCGCCGGAGCCCAGCGCGATATCGCCGGACTGGCGCAGCGAAAGGGCGGCGATCCCCTCAAACGCGCCCGCTTCGCCGAACACGGCCGCCGAGCCGCGGCTTTCCTCGTTGACCGAGCGATAGCCGAGCGACGCGCGCGCGCCGAACCGCTCGTCCTCCTGCAGAAGATCGCCGGCCTCCAGCGTTTCGAACGCAATCACGCCGCCCGCCGCCCCCGAGCCGTAAAGCGCTGAAGCCGAACCGCGCACCGTCTCCACCCGGCCCAGCAGCGACGGGTCCAGGAACAGCACGCCGTCATGGGCGGAGGCGAAATTCTGCCGCGCTCCGTCGACGAGCAAGGTCACGCTTTCACGCCCGAAACCGCGCAGGCTGATCGTCTGGCCGGTCCGCCGCGGCCCGCCGGTGACTTCAAGGCCCGGAATGTCCTCCAGAAGGTCGGCGAGATCGGACGGGCGCGCGTCCTCAAGGGCGGAGAAATCGACAACGCTGGCGAGCCCCGGATAGTCGAACCCGGAAAGGGCCGTGCGTGTGGCGGTGACCAGAATCACGTCGCCAACCCCGCTTCGGGGTGCTGACTCTGTTTCGGCCTCAGCGGCGACCGCTGCCCCTGCACTGACGATCAGCGCCGCGCCGCTGGCGCCCAGGGCGAGCAGAGCCCTCAGTTTTGAAGTGGGTTTTACACGTGAGGGCATGGGCTTAGCTCCAATTTGCAAATGATTCTTAATAGCGGCCGGTATAAATCACCCGCTTTTATATTTGCAAGTAGGAATCATTCGCAATAAGAAATGAGACATCAGACGGCGCGGTCCCGCCGCGGGGTCTGCGCCGTTTGACCAAGTTCCAGGATCGCCAAAGGGAGCCGGCGCGGCGCGCCGGGTATCGACATGACCACGACGCTGAAAACCCTTCTCATCACCGGCGCGGCCGGCCTCGCCCTCACCGCCTGCGCCGCGACGCCCCGGCCAGGTGCGGGGCTGAGCACCGCCAACGGCTCGGCCAGCGCCGAGGCCGAGGCGGCGCGCCTTGAAACCGACCGCCGGGCGATTCTGGCCATGGCGGGCGAGTACGCCGTGACGTTCGACTTCACCGAAGTGCTGCCCATCGCGCCGGGCTATCAGCTGCACGAGCCCAAAATCACGCCGGCGCGCGAAGTGGTCTATGTGATCGAGGACGAGGGTGATTTCATCGCGCTCCAGCACCTGCTTCTGGTGGGCCCTGAAGCCGATCCGACCGTGATCAAGCACTGGCGCCAGGACTGGGCCTATGAGCCGGAGCGGCTGATGGCCTATCGCGGCTTCAATCGCTGGGAGATGCTGGATCTGGACCCGGGCGAGGCGGACGGCGCCTGGTCGCAGACGGTCTATCAGGTGGACGATTCCCCGCGCTACGCCGGGCTTGCGCGCTGGGAGCATGCGGCGAACGCCGCCACGTGGGAGCCGGCGCCCAGCTATCGCCCGCTGCCACGCCGGGACGCCACCACGCGCGACGATTATGACGTGATCGACGCGGTGAACCGGCACACCATCACCGCCTGGGGCTGGACCCACGAGCAGGACAACTCAAAGCTCGTGCTGCGCGACGGCGATCCTCGCGAGCTGGTGCGCGAGCGCGGCGTCAACACCTATGTGCGCACCGATCTCGCCGGCGATAGCGCGGCGCAGGCCTACTGGGCGGCCACCCAGGACTACTGGGCGGATGTGCGCCAGGCGTGGGACGCAATTCTGATCGCGGACAGCTTCACCACCGAGGACGACGCCGAAGGCACGCTGATGTACGGCCCGATCCTGAGTCAGGGTCAGGCGGTGTTCTTTGACGCGAAAACGACAGAAGCCGCCTTCACCGAGGCCGCGCAGATCATCGAGGCCCGGGTGACCGCTGACGGCGCCCCGGTGGAGGTGCGCTGACGCGCGGCCCCCAGAAGCCTCAGAGGCCCATCTGCTTGGCGGCGAGGTCGCGCATGATCTCCTCCGACCCGCCGCCAATGGCCATCACCTTCACCTCGCGGTAGATGCGCTCCACCGCGCAGCCGCGCAAATACCCCGCCCCGCCCAGGATTTGCATCGCCTGGCTGGCGCAGAACTCGGCGGTGGTGGAGGCGAGGACCTTGGCTTTCGCGAGCTCGGCGGCCGGCATGGGGCCGCCGGCCTCACGGGCCTTGTTGATGCGCCAGGCGATCATCTGCAGATAGGCGTCCAGCGCGTCGATTTTCGCGCTCATGTCCGCGATCTTGTGGCGGATCGCCTGGTGTTTGATCAGCGGCTTGCCGAAGGTTTCGCGCTGGCGGGCGTAGTCGACGGCGTCATCCAGGCACCGCCGCGCCATCCCCAGGCACCCGGCCGAAAGGCTGAGCCGTTCATAATTGAAATTGTCCATGATCGCGAGAAGGCACGCGCCTTCTTGCCCCAGCTGCGCGCTCGCCGGCACGCGGCAGGCGTCGAAATGAAGCGTCGCGGTGTCCGAACACCACCAGCCCATTTTTCGCTGGATCGGCGTGCGAGTGAAGCCCGGCGCGTCGCGGGGCACAAGAAACAGGCTGATCCCGCCGAACCCCTGCCCGCCGGTGCGCGCGCCCACCACATACCAGGCCGCCTTCATGCCGCCGGTGATGAAGGTCTTCTCGCCGTCGATGATCCAGTCATCGCCGTCACGCCTTGCGCGCGTCTTCAGGCGCGCCAGATCCGAGCCGCCCGACGGCTCTGTCATGGCGAGCGCGCCGCCCGCCTTGCCGGTGATGATGGGCGTCAGAACGGCCTGCTTCTGGTCTTCGCTCGCCAGCTGGCTGATGGGGCCGGTCATGATGCCGCGCGAGCCCAGCGAGGCGTTGACCCCGCCCACCCCGGCATAGGCGAGCGCCACCCCGGCGTCGAAGCGCATGAGCGCGTCATCAAACCCGGCGCCGCCATGGTCCTCTGATATGCCAAAGCCGAACAGGCCCAGCGCGCCGGCCTTTTCATGGAGCGCCCAGGGAAAATCGCCGTCCTCGTCCCAGGCGTCGGCGAAGGGGGCGATTTCGGTCTCGACAAAGCGCTCCACGGTCTCGCGGAAGGCCTTGCGTTCAGGGGTATCGAACGGCCGGGCCGGCGGCTGGGATTTCATCATGGCGGCGCTCCCTTAGATTTTTAAAGGAGCCTATCGCGCTTTGCGCCGATGTCGACGCGATGGGGTGCTGTCAGACTAACGCGGACCAGTCTGGAAGATCACAACGCACCGGCTCATGGAGCCAGCAGTGGCCGCCACCCGGCAAGCACCGCGTCGCGGAGGTCTTTGAAGCGGCGCGGCGTTCGAGGGATCGGTCGTGATTGAAAGGGTTGTGGATGCAGGCGTGAGCGGCGGCGAATGTCTGCAGACTTCGTATCTGGCGGTATCGCGCATGAACAACCGCCAGCGTGGCGCCCTCACGAGGGTAACGCCCGCCGCCCCCAGCCCAGCGGCACGGCGAGGGCGCGCGCGTGTTGACCCCTGCGCCATCGCCACTATTTGGCAATGAACCGTCAAACCACGTCGGGTCCGCTCCAAGCTTTGCTGCAGGCGCGAAAAGAAAGACACGGCATACTGGAAGGCCTGCGTTGAACTGAAACGGTTTTTGTGGACAGACAAGGCCGATTCAGTGCGTGGATTAGGGATGAGTTCATTTTTCGCCGTCATGCTGCCCCCCATAACGGAGGACCGCCATGCAGCCGGCCAAGAGACACGACGTCAAAACCCGGTCTCCGGAAAACGAGACGCCGGTCCAGCTCTCCGACGGCGCTACGCCCGGCCTGGCATCCCCGGCCGCGCAGCTGCAAGACCAGCTCTACCACGCGTTCGAGCAGGCCGAATCTGGCGAGAAGTGGAGCTATCGGCGCACAGCCGCCTGCCTCATCCTCACCTGCGGCGCTTTCTGGGGCAGTGTGGTCTGGCTCGCAGGGGCGCTGATCTGACCGCTCCAACTCGTGGACTCATGACCTCTGGTCCAGAGTCGAGCTAAGGCGAGCGCGACGGCGGCGAGATAGTTCCTGGCGAGTTTACCGAACCGGGTTGCACATCGCCCGAAGCGCTCGAGTTTGCAGAACAAGCGCTCGACCAGGTTCCGCTATCGATAGATGTGGCGGGCCACCGATCTATGCACCTTGCGATTCTTCTGAGTGGGGATGTGGGCAGCTGCGCCAAGCACTTCGATGCGCTCGAGCAGAGGACGCGCGTCATAGCCGCGATTGCTCAGCGAAGGCCCCGCAAACACTGATCCAGACGCCAGCCTCGGCCCACCGGTTAAAGCGATTGTACACCGCGGTGAAAGGGCCATATCGCTCTGCCAGGTCGCGCCAGGTCGGCCAATCCTAGACCGGGCTTCGTAAAGCGAAGACGCTACCCAGTCTGCATAATCAGTCTGTCACTCACGTCCGCCTCGTCCGACGCAACGCGCACCCAAGTCAGCAGACTGACGCCCGTTTGCAACGCCGACCATTGATACATTGTCTCGCCTACGGGAAGGACATACGGGTTAGTGTTGTCGAGAACGTAGTCCATGTTCGCCAGGCGCACGACCAGCACCGCGTGGGAACCCGTCGCGCGAGACCATACGGTCGCGATCGAGAGCCGCTCCCGCGGAACCCCAGCATCGATAAGCGCAAGTCTTTTCTCAAGGACATAGTCCTCACAATCGCCATACGGAATCCCCAGTTCGTTTATCGGTAGGGACCAGGCTTCCTCGCGGCCCCACTGGTCAATGTCGGACCGATAAGAAATCGCAGAATTGACGGCCAGATTGACCTCGACGGAGAGGTCCAGGATCTCGTCCTCTGTCAGCGGGGCCGGATCGGCCGTCTCTGATTTCTCCGTGGCCGTGAGCTTGGCGGCCTGCGCAGGCACGCCGCATTCGGCGAGACGTTCCACACAAAACTCGAAGACCCCCATCGGCGGCGCCACGATCTCCGCCGTGGACAATCGAGCCTGACCCGAGGTGTGCGTCGAACACGCCGCGTTCAGAACGGCCATAAGGCCGATCGTCAGCAGGAAGAGTGGGCGGCGGAAAGCGGGCGCTCCTGCGTGAGAGCCATCCGCGATGAATGAGGTCATGGTGAGAAATCCCCGTGCTCAAGACACGAGAAGCTTCTCAAAGAACAATTCCGACAATATCAATTTAAATGGTAAATAGGTATTAGGGTAAACAAATGGTACTTATGTAAAGTCTAATATTGATAGTATTTTTATTGTACCATTTTGAGAAAACTCTGACTTGTAAGCTTAATGATTGGTTGCCGACAAGCTCTGCGCGGCTAGCTGGTTCAGACCAGGCGCGGTTATGCGACCGTCGTATTTATGAATGCGACCGCTCCGGCCCGTCCAAAATGGCGCGAGGTCTCGACTATGCGCAGGGTCAGCGGAGTTAAATCACGAGGTCGAGATGAACTCGACGCCTTCATGCGAAATCACTACGGCGGTGAGGATGCCGGTCTGATACGCGCCGGTATCGACGCCGATGCGCCGGAAATCCTTGTACGGTCTGTCATCGGCCGAGTGACCGTGCACCACAACGAATTCGTGGCTGCGCCGGCTGCGCAGGAAGGGCTCCCTGATCCAGAGAAACTCCGCCTCACCCTGCTCATCGATCGATCGTTCCGGGTCGATGCCTGCGTGAACGAACATGTAGCCGCCACGAATCGCGTGGAGCTCCAGGCTCTGCAGGAATTTCAGATGATCCCGAGGCAGCTTTGCGGCCAGCCGGCGGCTTGCTTCAGCCCATGCGTCCTTATCGCTCTTCAGAGCCGGCCATCGTACACCGTAGGAGAGCAACGTTTCGCCGCCGCCGAACTCAAGCCAGCTGGGGCCCACTGACGGCTCGCGCAGGAACCTCAGCAGGCTGGCTTCATGATTTCCCTTAAGGAATATGGCGTTCGAACCGCTGACCCAAGGCGAGTAAACCAGAGCATCAATGACCCCCGCGCTATCCGGTCCGCGGTCAATGTAGTCCCCAAGGAAAATGAGTTCATAGTCCGACCCGGCGGCATGCTCCCGGATCCGCGTCATCAGATCGATTAGAAGGTCTCTGCGCCCATGAATATCGCCGATCGCGTAGATGGGCGTGTCTGGCGCAGGAGACCGAGGCCCCCGCCGAAAAAGAGATCTCAATGCGTTCATCTTTCCGCCATCAGAGAGACAGCAAAACTCAGAGAGAAGCCTCTAGTCAGCGTAGTACTTCTGATATGTCCGGTAGTACGCGCCAGCATCCCCATAGCCATAACGCGCCTGAGCCTTCAGATCGACATTGTTCAAGACCACTCCGAGGATGACGCCCTTGCCGGCGCGAAGCTCGGCCGCAGCACGCCGGACCAGCGTTACGCTGCTCTTGCGCCATTGGGCGGCGAGCAGGACACCGTCCACCTGGGCCGCGATGGCGCGTGTATCGGCGACGGCGAGGACTGGCGCCGTATCGATGATGATCTGGTCGTAAGACTTGCGTAACTCAGCGATCAGGGCGGCAAAGGCCTGAGTCCCGAAAACGTCCCGCGGAGTGAAGGTCGCTTCGGCGATCGGCAGGACATCAAGGTCGGTCCGATCATCTGACGCGATCACCTCTTCAAGCGTCGCCGATCCGCTGAGCACCTCTAGCAAGCCCTGCTTCGACCGGTCAGGACACAGGGCCTTCGTCAGCAAACGCCGGCGCAGGTCGCAGTCGATCACGAGCGTCTTTGTCCCCGCCATCGCCGAGACCCGGCCCAGCCCGATCGTGAGGGTCGTCTTGCCGTCGCCGGGAACCGCGGAGGTTATGGCGATCACTTGTGACGGTCGATCAATGGCGCTCAGGCGGATGGCGGAGCGGACCGTACGCAGGCTCTCCGCAAAGCTCGACAACGGCTTGTCGACAACATACCCCACCGGATCGGCCCTGCGCCCCGCCATCCTGGCCAGCAGGCCGGGCTGAAGGTTCGGGATTGATGCGACATGCGGCAATCCAAGTTGCCGCTCGATATCCGTATCTGAACGCAAGCCTGAATCGAAGATTTCGAGGAGGGTGGCGACGCTCGCCGCGGCGAGCGCGGCCAGAACGAGGCCGATCAGCAAGTTGCGTTCGTGGTCAGGGCTGCTCGGACTTCCCGGCAGGCGCGCTGGGGCGATGATGCGAGCATCGGCCTCCACAAGGGTTTCCGCCTCGCTCGCTTCTCTGAAACGGCTCAGGAAGTTTGCGAACAGAGCCCTCCCCGCTTCCGCCTCCCGTTCGAGCTCACGCAGCCGGACGAGCGCGGAATTGTTCTCTGCAAGCTCGGCCCGTGCGCGCGCAAGGCTCGCTGCAAGAGATCGAACCCGCTCGCGCGCGCCGGCGACATCGCCCTCGAAGTTGGAGATGATGCGCGCGATGCTGCGGTCAATCTGGGCTTCCACATCGGCGAGCTCGCGATTGGCTGTGACCACTTCGGGGTGGCGGTCGCCGTAGCGGCTGCTTAGCTCGACGAGGCGCGCCCGGATCTGCGCCTCCTGGTTCCTGAGAGACTGAACCACCTCTGAATTGATAATCGGGCCGATGGCGTCCGGGCTGACCCCCTGGTCCAGCTGGGTTCGGACCGAATCCAGCCGAGCCGTCACCTCAGAGAGTTCGGCGCGCTGAACAGCCAATTGGCTGTTGAGGTCGGCGACCTGCTGTTCCGCGAGCGTGGATCCGCCCATATCGATGAGGTCCGCGCTCTCCCGATAGTCGACCACCGCCCGTTCGCGCATGCGCACATCGTCTCTTAGGGCATCAACCCGCTGCTGGAGCCAATCGCTCGCCCGTTCCGTGGCCTCGAAACGCCCCTCAAGCCGCGAGTTCAGATAGGCCTCGGCGTAGGCGTTCGCGACGTCTTGAGCCATTCGGGGCGACAGTGACGTGAAGAGGATGTTGATGATGTAGGTGTTCCCAAGCCGCTGGACTGCGAGACCGCCCACAACCCGCGACACGGCCGCCTCGCGGATCAGGGCGGGATCCACGTTTGGCTCGTTGGAGACCGGAGTTACTTGCTGCGGGAGAAAGGCACGCACCACCCCGCGCACCGCTGAGACCAGTCCCCCGTCAGCGGCAGGTTCAGCGAGGGAGGGATTGAATTCGGGATAATTGACCAGACTCAGATCGTCTACGACCGCGCCGGCGAGAGACCGGCTTCGCAGAACCTCCAGCTCTGTTGCAATTGCAGCCGAGTCTGCTGAAGCCCCACTTACCAGGGCGTCGATGTCGATGACCTGACTTTGGCGCACCTCGAGCACGATCGATGATTGCGCGGTATAAAATTCGGTTTGCCGAGCCGTGTAAATTGATGCAGCGCCGAGCACCAGCAGTGCAGCCGCGACCATGGCCCAGAAGCGCCGCCTCGCGATCACGAAGATCGACCGGAGATCGAGCTCTCCGTTTTGATCCGGACGCCCAGTGTCACTACCCAGCATTATATAGTCGCCTCGTTAAATCTGGCTGTCCCACCGCGCGGTCCTGCCGCGCGGCGATACAAGTATCATGCCAGCGAGACTGTTAGGGACGCCAAGTGAAACTGATACCGACAATGTCACGTGAGAAGTTCTGGACACCCCCATCGAACCCTTCGGAAGCCCGGTCGGCGTGCTGATAGTTTAGGCCGACCCCGAAGTTCTCATTGAAGAAATACTTTATCCCGACCCCAGCCCGGATGGTGTCGTCCGTGCGATCGATCCCAATGTAATCATCATTCCGGAAGTCGACATCCGCAGTCACGATGATGTTGCGGCGCAATTCGTGAGCCACCCCTACGCCGATTGTGGTCGTCCGCGAGCCGGGTGCATCGAGCACGGCGCTCTCGTTGATGGAGCGTGAGGCGTTGAATGTCACAGTCGACAGCCGCGTCACGAACCAGTCGACCGAACTCTGGACGCTCAAACTCCCGATATCGCCAAACGCGGCGGCGTCAAAATCTTGCTCAGTGTAGCCAACGGCGATGCTCCCGCGAGCCAGCGCAGTGATATCAAAGTCGGCGCCGATGCTCGCAGTGTGGCCGTCGGAGTTCCGGTTTTCAGCGACCGCGGGCGGCGCGAGATCGTAATCCTGCGAGTTGACGCTCAAGCGTGCAAACAGAGAGGTGTCAGGCGATATCGCCAGATCACCACGAAGGCTGAAGACTGACTGCTCGCGATCTCGAAAATCCAAATCCAGGACGCTGCCGTCAGCGGCGATACCGTCTTTAAAATCAAACACGTCCAGATCAGCGCCCGCGCGGATCCGGTAGCGTCCGAATTCGCGCGTCGCGGAAAGCCCGTAACCAACCTGATCGAACTCGACTGGCTCGCGAGCCTGGCCCGACGGCCCCGGGGTCGAGCGGTCCTCGACGCCGTCAATGTACGACACTTCGCCCTCGATATAGTTGCCGCGCACGACATCCAACCGTCCGCCAAGCCCAAGGCGCGTGGTCACCGCGTTCTCAGTATCGTAATCCTGATATTCGCGAAAGTCGGCGGCGGCGTTGAAATTCATCGCATGCCGAGACCAGGTTGTGTCAACGCTCAAAGCCGGCGTAATGACGAGCGCCACGTCACTCTCTTCGCCGCTATTCTCGGCGAAAACATTGTTGTTGTGCTGCAGACCCACGCCAACACCGGCACTGATCAGGAAGGCGCCCTGCTGGAAGTTTGCGCCCTCGAAAGCCTGAGAGGCCCGGTCGCTGACGCTGGCGTTCCGGTTGCGCTCGAACATCGGCGCATTTTGCGCCGATTGCATCGCGACAGCTTCAGCCGCGAACACAAAAGTAAGCACCGCCGCCATAACAGCTGCATATGTCGTTTTCATGTTAACCCCCAGCAGCGAAATCGACATCACGCTCGCCATCAACACCAGCCCAATCAAACTCGTCTTCAGACGCGTCTGCTCTTAGTAGTCCGAGTTTCCGCCCGTGGCGCCCCGCGGCGCATCACCGGAGCCTGAACCACCGCCGCCGCCGGTGGCGACGTCGCCCTGCAGAACCCGCCTCGCAATCTCGGCCGCCGCGGCAACAATGCTCGGGTTATCGCTGTTGCTGGCCGAAACAATGGCGAGGGCGGTCGCAACACCTTCAGGCGTCGCTCCGGACCGCGCTACGGCCGCAGCGATCGCCACCTCAATCTGTTCCTCGGTCGCGTCCTCAGGCAGCGCGTCAAGCACCTGTTGAATCAGCGCCGCAAGATCTCCACCACTCAGCCCGTCGCCGGATGACGCCACAGCGTCCGGAGCCTCTGCGGCCACAGCGGCGATCGCCGCCAGGACCACCGGGTTCCCGGCATTATCAGCAGTGAGCGAAGCGAGAGCGATAGAAATGACGGCCACGCTCGCACCGGACGAAATCAGAACGGCGGCGATCGCCTCCTCGATTTCTTCCTGGCTCGCGCCTTCCGGGAGTGCGTCGATAGCCGCTTGAATGGCGATGACCAACTGTTCTGCGGTGATCGCAGCCTGCGAAACCATCTTGGAGCCCGACCACTTCGAACCGGAAGCGGTTTGCGCAACTCCGGCGCCGGTTGCTCCCGACACCATCATCAAAGCCGCCGCAAACAGCGCAGTCGTTCTCATACCCACCTCCATCCACTGTGTTTCGTTTAGGCTATCGCGCCACCTTTAACCAGTCCTTAACCGACGCATCGGGCCAACAAACGGCGGCGGGTGCGGTAAATCTGCAACCCAATGCTTTAACCGCGATTCATGGCTCTCGAGACGAGGTGGAGCGTCAAGGCCGGAATGGAACCATTTCCCGGTCCACCGCAGCCTGCAGATCGGCCGGAAGAATGGGGTAAATTTCAAGCGCGTAGCGATGTCGCCAGCCCCTGAACCGCTCATCAAGATAGGGGGAGAGATAGTAGGATTGACGCAAAGCCTCGATAATCGCCTCCGCTCCCCAGGGCTCATGGAGCAAACGTGCATAGGACAACTTGGCCCAGACAACTCCGTCGCGAGGCTCCGCCTCTACTGCCCGCTCGAAGGCTTCTCGCGAGAGCGCGTAGAGGCCTTGTTCGAGCGCAGCGTCGCCCACAGCGACCAAGCGGTCTGCGGAACCTTCAAGGTTTGATGTGTCGAGAGAAAGGCTCTGTAAACTGGCGGCGCTCATCTCAGACGCCCGGCGCGCCTCAAGGCGATCCCAGGTGGCGTAGATGGAAAGACCGAGCGCTGCGAGCAACAGGCAAGAGATAGCGGCGCCCCAACGGCGCCCCAGATCGCGACGCGGCCTTGAACCTCCACTCGCGACCCCGGCGCTCAGGCCCATTGACCAGGCGAAGATCCAGAGAAAGCCGGGGATCTCAAGAGCGAAATCCACCGCGCCATGGAGGCCGACAAAGACCCCGCCCACAAGGCCTGCTGCGATGAGGGCGCGCTGCGTGCGGCGGCGACGAAGCCCCTGCACAAGCTCACGCGCGATCACAAAAACGATTATGGCCATAGCGGCGAAGCCAGCCACACCGCCTTGAAGGAGCCATTGAAGATAAACACTGTGAGCCGCGTTCTGGAACATGAGCGTGCGCGCGTTCATTGCATCGGCGACCATTGCGTTCACAAATGTAAACCCGCCGAGGCCGTGGCCAAATATGGGTGCGAGGCCTATAGCCGCGATATAAGCCTCGAACATTTCCCCGCGAGCTAGTCCGCCGGCTCCAGCCAGACCGCCGGAGAAGCGATCCATAAGCAGATCCCCGGCGACCCACACGCCGGCGGCGCAGGCCAGCAAGCCAATCCCCGCGAGCGCAGGCCAGCTCACGCGCAAAGGCGCCCCAACGCCTCGCATGCGAGACTGGGTCGCCGCCCAAACGCCGAACCCCAGCGCAGCCGGAGCAAAGGCGAGCAGGGCGCCGCGCGACCCGGTCATGAGCAAGCAAATGATAGCTATGATAGCAGCGGCTGCCGGGAGAATCGTGGCCGCGAGCACGCTCCGGCGGCGCTGTTCAAGCCCATCGACGATCCGCGCCACGGCGAGCAGCGCCAGAAGGCCGAAGAACGTGCCGGCCGTGTTCGGCGACAAGAAGGGCGTTGAGAGCCTGTCTGACCAATCCTGGCGCTCCATTCCGAATACCCGCGCTGGATCCAGGATCGTGTCGAAATAGGAGGCGACGCCAACGATGACGCCCAGAGCAAGGATCGCGTCCCAACCGAACCGAGCCTGGTCGTGACGCCGACCAACGCTGCGGGCCACGAAGAACAATGCAAAGGATGCAACGAGGCTCGCATACTCAGGCGCCCCGGTGGCGATCCAGCTACGAACCCACGCCAACCCCGCCAAGGCGGCTAGAAAAGCCACCACGCCGATTGCGTAACGAGGCAGTGTCACGGCGCCGGTCGCAACCGACAGCGCCGCAAACCCGATGATTAGAGTGGACAGCGCGAGCGAGGCGACGGGATCGTCAGCTCCGAGGCTCACAAGTGCGGCGCCGATCGCGATGTAGAATATGGCCGAGGGCCAAGCAAACCGGAGCAAAGCGGCCATGGAGCGCCTAGAAAAAGCGCTCAATGAACCGCAAGGTGTCACCGGGGAGAACGCGAAGGTCCGGGGCCAGGCGCAATTCCACCTCCTCTTCCGAACCGGCGCGCTTTATGAAAACAACGCGCGTGTTTGTGCGATAGGTGAACCCCCCCGCGCGAGCCACTGCGTTGATTACCGTTAGCCCCTCACTATAGGGATACTCGCCCGGCGACGTGACTTCGCCGAGCAGAAAGATGGGCCGATAGTTGAGAACCTCCACGCTCACGCGGGGATCATTCAGAAAGCCGTCCTGCAAAGCGGCCACGACCGCGTCGTTGAATTCATCAACCGCAAGGCCCTCCGCCTCCACAGCTCCCGCGAGCGGAAGAATAATGCGTCCCTGAGCATTCACAACGAAATCGCCAGACAGGCTGCTTTCGCCAAAGACATTGACCCGCAATTCATCGCCAACGCCCAGACGATATTCCGGGATCTCTACATCCCCGGCATCATTCAGGTCAGGCCCTGCCGCGCCGCTGGAAGCGGGACCGCGCGCGCAAGCCCCAAGCGAGAGAGCGGACACGATCACAACCAAAAAGGCGAGAACCCGAACAGGTATCAAGGAAAATTGCGCCGCAGTCACATCACGTCCCTTCGCCTCACAACATAAAGGACCGTATCGAATAGCAATCTGATATCAAGCCCGAACGACCACAGCCGCGCGTACGCCTCGTCGTATCGAACCTTACGCTCTCCACTCAGGAAATTACGCCCCCTCAGCTGCGCCAGTCCAGTGATCCCAGGGCGGGCGCGCAAGGCGTCCGGCCTTTGCAGACGAAGCTTCGCGGCGCGGTCGGTCGGCAGAAGCGGCCGCGGTCCAACCAGAGACATTCCGCCCGTCAGAACACAGAACACCTGAGGCAATTCATCAAGGCTGGATCGGCGCAAAAACCCTCCAACCGGCGTCAAGAATGCCTGAGCATTATCGAGGCTTTCCCGAGCCTGAAGTGGCGCCTCGACCCTCATGGTCCTGAACTTCGGCATCGAAAACACGACGCCGTCGAGCCCGATGCGGTCCGTCCAGAACAGGACCGGGCCCTTGCTTGTGAGCTTGACCAACGCCGCGATCACAATGAGGGCGGGCGCGAGAACGACGCTCAAACAGGCCGCGACAAACAAATCAAACGCCCGCTTGGCCAAGCCGCCGACAGGCATCGATCGCACAACCGTCGAAACGATCTCCATCTCAAGCGCCGCGGGCGTGCTGCCCGGCGCTCCCCCTGGGCCCATGTGCATGTTCGCCCCCCAACTCCGGCTCGCACATACGTACCGCGAGACCCGGGCCGCCTTCAACCTTTACGCAACCCCTTCATGGCGAGGGCATACTGGGGTCCCGTGGCGACTAACGCTTTGCTTAGTATAGCGGTATGACTCCCCTGACACCGACAGAACCGTGATGCCGAAATGAAACACCGGGAGCACAATGACGTCGGACTCGGCAAGGAGGAGGGGGCTGAGGCGCACCGGCGCCTTGTCCAGACCCTGACGAGGACGGAGCTCATCGCCCTCGAAAATCTGGAGAGGCAGGGGTTCGCGACATTTACGCCTTGAACCCGAAGGACGGTCCGACACGCAAGGCGGATAACGAAGCAAAAGGCCGCCCTCTTTCCAAACTGTATCTTTGCTTCAATCGATTTCTCGCAGCATCAATGGCGCTCAATTGACGGTACGGTCGGCGCCACGCGGCTGGTAACGGCCAGCGGCCACCGGAGCCGCGCGCGCCGCAAGGCCTTGTTGATGAATTGAAAGCGTGCCGCGACGAGGGCGGACAATTTAACCTCGCCCGATCGCCAACCGCCGGCGAGACGGTGGAGGTTATTTCAGGCCCCTTCTCCGGCCAGATCGCCCCAGTGGCCGGACTTCGCGACGCTGACCGATTTGGGGTTTTGCTCTCGCGGACGAGCCGCAGCGTCCCCGCAGAGCCGCCCCTCCGCGAGCTGAGCGCCATGCACCACCATTGAACCAGATGCCGCACGCAGGCCCGTTGTTGCGCCTGCGCAACAAAGGTTCCGGCGCACTTAAGCGGCGCCATTATCGCAAAATCTTGGCTTGAAGCTTGCGTACCCTCGCCTAGGGTGCTGTTTGCATCTCGGCGGCGGAGTTCGTCATGCCGAAACTGTATACAAGGCTGCCAACGGGTGAGGCGAACTTCATCCGAAGTGCGGTAGCGTGAGACATCCTGACTATGAAGAATAACATGCCGCCCCGCCCAGGCCGCGTCTTCGTGACCGGGACGGCGGGCTTCATCGGCTTCCACCTCGCGCGCCTGCTCCTCTCCGAAGGCTTCGAAGTCGCCGGCTATGACGGGATGACCGACTATTATGACGTCAACCTCAAGCGTGAGCGCCATCGCCTGTTGGGCGAGTTCGCTCAATTCGAGGCGACAGAGGCGATGCTCGAAGACCGGAGCGCGCTGGATGCGGCGATCGATGCGTTCGAGCCGGATGTCATCGTGCACCTCGCCGCCCAGGCCGGGGTCCGCTATTCACTTGAAAATCCTCACGCCTACATCGACAGCAATGTTGTCGGGACCATGAACATCCTGGAGGCGGCCAGACGTGTGGGGGTGCGGCACCTCCTCATGGCGTCGACCTCGTCGGTATATGGGGCCAACGAGGACATGCCCTTCAAGGAAACCGATCAGGCCGACACGCAGTTGACCATTTACGCCGCGACCAAGAAAGCCAATGAATCCATGGGCCACGCCTACGCGCACCTGTGGAATTTGCCGGTCTCGATGTTCCGCTTCTTCACCGTCTACGGCCCACATGGCCGGCCGGACCTGGCGCTCTTCAAGTTCGTCGACGCCATGCTCGATGGCCGCCCCATCGATATCTACAACAACGGCGACATGTATCGCGACTTCACCTATGTTGACGATCTCGTGCGCGGCATCCGCCTTCTGATGGATGTTGCGCCAGAGAGGCCGACGTCGAGAGAGACCATCCCGCAGTGGGACAGTCTGAGCCCGGTCGCACCGTTCAGGATCGTAAATATCGGCAACTCACAGAAAGTGCGGCTGCTCGACTTCATCGACGCAATCGAGGGCACGCTCGGGATCAAGGCCGAACGCAATTACATGGGCATGCAAATGGGCGACGTCCCGGCGACCTGGGCGGACGCAACCCTTCTGGAGCGCCTCACCGGCTATCGCCCTGAGACTGACATCCGTGAAGGGATAGAGAAGTTCGTGCGCTGGTTCAGGGAGTATTACGGCCGATGACCGCCAGCTTGCCATTGCTTGACCAGGCCCGCGTGGCTGTTATCGGCCTTGGATATGTGGGCCTGCCGCTGGCGGTGCGCTTCGCCATGAAACGGCCCACCATCGGGTTCGACATCAACGAACGCCGGATATCAGAGCTGCAGTCGCATGAGGATCGAACGCGCGAGGTCGACACTGCCGAGCTTCGAGGTGTGGGAGAGACGCTTGCGCTGAGCGCAGACCCCGACTGCCTCAACGGCGCGAATGTCTTCATCATCACGGCTCCGACGCCCATTGATACTCAGAAACGGCCCGATCTCGGCCCGCTTTTGACCGCCACGCGCACAGTGGCCGCGGCGCTGAAGCCCGGGGACGTCGTGATATACGAATCCACCGTGTACCCGGGCGCCACGGAAGAGGACTGCGCGCCCATTTTGGAGGGTGAGTCGGGCCTTAAGCTGAATACCGATTTCTTTCTCGGATACAGCCCGGAGCGCGTGAACCCTGGGGACCGGAACAGGACCCTCGACAAGATCGTAAAAGTCACGGCCGGATCGACACCTGATGCCGCCGAATTCATCGACAGCCTCTACGCGCAGATCATTCCTGCAGGCACTTACAAGGCGGAGAGCATTCGTGTGGCGGAAGCCGCGAAGGTGATCGAGAACACCCAACGCGACCTTAACATCGCACTCGTCAACGAACTCGCGATCATCTTCAACCGCATCGGTATAGATTCAGAAGCGGTGCTGAACGCAGCCGGCACCAAGTGGAACTTTCTTCCATTCCGACCTGGCCTGGTGGGAGGACACTGCATTGGTGTGGATCCGTACTATCTCACACACAAGGCCGAAGCGGTCGGTTATCATCCTCAGGTGATCCTCGCGGGTCGTCGCATCAATGACGGGATGGGCGCTTACGCCGCCGGGCAGTTGGTCAAAGCTATGATCAAGCGGCGAATTCAGGTCCATGGCGCGCGCGTTCTGATCATGGGTCTGACCTTCAAGGAGAACTGCCCGGATCTACGCAACACCCGTGTCGTCGATCTGGTTTCGGAGTTAGCGGACTACGGCGTCCAGGTGGACATCAACGATCCATGGGCCGAACCAGAAGTCGCCCGCACCGAATACGCCCTCGAATTGACGGCGAACCCTACGGCCAACGCCTATGACGGCATCATCGTCGCCGTTGCGCACTCGCAGTATCGAGACCTGGGCGCGGCGCAGATTCGCGCCCTAGGCGCGCCAAACCATGTACTGTTCGATCTGAAATCAATTTTCCTGAAGAGCGAAAGCGATTTGCGTCTTTAGGGCTTCGCCCTTTGAGCAATAGCGCGAGGGGCCGGGATTAGCATGGCCACGGTCCATAAAACCACGTCAGAAGCGCGGCGCACGCCGCCAAGCCTTACGCTTTCGCGTGAGGGTTTCTTCGTCGCCATCAAAACGATCTGGGCGCATTTGACGCCGCGTCGCCGACGGCAGCTGGCCTTTCTCAGCGTGTTGGTGGTGCTGTCCACGTTCGCCGAGATGGTTTCGATCGCGGCGATATTCCCCTTTCTGGCGCTGCTGACAGCACCCGATCAGTTGTTCGAGCATGAGTTCTCATCCCAAGTCTTCGAGCACATGGGAATTTCGGGGCCCGAGGCCCTTCTGCTTCCAATGACGCTGTTCTTCATTGGAATAGTTGTCGCATCCGGGCTGCTAAGGCTGACTCTATCCTGGGCGCAGGCGAAACTTGCGCACCTGATCGGTATCGACTTGGCGGTCGACATCTTCGATCGGGTTTTGCACCAGCCCTACTCCGAGCATGCGGCGAAGAATACGAGCCGCGCGCTCACTGTAATCACCGGCAAGACCACGCGGGTCGCCACAGGGCTTTTGTTGCCGACCCTTCAGATCGTATCTGCCGGCGCCCTCTTTTTATTCGTTTCATCCATCGTGCTTGCTGTGGCGCCCGTGTTGGCCCTAAGTCTTATTGGTGGTTTTGCGTTGCTTTATGGGTCCATCGCTCTGCTCCTCCAAAGGCGCATCAAGCAGAATGGACAACTAATCTCGCTCGAGATGCCGGTCAGCCTCCAGCTTCTTCAGGAAGGGCTTGGCGGGATAAGAGACGTCATTCTGGATAACGCCCAACGCTTGCACGTCAGCAGGTTCAGGCGTTCCGTCATGCCGGCCCGCCTGGCGGCCGCACAGAACACCTATCTGTCCATGGCTCCGCGATTTATCATCGAGACAATAGGGCTTGTCCTCATCGCGGCCTTCGCTTTCCGACTGGCCGGAAACGCGAGCGTCCTTGATGAGGCGCTGCCTATGCTCGGCGCCATTGCGCTCGGCGCCCAACGCCTTTTGCCTGTGGCGCAGCAGGCGTATGCGGCCTGGACCAATATCCGCGGAGCCGGGGCGGCCGTGGCGGAGTGCCTCGATTATCTTGACCTGCCGCTGCCCGCGGCGACCGAGGAGGCTCCAGCCACCTTGCTGTTTCAGCAAGAGATCCGGTTCTCCAATGTCAGCTTCTCCTACGACGACAAACAGGACAACGTGCTGCGCGACATCAATCTGATCATTCCTCGAGGTGCGCGGATTGGCATCATCGGCAAGACGGGCAGCGGCAAGAGTACGCTGGTGGATATCCTCATGGGCCTGCTCAGTCCGAAGACAGGCGAGCTGAGGGTCGACGGACAGGTCGTCGACTGCAGTCGCACGCGATCATGGCAACGCCACATCGCCCATGTTCCGCAGGCCATATTTCTGGCCGACAGCACGCTCGCGGAGAACGTCGCTTTCGGGGTCGCCCGCGAACAAATCGACCTCGACCGTGTCCGCGACGCCCTCGACCGCGCACAGTTGACCGATACCGTCGAGCGGCTGCCCAATGGGATCGACACCCTGATTGGAGAACGGGGCGGCCGCCTTTCAGGGGGCCAGAGGCAGCGGGTGGGGATCGCCCGCGCCCTGTACCGGAAAGCGGACGTCATCATCCTTGATGAAGCCACCAGCGCCTTGGACACTCAGACCGAGGCCAAGGTGATGGACGCAATCAACCAGCTGGACGATGACCTTACAGTCATCATGATCGCTCACCGCCTGTCGACGCTTGAGAAATGCGACATGGTGATCGAAATGGAAGACGGGCGAATTGTTCAAACCAGTCTACCCGTCAATGATTCACCAAAATTATAATGCAATATTATTCTTGATATGGAAATTCAGTAATATCATCACGTTTATATCCGACTGCATTAAATATTATTCTCATTTCCGCCGCCACCTGTCTCAACACATCGCCAAATGGCTGAATTGAAGGATTTTGATTTGCCGGCATTTGAGGGAATTTGAAACAACCAAGCGCGGCTGGATAGCCAGGCGGATATCTACCCTTGCCGCAAAGACCGAGAGCTTCAAGGCGACAACAGGTCCTTCAGCGCCGTCATGGGCCCCGGCGCATAAGCGCCTGTCCGCACAGCAGCCCACATCATGGCGGGCCGTTTGTGTCGCGGCGCCGCGCGCAGGGAGATGCTCGCGCCAAGCTTCGCTTCGTGCGCCGCAAGCGACGCGAGAATGGCCCTGGCCCGCCCTTCGTCCATCAAGGCGCCCACTTCAGCGGGCCGGGCCTCAATGCGGTCATGTATAAGCTTCAAGCGGGCATGCTCACGCACAAGCCCGCTTCCCCCCCTCAGTCGCCGCGAGAGATCGCCCAGATTCCGGCGCATGCGCTCTGCGGCTGTCTCGGGCATTGATTGATTCACGAAGAAACTGGAAACGTTCTCACCATGGATTCTGTAGTGCTGTAAGACAGCATCCATCCTGAGCGTCAACTCGAGGGCGTCCGATAAGCCGACAATCCAGTTGTCGTGAGACGCTTCTTCGGCAGGCATCGGAAGCGCCAGGTCCGCCAGAGGTCTGCGAAACGCGGCGCAGCACCCTTGCACGAAGTGGCGGTCCGCTATCCCCTCCTCCTGCATCACGCCGCGTTTGGTGCGGCCGTCGGTGCGCAAACCGGTGTCCGCAAGCCGGGCGTCACAGAGCAGGCATGCGATCTCGGGGCGCGCCTCCAGTTCAGCGACCATTCGTTCTAGTTTATCTGGATCCCAGACATCATCCTGGTCGCACAGGAAGATGACGTCCCCCGAAGCGTACCCGATCGCGCGGGCGAAGTTATGCCCGGGCCCCAGGGTCTCGGCGTTTCGATATAGCCTGACGTCAAAGCACGCGCGCGCCGCAAACGCCTCGACGAGCTCTGGCGTGCCGTCGCTCGACCCGTCATCGGTCACGATCAACTCGTGCGGAGACAGGGTCTGCTCAGCCAGGCTGTTTAGCTGTGCGTCCAGGAATTTGGCCCCGTTATAGGTGGCCATGGCGACGGAAATTTTCATGACAAATTTTACTGTGATGAGTGGATCATGTCTGGTGAGCTCTCAGACTAGCGCAATGGATTTAATACGCCCCGCCCAGGCCGGACTCCGAATGATTGAATGGCGCTTGGCGAAGAGTCGCTCCCTCCCCTAGCCCGCTCCTCCGCGTAGCCGGCGGATCATCCGCTCAACGCCCCACTTCGCGTGCCACAAGGAAAGCAGGATCCGATGCGGCAGGCTCGTCGCCGACATTGCGTGAACATGAGCATATGTGGGAGTCATATCTGATCGGCTGACATGCGGGGTGAGGTGAAAACCGGAGTTCGGATCGCGGAAGGAGCCGGGAATCACGGCCGCCCGGGTTCCCGTTCGCCAGAGCGCCACCGGCAGGGAAACCTGATCGCGGGTCGGCCAGCGCTCGAACTCCGCCCACCAGGCCTCCATAAGCTTTTCGAAATCAGGATGGGCGTGATTGCGCACGGTGACCCCGGTCTCAAGCAAGCCGAGGTCGTCAGGAAATCCTTCCGCCGTATAGGCCGCGACCTGTTGCCGGAGTAGATCAGGGTCCTTCACCTTGCCGTCTGAGATGCAGACCGCGGCCTCCGCCGCCACCGTGTCCCGACCGGGGTGAGCGTAACCAGATATCGGGAAATCCACAGTTGCGTAGCGCTCGACGAATGGCCGGACTCTTCGGATTATTCGAAAGTTCCCGCCGATCACGACAGAGTAATCGTAACCGGAAAGAATTCGGTGGCCGAACGCGACATGGTAGATTGTCGCCGCTTTGGGAGAAACGAACCGGCTGACATCCACCGGGACCGTCGTCCACCCGGGGATCATCAGATCTGCATCATCGGTAAACACCGCATAGTCGACGTCATCTTCATAATGCGTCGGCGGATAAAGCTTGTCATAGCTCCCGAAATTGAAGGTAACGACGAGAATGCGGTTCATGGCGTTACAGCCACCTCCCGAGCGCTTTCACGCCCCGAGCGGGCAGGCCTCTTAGAAGACGGGGCCACCACATGGGGAACGCTGCAGGCGCCTTCCGGTCCGCACGGGCCTTAGCCCACGCGATCTGTGCATCGAACTGCTTCGGAGTGGCCAAGGCCGGGAAAAGCAGCTTACCGATCAAAGCCTGCCGGAGCTTGTGGCGACGCTTCAATCCATTGTCGCCCTCCATTTCGCCATGTTGCACGATGCCTGCGCGAGGCTCGTACTGCCATTTCAGCCCGCACCAGTCGGCTCGCGCGAAGAACTCACCGCCAATAAAGCCGTAGATTTTCAAACGCTCACTAAACAGCCCCGCCGCGATCCAGTCCTCACGCAACATCGACATGTTGTTCTCGATCAGCCAAGCCCTGGGATAGGCCGCACGCAACTCCGGCACGGTCATGGGGGTCAAAGGCGGGACTTCGCGCAGCGCATCCATCTTCATCCGCATCCGCATCGCCGGCTCACTGCGATCCCCATCGGAGGGGTCGCGCGGGCCTCCGGTCATGACACCGGGCCGGGCGGCGGCGACATGGGCAGCGGCGAACCCGGGGCGGGGCGCGCCGTCATCATCAAGGATCACCACGACGCGTCCACGGGCTTCCAAGATGCCGGCGTTACGGGCGAGCGCCAGCCCGTAGCCTGGTTCTCCCGTGTCGATCCATCGCACTGGATAGGAAACCTGAGTCGCCTCCACCACGGCCGGCGTATCGTCGGTCCCCCCATCGATGGCGACCACGACCTCGAAAGTGACGCCGCCTTGCGCCTCGAGCGCCGGAAGCAATCTCGCAATGGCGTCGCGGCGGTTATATGTCGTAATGACGATTGTGAGATCCGGAGTCATGAAGCGGTGGAGCGGTGATGTGAGTGGCTGCGTAACGCCTCCACCACTGGCCGCATCTTCTGCGTCCAGGTCAGGTTCTGTTTCGCGTAAGCGCCCATCTTAGAAAAGTAATCAGGCACCTCGGACACCAGCTCGTTTACAAAATGAACAAGAGCGTCGATTGCGATCGGCTCTTCTTCCGCTGAAACCAAATGGACGAAGGGAAGACTCGGTGGAAAATCTGGGTCCTCATAACCGATCACGAACGGCAGCCCGCGCGCACAGAACTCTCTTGCCTTCAGTGTAGAGCCATACATTACACCTATTCTATGCATCCCAAGCGAACCGATTCCGAGGTGGCACTCGTCGAGGATGCTGTCTAGCGGCGCTCCAGTGAGATTCCCGTGGAATTTCACTAAATTTGATAGACCTCTCTTTTGCACAAGCGCCTTCAAACTAGCTAATTCAGCTCCAGTTCCAACTATGTCGAAATGGACATCCTGCCGCCCCTGAACACTATGCCTGTACAAGCCCTCGATAACTCTATCATATCCATGCCACCGAGAAACATTGGCTAATCCAATCAATCGGATTGGATCGCTTAATTGCTTCCTTTTAGCAGTGTATCCCTCTATATCAAACCCATTATCAATCTTTATAGTGTTCTTTTTCAATATTTCTTGATGCTTCGAGAACGTAATCAAATGATCGGCAACTTGAGCCATCTTCGGCCGCCAGACCCTATCCGATATCATCAGGAGCTTTCCACGCAGCCCCTGGGCCTCTCCGTCAAGCGGCCACGTTGGGAACTCTACGAGTATCGGCGTGTCGGGCCGCGCTCGCCTTATTTTTTTCAGGCAGTGGTTCAGAAATGGAGACGCTCGCTGATGTCTAATATAAATCCAATCAAATTCACCTGATACGTTTGCCATTTCCTCGTAGAAATCAATTTCCGCGACTATTTTTGCACGAAATCCCTGCGATTTCTCTCGAATAATGTCCGAACCGAGCCGAATGGCGGTACCATCCATCGTCAAAATCTGAGATGGGAATCCATAGCCTTCCAATGCCTGTCTTTGCAAATCTATTTTCTTGGAGACGCCTGCATGATTTGGTGCACGCAGATCAAGCCGCGCGACATAGAGGCCTTCATTAGGCTTGGTCATGAATACGATCCAGTCTTTGGTGCGGGAAGATGAGCGCAATGCGTCCAATCATCGAAGCGGGGCTTGATCAGGACTGTGCACCTTTGCTCGCAAGAACCCCACCCTCGCCTCGTTCCAGAGATAACCGCCAGCACAGCTCAAATCTTTTCTTGCAAGGCCGCTCAGCGCACCGACCGAATGAAATCCAGCCACCTGTCATGAGGCAAGGCAAAGTTCCCTGTCACGCGCCGACCGGGCGGCACATCTCGAACTACCACCGACCCAATGCTCACCGTCGCCCCGGCTCCGATACTGATTCCGTTCGAAATTGAAGCGTTGGGGCCAATGAACACATCGTCGGCAATAGCCACCCGACCCGACACTTCTGCACAAGCGGCGATGCGAACTCGACGGCCGACAATGCAGTCGTGCGCGAGATGAACCTGGCAATCGAACTTGCTTTCATCCCCTATTTCCGTAAACCCGCCAAAGGTAGACCGGATAATAGTACACTTCGACTGTATCTCCACATGGTCACCAAGCCACACACCGCCGGATTGAACCAGAATACGACGCGGCGACACCGTTGTATTCACCTCGAAAGCGTCGCCGCCGACCACCGCGCCAGGGCCAATGCTGCAGAACCGGCCTACAATGCTTCTTGGGCATATAACGGCATTCGCCGACACCACGCACCCTTCTCCCAGCACGACATCGTGCGGCGCAACAACGGCGGAGGGGTGAATGAGGGCTGTCGGATGTATCCTGGACTCGAATGTTTCCCACTGAAAATTCGCCCTCCTCGCCAGATCTTCGTGAATATCCAGCACGGCGGAAATCGGCTTATCAGAAATGGCCAGCCCCAAATGCTCCGGCACCCGCTCCGCAAGATCGTTCGTGGTTACAATGCCGGCGATTCCATCTTCGCTTAACGCCGCATCGATGTGACGCGCCTCGGCGCAGGAGACCAGGCGCGCAGGAAGGCGCGTCGGCACTTTCGCCGCGTAAGCGAAATTACAGTCGCGAACTACATCAATGCTAAAGCCGTCGGCGATCTCGTTTAGCGAAATGGTTTTTCGAGTAAAAATTGTGCGCCCCGGCAAGATGTATGAGCTAGTGTCTTCAGACTTTGGACTGAGCTCTGGAGAGATGCAATCCATTCTGAAATAAGCTGCACTGGTTCGACTAGTGGCTCTTGCCCTTAGCGGTGCGCCCGGCCGGGTTGATGAGAAGCTTTTTCGGCGACCGCAGCAGCCCGACCGTATTGTGCTCCTATAACGATAGGGGGTCCGTCGGCGCGGGGCACAACGAGGACCTTTGCGCGAATAGGCTCACCATAGGCGGAGCCTTGCAGGCTCGGTAGCATAGTCACGCACTTCGCAAGGATTTTACAATAGATTCGTAATTCTTTTTTAATTCTAGGTTTTGGATTCATGCGTTGGAGCGCAACGGAGAAAATTTGATTTATCAGAATTTTTCTCTAAGCTAACGACTGTCTCAATCTATAGGGTGCGGTTCTGCCGTGAATTTGGAATTTTGTTTCAAAAAGTTTGAGTTTAATTCAGCGGGTTCAAAGTGAAATTATTAACAGTCGTCGGCGCAAGGCCTCAGTTTGTTAAGGCGGCAACTGTCTCGCGTGAGATAGCGAAGCATACTGATATTCAAGAAGTAATAGTTCATACCGGTCAACACTACGATTCAAACATGTCGGACGTTTTCTTCGAGGAATTAGAAATACCAAAGCCCCATTATAATCTTGGAATTGGCGGAGGCAGTCACGGTGCGATGACCGGGCGAATGCTCGAAGCCATCGAGACGGTGCTTCAAAATGAAGCGCCTGATTTCTTGCTGGTGTATGGCGATACGAATTCAACTTTGGCTGGAGCGATAGCAGCTGTTAAGCTCCACATTCCGGTTGCGCATGTTGAGGCCGGGCTTCGGAGCTTTGATCGGACTCAGCCGGAAGAGCTGAACCGGATTATGGTCGACCACGCATCCGACATTCTGTTTCCGCCGACCGATACCGGACTACAACACCTCCTCCGGGAAGGCATCGACGCAGCGAAGACCCGCCTGGTCGGAGACGTCATGTACGATGCGGCCCTACATTATCGCAACCGGGCCACCCCGCCCGCCTGGTTTGACCGGGTAGGCCTTGAGCCCGCGCAATATATTCTGGCGACTGTTCATCGGGCGGCAAATACAGATTCGAGAGACAAGCTGAACGGAATTCTCGAGGGGCTGGCGGCTGCGGATTGCCCAGTCATTCTGCCGCTCCATCCTCGCACCGCGGCACGCATCGCCGCCGAGAAGATTTCGGTTCCGCCGCGCATCAATATCGTCGAACCGGTGAGCTACCTCGAAATGGTCTGGTTGATCAGCAATGCCGGCGCCGTTGCGACCGATAGCGGCGGCTTGCAGAAGGAGGCCTACTTCTTCGGAAAGCGCGCAGCAATTCTTGATCAATCGACGGGTTGGGTCGAACTCGCGGAATCCGGATGGAATATCTTGTGTGGGACGGAGCCGCTGCAGATCAAAGCTGCACTTCGCACAGCATTGTCGCAGCCTGAGCACTCACCGCAGACTCGTCCATTCGGTGATGGTGACGCCGCCAAGAAGATCCTTGAGGGACTGCGTTCGTTTTGACCTCCACCAAGAGCGGGATTAAAAGCCTTCCCAATACAGCGTGAGGACCGGACTGGCCTTTAACGACCGAAAATCTCAACACCCTGCAGCAAACACCTCCCGGAGCGCCGCGGCGACGGCCATTTGGTCTTCCGCCGGCATCCACGGGTCAAACGGTAGACTAAGCACGGTGTCGGCCAGGCGCTCGCTGACTGGGCATTGAGCTGAAACATCAAAGGCGGGCTGGCGATGCAGCGGCTTTGGATAGTGCACCGCGGTCGGAACGCCTTTCGATTTGAGCGCTTCGGCGACTGCGTCCCGCGCCCCTGGATCATTTAGGCGCACTGTGTATTGCGCCCATGCTGAGAGGTTGCCGGGACGAATTGCCGGCAGCTCAATTGGCAGATCGGCCAGCGCCGCGTCGTAGCGCGCGGCCACCTCCTGACGGCGGGCGATCTCCCCGTCAAAAATCTCAAGCTTCGCCAGCAAAACAGCGGCCTGGAGGGTATCGAGGCGGCTGTTCACACCAAGCCGGACATGATGATAACGGCGGGTTTGCCCATGGCGCGAGATCTGACGGACCGCCTCGGCCAGATCGGGATCGTTGGTGAAGAGGGCCCCTCCATCTCCGTAGCAGCCTAGCGGTTTGGAAGGGAAAAAGCTTGTCGCCGCAATATGAGTCAGGCTGCAGGACGCTCGGCCGTGATGAGTGGCGCCGAAGCTCTGGGCGGCGTCCTCAAGCATAGGCAGCCCATACGGCGCCAGCACCGCTTCCAGCGACGCGATTTCAGGGCACTGCCCGTACAGCGACACTGGGATCACCGCGCGGGTTCGCGGGGTTATCGCGCGCGCTACCGCGTCGGGATCGATCAGGCAGGTCTGCGGATCGACATCAACGAAGACCGGCGTCGCGCCGAGCAAAGCAGGCGCCTCCGCTGTAGCCACGTACGAAAAGGAGGGCACGATGACCTCATCGCCGTACGTCACCCCCAAGCCCATCAGAGCGATTTGAAGGGCGTCCGTGCCGTTCGCGCAGGCGATGCAGTATTCGACGCCAGCTCGCTTTGCGAGCGCCGCCTCCAACTCTGCAACCTCAGGCCCGAGGATGAATTGGCCGTGCGCCAGGACCGCAGCCATTCGCCGATCGAGATCCGCAGCGATATGCGCTTTCTGGCGGTGGAGGTCGAGAAAAGGGATCACGGTGCCTCACACTCGATAAACATGATAAGTAACAGCAACTTCGTTGACTTTCATGAAGACGAGGCCGGCGATTACGCCTTAGAGTCAACGCCGCCGCGCAAAAGGATGAAGCCCCTCATCGCCCGATGGATCAGGCGGCGCGCCGCGGATGAAGGCGACCGTCTCGATGGCGGCCCGATTTTCGTTGAGACCGAAGCCGCCACCTTGAAGGATGGCGCGGTAGCTCTCGGTATGAAGATCGGTGAAGCCGCCCGAGAATTCGATTTCTTCGCCGTCGACCGTGATCGATCTGTAGGTCCGCACGCCGGCTGAAGCCGCCGCTTGGGGCAGATCGTCGGGAGAAATCGAGAGGAACCATCGCACACGGGCACGTTCATATTCAAGGTAGCCCGCCGCCCGGCGGTCTTCATGCAGATGAACCCGGTTGTCCTGCAACCGTCCGAAAACGAAAGAGAGCATGTCGTAGAAATGCACGCCGATATTCGTGGCGATCCCACCCGATCGTTTGGTGTCGGCTTTCCACGAATGCATATACCAGCGCCCCCGCGAGGTGACATAGGTCAGATCAACCTCGCGCTTGGGTGCGTCTGAGGGTCGAGCAGCTTCCTGTTCGCGAAGGGCGACGATTGCCGGGTGAAGCCTCAACTGCAAAATTGTGTGCACGGTGCGGCCGGTCTCGCGCTCCATCTCTTCCAGCGCGTCGATGTTCCAGGGATTGAGGACAAGCGGCTTTTCGCAGATGGCGTCGGCGCCGGCGCGCAGAGCGAAACGCGTGTGACTGTCATGCAGGTAGTTGGGCGAACAAATCGAAACGTAGTCCAGCCCCTCCCCTTTGCGCCGGAGCCGATCAACGTGCCGGTCGAAGCGCTCGAACTCAGTGAAGAAATGGGCCTCGGGGAAAAAGCTGTCGAGGACACCCACACTATCGGAGGGATCCATGGCGGCGACGATTTCCCCGCCCGTTTCCGACACAGCCTTCATGTGGCGAGGCGCGATGTAGCCAGCCGCGCCGATTAAGGCGAAAGACGCCATCCACCACCCCCAAGAACCAAGCCACTGACGTAGGGATAGTGGCATACGCTCCCTTGGACAAGAGCGCCCGGTCAAGGTGCTTTCGGTAGAAAATGAACCCAGCCCAGCGCCTCACCCGGGTCAGCTGGACAGACGCTCTCTTGCCCTGTCGCCGGGAGCCGCCATCGTCCGCTTCGAAAGCGGAGAAATTCTTCGCAAGAATCCATGGCCCCAACTTTGCTTGCCTTAACTTTTGATGTTGTGCGCGTCGGCGTTGGCGGTAGGTTGCCGCCTCCTGCCCGGCGCAAGCACTTCAAGGCCGACTCTGTTCATGAAGGCAGGGCAGCATCCTAAAGGCGAATGAAGCATGGCGCGGCGGAAGGTTCTGCAGGTCCTTTATTCCGGCTTGGGCGGCCATGGCAGCGTGGCGTTCAGCTTGGCTCGGGAGGCCGCTAGGAGAGGGACTTGGGACAACGCATTTCTGTTTGTCGGAATCGAGCCGGTTTTGCCTGAATACCTTGCTCGGGTCGCTGATATGGGGGCGGACTGGGGCTACGTGCGACAAAAGCCGGGTCTGGCCGCGTTTTCTTGGCCTCGGATCATGGCTCATGTCTCAACCATCCGGCCTGATGCTGTCATCCTACACAGCATCAAGACTATACTTCCGGCGATTGCGGCCTCTCGTCCTTTACAATCCACCCTCATCGCCGTCGAACACCAGCCGAACCATTTAAAGCGGAGGGCTGAATGGTGGGTGAGCCATGCAGCAATGCGGCTCGCAGACGTGGTCGTCCTACTGACGCCGCAATACGCCGACGAACTACGGTCGGGGTTGGGGTCTACGTGGCGCGAAGACAAAGTCCGCGCCATTCCCAACGGGGTGGACACCTCAGCCTTCAGCCCCCGCACCTCTTCCAGAACCAGGCTCTCGGAGCGACGCCGCCCGATTGAGGTCGGGTTCGCGGCGCGGTTCACGACCAAGAAGCGCCAGGACGATCTGGCCGATGCGGTGGAGATGCTGGTCGCAAGAGATGGGCGCGACGCCTGGCGGCTCTCGTTGGCGGGCGAGGGGGAGACCCGCCAGGCGCTCATGAACCAGGTAGCGGCGCGGGGCCTGGGAGATATCATCCGCTTTCCCGGTTTTCTGGCTGAAGAGGAACTGATCGACTGGTTCACGGGCGTGGACATTTATGTCCACGCCTCGGACGGCGAGACGCTCTCGACATCGATCCTGCAGGCCATGGCGATGGGTTTGCCCATTCTAGGTTCCAACGTTCCAGGGATCGCGAATTTGCTGGAGAGCCATCCAAGCTGCGGCCTTCTAACCGATCGCGCCGGGCCGAATGGCCTGGCTGACGGGCTCACTCGGCTTGTCAGCGAACCGCACCTCGCCTCGGAGCTGGCTCAGGCCGCGCGGCGACGAGCCGAGGCCGAATTCAGCCAGTCATCCATGTTTCAGGCCTACGACGCCCTTATCGAGCCTCGCGGATCACACGGTGGACGTTCCCGATGACGCGCAAGGCTGTGCACCTCATACCCTACGATGGCATTGGCGGCGTTGAGCGCGCGGCCGCGACCGCAGACGGGGCCGAGGCGAACGGGGCCGTGCTTGAGCGTATGTTTGTTTTTGAGAATGTGCGCGGCCATAAAAGCCGAATACAAACCTTTAATCCTCTTGCGTTCTGGCGGGCGGCCGGTCGGCTCAAAAAGAAGAACCCCGATCTGATCATCCTGTCGCTCTGGCGGTCTGTCATTGTCGGCGGGTTGGCGTGGGTTCGTGGATGCCGGGCTCCTAGGGTGCTGTTTTTACATAACAGCGAGGATGCGCACCGCATTGATCGTTGGGTTACTCGGGCGGCCGCTCGCCTGGCGCATTCGGTATGGGCCGATTCAACGGCGACTTTGAACGCCCGCCTGCCCTTTCGCCCAAAACGCACGCGCGTAATCTCATTCCTCACTGAGCACAGAGTTCCGGTCCGCCTGCCCGAGCCCGATCCTGAACCGTACTTCGTGTTTTGGGGTCGGTTGGCCGAACAAAAAGACCCGCTGCGCATGCTGGCCTTTTTCAAATCTGTGCACGCTCGCATTCCTGATGCCCGCCTTGACATCTTCGGACCCGATGGCGGCCTTGAAAACCTGCTCAGGCAAAGGATCGCCGATGAGGGGCTCAGCGCGGCTGTGACCCTCCATGGGCCGGCTGAACCGAAGACCCTGGCGGCCCATGCGCGATACGCGAGCTTCTATCTACAGACGAGCCGCTATGAGGGCATGGCGCTCGCTGTGATCGAAGCCATGCAGTACGGACTCGTGCCAGTCGTGACACCTGTTGGCGAGATTGCACGTTACAGTGCGCCCAACGAGAACGCAGTCTGGTTAACGAGTGCGGGCAAAGACGACGGCGCCGCAATCGACGAGGTGATCGCCCTCCTGTCGGATCCGGAGCGCTGGCGGGAACTTAGATCCAAAGCGATATCCCAGTGGAGCGCGGTCCCGATATACAGAGACGACCTGATGGCTGCGGTCTGCGCCGCCCTCAATCGGAACTGATCGCGTATGACCTATCTCGCCATATATGTCCTGATTGCAGCGCTCGCCTACGCTGCCCCCTCGAACCGGAGGGCACCCGCCTATGCGGCGGTGCTGGCCATCTCGTTTCTGGTGACAGCCTTCCGTTTCGAAGTCGGATGCGACTGGGGAAACTACTTAAGGCACTATCGGGTGGTGGCGCTTGAACCGATGGACTTCGCGCTCACGCAATCAGATCCGCTCTGGTGGCTCCTCATCGACAGCATTGAAGCGTTGGGCTTGCCTTATCCATGGGTGAATGTCGTCGTGACAATTCTTTTCTTCGCCGGCGCCCACACGCTGGCGAAAAAATCGGCCAATCCAGCGGGTTTCATTGCATTATTGTT
Source organism: Oceanicaulis sp. (assembly GCA_965284655.1). Classification (GTDB taxonomy): domain Bacteria; phylum Pseudomonadota; class Alphaproteobacteria; order Caulobacterales; family Maricaulaceae; genus Oceanicaulis. The sequence goes on from OZ260104.1 coordinate 423,160, forward strand.
TCCTGTGTTGGTCATCAACATGACGATGTCCGGCCTTCGCCAGGCTATTGCAATCGGCCTGCTGATGATCGCGTTTTCCACGTTCCTGGATCGCAAGCCTCTGCGATTCATCATCTGGACCGCGATCGCCGCCGGGTTTCATTCCAGCGCCGCCGGGTTTTTCCTACTCGCGCCGCTTGTAGGCGGACAGATTACAGTGCAGAGATTGATCGTCGCGGGATTGATTGCTCTTCCAGGCTTCGCCATCCTGGTCAACTCCGGCGCCGCTGATACGGCCTTCGAGCGTTATGTGAGCACGGGAAGAGACGCTGGCGGGGCGATTTTTCGCGGCGGCATTCTGGTCCTGACAAGCGGGCTGTTCTTTGTTCTCCTGAACCGCCGTTGGAGACGCATAGCTGCGCACGAGCACACCCTTGTATTCGCCGGCGCTGGAATGATGCTCCTCCTGATCGCCATCATTCCGCTCTCGACGGTGATCTCTGACCGGCTCGGATATTATCTCGTCCCAATTCAAGCGCTGATCCTGTTAAAGGCGCCTGACATCGCGCCGGCGAGCCTGCGCTTTCCCCTCAGAGTCGCGCCCTACGCCGGCCTTGGATTAGTGCTTTTGGTCTGGACGGCGCTCTCGAGCCACTACCAATGGTGCTACGATCCATATCAAAGCTGGATGTTCGGCTTCCCTGCCGGTGCGATCATCAACTGATCGAGCCATCATGAAAATCTTTCTGACGATCAACTCCGCCTGGAACATCGCGCACTTTCGCCAGCCAGTCATTCGGGCTCTCCTTGATGATGGCCATGACCTCATCGCCGTTGCGCCACGAGATGAAGCGGCCGAGCGCCTGGGGGCTATGGGGTGCCGGTTCATCGACCTGCCAATGGACCCCAAGGGTCGCTCCGCGCTGACTGAGGCGTCGCTTCTGGCGCAGATCATCGGCGTCTTGCGCACTGAGCGACCGGATCTGGTCCTTAGCTGGACCATAAAGAACAATATCTATTTCGGCCTCGCCGGGCGGCTCCTGGGCATCCCGGTCGTGCCGAATGTATCCGGACTTGGGACAGCGTTTCTGTCCGGGCGCGCGATGGCGACCATCGCGACAATGCTCTATCGCGTCAGCTTTGCGCAAGCTCCGACGGTCTTCTTCCAGAACGATGCGGACAGGGACCTGTTTGTAGACCGCCGCATGGTTCGACCGGACCAATCGCACGTGCTCCCAGGCTCAGGCATTGACTTGGAATACTTCACTCCGCCTGCGACCGAATTCTCGCCACCTGGCCAGGCAGGCTTTTTGATGATCTCTCGCCTCCTTAGAGACAAGGGCGTCGTTGAATATGTGGACGCCGCGCGGCAAATCCGAAGAACACATCCGGAGGCCCGGTTTGCGCTCTTGGGCCCGCTCGGGGCGGCGAATGTCACCGCAATCTCGCAGCAGGACCTTGAAGACTGGGTCGAGGAAGGTGTCGTAGAGTATCTCGGCACGACAAATGATGTACGTCCATACATAGCAAAGGCCGACTGGGTCGTGCTCCCGTCCTATAGAGAAGGCGCACCGCGCGTCCTCCTGGAGGCGCAGGCAATGGCTCGCCCAGTCATCACAACCGACGCCCCAGGATGCAGACACGTTGTTGAGTCTGAGAAGTCCGCTTTTCTTTGCGAGGTTAAGAGCGCCGATAGCCTCGCCAGGGCGGTAAGACGTTTCCTGGAGCTCGATCAACAAGAACGTCGGCAAATGGGGGAAGCCGGGCGCTCATTGGTGTCTAAAAAATATGATCAGTCTTTTGTGATCGAGGCATACAGGCAAAGGATAGACTCCCTCTGAAATCCAAGCGTACTAGCCTCTGTACCCATAAACGGGATTTCGAAATCGATCGGGTCGTGATTCAACCTTGTTGTGAGGAGTTGGATCATGGCCCGTTTTGATTTGAGCGATGCGGAGTGGGCGATTATCGCGCCGCTTCTGCCGAACAAGCCGCGCGGCGTGCCCCGCACCGACGACCGGCGGGTTCTCAACGGGATATTCTCCATCCTGCGCACCGCCTCGCCCTGCCGGGGCGCTACGGCCCGTACACGACGGTGTATAGTCGCTTTAACCGGCGGGCGAAGGTGGGCGTCTGGGTCCATGTTTTCAGGGCCCTGTCCGAGCCGTCCCCGCAGTTCATGGCCTTCATAGACAGCTCGATCATCTGCGCCCACCAGCACGCCGCAGCCGGAAAAAAGGGGCCCGGATCACGCCACCGGTCTGTCTCGTGGAGGACTAAGCACCCAGCTGCACGCCGTCGTCGCTGAGCGCGGTTTGCCGACCAGGCTGACCTTGTCGCAAGGTCAGGCCTCCGACAAAGGCGGCCGCGCGAACTCATCGCCAGCCCGACAGAAACCCGCCATGTCGTGGCCGATCGCGGCTATGACGCGCGTGCTCTGGTCGAACGCTGCTTCTGCAAACTCAGGCGATTCCGACAATGCGCCACCCGGTTCGACAAGCTCGCAAGAACCTTCCTCGCAGCCAACACGCTGGCATCAAAAAGTCTCTGAATCAGAGCCTGTCAGTCTAGGGTCTAGATCAAACTCGCTCGGCCCATGCGTAGCCACGTTCATTGCTTGCATGCAATTCATCTAATTTATAATCAGAGTTATCCTTGATGTATCGAATAGCCGATACAACCCCCGGAAACAAAGCCTCAGTCACATCGTCAAAAAAGACGATGTCTCCTTCCCTTTGTCTTGACGCGACGTATGAAAATTCTGTCATGACCTGATCATAATCGTGGTGTGCGTCAAGAAATGCAAAGTGTATGCGGTTAAGGCCGAGGCGCTGCTTGCCCAATGCATCGCCAGTATCAGCCTGCAAGAAAACCACACGTGCCGCAAGGTCGGACCAATCACTTAAAAGTTCAGCTCTCGTTTGACGGCCCTCATCATCCGCAATGCAGTTCCAATATTGCTTTGTATTATGCGGACACACATCAATGCTTAGAATATGCCCGGCAAATCTCGCGTCCTTCAGCGCTTTTGCCATACAGATTGCGGAGAATCCGCGGGCGGTGCCCGTTTCAACAACCGTCACAAATTCTTCCTTTGGCAGAGTCGAAAGTCTCTGACGGAGCAATGTATATAACAAGCGGCCATGCTGATAATTGATGCGGCTAGCTTTTATGCCGACCTGCGTCTGTAGAGCAAGCTGATTTAGCCAATCACGATCTATCGCAAACCCATATCTATCTTCAACTTGATCGACCAACGGGTAAACATCATAACGAACATCATTATATACTGCTTCGTAATCGTCTTTGCTCCCTCGCGTTTGGAAGGTTTGAGCCCATCGGGTCCAATCATCAAGTGATTTCGGTTTTGCTTGGAAACGATTAAAAAATTTATTCAACATGCTTTGCTCCCATTGACGCGACCCGCAGTTTTCATCCAGCCGAAGCAGGATTCCGGGGTGACAGGTTCGCTCGGCGTATTCACAAGACGCCAAGCCTACGAGCACCGCAGCCGGATCATAGTGGTTTCACCGGGCGGGGTGAATGGAAACAATAAGATCTGCGATGTGTGGCGTGAGCCTCTCGGCTCCAGCGAGGCTCAAATGGTTGTCGTCCCGATAAAAGGGGGTCGCTCCATCGTGCAACGCACACTGATCCTCCGACGCCTCGCAGAGCGGGATCATTGGGTCAAACACCTCGATAGCGCCTTCCGCGCGAGCAACCTCAAGAGCGGCGGCGATGTCGTGATTTCGAACTAAATGAATGCTCAGGCGAGCCCGAAGGTCATAGGACAGCCCAAGCATTGAGCGACGCGCCATATAAGTAGCGACGGGAACACCCGGCTCAGGGACCCCTCCCACCACCAGAATTCTAGCGCCGCTCCTCGACAGCCGTTGCACAGTTGTCAGGAGCTGGCTTGTCACAAATTCGCTTTGCTCGAAAGGGGTGACAGTTCGATCACTTGCATCAAGGATTCTGAAAGCAGCATCAACTGTATCAATTGTCTGCGATCCGGCAAACTTCGTACCATTCGTATAAACGGCGAAGTAGGCATGGACGATCACTATTTCAGGGGCGACTCCGCTCTCGATGTATTGAACCACTGCTTCGGCGTCGCCAGCGCAAGATCGAGCCGACGTGTTAACGCCCAATATTGGCGGACACCCGCTGAACATAAGCGTCTCAAGCTGATAGCCGCGGTCTTCCAGCTCGGCCGCCAACACGTCAGACAGCGCCATTGCGTGGCTGTCACCCCAAAGCAAGACCCGCCGATCCTGAACACCATCGCCAAATCGGCATCCTTCACCGGGCATATCCGCCGCAGCGACACAGCCCGTCCGCCCCCGACCATCCTCATCAGCAGTCGCGATCAGCTGGAGCGTCTCAGCTGAGAATCGCTCTGGCCAGCCATTATTCCATGACGCAAACGCGCCCAGGCCGGCTAGCCCCAATGTACCCACGAGAACAAGGCCGACTACCTGCCGCCCTGAGACCTGCTTCGCATCTCGAAACGGGCGCTCGACAAATCGCCAACTGATCCAAGACAGCATAAAGGTCATCGCAATAAGGGCGGCGAACACCAGGACGCTGGGCTGCCCGGTCGGCGTCGCGTGTCGCGCCAAGGCGAACAGCGGCTGGTGCCAAAGATAAGCCGAATAGCTAAGCAAGCCGACCGAAACGAGGGGCGACCAGGCCAGAAGCTGTGCCACACGTGTCCTCGACTGCGCACAGACAATGAGGAGCATGGTTCCAGCGACCGGTAAGAGCGCCCAGCGCCCCGGCCAATAATACCCGCTATCCAGGACCACGATGGCGGCAGCGATCAGAAGAAGGCCGACGGTTGAGCCAATCTCCGCCAGCATGCCGCGAGGCGGCGCGTGCGAAACAAAATACGCAGCGACAAGCGATCCGCCGAGAAGCTCCCACGCTCGCGTTGGGAGCAGAAAGAAGCTTGCGGCTTGGTATCGACCCGACGCCCAATCGGCGAACAAAAAGCCCAAGATAAAGGCTATAGATAGGATTAATACAAGGCGCTTCCGAATTAACCCAAACAAAGAAACAGTGAAAAGAATAACTGGAAATACTACGTAGAATTGCTCCTCAACCGCCAAGCTCCAAGTGTGGATGAGAGGCTTAAGTTCATTGGCTGTATCAAAATATCCGGACTCCCGCCAAAATAATACATTTGAACCGAACAATCCGGTTGCAAGCACGCTTTTGCCGAAATTCTTGAAATCAGATGGAAATAAAATCAATGCAGAACATAGAAACGTGGTAAAAACGACGAATATAAGCGCTGGAAGAATCCTCCTAGCGCGCCGCTCATAAAAATTTATAATGGAAAACTTTTTTTCATTAATAGACTTAATTAGTATCGATGTAATGAGGTACCCTGAAATGACAAAAAATATATCGACACCAACGAACCCGCCTGAAAAGCCGGGAGCGTCGGCGTGATACAGGATTACCGGGATCACCGCGATGGCTCTGAGCCCATCAACTTCAGGACGGTAATTGAGGGCCGTCACCGGGCCGGGCATTCTCATATCTGTGCTCACGAAACCCCTGGCAGCGCAGCAACGCAGCTATTTATTTTATATTCCAAACTAGCAGCATTCTGATCGCGTCTACACATGATTTTTCCGGTGTACACCTTTAAGCCAGGTCACGTGCGTGAGACCTCAAGAGCGACAACGGCGTGCGCAACTCTGGCGGCGTTAAACCGCGGCTTTGCCCTGGCGTGAGGAACGGGCTACCACCTGATGAACAGGGAGAGCAGGCCATGAAAGTTCTCGTGGTGGGGGGCGCCGGCTATATTGGCGCGCATATCTGCAAGGCGCTCGCCGCACGCGGCGACGAGCCGATCGCCTTCGACAATCTCTCCGCCGGCCACGAGCATGCTGTAAAATGGGGTCCGCTGGTGCGGGGTGACATCCGCTCGAGCGCCGACCTAGACGACGCGTTCAAGGAGCACTCCCCCGACGGCGTCATGCATTTCGCCGCCTGTATCGAGGTCGGCGAGGGTCAGCTCCACCCCGTGAAATTTTGGGACAATAATGTCGCCGGCGTCATCACCCTGCTCGCCGCCATGGAGCGCGCCGGCGTGAAACCGCTCGTTTTCTCATCAACGTGCGCCGTGTACGGGGAGCCTGACATCGTCCCGGTCACGGAACGTGAAAGCTGCAAACCGGTGAGCGTTTATGGCCGCACCAAGCGCGCCGTCGAGGAGCTCCTCTCCGACACCGCCCGGGTCGAGGGCGTCCGCTACGCCGCGCTTCGATATTTCAACGCGGCCGGCGCCAGCCCCGACGGCGAGATCGGCGAAGAGCACGACCCCGAGACGCACCTTATTCCGAACGCCCTTAAAGCAGCCGCCGGGATCGGCGGCGAGATGAAGCTTTTCGGGACCGACTACGACACCCGCGACGGGACATGCATCCGCGATTACGTGCATGTGATGGATCTCGCCGACGCCCACCTCGCCGCGCTGGACAGGCTTATGGCGGGTGAGCGCGAGATCATCGCCAATCTCGGCACCGGCCACGGCGCCTCCGTGCTGGAGGTTCTGCAGGCGGTGGAGCGTGTGACGGGCCGAAAACCGCCCTATCAAGTCCAGCCGCGCCGCGACGGCGATGCGCCGGTGCTCTCTGCAGACCTCTCCCACGCGAGGGCTGTGCTGGGCTTTGATCCAGGCCGCTCTGATATCGAGACGATCATCACCGACGCCTGGCGCTTTCATAAATCGCGCTGGCGACTGTTGAAATAAATGGCGCACCCGAAAGGATTCGAACCTTTGACCTCTGCCTTCGGAGAGACGAGGGAAGCCCGACGGATAGGCCACAGTGTCCGTAGGGGGACTCGAAGCCGCTTACTCATGCGCTGGGGGTATTGTCTGGCGACGATCCTCGACGACTTTTCCCGCTACATTATCACCTGGAAGCTTACCCGGCGCGCTATCCGCTAGGATTTCGGTGTGATCCGCCCGGCCAACTCCATCGCTCGCTCGGCCTCGGCCGGGACCCCGCCTAAGGGGCCTGCCAGGGCGCGAGGATCAGAGCTTGCCGTCGGCGAGCATCTCGCGGGTGCGCTTCAGCGTGGACAGCAAGGCGGCCTTGTAGCCCTTGTCGCTGTCGAATTGTTTCTGCTCGGCCTGTTCCTCGGGGCCGTTCGGCTCCTTGTCGCGCAGTCCGAGGTAACAGTAGAATTTGAGCTGAAGCGCGCCGGCTTCGTCCTCGAACAGCTCGTTGACGATGGCGCCTTCGCGCGGGCCTGTTGCCTGGAAGAAGGTGACCTTTCGTTGCGGATCGAGCACGATGATCTCGCGCAGGTCGGCGCCACCGATGGTGGCGTCACGGACGAAGTGCGTTGCGCTTTCCTCGGTGACGTCGCATTTGGTGCAGAGGCCGGGCGGGAGGAACAACCGGGCGTCGCGCGCTTTCAGCTCGAGGCCCTTCCAGACCTGTTCGCGGGTGAGCGGGGTTTCGCCTTCCGGATTCACCGGAACAGTTGCAGTTGAATAGATCATGATTTTGGTCCTTGTCGGTGTGGGTTGGTGACGTCAGCCGGCGATCTGCTTGACGTGGTCGCGGTAGGAGCGCAGCGGGCGGCCAAGCAGCGTGGTGAGCCGATCCACATCGCCAGCATCAGGCAGCATGCCGTCGGACACGAAGCGCTCGGCCATCAGGCGCATGTCGTAGGCCATCCAGCCGGGCATGAACTGACGCATGTTCTGCTCGAACCCGGCGGTGTCGTCGCCCGGGTAGGTGATCTCGCGGCCGAGAACGTCGCTCCAGATGGCGGCGGCACTCGCGCCGGTCAGCGTATCCGGGCCAACAAGGTTGATGCGGGTGAGCGGGAGTGGTGTCGGTGACTGTTCGTGGCGGACCAGCTCGATCGCAGCAATCTCGCCGATATCACGCGCGTCGATCATCGCGAGGCCCTTGTCGCCGATCGGCATGGGATAGATGCCATAGCCGGCGATCACGTCCTTGATCGTGATTTCGTTGTCCATGTAGTAAGCTGGGCGCAGGATGGTGGCGCTCATCCCCATCTGCTCGATCATCCGCTCGACGCCGAACTTGCCCGCGAAATGCGGCACGTTGACGTAGATGTCGCTGTGGATCACCGAGAGATAGACGATCCGGTCGATTCCGGCTTCGCGGGCGACGTTGAGCGCGATCAGCGCCTGGGTGAATTCATCGGGGACGACGCCGTTCAGCAGGAACAGCGTCGAGACGCCCTTCATCGCGGCGCGCAGCGAGACGACGTCGAGCAGGTCGCCTTGAATGACATCGACGCCCGTGGGGAAGCTGGCCTTTGCGGGATCGCGGACGAGCGCGCGGACATCGGCGCCGCGGTGAATAAGCTGTTCGACAACGTTGCTTCCGACATTGCCGGTCGCGCCGGTTACGAGAATGGTCATGGTGTTGTTCCTCCGGTTCAGGTCTTTGCCTGACCCCAAAGTAGCGATCCACATTTACACCAATAGAGGTTATATCTAGACAGACCGTCTCACTGGTGGAACGTTTATGGACCTTCTTTCTCTCGCCGACTTCAACCTGGTCGCCCGCCACGGCGGGTTCGGAAAGGCATCCCGAGCTGCGGGACGTCCGAAGGCGACACTGTCCCGCCGGGTGGCGGAACTCGAAGCGAGCCTCGACCTGCGACTGTTCGAGCGTGGCGCGCGCGACCTGAAGCTGACAGAGGAAGGGCGCGCGCTGTTCGAGCGGACGAGCCTGTTGCTCACCGAGATTGACGAGACCGCCACTGCGATCGCCTCGGGTGGCCAAAACCCACGCGGAAGATTGCGGATCAGCGCACCCCTGCTCTTCTCGCAGACCGCGATGGGAAAGCTGGCCGCCGACTTTGCGCTGAAATACCCGGAGGTCCGGCTTGAGGTGACGACCGAGGACCGGGCCGTCGATATGATCGAGGAAGCCTATGACCTGGTGATCCGGGTCAACCCGGAGCCGGATGAGAGCCTTGTCGGGCGGACCTTCCTGCGCGACCGGCTGGTGGTCGTGGCAAGCCCCGATCTACCGCGACCGGCAAACGGAGCGGCGGCTCCCGCCGTCGTACGCGGGACGGCGCAACAGACGGAAGCATGGAACGTGATGGCGACAACAGGCCGAGCGAGCATTTCCGTCACTCCGATCCTCAGTCTGTCGTCGCTTGTCATGGTTCGCGATGCGGCCCGAATGGGCGTGGGCGCGGCGCGCCTGCCAATATCCCTCGTCAGCCACGATCTCGCCGACGGCACGCTGATCCACTGGGGCGATGTCGAAGGATCGGAAATCTCATTGTGGACGCTCTATCCGACGCGCCGGTTGCTGAGCGCCCGCGTGTCGGCTTTCCTTGACCATCTGAGAGAAGCCTTCCCGAGGGGAACACCGGATGAGCTCGCTGCCTATCTCAGGAAATGAGATCTCTTGCGCGCAGGTGGGTATCCCGGTCAGCGGTGAGCAAATTGATCTCTCGAACGGAGCAGCGGCTAATCGCACGGCTCTTCAACCGCTCGATACGCCGTCTGGACAGAACTGCCGAAGGCTGCGCTTTCAAACTGCGCCTGCTCCGAACGAAGTCCAAGTCATTGTATTTTATGGAATAAATGGCGCACCCGAAAGGATTCGAACCTTTGACCTCTGCCTTCGGAGGGCAGCGCTCTATCCAGCTGAGCTACGGGTGCGTCGGACGCGCTTCTTAGCCCGGACCGGGCGCAGGTTCAACGCTCGCTTTCCGTGGCGGCGCATCAATGAAAGCCGCCGCATTGGGCGAACCCGCCAGCGAAGCCGCCAATTAGGCCACCCGCCCCGATCGGGCTGCCCGGCGGGATCTCGGCGCGCGGCGGGCTGACGCTTTCACCGCGGTCAAAGCGCGCCAGAGCCGCCCGGATCGTCTGGGCGAGCCAGGCGTGGTGCTCGGCGTTGGCGGCCAGACCAAAGCGCACCCCGACGGAGGGCTGGGCCAGAGATTCCAGCCGCGCCCGCGCCGGCGCCGCGACGCGCGGCGCGCCATGCTCCACCAGATGCAGAAGCTGGGCGACGTATTCGGTCTGAACGCCGGCGCGGATCGGCGCCAGCCGGGCGGCTTCACCGCGCGCCGGCTCGAAGGCGGCTTGCTGGAAGCGGTCGAGCACTTCGCCGGGAGCCAGGTGTCCCCTATCCGCGGCGTGCTGGTCGGCGGCGCGGGCGAGCTTTTCCGGCGCGAGGGCGGCGGCGAAGGTGAGCCCGGCTGCAGCGCGCGCGGCGTCCACGCGAGAGAAGGACGGGTCCGCGCTCGAGGCGAACAGCTCGCGGCGCACCGCCCCGTCATAGGCGGTGAACGGATCCGGCGCGAGCAGGGCCGCGGTCTCCTCGGCGATGTCGAGAGCCGCGGGGTCAAGTGTCGCGGCGAGCGCTTCCACGGCGGCGCGCTGCTCGGCGGCGGGGATCACGCTTATCCCCTCCACATCCGAATCATTGATCTCGTAGGCGAAGCGGCGCCCGCCGATCGCCTTGGCGGCGGCCTCCACCTGGTAGCGATGATACAGATAAATCGGCACGAAAGTCGCCCGCAGCTCGCTCAAGGGGCGGCCCGCCGGAAGGTTGTCCGGGCCGAAACGGTCCAGCGCCGCGGCGCGCACCGCCATCACCTCGGTCAGGTGTTCCACCGGGTCCTCGCCATTATCCCACAGGCTCGCCTCGGGATAGGCGGCGCCCTCGCCTCTGGCCTGGGCGTCGGAGATGTAGAGAAGGCCCTGGCCGCGCGTGTCCTCAAGGATCGCCTCAAGACCGGCCGCCTCGTCAGCCGGATCGGCGAACTCGGCGTAGAGCCAGCGGATCGCCGCGATGTCCCATTCACCGATGCCGGTGTCATAGGCCTGTGACAGATCGATCCCGCCGTCAGCGCCGAGCGTGGCCAGCGGGGCGGGATAATCCATCACCGAGGCGCGCCCCTGCGTGCTGGCGATGAAGTTATGGGCGAGCCCCAGCGTATGGCCGACTTCATGGGCGGAAAGCTGGCGCACACGCGCCAGCGCGATCTGGACCGGATCATCCGGACCGCCCTCGCCGGCGCCGTCCGCCCCGATCAGGCCTTCAAAGATCATCCGATCCTGACGCACGCGCTGACTGCCCAGGATCACCGCGCCTTTGAGGATCTCGCCGGTGCGCGGATCCACGACCGAAGAGCCGTAGGACCAGCCGCGGGTCTCGCGATGGACCCACTGAATGGTGTTGTAGCGCACGTCCAGCGGATGAACGCCTTCGGGCAGGAGCTCGACGCGGTAGGCGTCGTCAAAGCCGGCCGCCGCAAAAGCGTCCGCCCACCAGGACGCACCTTCGATCAGGGCATCGCGCACCGGTTCGGGCGCGCCGCGATCCACGTAAAAGATGATCGGCTCTCGCACCGGCCCGCTCTGCGCTTGCGGATCGACGCGCTGCAGGCGATGGCGCACCGCCCATCCGGTGCGCACGGGTTCGGTGAGGGGGGCGGCGGTGTTCTGGAAAGTCTGCTCAAACCCGCCCGACCGGATGTCGGAGCGGCGCGGGCGATAGCCGTCTTCCGGCAGGGCGACGAAGGAATGATGCTGGATGAGCGTCACCGCGCGCGGCTCCGGCGTCACCGAGCGAACCTCGGAGCCGGGGCGCGATCCCGCGAGCGTGACGCGCGCATCGATCTCCACATTGCGCGGGAAGGCCAGCGCCTGATCGAGGATAGGCGCGCTGCGGCCTTCATCGATGGAAAAATCGCCCTCGCCCGCCTCGCGCAGCCGGCCGGCGAGATTCATCGGATCGGAGATGAGAAACCCCGACAAATCCACCAGAAGCCGGCCGTCTTGCGACACCGAAGCGATATCGCCGCCCCAGATCACCGATTCAGCAAAGGATTGCCGCGTGGCCAGGTCTTCCTCGGCGCCGGCGCCCAGCGCCTGAAAGCCAGGGTTCTCCAGAATGAACATCACGCGCGGGCCGGCGCGTTCGACCCGCAGGATTCGTCCCCCGATCCCGAAGCCGCGATCCAGGCCCACCGGGTTGGAGCCCAGCCCCGCGGTCAGGCGCGCGGAGTGGATGTAGCGGCCGTAATGGCCCGCCTCATCCGACGTGAAGGCGGCGAACACCGCGCCATCGTCCGTGTCCACATAAAGGTCGAACACACCCGCGCGGTGCTCGGCGGCGGCGATAGTCTCGGCGAAGCTCGCCTCGTCGCTCGCCTCATCGCTCTGGGCGAGCGCAGGCGCGGCGAAAGCAGCCCAGACCAGAAACAGCAGACCCAAACCAGCGCGCATGGCGTATCTCCCCGGATGCAAAGGCGTTTGACCCATCAGCAAAGCGAACCCTAGCAATCAGGGTCGGCGGTGTCACCGCAGGTGCGCGATCGGGCATCGTCAGGCGCGCCGCGCGCGTTAAGTTGGGCACAATGGAAAATCCTGCACTCATCCTTCTGGCCGCTTCAGGCCTGGTGCTCATGGCGATCGCCGGCGCGGCGACCACCAGCCGGGCCGGGGCGCCGCTGCTGCTGGTCTTTCTGAGCCTTGGCATGCTGGCCGGCGTCGAGGGACCTGGCGGGCTGGATTTTCACGCCCTGGACGCCGCCTATCTGTTCGGCTCGCTGGCGCTGGCGTTGATCCTCTTCGACGGCGGGCTCGGCACGCGCCTGCGCGCCCTGAAGCCGGTGCTCCGCCCGGCGCTGATGCTGGCCACGGTGGGCGTCGTGGCCACGACTGCGATCACTGCGGTGGCGGCGCGCTATCTGTTCGGATTGAGCTGGGTGGAGGCGGGGCTCATGGGCGCCATCGTCTCCTCCACCGACGCTGCGGCGGTGCTCGCGCTTCTGGGGGGCCGCGAGTTGAAGGCGCGGGCGCGCGTCGTAACGACACTGGAGGCGGAATCCGGCTTCAACGATCCGGTCGCGGTGATCCTGGTGACCGCCTTTGTCCAGATGCTGGCGGTGGGCGAAGGCCTTGATCCGCTTCAGCTCACCGGCTCGATCCTGTGGGCGCTGGCCGCCGGCGGGATGATCGGCTGGTTTGGCGGGCGCGCGCTGGCGGCGGTGAAGAACCGGGTCGCCCTGCCGGAAAGTCTCTATCCGATCTTCGCCGTGGCCGGGGCGGTCTTCCTGTTCGCCCTCGCCCAGGCAGTGGAGGCGTCCGGCTTCCTGGCCGCCTATCTGGCTGGTGTGGCGGTTCGCGCGGTAAGCCGCAATCCCGAGCGCGAGGCCACCGTACGGTTTTCCGACGGGCTGGCCTGGCTGTCCCAGATCGGGCTGTTCTTGATGCTCGGCCTTCTGGTGGTGCCAAGCCAGGCGCTGGCGCTGGCCGTTCCCTCGCTTATCCTGGCGCTGGTGCTGATCCTCGTGGCCCGCCCGCTGGCGGTGTTCGCCTGCCTCCTGCCCGAGCGATTGACCATGAAGGAGCGCGGCTTCATCGCCTGGATGGGCCTGCGCGGGGCGGTGCCGATCTTTCTAGGCGTCTTCCCGGTCATCGCCGGGGTGGAGAACGCCAACACGTTCTTCTCCGTCGCCTTCGCGGTGGTGCTGGTCTCGCTGGTGGGGCAAGGCTGGACGGCCGGCCCGGTCACGCGCCTCTTCGGCGTCGCGCCGCCCCGGCAGGGCAAGTCCCGCCGCCAGCTCCTCGCCGGCGCCGCGATCGCGGCGGGCGGGTTCGCGGCGGTCACCGCCGCGATCTATATCGGCGCCGGCCTTCTGGACCGTCAGGACACCGAGCTGCGCCCGCAAAGCGTCGCCGAACTGCGCCAGGCGCTGGGGCGGGCGCAGCCGGACCAGGGCCTGGCGCTGGCGACCCTGCCGCCGAATTTCGCCAGCCTGCCCGCCGGCGACCGGCGCGCGCTGTTCGTCGAGGCGGCGGAGGCGCTGGCCCAAGCCCAGAACGCCAATATTCTTGACGATCGCGCCGCCATTCGGCGCTTCATGCAGGCGGAGGGCCAGGGCCGCACGCTGTCCTTATCTGAACAGGCGCTCCGCGAGGCGCTGGCCCGGGTCTATGGCGGGCGCTACGCCGACATGGAGGATCTGTTGAGCCGCGCCGACATCATCCCCCCGCGCCTGGCGGCGGCGCAGGCCGCGCTGGCCACTGGCTATGGCAGCAGCGAGGCCGTCATTGAGCGCAACGCCCTGTTTGGCGGCTCCGGCCATGAGACCTTGCGCGTGGCGATGGACGAGTATGCGCGCTTGTTGAACACCCACCCCGATTTTGCAGGCTTTCGCGAGCGCCGGGCGGCCCTGCGCGCCGCCGACGAGGATCTCGACGCCGACGCTCTGGCCGGAGAGCTGAGCGCCTATGCATCAGGGGAGGGCTATGTGCGCCAGCTGCGCGCGATCCTCAGCAGCCTGGAGGCCTCCGGAGACTAAGCCTCAGGCCGCGTTGCTGCGCACGCCGCTGGCCAGGATCGCCGAGATCGCATCGGAGTCCGGAGCCGCGCGCAAGGCGCGGCGGATTTCCTGACGCCGGAACAGGCGTGAGACCTGGGCCAGCGCCTTGAGGTGCTCGGCGCCCGCTTCCTCCGGCGCCAGCAGCAGAAACAACAAATCGGCCGGCCGCCCGTCCACCGAATCAAAATCCACCGGATGCTTGAGCCGGACAAAGACGCCGCAGACCCGGTCCACAAGATCGGTGCGCGCATGGGGGATGGCGACGCCGTCGCCCACCCCGGTCGATCCCAGGCGCTCACGCTCGGTCACAGCGTCCAGCACGGGGCGCGCCGGCACGGTGAGCGTGCGCTGGGCCAGTTCGGACAGGGCGTGGAGCGCCTGCTTGCGGCTGGTGGCTGCAACATCAGCTGCAACGCCGCCGGGCGGAATGAGATCGATCAACGACATGAATCGCTCGGGCTGCTTAGGACGGATCCGACGCGCCGCCACGCGGCGCGCCGTCTTTCACTTCAGGCGCCATACGGTCCGGTCGCACCTATTCCGCAGCCGCACCGGCGCTCCCTTTAGCTGCTCGCGAGGGATCAATCCAGCCCACATGCCCGTCAGGGCGGCGATACACCACGTTCATCTCCCCTGAGCGGGTGTTCTTGAACATCAGGAAGGGCGCGTCGGCCAGGTCCATCTCGAACACCGCCATGGAGACGGTCAGGGTGCGCAGCTCGGCCACCTGCTCGGCGATGATCACCGGCTCGTCGCCGCCGACCGCGCCGCCATCGTCGTCGTGCTCGCCCTCCTCGGCGTCCAGATCATCGCGCTTCTCAGAGCGCAGGGTGATGATCGAGCCCATTTCGGCGGGCAAAGCCGGCTTGTGGTCCGCGTGGTGGTCCTTCAGCTTGCGCTTGTAACGGCGCAGGCGCTTCTCAAGGTGGGTGGAGGCGTCGTCCACCGCGCCATAGGCGTCGCCGCCCTGGCCGCCGGCCTGAAAAAACGCGCCGGAGGGCAGGTGAATGGAAATGTCGACCTTGAAGCCGTGCCCTTCCTTGGAGGCGGTGACGAAGGCCTCCGCCGGGCGATTGAAATATTTCGAAGACGCGTCGGTGATGCGCTGATCAATGCGCTCACGCAGGGATGCGGAAACATCGATGCCCTTGGAGACGAACTGAATCTGCATGGAGACTCCCTTCAAATGGGGGCGGCGCTCCAGGCGCATCGGGCGAGACGGCGCTCAGCCCGCCGCGCCTGATGCGCGGCCCGTGGGTCTACGGTGAAACAACGCTACGCCGCGAAAAAAGGGTCCGTCAATCATGACCGTCTGTGAGCACGCGCAATAAAGTCCCTCGCCCGCACCCCGGCATCCCCCGCCGTCCGGCGGCTGAAGGACGCCCGTCAGGCCAGCGTTTCAAAACACTGCGTCACGGCGTCTGGATCGGTCATCATGCCATTGCGCGCCACATCCAGCTCGATGAAGCGCCAGCCGGGGCCGCGGCCGGGTCCCACCATGGCTTCAGAGCTTGGACGATAGACCTGGCCCACGGCGTGGATGCAGGTGCGCGAAAACGCCTCCCAGCCGCCATTTTCAAGGGCGAGAGGCTCTGTCCACTGCTTCATGGGGTGCCAGGTGATGCGCCGGCGCAGCCAGGCGATATTGGCCGCGTCCTCGGCCGGCACCAGCATTTCCGGGGGATAATGGTCCCACAGGACCATCTTGTAACCGTCGCGGAAATCGCGCGTGCGCTCGATCCACCAGGCGGGATATTCGCCCGTCTCGGGGTCGGGCAGAATCGCCGCAGGCCGCTCCTGCGTGGGGATCAGCGCATCAAAGAAGCCGATATGGCGCACCCGCGCGCCCAGCCGGTCGGCGGCGCCGGTGATGGTGATGCCTGAAAAGCTGTGTCCGATGAGAACCACATCCTCAAGCTCCTCCCACTCCACGGCGTTCACCGTGTCCTGGATATGGGTCTCAAGCCCGGTCTCAGGCGTGATCAGGTGATGGCGGTCGCCGCACCCGGTCATGGTGGGCGTGATCACCCGGTGACCGTTGGCGCGCAGGCGGTCGGCCACATGCACCCAGCACCAGCCGCCATGCCAGGTGCCATGGACCAGAACGAAGGTCTGGCGCTGGTTGGAGCGCGAATAAGCCGGCGCGGCGAGCCCGGCGCCGGCGAGCGCCGCGCCGCCCGCCGCAAGCCCTCTGCGGGTTATGTCGGACATGAAACCTTCCTCCTCAGGTCAGCGGGAGGATAACATGTCCGGACATTTGTGCGAGCCTGAGATTTGGGGCTGCGGCGTAGGCCTAGCTTTCAAACTCGATCAGCAGATCCTTGGCGTCGATCTGGTCGCCGGGGGTCACATGGACCTCCTTGATCACCGCGTCGCGCTCGGCGTTAAGGCCGGTCTCCATCTTCATCGCCTCTATGGTGAGCAGAAGATCGCCGCGCTTGACCTTGGCGCCGGCTTTAGCCGCCACAGAGCCCACCGTGCCGGGCATGGGCGCCCCCAGATGGTGGGCCGCGCCGAGTTCGGCTTTCGGACGCTTCACCTTGCGCACCGCGGCGCGGCGATCAGGCACGCGCACCGTACGCGGCTGGCCGTTGAGCTCGAAGAAGACGCGCGCCTCGCCCTCCTCATTGGTCTCGCCCACAGCCTGCAGGCGCACCACCAGCGTCACGCCGGGCTCGATATCCACCTCGATCTCCTCGCCCGGCTCCATGCCGTAGAAGAAGGCGTGGGTGGGCAGGGTGCGCACCGGCCCGTATTCCTCAAAGCGCTCTGCGTAGGCGGTGAAGACCTTGGGATACATGAGATAGCCCATGAGATCCTCGCCGCTGACCTCGCGGCCCAGCGTCTCCGCCAGTTCTTTGCGCGTCGCCTCGATATCAATCGGCGCGGCGTGCTTTCCCGGACGCTCCAGATTGGGTTTCTCGTCCTTCAGGACGCGCTTGACGATGGCGTCGGGAAACCCGCCAGGCGGCTGGCCGAGATTGCCGCGCATCATGTCCACCACCGAGTCCGGGAACACGACCTCCTTGTCGGGATCCTCCACATCGGCGCGCGTCAGCCCCTGGGACACCATCATCAGCGCCATGTCGCCGACGACCTTGGAGGACGGCGTCACCTTCACGATATCGCCGAACATCTGGTTCACATCGGCGTAGCGATAGGCCACCTCGTGCCAGCGATCCTCCAGCCCCAGAGAGCGGGCCTGGGATTTGAGATTGGTGAACTGACCGCCCGGCATTTCGTGCAAATAGACCTCCGAGGCCGGCGCCTGCAGGCCGCTTTCGAACGCAGCGTAGTGGGCGCGCACCGCCTCCCAGTAGTCGGAGATCTCGCGCACCGCCTTGATGTCGATCCCGGTGCTGCGGTCGGTGAAGCTGAGCGCCTCCACGATGGTGCCCAGCGTCGCCTGGGAGGTGTTGCCCGACAGCGCGTCCAGCGCGCAGTCCACCGCGTCCACGCCCGCCGCCGAAGCCGCCAGGATCGTGCCGCAGGCGATGCCGGCGGTGTCGTGGGTGTGGAAGTGGATCGGCAGGTCCACCGCGTCTTTGAGCGCCGGGATCAGCACGCTGGCCGCGGCCGGCTTCAGCAATCCGGCCATGTCCTTCAGGCCCAGCACATGGGCGCCGGCGGCCTCCAGCTCTTTGGCCATGGCCACATAGTATTTCAGATCATACTTGGCGCGATCGGGATCGAGGATGTTGCCGGTGTAGCAGATCGTACCCTCGCAGATCTTTCCGGTCTCCAGAACCGCATCCATCGAGACGCGCATGTTCTCCACCCAGTTGAGGCTGTCGAACACCCGGAACACGTCCACGCCGCTCTCGGCGGCCTGATGGACGAAGGCGCGCACCACATTGTCGGGATAGGTCGTGTAACCCACTCCGTTGGCGCCGCGCAGCAGCATCTGCGTGAGAATGTTGGGCATCTTCTCCCGGATCTCGCGCAGGCGGGTCCAGGGGCATTCCTGCAGGAAGCGATAGGCGACGTCGAACGTGGCGCCGCCCCAGCATTCCACCGAGAACAGCTCGGGCAGCTTGGCCGCGTAGGCGGGCGCGATCTTGACCATGTCCAGCGAGCGCATGCGCGTGGCCAGCAGCGACTGGTGCCCGTCGCGCATGGTGGTGTCGGTGATCAGAAGCCGCTTCTGCTCCTTCATCCACTTCGCGACTCCCTCCGACCCGCGCTCCTCCAGGAGCTGACGCGTGCCGCCGGGCGGCGGGTCCGCCGGCGTGGCGGGCGGGCGCGGATCGGCGATCTCGGTGCGCGGGACGGGCCGGCCTTCGGTCTCGGGATGACCGTTCACCGTGATGTCGGCGACATAGCGAAGGATCCGCGTCGCCCGGTCGCGCCGGGGCCGGAAATCCAGGAGGTCCGGGGTCTGGTCCACGAAGGTCGTAGTGTATTCATTCGACAGGAAGGTCGGGTGGCGCAAGAGATTGATCACGAAATCGATATTCGTGCTCACCCCGCGGATCCGAAACTCGCGCAGGGCCCGGTCCATGCGCGCGATGGCGGCTTCGGGCGTCGGCGCCCAGGCGGTGACCTTTTCCAGAAGCGAGTCGTAAAAGCGGGTGATCACAGCGCCGGAATAGGCCGTGCCGCCATCCAGGCGTATGCCCATGCCGGTGGCGGCGCGATAGGCGGCGATTCGGCCATAGTCGGGGACGAAACTATTGGCCGGATCCTCGGTGGTCACCCGGCATTGGATGGCGTGGCCGCCCAGCTTGACGTCGGCCTGGCTTCCCATGCCGGTGGCCTGCGCCAGAGTCTTTCCTTCCGCGATCAGAATCTGGGCGCGGACAATGTCGATGCCGGTGACCTCCTCGGTCACGGTATGCTCGACCTGGATACGCGGATTCACTTCGATGAAGTAGAAATTCTGCGTGTCCATATCCATCAGAAACTCGACGGTTCCCGCGCACTCATAGTTGACGTGCTGGCAGATCTTCCGGCCCAGCTCGCAGATCTCCGTGCGCTGGTCGTCGGTGAGATAGGGCGCGGGCGCGCGCTCCACGATCTTCTGATTGCGCCGCTGGACCGAGCAGTCGCGCTCGAACAGGTGATAGATCCCGCCCTGCTTGTCGCCGAGGATCTGGACCTCCACGTGGCGGGCGCGCTCGATCATCTTTTCCAGATAACCCTCGCCGTTGCCGAACGCCGCTTCGGCTTCGCGCCGTCCCGCCAGGACCTTCTCCTCCAGCTCCTCCGGACCGGTGATAGCCCGCATGCCCCGGCCGCCGCCGCCCCAGCTCGCCTTGAGCATGAGCGGATAGCCGACCGCGTCCGCCTCTTTGGCGATCGCATCCATGTCCTCGCCCAGCACCTCGGTGGCGGGCACGACCGGCACGCCGGCCTCGACCGCCACGCGCCGTGCGCTCGCCTTGTCGCCCAGCGCCCGCATGGTCTCCGCACGCGGCCCGATGAAGATCAGGCCCGCCGCCGTGCAGGCGTCCACAAAGTCCGGGTTTTCAGACAGCAGGCCATAGCCGGGATGGATCGCATCGGCGCCGG
Organism: Oceanicaulis sp.; assembly: GCA_965284655.1. Classification (GTDB taxonomy): domain Bacteria; phylum Pseudomonadota; class Alphaproteobacteria; order Caulobacterales; family Maricaulaceae; genus Oceanicaulis. The sequence continues at coordinate 443,017 of OZ260104.1, forward strand.
ACAGCTTGGCGACCCGGATGATCTCCTCGATGGAGAGATAGGCCGCCACCGGGCCCAGCCCCTCGCCGATCTTGTAGGCCTCGTCGGACTTGAACCGGTGGAGCGAAAGCTTGTCCTCCTCGGCGTAGACCGCGACCGTGCGCTTGCCCATTTCATTGGCGGCGCGCATCACCCGGATGGCGATCTCGCCCCGGTTGGCGACAAGGATTTTCTTTATGGTCATGGCGGTCCGTTCGTGGCTGTGCGGCGAGCGACGCGTCTGGCGTTCGACGCGCAGCCTAAACCGGATCGGCGCGGGCGGCATCCCAAGCGTCAGGCCGGGCGATCTGGCGAGCGGATATTGAGCGCCATGGCGGTTGGGCGGCGCGTCTGAATACCGCCCCGCCTTGACCTTGGCGCGGGCAGGGAGTACCGCCGCTAGTCGATGCGCCTGCGCCTTATTCAGGCGCGCCCGCCTTCCCCGCTTCGCCGCGCGCCGACGCGCCGCACCGGTCCGCCGGCGAAGCGTTTTGATGTTTGACGAGGACGATGATGGCCGAGGCCCCTTCCACCACGCAGAAGCGCTTTGATAAAGCGCCCGCTCCCGCCGAGCTGCCAGCAGTGGACGCTGAGATTCTCGATTTCTGGAAAGCCGACGCCACCTTCCAGGCCTCCATCGACGAGCGGCCTGAAGACGACCAGTTCGTCTTCTATGACGGCCCGCCCTTCGCCAACGGCCTGCCGCACTATGGCCACTTGCTGACCGGCTTCGCCAAGGACGTGATCCCGCGCTTCCAGACCATGAAGGGCAAGCGCGTGGAGCGCCGCTTCGGCTGGGACACGCACGGCCTGCCGGCTGAACTCGCCGCGGAGAAGACGCTCGGCATTTCAGGGCGCAAGGCCGTGATGGACATGGGCATCGACAAGTTCAACGCGGCCGCACGCGCCGAGGTGATGAAATACGCCTCCGAATGGGAGGAGTACGTCACCCGCCAGGCGCGCTGGGTGGATTTCGAGAAGGACTACAAGACCCTCGACATCACCTTCATGGAAAGCTGCCTGTGGGCGTTCAAGCAGCTCTGGGACAAGGGCGTGGTCTATAAAGACTACCGCGTCGTGCCCTATTCCTGGGCGGTGGAAAGCCCGCTGTCGAATTTCGAAACCCGGCTGGACAATTCCTACCGCAACCGCACCGATCCGGCGGTGACGGTGAAGTTCACCCTGAAAGACGGTCAGGGCGATCTGTCCGGCGCGAAATTCCTGATCTGGACCACGACGCCCTGGACGCTGCCATCCAACCTCGCCTGCGCGGCGGGCGCGGAGATCACCTACGCGATCCTTGAAAAAGACGGCGAGCGCCTGATCCTGTCGGCCAACGCGCTGGAGAAGTACAAGAAGCAGCTGGAAGGCTTTGAGCGCACCGGCGAGGTCATGGGCCGCGATCTGGAAGGCCTGAAATACCACCCGCCGTTTGATTATTTTGTCGGCCGCGAGAACGCCCACCAGATCCTCATCGAGGATTTCGTCACCGACGAGGACGGCACCGGCCTGGTGCACATGGCGCCGGGCTTCGGCGAGGACGATTTGAAGGCCTGCCGCAGGGCCGGCATCGCCGTGGTCGTGCCGGTGGACCAGGCCGGACGCTACACCAGCGAGGTCTCCGATTATGAGGGGATGCTGGTGTTTGAGGCGAACAAGCCGATCACCGACCGGATGAAGGCGGAGGGCAAGCTCTTCCGCCACGACACGTACGACCACAACTACCCCCATTGCTGGCGCACAGACGAACCGCTGATCTACAAGGCGGTGGACAGCTGGTATCTCCGCGTTTCCGATTTCCGCGACCGCATGGTGGAGCTGAACCAGCAGATCAACTGGTCGCCGGCCCATGTGAAGGACGGCATATTCGGCAACTGGCTGGCCGGCGCGCAGGACTGGAACATCTCCCGCTCGCGCTTCTGGGGCACGCCGATCCCGATCTGGGTCAGCGACGATCCCGCCTATCCGCGCACCGACGTCTACGGCTCCATCGAGGAGCTGGAAGCCGCGTTCGGCGTGAAGGTCACCGATCTGCACCGGCCCTATATCGACGAGCTGACCCGCCCCAACCCGGACGACCCCACGGGCAAATCCACCATGCGCCGCGTCGAGGACGTGTTCGACGTCTGGTTTGATTCCGGCTCCATGCCCTACGCTCAGGTCCATTATCCGTTCGAGAACAAGGACTGGTTCGAGGCGAACTTCCCGGCCGATTTCATCGTCGAATACGTGGCCCAGACCCGCGGCTGGTTCTATACGCTGACGGTCCTGTCCACGATGCTGTTCGACCAGCCGCCGTTCAAGAACGCGATCTGCCACGGCGTGGTGCTGGACGAGAACCGCCAGAAGCTTTCCAAGCGCCTGCGCAACTATCCCGACCCGCTGGGTTTCTTCAACGAGTACGGCTCGGACGTGATGCGCTGGTTCCTGATCTCCAGCCCGGTGCTGAACGGTGGGGATCTTCTGGTGCCCAAGGAAAGCCGCGAGATCGCCAGCATCCAGCGCGAGGCCATCGCGCCGCTGATGAACGCGTATTCCTTCTTCTCGCTCTACGCCAATCTGGAGAGCCGGGCGCCGCAAATCATCACCAAGGCCGATGATCCGCTGGACCGCTATATACTCACCAAGACCGGCGAGCTCGCCCGCGATGTGGGCGCGGCGCTCGACGCCTATGACATCCCGCGCGCCTGCCGCGAGACCGTGTCCTATTTCGAGGCCCTGACGAACTGGTATATCCGCCGGTCTCGTTCGCGCTTCTGGGGCTCGCAAGACGAGGCTGGCAAGAACGCCGCGTTCGATACTCTGTATACGGCGCTTGTGAAGACCTGCCGGGTGCTCGCCCCGCTCCTGCCCATCATCACCGAGAAGCTCTACAAGGCGCTCACCGGGGAGCGGTCGGTGCATCTGTCGCTGTGGCCGGACGCAAACGAGTTTCCCGCCGACCATGATCTGGTGCGCGCCATGGACCTGGTGCGCGAGGCCGCCTCGGCGGCGCTGGCGGTGCGCGAGCGGGCCCGCCTGCGCGTGCGCCTGCCGCTGAAGACGCTCACCGTGGTTCACGCCGAGAGCGATGCGCTGAAACCCTATGCCGAGCTTCTGGCTGACGAGGTGAATGTGCGAGAAGTCGCCTTCTCCACCGATCTGGACGCCTATGGCAGCGTGCAGCTCAAGCCCGATCCGCGCATCGGCAAGCGCCTGGGCAAGGTGATGAAGGACGTCATGGGCGCGGCGCGCTCCGGCGCATTCACGCTGAACGCCGACGGTACGGCCACATTGGCCGGCGAGACGCTGGCCTCGGACGAGTTCCAGCTCGCCATGGTGGCCGAAGAGGGCAGCGCCGCCGAGCCCTTCGCCGGCACCGGCGCCATTGTGCTCGACATCTCGGTTGATGAAGACCAGGAGCGCGAAGGCCTCGCCCGCGACCTCATCCGCGCGGTGCAGACCGCCCGCAAGGACGCCGGGCTTGAGGTCTCTGACCGCATCAATCTGGCGATCGCCGGCGGCGATGCGGTGAAAGCCGCCCTCGCCGCCCACGGTGAGTTCATCAGAAGCGAAACCCTCGCCCTGACGCTGTCGGACTCCACCGCCGGCGGCGCCACCAGCAAGAGCGAGATCGGCGGCGAAACCGTGACGATCAGCGTGAAAAAGGCGGGCTAGCCCGCCTCACCCACCCCGACAGCACAAGACCGCATAGCGGCGAGACCGGGACCGGACATGACCGAGCAGAGCTACGACTTCACCGCGCTGGAAACCAAATGGCGCGATTACTGGGACCAGAACGGCGTCAACGCGACGCCCCATCCGCGCCCGGGCGACAAGACGTTCTACGTGCTCGACATGTTCCCCTACCCGTCCGGCGCAGGGCTCCATGTGGGCCACCCGGTGGGTTATCTCGCAACCGATATCGTGGCGCGCTACAAGAAGATGGCCGGCTACGCCGTGCTCCATCCCATGGGCTGGGACAGTTTCGGCCTGCCGGCTGAACGCTACGCCGAGCGCACCGGCGTCCACCCCGCCCAGTCCACCGAAAAGAACATTGCGACCTATAAGCGCCAGATGCGGCTTCTGGGGCTCGGCTATGACTGGGACCGCGAAATCGCGACCTCCAAGCCGGACTATTACAAGTGGACGCAATTCATCTTCACCCGGCTCTATAACGCCTGGTACGACGATGCGGCGGGCCGCGCGCGGCCCATCGACGAGCTGGAGATTCCGGCGGACGTACAGGCCGCCGGCAAGCTGGCGATCCAGGAATACCAGGACGACCGCCGCCTTGTGTATTACGAAACCGCGCCGGTGAACTGGTGCCCGGAGCTGGGCACGATCCTTGCCAATGAAGAGGTTTTCGACGGCAAGTCCGAGCAGGGCTATGAGGTCGTGCGCGTGCCGCTGCGCCAGGTGAAAATGCGCATCACCGCCTATGCCGAGCGCCTGATCGCCGATCTCGACGACCTCGACTGGCCCGAAGGCATCAAGGAAAGCCAGCGCAACTGGATCGGCAAGTCTCAGGGCGTCACGCTCGCCTTCCCGGTGGCGGGAACCGATCACCATATCGAGACCTTCACTACCCGCGTCGACACGCTGGGCGGGGTGACCTTCCTGGCGCTGGCGCCCGAACACCCTCTGGCGGCGGATCTGGCCACCGACGATCACCGCGCCGAGGTCACGGCCTATATCGAGGCAGCCGCGCGCAAATCCGATCTTGATCGCACTGTGGACGCGGAGAAGACCGGCGTCTTCACCGGCGCCGAGGCGGTGAACCCCGTCACCGGCAAGCGGGTGAAGATCTTCGTCGCCGACTATGTCCTGCCAGATTACGGCACCGGCGCGGTCATGGGCGTGCCCGCCCACGACGTCCGCGATTTCGCCTTCGCGACCAAGTACGAACTCGACATTGTACCCGTCATTGATCCGGGCGCCGATCATCCAGACCGCGACGCAGTCCTCGCCGGCGCCAAATGCTGGACCGAGGACGGGGTGATGCTGGCGCCGCCGGGCGAAAGCGGGCTCTATCAGGCCGGCGTGCGCTGGCGCGATGCGCGCGAGGCGGTGGCTGATCATCTGGAGGCGAGCGGCCTTGGGCGCCGGGTGACGAGCTATAATCTGCGCGACTGGATTTTCGCCCGCCAGCGCTATTGGGGCGAGCCGATTCCTATCGTTCACTGGGAAGACGGCACGCGCACCACCCTGCCCGAAGACCAGCTGCCGCTGACCCTGCCCCATATCGACAGCTACAAGCCCACCGGCCACGCGGAATCCCCGCTGGCGCGCGCCGAGGACTGGCTGGAGGTCACCGACCCCAAGACCGGCCTCAAAGGCCGGCGCGAGACCAGCACCATGCCGCAATGGGCGGGCAGCTGCTGGTATTATCTGCGCTTCAAGGATCCGAAGAACGCCGACGCGCTGGTCGATCCCGAGATCGAAAAGGCCTGGGGGTCGGTGGATCTCTATGTGGGCGGCGCCGAGCACGCGACGCTCCACCTGCTCTACGCCCGCTTCTGGCACAAGGTACTGTTTGATCTGGGGTTCGTCTCCACGATCGAGCCGTTCCAGAAGCTGGTGAACCAGGGCCTGCTCACCAGCCACGCCTTCAGGAATGCGCGAGGGATCACCCTTCCGGTGGACGAGGTGGTGGAAAAAGGCGAGGGCGTCTTCATCCACGAACCCACCGGCGAGCAGGTGGAGAAGGTCGGAGCGAAGATGTCGAAATCGCTCCACAACGTGGTGACGCCCGACGACGTCGTCGCCCGCTTCGGCGCGGACGCCTTCCGTGTGCACATGATGTTCATGGGCCCGGTGGAATCCATGCGCGAATGGGACACCGAGCGGACCGGCTCGGCGCTGAAATTCCTGCGCCGGGTCTGGCGCTTCGCCACCGGCGCGCTGGACGCGCCGTCCGCCGAGGAGCCGAAGGCGGTCGCGCTGGCGCGCACCACGCTGGTGCTGGCGATCACCGAGGATCTCGATAATCTGCGCCTGAACACCGGCATCGCAGAGCTGATGAAATTCCTCAACGCCGTGGAGGGTCAGCCGATTTCGAAAGAGACGCTGGACACCTTCATTCGCGTCCTCGCCCCGTTCGCGCCCTTCATGGCTGAAGAGCTGTGGGAAAAGGCGGGCGGCGCGCCCAGCGTCTTAACCGCCGACTGGCCCACCGCCGACGCGGCCGAGCTTGAAGCCGCCATCGATACGGTGGAGGTGGTCATTCAGGAGGGCGGCAAGCGCCGCGGCGCGGTGGAACTCTCCCCCGACGCCGACGACGAGACCGTGCGCACGGCCGCGCTGGCGCTGCTGGACAGCCAGGGCAAGCCGGTCACCGGCGTGCCGCTGGAGCGCGTCATCGTGGTCCGCGACAAGAAAAGCGGCCGGGTGAAGCTGGTGAACGTGCCGAAGCTGGGCTGATCACGTTCGAAGACGAGGCGACTAGCCGCCGAGCCCGGCGCCGGTGATCGCTTCGATTTCCAACGCGTCGCGGCGCGACGGCGGGAGGGCGGTTTCCAGCGCGGCCTCGAGCCGGTCGCGGTCAGGATCATCGATAAGCGATCCGGGCCGGTCGAAACCGGCGCGCAGCACCCAGACATAGGCGCGCTCAAGATCGCGCGCGGTTCCATCCCCGGTGGCCAGCGCATAGGCGTAGAGAAACTGGCTTTCCGCGTCGCCGGCTTCAGCGCCGCGTCGCGCCCAGTCGGCGGCCCGGGACGGATTGGCGGCGAGGCCCGGCCCGCCCTGGAAATATAACAGCGCCAGCTGGCCCATGGCGGCGGGCTGGCCCAGCTCTGCGGCCATGCGCATGAGCGAGACCCCGCGCATGGGGTCGGCGTCGGCGCCCTCGCCATTGAGATGCATCGCGGCGGCCATCAGCGCGCCATGGGCTTCGCCGTTTTCGCCCGCGCGCTCATACCAGGCGCGCATGGCGGACAGATCATGGGGGCCGTGCACCCATTCGCCCAGCGCGAACGCGTAATCGGAATAGGCCGACACCCGTCCGCTCTCGGCGGCCAGGCGCAGCCAGTCGATCGCCGCGCCCGAGGCGCTCGGATCGCTGCGATCCATCAGATAGAGGCCGAACTCCTGGGCGGCGCGGGCGTCGCCGGTCTCGGCGGCGCGGGCCAGGAAATCTTCGGCCTGGAAGGCGTTGAGCCCTCCGCGGCTGCTGGAGGCCAGGCGCGACAGGATCACCAGCGCGTCGGCATCGTCCGCCTCGCCGGCCCGGCGCAGCCAGCGCACCGCGGCTTCATCGTCCTGGCCGCGCTCAGACAGCCCGTGAAGCAGGATATGACCGGCCATGAGCGCGCCCGAAGGCTCGCCGCCAGCGGCGGCGGTCTGGGCGTAGTCCAGCGCGCTGTCCCAGTCTTCAAGCACGGCGGCGCGCAGGGCGCGGGCCATGGTGGCGTCGGTGGTGGAGCGTCCCTCCACCGGATCGCCGGTGGAATCGCGGCTGATTGCGTCATCAAGAGATGGCGGCAGAGCCGGAGACTGGGCCGGCGGCTCATCGGCGCGGGCCTGCGTTGCGGCGGCGGCGAGCGCCAGGGCGGTCAGCCCAAAAGCGAGGAGAAGGCTTCGCATGCGTATTCAGGTCCCTGCTCGTGCGACCAGATCCCGCCACACACCGCCAGATAATCCGCGCCCGCCTCGATCACCGGACGCGCGTTGTCCACACTGATCCCGCCGATCGCGACGCTGGGAAGCTCGAACAGCTCCCGCCACCAGGTGAACAGCTCCAGAGGGGCAGAGGTCTTTGGCGTTTTCGTGGCGGAGCTGTACACGGCGCCAAAGGCCACATAGTCCGCGCCGCGCTCGCCCGCGAGCATGGCCAGGTGCCGGCTGTCATGGCAGCTCACCCCGATCAGGGCGTCCTTGCCCAGAACGGCGCGCGCCTGGGAAAGGCTCCCATCCTCCTGTCCCATGTGAACGCCGTCGCAACCGAATTTCGCGGCCAGATGCGGATCATCGTTGAAGATCACCGTCGCGCCGGCGCTGCGAGCCGCCTCGATCAGGGGCGGGGCGAGGCGCAGCACCTCTTCTGGCGAATGATCCTTTAGGCGGATCTGCACGGCCGAAACTGCGCCCGCACGCAACGTGGCGTCGAAGGTCTTGACGAATTCCGCGTCGATGCGCGGCGGTGTGAGGATGTAGAGTTCGGCCATGGGCGATCTGTGTACCGTGATGTGTCTGCCGGGAGAAGGGTGCAAAGCGGGTAAAGGTTTGCGCCGCCTTTCCTTTGCCGGATTCCCTGTCATAGTCTGCCGCTCAGGGGACATTGGAGACAGGCTATGACACGGCTACTCGGTTTGGCGGCGGGCGCATGCGCTCTTCTTCTCGCGGCGTGCGGCGAGAGTCCCGCGCCCGAGGCGCCGACCTCCAGCGGCGCGCTTCTGCAAAGCCGCGCCGAAAACGCCCCGCGCGCTGAAGCCCCGTCGCCGGACGGTCTGGAGTATCTGCGCTACGCCGTGAACACCGAAAGCGCCACCCCGCAGCTCTGCCTCACCTTCTCCGCCGCCCTGGACCCTGAAACCGACTACTCGGCCTATGTGGACGTGAACGAGCCGGTGGCGCTCAATGTGGACGGATCGCGCCTGTGCATCGGCGGGCTGAACTACGGCCAGACGCGCGAGCTTACACTGCGCGCCGGCTTGCCGGGCGCCGATGGCGAGACGCTTCAATCCGACGTCTCCACCACGCTCAGCTTTGACGACCGCCCCGCCTATGTGGGCTTCTCCGGCTCCGGGATCATCCTGCCGCGCATCGAGAGCGACGGGCTGGGCCTTGAGACGGTGAATGTGGACGCCGTGGAAGTGCGCATCCAGCGCGTTACCGACCGCGCGCTGGCCTTCAAGGAGCTCACCGACGGATTCACGACGTCCCCCGGCGAATGGAACTGGACGTCCGACCGCGAAGAGCCCGCCGAAATGGGCGTTGAAGTCTATCGCGGGCGCATGGACACGGGCGGACCCTCCAACGCCGCGGTGACCACCGTGCTGCCCATCGCCGAGGCGCTGGGCCGGCTGCAGCCCGGGGCGTACTATGTCGAGCTGTTCGACGCGGCGGCGCTGGACCGCGAGGACCGCGAGCCTGGCGCGCGCGCGGCGCGCTGGCTCATCGTCACCGATCTGGCCTTCACCGCCTATCGCGGCGAGACCGGGATCGAGACCATCATCCGCTCGCTGCAGACAGCCCGGCCCATGGCCGGCGTCGAGGTTCAGCTGGTCGCGCGCTCTAACGAGATCCTGGCCACCCGCACCACTGGCGCCGACGGCCGCGTGCGCTTTCCCGAAGCGCTGCTGGCGGGCGAGACCGGAAATGCGCCGAGGCTTCTGACCGCCTATGGACCGTCGGGCGATTTTGCGCTGCTGGACCTGCAGCGCGCGCCGGTGGATCTCACCGACGCCCCCGTCGAAGGCCGCGCGCCCGCCGGCGCGGCGGACGCCTATGTCTATCTGGATCGCGGGATTTACCGCCCCGGCGAAACCGTCGAGGCGAGCGCGCTGCTTCGCGGCCCCGCCGGAAACGCGCTGACCAACCGGGCCGGCGCGCTGATCGTCTATCAGCCCAACGGTCTGGAGTTTGCGCGCCACCGCTTTGACTCCGCGCCCCAGGCTGGCGGGATCAACCACAGCTTCAACCTGCCCGCCGGCGCGGCGCGCGGCGGCTGGCGCATCGCCGCCGAGCTTGACGGTGTGGGGACCGTGGGCGGCGAGAGCTTCCAGGTTGAGGATTTCGTGCCCCAGCGCGTCGCCCTGACGCTGGACGCCGACACCGAGACCGCAATGACCACCGGCGATACGCGCCTGATCGAGGCGCGCGCCCGCTTTCTCTATGGCGCGCCAGGCGCGGGACTGACCATGGAGGGCACGGCCCGCATCCAGCGCGATCCGAGCCCGTTTGAAGGCTATGGCGCGTACAGCTTTGGGCTCCATGACGAGCAGTTCGGCGAAGAGCTGATCGACCTGCCGCGCACCACCGCGGACGGAAACGGCGAGGCGCAGATCCCCCTGGCCGTGGGCCGGCGCGGCTCCCAGTCGAGCTATCCGCTGCGCGTGCGCGCCGTGGTGCGCGTGCAGGAGCCGGGCGGCCGGGCGGTGGCCGACGACGTGATCCTGCCCTACCGGCCGCGCGACATTTATGCCGGTCTGAGCCCGGACTTTTCCGGCAGGTCAGAGCGCAATGCACCGGCGGAGTTCTCCGCCATCGCGCTGAACGCTGCGGGCGAGCCCATGGCGGGCCGCCTCGCCTGGCGGCTGGTGCGCAACGACACCGATTATGACTGGTACCGCACTTCCGGCGGCGAATGGCGCTGGCGGCGCACGGAGACCGTCGTGCCGATCACCGAAGGCGTGATCTCCATGGACGGCGAAGCGCCCGCGCGCATCGTGACCCCGCCGCTGGACTGGGGCGATTATGATCTGATCGTCGCGGACGGCGAAGGCCGGGACCTCACCAGCCGCGGCTTTTGGGTCGGCTGGGGCGGCCAGACTGAAGACGGCGAATCCGCGCCCGATCAGGTGCGCGTGGCCGGTCCGGACGCGCCCGTGGCCGTCGGCGAAGAAGCCGTGGTGACGATCCAGGCGCCCTATGCCGGACTCGCCGACGTGGTGGTCGCCACCGACCGTGTGCTGATCCTGCGCCAGATCGCCATTCCCGAAGAGGGCGCGCAGGTGCGCCTGCCGGTGACGCGAGAGTGGGGCCAGGGGGCCTATGTGATGGTCACGGTGCACACCCCGCGCGATCCGGTGGACCAGCCGCTGCCGCGCCGCGCCGTGGGCGTCGCCTACGTGCCGGTCAATATCGACGACCGCACCATTGAGGTGGCGCTGGACGCGCCGGACCTCACCGAGCCGAACCAGACCGTGCAGATCCCGGTGACGGCCCAGGGCGCCGGAGACCAGATCTTCATGACGCTCGCTGCGGTGGATGAAGGCGTGCTGCTGCTCACCCGTCATCAGAGCCCGGATCCGGTGGATTTCATCTTCGGCAAGGAGCGTCTGGGCGTGGACCTGCTGGATGATTACGGCCGTGTGCTTGATCCCAATCTCGGCGCTGCAGGCGCGTTGCGTTCGGGCGGCGACCAGATCGGCGGGGCGGGCCTCTCCGTGGTGCCGACCCAGACCGTCGCCCTGTTCACCGGCCCCGTGGCTCTGAACAATCAGGGCCGCGGAACGATCACTCTCACCCTGCCCGACTTCAACGGCGAGCTGCGCCTGATGGCGGTGGCCTGGAGCCAGGCCGGTCTCGGCTCGGCGAGCCAGCCCATGACGGTGCGCGACCCGGTCGCCGCCGAGCTGATCCTGCCGCGCTTCCTGGCGCCCGGCGACGAAGCGTTCGCCACGGCGAGCCTCGATAATGTAGACGGGCCGGACGGCGTCTACAGCATTTCGGTCGAGGCCGAAGGTCCGTTGAGCGTCGACTCCGACGCCATGGAAACCTCCCTGTCTCAAGGTGACCGCCAGGACTCCGCTGTGGCGCTTGAGGCGACCGCAGAAGGCATTGGCGCGCTCACCCTCAACGTGGCCGGCCCGGACGGTTTCACCGCCTCGAGCCGCTACCCCATTCAGGTGCGCTCGCCCTTCCTTCCTGAAACCCGGGTGGAAAGCGTGATCCTGCAGCCCGGCCGGACCTATCAGCCTTCAGCAGATCTGCTGGCCGGCTATACACCCGGCTCGGCCATGGCGCAGATTTCGGTCTCAGCGTCGCCCATCGACGCGGCGGCGCTCTATCAATCGCTCTACGCCTATCCCTACGCCTGCTCCGAACAGCTGGTGAGCCGGGTGACCCCCTTGCTCTACGCCGATCATCTCGCATCGCTTGCGGGCGGTGACGGGCCGGACGGCGCAGCGGGCGAGGTGCGCGGCGCGCTGGAGACGATCCTTGGCCGTCAGGGCCAGAACGGCGCCTTCGGCCTGTGGCGCATGGGCGACGGCGACGCCTCGCCCTGGCTGGGCGCCTACACCACCGACTTCGTGGCGCGTGCCGCCGCCGCGGGCTATCCCGTGCCGCCGGCGGCGCTGGAACGGGCGCTCGCCGCCCTGCAGCCGGTGAGCCAGGGCGAGCTGTGGCGCTCGGGCTATGACGGCGAGGTCGGCGATCCCCGCTGGACCTCGGATACGCAGGAGCGTCTGCAGGACCGTAGCGCGGCCTATGCGCTCTATGTGCTGGCCCGAAACGGCCAGGCCGACCGCTCACGCCTGCGCTACATGCATGACGAGCGCCTGAACAGAATCGACAGCCCGCTGGCCCGCGCCCATATCGGCGCCGCGCTGGCGAGCCTTGGCGACGAGGCGCGCTCCACCTCCGCCTTCGAGGCGGCGGTCGAGGCGCTCGGCTATGAAAACGCCGGCGACTGGTACCAGACGCCCCGGCGCGATCTGGCCGGGGTCATGGCGCTGGCCGCCGAGGCCGGCCGTTTCGAGATCGTCGAGACGCTGAGCCCCCGTCTCGCGCGCGACGTGCCCGAACCGGCCCGCCTGACCACCCAGGAAAAAGCCTGGATGATCCTGGCCGCCAACGCGCTTGCCGGCGACGGCGACGCGCTGGCTGTGAGCTATGATGCAGACGCGGGCCGCCGCGTGGTGACGCTGGACGACGCTTCGATTGCTGAGGCCGGGACGTTTGAAAACACCGGCGATACGCCGCTCTTCCTGTCGGTGCTGACGCGCGGCGCGCCGGACGGCCCGCCGGCGACGGCGGCCGAGGATCTGCGCCTTGAAAAGCGGATCACCGATACGGCCGGACGCCCGATCAATTCGACCGTCGCCCAGGGCGACCGGCTGGTGATCGCCCTCACGGTGAGGCCGCAGCGTATAGCGCTGGCGAGCTATGTCATCGCCGATCTTCTGCCCGCCGGTTTCGAGATCGAGGCTGTGCTGAACCCCGAGGACGCCGGACCCAACGGCCCCTACGCCTTCCTGGGCGAGCTGGACCGGCCCGACATCGCCGAAGCGCGCGACGACCGCTTCGTCGCCGCCTTCGAGGCGCGCCGCACGCCCAATGACGCGCCGGTGCGGCTCGCCTATCTGGTGCGCGCGGTGACGCCGGGCGCGTTCGCCCTGCCCGGCGCGGTGGCCGAGGACATGTACAAGCCGCAGGTCTTCGCCCGCACCGGAAGCGGCCGCATCACGGTGCAGCGCTAGACGGCCGTAACCGTCACTCCCTCCCTCTTGCGGGAGAGGGTGACGACACCACGCTCGGTGACCCGAACCCCATGACCGCGACCCCATGACCCTGCCCCGCCCCTTCCGCTCTCCGCTCGCTGCGCTTGTCGCGGGGGTGCTGGCGTGCGCAGGGCTGATCGTGCTGGCGGACGCGCTGTTCCCACCGCCGATCGAGCGGGGGCGGGTGGTGTCCTTCGTGGCTGAGGACCGCGACGGACGGCCCTTGCGCGCGTTTCCCGTCGAGAACGGGCGCTGGCGTCTCGGGACCGATCTTGAGCGGCTGGATCCGGACTTCGTCGAGGCGCTCCTGACAATCGAGGATCAGCGCTTTTACAACCATCCCGGTGTCGATCCTCTCGCGGTCCTGCGCGCCACCGGTCAGGCGATCACCCGCGGTCGCATCGTGTCTGGCGCCTCCACCATCACCATGCAGACCGCCCGGCTTCTGGAGCCGCGCCCGCGCAATCTCGGCTCCAAGATCGTCGAGTCGGTTCGCGCCCTGCAGCTGGAGGCCCGGCTCTCCAAGGACGAAATCCTGGAGCTTTACCTCACGCTCGCCCCCTATGGCGGCAATCTGCAGGGCATGCGGGCGGCGAGCTGGGCCTGGTTCGGGCGCGAGCCTGATCAGCTCACCCCCGACCAGATCGCGTTGCTGATCGCCCTGCCCCAGAGCCCCGAAGTGCGCCGGCCCGATCTGCGCCCTGAAAGTGCGCGCCTCGCCCGCGCCGCGATCCTGGATCGCCTGGCGCAAGGCGGCTGGATCAGCGTGGCGCGGGCCGCCGACGCCGCCGATGAAACCCTGCCCGGCGGCCGCAACGCCTTCCCGGCCGAAGCCTGGCACGCCAGCGAAACGTTGGCCCGGCTGCATCCGGGCCAAGGATCCATGCGCTCCACCCTGGACGCAGAGCTGCAGCGCGATGTGGAACGCCGGGTGCGCCGCCTCGCCGAGTCGGGCGGCGACGGGGTTCAGGCGAGCGCGCTGGTCATCGAGATTGAAAGCCGGGCCGTGCGCGCGGCGGTCGGCTCGGCGGGGCGCGATCTGGCCGGCGGCTGGATTGATCTGAGTGCTGCGCCGCGCTCGCCGGGGTCGACGCTGAAACCGCTGGTCTATGCGCTGGCGTTTGATGACGGCGCAGCCGCCGCCGACACCCTGATCGAGGACCTGCCCGCCCGCTTCGCCTCTTACCGGCCGGAGAATTTCGACCGGGCGTTCCGCGGCGAGGTCACCATCTCCGAAGCGCTGCAGCACTCGCTGAACGTGCCTGCGGTGCGCGTGCTGGACCGTGTGGGCGCGAACCGCTTTGCTTCGGCGCTCGCCTTCGCCGGCGCCCACCCGTCAATCCCGCAAGGCCTGGACGGCGCGGCGGGGCTCGCCGTGGCGCTGGGCGGGCTGGGCATGAGCGCGCAGGACCTTGGCGTGCTCTACGCGGCGCTGGGCGATGATGGCCGCGCCAAGCCGCTCGCCTGGACGCGCGAGGCCGCAGACCTGAACCGCGCATCGTCCGGCGCCAGCCTTGTGGGCGCGGAGAGCGCGCGCGAAATCGTCGACGTGCTCTACGGCTCGCCCGCCCCGCCGGGCCGGATGCCGGCGCATCTCTCGGTGAGCGCGCCGAGCATCGCCTACAAGACCGGGACGAGCTACGGCTTTCGCGACGCCTGGGCGGCGGGGATCACCGGCGGGCATGTCATCATCGTCTGGACCGGACGCCCCGACGGCGCGCCGCGCCCCGGCTCGACCGGGCGCGAGGCGGCGCTGCCGGCCCTCTTCGATCTGGCTGACACGCTGACCCGCCATGTGCCCGAAGCCGCCGCGCGCCCCGTCATCGCAGAGCGGCGCACGCCGCAATCGCTGTCGCAATTCGCGCGCGCCGATCAGCCCCCGGACATCCTGTTTCCGCCTGAGGACGCCGAGCTGTGGGCCGAAGCGCCAGGGCGTGCCTTCGTTCTATCCGCCCGCGCACGGTCGCCCATCGCCTGGTATGTGGACGGACGCGCCGCAGGCGCGAACGCCGCCGGCCAGCCGGTCTTCATGCCCGAGGGACCTGGTTTTTATGCACTGTCCGCCGTGGACGCAGAGGGGCGCGAAACCCGTGTCCGGGTGCGCGTGCGCATCGCGTCTGACGGCGCTTGACCCGGTAATAAAGAACATTCCGGCGCGCCAGTTTGAACCTCACCCCGATCTGTGTGTTAGGCTCTGCGTGAAACAAACGTGAAGGAGCGCCATGGCTGCGTCCGGCCTGTTCGACACATATGACGCCTCTCCGGCCTTTTGCGAGGTCCTCGGGCGCCGGGATGACCCCGAAATTCAGAGGCTTTTCTTCAAGCGCCTGAACAAGCAGACCCGATCCAATCTCACGCGCCGAAAAAAGCGCGCCGAGGAGGAGCTTTATAATCTGGGGATCACCTTCACCGTCTATTTCGGTGACGATACGGTGGACCGGGTCCTTCCTTTCGACGTCATTCCCCGCCCGATCACGGCTGAAGACTTCGCCGATCTGGAACGGGGCGTGAAGCAGCGCATCGCCGCGCTCAACGCCTTCCTCCACGATATTTATCACGACCAGAAGATCCTGAAGGACGGCGTCGTTCCCGAGGATCTGGTCACCGGCAATCAGTACTATCTCGACGAGATGAAGGGCGTGGACCTGCCCCATCGCAATTATGTCCATATCTGCGGCACCGACATGATCCGCGATGTGGACGGGTCCTTCCTGGTGCTGGAGGATAATTGCCGCGCCCCGTCAGGGGTCTCCTACGTCATCGAGAACCGCCATCTGATGCAGCGCTCCTTCCCCGATCTGATGGAGAACGCGAAGGTGCGCCCGGTTTCCGACTACGGGCTGCGCCTGCGCGAAAAGCTCACCGAGTGCGCGCCCAAAGGCGTGGATGATCCCAAGATCGTTCTGATGACGCCGGGCATGTTCAACTCGGCCTATTTCGAGCACGTCTTCCTGGCGCGCGAGATGGGCGTGCCGCTGGTGGAGGGCCGCGACCTCTATGTGGATGAGGACGACGAGGTCTTCATGAACACGGTGTCGGGGCCGGAACCGGTCCATGTCATCTACCGGCGCATCGACGACGCCTTCCTGGATCCGGAGGTCTTCCGCAAGGAGTCCATGCTGGGCACGCCAGGCCTGATGCGCGCCATGAAAGCGGGCAAGGTCACCATCGCCAACGCGCCGGGCACCGGCGTCGCGGACGACAAGGCTGTCTACGCCTACATGCCGGAGATCGTGCGCTATTATCTCAAAGAAGAGCCCATCCTGAAAAACGTGCACACCTATCTGTGCCGGCGCCCGAAAGATCGCAAACACGTCCTCGACAATCTGGCTGACCTGGTTGTGAAACCTGTGGGGGAAAGCGGCGGCTACGGCATCGTGGTGGGGCCGAAATCCACCAAGGCCGAGCGCGACGAGGTCGCCAAGGCGATCCGGCGCGACCCGAAAAACTATATCGCCCAGCCCATGATCACGCTGTCGGCCAGCCCCACCCTCACCAGCGAGGGCGTCGCGCCGCGCCATGTGGATCTGCGGCCCTTTGCAATCACCGGCAAGGACACGTGGGTTCTGCCCGGCGGCCTGACGCGCGTCGCCATGAAAAAGGGCTCCATCATCGTCAATTCCAGCCAAGGCGGAGGGTCAAAAGATACCTGGGTCCTCTCATAAACTGCTTTCTCGCTACGCCGAGCACGCCATGTGGCTTGGCCGGTATATCGAGCGCGCAGAGAATCTCGCCCGTCTCCTCTCGGTGACGGAAGGCTTTGCGGCCGGCGATGATGACGAAGCCGCCTGGCGCAGCGTGCTGGACACGTTCCAGGACGGGCCCGCCTTTAACAAGGCGAAGCCGAAGCTGACCGGCATCAATGTCGTGCGCTGGTATTTCACCGACAAGAGCAATCCCAACTCGATTCTCTCCGCACTCGCCGCCGCGCGTGAGAACGCGCGGGCGCTGCGCCATATCAGCCCGATCGAATCGTGGAAGCAGATCAACATGCTCTACGCCGAGGTCGCGGATCTGAAGTCGCGCCAGGTCACCTTGCCCAAGCTCAATCAGCTATGCGAACGGGTGCGCCTGAGTTGCATGACCCATCAGGGTCTGGTGGACGGCACCTGGTATCGCGACGAGGCGTGGCTGTTCCACCGCCTGGGGTCGGAGCTGGAGCGCGCCGATCAGACCACGCGCCTGCTGGACGTGAAGTACTACCAACTCAAGAGCGCCGGGGCCGAGGACGACGCCGGATTCGTGCCGCCCGACATTGTCTGGTGGAACTCGCTGCTGCGTTCGGCGTCCAGCTATCACGCCTTCCGCCGGCGCCACTCACTGTCGGCCGGGCCCACCGAGGCGGCGGCCTTTCTGCTGTTTGATTCCGACTGCCCGCGCTCTGTGAAGCTGTCGGCGCTGGCCGTCACCGACCGCCTGCGCGAGCTGGAACATGATTACGGCGCCGCCCCGGATGAAGCGCTGAAAGAAGAATGCCGCAAATTGCTGGCGCTGCTTCAGCCCGACGGTCCGGTGAAACCCGGCAAGAGCCTCCACGCCTATCTTGATGAGGTCCAGGTCCAGCTCAACGCGTTCTCAAGCGCGCTCGCCGCCCGATACTTCATCACAGATGACTAGAGCGATTTCGGTCGATTCTAATCGACCAACATCGCTCTAGATCTTTGAGTTGTCGCCTTTTCGAACCGCGAACCCGGTACCCACTTTCGCTGAAAAGGCTCTAGGCCGTGACGCGCGGCGTTCGGAACGCAGAGAATCAGGGCACACAGCAGTCTATGGCTCCTGGAGCGAGGGATTACTCATGGGCGAACAGCCCCAGGTCAAAACAGACCTGTTTCGCGTCCGGCATGTGACGCGCTATCGGTACGCCCAACCCGTGAATTTCGGGCGTCACCGGGCCATGTTCCGGCCGCACGAAACGCCAGAGCTGCGCCTTCTGACCATGACCGTGGACACCAAGCCGGATTCCTCGGTGCACTGGATCCACGACGTGTTCTCCAATTCGGTCACCCTGTTTGATTTCACCGAAGCCAGCGACACGCTGGAGGTGGGCTGTACGTTCGACATTGTGCGCACCAGCTTTCGCGACGCCGAGTTTCCGCTGGCCGACCACGCGCGGCGCTTCCCGATCGAGTACGAGGACCATGAGCGCGTCGATCTGGCCGCCTGCCTGTCGCCGCGCCATGACGATCCCGACGGCGAGGTCTCCGCCATGGCCGATCGCTTCCGGCGCGAGGCGGGCGGGGACACCTGGGCGCTGCTCACCAGCCTCACCCGCTGCATCAGGGACGAGCTCACATACAATCGGCGCGAGGAGCCGGGCGTTCAACCGCCGGCGCGGACGCTGCAGCTGGCCGGCGGATCATGCCGCGACTACGCCGAGCTCATGTGTGAGCTGGTGCGCCGGCTAGGGCTCGCGGCGCGCTTTGTCACCGGCTATCTCTATGATCCGGCGCTGGACGCGCGCACCTCCAGTGCGCCGTCCGACGTTCAGGGCGCCGGCGCCACCCACGCCTGGGTGCAGGTCTTCCTGCCCGGCGCGGGCTGGATCGAGTTTGATCCCACCAATGGCGACGTCGCCTCGGGCCGGCTGATCCGGACCGGCGTCGGCCGGGTGCCCAGCCAGGTCGCCCCGCTCACCGGCTATTACGAGGGCCGCCCCCAGGACGCGCTGGACCTTGAGGTGAGCGTGGACATCACCTCCCTGGCGCCCTCGCTGGTGCAATGACCAGCGCGGAGCTGAGCGAGGCCGAGGCGCGCGAGGCCCGCCCGCGCCTGATGTTGGTGGCCACCCCGATCGGGGATCCGGCCGATCTCTCCCAGCGCGCGCTCGACGTCCTCAAGGCCGCCGACGCCATCGCCTGCGAGGACACGCGCGAGACCCGCAAGCTGCTCGCCGCCCATGGCGTCACCGAAAAGCGCCTGATCGCCTGCCACGACCATAACGAGGCCCAGAGTGCGGCCGGAATCGTGAAGCTTGTTCAACAGGGCGCCACCGTCGCGCTGGTCTCCGACGCCGGCGCGCCGGGCGTCTCCGATCCCGGATACCGTGTGGTGCGTGCGGCGCTGGATGCGGGCCTGGCTGTCAGCGCCGTTCCCGGCCCCAGCGCCGTGATCATGGCTCTGACGATATCGGGCCTTCCCACCGATCGCTTCGTGTTCCTGGGCTTCCCACCGCGCAAGTCAGGCAAGCGAAAGGCCTTCCTGAAACCCTATGCGGCCCTGCCCGCGACGCTGATCCTGTTTGAAAGCCCCCAGCGCCTTGGCGAGACCGTCGCGGACGCGCTGGAGGTGCTGGGCGATCGCAGGGCGGCGCTCGCCATGGAGCTAACCAAGACCTTTGAACGGGTTTACCGCGAGCCCCTCTCGGCGCTGAAAGAGCGCCTGGCCGAGGCGCCGCGCGGCGAAGCGGTGCTGCTGATCGAAGGCGCCGGAGAGACCCGCGAGCGGACCAATAAATACGCCGAATTCTCGAAGGCGCCGCCGCGCGACTAGCGGCGCGAGCCCTCACAAGGGCGCCTCTCGACGGCCCCGCTCCGGCGCGCTAGCTTCCGCGACGCTTGATTTTGCGATCACGGGCCGGCTATCCGGCCGGGGCGCGTGCGAAGATCGCGGCCCCAGACATAAAGGGAGGAGACATCCATGAAACATGCACTCTTGCAGGGCCTTGCGGCCGCCGCATTGACCAGCGCGTTCGCGGCGCCCGGTCTGGCGCAGCAGCCCATGGAGATTGCGGACCTTTTCGACGTGCGCAGCGCCGGCGGCGCCGAGTTTTCACCGGACGGACGCCATGTGGCCTTCACACTGTTTGATCCGCGAAATGTGGCGGCGGACGAAGAGGACGGTTCCGGCGATGTGGAGCTTTACGTGGCCAGCGGGCCGAACCAGGCGCGCGCCTATGTCACCGGCGAAGGCCGGGTGGGCGGCGTCGACTGGACGCCGGACGGTCAGGCCCTGACCTTCCTGGCGCGCCGCGACGGCGACGAAGCCACCAGCCTCTACTCCATCGCGCTGGATGGCGGCGAAGCCCGGCGCGTGCTCACCCATGACACCTCCATCCAGAGCTATGTGATCGCGCCGGACGGAGACACGGTCTATTTCATCGCCTCGCCGGCGGATGATGAGGCCGCGGCGCGCTTCAACGCCCTCGGCTTTCGCGCCAATGTCTATGAAGAGCAGCAGCGCTTCGCCCGCGTCTATCGCGCCGAGCTTTCGAGCCCCGACGCCGACGCGGAACCGCTCGACGTGGACGGCCACCCGTCCAGCCTGGTCCTGAGCGAGGACGGAAGCCGCCTGGCGGTGGTGATGGCGCCGACGACCCTGGTGGACGACTCCCTGATGGAGCGCGACTGGACGATCCACGATACACGCAGCGGCGATCAACTCGCCCGCTTTGAAACGCCGGGCAAGATCGGCGGCGGCGCGTTCTCGCCTGATGGACGCCGCTTCGCCTTCCTGGCCGGCGCCGATCGCGCCGACCCTGTCGCCGGCACGCTCCATGTGGGCGAGATCGGCTCGGGAGAGTTTGAGGCAATCGCCCGCGACGCCGAGCAGCATGTGGGCGATATTGCCTGGGCGGACAACGAAACCGTGGTGACGCTGGCCGCCGTCGGGGTGGAAAGCGCCATTATCACCTATGACGCCGACAGCGGCGAGGAGACCGGCCGCACGGCCTATGACGAGTTCGTCGTCGGCTCCATGGATCTGCACCGCGCCTCGGGCCGGATCGCCGCCATCGCCGATGCGCCGACCCATCCCAATGAAGTCTTCGTGGGCGCGGACTCAGCCTCCCTCACCCGCTGGACCGACCATAACCCGCAGCTTTCGGGCATCGCCTTCGGCGAGCAGCGCGCCTTTGAGTATGAAGCCCGTGACGGCGAGCGGATCGAGGGCGTGCTGATCACGCCGCAGGGCCGCGCGCCCCGAGGCGGCTGGCCGCTGATCATGACGGTCCATGGCGGCCCGGAAGCCCATGACGACGACGGCTGGCTCAACGGCTATTCACGCCTGGGCCATGTCGCGGCCGGCGACGGGTTCGCGGTGTTCTATCCCAATTATCGCGGCTCCACCGGGCGCGGCGAACGCTTTGCAAAGCTTGATCATCTCGATGCGCCCGGCGACGAGTTCTGGGACCTTGTCGACGGCATCGGCGCCCTGTCCGAAGCCGGTCTGGTGGACGCCGACCGCGTCGGCATCACCGGGGGCAGCTATGGCGGCTTTGCGTCCGCCTGGGGCGCCACAATCGCAAGCGAACATTTCGCCGCGTCCGCGCCGTCTGTGGCCCTCACGGATCTGATCAGCTTTTACGGCACCACCGAGATTCCCATCGAAATGGTGGACGTCCACTTCATGGACGCGCCGTGGGACGCCTGGACCACCTATCTTGAAAAATCGCCGAGCTATAACGCGCCGGGCTCCACCACCCCGACGCTGATCTTCCACGGCGAGGAAGATACGCGGGTGGATCCCAGTCAGTCCTTCATCCTCTACCGCATGCTGAAAATGACCAGCGACGCACCGGTGCGCCTGGTGACCTATCCCGGCGAAGGTCATGGCAATCGCAACGGGGCGGCGCAGTTCGACTACGCCCACCGCCTGCACCGGTGGATGACCCATTACCTGCAAGGCGATGGCGGCCAGCCGCCCGCACCGGAGCTGCCGCTGGAGGAGCTGATCAGCGCGGACGAGTAAGGCCTCGCTGGCGCCCTGACGCACACGAAAACGCCGAGCCTGCGCAGAAGCGGGCTCGGCGTTTTTTATTGGCGGCGGGCGAGCCGCGAAGGACACGCCGGATCAGGCGCTAGCGCGCGCCGATGGAGTCCAGCGCGACGCGCTGCTCGCGGACCACCGCGCCGGCTTCATCCTTGATCTGCAGGGCCAGTTCGCCGCCGTCCCAGTCGACGCCGATGACGCCGAAATTCACCGGCGCGTACATCTCGCCAATGCGGTGGGGGCCGGGCTCGTTGTTCTCGTCGGCAAAGCTCATATTGAGCGCTGAGGAGGTGATCTCATAGAGCGGGTACGGGGCGACGTCTTCGCGCACGTACAGGCCAGAAGAATGGCGGTCGCCAGATACCAGAACCACGCCGTTGGCGCCGGTCTCGCCGATCAAATCATAGAGCCGGTTGCGCTCAAGCGGCATGGTGCGCCAGGCTTCCCAGCCATGGCCGTCGGCGTGGACCTGGATCGAGCTGACCAGGAGGCGCAAATCCGCCGGCTGGGTCAGCTGCTCTTCAAGCCAGGCCCATTGCGCCTCGCCCAGCATGTTCTGATCGGGATCGGTGCTGGGCAGGTAGCGTTCCCGGCCCGGCGCGCCGCGCTCGTCGGTGGGGGTGAGCCCGGTGCGGAAATAGCGCGTGTCCAGCATGATAATCTGGGTGCGCCGCCCCTCCGGCCCGAAAATCTTCGCGTCATAGACGCCCGGCCGGCCGCGGCGCGCATCGTCGGCCGGCGCCCGCCAGAAATCCAGGAACAGGGTCTCGGCGAAGGCCTTGAACGGGAAATCGACGCCCATGTCGTTCATGCCGTAATCATGGTCGTCCCAGGTGGCCAGCATGGGCAGCGCAGCGCGCAGCGCCTGGAACTCAGGGCTGTCAGCCAGCGCCTGATAGGCGCCGCGCAGCTCGGGCAGCGTCGCGTCATAGGCGCGGGCGTCGCCATACACGTTGTCGCCCACATACATGAACAGGTCATGGCTCTCAGACGCGATGGTCTGAAGTATCGGAAGCTCGCGATCGGCGGTGTTGCACGACCCGAACGCAATGGAGGTCAGCGCGGCGTCGGCGGCGGGGAGCGGCGGTCCGGCCGGCGCCACCGGCGCTGCATAGTCCAGCTGGGCGTAGAACGGCTCCAGCGCCTCCCAGGGCGTCTGCGGGGCCTGATAAAGCCCGGCGTCGGTCATCGTTTCCCGGGAGGGGGCGGGGGTGTCCAGCTCGGCGGCCTCACGCGGGGCCGGCTCCGAGCACGCGGTGAGCGCCAGAGCGGCGGCCGATGCAAGCAGAACACTTCGGATCATGGGCGTGTCTCCAGAAAAAGGGGGCGCGGGACGCGCGGTCTGACGCCACGGTTTACGCGGTCAACGCGACAGGTCAATGACGCAAGGGGAGTCCGTCTGGGGACCGGGCGCAGACGCGGGATTGCGGGCCGCGCCTAGTCGTAGACCGTCACCTGTTCGGTGTTGGGTCCGAACAGGACCGGGCGATAGTCCAGAGCGTTCGCGCCATCAGGACAGGTTTGCGCCGCGGGCGTGGCCGTAGCCGCGAAGCTGTCTTCGCCCGCCGGCGTGCAGAAGGCGATGTCGTCCAGCGTTCCGTCCCGCTCCTGATCACCAAACTCGGCCCTCACGAAGACCGGCCCGGACGACGGTTGCCCGCGCCACACCACGGCGCAGCTGTCGGGCGCCACGCTTTCCCAGCCGTCCACGCGCCAGGCGCCGCCCAGCCGGTCCGCCGCCACGGCGACACGCATCGGCCCGGGGCCCGGATTGCACGCCTCGATCCGGCGCACCAGCGCGGCGAAGCCCTGGGCGTCGCGCGCGCCGCGCTCACAAAAAGCGGCGTCGGACGCAGAGATATCGCCGCACCGCACTGTGTGTTCGATGAGATAGCGCCGGCCCTGAGCCTCGATCGGCGCAGCGGCGAAGACGGCCTCGCGCTCCGACGCCGTGCAGGGCGGTGTGCGCGCGGGCCGGTCCATGGCGCCGGCGGCGACGCATTGGCGCGTCCCGCCTTCACCGGGCCAGTCGAACGAACCGGAGCGCGCATGGACGCCGGCGACGCCGCCGCGCCCGGTTCCGATGGCGCCTGAGAGGCACGCGCCCGGCTCGACATTGAACCAGCCGCGCTGGGTGGTGACGCCCGGCGCGGTGGGACGCGTCACGGCGAAGGCGACGGTGACCGGCGTCTCGTTGCACAGATTGACCGAGGTGGACAAAGGCGGGGTGGGCGCCTGGGCGGCGGCGAAAAGCGCCAGGGCGGCGCTGAGGCTGGCGAACATGGGGCGACCTTTAAAACGGCGAAAGCGAGGGGCCACGGATAGCCCGCCGCACGCCGATTTTCCAGAGACACCCAAGTGGGAAGACGGTCTGAAGCCCCTATCCGAACACCACCGTGTGCATCAGCCGGCCCGGCAGGAAGGTGAAGGCGCCCGGCAGGAGCAGCGCCGCCAGAAACAGGACAAGCGCCATATTGCGATGCCGCGCCGTCATACCCCGGCGCGCCCGGATGGCCAGCTCCACCGTGCCGAACAGGGTGATCGGCACGAAGATGTGGATCCAACTGAACGAGCCGCTGGTCTTGATGAAGATCGCGGTGATCGCCACCGTCCCCATCAACGCCACCCAGAGATAGCCCACCGTGCGGTGCGGGATCGTGCCCTTGGGGGCGGTGAATTGCACCACCCCCACAGCCACCGCAGCAAGGGCGCAGACCGCATGAAGCTGAATGTGCCAGGGCGCGGAGAAAAAGGCCTCCAGATTCATCGGCCGGCGCCGATCAGCGTCACGGTGACGGTCTCGTCGCCGGGATGGGTAAAGGCGGCTTCGTCAAAGCGCGCCTGCCGGAAGCGGGGCGCGGCGGCGTTGGAAAAGCCGTAGCGCTCGGTGGGCATGCCCAGGAGATTACTGTCCAGATCGTTGTTGGCGTTGGCGTCGTGGAAGGCGATCACTGCATAGGTCCCCGCCGGCAGCGCATCGAAGATCGCCGCGACACCATTGCGGTTGGCGGCCACAGATGTCTGGGCGATCTCGTCACCGGCGTCATAGGAGGCTGCGTCGGCGTAGACGCCGATCCAGACCTGACCGTCGGAGTTTTCAAGGCCCGTGACCCTCACCCTCATGTCGGCCTCCAGAGCCGTCTCGGCGGCTTGAGCGACCAGGCCGGCGGCGTGGATCGCAGGAGCCGGGGTGAACGCGATCAGGCCGGCGGCGGCGATCCCGGCGGTCAGGGCGGACTGGACAAGCGAGTGCATCATCGTCTCCTTTGGATTGGCCCGGCGCACCCGCCGGGAACGAAACCTTGATGACCGGCCCGTCGCAGGTGAGAAAGCGCAAGTTCGCGGGCTGACAGAAGCTTCCCGTGAACGGAAGATGGCTCGCCGTTCGCGCTTCGCGAACGGCGGGGGCGGGGAGAAGTCCATGGCGCGCACGCCGATCACAGAGCTGGCCCGGCGATTGAAACCGGTGGCGGTGGTGCGCCCGGTGCTGATCATTCTGGGCGTCGGCACCTTTTTGGCGATCCTTGGACCCTTCGCCAGCCACGGCCTGGGCTGGCCACGGGTCTGGTTTTACTGGGTGGGGCTGATCGCGCTGGGC
The DNA here is from genome assembly GCA_965284655.1 of Oceanicaulis sp. Taxonomy (GTDB): domain Bacteria; phylum Pseudomonadota; class Alphaproteobacteria; order Caulobacterales; family Maricaulaceae; genus Oceanicaulis. The sequence goes on from OZ260104.1 coordinate 468,490, forward strand.
GCCGTGTTCGGATTCGGCGCCGGCGAGGTCCTGCCGCGCCTGTTTCCCAAGCTTTCCAATCTGGCGGTTTATCTGATCACCTCCGCTTTCGTGGCGATTCCGGTAACCGTGGCGATCCTCCACCTGGAGGGCGTTCTGGGGCCCCGGCTCACCGTCTACCGCGTCGCGGCGACCTATGCGCCGGTGCTGGTGATCTCCATCTTTGTGAGCGCCGTGGCCTATACGGTCGCCAAATTCACTGAAGGCCAGACCGGCGCCGGCGCCGCAGCCCCGCCGCGCGCGGCCCGCGCGCTCACCGACAAGCTGCCTCACCGCCTGCGCGCCGCGCCGATTCTGGCGCTGACAAGCGAGGACCATTATTTGCGCGTGCGCACCGGCTCGGGCGAGGCGTTGATCCTGATGCGCCTGACCGATGCGATCGCCGCCATGGAGGGGCTCGACGGGGCGCGCACCCATCGCTCCTGGTGGGTGGCGCGTGACGCGGTGAGCGACGCAAAGAAGGGCGACGGGCGCGGCGTGCTGATCCTGGCCGACGGCGCCGAGGCGCCCGTCAGCCGCACCTACTACCCCGCCTTGCGCGACGCCGGCTGGTTCTGAGCAAGCCTCGCCGCGCCGGTGATCAGAAGCTCGGCCAGGATCAGGTTGGGAATCCAGCAGGCGAACGAGATCAGCGGATAGGACACGTGGAAATCCACTCCGAGCTGGGACGTCACCAGAAGCTGGAGCCGCAACGTGACTGCCGAGAACGTCAGCGCATAGCTGCGGATCATCCAGCGCCGGTGTGAGTCGAAACGACCGGCGAGCGCACGCGCCAAGCCCATCGCCGTCGTGGTCAGCAAGCCGAGTCCAAGACCGCCGAACCCCGCCGTAGCGCCCCAGCCGGAGCTCGTGCCCCAGGCCAGGATCAATCCGGCGGACCCGCTGGCGGCGCACGCAAGCACATATCCCGACCCGATCAGGCGATGGAGCCGGGTGTGCGCCGCTCTGAACCGCGGCAGGAACTGCACCCACCCGATCGCCAGCGCCATGGCGCCGGCTGCTGCGTGGACGGGCAGGAACGGCGTAGCGAAACGGTTTGAAAGAACCACCAACGGCGCAGCCGGCGGATCCGCCAGAAGATACCGCAAGGCGAACAACGCAATGGGGAAGGCCAAGACCACGACAAGGGCGAGGCCCAACCGGGAAAGGATCGACAGCCGGGGGCTGATAGGGGTGATTGATGACATGCATGAAGCCTCGCTCTTGTATCGGGAGGCGTCTGTTGTTGCGCGGCGTCACGAGGGCGCCAGCCGGGTCTTCGCAGGGTGTCGCCGCAATTCGCGACCGTCACACCGCGCGTTGTTCGCGTCGCGCCAGCGTTGCCGATTGACGCATCCCGTCCAAGCGCCTCAACTTCGTCCATGGGGTCAAATTCGAATCTCTCTGGCCGCCTTCGGCGGATCATGCCGCCTCGCAGCACGCTCGCCGTCGACCTCGCCGTCATGGCCGGGGCGGGATTGTTCTTCGCCGCCATCGGGCCTTTCGACACCAATCTCGCCCCGCCGGGGCCCCGCACGGCGTACTGGCTCGCGGTCATGCTCATAGGCGCGCTTGTTCTGCATGGGGTAGAGCGGGTGGTGATACGGCTGGGCGGCGGCGCAACCGGCCTCTCGAGCGCGGGCCTGACCGCCCTTGCGGCGACGCCGGTCCAGACTGGCGTGGTCGTGGCCAGCGGCGCGATCTTCCTAGACTACCACCCCAACGCGTCGCTCTATTTTGCAATTCTATCCGGCGTGCTCGTCGTGACCGCCGCCGCGATTGCGCTGATGCGGCTCGCCCGCCGCGCATTTCTTCAGCCGGCGCTCGACCCGCCGACTACACGGCGTGCGGGTGACAGCACCGGACCGGGAAGCGGCGAGCCCGCCCCGCCGCCGGCGAAGCTCGCCCTGCGCCTTCCGGCGAAACTGCGCGAATCCGGATTGATCGCCCTGCAGGCCGAGGATCATTACGTGAGGGTCCACACCTGCGCAGGCTCCGACCTGATTCTCATGCGTCTCAGCGACGCCGCGGCGCTGGCTGAGGCGCGCGTTCCCGGCCACAGGCTGCATCGATCCTGGTGGGCGAGCGCGGCGGCGATCGAAAGCCTGCAGTTCAGCCGCGGGTCCGGCGAGGCCCGGCTCACCGGCGGCCTCAAGGCGCCGGTCAGTCGCACCTACTACCCGGCCCTGCGCGACGCCGGCTGGTTCTAGTCCAGCGTCTGGCGGATTTTCTCCGCAATGGCGCGGGATTCCTCGCGATGAGACCGCGCCAGATGGTCGGCCACGCTGCGCCGGTCGGCCTCGGGGAAGCTCTGATGCAGTTTTGAGGTCATGTGCACGGACTCCACGCGGACCTCGAACGCGACGATGGCCGGGTGAAGCCGTTCGATATAGCCGGGCGGAGACATGGAAGTGCGCCAGATCGGATAGCCGCCGATCTCGGCGTGCTGCGGCTCGATCAGGGCGGCCAGATCGTCGATCAGCTGGCGGAACGCGCCGATATCCTCAAGGAGTCTGATTTCGCCGCGCACCTGCACCTCCTCGTAATCATAGGTGCCGGCCCGCGAAAGATCGCAGCGCCAGTTGGGCGAGACATAGCTTGCCGGCCCGTCGAACGTGACCAGCGCCATCTGGCCGTCCAGGCCCTGGCTCTGCGGATTTTGAGCGTTGAGATGGCCGCGCAGGCGCACCAGTTTCCCGCCTTCAAGGTCGGCGATCACCGGAATGCGGGTGCTGAAAAGCCCGGCGTGGGCGGTGACGAAATGGGCGAAGGGATGCGCGCGCATCAAAGCCGCGGCTGCGCTGGTGTCGGTGACGACGCGCCATTTGGGCGGATAGCTCACGGCCCGCCCCTTCCTGCGCGCCTAGTCCAGCGCGCCCAGCACATCCTCGACGGTGACCCGCGTGGCGTAGCCGCGCTGCTGGCCAAGGCCGGCCTCATGCCAGAACTTGCCGGCGATGACCCCGTCAGGGCGGATCGCGAACGCGATGGGATAGGGCACGCCGTGGGCCATGTGGCTCGGGTCGGCGTAGATCGGATCGCGCACGCCGAAGGCGTCGATCACCGCGATGTCGGGATCCGGCAGCAGCGTCACCGCGATCTGGCGCCGGTCGGCGACCTGGGCGAGCGTCGCCGCGTCGTCATAGGTCAGCACCGCCACGCCCCAGCCGGCCTCGGCGAACTGAGCCGCCGCCGCGTTCACATCCAGCGCCTGACGCAGACAGATCGGACACCAGTCCAGGGAGCGGTTGAAATAGATCACCACGCCGTTGCGCGCAGAGAGGTCGGCGAGGCTGGCCGTCTCGCCCGAGGCGGTGGGGAACACCGTCACCGGCGCAGGCTCGCCCACGGCCGGACCAAACGCGGCGGCGGCTTCAGACGCCGCCCGTGCGGCGTCGGAGCCGCGCTCCTGCGCCAGACCCGGCGCGGCGGCGGCCACGGTGAGCGGCGCCGCCAGAGCGAGCGCGGCGAAGAAAGAGCGGATCATGGGGCCTCCAGGAGTGTTCAAGGGGCGGAACTGTTCGAACCGTCAGTCTGCGCCCGCCCGGCGCCGGAAGGAACCCCGCTCGCAAAGCTGTGACCGGCCCGGATACGTAACAGGTGCGGTGCGCAGACGATTCGACCGTGTCACAAGCCCCGCCTCGCCCTCGGTGCGCCGCCGCGATCTCGCAGACAGGGGCCCCCGCCTCGCGCTGTCACCAGAGAGCGGCTTCACGCTGCTCTGGACGCTGAAGGCCTTGGCCGATCTCCAAGGAACGCTACGGCGCTTGCCCCTGTCAGGTCCTTACAGCGGGAGACAGGACAGCTTGCCATCGGCGTCGGTTCCGATGCCGTTGCTGCAATCAGGCAAATCGCGGATGTAGACATTGCCCGCGGTGTCGATCCGAAACTTGTTGCCGCCGCCGGCCAGGTTGATCCCGAAATTACCGGCGCCTTCAGAAGCACTTGTCTCGAAGTTCTGGATGAGCCACCCGGTCTGAGCCGTGGTCTGCTGGAGCACGACCATTCTGCGGGCGGAACCGTCACCGCTGATGTGCAGGCTGCCCGCAGGACTCGCCGTTCCCAGACCCACATTCCCGTTCGCCGCGACATAGAGCGAGTTAGCGGGCGCGTTAGGGATGATCTTGAAGGGGATCCGGCCGCCATGAGTCACGTCGCGCACGAAGAAGTTCGCCTCGTTGCCGGCGATATCCCAGGTCTGCGCGGTGAAGCCGGACGAGCCGTCCTGTTCCAGACGCAGGGCCGGGCTATTGCCGTCGACCACGTGGAGCGGAAGCACCGGGGTGTTGGTGCCCACGCCGATATTGCCAGTGCTGTCGATATATAGCGAGTTGTTCGGCGACGCGGCTTCCATCACGAAGATCGTGCGGCCGTTCGTCCGATCCAGAAACGCGAACCGATTCGCCCCGCCATTGGCCGATTCGTTCGCCTGCAGCTCCCAGTCCACATTTGGGAACGATCCGGAACTGGACGTGTCATCAAACGCGATGCGCGTGTTGTTTTCTTTTAGCCGGAGCGTATCGAAGCCGAAATTCTCGTTGTTCACGCAGTCCATGCCGACGCAAAGACTACCATCGACAATCACGTCGTCGGCAAAGAACTGGTCGGCCTGGGCGCCGGCGTTCAAAGCGGCGGCCGCCGCAACTGCGGCGAGTGCAGTGCGCGCATTAAAGAATTTCGACATGGTGAGTCCCCCTGTTTAACCCCCCTCGCCGGCGCCAGGCGCGGGCTCGGTCAAGTCATCAAAAATCATGATCCGGCCGTCTTCCACGCGGAAGGCGCCGGAGGTCCGGACGCCGATACGCGGCGCGCCTGCGCCGGGCTCGCGTCCGTTAAAACTCTGGTCCATGCGCGCCGCGCCAGGAACCAACTGGTCCGTGGCGGCGCTCAGTTGCCATTGGTAAAGCCCGTCGGGAACCGCGCCGTGATCGCGCAGACGCAAGGTCGGCGCCGATCGCGCACCCTGAATCTGGGCGTAATAGCTTTCCGGGCCGGCCACGCTGAGCACGTAATTGGTGTAGGCGCCCGACACCGTGAACACCAGGCGTTCACCGGCGAAGCGCGGTTCGGCGTTCAGCTGTTCCTGGCCATGGGCCGGCGCAGCGCAGGCGATCACCGCTGCGAGCACGCTCGCAGACATGGTCACGATGGCCCCTGAGAGGCGAATACCCAACCGATTCAACATGCAACACCTTGTTCTTCAGGCCGAAACATAGCTCAGCAAACGGGTCATTGCACGCTTAATCTGGCGGCGCCGTCGCCGCCCGGCCGGAGGCCATGTCCCGCTGCGCCTCGCTCATGCGCGCGAACAGCGCGTCGCGCAGCGCCGCCGCGCCCGGCTCTCCCGCCGCGGCCGCGCGCACAAGCCAGCCATGGGCGGCGACGTAGTCCTGCGGCACGCCAAGGCCGCGGATGTACAGCAGGCCGAGATTGAGCGACGCGGCGGCGAAACCCTGCTCGGCCGAGGCGCGATACAGGCGCGCTGCTTCGGGAAAGTTCACCGGCCGTCCGGCGCCGGTGGAGAACCGGTAACCCAGCGCAAAGCGCGCCACCGGATCGCCGGCCGCGGCCGCAGCCGCATCACGCCCCGCCGCGTCTGGGGAGGGATCGAACGCCGCCAGGCGGGCCGGCCAGGGCGCGCCAAAATTGGCCAGCAAGCCGTCCAGCCCGGTCACGTCAAAGCGCGCAGCGTCGCGATAGAGCCGCACCGCTTCGGCTTCATTGAGCGCCACGCCGAACCCGTTTTCGTATAAAACCGCCAGATTGCCGAGGGCCTGGGCCAGGCCCTGATCGGCGGCGGCCTGAAAAAGCCCCGCGGCGCGCTCATAGTCCTGCTCCACGCCCGCGCCGCGCGCATACATCAGGCCGAGATTGTTTTGCGCGCGCGCATCCCCGTCTTCAGCCGCCGCAGTAAACAGGGCGAGCGCCCGGGCGTCGTCCTGCTCCACCCCGCGCCCGTCCAGCGCCAGAACCCCCAGGCTCGTCATCGCCGGCGCGTGGCCAAGGTCGGCGGTGCGCGCGTACCAGTCCGCCGCCTCCTCGATGCGATCCGCTGTCTCCAGCGCCAGCGCATAGTCCTGACCATGATCGGGCGATCCCTGAAGCGCGGCGGCGGCGAGCAGCTCAAGAGCCTGTTCCCGGTCGGCGGCCCGACCCGCGCCCTCAAAATAAAGTCGGCCCAGCGCGTTTTGAGCCGGGGCGTAACCCTGGTCGGCGGCGCGCTGATACCACTGCGCCGCAGCGCGAAGATCCTGACTGACGACCTCGCCGCGCCGCAAAAGATCGCCCAGCCGGGTCTGGGCCTGCGCATCGCCCGATTGAGCCACCGTTTGCAGGATCGAGGTTGCGCGGATCGGATCTCCCGCCTCCAGCGCCGCGTCCGCCGCCGCCGCCCAGTCGTCGCTCTGCGCCTGCGCGCCGGTCGAAACCAGCGCCAGAGCGGCGACCAGGACAGCCAGGAAAGCGAGGCGTCCGCGCATGCTATTGCGCGCCGGCTGCGGTCCAGGCGCTGGCGCGCGCCTGGGCCTCTGCGAGCTGGTCAGGCGTCATGAGATCCGCCAGCACCGAGCGCGCCTGCGCCGCCGGGGCATAGCCTCGCGCTGCGGCGAGATTGGCCCATTTGTGCGCCTCCACATAATCAAGCTCCACCCCGCTGCCGGCGGCCAGACGCTCGCTCAGGGCGAGCTGGGCGGCCGGCTCCCCGCGCTCGGCCGCGATCGTATAAAGCTCCAGCGCTCGAACGGTGTTCTCGGGAACCCCGCGGCCGGCCTCGTAAAGCCCGGCCAGGGCGGAGGCGGCGGAGCCGTTACCGGATGCGGCCTGCTCTGAAAGCCGGTCCAGCGCAGCCCCTGAACCCAGCGCAGCGGCTTCGGCGAGGTACAGCGCCTCGCCCCCGCCCTCAGACGCTTGCATCTGGCCGGTCGCGATGAATTCGCCGAGCTTGGCCATGGCCGGCGCGTGCCCGGCCTCGGCGGCGTTGACGTAAAACCCCAGGGCCTCGGACAGATCCACGGGGCCGCCGCGCCCGGTCTCCAGCATCAACGCATAGGCGGTCTGCGCACGCACAAGACCCTGCTCGGCCGCGCGTTGATACCAGAGCCGCGCCGCTTCAAGGTCGGCCTCGACCCCTGTTCCAGTCGCATACATATAGCCAAGATTGCTTTGCGCGCGCGGATCGCCGGCTTCGGCGCCGGCGCCGAGCCATTGGCGCGCACGCTCAAGATCGGCGGTTCGCCCCAGCGCGCCCTGCAGATAATAGGACCCGGCCACCGCCTGGGCCTGCACGTCCCCAAATTGCGCTGCGCGGTCCAACAGATCCGCCTGCTGGCGAGCATCACTTGACGCTTCAGCCTGCTCGCGCAGCAAGCGGCCCGCCAGGCTCGCCGCCTCGCCGGCGCCGGCGTCAGCGGCGCGCTCCAGCCAGTCCAGCGCGGCCTCGGCGTCCTGCTCCACATGCAGGCCCTCGGCGTACATGAAGCCGATGCGCTGCATGGCGACCGGGTCCCCGGCTTCGGCCAGAGGCAGCAGACGCCCATAGGCCCCGGCCATGTCGCCGGCCTGATAAGCGGCCTCGGCCGCAGCCATGCCTTCCAGCTGCGGTCCGGATGCGGGCTCGCCGCCAAACAGGAACCAGCCCAGCCCCAGGCCGGCCGCAATCGCGCCAGCGGCGATCAGGCCCGATTGAATTCGCACGTCCATTACGCGCCCTCCCCATTCGCCGCGCCGCGACGCACCACGTAAAGCGCGCCGGCGTCGAACCCGCCCTCCAGCACGCTTGAAGATCTGTCGGGCCAGTGGATCGTCACCTGATCGACCCGGTCGATCTCGCCCAGACCGAAATGGGCGATGGGCGCTTCATAGGCCATGAATCCGCCGCCGGACTGAAGCTCGCGCACCTGCCTGCCGGCCGCGGTCTCGATGACCACGCGCGCACCGATCGCGTCATGCACGCCGATCGCGTCCTCCAGGCGGAACGCGATGGTTTCGCCGTCCTGGCTGGTGTTGGTGAAGAGGGCCGGCGGTCCGTTCACCGGCGCCGTGAGAATGTCGAGATCACCATCCTGATCAAAATCAGCCGAGATCGAGGCCGCGGTGATCATGAAGTCCTGCAGGCCGAAGGCCTCGGTTTCCTCGGTGAAGTGTCCGGTCCCGTCATTTCGAAGAAAGATGTTGGACGGGCTCACCTCGTTGGGCACCCAGGTGCCGTTGACGATATAGATGTCCTGCCAGCCGTCCTGGTCGAAGTCGGCGATCTTCACGTCCCAGCTCCAGCCGCCCACCTCGACGCCGCGCGCCTCGGCCTGGTCGGAATAAATCCCGTCCTCACCGCGCACCAGAAGGACATTGCGTCCCAGGATCTGCGCGATTCCCGCGTCGGCTTCTTCGGCGGATATCGGGCGCGAGGGCTGGAAATGCACCTCGCAGAGCTGGCGAATTTGCGGCTGCGTCTCCGGCGTCAGGGCGCACAGGGAGGCGTCGCGGCGCTGAATCGCGATGTCCTTGACCAGCATGGCCCGGCATTCGTCCTGATAGGCGCCCTCCATCTCGGCGCAGCGCGAAGCGTAGCCGGGATTAAAGCTGTGCCCGGAGCGGTACCAGCGCTTGATCGCCATATTGGTGTTGCAGATCTCCGCGTCACTTTCGCGCTCTACGCCGTCGCAATAGCGCGACAGCGGCTGCATGGTCAGCCGCTCGGAAACTCCGGACGAGCGCCCGGCGATCTGGGCGGTGTAGATCTCGAAGCGTCCGTCATTGTCCAGATCGGCGCTTTTCACCGCCATGGTGGTGGTGGTGGTGTGCGGGATGATCCCGTCGCGCGCCGTCACGGCGGTCAGCCCGCCCTCGCCGTCGCCAAAGTAAAAATGGTCCGGGATTTCAAAATCATTGCCCACGACCAGGTCCGCCGCCCCGTCCTGATCGAGGTCGGAGACCAGCATGGACAAGGTCTCCCCCGGCAGCCCCGGCAGGTCGCGATAGGAGGATCCGTCCAGCACGCCGTTCTCATTAAGAAGGATCCGGTTGCGGCTCTCCTCGCCGGGGATGCGCCGGTACCAGCCCGCCGCCCAATTTCCCAGCGCCACGTCCAGATCGCCGTCGCCCTCGAGATCGGCAAAAGCCAGCGACAGCGCCATCACCGCATCGTCGCGATTGGCCACCATGCGGCGGGCGGCCGGATCCAGCACGCCGTTCACGTTGGGGATGATGAACATGCCCTCGCGGAACGTGGTCACGAAAAGATCCAGGAAGCCGTCATCATCCAGATCCACCAGGGCCCCGTTGAACACCGCCATGTCCGCGACCGGCCCAAGCTCCAGCGCGACCCGCTCAAACCGGCCAGCCCCGTCATTGGCGTAGACATGCAGCCCCGCAGAATCGCTGGCGAACACGAGATCAAGATCGCCGTCCCGGTCGATATCGCCGCTGGAGACCGAGCGCCCCTCCCAGAAGGGCGGCCACATGTCGGCCATGGTGAATTCGATGCCGTGATCGATCCCCACATGCCAGGCTTCCTGGCGCACAAACGGCGTGTCGCCCGCAGGAGAGCGCGGATTGAAGGGGAAGGCCTCGACGCTCAAAGCGCCCGGACCGCCGGACTCGGCCGCGTCGGCCTGGATGCCAGAGACCGGCTGGAACTCGTAGGACGCCGCGTGGGCGGACGGGACCAGAAGCTCGGACACGGTGAGCATGTCGAGCGCCCGGCTGGTCTGATAGCCGTACCAAGCCTGGGCGCCCAAACCGGCCAAAAAGCCCAGCGCCATGATCACCGCGCCCAGCATCGTCGCCGCGCGCCAGCCCACCGAGCCGCCCACGATGAAGAAGGAGTAGATGGAGAACGAGCCCAGCGTGAACACCAGCGTCATGATGTAGCCGTGCCCTAGCCCGCCGTTCAGAAGCGCGCCGGACACCACCACGTCAAATCCGATGGGCACCGGCATGATGACGCCCACCACCGCTGCGAACGCGAGGCCCAGCGGGCCGAACTCGCGCCCGGCCAGCGCCTCCAGCGGAAACAGCGTCGCGACCACTGCGCCAAGAAAACCGGCCAGCAGCATGAGCGGCACGGTGGTGTAAAGGATGAACCAGAGATTTTTCGCGTAATCGAGGCCGAAGCGCCAGGTGGCGTCGAACACGCTTTCGCCCGGCTGCGCTTCGATCTCCATGCGCGCCGCCGGCGCCGTGGGCAAAGCCGGCTCTCTGAACTCGGCCTTCTGCAAGCGGTCTTCCGGAATGAAGCGGCACAGGATCGGCACCGCCAGAAGGATCACCCCGATGGACAGCGCGATCTTGGTCACCGCGATGTAGAAGGGCAGAAGCGAGAACGCCATGGTCACCACCACGATGTTCAGGGTCGGCGAGGCGACCATGGCCGAGAGCGTCGTCTCGGCCCTTGATCCGCCGGTATAGAGCCCCTTGGCGATAGGCGCCGCGCAGTTCACGCACACGCCCAGCGGCGCGCCGAGAAACATGCCGTAGAGCGAGTTGGCGAACGGTCCCGAAAAGCTGCGCCGGCGCAGATAGCCCAAAAGCGTCAGAAACGCCGCGGCGAACAGCACGCCGAACGTCATGCCCTTCTGATTGGTCTTTATCCAGTTGATCGTGGAGATGCCGATGCGCTCCAGCGTGCCGTGCTCGGGCAGGAGCGGAATCAGCGCTTCAAAGCTGAGCGGATCCTCCAGCTGGATCGCGCCGCTCATCATCGCCTTTTCATCAAGGCTGGGATAGCGCGACTGGGTCCAGAACAGATAGGCCAGCAACGCCACAAGGAGCACGGCCCAGACCATGCGCGCCTTGCGCGAGGTTAGAATGAGATCTCCCATGTCCGACAAGTCCTGTCCCGCCCCGGATATTTACCGCTGAACATACCTCAATCAGCGCGCCAAGGAACCTCGCCGCGGCGCCGAATCTCGCCATGATTCAAGCGCCGAAAGCGCCCTCGGGGCAGACCGCGTCCAGACCGTCATCCCCGGTGAAGCCCACCCACTCATACGGCCGCGCCCGCGCCGCGCCGAACTGGGCCAGCCCGGTCATCGCCCGCCCCGCCCCGTCCGGCTTTATCACGCGCGCGGTGAGCGAGACCCGGACGCCGTCGGCCCTTGCCGGCGGCTCCAGCCCGTCCAGCGGGGCGCCCTGAACCGCGCCGGTCCCACCCTGCACCGTGAGATACGGCGCGATGCAGGCGAGCCGCGCCGGCGTCATGTCGAGCACCAGGGTCAGCTCGCGGATATCCAGAAACGACCGGTCGCCGATGACGGCGCCGGGCCGGGCGTCATAGGCGTCCCGCTCCGCGCCGAACGGGCGCGGGGCGGCGTCGCTGTCGCGCCAGTCGAGAATCTGGTCGGCGAGCCGTCGCGATACGCCCTCTCCGGCGCCGACGGCGGCGAACAGGCGCATCCACGCGGTGTCGTCGGCGAGGTTGACGTCGATCCGTCCTTGCGTCGTGGAAAGCGCGGTTTCAATCGTAAAACCGTTTATCGAGATGGTGCGCGGAAACGCGTTGATGCTGGCCCGGCCCTCAAGCGCAATCTGGAAGGCGGCGAGATCGAGGGCGGAGCGCAGCGCCGCCTGCTCGCGCATCACGGTGTCCTCGATCCGGGTCTCGATGATGCGGGCGCGCACGGCGAGCGCGGCGCCGGCTGCCAGGATCGAGACCAGAAGCGCGATCCACAGCACGAAAACCAGCGCGGAGCCTTGCTCTCGCGCCGCCCGGCTCATTGCTCGAAGAGGCCGGGTTGACGGGCCTCGAGCGCGCGCATGTCGCGGCGCAGATCATTGAGGGCGCTGCGCTGGTCATCATCGGAATTGATAATGCGCGGGGTCAGGAAGATCACCAGTTCTGAGCGCTCGGTGGTGGTGGAGCGCGACCGGAAGGCGGCGCCGAGCCCCGGAATGCGGCTGAGCCCCGGCACGCCGGATCCGCTGGTGGTCTCGCTTTCGCGGATCAGCCCGCCGAGCGCGATGGTGGCGCGGCTGCGCACCGCCACGGTGGAGGTGAAGCGCAGCTGCTGGATGGTGGGCGAGTCGATGCCGGAGGTATTGTTCGGCCGCACGCTGGACACCTCCTGCGTCACGTCCAGCACCACCATGCCGCTGGCGTTGATGCGCGGGCTGACCTGCAGGATCACGCCGGTCTCGCGCAGCACCACGTTGGAGACGATGGGCGCGCCCGGATCGGTGACCGACTGGGCGGTCTGGGTGACGATAGGCACTTCGTCGCCAACCTGCAGATTGGCGGTCTGGTTGTTCTGCACCATGATCGACGGCGCCGAGAGCACCGACACGTCGGTGACGGCGTTGAGCGCGCTCAAGGCCGCGTTGATGTCGGCGCCCACGAACGCGTAGTTGAAGCCGGGGAAGACCGGACCGGCGCCGCCTTCAGAATCGTCTGTAAACCCGATCGTGCCGTCGCCCTCGCCGCCGCGGGTTTCAAAGAACCAGCGCACGCCGAAGCTCAGCGCGTCGGTGAGGCGCACCTCGGCGATGGTCGCCTCGATGAGCACCTGGGGCGGCATCACGTCCATGCGGTCCACAAGATCGACGATCTCGCGATACTCCTGATCGGTGGCGCGGATGATCAGTCCGTTATTGAGCTCGTCGGCGATGACGGTGAGGCGCGAGCCCTGCTCTGACTCCTGGCCTCCATCCTGTCCTGGCGCCTGCCCAGGCTGGCCCTGCCCCTCCGCCGCGCCGGCGAATCTGGGAAGGCCCGCGGCGCCGGCTGCGGTCTCGCCGCCGGCGAAGGCTGCGGTGATCTGGCGGGCGAGCGCGGTGGAGGGCGTGTTGCGCGCCACGTAATAGCGCAGGCGGCGTTCGTCACCGCCGGAGGGCTGGTCGAACCGGGTCAGCCAGGCTTGCGCATCATCAAACTGGGAGCGTGTGCGGGTCGCCACAAACAGCAAATTCAAGCGCGGCAGAGGCAGGATGCGCGCCGTGCCGGGGGCCAGCCCGCTGGCGGTCAGCACGGCGTCCAGCTCGCTCGCTGCTGTGCGCGCGTCAGCAAAGCGCAGCTCGAAGAGGCCGAACACCCGGTCAGACAGGGCCGGCGTATCAAAAAGCGCCGCCGCTTCGGCGGCCGCTTCCACGTCCGGCCCCGGACCGGTGAGGATCAGGATCCCGCTTTCATCATCGGCGTTCACCGACACGGACGGCGTAATGAAGGGCTCGATCAGCGCCAGCAGCGCATTGGGCGTGGTGTGGCGCACCGGCGTGATGCGCGCGCCGAAGCCCAGCCGCGCGCCGGGGCGGGCTGCGCCCTGGGCGGCCTGATCGGCGGTGGTCAGAAGAAACCCGTCCGCGCGCTCCACCAGCGCCAGGCCGGATTCGGCCAGCACCGCCTCAAGCGCCTGCAGGGCGGCGCGCACGGGCGCGGGTTCAGGGGCGGTGAGCGTGATGCGCCCGGAAATGTTGGACGCCACCGAAACCGGCTCGCCCAGCGCCTCGCCGATCACCGCGCGCACGACATCGGCGGCCGGTGCGTCGACGAAATCGAGCCCCAGCGTGCGGGTCTGGAAATCACGCTCGCTCAGACCGCCCGGCAGGCGGCCGCCGCGGCGGTCATCGAAATACACAAGGCGGGCCGGATCGTCAGGAATCGCCTCGCCAGCAGGGGCGGGGGCGATAAGCGCGGTCGCGTTGGAAACCGGCGCGGGCTCCACGGGAGCGCGGGTTTCGGGCGGGACGTCAGAGGGCTGCCGCACGGGGCCGGGCGCCGGCGCCAGCGGGCCGGCCGCGCACGCGGACAGCAGCAATGCGGCCAGCGCACAGCCAAGCGTATCAGCACGAAAATTCATGGACATGTCCCGACCCGGCCCCTCATGGCATACCCTAACCCAAGCCGCCCGCCCCCGCCACCACGGCGCGCCGCGTCGCAAACGGTGCACAGCCTCATTGCCGCCGGCTCACGCCTAGTCGCCGCCCAGGCGCAGCGTCACGACTCCGCCCCGCGTTTGAAGGCGGACGCCGTCGGCGTCGAGCGCTAGAATCTCATAGCTCGACACCGTGTCACCGGGGCGCACGGTGTAGGTACGCGCGCCGTCGGTGAGCACGGCGAGCCGCCCCTCATCGCTTTGCACCAGACCGATAAGACGCAAGGCGAGTCCATCGGCCGGGGCGGCGGGTTCAGGCGCGTCCTGCGGCGCCGCGAGGCGGGCGGTGAGCGCGGCGAGCGCCGACACCTCCACCTGCGGCGCGGCTGCCTGGGCCGGCGCGCTCGCGCGCGGCGGTTCAGGCGCTGGCGCCACGAGGAGAAGAACCGCAGCCGCCGCGCCGAGCGCCCCCACGGCGATGCAGGCCAGTGAAAACCGATCAAGCGTCATGGCCCAAGCTCCTGACCCGACTCCTGAACCGTGCCGACGAAGACCATGCGCGCCTCCACCAGATCTGCGTCTTCGGCCGCCAGTGAGACCAGGAAGACCCGCGCCGCACCGGTTTCGACGTCCTTTTCAAGCTGGGCCAGCGCGTCGGCTATTGCGTCCGGCGCGCCGGTGAGCGCGACTTCCAGACGGATTTCCGATACGCCGCGAAGGCGCGCCTCCCGGGGCGTGCCTATGGCGACGCTCACCGGGGCGCCCGTGAGCTGGTCGGTGATCGCCGCAGCAGTCTCGATCAAGGCCGTTTGGGCCGCGCCGGCGCCCCGGGCCGGCGCCGGACCGGACGGACCAAGCGCATCAAGGCGAGCCTGAAGCGCGGCGTGAAGACGCGTGGCTTCCCCCATCACCTCATCCCGCTCGGCTTGGCGCTCCAGCAGAGACAGGACAAGAACGGCGCCGACAAGCGCCGGCACCGCGACGCCGAGGATCACGACAAACAACGCGATTGCGCGCCGCGCGGCCAGCGGCAAAAGGGAGAAACGGTCGATCATGGCTGCGGCTCCGCAATGTCCAGAACCAGCGTTTCGCCGTCGCTCAAGGTAATCAGGCCGGAGCGCTGATTGACGCGCACCTGCTCCACCGCCGTGCCTTCGGGCAGCCGCGCTTCAGCGCTTGCGACGCCGGACAGCACCGCAGCCAGGCTTGGATAGGCCGCAAGGCGCGCGGCGGCCTCGGCGTCCGGCGCCGAATCCTGCAGCGCCCGCGACTGGGTCAGGAGATCAGCGCGCGCCGCCTCGAATCCGGAGATTCCGGCACCAAGCCGTGCGTCTGCAGCGGTCCAGGCCGCGGCGAGTCCCGCCAGCGCCAGAGCCGCCATGAGCCAGCGGCTCGGCCGCCCCTCCGGCGCCCCTTTGGCGAAGACGAGCGCCGGGCCCTGCACGTCGAAATCGGCGGCCACGGTCCAGTCGCCGCCGCGAGAGGACGCTGTGCTCACCGCTTTTTCAAGATCGCTTCGCCGCACGATGGCGATCTCCGCGCTCAGCGCGCCGTCACCGGACCGGCCCCGTGACGCCACCGCAAAAGCGGCCTCCTCCACCGGAATCGGGCAGATCGCCTCAAAGCGCAGGCGCACCGCCTGCTCCAGATCGCCCGCCGCCTCGGCCGGCAAGATGAGCGTGCGGCGCAGCACTGATTCGGGGCTAAGCAGCACCACCAGGCGCCCGCCCGGAGCGCCGCCATGGCGCCAGTTTGCAAACAGCGACCGGTGCGCGCCCTGGGCCGGGCCGGGCTCGCCCTGCCGGTCCAGCGGGACAAGCCGCGCACGGCCGGTGAGCCCGAAACGCGCCAGAGAGGCCGGCAGGCTCGCGCCGGTCTCGCGCAGGGCCCAGCCCCAGACCGCGCCGGCGTCGCGCACGGCCTTGTTCGCCGAATTCATCGCCGTCATGCGCCCTCCCGGCAGGCTTGCAGCCCGGAATCATAATCACAGGCGAGATCCGCGCCTGCGCCCACCGCGATCTCCATGCGGCGCACCGCCCCATGAAGTCCCGGCGCCATATCCACGACCACAAGGCGCGGCGGCGCCGGTCCCGGCCATGTCTCATACCAGCGCGGCGCTCCGAGCCCATCGGGATCGCCGAAGTAAAGCATCGCCAGCGCCGCGTCCGGGCCGGTCAGGGTCTCGCCCGAAGTCTCACCGCCTGGCCAGGGCGCCGCGATCAGCCCAAGACCGTTTCGGCCCGCCGCCACCCGCACGCTCAGCGGCGCGCCGCCGCCGGGGCGGGCGAGAAAGCTGAACCCGCTGGAATCGCCAGTGAACGCGGCCTCATTGGCGAAATCAGCGCGCACCGCCGCGCCCAGAAGATCGCGCAGCACCCGTTCAGCGCGCAAATGAGCCTCGGCGTCATCCGCCGCCTCGGTGAGGCGGGCATGGGCGGTCACCGCGCCGCGCACGGCAGGCGTCGCGGCCACGGCGATCATGGCCAGAAGCGCCACCGCCACCAGCGTCTCAGTCAGGGTGAATCCGGCCTCGCGCGTCATGGGTTTCGCCCCACCCCGTCCTCGACCAGCAGAAAGACAAGATCGGCGCGGCCCGGACCGGTAATGCGCACCTGGCTCATAACCGCGCCGGTGTCAGGGTGGACCGGCAAATCCGCCGGGACGAGCGCCACGCTCCAGCCGTCATAGCCCTCCACCGCCAGGCGCGGCGGCAGGCCGGCGCGCAGGCGCGCCTCGATATTGCGCGCGACCAGGCCGGTTTCGCGCGCCTCGCTGCCGGCCCGCAGGCTCTGGGCGCTATTGGCGAAGGCGCTCATGCCGGCGGCCAGCACGGCGCCGGCGATGGCGGCGGCCACCAGCACCTCGGTGAGGGCGTAGCCGTCCTGGTCAGTCGAGAATCTGGACATGGACCCGGCCGCTGACAGCGGCGATCTCGATGGCGGCGCGCGCGCCGCGATGCTCCAGAACAAGGATCGAAGCTGAATCCATACCGGCGCCGGCGACCGGCTGAAACACCAGCCGGTCCGGCTGCGACACCAGGGTCACCGTCCAGACCTCTTCAAGGTCCAGGGCTGCGATGTCATAGCCGTCTTCGGACAGGCGAACCTCCACGGCGCGACCGCTGCGGCGCGCCTCGGCGCGGGCGCGGGTGAAATCTCCAGCGACCTGTTCGGCGGCCTGGGTCAGTTCAAGGCGCGGCGAGACCGTGCGCGACAGCCCGGCCAGCGCGCCGGCGGCCACGGCGCCAATGGCCAGCGCGACGAGCATTTCAAGCAGGGTGAAGCCTGCATCACTGCGCGAGGAGATCGCCATCTTCGCCCTCTCCGCCCGGCTCGCCGTCCCGGCCATAACTCACCACCCGCACCCGGTCTGTCTGCGGGTCGTAGACATATATGTAGGCCGCGCCCCAGGGGTCGGTCAGCGCCGTATCGTCGCCCAGATAGGGCCCGCGCCAGGCGCTCAGCGGCTCGCCGTCAATTTCGGGCGCGACCACGAGGGCGGGCAGGCCCTGATCCTCGCGGGGATACCCGCCGAGATCGAGATAGTAGAGTTCCAGCGCGGTGAGGATGTTGGACATTTGCGAGCGCGCCACATCGCCCTTGGCGCGGCCCAGATAGCCGATCACGCGCGGCGCCACGATGGCCGCCAGAAGCGTCAGGATCGCCAGCACCACCAGCAACTCGAACAGGGTGAAGCCGGCCTCGCGGGATTTTTCTGAAGTCTTGCGCGCCATCAATAGACCACCTCGTTCAGGCTCAGAACGCCGCTCATGACCGACCCGATGAGCCCGGCCATGACGACGCCCAGCACGGCGATCAGGGCGGGCGCCAGCAAATCGGCCCCGCGCCGCACCGTGCGCCGCGCCTCGGTTTCATACAATTGCGCGGCGCGGTTGAGAAGCAAAGCAAGCCCGCCGGTGCGTTCACCCAGCTTGATCAGGTCGAGCATGGAGTCCGGCAAGGCGCCGGTTTTCTCATACGCATCGCCCGGCCCCGCCCCGTCGCGCATCAGGGCTGCGGCCTCCGCCAGCCGGGCCTTACGCGCCGGCGAGGCGACAAGCGCACGCGCCACCTGCTCGGCGCGCGCAAACGGCTGGCCGTTATCCAGAAGGAGCGCGAGGGTCTTGGCGTAGCGGGCCGCATCCAGCTTGGCGCGCACCCCCGACAATAAGGGCGTGCGGTCGGCGATACGGGCCGCGATCTCGGGTCGGCGCGCCATCACCCGCCCGGCGACCAGCACAAGGGCGAGACCGGCCAGCAGGAGCCACGGCCCGGCCGTACGCACCTGAGCGCCGGCGGCCAGGACGAAGGCGGTTTCCGGCGGCGCCGCGCCGGCGCCGCGAAACAGCGTCTCGAACTCGGGCAGCACCCAATAGCTGAGGAAAAACACCGTGAGGACAAAGAGGATGAGGATCGCGAACGGGTAGAGCAGCGCGCTGGTGAGTTCCTTGCCGGTCTCCACCCGCGCTTCAAGCTCGGCCGAAAGCGTCTCCAGCACCGGACCGAGCCGCCCCGACGCCTCGCCCGCCGCGATCATTGCAGGCGCCAGAGGCGGCGCGCCGGCGGGATCATCTTTGAGCGCCTGAGACAGGCTGGTCCCGCTTTCCACTTTCTCCAGCACGCGCGAAAGCAGCGCCGCCTCGCCGCGATGGCGGGCGCGCGCCTTCAGCGCCGCCAGAGCGTCGCGCATGGGCACGGCGGCGCTGGTGAGATCGGCGAGGCTTCGAATGAGACTTGCAAAGCGGGCTTCGCTCAGGCGCCCGGCCCCGCCTTCAAGCGCCGGGCCTCGCCGGGCGGTGAGGCGCACCGGGGTGAGGCCTTCCCCGGACAGGCGTGCGGCGGCCGCGGCCTCGCTCACCGCCTCCACCTCGCCGGTGAGCGTGCGCCCGTCGGCGTGCTGGGCGACATAGCGCCAGCGGGCGGCGTCCTCACTCATCAAAGGCTCCGGCGAAGCGCGCCGCCTCCTCGCGCGTGGTCAGGCCCGCCTCGGCCTTGGCGCGCGCGTCCTGGGCCATGGAGACAAAGCCGCAGTCGGTCAGATGCGCGCGCAGGGCCTCGCCGCCGCCGCCCTCGCGCACCAGGGCGCGCACGGCGTCGTCCACCACGAACCCTTCGGCGATCGCGGCGCGCCCGGCGTATCCGGAGCCGGCGCAGCGAACGCAGCCCGCGCCGCCACAGTCCGCGCAGACCGTGCGCACCAGGCGCTGGGCGAACGCGCCGGCCAGCGTCGCGGCGAGCAGGTAGGGCTCCACGCCCATATCGGCCAGGCGCACCACCGCGCCGGGCGCGTCGTTCGTGTGAAGGGTGGAAAGCACCAGATGGCCGGTCATGGCGGCCTGAACCGCGACGCGCGCGGTCTCGGCGTCGCGGATTTCGCCCACCATGATGACGTCGGGATCGTGGCGCAGGAAGCTGCGCAGGGCGCGGGCGAAATCCATCCCGATGGCCGGATTGACCTGGGACTGGGAGACGCCGGAGAGGCGGTATTCAATGGGATCTTCAATGGTGAGGATCTTGCGCTCGCCCCCGGAGAGATGGCGCAGGGCCGCATAGAGCGTCGTGGTCTTGCCGCTGCCGGTGGGCCCGGTCACCAGCACCAATCCGTTGGGCCGGGCGAGCGCCGTGCGCAGGGCGTCCGTCACCGTCGGTGCAAAGCCCAGCGCCTCCAGATCACGCAGGCCCGCGGTTGGATCCAGCAGGCGCACCGCCAGGCTTTCACCATGCTCGGTGGGGATCACCGACACTCTCAGATCAATGGTCCGCCCGGCGACGGGAAAGCGCAGCGCCCCGTCCTGGGGGCGGCGGTGCTCGGCGATGTCGAGATCGCACAGCACCTTGATGCGTGACACCGCAGCCAGGGCCTGGCTGGCGGCGATCCGCCCGGTTTCGCGCAACACCCCGTCCACGCGCTGGCGCACGACCGCCTCGCGGGGTCCGGGTTCGATATGGATGTCGGAAGCGCGCGCCTCGGCGGCGTCCAGGATCAGCCCGGAGACCAGCCGCACCGTGGGCGCGGCGCTGGCCATGTCGCGCAGGCGCTCGGCATCCGCGGCGATATCGCGGTCAAACCCACCCTGGTCAGGGACGGCCGCGTCGGGCAGGCGCGCGATCAACCGCTCGATCAGGCCGGCGGGCGCCACTTTGAAGCGCACCGGCCCGTCCAGGGCGAAGGCGAGGCCGGCGCGCGCGTCCGCGTCGAACGGATCGGCGATGAGGGCGGTCGCGGCGTCGGTCTCAAGGGTCAGGGGCGCGCACCGCGCCGCGGCGAGAAACGCGCGATTGACCGTTGAAGCGAAATGTCCGGCGTCGATATGTAGACCCTCGCCGTCGACCACTGCGTCAAGGCCTGCGGCTTCGGCGAACTGGCGGGCGATCGCCGCCTCGTCCATGAGGCCGAGCCTTGAAAGGATCTGGTCGGGCGCTTCGCCGCGCGTCGCCAACGCGCGCACATGAGCGGCGTCCGCAGCGTCAAGCGCGCCGGAAGCGAGGATGTGAGCAAGGCCGGGATGCGCCGTCATGTCCCTGATCCTAAGCCTGCGGGCCGGGCGCGCATAGCACGCCCGGCGCCGCGGGATTTATGGCATGGACAGCGGGGTGCGCAGGCGGATCATGGCGCTGGTGGCGTCAAAATCGCCCTGGCCGAGACCGTTCAGGCTGATCTCCCCGGAGAGCCTTGCGCCATTGTCGAACTCGGCGTTGAGACCCAGGCGGGCGTCGGCGCGGAACTCAGACAATCCTTCTAGGAAGCCTGTGGCGTTGATCACCTCGGCCTGGTCGAAATTATAGATCGCCTGGAGCGACAGATAGGGCTCGATATAGGCTCGCTCGCTCCTCACAAAGCGATAGGCGAACTCCGGCCCAAAGCGCAGGCGGCCCAGCGTCACCGATTGTCCGGAGATGGCGAAGCCCAGGCTGTCGGTATAGGCGTCGCTGTCTTCGGAGAACCAGGCGAGCCCGGCCTCCGGAGTGATCCGCCAGTTCCCGCGGAAGACTTCACCGGCCAGATTGGCCTCCAGCAGCCAGCGATCGGTCTCGAAATCATCCACATAGAGGCCCAGCGGGTCGATCGTGTTGTCCGACCGGCCCCAGGCGCCGCGAGCGTCGAAATACAAATTCTCGCTGATGCGCATCGCCATATAGGGTCCGGCCATCCAGCCATCGCCC
Source organism: Oceanicaulis sp. (assembly GCA_965284655.1). Taxonomy (GTDB): domain Bacteria; phylum Pseudomonadota; class Alphaproteobacteria; order Caulobacterales; family Maricaulaceae; genus Oceanicaulis. The sequence goes on from OZ260104.1 coordinate 489,473, forward strand.
TCGACCTGGCTCCTCAGCGCTCCGGTGGTGGTTTCCATGTGGTCATACTGGATCAGCACGCCGGCCAGGAGGTCCTCGTTGATCATCATGTCGGCGCCCAGATAGACGAGGCCGAACCGGTTGGAAGACGACAGGCCCGCCCGGTTGTCCTCGACTCCGGAATAGCTCGCCTGCACCCAGACATCGATGACGCCTGGAGCCCCGGCGTTGGAGAAGTCGAACCCGGAATAGGCCGGCTCGTCCTCGTCGGCGAAGGGATCGCCCGCCCGGCCCATTTCGCGCATGCCCGAGAGCGAGAGCGAGACGGCGGAGTCAAACCGGCCCTCGGTGAAGTCGGCCGAGAAGCCGTTGGCGGCCTGAGCGCGGCCGCGGCGCAGGCGGTCGCCGATGCTCGGACTCATGGTCAGCAGCTGATCGGCGCGCTGGGCCATGAAGTCGCGGATCGCCGTGGTGGTGACAAGCTGGACATAGGCCTCGTCACGCACGTTCGCGAAGGTGCAGGTCAGGCTCTCGCCGGAGTCGAGGTCGAGCGCGAGACTGGCGCTCCCGACGTCAAAGCTGGAGCCGCTGTCGGTGTCGCCGACGCAGCTGATCGAGTCGAGACGCCAGCCTTCCGGCGCGATCTGGGTGATCGAATACTGGCCGCTCACCACGTCGAGAGGGCCGAGGCTGCTGGTCCCGTTCGATGTGGCGAGCGTTCGCCCGTCCACAGCTGCGATGTCTGACGTGAAGCCGAAATCGCCGTCCCCTGCGATGTCCGGCGCGGTGGTGGCGATCAGGGTCAGCGTGCCGTTGCTGGCGACAATCTCCACAGTGACCGGAATCTCGAACGCTGCGATCACCTGGCTTCTGAGCGCCTGCGGTCCTGACGCGCCGCCGGCGGGCGAGGACGCGCCCGAGGACAGGTTGAAGAAGCTGATGGTCGCGGTGTAGAAGCCGGGCTCCAGTGCGAGCACCGCGTCGGTGAAGGCGACGGTGAACTCCACCGTTCCGCCCGCCGGGATCGTGCCTTCGGTCGGGGTCACCGACAGCCAGTCCACGTCCACTTCCATGCGATAGTCCAGCGGCGCGCCGCCGGTATTGGTGAGCGGGAAGGTGGCGCTGACCGAGGTCGGATCATCGAAATTCGCCGGCAGCGACAGGGGCACGTCGATCACGACATTAGGGTCCACGCCCGGATCGCCGATGACGCCGAAGGCGCACTCTGCGCTATCGGCGGGAGCAAGAGTGACGGTCACCTGGCCAGAGCTTGAATCCGTCACGGCGTCGGCGCCGGTGCAGCTGATCGTGTCCAGGCTGAATCCGCCGGGATTGGCCAGAGTAAAGGTGTAATCGCCTTCGGGGAGGGCGTTGAACACCGCTTCACCGGCCTGGTCATTGGTGGCGATCTGGAAATCGCCCAGATCACCGGAGAAGTCGAAAGCGCCGTCGGTGAGGCCGGTGACGTCCACCGAAACCGTAAGGCCGGCCCGTGCTGTCGCCACGGCGAAGACATCGGCCTGCGAATACGCGGCCACCGGGGTTCCGGCGCTGTCTGTAAAGCCGGTGACTTCGACGTCCACACCCGGCAGCACCTGGCCGCCGTCAAGCACGGTGGCGGTAAGTATCCACGCCGTGTTGTCGCCATTAAGCGCGCCGGTGGTCGTGGAGAGCGTGCCTGACAGATCCGCATCAAACGCCACGGTTCCGGCGAGGTCGGGATCCATCGGCTTGGAGAACGTCACCGTGAGGGTGAACGTGTCTCCGACATCCTCGAACCTCAGATCCGCATCGGACACCGAGATAGAGGTGACGTTCGGAATGATGGAGTCGGCCTGAATGGTGAACTGCGGCGCGGCGAGGTTGAGATTGCCCGCTGCGTCGGTGGTCGAGCCGCCGGGGAAGTCGACTGTAACCAGGCCGGCGGCCGTCGGGGTGATGTCGACGGTGTAGGCGGCGCCGGAGCCCGCGAGATTGCTCGCCACGCCGTTGCCGACAATCAGATCGCTCAGCTCGACGCCGGTCACGGGTTCGCTGAAGGCGACCGTGATCGAAAACACGCCGGAGACCGGGTCGGTCGACGTCGTTGATATTCCGACGGTCGGCGCGGAGCTGTCGCTCTGGATAGCCAGCTGGTTTGACTGAGTGTTGAGGTTGCCGGTCGCGTCCTGAGCGGCGCCGCTGGGAATGTCGACAGTGATCAAGCCGTCAGCCGCAGGCGTGATGTCGGCGGTGTAGACAGCCCCCGAACCGGCAAGGTTCGATGCGGCGCCGTTGGAGACGATCATATCGCCAAGCGTAAAGCCGGTCACGTCCTTGGTGAAGGTCATGGTGATCTGGAACACGCCCGCCACCGGATCAGGCGATGCGGTGGTGATGGATACGCCCGGAGCGACGACACTTTTCACCGCCGTATCGGTGGCCGCGTCGCCTTCATTGGTCGCGGTATCGGTCAGCGTCACCGACAGGGTGAGCGTGCCGTCGCCCAGAGAAGACACGTCGATTCCGGTGATCTGATCGGTGGCCGAGGCGATGGTTCCAATTCCAGACACCGATCCCGCGCCGGCATCAGAGGAGATGGAATAGGTGTAGTTCGCGCCGATTTCAGCGCCGGCGAAGGTGAAGGACACCGCCGTCTGATTGGCGGCGGTCACCGGGTCCTGATCAAACGCGACGGTGTAGCCGGTCGGCGCGGCGTCATCGGCGCCGGTTCCCTGAATGGCGAAGGTGAAGGGCGCTTCGTCCGCGTCGTCATTGGCGATGGAGACCGTCGCCTGGAGCAGGCTCTGGACACTGGGATCAAAGCTGATGGTGAACGTCGTCTCCCCACCGGACGCCGCGACACTGGCGGCGGGCTGGGTGGTGACCGTCCAGTCCCCCACCCCGGCGCCGGACAGGGACACCGCGTTGGCCCCAAGGTTGAGCGTGTCCCCTCCCGAATTGGAGATCGTGAAGGTTCGCGTGATCGGCGCGCCGGCGGAGAAGCCGGTGGCGCCGAAATCGGTGCCGTCGCCGGCGTCCGGCGTCGCGTCCGCAAAGGCTATGTCGGCGCCGCCCAGACCCGCCACGGCGATCTCGGGCGAGACGCCAGCGCCGCTCACGGTGAACTCGTAGAGCGGCTCGTCCGGATCCGAGGTAGCAAATGAAAACCTTGCGGTACGCAAGCCATCACTTGTCGGCGCGTACTGGATTGTGAAGACTTGGGACCCGCCCGGCGCGACCACACCGGACCCGCCCGGCTGCGAAGTGACCGAAAAGAAACCCGAGACGCCCGCCACTTTTTCTACGATCACATCGCGCGCGCCGGACGGCGCGGTGAGGGTGAGACTGGTGGTTCCGGTGTTGCGGATGGTGAAGTTCGCCGTCGCCGTGGTTCCAGACCGGATCTGCCCGAACGCGGTGCCGTCCGCCGTCGCCGGGGACGTGTCGCCGGCGACAATCTCGATGGAATTGCCTTCCAGCTGTACTTCCGGCGCGCCCGTGCCGGTTCCCTGGATCGCGAAAGTATAGGGGTTTTCGTCAGGATCGTCAGACGTGATGGAGACCTGAGCGTTGAACAGTCCCGCCGCGTCCGGCGTAAAGTCCACAGTGAAAGTGTCGGCGCCCGACGACGCAATACTGGTGGCGGGCTGATCGGAGACCGAGAAGACGCCCGCGCTGTCATTGGTGATCGACACCGCGTTTGCGCCGAGCGTCAGCGCGCCGCCGCCCAAATTGTTGATGGTGAAGGTCCGCGACGTTGTCGCTGCGATCGCGGCGTCGTCGAACTCGGTGTGATCCGCGGCGCTGGGTGAGGTGTCCCCGCTGAGGACGGTCGAGCCGTTGCCGGCGACCTCGATCTCCGGCCCGGCGATCCCGGTTCCCGTAATGGCGAAATCGAATGCGGCCTCGTCGGCATCATCTGAATTGATGGTGATTGTTGCAGCATGAGTCGCGAGCGATGTCGGGTCGTAGGTGACCGTGAATGTTTGAGATCCGCCAGCCGCCACCGACGCCGGCGTAGTTCCCGCCGCGTAGTTGGTTGAATCGCTGAGCACGACGGAAGCAATCGTCAGCGGCGATGTACCGGTGTTGGTGATCCGAACCGTTCGCGTCAGCGTGCCGGAGGTGACATCCACATTGCCGAATTCGGTAAGCGTCGCCGCGGACGCGGAGGCCGTGCCGTCGGTGATCGCAAGCGAGGCGCCGACGATCTGAACCTCGATCTCCGGTTCCGCCGCCACGGCTTCCACCGTGAACGTGTTGGACGCCGCGTTGAGGGTCGTATCAGTGTCCTGCGCAACGCCGGCGCCGATGCTGACCTCGACTGTGCCGAGCGCCGACGGGGTGATGGTGGCGGTGAAGTCCCGCCCGTCACCGCTCAATGCGCTCGCCGCGCCGTTGACCACCGTGATGTCGCTTACATCAAAGCCGGTGACGGTTTCAGAAAATCCGATATTGGCGGTGAAGCCGACGCCCACGCCCACCGGGCCGGCCGGGCCGGTCACCTGGACCTGCGGGGCGGCGGCGAAGAGAGTGAGGCTGTCCGAGGCGGTGAAACCCGGATCGATCGCCGCCGGTCCGCCGCCATCATCCTGGGAGCCGGTCAGATCGCTGGTGGTGCTGGGATAGGCGGCGGCGGACGCGCCGCCGGGTGTCTGCAGGGTCACCGAGAAGGTGCAGGTCGCACCGTCGGCGACATTGCCGCCAGAGAGCGTGATCGTGCTCGTCCCCGAAAGCGTTGAGCCGGCCCCGCACACATTGGAGACGGGCAGACCCGTGGCGACCAGGCCGGACAGGGCCGCGTCAAGATCGTCGCTGAAGGCGAGATTGGTGGTGTCGGTCCCTTCTTCGGGCACGATCGTGTATTGCAGCGTCACCGTGCCGCCGGCGACGACGGGATCATTGGTGAACGACTTGCTGAACTGCAGCGGCGCGCCCGCGCCTTCAGCGCCGGCGACGGTCAGCGTGGTCGACGCCGGATCGGCGCTGCGTCCCGTGCTGCCCAGCGTGTAGGCGGGCGTATTGGTTGCGAGGCTGTAGCTGTTCGGCGTCGCGCCGCCCGGAACCAGCACGGTGACGGAAAAGGTGCAGCTGTCATTGGCGATTAGGTTGCCGCCAGAAAACGTCAGGGAGGTCGTCCCGCTTATGCTGGAGCCGGCGCCGCAGGGGTTGGCCGGCAGGGGCCCCTGCGCGGCCAGCCCGGAAAGCGCACCGTTGAGATTGAGCGTAAAAGATGCGCCGGACACGGCTTGGGTCGGGCTGGTGTTATCAAGCGTGAATTGCAGCGTCGTGGTGTCGCCCGGAGCCGGCGCCGGGCCTGTGAACGCCATGCTGAGCTCAGCCTCGCCGTCAAGCACGGTGACATCCACTGTCCCGGCCGCCAGGTTATCGTTCCCGGCTTCGTCCTGAACGCCGTCTGCGGGAAACGACAGGGTGATCGTGCCGGCGGTGGTGGCGGTGACGTCGAAACGACCGCCCGTGATGGCGCCGGATTCGTCAGTGTCCGTTGTAAAGTTCGAGATCGTGCCGCTGGACGCCGCGACGTCGCCGACATCAAAGCCGGTGACCGGCTCATCAAAGCTCACGCCCACCGAAAACACATCGCCGACGCTCACAGTGGTCTCGCTGGACGTGATCGTGGCGACCGGCGGCGTGGCGTCGGCCGCCACGGTGAAGCTGAACGGCCCGGTCGAAATGCTGAACGGGACGGGCGGGCCGCTGATCTCGTAGCTGGACGCGCCATAGGTCAGCGGCCGCTCAACGCCCGCGAGCGTCCCGGCCGGCACCGTGTACAGGCCCGGCGCCGCCCCGCTGGGAATGCGCACGGACACTCCGATGTTGCACGTAATCTGGCTGGGAAATGACGCGAAAGAGAAGTCAGTCGCCATGCCTGTCCAGCTGGCCGTGCTGGCGCCCGGTGACGGCCCTGTGCCCCCACAATTGGGCGCAGCCCCCCCTCGTAGCTGACCACTTGCAGCCCAGGCAAGGCAGCAGAGAGATCGAGACTGAGCGACATTCCCAGCCAGGTCGCCGCCGGGCCGCGAAAGGTATTGTCAGTACCGCCGATCGTGATGGCGAGATTGACGACGTCGCCGGCCTCCAGGTCGCCGGGAGACACCGGTGACGGCGTCTGGTCGGTGGCCGAGGGACCAATAATCACGCTCGGCTGAGCCTGCGCCGCGCCGTGGCCGAAAGCGAAACATCCGATCGCGGCGGCCAAAGCAATGGCCCTCAAAGAGTGAGTAAACATATGCGGCGCCCCCCCGTCGGCGGCCTCGAACGATGCGGCCGCCATAAATCTGCCGGGGGGACTCTACACATAAGCGGGCCCAGCGGGAACGCAAAACAGCGAGATCGTGCGAATAAGTCTAATCATCACTTGCCATATTTCGCTCAATCCGTTGGCCCTCAGGTGATCTTTCGGGCCCGGGATTCGGTGAGAATCCAGTCCAGCGGCGCGTCATGACTCTCGGTCGGGACGCGCGCCATGAGCTGGGCCTCGTAGGCGAGCCCGATCGCGGTCACCGGCCCGGCTTCACGCAAGCGCTCCAGCGTGCGGTCGTAGAACCCGGCGCCATAGCCCAGGCGCCGGCCGGCGAGGTCGAACGCCAGCAGGGGAAGCAGAACCAGAACAGGCCGCACTTCCGGGTGAGACGGCTCGGGCTCCTCCACGCCGAACGCGCCGGTGACCAGCACATCGCCCGGTGTCCAGCTGCGAAACACCAGGGGCAGATCCGGGCCGGTCACGCACGGCAGGCCGATGCGCACCTGTTCGCAGTAGAACGTCTCCAGAAGCGGCGCCGGATCGATCTCGTCGCGGATGGCGCGATAGCCCGCCACGACGGAGTGGAGCGGCGGCCAGATCTCGTCTGGGAAGATATCGGCGAGGCGCTCGCCGGCGCGCGGATCGGCGGCATGGGCCGCAGCGCGGGCACGTGCGGCCCGCGCCCGGGCGCGCTTCTTCCGCCAACCGATCAGCATGGCGAGCGGCCCCCCATCGTCAGCGAGAAGCCGTGAAGCCGGACGCGCAGCGTCCGCAAGCGCGACCGCGCGCCCGCAGCGACAGCGAGGACCGACCGAACGAAAGTGAAGAAGGACAGGAAGAACCCGCGACCGCCCGCCCGCAGCGTCAGCGAGGATATGCAAAATAGGAAAGTGGCGGGTCCAAATGCGCCGATGACCATTTTCCAACCCTGATGACCCGGTAAACCAGGTGGGCGCCGCGTGTCCAAGGCCACGGCCCGGGACAGAGGTAGCTCCCTCTCAGAGATGTAAGGTCCTCGGGATGTTATGGCCTGTCGAACGCTCCAGAGCCCGCCACCAATGAATGTGGGGTCGGCGCGCTCCGCGCTCAAGGGGTTTCTCCACTTGCGTCCGGCGCATCCTCACCGGGATCGTCGTCGGGGTCGTCGCCGAACTCGTCCTCACGCGCGTCAGCGCCAGCCCCGGCCAGCGCTTCAAGATGCTCGGCCGCCCGGCTCACCGCCTCGGCGGCGCGGGCGCGCTCGGCGCGGACCCGCGCTTCGGCCTGGGAGAGCCGGCCTTTCAGCTCGGTCATCTCCTCCTTCATGGACTCCGCCCGGCCCTGGGCTTCGCGCATTTCATCGGAGACGATGAGAGAGGCCATCAGCAGAAGACGCACATCGCCGATCTGACCCACCTTGTCGGCGAGATCGCGCACATGGCCGTCCAGATGCCCGGCTAGGTCGCGCAGATAGGCCTGCTGGCCCTCTTCGCACCCGATCGTGAAGGCGCGCCCGTTCAGTGAAATCGTCACCTTGCTCACGGGGCGGCCTCCGGATCGTCCGGATCGCCGAGCACCGCGGCCAGTTCGGCCATGGCGGCCTCCAGCGCGGCGTCAGCGTCGCGCGCAGCGGCGGTCAGCTCATCCTCCCGGGCCCGCGCCGCATCCAGCGCTTCAGCCAGGCGCGCCCGGTCCGCATCGCTGTCGCGCGATGCGGCGGCCTCGTCCTCAGCGGCCCCGCACCGGCGCTCCAGCTCGCTCAGCCGGGCGCCGACGCGTGCGCACGCCCGCTCGAGCCGCGCCGATGCGGCGGCCAGCAGATCTTCGTTCGGGGTGGGATCGGAACCGGTCATCGCCCCTAAATTCCGCCTTTACGCGGCAAAGTTCAAGTGATGCGGCAGGGTGAGAGCGCTGCGGCGGCGGTTTTCGTCGCTGAGGCTCTTGGTTCAAGCGCTTGGCTGCAGCGTTAAGCCGTCCTAAGGATCGATCTGGCAGGGTTGCGATCAGGCGGGCGGCCAGACGCACACACATTACGGACGGCGGCATGAACAAGCGGTATTTCGGCACGGACGGCATTCGCGGGGCGACCAACAGCGAGCCCATGACGCCGGAGATCGTGCTGCGGCTGGGCATGGCGGCGGCCTGCTATTTTCGCAATGGCGGCGAGCGCCGCCACACCGTGGTGATCGGCAAGGACACCCGGCTTTCCGGCTATATGATCGAGAACGCCCTCACCGCCGGCTTCACCAGCGCGGGCATGGACGTCAACCTGTTCGGCCCGGTGCCGACCCCGGCGGTGGCCACGCTGACCCGCTCGCTGCGGGCCGATCTGGGCGTGATGATCACCGCCTCGCACAACCCTTATGAAGACAACGGCATCAAGCTGTTCGGCCCCGACGGCTTCAAGCTGAATGATCAGGCCGAGCTGGAGATCGAGGCGCTGATGGACGCCGACTCCTCCCAGGCGCTCGCCGCGCCGGCCGAGCTGGGCCGCGCCAAGCGCGTCGACGACGCCCAGGCGCGCTATGTGGAGATCGTGAAAGCCACCTTCCCGCGCCAGATGCGCCTGTCCGGGCTTCGCATCGTGGTCGATTGCGCCAACGGCGCGGCCTACAAGGTCGCCCCGCGCGTGCTGTGGGAGCTGGGCGCGGACGTGATCCCGATCAACGACCAGCCCAACGGATACAACATCAATGAAGACTGCGGCGCGGTCTCGCCCCAGGGCCTGTCCGATCATGTCCTGAAATACCGCGCCGATCTGGGCGTGGCGCTGGATGGCGACGCCGACCGGGTGATCCTGTGCGATGAAACCGGACGGATCGTGGACGGCGACCAGCTGATCGGGCTCATCGCCCTGTCCTGGAAAGCCGCCGGCAAGCTGAGCGGGGACCGGATCGTCACCACGGTGATGAGCAATATGGGCCTGGAGCAGACCCTGGCCAAAGCCGGCATCACCATGGAGCGCACCAAGGTGGGCGACCGCTATGTGGTCGAGGCCATGCGCGCCGGGATCGCCAATCTGGGCGGCGAGCAGTCCGGCCATATCGTTCTGTCGGACTTCGCCACCACCGGTGACGCGCTGATCGCGGCGCTGCAGGTGCTCGCCTTGCTGGTGGAGTCCGACCAGCCGGCCAGCAAGCTTTTGTCGGTGTTCAAGCCCGCCCCCCAAGTGCTCAGGAACGTGCGTTACGACCGCGGCTCCGCGCCGCTGGAGACCGAAACGGTCAAGGCGGCGATCGCCGAGGCGGAGGACGCCTTGAAAGGCAAGGGCCGCCTTCTGGTGCGCAAGTCGGGCACCGAGCCGGTCATCCGCGTCATGGGCGAAGGCGAGAAAGCGCTCGTGGACAAGGCGGTGAAAACCGTCTGCAAAGCCATCGCAGACAGCGAAGGCCAGTAGCCGCCGCTCGACGCCGCCGGCGGAGCGCCGCCGTCTACAGCGCCTGTCTGACGGCGAAGACCCGAACTTAAATGCGACCGCCAAGCGCAGGTGATGATCGCCTGTGGGGTCTTTTCGACCGCAGACTCATCCATCCCAGAACTGAGGATCCACAAAACGCTCCAATCACCAGGGCGAACAGGGCGGCGTTCAACACTGGCGAGGCGGCGCCCGCCGTGGAATTCAAGCTTCGTTGGACCAGCTCGACCGAGAACGCCACCAAAACCGGGCGGATCCAGCCTGTAGCGAGCGTCCCCACCAGCAGTGACCGCCAACTCAAGGCCGCGAGTCCGGTAAGAAGTGCGCATCCGGCGCTGGGCAGAATGGGTAAAAGCCGCAAGGCCATCACGATCTGGACAGGTCGCCGGCGGATACGCACGATCAGCAATCTGGCGAGTGCGGCCGCTCGTGGGCGACGGATCGCCCGCGTCAGTAATCTGCTCGCCCATACCGGGTGCTGAAGCGTGCATTGATGGACGATCGGGGCGGTCGCACACATGGCGAGAAAATAAATCACGCCCGCCGAAACGCCCAGAATCGTCGCCGCGAAAATGATGGAGATCGTGCCGGCCGGCGCGGGCACGAGCTGAGACCCAAGAAACCAGAGGCAAACAATTACGGCGAAGCCGACCCGGCTTTCAGGGTTGCTGGTCAAACTCTCGAGCCAAGACATCAAAGGGTCTTGGAATGCGAAAACCGCCAATGCGCCCGAAACGCTCAATGACACAAATATAATGAAGCGCGACGTAAGCAGCTTTCTTTCTTCGCGACGCTCCAATTCGGGTGGGGTCACAGGTTAACGCGCTTGAATATGAAATCAGGCGTCAGGCGTATCGCCAGCATGATCCAGCGCCAGAACCACGGCGCGTAGACGGTCCCCGATCCGTTCTCGAGACTCTGATCGACGATTTGCGCAATTGCTTCAGGTTGCGCCCACAAGAGTCCCCCCTTGCGAACTCCGTCCGTCATCGGCGTATCCACGAAGCCCATCTTCAGGTTTACCGCCCGCGGGGCGCGCTCCGCGCCGGCCCACTTGTGGGCCAGCCCCTGCATGAGAACGGACAGGCCGGCCTTTGCTGAACCGTACACGAAATTCGAGCGGCGCCCCCGATCACCCGCGACCGAGGATGCGGTGACGAGCACGCCTCTTGGTCCAACGTGGTCTTCGAGCGCTCGCGCGCCGGCAAGCACCCACTGGGCCGCACTGGTGTAGGTGACGTCGATAATGCGGGCCGCTTCCTCAGGCTCACGGTTGGCGCGCTGCTGGTCGCCGAGCACACCATAAAAAAGCAGGATCGTGTCGAGCCCGTCCAGCTCGGCGCGCGCGCGATCGAGAATCTCGTCGCACACGGACGTGGCGGTCAGATCATGGGCCAGCACCACCACTTTCCCAGCGCCGCGAACACGCAGGTCCGCCGCCTCGCGTTCGAGGCCGTCGCCATCCCGGGCTATCAGAAAGAAAGACCCTCCCCGCTCGGCGAGACGGCGGGCGCTTGCACGGGCGACGGCGGAAAGTGCGCCAAGAACCAGGATTTTACGCGATGGGGGTGTCATTGCGTCATTCTTTGCCAGAAAGCCGATGATAGCGCCGGGTCGCGATGGTCTTCGAGCGACCGCCAGCTTGGGTAAGCGCTTGTGAACATGGAAGCCGGCATCCGGCCATCCTTGGCCGGATAAAGCCGCCCTGCGTGTTCGGCGACGATCCTGTCGAGATCGTTCATGAGGGCGAGGGTGGAGGCGCCGCCATTGGCGAAGTCGAGCGCCAGCGTGACTCCGGGAACCGGAAATGAGATCAGCCCGGGCGACGGCGCCTCACCAAATGTCTTGAGAACCGCGAGAAATGAACCTTGCCCTGATTGGGAAATACGCTCCAGCATCGCTCGCGTCGCCTCCTGAGCACCGCCGAACGGAATCACGGACTGGTATTGATAAAATCCGCGCCGCCCATAGAGGCGGTTCCAATCCCGGATCGCATCAAGGGGATGGAAGAAGCTGGAATAATGCACCCGCGCGGTCTCGGCTTTCATAAGCTGCCGGCGCCGGTAAAGCGTGTTGAAGCCCTTCAAGGTCAGCCGATTAAGCGCGAACCCGGGAAGATCAAACGGCAGGGCCGCACCCGCCTGTCTCCCGTGGGGGGTCAAGCCGCCCGTCCGGGCCCAGTCTCCGCTTGAAAACACCCCCTGCCCAAGCCGATCGCCTTTAGCGGTGCAATCGATCCAGGCCACCGTATGCTCGTGCGCTGCGGCGCGCGCTTCAGCGATCTCAAAAAAATGATCAAGATTCTTCACCGGCTCGGTGCGCTGGTCGATCCATGCCGATGGGATCGGAACCAGCTGGATCTCCGCGTCGACAATGATGCCGGTCAAGCCCAGACCGCCCACGGTGGCCGCAAAAAGCTCGCGCTCTTGGTCCGGGCCGATGGCGACGACGCCGCGATCAGATCGCAGGAGCCTTATCGAGCGCACATGGGCGCCGAACGCGCCCGCGCTGTGGTGGTTCTTGCCGTGAACGTCGTTGGCGATCGCCCCGCCGAGCGTGACATACCGGGTTCCTGGCGTCGTCGGCAAAAAAAAGCCGTGTGGAACAACAAGACGAAGTATTTCGTCCAGGCTGACGCCCGCCTCCGCCCGCAGTGTTCCATTGGCGCGGTCGAACGCGATGAAGCGGTCGAGGCGGCGTGTTTCTATAAGCGCCGCATCAGGATTGAGATTGCTGTCCCCATATGAGCGGCCGAGACCGTAGGCCAGGGCCGCCACCCCCGCCTCCTGCGCGCGCTTCAGGCTCAGCGTGAGCCCGGCTTCGCTGTCAGGCCGGGCGACCTCGTGGCGAGCCGCCAGGACCCTCCCCCAGGACCTGCGGGCCGTCTCGGACACGAAAGTGGGAATCACAGCGACGTCGCCCCTAGAAAAGCTGCAACCAGCACAACGCCAAGCAAAAGGCTCATGCGGTCACGCACAGCGAAAGCGACCGGATCGTCATTTAGATCGCCCCGATGCGCGAGCAACCACACCCTCAGCATCCATGCGCCAATGACAAGCGGCGCCAACCAGAGAAAGACGGGCTGAGAGTAAAGCAAGCCGCGCGTCACGTCCTCAACCACGTAGAGGCAGAGAATCACGATCGCGCCCATGCCTGAGCCAAGCCCGAGGGACAGCGTAAAAGGCGCGTCCTCGGCGCCATACCCTCGGCCCTTGAGACGCTCCCCCGCCGGCGTCGCAATAACCTCCACGTGACGCTTTGCGAGCGAAAGCGAGAGGAAGAAGAACATTGAAAAGCTCATCAGCCAGAACGAGCCCTCAGCGCCGATGGCGGCGACCCCGATAAGCAGGCGCAACGTGAACAGCACCGCGAGGATGAGAACGTCGATGACCGGCTTGCGCTTCAGGCCAAAGGAATAGCTCAACGTCAGCGCCAGATAGGCGACGAGCGCCCCTCCGAGCGCGAGATTGACCGCCGCGCCCGCAGCCAGACCAACCGCGATGAGCACCGGCGCCGCAGCAAGACCAGCGGACACCGGCAAGGCCCCGGCCGCGATCGGCCTGAACCGTTTGGACCGGTGACGTCGGTCAGCTGCGAGATCGGACAGGTCGTTGAGAAGATAGGTGCCAGACGCCACCAATCCGAGGGCAAGGAATCCGACGACAGCGCCGACGACCGACCCCGGATCAAGGTACAGCCCGCTCAACATCAGCGGGGCGAACACGAGCAGGTTCTTGGCCCACTGCTGAACCCGTAGAGCCTTGCACCAGACCTTGAACGTGACCGGGTCGTTGGCGAAGCTGCGCTCGATCGGCTTGCCCAGCGCCTTCGCCGCCTTGGTCGTTCCCGTGGAAGCACCTGCGAGCACGATCCCTTCCGCATCGCGCCAGACTGCGAGATCGGCGCCGCTGTCGCCCGCGTAAACATAGCCCTTGGGGAAGCGCTGGCGCAGGTGCGCCTGCTTGCGCCCGCCCTTCAGATTGGTGTCACCAGACGTCCCGGTGGCGGAGTCAAACACATCAAACCGACGCGCAATCTGGTCGGCGATCGTCTGGTCAGCCGCGGTGACCAGATGGATTTCGCGGCCGGCCGCCTTCTGCTCGCTCAGATACTCGAGCAGGTCGGTGCGCGCAGGCAAGCTCTCCACCTCCAGGGCGTCGAGCGCGGCCAGCCGTCTTTTGAACGCCGGCCGCCCCTCATGGAGATGAAGGCACGCGGACAGAACCGACGCCGGGCGGCTGAAAATGGCGCTCGCAAAGCTTTCGGTCAGCGTGTCGGTTCGCAGAAGTGTTCCGTCGAGATCGACGATCAGCGGCAGCATGCTCATCCCGCGCTCATTCTTCATCAGCCCCGAGCCCCCAAGATTGAACCGTGGCGCCTGCTAACTGCTAGCGCGGCTTTCTTGCGACTACGAGGAATTGTTTCCCGAAAAACGGCCAAAAAATCGGGGCCTTCAGGTAAAGGCTGATGATCCAGCTCGCCTTCGGAAGCTTCGAGCGCGTGCTATATGGAAGGAACCGATCAATCAAATTTTCGACTTCAAATTCCGATATCGCCATCGCCTCTTCAAGGGTCACATGGGACAGGGGAAGGTGATGGTCAAAAAAGTCCCAATACTTATCATATACGTATCGGATGTTGGGGCCCATAACGATAAAGCGGCCGCCAGGACGCAGGACCCGGCGGACCTCCCGGAAGGTGTCCAGGAGCGCCGCCTTGCTTTCCAGGTGCTCCAGAAAATTTGACGTGAAAACGACGTCCACCGAATTGTCAGGGACGGTCGGCATGGTATCGGACCGGGCGCTTACAAAATTGACGCCTTCATCAAGAAATTTCGGACTATCTGGATTAATATCAACGCCGATTTTATTCGCAGCGTCGATGTTGTTGATGAACTCTCCAAATCCGCACGCCAGATCCAGAACAGAATCTTCTCGGCTTATGTAGCGACTAAAGAAGTCATCACATAGAGTTTTCCATATCTGATTCTTCTCGGGCAGGTCGCTCTCAGCGAAACGATGCCGGTAAAGAATATCGAGCTGTTCCACTACTCACCCCGCTCCTCGACTTTGAATGTTATCAACTTGTGTGCGGCGAAATTGACCAGAACAGGTGACAGGACCCCGAGGCCGTGCCCGATGGCTTTTGCAACGTCGGTGTCAAAAAAGTTCGGCAACACGTAAATGCCCATCAAGACGGAGATCGCAACGACGAGCGGAAAAGAGGCGATGTTCACAAAAGTGAAGATCACGATTTCTTGTCGCACCGGCCGCACAGATTTTGGAAAGACAAGCACCCGGTTCAATACGAATGCTATGAGAATACCGACCCCATACGCCAGCACAACTGACGGGCCGAAATCTAAAAATACATCAAAGCCGAACCGCGCAAGCCAATGCAGCAATGCGGCAGCCCCGCCGACCGCCAGAAATTTTAGAAACTGCCAGCTGATATACATCCGCTGAAGGTACATCAGAAACGATGTCATATCCCGTGCACCAGCCCCTTGGCGAAGCGGATGCTCTCAGACACGCCTCTGTCCTCGGGATAGTAGAAGCAGGTGTCTGCGATCTGCAGCCCGGCGATCGGGGTCTTCGGATCAGGAATCATCGAGGCGAAGCCAGTCTCACACACCGGCTGGGCGTAGCGCAGCCGGCCGACATGGGAGGCGATCAGATCGGTGTCGGCGAGATCAGGGTTGACCGCCTTGAGATAGCCGAAGCTCTCGGTCACGAAAGCTTCGTCGTCGAGCGCGAATTTGCTGTTCGTCTGAGGCATGTAGTACGGCACGTAAACAACGTGGTCGCCGGTCGGGCGCAGGTTGGAGAACTCGACGAAACCGGGGATGTCGATGCCCGGGTCCGAGATATTGACCCAGAAATTGTCGGTCACCGGCTTCTTCAGTTTGTGAAGCACGCACACCACCCCGATATTCTTGATGCGCTCATAGGGGGCCCGCAGATGCTGGTGGGCGTCATCGAAAAGCGCGGAGATCAAGGGGGTCGGGATCGTCGAGATGACATTCGGCGCCAGGAATTGCGTCCCGTCGGCGGTCTCCACGCCGCGGGCCAGACCGTCCTCGATGAGAAAGCGCGTGGCCCGCTTCCCATAGTGGATGCGGCCGCCCTTCGCCTCGATGGCCTGGGCGAGCGCGTTCACGAGCGTCTCCGAGCCCCCTTCAATATAGCCCAGACGCTCTTCAAACAGGGATTTGCGTGAGTTGCCGAGCCGTTTGATCCGCTGCCAGATCCAGGCTGCGGAGATTTCATCGGCGTATTCAAAGAACTTCAATTCCAGCAGGCGCCGCCAGAGCTTGTCGTAAGCGGCCCGCCCCGCCCATCCGACGAACCAGTCCCGGGCGCTGATCCTGTCGAGCCTCTCCCAGTCGGACCGTTTGGTCGACAGGAACATTTGGACGCCATAGCGGACCTTGGTCACAATATCGATCTTCGGAGCGGCCAGAAGCGAGACCGGGTCGCCCCACCGGATAAGCTCGCCGTCGAGGTAGAACCCCATCTTGGTAGAGACCCATTTCATGGCGTCCGGCAAACCCAGCTCGGCCAGCATGTCCAGCGTATCGTGATCGGACAGGCAGCAGAAATGGTAAAAACGCTCGATCGAGAGACCGTCAAAATCGAAATGCGCCGCCATCCCGCCCGGCCGGTCGTCGGCCTCGACGAGATCCACGTCATAGCCCTTTTTGAGCGCCTCGTAGGCCGCTGCGAGCCCCATGGGACCGGCGCCCAGCACGATCAGCCTTTGGCTCGGATTTTTCGCGGTCTGGGCCATGGAGCTCAGAACTCCAACGTGATTTTTGAGTAGTCAGGGTGGTTAAACGTCTTGTCGAGCGCATCCTCCAGCGGCGTGGCCGGCACGCCGAATATGGACGGCCAGTCGATCACCTCGAAAATATCCGGCGTGACGAGGGCCTTGAGCTGGTGCGTGGTGAATGGCGGGTTGCGGTCGATCAGAGCGTACGTGCGCAGCATCAGATCGAACATCCAGTACGGGATGGTGAGGATCGGCGTCCGGGAGCCGGTGACCTGCTTGATGCGCCGGATCAGATTAATATAGCCGATCCGCTCCTGGCCGGAGATGTTGTAGGCGCCGGTGATCTCCCCTCGAAGGCAGGCCGCGACGATGGCCGAGAAATCGCCCCCGTAGAGCGGCTGACGTGTATAGTTCCCATGCCCGGGAATGGGGAAGACCGGCGCGCGCTCCATGAAACGCTTCAGCCAGCCAAGATGCTTGCGGTCAAACCAGCCGAACATGAGCGTCGGCCGCAGGACCCCATGCTTGAGCCCGGAGTCGGCGACGATCTTCTCCTGCTCCGCCTTGCTGCGCGTATAGAAATCGTCGGCCATGGAGTTCACGACCGATGAGCTTACATGGACCAGATAGGTCGCGCGGCCGCCCTTCATCGCATCCAGGCAGAGCTGAGTCGCCGTCACGTTGTTCCGGGTGAACTCCGCCTCGTCAAGACCGCCGATTTGGGCATGAAGGAAGACCGCCTTGTCACACTCGGCCAGTGCGTCCTGCCACGGCCCCGGAGCGGCGAGGTCAGTCCTGATAATGTCTATTTCCGGGTGAAGCTCGCTCAGTATCCGAAGATTCGCCGCATGCTTGTCTGCGGCGACGAGCTGGTAGGCCGGGTCATTCTTGAGCAAGGCGATCAGATTCTGACCCACCAGGCCGGCGGCTCCGGTTATGAAAACTTTCTCAACCACACCGCTTCCCAACCCCCGCTGGCCGCATCGGGCAACAACCGAAGTTTGACTTCAAAGTCAAGTCCAGTCGCTGGAAAACCCTAAGAGATCTTGAGAAGTTACCTCATGGAGCGGACTGACGATCGACGCAACCCTTTATATAGGTGAAACGCCTGGACCGCATTCCTCCTGCAGTGATATCGAGAACATTGCGGTTGCGCGTGAAGCGCTCACACTGCTATTTCTTTTTTGCGGCGTGCGCGACAGGCTAGGGGCGGCCAGATGATTGTTTATGATAAGCTAAAAATGAATTTTACTAGTAAGATCAGAAGTTATATTAAAGATATTCAGATTAGCAATTTTATTGGTGAAAAGTCTTTTGTAAACTTTTCATTCTGGATTTTATTTATTTTATTTTTTTCATATAGCTTTTATCTAATTTTAAAGTATAAGCTAAATATGCCATATGCAGACGAGTGGGCGATGTTTAATCGCGCTCGGAGATTGGACCATGAGTTCAACACCATATGGCTTTTTGCGACAACCAACGCTCATCCAATGGTCATACACCGTATTATAAGTTGGCTTCTGCTTGAGCCGACTGGATGGGACTACCGTGTTCAGGCCCTGATCCAGCTCCCCTTAATCGCCGCCGCGACCTGGTACTTTCTGCGCTGGACGGAGCGCTTGACGGGAATAGGCATGGGCTTTTTCGCCGCCTCGCTGTTCGCTGCGTCGCATGCGGAGAATTTCATGTGGCCGCATCAATTACTGTTCCCGTTACATTATATAATCATGTTTTTCGCCGCTGGACTGATCGCCTGCGGGAAGTCTCGCCCCATCATTTGGGGTTATATTCTAATTGCATTTTCAATTTTTCAAAGCGGCATGGGACTACCCGCGGCCGCGGCGATCGCCGTCATCGGAATATGGTTCGCCATAGCGCGACCAGAGACGAGGCACCTTCACATCATTGGGGTTGGACTCGTCGTCGCTACAAGCGTCACGTGGATCCTGGGTTTCCATCGAGACAACAGCTTCGAAGTGTCAGCCTGGCCGACCCAGGCGGCTTTCTATCAGGTCCTTCATAACCTGGCGGCGAACGGGATTGGCGCTGAATGGAATTCCAATGAAGGCCTTGGTTGGGAGTGGTATGGCTCCATCCTCGTCGTGATCGCCATCCCTTTGCTTGCAAGCACACTGATTCTTAGATCCGGCTTTCTGCGCCACGCTGACCGGGCGACTGATTTCGCCCTGATTTTCGGAGGCGCCGCCGTCGCCGTGGCGATTTCGATCGCCCTTTCGAGAGGCCTTCCAGGAGGGTACTCTGGATACGCTGATCGCTACTACCCTGTCGGCTTGCAACTGCTGGCAGGCGCCCTCTTGCTCTCCTTGGCTTTAGTCAAACACATCGACAGAAAGTTAGTCGCAAATGGCGTGATTCTCGTGCTGTGCGGCACATTATTCGTCACACTCATACCCAAGTTAAATTTTGAAGAGGAGTATCGCTCATGGGCCGAAATTCAGCGTAATCAGATCACTTGCACCCGCGCATACATCGCCGGAGAGGTTGATACCTGCGGCCAGTTCGGCGGGCCTTTCCCCAAGCAGGGCGGACCCTACGATAGTGACGCGATGTATGGACTCGCTCAGCGGGCCGCAGAACTGAACGCAAGTTTCTGCTTCACGATCATGAACGACCATCAGGACACCACGGTGACAGCGGAATGCTGGTCTGAACTCCTGGAAGCGTGGAGAACCGGAACTGATATCAGGGAAGCAACGGGTACAAGAGACAATGAGCGACCCGATAGCGCTGCGGAATAAATAGGGCGGCCGGAACCACGGTGCTGGCACCGATAAAGCGCACCGTTTTCCAGGACGTCGGCTCAGCGAAATTCAACCGGATCGCCGCCTGCGATCAGCGCGGCCTGACGACCATCCTGTAGAGACGCCGCAGCACGCGATATGCCTGCGGATTGGCCAGGATACGCTGGCTCATCGAGGTCGCGGCGACGCGGGAGAGAATACGGCGATGCAGCGGGGCGCGCACGGCGGCGGGGCGCGCGGGCGCCTTGGCGAGGGCCTTGCCGGGACCCTTGACGCGGGTCGGCGCCGCAGGCTTGGCGGTCGGCGTGGCGGCCGCGCCGCCTGGCCCGGCGTCGGCGAGACGCGCCAGAAGCGTGTCGTCGCGGGTATCTGTCAGAGCGGCCGCCATCGTGTCGGGATACATCAGTCGAAGCAGGATCTTCTGCGCCGACTCATCGGTCTTGGCGCGCGACCGG
Organism: Oceanicaulis sp.; assembly: GCA_965284655.1. GTDB lineage: Bacteria > Pseudomonadota > Alphaproteobacteria > Caulobacterales > Maricaulaceae > Oceanicaulis. The sequence continues at coordinate 509,084 of OZ260104.1, forward strand.
CCCGGTGCATGCTCGGCGAAGATATGCCCCAGCGTCATGTGTTTGAGCCCGGCCTTGCGCATCCGGCAGCTGTACTCGACATCGTTGTAACCATTGGGAAAACGTGTCTCGTCCAGCGGGCCGCACCGGTTGAAGTTGCGTCGCGACAGGGCCGCGCAGGCGAATGTGTTCCCGAAGGTCTCGCGCACCTGATAGGTGAGAAACTGCGTGGAGTTTTCCTCCACGATGGAGTCGAAATAGGTCGGCGCGGTGATCCGCGCCTCGATCCCGGCGGACACCCGGTCCGTGTCGGGATCGCTGTGGGCGACCCCCACCGTTCCCACGCCGTCGCGCGTGGCCCAGGCGACCATTTCGTTCAGGGCTTTCTGGCTGATCAGCGTGCAGTCATTGTTGAACAGAACAATGACCTCCCCGATCGCGGCGCGGATTCCCTGATTGCACTGGGCGCTATGATTGAATGGCTTGTGATAGCTGAGGATTTTGCTGGTGAACGCGCCCGGCGCGCGCTTCAGCTCCTTTTTCAGCGTATCCAGGCTGGCGTCGGTGGACTGGTTGTCGACCAGGATGATCTCCACGAAACCGTTGAACTCCTGGGCCCAGATCGAGCGCACCGCCTTCATGGTCAGCTCGATGCGGTCACGGAAGGGAATGATCACCGACACCGCGCCGGCTTCGCGCACGGGCGCCAGGTGATAGGGCGTCTGAGCGCCGGATCCGTGGGCTATGAACTGGAAATCCGGAGCCACCTCGGCGAAGAACGACCGGTAGGCGGTCTCATAGCGCTTGAACCGCGCCGCCAGCGCAGCGGCGTCACGAGATCCGGCCCGGCGCGGCGCCCTGATCAGAAACATTTCGGGATGGACGACCCAGTCGAACCCCTTCTGGCGGCTCAGCCAGAGCTGGAAAATATGCAGTTCATTGTGCAGCAGCTCATCGACCAGGTCGCCGGGATAGCGCACGGCGAACGCGGTCGGCACCGCAATCGCGTTTGACAGCGCCGGCACATGCCACAGCTCGAAATCGCTGGGGCGCCCGTTGCGCTGAGCCCACGCCAGCTTGCCCGCTCCATCGGGCTGGATCATGCCCCAGATCAAGCCCGGAGCGGTCTTCTTTCCAGCGCCCTCCAGAGAGAGCCAGCTCAGCGCAGACGGGTGCAGCTGGTCGCCGGCGTGCAGCAGGATGACATAGGCGCATTTGGCCATGGCCCGCTTTTCAGCTTCGCCGAACTGCGGCCAGACCTCGGTGACCGCCGGCTTCAGCTTCTGCTTGGCGACGAATTTGCGGATCGCCAGCGGATCCTGATCCGAGCGGGCGATGATGGCGACCCGCATCCCCGGGTGCGACTGCACCGCGAGCGAAGCCAGCGTAGCGGCCAGATCCTTGCCCGCCGGCCCGTCCAGCGCAATGAGCACCACGGCCAGACGGTTGTCGCCGGCATGGGCGACAAGGCCGGCATCGTGCAGGGAGCGCTCGGTTTTCAGGCGCGCCACGAACTGGTCGGTCGGCAGCCGCCGCAAACGCCCCTCATGGGGCATGCGCTCGATCACCTGCAGCTCTGAGGGATCCACAAGATATCCCATTATGAAACCTTCCCGACTTACCGCTTGGCCGCGCGGTCAAGGGTCAGCTTGAACGCCCGCCGCCAGTCGGCGGCATTGTTGAGTGTATTGTAATTCGATCGCACGAAGGCGGCGCCGGCCTCGGTCCGGATCCGGCTCTCGCGGCTGAAGCTCAGCGCATGGTCGAACCCCTCGTCCCAGGCCCCGAGGAAGGCGAATTCGCGAAGATCGTCATAGGCCGGAATGCGATCGCAAAGGGTCGGAATCCCGTACCACAGCGCCGTGGCCAGACGATTATTCGTCTTGCACTTGGTGAACGGATTGGGGGTGATCGGAATAACGATCATGTTGGCGCGCGCCAGCTCCTCCATGAAGCTGGCCTCGTTCCAGTCGCGATAGCGGGACGGAATCGGAAGCTGCGGGGCAAGCTCGTCATACAGATCCTGGCTGTTCGACAGCACCACCAGCTCGCAGTCGCGAAACCGCGAGGCGTGCTCCAGCCGGCCGCGCAGGCGCAACAGATCGGTCATCCCCGCCTCGGCGTTGGGCGACCCGTGCGAGCCGAACCAGACGATGCGGAACTTGCCGTCGGAGCCAAGTTCGAAGGGAGACGCCGCATCGGCGGGCAGCACGTGGCCCTCCACCGCGTCGCCCACAATGATCGGCGCAGCGGTCGGCTTCAGCTCTGCGCTCATGTACCCGGCCAGCGCAGAGCTGCAGCAGATCAGCTGGTCGACGATCTTCGACATGGCGCGCAGGTCCGCAGCGGCGGTCTCATACTGCCCAAGGCCGCGCGGGTTGTAGAGATGGTTGTCCGACAGATCGAGCGCGAGCGTCGCGCCGCCCGCCTTGAGCTCACGGGCGAGCTCCTGCTCGGCGCGCGCGTACAGCTTCGAAAACACGACCAGATCGTAGTGCGACGCGCGCTCGGGACGGTACACCTCCACCGGAAACCCCTGCCGTTGCAGATCCTGCAGCGGCGTCAGGCATCTGAAACGAACCGATGCGACCGCCGGATCTTCCGATTTCGGCTTCCACCCTATCAGCATGACACCGTTCGTCCCCGCCCGACGCGACAGCCTAGGCCGAAGCTTTTTTCTTACTGGCCGCTTTTTGGCCGGCCGCGACCTGCCTGGCGAAACGGCGGAAGGGCGGTTGCCAATTCTTGGCGAGCTTCTCCGCGTCGGGATATGGCGTGAGGCGGGCCCATTGGGGCAGAAGCGGGGAGACATGACCCAGCTTGATCGCCTCGTCGATCTCCTCGCGGCTGACATAGCCGGCCTTCAGAGCGTCGCGAAGCTCCTGATACCAGACCTCGCCGTTCTTGTTGGTGTTGCTCACCCAGGGCTGCGTCGGCATATCGGTGTAGTGGATGAGCTTGGTTCTCTGGTGCTCGTAATGCTCCAGCGAGTTCCACTCGAACTCCAGATCAGGCTGCTTCTTCTCCGGCGGCATCATGGCGAAATCCGCCATGAGCGCCTTGTAGTCGAAGATGTCATGATCAAGGTCGGTGATGAGCTGGCGCGCGTCCCAGTCCAGATTGGCGCAATCCATCAGCATTACGCTGTACTGCGGCGCCCGGCCCTCCGAGCCCCGCAGCTCGGAATACAGCATCCAAGCGCCGTTGAAGTCGCGGGTCCACAGATCCTTGATGTCGGTGAAGACCTGCATGTCGGCGTCAACATAGATCGCCCGACCGCGATGATCGCAAAGCTCGGGGATCTTGAAACGGCAGAAGGAGAAGCCGGTCCGGGCGCGCTTGAGTTCGTCGCGCGGCACGGGCAGGCCGGCATTGTCGATCACTTCAAAGCGAACCGACAGGCTCGCATGGCGCAGCACGCTGAACTCGAACACGCGCGCGCCCAGAAGCTGGGTTTCGTCGCTGCCGATGAAGATGCGCACCGGCGTCTGGACGTTCAGCGGCCCGAACAGCAGGTCAGGGTGGCGGCGCAGCGTTTCGTTGAACTTCGACATTTGCTTGTCGAAATCCTTCCGCCCGTTGGCCAGCAGGGTCACATCCCGCAAATCATCGAACTTGCTCGCGTAGGTCGAGCCGCCGTCGACCCCGAGCGTTCGGATATTCTTTACGCCATTATCCGCCAGCACGTTCAGGGCCGCCTCGGCGCTGAAGAACTTGATCGGCGTAACCGGCTCGCCGTCGAGCGGATCGAACATGTTTCCGGTTTGAGCGTTGAACGCGACCAGGCGGCCCTCCTGGTGGAGCGCCTTCAGCCGTGGCTCTTCGGCGACGAAATCGGCGAGGGTCTTTTTCGAGGCCCGGAAATTGACATGGGGATGCCAGGGCATGAGCAGAAACTGCGCGTTCGACGCCACCGCGTCCGCGCACATTTCGTAGGCGTCCATGTCCATCATCAAGGAGGCGGTGCAGCGAACATGGCGCACCACATGGTTGAGCGCGAGGATTTCATAGCGATCGGCGAACTCGGGCTTGAATTTGCCGAACGTGGGTCCCTTGCCAAGGATCAGCCAGGCTTTTTGGTCAAGACCTCGGTCCCGGATCCATTCAGACGCAGCCTGCATGAGACACTCCAGTTCGCAATGCACCGGGTTTAGCCGATGTAACGAACACTCTCGAACGGCCTGCTGCAAATGCTCAAGCCGCGCATATTACTAATCTTCAATACGTAAACTCACGTTAAATTAACGCAGCGCTAAGGTGCACGCAAGCGTTTGGAGACGGCGTGGCGCCCCTTGAGGGCGACATTGCGAAGCCCGACCAGTTGCTGGCGCACCGAGCGAACCGGAACAGCGAAACGTCCCAGACGCGGCGCCAGAAGCTTATCGAGAACCTCGGTATACCGGACAATGTCCGACCATGCCTCATAGGTCAGCTGGTTCAGCTGGCGCTCGTCGATTTCTTCCTTGTCCAGAGCGGCCAGCTTGCGGTCGGCGGCCTCCAGCTGCTTGGTCAGCGAATTCAGGGACTGGACCAGCCCGTTCACCTTCGAATCGGCCGCTTCGCGATCACGCTCAGCCTCGGCTTTGAGGCGATCAATCTCGTCTTCAAGCTGGCTGGCGAATTCGTCCTTCTGGCGCAGCGCCGACTCGGCGCGCACATTCTCGCCCGCCAGCTCCTGAACCCTCGCCGCCAATTGCGACTCCGCAGACTTACCCAAGGCGCCGTTGGCGCGCTGGGATTCCAGCTGGGAAGCCTGGGCGTCGATTGCGGACTGCAACTCGCTGAGCTGGGAGCGTGCAACGTCGCGTTCCTCACGCATCTTCTTCAGGTCGCCGGACAATTTGGATGTTGAGGCTGCCGCCTCGTCGAGTCTGGCCGCCAGGGCGGCAATACGGGCCTCGTTCGGGGCGGCCTCTTCGCCCAGGCGCGCCGCCTGATCGCCTTTGTTCTGCTCCGCTTGCACCTGCGCCTGACCCTCATCCTCCAGCTGCGCCCGAAGCGATTGCTCCTTCTGCGATTGCTCATCCAGATCCGCCATCAGCGCCTCGATCCGGGCTGCTTGCTCGGTATCGCGCGCACCCAGATGCGCCCGGGCACGGCGTTCAGCCGCAAGCTTGGCGGATAGCGTTTCGATCGCGTCCGCTTTCGCCGCCAGTTCGTCGGAAAGCCCGTCAAGGCGCGCGGTCTGGTCCTCCGCCTGCTTGGCGAGGGCAGCGTGCGCCGCCCTGCGGTCGGCCAGTTCCGAGGTCAGCGACTCCACCTGGGCTCTCTGGGCGCGGCTCGTTTCGTAAAGCTCGGCGCGGGCGACCTTCTCGGCCTTGAGCTCGGAAGACAACGCGGTGATGCGGGATGATTTTTCTTCCAGCTCGCCTTGAAGGGCTTCGATGCGGGCGCCGCCGGCGGTCAGCGCGGTCGTGATGCGGGCCAGATCCGATGTCCTGTCCTCAAGTTCGCCCTTGAGCTTACGCACGTCCTGCGCTTTCGCGTCTAAGTCCAGCAATGACTGCGCGCGCGCCGCCTCCGCCGTGCGCATCCGCTCCTTAAGGTCGGCGATGAAGGCGAGGGCTTCATCGTGCTTGAGGCGCGAAGCCTCTAGGCTGGCGCGGGCGCGCGCATCTGCATCCTCAAGCTCTGACAGACGGTTGAGCCTGGCCGCGGCGCGTTGCTCCGCCCGCTCAAGCTCGGCCCGGTAACGCCCGACGCGTTCTTCAGCATACTGGCGCATGTCCTCCAGTTGCGCCTTGAGCGCCTCGCCGGACCCACTGTCGCCACTCTGCTTCTGGCGGGCGGCCAGCGGCACCAGCTTGAGCCGCTCCAGCATCGCCTCGCCGGCATCCCGCCCGGCGGCGGGGACGCGCTCGTCAGAAACACCAAATGCGTCGACTATGGCGGCGATGACCTCGTCGCGGCGCTTGACGCCGTCCTCGAGCGCGGCCAACCGCGCCTCATTGCTCTCTCGCTTGCCATTCAGGGCGGCGATCGTGGCTTTCGCGTTCTGGTGGAGGGCTTCGCGCCGGATCATTTCCAGGCTGAAGCGCCCGGTTCCATCTTTGTCGGAGACCGACATGTCCCCGGCTGCCAGCTGGTCGTAAAGGCTTCGGATGTGCTCGGGCTCGAGCAGGGCGGCGTCTGCGCTCTCGCTATGGTCGAGGTCGTTTATGACGGCCGCGGCCGCAGCCTTGATCGCCGCCTTGGTGATCTTCATTTTCTTCAGGGACGGGATCGCGTTTACGAGCGCTTTGATCTGCTCCACCGGGCTGGCCAGAAGGGATTCATAGGTGACCAGCGCCCGGCTCACCCGTCGGGAATTGCGCAAGGCGGCCAGCGTGTACGATTCCCACAGCGCGTAGGTATAGCTCTCCGACAGGCTGTTGCGCTTGGCGAGTGACTGGGCCACCGAAGCGGGCCGCCTGACGCAGATTACCGCTTCAACGCTCTTGAAATTCGCGCGCCAGTAGGGAAACAAAAGCGAGATTCGCGGGTCTTTGATCGCCTTGATCTTACGCTCGCGGCAAGCCTCGGCGATCGCCGCAATCCCTTGAGCGTAGTCGTCGACACCCGTTATGTCCGCGAATTCGCCGATGGCCGGCAGCGTGCGCCAGTCGACCCGGTTCACCTGCTCAAACTTCTTGTTGAGCTCGACCGCGTCTTTCAGCTCGTTATAGCCGCCTAGATTGGACTTGTCGGTACTCAGAAGCTCGTCGTAGCCGCCGATATGCACCCCGAGTTCGCTCAGAATCCGAGCAACCATACTCGTACCCGATCGGTGCATGCCCAAAACAAAAATCGTCACTAATCACTCTCCGCCAGACCACGAACGCTCGTCCGGACGCCAGCCGGTAAAAAGCTGCAAAATTGACGTGCACGCAAGTCTCGTCCCTGCGCGGAGCCCGCCTCGCCCGCAATCCCCGCGGATCCCGGATTGGTTTTACAGGACAGGCCCAATAAACTATGAGATGCAAAAGCGGGACGGGATGAGGTAGGGGCGCTGATGTCTACCGAATTAACTAATTCCGATACTTCGCTGGTCGTCGTCTCATATTATGACAGACGCCCCACAACAGACCTTTTGAAGCTTCTGGATTCCATGCGGGAACATGACGCCGGGGCGCGGTTCGAGGTGCAGGTCGTCGTGAACAGGGCGGCGGGCGTCGAGGTCGATATACCGAAGCTGCCTTTCAAAGTCTCGGTGGCGTATCGCGAAAACACCGGAATGAATATCGGCGCCTGGGACCACGGCTGGCGCATTAATCGAGGGCGTCCGGCCTATGTGTTCATCCAGGACGAATGCGTCGTCACCCGGGCGGGCTGGCTGCGCGCCTATCTGCAGCGCATCGGCGAGCCGGGCGTCGGCATGGTCGGTGAAAGCCTGAACACCAAGTGGAACAAGCCCTGGGGTGAGCTTGAGGCGCTCAATCTCGGCGTCACCATGGCCGACCATTTCATCGAAGGCGTCACAGCAGACCGCGTCGCGGTCTACCTGCATGCGCTGAACCGATGGGGAGTCGACCCGGGCGACAGCGGCCTGCATTTGCGGTCGCTCGTCTGGGCCCTGCCTGACAGGATCATGGAACGGATCGGCGGTTTTCCGCTGGGCGCCAACTACGGCGAGTGCATCGCGGCTGAAATCGCCGTCGGCCGGGCGGTGGCGGCCCTGGGGTGCGCGGTGGCGCAGGTCAGCGAGCGCGAGTTTTATTACATCTGGCATAGCGAATGGAATCAGGACTTCCCCGGCGAAAGCTTCAGCCACAGCAAGTCGCGGGCGAAAGCGGCGGGTTTCGATTTGCCCGAAATCCGCCAGAAGCTGGACGCCGACATGGAGAGCCTGGTGGAGCGGCTGGGCCGGCTTGAAGGCGTGGACAGGGCGCTGGCGATCAACAGCCTGCTTCTGCGGCTGCAGGACAAGGATCGTGAAATAGCCGCCCTTCGCGCGCTGACCAAGACGCGCCGAGGCGGCTAACGCGCCGCACCGATTTCAGAATCGAACTAAATGGTCTAATCGAAAAGCGCGCTTCTGTTTCGAGCCGCCGGATCAACGTCAAGTCTCCTGCACCGCCTGCGGTCGGGCCGGGCGCCGGTTCAGATTAAAGCCGCAGCCCACCCTGTACACGGCCAGACAAGACCGGAAACCGACATGAGCAGCCCCCCCGGCGCCCCCGCCGACGCAAACGAGCCCGAACCGAGCGCCAATCTTGGATATTCACGGTTGCGGTGGGCCGAGCCGGGCAGTCCCAAGCCCTTTGCGATCGTGCTGACTCCGCCCAATTGTGATTTCGTCGCCCAGCTGCTCGAAGCGTTTGGCCTGGTCGGGCTGGACGCCATTGACGCCCGTAGATGGCCGCCGAAGAAAATCGCCGACGCGGTGGAAGAAGCAACGGCGCGTGACGCGGGATCTCCGCGCGGTAAGGAGGGTCCGCGCATGCTGATTCTGGAGCAGGCCAAGAGCAGCTTCGATCTGGCGCTTGAGACCAGCCGCAATAGCCCCTGGATCGTTTGCTTCGATGATGTCTGCGCGTCGGCCCTGAGCGCCGAGAGCCACAAGACGGCGCTGGACGCCACGCTGATCGGACAGGCCGAACGCCAGCTGCAGTGCGTCAAGGCGGTCGAGCGCCATGGCGGCGATCTGATGGTCGCGTCCCTGCGCAAGATGCGCGAGTTTCCAAACCTCCACCTCAAAGCGCTGATGAACTTTGTCGGCGCAGCGCCGGTAGAGGACGCGCTGACCTCCGCCGCGGGCGTATTGTCTAGAGCCGACGAGCCCTATGCGCTGTCGTCGCGCAAACAACTGCCCTCCACCTTTCTGGTTAGGGGCATGGTGGATCAGCTGTGCAATCGTGGCGTCGTCGCCGGCTGGGCGAAGGACGTCCTAGACGAGCGCAGGATCGAGATACGCGTCCTAGTCGAAGGCGAGGAGGTCGCCCGCGAGCTGGCGGACTTCGAACGCGAGGACCTCAAGAAGCGCAATCTCGGTGACGGCGCCTACGGGTTCGCCATCGATATCGGCCGCTTTCTCGGGGCGGAGCCGAAGCAGGTGGAGGTTCGCACCGTCGAACGCGACTTCACCGTTGGCAAGCTTGAGATGACCTTGCGTCGTGGACTGCGGATCGACCCCACAGAATAGCGGGCGGCGCTGAGCGAGCTCACGGCACAAAGCCTAATCCCGCGTCGCGTCGGCGCTCTGATAGTCCCCAAGAGCTGACAGGTTTCGTTCGACGAGCTTTCAGCGGACTCACGAACCTGGCCCATTCGAGACCGGCTGCTGTCGCCCGCCGCCTGCGTCAGAAACTTACCGGTGGACCCGGCTATAGCCAGGGCCGGGAGCTTTCGCGTTGAAGGCCTTTCGGCCTGACCCGCCGACTGACACCGCCGCGGCACCCGTGCAGTGAAAAGCGCGCGAGTCTACGCGCCGCGGTCGCGCTGACGCCGGCAATTGTCTAAAGCAAAGGCGGAATCCACGGCGTCGTCATGGGCGGTGCGCTCGCTCCAACAACAGGGCACAGTCTCAAAAGCCAGCCGAGCCAACCCTCTTCATGGGATTGAGACCGGATCTGATCGCCGCCAGAGCGCAAGATAAGGATTGCAGCCCCGCCGCCCGCTGCTAACACGCTCTTTGTGAACCAGTTAGCCCGCCACAGTATGAATAACACAGGCCGAATAATGGTCTCAGGTATTGTAAGGGGAACAGAATGATACGAATTGACGGCGAACATCACAGCCAAGTGATAGCATCACTATCGACGATATTTAATCGGTCCACTTCAGCAAGTGAAGCAAAAGAAGGGCTAATAAAATTAGCCGATCTGGTATCAGGATCAGATTTTCAAATTGTTGACCAAAGAAATTTCATTCAAGAGAGATCGTCAGGGTTCAATCATAAAATTCGATCACTTTCAGACAGTGACATAATGCTAATAAACACACTACTTCCCTGGTCTTCCTTTTTTATTGATGATCAGGATCGCGTGAACGGTAATTTTTACAATCAGAAAAAGCGTTCGATTGCTGAAAAGCTCACAGACAAGAGGGTTCAGCGACTCGCCGCCCTCTCCGACGATGCGTCGAGGCAGCACATTGTCGAATATGGGTGCTTCGAAGGAAATCATACCGTTGAGCTATGCCGGCTCTTCGGAGACGTCACGGCTCTGGACGGACGCGTCGAGAACTCACTCAAGACCCTGGTGCGGTGCTGGCTTCTTGGCGAGCAGCCGAATGTGGAGTGCCTCAATCTCGAGATCGCCGAGACACTGCCCCAATCGGATTCGACCTGCCATATCGGCGTTCTCTACCATCTTAAAAACGCGCCCCACCATCTTGTGGATGTTCTCAATGCGACGAGAGATGTCGTTCTTCTGGACAGCCAGGTGGCTTCGGACGCACAGATAAACGACACCTATGATCTCGATGGAGAGGCGATCAGCGTTTACCGCTACCGCGAAAAAGATATCGCCTTTTCACCGTTCGCGGGAATGCTGCCCGAGGCTGTCTGGCTGACCCCGGAGACGATCACGCACATTGGCGAAGCCAACGGCTTTGAGATGGTGGAACAACAGGTCATCCAGGAACGAAACGGGTTGCGGGGCCGGTTTTATCTAAAGCGCCTCAAAAAGTAGCGCCCCGGCCAGCCGGCGGCCGAAAGCGCGTTCCTTGCGCCAGGATGCCGGTCCTTTTTCAGGCGGGCGCATCGCCGGAGGAGGACACCGGAGCATCCGGATTCCGCTTGGCCGGTCACGGCGTTTTAGGTCATCAAGCCTCAAGGCGCGGCCACGCGGCACACCGCTAAAGCTGGCCGCCCAAGCCGACTACGGCGTCTTTTGTGTCTGAAGCCAGCTATTATACACCGCAAACGTGGACTCGGCGGCGCCGTGATGGGCGATGCGCCCGTCCAGCATGAAGATCGCTTCAGTGCACAGGGTCCGGATGACAGACTCATTGTGGGAGGCCACCACCAGGATCTTGGTGTTGGAGACCATGTCGCTCAGGCGCGCCTTGGCCTTGCCGATGAAGGCCGCGTCGCCGGTGCCGATCCACTCGTCGATGAGTAGGATATCAGCGGGAAAGGCGGTCGAAATCGAGAACGCCAGGCGCAGGACCATGCCGGCCGAATAAGTGCGCACAGGCTCCTGCAGGCGGTCCTCGAGACCGGAAAACTCAATGATGTCGTCCATGGCGGCCCTGATCTCGGGCAGCTTCACGCCCAGCAGCAAGCCGCGCAGGAAAATGTTCTCATACCCGGTCGCATTCATCTCCAGCCCCGCCTGGGCGGAGAGGATCGCGATGGTGCGCCCGGTCCGGAAAATGCGCCCGCTGGCCGGTGGTATGGCGCCGGCGAGTAAGCGCAGGAAGGTGCTCTTGCCCGATCCGTTGGGCCCGACGAGCCCGACCCGGTTTCCGCCCCGCATATCCAGCCACAGGTCTTCGAGCACGGGCTTGGTCCGAAAGCTGTGCGCCGAGTTGTGCGCAAGCTGCAGCAAGCCCTTCTTGTGTGTGTTGGTCCGCTTGTGGGCCGAGTTGTCGGGAAACCGGACACTGGCGTTCTCCACGCTGAGCAGCGGATGGTCTGACGCCAGCTGGGGCGCGGTGGAGGAGCGCCATTTCATGAAATTCTCAGTCTCACAGTATCGCGCAGGACAAAGATGATCAGACCCGCCGCAAGGGCGATCACCGCCGTGCCCCCCGCCACCATGGAGTAAATGAACACCGGATCCGAGGTTCCAAGAGCCGGCCCCCGGATGAGCTCCACCACGTAATAAAAAGGATTGAGAAGCCAGATTGGCGGCATGCCGGGGCGCATGTCGGTCGTCCACAGGATCGGCGTGAAAAAGAACACGAACCGCAAACCATTTGCCAGCAGCTCCGCCAGGTCGGCGAAATAGGCGCCCAGATAACCCAGCAGCAAGCTCGTCGCCGCCATGAAAGCGAACAGAAGCGCGAAGCCCGGAATCAGCCACAGAAGCTGAAGGCTGTACTCGCCATGAAAAATCACAAATATAGGAATACAAACAAGTAGATAGTGCGGGATCACAAGTATATTCTTCACCGCGCCTATGATCGGAAAGATGTGCGTCGGCACAGAGCTTTGAAGCAGGATATTCTTGCTTTGCTGAAGCGAGCGCGCGCTATCGACCATGACGCCGCCAGTGAGATTCCACGAAAACAGAACGCCACATACGGGAAGAAGTCGGAGAAAGGACGGTCGAAGAACATCGACCACATCCCCGCGATCCCCCCCGCGAAGATGATGAAGCTCAGCGCGATCCAGAGCGGCCCGAGCCAGCTGCTGCGATACCGCGCGGTCAGGCGATGAAACGCATAGACGACGATCAGTTCACGCCAGCGTATGAGCGACTCAAAGAAGGTCAGCACTGCGCACACCGCAGCCCGGCGCGCATGCAGCGGACGCTGTTTGTCATCCTCAGGCCCGCAGCTCTCTCAAGCTCGCATCGGGCGAGGCCGGCGGGACTGCTGGTCCTATTTCCAGAGCGCGAAGCCAAAATCTTTGTGATTTCCCGAAGACCGAACACAAACGTCAGAAATTTCATTCTTGGATTTAAGAGAGTTCGCGGCGGCGAGGAAAGTCTCCGGCGTGAAGAAGTTCACGTGAATCGAATAGTTTCGCTCGATGAGCGATTGTGGCGTCGCCTCAGGCGTCGTCCAGCGGCACCACCGCTCATACTTCGCCAGGGGTATCTCATGGCCCTCTTTCTCGGCCTCCCGCAGAGCCTCGCCCAGGGTCGTCACCGGCTGGCGGCAGTCGAAGGTGTATCGCGGATCCGGCGTGACGCCCAGAATGACGCCGCCGGGCTTCAGGATGCGCAGCCAGTTGCGCAAGACACGGATTGGATTGGGAAGGTGCTCGAAGACGTGATTTGAAAAAATAAAGTCATAAGCCCCGGCCTCAAACGTCTCCAGACCCACTGCAGAGCCCACGACATAACGCGCCTCCAGCTCCTCGGTGAGAACCGGGGCCGCGCTCTTGTCCTTGTCGTACAGGTCGCGCCACTCGCATGGAGGGCGCTCCTCGACATAGCGCACGTCGACACCCTCAGCGGGCTTGATCGCCGGACGGACCCCGGGTCCGACCTCCAGCCCTCTGCCCCGAGCCAGCGGCGTCAGATGGCGGCGCATATCCAAGAGCGGTCCGTTGGACAGCTCCACCGAAGCGCCGGGAAACGCCTCGAATTCCAGCGAGAACTCACCGCTCGCCTGGCGCGTCACCGGCCAGTCCAGCAGGATTTCCTGAGGCTCCTGAGTGTCACGTAAAGTGATGTCCGCGAGCTCGAACACCTCACCGGCGCCGGCGCGCATCAGGATCCGCAGGCGCGCGGCGGCGCCCTTGTCGCCCGATCTCGCGCGCCAGCCCGGCGAGACCTTGCGCACCTGGCTCCAGATAAATTCATCGGCGCGCACGATTTCAAACCGCGCCCCGGCGGAGAGCGTCACGCCGCGTTGGGTCTGCCCGGGCCATTTCAGCCCCGCCGAGTGAACCGCCCCGCCGAGCACGCGAAAGGATCGATCAGTGCGCTTGGCGACGTCGTACAAATTCATGCGTTGAGCCTCGCTCGGGAACCGGGTTTCGCAGGGCGCGCGCCAGATCCGGCCCGCTCGGCCTGTTTCGACGACACCAGACCGGGCGACGCCCGCTTTTGTGAGATATGCCCGCTGTCAAATCAAGAAAGTCTTGTATCAGCCTTGGCCTGCTCTCCGGCAGCGACCCTGCGGTCCAAGGGCCGGTAAAAGCCTTGATTGGTCTGGCTGTTCAGTTATGACGGGCTCGTTTTCCGGCGCGCGCAAGGGCGAAACCATGCACATCACCAGTCTTGATCTCCCGGAAGTTCGGCTCATCGAACCCAGGGTCTTCGGCGACTCGCGCGGCTGGTTCAGTGAGACCTATCACGCCAAGGCGTTACGGGACGCCGGCATAGACATCGAGTTCGTCCAGGACAACCATTCCTACTCGCAAGCGGCCGGCACGGTGCGCGGCCTTCACTATCAAGCGCCGCCGCACGCCCAGGACAAGCTGGTGCGGGTGGTGCGCGGAGCCGTGCTGGACGTGGCCGTCGACGCCCGCCGCGGATCGCCGCGTTACGGACAGTGGATCAGCGTCGAGCTCAGCGCGGAAAATGCGCGGCAATTGCTGGTCCCCCAGGGGTTCCTGCACGGCTTCATCACGCTGACGCCGGACACAGAGGTGGTCTACAAGGTTTCCGATTACTACTCGCGCGAGTGCGATGGATCGGTCCGCCACGATTCAGCAGGGCTCGCAATTGACTGGGGGCCGGCCGCCGCGGCGCCGGTCCTGTCGGAAAAGGACCTGTCGGCGCCGGCCTGGTCGGAGTTCGAGACCCCTTTCGAATATCAGGGCTGAGGCGCCCGGGCAGGGGTCTGGCGCGGCTCTTTCGGCGTTCGCGTCTTAGCGCTGGATTTCCCTCAACCGAGGCGCTAAGACGCCGCGATAGCTCGATATACTTACAAAAGACGCCGGAACGATCAGCGTTGGCCAAGGAGCGGCGGACCGGGTGGAACCTGGCGTTCGCGGCCTAAAAGGGGGTCGGCCCATGAAACTTCTTGTCACCGGGGGGGCGGGCTTCATCGGGTCCGCCGTCGTGCGCCTCGCCATCTCGCGCGGCCATGGCGTTGTGAACGTCGATGCGCTCACCTATGCGGCGTCTCTGGACAATGTCGCACGGATCTCGGAGTCCCCGGATTACGCCTTCGAGCATGTGGATATCCGCGACCCGGCCGCGCTCGATCGCGTGTTTGAAACCCACCGGCCCGATGCGGTGATGCACCTGGCCGCGGAAAGCCATGTGGACCGCTCGATCGACGGTCCGCGCGACTTTATCGAAACCAACGTCAACGGGACGTTCAACATGCTTGAAGCGGCCCGCAAATACTGGACCGGCGCCGGCCGGCCGGAGGGCTTCCGGTTCCACCACGTGTCCACCGACGAGGTGTTTGGCTCCTTGCCCCACGATCCTGCGGTGAAATTCACCGAGACGACGCCCTATGATCCGCGCTCGCCCTACTCCGCATCGAAGGCCGCTTCCGACCATCTGACCTGGGCCTGGCATGAAACATACGGCCTACCGGTCGTGATGACGAATTGCTCGAACAATTACGGGCCGTTCCATTTTCCGGAAAAACTCATTCCGGTGATTATCCTCAAGGCGCTCGCCGGCGAGGCGCTTCCCATCTACGGCGACGGGTCGAACGTACGCGACTGGCTCTTCGTGGAGGATCACGCCGACGCCCTCCTGCTGGTCATCGAGAAGGGCGCGATCGGGCGCTCCTACAATATCGGCGGCGACAGCGAGCGGACCAATCTCGAGCTTGTGCGCGCGCTCTGCGGCGCGCTCGACGCGCTTCGCCCCAAAGACGCGCCCTACGCCGACCAGATCAAATTCGTCACCGATCGCCCCGGACACGACGCCCGCTACGCGATCGACGCCAGCCGGATTCGCGACGAGTTGGGATGGCGGCCTTCTGTCACCCTGGAAGAAGGGCTTCGCCGCACCGCGCAATGGTATCTCGACAATGAAGCCTGGTGGCGCCCGCTTCTGTCGCGCGCCGGCGTCGGTCAACGCCTTGGCGTCAGGGCCTAGGCTCTGGAGCCAGAACCTGGCGCACGCCCACAGGCGGAAGATCGCGGACATCAAGCAGCCCGAGCGGCCCGCCATCCGGATCGCACACCAAGAGCTGCGTGATCGCGCCCTCGCCGGGCGTCATCTGACGCAAGGCCTCGAAGGCCAACGTGCTCGGCGGGATCGTGGCGGGATCCGGCGTCATGAGGTCTCTGGCCGGCAGGGTGAAAGCGCTGCGGCGGCGGTTTTCGCCGCTGAGGGTCTTGGTTCAACCGCTTGGCTGCAGCGTTAAGCCGTCCTAAGGATCGATCTGGCAGGGTTGCGATCAGGCGGGCGGCCAGACGCACACACATTACGGACGGCGGCATGAACAAGCGGTATTTCGGCACGGACGGCATTCGCGGAGCGACCAACAGCGAACCGATGACGCCGGAGATCGTGTTGCGGCTGGGCATGGCGGCGGCCTGTTATTTTCGCAATGGCGGCGAGCGCCGCCACACCGTGGTGATCGGCAAGGACACCCGGCTTTCCGGCTATATGATCGAGAACGCCCTCACCGCCGGCTTCACCAGCGCGGGCATGGACGTCAACCTGTTCGGCCCGGTGCCGACCCCGGCGGTGGCCACGCTGACCCGCTCGCTGCGGGCCGATCTGGGCGTGATGATCACCGCCTCGCACAACCCTTATGAAGACAACGGCATCAAGCTGTTCGGCCCCGACGGCTTCAAGCTGAATGATCAGGCCGAGCTGGAGATCGAGGCGCTGATGGACGCCGACTCCTCCCAGGCGCTCGCCGCGCCGGCCGAGCTGGGCCGCGCCAAGCGCGTCGACGACGCCCAGGCGCGCTATGTGGAGATCGTGAAAGCCACCTTCCCGCGCCAGATGCGCCTGTCCGGGCTTCGCATCGTGGTCGATTGCGCCAACGGCGCGGCCTACAAGGTCGCCCCGCGCGTGCTGTGGGAGCTGGGCGCGGACGTGATCCCGATCAACGACCAGCCCAACGGATACAACATCAATGAAGACTGCGGCGCGGTCTCGCCCCAGGGCCTGTCCGATCATGTCCTGAAATACCGCGCCGATCTGGGCGTGGCGCTGGATGGCGACGCCGACCGGGTGATCCTGTGCGATGAAACCGGACGGATCGTGGACGGCGACCAGCTGATCGGGCTCATCGCCCTGTCCTGGAAAGCCGCCGGCAAGCTGAGCGGGGACCGGATCGTCACCACGGTGATGAGCAATATGGGCCTGGAGCAGACCCTGGCCAAAGCCGGCATCACCATGGAGCGCACCAAGGTGGGCGACCGCTATGTGGTCGAGGCCATGCGCGCCGGGATCGCCAATCTGGGCGGCGAGCAGTCCGGCCATATCGTTCTGTCGGACTTCGCCACCACCGGTGACGCGCTGATCGCGGCGCTGCAGGTGCTCGCCTTGCTGGTGGAGTCCGACCAGCCGGCCAGCAAGCTTTTGTCGGTGTTCAAGCCCGCCCCCCAAGTGCTCAGGAACGTGCGTTACGACCGCGGCTCCGCGCCGCTGGAGACCGAAACGGTCAAGGCGGCGATCGCCGAGGCGGAGGACGCCTTGAAGGGCAAGGGCCGCCTTCTGGTGCGCAAGTCGGGCACCGAGCCGGTCATCCGCGTCATGGGCGAAGGCGAGAAAACGCTCGTGGACAAGGCGGTGAAAACCGTCTGCAAAGCCATCGCAGACAGCGGGGGCGGCTGAGGGTCCGGCCAATCCTTGCCCGGCGGCCGCGTTAAGCCGGACAACCACCCTTTTCGTTTGTGGAGACGCCTCCTTGATTGACACCCGCAACGCGCTCGCACACGCCTTCGCCGAGATCTGCCTGCAAGCCGCCTTGCCGGTCATGAAGGTCTACGCCACCGATTTCACGCCGGAGCAAAAGGCGGACCGCTCGCCGGTCACGCAAGCTGACAAGCACGCCGAAGCGGTGATTCTGGAGCATCTCGCCGCCCTTCTGCCGGGGATTCCGGTGCTCGCCGAAGAAAGCTTCGAGGCGGGCGATCGCCCCGAGGTCGGCGCACGCTTCATGCTGGTGGACCCGGTGGACGGCACCAAGGAATTCATCGCCAAGAACGGTGAATTCACCATCAATATCGCGCTGGTGGAGGACGGCGTTCCGGTCGCGGGCTGCGTCTATGCGCCGGCGCTTGAGCGAATCTATCTGGGCGGGGAGCGCGCCTTCGCCGGCGACGCCGCGCCGGGCGATGCGCTGGGTTCGGTGGCCCTCAAGCCGATCTCGGTCCGGTCTGCGCCCGCTGGCGGCAAGACGGCGGTGATGAGCCGATCCCACGCCGACGCGCAAACCGCGGAGTTCGCGAAGCGCCAGGGCGTGACGGAGACGATTGCGGCGGGCTCGTCGCTGAAATTCTGCCGGGTGGCGGAAGGCTCGGCGGACATCTATCCGCGGTTTGGACCCACCATGGAGTGGGACACCGGCGCCGGCCATGCCGTGCTCGTAGCAGCGGGCGGCGCGGTGACAAAGCCGGACGGATCGGTCTTCGAATACGCCAAGGTGGCCGACGGCTACAAGAACGGCCCGTTCATCGCCTGGGGCGACCGCAGCTAGTCGAGCGTGCCGGCGAAGCGTTTGATCATGGCGGCCGCGGCCTCGCCATGCTCGGCGTTCTGCAGCGCCAGCGCCACGAACGTCTCCAGATAGCCCAGCTTGGACCCTGTGTCGTAGGTCTTGCCGCCAAACTCGAAGGCATAGAAATCGCGTTTCGTCATGAGCCGGACCATGGCGTCGGTGAGCTGGATCTCGCCGCCCGCGCCGGGATCCTGATCAGCCAGCCGGTCAAAGATCGACGGTTCGAGAATATACCGCCCCGAAATCATCAGGTTGGACGGGGCGTCTTCGACCTTCGGCTTTTCCACCATGCCTTTGAGGCGGGAAAGCCCGTCGCCGGCCCGCTCGCCGATATCGACGATGCCGTATTTCGAGACATCGGCCTGGGGGACCGCTTCCACCGCGATGATATTGCCGCCGGTGCGGGCGTGCGCGTCGGTCATGCTTTTCAGGCACGGCGTTTCGTCGACCATGATCATGTCCGGAAGCATGACCGCAAAGGGTTCATCGCCGATCACGTCGCGCGCGCACCACACCGCGTGGCCCAGGCCCAAGGGCGCCTGCTGGCGCACGAAGCTGCAGGCGCCGGCTTCAGGCAGGAAGGCGTTCAGCTCCGCGAGCAAGTCTGTCTTGCCCTTGGCTTCAAGCGTGGCGTCCAGTTCGAACGCCTTGTCGAAATAGTCTTCGATCGCGCCCTTATTGCGTCCGGTGACGAACACGAAATGCTCGATCCCCGCCGCGATAGCCTCGTCGACGACATATTGAAGCGCCGGCCGGTCGAACACCGGCAGCATTTCTTTCGGCACCACCTTGGTGGCCGGCAGGACGCGCGTCCCAAGCCCCGCAACAGGGAGGACGGCCTTGCGAACTTTCGTCATGGCGGCCACTCCCTATCAGCCGATCAGGCCGTGTTTGATTAACTGGTCGATGACTTCTTCCGCAGCGAGCTCTGCGGTCGTCTCATCCGTCTTGATGTGGAGCTCCGGGGTTTCGGGCGCCTCATAGGGGCTGTCGAACCCGGTGAAGTTTTTGATCTCTCCGGCTTTGGCCTTCTTGTAGAGGCCTTTTGGGTCACGCTTTATGCACACCTCGATCGGTGCGTCGACGAACACCTCGATAAACTCGCCGTCAGCCACCAGGTCGCGCACCATCTGGCGCTCGGACCGGAAGGGCGAGATGAAGGAGCAGGTGACGATCAGTCCGGCGTCCACCATCAGGCGCGCCACCTCGCCGATACGGCGGATATTCTCCACGCGGTCAGCGTCTGTAAAGCCCAGATCCTTGTTCAACCCGTGGCGGACATTATCGCCATCAAGCGAATAGGTGTGCCGGCCCGCCTCTGCGAGCTTGCGCTCCACCAGATTGGCGATCGTGGATTTGCCGGCGCCGGAGAGGCCGGTGAACCACAGCACCACCGGTTTCTGGCTTTTCAGCTCCGCCCGGCGATCCTTGTTCACGTCCATGGCGTGGGTATGGACATTGCTGGCCCGGCGCAGGGAGAACTCGATCATGCCCGCCGCCACCGTCTGATTGGTGAAGCGGTCGATGAGGATGAAGGAGCCGGTTTCGCGTTGCTCCCTATACGGATCGAAGGCGATCGGCTTTGAGCTGTTGAGCGTGCAAACCCCGATTTCGTTGAGCTTGAGGCTCTTGCCCGGCTCCTTCTCGAAGCTGTTGACGTTCAGCTTGTGCTTCAGCGTCGTGATCGAGGCGGGGGTGATCTGACCGCCCGCCTTTAACAGGTATGACCGCCCCGGGAGCATTTCGTCCTCGGCCATCCAGAGGATTTCGGCGGCGAATTGGCTGGAGACCTCGGGGCGCGCCCTGGAGTCGGCGAGCATGTCGCCGCGGGCGATGTCGATCTCACGGTCCAACACCAGGGTGACCGCATCGCCCGCGCCGGCCTCGTCGAGATCGCGGTCGGCGGTGACGATGCGATTCACCTGGGCTGTCTTGCCCGAGTGAGCCACCAGAATCTCCTGGCCCGGCTTCACCGAACCCGCCGCGATCGTGCCCGCGAACCCGCGAAAATCCAGATTGGGACGATTCACCCATTGCACCGGCATGCGGAAAGGAAAATCCGCCTCGTTGTCCGCTTGGGTGTCGACGCGCTCCAGATGCTCCATGAGGGTCGGACCCTCATGCCATTTCAGGGCGTCTGTGCGCTGAAAAATATTGTCGCCATAGCGCGCCGAGATCGGCACCGGCGTGATGGAGGCGAAGCCGAGATCTTCGGCGATTTCCAGATAGTCGGAGACGATTTCGTGGAACCGCGCGCGCGAATGGTTCACCAGATCCATCTTGTTCACCGCCACGACCACATGGCGAATTCCCATCATGGCCGCGATATAGGTGTGGCGCTTGGTCTGGGTGAGCATGCCTTTGCGCGCATCCACCAGGATGATCGCAAGATCCGCAGTGGAGGCGCCGGTGGCCATGTTGCGGGTGTACTGCTCATGGCCGGGCGTGTCGGCGACGATGAATTTGCGCTTCTCGGTGTTGAAGAAGCGATAGGCCACGTCGATCGTGATGCCCTGCTCGCGCTCGGCCTCCAGCCCGTCCAGGAGCAGCGCGAAGTCGATATCCTCTCCCGCCGTTCCATGCGCTTTGGAATCGCGCTCCAGAATTGCGATCTGATCTTCGAACAAAAGCTTGGAATCGTAGAGCAGGCGTCCGATCAGGGTGGACTTGCCGTCATCCACCGAGCCGCAGGTGATGAAGCGCAGAACCCCGCCTTCGCCGGCGCGCGTCAGACGCTCCATGAGTTCAGTGCGTGCGTCCCCGTCGGCCATTTAGAAATACCCCTCGCGCTTCTTTTTCTCCATCGACCCGGCCTCATCGAAATCGATCAGCCGGCCCGCGCGCTCGGAGGTGCGGGCGGTGAGCATCTCCAGGACGATGTCTTCAAGCGTCTCCGCCTCGCTTTCCACCGCTCCGGTGAGCGGGTAGCAGCCAAGGGTGCGGAAGCGCACCTTCTTCATCTGCGCAGCCTCGCCCGGCTTCATCTTCATCCGGTCGTCGTCGACCATGATGAGCGTGCCGTCGCGGTCCACCACCGGGCGTTCGCCAGCGAAGTAGAGCGGCACGATGGGGATGCTTTCCTCCAGGATGTACTGCCAGATGTCGACTTCGGTCCAGTTCGACAGCGGGAAGACCCGGATGCTCTCACCCTTGCGGATGCGGGTGTTGAAGATCCGCCACAGCTCGGGGCGCTGATTGCGCGGGTCCCAGGCGTGGGCCTCGTTGCGGAACGAGAAGACGCGCTCCTTGGCGCGGCTCTTCTCCTCGTCGCGCCGCCCGCCGCCGAAGGCCGCGTCATACTTGCCCGCGTTCAGCGCCTGCAAAAGGCCGTCGGTGCGCATCACCTGGGTGTGAAGCGCCGATCCGTGCACGAACGGATCGATGTTCCGCGCGCGGCCCTCTTCATTCACATGCACGATCATGTTGATGCCCAGGGCCTCCGCGAGCTCATCGCGGAACGCCCCCATGGCCTGAAACTCCCAGAGCGAGTCGATGTGCAGGAAGGGAAAGGGCGGCTTGGACGGCCAGAACGCCTTCATGGCCAGGTGCAGCATCACCGTGGAGTCTTTTCCGATCGAATACAGCATGACTGGATTTTCAAACTCGGCGGCCACTTCGCGCATGATGTGGATCGCTTCGGACTCAAGCGCCGCCAGGTGGGGCGAGAGGCTTCGCTCGCGGCGCCCCTGAGCCTTGAACCGCCGCGCGTAGGCGGTGATCTGTTCATGCATCTCTGTCACTTCCGATCCCGCCTATTTCGTGCCGCCGCAGCGCAATGGCCCATAAACACACCTTGTCGCGCCGGCGCAACCGGCGCAGGAGCGCCGGATTCAGAGCAGGTCCTCGCGCCCGGCTTCTCGCAGGCGCTCGCGCAAGGTCCGGATCGCCGCGGGATCACCAAGCGGGGCGATCAGAACGGTGTTTCCCGTCGCGATAACGACGAAGTTCTCCAAACCGGCTGCGGCGACCGTGACCCCCTCAGCGCGGATGAAAAGACGACGCCCGGCCTCGGTCACAACCTCACCTTCGCCGCCCGTGACGATCGCGTCAGGACCGTTCGCGCCAGCTCGCCAGAGCGCCTCATAGGATCCAAGATCATCCCAGCCGCAGGACACCGGGACGACCGCCGCAGCACCCAGCTTCTCCATGACCGCAATGTCTATCGGCGCAGAAATCGCACGGCCGAATGACGCCGCCTCGAGCGCGATACGGTCATGCGCCTCTGTCCCGGCGGCTAACGACTCGCGCACCGGCTCGACGATATCGGGGCACAGCCTTGTCATGGCGGCGATGAGGTCGCCCGCCCGGAACAGAAACACACCCGCGTTCCAGTACCAGCCGCCTTCAGCGAGCCAGGCGGCCGCTGTATCCGCGTCCGGCTTTTCCTTGAACGCCTCGATCTCAAACCCTGATCCGAGAGACGCGCCGCGCTTGATGTACCCATAATCGGTCTTGGGCCCGTCCGGATCGATTCCCAGCGTCACCACGCGTCCCGCCATTGCGAGCTCTGCGCCGGCGGCGACCGCCGCGCGGAACGCTGCAATGTCAGTGACGCTGTGATCGGCCGGCGCCAGCAGAACCAGCGCATCAGGGCCTAGGCGGCGCTCCACGGCCAGAGCCACCGCGGCCGCTGCGGCCCCGGTGTTGCGGCCCTCAGGTTCAAACAGGACCATCTCGGCAGTCATTCCCGCCGCCGCGAGCTCGGCGTCGACGAGATCGCTGTGGTCCTGATTGCAGATCAGGACCGGGCGGGAAAAGGCTATATCGGCCCCCGGCGCGGCGCGTTCCAGCGCCGCTTGAAGCAGCGATCCGCCCGCCTGAAGGGGAAGAAACTGTTTTGGACGCGCAGCCCGCGACAACGGCCAGAGCCGCGAGCCGGAGCCGCCGGACAGGATGGCCGGAACGATGGATACACTCATAGCGGACTTATCCGCTTAACCCGAAGGCCCGGTCAACCCGGCGCGGTCTGCTTCGGCGATGGCGCCGATCAGATGGTAGAAGGTGCTGGCCGGCGCGGTGGCGTCGGCGATCGCACCGTCGGCGGAACGCCGGTCGATCCAGGCCCCGCGTACGGGCGTATCCAGAAACCCCTCGAAGAGCGCGTCGAAAACCGAAGCGACCTGGTCGCCGGCGCGCTTGCAGCCAGTGACGCTGCGCGCGCACAGCGCCTTGATATGCTCGGTTTGCGGCCAGAGGCGGGACCCGCTGCGTAAAGCGCCGCCATCCACGGTGATCTGATCGGCCAGAAACCCGGTCGCGCGATTACGCCCGTGTGTATCGGCGTGGCGGAACAAGGCTTCTGCGTAAGCGGCCGTATCGACGCCGGAGACCTCGGAGTAGCGGTGCAGCAACCAGCACCATTCCATTTCATGGCCCGGTTCGCAGACCAGGCCGTCCATCCCGGTCCGCACCGTCCAGTCGGGTTCGAAATGCTCTTGCAGGGCGCCTTCACGCCGGTTGAAAAAACGCTCTTCAAACAGAGTGAAGATCTTGTCGGCCCGTTTGAGATGGTCGCGGTTCCGGGTGATCTCATACAAGGTGAGAAAGGTCTCGAACGCGTGCATGTGCGGGTTCTGGCGCCGCGGCTCGCGGTCAGGCTCGGCTTCGCGAAACCCGCCGTGAACCGGGTCGCTGAGCCGGTCCTCGAGATAGGCGAGCGCGGCTGTGGCCTCGTCCAACACCGTCCGGTCCCCGGAGGCGGCGAATAGCGAAGCGAGCGCGAAAACCACAAAGACCTGATCATAGGTGTCCACGGTCGCGTCCGCGATTTCCCCGTCCGGGGTCAACAGGCAGGCATAGGCCGGCCGGCCGGGCTCGAGCCTGGCGCGGTCGAGAATGAATTCGGCGCCGCGCTCGGCCAGCGCTACGCCGTCAAACCAACCCATGCGGCTGGCGAACGCATAGACGAAGACCTGGCGGGCCTGCACGCGCAGGCGCTTTGGGGCGGTCAGATCGGCGCGGCCGTCCGGAGCGAGCCGCTCGTGAAATCCACCTCGCGGATCGACCCCCGCTCCGGCCCAGAAGGGCAGGGCGTCCTGCAGCAGCCAGCGCTTGGCGCGCGCCGCGCCGGCGAGCGGAGGAGTCTGGGATTTCAGCCTGGGTTCGGTCATGCCGCGCTGTTCAGTCATGGTGCGCCAGCCCGGCGCAGGGAGGTGGACGATGCCTGCAGGGTCAATCCCTGCAGGAAACATGCCGCCTGAACACCGGTCCGAGACGGTCAAGGAAGGCGGCTGATGAGAACCGTTCGAAAGCCGCCCTTGAAATGCGCTCACGGCGCGCCTGACCCTCTTTGTTGCGCAGTTTGTCAGCCTCGCGCAACAGGCGTGCTGCGTGGTTGATGTCGGGATCGGCCCACCGGCCCGGGCCCGCGCCATAGACTCCCGCGGAATCGACGGCGGTGATGAGCGTGGAGTCGATCAGGTGCACGCCATTCAGATCCGCGTAGTCAAGATTGCCGGACCAGCCGGTCATGACCACCTCCGCACCCGCCATGAGCGCTTTCGCCGGCGTGAAGCCGAAGCCTTCCGACCGATGGGGGGAGAGGCATATGGCGGCGACCGAAAACAGCGCGTCCATCTCGGCGTCGCTCAAGGTTTGGTCCAGGACGATAATGCGCGGATCCCCGCCGGCGAGACCGTCAAGCCAGGCGTCGATATCGGTGCGCCATCCCCGGCTCGTCACCTTGAGAACGAGCCTCACATCGCGCCGGCCCTCAAAGGCCTGCTTGAATGCCGCCACGACGCCTGCGGGGTTCTTGCGCTCCACCGAGGAGCGCACATCAAAGGCCGTTAAAATCAGCGTTTCCGCGTTCGGCGCCAGATAGGCGCGCCAGGCCGTCACCTCTTCGGGGCGGGGCGTTGAGGCGGCCAAGGCGTAGCCGACTGCGCGCACCGGTATTCCTGGGCGGGCGGCGGCGATCGCATCAGCCGTGAACCCGCTGGGCGCCCAGCACTCATGGTAATACTCAAGCTCACGCGACCACGAAGCGGGCAGGCTTTCAAACTCCCAGGCCCAGTAGGCGACGCGAAGACGCGCCTTCAAACGGTCCCGGCCCAAGGCGGCCAATGCGTACGGCGTCTCAGGGGCGTTCACATGCACGATCACCGGCCCAAGGCCGTCATCGGGGCGCGCAAACATGGACGCCGGCGCGGGGGCGCGCTGCTGGTCGGGCGCGATCAGGTCCGTCAGGTCAAATGCGGACGGCTCGAAGCCCTCCGCCTCGAGCGCCTCGAAAATGCGTCGTGCGCCGGCGCCGATCCCGCTGGGGGTAGAAAACAGACCTGCGATCAGCGGCCGGCCGGCAAGGTGAGGCTGCCCGCCAAGGCCTGCGAGCGCGAACCGTCGCATAGCGATCGACACGCTCCGCTTCAGGTCTGCAAGCACGGGCCTGGCTGTCACTGTCGGAGCGGCCTTGCGCGCATAATCAGGCCTCATATAGCCGGGCGATAACGGTCGTGAGCGACTCCCGCCAATGGGGGGCGCGATATCCGAAACCAGCCTCCATTTTCGAACATTCAAGCACAGAGTTGTCCGGACGCGGCGCAGGGGTCGGGTACTCGGATGTCGTGATGCGCCGAACCACGGGCCAGGGCCCGCCATAGGGCACCGCCGCTTCGAAGACCGCTTCAGCGAAATCCGCCCAGCTCGCCTCGCCGGAGCCGCTGAGATGATACACACCGGCCTTTGAGGCGTCGGCCTGCAGGCGCGGCGCGGCGGCCAGAATCGCATCGGCGATGTCGTGCGCACTGGTCGGCCCGCCATGCTGATCGGCGACCACGGTGAGCTCGTCGCGCTGGGCGCCGACGCGCAGCATGGTCTTCACGAAATTCTTGCCGAATGGAGAATAGACCCAGGAGGTGCGGATGACCGCGGCGCGCGCGCCTGTTGCGCCCACGCCCCGTTCTCCGGCGAGCTTGGTGCGCCCGTAGGCGCTTTGCGGGGCGACCGGGTCGGTTTCAAGATAGGCGCCGGATTTGGAGCCGTCGAAGACGTAATCGGTGGACAGTTGGATGAACGCCAGATCCTGGGCCCGGCACGCCTGCGCCATAGCCGTCGGAGCGGAGGCGTTTACGGCGTGGGCGAGCGCTTCCTCGCTTTCAGCCTGATCCACCGCCGTATAGGCCGCGGCGTTCACCACCACCCGGCCTTCGCCATGCCGGCTTATCGAGTCGCGCAGGGACGCCATATCCGTCAAATCCGCGTCCTCACGTCCAAGCGACACGAGGTCCACGCCAAGCGCGGCGCATCGCTCTGCGAGCGCCTGAGCGACCTGACCGGTCTTTCCGAACATCAAGATTGGTGTATGGCTCATCCTGCGCTCACCCGCGCGGACACGCCCAACCTGTCGGGACGGTAGCCGCCGTCGAGAATGGCGCGCCACCAATCTTCATTGTCGAGATACCAGCGCACAGTCTGGGCCAGGCCCGCCTCCACCGTCACGCTCGCACTCCAGCCAAGCTCGCGCTTGATCTTCGAGGCGTCAATCGCATAGCGGAAATCATGGCCGAGCCGGTCGCCGACAAATGTGATCAGGTCTGCGTAAGGAGCGCTGGCGGGGCGCAGGTCGTCGAGCACGGTGCAAATCGCCTTCACCAGCTCCAGATTGCTCCGCTCGCCGTCGCCTCCGACGTTATAAACCTCGCCAAGACGCCCCTCTTCCAGAATCATCAACAGCGCTTCGGCGTGGTCTTCCACGAACAGCCAGTCGCGGACGTTCGAGCCGTCTCCGTAGACGGGGATCGGCTCACCGGCCAACGCCTTAAGCACGACGACCGGGATAAGCTTTTCGGGGAATTGATAGGGCCCGTAATTATTCGAGCAGTTCGAGATCACCACCGGCAGCTTGTAGGTTTGACGCCAGGCCCGCGCCATCATGTCCGAGGCCGCCTTGCTCGCCGCGTAGGGCGAATTGGGTTCGTAACGGCTCTCCTCAGTGAACTCGCCCTCGGGGCCGAGCGCGCCGTACACTTCATCGGTGGAGACGTGGTGGAAACGGAACGCAGCGCGGCGCTCGCCCTCAAGCCGGTCATAATGGAGCCGGGCCGCCTGAAGCAGGGTCACGGTCCCCATGACATTGGTGTCGACAAAGGCCAGCGGTCCGTCGATCGAGCGATCCACATGGGACTCCGCCGCCAGATGCATCACGACGTCTGGATCATGCTTCTTAAAGGCCGCGTCCAGCGCCTCGGCGTCGCGTATGTCCACCTGCTCGAAGGCGTAGCGGGGATCGCGTTCGACCGCCGCGAGATTGGCCGGGTTCGCGGCATAGGTCAGGCTGTCGACATTAACGATGGAGTAACCGCGCTGCGTGATGGCGCGGCGCACAACCGCCGAGCCGATAAAGCCGGCGCCGCCAGTAACAAGAATTTTCATGCGTCCGCCACTCCGAGCCTCAAGCGTGAGAATAAAGGAACGGCGTCTCGAAGGAAGCCCAGGTCGGCGCCTTGCTATCCTGATCAGACAAAACCGCGTTGGCGGCGTTCAGGCCCCAATCAACCGCCAGATCGGGATCGTCAAAGCGGATAGATCCCTCTGCGTCCGCCGAGCAATACCCGTCCACTCTATAAGTGACGGGGGTGTCGGGCTCCACCGTTATGAGGCCGTTCAGGAAGCCCGCCGGGACGATGATCTGCACACCGTTACCCGCGCTGAGTTCGGCCTTCACCTGCTTGCGGTAGGTCGACGACCCGCGGCGCGCATCCGCGGCGTCGTCGAGGATCGACCCCTGAAGGACCCCGACCAGCTTGGCCTGGGCGAACGGTGGCGCCGGATAGTGCAGACCCCGCACAGCACGCTCAGAGGCGCAATGATCATCATGCATGAAGCGCGCTGCGGCGGCGCCATTCTGATAGCGGCGTTCATTACAAATTTCCTCGAAGAGACCGCGATCACCCCCAAAGCGGCGCGGCGTCACGCGCTTGACTTCAGGAATCTCAAACGACGCGATCTGCATGTTTAGCTCCTTGATTTTAAGGTGGTCGTTACATTAGAACTGGCCATTGTAAAGGCTGGGGGAACGATCGTCGTTCGTGCGCCGGCCCGGCTCGAGGCAGACCATTCCATGAAGGGTATTATTCTCGCCGGAGGCAGTGGCACCCGGCTTCATCCGATCACTATTTCGGTTTCAAAGCAGTTGCTTCCGATTTATGATAAGCCGATGATTTATTACCCGCTTTCGGTTCTGATGCAGGCGGGAATCCGCGAAATTCTAATTATCACGACACCCCAGGATCAGGATGCGTTCAAGCGCGTGCTTGGCGATGGGGCGCAATGGGGCGTATCGCTCGAGTATATTGCCCAGCCCTCGCCGGACGGCCTCGCCCAGGCCTTCATTCTCGGCGAGGACTTCATCGGCACGGACACCGTCTGCCTGGTGCTCGGCGACAACATTTTTTACGGACACGGCTTGCTGGACCACCTGGCTGACGCCGCGGCCATCACAGAGGGCGCGTCAGTCTTCGGCTATCACGTTCAAGAGCCCGCACAGTACGGCGTCGTCGAGTTCGATGTCGCCGGCAACGTGATCTCGCTGGAAGAAAAACCCGCCGAGCCGAAGTCAAACTATGCCGTCACCGGGCTCTATTTTTACGACAATAAGGTCGTGGACATCGCCAAAGCGGTAAAGCCGTCTGAGCGCGGGGAGCTTGAGATCACCTCGGTGAATCAGGAATATCTCCGGCGCGGCGAGCTTCGCGTCAAACTCATGGGGCGCGGCTACGCGTGGCTCGACACCGGCACGCCCGGCTCACTGGTCGAGGCGGCCTCTTTCGTGCGCGCGCTGGAGCAACGCCAGGGCCTGCAGATCGCTTGCCTTGAAGAGATTGCGTTCAACCGGGGCTGGATCGACATTGCTCAAGTCGCTTCCCAGGCCGAGCGGTTCAAAAAGTCAGTCTACGGCGCATATCTGGCCGATCTCGTCAAAGGGAAGCGGCCGCGCTCGAACTGACCGCAGGGTCGTCTAGGATCTCATCGAGACGCGCCGCCATCGCCCGGCCCACCCGATCAAACGAGAGCTGTTCGAGCACGCGGCGACGCGCCGCGTCACCCAGCCGAGCCCGAAGCTCCCGGTCTTCGGCGAGTTCTCGCATTGCCTCCGCCGCCTGCGCGATCGACGGCTCGGCCCATTGGGCGCCCTCGAAGTGGGGATAAGCGCCTTTGGGAACCTCTACGAGTTCATAGGGGATCAGACGGGCGCAATCTTCATCAATGAAGTCGACCACGCCTGAGTAATTGGTCGCGATGCAGGCCAGCCCGTACGACATCGCTTCGGCCACGGTGAGGCCGAAGCCTTCAGAACGGTGCAGCGACACCAGCCCGTCCACCGCGCAAAACAGCTGGCCCAGATCACTATCGGTCAGCACCCGATCTATGATGTAAACGCCGGGAATCCGGCGCGCCATAGCCAAAAGCTCGCGCCGGGTCGCCTCATGCCGCGCGCCGCCGTGGCATTTGATCACCAGCCCGATGGGCGCGCTCGACTGCCTGGCCGCTTGCTCAAAGGCCTTCAGCACGGCCATCGGGTTCTTGCGCTCAACGAACGAATTGAAGTCGAAGGCGGTCAAGAACAAAACCCGATCGCGCGGCAAGGCGAACCTGACCCTCATCTTATCGCGACCGGCCTGATCGGCCGGTTCCCGCAACGGCAGGCAGTGGGGGAAGACGTGCACCGGGCGGTCAATGCCGCGGGCGCGCACGGCGTCAGCCACAAAACGGCTCGGCGTCCAGACTTCATCCACCTTTGAAAACGCCGCGTCCCAGGCCGGCGGGAAGCGCTCCAGCTCCCAGGCCCAGTATCCGATGCGATACCTCGCGGCGTCGAACACGTCTTCCTCCGCCCAGGTTTCGCTTGCGCAAGTCTGGTCAGCGTTCACGTGGATTAGATGCACTGATGATCTAGAGGGGTTCGCAGACAGTGCGAACCCGGGCTCGATGGAGTTTTCGAAGGACTGCGCCTGCAAGGCGACCGCCTCGACCGGCGCGCCGGCGGAGCGAAGCGCCAGGTATTCATTACGTGCGGCCTGGCCGAGCCCGCTCTCGGTCCGGTGATATCCGTAGTGGCGCACGCTCCGCTCCAGCTCAGGCGAAGGCTTGGCCTGGCCGGGCGCGCGCTCAATCTGAGCCGGCGCGCTCAAAGCGCCTCCAGACACCATCCGGCGCAAAACGCGCTTAACCGGCGCCGGCAAACGGGACGCAGCGCTCATCAGCGATGGTCTCGACAGGAGGCCGGTGGCGAGGCGGCCCGCCACGCCCGGGTCGCCCGCAGCCAGAACGCCGACGCGGAGATGAGCGAAGGCTGAGTCCGGCAGCGAATATTCGAGCGGGCCTGACTGCGCAAACCAGTGATTGAAGGCGAGCCGCCCGCTGGGCGTATGTAAATCGAAAGTGCGACGAAGATCGGTTCGGGACGCCCAGATTTCATATGTGAGATGGGTGATCGGAGCGCGCGAATCGGCGTCGACAGCGCTGGTTCTCGAATTGCACATCGCCGCGACGCTGGGCGCATCCAGCCCGGCCGAACCGGAGTCCGGATTCAAGCGGCGATAGACCCGGCGCACGATCTCGTCGGCTCCGGCCCACTCGCCTTCGGGCGCAAAGGCGTACGGGGTCCGGCGCCAGTCCGCGTGCCCATTGGCCTCCAGATGGCGCAGATACTCATGGAGCAGATCCACCAGCTCGCCGATGTCGTCAGGCTGGTACCGGTTCTGGTGCTTGGAAAACACCGTCCCGTCGCCAGGGACCACGCCGCTGAAGTGGAAAAAGTGCAGCGGTGCGCCGCCAGCGGTCCACCCGCCATCGGACCGCGCAACCGGCCGGCTCATCAGATTCCAGTACGCCGCATTGTAGCCCGGCTCGAGCAGCAACGAGACATGTTCAAGATAAGCCGGGGCGAGATCCATCCATTTTTGATCGACAAATATCCCGTCATCGAGCGCAATGAGGCAGTGTCGCTCCAGCCGGTCTCGCCACCAGTGAAGGAAGGCGCGGGCGGCCGGTGTGTTCTGAAAAGCCGCAAAGCCGAGATTATACACCCCGGTGCGCAATAGCCGCAGGTCGTCAGGGTCGCCGCCATCATCAAGGGGCTTTGTGGAGTGCGGCGTCAGAACCAGGTCGGCGCCCCCTTCCAGGCGCGCCTCCACGTGCTCAAGCGGCGCCAGGACATAAATGTCCGGGTCCAGATAAACCGCTGAGTCCGCGCCCAGCGACTCAAACAGATACAGGAAGCAGGCCGGCTTGATCGCGGTGTTCAACTCCATCACCGAGTAGCGCACGATCATGTCGTCAAATGTTGGCAGCGGCAGCCGGGCGGCCTCTATGACCTCGAACTCGACAAGCGTCGCCTCATCAGGCGTAAGCGCATCATCGGCGAGGAAGATAAGGAACCGCGCATTCTCGTCTGACTGCGCCAGAGAGCGCCCGAGCGTGAGCGCGTAAGCCAGATAGTTTTTCGAGCATATCGTGAAGTAAACGGGCTTTGTCATATGCCGGAAAATCCATTGCTTCTCGGCCTTGCAGCTAACGCCGCGCCCTATAGGATGCACCCGCGAACCGGCCGGCCCGCGTTATGCGCGTTAAATCAGATAGAATCAAAATGTCTATGTATGCGATTAATGATTTACGGGCCGCGTTCGGAAACTTGAGCGGCTGGAGCTATCTCGCCGCCAAACGTATCCAGCTTGAAAATCGGCGCACGTGGATCGGGACCGCTTGGGTCGTGCTGGCCTTTGGACTTACTTCGGCTGGAATCGGCGTGATCATGGCCCAGCTTCAGGGCCTGTCATTCATGGTCCACGTCCCTTACGTGATGTTCGGTTTCGCCGCTTGGAATTTTATTCAGAATTCGGTTATCGCTGGCTGTAACGTTATGGTGAATGCGAAGCCGTATCTTCTACAGATGAAGACAGCACGTAGCGTATTCCCATTATCATTGACTCTACGAAATCTATATTTACTGATACTGCACGCGTTAACAGCGTGCACTGTTTCGTTGATCATCGGGTGGCGCCCTACCTTCGATGGTTTCTGGGCGCTTGGCGCTATAGCGCTCTATCTGCCGTTCGGCTTTGCGGTCGGCCTGATGCTCGGACTTGTATGCGCAAGATTCCGAGACATCGCCCGGTTGGTCGAATCCGTTATGCGGCTCGCCTTTTTCTTCACACCTGTGATCTGGGTCTTCGGAACGCGCGGCTCGAATGATAGCGAGGGCGTCCTGGCGTTTTTGATGACGTGGAATCCGTTTACATACATGCTTCAGACCTTTCGAAGCGGACTCATTGGAGAGGCCCCGCGGCTTCTTGACTGGGCCGTGACGGCCGGCGCAGCTGCAATATCGGCGGCCATCGCCGTACTGGCGCTGCAGGCGCTTGGTCGCCGCGTCACTTACTGGCTATGAGGGAGCCGCAATGAGAGAGCTTCCCGAATCTGGGGGCGCGATGATTGAGGCGCGTGATTTAAAGGTCGAGTTTCCGACAACGCGCGCGACGGTGCGCACTCCGGGAGCGGCCGGCCGATTTGCGGCGCTGGACGGCGTAAGCTTCAAACTCCAGGCTGGGCAGCGCCTCGGCCTGCTCGGCCGCAATGGATCAGGCAAAAGCACGCTTCTAAAAACCCTGGCCAGCGTATATCCCCCATCCGGCGGCTCACTCCGGGTGGAGGGCCAGGTCGCCGCCATCTTCAACGCCTCCCTCGGGTTCGAGAAGGCGGCGACAGGGCTGGAGAATATCTACCTGCGGTGCGCGCTCCTTGGAATGCCGCTCCGCTCAATTACAGCGCTGG
Source organism: Oceanicaulis sp. (assembly GCA_965284655.1). Lineage (GTDB taxonomy): Bacteria > Pseudomonadota > Alphaproteobacteria > Caulobacterales > Maricaulaceae > Oceanicaulis. The sequence continues at coordinate 542,021 of OZ260104.1, forward strand.
TGCCTGAAATTCTCGAGTTTTCAGAACTGGGCGAGTGGATTCACGAACCGGTCGAAAACTATTCGAGCGGCATGGCCTTACGATTGGCGTTCTCAATCACGACCGCAATCCGAAGCGACATCATTCTGCTCGATGAATGGCTCGGCGCTGGAGACGCAGCCTTCCTGGAAAAAGCCAGGCAGCGGATGCAAAAGATGGTGGACGACGCGAGCATTCTCGTTCTCGCCACTCACAATCTACCGCTTATGCGGAGCCAGTGCACCGAGGCGATGGTTCTGGACGACGGTGTCGTGCGCTACCTCGGCGACATAAACAGTGCGGTGGAGATCTACCAGGATCTGCGCCGCTAAAAACAGGTCTGACTTCATGTCAATCGGACATATCCCGTTCGCCAAGGGCGCTACGCCGGTCTTCATCGCCGGAGCCCCCAGGTCCGGAACCACATTGCTCACGGCGTTACTTAACAGCCACCCGCAAGTTCTGATCACGAACGAGCTGCGTCCTTTTATGCTTTTCAATGATGTTTATCGGCGCACAAAGATTCCAAGCGAGCTTCTGCCCGAACATCCATTGCGTGAGAAATTTCGCCAGAGCCTCCTTCAGGCCATGAAGTCCATGTTTCATGAGTTTTATAAGGAAGATGTGACCAAGGATGAATTGGGTTGCCCCGCCGAAGCTGGCGCCTCGGTGAAGCGCGAGATCAAGGCGTTCGGCGATAAGAACCCCGGTTACGCCGACCCTCATGCACACGACTGCCTAAACTTCATCGCGGAGACGGTACCGGATGCGAAATTCATTCACATCCACCGCGACCCGCGGGCCTGCGTGGCGTCCTATCTGGATATTCCAGTGTATTCCAACGAGCTGGACCGATGCATCAATATCTGGAGCCGCCACACCAAGAGCATGATCGAGCTGCGCGAGTCCCTTGGGGCGCACCGCGTGCTGGAAGTTCGATACGAAGACCTAGTCACCGAAAAGGGCGATGCGATTTTCCGGAGGATCGAAAATCACATCAATGTCGATGCAGCACATGAGCCTCTCGACTTTCTCGCCCGCGAACGTGCGCGTCCGATCCCTTACCGGTCACCCACGACGCCGGTTGAAAAACTTGGCAGAGCCGCATGGGAGGGGCGATTAAGCGCAGACACGGCCACGACGATCATGAGAGAGACGGCGTCACTTTCGAAGATGCTGGCGCATCATTGAGCAGGTGACCATTCGGCGCTCCACAGCCCAGAGCACTCCACCGGGGCGGATCAATAACGGAACCAGCTCGGTTTCAAAAACAGCCGCTATCGGGCTGATTCGCCAATGGATTGGTTTGCATCAATCGCGATGCGCGATACCATTTATGGGGCGGCAGGTTCATAAAAATGAATTGCATCTGTATAATTAAAAGATCCAAGATCCTAGGTAAAATATAATGTATAAAAGCAAAAATGGCGTTATCGTAGAATTTGAGCGATTTGATAAAAGTATCCGCTTCTTTGTCGATCAGCCGGAGGAAAGCATACAGCGCCACCACTTCGCAGGGCGCTTTTATGAAGAAGAAGATCTAAATACAATTTCAAAGCACATGACGAACCCCAAGTGCATTATCGACGTTGGGGCCAATGTCGGTAACCACACAGTATTTCTGGGGTCCCGGTTTCCGGACGCCACGCTTTTTCCAGTCGAATTGTTCCCCGAAGTTTTGAGCTTGCTGAGATTGAACCTTATACTCAATCCAGACATTAAAATTGATGGGCGCGGCCTGGGTGTCGGTTTGAGCTCCACTGCCTAGAATTGCGGGATCAGCGCTCGATTCAAAGAGAATCGCGGGTTGGTCAAGGTTGACTTTGACGCAGAACATAAAGATGGACGGCTCGTGTCTGGAGACGAATTGTTCGAAGATATCAACCCTGACTTCATCAAAATCGATGTTGAAGGTCATGAAATCGAGGTTCTGAAGGGACTAGAGGCGCTTATAAAGCGATCCAGACCCGCAATCTTCATTGAAGTCGATGATAAGAACGCCGCGCAGTTTCATGACTGGCGGCAAGAAAATGAATATCAAACTGTAGAGACGATTCGACGGTATGAGGTGAATGAGAATTTCTTTTTGCTTCCGCAATAGGGCCGTCACCTCACTATCCGCCGCAAGTGTCTCCTGGTGAACACCGAGGAAGCGCCGGAGACGATAATGAGGCGCGTTGCTGGCATAAGGTTCGGGCTAGATCGCTTCACGCTCTTTCTGAACGGCGGCTAGTTTCGGAGCATGGAATAGGAAAACCGCCGTCAAACGTTCGCCCGCTTTGTTGGGATACCGCTATCCGGATCCAACAGCACCGGATGATCTGCACTGACGGCGGCCGTTAGGAGATTCAGGTTTCCCAAAGACGCTTCGGACCGGCCCGAGCAAAGCTCGGTGGACGCGCCCGCCACAGCCAGACCCTTTCCGGATCATCTGAGTTTCTTCATTACGATGATGGGCTGCATGTACATTTTCGTGGAGTAATTTTCTCTCAACTCCAGGAACTTGAACGTCGACGCCGTCCAGTTCTTCTTGACATATTCCGGCGAGACGACGGCTTCGCCATAGTTATCGGTCGTAAGCCCATGTGCGCCGCGCCCGGCGTGAAACACATATTCTCCCTTGTCATATCGGGCGAGATCGCCTTCCGCGTCTTCGAACATCGACTTGTACTCCGCCGCGTTCTGCTGCCCCTCCACGTCCGCGGCGGTCCATCGCGCGATATGGGCCCGCGGCCGTGTGGTGAGCGCGACCAGGCCGCCGGGCGCCAGAATGCGTTGGAATTCCTTGATCCAGGCGCTCGCGGTCTCTTCGGAGAGGTGTGAGAAGACGGAATAGGCGTAGATCAGATCGAATGTATCAGAAGGCAATTGGCTTGGCGGGCGCTGAGGGGTGACCGTCAGATTGATCTCGGGGCGCCGCATGGTCTCCCTCGCCGCATCGATCAAATGAGGCAGCGGATCCGCGCCATAGAGGTTGCTCGCGGGAACATCATTGAGGAATGCACGCAGCGCCCGGCCCCAGCCGCAGCCGAAATCAAGGATTTTCGTCTTCTCGCCGAGCGGTCGGGAGTATGCGGATAGGAGGTCAGCCAGAGCGTTCTTGAATTCAAAAGCATGCCCGATGAGGTGGTCCGGCTCTCCGCCCCCGGTGATGCTGATGATATTAGCTGGCGGCATGATCGGCACGCCATCGGCCGGCGGCGTTTCAAGAAGAGCGGTCGCCCATTGAGTGTCGTCCATGCGGTTCACCTTCGGCTTCTGATTTCAGCACGATGAAGCACTATCCTCACTTGCAAGCTGGTGTCCACAGGCTCGGATAGCACGAGGCGGGATAGATCCCCGTCGATCAAAAGGCGGGGTTGAATGAGCCGGGAACGCGCCGCACCTGCCGGACCGCCAGCCAATCAGCTTGTGGACTGCAAAGCCTCCAAGCGTTGCTCCAACCGCTCAATCTCCGTCTTTATCGCGGGCAGGAATCTCAAGATGCGCTCGCACACGCTTTCATTCCGGTCAGCGCGCTGAAACAGCTCATCGTTCAGGCGCGCGTATTTCTGTTGGTGGCCGTCACTCAAATTGGCGTTCCCGCGGGCCTTCTTGTCCTGCCACTCCTCAACGGATTTCGTCATGTAGTGGTTGATTTGGACACGCTCATGAGAAACCTGCCTGGACATGCCGTTTCCGTAGATCTCTACATCCTCACCGAGTTCGCTCACGTATCGACCGTTAACGATCTGGTGGACGTGAATGTGCGGATCGGACAGAGCCTGGAGGCAGACGGCCGATTTGACGCAGTTGTTCGGCGCCCGTCCGCCCTCTGCGCACTTTTGAAAACGCTCGACGACGAGGCCCGGGTTCGCCTTCTGCTGCCCGGAGGTGCCGAAAGTTTTCCAGTTAATTGCGATCGCCTTGGCGTCCGGCGCCAGCGTCACAATATCGTCGAGCGCTTCGACCAGCGTATCGTGCTCGACTGGTACGGCGAATTCATCCGCGTCTATGTAAAGGGCCCAGTTATTGGACCCGGCGCTAGCGCGGCAGTCCCGATAATGGCGATACGCTGAAATCTGCGGCGAATCCTGCCCTGACGCCGGCCACGGAACATGGTTGACCACCTTCAGCTCATGAAGGCGGGCAAGCAGCTCGGTCGAGCCGTCTTTGCTGTTATTGTCATAGACTGTAAGGTCGGTGACGCCGACAACGCGATGATACGCGACCCATTCGAGTATATAGGGATGCTCGTCTCGCATGATCGAAACCAGGGCTAAGTCCATTCAAAGCTCCATCGGCTTCGTGAGCACAAAAGATGATTAGACCAGTCGATCTTCCAGTCCGAAATCGAAGACAGTAGCTCCTGTAAAGCCTGTCCAGCCAACTTGCGGAATGGCCGCTTTTAGAAGATCCGCTTCTGAGAAATGATCAAGGAGGTTATAGTTTTCGGGAAGTTTGAACAGGGCTCCAAGCGTCTGATTTATGTCTTCTTTTGAAAACCGGCGAACATGGTCGTCCTGACCGAAGCGCCGCTCAGCTTCGTCGCCTATCGGAACACAAAGATCTTCCTCAAATCCCCGCCCATAGATTGGAATACAAAATAGATGCCTGCCGCCGGGTTTAAGTAAGGCATTGAGCTTCAACAGGACTGCGCTGTAATTACACCTTACATGCTCGATCACATGGGAATGAATGATCATGTCAAATGAACCCAGCTCTCCGTATCTGGAAAAATTACATAGATCAAACTCGTAAATTTCAGGAATATGAGAATACCGGGATTTATCAAAATCTATCGGTACGTAGTTTTCAGTCTTGCTTTTAAGGTATTTAGACAATCCATGCTCGGGGGCTATATGAAGCACACGATGTGAGCTGCTGATGCCTTTTTTATCAATGAACATCTTGAGCACTCTCGTCCGCTCATAGGAACCACAGGCTCCGCAGAACGCATTCGGGCGTCCATTGAATTCGCGAATTTCTTCAGATCCGCAGACATTGCAAACCGGATTAGAACTCATTTGCTTTAGTCTTTGCTACAAAGAGAGTGAAATCGCGGATGCGATTTCAAGGTTTACCTATAAGTGTTTCGCACCGCCCTGCGCAACGCCAGCATGTCGTCTCCCGAAAACGCCGCCTTCACACGCGGCACATAGTCGGGATAGCGCTTTATCACCTCATCCACGCCCGACTTGATGAGCTTGGCTTTCTCCTCGCCGAAGCTGGCCGAGCGGGTGTGGTAGATATAAGTCCATGGTGTGATCAGGTTGATCCAGCCGGCCTCAATGGCTCGCAGGCAGAAATCGTTTTCCTCGCCATACCCCCTCGGGAAGCCTTCCGCGTCAAACGACCCGATGGCGTCGAGCAGGGCGCGCTTGATGAACATGCAGAACCCAGAGCCGGTCGGCGTCATGGGCGGCGTGCACGCGCCCGCCGCCTGAACCACCAGGCGTGCAAAGCCGTCCTCGTCGAGCCAATGCGGGCGCGGGTTCGCCTCGCCTTCATGGGGGAAAGAGAAGGCGCCGGCGTTGTCACCCATGGCGGTCACGGTCCCAACCTCCGGCGACGTGCGCGCAGCCGCGCGCAGGCCGTCCAGCCAGTTCGGAGTGACCCGGGCGTCGCTGTTCACCAGAACGATATCGCGGCCCGCCGCATGGTCGATGGCCCGGTTGATGGAACGCGTATAGCCGAGGTTTTCCGCGTTGGTGATCACCTCAAAGCGATCATCGCCGGCGAGACCCTCAAGAAGTTCTGCGATGCGGGGGTCGGAACTGGCGTCGTTGACGAGCACCGCCTTCAGGCCCGGCGTGTGGGCTTTCAGCGACTCGATGCAGGCGCGGGTGTCTTCAAAGGCGTTGTAGATCGGCACGACGATCGCGGCTTCATCGGCCAAACGGGCGTCTTCGCGCGACGGCCGGTCGGCGAGAATCGCCGCGTAGGCGTCATCCAGCGCCTCGCGCAGGGCGTCCTGGGAGAACAGGGTCGTGACCCGCTCGCGCGCTGCGGCGCCGTAGCGCGCAACGCGCTCGGGATCGCCGGCCAGCGCCTCGACCGCCTCGGCGACGGCCTCGATATCGCGGTAAGGCGCAAGCAAGCCGGTGGTTTCATGGTCGATCACTTCGGGCAGAGCGCCCCAGTGGTAGCCGATCGCGGGCTTGGCGCAGGCGGCCGCCTCGGCCACGGTGCGCCCGAAGGACTCCGCGAAATGCGACAGGCTGAGCAGCACGTCCAGCTCCGCCATCGCCTCTTGCGGCGTATCGCGATAGCCGAGGAATTTCAGGGTGGAGGGCAGGGCGCCGGTCTCAACTTCGGCCGCCCAGGCGCGGGTGTTCTCGCGCTCCGGGCCGATGACGATGATCTCAATATCGCTTCGTTCACCCAGGCGGCGCGCAAGGGCGATCACATCGCCGACCCCCTTTTTCTTGAGATTGCTGCTTACAACGCCAAAGCGCAACGGAGCGCCGGGTCGGGGACCCGCGGCCGGCTCAAAGCCAGACGCATCGATTGCGTTAAACGCCCGGAAGGTGCGCCCGGGAGCGCTGAAGATCGAGGCCGTGGCGCGCGAGTTTGCGATCACATAGTCGCATGTGCGCAGAACGTCCGCGATTATATCTTCGGGCTTCTTGCCGATCTGATCGCAAAGCCCGGTGTCCATGGTGATCACCTCGCGCGCGTGAACCACCCGCACGACGCCGCTGCGCCGAGCCGCTTCCAGCGCTTCGAGATGCGTGATGGTGTTGGCGTGAAGCGCGTCCGCTCCGTGGGCCGCGAATATCTCACCAAATTCCAGGATCAGCCGTTCCACCGGCGCGCGGTCGTCGCGCCATTGCGGGTAAGGCAGGATATACAGCCCGACCGCGTCCTGCCTCAGGGTCTCGATGTACTCCGGGTTATTGCCGCTGGGCAGTGTGACGATCACATTGCGACCGCTGGCGCGAAACGCGCGCAAGACATCTATCAGGCTGCGCTCGCCGCCATACAGTTGGTCGCCGGAGATGTGAGCGGCCAGTACGATCGTCGGCGCGCCCTCGATGGACTCCACCGCGCCCTTGATCCAGCGACGTGTGACGCCTGGATCGTATGCGATGGTTTCCTGCATGGCGCGCAGGTGCGGACCCGTGGCGGCGGGCGCGGCGCTATCAATCTCTTCGACGACGGCCGGGCCGTCGATACGGTAGCCCTGCAGCGCCGAGCGCACCGCTTCGAGATAGCCTTCACCCCAGCGCTCGTCCGGCTCGAGAACCGTTCCTTCAGCCCATTCATTCCAGGCGTTCAGGAAGACCAGGGATTCTGAAGACGGGTTATGGGCGTCTTCCTGGCGCAAGATCTCGCGCAGCCACCGTCGGAACCGGCTCGGCGTGGCGCCATGGAAAATACGGGCGGCGAACTTGCGCCGCGCAGTGTTGTCCCAGGCCATCGTCGCGCCGCGATGGACGGGCCAGGGATATCCTTCTTCAAACCGTTCAATGTCGCCTGCGGCCATGGCGTCATAGCTGAACAGCTCGCCGCCGAACTCGCCATGCAACCCACGCACCTGATCCCGCATGTCTTCTCGAACGGTTTCATGGGGCGGAAACAGCACGTAGGCGTCCAGCCCGTGGGCTGCTGGCTGCCCCTCGAGCGGCTCCAGTCCGAAGCGGACCGCACACAGATGAATTTCGCCCAGTCCGGCCTTGCGGCACTCCTCGCGCCACATCTTCGCGACGCTGCGCCAGTGAGGAATCTGGGTGATGCGATAGATGATCAGGACCGGCTTGCCGTCATGGCGGATATACCGCTCGTCCTGCATGAAGGGAATGACGTCCTGGATGAAGGCCTTGCAGCTTTCCATCGAATAGTTCTGGGATAGCAGAACGTGGCGGTTCTGGCCGTCCCAGTTGCGCGACCAGTGCTCGTTCGCCCAGCAAATACAAAACGGAAAGTCAGGCTCGCCGCTCTCCAGCATGGCTTCAATCGGCTGGTTGAGCAGGCGCCTGCCGTCGAACCAGTAGAAATAGTACGCGAAGCCGTGAACGCCGTACTCTCGCGCCAGGTCCGCCTGGGCCTTGCGTACTTCCGGCGCGCGCAGATCATAATATCCCATGGCGCCCGGACGCCGCGGTTGATCGTGCTGCTCGAAAAGCGCCCTGCCGCGCGTCACATTGGTCCACTCGGTAAACCCCGGACCCCACCACAAATCGTTCTCCGGAATCGGATGATATTGCGGCAGATAAAATGCAATCGACTTGACACGGCGCGGCTGGGCGCCGGGTGTGGGCGTGGTCTTCTGTCGCTTATTCACCAATTCGCTCCACACTGAATCCGCCGTCATGAGCCGCAGCGCTCACCAGCGCCTGAACGATGTCGCGCCCACCGATGCGCTCGCCGCGCTCAGGCCCGGGGCTTTCCACATCCAGATATTCAGGGCGTGTTAGGGACGCCGCAAGATCCCGCATAAGCAGGCCGCGCATCCACAGGGCTTCACCCACGGCGCCGTCCAGGTCGAGATCGATAGGAGGCCGGCCTAACCTGTCGCGCAGGCTCGAAAATCTCTGGAAGGGCTCGCCGGATGCTTTCAACTGCTGGAGCGGCGCCGTACGCCCGGCTAGAATCCCCAGATCCGGGTCCGCATTGAAGCGCTCAGTGAGCGCGAGGGCCGATCCCTTGCTCGGTGCGTTTTCCGGAATGCAGACCCAGCCGATCATATTATAGCGCGCGAAAACCTTCTGCGACGCCATATGCCCGAACAGCACCGCTTCGTGCGGAGCGTTCACGCCTTCGATGACAGTGAGGCGCCGCCGGCGCGACTGGCAGGTGTATTCGTGAACGCGATCGGCAAGGTGCGGCGGAGCGATGACGAACAGGTCAAACGCCTCGGTAAGGCGTGCAAGCCAGGCTGCATTCGCTGACGCCTGGCCCCTGTGGGTCCACTGGACGACAACCGCAGTGTCGGACTCTCGCGGTGTCGCCCGCACATCAAAAAGGTCGGGAAGCGAACGGCGCATCTTCGGCGCGCCGGGCTGCGCCGCCATGGGCCGCCCCCCAGGCCCCCTGTATTGATTTGCCGGAGTTCCGCGCCGCCCCTCGGCGCGCCCGCTGACGAGGAAATGCAGCAAGGGGTTGGTTCCAGCTCTGCGGACATCGGTATTGTGTTCCAGATACCAACCAGCGTCGAAGTTCTTCGATAATGGCCCGGAATAACCATCCCCATTCTCGAGATAACTGGCCAGAGGCTCAGACGCCGCGCTCGCGCCGGTGTAAATTTTCGGGTCAAAGAACGGCGACGGGCTTGCGCCGGCGCGCCAGCCGCGAGTCACGTAATCGGCCAATTCAGCAGTCTCGGGAGCGAAGCCCTGAGCGCGATAGTGCGCCGGGTCGAAGGCCGGACATGGCGACGGAGCGCCAGGACCGGATTGCAGATAGTGTTCAAGCGCTGTCAGCCCGTTAAGCGCCGCCTGCCCTCCAATGGAGGAAACATACCATTCGTGGTCAAACAGCGGATGAGGATTGCGGCCTTCTCCAGCGCCATTGGAGATATAGTGACTGGCGGGGTCGGCGCCGGTTTCTGCGACATCCTGGTTTTTCGCGGTGTACCAATCCGCATCAAACAAACCGCTCGCCTTGATCGCTTCCGCCCGTTGAGCCAGGGCTCTTCTGGCCGATCCGCGCCCAAGCACCCGGCCGACCAGGGGCGGCAAGGAAGGCGCGGCGGAGAATCTGGCGGCCCTCGTTCCTGACCCAGCAGGGGCCGATAGCCTTGGCTCGCCCGGCGTCTGAGGCGGCTGATTGCGGGAGCTGAGGGACAAGGCTTCAACAAGATCGGTGATACGTTGAAGCGCCCTTGCGCTCTCGGCGTCGCGCGCAAGCGCAATGTTGGACCGCGCCAGCGAGTCGTATTCGCTGTTTCGAGCGGCGAGCTTGGCGTCAAGCTCGTTAAGCCTGGCGTGGAGCACCGTCAGCTCCTCGCTCGCCTTGTCCAGCGCAATGGTTCTAGCCTCAAGAGAGGCCTCCAGGTGGCCGAGGCGTCGCATGAGGTGATCCTGGCGCGCTCGATCGCGCGACCGGCCGCCGTCGCCCGCATTCTGAGAGGCGACCTCGTCGCTCGAAACTCGCTTGCCAACCATGCGGTCCACCCCAAAAAAAACCGAGCCGTGCTGAACATGGCCTCTCTTGCGCTGTAAAGGCCATCCACCCAGATGCGTCAACCGCTACGAGCCCGAACGCGCGATCAAAGCGCGGCCTGCACAGCGCGGCCAGGGAATGGAACCGCATCGCGTGCATTCGGGTCGATTAGCATTGTCGGCACGAAGACCAGATGGCGCTCAACATGACCGAAACGGCTTGTGATACGGCGCTAAACAATTAAACTTCAACGATATATGCAACGCTAAGGCCGCGACTGAGGCCAGCTTGGGGTCAAGGCGCCATGGCGACGAATTCACGCGATACTCCACGCCGACCTCAAGCCGGCGACGACGCACGCGATCGTGGCGCACCCGGTTCGGATGGACCGCGCAGAACCCGGATCTCGCCCAACACATCGGCAAACACACCAATAAAGTCGGAAAAACCGGAGGCCAAGCGGGCTCAAAGCAAGACATCCGCTGAGCCGGTATCAGGCAGCAGCCCCGGCAAACGAAAAAGGCCTTCGCCGAAGCCCGTCGCCGCCCGATCCACCCATTCTCAGATCATCGTGCTCGGAATGCATCGCTCCGGTACCTCTGCCTTGACGGGGGCTCTGGCGCGCATGGGCGTGTTCATCGGCGACGAGGATGAACTGACCGGACGTAACTGGGAGAATCCAGAAGGGTTTTTCGAACGCCGCGATGCTCGAAGCATCTGCGACGCCCTGCTTCACGGGTCTGGCGCCGACTGGTGGAAGGTGAGCGCCTTCGACCCTGAAAACGTGGATCATATCGCAGCGCAAAATCAACGCCCCCGCATTGAACAGCTGGTGAAGAGCCTCGACTCCAAAGGCGGTTCCTGGGCTTTGAAAGAGCCCCGACTTTGCCTTCTCCTGCCGCTGTTCAGAAGCGCGCTGAAAACTCCATTCGCAATCATTGTGTATCGTCACCCCGTCGAGGTCGCGAGATCGTTACGAAGACGCAATGGGTTTCCGATCCGCGTCGGCCTGGCTCTTTGGGAGGCGTATAATGTCGCGGCGTTGCGCCACGGCTCGGAGCTGAAGCATATCGTTGTCAGCTACGATGACCTTTTGGAGCAGCCGGGTAAAACGCTCCGCGACGTCGCGCTCGCGATCAAGGCGGCCGGATCAGAAAACCTCGACATCGACGCGGCTGTGAGCGGTATCATGCCCGCGCTCCGTCGCGAACGACTGGGCGACGCAGAAGCAGTGTCACTCCTGACGCCCGCCCAGACTGAACTCTGGAGCCACCTGCAGTCCGGGCAGACAATAAAAGCCCCTGCCCTGTCCGCTGACGCGTTGAGCACATTGCGTGAATTCGAGGCGGATGAGACGGAGCGTGTCAAGTTACGTTCAGATTTAAACAAGGCAGAAAGTCAGCTCAGAGATGCTCGGGCGGCGATAAGTGATCGCGATGCAAGGCTCAAAGACGCTCAGGTCACGTTGAGTGAGCGCAACGCAATGCTCAAAGACGCTCAGGCTGGTTTGGGTGACCGGGATGCAGACATCGAGCGCCTGAAAGATGAAAGCGACAAGCTGCGAACAGCCCTTTCCGCGGCGGAAGGCAGGACGGCGTCGCTTGAGAGCGAAATCACCAAGGTGCGAGCGCACCTGGCTCAGGAGGAGCGCGACCATCTGGCAATTGCGGCCCGGTACGAGACCGCCCAGCGCGAATTGGGTCTTATCAAAGAGCGCAGTGATGATTTGAAGACGGACCGGGCTTCTCTGAAGTCCAGGGTCATGTGGCTTGAGGGTCAGATTTTCCAGTTTATCCGTAGCCACAATGAAGATTACAACGCCGACGACGTCAGAAGAAGCGTGTCGCGAGGAAGGTCCTCCGGTCCTTTATGGCGGCGCCTGGTGTCCAGTGTAACGCGCAGCCCCGGCCCTGAAAGTCTGGAGCGACGGCGCCGGGCGTTATCCCTCTCACCGCTTTTTGATGCGCAGTGGTATGCGAGCTGCAATCTCGACGTTCTTGAGAACGGGTATGAGGCGGTCGACCATTACCTGCTTCACGGCGACGCCGAAGGACGGGATCCGCATCCGCTCTTTTCACGAAGCTGGTATCTCAAGCAGAGCGAAAAGGTGATCGACCCGCGCCGAAGCACCGCGCTCGAAACCTATCTGGAGGACCCTTCCGGGTGTTCGCCCCATCCTCTGTTCGATGCACGTGCTTACGCCGGTGAAATGGGTGTTCCGCTGAAGGGCGCACTCAGCCATTATCTTCAGATGGGAGCCGCCATGGGCGCCAAGCCTAACCCGTTTTTCGATCCGCGCTGGTATCTTGAAACATACCCGGATGCTGCAAGCTCCAGGCTCGAGCCGTTGACTCATTACGTACTTTTTGGCGCGGCCAGGGGAAACAAGCCGAGCCCGCACTTTTCGCCCAGCAAATATCTTGAAGCTTATGCTGATGTGCGGCGGTCAGGGATTGAGCCGCTGGAGCACTTTTTGTCCACCGGTCGCGCAGAGGGGCGCTTGGCAGGCGGAAAAATGCCGGGTGACCACCGTCAAATGCCCGATCAGGATCTGCATGATCAAAGGTCCAACAGATAGCTCAGGACGTCTCACACGGTGCGCACCGGCCTGAACCCCCGGCCCCGTTTCTATTGATCGGCGTACGGCGGACTGGTCGTCGATTTCTCGATATCCTCCAGTGAGCCGCGCGCCTCAAGAGCTCGCTGAATCGGCGCCCGACGCTTGCCCATACCCTCTGGACGCGGAACGCGGCCGAGCATTGCTGTGGTCGCGCCGTCGGCGCGCGGTGGCGGACCCGGCGCGACCTAATCCTCTCGAAGACCGCCTCGCAGAGAAGCGCACCGGCTGCGCTAACCGGGTCTTGACCGCCCCCCTGCAACAAAGAAAGAAGGACTTGAAGACCCCACTCACTTTCGGCCCGGACCAAGGGCTTGGATCACCCACGCCGGGCAAGACAGGAGATGGTCGATGAATCGTCGTCCAGAGATCAGCATCATTATCATCGCATACAACATGGCGCGCGAAGTTCCGCGTACCGTGTTTTCGTTTCTGCCGCCATTCCAGCGCGGGATCGCTCCCGAGGACGTGGAGATCATCGTGGTGGAGAATGGATCAAGCTCTCCCGTCCCGCGGGACGTGGTGGCCGGTTGGCCGTCCAATGTGCGCTATTGCGTGCCGGATAAAATCATTTCCTCTCCAGCCTATGCGCTCAACTACGGGGCGGGGGTCGCCCGCGGAAAATATCTTTGCCCTGTGATTGACGGCGCTCGCATGGCCAGCCCGGGGCTTATCTCGAACGGCCTTGCCGCTTCAAAGCTCGCCGACCGGAGCTTCGTCGCGACGGTCGGGTTGCATCTTGGCCATGAGCCTCAGCAATTCTCCATCCAGCGCGGCTATAATCAAGAGGTCGAAGACGACCTGCTCGAGAGCATTCACTGGCGAGACAATGGCTACCGGCTTTTCGACATCTCCTGTTTCGGCCGTTCGGCGGAGGCGGGTTGGTTTGGCCGCATCTCCGAGAGCAACGCCCCGATCCTTTCGGCAAGCTGCTATGATCGCCTTGGCGGCTACGATACGCGGTTCGACATTGCGGGCGGCGGCCTGGTCAATCTCGATTTTTTCCGCCGCTGTGTCGAAGATCCCGCGACCCAGTACATCATGCTGCTGGGCGAAGGCACGTTTCACCAGCACCATGGCGGCGTCACGACATCAAGCCCGATCCGTCAGACACTGGACGAGAGCGGGCGCTCGGTCTGGGACGTGTATGTCGACCAGTACCAACAGCTTCGCGGTCACGACTGGAAGGCGCCCGAGGTGAACCCGTTCCTCTTTGGTCAGACGGGCGGTTCAGGGCGTGCGCCGGTGCTGCGCGCGGTCCAGAAGGGCGTGAAGAAAGCGCTGGATGACATGCCGAAATGAGCTCTTGATGAATTCCAGGTTTCGCGCCAGTGCGTCAGATGCGCTAGTATGGAGCGGGAACGAGGAAACGCCGCTTGATGCCGTCTGATCGCGAAGAATCGCCACGTCTGGCCAGCGACGCAGGGCTCACCCTCATCGAAATGCTGGTGATGCTTGTCATCGCCGGCGTCGTCGCCGCAGTCAGCATCGAGTCGATCCGGGTGGCGAGCAGCAACGGAATCCGCGTCAGCCAGGCCGCTCGCGAGGCCACCGGCGGCTCGATCGATCTGGCGGGATTGCGATCGATGATCGAGGCGTCCAGACCGGACTATACCGGCGGCGCGGGTCAGTTCCGCGGTCTGGAAGACCGCTTCTCATCGACGACCTCCACACCGTTGAGCGGCAGACTTGGGGAGCCGCGGACCTACACGCTCGCATTCGAGTCCGATACGTCCAGCCAGTCGCTCCAGCTGGTTTATTCAGACGGGCGCGGAGACATCGTCGTGGGACGCTGGCCCGACGCCTCAGGCCGCTTTCAGTACTATGTCGAGGAGGAGACGCCGCTCGATCTAGCCCTCACCGTCCGTGCGGGGAGCTCACCCGTTGGCCGGCGGCGGCAATGGCTCAGCGCCTGGCCAGGCGACACTGAGACCGATGACCGGTATTACGTCTCATTGCCGCTTGCGGTGAAAATAGAGATCCGGCCTGAACCGGGAGACCCTATCGCGATGATCGTTCGATTTCCGATTACGGCGCCGCCGCCTCAACGCGAACAGGACTTGCTGGGAGATATCAGGCCGGGATGACTCGAGACGGATACATCCTCCCTTTTGCGCTCGTGGCGATCGCCGTCATCGCCATCGTTTCGGCGACCGCGGCCGGGCAGGTGCAGCGCGCATCGCAATCCATCGGCCAGCTCGCTGACCGGAGCCGGATGGAAGCGGGTCTCATCTCCGCCGAACAGACCCTGCTCTATCTGATGCTGACCGAACCCATGGGGTCTCAGGGTATAGAGGTCGGGGGCGCGGGGGACCCCTTCGGCCTGGCCACTACGACCATCGACGGGATCGACCTCGTGCGGGCCGACGGATCGCCGAGATCATTCGGCGAGCCGGCTGTCATCACGCGGCTGTTCGACGACCAGTCTTTTCTAAATCTTGCGACGGCCAACGAGGCGGCGCAGGTTCGAAATCTATCAGTATTCGGCGTGCCCCGTTCCCAGGCGGAACGGCTCGCCGCGACGCTGGCGGATTATCAAGATACCGATGATTTAAGACGGCTGGGCGGCGCCGAGGCTCGCGACTACCCGGAAGGCGCCCCGCCAGCCAACCGACCGATCCGGGATGTCCTCGAACTATGTTCCGTCATGGGTTGGTCCGAAACCGAGGTCTGCGACGACCTCGGCCAGCTGCTGCTGGTCGGCAGGACGCGCTACTCCGACGCTCTTAATCCAAGGCTGCCGTCCCTTCCCCTGCTTCAGATGATGCTCGGCGACGACGCGGATGCGCGCGCGGCCTATCGTGCGATGCAACAGCTTGAGATCGTCGACTTCGCCGGCATGGGCCGGCCTGAATTCGACGAAGAATTCGACGCCTTGAGCGGACCAAGTTATCCAGGTCCTACGCTGATCCTGATGACGCATCCACTGGCGGGCTCGCCGATCCGGCGAACCGTTGTCGAGCTGAACACCGGAAGCATCATCGCGCCCTTCTTCATACACAGCAAATACGTTATTGGTGGAACGCAAGCGCAGGATTTTACGGCGGTTGAGGATGTTGAGCGTGTTGAGGAGCTTCCCGAACCCGCCACGAACTCGCGTTCGGGCGGACGGTAGAATCGAGTGTGGCGGGTCTCCGCTGCACCGATTGCTGCTGGGCGAGCAATACGTGATCAGCCGCGGCCTTTGCCACTACGAACTCATGCCGGCTCCGCCGGGGCGGCCGGGCTGGAAGGCGATCCAGGCGGCCATGCTGGCCGCCAGGGCCCGCACGCCGATTCGCGAGCCGGAATTTCATCTCGATTGGCATGAAGACACGATCGGGGTCTGGAGCTGGCCCCGCTCCGTCTTCGATCTCGCACCAGATTTTGAAGGTCGCGCAGTTCCCGAAACCATCCTTCAATCTCCGGGTTCAGGACCGCGCCTCGTCTCCTGCCTGGACGGCTTTGAAGGCCAGGTCTGGGATGAAGGCGTGCTGACTGCGTCGCGCTGGTGGCCTCATCAACCAGACGAGGCGGCCTGGTATGGCTTTCTGCGCGGCGCGAGGGCCCACACGACCTCCCTCCAAACGGCCGCTGAGACGGTGGCCTGGAACGCCGCGCCCGCCAGACAGCCCTTGGCTCTGCGGCTTTTGGCGCTCCGCAATATAGGATGGCGCGATATGGTCGCGATCGCGCTCCTGGCGCTCGCGGCCCCTACGCTTTATCTTTCGGGTCAGTTCGCGCATTTGCAACTGCAGAAGTCGACGCTGTCCTCGCAGGTCACCCGGCTGGAGGCAGCCACGTCCGAACTGGGCGCCGCGCGCGGGCGCACTCAACAGGCGGTGGCCGAGCTGAACGCCTACGCAAGTCAGATTGATCGGGTGCACCCGACCGAGCTCCTGGCGGAGTTCGCCGAGACCGCCTCTGAATTTGCGACAGGGCTTGACGAATTTGCGCTTAGGCGAGGCGAACTCTCTATTGTGATCGCGGCGCCGGATGAGTTTGCGCCCGCACCGCTGGTGGAAGCCCTTGAGGCCCTGCCTGAAGTCAGCGGCGTTCTGGTGGAACCGGGGCGCCGCCCTGGACAGTGGCGCATTCTCGCCTCAACCGAGACCAGTCAATGACCACCTCCTTGGCCCACCGCCTCATTGCACGCGTGCGCGAGGAAACCACGCCGCGCACCATAGCCGGTATGGTCGCCCTCACGGTTATTCTCGCAGCACTGGGGCTCAGCGAGCTCTCCGCGCATGTCGCAGAGCTTAGACAGGACGTCCAGGAGCTGCGACGGGATCGCACGCTTCAAACCGCACTGATGGCCGATGATGGCTGGGTGGAGCGCTCCCAGCTCGCCGAAGAGGCGGTGACGCAGACTCGAGAGCGATTCTGGACCGGCTCGACGGCGGGAATTGTTGCGGCCCAACTTCAGGGCGACGTTGAGGCTGCAGGCCGGCGTGCGGACTTTCAAAACATGAGAGTGACGGTTCAGGCGTCCCCCACGCCATTGGGTGAAAGGGCGGTCGTGTTCGAAATATCGCTCACCGCTCGAGATCCGGAAGGCCAGTTTCTCGCCTTTTTCCAGGAGATCGTGCGCAGCCCAGGCTATCTCATTCCCACATCGTTCGAGTGGAGCCGTCTTAGCGGCAGTGTCTCCATCCGTCTTGAGGCCCCGGCGTTAGTCGGCGCGCCTTCAGATACCGAGCAGGAAGAGACCGGAACATGACGTCTACGGTCCGTCTCGCGGCGGCGCTCGCCCTCACGGCGGCGGCGCTGTTTTGGGGTTGGTTTTCTGGCGGCTCCGGCGATTCAAGCAATATTGCGCCCTCCAGTCGGACCTGGTCGCCCCGTACTTCGGTCGAGGCCGAGGACATCGACGCGTATGTAACCCGGGTCGCCGAGGCGGGTCTGTTTCCTAGCGCCACCTTGAGGGCCGAAACGGCATCCGGATCGGCCGACAGCGCAGACGCTCTGGCGCGAGCGCTTTATACGCCGAACCTGTCAGCTTTCGTGCGGCGAGACTTGAAGTGGCGAGTCTATGTATATGAGGATAACGCTGACACGCAGATTTTCGAGGAAGGTGATCAATTGTCTGACGGCTGGTTGATCGCCTCTATTGCTCCCACTCATATTGTCTTAAGGCGGGACGCGGAAACACGCAGGCTCGACGCCTTCCGCACGGGGGAAGTTACCGATGAGAATTAAGCGCGCCGTATTGTTTGCTAGCGCCGGATGCCTGATCACGGCAGGCTGCGCAAACGAGTCGGCATCGGATAGAGGCTGGCTTCAGCTCGATCTGCCGGTGGCGCGGTCAGACAGCGACGATGCGCGAGACATCGAGCAGCGGGACACCGAGAGACCGAGCCAGCCGGCTGCGGAAGTCGGCACCCGCAACATCCCGTCCATCGCGCCCCGCTCCGCAACGGGCCGGGTTGACGGCTATGAACAACCCGAGCTGTCAACCGAGCCAATTAACGCAACACTTCCGCCCCAGCCGCTGCCGGTTTTTCTCAATACGGTCTTCGGCGAAATTCTTGAGCAGCCCTTCACGCTTGGACCGGAAGTCGCGGACCGCGAGGAGCTGATCTCGCTTCGCAGCGTCAGGGACATGACCCCTGATACATTCCTTGCGCTCGTGGAAGAGGCGCTGAAGGATTACGGCCTCGGCGTCAGCTATCAGGGCGGGTTGTTTCGTGTCATCGAGCTCGACGAGCTGCGCGCACGGATGCCGCGATTCATAACGGCCCGCGCACGCGCTGAAGTGCCCTCCGGCCTGCGGCCGGTGGTGCAATTTGTTGAACTGAGCGCGATTGACGCCGCCGACATGCAGTCAATCCTCGAGCAGGCCTTTCCCGATCGTTCCGTGCTGACCATCCGCAACAACCGGAGAACCAACTCGCTCGTCCTGAGCGGTTTGGCGAACGACGTCAGCGCGGCGGTCGCGATCATCGACGAGATGGACGAGCTTCGCTACGCAGGCACCCAGGTGATTACCTATTCGCCGGCGAACTGGAGTGCTGGAGATCTGGCGGGCGCCCTGAACGACATTCTGACGCTGGAAGGCTTCATGGTCGGGGTCGGAACCACGACGCCGCGAACGATCACGCTTCTGCCGCTCGAGTTTACGAACCAGCTGATGATCTTCGCGTCCAACCGTGCGCAGGCAAGCTACGCCTTGTCCATCGCCCAGAATCTTGACGCCGAGGCGTTCCGGGGTGAAGCGCGCGTGCCCCATGTCTACCAGGTGCAGAATGCAGAGGCTGCTGCTCTCGCTGAAATCGTAAGCTCGGTCATCAGCGGTGGAGAACGCAGAGGCGCCGGTGTCGGCGACTCCCAGACCTCGGAAAGCCCGTTGTCGGAGGGCGGACAAGGCGGGTCCGAGTCGCGCGGAGAAAGCGGCTCGACCGGCCGGACAAGTTTTGGTGACTTTACGATCGACGAGCAGGGCAATCGGATCATTTTTTATGGCACTCAGGCTGAATACGAACAAGTTAGCGCCCTGCTGCAGCAGCTGGATACGCCGGTTCCAGAGGTCCTGATCGAGGTGACGATCGCCGAGGTCACCCTCACAGACGATTCCAGCTATGGCCTGGATTTGATCTTCTCCTCGGACATCGCGCCACGCTTTTCGGCCGACCTGAGCTCACAAGACGGATTCTCGGGTGTGGTGAGAAGCGGAGAGGTCACCCTCAATGCTCGCGCAAGCGCCGGCAACAACCAGATCAACGTGTTGTCCACCCCGCGGATCGTGACGCGCTCCGGCTCGGAAGCCTCGGTTCAAGTCGGCACCGACGTCCCGATCATCACATCGCAGCGTGCGGCGAATACCCAGACCGGCGGATCGTCCGATGTCCTGCAGACCGTGCAGTATCGCTCCACAGGCATCCTTCTGACCGTTGAGCCGCGGGTCTTTAGCGGCAACAGGATCGATCTCACCATCAATCAGGAAGTCAGTTCGGCCGAGAACAATGAGAACCAGGCGATCGCCAGCCCGCTGATATCCAATCGCTCCCTCAGCTCGCAGCTCTCGCTTCAGGACGGCCAGACGGCTGTCCTCGGCGGGTTGATTGAAAATCGCTACACCCGTGGCAATACCGGTGTTCCTCTCCTCAAGGACCTGCCGATAATCGGAACCCCTTTTCGGAGCGAGACTTTGAGTTCGACCCGGACGATGCTCGTCGTCCTGGTGACACCCTATATCCTCGATACTCGCGATGACCGGCAGTTGGTGGTCGATGCTCTGGTCGGTGCGATGAACCGTAACTACACCAATCAGAGCGGACGCAGCACGACGCTTATGCCGCCGCGTGAGCCCATGCAGATCAGGGCCGCCCGCCGCGAGACCACCGCCGAGGAGTGATGGTGGATAGGCCATGATCGACATCGCGGCGGGCATCTTGGGCGGTGCGGCGGTGGCTGCGGTGGCGGCGGGTCTCAGTGTGACAGAGCGGCTTGTCCAAGGCGACGCGGTGGCGACAAAGACCGGCTCGAGACTTGTCGTCGTGGAGTGGATCGCCGGGGCAGGCGGCTATCTTGTGATCGGTGTCTTCGGCGGCGACTGGATCGGCGCAGCCTGCGCCGGCGCCGCTCTCATGGCCGCCGTCAACGCGGCCCGCACTGATTTCGCGGCCGGGACCGTTTCTGATGTATCCAGCCTCGTGATCCTCGTGGCGGGCGCGCTCTATGCCTCCTGGGCGCAAACAGACTTGTCGCTGCTCCAAAGCGCAGCCGGGGGCGCCATGTCCGGCGGCGTCTTGCTGCTCGCACTCGCACTGGTACGACTGAGAAGTGGCCTCTCAGGCCTCGGGACTGGTGATCTGCTGCTTGGCGCTGCGGCAGGGTTCTGGACGGGAGTCGGAGGTGTCGGGTACGCGCTCCTGATCGCCGTCGGGCTGACCGGCGCATATGGCGTCCTCAGGAAGGCGGATCGCACGACCCGCCTGCCCTTCGCGCCGGGACTGGTCAGCGGTTTCGCGCTTGTCGCAATCGTGCAGGAATTGTCATGATGGCCGCACAGAACCGCCCCGGTTTCTCGGTTATGGAGGCGTTGGTCGCAATTGCGATAATCGCCATCACGATGATTCCGCTGTTCGAGCTTCAACGCTCCCTTTCCCAATCGACCGCCCGGTTACAGACCACGGCCGAACGACTGGATGTCGAAGCAAGCGCCATGGCCTTTTTGCAGGTTGTCGATCCTGTCGCTCAGCCCACCGGCCGCCTGGAGATCGGCGCCTGGACGCTTTCCTGGAATAGTCGGCTGGTCGCCATGGAAGCCGATGCGGACGGCTATCTCGGGCCGGGGCTCTACAGCATCTATCTCTACGATATGGAAGCGCAGCTGACGCGCGGCGGTTCGCAGCGGGATCTCGTTATCCGGCGTGTCGCCTGGCGACAAACCCGAAACCCGTTGGACTTCTAGCCGGCGTACCGGACATCGGATAGCACCCGGCTTCGGAGAATTGGCGTGGGCGCCGGGCCCCGTCTGGCTGGATCAGAACGATTTCGCCGCCCGAACAGTATCCCAGAGAGTTAAACGCAAATCCTTCCGGCACTTCGACATTCCAGCCGGTCGGCAGGTCTGATCGAATACGGTCCTCGATCGCCTCACTCCCGATCGGCTCCGCGCGAACATGCGCGCGGACGCGAAGATCGATCATCGCCGCCGAGACGGTCTGCACGACGGAGTCCGCCGCCCGGCGCTCGACCATGCGAGCGATGTTCGGCGTCGCGATGGCCGCCGTGACGCCAAGTATGGCCAGAACGACCAGCACCTCGAGCAAAGAATAGCCGGGCCTCATTCGGGCGCCGGGCACGGCGTTAAAGCCCGATATCGGCGTCCAGACCCTCGCCGCCTTCCGCGTTGTCCGCGCCCAATGAAATGACCTGGCCGCGCTCCGCCGGAGTGGCCGCCGGGCGATAGCGATAGGGATTGCCCCAAGGGTCGGCGGGAATCCCGCCATCCATGTAGGGGCCGGTCCAAAGACCGGAGACCGGGTCGGTCGGCGTCTGCAGCAGCGTCAGGCCTTCCTGCTCGGTCGGGTAACGGCCGATGTCGAGTCTCATCGTATCCAGCGCTGATTCGATCATCCGAATCTGGGTCTGAGCCGCAGTGACGCGCGACCGGTCAAGCTGGCCGAACAGACGCGGGCCCACCAGCGTGGCGAGCACGGCGATGATCGCCACCGCAACCAGAATCTCCATCAACGAATAACCGGGCCGGGCTCGAAACAGCTTTCCGGGCAGCTTTTGCAGCCAGAGCATTTTGGGAAACGCCATTGTGGAACTCTCAGCAGTACCAGAATTATCAGCTCGGGTTATATCACCGGGCGGCGTCACGGCCAACGATACGCCACAGGGCGCTGGCGGAGACGATCCTTGCGGGTCTGTGGCGGGCTTCCAGAACGGCTCGGCCTTTGACGCTCCTGTGAGGGATCGCTGTGGCGAGCGGGGACCAGACGCTACAGCGCGACATCGTAGAGGCTGGTCATCGCCATGACGAGGCTCACCACGATAACGCCGACAATCCCCGCGATGAACAGGATCGCCATAGGTTCGGCCAGCGAGGTGAGCTGCTTGGCGCGATTGCGCGCTTCATCCTCATAGATCTCGGCGATGAAGGTGAGCATTTCGTCCATCGCCGCCGAGGCCCGGCCGGTGCGAACGAGGTTGATCGTCATGGCGTCGAAATCGGTGTGGGTTTTGAGCGCGATGTCGATCGCCTCGCCGGCGCGGATGGCGCGGCGCGCCTCGGCAAGGCCCTGACGCCGGCGGGTGGAGACCACCGCGGATTCCGCCAGCACCAGCGCGTCCAGCAGCGGCGCGCCCCCGGACAGGGCGGTGGCGCAGGCGCGCGCCCAGCGCGCCACTTCGGTGGTCCGCAGAAAACCGCCCACCACCGGCAGGGTGTACAGCGTCTCACGAACGCCCGCGCGAACGCGGGGATTGCGGCTGAGAAAGACCCCGGCGATCCCGGCGGCCCCAAGCGCCAGGCCGGTCTGCAGAAGGTTGGCGCGCAGATACACGCCGGTCTCGATCACCCAGCGCGAAAAGCCGGGCAGGGAGCTGCGATCATCGCCCAGCAGGGTGGCGAAGCGCGGTACGACGAACAGGAACATGAAGGCGACGGCGACCAGGCCCGCGACGGCCAGAAAGCTGGGATAGGCGAGCGCATTGCGCACCTCGGCGCCCGATTTGAGGTCGTGTTCCATCTGCGCCGCGATATCGACCAGCGCCCGGGACATCTGCCCGGTGGCCTCGCCAAGCTCGATCAGTCGCGGCGCATAGGCCGGCATGTGCTCGAGATGGGTGGTCATGGCGCGCGAAAGCTGGGCGCCCGAACGCAGATCCTGGCGGACCCGGACGGCCTGATGCGCGAGATCACGGCAGGGTTCGTCGGCGGCTACGGTCTCGAACGCCTCCAGCAGCGGCGTGCCCGCCCGGAGCAGGACGGCGAGTTGGCGCATGAAGCGGTGGCGGTCCTGGGGCCGCGCGCGCTTGCGAGCGTATTTGCGATCGTCCGGCCCGGACGGGGCGAGACGGTAGGGCGATATCGACTGGGTCTGGAGCTGGCGCAGCGCGTCGACCTCGTCGGCGGCCGTCAGCCGGCCTTCGACGCTGACGCCCTCGGCGTTGAGGCCCTTGTAGACATAGGTCGTCATCGCGCTCCCCTAGAGGCGGACCAGGCGCGCCATGCGCTGGTCGCGCGGATGACCCCACGGTCCGACGATCTCCAGCCGCCAGCCCTCGGGGATTTTCGCTCGCAGGTCCGCCTGGGTGACGTCGAAGGGATCCCGATCAGGATGCGTGACGACGCCGCCGGGCTGATGCGGCAGCGGCGCGTCGGGCGCGGCGTCCGCGGGGCGTTCGAAATAGGTGACATAAAGGCGTCCGCCCGGCCGGAACCAGGGCGCGCAGGCGGTCAGACAGTCGGTGAGGCGCGCAGCCGGAAGGTGCGTGAAGACGGACTGGGCGATCCCGTAATCAAACTGGACGCCGAAGCCCGACAGGTCGAATTCGGCGGTCGCCGCGAGATTGGCCCGCGGCAGCTTGTCGGCGAGGCCGGCGCCCTTGATCTCGCGCGTCCAGCCGGCGTCGAGCAAAGACTGATGGCTGTCGACGCCGTAATAGCGGCCGGGCTGAAGATAGCCGGTGAGCGGCACGCCGGCGCGCAGCGAGCCACAGCCGATATCGATCAGGCGGTGCTCCGGCTGCAGCCCCTCCGCCACGAGGAAGTCCAGCTGCAGCCGGCCCATCTCCTCCCACATGCCGCCAATCACCTGGCGATGCCGGCCCTCTTCCACCTTGCGGCGGATCATGTCGTCGGATTCGTACTTCATCGGCTCTCCTGGCGCGCCTGCGACTCACGCTCCACCAGCCGGCCCCAGATGTCGGCGCAGACGGCCGGCACGGGCGCATCGACCGTCTCATGGCGCAGCTCGGCGTCGAGAAAAGCGATTGAATCAGGCGCGGGCAGATTCAGATCGCGCGCGATCTGGCGCACCCGGGCGCGATAAAGCTCGGGTGGCTGGTCATAGCGAATGATCGTAAAGGGCTCGCGTGCATGAAGGTCGAGCATACGGCCATTATAGCTGCGCCACAGGTGCAGCGCATGATCCTGGGTCATCTCGCTCTTCCAGGCGGCGGCGCGGCGGCGCAAAGAGGCGGCGACTTCCAGAGGGTGGCGAAACGTGCCGACCAGACGCGGGGCGAGCCGCTCGCGCCATGCCGACAGGGTGAGAAGGACGCGCGGATCCTTCAGACCCCAGACGCGGTCGGACGGATACGCGGCGACCAGCGCGTCGAGACGGGCCCGGTGCGCCCCGCTCCAGACGGGCTCCTGCGCGGGCGGGTCATCCCAGGCGCTTGCGACGCCGGCCAGCACGGCGTCATTGAGCTCCATCACTTCACGGCTTTCACGATTGCCCTTGGCGTTGAAGCTGGCGGCGCGGTTGACCTCGCCGAGCCAAAGACCCGCCTCCTCCAGGCACCCGGCGAGGCACGACGTGCCGGAGCGGTGCATGCCGAGCACCAGAACCGGCGCGGCGGACGCAGCGGCTGACGGATGGGGCCCGGTCATGCGCTGACCGCCGCGGACCGCTCCGCACCGGAGCCCACCACCCGCACCACCTCCGAGATCGAGGTGGCGCCCTGGGCGGCTTTCAGCAAACCGTCTTCATACATGGTGAGATATCCGTCCTGGCGGGCGGCGGCGAGCAGCTCGGCGGTGTCTGCGCCGGCGTTGATCGCACTGCGCAGCGGATGAGTCAGGCGCGCAGCCTCGAACAGAGCGACACGTCCAGAATAGCCCTGATTGCCGCAAGCCGGGCAGCCCACGGCGCTGCGCCAGCGCGGGGCGGCGGCGGCCGCCGGCAGCGGTGCGCCGTCGCGGCGGGCCTCGCCCAGAAGCTGGTCGGCCAAAGCCGCCTCCTCGGTGGTGGCGGGGACCGCACAGCGATCACACAGCTTGCGCACCAGACGCTGGCCCATCAGGCCTCGCAGCGCCGCGGAGCACAGAAAGCGCTCGACGCCAAGATCGATGAGGCGCTCGATCGCGGCGAGCGCCGAATTGGTGTGCAGGGTGGAGAAGACCAGGTGGCCGGTGAGCGCCGCCTGGGCGGCGATGGAGGCGGTCTCGCCGTCGCGTATCTCGCCGATCATGATGACGTCGGGATCCTGACGCAGAATGGCCCGCAGGCCGCGCGCGAAGGTATAGCCGATATCGGCGCGCGCCTGGACCTGGGTGACTCCGTCCATATCGTATTCAACCGGGTCTTCGATGGTGATGATCTTGCGCTCGCCGTCATTGATCAGCTCCAGGCCGCGATAGAGCGTCGTGGATTTGCCCGAGCCGGTCGGCCCGGTCACCAGGATCACGCCGTTGGGCTCGGCGATCAGCCGCTTGAACGTCTCCATGGCATGGCCGTCGAGGCCGAGGCCGGAGAGGCTCGGCAGCTCCTGCTGCTTGCGCAACAGGCGCAGCACCAGGCTCTCCCCCCAGGCGCCGGGCAGCGAGGAGACGCGCAGATCAATGTCCTGGCCGGCGAAGCGCACCGACTGCCGGCCGTCCTGGGGCAGGCGCCGTTCGGCGATGTCCATGCCGGAGAGGAGCTTGATTCGGCTGGCCACGGCGTCGAAGCGCTGACGCGGCAGCGACTGGATCAGGCTGAGCACGCCGTCGACCCGGAAGCGGATCTGAAAATGGTTCTCGAAGGGTTCGATATGGATATCCGAGGCGCGCTGACGCAGCGCGTCCTCGAACATGGTGTTCACAAAATCGATGACCGGCGCTTCTTCGGCCATTTCGCGCAGGCGCTGGGCGTCATCGCCGTGATCGCGCGACTCGGCGCGGCCGGCCGAGCGCAGCGAGGCGAGCGCGCTGTCCAGAAGGCTGTTGCCGCCGAGCACGGTGCGCACGCCGGTGCAGGCGGGCGGCAGGTCCAGACGGGCCAGAGTGTCGTGCAGCGCCGGATCATTGGGCGAACGCGGAAACACCACCAGTTCCACCGGATCGTCCTCGCCGGGAGGTGTGACGGCCTCCCCGACCGCGTCGCTGCTATCTGCGCCCTGCGCTTCACCGGGCGCGGCTGACTTGGGGCGCGCGAACCACAGCGCGGCGTCGTGGTGCAGGAGCCAGGCGTGCGACAGGCCGAGCCGGTCGGCCGCGTCGGCGTAAAGTGCGGGATCGTCTGGCAGGTCGGCGCGCGTCAGGACGGCGAGGCCGAGCTGGCGCGACAGGGCGGCCAGCAGCACGTCTTCGGAGAGCGCGCCCATGCGCAGCAGCGCCTGTCCGATCAGCGCGCCGATCTCGGCCTGGTAGCGCAGCGCCCCTTCAAGGTCGCGCTCTGTGATGGCGCCGTCGCCAAGCAGGATCTGACCGATTGTCTGGCGGTCCATCAACGCTCTTCCCCTCCCTTCGAACCGCTCGCTTTTGCAGGCACTGACTATAAAGAATCGCGGCTCTGATGAAAGCTGGCTTCGCACGCGGCGGACGACGGGGCGCGACAGGGCCGGGCCAGACTGCACGAGCACTGCCTCCGCGTTTGTTGGCTGCAGCTTTTCTGCTATGCAATTTTCCCTCGGTCAGGCGCGTAAAGGGTAACCCAATGTCGATCTTGAAAATCGTTCGTGAAGCGGACACGTCCTCGGTGATGGCCCGCGCGCAACAATTCGCGGCGGCCGGGAAGACGGCTGAGGCCTTCACCCATTATCGGGCGCTGTGCTGTGTCGAGCCGCGGCACCCGGAAGCCCATTACAACATGGCCGCCATTCTGTTGCAGAATGACCAGCACCGCGCCGCCCTCGGCTATGCGCTGACAGCGTTTGAAACTGACAAGAGCAATGGACTTTTTCGAGTCATGCTGGCGACCGCGCTCGCAGGCGTGAACGCGTTGCAGCAGGCTGAGAGTATTCTCTCTCCCGTCGACGCCGCCGGACCGATGGGGCAGTTCGTCTTTAATCTTCGCAACAATATCGATCTGGCCAAGAGAGAGGCCGGACGGCAACTGGCCTCGAAGCCGGTCGATATTGAGGCGCTAAAAACAAGATCAGAGATAGGCCCGATTGCCGACGAAGAGTTTGGTTTGACGGTCCTCTCCATGATTTTGTCGGACCTGCAAAACCGGGATGCCTGGATCTGGCTGTATCTTCACCACAATTCCCGCAACGAGCATATGCTCTCGGAAGCGGCGGCGCACAGGGCGCACTCGATCGCTCCCAAATCCGCCAAGAGCCGAGCCGCGCTGGCCTATGTATACGACGTAATGGGCGAGCCGGGGTTCGCCGTTGATCTCTACGACGATGCGCTGGCGAGGGGCATCCACGATGCGGAGTTCATTCGCCAGTATTCAGGATTTCTTTTGCGAAGCGGAAAGGACCGCTGGCCGGCGGCTGATCGATTGCTCGATGAGTATACCGAGCGCTATGGCGACAATGCCGATTACGCCTTGTCCCACGGTGTGGCGAAAGACCTGCTTGGTATGGCTGACGAGGCGCGCGCGCTCTTCGACAAAGCGATCAGCTATCCGGACGCTAGACCGGGTACGTTTATCGCCGTCGTCACCACCTTGCTTCAGGGGCAAACGCCGGCGAAGGCGCGCGAAGCCGCTGATCTAGCCCTCAGACGCTTCGGCGAGCACCCGATTGCGCTCGCCCTCGACGGCATCGTCGCCACATCCGAGAAGCGCTTCGATCATGCAGTGGCTGCAATCGATCGCATTCAGGGCGCGAGCATCCCTCTGAATCTGGATGCCCTGGTCAAGTTTTCCTACGGCAAGGCCCAGGACAAGCTTGGCAAGTTCGAGATGGCCCATGCCGCGTTCGTCCGCGGTAATGCGAGCCGAGCGCATGAATTCGCCGTCGAAAAACGGTTCGGCGCGAACCGGCCTCTCACCGGCTCCAGGGCGATCGCCGAAACCTTCACGCGCGACTGGGTGGACAGCTGGGTGGAAATTGACGCCCCCGAAAAGATGCCGAAGCACGCGGTTATAGCCGGCCTGCCCCGCTCCGGCACAACCCTGCTTGACACGATCCTGCGCGCCCATGGTGCATTCGAGCTTCTTGAGGAAGAGCCCGCGATGAACTCGGCGATTTCTGCGCTTATGGGCAGAATAGGCGGCTGGTCATCGCTCGCTGCGATTGATCAGGCCGAGGCGGATCGGTTTCGGGCTGAGTACCAGGAGGCTGTAGAGGGCATTCTTGATCGCGCCTTGGCTGCAGATGACTACCTGATAGATCGCCACCCTGGAAACACGTCGCTTGTCGGCGCTATTTCCCGCCTGCTGCCGGACACCAAGATCATTTTCATCGCCCGTCACCCGCTTGACGTCATTCTCAGCGGGTTCATGCAGGATTTCACGCTCGGGGAAGCGACCGCCAACTTTTTGTCCATCGAGAAAGCCGCCACCTACTACGAGACGACGATGAAAGCCTTCGACGCTTCGGTTGAGGCGACAGGTCTTGATGTGCATGTGCTCCGGTATGAAGATCTCGTCACGGACACGGAAGGTGAAATGCACGGGCTCCTGGACTTTTTAGGGGTCGAGTGGCGTGACGCGGTGCTCGATCATCAGGGCGCCGCCATGAAGCGCGACCGAATTCGCACGGCAAGCTATGATCAAGTGCGCCAGCCGATCTACCTGACCTCGCGATATCGTTGGAAGAACTATCGTTTCGCCCTTGAAGACCATGTGGATCAGGTTCGCCCCTGGATTGACAAGTTCAACTATAGCATCGATTAAAGATTGCGCTTAAGCTGTCGAAGTGGCGAGTGACAGAGCCGGTTCCCGTAGAGATTCGATTGGTTCGACCTTCGCAGCCGACACCGTGTCGCACGGGTCCGGCGTGCCCCATCCTCCGGAAAGCCGACCAAGGGGTGGGGGCGTTCATCTCGCCCTGAGTTTGACCTCGGCTTCGGGCCGGGAGCGTTACCAGAGGCCCATTCCGCGCCGCCGCAGCGGGCGGCGTGAGCCCCGAAGCTAGTCTATCCCCCGCCGCCAGCGGCCGGTGGGCAATTGCGCTGTGCGGCCACCGGGTGCTGTCGTCTCTCCCCATCGCGCGGATGGTCCGGGAGCCGCGGTAAGAGTCATGAGCTGGGGTGCGCTGAGGCGGTCCGCCCGACCCTTGCCTCTCAGGCCGCCGTTACACGTGTTGTCTGCCGGCTCGCCGGGCCTGGAGACGTCAAGCGTCCCCCGTGCACACGCCCAAAGGTCCAGGCCGCGCGAGATGAAATCGGAGCGCCGGTTGATCCTGATGGACTTGGGATAGCCGCGGCGCCCGCCGATCCACGAGAGCGCGCCGGCCACGTCTGCGCCGGTGAACAGGGCCCTGCATCTCGGTTCCTGACGCATCGCGCCAGACCGCATTGAGGGATGGCGGAGACGGGAGCCAGGGGCCATCCGCTCAGGGCTCTGGGATGACTGCAGAGCGAGCTGGCGAGGCATGGGCCCAGCCCCGCGCTGCCGGCGCTCCGCCAGCGCTGGGGTCAGTATCGCAAGGGATTGTGAGTGCAGGATCGAAAAGAGGGCGAGCGAGATGATCGCCGCTCTAGATCCTGGTCGGCGGTCGCCGATCTTTGCGGCTGAACCGCCAATGCAGCGCCCCGGCGCCTGCCTGACGTTTCGCAATTTCTCAGGCGCCGATACGCAAAAACTCCGCGCGCTAGCCGGAGTGATTCAACGTCGCAAACAGTTCGTCTCGGGATCCGATCCCATGACCGCAAACCCGGAGAGCGCGCCGGCGATCCGATACGGCCAATCGGCGGGGCCTCGATCACCACAAGACAAAAAAAGAAGGGGACGGCAAAGCCGTCCCCTTCCCATTCGACTGTGGCGTAGACCTAGTTCTGGCCGCCGCCGATGGTGCCGCTCGGGGCAACCGGAGCCGGGCTGGTGGCGCCGGCGCTGTCTTCGTTTTCGTTACCGAAGTCCGTCAGCGTGCCGTTGGAGCCGACGAGGAGACGGCGGACAACGATGTCGGTCGCGCCCGGAGCAATGGTGGCCAGCGAGAACTGGACATCGGCGCGGCCGAAGGCCGATCCGACCGCAGAGGCGATCATCGAGTTGGTGACGATGATCTCGCCATTGGACGGAGCCGGCAGCGTGATCGGGTACTCGCCATCAACACCGGTATTCGAGTTCGAGAGGATCACGGTCGCCGTCGGCGCAGTGGCTCCAAAACCGGTCATACGGAAGATGCTGCGGGTGACGGCGTTCGCACCACCAGTCCACTCGAACTTGTTGGACGTCTGACCTTGACGGCGGATGTTGCCCACGAAGAACGCAGAGCCGGAACCATCAGCCAGGCCGGAAGCCGGGGTGAAGTTGTAGGTCGGCGTGCAGGTCACGTTCTGCGGCAGGATGCCGCCAGCGCCCAGCGCGACGAGGGTCAGGGTCGCGTTGGCGCCCGTGAAGTCCGTCGAGGCGCCGTCGAAGTTGACCGGGTTCGTCGTGTTGCCAGTGGCCTGGTTCACGTACGCGCCGAGTGTGTGCGCATTTTGGTCAAGACCGGTGACGCTGCCGAACTGGCAGCTGATGTCGAAGTCAGAGATGACCGCATCGCTCACACCGGAGCCGTCAGCCAGCAGCACGGTGCCGACGGTGTCGACCGCAATCTGGCCCAGGCTGGAGGTGGCGAAGCTGGTGTAGGCCGGCGCAGCCGCGACAGCCGATCCGGGCGTCACGTCAAGAGCGACGGCGCTCGACTGGTTGACCAGCACGTTGCCGAGCGGGGCGCCGTTGTTCAGGCCGCCATTCCACGAACCGCTCGTGATGAGCGCGTTGTTGGAGGCGCGGCGCAGCTCGAACGCCACGTTAACGGCGTTGCCATCGAGCAGAACCGGGAACGCGAAGGCGGCGTTGTCGCCGCCGATGCCGCGGTCGACGCCGTCGCATGACTGAAGGTCGGAAATACGGAAAGTGACCGTGCTCTGGCCGGCGGCGCCGTTGGCGTCAACGGTCAGGAGCGCGTTGACCCCGCAAGCGCCGGTGCCCACGATGTCCGCATCAACGAGCGAACGGTCGAGCACGCCGCCCGTGAACGTAACGACCAGAAGGCCTTCGACGTTCGAGGTCGTGGCCCACTGCGCGAGCGTGGAGCCGGGCTCGATCTCGAATTCCATCGGGATCGTGTTGCCGCTCAGCGAACCAAGCTCACTGGCGAAGGTGTAATCGCCGGTCACAAAGGGGTTGCCGGACGTGTTCGGGGCGGTCGTGGGCCCTTGGTTCACTTAAACCTGGGCGCTCGCCGCGCCGGTCATAAGCGCCGCGATGGCGGCGCCGGTGAGAAGTTTGGTCATTTTCATCTGGGTATCCCCGGTTGATAAGTGTTAGCCATGGCTGTTCAGCACCATGGGGTTCGTCTCAGTTTGTCCGCTCCTGCAGAGAGCGAGAAGCTACGCCCCCCTCTAGCGGGCGCTGAACGCTTCGGATTTAGAGCGACCTGACGTCGGTCTGTCAACTGCATTTCCATTGCAAGGGCCAATGGGTTTGCGAATGCAGGCCGCGTTGCGCATACCGTATCTCATATGCAACAGCCCCCTGATACTGCAATTGTATGAAGGATTTGCGACGCCAGACCTCATGCGTATGCTGAATATCCCGCCAAGATAGCGAAACGATCGCCGGGTCTGAAGCGTGAAACGGCCCGGCGCCGTATGGGTGCGAGCTTAGTGGTTAACAGAGTCGGCCGGCCTTTTCGCTCTTTCACGACACGCTTGATCGGCGTGATCCTTGCTCCTGGACTACTGGCGCCGTCCGTGATGAGCCGGCGAACCACCCGGTTCCGCGTCGTCTCCGGCCGGGGCGGTGGGCGCCCCCTACTCCACCGTGACGGATTTGGCCAGATTGCGCGGCTGGTCCACGTCCGTGCCCTTATAGACGGCCACGTGATAGGCGATGAGCTGAACCACGACGGCGCAGACCAGCGGCTGCAGGATGGTGTGTGTGTCGGGCACGACGATGAGCCGGTGGGCGTCGTCCTTCAGCGCGTCGGCGCCCGCGGCGTCGGTGATGACCGTCACCCGCGCGCCGCGGCTTCTCACCTGCTGGATGGATGAGCGCGTCTTGTCGAACAGCGCGTCGCTGGGGCAGATGACGATGACGGGCACCCCCTCTTCCACCAGCGCGATGGGGCCGTGCTTCAGCTCCCCGGCGGCGTAGCCTTCGGCGTGGATATAGCTGATTTCCTTCAGCTTGAGCGCCGCCTCCAGCGCCATGGGGAAGAACTGGCCGCGGCCGAGATAGAGGACCGTGTGGTGGTCGGCGAGTTCCGGCGCCAGCGCCTTGACGTCCGGCTCCACGTCCAGCGTCCGCGCCACACGCGTCGGCGCGCCGAGGATCGCCTCGGCCAGCCCCCGCTCGCTCGCCGCATCCACATGGCCGCGCTGGCGCCCGGCCAGGACCGCAAGCGAGGCGAGCGCCGTGAGCTGGCAGGTGAAGGCCTTGGTGGACGCCACCCCGATTTCGGGACCGGCCAGCGTCGGCAGGATCAGATCGGCCTCGCGCGCCATGGTCGAGTGGGGGGTGTTGGTCAGCGCGGCCGCAGGCACGCCGGCCCCGACGCACAGGCGCATGGCCTCCAGCGTGTCGGCGGTCTCCCCGGACTGGGAGATGAACAAGGCGAGGTCGCCGTCCATGAACACCGGATCGCGATAGCGGAACTCCGACGCGATCTCCACTTCGCACGCCAGCCTGGCGATGGAGCCGAACCAGTAGCGCGCCACTTGGCCGGCCAGCGCCGCCGTGCCGCAGCCGATGATCAGAAGCCGGTTCACTTTTGTGAAGTCGATCCCGTCCACGGGGCGGATCGTACGCTCCACGGCGTCGAAATAATGGCTGCCGGTGCGTCCGATCACGTCGGGCTGATCGTAGATCTCTTTCTGCATGAAGTGGCGGTAATTGCCTTTTTCGGCCGCCACATGGCTGGTCGGCGCCGGTTGGCGCTCGCGCTCCACCGACTCGCCGTCCGCATTCAGGATCTGCGCCCGGCCCGGACTCATGACCGCCAGATCGCCGTCCTTGAGGTAGATCAGCGACTGGGCCTCTCCGCTGATCGCCAGCGCGTCGGAGGCGATGAAGCCGGCGTCGTGGGACAGTCCGGCGACCAGGGGCGCGCCCCGGCGCGCGCCGAACAGGAGCGTCTCCTGCCCGTCGATCATGACCGCCAGGGCGAACGCCCCGGTGAGTCGGGACACCGTCTTGCGGACCGCGTCCACCGGCGCGGCGCCGGCGTCGAGCGCCGCGTCGATGAGCTGGGCCACTACTTCAGTGTCGGTCTCGCTCTCGAAGCGGCGGCCGGCGGCCTCCAGCTCTTCCTTCAGCGGACGGAAGTTCTCAATGATCCCGTTATGGACAAGCGTCACACGCCCGGCGCGATGAGGATGGGCGTTGGTCTCGTTCGCCG
Organism: Oceanicaulis sp.; assembly: GCA_965284655.1. Classification (GTDB taxonomy): domain Bacteria; phylum Pseudomonadota; class Alphaproteobacteria; order Caulobacterales; family Maricaulaceae; genus Oceanicaulis. The sequence continues at coordinate 575,610 of OZ260104.1, forward strand.
CGCCATGGGTGGCCCAGCGGGTATGTCCGATTCCCTGGCTGGACGCGGGCAGGTCGCCCGCCTTGTCGAACAGGCCTTGAACCTTGCCCACCGCGCGCCTGCGCTCGACTGAGCCGTTTGCGGCCAGAGCGATTCCTGCGGAGTCATACCCCCGGTATTCAAGCCGCTTGAGGCCTTCGAGGATGATCTCCCGCGCCCGACCGTCTCCGACCACTCCGACAATGCCGCACACGAGCTGTCTCCTGTCTCTTCCAGTCCGGCGCTAGTGTGCGCCTGCATCGCCAGGACGTCCGACGCTGACATACCGGAATCCTCGGCCGGCCATTTCGGCAGGATCGTAGATGTTCCTTAGGTCCACGATCACCGGCTCGACCAGACAGGACTTGATTCGGTCCAGGTCCAGCGCGCGGAACTCGTTCCACTCGGTGACGAGCACAAGCGCGTCGGCGCCCTCGACGCAAAGATAGGGGCCGGTGGTGAATTCCACGCCGGACAGCAGCTTTTCAGCTTCCTCCACGCCGGCGGGATCGAAAGCCCGCACCTTGGCTCCCGCTTCCTGCAGCGCCGGAATGATATCCAGGCTCGGCGCGTCGCGCATATCGTCGGTATTGGGTTTGAAGGTCAGGCCGAGGACCGCGATCGTCTTTCCGGCGACATCCCCGCCGCACGCCATGATCACCTTGCCGGCCATCGCCTTCTTGCGCTTGTCATTGATGTCGATGACGGTCTCGACAAGACGCACCGGCGTACCGGCCTCGGCGGCGGTGCGGGCCAGAGCCTGGGTGTCCTTGGGAAAGCATGAGCCGCCATAGCCCGGACCGGCGTGGAGAAACTTCTTGCCGATGCGGTTATCTAGGCCGATGCCGCGCGCCACTTCCTGAACGTCCGCGCCCACGGCTTCGCACAGATCGGCGATCTCGTTGATGAAGGTGATCTTCATCGCAAGGAAGGCGTTGGCGGCGTACTTGATCAGCTCGGAGGTGCGCCGCTTGGTGAACACGATGGGCGTCTCGTTCAGGAAGAGCGGGCGATAAAGCTCGCGCATCACCGCCTCTGCGCGCTCGTCCTCGGCGCCCACCACGACCCGGTCAGGGCGCTTGAAGTCTTCGATCGCTGCGCCTTCGCGCAGGAACTCAGGGTTGGAGACAACCGCGAAATCGGCGTCGGGCCGGGTCTCGCGAATGATTCTCTCCACCTCGTCCCCGGTGCCCACCGGCACGGTAGACTTGGTCACCACGACGGTGAATCCGTCCATCTGCCGGGCGATTTCCTCGGCGGCGGCGTAGACATAGGTGAGATCGGCGTGGCCGTCGCCGCGCCGCGACGGCGTGCCGACAGCAATAAAGACGACATCGGCCTCGCTCACAGCCTCGGTCGGATCGGTGGCGAAATCCAGCCGGCGCTCACGCACATTCCGCTCGATCAGCATGTCCAGGCCCGGCTCATAGATCGGCACGCCGCCCGACCGCAGCAGCTCGATCTTGTCCGCGAGCTTGTCGATGCATGTCACGTGGTGGCCGAAATCGGCGAAGCACGCCCCCGACACCAGTCCGACATAGCCCGTACCGATCATTGCAACGCGCATACCGTCACCCTTCAATCATGGCGACAGCATTCCAGCCGGTCGCCGCTTCCTGCGCGCCCGCTGTTACACAGTCGCGCCGTCCGCCGCAATGACGAGTCTCGCGTTCGAATATCCAGGAGCGCGGCTGAATGCGGACGCCGGCTAAGGGTCACGCGATATCGACCTGACCGGGCTTTACTTCCGTTTCCGGCTTGGCGCCCGGGCGATAGTGCACGAAGCGGTGCATCAGGAGTTCGGAGATGAAATCAAAATCGCGGGCATGACAGGCGGCCTCAAGCCGGGCCACCAGGCCGTTGAGCGCGGACGGATCAAGCGGTTCATCGCCTTCGCGCAGGATCAGCGGATGCTCGGTGCCGTCGGCCGCCTGGGTGATGAATAGCTCCTCACTGAGCTTTTCGCCGGGGCGCAGACCGGTGAAAGTGACAAGAATCTCGCGGCTTGATCCGGCCCCCTCCTCTGCAAAGCGTGGGCGGTAACCGGCCAGACGGATCATGCGGCAGGCCAGATCGGTGATGCGCACCGGCTCGCCCATGCCGAGCACGAAGACATCGCCGCCCTTGGTCAACGCGCCGGCCTGAATCACCAGCTGCGCCGCCTCGCTTAGCGTCATGAAGTAACGCGTCGCTTCGTTATGGGTGACGGTGACCGGCCCGCCTCTTTCGATCTGGTCGCGGAACAGGGGCGCAACGGACCCGGAGGAGTCCAGCACGTTGCCGAACCGCACGACGGCGAACTTGGTGCCGGACTGGTTTTGCGAGAACGCCTTGCAAACCAGCTCGGCCAGGCGCTTGCTGGCGCCCATGACATTGGCCGGGCGCACCGCCTTGTCGGTGGAGACGAGAACAAAGGTGGTCACGCCGGCCTTGATGGCCGCGCGCGCCAGCCGGGCCGTGCCGTGGGCGTTGTTGCGCACAGCATCCACCGCATTGGTCTCCACCAGCGGCACATGCTTGTAGGCGGCGGTGTGGAACACAGCCTCCACGTCGTGCTCGGCGAGAATCTGGTGCATGCGGGTTTCATCTTCGACAGTGCCGAGATGCCCGCTGACCCGGTCATACAAGTCTTCGGACTGGGCGCGCAGCCGCTGCAGGATAATGTAGAGCGCATACTCGCTCTGCTCCACCAGGACCAGACGGCGCGGCTTCAGCTTGATGATCTGACGGCAAAGCTCGGAACCGATCGACCCGCCCGCACCGGTGACCATGATGGAGCGCCCCGCGATCATCGGCTCGATGAGCTCGCGGCGCGCCGGGACCGGGTCCCGGCCCAGCAGGTCTTCAGGCATGATCGCGCGGACCTGGCTCAACGGCGCCTTGCCGGACAGGATGTCGTTGATGTCGGGAACCGTGCGCACGGTCTGCTCGAGCGGCTCAAGGCGATGCAGGATCTCTCGGCGCTTGCTGGCGGTTACAGACGGCATGGCCAGCATGATCGTATCGGCGTGAACCGTACGCAGGACATCCACGATATCACAGGCTGCAAACACTGAGACGCCGCCGATGCGCTGTCCGGACAGCTCAGCCGCATCGTCCACAAACGCCACAACCTGGTGGTGGCCACGCTCGCGAAGTGCCGCGAGCAGCTGCCGGCCGGCCTCGCCCGCACCGTAAATCAGCACCCGTTCGCCCTCGCGGGTCTTGCGCTCCGACAGGAAGCTGCGCACCCACACGCGTCCGCCGCCCGTAAGCGGGGTCAGAAAGGCTGCAAAGATCACCGAACCCGCCACGGGCAGCTCGGTCACCCCTGCAAGGCTGGTCGTGGCGATGATCGCGCCGCCGCACAGCGCGCCGAGCCCGCCGGCCCGTAGAAGATCGATATCGCGGGCATAGGCGATCGGGCTGTACAGCCCGGCGAGGAAATGGACCATCACGACGGTCGGCGCCTGGAGGACGAGCAGCAGGATGAAGTTCCGGTCGAAGGCGACGTTGAAATCCGTCAGGGCGTACGTTGCTGCGAGGGCGACCCAGACGGCCAGCATGTCATAGCCGACCTTCAAGACCCGCTTCGACGGGCGCGGCAGCGTTACCAGCCTCCCGATCGCATTGCGAAGCAGGCGCTGAGCTTTCATCCGCTTAAGACGCAGCTGGCCCGGCACCGTCAGCCCCCCCCGAAACCTTCAAGATTTCCCTCAATTGCAAAGTCTTGACCCCAAAGGCGTACCGCGTAAAGCCTTCATTCCCAAGCAACGTCATCTAACATCCCATAAGGCTATGAAATAGAGTGAATATTCAGATCTGGCGCGTTGATAAGCCTCACTCCGTCAAATCTCCTGGTCGAACGCGCCGACGGCGTCATGGCGCGCCAGCTCCGATTTGATGTCGGCGAACACCGCGCGCATGTCGTCCCTGCTCTCCAGGCTCTCCACCACCACTACGAGATTGGGGGAGTTACTGGATGCACGCACGAGCCCCCAGGCGCCGCCCTCCAGCGTGAAGCGCACGCCGTTGACCGTGTTGATGTCGATGATCTTGCGTCCTGCGATCGTCTCGCCGGCGTCGCGCCGGCTCTCATAGCGCGCCACGATTTGATCGATCACGGCGTATTTCTTTTCGTCGTCACAGGCCGGCGACATGGTCGGCGAGCCATAGCTCACAGGCAGGGCGGCGAAGAGCTGCGACATGGTCTGGTCCGGGTTGCGGTCGAGCATCTCCAGGATCACGCGCGCCGAGATCAGCGCATCGTCATAGCCGCGGCCGATGGGCGGCTGCAGGAAGTAGTGTCCGGATTTTTCAAACCCCGCCAGGGCGCCCAGCTCGTTGGCCCGCCGCTTGATGTAGGAATGGCCGGTCTTCCAGTACTGTGTCGTGGCGCCGTTGGCCTTGAGGACCGGATCGGTGGCGTAAAGCCCGGTGGATTTCACATCCACCACGAAGGTCGCGTCGGCGAAGGTCGCAGACAGGTCGCGCGCCAGCATGAGGCCCACCTTGTCGGCGAAGATCTCCGCGCCGGTTTCGTCCACCACGCCGCACCGGTCTCCGTCGCCGTCAAAGGCCAGGCCGATATCGGCGCCGGTCTCGCGCACCTTCGCCGAGACCGCATGCAGCATCTTCATGTCTTCCGGGTTCGGATTATAGTTCGGGAAGGTGTGGTCGAGCTCGCAATCCATCTCCACGACCTCGACGCCCATGGCGCGCAGCACGTCCGGCGCAAAGGCGCCCGCGGTACCGTTGCCGCAGGCCGCGACCACTTTCAGCTTGCGCTTGATCGCCGCCCCTTTGGCGACATCGGCCTTGTAGGCCTCTGCGACGCCTTGGGCGCGCACATACCCGCCGCCCGAGCGCGTCACGCCCTGATCGTTCAGCACGATCTCTTTAAGGCGCCCCATCTCGTCGGGCCCGAAGGTGAGCGGGCGCTCAACGCCCATTTTCACCCCGGTCCAGCCGTTGGAGTTGTGGCTCGCCGTCACCATCGCCACGCAAGGCGCATCCAGATGGAATTGCGCAAAATAGGCCATGGGCGAGACCGCCAGGCCGATATCGTGAACCTCGATTCCGGCCTGCATCAGCCCGATTTCCAGCGCCTGCTTCACACCCAGAGAGTAGCCGCGGAAATCATGCCCGGTGACGATCTTCGGCGCTTTTCCAAGCTCATGAATCAGCGTGCCGAGCCCCAGCCCCAGCGCCTGAATCCCGTAAAGATTGATCTGCGGCGGCTTGTCCGAACCGGGATGGCCGAACCACCAACGCGCATCATACTCGCGAAACCCTGTGGGCGCGACGAACGCATCGGTCTCGAACAGCCAGGTGTTCGGTTTCGCTTCCAGTTGCATTCAGGTCCCCTAAAGATTTGCGCCTCAGCTGACGCCGATACGCAGCAGATCGTGGATGTGCAAGAGGCCGACCGGCGCTCCGCCAGGCTCGCAGACAAAAAGCTGGGTGATCTTGCGATCGCCCTCGGTCATCAAACGCATGGCGTCCGAGGCCAGGGCGCCGCGCACCACCGTGGCGGGATTGCGCGTCATCACCGCGTCCACCCGCTTCGACGGCAGCGAGGCGTCCATGTGGCGGCGCAAATCGCCGTCGGTGACAATGCCCGACAGGCGCCCGTCCTCGCCAACCACGCCGACGCAGCCGAAACCCTTGGCGCTCATCTCGATCAGCGCCGCGCCCATAGTGTCGTTTTCGCCCGCCAGCGGCATCGTCGCGCCGGCGTGCATGACATCGTCCACACGCGCCAGAGCGGCGCCCAGCGCGCCGCCGGGATGATAGCGGGCGAAGTCCTTCGCGGTGAAGCCGCGCGCCTCGATCAGCGCCACGGCCAGCGCGTCGCCCAGCGCCATCATGAGCGTCGTCGAAGTTGTGGGCGCGCGCGTCTCCCCGCTCGCCTCTGGCGAGTCGGGGATGGTCAGAAGGATGTCGGCGGCGCGCGCCAGCGTGCTTTCCGGCTTTGCGGTCATGGCGATCAGCGGAATCTTGAAGCGCCGACAATAGGCGATCATATCGCTCAGCTCGCGCGTTTCGCCCGATTTGGACAGCGCGATGACGCAATCATCCTTGGTGACCATCCCCAGATCGCCGTGACTGGCTTCGGACGGGTGGACGTAGAGTGCAGGCGTCCCCGTGGAGGCCAGCGTCGCCGCGATCTTGCGCGCCACATGGCCGGACTTGCCCAGGCCCGCGGCGATCACGCGGCCCTTGAGGGTCTCGATAAGCCCGACCGCCTGGACCGCCGCGTCGTCAAGCTGCGCGGAGAGAGCCTCAAGGCCTTCTTTCTCCAGGCGCAAAGTGTTGCGCATGGAGGCCAAAACCGAAGCGGCGGATCTGGGGTCGTTGCTGGGATCGTTGGGAGTCATGGGAGCGGGTTACACCACCCGCGCGCGTGCGACGCAAGCGCCGCCATCCGCGCTGGCGAGCCGTCGCGCGGCCTCACACCATTGCAGTGGCCAGATGGGGCGTCACAAAGTCGATGAAGCGCTGCAGCGTTTCCGCGGTCTCCATCTCGACGATGCGCTCTGGCTGCTCTCCGCCGGGCTGACTAAGATAGAACATGCATTCGTCGGACCGTGCGGCCAGTTCCTCGGCGAAGCGCGCCACCAGCCGATCAAGGGTCTGCGCCTCGATATCGTCGGCTAAAGTCAGAGTCACCCGTTGCATAAGAAGCCCCCCAAAGCTTCAAAACTCGTCCCGCCACGGAAAAATTGTGCGCTCTTTGGGTTCAACCTGCAAGGGGCGCGCCACGATCATTACAAGATTCTTAATCATCTGCGCGCGATCGCCGCGGTCGTCACGCGGTCTCGACGCGGGGCCCGCGTACGGCTAAACCCGCTTCGCTGCAAACACCCAACGCCGATGCGCAGGAAACAAGGGGGCCGCCATGACCCGTCTCGTCCTCACCCGTCACGGCGAAAGCCGCTGGAATCTGGAGAACCGGTTCACCGGCTGGGTCGATGTGGACCTGACCGAGACCGGAGAGGCCCAGGCGCTTCACGGCGGTGAGTTGATGAAAGCTGAAGGCTTCGAGCCGGACTTCGCCTTCACCAGCGTTTTGAAACGCGCCATACGCACCCTCTGGATCGGGCTGGAGGCCATCGACCGGGTCTGGGTTCCCGTGGAGAAGTCCTGGCGGCTCAACGAACGCCATTACGGCGCGCTCACCGGCCTGAACAAGGCGGAGACCGCCGCCGAGCATGGCGAGGACCAGGTGAAGATCTGGCGGCGCTCCTATGATACGCCGCCGCCGGCCCTGAACGTGGACGACAGGCGCCATCCCCGCTTTGATTCGCGCTACGCCGCCCTTGATCGCGACGCCCTTCCGGCGACGGAAAGCCTCAAGCTCACCCGCGAGCGGGTCGCGCCCTATTTCGCCGACATCATCGCACCCAAGCTTGAGGCGGAATCCGACGTGCTGATCTCCGCCCACGGCAATTCGCTGCGCGCCCTGCTCATGGAGCTTTTCGCGGTGTCGCCCGACGATATCATGGGCTTCGAGTTTCCTACCGGGAACCCGCTGATGGTCGAGTTGTCCGGTGTGACGCCCACGAGCGCGCGCTATCTCGACGAGTCGCGCGCCAACCCCCTTCCGCCCTGCCCGTAAGCCCCATGAACGACGCCGCTCCGGACGATCTGCGCTTCATGGACACGGCGCTGGCGCTGGCCTTCGCCGCGCTGGGATCCACGGCGCCCAATCCGGCGGTAGGCTGCGTGATCGTCAAGGCCGGCCGGGTGATCGGCGCCGCGGCCACCGCCCCCGGCGGGCGTCCCCACGCGGAAACCCAGGCGCTGGCGCAGGCCGGATCTGGCGCGACGGGCGCGCGCGTTTACGTGACCCTTGAGCCCTGCGCGCATCATGGCCGCACACCGCCCTGCGCCGAGGCGCTGATCCGGGCGAAACCCGCTGCAGTGATCATCGCCTGCACAGATCCGTACGAAGCAGTGGCCGGGCGCGGCGCGGCGATGCTGCGCGAAGCGCGGATCCAGGTGATCGAAGACGTGCGACGCCCGGAGGCCGAAGCGCTCAACGCCGGCTTCTTCACCCGGCTGAAAACCGGGCGCCCGCTTGTGGCGCGGGATTTACGCGCAACGCTTTTTGACGCCGATTTCGCCACGCAGCCCGGCGAGAGCGAGGCCGACGCCCTGTCGCGCCTGGGCGCCCAGGGCCTCACCCGGGTCCGCCGGCTCTGACAGCGGGGCAACGCAGCGTTAACGCTAAACAGGTGATGGTGTGTAAAGGCTCGCGCCCAACCCGCGAGCGTAACGCGGACGCGGCGATGATCGGCAAGCCCATCGAATACAAGACCCTGAGCCAGGCTCAGGTGGACGAGGCCTGCAAGCGCCATGATTTTCTCATGTCCGGGCGCATGGGCGGAGCGCGCGCGAACTTTTCCTACAAGGTGCTGAAGGATCTCGATCTGTCCGGACGCAATCTGGCGGACGCCGATCTGTCCGGCGCGGTTCTGGAGGGCTGCAATCTCGCCGGCGCCAACCTGACGCGCGCCACCCTGTTCGCCGCCGACATGCGCCGGGCCAATCTGGCGGGCGCGGTGCTCCATCGCGCCGACATGCGCGGCGCGATTCTGCGCGGCGCGGACCTGACCGGCGCCGACCTCTCCCAGGCCGATCTGCGCGAGGGCGCCATCGCCCAAGTGGACCGCGAGAAGGGCCTCGCCATCCTCACCCACGAGCAACGCCCCGGCGAAGCGACCGAGGCGAGTTTTGCGCGCGCCAACCTGACCCAGACCAAGATGACCGGCGCCGTCGCCCAGTCGGCCGACTTTTCCGACGCGGTGCTGATCGGCGCGCGCCTGACCCGCGCCAATCTTCGAAACTCGCGCTTTCCCGGCGCCAATCTGGAAGGCGCCGACCTCCAGGGCGCCGATCTGACCGACGCGGACTTGCGCGACACGGTGCTGATCGGGACGCGCCTGGAGATGGCGCAGCTGCAAGGCGCCGACATGCAGGGATCACTGCGCGACGCGCCGCCGGCCGAAATCGCCGATCCCGGCGGCGAGACCGCCAAGGCCCTGGATCGCCATGCCCGCTGGTGCGAAACCGGCGGCGCCGAAGGCGCACCCTCCACCTTCGACGGCAAGGACCTGCGCGGGCTGAAATCCCTCGCCCGGCGCAATCTCACCGCCCTGCACGCGCGCGGCGCAGTGCTCTACGGCGTCGACATGGAGGGCGCCGAACTTCAGGGCGCCAAGCTGGCCAACGCCGATCTGCGCATGACGTGCCTGCGCGGCGCCGATCTGCGCGGCGCGGACCTGTCGGGAGCGCGGCTCAACAACGCCGATCTGCGCGAAGCCAGGCTCGGCCCGCTGCTTCTGCCCAATGAGCGCCTGCTGGCCGCCTCGCTGGCCGCGGCGGTCCTTCGCTACGCCGACATGTCCGGCGCGGACCTTCGCAATATCGAAGCCAAGGGCGCCGATCTCTCCTATGCGCGGCTCCACGGTGCGGATGTGCGCAAGGCCCGCTTCGCCGGCGCCTGCTTCACCGGCGCCAAGCTGCCCTCGGCCTTCAAATCCGAAGTCGAGGATTTGAGCGGCGCGGTGGACCTTTCAGCCGCCTGATCGCCGGTTTACGCGGGCGCGCCCCGCCTATATATACTCACCCTGAGCAAAAGTCCGGTTTCGCCCCTCTGAGCACACCGGCTGGATAAGGTATCGCCATGGCCGAGATCGAGACAGCCGGGTTTGATAATCTCTATCGCCACGCCATGGCGCGCGTCGCCGCTTTCGCGCCCCAGGTCGCCCTGGCGGAGCCGGACCATAACGCCGGGATCATCATCGAGCTGGCCGGCGAGGCCCATGACGCCGGCGCGGCGGTGGCGCTGTTTCCCGAGCTCTGCGTCAGCGGCTACTCGCTGGATGATCTGCACATGCAGGCCTCCATGATCAGGGCGAGCGCCAGGGCCGTGCGCCGGATCGTGGAGGCGAGCACGAGCCTGCAGCCGGTGATCATTATCGGCGCCGCAGTACAAAGCCGGGACTTATTGTTCAATTGCGCCGTGGTGATCCATCGCGGACAGATTCTGGGCGTCGTGCCGAAAAGCTTCCTGCCCAATTACCGCGAATTCTACGAAAAACGCTGGTTCGCCGACGCCGACGCGGTCACCGCCGACAGAATCGAGATTGACGGGATCGAGGCCCCATTCGGGACCGATCTGGTCTTCGAGGCGCGCGATCTGCCCGGTCTCACCCTTCACGCCGAGATTTGCGAGGATTTCTGGTCGCCTCATCCGCCGAGTATTGACGGCGCGCTGGCCGGCTCCACGGTGATGGTCAATCTCTCCGCCTCCAACGCCACGGTGGGCAAGGCGAGAGAGCGCGCCGCCCTGTGCGACGCCCATTCGCGCAAGACCATGGGCGCCTATGTCTTCGCCGCCGCCGGTTCCGGCGAAAGCACCACCGATCTCGCCTGGGACGGGCAGATCCTGGTGTACGAGCAGGGGACGTGCCTGGCCGCCGGCGACCGCTTCATCAACCGCCACGCCAAGGTGTACGCCGATATCGATCTGGAGCGCATCCGCGCCGACCGCCTGCGCCTGTCCACCTGGCGTGACGCGGTGAAGCGCGCCGCCGACCGGGTCTCCCGCTTCCGCCGCATCGGGTTTGATCTGGCCCCCGAGCAGAGCACGGGCGCGCCGCTCCAACGCAGAATCGACCGCTTTCCCTTCGTGCCCAGCGATTCAGCCATGCTCGATGAAGATTGCTTTGAAGCCTATAATATTCAGGTCCAGGGCCTGGTGCAGCGGCTTCGCGCCACCAAGACCGGGCGGGTCGTCATCGGCGTGTCCGGCGGACTGGATTCCACCCAGGCCCTGATCGTGTGCGCGCGCGCCTTTGATCGTCTGGGGCTTTCCCGCACCAATATCCTGGCGGTGACGCTTCCCGGCTTCGCCACGTCAGACAAGACGCGCAACCACGCGCTTGAGCTGATCAAGGGGCTGGGCGCGGAGCATCGCGAAATCGACATCCGGCCAGCCTCCACCCAGATGCTCGCCGATATCGGCCATCCCTATGCGGACGGCGAGAAGCAGTATGACCGCACCTTCGAGAATGTGCAGGCGGGGCTGCGCACCGATTATCTGTTCCGGCTGGCCAATCACGAGGACGGGCTGGTCATCGGCACCGGCGATCTGTCAGAGCTGGCGCTGGGCTGGTGCACCTACGGCGTGGGCGACCAGATGGCCCATTACAACGTCAATTCAGGCGTGCCCAAGACGCTGATCCAGCATCTCATCGCCTGGGTGGCGCGCCGCTCCGAGTTCGGCCCGGAAGTCTCGCGCTGTCTTGACGCGATCCTGGACACCGAAATCTCGCCGGAGCTCGTCCCCCAGGAGGACGGCGCCGACATCCAGTCCACCGAGAGCGTGATCGGGCCCTATGCGCTGCAGGATTTCACCCTTCATTACGCCGCGCGCTTCGGATACGGCCCGGAAAAGATCGCGTTCCTGGCTCACGCCGCCTGGGGCGAGGTGGAGCGCGGGGTCTGGCCGCCCCATGTGGCCGAGGCCGACCGGCGCGCCTATACCCTGCAGGAGATCATCCACTGGCTGGAGGTCTTCGCCTGGCGCTTTTACGGCTTTTCCCAGTTCAAGCGCTCGGCCATGCCCAACGGCCCCAAGCTCACCAGCGTCGGCGCCCTCAGCCCGCGCGGCGACTGGCGCATGCCGTCGGATTCAAGCGCAAAAGTCTGGAAGGCCGAGATCACGGCGCTCAAATCCGAGCTGGGCTTTGACTAATCGGCGAGCCTGGCCGCTAGCGCCCACCCCATACAAAGACGCCGCCCCCGCCGCACCCTCTGACAGGAGCGGCGCGTTTGGTCAGCGTTTCTAAGGCGCGTCTAGATGTCCAGCAGCATGCGCTGGGGGTTCTCCAGGCTTTCCTTCACGCGCACCAGGAAGGTCACGGCCTCTTTGCCGTCGACGATGCGGTGGTCATAGGAGAGCGCCAGATACATCATCGGGCGGATCTTCACCTCGCCGCCTATGGCCACGGGCCGGTCCTGGATCTTGTGCATACCCAGAATGCCCGACTGGGGCGCGTTGAGGATCGGCGAGGACAGCAGCGAGCCGTACACGCCGCCGTTGGACAGGGTGAAGGTAGCGCCCTGCATCTCGTCGATGCCCAGCTTTCCGTCCCGGGCGCGCTTGCCCAGATCGATGATCTTCTTCTCGATTTCAGCCAGGCTCATCTGGTCGGCGTCACGCACGACCGGAACCACAAGGCCGCGATCGGTGCCCACGGCGACGCCCATGTCGTAGTAGTTTTTGTAAATGATGTCCGTGCCGTCGATCTCGGCGTTGACCGCCGGGAGCTCTTTCAGCGCCGTGACGCAGGCCTTCACGAAGAAGCTCATGAAGCCCAGCTTGACCCCGTGCTTGGCGACGAAATCCTCCTGGATCTCCTTGCGCAGCGCCATGATCGCGCTCATGTCGGCTTCGTTATAGGTGGTCAGCATCGCGGCTGTGCTTTGCGCCTCTTTCAGGCGCCGGGCGATGGTCTGACGAAGCCTCGTCATCTTCACGCGCTCTTCGCGCTCGCCGGTTTCCCGCGATTTCGAAGGCGCGCCCGAAGATCCGCTTGAGGCCGGGGCTCCCGGGGCCGGTGCTGCGGGGCGTCCGCCGCTTTCCAGCGCTTTGAGGGCGTCGCCCTTGGTGACGCGGCCGTCCTTGCCGCTGCCTTCGACCTTGGCGAGGTCGAGCTTGTTCTCCGCCGCCACGCGCTTGGCGCTGGGCATGGCCTTGGCGTCGGAGGACTCCCCGCTGCTCGACTTGGCCGGCGCAGAATCGCCGCCCTTATTCTTGGAGCCCCCACCGGACGCGCCGGCGCGGATTTTCGCCACGACCTGATCGGGGGTGACCGTGTCGCCCTCGGCGACGGTGAATTCCTCCACCACGCCGGCGGCGGGGCTGGGCACTTCCACGGCGACCTTGTCGGTCTCGATCTCCATGAGCGCCTGGTCCTGCTCGACGCGGTCGCCGGCCTTGACCAGGAAGGACCCGATCTGGCCCTCGGCCACGCTCTCGCCCATCACCGGCACCTTGGCTTCAATGATGTCGCCGCCGTCAGAAGAGCCGCCCGAGGATTTCTCTTCGGATTTGGCTTCAGCCCCGGGCTCGGATTTCGCCGCAGTTTTCGTTTCCGGCTTCGCTTCGGACTTTGCCGGCTTGGCGTCTTTCTTCGGAGTCTCACCCGAGCCTTCGCCCAGTTCGCCCAGCTTGGCGCCGATTTCCACGGTGTCGCCTTCCTGGGCGCTGATCGAGGCGAGCACGCCGTCTTCCTCGGCGCGAACCTCGACGGAGACCTTGTCAGTCTCCAGCTCGACCAGGACGTCGTCCTTCTTCACGGCGTCGCCTTCTTTGACCTGCCAGGCGCCGACGGTCGCTTCGGAGACGCTCTCACCCAGGGTCGGGACGGTGATATCGGTCATGGTTTGCGGCTCTTTCTTGTCTTTCTGGGCGGATGGCGCGGACCTACTGGCCCAGCGCCTCGTCAATCAGGGCTTTTTGCTGGGCCTGGTGCTTTGAGAGCAGCCCGGTGGCGGTGGAGGCCGACGGCGCACGGCCGGCGTAGGCGGGCCGCGAAACCTTCGATCCGGCCTTGTCCAGGCAGAACTCGATATAGGGCTCCACGAAGGTCCAGGCGCCCATATTGCGCGGCTCTTCCTGGCACCAGACGATGTCGGCTTTCGCAAAGCGCTTGAGCTCGTCGATCACCGACTTGGCCGGGAAGGGATAGAACTGCTCCACGCGCAGGATATAGACATCGTCGATCCCGCGGCTTTCGCGCTCTTCCAGCAGGTCGTAATAGACCTTGCCCGAACACAGCACGACCCGGCGGATCTTTGAATCGGCGGCCAGCTTGATCTCGGTGCGTCCCGAGGCGACGTCGTCGCGGCCCTTGCGCACCTTGGTGTCGGCGTCGTCCCACAGCACTCGGTGGAAGCTTGAATTGGGTCCGAACTCGGCGAGCGGGCTGACGCAGCGCTTGTGGCGCAGCAGGCTCTTGGGCGTCATCAGCACCAGCGGCTTGCGGAAATTGCGGTGAATCTGCCGGCGCAAAATGTGGAAATAGTTCGCCGGCGTGGAGCAGTTGGCCACCTGCATGTTGTCCTCGGCGCACTGCTGGAGATAGCGCTCCAGGCGCGCGCTCGAGTGTTCGGGGCCCTGGCCCTCATAGCCGTGGGGCAAGAGCATCACCAGGCCTGACATGCGCAGCCATTTGCGCTCCGCCGAAGAGATGAACTGATCGATGATGACCTGCGCGCCGTTGGTGAAGTCGCCAAACTGGGCTTCCCACATGGTCAGCGTATTGGGCGCCGAGGTGGAGTAACCGTACTCGAACCCGAGCACCGCCTCTTCGCTCAGCATGGTGTCGATCACCTCGTAGCGCGCCTGACTCTCGGTGATGTGATTGAGCGGCGTGTAGCGCTCCTCGGTTTCCTGATCGATGACGTGGGAATGGCGCTGGGAGAAAGTGCCGCGTCCGGAATCCTGACCGGAAAGTCGCACCGGGAAGCCCTCGGTCAGAAGCGTTCCGAACGCCAGGTGCTCGGCCGTCGACCAGTCGATGCCCTCGCCGTCCTGCAGCACCGCCTTGCGGCGATTATCCATGACCCGCTTTAAGGTCTTGTGGATGTTGACGCCGTCGGGAACGCTGGTCATCCGGTCGGCGACACGGGTGAGCGTGTCCATGTCCACCGCCGTCTGGCCGCGCCGGTCATCCTCTTCGGGAAGCCCCAGGCCAGACCACACGCCGTCCAGCCAGTCGGCCTTGTTGGCCTTGTAGCCCTTGGCGCCGTCAAACTCCTGATCCAGGAAGGTGTCGAACTCTTCAAGCCAGGCGTCCACATCGCCCGCGCCGACCACGCCCTCGGCGACCAGGCGGTCGCCATAGATCTCGCGCGCCGTTTTCTGGCCCGCGATCGCCTTGTACATGATCGGCTGGGTGAAGCTGGGATCGTCGCCTTCATTGTGGCCGAAGCGGCGATAGCAGATCATGTCGATGAC
This sequence comes from Oceanicaulis sp., assembly GCA_965284655.1. Classification (GTDB taxonomy): domain Bacteria; phylum Pseudomonadota; class Alphaproteobacteria; order Caulobacterales; family Maricaulaceae; genus Oceanicaulis. The sequence goes on from OZ260104.1 coordinate 590,644, forward strand.
CACGTCCTTGCCGAAGAGCTGGCGGTATTCCGCCGCGATCTTGGCCGCATAGGTCACCGCTTCAGGATCGTCGCCGTTCACGTGGAAGATCGGCGCCTGCACCATCAGCGCAACGTCAGACGGGTAAGGCGAAGAGCGGCTGTCCTTGGGATTGGTCGTAAAGCCGATCTGATTGTTCACGACGAAGTGGATCGCGCCGCCGGTGCGGTGGCCGCGAAGACCCGACAGACCGAAGCATTCCGCCACGACGCCCTGGCCGGCGAAGGCCGCGTCACCGTGCAGCAGGAGCGGGAGAACCATGGCGGAGGTGTTGGTGTCCTCGCCCATCTCGCGCCGGTACTTGGTCTGTTTCGCACGCGCCTTGCCCAGCACCACCGGGTCCACCGCTTCCAGGTGGGAGGGGTTCGGGCTCAGCGACAGGTGGACCTCGTTGCCGTCAAACTCGCGGTCGGACGAGGAGCCCAGGTGATATTTCACATCGCCGGAGGCGTAATCGGTGCCGCCCAGCGAATCGCCGCCCTGAAACTCGTGGAAGATCACGTGGTAGGGCTTGCCCATCACAGCCGCGAGCACGTTCAGACGGCCGCGGTGCGGCATGCCGAGGATGATTTCCTTCACCCCCAGCGCGCCGCCGCGCTTGATGATCTGCTCCAGCGCCGGGACCAGGGCCTCGCCGCCGTCAATGCCGAAGCGCTTGGTGCCGGGATAGCGCTTGTGCAGGAAACGCTCGAAGGCCTCGGTCTCGATCAGCTTCTTCAGAATCGCAATCTTGCCGTTGCGAGAGAAGGCGATCTCCTTGTCCGGTCCCTCGATGCGCTCCTGCAGCCAGGATTTCTCGTCCGGATTGGAGATGTGCATGAACTCCACGCCGAAGGTGGAGCAATAGGTGCGCTTGAGGATCTCCAGCATCTGGGGAACCGTGGCGGTGTCCAGTCCCAGATAGCCGGCGATGAAGATCTCGCGATCCATGTCGGCCTCGGTGAAGCCGTAGCTCGCCGCGTCCAGTTCCGGCTGCGCTTCGGGCTCACTGAGCTTGAGCGGATCGAGATCCGCCGCCAGATGGCCGCGCATGCGATAGGCGCGGATCAGCATGATCGCGGCGATGGAATCCTTGACCGCCTTGTGCACCTCGTCCGGCGACGCGCCCGCGCCCTTGTGGGCGGCGACGGCGTCGGGCAGGGCCATGGTGTCGCGCTCGATGTCACCGAGCGCTGACGTCATCTCGCCGTTGGCGGCCTTGGGCCAGTCGGCGCGCTTCCACGCCGGGCCCTTTGCGGCCTTGCGCTGAGCGTCGCGGTCGTCGCCCACCTCTTCGAAGAAGGCGCGCCAGCTTTGCGGCACCGAGGCGGGATCCTCGGCGTAGCGGGCGGCCATCTGTTCGAGATAGACGGCGTTGCCGCCGAACAGGAAGCTGGTTTCAAGGAAAGTCTGGTTCTGTTTGGAGCGTGCGTCAGCCATCGAAGCCATTGCGGTTGGCGAGCGGGAATGCGCGTGCAGAGCTGCCCGCGCGGGGGAGGGTCTGGCGCACACTTATGCCTCTTCCACGCGAAAGAGAAGCCTTCGGTGCGCTAAATCGGACCTTGGCCGCATAGGCGCGCCGGTTCAAGCCCGGGCCGCCGCGCAAAATGACGGTTTCAGGCCACAAGTTGGCGGCCCATATGCCGTTTTATGAGACGGTCCGCGCGCAGCAGCAAAAGGCTCTGGGAGTGCAGCGTCATCGCGGTCATGGCGCACTCGGCGAGTTCGGCCAGCAAGCGCCGCTGGCGCGCGTCGAACTGGCGCGGCTCGTGATCAATGACGCAGAGCGTGCCGAGCGCATAGCCTTCGGAATCGATGATCGGCGCGCCGGCGTAGAACCGGATGTTCGGCGCCTCGAGAACCAGGGGATTGTCGCGGAATCGCGAATCCGCATGCGCGTCCTCCACCACGAAGACGTCCTGCAAGCGGATTGCGTAATCGCAGAAGGAGTATCGGCGCGGCGTTTCGCGCAGAGCGAGGCCGATTCGCGACTTGAACCATTGCCGGTCGGAATCCAGCAACGATATGAGCACAATGGGAACATCAAACGCGGTCTGCGCCGCGCGAGTCACGCTGTCGAAGCTGGGATGGGGAGCGGTGTCGAGTATGCGGTAGGAGTCGAGCGCTTCAAGGCGATTGGCTTCCAGGGACATGACCGGCTCAATTCAGACAAGATTGAATATTGAGCCAATTCACTGAGCTAAAAAAGTGTCTGTCTCGTTAAGCGTGTGTGACCGCGCCAGAAAAACCCCCGCCCGGAGAACCGGACGGGGGCTTAAAGACGTCAAAAGCGGCCTCTGATCAGCCCTTAAGGGCTTCCACCAGCGTCACGCCCATGCGGGCCGGAGAGTCGGCGATCGCGATGCCGGCCGAGCGCATGGCGTCGATCTTGTCCTCGGCGCCGCCCTTGCCGCCGGCCACGATGGCGCCGGCATGGCCCATGGTCCGGCCCGGAGGCGCGGTGCGGCCCGCGATGAAGCCGGCCATGGGCTTTTTACGGCCCTTCTTGGCTTCGTCCTTGAGGAACTGGGCGGCGGCTTCTTCGGCCGAGCCGCCGATCTCGCCGATCATGATGATCGACTTGGTCTCGTCGTCGGCGAGGAACAGCTCGAGCACGTCGATGAACTCAGTGCCCTTCACCGGGTCGCCGCCGATCCCGACAGCCGTGGTCTGGCCCAGGCCCGCATTGGTGGTCTGGAACACCGCTTCATAGGTCAGCGTGCCCGAGCGGGACACGACGCCCACGGAGCCTTTCTTGAAGATGGAGCCCGGCATGATGCCGATCTTGCACTCTTCCGGGGTCATGACGCCGGGGCAGTTCGGACCCAGCAGCCGGGAGTTGGATTTTTCCAGGCGCGCCTTGACCTTGACCATGTCCATCACCGGGATTCCTTCGGTGATGCAGGTGATCAGCTCGATGCCCGCATCGATGGCCTCGATGATCGCCGCGCCGGCGCCGGCGGGCGGCACGTAGACCACGGACGCCGTGGCGCCGGTCTTTTCCTTGCCTTCAGCCACCGAGGAGAAGATCGGCAGGTCTTGGCCGCCCTGGCCGGTCCAGGTCTCGCCGCCCTTCTTGGGGTGAACGCCGCCGACCATCTTGGTGCCGTAGTAAGCCAGCGCCTGCTCGGTATGGAAGGTGCCGGTCTTGCCGGTGAGGCCCTGGACGAGAATTTTGGTATCGCGATTGACGAGAACGGACATTGTTTTAGGCCTTCTTCACGGCGGCGGTGATTTTCTGCGCGGCGTCGTCGAGATCGTCGGCGCTGGTGATGTCCAGCCCGCTCTCGTTCAGGATCTTCTTGCCCTGATCGACATTGGTGCCTTCCAGACGCACGACCAGCGGGACCTTCAGGCCGACTTCCTTCACCGCGGCGACCACGCCCTCGGCGATGACGTCGCAGCGCATGATGCCGCCGAAGATGTTCACCAGGATGCCTTTGACGCTGGGGTCGGCGGTGATGATCTTGAAGGCGGCCGTCACCTTCTCCTTGTTGGCGCCGCCGCCCACGTCCAGGAAGTTCGCCGGCTCGGCGCCGTAGAGCTTGATGATGTCCATGGTGGCCATGGCGAGGCCCGCGCCATTGACCATGCAGCCGATATCGCCGTCGAGGGCGATATAGGCGAGGTCGTATTTTGACGCCTCGATTTCTTTTTCGTCTTCCTCGCCGAGATCGCGCAGCGCCCGGATGTCGTCGTGGCGGAACAGGGCGTTGCCGTCGAAGCTGACCTTGGCGTCCAGCACGCGCAGGCGACCGTTCTCCATGACGATCAGCGGGTTGATCTCCAGAAGGCTCATATCGGTGTCGGTGAAGGCTTTGTAGAGGATCGGCGCGAGCGTGTGCATGTCGGTGCGCGCCTCGCCGGAAAGCTCCAGCGCATCAGACAGCGTGTCGGCGTCGGCCTTGGTGACGCCGGCTTCGGGATCGATATTGACGGTGAGGATCTTGTCAGGGGTCGATTCCGCAACCTGCTCAATATCCATGCCGCCTTCGGTGGAGACGACGAAGGCGACCTGACCGGTCTCGCGGTTGACCAGAAGCGAGCAGTACAGCTCGGTGGCGATGTCGGCGCCGTCCTCGATATAGAGACGGTTCACCTGCCGGCCGGCCGGGCCGGTCTGGTGAGTGACCAGGGTGTTGCCAAGCATTTCCCGGGCGTGGGTTTCCACTTCATCCTTGGAGAACGCCAGGCGAACCCCGCCCTTGGCGCCCTCGCCAAGCTCCTTGAACTTGCCCTTGCCGCGTCCGCCGGCGTGAATCTGGGACTTCACCACATAAAGCGGCCCGGGAAGCTGGTCGGCGGCCTTCACGGCCTCCTCCGCAGAGAAGACGGCGACGCCGTCGGCCACCGGGGCGCCGAAGGATTTCAGAAGGGCTTTGGCCTGATGCTCGTGAATATTCATGGAAAATCCGATGCTCTCGCAGGACATGCATGGGACACGCGGCCGAACGGCGCGTGCGGGGGGCGTTCGCGGCGGGTTATAACACCCGCGCCGTCACGCGCAACGCACCATGAGGGTGGCCTTTGGTCGAAGGCCTGCGCCACAGCCGGATCCGGAACCTGATCTAGGACTCGTCGCGGGGCGGAGCGCCGGTGAAGCGCATGCTCAGCGCACCCGCGGCCCAGCCCAGCCCGCCGGAGAGGCCGGCCGCCAGAAGCAGCTGCACAAGATCGGCGGCCTGGCTGGAGACCACGCCGTCCGCCGCCTGTTCCACCACCACAAGCGCAGCGACCTGTCCGGTGAGCACCGGCGCGCCCGCGCCCAGCAGGGTCCAGCCCAGCCAGGACAGCCATCCCAGCGCGCGAAGGCGCTCGCGCATCACCAGCGCCGCAAGGGCGCCGGCGATGGCGGGCAGAAGAATGGCGATGACGCTCACCAAGGTTCGCGCGCTCCGGCCTCATCGGTTTCAGGCGCTTCGATCTCGGCCAACTCGCTGGAGGTGGCGGACAAGTAGACGAAGTGTTCGCGATCGGCCTCCTTCACAGGGTCGCGCTGGCGGCGGCGCACCAACATGCCCGCACACAGGATCGCGCTGAACACCGCGGCGAAGAGAAACAGCCCCGTCGCCCCCAGCGGCCCGGCCCAGGCCAGGCCCGCCAGGATCGGTCCCGCGATGGACCCGGCCGCCCACACCAGCAGCAGCCCCGACGCGATGGAAGGCAGCTCCTCCACCCGCGAACGGTCGGCGGCGTGGGCCACGGCGACGCCGTAATAGGCCAGCGACGCCGCCCCCCAGGCGCCGGCGAGCAACGCACCGGTCAGAAGACTGGGCGAGGGCACGACGGCGAGCACTAGGGCGGCCAGCGCGGCCAGGGCCGCAAGCGTCGCGATCACCAGGCGCCGGTCGAACCGATCGGAGATCACCCCGGCGGGCCACTGGGTGAGGATCGAGAAAAAGTACACCACCGCCACGACAACCGCGGCGGCGCCGACGCCTGCCTCGCCGCTGAAGCCGGGGGTGAGGCCTTCAGCCCAGATGGGGATGAAGGCCAGCAATCCCGAATTGACCACCCCGGCCACGAACACCGCCGCGGCCGCTGACGGCGCAATGTCGAACAGGCGCAGCGGCGAAGCGGTCTCGCTCTGCGGAAGGGCGGGTTGGCTGCGCCGCGTGAAGACGATGGGCACCAACGACAACGACAGGAAAATGCCCGCGATGATGAAGCCGTCGGTGAGGTCGAAGGGCGGCAGTGCGACCAGGAAAGGACCCGCGATGAGGCCGGCCCGGCCCAGGATCTGGTAGACGCTGATCACCGCGCCGCGCCGCTCCGACGGGGTCGCGTCGGCGATCCAGCTTTCCGACACGGCGAAAATCCCGGCCGCACACATCCCGAAGCCGAAGCGGACGAGGGTCCAAAAGGCGAAGTCGGACCCAAGAGCCAGCATCAGCGTCACCGCCGCGCCGCCGCCGGCATAGGCGGCGTAGGCGCGGATATGGCCGATTGTGCGAATCACCCAGGGCGCGGTCCAGGCGCCGGCCATGAAGCCCGCGGCGTAGGACGCCACCACCGCCCCGATGGCCACCGCCGACCAGTCGGCGGCATCCATGGCCAGAGGCAAGGCGACATGGAGGCTGCCGGCGGCGACCTGAAGGAAGATCATCGCCGCCATGACGGTCGCGACATTGCGGTAGACGAGCATGGGCGCTTCCGGGGGCTTGGGGTCGCAAACAGGGTCTTCGCGTACAAAGCCATGCCCGGCTTGCGGGTTCAAGGTGCGCGCGCTTATCCCAGCCGCGACAGACGCGCCAGAGACCAGTCGATGGAGGCTGGACCCGCGCCGCGTAAGGCCAGGTAGAGACCCAGCGCGCCCCAGGCCAGCGCCCCGGGCCAGGCGGGAGGAAGCACAAAGAGCGCGTACCACAGCGCGCCTGCGGCGGTGAGCAGCCCGGCGAGCCTTGTCAGCAGGCCGAAGCTTAAAGACAGACCCAGCACCAGGGCGGCGCTGAGCAATACAAACGCGGCGAGGGCGGGATCGACCCAGCCCAGCGTCCAGACCCCCGCGGCCGCCACAAGACCCGGCTCAGGCTCAGTCCAGCTGCGCCAGTTGCCGCCGCCGCCGGCGTTGTCCGCGGCCCACATGAAATATTGCACGGCCAGGGCCGCGCGCATGGACAGCCCCACCACCAGATCAATCAGCGTCTGACCCGGCCGTGTCGGCGGCGGGCAGAACGCATCGCCAGCCGCGCTGGGCCCGGAGGCCTCGCCGGAGCGCGGCGCGTAAAAGGTCTTGAAGCGGCTCTGATCGTCCATGGCGTCCCCCGGCGCCATAAAGGCGCACCGGAGCCGCAGGTTCAAGATCGGCGCCGGATCGTGGGGGCGGCCGGAGCCGGAGCGTCGCCTTTGGGCAACGTCGAGGACCCCTAGCCGCTTACAAGATCCGCGATTTCGCCCGCTTCGACGGCGGCGCGTTCGGCCTCTTCAAGGGACTCGCGCACCTGGCGCACCGCACCGGCCGAGCGCGCGTCGCCGCCCGGATCGGCGGTATCGGCCATATCCATCTCCAGACGATGGTGGCGGCGCCCGATGCCGCGGCGAGGCTGAAAATCACGCAGGGCCAGAAGCCCCAGCGCCTTGAGCAGGCGATAGGTCTCGGCGTCCTCGACGACCTCCACGGGCCCCAGCAGGGTTCTCAGCCGGGCCACAAGCCAGGCGTCGGCGGGACGCAACTGGCGTTCGCTGTCGCGTGCGCGACCCACCGAGCGCGGCAAGACCAGATGGCCGGGGTTGTCTGCGGCCCACCTGGCGACCGCGTCGCTGGCCTCCAGCGCCTCGGGCAGGAATTCTCGCGCAGCCATGCGCTGAAGGCTGAGCGAAGCGACCGGATTGGAACTGACCCGGCGCAACGCGCCGCGGCCGGGATCGTCGGGGCCGGCGACGCGCGCCTTCCAGCTCTCCAACCGTGGATGCTCGGCCAGCAGCGTGCGGCCGATCTCGCTGGCGTTCAGGGTTTGCACCACGCCGAAGAAGGCGCAATCAGCCGTGGTGGGGCGCGCGCCGAACAGGAAGTCCGAGGCGCAAAGCGCCTCTTCCGCTGCGCCAAGGGCGGCGCGCAGCTGATCCTCCACCATGGCGCGGCGGGAGATCTCGAGCCCGTACCCTTCAAGCTGGCGCACCAGCCTGCGTCCGATAAGGCGCGCCGTGCGGCGCGGCTGGGGACCAGAGTCGTCGGGCCAGGCGGTTTTCGCCAGGCGTCCGGACGCCGCGTCGGGCTCGGTGATCCACAAGAGGAAGGCCGCCGCCGGCGCCAGGCGCTGGTCGGCCCACGCTTCGATCAGATCGCACGCAAAGCGCGCCGCGATGGAGTCCGGCCGCAAGGGATCTCCGGGCGCCGCATCGTCGAGCCGGTCGGCGATATCACGGGTGTCGTCCCAGGCATGGTGATCCGACGACACCAGAAGCGGCGCGCCGATGGTGCGCAGGCGCGGCCGGATCTCCGCGCGCGCCACCAGAACGGTGGCCGGCTTTTCAGCAAACGGGATGTTACGCCAACGCAAATAGGCGCGCGCCTTGTGACAGGCGGGCACGTCAGGCGCGGTAATCAGCGTGTAGGAGCGCATCGCTTTCACCCCCCGAGTGGGTCTGGATGTGTACAGGGTGTCGCAACACCCCCGCGCTCCGCGAAGTTCCGCGCCGGTCCGGTCAGGCGGCCGATCGTGATGCGCTATGGCCACACACTGGCCGGCCAAAACGCTCTCACCCCCGGCGCACAATCGGCCCCGTGCGGAACGCAGCGGCGGGCCGGGGCATTGCCCCCGCAAGATAATCGTCACGCCCCACCGCCACATGCACCCCCTCACCGGAAAGGACCGATCATGCGCGCCGCCCTCGCCGCCGTCTTGAATTCGCCGGGCCCAGCGGACCCGGCTCGCATCGGCCAAGGCGCAGGGCGAGCCACGGCGGAAGGCACGGCGGAAGGCACCGGGCTGGCCGGCGAAGCCGCGGCCCAAGCGGCCAGGACCGCCGAGGCCGCCGCCGACGCCGCGCAAGGGTTGTCACCGCAAGGCTGGGCCAGCGTCGCTCTGGGCGCGCTGATGCTCATCGGCGTGCTGTATCTGGTGTTGCGCCTTTCCTTCGGCGAGCGTCAGCGCACCGCCTTGAGGGCGGCTATGAAGCGGGCGCGCACGCCAGTGCTGATCGCCGGCTTCGCTTTCGCCGGCGCGCTTGCGCTTCCTGCCGTCACCTTGCCCGGCGAGATGGACTCGCTGGCGGCCACCGTCATCCGTGTGCTCGGAGTAATTGCGCTGGGCTGGGCGGTCGGCACGGCGGGCGATGCTGTCTTCAAGAGCTGGAACGCCCGGCTAGACACCAGCGCCAGCGACAATCTGCACGCCCGCTCCCGGGCGACCCAGCTCACCATCATCCGGCGCATCTGGGTGTTCGCAATCGCATTCGTCGCGCTGTCCATGGCGCTGTTGTCGATCCCCGATCTTCGCAATGTCGGCGTCTCCCTCTTCGCCTCGGCGGGCGTCGCAGGAATCGTCATCGGGGTCGCCGCCCAGCCGGTCCTGGCCAATCTGGTCGCCGGGCTGCAGATCGCCTTCTCCCAGCCGATCCGCATTGAAGACGCGGTGGTGGTCGAGGGCGAATGGGGCTGGATCGAGGAGGTCGGCCTGTTTCACGTGGTGATCCGGCTCTGGGACTGGCGCAGGCTGGTGGTGCCGCTGACCTATTTCTCCTCCACTCCGTTCCAGAACTGGACCAAGACCCAGGCGGCCATTCTCGGGTCGATCTATTGGCGGGTGGACTATCGCGCCCCGATTCAGGAGATGCGCGAGAAGCTCGACGAGATTCTCGACGAGGCGGATCTGTGGGACCGCCAGTCCAGCGTGCTGCAGGTCATCGAGTCCGACGAGACCACCCTTACCGTGCGCGCCCTGGCCAGCGCCTCGACCAGTTCGCGCGCCTGGGATCTGCGTTGCCATGTGCGCGAACAGATGATCGGCTGGTTGCAGGCCGAACATCCCTATGCCCTGCCACGCACGCGTGAACAGTCCGATGAGACCCAGCGTGACAGCGCGCCGCCCGACTGGGCCGAGCCGCCCTCGCGCCGCCCGGAAGGCGGGGCCTCCAATCAGCCTGTGCGCGATGAGAGCCTGCAGGAAGGTGCCCAGCCTGAAGAGGCCGACGCGGACACGCGGGCGCGCACGGGCGGGCGATCGGCTTCACCCGAAGATGGGTGAAGCCGATCGCCCCGCCCCTAGCGCGGGGCGCGCTTGGCGAGGATGCGCTGCAGCGTGCGCCGGTGCATGTTCAACCGCCGGGCGGTCTCGGAGACATTGTGATTGCACAGCTCGAAGACGCGCTGGATGTGCTCCCAGCGGACCCGGTCCGCGCTCATGGGATTTTCCGGCGGTTCCGGCTTGGCGTCGGGGCGCGCCAGCAGGGCCTTGGCCACGTCGTCGGCGTCGGCGGGCTTGGCCAGATAATCCACCGCGCCCGACTTCACCGCAGCCACGGCGGTGGCGATATTGCCGTAGCCGGTGAGCATCACCGCGCGGCAATCGGCGCGGTGATTGTGCAACGTGCGCACCACGTCGAGCCCGTCGCCGTCCTCCAGGCGAAGATCCACCACCGCAAAGGCCGGCGGGTTGGTGCGCGCGATTCGCACCGCTTCAGCCACCGATCCCACCGCAGCGGTGATTTCAAAGCCGCGCGCCGCCATGGCGCGTTCGAGGCGCGTGCGAAACGGGGCGTCGTCGTCGACGATCAAGAGGGTTTTGTCGGCCGGCAGGTCCAGCTCGCTCATGGCGGAAGGCCTCCTGTAAGAGTCGTTTTCAGACCCTCATTTAGCTGAATTCGCCGCCATGTCGAAGACATCACGGCGTTTGGGCGGCCTCGCTCCCCTCACCGGCCGCATCAACGGCCCCCTCCCCAACCGGGTCGAGCCTGGGTTCAAACCAGGGCTCGGCCTCCAGACTTTTTCGCGGCAGGGTGATGGTGACGCGCGCGCCGCCTCCGGACGCGTTGGAGAGATCCACGACGCCGCCCACGCGCTCGGTCAGGGTTATGGCGATGAACACGCCCAGCCCCAGCCCGCCATGACCTGGTTCGGCCCGGCGCGTGGTGATGTAGGGCTCGCCCAGCTTGGCCAGAATGTCGGGAGGAAAGCCCGGCCCGTCATCCTGCACGGTGATCACGATCCTGTCCGCGCTCCAGGCGCCGGAGACCGTCACCTCGCTGCGCGCGAAGTCCACGGCGTTTTCGATGAAGTTTCCCAGCGCGTAGAGAATCTCCGCCCGCCGCTTGAGCACCGGGGCGTCCTGCGGGTCGGCCTTGGGGTTAAGGCGCACATGGAGCACCGCGCCCAGCCCCTGCAGCGGCGCGGCGGCTTCCTCCATCGCTTCGCGCAAGCCCACACGGTCGTGCATTTCATCCGAAGCGTCCTTGGTCTGGGACAGGCGCTGCAGGATCTCGCGGCACCGCTGGGCCTGAGAAACGATGAGCGCGGCGTCCTCGCGCATCACATCGTCCTTGGCCTCGCGCTGCATCTCCTTGGCGGTGAGCTGGATCGTGGCCAGAGGCGTGCCGAGCTCGTGGGCGGCGGCGGCCGACAGCGCGCCCAGCGCGGACAGGCGCTGCTCGCGCGCCAGCACGGTCTGGGTCGCCGCCAGCGCCGTGCCCATGCGCCGCGCCTCGCTGCCCACCCGCCAGGCGTAGACGGCGGTGAACCCGATCGCGATCGCTAGCGCAGTCCATATCCCCACCCGGTAGGTCACCGGCAAGGTGACCGATTCCTCGCCTGCCCAGGGCAGCGGCAGATGCCAGATGCTCAAAGAGATCGACCCGGCGATCGCAAAGGCCGCCAACGCCACCCACCAGCGGGTGGGCAGCGCCGCCACCGCGATCACCACCGGACCCACCAGCATCACAGAGAACGGGTTTACCAGACCGCCGGTAAGCGCCAGCAGCACCATGAGCTGGGCCACGTCATAGGCAAGCTGCGCGAACGCCTCCCAGTCCTTGGCGAAACGCTGGGTGGACATGGCCAGCGACAACCAGGCGTTCACCCAGGCGCTCGCCGCGATCACCCCCAGGCACAGGCCCAGCGGCAGCTCATAGCCCAGCCCGTAATGGACCACCCCGACGCACAGCGTCTGTCCGATCACCGCCATCCAGCGCAACAGGATCAGCGTGCGCAGGCGCACGCGGCCGAACATGGGGGTGAAGTCGGCGTCCGGAGACAGCCGGTCCCAGCTGGTGTCGAGACCCATCATGATCGCTCTCCTCAAGGGCCGGCGTCTTCGGACACCATGGTCATACCCCGCCACCGGAAGAAAATCGCCCCACGGCCCCCTCAACCGGACCGGCGGCGCCCGCCGCGAGCTAGGGCGTCCCGATAAAGACTTATGGCGCGGTCATCGCCAAGGACAGTCCAATCGTCCGGCTGGCGCGAGGCAATATGACACGCGGACAAGACCGCTACGCCGGGCTTGATGCACGGCGCGGTGGCGGCGGCTCAACCGCCCGCCCATATATGCGGATGTCTGTGCGCTCGTGACAGAAAGCGCACCCGACGCCGCGCCGCGGCCTGGGCGTTCAGCCTGAATATCGTCTGGCTGAGCGGCGGCGTCCTGGTTTATGCAAGACTGCCGAAGGGGGCCCGCAACCGCGGCGCCCTTACGCAGATCGGAGAATAGGAGCGCCGCCATGTCCAATCGTCCAGTCTGGCTGTTTCCCGCCATCGCCCTCGGCGCGGCGGTGATAGTAGGCGGCGCGCTCGCCGCGGCGGTGGTTTCGCGCGGCGCAGACGACACAGGGCCGCGCTCCGGCGCCGTGCGGGTGTCGGGCGAGGCGCAGATCGGCGGACCCTTCACCCTGGTCAATCAGGACGGCGAAACCGTCACCGACGAGACCTATCGCGGCAAGGCGATGCTGATCTATTTCGGCTTCACCTACTGCCCTGACGTCTGCCCGCTGTCGCTGCAGGTCATGGACGCAGCGCTGGCGAGACTGGACGAAGAGCAGCGCGCCGCGTTTCAACCCATCCTGATCAGCGTAGACCCCGAGCGCGACACGCCGCAGGCGCTCGCCGACTATGTCCAGGCCGACGCCTTTCCCGAAGGCCTTGTGGGCCTGACGGGAAGCGCCGAGCAGGTGCGGGAGGCGGCGCGGGCCTATCGTGTGTTCTACGCCCGCATCGAGGACGACGGGGTGAGCAACGACTACACTGTAGACCACAGCTCCCTGATTTTCCTCATGGATCGGGACGGAGAGTTCGCCGACGTCTTCCCTCACGGGACCCGTCCGGACCAGCTCGCTTCGCGACTGCAACAATTTCTAGAGGAAAATCCCGGACAATCGTGATCTAACAAGGCGGCCTGCAGCGCAAATGCGCGCGGACGAGAGGTTTTTTTGATGCTGTATTCCTTTGTAGAGCTGACGCGGGCGGCCATGCAGCCCTGGCGCGCAGCGGCGAACGCCACGCGGCGCGGGCTTCGCAGCCCGCTCAATCCGGCCGGCGACACGCTGGCGGGGCGCGCCACGGCGGCGGCGGCCGATCTGTTTGAAAGCCTGACGCGCTATTACGGTAAGCCCGAATGGAACATCTCCCCGTTCGATCTCGATGGGTCGCCGATCGACACCGAGATCGAAACCGTCTGGGAAAAGCCGTTCTGCCAGCTTCGGCACTTCAAGCGCGACCGCGCCGCCCTGGCGCGCGCCCGCGGCGTGAAGGCGAGCGAGATCAAGGATCCCAAGGTCCTATTCGTGGCGCCCATGTCAGGCCACCACGCCACGCTTTTGCGCGGCACGGTGGAGGCCTTCCTGCCGGACTCCGAGGTCTACATCACCGACTGGACCGATGCGCGCCATGTGCCCGTGCATGAAGGCCGCTTCGATCTGGACGATTATGTCGAGTATGTGCGCGAAATGATCACGGCGCTGGGCGAGGACGTGCACGTCGTCGCCGTGTGCCAGCCCGGCCCGCCGACGCTTGCGGCCGTCGCGCTCATGGCCGAAGACGGCGACGCGGCGCGCCCGGCCTCCATGACTTTCATGGGCTCGCCCATCGATGCGCGCAAATCGCCCACCGTGCCCAACACGCTGGCTGAAGAGCGCCCGTTCGAGTGGTTCCGGGACAATCTGATCCAGACCGTCCCGGCTGTGTATCCGGGCGGCATGCGCCGCGTGTATCCAGGCTTCCTGCAGCTGACCGGCTTCATCAACATGAATTATGATCGCCACGTGGACGCCCACTGGCGCTTCTTCAATCAGATGATCGACGGCGACGGCGACAGCGCGGATCGCCATCGCGACTTCTATGACGAATATCTTTCGGTGATGGACCTGACCGAGGAATTCTACCTGCAGACCATCTCCGACGTGTTCCAGGAGCACAAGCTGGCGCTCGGAAACATGAAAGTGCGTGATCGCGCCGTGCGTCCCGAGGCCATCACCGACGTGGCCCTGCTCACCGTCGAGGGCGAGAACGACGACATCTCCGGCATCGGCCAGACCCAGGCGGCGCACACCTTGTGTTCAAGCCTGCCCGACACGCTGCGCGAGGACTATGTCCAGCCCGGCGTCGGCCATTACGGCGTCTTCAACGGCCGCCGCTTCCGCGAAGAGATCGCCCCGAAGATGAAAGCCTTCATGCGCGATCACGCCGGGCGCAAGGCCGTGAAGAAGGCGGCCTAGATCTGATCTCTCATACGGGTTTTCATCCGGACTGAGCGCCTGACACGCGGTGTTGCGACACGATCAGCCGGCGGGCGCACCGGCCACGGCGACGCCGCAGCGGAGCGTCACGCCTACACCGCCTCGTCGTCGCCGCGCACATCGTTCCAGAAGCGTTTGACCTTCTTGAAGAAGCCGTCGCTTTCCGGATTGCAGCCGTCGCCGGAGATGTCGCAGAACTCGCGCAGGATTTCGCGCTGGCGCTCGGTGAGCTTGCGCGGGGTCTCGACAAACAGCTCCACATACATGTCGCCGCGCGCGCCGCCGGTGTTCACTCGACTCATGCCCTTGTGGCGCAAACGCATGCGCTCGCCGGTCTGGGCGCCGTCGGGAATGGTGATCTTGACCTTGCCGCCCTCGATCGTGGGTGCGTCGATCTCGCCGCCCAGCGCCGCGGTGACCATGGGCACCGGCGCCCGGCAGTAGAGATTGGGCCCGTCGCGCTCGAACAGCTCGTGGGGCAGGACCGAGATGAAGATATAGAGATCGCCGCGCGGTCCGCCGCGCGCGCCCGCCTCACCCTCGCCGGCCAGGCGGATCCGCATGCCGTCCTCGACGCCGGCGGGAATCTGGATGCGCAGATCGCGCATCTTGCGCACCCGGCCCGCGCCGTCGCACTCCTGACACGGCGTCTCCACGTACTGGCCGCGCCCGCCGCAGGTGGGGCAGGCCTGCTCCATGGTGAAGAAGCCCTGGGTGCGCCGGATCCGGCCCGCGCCGGAACAGGTCTCGCACGTGGTCACGCCGGTGCCCGGCTCCGCACCGTCGCCGGAGCAGCGCTCGCAGGCGACCGTGGTGGGGATGCGGATATCGGAATCCTTGCCGTGGAACGCCTCCTCCAGCGTGATCTCCATGTCATAGCGAAGATCAGAGCCGCGCGCCGGGCCGGCGCGCCGTCCGCCGCCGCCGCGTGCGCCGCGGCCCATGCCGAACGCGTCGCCGAAGACCTGCTCGAAGATGTCGGCGAAGTCAGCCGCCGACCCGCCGCCGAAGCCGCCCTGGCCGAACGGACCCTGTCCGCCGCCGCCCTGGCTGAACGCTGCGTGGCCCATGCGGTCATAGGCGGCGCGCTTGTCGGCGTCGGAGAGCACCGAATAGGCCTCGCCCACTTCCTTGAATTTGGCCTCGGCCTCGGCGTCGCCCGGGTTTTTATCGGGGTGGTATTGCATGGCGAGCTTGCGATAGGCGCTCTTGACCGCCTTTGCGTCCGCACCCTTGTCCACGTCCAGAACTTCGTAATAGTCGCGCTTGCTCATCGGTCGGTAAACATCCCGTTCGGCTCATCGCCCGGTCGCCATGCGCGGCGGGCGTCTTGAGGATCCCCCTCCGCTTGTCAGGAGAGAGCCGGGGTGGGGTGAGGCGGTCCGAATCCGGAGCCGCAATGGCTGGCGGTCGCGCCCCCCACCCCGACCCTGCCCGGTTTGGGCAGGGAGCGAGGATGACGCGAGCCTTCATGGTCCACACGCTTGGCCGTCTGCAGTATCCGGCCGAAGCGATGCGGCCCCGCCCCGGGGTCGGGACGGGGCCGCGTTATCGCGAGACGGCGCGCTTAGGCGCTTTTCTTCTCGTCGCTGTCGCCGTCATCGTCGTCCTTCACCTCGGTGAATTCCGCGTCGACGACGCCTTCGTCTTCCTTGGAGGCGCCTTCACCGCCCTCAGGCGCCTCGCCGCCGGACTGCTGCGCGGCGTACATCGCCTCACCCAGCTTCATCACGGCCTGCTGAAGGGCTTGGGATTTCTGCTGGATGGCCTCGACGTCTTCGCCGTCCTTGACCTCTTCCAGCTCCTTGACCGCGGTTTCGATGGCTTCCTTGTCGGCCGGGTTCAGCTTGTCGCCGAACTCGGTGACCTGGGAGTTGGTCTGGTGAACCAGCGCCTCGGCGGTGTTCTTGGCGTCGACCAGCGCACGGCGCTTCTTGTCGGAGTCCGCGTTGGTCTCGGCGTCCTTGACCATCTGCTCGATGTCGGAGTCCGACAGACCGCCCGAGGCCTGGATGCGGATCACCTGCTCCTTGCCTGTGGCCTGGTCCTTGGCGGACACGTTCACGATGCCGTTGGCGTCGATATCGAACGTCACCTCGATCTGCGGCATGCCGCGCGGAGCCGGCGGAATGCCGACAAGATCGAACTGGCCCAGCATCTTGTTGTCAGCAGCCATCTCGCGCTCGCCCTGGAACACCCGGATCGTCACGGCGGTCTGGTTGTCATCGGCGGTGGAGAAGGTCTGCGACTTCTTGGTCGGGATAGTCGTGTTGCGGTCGATGAGGCGGGTGAACACGCCGCCCAGCGTCTCAATGCCCAGCGAAAGCGGGGTCACGTCGAGCAGCAGCACGTCTTTCACGTCGCCTTGCAGAACGCCGGCCTGGATCGCGGCGCCCATGGCCACGACCTCGTCCGGGTTCACGCCTTTATGGGGCTCACGGCCGAAGAAGCCTTTCACCGCTTCCTGAACCTTGGGCATGCGGGTCATGCCGCCGACCAGAACCACGTCGTCAATGTCGGAGGCCGACACGCCGGCGTCTTTCAGCGCGGCCTTGCACGGCTCGATCGTGCGCTTCACCAGGTCTTCCACCAGGCTTTCCAGCTTGGCGCGCGATAGCTTCATGTTCAGGTGTTTGGGGCCTGACGCGTCGGCGGTGATGAAGGGCAGGTTCACCTCATAGGAGGTGGCGCTGGACAGTTCCTTCTTGGCCTTCTCGGCCTCTTCGCGCAGGCGCTGAAGGGCCAGCTTGTCCTTGCGCAAATCAATCCCCTGGTCCTTTTTGAACTCGTCGGCGAAGTACTCGACGATGCGCAGGTCGAAGTCTTCACCGCCCAGGAAGGTGTCGCCATTGGTGGCCTTCACCTCGAAGACGCCGTCGCCGATCTCCAGAACAGAGACGTCGAACGTGCCGCCGCCAAGGTCGTAGACTGCGATGGTGCGGCTGTCGCCCTTATCCAGGCCGTAGGCGAGCGCGGCCGCGGTGGGCTCGTTGATGATGCGCAGCACTTCAAGCCCGGCGATCTTGCCGGCGTCCTTGGTGGCCTGACGCTGGGCGTCGTTGAAGTAGGCCGGAACCGTGATGACGGCCTTCTCGACCTTTTCGCCCAGATAGCTCTCGGCGGTTTCCTTCATCTTTTGCAGGATGAAGGCGGAGATTTCGCTGGGTGCGTATTTCTTGTCGCGGCCTTGGACCCAGGCGTCGCCATTGGCGCCCTCGACGATCGCGTAAGGCACCATGTCCTTATCTTTTTTCACCGTCGGGTCGGCCATGGTGCGCCCGATCAGGCGCTTGATGGCGAAGAAGGTGTGGTCCGGGTTGGTCACCGCCTGGCGCTTGGCCGGCTGGCCGATCAGGCGCTCACCGTCTTCGGTGAAAGCGACCACGGAGGGCGTGGTGCGCATGCCTTCGGCGTTTTCGATCACCTTCGCGCTGTCGCCGTCCATGACCGCGACGCAGCTATTGGTGGTCCCGAGGTCGATTCCGATAACCTTGCTCATGGTGTCTTCAGTCTCCTTGTTTCGGCGGGGCGGGCGGATAGCCGGGGCCCGAAGCGCTCCGGCGATTCGGGGGCCGCCCCCCGACTTGACGTCTGTTACTGCACAAAACGCCCGGGACGAGCCCGGAGCAAATTTCAAAAGTTCACGCAGACTTTATGTCCTTGCGCGTCATGAGGCGATTTAGGAAGGCGAGCGGGAGGGCGCAAGGGCGAACAGGAGAATCGTTTTCCTCTCCGCCGTGCGCGGTTAGGCTTTCGCGACGCTTGCGCCATACGGTTCGCCATGTCCCCGACACGTTTCACCCCGCCTGACGGCTTCAGACTTCTACCGGAACGCTTGCTGCGGCCCCAGCAGGCGTCGCTGGTGGACGCCGTGCTCGCCGGCGTAGCCCGGAGCCCGCTCTACCAGCCCGCAATGCCGCGCACCGGCAAGCCGCTGTCTGTACGCATGACCAATTTCGGCCCGCTTGGATGGATCACCGACAAGGACAGGGGCTATCGCTACGAGCCCGCCCATCCGGTCACCGGCGAGGCCTGGCCGGCCATGCCCCTTGCGCTTCTGGACCTGTGGGAGGCGGTGTCCGGCTGGCCCGATCCGCCACAGGCCTGCCTTGTGAACTGGTACGGACCGGACGCGCGCATGGGCCTTCACGTGGACAATGACGAGCAGGCGGTGAACGCGCCGGTGGTCTCGGTCTCACTGGGCGACCGGGCGCGCTTTCGCCTGGGCGGGCCGTCGCGCAAGGATTCCACCGCCTCTTTCATCCTGAACTCCGGCGACGTTGTGGTTCTGGGCGGGACGGCGCGGGCCTGTCATCACGGGGTGGACCGGATCTATCCCGGCACGTCGACGCTCCTGCCGGAAGACTGGCGGCCCGGCCGCATCAATCTCACCTTGCGGCGCGTGACGCCGTAAGCCCGGTGTGAGCCGCCGGCGGACGGCATATGCCGTTTGGCGCCCTGAGCGAACTCGGCATAACGTCACTTATGGTGAACAGGCTCAGCAAGGCGTCGAAATGGATCTGAAGGCCCTTACAGCCGCCCTTGGCGACCATGTGCGCGATTCGGTGGTGATCACCGAAGCTCGGCCGGTCGACCGGCCGGGCCCGCGTATCGTCTGGGTCAATGACGCGTTCACGCGCACGACCGGCTACACGTTTGACGAAGCGGTGGGCCAGACCCCGCGCTTTCTCCAGGGCGAGGATGTGGACCGAGCGGCGCTGGCCGCGATCCGCACGGCGCTGGACGCCTGGCGGCCCGTGCGCGAGATCCTGAAAAACTACACCAAGGACGGGCGCGCGTTCTGGATCGAGATGGACATCAAGCCGGTCGTGGACGCAGACGGCCGGTATCGCTACTGGATCGCGGTCCAACGCGACGTCACCGAACGGGTGGAGCAGGACGAAGCTCTGCGCGCCGCCCGCGACGAGGCGCTGTCGGCCAACCAGATCAAGTCGCAGTTTCTGGCCAATATGAGCCACGAAATCCGCACCCCGCTGAACGGCGTGCTGGGCATGGCCCAGGTCCTGGCCCTCACCGAGCTGGACGCGCAGCAGCGCCGCGCGGTGGAGACGATTCTGGCGTCGGGCCGGTCACTGCTGGGTCTCATTGAAGACGTGCTGGACCTGGCCAGGGTCGAAGCCGGGCGATTGAGCCTGGAGCCCGAGCCGGTCACGGCGCGCGCCATGGCCGAGGCGGCGGGCGAAGCGATCCGCGGCGTCTGTTTGCAAAACGACCTCAGCCTGCGCATCGAGCCCGGCGCCGGCGCGGACACCCCGTTCCTGGCCGACCCGCGACGCACGCGTCAGATTCTGGTCAATCTCGCCGGAAACGCCGCCAAGTTCACCGAAACCGGCGGCGTCGTGATCGCCGCGCACGCCGAGAGCGGGGCCATGATCTTCGAGGTGCGCGACAGCGGCCCGGGCGTGCCGCACGCCATGCGCGCCGCGATCTTTGAACGCTTCCGTCAGGGCGACGGCTCGCGGTCTCGCGGCCATGAAGGCGCCGGGCTCGGATTGTCCATCGCCCGGGATCTCGCCGCCCTCGCCGGCGGCGCGCTGGAGGTGGGAGACGCGCCCGAAGGCGGCGCGCTTTTCCGCCTGACCCTGCCGTTCACCCCGGCCGCCCCCGGCGAGGTGCGCGCGGCCGACACGATCGCGGTCGGCGGGCCGGGGGGCGTTGTTCCCCGGCGTTGCGCGCTTCTGGTGGAGGATAACGGCGT
Organism: Oceanicaulis sp.; assembly: GCA_965284655.1. Lineage (GTDB taxonomy): Bacteria > Pseudomonadota > Alphaproteobacteria > Caulobacterales > Maricaulaceae > Oceanicaulis. Next base: position 610,544 of record OZ260104.1, read on the forward strand.
CAATCGCGAAGTGGTGGAGCGGGCGCTGGGTCTGCACGGCTGGCGCATCTGCTCGAAGACCGGCGCCGAGGCGGCCTTGAAGCGGCTCCATGAAGAACCGTTCGATCTGATCATCATGGACTGCGAAATGCCGGGCATGAGCGGCGAGGACGCCATTCGCGCGATCCGCGCCATGAACGCATCGGTTCGCGACATACCGATTCTCCTGCTCACCGCTCACGCCATGGCCGGCGCACGCGAATCGGCGGTCACGGCCGGCGCGAACGAATACCTGGCCAAGCCTGTGATCCTGGATCAGCTGGTGGCGGTCGCGGCGAAGCTCTGCGAGCGCGCGGCGGAGTAACGTTCAGCCTCAATTCAGCCGCGATGGTTTTGAATAACGTCCATGCAACGGACCGCAGGGGTCCGTCCCATTGCGCTTCAAAGGAGTTCGCCATGATCCGCAAGCTCGCACTACTCGCCATCGCGCCGCTCGCCTTGAGCGCGTGCGCCACCAATCAAGGCGTCCAGGGCGCCGCCATCGGCGCCGGCGCCGGCGCGCTCGCGGGTGCGGTCATCGGCAATAATGTCGGGTCCGGCAACGCCCAGACCGGGGCGCTCATCGGCGCAGGCCTCGGCGCCGCCGGCGGCGCGGTCGTGGGCTGCAACCGCCCCGGCGGCTGCGGACACAACGCCAACAACCCCAACCATTCCGAGCTGTATTACGATCAGTATTCGGGCCGCTACTGGTATGAAGATTACCGCAACGGCTCCACCTGGTGGCAGAACGGCCAGGCCCGCACCGCCGGGCGCCGCTAGGCTTTAGGCGCCTTGCAGACACGAAAAGGGCGGCTCCGACGGGGCCGCCCTTTTTTGTTGTGCCGCAACGGGTGTGCGCGCCTTTAAGCGCTCACATCCACGCCGCCGCCCGTGCCGCCCTGGGGCGCGTCCGGCTTGTCCTGGGGCTTGGTCCCGCCGCCGCCTTCAGCAGGGCCGGCGCTCACCACCACCATGGCGGCGCGCAGGGTGCGCTCGCCGATGACGTAGCCGGGCTGCATCACATGAGCCACCGCGCCCTTGGGCTGGTCGGCGGGCACTTGAGCGGCGGCCTGATGGTGATTGGCGTTGAACGGGTCGCCCGGGCTCGGCTCGACTTTCTTGACGCCGTGGCGCTCCAGCGTCGTGGCGAGGCGCTTTTCGGTGAGCTCTACGCCTTCGATCAGCGTGGCGAAGGCCGGGCCGGCGCTCTGCTTGGCCTCGTCGTCAATGCTGGCGAGCGCCCGGGCGAGATTGTCGGCCACGTCCAGCATGTCGCGCGCGAATCCGGTGACGGCGTATTCACGCGCGTCCTTCACGTCGCGCTGGGCGCGCTTCTTGGTGTTCTCCATCTCGGCGTAGGCGCGAAGCAGCTTGTCCCGCGCCTCGTCAAGCTGGGCCTCGGGGCCAGGCTCCTGCGGCGGGGCGTCGCTCTGGTGTTCGGCCTCAAGCTGATCGGGCCGCTCGTCTTCGCCCAGCGGCGCGTCCGCGCCGGTGCGCGCAGCCTCGCTCTCGGGAGAATCTTCAGTGGCGCCATCGGGGTTGGTGTCGGGTTTTGCGTTATCCTGGGTCATGGATGGCTAGATCAAGTCGAAGGACCAAAAGGTCAAGGGGTCATCGCCCGCCGGCGATCAGCTTGCCCACCACCTGGGCGGTGTAATCCACCAGCGGAATGACCCGCGCATAGTTCAGCCGGGTCGGCCCGATGACCCCCAGCGCGCCGATGATCCGGTTGTCGCGGTTGCGATAGGGAGCGACGATAACGCTGGAGCCCGAGAGCGAAAACAGCGGATTCTCAGACCCGATGAACAGGCGCACGCCCTTGCCCGACCGCGCCTCGTCCAGAAGCGCCAGAAGGCCCTCCTTGCGCTCGATATCGTCAAACAGCAGCCGCACGCGCTCCAGATCTTCCGCCGCCTGCACCGCTTCAAGAAGGCGGCCCTGACCGCGCACGATGAGGGTGCGGCTTTCCGGCCCGCCCCAGTCGGCGAGACCCTGCTCCACCAGGCTCGAAGCGGCGCCGTCGAGCTGGGCGCGCTTGCTGGCGATCTCTTCGCCGATTTCTTTCAGCGCTTCAGCCAGGGTGCGCCCGCGCAGCCGCGCGGAGAGATAATTGCCCGCCTCGATGAGCGCGGCCGGCGGCAGCCCGATGGGCGCGCGCATGAGCCGGTTCTCCACCCCGCCGTCCTCACTCACCAGAACGGCGAGGATTTCGGTAGGCGACAGATTGACGAACTCCACATGGCGCAGCGGCGCATCGGCTTCGGCGCTCGCCACAAGGCCTGCGCCTCCGGCCAGGCCCGACAGAAGCGCGGAGGCTTCAGACAGCACTTCTTCCGGCCGGCGCCCGGCGGCGCTCACCCGGTCCTCGATATCGCGGCGTTCATCGCTGTCCAGATCGCCGATCTGCAACAGCCCGTCCACGAACAGCCGAAGCCCGGCATGGGTGGGCATGCGCCCGGCCGAGGCGTGCGGCGCGCTCAAGAGTCCCGCCTGCGCCAAGTCGGCCATGGTGTTGCGGATGGAGGCGGGCGACAGGGTCAGCCCGCTGGTTTTCGACAGGGTGCGAGAGCCCACCGGCTCCCCGGTGGCCAGATACGTCTCCACGAGCTCGCGAAAAAGCCGGCGCGAGCGCGCGTCCAGAGCCTGGAGTCCGGTAACCGGGCGAAGTGGGTCGTCCATGCTTCAAGAGGTAGTCACGTCCGCCCGCCTTAGCAATGCGTCCGCGCTGACGCCGCCAGGCCCGGCTTGACCGGCGCGCGGAACGGAGTAGCAAGGCCCGCAACAGTTTTCAGGAGATCGCCCATGCGCCCCGACGGCCGCAAGCCCGACGCCCTTCGCGACATTCGCTTTGAAATGGGGTTCAACCCCTACGCCGAGGGGTCCTGCCTTGTAAAATGCGGGAACACCCACGTCTTGTGCACCGCCAGCGTGGACGACACCACACCGCCCTGGCTGCGCGGTCAGGGCAAGGGCTGGGTGACGGCGGAGTATTCCATGCTGCCGCGCGCCACCCACACGCGCACCCGCCGCGAAGTGACCGGCGGCAAGGTCTCCGGCCGCACCCAGGAGATACAGCGCCTGATCGGGCGGTCCCTTCGCGCCTGCGTCGATCTGAAAGTCCTGGGCGAACGCCAGATCCTGATCGACTGCGACGTGCTGCAGGCAGACGGCGGCACGCGCACCGCCTCCATCACCGGCGCCTGGCTCGCCCTGAAACAGGCGGTGGGGTATCTCAAGGAAGAAGGCGTTCTGAAAACCGATCCGGTCCACGCCCAGCTCGCCGCAGTGAGCTGCGGCCTGATCTCCGGCGAGGCGCGCCTGGATCTGGAATACGAGGAAGACCGCATCGCCCAGACCGACGCCAATTTCGTGCTCAGCGCTGAAGGCGGCGTCATCGAGGTTCAGGCCACCGCCGAGGACCGCCCGATGGCGCCTGAGCAGTTCGACCAGCTCTTCGCGCTCGCCCGCAAAGGCGTGTCTGAACTCTGCGACAAGCAGACCGCCGCCCTGAAAGGTTAGGGCCGCCGGGGCTGGCGCCCTGAAAGCTCGACGATCTTCGGCTGGCGGCGAGTCCGCCGGCTAAAGCGTCTCGATGGTGAGATTATTGTTGGAGTAGATGCAGATATCGCTGGCGACCTTCATGGCCTTGCGCGCGATGGTCTCGGCTTCGTCTTCATACTCCATCAGGGCGCGCGCCGCGGCGAGGGCGTAATTGCCGCCTGACCCGATGGCGGCGATGCCGTCTTCGGGCTCCAGCACGTCGCCGGCGCCGGTGAGGACAAAGCTCTCATCCTTGTCGGCGACGATGAGCATCGCCTCCAGCCGGCGCATATAGCGGTCGGTGCGCCAGTCTTTCGCCAGCTCCACGCAGGAGCGCGCCAGCTGACCGGAATGGGTCTCCAGCTTGCCTTCCAGGCGCTCAAACAGAGCAAAGGCGTCGGCGGTTGCGCCGGCGAACCCGGCGATCACCTTGCCGCCGGCCAGCGGCCGCACCTTTTTGGCGGTGGCCTTCATCACGGTGTTGCCGATGGAGACCTGACCGTCGCCGGCCAGGGCGACCTTGCCGGACTTGCGCACGCACAAAATCGTGGTGCCGCGCCAGCCGGGAAATTTCGGCTCTTCGCTGCTCATGTCACTCGCCTTTCCAGGGGCTTCAATCAGACGCGCTCGTTTTCTTCAGCGAACTGGCCGCCCTTGCGGTAGCGCTCCAGATAGGCGGGCACGATTGCTTCGATGCTCTCGCGCTCGACGCCGAAATCCTCGATCGTCCCGAAATCCTCGCCGGTTACGCCCACCACATTGTCGGTCTTGAGCAATTTCACCTGATCGCGGGTCAGGAAGGGCTGCACGAAGGGCAGCTTGCCGGTGAGCTCGCCCATCAGGCCCATGCCGCCGGCGGCCAGGAAGGGAATCGGCAGCAGGATTCTCTGGCGGCGCGTGGTCGCCATGATGAATTCCAGGATCTCCTTGAAGGTGTAGATCCCCGGCCCGCCCAGCTCATAGGTGCGCCCGCGCGCCTCATCCATTTCCAGAGCCTTCACCGCGCATTCGGCCACATCATCGCAATAGACCGGCTGAAACTTCGTCTTGCCGCCGCCGATCAGGGGAAGGGCCGGCGCGAAGCGGGCCATGTCAGCGAATTTGTTGAAGAACTGGTCTTCCGGGCCGAACACGATGGAGGGGCGAAGGATCACCGCGCCGGGGATCGCCTCGCGGACGGCCTGTTCGCCCAGCGCCTTGGTCTTTGCGTATTTCGATTTGGAGTCCGCGTCGGCGCCGATGGCCGAGATCTGCACCATGCGCTCGATACCGGCGGCCCTGGCGGCCTCGGCGATCAGCCCGGCGCCCTTGGCCTGCAGCGCCTCGAAGCTCTGCTTGCCGTCCTCGGCCAGAATGCCCACCAGATTGATCACGCCGTGGGCGCCGTCCACCGCGCGCTCCACCGAGGCGCGATCCTTCAGATTGGCCTGCACCAGCTGTATCTGGCCCACCACGCCCATGGGGCGCAGCTCATTGGCCAGATGCGGGCGGCGCGTGGCGGCGCGCACCCGGTAGCCGGCCTTGGCCAGGCGGCGCACCAGATAGCGGCCGATGAAGCCGGACGCCCCGAACACGGTGATCATTTCGTCGCGCAATTGCATGGTCGGCCTCATCTTTGAAATAAGCGGCGACGCCGCATCGCCTTACCAATCGAATTACCAAGGGCGACACGGGCTCATATAGGGATTGCGCGCCGATAGACCAAAAAACCCCGCCCCTGTCCATGCGGGCGCGGAGCGGTTTGTACCCCCCGATACACATCGCAATGCACATGACCCGCGCCTGGCCGTTGACAGGGCACGGCCCGGCGCACTATCACCCGCGCTCCCACACCTGCCCAGGTGGCGGAATTGGTAGACGCGCCAGCTTCAGGTGCTGGTTTCCGAAAGGAAGTGGAAGTTCGAGTCTTCTCCTGGGCACCAAACTTTTCCGACATTCAAATGCATTGATACGCGCACGGCCTGGCTGGCGCGCCACGCCGACGCACGCCGCAGCGGATCAACGTACCGACATTCAATAAAGCCCGGCGGATGATCCGCCGGGCTTTTTGTTTGCAGGTGTGAGGCAGGCCGGGGTCAGGCGGCGTCCACCTCGCGCAGATAGGATTCGATGCGGTCTCTCAGGCCCTGGCTCTGTTCGGCGAGGGCCTGGGCGGTGGAGGCCACCTGGCTGGCCGATGATGCGGTCGAGCTGGATGCGGATTCCAGCGTGCCAAGCGCCCGCGACACCTGTTCCACGCCCTGGGCCGCCTCGTTGACGCTGCGGGTGATCTCGGTGGTGGCCGAGGCCTGCTCCTCGGCGCTGCCGGCGACCGAGGTGGTGATCTGGTTCACGTCACCGACCACGCGGTCGATTTCGGTCACCGCGTCCACCACCGAGCGCGCACCGGTCTGAATCGAGCGGATTTGCTCGGTCACCGTGGTCGCCGCCCGTTCAGTCTGTTCGGCGAGCGCCTTGACCTCGCTCGCGACCACCGCGAAGCCGCGACCAGCTTCCCCGGCGCGCGCCGCCTCGATCGTGGCGTTCAGGGCCAGAAGCTTGGTCTGTTCGGTGATCGAAACGATCAGGTCGAGGACGGATTCGATCTCGGTGGACGCGGTGGTGAGGGTTTGAAGTTCAGTCAGGGCGCGGCCCGAGCGGCTGGCCGCCTCACCGGAAATCTTCGCGCCCCGGCCCATCTGATCAGACACGTCGCGGATGGCCGTGGAGAGCTCTTCGGTGGCCGCGGCGACGGTCTGCACGTTGCTGCTGGTCTGGGTGGTGGCGCTCGCCACCGACTGGGTCTGGGCGTTGGATTCCTCGGCCGTGCCGGCCATGGTCGACGCCGTCGCCTCGAGTTCTTCAGCCGCCGCCGCCAGGGCGTTCATGGACTCCGCGACCTGCTGCTCGAAAGCCTGGGTGATAGACTGGACCTTGCTGGCCCGGCTCGCCTTGCGCACCGCCTCGGCCTGCTCACGCGCAATCGCCTCGCGCTCGCGCTGCGCAGCCTCCAGGAAGGCGCCCAGCGCCGCGTTCAGATCACCGATCTCGTCACGCCGGTCGGTCCGGTCGATCTCAACCTCGGTCTCGCCCGCCGCCAGAGAGCGCAGGCCGCCGACGACCCGGGCCAGCGGCCGCGAGATCGAGCCGCGTGTCACCAGGAAGGCGAAGCCGAAGCTCAAGGCCGAAGCGAGCACCGCGCCGATGCTGAGCGCCAGCCCGGCGGTCGTGGCCAGGTTGGAGGCGGCCAGGGAGACGACAGCGCCTTCTTCTTCGGTCATGTCCACATAGCGGGTGATCTCCCGGCGCAGGGCGGCGGCCTGGGCGCGCGATTGCTCGACGCTTGCCTGAAGACGGACCTGATCGGCGTTGAGTTCGAGATCTACCTCGTCGGCGAGTGCGGTGGTCCGCCCGAGCTCGTCGACATAGCCGTCGAACAGCTGCGAGATGCGGGACAGAACCGCCGCCTGCTCGGCGTTCGCGGTCGCCTCGACCTGGGAAAGGCGATCAAGGAAAGCGGCGCGGGCCTCGGCGATGAGGGCGCGTTCCGCGCTGAGCGTGCCCGGATCGAGGGCGACCGCGAACTCCGCGCGGTTGAGTTCCAGCGCATTCTGACTCATCCGGGAGGCGAGGCGCACTTCGGCGCCGGCGAGCTCCATCCGGTCCGTCGCCGCAGAGAGCCGCTCAAGGGCGGCGTAGCCCGAAAGGCCGACCCCGACGCACACGACGGCGAGCACACCGAGAAGGGTGATGATTTTCATGGATATAGGGAAGTTCGTGAACTGGCGCATGCCGTCCCCCAGCTAAAAAATTGCGAGGAATAAATCGGGCCGGATCCGTTAATAACCAGTGTTAGTTGTGGGAACTCACTGAATACAATTATTCTGCTGAAAGGGGCGGCTATGTCCGCATCAACAAGGCTAAAAAGCGTGCGGGCTCAAGCGGTATACGGCCGCCGGTCAGCGCCGTGAACCTTCAGGTGTTTTAGTCAAACCGAACGCCCCTGAGGCATTCGGGCGCAGTCGCGCTAAAACGCCGCATCCGGCTCCACAGGCTCCGCCCCCAGCGCGGCGTAGAGATCGATCACGGCCTGGGCCAGCTCTGCGTCGGCGTTGACGGCCGCTTCGCGGCTGTCGATGAGGGTGCGCTGGGCGTCGAGGATATCGATGAAGGTGGCCAGGCCCTCGCGGTAGAGGGCGTTGAGCTGGTCAAACGCGCGTTCGCTGGCGGCGACCGCGCGGGCGAGCTCTGCGCGCCGCGCTTCAATGGCGTCGATGCGCGCGAGCGCAGTCTCCACATCGGCCACGGCGACCAGCACCGCCTGCTCGTAATCGGCCAGCGCCGCGGCGGCGAGCGCCTGCGACCGTGTGACGTCGGCGCGGCGGGCGCCGGCGTCGAACAGCGGAATGTCCACCACCGCCGCGATCTGGGCGGTGATCGTGTCGGCGAAATCCGAGGCGTCGAGATCGGCGGTGATGGAGCCCGGCAGCGAGAGCTGCGGGTAGAGCGCGGCGCGCGCCACGCCGACGCGGGCCAGCGCCGCCTCCAGATCGGCTTCCGCCGCGCGCACATCCGGGCGTCCGCGCAAGAGCGCGGCCGGGACGCCGGGCGCGATGTCGCGGGTGAAGCTGGGGATGGCGTCGGGTTCCGGCGCGTCCCAGCCGGCCAAAGTGCGCCCGGACAGGACCGCCAGCGCGTTGAGCGCCTCGGCGCGCGCGATGATCAGCGTGCCGCGCTGGGCCTGGGTGCGAGCCAGATCAGCCTCGGCGCGCTGCACGTCGAGCCCGGCGGAGAGGCCCGCCTCAAAGCGCTGGCGCACGATTCGAAGGGTCTGGCTCTGCAGATCCAGCGAGGTCTCCAGCAGCGCAAAGCGCGCCTGCGCCCGCGCCAGAGCGAGATATTGCGAGGCGATGGAGGCGGCGGTGAGCCGGCGGACATCTGCGGCCAGCGCCGCCTGCGACGCCGCATCGGCGCGCGCGGCTTCGATGGCGCGGCGCTGACGGCCGAACAGATCCGGCGAGAAGGACAAAAGCCCCGCCGCGGCCGCGCCGGTGTCCAGCTCGCCGCCGCCGGGCTCGGTGCGCCCTTCAATGGACGCCTCACCATCAAGGCGCGGAAAAAGCCCGGCGCGCGCTGAAGTGATCTGCGCGCTGGCCGCGTCCAGCCTGCTAAGCGCGGCGGCGATATCACGGTTTTCCTCAAGCCCGGTCTCGATGAGCGTCGTGAGGACAGGATCGTCAAAGCCGGTCCACCAGACCTCTCCCGGCGAAACGCTTTGATCGGCGGTGGACGCATCGCCCGACGCCTGGACATAGGCCGGCGGCAGGTCGGGCGCTGTGACGCGCGGCTCCGACCCTACCGCGGCGCAGGCGCTCAGCACGCTTCCAAGGAGCGCGGCGGATAGCGAAACGGCGCGGGTCATCACGCGGCGCCCTCGCCTTCCACCCGGTCCAGCTCGGTCTCCAGATCTTCCAGGCCTTGGGTGCGCGGCCGCCCCAGCCGGGCGACCCCCAGATAGATCACCGGGGTGAGATAGAGGGTGAACAGGCCCGACAGGCCGAGCCCGGCGAACACCGTCCAGCCGATGGCCTGACGCGATTCAGCGCCGGCGCCGGCGGAGAGGATCAGCGGCACGGCGCCCAGCACGGTGGAGATCAGCGTCATCATGATCGGGCGCAGGCGCACCTCGGCGGCGTGCCCGATCGCCTCGCGCACGCTGTCGCCCTCGGCGCGGCGCTGGTCGGCGAACTCCACCATCAGGATGCCGTTCTTGGCCATCAACCCGATCAGCATGACCAGCCCGATCTGGGAGAAGATGTTCAGCGAGGTCCCGGTGAGGAAGAGCGCATAGATCGCCGCCGCGAGCCCGAACGGCACCGTGAGGATCACCACGACAGGGCTGGTGAGGCTTTCAAACTGCGCGGCCAGCACCAGGAAGACGATCACGAAGGCGAACAGATAGGTGTAGAGCAGGTCGCGCGAGGTCTCCCCCAGCGTCTCCGCCTCGCCCTGCAGGATCATCTCGATGCGCTCGGGCAGGCTCTGAGCGGCGAGGCGCTCGATCTCGGCCACGGCGTCGGCCAGCGGCACGCCGGGCGCGATGTCGGTTTCCAGCTCGATGGCGCGGCGCTGCTCGGTGCGGTCCAGCTCGGCGGCGACGCCCTCCTCCACAAAGGTCGTGAGGCTGGAGATGGCCACCAGATCGCCGGCTGCGGAGCGGACATAGAGATTGCGCAGATCCGACGGATCGCGGATTGCGGTGTTCTCGGCGGTGAGGAAGATCGTGATGGCCTGGTCGCGCACCGAAAGGTCCACCAGATCATCGCCGCCCACCATGACACGCAGGGTCTGCGACAGATCCTCCAGCGAAACGCCGAGATCATTGGCCCGGCGCCGGTCGATCTGGATGGAGATCTGCGGCTGGGTGGGCTGATAGGACAGCTCGGGATTGGCCAGAATGTCGCTCTCGGTCTCGATCAGCTCCACCAGCGCCCGGCCGGCGGCGTAGATGTCTTCATAGTCCTGGCCGGTAAGCGCCACTTCCAGTCCGCTGCGCCGGCCGCCGCCCACATCCAGGCTGCCGCGCCCGAACACCGAAACGCGCGAGCCGGGGATTTCATCGAGCGGGCCGCGCAGCGCCTGGATCAACTCCTGCTGACTGGTGTCGCGCTCGTCCCAGGGCGCCAGGGTGGCGGTCATGCCGATTCGGTTGGGGTCATACCGGCCCACCACGGTGTAGAGCGAGCGGATCAGGCCTGAGTCGATATAGGGCTGGAGCACCGCTTCAATCTCGGCGGCCTCCCTGTCCATGTAGGTCAGGTCCACGCCGTCGGGCCCGGAGGCGAAGATCGACACCTCGCCACGGTCCTCGTCCGGCACCAGCTCGCGGTCCACCGACAGCAGCGCGAACACCGAACCGGTCGCGGCGACCAGCGCGATCATCACCGTGATCCACGGCATAGCGAGCGCAGCCTTCAGGCTTTGATCATAGCGTCGCACCATCCAGCCGCCGAACGCGTTCAGGCGCTTTGCAACGCCCCTGGGCTCCTTCGCCATGGACAGGCGTGCGCCCAGCGCCGGGACCAGGGTCAGCGCCACGAAGGACGAGATCGTCACGGCCAGCGCCAGCGTAAAGCCGAACTCGCGGAACAAGCGTCCGGCGGTGGAGGGCAGGAAGGAGATCGGCACGAAGACCGAGACCAGCACCGCCGTCGTGGCGACCACCGCGAAGAAAACCTGGCGCGCGCCGAGCACCGCGGCGGCCTGACGCTTCACGCCCTGCTTCTGCTTTCGTTGCATGTTCTCGAGCACGACAATGGCGTCGTCCACAATCAGCCCGGTGGCCAGCACCAGCGCCAGCAGCGTCAGGATATTGATCGAGAATCCCATCGCCCAGATCCCGCCCAGACTGCCGATCAGCGCCGTGGGAATCGCCAGCGCCGGAAGCAGCGTGGCCCGCAGGGACCCGAAAAACAGCCAGATCGTCGCCACCACGATCAGGGTCGTGAACGCCAGCGTCACCAGCACCTCGCTCACAGAGCGCTCGATGAACACCGCGTCGTCGGAGGTGATCACCAGATCCACGTCGTCGAAGCGCGCATTCATTTCGTCCACCACCTCGCGCGCCGCCTGGGCGATTTCGATGGTGTTGGACTGGGCCTGACGCACGACCCCGAAGCCGATGATGGGATTGCCGTTCAGGCGCACGAAATTGGTTGCATCGGCGGGGCCGAAGAAGGCGTCGGCCACATCGCCGACGCTGGTCTCGCCGGAGATGATCACCTCTTCGATGAGCTCGGGCGTGCCGGCTACGGCCTCGGCGCGCACCAGAAGGCTCTGATCCTGGGCGTCGAAACTGCCCACCGGCACGTCATAGGGCGCCTGCTCTAGCGCGTCGGCGACGTCGGCGACGGTGAGCCCGAAGCGCGACAGGCGCAGCGGATCGATCACCACGCGCAACTGGCGCTGGCGGGCGCCGAACTGGGTTACGGTCGCCACCCCGTCGATCGCCAGAAAGGCCGGGGCGATGTCGTTTTCAATGCGCTCGGTCAAAGCGGCCTCGTCAAAGACATCGGCCACCAAAGCCACCCGAAGGACAGGCTCCGCGTCGTTGTCGGCCTTGACCACGTTCACGTCCTCCACCCGATCAGGCAGACTCCGCTCGACGCGGCTCACCGCCTCGCGCGCGTCGGACGCCGCAGTGTCCAGATCGATACCGGGACGGAAGCGCACGCGAATGCGGGTTGAATTCTCTTCGCTGGACGAACGGATATCCTCAACACCGGGCACCCGCGCCACAGCGCCCTCGAGCACGCGGGTGACCTCCGCGTCCACGGTTTCAGGCGCGGCGCCGGGATAGCTGGCGGTCACCGTAACCACCGGCCGGTCCACGTCGGGCAGTTCGCGCACGTCGATTCCGAACAGGGCGGCGAAGCCCGCGATGACGATCAGAAGATTGGCCACGCACGCCAGAATCGGCCGGCGCACCGACAGGCCGGGCAGGTCTCCCAGTCCAGACGCCATTAGCCCGCCTCCGCCGTCGAGCCGGCGCCGGACCCCGGCGCGTTGAGCCTGGGGGCGCCCGGACCGGTGTCCGCGACATCAGTCACCGGCGTGCCCTCACGGACTTTCTGGACGCCCTCGGCGACAATGGATGAGCCTTCCGCCAGATCGGCGCGCACCAGCACGCGCCCAGGCTGGCGGGTGACGATGGTGACGGAGCGCCGTGTGGCCTGACCGTCTTCGATCGCCCAGACATAGGACCCGTTCCCGCCCCAAAGGATCGCGGTTTCCGGCACGGCCGGAAGCGCCTCGCCCAGCGTCTCGAACCGGACGCGAAAGCTCATGCCGGGGCGCAGGCGGTCATCCTCATTGGGAATTTCGGCCCGTACGGTGAAGACCCGGCGATCGGGATCAATGCGCGAGTTCACCGTGCGGACGGTGGCGGTTTCAGGCTGATCGGGCCGGGAGAACGCGGTGACGGGGATCACATCGCCGCGCGAAACCTGTCCGAACACTTCTTCGGGGACCTCGAAATCAATGCGCAGGACCGAGCGATCATCAAGATTTGTGATGACCGTGTCGGCTTTGATCCGCGCACCTGCATCGACATCCGTCAGACCGGTATAACCGGCGAAAGGCGCTACAACGCGGCGCTTGTCGAGCGCAAGCTGCGCGCTCTCCAGATCGATACCCGCCGCATCCAGCGCGGTGCGCGCCTCATCAATCTGGGCCGCGGAAACCGCGCCGGTGTCCTCGATGCGGCGATAGCGCGCCAGCAGCTGCCGAGCCTGATCCACCTCCACCTGCGCCAGGCGAACGGCCAGGCGCTCCTCTTCGGACTCAAGCTGGAGGAGCGCCGTTCCGGCCTCCACACGATCGCCGGCCTCAAACAGGATTTCGGTGACCTGCCCGCTGGTTTCGGGATAGATCACCGCGCTCTGACGCGCGCTGGCGGTGCCGACCACTTCAACGCGGCGGGCGGTGCGTTGATACTCGACGCTCTGGGCGATGACGCGCACCGCCTCTTCAACCTCGGCCTCGCCCGACCGCGCCGCGTCCTGATCTTCGCACGCCGCGAGCGCACCGGCGCCCGCCATGGCGATGATGACGGCTCGAACCCTCATATTTCCCCTGCCATTTGCCTGTGCGGCGTCACACCGCAGCCGGCTGAAAGGGTAGGACTCACGCCACAAGTCTCAAGGTTTGCAGTGTTTACCGTCCGGAAACGGTCTGTTTTCCCGCTTGCCGGCGCCTGGCGCCGCACTGAATCAGCTTGCAACAAGAAACCAGCGAGCGGAGTCTTGCAGGCATGCTCTATTACGCTGTGGGCGACGTACATGGCTGCGCCGCCGAACTCGACCAGCTCCTTGATCTCATCGAGTCCAACGCGTCCAGGCGAGCAAACAGGCGCGCGTGGCGGATCGTCATGCTCGGCGATTATGTGGACCGCGGGCCCGACAGCAAGGGCGTGCTTGAGCGGGTCATGGCGCTGGATGCGGCCGGCCACGTGGTTCTGCCGGGCAACCACGAACAGCTCATGGTCCATGCGCTGGCGGCGCGGGGCGAGCACCGCGAGAGCCGGGCGCGGGGCTGGTGGCGCAATGGCGGCGAACAGACGCTGCGCAGCTATGGCGCCGACGCCCAGCCCGGCGGCGAGTTCTGGCTGCGCCTGGACTGCATTCCGGACGCCCATTGTGATTTTCTGCTGACGATTCTCGAGGACCGCCCGGTCTATCACCGCGACGATCAGGACGGGCTGTTCTTCGTCCATGCCGGCGTGCGCCCCCAGGACGCCCTGGCCGAGACGGCGCGCGATGTATTCTTGTGGTCGCGCCATCCCCGCTTCCTGGCCGCCGACGGGGCGCTCTGGGTGGAGGGCTTGCGCGTGGTGCACGGACACACACCGGTCGAGGCGCCGGCCGTCCACGCGCACCGCGTCGGGCTGGATACAGGTGCGGTCTATGGCGGCCGCTTGAGCGCCGGCGTGTTTGTCGACGGCGCGCTGGCGGACGTCTTGAGCGTGCCCGGACATCAAACCGAGCGCTGACCCGTGTCGGCGCAGGCCGCTAGAGCGCCGCGATCACCCAATCGCGCGCGGCGTCCATGTCACCGAAGGCCTGCACGCGCACGGCGTAGGGAAAGCTCACCATCTCGATCACCTTCAGCGACTCGGCCCGGGACTCGGGCGAGACGAAGGCGCAACGCTTCGGCGCAATCTCGTCCAGCGTCCGCTCCACCGACTCCATGAGCTCGTCCGGCGAGTAATCCGGCACGGAATGGCGGGCGTCGAGGATGATCGCGTTGACGGTGCGGCCCTCTGTCGCGAGGCGGAGCTTCTCCTGCCCGGCGTCAAAATCGGCACGGCTCACAGGGCCCTTGAAGGCGACGGTCACCAATCCGGAGCCGTGTTCGTAGTGCACGTCTACCGATCGCGAAAATGTGGAGGCGTCCATGATGGAAAGAGTCTCGGCGCAGCTTCTGAATCAATTCAGTAAGGACACTAGGTATGAGGGAACCGCGAAACCCGCGAAACCCCCGCCTGCAGGAGGGCGGTTATGCAAAAACGCCCGCGCGTTGACGCGAGCGCGCGAAAGCCTGATACGTGATCAGGCCTTACGAGGCGTCTCCCGCACTTAACCACGAACTGCGATTTGCTTCATGACCATTCATTTGCACAAGGGCGATCTTCCCGCCGCTCTCGATCTCGGCCGCCGGGTCGCCGTGGACACCGAGACTCAAGGATTGTCGCTGGTGCGCGACCAGGTCTGCCTGGTGCAGCTGTCGGCCGGAGACGGCGACGCCCATATCGTGCAACTGGACCGGGCGTCCTATGACTGCCCCAACCTCAAACGCGTGCTGGCCGATGACGGGGTGGAGAAGCTGTTCCACTTCGCCCGCTTCGACGTGGCTGTCTGCCTGCGCGATCTGGGCGTGGAGACCACGCCGGTCTTCTGCACCAAGATCGCGTCGAAACTGGTGCGCACCTATACCGACCGGCACGGTCTGAAGGACGTGGCGCGCGAAATCGCCGGGGTGGAGCTGTCCAAGCAGCAGCAAAGCTCGGACTGGGCCGCCGCCACGCTCACCGACGCCCAGCTCGCCTACGCGGCATCGGACGTGCTGCATCTGCACGCCATCGCCGACGGGCTCGCCGCGATGCTGGAGCGCGAGGGCCGCATGGACATGGCGCGCGCCTGTTTCGACTTCCTGCCGACGCGCGCCCGGCTGGATCTGGCCGGCTGGCAGGATACCGACATCTTCGCCCATTCGTGACGCGAGAGCCCCATGACCGCCGAGACCGCCGACTTCGCCGAAACGTCCCTGATCGGACAGCGCCGCGCCCGCTCGCTGGCCGGCGCCCGGCGGCGCACCGGCCTGGTGCGCGGTCTGCGTATCGTGCTGCTGGCGGTGATGGGCGCGCTGGCTCTGAACGCGGTTCTGCAAATCCTGCTGTCCGGGTCCGGTCAGCCGGACCAGCCCGCCATTGAGCTGACCGGCGGCGAACGAATCGTCAATCCGCGCTTTGTGGGCCGCGACGAGGGCGGGCGGCCATTCGTCCTGACGGCCCTCTCGGCGGCGCGGCGAAGCGGCGGGCTCGGCGCGATCGCGGACCTGGATTCACCCTCGCTGGACTACGCCCTGTTTGAAGCCGACGCCGATCAGGCGTCCCAGGTGCTCGCCGCCACCGGCGTGTTCGACGAGACCGAACAAAGCCTTTTCTTGCGCCAGGATGTGGAGCTGACCACGCGGTCAGGCTACGCCCTCTCCACCCACTCGGCCCTGATTCGCCTTAATGAAGGCGTGATCAGCGGCGAGGAAGGCGTATATGGCGAGGCGCCCTGGGGGGCGGTGCGCGCCGGCCGGTTTGAAGTCCATGATGACGGCCGCAGGATCGTGCTGGAAAACGGCGTTCGGACCAGGCTTTATATGAATGAAGAGGCCGGGGACGCGCCTTGAGGAGGGCCAGACCATGTACCGCATTCTAATCGCCGCCGCCGCGGCGACCGTGACCTTATCCGGC
Organism: Oceanicaulis sp.; assembly: GCA_965284655.1. Classification (GTDB taxonomy): domain Bacteria; phylum Pseudomonadota; class Alphaproteobacteria; order Caulobacterales; family Maricaulaceae; genus Oceanicaulis. The sequence goes on from OZ260104.1 coordinate 626,604, forward strand.
GCCGGGCTTGCGCAGCTGGCGCCGCGGGCGCCCGCCACCGGCCCGCTCGACATCAGCGCTGAGAACTTTGAAGGGTTCGAACGCGAAGGCCGGCTGGTCTATGAGGGCGACGTCAACGCCGTGCGCGGCGATACGCGCCTGCGCGCCGACCGACTGGAAGTGTTCTTCAGCCGCCGCGAAGGCGGCGGATTCGGTCCGATCCAGCGCATCCTGGCCTATGGCGAGGTGTTCTACATCACCGGCGCGGAGATCGCCCGGGGCGACAGCGGCGTCTACGATCTGGAAGCCGAAACGATCACGCTTGAAGGCTCGGTGGTGCTCACCCAGGGCTGCAACGTGTCCACCGGCGAGCGCCTGGTGGCCGATCTCGACGGCGGCGCGGCGCGCCTGAGCGGCGGCGGAAGCGGGGACAATGAACGCGTGCGCTCGGTGTTCTTCGAGGATCCCGGCCAGGAGGGCGCAACGCCCTCGCCCGGCGAATGTGCGCCGCCGGAGATTCCCGGCGACGGTCCGCAAGCGTTCGACGGCGAAGACGGGCCGGGCGACGAGCTTTCCGCGCCGTCCGGCGAGACCGGAAACTGAGCGCTTCACCAATTCTTAGCCTCAAGGAGGCAAGTATGGCCGATACGGCGAGCAGGTCGGCCGCGCCCGCGGCCACGGCGTCCGAGAAAGAAGGCGTCCGCGTCGAAGGTCTGGCGAAAAGCTATGGCCGGCGCGCGGTGGTCAAGAACGTGTCCCTGTCGCTGAAACGCGGCGAGGTGGCCGGACTTCTCGGACCCAACGGCGCGGGCAAGACCACCTGCTTTTACATGATCACCGGCCTGATCAAGGCCGATAGCGGGACCATCATGCTCGACGGCGAGACCATCACAGAGCTGCCCATGTACCAGCGCGCCAGGCTGGGCATCGGCTATCTGCCGCAGGAAGCCTCGATCTTCCGCGGGCTGTCGGTCTACGACAATATCGCCGCCGTCGCCGAGATCGTGGAGCCCGACAGAAAGCGCCGCGCGGCGCTGGTCGAGCAGCTTATGGAAGAGCTGCATATCGAACACATCAAGGACAGCCCGGCCATGGCGCTCTCCGGCGGTGAACGCCGGCGTGTGGAGATCGCCCGCGCGCTCGCCGCCCAGCCCAGCTTCATGCTGCTGGACGAGCCCTTCGCCGGGATCGATCCCTTGGCCATCGCCGACATTCGCGACCTGATCGAGTATCTGAAAGCGCGCGGCATCGGCATTCTGATCACCGACCATAATGTGCGCGAAACGCTGGAGATCTGCGACCGCGCCACGATCATCCATGACGGCGAGGTCCTGTTCGAAGGCGCGCCGGAAGATGTGCGCAGCGACGCGAACGTGCGCCGTTATTATCTCGGCGAGCGGTTTCAGTAGGAGGGGACATGGCGGGGCTCGGACAAAAACTCGAGGCGCGCCAGGGCCAGGGGCTCGTCATGACGCCCCAGCTGCAGCAGGCGATCAAGCTGCTGCAGCTCAACAACCTGGAAATCAACGCCTTCGTCGAGGAAGAGCTGGAGCGCAATCCGCTTCTGGAGCGCGACGAGCGCACCGACGCCGCCGACGCCGAGCGCGCCGATCCGGAAATCGCGGCCAAGGCCGACTCCGATGAGCTGAGTTTCGACGCGCCGGGCAAGGCCGACGAGGCTTTGGACGCCGACCGCGAGGCCATGTACTCGGATTCCAAATCCGACATGTCCGGCGCCGACGCCGGCGGCTCCGTGGACTGGAGCCGCGCCGGCAAGGGCGGCGGCGGGTTTGACGGCGAGGAATACGACGCCGCGGCGAATTCCAGCCGCGAGAAGACCCTGCGCGAACATCTGCACGACCAGCTCGCCGTTCTGGCGCTGGCGGCGTCCGACCGCATGATCGCCGCCCATCTCATCGATCTGGCCGAGGACGACGGTTATTTCCGCGCCGATCTGGACGAGACCGCCCGGCGCCTGGGCGTCACCCGCTCCGAGGTGGAGGCGATCCTGGACCGTCTGCAGCAGTTTGAACCGGCCGGCGTCATGGCCCGTTCGCTGCAGGACTGCCTGGCGCTGCAGCTGAAGGACCGCGACCGGCTGGACCCGGCCATGGCCGCGCTGGTGGACAATCTGCCGCTTCTGGCGAAGCACGATTACGCCGCGCTGAAAGCCGCCTGCGAGGTGGACGCCGAAGACCTCACCGACATGATCGCCGAGCTGAAACGCCTGACGCCCAAGCCGGGTCTTGGCTTCGGCTCCGATCCCACGCGCGCCGTGGAGCCCGATGTCACCGTGCGCGAGCGCCCCGACGGCGGCTGGGCGGTGGAGCTGAACACCGACACCCTGCCGCGCGTCCTGATGAACAACCGCTACGCCGCCCAGATCGGCCGCGCCGCGCGCACCGAGGACGAGAAGGTTTTCATCACCCAGTGCGCCCAGAACGCCAGCTGGCTGGTGAAGAGCCTGGATCAGCGCGCGCGCACCATCTTGAAAGTCTCCAGCGAGATCGTGCGCCAGCAGGACGCCTTCTTCGCCAAAGGCGTCGCCTGGTTGCGCCCGCTCAATCTGAAGACCGTCGCGGACGCGGTGGACCTGCACGAGAGCACGGTGAGCCGGGTCACCTCCAACAAGTATATCGCCACGCCGCGCGGCCTGTTCGAGCTGAAATACTTCTTCACCTCCTCCATCCCCTCCTCCGACGGCGGCGAAGCCTATTCGGCCGAGGCGGTGCGCTTTCGCATCAAGGCGATGATCGACACCGAAACCGTGGACGAGGTGATGAGCGACGACCGCATCGTCGAGCGCCTGCACGCCGACGGCGTCGAGATCGCCCGGCGCACGGTCGCCAAATACCGCGAAGCCATGAACATCCCCTCCAGCGTCCAGCGCCGCCGTGTCATGAAGGGCGTCGGCTAAGCCCGTCTTGTCCAGAGGCCGGCCTGCCGCATTTTCAGCGCGCGCGGCGCCGGAGCACGCTAGCTTTTCGTCCGATGACCCAAGATCTTAGCGCCCTCGCGCAAATGACCCAGGCCGTTTACGAGCGCAACGCGGCGCGCTTCGACGCCGAGCGACCCAAGCGCCTCCATGAGCGGCCTTGGCTGGAGCGCTTCACTGCGCCTCTGCCTTCAGGCGCGGCGATTCTCGATCTTGGCTGCGGCGCCGGCGATCCGATCTGTTTTTACCTGCAGGATCAGGGTTTTGCCGTAACCGGCATAGACGCCTCCGCCGCGATGATCGCCCTGGCCCGTCGCCGCCGGCCGGACGGTGATTGGCGGATCGCCGACATGCGCACGGTTCAACTCTCCGAGCGCTTCGACGGCCTTTTGTGCTGGAACAGCTTTTTCCACCTGACCCAGGCCGAGCAGCGTGCGCTACTGCCCCGTCTTGCCGCACTGCTGAACCCCCGTGGCCGCCTCATGCTCACCGTGGGACCTAAAGCGGGTGAAGAAATCGGCCATGTGGGCGGCGAACCGGTTCACCATTCCAGCCTCTCCCCCGAGGAATACGCCGCGACTCTGAGCGCCGAAGGCCTGGACGTCGTGGACTTTGTCGCCGAAGACCCAGAGTGCGATTTCCAGACGATCCTGCTGGCCGAACGCCGGCCTGGCGCGACGCGCTAATCTGACAGGCCTAAACGCCCCACTCGGCGCGCACGTCCGAATCCCCCTCACCCGCCGCCCGAGCGCCGCGCTCCGCCGCGAACCGGGTGTCATCAAGCCTCGAGAGCGCCCACACCGCCGCGCCGCGCACCAGGGCGCTGTCATCGTGAAGGCGAGGAAGGATGGCGGTCGCGAGCGCGGGGTCGCCCGAATTTCCGAGCGCAATGAGCACGTTGCGGACAAAGCGATTCCGCCCGATCCGCTTGATCGGCGAAGCGCGGAAATACTCCCGGAACGCCGCATCATCGAGGCCGGCGAGCTCGGCGAGCTTCGGGCCCTTCAACGCCTCGCGGGGATGAAAGGCGGTCTCCTGCGTCGCTTGCGCGAACTTGTTCCAGGGACAGACCGCCAGGCAGTCGTCGCAGCCATAGATGCGGTTGCCCATGAGCGCTCGAAATTCGTGCGGGATCGGGCCCTTGTGCTCGATGGTGAGGTAGGAGATGCAGCGCCGCGCGTCGATCTGGTAGGGCGCGGGAAAGGCCTTGGTGGGGCAGACATCCAGGCACGCCCGGCACGAGCCGCAATGGTCGATCTCCGCCTCGTCGGGCTCAAGCTCGGCCTCGGTGAGCATGACGCCGAGAAACAGCCAGGAGCCATGGCGCCGACTCACCAGATTGGTGTGCTTGCCCTGCCAGCCCAGGCCCGATTTCGCCGCCAGCGGTTTTTCCATCAGCGGCGCGGTGTCCACGAACACCTTCACCGCCGCGCCGCTCTCTTCATGGAAGGCGCGCGCAAAGCGTTTCAGCCGCTTCTTGATGAGGTCGTGATAGTCCTTGTTCTGGGCGTAGACGCTGATCGCCGCCTCGTCGCCGCGCTCCAGAATCTTGAGGGGATCGTCCTCCGGCCCGTAATCGAGCCCCACAACCACCGCCGATTTCGCCTCCGGCCACATGGCGGTGGGCCGCACCCGGCGCTCCAGCGTCTCCTCCATCCACGCCATGGTCCCGTGGCGCCCCTCGCCCACAAAGGTGCGCAGGCGATCCTCGGCCTCCCAAGGGCCGTCGGCGCGCGTGACGCGGGCTTCCGTGAAGCCGGCGTCAAGCGCCAGGGCTTTGAGCGCGTGTGTTTCCATGGCATCGTTTAGAATATATTTGAGCCTCAGGGGCAGCTCCTGCAACCATGGCGGATGACCCAAAGCGCCGAAGCAATCTTGCCGAATATTTAGGCGGCTGGATGCCTATTGGACACCTTGTCGGCGGTGCGTTAGGTGGCACGCTGGGGACCCTAATTATGCCAGTCGGCGGGACTGCTGTAGGTAGTGTGGTAGGTGGCATCCTCGGCGGGGCGATGACAAGCGAGCCTGCAAGGAAACAGTTCCTCTCAACTTCTGCCGGTAGCGTAGTGCAACGGATTACGCAGACTGACGAACAAAGTAAAGCACTGCAGAAGTTAGCATATGTAAAATTCCGGTCAGACTTGGATAGGTCTTGCCTGTCTGATCGGGCATCAGCAAAGTATCACCGCGATATTGCCATAAATACTGCGCTGCTATCAGGATTCCTTAAGAGCGGCGACGCAAGGCTCCCTCGATCAAATTTCTTGGATAAAATACCATCTGCGGCCTGGTTTGGAGAGGTGTCTCTCTCAGCAATTCGAGCACTGCAGAAATTTGGAGAGCTCAGGATATTCATGGCGTCTTCATCCGTTGGCGCAATAGCTATATTTAATAACAACAAGCAGTTTTTGATTGAGAATGATATTGATATAAAGATTCGATTTGATGCACCTTATGGAATCGATCTTACAAATCAACTATCTGGTGAGCGTGACGCACACTTCGCGATCGCCGTTGACGGCCCATTCTTTTACTCAAGCGGGTCGGTCAAACGCTATTATCGGTATTTATTTCCACTTCACTCCGAGCCGAATAGGTTGATACAGCGCGCTGGAGTCAACGGATCAACTTCCTCGATTAAACGATATTATGTCGTCGACGGCTCTTCGGCTCATGAGGCAGCTGAGATTCGGAAGGAGATAACTAATACAATAGATAAAAAAAGTATAGATTTTACTGAGATTAGTAAAATATATCAAAATATTGATTTCGATGAGGCTATATATGTATGGCACCCCCTATTATTAAATCATCTAGATTCCAAGAGATTCGTTTATGACGAACATTCATCCTACTACTCATACAGGAGCCTAGTTTGTCGCAGAGATTTGATGCGAGACAAAACTACTCTTTATTCATTCCTTGAGCTTATAATCGCGCTTTGGAGTCGTCAGCCCTCCAAGTTGATCATGCCGAATATTTTGAGAGATCAAGGATTTCTTACATATTTTAGCGCTGCGCTCGGGCAAAGGCGAGCTAGCTAAAAATCCAGATCCTGATAGCCGTTCGCCGGCGGCATGCCGGGCAGGCGGTCGGCCAGGAGGCCGCGGAAGGCCGGACGGCACTTGATGCGCTCATACCAGGCCTTGGCGGGAGGAAAATCGTCCCAGGGGACGTCGCCGAGATAGTCGATGCAGGAGAGATGCGCCGCCGCCACAAGATCGGCCAGCGTGTAGCGCGGACCGGCGAGACCGTCGCGGGAGTCCAGCAAACCCGCCATGTAATCGAGATGCCAGCGTAAATAATCGCGGCCGGTGCGTATCGCCTCCATGTCCGGCGCGCCGAGGCCCTGCATGCGCTTTTCCAGCTTTTCATGGAGCAGGAAGGCGCTCACTTCCGCGTCGAACTTGCGGTCAAACCACTGGGCGATGCGGCGCGCCTCGGCCCGCTCCGCCGGGCCGCCGGGCAGGAGCGGCGGGTCCGGCTTGATCTCTTCAACATATTCCAGGATCGCGCGGGCGTCGGCGATCGTCACCCGCCCGCCCGGCGCATCATCCTCCAGCACCGGCGGAACCCCGGCCGGATTGAGCGCAAGCAGCCCCTCCGGCGCTTCCCAGAAACGCCAGCTCTCCAGCTCGAAGGCGAGCTGTTTTTCGCTGAGCGCCAGGCGGACCTGACGCGACCAGGGATCGAGGGGCCAATGGTGCAGCACGCGCATGGCGTCACCCTAGCGCCGTTCGCCCTTGCGCTTAAGCGGGGTCTGCATGGGGCGCGGGTCGCCATGAAGGAGGGGCCGTCCTGAAAAAATGCCTTCGGCGCCGGCCCCGTGCTAAGAGCATGAGACGACATACAAAGCACGAGCAGGGCATGGGGGCCTCTATGAAGATCATCGGCGCAGGGCTTGGCCGCACTGGAACCTATTCGCTGAAGCTGGCGCTGAACCAGCTCGGCTTCGGACCGTGCTTCCACATGGAGGCGGTGCTGCAGAACCGCGATCGGCAGGTTGCGCTGTGGAACGCGGCGCTGGACGGCGCCCCCGACTGGGCGACCATCTACGAGGGCTTTCATAGCGCGGTGGACTGGCCAACGGCGGCCTTTTACCGCGAGCTTCACGCGGCCTATCCGGACGCCAAATTCGTGCTGACCGTGCGCAGCCCCGAGAGCTGGGCGGAGAGCTTTGGTTCGACCATCGCCAAGCTGGTGGAGAGCAGCGCCGACGCGCCCGAGCCCATGCGCCCTTGGCTCACGATGGTGAGCCGCCTTCTGGATCAGAACGGATTTCCGGCCGGCCTGTCCAAAGAGGCGCTGGCCGAGCGGTTTTCGGCCCATGCGGCCGCGGTCAAGGCGGCGATCCCGGAGCCGCAATTGCTGACCTTCCAGGTGAAGGAGGGCTGGGCGCCGCTGTGCGATTTTCTCGGGGCCGAGGCGCCCGGCGAGGCCTTCCCGCGCACCAATGATCGCGGCGAGTTCTGGGATCTCGTGGCCGCAGGCGCGTAAGGCCATGCTGGAGCAGCTCTACTTCCTCTCGGGCGTCATCGCATCGCTCGCCATCGTGGCGTCGCTGGTCTTCGTCGGCCTGCAGCTGCGTTATGCGGCCGACCAGCAGCGCACCGCCACCGCGGCGGGCTATTACGAGATCTTTCGCGACCATTTCAAATGCGTGGAGAATCCCGAGATCATCGGGCTTTTCCTTCGCGGGCTGGACAAGGGTCCCGACGCGTTCACTCAGGAAGAACGTGTGAAGCTGAACGTCTATTACACGATGCTCACCCGCGGATATCAGGTGATGCATTACCAGGCGTCGAAGAAGGTCTTCGAGGCCGATTTCTGGGAGCATACCCAGGCCCATCTCGCCGACCATCTGGCCTCGCGCTACTACCGCGAATTCTGGGCGTCGCGCCAGCGCCACTTCCCCGAAGCCTTTCAGATCCTGATGAACCGCCTGATCAAGGAAGGCCCCTCCGGCCCCCTGCTGAATCTCGACAGCGACCCGCCCCCTCAGGCGTGAGGGCTCCGCCTCACGCCGGCTTCGGGTTCAGCCTTTGCTTGAGGAACTCCACGAACTGGGTGCGGGCCATGGCGGTGGCTTCGCTGTCATAGCGCAGCAGCGACTGGGGGTGATGGTCAGGTTCATCAAAGGCGTGGGTGACCCCGCCATAGGTGGACCAGCGCACCGAGGCGCCGTCCTTCTTCGCCTGTTCGAGCACCGCCGCCGCGTCGGTTTCGCTGGCCATGGAGTCGTGCTCAACCAGGATCGCCTCCACAGGGCCGGGCGGCTCGATGGGCTTGCGGCGGACGAGCGCCGGGCGGGAGGCGTAGGGATAGAGAAGGAAAATGCCCGTCACGCCCTTGAACGGCGCGTCGGGCGCGCGCTTCATCCCGTCGGGCGCCTGGCCGTCATGGTCCAGCGCCAGCGCGTCGAGAATCGCCCAGGCGCCATGGCTCCAGCCGGCCAGCACGATCCGCGCCGGATCAAGGCGCGGATCTTCGCGGGCGATGTCCAGCGCGGCGTAGAGATCGCCCGCCCGCTCGCGCCCCCACAGCACCCGGCCGGTGCACACCTGGGCCAGCGCCATCTCGTAATCGATACCACGCGGGGTGAGACTGTCGACGATCATCGCGGCGCAGCCGGCTTTCACCGCCGCCTCGGCGTAGGCGTGACTGACCCGGCGCACGCCGCCGCAGCCGTGCAGGATGATCACCAGCGGGTGCGGTCCCTCGCCCGGCGGATACAGCATGGCGACATAGGGCTCGATCAGGGCGCGCCGGCGCTTGTTCTCCAGGCGCGCCAGATGCTGGCCGGTGAGCCGGCGCCACAGCATCCACGCCACGAAGCCGGCGAAGGCGATGAGGACCGCGCCGAGCCCGCCTGCTATCCAGAACGCCGTTTGCATCAACAGTCCTCGCCGGCCTTCCTCGCCGGCCCGTCCCGACTAAAGCCCCAGCCGGCCGCCCGGTTCAAGCCGCGTTCAAGCTCAGGCGAAGACCGTGACCATCTGGCGGCCCTTGGCGACGCACTCGCCGGCGGTGTTCCAGATCGTCATGTCCTGGGTGGAATGACCGCCGGCGGCGTGATCAGCCCGCGCCTCCAGAAGCCACCAGCCGTCCTCGGTCTGCGGGGCGTCGCTGAGAAAATCGATCATCCAGGTCATGGAAGAAAGCGGCGCAAACCCGGGCAACGTCACCGAGACCGCCGGCGGCAGGGCGTCGGCCAGGCACAACAGCGCGAGGGGATGATCGCGCGAGGCCGGATCGCGATGGCGCACCCAGCTCAGCTCATAAGGCTTTTTCGACCCCATGAACGGGCCGGTGTCGGTCCGCCAGAGAAACTCCAGCTGGCCGGTGAAGGCCGGCGCTTCGGGGGGAAAGTCCAGCGCGCGCTCGCCCGGCCGGGGCGGCGCCGCGGGGGAGACGGGACCGGGCTGGCTCAGCGCGCTCTCCCGGCTCGCCGAGAAGGTGAACAGCGCCTCCACGCCGGGCCCCTGCTCGCTGGACAGGCGCGCGCGGATGCTGGCGGCGGTGCGGCCCGCGCGCAGCTTTTCGGCCGAGACCTCCACCCGCCCGGCGCTGGGGCCGACAAAGCCGATCAGGGCGCTGCGCAGCGGGCGGCCGTCGGCGAGGCGGTCGGCGGCGGCCAGACACAGCGCGCTGGTCATGCCGCCATAGCCGGTGCGCCCCTGAGTCCAGGTCTCGGGAAGCTCCAGGCTCAGCCCTTCAGCAGAAAATGACGCGTTTTTAACAGTCTCGGCGAGGGACATGAGAGGCCTTTCGGTGCGGGTAAACAGCGTTCACTCGCTAGCGTACAAACGCGAAAGGGGCTTTGCAAAGGCTTGCGCGCAGGGACGCGATGCTGCAGCGAATATGAACGGGTTGGCCTTTAAGACGCCGCGTTCCACGATTAAATCTTGCGCCATGAACATGACCGCTCTTCTCCTCTCCACGGCCCTGGCTTTCTTCACCGGAGCGCAGGACGCCGCCCCCAAGCTGGCGACGCTGGCCAAGTCGGACACCTTCGCCGTAACGACGGCGCAGGAGGCGCCCGAACCTGCGCCCGAGCCGGAAACCGGGGATCGACCCGAACCGCCCGCCATGGAGCAGGCGGTGGAGCCCGACCGAGAACTCGTTGAACCGCAAGCTGAAACCCGGCCCGAAGCCGAGGCGGCCGCCCCCCTGCCCGAACCCGAAGCGATTGAATCCGCCTCGGTCGAGGTTCAGGCCGAGAGCGGTGCGAGGCGCGCAGCCGCCTGGTTTGACGGGCTGGAGACGATGCGCGCGCGCTTCATCCAGACCGCCCCGGACGGCACGATGAGCGCCGGCGAGCTGTCGCTGCAGCGCCCCGGCCGAGCGCGGTTCGACTATGACGATCCCTCGCCCATCCTTCTGGTCGCCGACGGCGCCACGGTGGCCATCGCCGACTTCCAGCTGGAGACCATCGACCGCGCCCCCATCCGCAACACGCCGATGCGGTTTTTATTGAGCGGAACCGATCAACTCTTTGAATCCGTGACCGAAGCCGGACGCTCGAGCGGGCGGCTCTATGTCACTCTGGTGGATCCCGAGGCCGAGGTGGACGGGCGCCTGACGCTGGTGTTCGACGACCCCGATCCGTCGGCGCCGGCGGGCGACATGGCGCTGGCGGGCTGGTTTGCGGTGGACTCCATGGGCGGGCTCACCGAAGTCAATCTGACCGAGGCCGAGCGCGGTGTGAGCTTTGATCCGCGCCTGTTCATCCTGGACGATGAAGACGTCATCGCCGACGACCGCCGCACGCGCCGCCGCTAGGCGTTCAAGCCGGGCTGAAACAAAGAACGAGACAATGAGGGGCGGCCCGCCGGGGCCGCCTCTTTTTTGTCTACAGCACCCACCAGAACAGCAGGCCCGCCAGTGCGAAGCGGTAGATCACGAAGGGCAAAAAGCCGATCCGGTCGACCACCCGCATTAGCACCGCGATGGCGGCCCAGGCGGCGAAAAAGCTCAAGCCCGCCACGATGAGACCGTCGGTGAGCGAAGCGCCCGGCGCGGCGCCGCGAGCGAGCTCGATCCCGGCCAGGAGGCCGAAGGCGGCGATCACCGGCACGGCCATGAGCATGGAGAAGCGCGCCGCCTCGGCGCGCGTCATGGACAGGGCGCGCGCCGCAGTCATCGTCACGCCCGACCGGCTGGCGCCGGGAATGAGGGCGAACATCTGGGCGACGCCAATGAGGAACGCGCCCTTGTAGGACAGGGTCTCAGGGGTCTTGATCTGCTTGCACAAATGGTCGGCCAGCCAGAGCGGCAGGGCGAAGATCAGCGTGGCCCAGGCGATCACCAGCGGATCGCGCAGGGCGTCCGCCAGGCCGGAGACATAAAGCCCGCCGCCCGCGATCAGCACCGGCGGCGTGGCCACCGCGATCAGCAGCACCAGACGCCCGCCCTCGGTGACCCGGCCCTGCAGCAGCGCCAGCTTGCCGGTGACGACGCTCGCCACGTCGCTGCGGAAATACACCAGCACCGCCAACAGCGTGCCCAGATGGGCCATGACATCGATGAGCGGGCCCTGATCGGCGGCGCCCGTCACCTCCGGCGCCAGGATCAGGTGGGCCGAGGACGAGATCGGCAGGAATTCGGTGATCCCCTGCACGAGGGCGAGGATCAAGAGCTGAACGAGACCCATGGGCGCCTGCTTGTCTTGGGCTTGCGATGCGAGGCACAGTGCGCCGGAGCGCCCGCCGCGCCAAGACCGCCTCACCGCATTTTCGCAGAACGGCTCCTTTTCATGCCCCATGACGCCCTCGACGCCGGCCCCGGCAAGATGCATCCCAGCAAGACGCGCAAGATAACCGGGCGCGTCACCGCCCTGTCGGTGAGTGTCGCCGCCACGCTTGTGGTCGCCAAGCTCATCGCCTGGTGGCTGTCGGGGTCGGTGGCGTTGCTGGCGTCCCTGGCCGATTCCACGCTCGATCTTGCGGCTTCGCTGACCACCTTCTTCGCCGTGCGCTATGCGGCGAGCCCCGCCGACAACGAGCACCGCTACGGTCATGGCAAGGCCGAAGCGCTGACCAGCCTGCTTCAAGGCATGCTGGTGGCCCTCTCGGCCGGATTGTTGATGCGCGAGGCGGTGGTGCGGTTTCTCGACCCGGAGCCGATCTCGGCGACCACGACCGCGGTCTCGGTGATGGGACTGTCCATCGCGCTGACCATCGGTCTGATCTGGGCTCAGGCCCGGGCGATCAGGCAAACCCAGTCGCTGGCCGTCTCCGGCGACCGGGCTCATTACGTGTCCGACCTTTCCGCCAACGTCGCGGTGATCGCGGGACTTGTCCTGGCCGGCGGGTTCGGGATGGACCGTGCCGACCCGATCATCGGCTTCGCGGTGGCGCTGTGGCTGTTCTGGACCGCGTTCGAGGTCGGCAAGAACGCCTATGAAGCGCTGATGGACCGCGAGCTGCCCGACGCCGACCGGCGGCGAATCATCGAGCTGGCGGCCGACGATCCCAAGGTCCTCGGCGTGCATCAGCTGCGCACACGCGCCTCGGGCCCGTTCATCCACATCCAGATGCATATGGACCTCGAGCCCGATCAAAGCCTCACCGCCGCCCATGAAATCGTGGTGGGCGCCGAGCGCCGGCTAATGGCGGCCTATCCGGCCGCCGATGTGCTGATCCACCCCGATCCGCAAGGGCGGGCCGAACCCCATGGCAACCGGTATTTCCGGTCGGAAAGATCGGCGGACGAGCTCGGCTCGAGCTCCAGGACCGATGGCGATCCGACGGACGCGACGGACGACCCGCGCGATTAAGCGCCGTCAATTCAGGTAAATCATTTGGCGAGGCCGCCCCGCGCAGCTAGGCTCGCCGGTTCATGCGAGGGGGAGGATAGCGTGTCGGCCGGGCCGGTCGGAACGCGCGTCCCATTCGACCACGAACCATCGCCGCGCCACGCGGCCTCAGACAAGAGCGACGAACCATGGAAGCCCTGCAATCCATTCTCGGGACCATTGACGGCTTGATCTGGAGCCCGGTTCTGGTCCTGCTTCTGTTCGGGACCGGCCTTTATCTGACCATCGGCCTGAAACTCATGCCGATCTACCGCCTGCCGGCGGCCTTCGCCATGATGTTCTCCAAGCCCAAGGAGGAGGACAAGAGCGAGGGCGAGATCAGTCCGCTGGCCGCTCTTTTCACCGCCCTCTCGGCCACGATCGGCACTGGCAATATCGCCGGCGTCGCCACGGCGATCACGCTGGGCGGTCCCGGCGCGGTGTTCTGGATGTGGATGACGGCGCTTGTGGGCTCGGCGACGAAATATTCCGAGGCCGTGCTGGCGGTCACCTATCGGGAGGTGGATGATCGCGGCGAGCATGTCGGCGGCCCGATGTACTACATCAAGAACGGGCTGGGTAAAAACTGGGTCTGGCTAGCCTGGGTGTTCGCCATCTGCACCGCACTGGCGGCGTTCGGCACCGGCAATCTGGTGCAGTCCAACTCGGTGGCGGCGCTATTTGATTCAAATCTGAACCTGTCAGGCCTCGGCCTTCCCGAGCAGTTCTCACTGTTTGGGAACACCTTCTCCACCACCAAGAACATCGTCGGGATCATTCTGGCGCTGCTGGTCTTCTTCGTGATCGTGGGCGGGGTGAAGTCCATCGCCCGGGTCGCCTCGGTGCTCGTGCCCTTCATGGCGGTCGCCTACGTGATCGGCTCCATCATCGTGCTGGTGGCCAACGCCGATGCGGTGCCGGCCGCCCTGGGCTCGATCTTCACCGGCGCGTTCTCCGGCAGCGCCGCAGCCGGCGGCTTTATCGGAGCGGCGCTGGCCGCCGCGATCCGCGAAGGCGCCAACCGGGGCAGCTTCTCCAACGAGGCGGGCCTGGGTTCAGCGGCGATCGCCCACGCCAGCGCTCAGACGCGCAACCCGCACCGCCAGGGCTCCATCGCCATGCTGAGCCCCTTCATCGACACCATCGTGGTGTGCACCATGACGGCGCTGGTGATCCTCACCGCCGTGGGCAGCTTCCAGTACAATCCCGCACGCGCCGCGCTCGGCCAGTGTGAGACGGCCGGCGCGCTCACCGCGCCCGAAGGCGGCTCGATCGCTGGCCTCTATCTGGCCGCGCCGCAATCGGATCTTCCCAACCGCGCCGATGCGATTTCCGGCGGCGGCGAGCAGGTGCTCGCCGCGCTTCAGGCCTGTCAGGCCTCAGGCGTCGAGATCGAACCCCTCGCCTTTGATGCGGCTCTCGACGCAAGCGTGCTCGCCGACACCGAGCGGGTCTGGCAGTCGGGCATCGCCTCGGCGGCCGACGTGACCGCCCAGTCCTTCGGGGCCGCGCTGCCTGGCGGGGAGTGGATCGTCACCATTGGTTTGATGGTGTTCGCCTTCACCACGATCCTGGGCTGGGCGCTTTATGGCGAGCGCGCGCTGGAGTTCATGGCCGGCACCAAGCCGATCTTCGCCTACCGCGTAATGTGGTGCGTGGTGGTGTTCGTGGGGGCGGTCTGGACCAATGATCTGGCCTGGACGGTGGCCTCCATCGGCAACGGGATGATGGCCGCTCCAAACCTTCTCGCGCTACTGCTGCTGTCGGGCACGGTGTTCGCCATCGCCAAGCGCCATGGCGCGCGGCCCGGCGACAAGGGTGCGCACAAGCTTGAAGAAAGCGAGACGCCCACGCCCGCACCGAGCGCGTCTGACGACGCTCCGAGCGAACCGCCCAAGGCCTGACCACTCGGTCTGAGCCAGGCAAAAGACAGAGGCCGCAGCGCATGGCGCATGCGGCCTCTTTTCCTTTTCGCCGCGTGCAGTAATCTTCACCGCAACAAAACTGAAAAATTTTGCGGGGAAGCGGCGTGTCTCAATTCATCCAGGGGCTTACGGCCCTGATCGACAATGTGTCCGGCTTCATCTGGGGCGGCACATGGAACGGCGAGCAGCTTCTGCCCGTCGGCATTCTCGCCGTGGTGCTGCTAGGCACCGGGCTTTATTTCATGCTGCGTCTGGGGTTCCGGCCCGTACGGCGCTTCGTTCCGGCGCTGAGCGAGCTCTGGGCCGGGCGCAAAGCGCAAGGCAAGGACGGCGACATCACCCCCTGGCAGGCGCTGTCCACCGCGCTCTCCGGTCAGGTGGGCACCGGCAACCTGGCCGGCGTCGCCACCGCGATCTCGCTGGGCGGGCCGGGCGCGATCTTCTGGATGTGGATGACGGCGTTGCTGGGCATGGCGGCGGCGTTCGCCGAATCCAGCCTTGCGGTGAAATACCGCGAGACCCACGCCGACGGCCGCATCCATGGCGGCCCGATGTACTACATCAAGAACGGCCTCAACAAAGGCAAGACCGGCCTTGGCGGCGCGTTCGGCTGGCTCGCCGGCCTGTTCTGCATCGGTACGCTGGTGTCTGCAGTGGCCACCGGCGGCATGATCCAGGCGAACTCCATCACCGAATCGGTCACCCAGACCGGGCTGGAGCTGGGCGTCACGATCCCGCAATGGGGCATCGGTCTTGTGCTCGCAGCTCTCGTCTTCCTGGTGATCATCGGCGGGATCAAATCCATCGGCTCGGTCGCCGGCAAGGTGGTGCCCTTCATGGCGCTTTTCTACGTGCTGTGCGCCCTGGTCGTGCTGATCCTGCACATCGACAAGGTGCCGGACGCTTTCGCCACGATCTTCTCCTACGCCTTCGGCTTCGAGCAGGCTCTGGGCGGCGCGGCCGGCTACGGCGTGCTGCAGGCGATCCGCTACGGCGTGGCGCGCGGCCTGTTCTCCAACGAGGCCGGACAGGGCTCCGCGCCCATCGCCCACGCGGCGGCGCAAACCAAGTCGCCGGTGGCCCAGGGCGAAATCGCCATGATCGGCGTGTTCATCGACACCATCGTGATCTGCACCATGACCGCCCTGGTGATCCTGGTCTCCACCGGCGCCTATCCGGGCCCGGACGGCAGTGTTGTGGAGTACGCCTGGCAGTCCACGCTGAACTCCTCAGCGATCACCACATCGGCTTTCGCCAACGGGATACCGGGCGGGCAGTGGGTGATCTCGGTGTCGCTGGCGCTGTTCGCCTTCACCACCATTATCGGCTGGAGCTATTACGCTCAGCAGGCCGCGGGCTACCTGTTCGGCGACTGGACCAGCACGCCGATCCGTTATGTCTGGGTGCTGGTGGTGTTCGCCGGCTGCCTCGTGACCGATACGGTGACGCTGTGGCGCTTCGGCGATATCGCCAACGCCACGATGGCCTTCCCGAACCTTCTGGCCATCCTGTTCCTCTCCGGCGTCGTCGCGGTCATGGCGCGCGAAGCCGACGAGAAACTCAAGCGAGGCGAGTCGATCATCACCTGATCGCCGGACTAAAGTGAGGCCCTTGTGAGACCGGGGCGCGGGAGCAATCCCGCGCCCTTTTTCATGGCGGGGCGGGTCGGCTCGCGCTTAAACGTCCCAGCGCGAGAAGGCGGCCCCCACCAGCGCCTCCAGCTCGGTCCAGCCCTTATAGGCCCGCCCCTCCGGTCCCAGCGTGCGCCACGCCTGCGCGAGGATCGGACGATCAGCGGGCTCCAGCGCGGCGAGCGGATCAAGACAGACCCTGATGGTGAACAGCACCGCGCCGGTTTGCGGCAGGCGGGAGATCGTCTGGCGCTCCACGCGCAGATGCAGAAGGTCCAGCGGATTCGCGGTGTCAGCGTCAGCAGCAAGAGCGCGCAGGGGCGCAGCGTCCGGCGTGAACCGTTCCGGCCCCGCCTGGAGCGTCCAGTTGAACCGCTCCAGCACCTGACCTTCGCGCACATGATCGAACACGCGGGCGATGCGCGACGCCAGGCGCGCACCGTCGGGCACCGGGCCGTGCAGGGCGCGTAGATCGTGGCCGAAAACATCATCGATGGCGAAGAAAGTCGGCGCGGTCAGGCTCAGCGCGCTGCAGATCCACACCCCGTCCAGACGCTCCATCACCACAAGATCGTCGCTAACCAGATGAGACGCCGCGGTGAGGTCGCCGGTGAGCGGCGCACCAAGGCCGCCCTCCACAGCCCGCGCCGCCTCGGCGGGCGCGGCCTGTCCAGCCCGGCCGGTCTGCCCTGCCTGGCGGACCACGAGACCGCGCCGGGCCAGAAGGCCCGCCTTCCAGCCCAGCACGTGGGTTTCGCTGTCCGGGACGAGCCAGACCGCCGGATCAATGGGTGCGAGCGCCGGTATGAAGCGCGGGGCGCCGGCGCGAAACGGCGTATGAGGCGGACGTCTCATCGGCGCCGATCAAGAAACGGCAGCGCCCGGGCGCTCCGCGCCAGCCCCCAGGCGAGGGCGAACCCGATCGCGATCCCCACCCCGTCGGCGGCCAGATCAGAGACAGACCCCACCCGGCCCACCGCGACGGTCGCCTGCGCCAGCTCGATGGCGAGCCCAAAGGCCAGCACGAGGCCTGCGATGATCCAACGGGAGGTGTCCGGCCAGCCGCACCGCGCCAAAAGCGCTATGGCGGCGAAGGCTGCGGCGTGGTCCAGCTTGTCCCAGCCCACCAGGGTGGGCGGCCCCGCCGCGCCCGGGATAATGGCGATCACGCCCACCACGCCAGCGACAACCAGGGCGGCCGCGCGCCCTTCGCGCCGCGTAAGCAGAGAGGGGCGCCGCACGTCTTGCCCGCCGGGGGCCGGCTTTTTAGGGTGCACGCTTGTTCTTGAAGAGGAATCGCCTGTCATGACCGACCTTCTAGCTGATCTCAGCGCGCTTGCCGAACCCCGTTTCGACTGGACGCGCGAGGAGGTGCGGGCGATCCATGACGCGCCCTTCAACGATCTGATCTTCGCCGCCCAGAGCCTGCATCGCCGCGTGCACAAACCCAACAGGGTCCAGAAGTCGCGCCTCCTGTCGATCAAGACCGGCGGCTGCGCGGAGGATTGCGGCTATTGCAACCAGTCGGCCCATTTCGACACGGGCCTGAAGGCCTCCAAGCTCATGGACCCCGATGACGTCGAGGCAAAGGCGCGCGAAGCCCGCGACGGCGGCGCGACCCGCTTCTGCATGGGCGCGGCCTGGCGCGAGCTGAAGGAACGCGACGAACCGAGAATCGTCGAGATGATCCAGCGGGTCAAAGCGCTGGGCATGGAGACCTGCATGACACTGGGCATGCTCGCCGACGGCCAGGCCGAGCGGCTGGCAGAAGCGGGGCTGGATTTCTACAACCACAATCTCGACAGCTCGCCGGAATACTACAAGCAGATCATCACCACTCGCACTTGGGACGACCGCATCGCGACGCTGGCGCGGGTGCGCGGGGCGGGCATCCAGATCTGCTGCGGCGGCATTATCGGCATGGGCGAAAGCCGCGAGGACCGGATCGGTCTTCTCGCCGAACTCGCCGGCCTCAGCCCCCATCCAGAAAGCGTGCCCATCAATCATCTTGTGGACGTCGCCAACACGCCGCTGTCCGGATCGGCGCCGCTGGACGGGCTGGAGTTCGTGCGCGCCATCGCCACCGCCCGCCTGGTCATGCCCAGAAGCGTGGTGCGCCTGTCGGCGGGCCGCGAATCCATGAGCAAGGAGCTGCAGGCGCTGTGCTTCCTGGCAGGGGCGGGATCGATCTTCGTGGGTGAGGAATTGCTCACCACCCCCAATCCGGAAATCGCGTCGGACAGCGCTCTCTTCGCCGATCTGGGGCTGGAGCCGGATGCCCCGGACGCCGCCCGCCGGGCCGGCGCCCCGGTCCACGCGGCGCGCAGCTAAGACGAAGGATTGCGGATCAGGCCGAAGCGCCGCGCACCGGCAGGTTCAGCTCCGGCGCGGCGTGCTCGGACGCAGCCTTGAGCGGCAGATGGCAGGTGACGCGCGTGCCCTCGCCCGGCGCGCTTTCTAGCGCCACCCAGCCGCCGTGCAGGCGCACGATGTCATTGACCAGCGCCAGGCCCAGCCCGGCGCCCCCGCCCTCGCCACGCTCGAAGCGTTCAAAAATCGTCGCCTGGCGATCCGGCGCGATGCCGGCCCCATCGTCAGCGACCCACAGCACGGCCTCTTCACCGTCGGCGTCCGCGCCGATCTCCACCGCGCCGCCCGCCTCGATATGATCGAGCGCATTGGTCAGTAGATTATAGAGCACCTGCTTGAGCCGCTTGGAATCGGCGCGCGCCAGCGGCAGGTCCTCGCCGGCCGAGACCGCGAGCTTCACCCCGGCATGATCGGCGCGGGTGACGATCAGGGCCGCGCTCTCCTCGCACAATTGCTTCAGCTCCACGTCGCCCAGCTCCAGCTCCAGCTGGCCGGCGTCGATGGCGGCGATGTCGAGAATGTCGTCGATCAGCTTGCCCAGCTGGCCTGAGGCCGACTGGATGGCGCCCATGTGCTCGGCCTGGCGTTCAGACAGCTCGCCGGCGAACCCGCCCGCCAGAAGGTCGGCGTAGCCGTGGATCGTCGTCAGCGGCGTGCGCAGCTGATAGCTCACATGCTCCACGAACTCGGTCTTGATGCGCTCGGACGCCTCCAGCGCCTCGGCCCGGTCTCGCAGGGCCGCCTCGATGCGGCGGGAATCCGTGATGTCGTCCCAGGCGATAAGCGTGGCGCCGTCGGGCAGAGGCCGGGTCAGGAAGGTGAGGACCGAGCCGTCCTTGCGCTTGATCTCGCCGGTGACCGGCTTGCGGCTTTCCGGGCTGGGATCGGTGATGCGCGCCTTCAGGGTCTCCCAGGAGTCCTTGTCGGGATAGAGCTTGGCGCAGACCTCGGCCACTTCTTCAAAGCGGGCTGAGTCCAGCGTGTCGGGGTCGAGATTCCACAGCCCCTCGAACGCAGCGTTGCGCAGCTTCAGACGCCCGTCGGAGCCGAAGACGGCCACCGCCTCATGCAGCTTGTCCAGCGTCGCGCGCTGGACCTTTATGAGGGTGTTGTAGCGCGCCTGCAAAGCAAGCTGGTCGGTCATATCCTCGAAAATCATCAACAGGCCGCCCAGCGGATGGCGCTGGCGCACGACCCGCAGGGTGCGCCCGTCGGCCAGCGGCCAGAGCTCGTCCGGGGTCTGCGCGCCGGGCGTGGCTTCGTAATGGGACAATTCCTCGCCGCGCCATTTGGAATAATCGAGCTGCTCGGGCAGACGGCGGCGCTCGCGCAGCCGGTCCAGAAGCACGCCGTGGGCGGGCCGGTCGTTGAGGAAGGCTTCCTCCAGATCGAACAGCTCGGCGAAGGCGCGATTATAGAACACCAGACGCTTGGCCCGGTCGAAGATCGCGACGGACTCCGCCATGTGATTCAGCGTCTCGTCATGGGCCTGGCGGAAGCGCTTGAGCGCGGCCTTGGACTCCTCGCCCTCGGTAACGTCCACGGCAGCGCCGGCCGCGCCGCCATTGATCGGATAGCTGACAAAGCGGATCAGCCGGCGTGCGCCGCCGATCACTGCGCCGCGCACCGCCTCTGCGGGCGCGCCGGCTTTGAGCGCCTCGCGCGCCTGATCCCCGATCGCCGGCTCGATCATCAGCTGGCGCTCCAGAACGTCGGTGACGTCCTGAGCCTCCACCGCCGCCACATAGGCCGCGTTGACCCAGATCAGACGCCCCGCCGCGTTCATCCGCCAGGCCGGTGCGGGATGGCGCGCGAGCATGTCCAGATAGGCCAGAGGATCCTCGCCGCCGACCCGGCGCGCCTCGTTGATGCGGCCCTGCGCGCCGGTTTCGGCCAGACCGCGCACGGCGTTGTCAGTGAGCCAGAGGACGAGCTGGCGTCCGGCGGGCCGGCCGTCAGCCTCGATAAAGCGGCCGGAAGGCCCCGAAATCGTCAGCGAGAACGGCTTGCCGTCGCTCATCAGCGTCTGCATGCGCTGGCGCAGCGTGGTGTTCTGGCCGTCGGCGGCGCGGGCTTCGAAATCAGCCAGCCCGTCGAGGATTTCACGGCCCGCATCGCCGCTCCTGGCGGCGCCCTGGCCCAGATCGGCGAACTGCACCATGGCGGCGAGCGCCGACGGGCTGCCGTTGATCGCGGGCGCCGACCAGTCCTTCGCATCCGGGTCTGGCGGGGTCTCCCACACCAAAACGAGGCCCGGATGGGCGGCGAAGACGCTTTGCGCCCGCGCCAGGCGATCATCCATCTGCGAGAGTTTCTCGCGCCAGGCGCGCTGAGCGCTTCGGGCTCCGGTGGTGAGGCGGAAAGCCCAGACGGCGGCGGCCACGGCGAAGGCGACCGCCCCGGTCGTGACGATCAGGGTGGCGAGCTGAACCGGCTCAACTGCCTGCATGGCGTGCCTATCCCCGTTGGCGCGCTTCCGCCCCCGGCGATGGGACGTGCGCTGACGAATCACATCTTATCGGAAGGTGAATCCGCTTGCGACCGCCAATGAGACTAGCCGATCCGCACTTCGCCTTGAGTGAACTGGAACAATACCACGCAGCCGGTCAGAGGCCGCGAGACCGGTCGGAAACGCCAGTCCTCCACCGCCGCGCGCGCTTCGTGATCAAAACTGCCGCCGGGCACGCCGCGCGCGATTCCCACATTCTCCACCACCCCGGCCTCGGAAACGTCGAACTGCACGATCGACCAGCCCTGCAGCCCCCGGCTCCAGCCGCGGGCTGGATAGTCGGGCAGCCGCGCCGAGGACGCCCGCAAGGGCTCGCCGGCGCACTGTCCGGAATCCGCAGCGCGCTCCACATTGGGCGGGACCGGCATGTCGGAGCGCGCAATGAAGGGCCCGCGCTCGCGCGGATCGGCGAGCGGATTGACCGCCTCCACTGGCGCGCAGGCGGCCAGTACAAGAGGAATCATGACCATGGCGAGGGTGGGGGTGATCGGTCGCATGACCCGACTAAACGCGAGGCGGCGCCGCAGGGCAAGCGCGCGCGGCGCCGATCACCCGGTCATGGCTGGGTGTCGAACCGTGTGTCGAAGACGATCGTCTGGCGGCAGTCGGCGGCGTAGGCAGCGCTTGAATCGCGTGGCCAGACAAAGCGGGAATTCAGCAAGGACTCCGCAGCGTTGGCGATCACCTCGCGCCGCCCCGAGCTGCGGGTCATGTCCGGGTCGCCGATGAATTGCAGGTTCACCACCTCGCCCGCCCGGTTCACATCATGCCGGAACGGCACTTCCACCCGGAAGTTGTCGCTCTGAGCGAAGTAGGCGACCTGAAGAAGGCCCACCGGATAGGTCAGGGCGCCGCGCCGATCGAGCCGGACGCCGGCTTGCTCGCATCCGACCACCGGCCCGTTCAGCGCCGTCCCGTTTGCGACGCCGCCAAAATCGACCCGGTCGGAGGGCGCACACGACGCAGCGGCGATCAGAACGGCGGCGGAGAGCACAAGACGCATCACTCAATCCCTGTAATGACTCGCAATGATTAATACGCGCACAGCGTGAAAAATCAATCTCGTTCACCCCAAAGAAAACCCCCGCCGGATCGCTCCGGCGGGGGCTGGGTCGCATCGGGACGGCGACCGGCCAAAGGGCCGGCCGGAGCGTCCTAGTAGCGGTAGTGCTCGGCCTTGAACGGGCCTTTCGCGCTCACGTCGATATAGCTGGCCTGCTCGTCGGACAGCTTGGTCAGGTTCGCGCCCAGCTTGGGCAGGTGCAGCGCCGCGACTTTTTCGTCGAGATGCTTGGGCAGGATGTAGACCTGGTTCTCGTACTGGTCGCCGCGCACCCAGAGCTCGATCTGAGCCAGCACCTGGTTGGTGAAGGAGGCGCTCATCACGAAGGACGGGTGACCGTTGGCGTTGCCCAGGTTCACAAGGCGGCCTTCGGACAGAAGGATGATCTTGTTGCCCGTGGGGAACTCAACCAGATCGACCTGCGGCTTCACATTGGTCCACTGGAAGTTCTTCAGCGCTTCGACCTGAATCTCGTTGTCGAAGTGACCGATATTGCAGACGATCGACATGTTCTTCATTTCGCGCATGTGATCGACGGTGACGACGTCCTTGTTGCCCGTCGCAGTGACGACGATGTCGACATCCTTGATCACGTCCTCCAGGCGCACGACGGCGAAACCGTCCATGCAGGCCTGCAGCGCGCAAATCGGGTCGATCTCGGTCACAGACACCCGGCAGCCGGCCTGGGCCAGCGATTCAGCGGAGCCCTTGCCCACGTCGCCATAGCCGCAAACGACGGCGGTCTTGCCGCTCATCATCACGTCGGTGCCACGGCGGATGGCGTCCACCAGGCTTTCACGGCAGCCGTAGCGGTTGTCGAATTTCGACTTCGTCACGGAATCGTTGACGTTGATCGCCGGGAAGGCGAGCTCGCCGCGCTTGGCCACCTGATACAGGCGCATGACGCCGGTGGTGGTTTCCTCGGACACGCCCTTGATTGCCGCCTTGGCTTTCTTGAACCAGCCCGGGGTGGCCTCGATGCGGCGCTTGATGGTCTCGAAGAGGAATTTTTCTTCTTCCGACTTCGGCTCGCCCAGCTTGGAGGGATCGGCCTCGGCCTGCTCGCCGAGCTGGAGATACATGGTCGCATCCCCGCCGTCGTCCAGGATCATGTTGGCGGTTTCACCGTTGGGCCAATGGAAGATGGCGTCGGCGAACTCCCAGTACTCGCGAAGGGTTTCGCCCTTGTAGGCGAAGACCGGGATCTTGCGCTCGGCGATCGCGGCCGCGGCCTGATCCTGGGTCGAGAAGATGTTGCACGAGGCCCAGCGCACTTCCGCGCCCAGCTCCACCAGCGTCTCGATCAGCACGGCGGTCTGGATCGTCATGTGCAGGGAGCCCGCGATACGCGCGCCGGCCAGGGGCTTCTTGCCCTTGAATTCCTCGCGCAGCGCCATCAGGCCGGGCATTTCGATCTCGGCCATTTCGATCTCGATCCGGCCCCACTTGGCCAGGCTGAGATCTTTCACATAATAGTCGTTCGCACCGGAATCGGCGTTCAGAAGAGTCATGAACGTGTAGCCTTTTTTGCTGTCGGACAGGGTCGACCGGACGCCGACCCAGGTTGAGGTGGGGTGGGGTATAGCGTCCGCAGGGGCTTCGGGCAAACCGAACTCCGGAAGCGTAACCAATCCGTCATTCGCAATGCGGCCCAAATCTTGTATAAACACTTTGTTAAGGGTCCCGCGACGGCACAGGGGAGGTTGTCGCAGCCTTGGGACCGGACGATTATCCTGCGAGGCCCAAACCGGGGCCGAGCGCGCGTTTCGAGGGGAAACATCGCGATGGCGAATTTGCCGACGGCTTATGCAAGCCAGCGCTTCGGAAACAAGGGGCTCGATTTCTACGCCGCTGCAGGCGAGGTGATCGGCGCCGATCCACGCGCCCGCGCCGATGAGCGCAGGCTGCAGGATTTCGACGGGGCCCGCCACACCGTGCGGGTGACGCAGGAGAAATTTCCGCTCGAGCCGGGCGACCAGGCTTCCGTGCTGCGCCTTCAGCCCGGTCCGTCGCGGCGTTCGCGCCCGGTGGCTGTAGTCAATCACACCCGCGGCGGCTGGACCCGCACCCATCCCGGCGCCAACGCGCTGCTATCGCGCGCCGGCGTTGCGCGCAATGTGAACTGGGCGCTCACAGTCACCCTGTTCGTGCTGGCCGCCCTGGTCTGCGTCTGGCCCTACATGGTCGCCTTTCTGGCCGAGCTTGCGCCGGGCGCCTTCGCCGCCCTTCCGGCGTTCAACGTCTTCTCGTTCGCCTCCACCGCCCTGCCGGGCCTGGCCGCATGGAGCCTTGCGGACGCCTCCGCGCCGCTCGGCGCTCTTTTAGCCGGGATCAATCCGGGGCTGGAGGACCTCGCTCCAGCCCTCGCCTTCGGCGCGGCGTCCCTTCTGGGCGCGGTGCTTGTCTTCTCTTCGCGCTCCTGGCGGCTTTTGTGGGCGCCGCTCTTCGTGGCTGCGCTGGGCGCCGCCGCCGTGGGCTTTGGCGGCGCAGAGGAAGCCTTTGCTCCAGCCCTGTCAGGCTTTGCCATTGCGGCGGGCGTTTTCATCATCGCCGGCGCCTGGAACCGGATCACCGATGCGGTGCGCCTTGAATCGCGCATCGCCTTGCTGGCCGATCACCTGCTCACCAACGCGCCTGAAGAAACCGTGTCGCGAAACGAGGACGCCGCAGAGACGCAGGACACCGAAGTCGAGAGCGCCCTGCAGTCCGAGGCCGAACCGGAGGGTCACGAAATCCCTGCGGATGCTCTGGTGGATGAACGCACCGCCGTGGCCGTCGCCGCATCGCTACGCTCAATCGAAAGCGATGATGAGCAAGGCGGCGAGCCAGTCGCCGAATTTGACGGCCCGTCCGGGATCGAGACTGAAGGCGAAAGCGACGCCGAAACAGTCGAAGAGGCCCAGGTCGACGCGGGTGATGAGACGCAGGCCGAGGCGCAGAATGCTGACGCGGCTCAGGCTGAAACGCTGTCCGACGAACCAATCGAAAGCCAGGCGGTTGAACCCGAGTCAGGCGACGCGGAATCAGGCGAGACCCAATCGATTGAAACTGAATCTGGCGAAGCACAGCGGGCCGATACGCTGGTGGGCGCCGGGATCGACGCCGATGAAGACGAGCGCCTGCGCACCGATCCGCGCTACGCCTCGCGCGCCATCCTGCTGCCGCCACCGCCGCCCATGCCGGCGCCCTCCGACGCGCAGACCGAAGCAACCGGCGCCGCACCGGGTGGACCGGAGCTGGAGTCGGCCGGCGCACCGGCGACCCAGACTCGCACGCTCAATCCCGGCAAGCCGCTTCCCGATAACGTGGTGCCGATCTTCGCCGCAGCGCCCCCGTCGCGGGACTCCTGAGCCGCACGCCCAACGAGGCGGGACCCGGTTTCGGGTGGCCCGGCTTCGGCGTGACGGAAGGATGGGCCGGGGCGTTCGCGCGCAAGGGCAGAGAAGCTCGGCTTCAGCGGCGGGCCGCAAGGCGGCGCGGTCTAATCGACCTCGTCGAAGCCAGCTTCCACCAGCTTGGACAGGGCGTCCAGCGCGTCCTGGGCGTCGGCGCCGTCGGCGTGGATCGTGACTTTTGCGCCCGGGCCGGCGGCGAGCATCAACAGTTCCATGATGGAATCGGCCTGCACCTGCTCGCCATCGCGCGACAGGGTGATGCGGGCGTCGAACTTGCCGGCTTCAGCGACGAATTTGGCCGACGCCCTGGCGTGGAGGCCGCGCTGATTGCAGATCGTGACCGTCTTCGAACAGGTCACGAAGCGCTGTCGAGAATGCGCGAGGCCACCGCGATATAGCGCTTGCCCGCCTCGCTTGCGCTGTCAGCCAGCTCGCTCACCGATAAGCGAGAGCGAGCCTCAGCCAGCTTGATCAGCATGGGCAGGTTGGCGCCCGCGATCACTTCGATCCGGTCTTTTTCAAGAAGCGCGATGGAGAGATTGGACGGGGTCCCGCCGAACATGTCGGTGAGGATGACCACGCCGTCGCCCTGATCGGCCTCTTCCACCGCAGCCCGGATATCGTCGCGCCGCTTGTCCATGTCATCATCGGGCCCGATGGACACGGCGATGCAGGCGTCAAGCGGTCCGACGACATGCTCGGTCGCGGCGACAAGTTCATCGGACAGGCGTCCGTGGGTGACGACGACGATGCCGATCATGGCCCGGTGATGATCCTTCAAAGGTCAAACATTGCTCAAATTGCATGTAAGCGCGGTTTTGCGTCTGCGAAAAGCCCTGCCGCGGTTCAAATCGGGCGGAGTGTGCAGCAGCTTGGCCTTTGCTCACTCCGAAGCGCGCGTTCCCGCCGGCAGATCCACCGTAAAGCGCGCGCCCAGGCTGGCTCCGCCGGGTCCGATTCGGTTTTCCGCACGGATATGGCCGCCATGGGCGGTGACGATCTGACGCGCAATCGCGAGACCGAGCCCTGAATGGGCGCCGAAGGCCGCGCCCTTGGGTCTCTGGGTGTAGAAGCGGTCGAAAATCGCCTCGAGATTTTCCTCAGGCACGCCGGCGCCGTCATCATCCACCGTGATCCGGATCCGTCCGTGGGGGCCGGGCGAGCGCCGGGCCTCCACGCGCACCTGGCCGCCCTCGGGTGAGAAGGTGACGGCGTTCTCGATCAGATTGATGAAGACCCGGCTGAGCGGGCCTTCATGGCCGCGCACCCCGAGATCGCCCTTGGCGGAAACCTTGACCTGAACCGGCTTTGGCTGATCGGGACCCTGCTCACGCCCGTGGGTGCTGGCGATATCGCTCAGAAGTCGGCCCATGTCGACGCGCGCGAGATTTTCACGCGCGAGCTCGGCGTCCAGTCTTGAGGCGTTGGAGATGTCGGTGACCAGGCGGTCCAGGCGCTTCACGTCATGCTGGATGACCTTGATCAGCTTGTCCCGGCGGGCGTCATCCTTGGCCAGGGGCAGGATTTCCGCTGCGGAGCGAATGGAGGTGAGCGGGTTCTTGATTTCGTGACTGACGTCGGCGGCGAAACTCTCGATGGCGTCGAGCCGGTCGTAGAGCGCGTTGGTCATGGCCGCGAAAGCCTGGCCCAACTGCCCGATCTCGTCCTGGCGCCGGCTCATGTCAGGCAGGTCCACGCGCCGGCCGCCGGCCAGGCGCACCTTGCGCGCGGCGTCGGACAGCTCGCGCACCGGCTGGGCGATGGAAATGGTCAGCCAGACCGCAGACGCCATGATCGCGAAGATCGCCGCGGCCGCGTAGGGGATGATCGCCTGGCGTTCGGCCTCAATCAGCGCCTCGAAGTCGTAGGACTCGTACGTGACCGTGCCCACCACCGCCTGAATCAGCTGGATCGGGATCGTCACCGACACGATGCGCGCGCCGTCCGCCTCGCGGCGCACACCGCCCTGGGGCTCGCCGGTGCGGAAGGCCGCCGCGACCTCGTCCTCCAGGGTGCGATTGGTCCAGGCGCGGGTCTCGGCGGGGACGAAGACCCCGACCAGCCATTGCTCCACGGGCCGGACCAGCCGGCGCACCACGCCGCCCTCTCCGGCCTCTCCGCCCACCGGCGGCAGCGCGCTTTGCTCCACTTCGCCGGCGATGAGATCGGAGTCGGCCACCAGCACCGGGCCGGGCCCATGGAGCAGGGCGCGCGTTTCGTCCGGAACATAAAGCGGTGAGAGCCGGCGCAGGACCTCGCGCGCGGCGTCGGCGTCCATGCGCGGCCCCGGCGCGTCGCCGCTGACCGCGGTCTCGGTGATCACATTGGCGATGATCTCAGCCTGGGCGGCCAGAGACAGCTCCTTGGCTTCGACCAGCCCGCGCCGGTTCTCGGTGATCGCGGCCATGCCCACCAGAAGGAAAGCGAGCGCGGCGAAATTCACACCGATGATCG
Organism: Oceanicaulis sp.; assembly: GCA_965284655.1. GTDB lineage: Bacteria > Pseudomonadota > Alphaproteobacteria > Caulobacterales > Maricaulaceae > Oceanicaulis. The sequence continues at coordinate 654,661 of OZ260104.1, forward strand.
CCCAGCCCAGGCGCGAAAAGATCACACGGCGCAAGCCGCGCACCTTGCGCACAGCGCCGAGCCAGACGGCCCTAAGCTTCTTTGTAACGGTATCCGACGCCATAAAGGGTCTCGATCCCGTCGAACACGTCGTCGACGTCCTTGAATTTCTTGCGGATACGCTTGATGTGGCTGTCAATGGTGCGGTCGTCCACATAGACCTGATCGTCATAGGCCGCGTCCATCAGATTGTCGCGGCTCTTCACGAATCCGGGCCGGTTGGCCAGCGCATGCAGGATAAGAAACTCGGTCACGGTCAGGCGCACCGGCTTGCCTTCCCACAGACAGGCGTGGCGATTGGGATCCATCGTCAGCTTGCCGCGCTGGATCGCCTTCTGGTCGCCCTCGCCTTCGCCAAAGGCCGGATCGGACTGGGAGCGGCGCAGCACCGCCTTGATCCGGCGCACCAGAAGCTGATGGGAAAACGGCTTGGCGATATAGTCGTCAGCACCCAGATCAAGCCCCAGCGCCTCGTCGAACTCGGCGTCCTTGGAGGTGAGGAAGATCACCGGCATGTTCGAGCTCTGGCGCACCCGGCGCAACAGCTCCAGCCCGTCCATGCGCGGCATCTTGATGTCGAAAATCGCAAGATCGGGCGGATTGTCGATCAGCTGGGGCAGGGCGACGGCGCCGTCGGTGAAGGTGTGCACGTTATAGCCCTCGGTCTCGAGCAGCATGGACACCGAAGTCAGAATATTCTCGTCGTCGTCGACCAGTGTGATCGTGGCCATTAGCCGATCCCTCGATAAAACGGTTTTCCGGGGCAGGCGGCGCGCCCCTCAATGTGCGAGCAGCTTATAAGCGCCGGGCTCACAAGGCAAAGCACGGTTTGAGCGTCGTGGTTACTCTAGATTAAGTGTGTTCGGGTCATGATCCTGTCACGGTCGGGGACGGGACAACTCATGGCGCGCCAGGACGTTCATTTCGAGGTTTTCCTCAAAAAGCACAAGAAGACCCAGTGGGTGCTTGTGGAGGCGATCACTGATCGCCAGGAAGCGCTGGATCTCGCCCAAACGCTGAAGAAACGCCATCCCAAAGGCTCGGTGCGAGTGCAGCGCGAGGAATGGGTGGCGGAGGAGAGCGCGTTTCGCGGCGGCACGGTCTTTGAGGCCGGCCCGGAACGCTTCAGCGAGCCCGAGGACAAGTCCGGCGAAGCCTGCCTGCCCTGCATCACGCCGGACGATCTGGCCGGCCCTGCGGCGCGCGAAACGATCCGGCGCGTACTCAGCGGCTGGTTCGAGCGCCGCCAGGTCTCGCCGCTGGAGCTGTTATACCGGCCCGATCTGATCGAGGACCTGGACGGGTCGGACTCAGATCTGCAGGGCGCGGTCCAGAAAGTCGCCATCGCGCGCGCCCAGAACACCGACGCCTCGGTTCACGCCTATGTGCGTCTGATCAACGACCTGGTTGAAAGAAGCGTCGCCCAGTCCCGCCGCGACGCCAAGGCCGCGAAAAAACCACCCGCCGCCAAAGGCTTCGCCGAGCTGACCGAGAAAATCCTGGCCGAAGGCGGGCCGGAGAAGCGGATGCGGCGCGCCATCGCGGACCGGCTGTCGAAGGCAAAGGATTTCAGCGCCAAGACCGAGATGCTGCTCGATTTCCATGACGATCTGCCCGCGGACCCGGAGGCACGCGCCTTCGCCGCGAAACAGACCGACGCCTTCATCGCGGAGATGCTGAGCTTCGAGCCGGCCATGCGCGCGGTGATCGGCGCCACCACCGATCTGGGCGAGGAGGTCGTGCGCCTCACCGGGATTTACGAGGGCGCGCCGAACTCTGAGGATCTGGCCGGCGCGCCGGTGGCGGCGCGGCGCCTGGCGGAGAAATTCGCCACCAAGCAATTGCCCGACACCCATATCGAAGTGGCCAAGCGCATTCTGGCCGCTCTGCGCGCGCCCAAGCGCTTCCGGCCCGAGAGCGTCATGCGCGAGATCGAGCTGGCGCGAAAGCTGGCCATGCGTCTGATCGCGGCGTCGGGCCCCAACCTTCATCCCGACAGCCTGGTGGACGCTTTCACCCACCGCTCGGCCAAGCTGCTGGCGCCCGAGGCGGTGGAGGAGGCGCTGGCCAACGCGCAAGATCCGGCCGAGCAGATCGAGCGTCTGTTCCGCTTCGAGGACAATCTGGTGGGCGAGCAGAACAAGGCCAAGCTGGCGACGTATCTGCGAGCACGGCTCAAATCCAAGCCCAGCGAGAGCTATTTCGTTCGCGGTTCGGGCCAGCCGCTGGAGCGCTTGGCGCGGCTCACCGCGTTTCAGGCCCGCTCCATGAAGGGCGGCTTCTCCGCCAGCGACAAGACCGAACTGGCCGACGCGTTCGACGCGCTGGGCATGGCGATCCTGGATGAAACCAAGATCCTGTTCCGCCTGGCCGCCGGTGAGCGCCCGGCCCTCGACCGCGCGGGCGCGCTTTTAAAGCTCGCCTCCCAGGGCGTGCTGCCGTCGGGGCGCTGCAGCCAGGACGCCCAAGCCCGCGCCATGCGTCTTCTGGCCGGCGAGATGGGCCGCACCGAAAGCGCCGATCCCGCCAATAAGGCCAAGCTGCAAGGCATCCAGAAGATGATGGCGAGCCTGCGCCCGAAGCCGGCTGCGGCGATGCCCGAGAGGGATGCGGGCGCGGCTTAGGGGCGCCGTCCGCCTAGAGCTCGCCCAGCGGTCTACGGCCTGTGGCCTGCGGCGACGCTCCGAACAAGCTTTTCGCCCCCCGCAAACAAAAACCCCCGGTGGATCGCTCCACCAGGGGCTTGGTGTTCGAGGCTGACGCCTTCGCCTTACGCCGCGGCGCGCTGGCGCAGGACGTAGTGCAGGATTCCGCCGTTCTTGACGTAATCAAGCTCGTTATCGGTGTCGATGCGGGCCAGAAGCGTGGTCTCCTTCGTCGATCCGTCCTCGAACGTCACCGTGAGGGTGACGTCGCCGCCCGGCGTGACGCCTTCAACGCCGGTGAGCGCCACGGTCTCTTTACCGGTGAGGCCCAGCTTCTCCCAGCTTTCGCCGTCCTTGAACTGCAGCGGAAGCACGCCCATTCCGATCAGGTTGGAGCGGTGGATGCGTTCAAAGCTCTCGCAGATCACGGCTTTCACGCCCAGAAGACGCGTGCCCTTGGCCGCCCAGTCGCGCGAGGAGCCGGTGCCGTACTCCTTGCCGCCGAACACCACCAGCGGGGTGTCGGTCTCCTGGTATTTCATGGCGGCGTCGTAGATCGGCATTTCTTCGCCGGAGGGCTGCAGCTTGGTCACGCCGCCTTCAACGCCGGGCACCATCTGGTTCTTGATGCGGATATTGGCGAAGGTGCCGCGCATCATCACGTCGTGATTGCCGCGGCGCGCGCCGTAGGAGTTGAACTCGCGCGGCTCCACGCCGTGCTCCTGCAGGTAATGACCCGCCGGGCTGTCGGCCTTGATCGAACCGGCCGGGGAGATGTGGTCGGTGGTGATGGAATCGGCGAACAGACCCAGGATGCGTGCGCCCGAGAAGTCCTTGGGGGGATTCACCTCGCCGGACATGCCTTCGAAGAAGGGCGGGTTGGCCACATAGGTGCTGTCCGGCCAGTCATAGGTGAGACCGCCCGAGGTCTCGATGCCCTGCCACATGGCGTCGCCCTTGAAGACGTCGGCGTAGCGCTTGGCGAACATGTCCGGGGTCACCGCGGTGCGCACCGCCTCGGCGATCTCGGCCGAGCTCGGCCAGATATCCTTCAGATAAACCGGCTCGTTGCTGTTGTCATAGCCGATGGGATCCTCGGCCACGTTGATGTTCATGGTGCCGGCCAGCGCGTAGGCGACCACCAGCGGCGGGCTGGCGAGATAGTTCGCCCGCACGTCGGGTGAGACGCGGCCTTCAAAATTGCGGTTGCCCGACAGAACCGAGGTGGCCACAAGATCGCCGTCCTTGATCGCCTTGGAGATCTTCTCGGGCAGCGGACCGGAATTGCCGATGCAAGTGGTGCAGCCATAGCCCACGAGATTGAAGCCCAGCGCGTCGAGATCGTCCTGCAGGCCGGCCTTCTCCAGATAGTCGGTGACCACCTGGGAGCCCGGCGCCAGCGAGGTCTTCACCCAGGGCTGGACCTTGAGGCCTCTTTTCAGCGCATTGCGCGCCACAAGGCCCGCGCCCAGCATGACGGACGGGTTGGAGGTGTTGGTGCACGAGGTGATCGCGGCGATCACCACGTCGCCATGGCCGATGGAGTAAGTCTCGCCTTCGACCTTCACGCGGCGCGCTCCGTCATCGCCCTTGCCGAACTCGCTGTGGAGGACCTTGGCGAATTCGTCGGCGGCGACGTTGAGCGCCACCCGGTCCTGCGGGCGCTTGGGCCCGGCCAGGCTCGGCACCACGGTGGTGAGGTCGAGCTGGAGGGTGTCGGTATAGACCGGCTCGTCATGGCGCTCGGGGCGGAACATGCCTTGAGCCTTGGAGTATTTCTCCACCAGCTCGACGCGGCCTTCCTCGCGGCCGGTGGCGCGTAGATAGTCCAGCGTCTCGTTGTCCACCGGGAAGAAGCCGCACGTGGCGCCGTATTCGGGCGCCATGTTGGCGATGGTCGCCGCATCTTCCAGCGACAGCGTATCGAGACCGGCGCCGTAGAATTCCACGAACTTGCCGACCACGCCCTTCTTGCGCAGCATCTGCACCACGGTGAGCACCAGATCGGTGGCCGTGGCGCCTTCGGGCAGCTTGCCGTCCAGCTTGAAGCCGATGACTTCGGGGATCAGCATGGAGACCGGCTGGCCCAGCATCGCCGCTTCGGCCTCGATGCCGCCCACGCCCCAACCCAGCACGGCCAGGCCGTTGATCATGGTGGTGTGGCTGTCAGTGCCCACCAGCGTGTCGGGATAGGCGTAGGTGACGCCGTCCTCGTCGCGGGTCCACACCGTCTGGGCCAGGTTTTCCAGATTCACCTGGTGGCAGATGCCGGTGCCCGGCGGCACGACGCGGAAATTATCAAACGCGCTGGCGCCCCACTTGAGGAATTTGTAGCGCTCGCCATTGCGCTCGTACTCGCGCTCGACGTTCTTTTCAAAGCTGTCGGCGTGGCCGAAATAATCCACCATCACCGAGTGGTCGATCACCAGATCGACAGGAACCAGCGGGTTCACGCTCTTGGGATCGCCGCCCATCTTGGCGGTGGCGTCGCGCATGGCGGCCAGATCCACAACGGCGGGAACGCCGGTGAAGTCCTGCATCAGCACGCGCGCCGGGCGATAGGCGATCTCGTGGGAGGATTTGCCGGTCTTGGTCCAAGCGGCGATCGCCTCGATATCGGCCTTGGTGACGGTGCGCCCGTCTTCAAAACGCAGAAGGTTCTCCAGCAGGACCTTCAGCGTGTAGGGCAGCTTCGACACGCCCTGAAGGCCGTTCTTTTCCGCCTCTTTCAGATCGAAATACGCATAGGTCTTTCCGCCCGCGGTGATGTCGCGGCGGCATTTGAAGCTGTCCAGAGAAGCCATGGGTCATCCTCGTCTTAGCGCCGGCAAACCCGGCGGCGATCCGTGCGGCGCGGAAAAGTACATCAGAGAAACCAACGAGCGCCGACATATGTTTCGTGGCGCGTTTTAGCCCCGCTTGGGCCCTGCCGCAATGCGGCGTGGGTCCCATGTCAGCAGGTGCGAACAGGTCGCAAGGTCAGGCGCTTGCACACGGACCGGGGATCGCCGCCGCCACCGAGAGGCTTGGACAGGCGCGCCGCCGCGCTTTATCTCTCGCGGCGATGACGCAAACCGCCCCCGCCCTTTCGTGCACAGACCTGACGCTGGACCGCGGCGGGCGGGTGCTGGTGCGCGATTTTTCGCTCGCCGTGAACGCCGGCGAGGCGGTGGTGCTCACCGGGCCCAACGGCTCGGGCAAGACGACGCTGCTGCGCGCGCTTGCAGGCCTGGTGCGGCCCGCCGGCGGTGAGATCACGCGCAGCCCCGCCGAGGCCGGGATCGCCTTTCTCGGCCACGCCGACGCGCTGAAAACCAGCGAGACCGTCGAGGCGATGCTTGAAAGCTGGACGACGATGCAGGGCGGCGACGCAGACATCACAAGGCTGGACGCGGTGATGCGCGAGCTGGCCGTGGCGCATCTGGCGCGGCGCGAATGCGGCAAGCTGTCCGCCGGACAAAAGCGCCGGGCCGCCCTGGCGCGCGTCGTTTTGTCGGAGCGCCCTGTCTGGATCCTTGACGAGCCCGCGGCGCCGCTGGACACCGCCAGCCGCGCCCGCCTCGCCGAGCTGGTCGCTCGCCACAGACAGGGCGGCGGCCTGGTGATCGCCGCCACCCATGTGGATCTGGGCTGGGCCGATGTGCGGGCCGTGGAGCTGACGCCATGAGTGCGGCCCTGGCCCTGTTTGCGCGCGAGATGCGCCTGGCGTTTTCCGGCGGCGGCGGGCCGGCGGGACCCGCGGCGTTCAATCTGGCCGCCCTGTCTCTGGCGCCGCTGGCCATCGGGCCCAACGCCGAAGTTCTCGCCGCTGCGGGACCCGGCGTGATTTGCTTTGCGGCGCTGCTGGCGACGCTACAGCCGGCCGAGCGCCTGTTCGGCGAGGACGCCAGCGACGGCACGCTGGAGCTTTACGCCCTGTCGGGGCGGAGCCTGGCGCTCACCTGTCTGATGAAGGCGCTCGCCTTCACCTGCGCGGTGTTCTGGCCCTTGCCGATTCTGGCGGTGCTGGGCGCGCTCGCCTACGGGCTGGAGTTCGGCCCGGCGCTGATCACCGGCCTTTCGCTGTTGCTGGCGGCGCCGGGTCTGGCGCTGGTGGCGGGATTCGCCGGCGCGCTGGCGGCGGGGCTGAAGCGGGCGGGACTTCTGATTGCGCTCATCGCGGCGCCGCTTCAGGTGCCGCTTTTGATCTTTGCGGCGGGCGCGGCCCGGTCCGCGGTGGAGGCGCCCCATCTTGTGGGCCCGAACCTGATGATGACGGCGGCGTATTCCCTGGCGGCGCTGGCGCTGGCGCCGTTCGGCGCGGCGGCGGCGCTGCGTGCGCGCCTTGAATAGGCCTGCCGTCAAACCGCTTGCGGCTCTGCGCCGCATCAGCCTTGCGAACCGCGCAAAGGCTGGCTAGGTCAACGCCATGTGGAGCTATCTCGCAAACCCTGAGCGTTTCGACCGCCTGGCCCGCGCCGTGATCCCCTGGACCTGGGGCGTCGCCGCGCTGTTGTTCGCCATCGGTCTGCCCTGGGCGCTGGTGATCTCCCCGCCCGACTATCAGCAGTCGGAAACAGTGCGAATCATGTACGTCCATGTACCCGCCGCCTGGCTGGCCATGGTCGCCTATTCCGGCCTCGCGGTCTCCAGCTTCGTCTACTTTATCTGGCGCCATAACCTGGCCGATCTCGCCGCCCGCGCCTTGGCGCCGGCCGGGGCGGTGTTCGCCTTCTTGTGCCTTGCCACCGGCGCGCTGTGGGGCCGGCCCATGTGGGGCGCCTGGTGGGTGTGGGACGCGCGGCTCACCTCCATGCTGGTCCTGTTCCTTCTGTATCTGGGATACATGGCGCTGCGCGCCGCCATCGAGGACGAAAAGCTGGCCGCCCGCGCCGGGGCGATCCTGGCCATGGCCGGCGTGCTCAACCTGCCGATCATCAAATTCTCCGTGGACTGGTGGAATACGCTGCACCAGCCCGCCAGCGTGTTCCGCTTTGACGGGCCCACCATCCATCCCTCCGCGCTCTGGCCGCTTTCGATCATGGCGCTGGCCTTCACAGTGCTTCTCAGCGCGCTGGTGCTGACCCAGATGCGCGCCATGATCCTTTCAAGGAAGGCCAACGCCCTGGAGCGCCGCCGCGAACGCCGGCTGGAGCTGGAGGCGGGGCTGTGAGCGCGTTTCTCGCCATGGACGGATACGCCGCCTTTGTCTGGCCCGCCTATGGACTGACCCTGCTGGGCGTGGGCGGACTGGTCCTGTGGACGCTGCTGGCGCGCCGCGCCGCCGCCGCGCGCCTCGCCCGCCTGCAGGCGCTGGAGACTGCGGCGCTGGAGACCGGGGCGACAGAGACTTCGGCCACGGAGATCGACGCATGAACCGGCTCATTCTGTGGGTTCCGCTCACCGTGGTGGCGCTATTGCTGGTCGTCTTCGCCGTCGCGCTGCTGAGCCCGGACACGGGCGGCGAGGATCCGCTGGTGGACCGCGATCTGCCCGCCCTGCCGCTGGAGGATTTTCCGGGCCGCACGGTGGATTTCGATCCGTCCGTGGTGGAGGGACCCTATCTCCTGAATGTCTGGGCGAGCTGGTGCGCCCCCTGCCGCATCGAGCATCCCGTGCTCATGGGCCTGGCTGAGCAGGGCGTGCCGATCTACGGAATCGCCTACAAGGATGATCCGGGTAACGCCATGGCGTTCCTCAATCAGCTGGGCGATCCGTTCGCAGGCCTCGCCGCCGACCCCGAAGGCCGCGCCGCGATCGAGCTGGGCCTCACCGGCGCGCCGGAAACCTTCGTGGTCGATGGCGACGGGGTGATCCGCGCGCGCTGGCGCGGCGCGGTGGACGACATCACCTGGCGGCGATCCCTCGCCCCGGCGTGGAGTGAAGCCGGCGGAAGCTCGGTAGACGCCGACGCCCTGCCGCAGCTGCGCTAGCGAGTCTCTGGCAAGCCAGACGCGGCCCTGCGGCGCATTGCGACGCCGGCGAGCCAGCGTCCTATTTCTTCTTCTTTTTTTTCTTCTTGGCTTTTTCAGCGGCCTTTTCGGCGGCTTTCTCTTCGGCCTTGTGCTGGGCCTTCATGGCCTGCTTGGCCTTTTTCGCCTCAGCTTTGGCCTCTTCGGCGCCAAGCTCGCTGGCGCGGCTGATCCGGGTCAGGGATTCCACGAAATTGGCGCGCTTGTTCTTCGGCAACGCGCCCAGAATGGCGTCATCGGCGGCCTTGGCGCCTTCGATGGCGGTCTCGTAGAGCTTGCGGCCCTCGTCGGTGAAGCGCACCGAATTGGCCCGCGCGTCGCCCGGCGCCTTCTCGCGCAAGAGCAAGCCCTTGGTGGCCATGCGGCTGACCAGCTCGGCCAGCGTCGAGCGGTCAATGCCGGTGGCGGTCACCAGCTGGGTCTGGGTCAGTCCTTCAGCCGCGTGAACCGCACACAGAACGGCGAACTGGCGCTGGGTGACCTCGACGCCGCCGGTGGCCTCGGAAAACCGGTCCGAGGCGAATTGCTGGGCCCGGTGCAGCAAGTGACCCGGCGACAGGGCGAGGTCGAAATCGGGTTCGTCAGCCATAAATCCACCCCTTCCGGAGATCAAACGTGGCCGGAGCCTAGCGGTGTTTGGCGACGTTTCAATTACACCACTGTCTTGATACGGAATTGTCTTCAAGGCATGCGGCCTGTGCAAGGATAATCGGCCATGAGCGGCAAAAAGCCCGACTTCCATATCACCGTTCCCGAGCGCGATGACCGCGAACGGCGCGTCTGCGGCACCTGCGGGTTCATCGACTATGTGAACCCGAAAATCGTCGCCGGCGTGGTGGCCGAGGACGAGCATGGCCGGGTGCTCATGTGCAAGCGGGCGATCGAGCCGCGCTCGGGCTTCTGGACCCTGCCGGCCGGATATATGGAGGAGGGCGAGAGCGTCGCCGAAGGCGCCGCGCGCGAAGCCTGGGAGGAGGCGCGCGCTCATCTGGAGATCGTTGACTTGCTGGGGGTCTACTCGATCCCGCGCATTTCGCAGGTGCAGATCTTCTTCCGCGCCCGCCTCACCTCGCCGGAGGTGTCCGCGGGGCCTGAAAGCGAAGAGGTGGCGCTGTATGCGTGGGAGGATATTCCCTTCAACGATCTCGCCTTTCCCTCGGTGCGCTGGGCGCTGGAGGACTGGCGCGCCCGCCGGGGCGGCCCGGCGCCGTCAGTCCCGTCCTTGCGGACCCAGGGCAAGGATTTCGCGCCCTATTGAAAATAGCGAGGGAGAGTCACCCCTTCACCACCATCCACGCTCCGGCGATCAGCAGAGCAACGCCGGCCACACGGATCAGCGTCGCAGGCCGCGCCTCCAGCCCGACCAGCCCGAAATGGTCGAGCACGAGCGCGGCGGCGAGCTGAGAGGCGATGAGGGTCGCGAAGAACGCCCCTGCGCCGATCTTCGGCGTCGCCCAGGCCGCCGTGGAGACGAACAGCGCACCCAGCATGCCGCCGACGATCCACAGATGCAGCGGCGTCGAGGTGACCCGTTCGGCGCTGGGGAACCCCGCCCGCGCCGTCAGCACGCCCACCACCGCCGTCAGCGTCAGCACCCCGGCGGAGAAGCTCACGAGCGCCGCGCGCAGGGGTGAGCCCAGATGGTCGGCGAGCTGACCGTTGAAGGCCGGCTGCACGCTCACCGCGGCGCCGGCGATCACCGTGGCGATGAACGGCAAGGCGAGGGATAGATTCATGGGGCATGCTCCGCAGTTTGAGTGCATGCGGAACTAGGTCCGGTGCGCTTTTGTTCAAATGCGCCTCAGGGCCGCCAGAAGCGCGGCGTCAGCACGTAGAGCGCGGTGACGATCTCCAGGCGCCCCAGCAGCATCAACAGGCAGAGCACCCATTTGGCCGCCTGCGGAACCTCGGTGAAATTGCCCGCCGGTCCGATCATGGCGCCCAGGCCCGGCCCCACATTGGCGATGGCGGTGGCCGAGCCGGTGATCGCGGTGATGAAGTCCAACCCGAAGGCCGCGAGCGCCACCGACCCCAGCGCGAAGGACGCCACATACAGCCCGGCGAACAGCGCCACCGAGGCGATATCGTCATTGGACAGCCGCTTGCCGGCGTGGCGGGTGACAATCACCGCATGGGGCGAGGGCGCGCGCTGCAGCGCGCTCCAGATAGATTTCACCATGATCTGGATGCGGAAAATCTTGAAGCCGCCCGACGTGGAGCCGGCGCATCCGCCCACGAAGGTCAGCGCGAACACCGCCGCCATGGCGAGAGGCCCCCAGAGCTGATAATCGCCGGCGGCGTATCCGGTGGTGGTGAGCACCGACACGGTGTTGAACACCGCATGGCGAAAGGCCCCCGGGTCCTCGATCGGGGCGGCGCTTCCCGCCAGGTAGAGCAGGACGGAGAAGATCGCGGCGATCGCCGCGAGCCCGTACACCTCCTCATACCCGCCGGGCCTGCGGCCCTCGAACCGGCTCACCGCCCGGACATAGGCGAGGAAGGGAATCGCGCCGGACAGCATGAACACCACGGCGACCCACTGCGCGCCCGGCGAAAAGGCGCCCATGGAGCCGTCGCTGGTGGAATAGCCGCCGGTGGAGACCGTGGTCATGGCGTGGGTCAGCGCCTCGAACCCGGTCATCCCGGCCAGCGAATAGCACAGCGCGCACAGGCTGGTGAGCAGCAGATAAAGCCCGGCGATGACCGCCGCGAGATGGCCCGGCCGGGCGATCAACCGCTCTGGGCTGCGATCGGAGGATTCCAGGCGAAACAGCTGCATCCCGCCAGAGCGCAGCAGCGGCAGGATCGCGATGGACAGGCCGATGATTCCAATGCCGCCGATCCACTGCAAGAGCGCACGCCAGAACAGAAGCGTCGGCGCCAGGCCCTCCAACCCGACAATCACCGTCGATCCGGTGGTGGTGAATCCGGACACGCTCTCGAACACCGCGTCGGTGAAGTCCAGCCCCCCCGGCCCGGCCATGAAGGGCAGCGACGCCAGAAGCGGCAGGCCGACCCAGGCGCCCAGCGTCAACGACACCGCCGCGCGAAAGCCCAGCGCCGGACGCGCCCCGGATCCCAGCGCGGTGAACAGGCCGCCGGTGAAACCGCTGACGATGAAGCAGGCGGTGAACCCCGCCGCCACGCCGTCGCGCAACAAAAAGGACGACACGAGCGCATGCAGCGCCGCCACCGCGGACAGGCCGAGGCACAGGACGCCGAGGATCAGGAATACATTGCGCGAATAGGCCATGGGGTCCGGCTCTGACCGGTCGCTTGTTCTGGCGCGGGGTTATGCGCCCGGCGCCTGATGCGCGCAAGCGCGCGCGGCGCTTCGCCTCAGGCCCGCCTCGCCTCGGGTCCACTTCCCTTCAGTCCGGCCGCCTCACGTCCGCTTGCGCGGCTCGCCCCAGACGTGGACCGGCTCTTCGAGGGGCCCGCCGGGCCGCACCGGACGCTGGGCGAAGCCGCCCAGGCACAGCGTGCGGTCATAAAGCGTGATCGCGGCGGCCACCGACAGGTTCAGGCAGAAGCGGGTGGGGATCTTCACCACATGGGCGCAGCGCGCCAGCATGTCCGGCGAGAGATCGCCGCGCTCGCGGCCCAGCACGTAGGCTGCGGCGCGCGGATGGCGGAAGCTCGGCATCTGCACTGCGTCCTCGGTGAGCTCCACGCCAATGAGCTGACAGCCGCGCGGCAAGGCCATGTCGGTGACGGAGTCCCAAGCGTAATAGGGCACGTTCACCGCGGTTTTGGCGGTGTCGGCCTGAAACATTTCACGCGCCGAGTTGGCCGCGTCCACGGTGAACACGAAGCTCGCCCCGAACGCATGGCCGGTGCGCATCACCGCACCGAGATTACGCGCCTTGGACACGCCCTCTACGCCGATTGCGAAATATCCCTTCATGGCGGCGTGATTACGACCACCCACCGCGGGCCGCAAGTCCTGTGTCGACATGAAAAGGCCCGCCGCGCGATGGTTTGCGCGGCGGGCCCTGATCCGTCCTTCCGGGGGGAGGGTCGGGACGGATGTCTCTAGTGCACGCTCACAGGGTTCGCCCCGTGGGAGCGCGCCGCGGCGAAGGCGGCGCGGCGTTCGGAGAACACCGCCATGCGCGTGCCGTCTTCCAGGTGCACCGCGTAGAGCGTGGCGTCCTGGGGGATTTCGATCTCGCTTTCGACGACCTGGTCAAGAATCTCGGCCGCGGCCACCGGGCGCACATAGACCAGGCGGCTGGTCTCGATCTCGTTCATCGGTTCATTGACGTGGGACATGGGTGTCGCCCCTTCCTTCAACTGACGTTGTATAGAATGTGGGAGCGCGCAGCCGCCGGTTCAAGGCGCGGGCCGATTGACCCGCGCAGAGGCGGCCCATAGCGTATCACACGACCAAAGGATGCAGGGCGGAGACCCATCTATGTTCAAGATCTTGATCGCTGTCGCCGCCGTGCTGGCGGCCCAGCCTTCCCAGCCGGACGAGGCGGGCGCGCCGGAGCGGATGAACGCCCTGCTCAGCGCCGGCACCACCCAGGGGCCTGTGTTTGAGGAGACGGCGGCCGACGTCCGTGCGGCGGCGCAGGCGGGCGATCCCGACGCCATGAACCTGCAGGGGGTTCTCGTACGCTACAGCCTTGTGGAGGGGGAATCGGCCGCCACCTGGTTTGAGCGCGCCATGGCGGCCGGCGACCCAGGGGCCGCCGCTGAGGCCCGCCTGAATCTCGCCGGTGAACGCTACCAGACGGGAGAGCCGCAGGCGGCACGCGCGCTCCTGGAGACAGCAGAGCCGCTGCCGGGCGAGCTGGAGGCGGACCGGCTGGCGCTTCTGGGTCAAGATTTCCTGTTTGGTTTCGGGGGACCAGCCGACCCGGAGTTCGGCCAGGCGATGATCAATGACGCGCTGATACGCGGCTATGAGAAGCCCGGGATCCTGGAGGCCGCCGGCCGTTACTGGAGCGAAACCGGAGAGGACGGTGAGCTTCGCAACAGCCAGAGGGCGCTGCGTATGCTCGGCGAGGCCGCACGGTTCGGATCGCCTTCAGCCGCCTGGCGATACGCCATGGTGGTGCTCGACACCGGCGGCGATCCGGCCGAGGCTTGGCGCTATGTGGTCTGGGCGTCTGATCAGGGTTTGCCGTCCGCGATGATCTCCCGCGCGGTGATGCTGGCCGTCGGCCAGGGCGTGGCGGCCGATCCGGCGCAGGCTCGCACCTGGTACGCCCGCGCCGCGGCGCAGGGCCGCGCCCACGCGGCGCGCGGTCTCGGCGCGATGCTGGTGATGGCTGAAGGCGGCCCCGCCGAACCCGCAAAAGGCTATGCACTGCTGGACCTGGCCGCCGCCGCCGGCGACGCCTACGCCGCGCAGCTTCTGAACCAGACTCCTGACGGTGCGGCGCCGCGCCCCGGCGATTCTGCGGTCGCGGACGCAAAGGCGGCCTGGCTCGCCGAGACCGGCCTGTCTGAAGGGGATCTTGAATAGAGCCCTCAATGCCGCAGACCGCTGCGCGCATCGTTTGGGCCCGGGCGGCGCCTGGCCCGGCCCTGACCGGCCCCGATCCGGGGAGTTTTCAGCAGGCTGAAACGAAAAGACCCCGCACCGGCTGGCGCGGGGTCTGATCTGGTGGAGCCAGGCGGAATCGAACCGCCGACCTCTTGAATGCCATTCAAGCGCTCTCCCAACTGAGCTATGGCCCCGAAACTCGTGTCGTCAGGCGGGGCTTGGGCGGCCCCGCCGTTTCGAGAGCGCGGAACATAGTCGCGCCAGCGCCCTCGATCAAGCATGCATTCCGCGCCAAATGCAGCGCGTTTTCAGGTGATGCTAGTCCTCGTCGTCATCGTCCACGGCGAGGTCTTCGCCCAGGTCGTCGTCATCGTCGTCGTCCAGCAACACGCCGGTGTCGTCGTCGTCATCCTCAAGGTCGGCCTCCTCGTCGGAGAAGCCGTCCATATCCTCGTCCGGCGCCGCAGCGGTCTTGCGCTTGGGCTTGGGCGTGTCGTCGTCCTCGTCCTCGTCGTCGCCCAGATCAATGGGCTCTTCGTCGAGCTCGGGGCCATCATCATCGGCCTCGGTGTCCGTATCCTCGTCCTCATCGGTCTCGGCCGGCTCGTCGTCGGCCGGCGCTTTGGGTTTTGCAGCCGGCGCGGCCTTGGCCGCTTTGCGGGTGGTCTTCGCGACCACCTCGTCGAAATAGGAGACCGGATACTCTTTTCCGGTGAACGGAGAGACGATCGGATCCTTGTTCAGATCGTAGAATTTCTTGCCGGTTTCGGGGCAAGTGCGCTTCACGCCAAGATCGGGTTTGGGCACGGTGCTGGGTCCTCGCGCGTCAGACGGGCTAATCGGGAAACGGCGCGCCAGTTGCCACGTTCTCCGCGCGCTGTCAAAACCCCATTTGCGCCCCGCATACACCCCGTTGTGGACAGATTGAATGACCGCCATCGAAACCACCCGCGCCGACGCCGAGCGCGGGCCGAGAACCGCCCTTTCCGGCAACGCCTTATCGGGGGTGCGCGCCGCCGCGCCGGACAAGTCCGCCAGCCATCGCGCCGTGATCCTGTCCGCGCTCGCCCACGGGACCAGCCGCATCACGGGCCTTCTGGAGAGCGCCGACGTCATGGCGACCGCCGGAGCGGTGAAGGCCCTGGGCGCCGAGTTGGTGCGCGCAAGCGACGGAGCCTGGATGATCACCGGACGCGACTGGACCAGCCCGTCCGGCCCGCTGGATCTGGGAAACGCAGGCACCGGGGTTCGCCTTTTGATGGGCGCCGCGGCGCGGTTTGATCTGGAGGCGGTGTTCACAGGCGATGAGAGCCTGTCGCGCCGCCCCATGGGCCGCGTCCTTGATCCGCTGAGCCTCATGGGTGTTCGCAGCGAAGCCGCCGAGGGCGGCCGCCTGCCGGCGCGCCTGTTTGGAAGCTCACGCCTGAAATCCATGACCTACACACCGCCCGTCGCGTCGGCCCAGGTGAAGAGCGCGGTGCTGTTCGCCGGCCTCGGCGCGGACGGCGAGACCGTCGTGATCGAGCCCCGCGCCACGCGCGCCCAGACCGAAGTGATGGCGCCGCTCTTCGGGGCCGAAATGAGCGTCGAGCGAAGCGGGGCGGGGCTGTCAGCCCGGGTGCGCGGCGGCCGGACGCTCAGCCCGTGCGATCTTGAGATCCCCGGCGACCCGTCCAGCGCCGCCTTCCTCATCGCCGCGGCCCTCATCACCGAAGGCTCGGACGTGACGGTGACCGGCGTGATGACAAACGAGGCCCGCTTCGGACTCTATGAGACCCTGCGCGAAATGGGCGCCGATCTGCAGATCACACCTGCGGGAACCCGCTGCGGCGAGCCGCTGGCCGATATTCGCGCCAGGTTCTCCGCGCTGAAAGGCGTCGTCGTGCCGGCGGAGCGCGCGCCGTCCATGATCGACGAATATCCGATCCTGTCGGTGATCGCCGCCTTCGCGCACGGCGAGACCCGCATGTTGGGACTGGAGGAGCTGCGCGCCAAGGAAAGCGACCGGCTCGCCGCCTCGGCCGCCATGCTGCTGGCAAACGGCGTCGGCGTCGAACTTGGCCCGGACAGCCTCACCGTCACCGGCTGCGGGCCGAAGTCCGCCCCCGGCGGCGGCGAGGTGATCACCGATCACGACCACCGCCTGGCGATGTCGGGCCTGGTCTTCGGTCTGGCGGCGCGCGAACCGGTCCGTGTGGACGATGTCGCCATGATCGCCACCAGCTATCCCGGCTTCTTCGCCGACATGGCCGCGATCGGCGCGGATATCACGCCCGACCCCGCCTGAACCCCTTGTCCCGACTCTGCTAAATCCGGGCGCCCGGCTTGCTCGCGGCGCCTGATTGGAGTAGGTACGCGCGCGGTTCGTCGACCGGTCCGGGCTTGTCCCGCCGCCACGATCCGCAGTCGCCGGACGGGCCTTGAAGGGTCGCCGGCGCGCAAATGATCCGATTTCGACGGTTTGTTCGCGCGCCTGACGCTTCGCTCGTCCCCTTGTGTACTTGAACGTTCCGGCCGCTCGCGGCTTTGCAAAATGGATGCTTTCGCCGCCGCGCGCGGCAAGACCGCCGGAGACAACCGGCCGGCCGGAAACAAGCAAGACCTTCTCTGGAGCAACCCTAACCTATGTCCGACACTCAAACCTCGTCGCCGAGCCAAGACGATTTCGCGCAAATGCTTGAAGCGAGCCTCGCCGGCCGCGACATGATGGAAGGCTCGGTCCTTAAAGGCCGTGTCACCGCCGTCGAAAACGACGTTGTCGTCATCGATGTCGGTCTCAAGACCGAAGGCCGCGTGGCCCTGCGTGAATTCACCGGTCCGGGCGCTGTGGCGCCGAAAGCCGGCGACGACGTCGAAGTTTATCTTGAGCGCATCGAGAACGCGATGGGCGAAGCCGTCCTCTCGCGCGATAAAGCCCGCCGCGAAGAGGCCTGGGATCGCCTTGAGACCCAGTTCGAAGGCAAGGAGCCGGTCACCGGCGCCATCGTCGGCCGCGTCAAAGGCGGCTTCACCGTGGATCTTGGCGGCGCCAGCGCCTTCCTGCCGGGCTCCCAGGTGGATATCCGTCCGGTGCGCGACGTGACCCCGCTGATGAACAAGGAACAGCCGTTCGCGATCCTGAAAATGGACCGTCCGCGCGGCAATATCGTGGTCTCGCGCCGCGCCGTTCTGGAAGAATCCCGCGCCGAACAGCGCGCCGAGCTCGTGGGCCAGCTGGCCGAGGGCGAAGTGCGCGAAGGCGTGGTCAAGAACATCACCGATTACGGTGCGTTCGTGGATCTCGGCGGCATTGACGGCCTGCTGCACGTCACCGACATGAGCTGGAGCCGCGTCGGCCATCCCAGCGAAGTCGTGGAAGTGGGCCAGACGGTCAACGTCCAGATCATCAAGATCAACAAAGAGACCCAGCGCATCTCGCTGGGCATGAAGCAGCTGCAGTCCGACCCGTGGGAAGGCGTCTCGGTGAAATACCCGGTTGGCGCGGTGTTCCAGGGCCGTGTCACGAACATCGCCGAGTACGGCGCGTTCGTGGAGCTGGAGCCGGGCGTCGAAGGCCTGGTCCACGTCTCCGAAATGAGCTGGACGAAGAAGAACATCCATCCCGGCAAGATCGTCTCCACCTCCCAGGAAGTGGACGTGATGGTGCTGGACGTGGATCCCGACAAGCGTCGCGTTTCGCTGGGCATCAAGCAGACCCAGCGCAACCCGTGGGAAGTCTTCGCCGAAACCCATCCGGCCGGCACCGAGGTCGAGGGCGAGGTCAAGAACATCACCGAGTTCGGCCTGTTCATCGGCGTCGACGACGAAATCGACGGCATGGTGCACCTGTCCGATCTCGACTGGGATCGTTCGGGCGAAGAAGCCATCCAGGACTACAAGAAGGGCGACACCGTTCGCGCGAAGATCCTGGACGTGGACGTCGAGAAGGAGCGCGTCTCCCTGGGCGTGAAGCAACTGGCCGGCGATCCCATGGACGAAGGCGGCTTCAAGCGCGGCGAGACCGTGACCTGCACCGTCACCGAGATCACCACCGGCGGCATCGAGGTCTCCGTGGGCTCGGACGGGCTGATGAAGTCCTTCATCCGCAAGTCCGATCTGTCGCGTGACCGCGCCGAGCAGCGCCCCGAGCGCTTCGCCGTGGGCGACAAGGTGGACGCGCGCGTCACCAATATCGACAAGGCCAGCCGCCGCGTCTCCGTCTCCATCAAGGCGCTTGAAATCGTCGAGGAGAAAGAGGCCGTCGAACAGTACGGGTCCTCGAATTCCGGCGCTTCGCTGGGCGATATTCTGGGCGCCGCGCTGAAAGGCCAGGACGACGACAAGTCCGAATAGACTTCGGCTTCATCGTACAGCGATCCAATCGCGATTCATTCCCCGGGGCTCGCCGCCCCGGGGAATTTTTTGGCGTCCGAGAATTATATTTATTCCCGGCCGCCCTTTATCCGATTGACGAACGTTGACCCCTCTTCCTAAGCTGTTCACATCAAAAGGGGACGTCGGCATGATCAAGTCGCAGCTCATCGAAAAACTCGCCGAAGCCAACCCGCACCTCTACCAGAAGGACCTGGAGCGGGTGGTGAACACCGTTCTGGAGGAGATCACCCAGGCGCTGGAACGCGGCGACCGGATCGAGTTGCGCGGCTTCGGCGCGTTCTCGGTGCGCAACCGCCCGCCCCGCCAGGGCCGCAATCCGCGCACCGGTGATCCGGTGAGTGTGAAGGAAAAGCACGTCCCCTTCTTCAAGACCGGCAAGGAATTGCGCGAGCGGGTCGACGGGAAGAGCTAGACGCGGGCCGCGGCGTCCGCCTGTCCCGGGAATAAGCTGGCGGCTATCCCTCAAGTTTTGGTCCTGAAGGCCGCCTGCCAGTCCTGAAAAACCCGGCTGCGGTCCTGAAACCGTTCATCTTCGCTGAACTTTGGCCGCCCCTCCAGGACCAGAAGCGTGCGGCGCCCCGCGCTGGTCCCGCCGCCCCCCTCGCGCTATACCCGCGCGCCATGAACACCCCTGCACAAACCCTCGTTAAAATCTGCGGTCTCAATAACGCGGCCGCCGTGGATGCGGCGGTGGATGCGGGGGCCGACTATGTCGGATTCATCATCTTTCCGAAGAGCCCGCGCCATGTAAGCCCGGCCGAGGCCGGGGCTCTGAGCCGTCGCAAGGGCGGCGCGAAATCGGTTGCGGTGCTGGTGGATCCCAATGACGCACAGCTGGCCGCGGTGCTGATGACGATGCGGCCCGATTTCATCCAGCTTCACGGCCAGGAGAGCGCCGCGCGCTGCTTTGACGCGCGTCAGTATTGCGAGCTTGGCGTCTGGAAGGCGATGGGCGTGAGCACGGCGGACGATCTGGCCGGCGCCGGCCCCTATCGCGGCCGGGTGGACGGCTTCGTGTTCGACGCCAAACCGCCCGAGGGCGCCGATCGCCCCGGCGGGCTGGGCGCGGCGTGGGACTATGACCTTCTGAGAGAGTTTGACGCCGGCGCGCCCTGGCTTCTGGCCGGCGGGCTGACGGTGGACACCGTCGCCGGCGCCATCGCCCGATCGGGCGCGCGAGGGGTGGACGTGGTCTCGGGAACTGAAAGCGCGCCGGGGGTCAAAGACCCGGCGAAAATCAGGGATTTCATCGCTGCGGCGCGCAGGCCGGGCGCGCTTGCGTCGTGACACGTTTGAGGCTTTGGTGCGCTTGAACACTCTATGAATTCCTGGGCCGCCGCAGGCGGACCCGGGACCTCTCGCAAGCGTGGCGCTTTGGCCGGGACTTCAGATCAAATTGGCGAGACTCGTTTGATGACCAACCCCAACGCCTTCTCCCAGCAGCCCGACGCCCAGGGCCGGTTCGGCGAATTCGGCGGACGCTATGTGGCTGAAACGCTGATGCCGAACATCCTGGCGCTTGAAAAGGCCTATGCTCAGTACAAGGATGATCCGGGCTTCGTCGCCGAGTTCGATGAATTCTCCCGCGATTTCATCGGCCGCCCCAGCCCGCTCTATTTCGCCGAGCGCCTGACCGAAGCCTTCGGCGGGGCCAAGATCTGGTTCAAGCGGGACGAGCTGAACCATACCGGCGCCCACAAGATCAATAACTGTCTGGGTCAGGTGCTTCTCGCCAAGCGCATGGGCAAGACCCGCATCATCGCCGAGACCGGCGCCGGCCAGCACGGTGTCGCCACCGCCACGGTCGCCGCAAGATTCGGCATTCCGTGCGAGGTGTTCATGGGCGCAACCGATGTGGAGCGCCAGGCCCCCAACGTGTTCCGCATGAAGCTCCTGGGCGCCAAGGTCCACGCCGTGACCTCCGGACGCGGCACGCTGAAGGACGCCATGAACGAAGCCTTGAGGGATTGGGTCACCTACCCCGACGACACCTTTTACGTCATCGGCACTGTGGCGGGTCCGCACCCGTACCCGATGATGGTGCGCGATTTTCAGTCCGTTATCGGACGCGAGGCGCGCGAGCAGATGCTGGAACGCACGGGCCGGCTGCCGGACGCGGCGGTCGCCTGCATCGGCGGCGGGTCCAACGCCATGGGCCTGTTTTATCCCTTCCTGGAAGACGAGGACGTGCGCCTGATCGGGGTGGAGGCCGCGGGCAAGGGCCTGGACGGCCCCGACCACGCGGCGAGTCTCAATGGCGGGCGGCCCGGCATTCTGCATGGCAACAAGACATATCTGCTGCAGGACGAAGACGGTCAGATCACCGAGGGGCACTCCATTTCCGCCGGCCTCGATTATCCGGGCATCGGGCCGGAGCACGCCTTCCTCCGCGATGTGGGCCGGGCCGAGTACCGCGCCGCTACTGACGCCGAAGCGCTGGAGATGTTCCAGCTCTGCTCGAAGCTGGAAGGCATCATCCCGGCCCTGGAACCCGCCCACGCCCTGGCGCGGGTGCGCGATCTGGCCACCGAGCTCGGGCCTGACGGCGTCATCCTGATGAATATGTGCGGGCGCGGCGACAAGGACGTGTTCAGCGTGGCGAAAGCGCTGGGGGTGGAGCTGTAGATGACCCGTCTTACTCCCACTTTTCAGCGCCTCGGGCAAAACAACACCGCCGGCTTCGTGGCCTATGTCATGGCCGGCGATCCCGACGCCGACACGACGCTGGCGATGATGCGCGGCCTGGCCGAGAAGGGCGCGGACGTTATCGAGCTGGGCGTGCCGTTCACCGATCCCATGGCCGACGGGCCCACCATCCAGCGCGCCGCGATCCGGGCGCTGGCGGGCGGCATGACCCTGAACGGCGTGCTGGAGATCGTTCGCCGGTTTCGTGAAACCAACAGCGACACGCCGGTGGTGCTCATGGGCTACGCCAATCCGTTCTTCTCGCGCGGCTACACCCGCGCCGCCGACGCCATGGCCGAGGCCGGGGCGGACGGGGTGATCTGTGTGGATATTCCGCCCGAGGAAGACGCCGAGTTTCGCACCGCCCTGCATGGTCACGGCCTGGCGTTTGTCCGCCTGGCCGCGCCCACCACGTCGGACGCCCGCTTGCCGCAAGTGGTGACTCACGCGTCTGGATTCGTGTACTACGTCTCGACAACCGGCGTGACGGGCGCCGGCTCGGGCGAGACCGGCGATATCGAAACGGCGGTGGCGCGGGTGCGCAAAGCCTCCGGCTTGCCGGTGGCGGTGGGCTTCGGGGTGAAGACGCCGGAACGCGCCGCAGAGATTGGCCGGGTCGCCGACGCGGTGGTCGTGGGATCGGCCATCGTCGATGCGCTGGACACAAGCGGGGTCGATGCGGCCTTGACGCTCGCCGCCCGCCTGGCCGACGCTGCCCATGCGGCGCGCCGCTGAACGAGAGGGACGACCTGATATGAGCTGGCTTCAACGGATCACCCCGCCCGGCGTGCAGCGCATGTTCGACAAGCGCGACACCCCGGAGAATCTCTGGGTGAAATGCCCGATCTCCGGCGAGATGGTCTTCAACAAGGATCTTGAAGCCGGACTCCATGTCACCCCGGCCGGCCACCACATGCGCATCGGTCCGGAGCTGCGGTTCAAGTACACGTTCGACGGCGGGTTCAAGACGGTCTCGATCCCGGACGTGGCCCGCGATCCGCTGAAGTTCCGCGACGACAAACCCTACGCCAGCCGCATCACCGCGGCGCGCAAGAAGACCGGGCGCGATGACGCCATGGCCATCGGCGTCGGCGAGATCCGCAGCCTGAAGACCACCGTGCTGGTCCAGGATTTCTCCTTCATGGGCGGATCGCTGGGCATGGGCGCGGGCGAGGGCTTCCTGAAAGCCTGCGAAACCGCGGTGGAGCACCGCACGCCCCTGGTCTGCTTCACCGCCGCCGGCGGCGCGCGCATGCAGGAAGGCGCCCTGTCGCTGATGCAGATGCCGCGCACCACGCTGGGCGTGGAGATGCTGCGCGAGGCGGGCCTGCCCTATATCGTCGTGCTGTGCGATCCCACCACCGGCGGGGTGACGGCCAGCTACGCCATGCTGGGCGACGTGCACCTGGCCGAGCCGGGCGCGCTCATCGGCTTCGCCGGTCCGCGCGTGATCGAGCAGACGATCCGCGAGAAACTGCCCGAAGGCTTCCAGCGCTCCGAATACCTTCTCGAAAAGGGCATGGTGGACAAGGTGGTTCACCGCAAGAATCTGCCCGAGACGCTGGGCAATATCCTGCGCGTGCTGATGAAGCGCCAGAGCTATACCGGCGCCGCTCCGGCCAAGATGGAGCCGGCCAGGACCGAGACGGCGAAGACGAGCGAAGCGTAAGCACGCTTTCGCGCGGCCAGCCGGCCCTGCAGGCGTCTTGCGACCGCTGACCGGCGCCCCTGTCCGGGAAATGTTCGTGAATCCACGCACCCCATCCTGAAGATGCGATCGCGGGCTCCGGCCTGCGTGCGCCTTGAGGGAGTTTCAGAAAGACGCTTCGGCGATGACCTCCTCCCCCGGACCCGCAGCCCCTGAATCCATCGACGCCGCTCTGGCGCGTCTGGCGCGCCATCATCCCAAGAAGATCGACCTGTCGCTGGACCGGATCGAGCGCCTTCTGGAGGCGCTGGGCCGGCCCCAGGACCGTCTGCCGCCGGTGATCCACATCGCCGGGACCAACGGCAAGGGCTCCACCGCGGCCTTTCTGAAAGCGATCGGCGAAGCGGCCGGAGACCGCGTCCATATCTACACCTCGCCCCATCTGGTGCGCTTTAACGAGCGCATCGTTCTGGCCGGAGAGATCGTTGACGACGCGCGCCTGAAAGCGGCGTTCGACCGGGTGGAGGCGGCCAATGGCGACGCGCCCGTCACGTTCTTTGAAACCACCACGGCGGCCGCCTTCCTGCTGTTTTCCGAAACGCCGGCCGACCGGCTGATCCTGGAGGTCGGCCTTGGCGGGCGTCTGGACGCCACCAACGTGGTCGCGCCGCAGGTCTGCGTCATTACCCCGGTGAGCCTCGATCACCAGGCGTTTCTGGGTGACACGGTGGAACAGATCGCCGCGGAAAAGGCCGGGATCATCAAGCCGGGCGTACCCGTCATCGTGGGGCCGCAGAGCGACGGCGCGCGCGCCGTGATCGCCGAGGCGGCCCGGCGTCTGGGCGCGCCGATACAGGTCTGGGGGGAGGATTTCCGCGCCTGGCGCGAGCACGGCCGCACGGTCTTTGAAGAAGAGACTCTGCTCTGGGACCTTCCGGAGCCGGCGCTGGCCGGCGCCCACCAGGTGATCAACGCCGGGATCGCCTGCGCCGCGGCGCGTCTGTGCGGCTATGATCAGTCTGCGGCGCGAGAGGGGCTGAGAACGGCGCGCTGGCCGGCCCGCCTGCAGCGCCTCACCGCCGGGCCGCTGGCCGACATCACCCAGCCGCGCCGCGCCGAGCTGTGGCTGGACGGCGGACACAACCCGTCAGCCGCGGAGACGCTGGCCGCAGGACTTGGACAAATGGAGGGGGCGAGCGAACGGCCGCTGGTGCTGATCAGCGCGTTTTCCGTGAACAAGGACGCTCAAGCCTATTTTGGATACTTCGCCGGGTTGGCGGCGCGCGTCATCGCCATAACGTTCGCAGGCGGGCGCGAGGGCGCCCAGCGCGCGCAGGCCGTGGCCGACGCGGCGCGCGCAGCCGATATACCGGCCCAGACCGCCGCCGGGCTGAGGGAGGCCGTCCATGACGCGCTGGAAGATTATGACCGGCCGCGCATCGTGATCTGCGGCTCGCTCTATCTGGCGGGGGAAGTGCTGGCCATGGGCACGGGCGACACGGTGCAGTCGACGCCGGGCTAGAAGATTGCTGACGCCTAGATCGCCGCCGCGGCGGCGTCGGGCACGGCGAAGCGCTCCAGCTCGTCCAGCGGCATCGGCCGGCCGAACAGATAGCCCTGGGCCAGCGTCGCGCCAAGATCGCAGAGCGCCTTGTATTGCTCGGTGGTCTCCACGCCTTCGGCCACGGTTTTCAGCTTCAGGGCGCGGGCCATGGCCAGGATCGTCTCGACCACGATGCGGGCGTGCTCGTCCTTGCCCATGTCGCGCACGAAGCTCTGATCAATCTTGAACACGTCAAACGGCATGCGCGTGAGATAGCTCAGCGAGGAATGGCCGGTGCCGAAATCGTCGATGGCGAAGGTCACCCCGATCTCGCGCAGAGGCTCGATCTGCTTGATGACGCGCTCGGGATCGCGCATCGCAGTGCTCTCGGTGAGCTCCAGCTCCAGCATTTCCGGCGGCAGGCCGGAATCCTGCAGCGCGTCGAGCACGGTCTGGGAGAAGGTCTCGTCTTCAAACTGCATGGCCGAGACATTGACGGCCATGGGCATCGCCACGCCGCGGTCAAGAAGTTGCTTGGCTTCGTGGCAGGCGCGGCGCAGCACCCAGTCGCCGATTTCACCGATCAGGCCGCACTCCTCGGCGGCCTGGATGAAGGCGCCCGGCGGCAGGAGCCCGGCGGTGGGATGGCGCCAACGCACCAGCGCCTCGGCGCCGGCGACCGCGCCGTCGCCCATACGCACCTTGGGCTGGTAGAACACCACCAGCTGGTCCTCGCGCACCGCCTCGCGCAGCTCGTTCTCCAGCACAAGGCGCTCGAACGCGCTCTGGTTCATTGAGGATTCGAAGAACTCGCAGGCATTGCCGCCGGCTTGCTTGGCCTTGGCCATGGCCAGATCGGCGTGGCGCAGCAGCGTTTCAGGATCGGCGCCGTCGCGCGGGAACAGCGCGGCCCCGGCGGACACGCCCAGAAACACCTGATGGCCGGACACTTCAAAGGGACGGCGCACCGCGTCGATGATCCGGCGCGCAAGGCGCGCGGCGTCAGCCGGGTCACGCAGGCGCGGCATCATGACGGTGAATTCATCGCCGCCCAGACGCGCCACCATGGACGGTCCCGCGCCCAGATCGCCATTGGCCAGATCCCAGCCGCGCGCAGCCTCGCGCAGGCGCCGGCCCACCGCTTCGAGCAGGCGGTCGCCTTCGCCTATGCCGAGGGAGTCGTTGACCCGCTTGAACCGGTCGAGATCCAGAAACAGGATTGCGCCCTCGAAGCCGCCATCACCGGCCTCGCGCGTCACGCGCTCGACTTCCTTGCGGAAGCGTTCGCGGTTGGGCAGCTCGGTGACCATGTCCACATAGGCCAGGCGGTGCACGCGCTTCATGCTCGCCTCCAGCCGGCCGAACATCCGGTTGAAGGCGTTGGCGAGCACTTCCAGCTCATCGCCGGTGTTGACCTCGATGCGAAGATCAAGCTTGCGCGAGCTGGCCAGGCGCGCCGCCTCGGTCAGCTTGCGGATCGGCCCCAGCGCCTGGCGCACCATCAAGGCGACCAGCGGCAGGAACAGCGCCAGCGCCGCCGAGGCGATCAGGATCTGGCGGCGAATGATTTCCCCGGCGGGGCGGGCCACCGCCGCGATCGGAACGGTCACCACGACCGCGCCCACAAGGCGGCCGTCCTCGAACGCCGGCTCGGCGACCCGGATGATGCCGCCCAGCGTTTCGATGCGGGTGTCCACCGCGCCCAGCGCGGACTGGATGAGATGATCGGCCGTGCGCTCTCCGGGCGCATAGCCGGTCTCGCCATTGACGGCGAGCACCCGGCGGTTCACGTCGGCGACATAAACCGTCTCCACATCGGGACGACCGGAGAAGTCGCCCAGCAGCCGAACCAGGGCGCGCGCGTCCTGACCGGCGATCGCGGCCGAGGCGTTGCCGGCGAACAATTCGGTGATGAGCTCGGCGTGAGTCAGGCCGGACTCGGTGTTTTCGGCCCGTTTGAGCTGGAACTCGATCGCCATCAGGCTGGCGATCGCCGCAATGAGCATCACGCCGCAAAGCAGTGTGAACTTCATCACGAGCGAACGCATCACTCGAGCAAATGCATGACGTATCGGCGCCATCGAGCCCCCGGCGGTCGGCGTTTGCGCGCAGCAGCAGTAGCGCGCCTGTACCCTCTGTTGTCTCCCGATAGGCTGAAAATACGGTTAAGGCCGTTTTGCGGTGGCGCGAAGGGCCTGAATGAAAAGCGCCGCCGACGCTTTTCCACAGCGGAAGGCGTCGGCGGCGCAGAGGTCTGATCGCTCAGAAAACGCTTACGCGGCGGGCGGAACGCGCAGGCCCGCCTTCTCGATCAGATCATGCAGGCGCACATTGGGACGCGCGCCCATGTGGGAGATGATTTCACCGGCGGCGATGACGCCCATGCGCCCGCACGCTTCAAGATCGGCGCCGCGCGAATAACCGGTGAGGAAGCCGGCGGCGAACAGATCGCCGGCGCCCGTGGTGTCGACGACCTTCTCCACTTTCTCGGCCGGCACGCGGGCCTCCTGATCGCCGGAGACGATCACCGCGCCCTTTTCAGACCGCGTCACGGCGGCGACCTTCACTTCGGCGCGAACCTGTTTGAGGGCCTCGTCGAAGCTATCGGTCTCGTAGAGCGACTTGATCTCGGCCTCGTTGGCGAACAGCACGTCGATATGGTTCTTCACCAGATCGCGGAAGCTGTCGCGGTGGCGCTCCACGCAGAACACGTCCGACAGGGTCAGCGCGACCTGGCGGCCATGGGTCTTGGCCAGCTCGGCGGCGCGGCGGAAGGCGGCCTTGGCCTCGTCGCGGTCGAACAGATAGCCTTCCAGGAAGATGATGGTGGACGCCTTGACCAGGTCCTCGTCGATATCGTCCCGGCCCATCATGGTGGAGGCGCCCAGAAAGGTGTTCATGGCCCGCTTGGCGTCAGGCGGCACCGCGATCAGGCAGCGCGCCGTGGCCGGGCCGTCTTTCAGCGGCGCGGTGTCGTAGGCGACGCCCGCGGCCCGCAGATCGTGGGCGAACACTTCGCCGAGCTGATCGGCTGCGACCTTGCCGATATAGGCGCCGCGCCCGCCAAGGCTGGCCACGCCGGCCAGCGAATTGGCCGCCGAGCCGCCGGAAATCTCCTGACCCGGCGGGAAAGCCTTGTAGAGCGCTTCGGCGCGGGCTTCGTCGATGAGCAGCATGGCGTCCTTGGCCAGCTCATGCTTTTCAATGAAGGCGTCATCCACGCTGGCGAGCACGTCGACGATGGCGTTGCCCACGCCCAGAACGTCATAGCGAATATCGGTCATGCGGGGGTCCGGTTGCTGTTGCTGAGGAAAAGAGCTCGCGCCTCGCTTAAAGCCTGCCCGCTGGAAGCTCAAGTCTGGCGCCCGCGCGCAGGGCGCGGTATGCGGCGCCACCCTGAAGGTCACCGCCGGACATATCCATGACGCGTTTCTGCTTTCTCACCTCCGCCGACATGATGAAGGATCGCCCCGGGGCGCGCGAAGACTGGATCGAGTACGAGCTGGAGTATGGCGCCATGTCGCGCGCCTGCGCCGGGGCCGGAATCGAGCTGGTGTCGCAGATCTGGGACACGCCCTTTGATCCGTCCGGCTTTGCGGGCTTCATGGTGGGCACGGTGTGGGACTATCCGCCCAAGCTGTCGGGCTTCCTGGCGACGCTGGACCGGCTCGCCAGGCACGCGCCGGTGTTCAATCCGCCGGCTCTGGTGCGCTGGAACATCGAGAAGACCTATCTGCGCGAGCTCGCCGCCGCCGGGGCGCCGTCCATCGAGACGCTGTGGGTCGAGCGCGCCGATGCTGCGACGATTCTGGACGCGTTCACCGCGCTTGGGACTGACAAGATCGTGGTGAAGCCGCTGGTGGGTGGCGGCGCCTGGCGCCAGGCGCTCATCGCCAGAGGCGATTCCATACCAGCGGCCGAGGACCTGCCCCCGGCGGCCTGCCTGATCCAGCCCTTCCTGCCCAGCGTGCCGGAGGAGGGCGAGTACAGCTTCATCTTTTTCGGCGGCGCGTTCTCCCACGCCCTTCAGAAGCTCCCCAAGGCGGGCGATTACCGCGTCCAGTCGCTGTTCGGCGCGCGCGAGATCGTGCACCAGCCGCGGCCCGGCGAAATTGATCTGTGCCGGGAGGTGCTCAGCGCCGCCGCCTCGATCACCGGAGAGGACGATCTGCTGTACGCCCGTGTGGACATGGTGCGCGGCCTCGACGGCAAGCTCGCCGTGATGGAGCTGGAGATCATCGAACCCTATCTCTATCCCGAACAAGGTCCGGATATGGGCGAGGTGTTCGTCACGGCGCTGAAGGCCAAGCTGGGGCTGTAGCGACGCCTTAAGGCGACGTGGTCGTGGCGGGCGCTTCGATGCGCCTCAGCCGCCGAACCGTTCCACCAGCCTGGCCGGATCGTAGGGGACCGGGCGACCGGGGCGCAGCACCCAGGCCAGCGCCCCGCCCACCAGCGCGAAAGGCGCGCCGGCCAGCGCCAGCACGGCGTTCTCCTGAACGACCAGCATATATCCGGAAAACGCCAGCGCCGCGGCCAGCAGGACCGCCCCCGCCCCGCTCATGATCAGGCGGAAGGTCAGGCTCTGGCCCTCCAGATAGGCGACCTCGCCGCCGCGCGGCTCCAGCGCCTTGTGCACGGCCACCAGGAGGCGCTGAAACTCCAGCGCCTGATCGGCCCAGCCGGAGCCTTCGGCGCGGCGGCTGGAAAACGCGATCTCCCCATTGGGCGCGGTGACCCGGCACACCACCAGGCTCTGCTCGCCGCCCATCTCCACAGCCAGACGCACGCGCGTCACCCGGTCCAGCGCAATGCGCCGTTCCAGCGTCGATCCGCTCCAGGCCTCGATCCGGTCAGGATAAAGCTGCACCTCCTGAAGCGGGCTCAGGGGCCAGCGCCGCTCGCTCAGGCTCGCCAGTCGGGTTTCGCCGCTCATCACGCCCTCTTGCCGGTTTGCACCGAACACGGCAATTTCACGCCATGTCCGATGCACGCAAATTTCTTGTGGTCGCCGACGGCTCAGACGAGAGCCGTACAGCGGCATACTTCGCCGCACGCCGGGCGCGCAACACCGGCGGCTCGGTGATCCTGCTCGCCGTGGTCGAGACCGAGGGCGGTTTCGAGCACTGGCTCGGCGTCGGAGAGGCCATGCGCGCCGAAGCCCGCGACGGCGCGGAGGAAGCGCTCAACAGCCTGGCCGAGGACGCGGAGGGCGTGACCGGCGCCCGTCCCAAGCTGGTGCTCAGGGAAGGCGAGCTGATCGCTTGCCTGCGAAAACTGGTGGAAGAGGACACCTCGATCGCCATCCTGGTGGTGGGCGCGTCCGCCGAGCCCGGCGAGGCCGGCCCCCTTATTCAGGCGCTGGCGCGCGGACGGGGCCTCTTTGAAAAGCGCCAGATCCCCGTCACCGTGGTGCCCGGCGGGCTCTCGCGCGAGGATCTCAAGGCGCTGTCCTGAGCCTTATCCGCAAAGCCTGAAGGGTTGCGTGCGGGCGCCGGCGGCGCCATTTCGGTAAGGGTATAGGCAGGAAAGGCCCCGCCATGTTCATCCAGACCGAAGACACCCCGAACCCGGATACGCTGAAATTCATGCCGGGCCGGGAAATCTCCCCCGACACGCCGCGCGATTTCGCGACCCCGGAAGAGGCCGCCGCCTCACGCCTGGCCCGCGAACTGTTCGCAGTGGAAGGCGTGACCCGCGTCTTCGCCGGCGCCGATTTTGTTTCGGTGTCCAAGGCTGAAGGCGTGGACTGGCCGCACATCAAGCCGGCGGTTCTGGGCGCCATTATGGACGTGCTGGAGCGCGACGAACCCCTGTTTGACGCCGGCGCCGGCGAGCCCGATCTCGAAGCCGCCAAGAGCGACCCCGTCGTCAAGGAGATCATAGAAGTGATCGACACCCGCGTGCGCCCGGCCGTGGCGCGCGACGGCGGCGACATCGTCTTCCATTCCTATGACGAGAGCAGCGGCATCGTGCTTCTGCACATGCGCGGCGCCTGCGCCGGCTGCCCGTCCTCGGCCTTCACCCTGAAGCAGGGCATCGAGAACCTCTTGAAGCACTATGTGCCGGAAGTGCGCGGCGTTGAAGCAGTGATGTAGGGGAAAGACCCTTTTTCACCGCGCCGCCTTTGCACGCCGGAACGAGCGCCCTACGCTTCCGGTCAACTTCACACTTCGAACCGGAGCCCTCCCCCATGTCCGACGAGACCATGAACGCCGAACCCAGCGAAGGTCAGCCGCTCGCCAAGCCGGACCGCCACGCGATCCTGCCCGACCACAGCCTGGATCAGCTGTTTCGCGGGGCGCGCACCTTCTATTCCTGGGAAGATCGCGACGTCTCCGACACCACGATCCATGCGCTCTACGAGCTTTTGCAGTACGGGCCCACGAGCGCCAATCAGTCCCCGGCGCGCTTCCTGTTTTTGAAGGGCGACGGCCAGGAAAAGCTGCGCGACCATCTGATCGGGCCGAATGTCGAAAAGACCATGACCGCGCCGGTGACGGTGGTGATCGCCTGGGACTGGAATTTCAACGACAAGATTCCTGAGCTCTTCCCCCATAATCCCGACGCCAAGGAGTGGTTCGCCCCCGACGAGGCGCGCTTTGAAAACGGCTTCCGGAACTCCTCGCTCCAGGGCGCCTATCTGATCATGGCGGCGCGGGCGCTGGGCCTTGATTGCGGCCCCATGAGCGGGTTCGACAAGGACGGGGTGGACGAGACCTTCTTCAAGAACGATCCCGAGATGGGCGCGTGGCGCTCCAACTTCCTGTGCAATATCGGGTACGGCACCACCGACAAGCTCTTCCCCCGCTCGCCGAAGCTCGCCTTCGACGCCGCCGCGAAGATCATCAAGGAGTGACAGCCCTCCCCCCGGCGACGGGGGGAGGCTCCCTGAGCTGCAGGGATCGCGGCGTCAGACGCCACGGAACAGCTCGGCTTTATGGCGCGTTAGCTCGCGCCGCTATAGATTAAGCCGATGAAACCCATTCTTGTTCTCGACACGATCGGACCCTGGTGCGCCGCCGCGGTGGCCACTGAGCGCGGCGTTGTGCGCGACGCCCGCGAGATCGGGCGCGGACACGCCGAAGTGCTCGCCCCCATGGTGGAGCGACTCTTCAGCGAAGCCGGGATCAAACCCGGAGATCTTTCTCGCATCGGCGTCAATGTCGGCCCCGGCGGCTTCGCCGGGACGCGCGTCGCGGTGGCGTTCGCGCGCGGCCTCGCGCTCGCCACCGGGGCGCAGGCTTTGGGCGTCGGCGCGCTGGACGCGCTGGCGCGCCGCTCCGACCCGAAGGGCGAATGGACCGTCATGGCCGTCCATGATGCGAAACGCGGCGATCTGGTCTGGAAGATTTTCGCCCACGGCGCCCCCGTCAGCACATTGATGCGAGGCGTCGCCGACGACGCGCTCACCGAGCTCGAAGCCTATGGCGACATCCACCTCACCGGTTCCGGTGCAGCCCAGCTGGGCGCCGACCCGGATCATTTTGATCCCGCGCCGCCGCTGGATGCGCTGATCGCGCTGACGCTGGAGGCCGGCGAGGATGCGCCGCTCCCCGCGCCGGTCTACGCCCGCGCGCCGGACGCCAAGCTTCCCGGCGGCGTGGAGCCCGGCTGAGCGCGCCGCGGCGATCACACACTTGTGATATTTTAACTACATGCAAATCCTTTCCGCTTTTTAATTGGCAGATCAGCGGATCTTGTGGCACAAATACACCTGCGGCCTTCGGGCTGCTCTGGGATTCGGCGCCGTCCCCCCGCGGCCTTCCCGGATCGACCGCGCCGCGACCCCCAACGCGGCGCGCCTGGATCGCTCTCACCCCGGAGCGTAAGGGCATTTGAGCGCCCGGCGGCTCCCCTCGCCGCCGGGCGCCTCTCATTTTCAGTCTTCAAGGATGCATGACGGGCCAAGGCGCGCTAACTAGCAGGTCATGGACAACTCGTATGACGACGAAGCGCCGGGCGGCGCCGAAGACGACATCGCCCGCCTGCTCGATGAAATTCCGCTGCTGTACAAGGCCAAGGCGTTCGCTGAATCGGTGAGCGACCCGGCGTTCTTCTCGCGCCTGGGCGAAACGCTCAATGCGCGCGAACAATCGCTGGCCCGCGCCTATCTGGACGGGCTGGGCTTTCCCGACGCCGCGCCCGCGCCGCTGGGCGAATGGGCCGACGCCGTGGCGGCGGCCGAGGCGCTGGACCGCGATCCGGCGGCCTGGGAGGCCGAGGAGATGATGCGCGCCAGCCTGGCCCAACAGGTGCTTGAGCGGCTGGACGAGCAGGCGCTGCAGGCGGTTCTGGCGCTGGTCGCCTCCAAGATCGGCGAGATCGCGCGCGGAGCGGCCGAGGCCAGCGCCGCCCTGGACGATGTCTATGACGAGGCGGTGATCAACACCGCCGCCGGCGGCCTGGTGCAGGCGGCCAACGGCGCGGTGCTGGTGATCCTGGCCGAAGCCGAAGACGAGGTTCCCCCCCATCCCTTCCTGGCGCGCTGGCGGCTTTATGTGCGCGGCCGCTGGCCGGTGGGCGTCGCGGGCTCGACCTACAACATTCTGTGATTTGAGGATTTCGCCATGACCGGGCTGACCATCGCCACGTGGAACATCAATTCTGTGCGCCTGCGCCATCCCCAGATCGCTCAGTGGGCCGCAGAAGCAGAGCCCGACGTGATCTGCCTGCAGGAGATCAAGTGCCAGCCCGACCAGTTCCCCAGAAAGGCGTTCGAGGCCATGGGCTATTCCCATTTTCACGTGGTCGGCCAGAAGGGGATGCATGGGGTGGCGGTCGCCTCCAAACGCCCGATCACCGAGCTGGAGCAGGACAGGCTCTGCCCGAAGCATGAAGCGCGCTTCCAGCGCGTCGCCGTGGACGGGATCGAAATCCTCAATTTCTACATCCCCGCCGGCGGCGACGAGCCGGACCCGGAGACCAATCCGCGCTTTGCGCACAAACTCGCCTTCCTGGACGCTCTGGAGCCGTATCTTGAGGGCCGGGCGAAAGAGGGCGGCAAGATGGTGCTGGTGGGCGATCTCAACATTGCGCCGCGCGAGCACGATGTCTGGTCGCACAAACAGCTTCTCAAAGTGATCAGCCATACCCCGGTGGAGACCGAAGGCCTGGAGCGCGTGCGCGCAGCCGGCGGCTTTATCGACGTGGCGCGCGAGCTGATCCCGGAGCCGGAGAAGATCTACACCTGGTGGAGCTATCGAAACCGGGACTTCCGCGCGTCCAACCGCGGCCGGCGCCTGGACCATATCTGGGTGAGCGAGGCGCTCAAAGACGCGGCTCTGAAGGGCGGACGCGAGAGTTTCCGCATCTGGGATCAGACCCGCGAATGGGAGAAACCCTCAGACCATGCGCCGGTGACGCTGAAGCTGGCGCTCTGAATCCCGCTGTCTGACCCGGGCTCTCCGGCTCCGGCGCTCCGACCCACGCGATCAGGCGGATTGCCAGGGAGCGCTGCGCTGGCGAAACTGCCCTTCATGACCGCGCGATACGACACGATCGGCGCAACCTACGCCGAGCTGCGCAGACCCGATCCGCGCATCGCTGCGGCGATCGAGGCGGCATTGGGTGATGCGCGCACAGTAGTGAATGTCGGCGCGGGAACCGGCTCCTACGAACCGGCGGGGCGCGACGTAGTCGCCGTTGAGCCGTCCCGGGCCATGGTCGCCCGCCGCCAGCCCAGGGCTGCTCCGGTCGTACGCGCCCTCGCCGAAGCGCTTCCGTTCTCAGACGCGGCGTTCGACGCCGCTATGGCGGTGCTCACGTTGCACCATTGGCCCGACAAGGCGGCGGGGCTCGGCGAGCTGCGGCGCGTCACCCGCGGCCCGATCGTGCTTTTGGCCTGCGATCCGGCGCAGCGCCCCTGGCTCACCGATTATCTTCCTGAGCTCGCCGCGCTGGACGAGGCCCAGATGCCCGCCCTGGACGCATATGAGCGCTGGCTGGGTCCGGTGACGGTGGCGCCGGTCCTGGTGCCGAAAGACTGCACGGACGGCTTCCTCTACGCCTATTGGTGCAGGCCGCAGGCCTATCTCGACGCCCATCTGCGCTCAGGCAGCTCGTCTTTCTGGGCGCTCGGGAAACGGCTGGAGCCGGGCTTGCGACGACTGGCGGCCGATCTGGAAACCGGCGCCTGGGAGCGCCGCTACGGCCATTTGCGCTCGCTTGCTGCCTACGACGCGGGTTACCGGCTCATCGTCGCAGACTGATCCGCCGCCTGCGCGCCGTCGCGCCAGGCTTGTGCGATGGCGTCGAAATGCTCAAACACCACCGCCGCGCCCGCCGCTTTCAGCGTTTCGCCATGGCCGGGCGGGCAGTGGCCGCCGCCGGTGAAGCCCCAGACATCCATGCCGGCGCGGCGCGCGGCGGTGACGCCGAACACGCTGTCTTCGATGACAAGGCAGCGGGCCGGGTCCACGCCCAGATGCGCGGCGGCGCGCAGGAACAGGTCCGGCGCAGGCTTGGCCTTGGCCACATCGTCGCCGCCATGGACATGGACGCCGAAGAGGGGCGCGAACCCGGTCTTGTCCAGCTTCATCTTCAGAACCGGCGTGCGCGACGACGACGCCACCGCGCGCGGCCCCGTGAGCGCAGCGGCGAAGCATTGAGCGCCGTCAATGGCCGCGACATCGGCTTCCAGCGCAGCGACCCGCCGGCGCTCCAGCGCCGCAAAGAAACCCGCCGGCAAGCCAGCGCCGTGCACACGCCGGTGATCGGCGTCGAGCCCGGCTTCAAAATCGTCCTCGCTGCAGCCCAGATATTTCAAGATGAAGGCGTCGCGCTTGTAAGGAACGCCAAGTTCGGCCATGGCCTTCAGCTCGATATCGATGACGATGGTTTCGGTGTTCACCAGAACGCCGTCGCAATCGAAAATCACTGCGCGATCCATCATGGCTCCCAATCAGGTCTTAAAGGCTTGAACACGACAGATCTCTGAAAAAGGACCTGCCTTGGCCAGCATAACCCTGCAGACGATGGGCCCGGAAGGCGCCGCCCTGATATCGGCCCTGCACGCCCACGGCTTCGACGCGCCCTGGGGCGAGGCGGAGATGCTGCGTCTTCTGGCGTCCACGGGTGTGGAGGGGCTGGTTCTCATGGAGGACGGCGCGCCGCTGGCCATGATCCTGATCCGCGCCATCGCCGGCGAGGCGGAGATCCTGACCCTGGCCGTGCCGCGCGAGCGCCGCGGCGAAGGGCTCGGCCGGCGCCTGGTGGAGGCCGGCATGGACGCCGCGCGTCGCGCAGGGGCGACACGCATGTATCTGGAGGTGTCCCACACCAACGCCCCGGCCGAGGCGGTGTACCGGCGCTGCGGCTTCACCGATGCGGGCCGGCGCAAGGCGTATTACCGTAACGGATCGGACGCCCTGGTGATGACGCGCAGCCTCTAACCGCCCGCTTCGTATGGACACGGCGCGTCGTGGACGCGTATCAAGGGTGAACGTCCGCCAAGGGAGGCCGGCGAACAGAGAGGCGCGCATGCCCGACCGCATCGAGAAGCTCTGCATCGACAAGGGTCTGCGCATGACCGAGCAGCGCCGCGTCATCGCGCGCGTGCTCAGCCACGCCGACGACCATCCCGACGCCGAGGAGCTGCACCGCCGCGCCAGCGCCGAGGACAGCCGCATTTCGCTCGCCACGGTGTACCGCACCGTACGCCTGTTCGAGGAAGCCGGCATCATCGAGCGCCACGATTTCCGGGACGGCCGCTCACGCTATGAAGAAGCCCCCGACGACCACCACGATCACCTCATCGACATGAACACCGGCGACGTCATCGAGTTCGTGGACGAAGAGATCGAGCGCCTCCAGGAGGCCATCGCCCGCAAGCTCGGCTACAAGCTGGTGGACCACCGGCTGGAGCTTTACGGTGTGAAGCTGAAGGACGGGGAGTAGACTCAGCCCGTTCGCTCGCGCCCCCAGGCGACCAGTTCCGCCGCGCCGTCCTCATAGGGTGTCGCTTCAAATTCAGGATAACGGGCGCGGAATTCGGCGTCGCTGAACAGATAGTCGCTATCGAACTGGTAGCGCATCTCGTGAACTTCGCGGACAAGCGGCGCAATGAGACCCAGTGCGCGAGACGCCGCCGGCGGGAGGTAGGACGCCTTCAGATCCGTCCCCAGAAGCCGGTTGAACAACTGGCACCATTCCTCCGGCGTCCAGGCCTGACCCGCAGGCAGGTGCCAGGCGCGCCCCGCCGCTAGCGGGTCGTCGGCGAGGGCCAGGATTGCGCGGGCGATATCCGGCGTATAGCTGAAGGTGTGCCGGGCCGCCGCTGTCATCAGGAGCTGCGGTCGCTTGCCCGCGAGCATTCGCTCCAGAAACGAGGCCCATAGCATGCTGTGCTCGGCGCCTGGACCGTAAAAATCGGCCGAGCGAGCGATCGTCACCGCCGCGCGGCCGGCCTGATGCGCTTTCATGTGCCGGTCAGCGGTGATCTTTCGGGCGCGCCCCTTGCGGCTTGGCGGCTTCTGGCGATGAGATTCAGTGATCGGCGTCTCCAGGGGCGCCGGGCCGTACATGTAGATATTGTCCAGGAATACAAGCCGAGCTCCGGTGCGTTCCGCCGCGACCAGTGTGGCGTCCGCCACGCGAGGCCAGTCGCGCCGCCAGACCTTGGCCTCATAGGGCAGTCCCACGCAGTTGATGATCACCTGCGCGCCCTGGCAGACCTGCGTCATTGCGTCCGCATCGCGCACATCCGCGTCGCGGCTTGACGGTGCGGCGAAGGTGTCTCCGCGAATTTTCAACGCGCGGCAAACGGCAGCCCCGACGGCGCCGCGCCCGCCCAGAAGCACGTACATGCAAACGCCTCCCGACCCGCCATGGCGCAATCCTAGGCCATCTGCGCCTGCGATCCAGCTTGAACTGACTCACCCACGCCGCCCTCCTCCCCTTGCCAGACACATCTTTCATCCCCATAACCGCGTGCTTCGGCGCGGGGCCTCGGGCTTCAGATGCTGTCAGGCAAAATGGAAGGCGCCGGCGAGGAGGCCGGCTTTGGTCATGAACGAAACGACGCCCGCCCCGGCGCCCTCCGGCGACAAGGCCCGCAAGCGCCTGTTCATCAAGACCTATGGCTGCCAGATGAACGTGTACGACTCCGATCGTATGCGCGACATCCTCCATCCGCTCGGCTATGAGCCGGTGGAGACGCCGGACGGCGCCGATCTGGTCATTCTGAACACCTGCCATATCCGCGAAAAAGCCGCCGAGAAGGTGTATTCCGAGCTTGGCCGCTTGAAGCCCCTGAAAGAGGCCCGCGAGGCGCAAGGCGGATCCATGACCGTCACCGTCGCCGGCTGCGTCGCCCAGGCCGAGGGCGCGGAGATCCGCCGCCGCGCGCCGGTGGTGGATCTGGTGGTGGGCCCGCAGACCTATCACAAGCTTCCCGAGCTGATCGCCAACGTCCATCGCGGCCGCGGCGAAGGCCTCGACACCGAATTCGAGGTCGAGGACAAGTTCGACTCCCTGGCTACGCCCGAGCGCCAGGTGGACGGCTACACCGCCTTCGTCACCGTGCAGGAAGGCTGCGACAAGTTCTGCACCTTCTGCGTCGTGCCCTATACCAGAGGCGCCGAATGGTCGCGCCCGGTGGACCAGGTGGTCTCCGAGGTGCGTCAGCTCGCCGCCAAGGGCGTGCGCGAAGTGACGCTGCTGGGTCAAAACGTCAACGCCTATCACGGCGCCGCCCCCGCAGCAGAAACAGCGGGCGAAGACGGGGGCGTCTGGGGTCTGGGACAGCTGGTGCGCCATCTGGCGCTGATCGGCGGGATCGAGCGCATCCGCTTCACCACCAGCCATCCGCGCGACATGGACGAGGACCTGATTCAGGCCTTCGCCGACACGCCCAAGCTGATGCCCTACTTCCATCTGCCGGTGCAGTCCGGATCGGACAAAATCCTCAAGGCCATGAACCGCAAGCACACCGCGGCGGAGTATCTTGATACCATTGCGCGCCTGCGTGAGGCGCGGCCCGATATCGCGATTTCAGGCGATTTCATCGTCGGCTTCCCTGGCGAGAGCGAGGAAGATTTCCAGGCGACGCTGGATCTGGTGCGCCAGGTCAATCACGCCGCCTGCTTCTCGTTCAAATACTCGCGCCGCCCCGGCACGCCGGGCTCGGCCATGTTCGGCCAGGTGGATGAAGCAGTGAAGAGCGAGCGTCTGGCGCGGCTTCAAGCGCTGTTGTCGGAACAGCAAACAGCCTTCAACCGTTCGATGATCGGCAAGCGCCTGCCGGTTCTGTTTGAGCGTGAAGGCCGCAACGCCGGCCAGATCGCAGGCCGCAGCCCCTATCTTCAATCGGTCCATTGCGACGGGCCGATCAGCCTCATCGGCGAGATCGCCGAAGTGGAAATCCTGGAGGCGTCCCAGAACGCCTTGGCCGCCCGTCTTGTCCCCAAGGAGACCCGCGCCGCGTGAGTCGCTCCCCGAAATCGCGCCGCCCCAGGCGGGAACCGGCCGAAACCCTGTATTTCGATGACGCCGACCGGGTGCGCCTGCTCGCCGGCCCCGGTCATGAGAATTTCGCCGTGGTCGAGGCCGAGCTCGGCGTGCGCCTGGAAGCGCCCGGCGGCGGTCAGGTGATGATCATCGCCGATGATAATCGCGCCCGCATCGAAGCGCGACGCGTGCTCAGCGCGCTCTATTCCGGGATTGAAGACGGCGTGCAGATCGACCCGCCTGCGGTGAAGGCCGCCTGCCTGATGGCCGAGGACGAGCCGGGCGAAGAAATCGACGCGGTGATCCGCATTCCGCGCGGCGAACAGTTCGCGGCCCGCACCGAGGGCCAGCGCGTCTATGTGCGCGCGTTGAAAGACGAAAAGTCCTACGACATGATCTTCGGCGTCGGCCCGGCCGGCACCGGCAAGACGCTTTTGGCGGTCGCTTACGGCGCGTCCCAGCTGGCGCTGGGCCATGTGGACCGCCTGGTGATCACCCGGCCGGCGGTGGAGGCCGGCGAGCGGCTCGGCTTCCTGCCCGGCGACCTCACCGAGAAGATCGATCCGTATCTCTTGCCGATCTGGGACGCCCTGCGCGATGCGCTGGGTCAACGGGTCTATGAGAAGATGCGCGAAGAGGGCCGAATCGAGGTGGCGCCGCTCGCCTTCATGCGCGGGCGCACGCTGAGCAAGGCCTTTGTGGTGGTGGACGAGGCGCAGAACGCCACGGTGCCGCAAATGCGCATGGTGCTGACCCGCCTGGGCGAAGGCTCGCGCATGGCGGTGACCGGCGATCCCACCCAGACCGATTTGCGGCCCGGCGAGCCGTCGGGACTGCCCCACGCCCTGAACATTCTCACGGGCGTGGAGCGGATCTCGCTGTGCCGCTTTGATCGCCGGGACGTGGTTCGCCACGGCCTGGTGGCGCGCATTGTCGACGCCTACGAGAAGGACGACGAACGCCGGAGTGCGCGAAAGGGATGACCGGCCCGCTGGATATCGTTGTTGAGGATTCGCGCTGGGACGCGGCCGAGGGCCTTGCGGCGCGCGCCGGCGAAGCGGTCGCCGCGGCGCTGGCGCGCCTTGACGGCGGTCGCGACGGCGAGGTCGTCGTGCTGCTCACCA
The DNA here is from genome assembly GCA_965284655.1 of Oceanicaulis sp. Classification (GTDB taxonomy): domain Bacteria; phylum Pseudomonadota; class Alphaproteobacteria; order Caulobacterales; family Maricaulaceae; genus Oceanicaulis. The sequence goes on from OZ260104.1 coordinate 694,615, forward strand.
ATGACGAGACCGTCCACGCGCTGAACGCCCGCTTTCGCAGCCAGGACAAGCCCACCAACGTCTTGTCCTTCCCCGCGCCGGAAAGCGAAGCCTATCCCGGCGACGTGGCGCTGGCCTTCGAGACCTGCGCCCGCGAAGCGCAGGCCGCCGGCAAAAGCCTCACCGATCACGGCGTGCATCTGGTCCTGCACGGCGTTCTGCATTTGAATGGATACGACCACCAGGAGGAAGGCGAAGCGGCCGAGATGGAGGCGCTGGAAAGCGCGATCCTGACGGGCCTGGGGATGGACGATCCCTATCTCGCCGGAATGGAGCCATGAGCGAAGACCCGCCGTCTCGAAGTTTGCTGTCCACCATCCTGAACGCCTTTTCAGGCGGTTCGGGGGATAACGGCGCCGAGGGCGCCTTGGCGCCGGTGCTGCCGGACGTGGGCGGAGATCTCCTGCTCAATGTCCAGCAATTCCACGAAAAGCGGGTTCAGGACGTGATGGTCCCGCGCGCCGACATTACGGCGGTAGATATCGACACTCCGCTGAAAGAGCTGGCGAAAATGTTCGGCGAAGCCGCCCATTCTCGCCTTCCGGTGTATCGCGAGACTCTCGATGACCCCGTGGGCGTGGTGCACATCAAAGATGTGGTCGGCCATCTGGCGCGCTACGCCGAGGCCACCTGGGACAGATCGAGCGAGAAAGCCGCAGACGGATCGGATGCGAGCGCCGGCGACTGGGGCGAAGCGCGCATCCTGCCGGCCATCAAGCGGCCCCTGCTCTATGTGCCCGCCTCCATGCGGGCGCTGGATTTGCTGCTCAAGATGCAGTCGCGCCGCCAGCACATGGCCTTGGTGGTCGACGAGTTCGGCGGCACGGACGGGCTGGTGACGCTGGAAGACCTGATCGAGCCCATCGTCGGCGATATCGAAGACGAGCACGACGAGACCGAGACGCCGGTGATCCGCGCACGCAGCAATGGCTGCTGGGAAGCCGACGCCCGCGCCGAGATCGTCGATCTGGAAGAGGTCATCGGCCGCGAGATCGCCACCGACGAGGAAGAGGCCGACGTGGACACGCTGGGCGGGCTGGTGTTCCGGCTGGCCGGGCGCGTGCCCGAGCGCGGCGAAGTGCTCGACCATCCCTCCGGCTTCGAGTTTGAAGTGCTGGATTCAGATCCGCGCCGCATCAAGCGGGTGCGGGTGCGCGCCGCCGCCCATCGCGGCGAGGGCGCGGAGTCCGAGCCCGGCGACGCACCCACCCGGTCCGGCGCTGCGTGACCTTACGTCCGGCTCTGCGAACGGCACGGCGATGGCGGGCCCGGCTCAAATCGGCCCGCGGCCTGCCTCTGCTCGCCGGACTGTTCGCGCTGGGCGCGTTCAGCGTGCTCGCCCATGCGCCCTTCTTCTTTCAGCCCGCGCTGGTGCTGGCGCTGGTGGTGCTGGTCTGGACGCTCGATGACGCGTGCCTGAACCGGAACCCGGCGCGCGCCGGGTTCGCCCGGGCCTGGGCCTTCGCCGCCGGACAATTCCTTGCGGGCACGTTCTGGGTCGCCAACGCCTTTCTTGTGAGCGCGGGCGATCATGCCTGGCTGATCTGGGCGCCTCTGACGCTTTTGCCCGGCGGGCTCGCCCTGTTCTGGGGCGTGGCCGGAGCAGCCTACGCCCGTTTCGCGCCACGCGGCCCGGCCCGCGTGCTGGTGTTCGCGGCGCTGTTCATGGCCGTGGAGATGCTGCGCGCCACGGTGCTGTCGGGCTTTCCCTGGAACCTGCCGGGCCATGTCTTCCCGGCCGGCGGGGCGATGAGCCAGGTCGCCAGCCTCATTGGAGCCTCCGGCCTGTCGGCCCTCACCCTGCTGGCGTTCAGCGCGCCTGCGGCGCTGGCGGGCCCCGGCCCGGTGCTGAAGCGGGCGGTTCCGGTGCTCACCGGTCTTATCCTGCTCAGTGCGAGCTGGGTTTTCGGCGTAGTCCGCCTGGCCGGCGCGGAGCTCGAACCGAGCGGACTGACCGTGCGTGTGGTGCAGGCCGATATCGACCAGCGCGACAAGCGCTACGTCAACCGCGCTGAAATCCTTGAGCATTATCTCGCCCTGTCCACCGCGCCGGGGCTGGAGTCGGTCGACGCGCTGATCTGGCCCGAGGGTGCGATCCCGGGTTTGCTGCTCAACGATCCGGAGCAGCTGGAGACCCTCCGCGACAGATTGCCGCAGGGCTTGCTGCTCCTCACAGGGGTCGTCCGGGCGGACTTCGACGACGCCGGCTATGCATCAGACTATTACAACGCGCTTGCGGTGCTCCGCCTGGGCGAAACGATCACGGTCGACGCCACCTATGACAAGGCCCGGCTTGTCCCGTTTGGCGAAGGCAACCCGTTGCGAAGCTTCACCCGGCTCGTCGGATTCGAGACCCTGACCGCGTGGAGCACCGGCTACACGCCGGGGCCGGGCGGCCGGACGCTTGACGTGGAGGGCCTGACGCCGTTCGCGCCGCTGATCTGTTACGAAGTGGTCTACCCACGCCATGCGCCGGGGGGCGAGGCCCGCCCCGAATGGCTGCTGAACATTTCCAATGATTCGTGGTACGGAAACTCCGCCGGTCCGCGCCAGCACGCCAATCAGGCGCGCTATCGGGCGCTCGAATCCGGACTTCCCATGGCCCGCGCAGCAAGCTCGGGCGTCTCCGGACTGACCGACCCCTTTGGTCGCGCGGGACGCGTACTGGGGATTGAAGCCGATCAAGCCGTTGATCTTGCGTTGCCGAAAGCGCTAGATGAGACTACCTATGCGCGCCATGGCGATTGGCCGTGGATGATCGTGTTCACTTTGGTCTTGATCGCTGCAGGACGCTTATCGTCCCTTGGCCGCATAAGACGCGCCGCGAATCACGCGCGAGCGCGCTTGTGTAATCGTTTGTGAATTCGGCCCGTGATATGATCCGGTTCGTTTGTTGATAGGGAAAGACCTGCAATGAGCACTACGCCAAATCCCCGCGGCCCCAATGCGGTTGACCGCCATGTCGGCTCCCGCGTCCGGCTGCGCCGACAACTCCTCAACATGAGCCAGGAGAAGCTCGGCGAGGAACTCGGCGTCACTTTCCAGCAGGTCCAGAAATACGAACGCGGCACCAACCGCGTCGGCGCCGGCCGGCTTTGGCACGTGGCGCGCGTCTTGGACGTGCCGGTCTCCTTCTTCTACGACGGCGTGGCTGAAAACGCCGCCCAGCCGGGCTTTTCCGAAGGCGACCAGACCCCGATCGTGGACGACTTCATCCAGTCCGCCGACGGCGTCGCCCTGGCCCAGGCCTTTGCGCGCATCAAGGACTCCAAGGTGCGCCGCCGCGTGCTGGAACTGGTGCGCACGCTGGCCGCCGAAGAAGCCGAGGCCTCCGCAGTCGAAGGCTGAGCCGGCCACGCGTTTCGGCACGGCTGCATATATTTTCTAGCTTCAAGACTTGCGTTCGAGCTGCGGATCGGGTTTATCCCCGCCATATAAAGATAGCTTTATATGGAGGCCCCGTCCGTGGCTCGATCGTCTTACCATTTCACCAGCGAAAGCGTGTCCGAAGGCCATCCCGACAAGGTCTGTGACCGGATCTCCGACGCGGTCGTGGATCTGTTCCTGTCTAAGGATCCGGTTGCGCGCGTCGCCTGCGAGACCCTCACCACGACGAACCGCATCGTTCTGGCCGGCGAAATCCGCTGCGCCGGCGAGATCAATGACGACGAAATCGAAACCGTCGTCCGCCGCGCGGTGAAGGATATCGGCTACGAGCAGGACGGCTTCCACTGGGAGACCGCCCAGGTCCAGAATTACCTTCACGAGCAGTCCGCCGACATCGCGCAGGGCGTCGATGAAGGCTCGGGCTCCTTTGAAGAAGAAGGCGCCGGCGACCAGGGCATCATGTTCGGGTTCGCCACCGACGAGACGCCCGAGCTGATGCCCGCGCCGATCACCTATTCCCACCAGATCCTCAAGGAGATGGCCCGGCTACGCAAAAGCGGCGAACGCCCCGAGTTCGAGCCGGACGCCAAATCCCAGGTCACCTTGCGCTACGAAAACGGCAAGCCGGTCGAAGTGACCAGCGTCGTGGTCTCCACCCAGCACAAGGACGGGGTCAGCCTGGACGATGTGCGCGAGCTGGTCCGCCCGGTGGTCAAGCAGGTCCTGCCAGAGGGATGGTTCCCGCCTGAAGACGAGTTCTACGTGAACCCCACGGGCAAGTTCGTCATTGGCGGCCCGGATGGCGACGCCGGCCTGACCGGCCGCAAGATCATCGTCGACACCTATGGCGGCGCGGCCCCCCACGGCGGCGGCGCGTTCTCGGGCAAGGATCCCACGAAGGTGGACCGCTCGGCGGCCTATGTGGCGCGCTATCTGGCCAAGAACGTCGTCGCGGCGGGCCTGGCCAAGAAATGCACCATCCAGCTGTCCTACGCCATCGGCGTGGCCAAGCCGCTCTCGGTTTATGTGGACACCCACGGCACCGGGAATGTGGATGAAGCCAAGCTGGAGAACACGCTGCGCGAGCTGGTGGATCTGCGCCCCAAGGGGATCCGCACCCATCTGCAGCTGAACCGCCCGATCTATGAGCGCTCGGCCGCCTACGGCCATTTCGGCCGCAAGCCCGACAATGACGGCGGCTTCTCCTGGGAGAAGACCGACCTGGTGGAAGAGCTCAAGCGCCGCTTCTAGACGCCGCGCTTCACCGATGAGACGGCCCCGGCGCGCGACCCGCGCCGGGGCTTTTTCATGTCCGCCGCTTTATTTTCTCGCCGCGCCGCGTATACCCGCCGCCCATGACCGAAATCCCCCAAAGACGCCTTTATGGCCGCGCCCAGGGCCACAAGCTCACCCGGCGCCAGCAAACCCTCGTGGGCACGCTTGGCGAAGCCTTGAGCTGGCCCGATGAGGGCGAGATCGATCCGGCCGCTCTGCAGCCCGGCTTCGAGGCCCATGTTCTGGAGATCGGCTTCGGCGCGGCCGAGCACCTGATCGGCCAGGCCGGGCGGAACCCGAAGACCGGTTATCTGGGGATCGAGCCGTTCCTCAACGGGGTCGCCAAGGCGCTCACCGGCATCCAGGACCAGGAGCTTGAAAACCTGCGTGTTAAGCGCGCCGACGCCCGCGACGAGATCGCGCGCATGCCGGCCGCCTGCTTTGAGCGGATCTTCCTGCTGTTTCCCGATCCCTGGCCGAAAAAGCGCCACGCCAAGCGCCGCTTCGTGCAGGACGACACCGCGCGCGAGCTGGCGCGGCTGCTGAAATCCGGCGGACGCCTGCGCGTCGCCACCGATGTGCGCGTATACGCCGACCACGCTCTGCCGATCCTCATGGAAACACCGAGGCTCGCCTGGACCGGCGAAACCGCCAGCGACTGGCGCGATAACCCGGCCGACCACATCGTGACCCGCTACCAGTCGAAACATCTGGGCGACATCCAGCCGGTCTTCATGGATTTCGTGAAGGCCTGACCGCCGCAGTCAGGCGGCCCGGAGGATCGCGCTGGCCCGGCTGAGCTTAGCCCGCGGAGCCCTCATCGGCAGGCGTGTCGCACTCACCGCCATAGGCGCCGGCGTAGGAGCCCTCGAAACAGGAGAGCAGCCGGTCCACGACGGGCAGGTTTTGCGGCTGCTCGACGAATCCCTCCGGCATGGTGATGGTCGGATTGTCCTCGAGAAACTGACGGCGCGCCGCCATCTCCTCTTCGCTGGGGCGAAGCTCGGCGAGTTCGGCCCGCGCCGCCTCCAGCGCCGCACGGTCGCGGTCCAGAAAGGCGATCGTCGCGTCGGCGTAATGGTTCCAGGCCTCACTGTCGGTCTTCGCGCGCTCGAGCAGGGCAATCGCGGCCTGCGGCTCGCCGGCCATGGCCCGCATCTGCCCGGCGTGCCAGTTCAGACTATATGCGGCCTCAAGGTTCTCTGAATGATCGCGCCAGACCTCGATCAGGTCCGCCGCCGCCGCCCAGCAGCCGTCCTGCCGGGCCACAACCCGCCAGCCGCCCGCCATATCCTGATCGAACGCGTCCTGATCAAGCGCCAGCAGCGACGTCAGCCGGGCCTCGTCAACGCCGCATTGAGCGAGCCGGTCGGCGTGTTCCTCGCCCAGATCAGCCAGCGCGGCCTCGCCGCCGGGGCTGGCGGCCAGACTCAGTGTCAGGCTGGCGGCGGCGAATAGCATGGTGAGCATGTGCGATCCTTCGAACGCGGAGGACGATCCACGATTCCAGCTCCCGTGGAGCGTGACAAGCACCACCGTGTTGCGTCCCGGCCCTGCGCCGCGTATATACGCCGCGACAAGTTCGATACGCCGGATGGCGCGATCGGGCGGCTCGGAGACCCGGGCCGCCCTTTTCGTTACCTGAACGCCGCGAAGACGGAGAGCCCATGAAGGCGCGCTCGCCCCAGGATGAACGGGTGCTGGACCTTGCCGAGCCCATCGCCGAGACCCTCGGCATGGAGATCGTGCGCGTGCGCGTCATGGGGGGCAAGAAGACCACTTGCCAGATCATGGCCGAGGCCGCCGACGGGACGATGACGGTCGAGAACTGCGCGCGGCTGTCGCGCGCGCTTTCGCAGATTTTTGAAGAGGTCGATCCGATCTCCGGCGAATATGACCTGGAGATCTCCTCGCCCGGCATCGACCGACCGCTCACCGCGCTGCCTCATTTCGAGCGCTGGCAGGGGTTTGAAGCCAAGCTGGAGCTCGACCGCCTGGTGGAGAACCGTAAGCGCTTTCGCGGAATGCTCGCCGGAATCGAGGATGACCATGTCATGATCGATCTCAAGGGCGAGGAGGAAACCGCCCTCATCCCGTTCGACTGGATTACCGACGCCAAGCTGGTGCTCACCGACGCCCTTGTGGCGGCGAGCCTGAAGGCCCGCGGCGCGCCGGAAGACGAAACAACCGACAAGAAGGACGCTTAGTCATGGCCATCGGGGTCAGCGCCAACAAGCTGGAAATCCTGCAGATCGCGCGTGCGGTCGCTAATGAAAAGATGATCGACGAGTCCATCGTGCTCGAGGCCATTGAAGAAGCGATCCAGAAGGCTGCGCGCTCGCGCTACGGCGCAGAGCTGGATATTCACTGCAATATCAACGCGAAAACCGGCGAGATGCGTCTCACCAGCCGGACCACCGTGGTCGAGGAGGTGGAGAACGACACCCACCAGCTCACCGTGGAGCAGGCGCGCAAGCGTGATCCCGAAGCCGAAATCGGCACGATCTACGAAGAAGAGCTGCCGCCCATCGAATTCGGCCGCGTCGCGTCCCAGACCGCCAAGCAGGTGATCACCCAGAAGGTTCGCGAGGCCGAGCGCCGCCGCCAGTACGAAGAGTACAAGGACCGCGTGGGCGAGATCGTCAACGGCATCGTCAAGCGCGTCGAATACGGCAACGTCATCATCGAGCTGGGCAAGGCCGAGGCGATCATCCGGCGCTCCGACGGCATTCCGCGCGAGAGCCTGCAGGTCAATGACCGGGTCCGCGCCTATATCTACGACGTACGCGAGGAGGTCCGCGGCCCGCAGATCTTCCTGTCGCGCTCGCATCCCGACTTCATGGCGGCCCTGTTCGCTCAGGAAGTGCCGGAAGTCTATGAAGGCGTCATCGAGATCGCGCGCGTGGCCCGCGATCCGGGCAGCCGGGCCAAGATCGCCGTGATCTCCAATGACAGCTCCATCGATCCAGTCGGCGCCTGCGTCGGCATGCGCGGCAGCCGGGTCCAGGCCGTGGTCAACGAGCTGGCCGGCGAGAAGATCGACATCATTCCGTGGAATCCCGATCCTGCGACCTTCATCGTCAATGCGCTGCAGCCGGCCGAAGTGGCCAAGGTCGTGCTCGACGAGGAAAGCCAGCGCATCGAAGTGGTCGTGCCCGACGAGCAACTCTCGCTCGCCATCGGCCGCCGTGGCCAGAATGTGCGCCTGGCCAGCCAGCTGACCGGCTGGGCCATCGACATCCTCACCGAAGAAGAAGAGTCCGAGCGCCGTCAGAAGGAATTCTCCGAGCGCACCGCACTGTTCATGGACGCGCTGGACGTGGACGAGGTGATCGCCCAGCTGCTGGCCACTGAAGGCTTTGCGGACATGAACGATCTCGCCTTCGTGGATCTCGACGAAATCGCCGTGATCGAGGGCTTCGACGACGACACCGCCAGCGAGATCCAGACGCGGGCTCGCGAATTCCTGGACAAAAAATCCGCAGAACAGGACGCCAAGCGCACCGAGCTGGGCGTCGAGGACGCGGTCATGGAGCTTGAAGGCGTCGACCTGCCCACGGCCGTGCGCCTGGGCGAGAACGACGTGAAGACCGTCGAGGACGTCGCCGGCCTGACGCCGGACGATCTGCGCGGCTGGTACGAGACCCGTGACGGCGAGCGCGTGCGCGAGCCGGGCATTCTGGACGGCATGGAGATGTCGGCCGAAGACGCCGAGCGCCTGATCATGCGCGCCCGGGTCGCGGCCGGCTGGATCGAAGCCGACGCCCTGGAGCCCGAAGCTGAAGAAGCCGACGAGGACGGGGGTGAAGACTCCGGCGAGGAGATCGATTTCGATGATATCGATCTGGCCGATCTGGAAGCCGAAGCCGAACGCCTCGGCGTCGACCTCTCCGAGCTTCTGGGCGAAGATCCCGGCGTCGCGGTTGAAGACAAGGGCGACGCGCCGGCTGAAGACGCCGATCCGGATCAGGAGGATGACGAGGAGCGGTGAGCCGGGGCGCACGATCCACTCGGGTTAAGACGCCGCGCGAACGGCGCTGCGTCGCCACCGGAGAGGTGAAACCGGAAGGTTTGCTGCTCCGGGTGGCGCTGGCGCCGGACGGGACGCTGGTTCCCGACCTCGCCGCCAAGCTGCCCGGGCGGGGCGGCTGGGTGAGCGCGGATCGGGCCAGCATCGACCTGGCGGGGCGAAAGCGCCTGTTCAGCCGGGCGTTTGAGCAGCCGGTGACGGCGCCGGACGACCTGGCGGATCGGTTTGAAGCCCTTCTCCAGACTCGTGCGTTATCACTGTTGGGGCTTTCAAGGCGCGCGGGAACGCTCGCAATGGGGTATGATGGCGCCAGGCTTGCGCTTTCCAAAGGCCCGGCGCCGGCCTGGCGGATCGAAGCGAGCGACGGCGCTCGCGACGGCCGGGCCAAGCTGGACCGTCTCGCGGCGGCGGCGCATCCGGGCCTGAAGACGGCCGGATGCTTCACCGCCGAGGCGATCGGCGGGGCGCTGGGGCGCACCGGCATCGTTCACGCGGTGCTGGGACAAGGCCCGGAGGCGGTGGCCTTCGGTGCGGTGATCGGCAAGCTCGCCGGTTTCCGTGAAATCGATCCGGGCGCGCAGCATCCGGTTTCGAGCGCAGAGAACGGTTGATCCGCCAGTCAAGGCGGCTAGTTTAGCGGGCCTTCATGGCCGGACGCGACCAGTAAGGGGCGCGACGGCGATCAGGGCCTGAAGGATATGACGGCGGGCGCGCGTGCGGCGGCGCACCCCGTGTCTCACCAGATGCCGCGAAGGACGTTTATGAGCGACGCTGACGAACGCAACACCTCGGGCCGCAAGCCCCTCTCCCTGGGCGGACGCTCGTCCGGAACCGTGCAGCAAAGCTTTGCGCGCGGCCGGCAGAAATCCGTCGTAGTGGAGAAAAAGCGCAAGCGCGGCGTCGGACCCGACGCGAAGCCGGCCGGCCAGCCCGGCCAGAAGGGCCCCGCCACCGACAAGGACCGCGCCCGCGCCGCCCTGGCCGCCAAGGCCAAGCAGCTCGGCCTGTCCGAGGAAGAGCTGCTGCGCAGACAGGCCGCCATCCAGCGCGCCCGGTCCGAGCAGGAATCTCGCTCGCAAAAGCAGCGCGTGGAAGAAGAGGACCGCAAGGGCCGCGAACAAGCGGAGCTGAAGGCCCTCGAGGACAAGCGCAAGCGCGAAGAAGACGCCCGCAAGGCGCGCGAGGAAGCGGATCGCCGCGCCGCGCAGGACGCCGAGGACGCCCGCCGCGCCGAAGCGGATGCGAAAGCCAACCCCGGCAAGGCCAAGGCCAAGCCGAAAAAGGCCGAGCCCGCCGAGGACCCCGCTGCGGTCGATCCGGCTTCGTTCGATCCGGACGCCAAGCCCAATCGCAAGGCCGACAAGGCCCGCGACAAGGACAAGGACGAGGAAGGCCCGCGCAACCTGCTTGAAGAGATGGGCGGCCGGGTCAAGTCCAAGAAGATCGGCCCCACCGGCGAGAAAGTTCAGCCGCGCACCAAGGAGCCCAAGCGGCGCCAAGGCAAGCTGACCATCCAGAACCTGGTCGAGGACGATGAGGACCGTCAGCGGTCTCTGGCGTCCATGCGCCGGGCGCGCGAACGCGAAAAGCAGCGCCGTCAGCAGGCCGGCAAGGGCCGCGACAAGGTCGAGCGCGACGTGGTCGTGCCCGAAGCCATCACCGTGCAGGATCTGGCCCAGCGTATGGCCGAGCGGTCTGCGGACGTGGTGAAATTCCTGATGACCCAGGGTCAGATGGTGCGCGCCAACGACGTGCTGGACGCCGACACCGCCGAACTGATCGTCGAGGAGTTCGGCCACATCGTGAAACGCGTCAGCGAAGCGGATGTGGAACAGGGCTTCATCTCCAAGGACGACGACGACGAGAGCAAGAAGCCGCGCCCGCCGGTCGTCACCGTCATGGGCCACGTGGACCACGGCAAGACGAGCCTTCTGGACGCCCTGCGCGCCACTGACGTGGCTGCGGGCGAAGCCGGCGGCATCACCCAGCATATCGGCGCCTATCAGGTTCAGCTCAAAGGTGGCGAACGCATCACCTTCCTGGATACGCCGGGCCACGCGGCCTTCTCCGCGATGCGCTCACGCGGCGCCCAGGCGACCGACATCGTCATTCTGGTGGTGGCCGCCGATGACGGCGTCATGCCGCAGACCATCGAGGCCATCAGCCACGCCAAACAATCCGGCGTTCCGATGATCGTCGCGGTCAACAAGGTCGACAAGCCCGGCGCGGATCCCACCAAGGTGCTTCAGGAGCTGCTTCAGCACGAAGTGTTCGTGGAGGACATGGGCGGTGACGTGCAGGCCGTTCAGGTGTCCGCTCTGAAGAAGACGGGCCTCGATGAGCTGACCGAAGCGATCAATCTGCAGGCCGAGCTGCTTGAACTGAAAGCCAATCCGGATCGCTCCGCCGAAGGCGTCGTGATCGAAAGCCAGATCGACAAGGGCCGCGGCCCGGTCGCCACGGCTCTGGTGAAGCGCGGCACGCTGAAGCGTGGCCAGATCGTCGTCGCCGGCGCCCATTGGGGCAAGGTGCGCGCGCTGGTGAACGAGCGTGGCCAGCAACTGAAAGAAGCCGGCCCGTCCGAGCCCGCCGAGATCCTGGGTCTAGACGGCGCGCCGGAGCCAGGCGAGGTTTTCGCCGTGGTGGAGACTGAAGCCCGCGCCCGCGAGCTGGTGGAATACCGTCAGCGCGACAAGCGCGACAAGCAGTCCGCCTCGCGGTCCGGCGGCGCCTCGCTCGAACAGATGATGGCCAAGCTGAAGAGCAACGAGCTGGCCGAACTGCCGCTGCTGATCAAATCAGACGTGCAGGGCTCGGCCGAAGCCATCGTCGGCGCGCTGGAGAAGGTGGGCAACGCCGAAGTCGCGGCCCGCATCATCCATTCCGGCGCCGGGGGCGTGTCGGAAAGCGACGTGCTGCTGGCCCAGGCCTCGGGCGCGCCGATCTTCGCGTTCAATGTGCGCGCCAACAAGCAGGCTCGCGAGCTGGCCGAGCGCGAAGGCGTCGAGATCCGCTACTATTCGGTGATCTACGACCTGCTCGACGACGTCAAAGGCACGCTGGAAGGCATGCTGTCGCCGGAGAAGCGTGAGACCTTCATCGGCTACGCCGAAATCCTGGAGGTGTTCAACATCACCAAGGTCGGCAAGGTCGCCGGGTGCCGGGTCACCGAGGGCGTGGTCAAGCGCGGCTGCGGCGTGCGCCTGCTGCGCGACGACACGGTCATCCACCAGGGCAATCTGTCGACGCTCAAGCGCTTCAAGGACGAAGTCAGTGAAGTGCGCGCCGGCACCGAATGCGGCATGGGCTTCATCGGCTATCACGACCTTCAGGTCGGCGATCAGATCGAGTGCTTCAAGGTCGAAGACATCAAGCGCACCCTCTAAACCGCGCGCTGATCAGATACTGAAAAGGGCGGCCCGCCGGGCCGCCCTTTTTTTGTGTCTGCATCAGAGAGAGGCTGGAGACCGGCCAGCCCCGGCGGCGGCGGCGCCAGAGCGTCGTCGTCCGGCTGGCTCACACATTGACCATGTGGTGGATCCACTGGCGGTGCCGCTCATACTGGCGCAGCAGGTCGCGAATGACCTGGGTCTTGGTGTAGCCGTAAATGGAATAGTGCTGGCCGCCTTCACGCAGGAACACCTCGGCGCGGGCGTGGCCGGCTTCGGGCCCCGGATCGTCCTCGTTATAGGCCTTGAGCTGGACGCCGTAGATGAACTCCGGCTGGTCGCCATGGTCGACGACAAGCCAGACCTTGTCCTGTTCGCGCTCGACACGAGAGGGGAGGCCCTTGGCCTCCATTTCCGGAGCCACTTCCTCGAACGCCCTGCCGGCGGTGGACTCCATCCACTCCTCCACCTCGCCGGGCTTGGGCTCGTCGAACATGAGCTTGAGGCGCACACGCCAGGGCACGGCCGCGCCCTCCACAGGCAGCTGGGCGGCGCTCTTGCCGCCGGCTCGCCGCTTGGTCTCCTCCGAGAACGCCTTGATCAACCCGATGAAGGCCAGGAAAATCACGATTGTGAACGGCAGCGCCGCTGCGATCGTCGCCGCCTGCAGAGCCGCAAGGCCACCGGCCAGAAGCAGCGCCGACGCCACCACGCCCTCGGTGATCGCCCAGAAGAAGCGCTGCCAGGCCGGCGGGTTCAGCATCCCGCCGGAGGCCAGCGTCGACTTCACCAGCGATCCTGAATCCGAGCTTGTGACAAAGAAGGTCGTCACCAGGATGATCCCGATCACCGACGTGATCGACGACAGGGGCAGCGTGTCCAGGAAGGCGAACAGGGCCAGTTCCATGTTACCGTCGCGCACCACCTGAAGGACAGGCGAGGCTGCGTCGGCAAGGCCGATCCGCAGGGCGGAGTTGCCGAACACCGTCATCCACAGGAAGGTGAACAGGGCCGGGCCAAGCATGACGCCGAAAATGAATTCGCGAACCGTGCGCCCGCGCGAGACACGCGCGATGAACATGCCGACAAACGGGCTCCAGGAGATCCACCATCCCCAATAGAACAGCGTCCAGGCGTTGATCCATTCGGTTTCGCCATAGGACCCGACCCGCAGGGTCAGATCGGCGAGCTGGCTGATATACTCGCCTACGTTCTCAACATAGGCGCCCACCAGATAGAGGGTCGGGCCCATGATCAGCACGAACAGAAGCAGGCCGATGGCGAGATAGAGGTTCCATTCGCTCAAGCGCCGGATGCCCGCGTCCAGCCCGGCCATGACCGAGGTGGTCGCGATCACGGTGATGCCCATCACCAGCAGCACCTGGATCTGCACAGATATTCCGATGCCGAACAGTGAATCGAGGCCGGCGTTGATCTGGGCCACCCCGAAGCCCAGAGATGTCGCAACCCCGAATAATGTGCCGACGATCGCCACCACGTCCGCCGCGTGCCCGATGGGCCCGTAAATGCGGTTCCCGATGATCGGGTAGAGCGCCGAGCGGATGGTCAGCGGCAGGCCGTGACGGAACGAGAAGTACGCAAGGCTCAACCCGACGATCACATAGACCGCCCAGGCGTGAACGCCCCAATGGAAGAAGGTGAGGACGATCGCCTGCTCGGCCTTTTCCGGGGTGCCCGGCACGCCGAAAGGGGCGTTGAGATAGTGCTCGATGGGCTCGGCGACGCCGAAGAACATCAGCCCGATCCCCATCCCCGCCGAGAACAGCATGGCGAACCAGGCCATGAAGCTGAATTCGGGCTGGCTGTCGTCGGGACCCAGCTTGATCCGGCCCCAATCGGAGAACGCCACCACGATCGCGCCGATGAGGAAAACGCCGACACCGACCGAATAGAACCAGCCCACATTGGATGTGATCGAGTCGCGCACCAGGCCGAAGACCTGTTCGGCCTGGTCGCCGGCGAGGATCGCATAGGCCACTCCGCCAAACGCCAGAATAGCGGCGGGGATGAAGACGGCGGGTTCGAAAGTCTTTTTCTTCATGGGGTCGTCAGCCTCTTCGGCTTGAAGCGGGGTTTACGCGGCGCGTTCGCCGGCCTGCTCGCGGCGCCAGTCGTTCAGAACAGGACCTAGCGCATCTTTGAGCGGGTCAAGGAAAGGCTCGAACGGCTTCCACGCCTCAAGCCCGGACGTGTTGATCGGCTGGCGCACCTGTTCCGAGCTCGCCGTGCGCACCTCGCGCTCGGTTTGGTGGAAGTTCACGCACGCCTCCTCGAAAGGCAGGCCGCAAAAATCCAGGATGCGGCGCACCTGGCCCTCCAGGTCGCCGACGACATCCTCATAGATGACGCGCAGGATCTCGCCGGGCAGCACTTCATCCCAGTGGTCCATCAGATCCACATAGCCGCGGTAATAGCGGCCGATTTCGTCCAGCCCGTAGGTGAACTCCTGGCCCTCGGCGAAGAGCTGCTTGTAGCCGGAGAAGCAGCACGCCAGCGGCGCACGGCGCGCATCAATGATCCTGGCGTTGGGCAAGATCAGCTTGATCAGGGCTATATGCCTGAAATTATTGGGCATCTTGTCGGTAAAGAAGGGCGCACCCTTGCGGTGGATCGCAGTGTCTTCCAGATAAGCCCGGCCGAATTCAGCGAGCTTGTCCGCGTCGAACTCGTGCAGGTTTTCGGGATAGCGCGAGCCGCTGGCGCTTTTATTGCGGCCTCTCAGCTTGTGACTCAGCGCCAGAATATTGGGCAGCTCCAGCGTGCCGTCCACCTGGCTGTGCGAGGCGAGGATCTGCTCCAGCAAAGTGGAGCCGGCGCGCGGCAGGCCGACGATAAAGATCGGGTCTGGTGAGGGATCGCCCTTGCCGGCCTGCTTTTCAAACAGCGCCGGCGTGCAGACCTCTTTCTGCGCGGCGAACTCAGCCTCCATCTGCGCGGACGTATAGCGCGTCTGGCGGGTCTTCAGCGCGTTGCCGCGCTCATAATAAGCGAAGGCGTCGTCAAACGCCTTGCGGTCCTCGCAAGCCTTGGCCAGCGCAAAGCAGAGATTGACCCGGTTCTGCAGGGTCTGCCCCGGCGCCTCTTCCTGAACGCGCATGCGCTCAAACTCGGCGTCGGAGAATGTGTAGGTTTTCAGATTGGCCAGCGCGTACCAGGCGTCGCCATGGTTCGGCGCAGTCGCCACCGCCGCCTGGTAGGAGGCCACCGCCGCCTCGCCATGGCCCCAGGTCTTCTGGGCGTGCCCGCGCGATGTGAGCGTGGCCGGATCGTTGGGCGCGATCTCCAGCACCTGATCAAACAGGGTGACCGCCTTTTCATAGTCTCCAGTCTGCATGCGCTCGATGGCGAGCTGCGAGATGAAGACCGGATTTTTCGGGTCGCGCGTATAAAGTTGCTTGGCCTGCTCCAGGGCGGCGGCGTGCTTCTGGCGGCGGCGCAGGATGCGGACATAGTCGACGCGTGCATCGGCGGCGTCCGGCGCGAAAGCCACGGCGCTCTCCAGCAGGAATTCAGCGTCCTCCAGAACCCCGAGCCGGCTGCCGATCTCGGCCAGGAGGCGCATGGCCTCGATGTCTTTGGGATTGGCCGTCAGATAGGCCCGGCAGATCTCCTCGGCCTTCAGAAGCCGGTTTTCGTAAAGATGGTGATTGGCCGCCTGCAAAGCGTTGGGCAGCGCTTTGAGCCGCTCGGCGCGGGCGCGGGCCTGAGCCGCTTCACCGCCTTGACCGAGCCGGTCAAGGATATCGGCCTGTCCCGCCCAGGCCGCCGGCAGGGTGGGATTGACCTGCGTCGCCGCCTGATACGCCGCCAGCGCCCGTGAAGGATCGCCGGAATCGCGGTGGACGTGGCCTTCTTCCTGCCAGCCGCGCCCGAAATCCGGCGCCGCCGCCCTGAGCTGTTCCAGCGTGGCCAGAGCCTCGTCCAGCCGTTTGAGATAGCGCAGGCTCGCCGCTTTCATGTAGAGCGCGTCGGCGTGATCGGGCTCCGCGTCGAGCAACGGCGCCAGCGTCGCGAGCGCGGCCTCGAAGCCGCCCTCGTACATCTGGCGTTGCGCAGTCTTCAGCGCGGCGGGCGGATCGGCCTTGGCGATCAATGGCGACTCCGATGTGCAAAGGTTGAGGGCCTAGCGCAAAACGCCCCACCTGTGACGGCGGGGCGCTTCACGAGCATGCAGACGGGGCGGCCGTTACGCAACCGCCCCGTCTGTCGGTCCTAGTACGTCACGCCGACACGCACGCCCCAGGTGCGGGGGCGTCCGACGGTGGTGCGTTCCACATCGTTGATGAAGTTGTTCGCCAACGCGTAGTTCTCGTTGGTGACGTTGTCGACGAACAGTTCGACGCTGTAGCGGTCGCTGGTGAGACCGGTGCGAAGGCCGAGCGTGGCGTAGCCGTCAAGCTCGATCGCGTTGATCTCGATGATGTCCGAACGGCTGTCATCGGAATAGATCGCCTGGCCCTGCACATAGGCCGTCTTTCCGTCCATCACGCTCCACTCGTACCGCGCACGGGCGTTCAGCTGCAGGGTCGGCGCGTAGGCCAGATCTGTGCCCACGACCACGTCGTCGGTCGGGACGAGCACTTCGGTGATCTCGGTGTCGAGGATCGAGAAGGCGCCGGTCACCGTCAGACCCGGCATTTCCATGGGCGCATAGGTCAGGTCGCCTTCAATTCCGTACACTTCCGCGTTGGCGGCGTTGTCGGAGAAGAACAGGTTGGTGATGCTCGGGTCGAAGATCGTGGTCTGCAGATCTTCGATGTCCACGAAGAAGGCGCTGCCGTTGAAGCGGAGCTGATCTTCAAGCAGATCAAGTTTCCAGCCCAGCTCGTAGTTCGTCACCTGGTCGGAATCCAGCGCGAACGGGACCGTATAGCTGCCGCCGCTGGCGAGCGCCGTGGTGGCGCCGCCCGGGCGGTTCAGGAGGCCGGGACGGAAGCCCTCAGAGTAGGTGGCGAAGAACAGCATGTTCTCGTTCGGCGTCCACGTACCTGTGAGCTTGAAGATCGAGCCTTCGGTGGCTGCGACATCCGGCGCGCGCAGGGCGTTGAACACCTGTGTGGCCTGACCGGTGGTGAGGCCCGCCGCGACGATGTCGGCCAGCGAATCGTCGCAGGTGAAGGTCTGCTGGTTCGGCTGAGCCACGCCCCGGAAGGTGTACTCGCAGTCTCCGTTGTAGATATCGGAGATGTCCGTGCCGAAGGCCTGAGCTTCCTGCGCCGCGCCGGAGTTGAAGAACGACCCGTTCGCGGACCCTTGCAGGTCCACCTCGATGTCGTAGTAGCGCGCTCCGAAGGTCACCGCGAAGGTGTTCGGGACGATGTCGTAGGTCGCCTCGCCGAACACGCCGCGCTGATCATCGGTGCGAAGGATGTCGTTGCGGAAGATCACGCCGGCCGGGAACGGACCCGGATCAGAGAAATACCCGGTCTGGTAGGGGAAGTTCGGCGCGAACGGGCCGAACGGATCGGCGATTTCCGAGCTCCAGTAGGTGAAGTCGTTACGCTCGGCGACTTCGGTGGAGGAGTAGAACACGCCGGCCGTGATGCTGTAGCGATCACCGGTGGTGTTGAAGCGCAACTCGTGGCTCTCGACCTGGGTGTCGGTCAGGGAGTCCACGATCGAGCCGGGCGAATAGCAGGTGCCCGACGGGGCGGCCGCGCCGGGATAGGTCACAGAGCCGTCGCAGGTGTAGTACGGGAAGTACTGACCCACGAGCATGTACTCGGTGTAGTCGATGACCTGATCGCTTTCGCGGTCGGTGTAGGCGCCGGTGTAGACCACGTCCAGCATCGCCAGGCGGCCTTCCAGCGTCCAGGCGAGGTTGGTGAATTCGTCGGTCAGCTTGTCCGGCTGGTAGCGCTGAACCTCGTAATCATCCAGATTCGGGTCCTGGAAGAACACGCCGTCGGTGTCGAGGCCCTGTTGCATCACCGAGACGGTGG
This sequence comes from Oceanicaulis sp., assembly GCA_965284655.1. Classification (GTDB taxonomy): domain Bacteria; phylum Pseudomonadota; class Alphaproteobacteria; order Caulobacterales; family Maricaulaceae; genus Oceanicaulis. The sequence goes on from OZ260104.1 coordinate 712,698, forward strand.
CGCGCCAGTCGACGTTGAACTCATAGCGGCCCATCAGGCGATAGCCCTGATAGCGCGTGTCGTTGAAGTCGTCCTCGACCAGCGGCGCGTTGTCGGCCACTTCAAAGTTGACCGCCGACAGATCGGCGCCGGCCTGGAAGCCGGCGCGGCGCGGCGCGACCGGCACGCCGTTGGCGCGCACGTCGCCGGCCGAGCGGAAACGCGCCGAGCGCGAGGTGTCGATCGTGCCGGGCACGTTGTCGATATAGCCGCCCTGGCGATCAAAGAACGCCACGCCGCGGAGCGCGAAATTCTCACCGACGGGCAGGTTCACCATCAGGTCGGTGCTGTAGCTCTCTTCACCGCCCTCGGTGAAGGAGAGGCCGAAATTGGCCGCCGCTTCATAGACGCCAAGGAGCGGCTTGTTGGTGATCATGCGCACCGTGCCGGCCTGCGACGAAGCGCCGAACAGCGTGCCTTGCGGCCCGGGCAGAACTTCCACGCGCTCCAGGTCGACCGCATAGACGTCCAGGTTACGACCCGGCTGCGCCAGCGGCTGTTCGTCCAGGTAGAAGGCGACGTTCGGCGCCAGGCCGGCGACGCCGGCGGTGGTCAGGTTGGGCGTCGTGGAGGCCACGCCGCGGATATAGATGGTGTTCTGACCCGGGCCGCTGCCGCCGGCGGTCACGCCAGGCAATTGCACCAGGTAGTCGCTGAACACGTCCACATCGAGCTCTTCAAGCGTCGATCCGTCCAGCGCAGACACGGTGACCGCAATGTCCTGGGTGGTGGATTCCACCTTCGTCGCGGTCACGGTGATGGTGTCCACCTGTGCGTTCGCCGCACCGGTCGCCGTCATGGCCGCCGCGGTGAGCATGGTGCTCGCCAAAACGCGTGTCTTAAAGTCGGTCATACTCTATCGCCTCCAAATGATTTGGGGACGATGTATCTTTTTCGGGCGCCAGGCGGCAAGAAAAGCTTCGAGCACTCACAAATTTCGAGCGCGTCCGGCCAGCGCAGCGCCCGGATATTGCGGTGCATCATGCTGGTATATATAGATAATTCGATTTGTTGCAGGTTTGCAACGCCGGAACATCTTTTGAGAGCGTTTAAAAACTGAAGGATTGAACGGGTCAATTTGCTTCCCGAACGAAGCAATTCTCGAAACCCGCTTTGCTCAATCCGGTTTGGGGCCTAAACAAGATCACCCCCTCAAGCGATGAGGTCTCCATGAACGATCACGACGAAATCCTCATTGCGCTCCGGCGCATCATTCGCGCAGTCGATTTGCGCTCCAAGACCCTGGTGAAGGAGACCGGTCTGACCGCGCCCCAGCTGGTCGTGATGCAGGCGCTCGCCAGGAGCGGCGCCACCAAGCCCAGCGCGCTCTCGCGTACGGTTTCGCTGAGCCAGCCCACCGTCACCGCCATTCTGGAGCGCCTCACCGCGGCCGGGCTGGTGACGCGCGCCAGGACCGACACCGACCGGCGCGCCGTGCTGGCCGAGCTCACCGAGTCGGGCGCTGCTGCGACGGCCAGCTCCCCTCAACTGCTCCAGGCCGGCTTTATCGAGGCCTTCCACGAGCTTCCCAGCTGGGAGCGTCACATGCTGATCGCCTCGCTCCAGCGCATCGCAGCCCTGATGAACGCTGAATCCATCGACGCGAGCCCGATCCTGGCCGCCGGCGAAGCCCTGGACAATCGCTAGGGCGAGCTTTCCTGGCCGGCCCTGCTAGCTCAGGGCCGTCTTCAGATCGTTGATCAGGTCTTCGGGGGCCTCCAGCCCCACCGACAGACGCACCAGCCCGTCGCCAACCCCCGCCTCGCGGCGGGCCTCGGGCGTCATGGCCGCATGGGTCATGGTCGCCGGGATCGCGGCGAGGCTCTCCACCCCGCCCAAAGACTGGGCCAGCGTGAACAGCTTCAGGCGGGTGACGCAATCGCGCGCCGCCTGGACCCCGCCGGTCAGTTCAAAACTCAAAAGCGGCCCGAAGCCCGATTGCTGGCGCTTCGCGATCGCGTGGCCGGGGTGACCGGCAAGGCCGGGATAATCGACGCGCGTGACGGCGGCGTGCGCGCCCAGCGCCTCGGCCACCGCCAGCGCGCTCTCGCTCTGGGCCTTGGCGCGCAGGGGCAGCGTGCGAAGGCCCCGCAGCGCCAGAAAGACATCAAAGCCGCCCGCGCAGGCGCCGGCCGCGTTAGCCCACCAGGCCAGACGCTCTGCGCGCTCGGGGTCGGCGCAGGCCACCGCCCCGCCGATCATGTCGGAATGACCGTTGAGCATTTTCGTCACCGAGCTGACCGACAGATCGGCGTCGTGCTCCAGCGGGCGTTGCAGCGCCGGGGTCAGGACCGTGTTGTCCACAGCCACCACCGCGCCGGCCGCCCGGCCCGCCGCGCAGGCATGATCCAGATCGGTGATCCGCAAGCGCGGATTGGACGGGGTCTCCAGAAACAGAAGGTCCGCGCCGGGCTCCAGCGCCGCTTCAAGCGCTGAAAGGTCGCTGCAATCGGCGTACACCAGATCAAAGCCGCGCTGGATGGCGCGCGCATCCATCAATCGCCGCGTCCCGCCATAGCAATCATGGACGCAGACGATCCGCGCGCCGTTGGGCAGATCATTGAGCACGAGATCAATGGCGGCCATGCCGCTGGACACGATCACGGCGGCGGCCGCTCCTTCCAGATCGGCCATCGCTTTGGCCAGCAGCGCCCGGCCCGGCTGGCCGGTGCGGCCATAATCGAACGCGCCCGGCGCGCCCGGATCCACACGGCGATAGGCCGCCGAAACGCTGATCGGGGCGACCACGTCGCCATGGGCGATATCGGCGTTTATCCCTGCGCGCACGGCGCGAGTGCGAAAATCAGTCACGGCGCGGACTCCAGAAAGGCGTTCACGGCCCGGGTCTCCTTCAGAAAGGCGTCGTGGCCATACAGGCTGTCGATCCGCTCCACTTTGGCGTCGGTGATGCGCGCCGCCGTCGCCTCAATATCGGCGGGAGGCACGAGAAGATCGCTGGAGACGCTGAAGAACCGCGTCGGCGCGGTGATCGCCTCGACGTTGATATCGGCGCTGTCCATGGAGCGCGACAGGGCGAGAAAGCGACCGGGGCGTGTCTGGCCGGCGTAATCGGCCCCGCGCGCGGCGAGATACGCCTCCACGCCCGCCGCGTCCCGGCTGTTCGGATCGGGATCGGTGAACCGGGCGGTGAATTCCTCATGGGTGCGATAGGTGGTCATGGCCAGGCGCCGGGCGAGGTCCACCCCGCGCGCCGGATCTCCGGCGGCGACAGCCAGCTCAACGGTCTCGCGCTGGATCGAACGCCACGCGGTCGCCATGGGGTTGGGCCGCGCGGCCGCGCACAGCACGTCGACCCGGCGCACCCGGCCTGGGGCGCGCGCCGCGATCTCCAGCGCGACGACGCCGCCATAGCTCGCGCCCACAATGGAGAACCGCTCCAGCCCCGCCGCGTCGGCGAGCGCCAGCACCGCATCCGCCTGATCCGCGATCGCGGGAAAGGGATCGGCCGCATCGATGAAATCCAGGCTCAACAGACGCCGGCGCGCGGGATCCAGCGCACCGCCCGCGCCGGCGACGCCCGGCCACCAGCCGGGGCCGTCCTCGTCCTCGAACAGGCGCCGGCCCGCCGAAACGCCGCCCAGCACCACCGTGGACGGGCCGTCTTCAGGGCCGGTCAGGCGTCCGCACGCCTCCAGCCAGCCGCCGACCGGCCCGGGCCGTGTGAATCCGCAGACCAGATCGCTCACCGGCGCAAACCGCGCCGCATCAAGTTTCACCGCAGCGCTCATCGGCCGACGCGCTCACACAGGCGCTTGAGATCACCCGCGAGGCTGGCCGCGGTGGGGCCGCGTCCGGCGCCTTTGCCGGCCACGATCATCTGGGCGCCCCGCTCGGGACTGATCACCACGCAATTGCCTTCGTCGCGGGTGCGCGCCAGCGGATCGGTCTGCGCGAGAATTTCCAGGCGCACCCGCGCCCGCACGCCGGCCGGCCCGCGCGACACCACGCCCACCTGACGGATCACCTTGCCGGCGGCGCGCGCCGCATCGATCTGCGAGGCGGTGAGATCGCTTATGGACTGCGCCTCGATCTCGGCCGGATCCAGCTCGGCGCCCCAGGCGGCGCGGGCGATCAGGGCCAGCTTGTTGGCCGCGTCCAGCCCGTCGAGATCAGCGCTGGGATCGGCTTCCGCGAACCCGGCTTTCTGGGCCGCGCGCACAGCGTCGTCCAGCGTTTCGCCGCGCGCCAGCCGATCGAGGACGAAATTGGAGGTGCCGTTCAGCACGCCGCGCGCCCGCACCAGCCCGGCGTCCGAGCGCGTCAGACGCTCCACGGCTTCCAGAACCGGCGCGCCGCCGCCGACCGCCGCCGAGCAGGCGAACACCTTGCCTTGCTGTGCAAGCCGGCGTGCGAAATCAGGCCGGCGTGCGGCGACATCCTTGTTGGCGGTGACAATGTGACAGCCCGCTTCAACCGCGCGCTCCAGCAGGCGCTCGGCGTCTTCGCCGCCGGGCAGGGCCTCGATCACGAGATCGGGCGCCAGGGCGAAAACCGCGTCGGCGTCGGTGAAGACCGGCGCGCCGTACAGACCCTGCGGCCGGGCGCGCTGCGCCAGGACGCCGACAATCTCGACACTCTGAGGAATGAGGCCCTCAAGCCCGCCATTGACCACGCCGCAACCCAGCAGAACCGCACGCATTCGCGCCGGCGCGGAGCGCGGCTGCGAGGTCTGCGCGACAGAGCGCAGGCGGGCGGGGGCGTGTGCGGACTTGGCCATGACAATCTCCTTGCGTCGCTCGCGCCGGAACGGACGGGACAAGGAGGCTGCGAACGGACGGAGGGCGGTGAAAGCCCTTTTATTCCAACCGCCTCGCTTTAGCCGCACTTGTACCGCGCCCGCAAGCTGAAGCTCAAATCGGCGCACATAGAGACATAAAGATATCTTTATATTGTGTCCAGAAAAATTAGTCAGGACGATTCAAGGGGTTGGGAAATTTCTTGCATGGGCGGCGACCGGGGCGCGCGCGATCACGCCCGCCGGCGCTGCGCCGCGAGAGACCAAGGAGGGGGGAAGGCGCGGGGGAAGTCCGGGCCGATATTGGGTTCAGCATTTATAGTGGGAGCCCGATAAAGCCCCCGCGCCTGGTGGTGATTTTTCGGCATGAGCCCGGCTTACTTACACCATTTCTACGCCGCCGGCCGAGGCTCGTCAGGATTGCTCCCGCGGGCGGTCAGGGTCCAGCCCCTCCCGCAACGCTACCCCTGCCGGATCCTCCGGAATCGCTTCGTCCGCCTTTTCGCCCGCCCGGCCGTCACACCGCGCGAACTCGGGACACCACCCTCCGCCACCCGACCTGAGACGTCTGCAGACCGCCCCCTCCGTCACGGCGAAGTGGGGTGATTATGCGGCAAGGCCGGGCGGGGGTGGATAAGTCGCGGCCTTCTGCGCGGTGAGGTCCAGTCCTGGCGGGGCGGTCACGCCCCCTGTCCCGCCGATTGAGGCGAGGGTAGCCAAGGCTGCCGTGCGCTGAAACTGGCCGTGTGACGGCGCGCCAGTAAAGCCCTGGGGCCCGCTCCGGCGCATCCGAGCCCGCTTTACCGGGACGCGGCCTGCGCTTGGTAGGCTTTCGGCGTAAGCCCGGTTTCACGCTTGAAGGCCTTGTAAAATGTCGAGCGCGAGTTGAAGCCGACCTCCAGCGCGATCGCCAGCACCGACTTGCCGCCCTCAACCAGCAAGGGCTTGGCCGCTTCGATGCGCCAGCGCGCCACGTAGTCGAAGAAGGCCGTGTGAAGATGCTCGTTCAAGGTCTGGGAAACATGATTGGGCGGTGCGCCCACGAGCCGTGAAAGCTTCTGCAGCGACAGGTTCGCATCCAGATAGACCTGCTCGCGGGTCATAGCGGCTTCGATGCGCCTGGCGATCTGGCGCGCCCGGTCGGCCGACAAAGCCGAGCGCATATACCGCGCGGGCGGTTCGGACAGGTCGATGAGGTCCACGCCCGCTTCACCATCCGGGGACGCCGCCAGAGACACGGTAATCAAAAGAAGCAGAACCGGTACGGTTGCAGCGAACGCTCCGATCTCGGAGACGATCACGCCTGCGCCAAGATTGTCGCCGGCCAGGGCGATGGCGGCGACGGCCCAAAGCGCCATTAGCGAAACGAGGAACCCGTCGATCCAGCGCAACTCATATTGCTCGGTGTTCGAATAGAACGCCTTCAGACGCCGGCGATGTCGGCGCAGCGCCACGATCGTCCCGGCCAGATAGGCGCAGGAGACAACAATCCAGATCAGCACGAGCGTGAACGTGACGAGCGCCAGTGCGGAAGCCGCCCAACCGCCGGGAAGGCGGCCTTCGATGAACAGGGCGGTCTTCGACGAAGCGGGCAGCAGCCAGAACCCCGCCGTCACAAGGGCGGCGATGCCGGGCGCGATCGCGTCGCGGATCGACTCCCGGCGTCCGGGCCGAAGCCCGATTCTCCCGGCGGCGAAGCGATGCACGGCGATGGGCAGTGCGAACAGCGTCGGCAGGAGCAGCGGCAGATGAAAAACCAACGCCGGGCGAGCGAGCGCGCCGACGAGCGGCGTAGCGCAAAGCAGGGCGAAGAGCGCGAAAATGGCCGTGAGCGGGGCGGTCACGCGCCGGCCCTGCGGCGCGCGTAGGCCCGCGACCGCCCCGGCGATCGCAATCCCGGTGGTCAGGGCGGACAGGGCGGTGATCCAGTCGGTGTGCATGAAGCCGGTCTAGAACACGCTCCGCTCCGTTTCAATCGAGCGCGGTCCGCATTGCTGCGCCCATCTGTCCGTCCCGTCCCGCGCGGACGACACGGTGCGGATCACCCGCCATAGCCCAACCTTCGAAGCGGCGCCCCCTTACGGCGTGCCGCAAAATGCAGAGGGAGCGTGTCACTCATGTCCGAACCCGGCTGGCTCGGCCAAACCCATTTCTGGATCGGGTGTCTCGCCCTTCTTGCGGGCTTCGCGGCGTTGGCGTCGAGAAAGGGCGGAGCCGCGCACCGCAGCGCCGGAGCGGTGTTCGCCCTCACAATGGCGCTTCTGTCCCTGAGCGGACTGTGGCTGAGCCTCGCGCGCGGGATCGTGTTCACGGTCCTCCTGTCCGCGCTTGCGTTTCACTGCATCGCCACGGGCTGGCTGGCGGCGCGGGGCGACGGCGCGCCGTGGCGGATGTTGACCCGGCTTTCACCGATCGGTTCGGGGCTCGTGACCGCCGGCGCGGTCGTCGGCGGCTCTGCTGCGGCCGCACACCCGACGAGCGAGTTGAGCGGCTTGACTCCGGCGGCTTTCCACATGTTGGCGGCGCTGGGCGCCTCGTTGCTGATCCCGGACCTTCGCTACGCCGTGCATTCGAGGCCGGAGCCGCGTCGCCGGATCGCGCGCCATCTCTGGCGCATGGGTTTCGCCTTCGTCCTGGCGACCGGAATCTTCTTCTTTGGAAACAATCACGTCTTGCCTGAGGCGCTGCGGACGCCCTGGCTTCTGGCCGCGCCGGTGATCGCCGTGGTCGCCTGGGCCCTGTTTTACGCGGTGCGTATTCGCTTCTCCGCACGTGCTAACTACTGAAAAGGAGAGCCTGAATGGCCATGCAACGCATAAGCGGCCTCGCCGCCATCCTGGCGGGCCTCACCTATATCGCCGGCTTTTGGGTCTATTTCACCATTCTCGGGCCGGCGCAGTACGGCGCGGCGGACATTCCTGCAGAACGGCACGTGGCGTTTCTGGTCGAAAACGAAGCCCTGATGATCGCCTGGAATCTGGTGATCTACGTGCTGAACGCGGCATTGATGGCGGTGGTCGTCGTCGGCCTGTACGACCGTATGCGGCGGGGCCAGGAGGCGCTCTCCTGTCTCGCGGCGGTCTTCGGCCTGATCTGGACCGGCCTCATTCTCGCAGCCGGGATGGTGTTCAATGTGGGCGTGACGCGGATCGTCGCGCTCGCCGATATTGATCCCGCCGCGGCCGCATCGCTCTGGCACGCAGTCGTGACGGTGGGCTCGGGCCTCGGCGGCGGCAATGAGATCACCGGCGGGCTGTGGATCTTTTTCCTGAGCCTCGCCGCGCTTTTGTCGAAATCCTTGCCGCTTCCCGTCTCCGGGCTCGGCCTCGCGATCGGCGCCGCCGGCATCGCCTCGACCATCCCGGCGCTCGCTGAAGCCGCGACGCTGTTCGGGCTCGGCTTTATCCTGTGGTTCTTCGCCGTCGGTCTCGTGCTTTGCTTTACGCGCAGGCCAGATGCGGCGTCCGGCTAAAAGAAAGCCCCGGCGCGACGCGCCGGGGCTTTCAGGGTCAGGCTGTAACGCCGTCTACTGCGAGGCGCCCTGCCCGCCGGAGCCGGCCTCGCCCTCGGCCGGGCCCATGAGCTCCTGCATCAGGAAGGTGAACTCCAGCGCCAGCCGCTTGGCGGTCTCTTCCAGATTGGCGGCGGCGGAGTGGCCGCCCTCCATGTTTTCATAATACATAACGTCCTCGCCCAGCTCGTTGAGGAGATACGCCATTTTACGGGCGTGGCCGGGATGGACCCGGTCGTCCTTGGTGGAGGTCAGAAGGAAGAGCGGCGGATACTCGGTCCCCGGCTCCACATTATGCAGCGGCGAGATCGAGCGCAGGAAGGCGCGCTCATCGGCGTTCTCGTCGGGGTAGCCGTACTCGTCCTGCCAGCTGGCCCCGGCAAGCAGGAGGTGGAACCGCAGCATGTCCAGAAGCGGCACCTGGCTGATCACCGCACCCCAGAGATCGGGCCGCTGGGTGTACATCACCCCGGTGAGAAGGCCGCCATTGGAGCCGCCCTGCACCGCCAGCTGATCGCCGGTGGTCACGCCTTCGGCGATCAGGTCTTCGCCCACCGCGATCAAATCGTCATAGATGCGCTGACGGTCTGTGCGCAGGCCGGCCTGGTGCCAGGCGGGGCCGAATTCGCCGCCGCCGCGAATGTTCGCCAGCACATAGGTCCCGCCGTTCTCCAGCCAGGAGCGGCCCATCGTGCCCGAATAATTCGGCGTCAGCGACACCTGGAAGCCGCCATAGGCGTAGAGCAGAGTCGGGCCGGCTTCGGCGGCCCCGGCTGCACCGTCGGCGCGCACGATGAAGTAGGGGATCATCGTTCCGTCCGCGCTGGCGACCTGGCGCTGCTCCACCGACAGGCCTTCAGCGTCGAACCAGGTCGGCGCTGATTTGGCCGGCTCCAGCGTCAGCTCGGGCGTGATGCGCTGCAGGGTCTCCGGCGTGAGGAAGCCCTCCACGTTCACATATGCGAGGTCGCTTTGATCATCGGCGGTGACGATGGAGATCGTCGCGTTGTCCGGCGCCTCGATCCGGGTGCTGGACCAGCCGTCCGCGCCATGGGTCAGGGCCAGAAGCTGGCCGACCACATTGTCGGTGATCACCATGAAGAGATTGCTGGCCGTGCCGCCCATGGAGCCGATGGCCTGGCGCTCATTGGGCACGAAGACCTCTTCCAGCGCGGGCAGCTCGCCGGTTTCGGCGAACTCGGCCATGTCGAAGCTGAGCACGGCGCCGGCGGGATAGGCGGTCCCGCCCTCCACCGGCGTCCAGTCCTGCTCGATGGAGAACACCAGCTGGCCCTGAAACAGGGCGCGCGGGCTCACCTTGCGCGGCAGCGGCATGCGCACGGGCTCGGCCGAAGCGCCGTCGGGCAGATACCAGTACACGCTCTCAAAGAAGCTCTCGGCCTGGATGGCCAGCATGTAGGGCGTGCCGTCTTCGGTCTCGAACCGGGACGGCCAGACACCCACATTGCTCTCCTCGCCGCGGATCACTTCCGGGGCGTCCTCCAGCGGCGTTCCGCGCTCCCAGCGCTTGACCACGAAGGGATAGCCGGACTGGGTGGCCTCGGCCGGATCCAGCGCCGTGGCGACGAGCAGCGTGTCCGCGTCGATCCAGGCCGCCGTTCCCTTGGTTTCGGGAATGTAGAAGCCGTCCTCGACGAAGCTGCGGCTCTCCATATCCCATTCGCGCGTCACCGCGGCGTCAGAGCCGCCGTCCGACAGCGTCACCAGGCAGCGATTATAGTCGGGCGCCAGGCAGTTGGCGCCGCGCCAGACCCAGTTCTTGTCTTCGGCGTCGGCGAGCGCATCGAGATCAAGCACGACCTCCCACTGCGGGCTGTCAGAGGCGTAGCTCTCCGCGCTGGTCTTGCGCCAGAGCCCGTGGGTGTTTTCAGCGTCGCGCCAGAAATTCCACAGCTCGCCGCCGCGCACGCCCACATAGGGAATGCGGTCCGCGCTGTTGAGCACTTCCAGGGCGCGCTCGAAGAGCCGGTCATAGCGCGGATCCGACTGCAGCCGGTCCAGCGTGCGTTCATTCATGGAGCGGGCGAAATCCAGTGCGCGCTCACCCTCGACCTCTTCCAGCCAGGTGAGCGGTTCTTCCTCGCTCTGAATCGCCGCGTTGAGCGCCAGGGCCTCCTCGCTCGCCTCAGGTCCAGGCGAGGATTCGGACGCGGTTTGCGACCCGGTGTCAGCGGAAAGCTCGCTCATGGAATCCCCTTGAGTGTCGTCCTGGCTCGGTGAACAGGCCGCAAGCGCCAGAACGGCGGCGGCGGCGGACATGCTGTAGCCCAGTCGCATTGGTGAAACTCCCCTTGATACGGTATTTGGTGCGCATACAAGCGCGTGCGCCCGCTCTGGTCCAGAGCGGACACGTTACCGATATGTCATGCAGCAAGGCGTGGCCGCCGGCCAGGTCCGCACGCTGCGAGGAGGACGCCATGAAGTTCTGGCGCATGAACGGGGCGGGCAACGCCTTCATCCTGATTGATGCACGCGGAGATGGCGCGCAGGGCCGCCTTGCGCCCTCGCGTGCGGCCGTGGCCGATCTTGCGGCGCGCCAGCCCTTCGACCAGCTTCTCGCGCTGGAGGACGACGGCGAAGCCGATGCGCGCCTGCGGGTGTGGAACCTGGACGGCGGCGAGGTGGGCGCCTGCGGCAACGGCGCGCGCGCCGCGTCCTGGCTGATGTTTCAGGACAGACGGCAGGACGCGCTGACACTGGCCTCCAACGGCGGCGCCCTGAGCGCGCGCCGGGTGGCCGGAGACGGTGCGGAGGTGGATCTGGGTCCGGCGCGGCTGGGTTGGCGCGAAATCCCGCTGGCGCGCGAGATGGACACGGTGCGTCTCGATTACCGCGTCGACCTGCCCGGCGGCGGATCGCTGTCCGGTCCAGGAGCGGTCTCCATGGGCAATCCCCATGCGGTGTTCTTTGTGGACGATGTGGAGGCGCTGGCGCTGGACGTGATCGGGCCGAAGGTCGAGCACGATCCGTTGTTTCCCGACCGCGTCAACGCCGGATTCGCCCAGGTGCGCGGGCCCGGCAATATCCGCCTGAAGGTGTTCGAGCGCGGCGCCGGGCTGACGAAAGCCTGCGGCACCGGCGCGGCGGCCGCGCTGGTGGCCGCCTGCCGTCAGGGCCGCGCCGGGCGCGAGGCCGCGATCGAAGCCGATGGCGGCGTTCTTCCAGTGCGCTGGGACAATCGCGGCCATGTTCACCTGGCCGGCCCGGTGGAGCTGGAGGGCGCCTATGCGCCCCCCGCCGACATTGAAGCGGCGTTCAGCCTGCGCTGATGGGAAGCCTGCCTAGCGGCACAGACTTTCAGCGGCGTCCAGCGCCGCGGTGACGCCCGATAGCGAGAATTCATAGACCGTCGCGGTGCCGCGCGCGGAGACCGCGTCCACCCGCATGGTGGAGCCGCGCCGCATGGCGCGCACCAGCTGGTCCTCGTCCCCGGCGTCTTCCAGGAAGCCTTCCTGGTCAGAGACGAACATGGTGTAGCGGTCCGAGCCGACCCGAACGCGGGGCGGGCTTTCCGGCTTCAGCGGATAGCCGGCCAGGAAATTGGGCTGCTCGTTCGCAGAGCCGTCCGCCCAGGTGGAGACCAGGAAGAACACGTCGCCATGCTCGACATTGGCCGGCAGGGACTCGCCGGGCTGGCTGAGCGCATAGCAGATTTTCTCTGATCCCTCCCCGCGGGTGAAGACCCGCCAGTCGGTGTGCGCGCCCTGGAACACGGGTTCGGACGGGCTCTGGGCGGCCGCCCCTCCTGGGCCGGCGAGGGCGGTCGCGCCCCCGAGGGCGGCGGCGAAGGCGGCGAGGCCTTTAAGGCTGGCGAAGGCATGGCGCATGAACACTCTCCGGCTTGGTGCGTTTGCTCAAATTCGGTCCGCGCCGGGCGACTCGCAAGCCCGGACTGCGGCGCCACGCCTCTGGCGCGGCTCAAGGCGGGACGGTAAAGCAGGGCGCGATGGCGGATTGATGGCGCTCGGGTTGATCGGCCCTGTCCAGTCTGTGACATTGCCCGGAAGATATTAAAAGGTGGGTGTCTTGCCCGACGCTTCGGCCGGTTCAGATAAAGTGATCGACCGTGACAAGCTTGACGGACTGGTGGAAGCGTGTGCGCGACGCGACCGCGCAGCCTTCGGATCCCTGTTCCACTTCTACGCGCCGCGGGTCAAAGCCTATCTGTTGCGCCTGAACGCGCCGGACAGCCTGGCCGAGGAGCTCGCCCAGGAGGTGATGCTCACCGTGTGGCGCAAGGCCGACACGTTCGATCGCAGTCAGGCCTCGGCCTCCACCTGGATTTTCCGCATCGCGCGCAACCGGCGCATCGATGCGGCCCGGCGCGCCGCGAGGCCCGATCTGGACGCCGACGATCCCGCCCTCCTGCCGCCGGAACTGACCGCGCCGGACGACGCCGCCCACGCCAGCGCGCGAGAGGCCCATGTGCGCGAAGCCCTGGCTGATCTGCCTGACGAGCAGGTGGCGCTTCTGCGCATGGCGTTTTTCGACGGCCTGTCCCATCGCGATATCGCTGATCGTGTGGGCGTGCCTCTGGGGACGGTGAAATCGCGCTTGCGGCTGGCCTTTGACAAGCTGAGGAAGCGTCTGAACCGCGAAGCGCTATGACTCCGACGCTTTTGGGCGTGTTCAGCGAATAAATTTTTTGGCGCGACGCCTTGAAGCGCGACGCTGTCGAGCGATATCGCTATCTGGGACAGACGCGCAGCCAATGCGCGCAGACGGAAAACGACATATCGCCATGACCAATCATCCGCTCGGAGACGAGCTCTACGCCGCTTACGCCTCGGGCGCTTTGTCCGGGCCCATGCGACTGCTTCTTGACGCCCAGGCGGGCGTATCGCCCGATGTGGCGTGTGAGCGTGACGCCGCTGAAGCGATTGCCGGGCTGATGCTGGACAGCGTCGCACCCGCCGCCATGGGCGAGCAGCGCCTGGCTGAAATCTTCGCCGTCATCGACGCCGAGGAAGCCTGCGTGGGGGAGGCCGCCAACTTCAGGCCGGGCGCGGGCGACGCCGCGTCCAGCCGGGCCGCCAAAGCGGCCGGCCAGGCCATTGAAGAGCTTCTGGCCCTGCCTGACTCCGTGCGCGATCTCGCCCTTGAACAGGGCGCCTGGAGCTTCGCCGGCCCGGGCGTGCGGACCATGGAATTGATGCGCGACGGCGCGGCCAAGGCCGAGCTGATCCGTCTGGAGCCGGGACGCGGCGTGCCGCGCCACGGCCATGACGGGCGCGAATTCACCCTTGTGCTCACCGGCGCCTTCCATGACGGCCGCGATCGCTACGCGAAGGGCGAGCTGTGCGCCGCCGACCCGTCAACCGAGCACAAGCCGGTGGCCGAACCGGGCGAGATCTGCATCGCGCTCGCCGTGACAGACGGCCCGCTGGCCTTCACCGGCCCGTTGGGCTGGGTTCAGCGCGCCCTTGGCGTGTAGGCGCACACCACCGCGCGCCCTGCGGCGCCGCGGCGCTTTCCTTTGAACAGCGGAGCGTTATTCTTTCCGCCATGGTTCGCTCTTCCCCCCAGTCTTATGATGTCGCCGTCGCCGGCGGCGGCCTCGCCGGGCTGACGCTGGCGATCGCGCTGCACAAGGCGGGTGTGTCTGTCTGCGTCGTCGACGCTTTGCCTCTGGACGCCCGCACGGCTCCGGCCTTTGACGGCCGCGCCTCGGCGCTGTCCTTCTCCAGCTTTCGCATGCTTGAGACCGTGGGCGCGGCCGAGCACCTCACCGGTCAGGTCCAGCGCATCGAAGATATCCTCGTGGTGGACGGACGGCCCTATGACGGGCTGAAGCCGGGCGGGCCGGGCCGCGACGAGCTGCATTTTGATCGCCGCGAGATCAGCCCGGACCCTGACGGCGAACCGCTGGGCTGGATGGCGGAGAACCGGCACACCCGCATCGCCCTGGCGAAAACCTGTGAAACCGCCGGCGTGCCGGTGCATGCTCCTGAACGCATCGCCCGCATGGAGGCCGGCGCGCCCGGACGCTCGGCGCTGGTCACCGAAAGCGGGACGCGCATCGAGGCCCAGCTCATCGTCGCCTGCGACGGCAAGTTCTCAAGGCTGCGCGAGCAGGCGGGCATCCGCACCACCGGGCGCGAATACGCGCAGAAGGGGCTTGTGCTCACCGTCGCCCATGAAAAGCCCCATGAAGGCGTCGCCTATGAATTTTTCATGCCGGGCGGGCCGTTCGCGATCCTGCCTTTGCCGGGCAATCGCTCCAGCCTAGTCTGGACCGAGAAATCCGCAGTCGCCGACGCCCTGAATGCCATGGACGATGAGGGATTCCAGGAAGCGCTGGAAGCCCGGTTCGGTGATTTTCTGGGTGCGGTGAAGCCGGACAGCCCGCGCTGGACCTATCCTCTGGGGCTGAAGATCGCCGAGACCTTCATTGGCGACCGGCTGGCTCTTGTGGGCGATTCTGCGCGCTCCATCCATCCCATCGCCGGTCAGGGCTTCAATCTCGGGGTTCGCGACGCGGCGGCGCTGGCCGAAGTGATCGTGGAGGCCAAGCGGGCGGGGCTGGATCTCGGCGCGCGCGCCTCCCTTGCGCCCTATGAGCGCTGGCGCAAGACCGACACCGCCGCCCTGTCGCTGGGCACAGATCTCTTCAACGCGCTGTTTTCAAACGATCACAGCCTGATCCGCCTCGGCCGCGGCCTTGGTCTGTCGGCGGTGGACAAGATTCCCGCCGCCCGGCGCTTCTTCATGCGCACGGCCGGCGGCGCCACCGGCGATCTGCCGGCGCTCTTACGCGGTGAGGCGTTGAGGGTCTAAACCACCCCGATGCGCGGCGGGCCGCCCGTGGACGCCTCGCTCGGCCCGAAGGCGCGGTCCAGCGTCACCGAGGAATCCTGGGACAGCTTGATCGCTTCGGTGAGGTGATGCAGCACCTGCATGTTGTTGTTCATGACATGCTGGGATTCCGGGCGAAGATCGCCGGAGATCTTGGTGCAGCGATTGATCACTTCGGAGCGCAGAGCCAGAAGCACTTCTTCCAGCTTGCGTCCGCCGGGATTGTCGTCAGAGACCAGAAAACGGGTCATCGCCGCCTCCTTTCCGTACAGTCGTCCAAGCCGTCACTCTGGCACGGCCGGCGATAATTTTGGGTGAACGCAGCGCGCGCCGGCGCGCCGCCCCGCCTTGAACCCGCCGAGGGCAAGGCCCAATTTGAAAAGGCAGCAACCGATGAGGATGACGCCATGACCGATGTGATCGGCGCAAAAGCGCTGTGCGACGAGCTTAGCGGATGGGCCAAGGCCGAGGGCGAGCGCGACGCCGTGCGCAAAGTCTTCAAGTTCTCCGACTTCAAGACGGCGTTCGGCTTCATGACCACGGTGGCGCTGAAAGCCGAGCAGATCGACCACCATCCCGAATGGTTCAATGTCTACAACACTGTAGACGTCACGCTCTCCACCCATGACGCCGGCGGGGTGACGGGCAAGGATCTCGAGCTGGCCAAGTTCATGGACGCAGCGGCGCGCTGAAGGGCGCGCCGCCGCCCCACAATCAGCCGGCGGCGCGAACCGCTTGGAGGAATCCGTCGACCCGGGCGCTGAGCCGCTCGGCGCGCTCGGACACGGTCTGGGCGGCCTGCATGACGTCCTGGGACGCCTCGCCGGTCTCGCGGGCGACTTGAGAGACACGTACTACATTATCCGAGACTGATCGCGCGCCGGAAGCCGCCTTGCCGATGGCTTGCGCGATTTCGCGGGTGGAGGCGGTTTGCTCCTCCGCCGCCGCAGCGATCATGGACGAGGCGCGATTGATCTCTCCCACCGCGCCGGTGACGTCCTCGATTGAGCGCGCCGACATTTCGGCCGCCGACTGAATCCCGGCGATCTGGGCGCGAATGTCCTCGGTGGCCTTTGCGGTCTGGTTCGCCAGGGTCTTCACTTCGCTGGCCACGACCGCGAAGCCCTTGCCCGCGTCGCCGGCGCGCGCCGCTTCGATCGTGGCGTTCAGCGCCAGCAGATTGGTCTGCTCGGAGATATCGCTGATCAGCGACACCACGGCCCCGATCTGTTCGGCCGCCCCGCTAAGCTCCGCGACCACTTTCTGAACGCTCCGGGCCTTGTCGTCGGCGCGCGTGGCCATGTCCGAGGACCCCTGGATCTGCTGGGTGATTTCGGCCACCGACGCGGTGAGCTCCTCGGTCGCCGCGGCGACTGAATCCACGTTTTCGGCGGCTTCAGACGCCGAGCGTGACATGGTTTCGCTCTGCTCCGAGCTTTCGTTCGCGCTCTGGGAGAGTTGCTGGGAGATAGCCGACATGGTCGAACAGGCTTCGGTCACGTCAGACAAGAGCGTGCGCGCTTCGGTGTCGAAGGCGCGCGCCAGGCTGTCGAGCTCCGACGCGCGCCGGGCGTTCGCTTCAGCCGACTTGCGGGTGTCCTCTTCTAGCGTCTCGGCGCGCAAGCCGTTCTCGCGGAAGCGGCGCAGGCTCTCCACCACGGCGCCGAGCTCGTCGGATCGTGCGAGCGCGTCGATATCCAGGCTGTAGTCGCCGCGCGCCAGCGTTTCGGTGGCGTCGGCGATTGATTTGACCGACGTAGCGGTGCGGCGACCGAACCAGATCGACAAGGCGAGCAGAGCGCCGCCCACGGCGACAGCCACCGCGATGAAAGCGATGAGCGTGTTGCGCGCCGCCCGGCGACCGGCGTCGGCGCGAGCGTGGCTCAGCTCGCTGACATCACTCGCCATGCCCTCGAGATCGCCGGTGAGCTGCGCAAACACGGCGTCGAAAGGCTCCAGGAAGGCCACCGAGCTGGCGAAATCCAGCTCC
Source organism: Oceanicaulis sp. (assembly GCA_965284655.1). Classification (GTDB taxonomy): domain Bacteria; phylum Pseudomonadota; class Alphaproteobacteria; order Caulobacterales; family Maricaulaceae; genus Oceanicaulis. Next base: position 729,810 of record OZ260104.1, read on the forward strand.
AGCATCTGCCCGACGAAATCGAGGGCGTCGCTATAGAGACCGAGCTGATTGACGACCTCGTCCACGACTTCGCTCTCGGCGAACAAATCAGGGTTGGTCTCACGCAGGCCTTGAAGGTCGGACGCGATGGTCCCGATGCGGCTTCGCACAGCGTCGAACTCGGCCATGACATCAACGGGTTGGCCCGCCGCCTGGGCGGTCACGATCGCGAGCACGTCGCCGTTCATCTGCTCAAGGGCGAATTTCTGACGCGCCACCTCAAGGGCGGCGTCCCCCTCAATGACGGTTTCGGCCTGACGGCTGGCGGATTCAAACAACGCCCAGGCGCCCAGACTCGTCAGTCCGGCCAGGGCCAGAATCGCGGCGATGGGCGCCACCATGAAGGATTGAGCGATTGAGAGGCTGAGTCTGGGCTTGGAGGTCATCTTCGTATCATGTCCAATGCTTGACGGAGCGAAACCGCTCCGCCCGTCTTCAGAAGGAAACGGCCGGGGGCCAGGCCCCCGGCCGCAGACCGGACTAGAAGCCGGCCGACAATTGCACCCAGAACCGAGACTCAGGCTCGAAGGCGACATTCGCGGCCGTGCCGCCGCCATAGGTGACGTTCTGCGCGGTGGCTGACACTGCGAGCTGGTCGGACAGGGCATAGCTCGCCCGGAACGACGCCGCGACGGCCTCGTCGATCTCCACCAGCCGGAGCTGTCCGGATCCTTGGGGGCTTTCGAACGCGGCGGTGTAGTTCAGGAAGCCGTCCGCGGTGAAAGCGCCGGAAGACCATCCGAGGCGGGCGTTCAGCAGGTGCTCCGGCGTGGACGCCTCGAAGTTCAAAGGCGTTTCCTGCGGGAACGGCGCCAGATCGTCCTCGGCGTTCTGGTAGGTGTAGTTCGCATCCCAGTCGAACCCGCCGTTGAACGTGCCGGAGAGCGCGGCTTCAAAGCCGGTGAGCGCGGTGTCTCCGCGGTTCTGGAACGCAAAGGTGAGCGCCGGCGCCTCGGGCGGCAGGTAGGTGAAGTCGCTGCCGAAGCTGCCCCGAATGTCCTGGGTGTTTTTGCGGAACAGGGCGACTCTTAGATCTGTCGAGTCGGTGAGGGCTCGGTCATAGGCGACCTCGTAATTGGTGACCACGGACGGAACCATATTCGGGTCGCCCACAATCGAGAGCGAGCCCGCGCCGAGTGAGAATCCAGTCGTGGAGCCGAAGTCGAACATGGCCGGGGTCTGAATGCCGCGACCCGCGATCAGACGCAGTGTCCCGCCGAATTCCGGGCGCCAGACCAGGGCGCCATTATAGCTGAACTCCTCATAGGTGACCGAGTAGTCCTCACGGGAAAACAGGTAGAGCGAGGGGTCCGGGTCGCCGTCACGACTCCAGCTCAGGGAGTCGAAGCGTCCGGCGATCGTAAGGTCCAGCGCGGCCGAGATCTTGTGGTTCCACATGGCGGACGCGGCGAACGAGTCGTAGCCAAGGGCGCCCTGACCCTGCGTGGGGAACGAGTCGCTGGTCTCGCTGTCCCGATACTCGACCGAAAGGCGGATCGTGTTCGATGCGCCAATCTTGAAGATGTCTTCGATCTTCAGCGTGTTCGTGGCGACATTCATTGGCCCGAGACCGATGTACACGATGTCGGTCTCATTGCGCGACGCCGTCACCGAAATGAGGCCCAGATTAGTATCTGCTTCCAGATCGAAGGTCGCCGCAGCCACCTCATACTCACTACGGATGGAAGAATAGACACCCGAGGCTTCATAGACTTCGCTGTCCGAGTAGGCGAGCTCCAGTCCCGCGCTGATGGTCTCGGTCAGCTGGGCGCGACCGGTCAGACGGACATTTTCGCGCTGGAAGGTGTCGGTGAGTGTCGAGAAATCCTCGCCGCCATACTGATTGAACGGATCAGACTGGGTGCGTCCATAGCTGATCCGGCCAGAGACCCGCTCACCAAGGTCGCCGGCGACGGAGGCGGCGAGATCGGAATATCCGCCGGTGCCGATTGAGGCGCGGGCGCCGGCGTATTGCTGATTGTCCGGATCACGCGTGATGATGTTGACAACCCCGGCCACGGCGTTGAAGCCGTAGAGGGCCGATTGCGGACCCTTGACCACTTCGATCTGCTGAATGTCTTCCAGGTTGACCGGGAGCGTCGACCAGGCGGTGTAGCCGTAGCTGTCCAGATAGACGCTGCGTCCATCCACGAGCACGAGAAGGCGGGGCGAGTGGCCCGTGGCGGCGCCGCGGATCGAGACCTGCGCGTCTCCGAAGGAGTACCGCATCACGTCCATACCGGCATAGTGACGCAGAATGCCCGGCACGTCGTACTCAGGGAAGCGCCCGATTTCCTCGCGAGTGATGATGATCATCGTGGCCGGCACGTCGGAGGCGCGCTGCGGGGCGCCGGTGGCGCCGGCGGTGACGGGTTCGCCGAACAGTTCGCTGAGTGAGTCATAGTCCAGCGCCTGGGCGAAGGCGGTCTGGCAGCCAATGACGGCCGTGAAGGTGGCCAGCGTGACCTTGAGGAGGGAGGTTTTCATTTGCTTTTGCCTGTTCTTTTAAAAGCTTAGAGTTCTTCGACCATCATGGCGAAGGCGGCTGCGAACGCGACGGACGAGGCGTCGGCCGCAGACCGATTGACGAGAATGCGGACCGCAGGGGCGCTCTGGACGCCCATCACACACTTGCCGCTTTGCACGCAGCCAAGATCGGTGGAGACGGTCATGACGCCGGCCGCGCTGGCGCTCTGGAAGACCGAGGCGTCGCCGGACGCGGCGCCAAGGAGCACGGCGGCATGGGCGCCCGACAGCGAGCCGGCGCTGGCCAGCGGCACGAGCTGCGCATTGAGGGTCACGCGGCCGGCGGAGAGGCCGCCGCTCATGGCGTCGGCGAGCGCCTGGGCCTCACCCTGGGACGCAGCATCGAACACCACGGCCACGGTCCGGTCGGAACCGCTCACACCTTCCATGAAGCCGAGCGCGCGCCCGATCACTTCAAGGTCCCGCGGGGAGGTCTCAGCGTATCCAGCGCCCGTAAGGCCGAGCGCGAGCGCGCAAGCCACTAAAATCTGCTTCATTCTCTGGTCTCCGATCAATCTCTGTAGAGATGCGCCATGCATGGCGTCGTTTAATCGAATATTTGTTACCAGATTATTTTAGAGGTGATTATAAAGTATATAAGAAATCTATACTAATAAATCTCACCCTTGATCGGCTCGCCGGAGGGCTTCGCCCGGAGCTCAGTCGCGGTTTGCGCGGTCTTCCGTTAATCCGGGTCCGGATATTCACAGGATCTAAAATGATCATATCCAATATCTGCATTCAGTAACCGCATTTATCGACTAAGGCGTCTCTTTAGGCGCCAGAGCGTGACGGAAACGCTTATTGCAATCGCTGACGCGCGAGCGGCCCTCCGGGGTGAATCCCGAGGGCTTGAGAGCCTGAAGAGAAAAAGGGGGAGGTGGAGGCCCGGCGGGCGCTGCTAAATGCAGGCGCCGGCCCCTGAGACCGGAGGCCGGACAGGTTTGCTTGGAGACGGGCTGGGAGGTCTTGGCGCGGACGCGTGGGGTACGCGAACTCCGACACGGAAGGCGGCCGACAGCTAACCGGCGTTGATCAGCACGGTGTCCAGCAGGACCTGCGCCCGGCCCGGCCCGATCAGCCGGTCGGTGTCCTCCTGCAAAAGCCGCGCGAGCCGATCAAGATCGGGCACGTCGCCCCAGCGATACATGCGCCCGGCATAGATCAGCAGGGATTCCGAGTAGGCGGCGCGCAGCCACAGCCGGCGCTGCTCAATCATCCGCCGGGAGTCGCGCTCCGGCGCATTCAGAGAAAAGGCGACCTCGATCGTCGCCCGCGAACCGGAGCGCCGGTCCACCAGAAGCGCGGTGCGCACCGAATCCATGCGCATATAGCTTTCCACGCCTTGGCCCACGAGCATCCGGCCCATGGGACCAGTGGCTGCGGCGGGTTCAGGGTCGGCCGGCGCCGGAGGGGAGCTTGCGACAGCTGCGCCGGCGAGCGCCAGCGCCGCGCCGGCGGCCAGCCCAATCCGCAAAAAGTGTGTCGTCCAGGTCGTCATGGGGCCCAGTATGGCGCCGTAGCGTAAAAAAACCGTTGGTGCGCCTTGCTGCCCCGGTCGCGCCCCATATCTTGAAGGCTCACATTGAAATCTGGAGACAGCCATGTTCAGGCCTCGACTCGCCGCTTCCTTCGCCGCCGCCCTCGCCGCCGGCCTTTGCGCGAGCCCCGCCGCGCTGGGCCAGGCCGCGGCGGAGAGCGCCGAGCCTCCAATCCTCACCCAGTTCGCATCGGGCGGCGCGGCCTTCCTGCCCGACTACGCCGGGTCTGACGATTACCGTGTCATTCCCTTCGGCGCCCTTCGGGTGGAGTGGGGCGATGTGGTGATCCGCACCGACGGGCCGGGCCTGGCCGCCGAGCTTTACGAGGCCGGACCGCTCACCGCCGGCGTCTATGGCCGCTGGTCGGGCGGGCGCGATGACGTGGAGGACGTGGTGGTCTCGAGTCTTGCGGACGTGGACAATTCCATCTTCACCGGCGTGTTCGCCGATTACGAGCTGGCCGAGGGTCTGCTCTCCCCGGTGGACAGCCTCACCGTAGGCGCCAAGCTGGGCGTGGACGCGCTGGGCACGGTGGAGGGGCTGGCCTGGACCGGCTCGCTCACCTATGCCGGCGCGGTGTCGCGCAAGAGCTTTTTCGCGCTGTCCGCCTCGGTTTCGGGTTTTTCCGATGACTACGCGGAAACCCTGTTCTCCGTCGACGCCGCGGGCGCGCTGGCGTCGGGCCTTCCGGTCTACACCGCCGGCGGCGGCGTGCGCGATGTCGGTGTCACCGCGATCTACACCCACGGCTTCACCGAGCTCTGGTCGGTGACCACGATCCTGGGCGCCTCGCGCCTTGTAGGCGATTACGCCGACAGCCCGCTGGTGGCCCAGCGCGGCGACGAAAACCAGTATTTCGCAGGCCTGGCCCTGGGCCGGCGGTTCTAGAAAAAAGCTCGCCGCGCGGCGTCGGCGCGACCTCAAAAGGGTCGCGGCGGCGGTCGTACGTCCGCGCCCCGGACAGGATCCGGGGACAGGCCGATTTAGCGTATATGAATGGAGAGCAGGAAAGGATTGGTGGACTTAAGGGGATATTTCTCGAACCCCGAAGCGCTGATTGAAGCGCTTGAGGAGATGGAGAACGTGCTGACGCAAGATCAATCCGTATCAATCCCGGACAGCCCTTGCCCAGATAGCCTGTAGCGGAGACCATAGAAGCCCTGGTCGCGCTCAAGTTGGCCTTCCAGCACGATGGTCGAGGCGGGGCAAATGTTGCAGCAGGTTCTGATTGGGGTTGTTAGCGCGGCGGTGTCAGCGCTCCTTTATCACTTCGTCTTCACATGGGGACTACCGACGCTTCGCGGTTGGCTCAGCCGAGCGCCAAACCTCAATGGTACGAAATGGCAGCGGCGAACAGCCGAGGGTGCAGCCAATCACACAACGCTACTCACTATCCGGCAAACCGGCTCAAAACTGGTAATCGTCGGCGAGCGAACTGAGGCTGATTGCGTACGGAAGTATAAGTATCGAGGAGAGATTCGGGGTGGTCACATTGTTCTGACGTGGGAGGATCAGGGAGCTCCTGATTATATGTTCGGCGCGATGGTGCTTCACCTCTCACCAAACCGACGCCGCCTTGTCGGGTCTTCGACCTACTATCGGTTCGCAGATGCTGCCGTCGTGTCGATTCCCCGCACATACGACCGTGTAGGCTGAGTTCGCCTCCGGTACACCACTCAAACCTCCCGCCAAACCCAGCCCGCTCTCACACTGTGAGGGCGGGCTTTTTTGCTTCTGAAAGGAACCCTCGCGCATGTCCGCCAAACGCCTCCCGCCGTTCTCGCTGCGCCTGAGCGCAGACGAGCGCGCGCGCATGGAGCGTCTGGCGAAGGACATGCCGCTGGGCGCCTATATCAAGGCCTGCGCCCTTGATCCGAAGGTCGCGGCGAAAGTGCATGCCGAGCCGCAGGAAAGCCGTCGGGCGTTGCTGGCACAGATTATCGCGCGACTTGGATCGGTGGCCGATACGCTCAAGCTCATCCGCGCCGCGCTGGAACGCGGAGCGCTGGATTTTGAGCCGGAGACCGAAGGCGCGCTCCGCACCGCCTGCGCCGATCTGGCCGCGATCAAAACGATGCTGATGCAGGCGCTCGGCATGAAGGAGCGCTGAGCCATGATCCTTGTGGCCTCGCAGAGGGGCGGCGCGAAGCAGCTCAGCGCGCATTTGATGCGCACCGATGAAAACGAGCATGTCGAAGTGCACGAGGTGCGCGGCTTCGTCTCCGAGGATGTAACCGGCGCACTGAAGGAAGCCCAGGCCGCGAGCGCAGGCACCAAGTGCAAGCAATATCTCTTCTCAGTGTCGCTGAACCCGCCCGATACCGAGCAAGTCGAGGTGGATGCCTTTGAGGAGGCGCTCGCTCGTATTGAGAAAGCGAACGGGCTGGAGGGTCAGCCGCGCGTGGTGGTCTTTCACGAGAAGGAAGGCCGCAGGCATTGCCATGCGGTGTGGTCTCGGATCGATGCCGAGACCATGACCGCCAAGCCGCTGCCCTACTTCAAGAACAAGATGCGCGAGCTGGCGCGCGAACTTTATATCGAACATGGCTGGAAGATGCCGTTCGGCCTGATGAACTATGGCGAGGCTGATCCCCGCAATTTCTCGCTGGCCGAATGGCAGCAAGCCAAGCGCATGAAGCTGGATGCCGGTGAGCTGAAGCATCTGTTTCAAGACTGTTGGGCGATCTCGGATAGCCGGTCTTCATTCAAAGCCGCCATCGAAGAGCGTGGCTTCAAGCTCGCCAAGGGTGATCGGCGCGGCTTTGTCGCTGTCTCCCATGAGGGAGAAGTGCTGTCCGTAAGTCGTTATGTCGGCAAGAAGGCGAAGGACGTTGCGGAGCGCCTGGGCGATCCGGACGATTTGCCGAGTGTAGACGCCGCCAAAGCCCACATCGCCGCCGAGCTGACGCCGGTGGTTCAAGGCTATCTCACCGACCTGCGGGACAAACGCCGCGAAGAGGCGCGCCCGCTGCTCGCTGCAAAGCGGCGCATGACCGAGCACCATCGCGACCAGCGGAAGAAGCTTGCTACCGCTCAATCGCAGCGGCGAGAAAAGGAGACCGAAGCGCGCAAAGCCCGCCTCCGGCGCGGCGTGCTCGGGCTGTGGGATCGCCTGACCGGCAATCGTGCCAAGACGCTGGTGCGGAATGAGGCCGAAGCCCAAGCCTGCTTTAAGCGCGACGGGCTGGAACGCGACCAGCTCAAAGCCGAGCAGCTCGCGCAGCGCCGAAACCTTCAAAGGAAGATCGTCACCGTGCGAGATCGCCACCAGGCGGCGGAGCTGGAAGTCCGCGCCGAACTCTCTCGCCTCGCCGGGATGAGAACCGCGCCAGATGCCTCGCTCACCGATCGCTTCAATCGGACGCCCTCTCTGGCGCGCCAACAGGCCAACACCCCCAAGAAACCCAAAGGGCTGGATTACGAAATGTAATCAGGGCTGCGCATCGCAGCCCATGGTAGCCAAACTAGAAACGGGGAAGCGCCGTCAAGGATCAGTGCGGCGGGCGCAGGGCGAATAGCCCGAGCCTCGGGAGACCGCACCCTTGATCGGCGCGGCGGGCGGAGCCCTTCGCATTGATGTTGAGCCAGGTATAAGTAAAAGTTATGCGAAATTTGGATGTGTGATGTGACTGATCCCGGCGGACGAAAAGAGACTTTCAGGATAACAGGCGCGCTGGTCGGCGGCACGGCAGGTGCAATGATCGGGGGTGTGCCAGGCGCTGCGCTAGGTGTCGTTTTGAGCGAGAGCTGGGCTAAGTTGTTCGAAAACATTTCCAATGAACGGTTCGAGAAACTGGGTTTCGCTGTAAAGGATGCAGCTGCTTTAATGGGTGTTGATGAAGAACAACTTGCTCAAGAGCTTGATTCCGAAGAAGGACGTATATTTATACCGTCATTGATAAATCAGACACTAAACGCAAAATCAGACAGAAAAATTAAGATATTAGCGCGAGCAATTGCACAGGTCGCGAATCCCAACGTAAAGAAGAATGCAGAGTTTGTAGCGCTGACAAACGCTCTCGAGGTTATCGAAGAGCCACACGTAATAGTGCTCCAATATTTGCATAAAAACGGTACGCGATATCAAGGCGTTGATGATTATGATCTGGCGGCACTATTCGATGACGGTGTTCGATATCTTTATTCTCTTACATCGACACTAAATTCAGTCGGAATGGCAGGGCAGAAGCATTCGAAACTCGATGATCCGGATGCGCCTCGTGAGTGGGTTATCTGGGACTTTGGCATACGATTCTTGGAACTTCTCGATGAACCTCCAGTCGATGGATCGGAAGATGAATAGCCCAACGTTTATTCAAGCCGATATGCTAGCCGCTCTTTGGCGGTCATATCGGCTTCAGGGTCATATTCGTCCGGATCAGCGACAAGTGCCTTGAGCTGGATCATCGAGAAACCGTTAGCCTGCCCCAATACCTGCTCGTATAGACCGCGGACGCGAGGAAGCACGTCAGTATCCAGCCATTCATGCATGTCTGCAGGGTCAGAATCAGACAAATCGCCGGGCGAAAACCGTGAGAGCCCAAGCGAGTTGTTGGGAATTGGGTCACCTGCCGCGACAGCCAACCTTGGGAAGTCGCGGCTCTTGTAGATCACTTGGATTTTGCCATCTCTCGCCACGAGCAGCGCGAGGCATTCGGAGTTGTAGTCGATGTAGGCTCTGGCTGCGGCGTGCTTGCTAACATCAAAGGTTCTGTGGATCTCCAGCACGGTCTTAAGCGAAGCAAATCTCTTTCCATCGATTAATGGGCGAAGCCGAGGGGGCGGCATTAGAAGAAGGCACGCGAACTGGTTTGCTTCCGCTTCCATTTTGTAAAACTGATTGCGGGATTTCGTATTGAGTTGCTCTAACGCCTTTTTATCACAAAGAAACTGACCCTCTTCCTGGGGCGTATGATATGGAATGAGGAAGTGGCCTAGTTCATGTGCAATCGTAAAGTGCCTCCGCGTTCTCTGAAGGTTTGCAGAAACTAGAATCGACCCGAAGCTCCGTTGCGGGTTGGTTAGAAGGCCGCCAAGAAAGCCTTCAGTCTCAAGCTCATTGATTTCATCAATATCAAGCTGATGAGCAAGTTCTTCTATTGGAACGGGAATTTTAAGGTTAGGCTCCGCTGACAGGATCTTTGTAACCAGCCCATGTGGTGAGTAAGTTCCATCTAGGTCGAGCCGGGAAACCATTTACCTGTTGTCCTCAGATGACCTCGCCTTCAGGCGCTCCATCATTATTCTTATAGTTTCCCTGTCGTTTTCGCTAAGCGTTTTTAGTTCTCGAAACATCACCAGCGAATCGTCGGCTTGATTCTCAGGATCGACGTCCTCCCCGACCAAGCTTGCGATCGGCACACCCAGGTGTGTGGATAACTTGGTTAGAACCTCCAGAGACGGGTTCTTCGCACGCTCGGTTTCGAGATCCCAAACGTGGCCTTTCGAGACGCCTACCAAGTCCGCAAGCCCCTGCAAGGAATATCCTTTTTTCAATCGATACTTTTTCAGGTTAGCGGCAAACGACATTAGAATTCCTCCCCCATTGGATGGCGTTAAGGGTTCTCGCGCCCCACCCATCCATACGATTTTGTATCACACGAGCTTGACGCGAGGCAAGCGGATCGTGTACCGTATGAAACGTACGAAATCGTATGAGGAATTTATGCGTAGAATTTTATCCATTGACGGCGGCGGCATCCGGGGCGTGTTCCCGGCTTCATTTCTTGCGGCGCTGGAGAGCGATCTGGATGCGCCGTTGGGGCAGTACTTCGACCTGATCTCGGGCACCTCCACCGGCGGGATTATCGCCATCGGCTTGGCCATGGGCATGTCGGCGCGAGAGATCCTCGAGCTTTATGAAACCGAAGGCGCGGGGATTTTCTACCAGGATGGTGATGGGGTGACCGCTTGGGCTGGGAGGAAGTTTCGCGCGGCGCGGTGGCTTGCCTGGGGCGCAAAGTACCCGACGGAGCGCCTTCGAACGGCGCTGGAGGGGATACTCGGCGAGAAACGGATCGGAGATGCACGGACGCGCCTCATGATCCCTTCATGGCACAGGCAGACGAAGACCGTTTACGTTTACAAGACGGCGCACCACGAGCGCCTACAAACCGATTACAAGGATCTGGCTGTTGATGCCGCGCTCGCGACCGCAGCAGCGCCAACGTTCTTCAAAGAACACATCACGGCCAACGATGTTGGACTTGTTGATGGAGGCCTGTGGGCGAACAATCCCGTCGGTTATGCCGTCGCCGAAGCGGTCGGCGTGCTGAAATGGCCTGCTGACGAATTGAAAGTGCTCAGCGTTAGCTGCTTGCAGGATATCGGAAAGACCAAATCCTCCTACAGCGCACGCACGATGGTCACCAAGACGGCCGATTTTTTCATGGCCGGCCAGTCACACGGTTCGCTCGGGCTTGCGCACATCCTGACAGGTGATCCGCACGAGCGGAAAGCGATTTGGCGGATATGCCAGCCTGCGCCTGATGGCGATTTCACGCTCGATGACACGTCGCGCATCCGCGATCTGAAGGATCGCGGGTTTGTCGAGGCGAGACAGCAGAAGCCCATCCTTACCCCCCACTTTTTCACAGAGCCGGCGGAGGCGTTCGTCCCCGTCCACAAGCTAGAAGGAGACGACCGTGCCTAACGACAATGGCCTGACACATGAAGAAGTTCTGCAACAACTTCACGCCGGCATTGATATGCCGCCGGAGATTTACGAGGAGATCATCGAGAAATACGAATCGATCAGCAATTGGCTGGATCGCCCTAACTCGTCGATCAGTCAATTTGATCCGATGATCGCTCCCCAAGGGTCAGTTCGCCTCGGCACCGCCAATCGGCCGATCGCAGAGAACGATGAGTACGACGTTGATCTCATCTGCCGCCTGAATGCCTCGAAGTACGATTTCACTCAGAAATCGCTTAAAGAGGCTGTCGGCAGAGAGATCATCGCCTATGCAACTCGGCATGGGATGAAGAAGCAGCCTGAGAATAAGCGGCGCTGCTGGACGCTCGAATACGCTAATGCCCGGAATTTTCATGTCGATGTGCTCCCGTGCGTACCGGACGTGGAGAGTTATCGGACAAGGCTGAAGGAGGCCGGTCATGCGCAAATCGCGGACAACGCGCGGGTCGCCCAGCAGGCCGTCGCCATTACTGACGACACGCACGAGCGCTATGCCGTAATTTCCGACGATTGGCCGTCGAGCAACCCGTTGGGGTATGCGGAATGGTTTAAAGAGCAGATGGCGGAGCGCGTTGCGGCCGAGAAGCGGGCGCTCTTCGAGGCAACGCGCATATATGATCACGTCGAAGACGTCCCTGACTACAAGGTGAAGACGACGCTTCAGAAAGCTGTACAGCTTCTGAAGCGCCACCGCGACTCGGTTTTCGGGGATGACCCGGAGCACAAGCCGATTTCGATTATCATCACGACTTTGGCTGCGCGCGCGTACAACAATGAGACGACACTTGTCGAAGCGATTTCCAATATCCTGGAGCGCTTCGATGAAGCGCTGGAGGAAATCAACGGCGTTGTGTGGGTCGCCAATCCGGTTAATCCGGAAGAGAACTTCGCCGACAAGTGGGAAGAGGTGCCGGAGAAGGCTGCCGCATTCCGCCAATGGCTTAAAGCGGCTCGTCACGACTTCGGTAGATATCTCAACCTGCTTCCGCCTCACGAGGTGCCTGAAAGCCTGCGCGCGCGCCTCGGGACGACGTTGGTCGAGAAGGTTATGGACTCTCTGCGAGGCCGGGCTCCGAAGGTCGCCGCGCCTGCTTACATCGCTTCACAGAACACGGAGCGCGCTCAAGCGATGGTCGAGCGGGTTCGGGAACGCGGCACGGGCAGCGCTCCTTGGCTGAATCTTCTGAATCTGCGTGAGTAGAAATGCTTGATTTCGCGGAGTTCGAACGGGCGCTAGCTTTTCAGCAACCGGGGCTGCGGCTCCGGCAGTCCGGCGAGATCTTGGTAGCAAATGGAGAGTTCATCCTTTCAGACGGTGCCTCGTCGGGCGGGCGGCTTGATGCGTTCGAAATCGAAATGCTGGTCGCCACGAGTTACCCTGAGGTCGAGCCTCTGGTGTACGAGGTGGGCGGCAGGATTCCGATTCATCCTGATCGGCATATGTATAGCGATGGTCGGTGTTGCACGTGTATCTGGGAAGAATGGTGCGCCACCAGCGGCGATACGTCTTTCAGGGCTTTCTGCGAAGGGCCACTCCGGAATTTCTTCCTTAGCCAGTACGTGTTCGAAAGAACCGGCGAGTGGCCATTTGGAGAGCGCGCCCACGGAGCTGCCGGCTACATGCAGGCTGCCGCGAAATTGCTCGGCCTGGACGAGAACGACGCCCGCGCAGACCGATATCTACAAGCCGTCGTCGCTCAATCGCTTAAAGGCCATTGGGATTGCCCGTGTGGGTCAGGCAAGCGGTTACGAGACTGTCACTTTGAGCAACTCACCGGCATTCGGGCGGGGGTTGATCGTAGTCAGGCGCTAAAGCTTCACCGTAAACTAGTCCAGCTACGGCGCTCTGAGCGCCAGGTCGCCGCTCGTCGCGCGAAGTCGCGGCGCTAGCATGGGGATGCAACGGGGCGCGCAGCAGCCCCTTGCCGAGGTGCGCAGCGCCGAGACAAGATGCGCTGGTATTACCCAGCGCACATCTTGCGGAACGCATGGCGGAACGCATGGCGCGTGACATATCCGGCACCCCTTAGCAAAGCCGATGGGGCATTCAGCACCTCGCCCACGCAACGGCTTGAATAAAAGCATGGATTGCATAGACGCACGCCTTACAAGCAACCATATCGATTAGCGATCCAACCAACAATGAGAATTTTTACATCACAGCGTTCGAAAGCACCGAAACGCCCGTGCTGCTAAGTTTTATGCTTACTCGTATTCATCCGTTCTTCGTTTCATGTAACTCTCTTCCTTATCTTCTGTCATCCGATTTATAAAGGCAGACTTGTGCAGCCGGAAGATATTTACCTTTGACCTTAATGAGTATGCGCACGAGGAAACACTTCCTGTTCTACGAAAAAAGGCTTTCCATCCTTCGAAGGACTCCAGGCTCTCAACGATATCCCATCTTCCTGCCAACCACATCATTGAGTCTTCGTACTGACCAGATAATTCGACTAAAAACGAGCAAGACTGATCGAATTTCAATTCGAATCTTAGAAGGTACATCAGGTTGTAAGAATGAACCGAAGCGAATGGTTTAAACATTAATACGAAATTTTTAAGCTGTTGGTTAATAGTTTCAGTTATTGAAATAGAATTTAAAATTTTTCTTTTCTCATCGCTTCTATATAATTCGAGGTACGGGTAAATCTGCTCTCTGCATTCTTTGAGCCAACGGCTATTGTCCTGGCATAATTCTATCGCAAATTCTGTGTCGCAGCTAAATTCTTCCAGATTCCACGACGCGCTGGCAAATCGCTGGTCACTGAGCCAACAATAGATCACACGTGCGTGCATGTTTGCGAGGAAATAGATCAGTTCTCCGACTTCTTCACCAAACACAAGGATTGCGGGAGAAATAGCGGGTGGCCGGCGAACGAATCCTGAATGGTTTATGTTTTCAGAGAGATCCGATTGCTCACAATGGTTGGCGTCATTTGTTACCTGATTAACGTTCGGTTTTAGCAGTGGGCATTCGCGAAACGAGACCGCTTTCACCCCCTTCGGATAATCCAACTGGGCGTAAATCTTTTCCGCCCGGGCGGGATTGTGCGAGCACAACCAAGACAGCAGCGCCTTTATGCCTGAGGGATTGCTGCCGTTTTTTGCATAGACGAAAAGATCGTTTAATTTATCCAAATCCGTTCTTCTGGAATCTCCAAGTTTAACGTTGAAGTGATAAAGGTAAGGTTGGATTGTTTGGAAGAATGCCAGCCTTTCGTTTTTAAATCCGTGACCATCACCTATCCCAGCCTCTGCTCGAATCTCCTCAAGTAACGCAAGAAGCAGTCTTTGATTTTTTCGAAGAATCTCCGCGTCAAGCGCATAGCCATCGGCCGCGCCTACCTTTTTGCCCGGTGAAGTCTGCTTTGTGCGCATGCGCTCAAGCTACAATGGCAAAGGCTAGTTGACTATGGCTGCGGCGATATTTCGTCGTTGGGCTTGGGCGTAACTAATTTGCCGAACTCGAAATGCCGGACGTTGATCACGCAGCCACTTTTCCGATCGCGAAAAATCTCGGCTGGCTCGCCGATTCGGTGCATCACTCCTTGTTGATACCAAACCTCATGAAACGTAGTGCCGGTTTCAGGGTCACGATGGATTAATGCGGGCGCTCCAATCCGATGGAGCTTCTCATTCAGTCGCCATGACTCATGTTCGACAATGCCCGTTTCCGCGTCTTGTACTATCTGAACCTTATATTCTTCTGACATTCTCCCTCATGCAGCACATATCAATATTCACAATATAAGATATTGTATTTTATTGCAAATTTCGTCGAACCAAACTTTCCACTAATTCGAACCAATCTACGCATCAAACGCCCTCCTGTGGCCTACAGCAGAGTCTGGCTTGCACCGAGCAATTCCGCCCGGTGTGGGGTAGCGCTGCCTCAATGACGGGCTCGTCTCAATCTTCATCTGGAGACTGGGATGAAAAATGAACCTACAGGCATCCCGCCAATCGTGTTGGCTTCCGATCAGGAGCTGATGACAATTGCCTTCTACTGGGCGCTCGCGCTCAAAATCCTGGCGTTGGGTTTGTCCCGGACAGGAACCACTGACTGGCTAGATGAGAAGCTCTTCTGCTGGCCGGGAGATATCCTCAACGCGGATGGAACACCGTTCATCCTCTACGAGGACATCATCGAAGATGCCTACTTCTGGGAAGAGTCGTTCTCCTGGAACACCAATGTAAAGAAGCTTGCGAAGCGTGGTCCGAACCGTAACCCACAGAAGCGCCTTCTTCTTCGCTTCAAGCTCTGGGACGCGGCGTTCAAGATAGACGCTGATCCCATCGTGCTTCCTCTGGAGTAGGAGCGCATCAAACTCAAAAGGCCGCGCCCGGCTGGGCGCGGCCTTTTTCTTTAGTGCAGCCTTCTGCCTCACAGGCTCATGCTGGGCGTGGCGCGCGCTTGGCTCGCGCGTTTGAACGAGGACTGATTGAGGGTCTGGCTGATAACATTGCGCTCGGCCTTGTCGATCCGCTTAAGACGCATGGCCTGCTGGTAGCCGACCTCGGCGGCAGGATTGTCGGCTCCACGCTCGGCGGCGCGAGCGATCTTTTGGTCGCGTTTGGCGTTGAAGCTGCGCCGCGCCTTGTTGCGAAGCTTTTGGGCGCGATCGACGGCATCGAGCACCCGGGCGTTACGCTCGGTGATCAGATAGCCGCGCTCTTTGGCCGGACGACGGCTTGGATCGCGATGGAGCATGTTACGCTCGATCTCATTGAGCTGACGCAGACGCCCACGCTGGCGGTTGGCCACATTATGGATCGCCTGCTGTTTGATATCCCGGCTCGTGCTGCCTTGGCCGTCCGGCTTAAGCTCGGGTTTGGGGCGGTCTTGCTCGGCGGTGATTTTGGCGATTTCACGCGCTATCAGCCCCTCCTTCCGGCGGCCATAATGAGCGATCATTTGATCGCGCACTGCGTCGCAACGCTCAAGGATGGCTCGAACGGCAGCGGTTTTTTCCGGATCGCCGGCGACGGCGTTCCAGACTTCATCATGTTCACGCTTGAACGCTTTACGGGCGCGCTCGCGGGATTGGAGGGGCGTGGGCTGGCTCATGGCTATCTCCGCTTAGTAGCTGACAAAGAAGTGCTCGCGGATCGCGACGCGCCGGCAGTGACCAGCCCAGCCCGGCTCCCAGAGCCCGCGCGCGCCGATATATCGGCATTGGCCGGTCTCAGTGTCGGAGACGCGCAGGTAGGGAGCGACCGGCGCCATGGCGAGGATGATCCAGAGCACAATGATCTGCGTGCGCAGGAGCGCGTGGATGATCCTCAAGATGAGGATGATCACGTCCCAGCGGCGCAAGGCCAGCTGGTAGCGGCGTTCGGCATCCTTCCTCGCCATGACGGCCTCCGGGCTAGAGCCAGACGCGCGGGCGTCCGATCCGTTTGCGGCCGTGATAGGGGTTCACGCCTGCGAACCACGCCATCGGCCAGCATTCCCAGTAAGGGACGGTCTCAAGGACAGCAGGAGCTTTGGAGCCGGCAAACAGGAGCGCGCCGCCGAGCTGGCGCACTTCGTCGGGCGTGAGGAGCGGCACGCCGTCCTCACCCACAGAGCGCCGCGCCCCGGCGGATGCGCCGTGGCCAAGATCATAGGAGCTGGTCTTCTGGGTGGCCTTGCCGAGGCGTTCGGAGAGCAGCGAGAGCGTTCGCTGCGATCTGGAGGCGAAGTATTGCTGGATCTCGGTCTGGGAGAGCAGGATTTCGAGACCTTCGCGCCCATAGACCCTGGCGAAGTCTTCAAGCTCCTGAATGATGACGTGGATGCGCACGCCGAAGCCCCTGAGGCGCGTCAGGTGTGAGGGCAACTGATCTATGAAGAAGTTAGTGGCCTCATCGCAAAGCAGCGTAACCTGTTTTTGAGTGCGACATCGCACAAGCTCGGTGATGGCGCACCACATCATAAGCCCCGTCCAGGGGGCATAGACATCAAGCCGCGTCGGATCGGATACGATGAAGACGCTGGCCTTTTCCTCCTTGAGGTCTTTGAAGCGGAAATCACAGGCCGAAACGCTCTCTGCGATCCGTCCGCTGGGTGAGAAGACTTCAAGTGCCTGTAGCGCGCCTTCGAGGAAGCTGCCCCACTGGCGCGGATCACCGTTCTCCAGCTTCTGGATGAAATCGGCGGCCATGGCGGCGATTTCACCGCCGAGCGCGTCTGAGACGCTGGCCGCATAGACCGCTTCGCGAAATCGGTTCGGATCGGCGATGAGCTGATAGACGCCTGCGAGCGTAGCGTCTGCGCCCTTGTCGATCACTTCGACCAGGCACCCGAAGGCGATGATCTTGCGAGAGCCGGAGCGGAAGAATTTGTTCTCGCTCGCCTTGGCCGGTTCCGGGCAAAGCTGGAGCGCGATGGAGCGGGCGTCCGCGATCATGTCGACGCGGGAAAACCGCCAATCATCGTCGAGGATCACCAGAGGATTATAACGCGCGGGTTCGCCAGCCTGATCGATGAAAAGCCGCGAGGGATTAAGGGCGTAGACTTTCTGACCGAGCCTGCGCCTGAGCGGCGCGGCGACCGCGACCAGCTCGCCTTTTAAGTCAGGCACGACGATGCTGGTCTTGATGCTGGCCAGCTGCGGGATCACTATGCGGGACGTCTTGCCTGCGCCGGCAGGCGCGACGGTCAGCGCAGCGGCCTCGTAGTCGATGCGCACCGGCTTTCCGTCCAGAAGCCCCCAGAACGGCGCGCCGCCGCAATAGGCGGATTTGAGGTCTTTCCAGCCTGCCCACCGGGCGGTGCCCTTGGCGGTGGAGGGCACGAGCGCGCGAGCTTGCTTCGCGGCGTCGATAGCGCGGACAAGCCCCATTCGGATAAGAGCGACAAGACTTCCGCTGAGAAGCGCCGCCGCCACCAGCGGAACAATGAAAAGCTCGGTCTCGCGCCAGGAATACGTTTGGGTGAGCGCGGCGAGCCCGATCCCGGCTTTTACGAGCAGACCAGGAAGGACAGGTTTGGATTGGGTCATGGGGGGCACCTTTCAGAGAAAAAAGGCGGACGCGGGTGATCCGCGCCCGCCTTTCAAGGCTGATTAGAGAAGTGCTCGGTTAGTTGCGCAGCGTGGTCAGAGCGCGAGCAAAGACCCAGGCGCTATTGGGCTCGCCTTCCGTGACATCGCCGTCAGCGATGACGCGCATGCCTTCGCCGTAATTGCCGGTCTCGGCGGCGATGCGAAAAGCGCGCACATAGGTGTGCCCATCGATGGTGTAGCGAAGCTCACCGGTCGCGCCTTCCGGGCTGTGACCGGCATAGAGATTCACGCCGAGAAACACCTCAGAGAGATCAATTCGGCCATCAAGGATCACAACCTCCAACGAGCGATCATCATCGGGGCCTGAGCGAAGATTCTTGAAGAACGCCGCTCCCTCACGAGGTTCGCGATTGAGGTAGGATATCACCTCCCCGCCTGGCTCGCTGACATAAAGATCAAGGTCACAGGTTTCACATGACCAGTAGAGCCCGATCTCAAGCCCATCGACGGTTTCAGCGCCGGAATAGGCCGCATCACCCCCGCTCATATCGCGGGCGAGCGCCCTTGGGGCGGTGTTGGGGCGGAAGTAGAGGATCTCGCGCTTGTCGGTATCCTCTAGCACAAAGCCGTGCGGACGCGGCTCCGCGCCCCGCCGCACCCGATCCAGCACGGTGGCGAGATCGCCGGCGAAGCTCACGAGCTGCGCGCCGTTCGCTTCGATCAGAAGCGTCACGAAGCGCTCCACCGCGAAGGCGTGGCGGTCATGGAGCGGCCAACCCGTATCAATGGCGGCGAAGTGCACGCGGTAGCCCGACAGCGCCGCACCGGCGCCTGAAGCGCCGAACGGGCTCACGCCGCGGGTGGCGCGGATCAGCCCGTCGCCCGGCACGCCGCCGTCGGCCATAGAAAGATGAGCCTCAAGCGGCATGTCGTAGAGCGGCGAGCCGATGATCACCAGATCACCGCCACCGGGAAAAGCCTCGGCCACATAGCGCAGCAGCCCCGGCAGATCGATCGGGTAATCGACCGCCCCTGAATAGGCGTCCTGCGCCTCAAGCGTGAGAAGCCCGGCGATGGCGGCGCGGTTCGCCGTCACCTTGGCGCGCGGGTTCTCATAGGCGCGATTGTCCGGCACGGAGAACACCGCGATCTGGCTGAGCTCATAGGCGTTCAAGATCACCGCGCTTTGCCCGCGCCCAACGTCTTCGGCGAGGAAGCGGATCACCGCCTCGCCCTGGGTCTGGCGCTGGTCTTCGCTTACATGGGGCGAGACCGCGATGATCAGCCGGTCATCGGCTTTCACCTGAGCGCCGAACAGGACGGCGACCAGAAGCGCCAGAATAACAATCACAAACTTGGTCATATCGTCGTTTCCTTTGTTGTGCTGAGACACGGCTTAGCCCTCCCCGAAGCGCTTCAGGCGCTCGTGATATTCGGCGACGGCGCGGTTGATGACGGTCGCGCGCGCGGCCATCGCCTTGGCATGGTCGCCGCACAGCGCATTGAGCTTTTCGTAAGCGGCCTGCAGCGCCTCGCGCAGGTTCGTCTCGCGGGCGTGAAGCTCCACATGCTCCTGGTTTTGAACCCAGGTGTTCGGCGAATACTTCGCCGCGATATGCTCCATGATCAGGAAGAGCGAAGCGCCGACGAGGATTTCCGCCGCGACCTGAAGCCAGACGAAGAGCGTGTCCTTCAGGCCGGATTCTTCAAAAGAAATATCCAGCCCGCCCGTGCCATGGAAAAGATCGGCGAAGAGCCAGCTCCACCCGAGCACGGTCACGCCCGTCGCCGCGAAAATCGCCATCTGGAAGCGAAGCCGCGCCGCATAGGTGTGGAACGCCGCCCCGAAGGAGTGGATGGCGAGCGCGGCAGCCGGCGCCAGCATGGCGAAGAGCCAGGCGAAGACCGGGTTCAGGGTGAAGAGAGGCAGGCCGGATGCGACCAGATTGCCCTGAATGTTCGCCGCGCCTGCGCCCAGCATCAGGATGCAAAGCACAAGGCAGGCGATGAAGTTGCCCTGATCAAGCCGCGACCACTCGGAGAAGCCGATCTCTTCGGTGTCGTCCGTCTCGCGGCGGCCTTGCTTGGATGAGGCGCGCTCCCATTGGGGTGTTTGCTGCCTGCGGCGGCGCACCTCGTCATATTCGGCCTTTAGATCAGCGCAGTGCTCTTCCTGCTGCTGTATGGCTGCGGCCTGGGCTGCGAGCTGATCGCCGAACTCGGCGTCATACTCGGCGGCGGCCTGATCGCGGACGAGCTGCTCACCCTCGGTCTCGGATAGATATCCGTTTGCGACCTTGGGGACGAAGTTATCGACCTGCCGGAATATGCGTGCGAGCACACGGTGCAGATCGTTTTGGCCGGATACCTCCGGCGGGGATGTTTGGGATGTCATGATGTGACCTCTTGGCTGCTGACCCGCGCGAAAAATCTCGCTGGGGAACCTGCCTTATCGAGGTCATTTCGAGGGCGGTCGGGAGGTTTGAGCTTGACATTAAACTGCAGGGACACTTCAGATGCACCAAATCAACAGCCCTGCCGAGGTGCATCTAGCTTATGTTCGCGTGCACCAATTGTGATTATGAGCAAAGCGCAGCGGCTGAGAAGTGTCCGAGTTGCGGCCACAAAATGGAAGCAGGTCTGATTAACCCTGTCGTTTCAACACGCGATCGGATGTCTTTAGTAGGATTGAGTTCATCGCTTACTAGGGGCGAGCTCGCCGCTTTCCATGTGGATCCGAGAGTCCTCCTAGAGGAAATGCAGGAAGAGGCGATTATTCAAGCCTCCAGGGCCTATACAAAAAAGGATAGACAACGCCTCGCGCGCCGAATTCGGCGGAATGCGAGGTCTCTTCGCGAGAAAGCGGATGCTCAAAAGAGTCGGGCAAACAAGTCGATGACCGTTGGCAGCGCATTAGGCGCGGCCATTGGCACAGCGGCCATTATTGGCGCTGTCACCGGCCCGATTTCGATACCCCTAATTGCGATCGGTAGCGCTGGCTTCTCTGTTTTTGGCGCAGGACTTGGATTGAGCTATGTTCTTGAAAGCATGAGTAATCGATTTCGAGCGCAATCTGAGAGACAAACAGATCTAGCCGAGGCGGTGCAGAATGATTGAATTTTACGATGGCAGTCTTGGCATAATAAGTGTTGTTGCAGTGATAGCTCTTTCATTTGCAGCGATTGTGCTCGCCCTAATCGCGATTGAAGCGAGACGGGATTATTATTCGGCAAAAAATGAAACGGCTCGCGTTATGAATGCAGCTCTCAAGCTTTACGAGCAGGCGGATCGTGAGGGTCACGACAGGCGAGGCTGGAACGATGCGGAATTAAGAATGAAATTCTGCACAGAATGTAATGGCACAGGCGCTTTGATAGATGAAGACATAGACAGGATTATCGTTTGTCCGGTTTGCCTTGGTGAAGGGATATTAAGCTAACGTCAAAGTAGGCGCTTGTGTTATCTATTCGCGATCAAACAGATAGAGCTGTCCGTCCTGTGGGCGGAGAAGCTCATCGACGTAGCGCAGCCGCGCAAAGCCGTTGCAGAGGTAGCTGTATTTCAGCCCCACGGCGAGATGCGGGTAGGAGCCGAACGGATGGTCATCGACGGCAATCCCGGCGCGCCGGCGGGCGTGGAGTTCACGGACGACCTCGCGATAGCAAGCGAGATCTTCGCGAAGGCGCTCAACGATCCGCCTGCGATGCCGTCTTAGACTGTGTGAGCGTTTGGGCTCAGTGCGCTGCGCCATCGCCGTGATGTCGGCTTCGTCGAATCCGCGATAGTCACTGGCGGCCATGAGGTCGCGTATCTGCTTAGGATAGAGCGGCTTGCCGCCTTCACGATAATACGCGGCGTCGTGGGGTGAGAAGCCGCGATGACGCGGCTTCTGGGTCTGTGTGATCGGAGTATCCATGATCAATACTCCTCGGCCAGCATGATGGTGAGGACGCGGAAGGACTTGGCCGGATCGGCTGGGTCTTTGCTGCCCGCATCGCAGTTCGTATCGGCGTAGTAGTCGATCTTCCAGAACAGACGTTCACCGGTATCGAGCGTCACAGCGCCGAAATCGTGCTCGCCGTAGGGATCATTGTCCGTGGTGAACGCATCAAAGCTGCGGACTTTCATCCAGGCATCGATGATAGCTTCAGGCTCCAGGCTCATGACGCCGCGCGTCATCATCACCGTTCCAAGCTGCGCGGTCTGAAGACCTTCGAAGACCGGAACCCCGACACGGGCGCGCAGACGATCATTGAGCTGCGCGATCCGCTCAGGCCGCGTAAGGCGGGGGCTCATTGCCCCGCCTCCGCGTCAGCGATCTCGCCCAGGAGATCAGGTTCATCTCGGCGGTCATTCTCCGCCGGGATCAGGAACAGCACGCCGTCGCGCATGTTCTCCGGGATGATCTTGAAACGAGCGACTAAGCCCTTTTCCGTTTCACGTCGGGCGAACGCTCCGCCGATTTCGACGGGGTATTCGAGTATTGCCTGGCCGTTGCCGTCCACGCCGTTCTTGGCGGAGTAGCAGAGGCGGTAGATGGGTCGCGCCTTGGGCTTGGATTGAGACTGATTGGTCATGGTTTCGTCCTTTCGTTTCCGGCTCGGGAAATTCCGATCCGGTGAAAGGCGATCAGCCGCAGGCGCGCGGGGTCGCGTCATGGGCAACACGTTTAAGCGGGCAGCCCATTGACGCGCCCGAAGGGTCGCCCCGCCGCTCTGGGGCAGACTTTTACCGTGTGGATTGGGATTTTCCTGGTCGCCGGATGCGAGACGGAGCCCGACTAGCCTGTCATTTCACGCCTAGAACGGAAGGTCGTCGTCAATCGTGCCGGGCTCGGTATGAATGGCCGGCAGAGCGACATTCGCAGCGATGTAGTTATCGAGAATGTCGTCGCGCTCCATGAACAAAATCTGACTTCGTTTCGTGGCGTCCAGCTTCTCTCCGAGCCAGTTCCGAGCGGCTTTCGTGATATCGCCCCCGGCCACGATAAACGCATGATCTACGAGCACCCGACGGCTGGTCTCCGGATCGAAGAGCTGGTGACCAAGCATCATTTCGACCTGGTTGTGAATTTCCGCGATGTTCGCGTTGGAGCCTTTGGAGTGACCGGCAGCATCAAGCTTGCCCTTCTTCACCTGCAGGCCAAAGTACAGGACGTGTTGGGTCGGCAGCGTGTACCGCATCCAGATATCCTTGCCATACTCAAGAGCTTTGTCCTTGTGACCAGCGGCTGTGATCCGCTGGAAGCCCAGCTGGCGGAAGAGTAGCAGAAGCACGTTTTCGATCAGCTCGTCTTCGCTACACCGATCTAAATACGCTGCAAGCTCGGCTCGCTTTTTTTGTTCAGCCTGGCTGAAGGCTCGATGGGGAGAAGTCGGCGCTGAAAGAGTGCTCGTACCCAGATGACGAACGTATAAGAGGCCGTCATCACCATAGAACGCCTGGTAGCCCTCGCGGTTGAGTGGGCGATTTAAAAGCCTGACCTCTTCGGCGCGCTCCGGATCGTCGTCGCGCGCGTCCGCCTTCTGCATTAGCACCCGAAGGACATGCACGAACCTGTCCGGAAGAGCGTTCGGTGTCGGTGAAGGCTCGGCCAACAGCTCTGCTAGGCGCTCGAACGTCCAATGCCATCTCGTCGATCCATCGTGGACAAACGGCAGGCCACACTCATCGAAAAACTGGGTGATGTAGCTGCTAGAGCGATAGTAAAAGGGGTTGGTATCCCCAATGACCATTTCGGCGATTTCGCGAAGATTTCGATCACGGAATTTCATTCCGCAAGTCTATGCTTTTTAAACGTGATTTTGAAAGTCAAAATGTTCTGCGAGGCTTATTCCTCGAATGCGAGCGCCAAACACCGGTATAGCGTTGAACGCCCGACGCGTAAGCTCAGGGCAATCTCAGGAATTGGAACGCCAGTCTTGCGCTGTTCAATCGCGCCTAACAGCATTTCCTCATCTATGGCGCGTCGCCGTCCGAACTTCACACCCCGCGCCTTTGCCGCACGCATGCCGGCCTCGGTTCGTTCGACGATCAGCCGCCGCTCGAAGTGCACCACGGCGCTTAGGACATGGAGGATCAGCTCGCCGAAGGCGGAGCTGATGTCGATGTGCTCGCAGATCGACTGGAACCCGACCTCGCGCTCGTGAAGCGCTTGAACGGTTCCGAGCAGGTCTTTCATGGAGCGGGCGAGCCTATCGAGCCTCCAGACCACAAGGATGTCGCCGGGCTCCAGTGTAGCGAGCGCCTGCTCCAGGCCGGGGCGTTTCGGTGCCACGCCGCTGACCCCATGGTCTTTGAATATCTGATCGCACCCGGCCTTGGTTAGCGCGTCGATCTGTAGATCGAGGCTTTGCTCCTCGGTCGAGACGCGGGCGTAGCCGATGCGCATAGCCTGTCTCCAATCCCTGTTAAAATTGCACTGAAAGCCGGTTTTGCCGTCCCGAAACCCTTCCCCTATGGGACTCGGGTTTCGGGCAGCGAAGGCCGCGCGTAATCCCGCAGCCAGACTTGCCTCTCAATGATAGGGAAAGCATACCAGCCGAAGTCTCTTTTCGGAAGGAATTTGAGACACTTACACACGATGGTATGCACGGCGATGGCCTTGGCGTTGGGGGCGGCCTGCGGTGCCGCTCAGGAGCCCGATGGCCTTGCCGCCGCTGAGGCTGATCAATTCGATAATGCCTATTTTCTCGAGCAGTCGCCTCGCGATCAAAGGCTCTGGCTTGGTGCTTTCATGGCCGGGGCGAGCAACGCGTTTGGAATGTATGACGTTGAATTCGGTCGGTGTATGGCGCGTTGGTATTTTGAGAGCGAGGACACCTCATTCGCCTCAATCATCGCCGCGATGGAGCGTTTTCCCGAGAATTCACCGGTTGAGGTCACGTTTGCGCTTGTTCGGCGTGAATGTGGCGAGCTGCGACGTGCTGGCTAGCGCAACGGTATTATGGGTTCGATGACCAGCGGTTCGGCATCCTGAGCGGGAACTGGTAGCTCGGCACCCGCGTCTGCTGCACGCGCAAAGCTCGGAGCGCTGGTGGATAGGGAGACGTCATGAATGACGCCGTCGAGATTGGCGGTTAAGTCTCGAAGCTCAGACTCGCTCATCGGATTGTCCTCGTCCTCCAGTCTTTTGCGAGCCGGATCAAGAACCGTTGCCTGAATTTCCAGAATATGCGCCCTGCGGGCTTGGGCGGCTTCGAGTGCGTCGCCAGCTTGCTTGCGGGCTTCGAAGCTCGGGGCATCGGCGCTGCGCTCAACGCGAGCGGTTTCCTCTGCGGTAAGCGGCGTTCCATCTGCCCGAAAGAAGCGTCCGGATTCATCCTGAAAGACCACTTCATTGCCCAGCTTGTGAACGCGGGCGTCCATTTCATCGGTGTAAGCCGTGAGGCGCTCAATGGCTTCGGCATTCTCGATCAACGCCTGATCAACTGCGTCCTGCGCGTCTTCGTACGCTGACCATGCCGCGTCATAGGCGGCGCGATAGGCTGGATCCTGGAGAAGCTGCATGAGGGCAGAGAGCTTGCGCTCGTCCTCGCGCTTCTTGGTTTCAATGAATTCTGGATCGCGTTCATGCAGGAAGCGGCGAATTCGGCCAGTCTCATTGCCCGCCCGCTCATTGTTCAGATCGTCGATATCCTGACGGCGTTTTTGCTCGTCTTGCTGCTCACCCATAACGCCTTAATCTTACAGAATTATGGTTAAAATCAGCTTAAGAATAGCTTCATACTGTTGTATTCATTGAATTATTGTCTGGACAGATGGGGGAATTTGGCATTCCCTTGAAGATATATCCCCAGACGTGCGCCTTGACCTTTCCCCGCCGGGTATTGCTCCCGAGCGCATCAAGGCGCGCGTCTATTTTCCAATTTCAATGATGATTTAATCCGCCCTGGGCTGCGCCTGGCGCGGCCAAGGTGACTGCTATGCTCAACCCGGCTGACTACCGCCATCACCTCGACGATTTCGGCCTCAGCGATGCGGAGAAGGATGATTACATCCTCATGCTCGCGGGCGCCCTTGATGGCGTGATCGATACGATCTTCGAGACATCGGCTCAGTCGGCGCAGTCTGTGGATAAGTCATCAAACAAGGCGCTGACGGCGCCGAAAGAAAGCCCTGATATGGTACACTCAAAACAATATTTGACTGAATTATTTGAAGAATGCGTGCGTGAAACGACGCTGGATGAAGCCGATGACGAACGAAGCGATTAAGCCTGCCCTGATCTATGCGAGGGTCTCTTCCACCAAGCAAAAGACCAAGGGCGATGGCCTTGAAAGCCAGATCACCCGCTGCCGGGAATATGCCCGCGCGCGCGGGCTCGATGTGGTGGAGGTTTTTCGCGACGATCTAAGCGGCAAGCTCACAGATCGCCCCGGCATCAAAGCCATGTTGGCCTTTGCGCGCAAAATCCGCGCGGCGGAGCCGGTGATCCTGATCGACGATATCTCCCGCCTCGCGCGGGGGCTTGAAGCGCACCTGTCCCTGCGAGCCGCCATTCAGAAGGTCGGGGCGCGCCTTGAGTCGCCCTCGGTCGAATTTGGTGAGGATTCAGACTCCATCCTCGTTGAGAACCTGCTCGCCAGCGTGTCGCAGCACCAGCGCCAGAAGAATGGCGAGCAGGTCAAGAACCGCATGCGCTCACGTCTTCTAAATGGCTATTGGCCGTTTCAAGCGCCGCTTGGCTATCGCTACGAAGCCGTTAGCGGGCGCGGCAAGATGCTCAAACCAGACGAGCGGCTTGCTTCAATCATTCGCGAGGGTCTTGAGGGATACGCTTCGGGGCGTTTCCAAACACAAGCCGAAGTCCAACGCTTCTTTGAAGGCCAACCGGCCTTCCCGAAGAGTAACAAGGGCACAGTCCGCGCGCAGCTTGTAACCGATATTCTCACGCGCGTGATCTACGCCGGATATCTTGAATCTGAGAATTGGAGTGTGAGCCGCCGCGAAGCCCAGCACGAAGGGCTGATCACGCTTGCGACTTTCCACAAGATCCAGGAACGCCGCGCCGGAGTCGCCAAAGCGCCCAAGCGCAAGGATATCAGCGAAGACTTCATCCTGCGCGGCTTTGTAGAATGCGCAGACTGCCATACACCGCTGAAAGCGGGCTGGTCACGCGGACGCCACGGCCAGCGTTACCCATACTACCTCTGCCAGACAAAAGGCTGTGACAGCTACGGCAAGTCGATCAAGCGCGCCGACATCGAGGGCGAATTTGAGGACTTGCTCAAGAGCCTCACACCAACCAAGCGTCTTGTCATGCTGGCTTTCGATCTGTTCGGCACGCTCTGGGCAAAGCGGCTGGACGGCCTTGCACAGCTTCGCCGTTCTGCCATGGATGAACTCAGAGGCCTTGAGAAGCAGGCCGATCAATTACTCGACCGCATCATGAATGCCGAGAGCCAGAGTATCGTGCCGATCTATGAGAAGCGCCTGAGCGCCCTGGAATCGCGCAAGCTTGAGCTCGCAGAAAAAGCCCGAACCGAGCACCGGCAATTTCCCACTTTCGAGGATGGCGCTAGAACCGCCATGCAGTTCATCGCAAACCCCTATGATCATTGGGAAAATGGGGCGCAAGATGCCCGCCGAAACGTGATAAAGCTGGCTTTTGCCAAGCGTCTCGCCTATCGGCGTGGAGAGGGCTATAGAACCCCTGAAATCACATTACCCTTCAAGGCTTTAGAGGGTTTTTGCGTGTCTGGAAAAAAGATGGTGGAGCCGAGGGGAATCGAACCCCTGACCTCGTCATTGCGAACGACGCGCTCTCCCAACTGAGCTACGGCCCCGATCCTTGGGAAGCGTGGAGGTACGCGCGCGCGCCTGCGCTGTCAAGCAGGCGTGCTGCGGGCCGGGCGCACCGAAAACGGGCCTTGCCGGAACGGGGCGGCGCAGTGAATATCGCGTTATGGCCTCAACGTTTTCCATGCATGGATTCATGCCGCACGGCATGTGCTATCTCTGGCGGCCGGACCTGTTGTGGCTTCACGTGGGCTCGGACGCGGTCACCGCGCTGAGCTATTTCTCGATTCCCGTCGTCATGGCCGTCTTCGCCTCGCGCAGGCCCGACCTGGCCTACCGGCCGGTGGTCTGGCTGTTCACCGCCTTCATCATCCTGTGCGGGATGACACACGCCTTTTCCATCTGGACGGTGTGGACCCCCCACTATTACGCGGAAGGGCTGCTGAAGGCGGCCACCGCGATCGCCTCTCTGGCCACCGCGATCGCGCTCTGGCCCATGCTGCCGCGCGCCCTCACCCTGCCCTCCCGAGAGGACCTGAAGACGAAGAACGAGGCCCTGGAGCTGGAGATCGCCCGGCGCGCCGAGGCCGAGACCGAGCTCACAGCGCTGACCGCGCAGCTGGAACGCCGGGTCGAGCAGCGCACGGCCGAGCTGGAGCGCGCCAACGCCGCGCTCAATCAGTTCGCCACCACCGCCAGCCATGACCTTCGTGCGCCGCTGCGCCATATCGGCCTGTTCGCCGAGCTGATCGAGCGCGACGAAGCGGCGCTCAGCGACAAGGGCCGCGATTATCTGGGGCGGATCACGGGCTCCGCCGACCGGCTGCAGACCCTGGTGACGGCGCTTCTGACCTACGCCAAGCTGGTGAACACGCCGCCGCAGACCCTGCCAACGGAGCTGGAGACGGTTGCCCAGGCGGCGATCGAGGCCCGACGCACCGAAATCGAGGCCGCCGGCGCCGTGGTCACCTTGAAGCCCCTGCCCCGCGCCCAGGCTGAGGCGGTCCTGATCGAACGCGTGTTCGACAATCTCATCGCCAATGCGCTGAAATATCATGACGGCCGGTCGACGCCGGAGATCACCATCGAGGGGCGCGAAGACGCCTCAAACGCTGTGATCACCGTCACCGACAACGGTCCCGGCGTGCCCGCTGAACAGGCTGAGCGCGCTTTCGACATGCTGACGCGCCTGGAGACCAACGGGGCGGACGGCGCCGGGGTGGGCCTGGCCTTCTGCCGCACCATCGTGGAGAGCCACGGAGGAACCATCCGCCTGGACACCGGTCACCAGGGCGGGGCCCGCTTCGTCTTCACCCTTCCGCTCACATAACGCCGCAGCGCCCATGCGCCGGTTCGCCTTGCCAGAGCGCCTCGCACGCGGATAGACAGGGGCCGCAACGGTAACAGGAGCGCCCATGTCCTTCGGTCAGGCGATCATCGTATATTTCATCGTTCCGATTCTCGACTTGCTGGTGATCGTGCTGGTCGTGAACATCATCCTGAGTTGGCTGATCGCCTTCAACGTGGTCAATGCGCGCAACCAGTTCGTCGCCATGGTGTGGCGCTTCTCCAGCGCGCTGCTGGACCCCTTCCTCAATCCGCTGCGGCGGGTGATGCCGAACCTTGGCGGGCTGGACCTGTCGCCGATCATCTTCTTCCTGGTGGTTCAGTTCGTGCGCAACTGGCTCCTGATGCAGCAGATCTACCCGCTGCTTGGCTGACCCTTTCGAGCCGGCGCCCGGCGGGGCTCGCCTGTTGGTGAAGCTCACGCCGAAAGCCGCGCGAGACGCCGTCACCGGGCTGATCGAAGGCGCGGACGGACGCATGCGGCTGAAGATCGCGGTGCGCGCCGTACCAGAGGCCGGCAAGGCCAACGCCGCGCTCTGCGCGCTGGTGGCGAAACGGCTCGGGCTCGCCAAGTCTTCGGTGTCGGTGACCGCCGGCGCCGCCTCTCGTGAGAAGACGCTTCACCTGAGCGCCGACGCGTCAAGCGGCCTGCTTGACGCGCTCGGCGCGCTGGTGCACGAGGCCCGTCCATGAGCGAGATCCTGAAGAAACATGAGTCCGGTTCGATTCTGATCGACGGCAAGGCCGGCGCAGAGCAGGTGGACGCCGCGGCCCGCGCCGGCGCCGCCGAGCTGACCTCGCAGCTGGGGCGCTCGCCCTGCCTTGCGGTGGTGCTGGTGGGCGAGGATGCGGCCAGCCAAGTCTATGTGCGCAATAAAGTGCGCCGCACCGAAGCCGCCGGCATGACCAGCGTCGAGCACCGGCTTTCCGCCGAGACGAGCCAGGCCGAGATCATCACGCTCGTTGACCGGATGAACGCCGATGACGGCGTTGACGGAATTCTCGTCCAGCTGCCTCTGCCCGCCCATGTGGACGCCAACGCCGTGGTGGAGACCATTCATCCGGCCAAGGATGTGGACGGGCTCACCACCGCAAGCGCCGGCGCCCTGGTTCAGGGCGCGCCGGGCCTTCGCCCCTGCACCCCGTCGGGCTGCGTCTGGCTGGCCCGGCAGGCGCTGGGCGATCTCACCGGCAAGTCGGTGGTGGTGATCGGCCGCTCGATACTGGTGGGCAAGCCCGCCGCGCTCCTCTTCCTGGAGCAGAACTGCACCGTCACGCTGGCACATTCGCGCACCCGCGACCTGCCCGGCGTCTGCGCCCAGGCCGACATCCTGGTGCCCGCCGTGGGCCGGCCGAACATGGTCAAGCCCGACTGGGTCAAGCCGGGCGCGGCGGTGATCGACGTGGGCATAAATCGGATTGAGGGCGACGCCGGCAAAACTCGCCTTACGGGCGACTGCGACCTTGAGGCGCTTCTGGGCCATGTGGGTTACATCACCCCGGTTCCCGGCGGTGTCGGGCCGATGACCATCGCCATGTTGCTGGTCAACACCCTTGTCGCCGCAGCGCGCCGGGCCGGTCTGAAAACACCGTCCTCACTAAGAGGTGTGGCCGAATATTAACCTTGCCGTAACCGCCCGCGCGCTAGCTAGGGATGAGCGAGACGAGGCGCTTCATGATCCGCGAACTTACTGTTCTTCATGTGGAAGACGACTTCGCCGATGCGATGTTGTTCCAGCATGCGCTGAACGACGCAGGCGACGGCTCCATCAATTTTGAAATGGAAGTGGCCCGGACGCTTCGCGATGCAAGGTTGAAGCTCGCGCGCCGGCGCTATGACTTCATCATCGCCGATCTGCGGCTTCCCGATTCGCGCGATCCCAACGACACCGTGTCGCTGATCCAGCGCCACGCCCAAGGGGCTCCGATCGTGGTGCTCACCGGTTCGGCGCGCGTGGACGAAGAGCGGATCGGGGCGGGCGTCACCGTGCTGGACAAGAATTCCTATTTTCACAATCGCGACGACAGCAAGAGCCGCGCCCTCCTGCGCAAGGTCCTTGAAGCGACCCAGTCCTCGCCCAAGCCTGAGCCCGCGTCGGCCGGGTTCGCGGACGATGACGACGACGACACGCTGATGCTTTAGGCCCCGCGCGGCGCCGCCAACCCTGGCGGATCGCGCCGCCCGGCCTAGATCGCGCCCCATGCCGGTCTCACTCTCATCGCTACCCCAGAACTATCGCGCCCTTGTTTTCGGCGCCACGGGCGGCGTCGGCTCGGCGTTGACCCGCGCCCTCCACGACGATCCGCGCTGCGGCGAGGTTTTTGCGGCCTCGCGCAGCGGTTCCCCGGTCGCCGGAGCAACCGGGCTCGCCTTTGATCTTGATGATCCGGGCACGATCGAGGCCGCCGTGCGCGCGGCCCGGGACGGCGGCGCGCTTCACCTTGTGATCGCAGCCACCGGCGCGCTGCATGGCGAGTCGGGGCTTGAACCGGAAAAATCCTGGCGGCATCTGGACGCCGACCGGCTCGCCGAAGCGTTCCGGGTGAATGCGATCCTTCCCGCCCTGATCGCGCGCCACGCCCTCGGGGCTCTGGCGCGCGGATCGAAAGACGCCCCGGAGAAGGCCGTGTTCGCCGCCCTGTCGGCGCGGGTCGGCTCGATCTCGGATAATCGCCTTGGGGGCTGGCACGGCTATCGCGCCTCCAAGGCCGCGCTTAATCAGATCATCCGGACGCTCTCCATCGAACTGGCCCGCAAGGCGCCCCACGCCGTCTGCGCCGGGCTGCATCCGGGCACGGTGGACACCGGGCTGTCGCAGCCCTTCCAGGGCAATGTGCCTAAAGGAAAGCTATTCACGCCCGACTTTTCAGCCGAACGCCTGCTCACCGTCATCGACGCGCTTGGCCCCCAGCACAGCGGACGGTGCTTTGACTGGGCCGGCGAGGAGATCACGCCATGAGCCTGGACCTCACCGATCCGCCGCGCACCGTACTGGATATCCTGACCCGCGCCGCGAACGAGACGAAATCGCCCTGGCGCTGGCCGGTTCTGGCCACGCAAGGCGGCGCCTATCCCGGTGCGCGCATGCTGGTGGTGCGGGCCTTCCACCGCGCCGCGCTGGAGATTGAGCTGCACACCGATGCGCGCTCGGCCAAACTTGACGCGCTGCGAGCCGCGCCCGCATGCGCGCTGTTGTTTTTCGACAAAGGCTCCATGGTGCAGTTTCGCGTGGACGGCCGCGCCCGCATTCTGGACGGCGAGGCGCGCGACGCCGCATTCGCCCGCGCGCCGCAAGGTTCGCTGGATGATTATCGCGGCCGCGTACCCGGAGACGACCCGGACGCGCCCGCCTCTGAGCCGAGCCTTGATGCGGCGGCCAATTTCGCGGCGATCAGCATCCGGCTGGAACGCGCCGACCTGCTGGTGATCGCGCGCGACGGCCATGAACGGCGCTTCGTGGATTTCACGGCCGACCCGCCGCGCTGGCGCCGGGCGGAGCCCTGAGACCCGCCGGCTCAAGCTTTTCAGCGCCATGCTTTCAAGGCCTTGCTTCAGCCGGCCTGTCACGGTGAACTCGCGGCCCAAAGCAATCAGGGAGGCGCGAATGGCCGGCCATGTAGATCCCACACGGGACAGTTTCGACGCATTCAAGGCGCTGCCGCGCGACGAGCCGGTGGAGATGCTCAATCTTCTGCGCCTGCGCGACCGGGCGGCGTACGCCGACGGGCGCGACGCGAGCGGGTATGAGGCCTATCGCACCTATGGCGAGACGTCCGGACCGATCTTCAAGCGCGTTGGCGGCAGGATCATCTGGCGCGGTCAGCCCCGCGGGGTGCTGATCGGTCCCGGCGACGAGGCCTGGGACCTGGCCTTCATCGCCGCCTATCCCAGCGCCGCAGCGTTTCTGGAGATGGTCACCGACACGGTCTACCAGTCGCAAGCCGTGCCTCACCGCGTCGCCGCCGTGCTGGACAGCCGGCTGATCCGGCACAAGCCTCAGGAAACAGGCGACGCGTTCGGCTAGGCGCTGCGCGCGCCCTCCCGGCCAGTGCGGTCCCTGCCGCCCGCCGCCAGCTGGGCGGCGCAGGCGGCGATCAGCGTTTCACGGTCCACAGGCTTGGCCACATAGGCGTCCATGCCCGCCGCCTTGTAGCGCGCGGCGTCGCCCGACAGTGCGTCTGCGGTGAGGGCGATGGCCGGCGCCGATCCGCCGGGCAGGGCGCGCAGGCGGTCCAGTGTCTCCACCCCGCCAAGGCCGGGCATGTGCACATCCAGCAGAACCAGATCGAACGGGGCGCGGGTGAAGGCTTCGATGGCCGCCATACCGCTCTCCGCCTCGGTGATCGTGGCGCCGGCGGGCTCCAGAAAACAGCGCGCGACCAGGCGGTTGACCTCGTTATCGTCCACCAGAAGCACGCGTGCGCCCTCCAGCCGGCCGGCGATTTGCGATTGCTGGCCGCTGATGTCCGGATCGGCCTCGCCGGCCCGGACGCTGACGGTGAAGCAGGAGCCCTTGCCCGGGGTCGAGCTGAGCGTCACATCGCCGCCCATGGCCTGGGCGAGCTCGCGCGCGATCACCAGACCGAGCCCGGCGCCGCCATGCTTGCGCGCAGCCGACGCGTCGGCCTGGCTGAACCGGTGGAACAGACGCGCCTGATCAGGCCCGCTGATGCCGCAGCCTGTGTCGGACACCGCGATCTCCAGCCGCCATCCGGCGCCGACCTCTTCATAGGCCCGCGCCTCCACCTGCACGCCGCCGGTGTCGGTGAACTTCACGGCGTTGGCGACCAGATTGCTGACGACCTGACGCAGGCGCACCGGATCAGCGGCCACATGGGCGGGCAGCCCCGCCGTGTCGCAGGTGATCGACAGGCCTTTTTGCGCGGCCGAAGCCTCGAAGAGCGCACAAATATCGGTGATGAGGGCGCCCGGATCCAGCGGCTCGGCGGCCAGACCAAGGCGGCCCGCCTCAATGCGCGAGAGATCCAGCACATCGTTGAGAACGCCCAGAAGATGGCGGCCGGAGCGAACAATGATTTCAGCCTTCTCCGCCTGGGCCGGGGCGAGCCCCTCACCGGCCAGAGCCTGGGCCATGCCCAGCACGCCGTTCAACGGCGTGCGCAATTCATGACTCATATTGGCCAGGAAAGCCGATTTCGCCTCGCTGGCCGCCTCGGCGGCCTTCAGAGCGCGCTGAAGCTCGCCGGCCAGGGTTTCAGAATCGTCGGCGAGGTCGGCCACGGCGATGTACTGGGCCGTCGCCGACACAAGCGAGACTTCCTCCGGCGTCCACTGGCGGTCGCCGCCCACATGCTCGCAGCACACCACGCCGCGCACCCGTCGCCCGGCGAGAATCGGCGCGTCCAGCAGCGCGCCGACGCCGGTGGGACGGAGATAGATGTCCGTGAACGCGCTGGTGATCGGATCCCGGGTGGCGCTGGCCACATTGAGGACTCGCGCCGCCGCGATCGCGTCGAAATAGGCCGGGTTCAAAGACCGCGCCAGTCGGGCGCCTCGCTCATGGGCGCCGGTGCGAACATCAAACAGGGTGACGCACTCCATCACCGCGCCGTCATCGGTCAGGCGCCAGACGCTGACGCGGGCGGCGCCGGCCAGCTGGCTGACGCGGCGCACCGCCTCATCCACAAGGCGCGGCAGGTCCCAGCGCTCTTCGATATGCAGGCGGGCGAGCGCCTCCAGGCCGGCGTTGAACTGGCGCGCCCGCTCCAGGGCGGTCTGCAGCTCGGCCTCGGCGCGCTCGCGGGCGGCGGACTCCTGATCGATCCGGCGCAAAAGCGGCAGCCAGCGAAACAGGCTCGCCCCGATGATCAGAAAAGCCAGCGCGTAAAGCCCATACGCCGCCCCGCTGCTGGCCGGACCCAAAAGGCTTTGAACCAGAGCGGTCCCGCCGGGCACGTGCTCGGCGCTGTCGAGCGTCGCGCCAAGCATCAGAACAATCAGGCCGATGAGGAGCTGATTGGCGCCGCGGCCGGCCCGGCCGAGCCGGCGGGTCGCAGCCCAGAACATCACCACCATGGCGGCGGATATGGTGAAGACCGTGAGATCACCGATTAAATTCATAAGCGCCCCCCAGCTTGAGCGGCGTCAGCCTGGACCGCTTTAGGTAAACAGAGCGTCAGCGCGCCTTGCGCGCCGGCTCCGTTTGAGCCGGCGAGCCCTGGCGGACGCTCGACTGGGCGTTCGCCTCGGCCTGTTTTTTCAGAAAGGCCAGGGTTGCAGCGTGGTCGACAGGGCGGCACAGGCCGAAGCCTTGGGCCATGTCGCAGCCCAGAAGCCGCAGAACATTCAGGCCTTCTTCGTCCTCGACGCCCTCGGCGGTGATCTCCATGCCCAGATTGTGCGCCAGATCGATCGTCGACTTCACCAGCAGGCGGTCACGCCCCGAACTGGCGATCTGGTGGATGAAGGAGCGGTCCAGCTTCAGCTCGCGGGCCGGCAAAGTTTTCAGATAAGCCAGGGAGGAGACGCCGGTGCCGTAATCATCAATGGCCAGCTCGATGCCCGCCTCGGTCCACATTTCCAGATTGGCGATGGCGCGCTCTGGATCGGCGATCACGGCGGTCTCGGTGATCTCGAAGCTCACCTTGCCGCGGGCGCGTTCGACGATGTCGGCGGCCAGTCTTGCGAACCCGGCGTCGCCCACCAGAGCACCCGACATGTTCACCGCGACCATGATGTCATGCCCGGCTTCGGCGAAGCGCGCCTGATCAGCCACCGCGCGCTCCAGCGCCCATTCGGTGAAGTCGCGGATCCGCCCGGTTTCCTCGGCGGCGGGAATGAACTGGTCGGGTGCGATGGCGCCGCGTTCGGGGTCGGTCCAGCGGCACAGGGCCTCAGCGCTGTCATAGACGCCGGTGCGCAGATTGAGCTTGGGCTGATAGTGCAGATCCATGTCGCCATTGCGCGTGGCCGCGATCATGGCGCTCATCAGAGCCAGATTGCGCGACGCCTCACTGGCGCTGCCCGGCCGGAACAGCGTGACAGGGTGCTTGGCCTGGCGGCCCTCGCCGATCGCCAGAGAGGCGTGGCGGATCGCCCGATCGCCGTCCTCGTCGATGGCGGCGCCGGCCAGGGCGATCACGTCGATCTCCAGCGCGCCGGACATCACGGTGGTGTTCGCCGCTTCCTGCAGGCGCGCCGCAAAGGCTTCAAGGGCGGCGCTGTCGGTAGCTTGGGTCAGAAAACCCAGCATGCCCGGGGCGATCACGGTGGGTTGCTGGCCTTCGGCGGCGTCGCTGAGCCGGTCGGCGAGGCGGCGCACCAGCTCGGCGGTGGTTTCAAACCCGACCGCGGCGCGCAGATGTGCAAAGCGCTCGATCTCAAGCGCGACCACGCCATGGGGCGTACGCTGGTGGCCGGCGGCGTCGGCGAAGCGGCGCACCAGGTGGGCGCGAGACGGCAGGCCGGTTTCCGCGTCGGTGTAGAGCGCCTTGGCGAGCATGCGCCGACGCTCCAGAGCGGAGCGATAGCGCACCGCGAAAATCGCCACCAGGGCCAGCGCGATGGCGAGCGCGCCGAGCGCAGCCAGCAGGCGCTGGCGCGCGCGGGTTTCAGACAGCACCAGGTTTTGCTGCAGACGTTCGGTACGCAATTGCTCGATTTCGAGCTCCTGGGCTGCGAAGTCAAACTGGGCGCCGAGCAGGGCCGTGTTCGCCGACGCGGCGACATCGCGGCCTTCGTCGTCGAGGCGCTTGAAAGCCCGCAGATGATCCGCGGCGGCGCGATAATCGCTGCGGGCGGAGTAAATATTCGCCGCCGCCTCGTGGAAATCGAGGAAGTGATAGGGCGTCCCCGCCAGCGCCACCCCGTCGAAGGTGCGCTCGATCTCGGCCACAGCCAGATCCAGGTCGCCCTGGCCATAGGAGGCCATCGCCCGCACGCCCCAGAGAAAGCGCATCCACTCCGATGACCCGGCTTCTTCAGCGATGGCCAGCGCCCCGTCCACGATCAGCTTGGCGTCCGCATGGCGGTCGAACT
Organism: Oceanicaulis sp.; assembly: GCA_965284655.1. GTDB lineage: Bacteria > Pseudomonadota > Alphaproteobacteria > Caulobacterales > Maricaulaceae > Oceanicaulis. The sequence continues at coordinate 766,686 of OZ260104.1, forward strand.
GGGTGTAGAGCGCGCCCAGATTGGTGAGAATCCGGACTTGCAGGACCGGGCTGCCCATAGTCTCGGCGATATCGCGCGCACGCCTGAACTGCTCCAGCGCGTCCGAGAAACGGCCCATCTCGCGATAGGCGTTGGCCAGGTTGTTCGCCAGCGCCAGATCGATGGACGGGTCGCCCGAATGCAGCGCCTCGGCGTCGAGATAATATCCCACCGCACGCTCATACTCGTGGGCGCTTATATAGATTTCTGCGATGGAGTGGAACGTGATCGCCTGACTGCGCGTCTCGCCGATTTCGTCATAGACCTCATGGGCGCGCTGCAGATAGGTGAGCGAGTCTCCGTAATCACCCAGCCTGGATGTGGCGCGCCCCGCGGCATGGAGCAGATCGGCGTAAAGCTTGTCAGGCGCAGCGCCCGGGCCGAGCGCCTCCAACGCGCGCAGCGCGCGCGACAGTGATTCCTCCGACCGGCCGAGGCGGGCCAGGGCTTCAGACTGCAGCCACCAGGCGCGCGCCAGATCGGCCTGGCGCTGCGAAACGCGGTCGTCCGCCTCGAGAAAACCTTCCGCGGCCTGGGCCAGCGCCAACGCGCCGGACGGATCGGCCATCATGATCTCATTGGCTCGCTCAACGGCCACCTGGTAGGAGTCCAGAACCTCGGCCCGCCCGGGGGCCACGGCTCCAGGCGCCTGTACGGCCGCAGCGGGACCCGCCTGAATCAGGCATAGCGCCATCATCGGCCCGGTTATCATCGCTTTGACGTGCAAACCATTCACCTCGTTCACAGGCGCACTTCACGCGCCTTTGGAGTTCAGTTTTCCACAAGGTCGTAAAAATTCAGGTAACCAGGCGCGATTGCGGGTTACACCCGTCCTGAGGTGAGTCGGGCGTGCAGCCCTGACCCCCTGCTTTTCTGCGAGTCCGCGCCCAGAAGGGGCCGCCAGAGCGAATTTGCACAGACTTGCCGCAAGACCCTCGCGAACGAAAAACGGCCGGCGCCTTCAAAGCGCCGGCCGTCAATCTCAGGCGTCGGTCGAGCCCTAGAAGCGAACGTCGAAGCGAACGCCGCCCGCGGCGCCGGCGTCGGTCTCGGCGCGGACAAACAGGCCGTAAGCACCGCGTTCGCCGAAAGCCGCACCCTCATAGAGCAGCTCACCGATCAGGCGGCGATCTCCGCCAAGCGCCCAGCTGTACTCGCTGAGCCCGAGCGCGCCGGTCTCCCGGTCCGCGACCGCCATGGCGCTGTAGTCCAGCACGCCGCTTTCGGTCTGCAGCGGCTGAATCAGACTCGCCCGAAGGGCGCCGCCGCCGGGCAGGGCGGCGCGCGTCACGCTCGCCTGCCACGCGGTGGACCGGACGGCCTCGCTCAGACGCACGGCGGACGCCTCAAAGCCGGTCGCGGCCGTATGGGCGAGCGTGGCCGACGCATCGATCCGCAGGCTGCGCGTGATCTCCAGGCCGGCTGACACCGTGGCGGCGTTCGTCGCCGACCCGCCGGTGAACGAGACCGGACCCGCGCCCTGCGCTCCCAGGAGCCCGTCACGCTCCATAAGGCGGGTATAGGATGCGCCCAGCGTCAGGCGTTCGCCGACGATCCGGGTCAGGCCAGCGTTGATCGCCGTGGCGGCGTAGGCCTCCAGGCCCGGAAGCGCACCGCGTTCCTCGCCGGTGAACGGATCGACATAGCTGTACGGATCCTCCGCACGCGTCACGCCGGTGGTGAACCGGGTCTGCGCGCCGAGCGGCGTGCTGAGCGCCGCATAGGCGCCCCCGGAAGCAAAGCCGAGCACCGGATTGACGCCGCCGGACAGCGGGCGGTGATCGGAGAACAGACCGAAGTCCGGCCCGGAGGACAGCGCGAACGCACCCTCGCCGGCCCCGGCCTCGAAACGGCGGCCCGTGGCGGCGTTCTCGATGCGCACGCCGGCCTGAAAGCCGAGGCGCTCCTGGGAGCGGTGCGCGCGCGGGTCCGCCTCAGCCGCAAACGCGGAGACGGACAGGTCGCCCCGCGCCGACAGCGTGCGCGTCACCGGGGCGGCGCTGGTGAACTTCGCGCCGTTTCCGGCGCCCGGACGGGTCTGCTCCTCGATCCAGGCTTGAGCCGCCTGATTGTCGCCGAGATCGAGCTCGTCCTGGCTGATGATCAGATCATCCAGCGACACCCGGAAATCGCGATAGGTGTCGTTGATGGCCTCGAACATGATCACCGTGTCCTCGCCCACGTCCGCATGGAAGCTCAGGGCGCCGGTCAACAGCGACAGGCCGGCCCAGCCGGACGGCTGCGCGTTTTTGTCGAGGAAGACCAGATTGGCCGGATCGAGCGGAGACAGGGCCGCATCAACGTCGAGGAGGCCGCGGCCGTACACCGCATCCGTGCCGGGCGCGCCCAGATCGCGCGCGGAGTCCAGCAGGACATCGGCGATGTCCGGCGCTTCCAGCCAGAGCCAGCGGCTCTTGACCAGAGCCGCCGCGCCGCTGACCACGGGCGCGGCGAAGGAGGTTCCGCTCAGGCGCGTGACGCCGCCCTGACCGTCGGAGACCAGCATGAGCTCGCCCGGCGCCACCAGGAAACGGTCCATCAGGCGGAAGCCGTCGGCGCACGCGCCGCCTTGGGTCAGACAAGCCTCGCCCGGCTGGTTGGAGAAGCCGGAAATGACCCCGCCCGGACCGACGGACCCCACCACAAGCAGGTTGTCGGGTGCGGCCAGGCCGGTCCAGTCCACGTCGGCGGACTGAACCGCGCCGTCATTGCCCGCGGCGATCACGAACAGCACCGAGTCGCTCAGATTGGCGACCTGTCTGTCGGAGAAAACGTCGCGCCAGCCTTCGTGGAAAGTCCAGCCTGAAACCCCGAGCGAGAGATTGAGGACGTCGACCTTCTGGCGCGAGAGCATGAGAACACCCTCGGTCACAGCGTCCCAGTCAGCCGTCATGGTTTCGTCGAACGGGTTGTAGGTGCGCAGCACAGCGTTCGGCGCGACGCCCATCAGGCCCTCGCCGTCGTGCGCAGAGGCGATCAGGCTCGCCACGGCGGCGCCGTGCGCCACCGAACCGGATTCGTCGCCGCCTTTTGAGGTGCGCACGGTGATGTCGTCAGCGCTGAAGGCGGAGTCCACAAGCCCGATCGTCACCCGGTCGCCCAGACCCGCGGCCTCGGCGATCGCCGGGGACCAGCGCGCAGTGGCCATCCAGTGGTCAACGCGGTCAACGCCGGAATAGGCCATCAGCCCGTCATAGAAGGCGAGGAAGAATTCCGCGCGCTGGGAGGCCGTCATGTCCGAAAGGCTCTCAGGGCTCGACAGGTCCAGCCCGTAGTGTTCGAGCAGCGGCGCCAGGACGGCGTCGTCGAAGCTGCGTCCGGTCTGTTCGAGAACAGCGCCGCCGAACACCAGTTCGGCCTGTGTGAAGAGCTCGTTCAGGTCACCGGCCAGCGCGTCGAGATCGGCCTCGGAGAAGGGAGAGATCGAGCCCCACTGGGCGTCGATCTGGCCCCAGAGCGGGCCGGCCTCTTCCCAGAACGGTGAGATCGAGCCCCAGAACGGCGAGATCGATCCATAGAACGGACTGATCGAGCCCCACCAGGGCGAGATCGACCCGTAGAACGGGCTGATCGACCCCCAGAAGGGCGAAATGGAGCCCCAGAACGGCGAGATCGTCCCGTAATTGGGATTGAGCTCGCCATGGAACGGGCTGATCGACCCCCAGAAGGGCGAGATTGATCCATAGAACGGGCTGATCGCGCCGTAGAACGGCGTGACGTCGGCTCTGTCGCCGGCCGGCGGCGCTTCGGCCGCGTGCGCGGCGCCGACGAACCCCAGTCCGGCGAGCAGGCCGGCGATGGCGACACTTGTCTTCAGATAAGCGGTCATTTCTTGACCCCCCAAAATTGCTGCCTGTGAGACCACAATGGGGGAGTAGGATGAGCAACCGCTTAGGAAATACGGTTAAGAAACCGTTTCTTTATCATAGAGTTAACTTAGGGTCACACATCTGGACGGCGGCGCTCCACGGCCTGGTTCGGGCACATGAAAAGGCCGGCGGCTCCACGCCGCCGGCCTGTCATTGTCAGCAATCGGTCCGCCCTAGAAGCGAACGTTGAACCGCACGCCGCCGGCGGCGCCCGCCTCGGTCTCGGCGCGCACGAACAGGCCGTAGGCGCCAGACTCGCCGAAGGCGGGGCCTTCATAAAGCAGCTCGCCGATCATCCGGCGCTCGCCGCCCAGGGCCCAGCGCTCTTCATTCAGGCCCAGAGCGCCAGTGGTGCGGTCGGTCACGTTCATGACGGCATAATTCAGCGCACCGCTTTCCATGTGCAGGGGCTGGATCAGGCTGGCGCGAAGCCCACCTTGCGTCCCGAACACGCCGGCGCGCGTGACGCTCACCTGCCAGGCGGTGGACATCGCCGCCTCGCTCAGTGACACCGCCGAAGCGTTAAACCCGGTGGCCGCGGTGCGGCCCAGGGTCGCCGAAGCGTCCAGCGTGGTCGCAGCGCCCAGAAGGATCTGGGCGTTGACGGTTGCGGCGTCGGTGGCGGCCCCGCCGCCAAAGCCGATCAGGCCCGCACCCTGGGCGCCCAGAAGCGCGTCACGCTCCATCAGGCGGGTATAGCCGGCGCCGATCGTGACGGTGTCGGTGAGCGTATGGGTCAGAGCGGCGTTGATCGCGGTGGCGACGTAGGCGTCGATGCCGGCGATCATACCGTGCTCCTCGCCGGTGAACGGATCGGTGTACTGTCGCTCGTCATGGGCGGTGGTCACACCGGCGGTGAAGCGGGTGTTCTCGCCCACCGGCGCCGAAGCGGCCAGATAGGCCCCGCCCGAAGCAAAGCCCAGCACCGGGTTCACCCCGCCCGAGAGCGGGCGGTGGTCGGCGAACAGGTTGAAGCCCGACTGGCCGGACAGCGCGAACGCGCCTTCCCCGGCGCCGAATTCAAACCGGCGTCCGGTGACGGCGTTCTCGACCCGCACGCCGGCCTGGAAGTCCAGCGCATCAGCCGACTGCGTCTCCATCGGATCAGATTCGGACGCGAACGCGGTGACCGTCATATCGCCGGAGCGTGCGAGCGGCCGGGTGGATTCGGCCTGGCTGGAGAACGAGGTCAGCCCGGCGCGGCTCTGCTCTGCGATCCACGCCTCGGTGGCGCCGACCTCGCCCATGTCGCTCTGCTGAATCTCGGTGATCAGGGTGGACAGCGAGATCTCGAAATCGCGATAGGTGTCGTTCACGCCTTCGAACACGGCGAGACCGCGGCCGCTTTTGATGCCGCGCAAAACGCCGCCCGCCAGAACGCGCATATTCGCGGTGGGGTGGGCGCGGCCACGCGCATCGAAGAACACCAGATCTGCGGGGTCGAGAGGCTGCATGGCGGCGCGAATATCCAGAACGCCGCGCCCGAAGACCGCGTCGGTGCCCGGATCGCCGGCGTCGTGGGCCGATTCCAGCAGAACGTAGGAGATGTCCGGGCCGTCGAGCCAGTTCCAGCCGCCCTTCACCAGCGCCGCGGCGCCGCTCACCAGCGCGGTGGCGAAGGAGGTGCCTGTCACGCGCATCGTACCGCCCTGGCCGTCATCGACCAGCAGCAATTCACCGGGCGCGGTGATGAAGCGGTCCATGAGGCGCTGGCCTTCGCCGCACTCGCCCTCAATGGTGAAGCAGGCCTCACCGGGACGGTTGGAGAAGCTGGAGAGATTTCCCAGCGGGCTCACCGACCCGACGATGATCAGATTTTCAACCGACAGGGCGCCGGTCCAGTCGATATCGCTCTCCTGCGCGACGCCGTCATTGCCCGCGGCGAACACGAAGAGCGCGTCCTCGCCATGGCGCAGGACCGCGCGTTCGCTGAACACGTCGCTCCAGCCCTGGTCGAACGTGGCTCCCGGCACGCCGAGCGACAGGTTCACAATGTCCGAGCCGCGCCGGGTCAGGCGCTTCACGCCCGTGGTCACGTCTTCCCAGCCGGCGGTCAGCGTCTCGTCATACGGATTGAAGCTGCGCAGGCGAACGTTCGGGGCGACGCCCATGGCTCCGGTATAGTCATGGGGCGCGGCGATCAGGCTCGCCACCGCTTCACCGTGCAGGATCTGGAAGTCAGCGATGGCGTCACGCCATTCAGACCCGGAAGCCAGCGTGGTCCGACGCGTCAGATCGAGAAGGCCCACGGTGACCCCGCGGCCGCCGTCCACCGATTGGGAAAGCGCCGGAGACCAGCCGGTCAACGCCATCCAGTGGTCGGCGTGGTCGGTCCCGGCGAAGCTCATCAGACCGTCATAGAAGTCCAGGAAGAATGCATCGCGCAGTCCGGCGTCGGCGTCCAGAAGGCTGTCCGGGTCGGACAGATCGAGACCGTACTTGGCCAGAAGAGCGTCCAGGAAGCCAGCCTCGAAGCCCTCACCGGTCTGTTCGGCGATCGCCGTGCCGAACACCGTCTCCGCCTCGCCGAACAGGGTCTCGAGCGCGGTCACCAGATCGCCGAGGCGCTCGGTTGAGCCGTCCTCGTTGATCAGGCCCCAGAAGGGCGAAATCTGACCCCAGAACGGTCCGATCTCACCCCAGAACGGAGAGATCTGGCCGTAGAAAGGAGAAATCGGGCCATAGAAGGGTGAGATCGAACCCCAGAACGCCGAGACGTCGCCTTCGAACGGGGAAATCGGACCCCAGAAGGGCGAAATCTGACCCCAGAACGGTGAGATCTCGCCGTAGAACGGGTTCAACTCGCTATGGAACGGGCTGATCTGACCCCAGAAGGGTGAGATCTGGCCGTAGAACGGCGAGATCGGGCCGTAGAACGGTGAGATCGAACCCCAGAGCGGGCTGAACTCGCCGACGACCGGCGAAATCTCGTCGCCGGACGTCGAGATCTGACCATAGAACGGGCTGATCGGCCCATAGAACGGTGAGATCGGGCCGTAGAAGGGTGAGATCGGCCCATAGAACGGTGAGATCGGGCCGTAGAAGGGAGAAATCGGGCCGTAGAAGGGTGAGATCGGCCCATAGAACGGTGAGATCGGCCCATAGAACGGTGAGATCGGGCCGTAGAAGGGAGAAATCGGACCGTAGAAGGGCGAGATCGGACCATAGAACGGCGAAATCGGGCCGTAGCTGGGAGAAAGGCGATCGCCCGAGCGCTCAAGTCCGCTTTCAGTTGACGATACGGCCTGAGATTGCAGCGTGATCTGACCGCCGTCTGCAGACGCCTCAGCGGCGAAAGCCAGAGACAGAACCGCGGCGATAGCCGAACCGGACCGAAGAAACTTGCGCATGGTGGCGACCCCAAAATAACACTTGTAAGGGGTATCTAACACGCCTCTTGCGGCAAAGTAAGGAATAATTAAGGATAAAATCGTTAACGAGGTCCAGCGGTCGGCCGTTTCACGGCGCCGGCGGACCTGAAACGCCCCGTATCCGGACGAGCCTCGCTGGCTGGGTCGACCGTTAGACCCCGATTCAAAGCCAGCAGATACAAGCGCCCCGGCGCCATGGCCGACCCCCGATCAGATGATATTCAAAACGTTCATTGAGGTTAACCGCCGACCACGCGATCACGCCCGGAGCCGGCGCAGGCCCGCCAACGCCCGGCGAAGGCTCACACACGGCAAGGCGGAATTGTTGCCTCAAAGATTTTCTGGAGCAGGGTTGCGGCGCGGCGAGCCTCGAAACCCGCCACAAGACGAGTGGCCTGACCTGGAGCGTGGTCCGACAGCGCGCGAGGGGAGGAAAATGGTGCCGCTTAGGTGACTCGAACACCTGACCTACGCATTACGAATGCGTTGCTCTACCAGCTGAGCTAAAGCGGCCCGGGACAGGGGCCCCGAGGGGCCTGTCTCCACAGGGCGCGGAACCTAGCTTCGAACGCGCGGAGCTGCAAGCGGGTAATGAAGCGCGGCGATTAGCGGGCCGGGGCGCCTTGCTTGAAGCGGTCGATCGCCTGGGCCACCGGCTCAGCGAGGGCCGTGAAGAAGGCGTTCAGATGGTCGGCCGGGCGGGCGGCGGCGGCGTCATTGCGAATCACCAGATGGGCGTGCTCGCGCCCGGGCGCGGTCCATTCATGGTGCATGGGCCGGACGGTGCGTAAGTACTGGCTCACAACCGAATGGGCGGTGCGGCCGCGCTCGTTCACATCGCGCAGAAGCCGGCGGGCGAGCCGGATATCGTCGGGCGCCTCCACAAAGACCCTCAGATCAAACAGGGTGCGCACCGCCTCGGTGCAGAACAGATGAATGCCCTCCACCACGATGATGTCGGCCGCCTCGATACGGCGGGTGTCGGAACGGCGGCGGTGGATGGTGAAATCATAGATCGGCGCGTCCACCGCGGAGCCCGCTTTCAGCGCCGCCAGCTGCTGAGCCAGAAGCGCGTGATCGCGCGACGCCGGATGGTCGAAATTGAAATGGGCGGGATCAAAATCCGGCTTGGAACCGTGATCGCCGTAATAATCGTCCTCGGCCAGCACCAGCGCCGAAAGGGGCGATGCCCTGCGCGCGCTGGCCCGGGCGATCTCGGTCTTGCCGGAAGCCGAGCCGCCTGTAACCCCGATGATCAGGCGCCGGTGCGCGCGTGCGTCGTCCATGGCGGGGCCTTCAGCTACGGTTTCTGATTGTCCACGCCCGGATCATCCGGCGCGCGCCCCGGTTCATAGAAGCTTGAATCGCGCTTGTCGCCCCCGCCCCCGGCTGCGGATACAGCATCTGATGCAGTGGCGGCGGGGCTGGCTTGCGAGGACGCGCCGCCGACCGCTGGGCGGGCCCGCGGCGGCTCCAGCAGGGCGCTTTCCGGCGCCGCGGCGGCGGGGATCTCGAAGCGCTCGTGGCGCGGATGGATCAGGCGCTGATCCCGGCCCCAGGCGTGGACCATGCGCGTCCAGTCGGCGTCGGTGAAAGTGAAGGCGGCGCCCGCCTCGTCGATGTCCGACCAGTCCGCCTCGCCCGGCGCATGGGCCGCGCGCGCCATCCAGCGGCGCGCCCCCGCTTCATCGCCTTCCAGCTGATCGAGGCGGGCCGCCAGCACGCACACCCGCGCTGACACCGGCGGCTGGGCCAAGAGCGGCGACAGGTCGGCGCGCGCGCCTTCGGGATTGGCCTGGTCGATGGCGGTCTCAACCCGCAGGAGCCGACTTTCGCGGTGATCGGAATTCAGGGCCGCCAGCGCGCGCAGGCGCTCTGCGCGCTTGGCCCTGGTGTCGGATTTTCGCAAATCGCCATAGGCCCGCGCCAGCGCCGGGTGAGGATGGCGCTTCCAGGCCTCCTCCAGAATGTCGGCGGCCTTGCGGTGGCGCCGCGCGGTGGCGAGCAGGCGCCCGGCGAGCTCGGCGGCCGGAGCGAAGCCCGGCGACGCGTCGGCGGCGCGCTCGGCCAGCTTCGCGGCGGTTTCGGGATCCTCGCCCTCCATCCGCCGGGCTTCGGCGGTCAGCAGCACCGCGCGCACCCGGCGCGCCTCGACCGTCTCCACATGGCCGCGCCGCTCGCCCTCGCTCAACGTGGCCTCGGCCTGGGCCCAGCGCGCATCGGCGATCTGGTTTGAAAACAGCGAGTCATAGGCCCAGCGCGCGCCGCCGGCCCGCTCAAACGCGTCCGACGCATAGGTGATGGCGCGCGCCGGCTCGCCGCGCGCTTCAGCGATATTGGTCAGCCCGCGCTGCGCCACAAGACGGGTCTTCTGGTCCTCCAGCATGGACTCATAATGGATTTGCGCGCTTTCCAGATCGCCCGCCGCTTCCGCGGCCCGCGCCGCCAGAAGGCGCGACAAAGCCGGACGGTCCAGCAGCGCCTCGGCGCGCGAGGCCTGGCGCACCGCCAGCGAGCCCTGCCCGGCGGCCGAAGCGATCAGCGCGCGCTCCAGCGCGTCGAAGCCCTGCTCGCGCCGGCGGCCCTTGCGGAATTTGCGAAACGCGTCGGGCGCGCCCCACACCTTGGCGACGAGCCACCAGCCGAACACCAGAAGGAAGGTGGCCAGGATCAGGGCGCCGGCGGCCAGCGCAAACGGCGCCTCGGCGTTCACGCCCAGAAACTCAATCGTCACCAGGCCCGGATTGAGCGTGAGGAAGACCGCGATCACCGCAGTGACGACGCAAAGAACGACAGTGAGGACCAGGCGGATCATTCGCGGTCTCCTGCAGCCGCCAGCGCGGCGGATTGCTCACTCAGGGCCTCGCGGACCCGAAGCCTCGCGGCAAGGCCGGCGCGCCAACCCTCGACGGCGGCGAGCCCCGGCGCGTCCAGCGCCGCCACGATGCGCGCGGCCTCGGACAGGTCGTCCTCGGCCAGAGCCTGCTCGATGGCGGCGGCCGGACCTTCATTCTGCTCACGCGCAACGCGCAGAACGCCGAAATAGGTGCGCATCTCACCGGTCGCCTCGCTCAGCGCCTCGGCCGGGAAGGTCTCCGACAACCGGTCCGGTGTCGGGGCGCCTTCGCGCGCCACCGAGCGCAAATCGCTAAGCCCCGGCGCGCCCGGCCAGGCACGGGCGAGCGCTTCGAGCTCCACCGCAAAGGCCTGCGACCCCGACGCGGCTTCGGTCAAAGCCGCGAACGCCAGCGCGCGGGCGGCCAGATCAACCGGTTCAGAGGTCGATTGCGCGCCCGTATCGCGCGGCGGCGAAGCACTTTCCAGCGCGGCGACACGGCCGGAAAGCTCTGAAACATCCTCGGCCAGCGTGCGCAGGCGGGTCTGAATCGCGTCGACGGCTTGCTGCGAGGCGGCGTCGGCAGGCGCGGCGACGGGCAGGCCGGAGACCTGCTCGGCGAGGGCGTCGATCCGTCCCGAGAGCGCCGCCAGGCGCTGATCGGACGGCGCGCCGGTCTCGCTCTGGCCTGTGCTGAGGCCGCCAATCGCGGCGTTGGCCTGTTGCGCGGCGGAGCGGGCGGCGTCGGCCTCGCTGCGGGCGGTCTCGACATCGCCCGCCAGCGCGTCCAGCCTGTCCTGAACTTCGTTGAACGCGTCATTGATGCGGGTTTCAAGCGCGGCCAGGGCCGGGCCGGACGCGGCTTGCCCCCCAGCCTGACCATCGCTCGACCCCTCTCCCTGCGCGCCGTCCCCGGCCGCAGACGCGCCGGACGCGATCTCGCGCTCCAGCCTGTTCAGGGACGCCGCCAGCGTATCGACCCGGCTGGACAGCCCCTCGCGCGCCTGTGTCACGCTTTCAAGGCGCGAAACCCGTTCGGTCAGCCCCGCCAGATCCGGCGCGCTCTGCGATTCCAGCGCCACGATGCGCGCTTCCAGCGCAGCCGTCTGAGCGCCAGGTCCGGAAGCTGCGGGCCCTGACAGGGCGGGCAGATAGCGCGACAGGCCATAACCTGTCGCGCCCCCGATGGAAGCGGCCAGCACCACGAAGAGAAAAACCTTCAGTCCGCCTGCGCCGCCAGATCTTTTCGGCTTGTCCTTGGAAGGTTCGGCGGAGGCGTCCGGCGCGGGCTCGAATTCAGCGTCCACCGGCTCGGCGTCGCCGGGCCGGCTGGCTTGCGCCTTTTCGTCTTCGGGTTTGTCGCTATCGCTCATGGCGTTCCTCTTTGCCAAGGCAGTCTAGGCTGCGTCGCGGACGCTGGAAACCGGGCGCGCGGCGGGCTGCAGTCTACCTCAGACGTCGAGCAGACCCGGATTCGGGCGCCAATCAGGATTTGGCCAGCATCTGATCCAGCACCCTGAAAAGCGCTTCTTCGTCGGGCGTTTCGGCGCTCACCACCCGGCCCGCCGGCGTGTCCGCCAGCGGGGCGGCGGCTTTGGCCGACATGGCCGCCACCTGGCAGCACGCCAACGCCGTTCTGCAGCCGGCCTCTTCAACGCGGGCTGCAAAGCGCGCCGCGCCCAGCGGAGAATGCACCAGGATAATCGCGCCGGCCTCAAGCGCGTCGACGACTTCGGGCTCCAGCGCGCCTGTCTCCACGGCGTCGTAGAGAATCTGCACGCCAGCCCGCACGCCGATCCCGGCCAGCGCCTCGGTCAGCGAAAAGGCCTGGGCGGCGCCGCTGATATGCAGCACCGGACCGTCGGGCGGCGCCGAGGCGATCAGGCGCACCAGCGCCGCGCCGTCGCCGTCAGCGCTGGTCACAGAGGCGAAGCCGGCCGCGCGCGCCGCCGCCGCAGTCACCGCGCCCACCGCCATCACCGGCAGATCGCGCCGGTCGCTGTTGTGCACAAAGGCGTCGACGCCGTTGGGGCTGGTGAAGGCGAGCGCAGAGACACGGTCCAGATTGAGCGTGGCCTCGCGATAGGCGATGCGCGCCGTCGCGGCGTTGATCGGCGTGACGCCGCGGGCGCGAAGGCGCTTCATGGTGCGCGCGGCGCCGGGCTCGGCGCGGGTGACGAGGACGGGTTTCAAGTGGATTCGGCCACGGCGCGCGCCAGCGCCTCGCCGCCGGCCTGTTTCACCGACAGGCCCAGCGCATAGCCGAACCTTGCGGCCTCGGCCGGATCGGCGCCTTGCATCGTGTCACGGCTTTCATCGGCCCAGCGCATCATCCCGTCCGGTGACAGGGCTTCTCCGCGCAGATGCAATGTCTGTCCCTCCAGCATGGCGTAGGCGGCGATGGGCGTGCGGCAGGATCCGTCGAGCGCGGCGAGGAAGCCCCGCTCCGCCGCGGCGCAGACATGGCTGGCGCTGTGGTCGAGCGCCTTGAGAATCTCGCGCGCCTCGTCGTCGTCGGAGCGGATCTCGATCCCGACACAGCCTTGAGCGGGCGCCGGCAGCACGGCTTCCGGAGCGAGCGGCTCACGCTCGGCCTCGGCGCGGCCCAGCCGGCGCAGGCCGGCGCGCGCCAGGAAGGTGGCGTCCACCTCGCCCGAGCGCAGCTTTTCAAGCCTGGTGTCCACATTGCCGCGCAACAGAACGATTTTAAGGTCCGGGCGAAGGGCCAGCGCCTGAGACTGGCGCCGGATGGAGGCGGTGCCCAGCACCGCGCCCTGCGGCAGGTCCTCGATGCGACTGGTCCCGTCGCGGGTGAGCAGCACATCGCGGGGATCTTCACGTTCGAGGATCGCGGCGATCTCCAGCCCCTCGGGCAACTTGGTGGGCACGTCCTTCATGGAGTGGACCGCAAAGCGCGCCTCGCCGGCGAGCAAAGCCGTCTCCAGCTCCTTGGTGAACAGGCCCTTGCCGCCGGCCTCCAGAAGGGCGCGGTCGGTGATCCGGTCACCGGTCGTCTTCATGCCCAGAATAGGGAAGTCGGACTCCTTGTCCCGCCCGGTGGCGGCGGCGAGGCGGGCCTGAACGTCCAGGGACTGGGCCATGGCGAGCGGCGAGGTGCGTGTGGCGATCGCCATGGGGGCCATCGGCTGGGACAAGGGGCGACTCCTGAGGTTTTAAGCGCGAGCGGCTTCATCGGATGATTGTCAGCGCGCCGGACGGGCGCTAACGACAGATCATGGCGTTATCCCATGCTCAACAAAACCCGCAACCCGTATCAACGCCGCGCGCGCTCACAGTGCTCGGTCTGGAATCGAGCTGCGACGACACCGCGGCTGCGATTGTGCGGCGCGATGCGAATGGTTCGGTGACCGTGCTGGCCGAGGCGGTGCTGGGCCAGAACGCCGATCACGCACCCTATGGCGGGGTGGTGCCGGAGATCGCGGCGCGCGCCCACGCCGAGCGGATCGACCAGCTGGCGCGCCAGGTTCTGAGCCAGGCGCAGCTGACGGTTCACGACATGGACGCCGTAGCCGCCACCTCCGGGCCGGGCCTGATCGGCGGGGTGATGGCGGCGCTGATGACCGCCAAGGGCATTGCGCTGGGCGCCGGAAAACCCCTCATCGCGGTCAATCATCTGGAAGGCCACGCCCTGTCGCCGCGCCTGACGCAAAGCCTCGATTTTCCCTATCTGCTGCTTCTGGTCTCCGGCGGGCACACCCAGCTGGTGCTGGTGGAGGGCGTGGGCGCCATGACGCGGCTGGGCTCCACCATCGACGATGCGGCCGGCGAAGCCTTCGACAAGACCGCCAAGGTGATGGGGCTGGGCTTTCCCGGCGGTCCCGCCGTGGAGCGCCATGCCAACCAGAGCGCAGATCCGGACCGGTTCACCCTGCCGCGCATGCTGCTCAAGGACAAAAGCTGCAATTTCTCCTTCGCAGGCCTGAAAACCGCGGCGCGGCGCGTCTGGGACGGGCTTGAAGGGCCAACCGACACCGACCGCGCCGACCTTTCCGCTGCGGTTCAGAGCGCCATCGCCCGTCATCTCGCCGAGCGCGCAGGCCGCGCCATGGATCAGGTCGCCGGCCGGCTGGGCGCGCGCAAGGTGCTGGTCGTCGCGGGCGGGGTCGCAGCCAACGCGGCTGTGCGCGAGGCCTTGCGCGAGGCGGCGGAGGCGCGCGGGTTCGAGCGGGTTGCGCCGCCGATGAAATACTGCACCGATAACGCCGCCATGATCGCGCTGGCCGGCGCCGAACGCCTGGCGCTGGGGCTTGTGGACGCTCTGGATGCGCCGGCGCGGGCGCGCTGGCCGCTGGACGCCGCAGCCGCCAGCGCCGATCCGGCGAGCGGGGCCGGACGCAAGGGCCCGAAAGCGTGAGGGGGAGTTTCATGCAGACCATCGCCGTGATCGGAGCCGGGGCCTGGGGCACCGCCCTGGCGCAGACCGCCGCTAGCGCCGGGCGCGATGTCGTCCTGTGGGCGCGCGAGCCCGAGGTCTGCGAGGCGATCAACACCACGCGCGAAAACACGGCGTTTCTAAAAGGCGTCACGCTCCATGAGCGCATCCGCGCCAGCTCAGCTCTCGCCGACGCCGCGGCCTGCGACGCCGCGCTTCTGGTGACGCCCGCCCAGCATGCCCGCAAGACGCTTGAAGCGCTGGGGCCCGAGCTCACCGACGGCTTTCCGGTGGTCCTGTGCGCCAAAGGCTTCGAGCAGGGCAGCCTGGCTTTGATGACGGATGTTCTGCGCCAGACCGTGCCAGGCGCGCGCGCCGCCGTGCTGTCGGGACCGAGCTTCGCGATCGACGTGGCCAAAGGCCTGCCCACCGCCGTGACGCTGGCGTGCGAAGACGAAACCCTGGGCGAAGCGCTCATGGCGGCCATCGGTTCGCCGGCCTTCCGGCCGTACTTGAGCGATGATCTCATCGGCGCGGAAGCCGGCGGCGCGGTGAAGAACGTGCTCGCCATCGCAGCCGGCATTGTGGAGGGCAAGGGGCTCGGAAAATCGGCCCACGCCGCCCTGATCGCGCGTGGCTTTGCGGAAATGACCCGGCTCGGCGAGGCGCTGGGCGGACGGCGCGAAACGCTGGCGGGCCTGTGCGGGCTGGGCGATCTGGTGCTCACCTGCTCCTCGCCGCAATCGCGCAACATGTCCTGCGGCCTGGCGCTGGGCCGCGGCGAGGCGCTGGCCGACATCATGGCGGCGCGCAACGCCGTCACCGAAGGCGTCGCCACCGCTCCGGCCGTGGTGGCGCTGGCGAAAAAGCACGGCGTGGACATGCCGATCTGCGCGGCGGTGGACGCGGTGCTGTCCGGCGCCCTATCGGTGGACCGCGCCATCGAGGCGCTGCTCGCCCGCCCGTTCAAACCCGAAACCGCCTGAGCACCGCCTGACACCGCGTGAATTTCGAAGGACCTCGCCATGCTGTTCGCCGTCACCTGCACCGATCGCGCCGGAGCGCTTCAGCTCCGCCTGGATAATCGCGAGGCGCATCTCGCGTGGGCGGGCGCCGACGACTCCCCGGTGAAGATGGGCGGGCCGCTTCTGGACGGCGAAGGCCGGCCCGCCGGCTCGCTTTTGGTCGTGGAGGCCGATGACGAGGCGGCGCTGCGCGACATCCTGGCTCAAGACCCCTACGCGAAAGCCGAGCTGTTCGGCGAGGTGTTCTGGATGCCGTTCAAATGGACGCTGAAAGCGCCGGCGGGGCTGTCTTGAGCCTGGACGAAACGCGCCCGGCGCCCGGCACGGTGCTGGCCAAACTCGCCGACATCCCGGATCCCGGCGGCCTTCCGTCAGATTACGAGGCGCTACCGATCCTGATCGTGCGCTCCGGCGAGACGGTGCGCGCCTTCATCAATGTCTGCCCCCACCAGGGCCGGCCCCTCTGCCTGCCCTCGGGTAAGACGCTGGTGAGCGAAGGCCGCTTCATCGTCTGCCCGTTTCACGGGGCGAGCTTCGAGGTGGACGGCGGAGCCTGCGTCGGCGGCCCGGCGGGAAAATCCGCGCTGAAACCCGTCGCCATCGATGTGCGTGACGGCGCGGTGGTCGCCCTCTAGACGTCTCGCCTAGCCGCCCGAAGACTCGCGCACGCCCTGGGCGGCGAGCGTCGCGGCGCGCAGGGCCTCGACCGCTTCGGTCTCGGTCTGCACAACACAGAAGCGCCCGTCACGGGATCGGAAAGCCCCCGTGAGCCCGGTGCGGTCAAAGCCCGAAGTCATGTTCCGGCGCAGGAAATCGGCTACGGCGCCGTCAAAGGTGAGGCGTGCATCGGGCTCGAGCGACGGCGTGTGCACGATCGCCTCACCGGTCTCGCCCTCAAGCTTCCAGGCTGCGTGAACGCGCGCATCGGCGCCGCGCGAGGCGAAGCCGGCGCCCTCGGGAAGCGCATCGGCGAAGCCGTCATCGCCCGCCATGCAGGCATCGCGCGCCGCCCGGTCCAGCGGCGAGGGGCCGTCGTCTACGGTGGCTTGCTCTTCGCCTTGCGGGCGCGCCGCCTCAGCACTCTCGCCGGCCGCCAGCGCCGCAGCATCGCTATCCGCAGCCATGGCGGGCGCTTCAGATGCGTCGGGCGCGGTCTCGTCCGGAGTTCCGGTTTCGCCGCACGCCATGAGCACAAGCGCAAGCGCGCTGACGGGGATGAATCGCATAGCCATGGGTCGAACCCCTTCTTCGATGATCTCGCCTGAGTCTTTAGCGCCGCGCCGCGCGCCGGGGAAGGGGACGCAGGCCCGTTTCATCAAGGTGTCATCAAGCGATCATCAGGCGTACGGGCCTCAGCCCTCGAAGAACGCGGTGACCTCGCCGATCAGCGCCTTGCGCGCCGCCGCGGCGATGCGCTCGCCCTTTTCCGCAGTGGCCTGGCTGGGGTCCGAGCCGATCCGGCCGTCGGGAAAGCGCTTGCGATAGTCGGCGGCGTCGGTGAACGGCCCGTCCGGCGCGATTTTCGGGCTCATCTCCACGGTCTTCACCGCATCGGGATAAGCGTAATAGGTCAGCGCCACCTCGCTGGCGGTGGCGTGGGAGCCGTGGCCTTCAGGAAACATCGTGCGGCAGAGGTCCATGATGCCCGGCAACATCCACCAATTGGTCTGCCTGAGCTGATAGGGGCAGGCGTCGCCGTCCAGCGACCAGGCCGAATAGCTTTCCGCGAATGCAGCGCCCAGCGTGGCGATATTGCCGCCATGGCCGTTGAGGAAATAAATCCGCCGAAAGCCCGTGCGCACCAGCGAGTCGATCCAGTCATTGACCGCCGCAATCATGGTGGAGGGCCTAAGCGTCATGGAGCCGGGAAAGCCCAGATGGTGCTGGGCCACGCCCACATTGAAGGTCGGCCCCACCAGAAACCCGGCCTCGTCGCCGGCTTCGCGCGCGATCAATTCAGGGCAGATCGCATCGGTGCCCACCATCCCGTTGGGCCCGTGCTGCTCGGTGGAGCCCACAGGGATGACGATTCCTTTGGAGCGTTTCAGATAGGCCTCGACTTCCGGCCAGGACGCCTGGTGCAGCTGCATGGATATGCTCCGTTGTTTCAAGCCGCGAAAAGGGACACCACGGCGGCGGGGAGCGCAAGGCGGGGCGGCAGGGCAGGCATGCAAAAACCGCCCGCCGCAAGGTTTGCGCGAGGCTGTGAGGATGGCGAGGGCGGCGCGGGAGGATCCAGGCCGTGTCTCTTTTGTGTGTTGGAGGCCGGATACGACCCCCGCGCCGCTGAGGTGATTTTTCGGTCAGCGGGACTCAACGGAACCTCCCCGTCTACCCCTAACCCGCCGCTTCGCGGACCGGTGCGTTAGCCGGAACTCACTCGGGACACCCCGTCATCCCGCCCGAACAGGACGCTCCGGAACGGCCTCGCCTGCGAGATGACGGGCGTATTATGGGGGCGGGCAGAGAGGGGGCGGATAAGTTTTTTTGCGTTCCGCAAATCGCCCTACCCGGTTCCCGGTTTCATCCCCGGCTTCAAGCCGGGGAAAGACCG
Organism: Oceanicaulis sp.; assembly: GCA_965284655.1. Classification (GTDB taxonomy): domain Bacteria; phylum Pseudomonadota; class Alphaproteobacteria; order Caulobacterales; family Maricaulaceae; genus Oceanicaulis. The sequence goes on from OZ260104.1 coordinate 784,773, forward strand.
GGATCTGCGGCGCATCAGAGCGAAACGCAAAGCCAGCCGAGCCGTAGCTGCAGCGCCAGACACTTATAGCGCCGTGGATCCCGGTTCCGCCCCCGGCCTGAAGCCGGGGATCGGACCGGGAACCGGCTTGGCTAAAGCGCACGAAATCATGCGAGCGGCGAGGCCGAACCGGGTCCCCGCGCTCCCCGCGCGCGAGGACAAGCCCCCAGAGATATCCCGCCCGGCGCCCCGCGCGTCTTGACCGGCGGTGGGGGCGCGACGCAGGTTCGCGGCCCAACCCTGAAAGCGGCCGGTCATGCTTGCATCCCTCACTCTCGGGCTCACTGCGGTCGGCCTGTCCGGCGACGCCTTCGCCGCTTCGGTGGCGCGCGGCGCGGTGAAACGCCGGATCGCGCCGCTGGAAGCGGTTCGCAACGGGCTGGTCTTTGGCGGCGTCGAAGGCCTGATGTGTCTGGCCGGCTGGCTTCTGGCCTTCACCTTCGCTGGCTTCGTCACCGCTCTTGATCACTGGATCGCCCTGGTGCTGCTGAGCGTGATCGGCGGCAAGATGATCCTGGACTCGTTCGAGGCCGAAGACGCCGGTGAAGATGCTGGCGCGACTGGCGCGCGCCGGCCTCAAACGCCGATCACGACCCTGATCACCGCCGTGGGCACAAGCATCGACTCAGCCGCCGTGGGGATCGCGCTGAGCCTGTCGGGGGTGAGCGTGGTCATCGCGCTCGTGGTGGGTCTGGTCTCGGCGGCGATCAGCACGATCGGGTTTCTCATCGGCCCCCTGGTCGGCGCGGCGCTGGGCAAGCGGGCCGAGCTTCTGGGCGGGCTCATCCTGGTGGGCATCGGCCTGTCGATCTGGCTCAGCCACGTGGTCTTCTTGTGAGGAAACACTCGCGAGACAGTCGCGCCGCCGCCTTGCGCCTCGCGTCCCCGCTTGACTCCCCGCCCCCGCCCGCGTAGGACCTCCCGCTCTTGTGCAAGCGTTGATCCGCTTGCCTTTCCGGCACACGGCGCCTCTCTTACCTGAGGGGGTGAACGCCCGGAGGCCGGCGAGGTCCCTCGCTCGACGCGTTGCGTTCAGCGGGGCGGGATCGGCGTGTCTGTACGCTCACCGCTGCCGCATCCCGGCGACAGGCGTGACACGGTGATAACGGATTGGACTTAGCGGCGCATGTTCGACGCACTCAGCGAACGGCTCACAGGCGTATTCGACACCCTCACCGGGCGCGGCGCGCTCAGCGAGAAGGATGTCGACACGGCTCTGCGCGAGATTCGCGTGGCGTTGCTGGAGGCCGATGTCGCGCTTCCCGCCGTGAAGGACTTCGTGAAGAAGGTCCGCGAAAAGGCCGTGGGCGAGGACGTGATCCGCTCGGTCAGCCCCGGCCAGCAAGTGGTCAAGATCGTCCATGACGAGCTGGTCTCGCTTCTGGGCGGCGAGGGCGAGCCGGACGGGCTTGCGCTGGCCGGCGAGCCGCCGGTGGCGATCCTCATGGCCGGCTTGCAGGGTTCGGGCAAGACCACCACCACCGCCAAGCTCGCCAAGCGCATTTCCGAGCGCGAGAAGAAGAAGGTGCTGGTCGCCTCCCTCGATACGCGCCGCCCGGCCGCCATGGAGCAGCTGGCGCAGATGGCCGAGAAGGCGGGAATCGCCTGCCTGCCCATCGTGAAGGGCCAGTCGGCGGTGGAGATCGCCAAGCGCGCCATGAGCGCGGGCCGGCTTCAGGGCTATGACGTGGTGATCCTGGACACCGCCGGGCGCACCTCCATCGACGAAGAGATGATGGGCGAGGCGGCCAAGATCTCCGAGGTCTCGCGGCCGCGCGAAATCCTGCTGGTGGCCGACGCGCTGACCGGTCAGGACGCCGTGGAGACCGCGCGCCGGTTCAACGAGCGCCTGAAACTCACCGGCTTGATCCTGACGCGGATGGACGGCGACAGCCGGGGCGGCGCGGCGCTGTCCATGCGCTGGGTCACCGGCCTGCCGATCAAGTTTCTCGGCGTCTCTGAAAAGGTCGACGGGCTCGACGTGTTCGACGCCAAGCGCCTGGCGGGCCGCATTCTGGGGCGCGGCGACATCGTCTCCCTGGTGGAGCGCGCCGCCGAGGATGTGGACCAGGAGAAGGCCGAGCGCCTCGCCAAGAAGATGGCGAAGGGCAAGTTCGACCTGGAGGACATGGCCGACCAGCTGCGCCAGCTGCAGAAGATGGGCGGGCTGGGCTCGATCATGGGCTTCCTGCCCGGCATGAACAAAGCGGCCAAGCAGCAAATGGCGGCCGCCGGCATGGACGATAAAATGCTCAAGCGGCAGGAGGCGATGATCCTCTCCATGACGCCTGAAGAGCGGTCCAAGCCGGACCTGCTCAAAGCCTCGCGCAAGCGACGGATCGCCAAGGGCGCCGGCGTAGAGGTGCCTGACCTCAACAAGCTGCTCAAAATGCACCGCCAGATGGCGGACATGATGAAGAAGATGGGCAAGAAAGGCGGCAAGGGGGGCATTCCCGGCATGCCTGGAATGCCTGGCGGCGGTATGGGCGGCGCAATGCCGCCCGGCTTCGACCAGGCCGCCGGCGATCTACTCAAAGGACAGGCGCCCGGTCGCGCTTCCGATGGTTCCTCCCTGCCCGGCCTTGGCGGCTCGGGCGGCGGCGGGTTGCCGGGCCTGCCTGCAAGCAAACCGAAGAAATAGTCAGCACCGTTTCATCTGAAGGACACACACCATGGCTGTTAAAATCCGTCTCGCCCGTGGCGGCGCGAAAAAGCGTCCCTACTACCGCATTGTCGTCGCCGATGAGCGCATGCCGCGCGATGGCCGCTTCATCGAGAAGATCGGTCACTACAATCCCATGCTGGCCAAGACCGATGAAAACCGCATCGCGGTGGACACCGAGAAGGCCGCCGAGTGGATCAAGAAGGGGGCCAAGCCCACCGATCGCGTCGCCCGCTTCCTGAAGGACGCCGGCGTCTATGAATGGGCCCACGGCACGAACCCGAAAAAGGGCGAGCCGGGCGAGAAAGCCAAGGAGCGCGCCGCCGAGCGCCTCGAGAAGGAAGAAGCCCGCAAGCAGGCTGAAGCCGACGCCAAGGCGGCCGCCGAAGAAGCCAAGAACGCCCCGGCCGAAGAGCCGGCCGCGGAAGAGGCCCCCGCCGAGGACGCCGCTGCTGAAGAGCCGGCCGCCGAAGCCCCGGCCGAAGGCGAAGAAAAGTCCGAATAGGCTTTTTTAAGCGTCACGCAAAACAACGCCGCCGGGCTCAGTCCGGCGGCGTTTTTTGTTTGGGCGTCAGAGTTACAGGTAGCTTACAGCCTAGGTGGCGAAGACCTGGGAATCGTCCTTGAAGGCCTTGAACTCCAGCGCATTGCCGGCGGGATCCTTCACGAACATGGTCTTCTGCTCGCCGGCCTGGCCCTCAAAGCGCAGGTAAGGATCGATGAGAAAGCGTGTGCCCGCCCGCTTGAACCGTTCGGCCAGGCGATCAAACTGCTCATAGCCCAGAAGCAAACCGAAATGGCGCACCGGCACCGCCTTGCCGTCCACCGCGCTGGCCTTGGCCGCGGCGCAGTCTTCCGGGCTGTAATGGGCGACGATCTGGTGGCCGTGGAAATCGAAATCGATCCAGTGCTCGCTTTCGCGGCCCGTGGCGCAGCCCAGCAATTCGCCGTAGAACCGGCGGGCCGCTTCCAGGTCGTCGACAGGGAAAGCAAGGTGGAAACGGGGGCGGTCTGCAGGCCTGTCGCTCATCGTCTGGCTCCGTTTTTCAGGCGCGGGCTTTGGTGGTCGGGCGTTTCGTCCCTACATGGACGCCAAAGAGCCCGATCATATCAACGAGATTTTTCATGACAGACTTTTCCCCGCGCGAAATCGTCCACGAGCTGGACCGCTATATTATCGGCCAGGGCGAGGCGAAGAAAGCCGTGGCGATCGCGCTTAGAAATCGCTGGCGGCGCAAGCGCCTGCCGGAAGGCCTGCGCGAAGAGGTGACGCCGAAGAACATTCTGATGATCGGCCCCACCGGCGTCGGCAAGACCGAGATCAGCCGGCGGCTGGCGAAACTCGCCGGTGCGCCCTTCCTGAAGGTGGAGGCCACCAAGTTCACCGAGGTCGGGTATGTGGGCCGCGACGTGGACCAGATCGCCCGCGACCTGGTGGAGGTCGCGCTCGGCATCGTGCGCGAGAAAAAGCGTGAGGACGTGAAGGCCAAGGCCCACGCCGCCGCCGAGAACCGCGTTCTGGATGCGCTGGTGGGCCCCGGCGCCGGACAGTCCACCCGCGAGAGCTTTCGCAAGAAACTGTTGAACGGCGAACTCGACGACAAGGAGATCGAGATCCAGGTCGCCGACGATTCCTCGCCGCTGGGCGGGCTGGACATTCCCGGCATGCCGGGCGGGGTCGGGATGATCAATCTCTCCGACCTTCTGGGCAAGGGCATGGGCGGCAAGACCAAGACGCTGCGCACCAGCGTGAAGGCCGCCTATGAGCCGCTGATCGCCGAGGAAGCCGACAAACTGCTCGACGAAAGCCAGATCCAGGCCGATGCGGTGAAGCTGGCCCAGGAGGAAGGCATCGTCTTCCTGGACGAGATCGACAAGGTGTGCGCGCGCGCCGATGCGCGCGGCGCGGACGTCTCCCGCGAAGGCGTTCAGCGCGACTTGCTGCCGCTCATCGAGGGCGCGGTGGTGGCCACCAAGTACGGCCCCGTAAAGACTGACCACGTGCTGTTCATCGCGTCGGGCGCGTTCCACGTGAACAAGCCCAGCGACCTCCTGCCCGAGCTGCAGGGCCGGCTGCCCATCCGGGTGGAGCTGCAGGCGCTCACCCGCGACGATTTCAGGGCGATCCTGACCGAGCCGGAAGCCAGCCTCGTCACCCAGTACGAAGCGCTGATGAAGACCGAAGGCTTCGATCTGAAATTCGACGACAGCGCCATCGACGCGGTGGCTGACTTCGCCGCCGAAGTGAACGCCAGCGTGGAGAATATCGGCGCCCGGCGGCTGCAGACCATCATGGAGCGCGTGGTGGAGGAGATCAGCTACACTGCGTCTGATCGCGAAGGCGAGAGTCTGGTGGTGGACGCCGACTACGTGAAGGCCAAGGTGGAGAGCCTGGCGAAGAACGCCGATCTGTCGAAATTCATTCTGTAGGCCGGGACGGCTCTGACAAGACTCCCTTTGACAGGGGACCGTTCAACAAGACGGGGGCCGCGCCATGCGCGGCCCCCGCTGCCTTTTCAGCCCTGTTGAGACCTAGAAGGCCCGGCCGATGGAAAGCACGATCTGCTCCTCGGAGATGTTGGTGTCTTCGGTGGTGTCGATATAGGCGATCCCGAAATCGAGACCGATGGAGCTGGCGTAGGTCAGGCCCACCATCCAGTCCCACTTGTCGTCGCCGTCTCCGTCCAGATCCCCGAACGCGCCGGATTCCCAGCCCAGACTGTAGGAGAGGCTCAGCCCCTCCATCGTGCCCAGCGCGGTTTCTCCGGCGTAGTAGAGGTAAAGATTGTCGTCATTGCCGATATTGTCCTGCTCGGGCGCCCAGGCGAACCCGATCGTGTTGCCGAACCGGCCGTAGGTCTTGCCGAGCGATCCGTAGAACTCGCCGTAGGCGGAGTCCGACTGGTCGGGATAGGTGTAGAGCAGAAAGCCGATATCATAGGCCACGCCCCCTGCGGTCTCGCCGCCATAGCCGCCGTAGAGATCAAGCTCCAGCTCCGAGGACCCCACCGGCTCGATGCTTGAGCCCCAAAGGCCGGTGTAGAAGCCGCTCTCCCAGCCGAGATCCAGACCGCCCTGAAGCGCGATGGACTGATCGCTCAGGGACACGCCGCGAAAGCGGTAATCACTGACCAGAGCGATATTGCCTTCCACCGTGGGCGCCTGGGCCTGAGCCATGACCGGCGTGCAGGCGAGGGCGACGATATTCGCACCCAAAGCGAGTTTAACGAGGTTTTTCATGGGTATCTCCATTAAGGGTTGTGTTTTGGAATAAATGCGTGGCCGCCCCGGACGCTCTTCTCCCGAAGAGCGCCCGCGACCGTTCGGGGTCAGGTGGCCGGAGCTTCGCGCTTGGCGGACGCCTCGCCATTCGGCACGAACTCGGGATAGGCCGGATGACCCAGCTCGCTGAGATCGCCGCCCGCGGCTTCGGATTCCGGATCGAGCCTGATGCCCATGACGATCTTGAGCACGAGCCAGACTGCGAAACTGGCCGCGAAGACGAACGCCCCGATGGACACCACGCCGACGGCCTGGCCGAAGAAGGTGGCGTCCGAATTGGTCAGGGGAACCGCCATGGTGCCCCAGATCCCGGCGAACAGGTGGACCGGGATCGCGCCCACCACGTCGTCCAGACGGATCGCTTCCAGCAGCAGCGTGCCGAAGGTAGCGATCACGGCGCCGGCCGACCCGATCAGGATCGCTTCAAAGATCGTCGGCGTCAGCGGTTCGGCGGTGATCGAGACCAGCCCGGCGAGCGCCCCGTTCAGGGCCACCACCAGATTGGGCTTGCCCTTGTTGATCACCATGGACAGCAGGTACGCCACGATGACGCCGGCGGCGGCGGCCATATTGGTGTTGGCGAAGATCTGCGACACCGCCACCGCGTCAGCAGCCGAGCCCAGCGCGAGCTGGGAGGCGCCGTTGAACCCGAACCAGCCGAACCACAGGATGAACACGCCCAGCGTCGCCAGCGGCAGGCTGGAGCCGTGCATCACGACCGGCTTGCCGTTCACGAAACGCCCGCTGCGCGCACCCAGCAGGATGATGCCGGCCAGCGCCGCCCAGCCGCCGGTGGAGTGCACCAGCGTCGACCCGGCGAAGTCGGAGAAGCCGAACTGGGAATCAAGCCAGCCCGCACCCCATTCCCAGCTGCCCTGGATCGGGTAGATCACCGCGGTGAGCACGGCGACGAAGATGAAGAACGGCCCGATCTTGACCCGCTCGGCCACGGCGCCGGACACGATGGAAGCGGCGGTGGCGACAAACACCATCTGGAAGAACCAGTCTGACGCGGCCGAATATCCGGTCGACAGATCAATGGTTTCGTCGGAAGCGAGCTCGGACGGCGACCAGGGGACCGGCGTGCCGAACCAGCCGGTGACGTCCACGTTCATGTACATGAGGTTATACCCCACGGCGTAGAACATCAGGCCGGCGATGGAATAAAGCCCGATATTTTTCAGGCAGATGGTCGCGGCGTGCTTGGAGCGGACGAGGCCGGCCTCCAGCATGGAGAAGCCCGCCGCCATGAGCATGACGAGAAACCCGCCAATCAGGAAGAGCAGGGTGTTGAAGACAAAGGCCGTCTCTTCAGCCACCTGGGCGGCGGCCGGCGCCGCGCCGAGGCCGGCCATTGCGGCGGCGGCGATCGCTGCGCCGAACGCGCCCCGGACGATATTCGGATTTTGCAAAACTGGTTTCATAACTCTCCCCTCGTTCGTGCGCGGCGTGCGGCCGACGCTTTCGAACTGTTGATCGTCCTCGCTGGAGGTCGGCGACATACGCCGCTCACCGCCGAAGACGGGCTCAATAGCCGGGAGCTGAAACCTTCGCGGACCGCTGTGATCGCGGTCTCACATCTGGAAGGCTGACAAAGTTCCTGCTGCACCGCAACAAGATTCTTCAATGACCGGCGAGGGGTGGGGATTTCAAGCAACACCTAAAAATTCGGCGGCTCGCAAGCCGCCGAAAAGTTGGGTTTCAGCCGTTAGGCCGTTGATGAGGGTGATTTTTGCTGCGCCCGCTAACAACCCTTATTGCAATTGCGAGCCCTGATTTGTTGCTCGGTGTACTGAGCAAAGTCGCAGCTAAAGCGCGCCATACGCATCCGATTCCGGCGCACGCTGCGACACGCTGTCACAGGGTCTGAAGAGGCTGGATTTTTGCGCTTTTCGACCCGAAATCGCCCGGACGCACCGCGACCGTCACGCCCTGACCATCACATAAAAGGCGCCGGATCCGCCGTGGCGGCGATGGGCCTCGGCGTATCCGGAGACCAGGGGCGCGAAGGCGGGATCGGTCATCCACTGGACGAAGGAGCGCCGCAACACACCCGGCAGAGGCGCGGCGTCAGGCGCCCAGGGTTCGAATTTTCGCTGGTCCCGGGCGCGCGAGCCGGCGCCCTTGCCGGTGATCACCAGAACCTGACGCAGGCCGTTTCCTTGAGCGCGCTGCAGAAAACCCAGCAGATCGCGGCGGGCCCTGGCGCTGGTGAGGCCGTGCAGATCAATGCGCGCCTCCACCTCCAACTGGCCGCGCCGGACCTTCTTTTCAGTGGAGCGGTCGGCGGGGGTTTTCACACGCTCGGGCTCGCGCCGGGCCACACGGTCCGCGGCGCCGGTTTTCAGCGGGGAGGCAGCCGGTTTCGGGCGCGGTTCGATCGACGGCGGCGCAATTTCGTCCAGGCGCTTGGCGCGCGCGGCGTCGAGCGGGTTCACCGCCTTGGCCACGCGCCGCCAAAGATCGCGCTCTTCCGGGCTCAGCGGCCGCGGGGGGGACCGCCGGCTCATGGGTCAGCGGGCGCGGCGCGCCAGATGACGGGGCAGGAGGAGCGTCCAGCGCGCGCCTGGATCGTTCTGACGTCCGGCGCGCTCGCCCGCCTCATATCCCCAGCCAAAGAAGAGATCGCCGCGCGCCGGGCCCTGGATGGCCCCGCCGGCGTCCTGGGCCACCACAAGGCCACGCCAGCCCGGCTCGCCATTGATGGCCGCCTCCACGAAGATCGGCACGCCCCAGGCGTGATGGGTCGGGTCCACGGCCAGCGAGGCCATGGGCGTGAGCGCGGCTCCCTGGCTTCCAATGGGGCCCTCATGGGGATTGATGTCAGTGTCCAGCGAGAAGAAGACATAGCGAGGGTTTTCGTCAAACAAGGGCCGCCAGGCAAGCGGGCCGCGCGCGCGGAGCCACGCCTCGATGTCCTGCTTGGAGGCGTTGTGGGCTTCCAGCTCGCCGCGTGCGATGAGGATGCGCCCGATGGAGACATAGTCCAGCCCGTTATGGGCGGAAAACCGCGCGCGCGCCTCCGCGCCGTTAGGAAACAGCAAACGGCCCGATCCCTGGATCTGCAGAAAGAAGACGTCGATGGGCCGGCCCCAGGCCAGGGGAACGCCCAGGTTCTCCCGCTCGATCTCGGCGCGGGGGAGATAGGGCGAGAAGGTCTGATCCTGGGCCCGCCCGACAATGCGCTGACCTTCAAGCCCGGCGATGAATTGTCCCAGATCCGAGGTCAGAAGATCACCCGGCCGGGCGCGGATCGCCATGGAGAATTCAAGGTCGGGCTGGCTTCGCACCTCCACATAGGGCTCGTAATAGCCGGTGAGACGGCCTTGCTCGCGCACCCGGACCGGCGTGAAATTGCGCTCGAAGAAGCTCCTGGCGGCCGTTTCAGTCAACGCCGGCCCGTCCAGCATCGCGGCCTGAAGGCAGGCGTCGCGCCAGTCGCCGGCCGTGCCGGCATAAGGCGCGCGCGCATTCATCGGCTCGTGGTCGGGCCGCGCCTCGATGCGCCGGCAGCTCTTGACGAAAGCGCTGAGCGCCGGGCGCGGATCAATCCGCGACCAGCCGTCAAGGCTTTCAAAATGCGACGGCGCGATATGGGGGCGCTGCTCCGCCGGGGCGGGCCGGGGCGCAGCCGGCTCGGTGCGGCTCGCCGGCGCCGGGCCGGGCGGCGAGGGCGCCGGATCGCTGGCGCAGGCGGCGAGCAGGAGTGTGAGGCAGGCTGAAAGGCGCGAGAGCGGCTTAAGCCGGTTTGACCGAGGCGAGACGCCAGTTCGGGTTGCCGGAAGTGACATCGCGCTCAAAGCTCCAGATCTCGTCGACCGTATTCAGCTGGTTCAGGTCGCCGGAGACGAGTTCGCCGTCACCGTCACGGGTCTCGCTGGCGATCTCGGCGCTGAAGGCCACGCGCACCTTGGCCCGATTATCGTTAAGAGAAGCTTCAACAATCTCGGCCCGCTTCACCCGCTCGATCTCGGTGGTCACGGTGTGACCGGCCTCCTCGCGCTGGGTGATGGCGCTGTCATAGGCCGATTTCACCCGCTCGGTAAGCAGCGGCTCCAGCGCGTCACGATCGCCCTTGGCGTAGGCGACCACAATCATTTCATAGGCTTGGCGTGCGCCGCCGGCGAACCCGTCGGGATCAAAGCTGCGGTCGGCCGCCGCGATGTCGGCGAGACCTTCAGCGGCCGGGCCGGAGAAGGCCGGGCTCGGCTGCGTATCGCCGGAGATCGGCGCAAGGCCCGGCTGAGCCGGGGCGCCCGGCGCCGCGGCGCGCTCTCGCTCTTCACGCACATGATCCTCATGGGTGCGGCCCTGGGGCTTTCCCAGCGCGGAATAAAGCCGCACGGCCAGAAACACCGCGAGTCCGGCGAAGAAGAGGATTTGCAGAATATCCATGGTGCTCCGGCGGCCCTTCGGGTCTTGCGTTGCGTGGGTTAGATATAGGGGCTCTGCGGCGCTCCGTCACCCATGGGCGCGCTTGCCGCTCAGCCGGTCCCATGCTAACCGCGCCCCCTTAAACAAAACATTCGCGCGGTCGGCGAGCACTCTCGCGCCCCGCGTCCCAGTTCAGAGATCACATCATGACCGATGCGCCCGTTCCGCCGCAGGGCGGCGACCAGCCTCAACCGATGTCCATCCGCGTGATGGGCCAGTATGTGAAGGATCTGTCCTTCGAAAACCCCAACGCGCCGGACTCCCTGCGCCAGGGCGCTCAGCCGCAGATCGATCTCTCGGTGGACGTGCGCGCCCGCGCCCTTGGCGAGGACATGTTCGAGGTCGAGCTGTTGATGTCGGCCAAGGCCGGCCGCGACGACAAGGCGATGTTCATCACCGAGCTCACCTATGCCGGCCTGTTCCAGATCCAGAATCTGGACGATCAGGCCCGCGAGCCCTTCCTGCTGATCGAATGCCCGCGCATCATCTTCCCGTTCGCCCGGCGCATCCTGGCCGACGCCACGCGCGACGGCGGCTTCCCGCCGCTGATGCTCGAGCCGGTGGATTTCGCCGCGCTCTATCGCCGCCAGCTGTCCCAGCGCGACGGCGGCGGTGACGGTGGTGACGGCGGTGACGGCGGTAACGGCGAAAGCGGCCAGCCGGTCGGAAACGCCTAGGGCTCAGCCCTGGCCCGACGCCTCGAGTTTCAAGAGGCCCAGAGACGCCCAGAGCGGGCCGTCCATTTCGCCGATCAAGGCGGCGTGGGCGGCCCGTTCTTCGTTCGTGACCCGGCTTTTCAGCGGGACGGGACGTGCGGGACGCGCCTTGTAGACGACGGTTTCGCTGTCGCCGCCGCTGGAGATGAAGCCCAGACCCTGCTCGCGCCCGCCATTCAGCTCGAGATACACCTCGGCCAGAAGATAGGCGTCGATCAGCGCGCCGTGCTTGGTGCGGCTGTCGAGCGAGATGTCGAAGCGCTTGCAAAGGGCGTCCAGGCTCGCCGGAGCGCCGGGAAATTTGCGCCGCGCCATGGCGGCGGTGTCGATGAAGCGCTCCGGTTCGATCGGCAGGCGCTTGCAGCGTTTCAGCTCCATATTGACGAAGCTCATGTCGAACCCGGCATTGTGCGCCACCAGCTCGGAATCGCCGATAAACTCCAGGAACTCGTCCGCCACTTCAGCGAATTTAGGCTGGTTTTTAAGTGCTTCCCAGGTGTGCCCCGTGATTTTGGTGACCTCGGCGGGGATGTCGCGCTCGGGATTGACCAGGATGCGCAGCTCTTTGCCGGTGGCGATGAAGTCGATCACCTCCACACAGCCCAGCTCCGTGATCCGGTCGTCGATATCGTGATTGAACCCGGTGGTCTCGGTGTCGAAAATGATCTGGCGACCGCTCATGACAGGCCTTTCAGGGCGGCGATGACGTCCCTGACCTGAGCGCGGGCGGCCTCGACCCCTTGCGAGGTGTCGACGACATAATGAGCCCGGGCGCGCTTTTCAGAATCAGGTGTTTGCCGCGCCAGTATGGCCTCAAACTTGGCCTCGCTCATCCCCGGCCGCTGCAGGACGCGATGCTTTTGCACAGATTCCGGCGCGCTGACGACCACCACCGCGTCCACCGCGTCGCCCTGCCCGGTTTCAAACAGGAGCGGCACGTCCAGAACCACGATCTCGCGGCCTTCAGCGCGTGCGCGATCAAAAAACGCCTGCCGCGCCGCGCCCACCAGCGGATGCACGAGGGCTTCAAGGCGCGCAAAACCGGACGGATCCGCCTGGAGGGCGGCTGAAAGCGCGGCGCGGTCCACCCCGTCCTGCACACTGGCGCATCCGGGAAACGCTTCGGCGATCAGCGCGCTGGCTTCGCCGCCGGGGCCGTAGAGCGCGGCCACGGCCGCATCGGCGTCAAACACCGCCGCGCCTTCCTCGGCGAACAGGGCCGCGGTGGTGGATTTGCCCATGCCAATGGAGCCGGTGAGGCCGACGACGATCATCCGCGCGCCTCCAGCCGGGCCTCAAGCAGGGCGCGCACGCCGGACTCGTCAGGCGGCGGGGCTCCGAAAAACGCCTCAAAGCTCGGGCGGGCCTGGCCTACAAGCATGGACAGTCCGTCCGCCGTCTTCAGCCCGGCCTGGCGCGCCGCGAGAAGAAAGGGCGTCTGCAGCGGCGTGTAGACCATGTCGAAGGCCAGCGCGCCCGGCGCACACGATCGAAAGTCCGGCGCCAGCGCCGGCTTGCCCGCCATGCCCAGCGAGGTGGCGTTGATCACCAGCGCGGCGCCCGCAAGCGCGCCATCATCCGGCGTCTCATACACCGACACTGTGAGCCTGAACTCGGCGGCCAGGCGCTCAGCGGCGGCGCGGGTGCGATTGACGATGCGGATCTCGCGGCCCTGACCGCTCAAGTAAAACAAGGCCGCCCGCGCCGCACCGCCGGCGCCGATCAGCACCGCCGGCCCCGCGCCCGCGTCTTCACTGAGCGCCGCCGCGACGCCCACCACATCGGTATTGTCGGCCCGGATACGGCCATCGGCCTGAAAGGTCAGGAGGTTCGCCGCGCCGACACTGCGCGCCGCACCGCTTACCTCATCGGCCAGCGCGAGCGCCGCCGTCTTGTGCGGCAGGGTGATGTTGAGCCCGGCCATGCCCATGGCCCGCGCAGCGTGAAGGCCCCGTGCGAACCGCTCCGGCGGGATCTCCAGAATCCCGTAGCGGCCCTCGAGCCCCGACTTCAAGAGCCAGTGCGCCATCATGGCCGGCGAAAGCGAGTGCGCGGCGGGCCAGCCGGCCACCGCTGCAAAGGGCGCCTCGCAGTTCGGCGCCTCGCCGCTCATTTCGCCAGAACGCCCCGGCGGCGCAGTTCGCCCAGCACCGGCAAGAGATCGAGACCCAGAACCGCGAAGAAGCCGCCTTCCACATGCTCGAAAAGCTGCGCGCCCAGGCCTTCGAACGCGTAGGCGCCGACGCCCTTGGTGAGGATCTCGCCGGCGCGCTCCATGTAATCGTCCAGAAACTCATCGGAGACCTCGCGCATGACCATGCGGCACGCGCTTTTGTGGCGCCAGACGATCTCGCCGTCTTCCGCAAACGCGATGGCGCCCTTCAGCCAGTGGGTCCGGCCGCGCAGCATAATGAGACGGGCGCGCGCTTCGTCGGCGTCCTTCGCCTTGTCGAAGGTCTCGCCGTCAAATTCCAGCACCTGATCCGCGCCGATGACGAGACCCGCCCGGCGCCTGGACACCGCCAGAGCCTTGGCCTCGGCCAGGTGAAGCGCCAGATCGCCGGGATCGCCATCGAAGGCATCTTTCAGGGCGGATTCGTCCACATCGGCCGGGTCGACCAGAAAAGACACGCCGGATTTATCCAGCAAAGCCCGGCGGGAGGCCGAGCCGGAGGCGAGCACGATGTCGGTCATGATGAGCGTTTGGTCCGGTGTTCGGTCAACAGATTGATGACTTTGGCGGCGGTTTCTTCGATGGATCGCCGGGTGACGTCAATGCTGGGCCAGCCGTGGCGGGCGAAGAGACGTTTGGCGAAGACCACCTCCTCCCGCACCGCATCTTCCTCCACATAGCCGGTGGAGCGGCCCTCGTTCAGGTTCAGGAGCCGGTTGCGCCGGATCTGGACAATCCGCTCCGGCGTCGCCGTCAGTCCGATGATGAGCGGCTTTTTCAGGTTGAAGATCGCATCGGGAATCTTGGCGCCCGGCACGATGGGAATATTCGCCGTGCGAATGCCGCGATGGCCCAGATAGATGCTGGTGGGGGTCTTGGAGGTGCGCGAAATCCCCAGCAGGATCACATCGGCGCTGGCGTAGTCGTCCCCCGCCCCGTCATCATGGGCCATGGAGTAATTCATCGCCTCGATGCGCCGGTAGTAGTCGGCGTCCAGGACACGCTGCGCGCCGGCCTTGCCGCGGATCGACGCGCCCAGATAGGCCGACAGCGTCGCCTGGATCGGGTCGAGCACCGCAATGGCGGGCATGTCCAGCCGCGCACAGCAATCTTCGAGCTGCCGGCGCAGATCCTCATTGACCAGCGTGTACATGACGATGCCGGGATAATCTTCGATATGCGCCAGCGCCCGCTCCATCTGGCGGGGCGAGCGGACCAGGGCGAACAAGTGCTCGATGGGCGTCACCTGTTCAAACTGGGCCACGGAGGCGTGCATCACCTGCATCAAGGTCTCGCCGGTGGAGTCCGAGATCATGTGAACGTGGAAATGGATGGCTGCCGAGTGTGAATCGGACATGGGTCGGGTGCGGTCCTTCGGGCCCGGTGCGGGGTCGCTCAGCCTGTGAATAAACGCCCGATTTGTCCACGTCGTCCACGGCGGCGGCGCACTTTGCGCGAGATACCGCTCATTGGCGCCCGGCGGCGCCCGGATCTCCCCGGTTCATCGCTGCAGGGGCTGTGCACAAACCGGCGCTGTTCAAAACCGATCGCGGTCATAGGCGTATTCATGATTTCGGCGCCCAAGGATCGCGCGTTAACACTTGATTAATTATGGTGAATAAAGAGTTAATCATCGCGTTTCCACAGACTTTGAGATAGCCGGAAAACCGCTTCCAACAGGCTGTGGGAATCCGGCGCCGGTGTGGACGGGAGACGGTTTTCCCCGCAAACCGGCCCTCTACTCCATACCCCTTCCTTTTTATTGACTGAAAAGACGGCTAAGAGGCTGGAAAGCGGGTGTGCGTAACTCGCCGGGATCGAGGCTCTCCATCGGGCCGAACAAGACATGTCGGAAGGACCATCATGCGTTCCAACAAACCCTTCCTCGCCGCGCTCGCCGGCGAAACCCTGACCCAGCCCCCGGTCTGGCTGATGCGCCAGGCGGGGCGCTACCTGCCGGAATATCGTGAGGTCAGGGCCAAGCAGCCCGACTTCATCAATTTCTGTCTGAACCCTGAAGCGGCCGCCGAAGTCACCCTGCAGCCGATCCGGCGTTACGGGTTCGACGCGGCGATCGTGTTCGCCGACATTCTGCTCATTCCGTACGGCCTTGGCCAGAAGACCTGGTTTGAAAAGGGCGAGGGCCCCAAGCTCACCCCGCTAACGCAAGCCATGCAGAACTCCCTGGATATCGGCCGCGCCCGCGAAGTTCTAAAGCCCGTCAGCGAGACCCTGAGCCGGGTGAAGGCCGAGCTTCCAGATGAAACCGCGCTGATCGGGTTCTGCGGCTCGCCCTGGACGGTGGCCACCTACATGATCGAGGGCGGCGGCTCGAAAGACCGGTTCGAGACCCGGGCTCTGGCCTGGTCGGATCCCGAACGCTTCGACGCCCTCATGGATATCCTGGTGGAATCCAGCGCGCTCTATCTCGCCGATCAGGCGGCCGCCGGCGCCGATGCGCTTAAAGTGTTTGATTCCTGGGCTGACGGGCTTCCTGATCCGCTGTTCGACCGGGTGGTGATCGAGCCCACCCGCAAAATCGTTGCGCGCCTGCGCGAGTTGGGTGTCACCGCGCCGGTGATTGGTTTCCCCCGCGGCGCCGGGCCGCAGGCTGTGCGCTATGCGAAGAAGACCGGTGTCACGGCGCTGGCGCTGGATCATGGCGTGGACACTGGCTGGGCCATGGAGGCGTTCCCCAAGGACCTGCCGCTACAAGGCCAGCTTGATCCGGCCGTTCTGCGCGCCGGCGGCGCCGTGCTTGACGCCGAGGTGGACCGCCTGCTTTCCACATGGGGAGGCCGGCCCTATGTCTTCAATCTGGGACACGGGATTCATCTCAACACCCCGCCGGAAAACGTGGCGCAGCTTCTGCGCCGGATTCGCGGCGCTTGAGGGAAGGGAAGATCATGGCGCGGCGCGTTGCGGTGGTGCTGTTCAATCTGGGCGGGCCGGACAAGCCGGACAGCGTGCGGCCGTTTCTGCGCAACTTGTTCCGCGATCCTGCGATCATCGCCGCGCCGGCGCCGGTGCGCGAGTTTCTCGCCTGGCTGATCTCCACGACCCGCGCCAAAGGCGCCACGGAAAACTACGAGAAGATGGGCGGGGGCTCGCCCCTGGTCCCTGAGACCCTCAAACAGGCCGAGGCGCTGGGTGCGGCGCTCAAGGACGCCTCGCCGGACGACGAGTTTCGCTGCTTTCTGGCCATGCGCTATTGGCACCCCTTCGTGAAGGAGGCCGTGGCCGAGGTGAAGGCGTGGGCGCCGGACGAGGTGGTGCTGCTGCCGCTCTATCCGCAGTTTTCAACCACCACGACGGCCAGCTCGCTGAAAGCCTGGAAAGACGCTGGCGGACCGGATGCGCGCAAAATTTGCTGCTATCCCATCCAGCCCGATCTCGTGACCGCTCACGCCAAGCTGGTCGAGGAGTGCTGGATCAAGGCCGGCCGGCCTGAAAATCCCCGCGTGCTGTTTTCCGCCCACGGGCTGCCCGAGATCACCGTGGCCAAGGGCGACAGTTATCAGTGGCAGGTCGAGCAGACCGTGGCCGCAGTGGTGGAGCGCCTGCCCGAGCCGCTGAAAACCCACGAGATCTGCTATCAGTCGCGTGTCGGTCCCCTGAAATGGATCGGCCCGGCCACAGAAGACGCCATCGAGCGGGCCTGCGAGGAAGACAAGCACATCATCCTCTCGCCCATCGCCTTTGTCTCCGAGCATATCGAGACGCTGGTGGAGCTTGACGAGGAATATGGCGAGCTGGCCGAGGAATGGGGCGCACGCGGCTATGACCGGGTTCCGGCGCTGGGCACCCAGCCTGATTTCATCACCGGGCTGAAGACCCTGACCCTCGACGCTCTGTCCGGGTCGACCGGTCTGAAGCCGCCTGACGGGTCCCTGATCTGTCCGGCCGAGTTTGGTCGTTGTCCCTGCCGTGAGGCCGGGCTTGTCATGGACGCCGAGGCGAGCGACAAAGCGGCATGATCGAGTTTCTCACCCCCGGCTCCTACGGCTATCTCACCGTCAAGGCGCTGCACATTATTGCAGTGATCTTCTGGATGGCCGGCATGCTCTATCTGCCCCGCCTGTTCGTCTATCACCATCAGGCGAGCGCGGGCGGCGAGCTTGAAACCGCGCTTCTTACCCAGGAGCGCAATCTCCTGCGCATCATCCTGAACCCGGCGCTGATCGCGGTATGGGTGTTCGCCATCGTGATGATCGTGGCCAATCCAAGCCTGTTTTCGCAAGGATGGTTTCACGTGAAACTTCTCCTGGTGCTGGCGGTGTCCGGCATTCACGGCTTCTACGCGGCCAACGCCAAGAAATTCGCCGCCGGCGGACGGCCTCGCAGTGAAAAGTTCTGGCGCCTGATCAATGAAGCGCCGGCCATTGCGGTGGTCGTGATCGTGCTTCTGGCCATCGTGAAGCCGTTCTGAATCAAGGGTAACTTGACGCCTGCCCCCGGCTGTGTCAGGGGTTTATTCAAGTCCTGACAGGATCCCTTCCTTTCACGCCCGGTTTGGTCTTCGGCCCCTTTGCGGTCGGACAGGCGGCCGGACGTCCCACACAACCCATAGCCGCCCGTTGATTTTCAAGACAGCGACGCGGCCCCGCATGACCCGGCCAGGCCGGCGCCGTTCATCGGGCGTCGGTCTTGCGTTGGCGAGGCGGCCAATCAATCGGACACCCACGCGTGGTTGATACCTATATGAACGACGATCAATACGACTCCGACGACAATCAGGATGACACGGACGACGGTCCGCGCACCGGCGCTCGCATCGACCAGCGCATGTCGCTTCAGGAGCTGAAGGAGAAAAGCCCCGCCGAGCTGGTTCAGCTCGCCGAGGAGCTGGACATTGAAAACGCGGCCTCCCTGCGAAAGCAGGGCATGATGTTCGCCATCCTGAAAGCGCTCGCCGATGAGGGCGCGGAGATCTATGGCGGCGGGACGCTGGAAGTGTTGCAGGACGGCTTCGGCTTCTTGCGCGCGCCGGAATCCAACTATCTGCCGGGCCCTGACGATATCTATGTCTCGCCCAACCAGATTCGCAAACTTGGCCTTCGCACCGGCGATACGGTGGAAGGCGAGATTCGGGCGCCGAACGACAGCGAGCGCTATTTCGCGCTCATGAAAGTCAGCTCGATCAATTTCGAGAGCCCCGACCAGGTGCGCCACAAGGTGCACTTTGACAATCTCACGCCGCTTTATCCTGATGACCGTTTCCACATGGAGCTGCCCGATCCTACCAAGAAGGATCGCTCGGGCCGTGTGATCGACATCGTGGCGCCGCTGGGCAAGGGTCAGCGCGCGCTCATCGTGGCGCCGCCGCGCACCGGCAAGACGGTGCTGATGCAGAACATCGCGCACGCCATCGAGGTGAATCACCCCGACAGCTACCTCATGGTGCTGCTCATTGACGAGCGCCCGGAAGAAGTCACCGACATGCA
This sequence comes from Oceanicaulis sp., assembly GCA_965284655.1. GTDB lineage: Bacteria > Pseudomonadota > Alphaproteobacteria > Caulobacterales > Maricaulaceae > Oceanicaulis. The sequence continues at coordinate 803,523 of OZ260104.1, forward strand.
GCGCACGGTGAAGGGCGAGGTCGTAGCCTCCACCTTCGACGAACCGGCGACGCGCCACGTTCAGGTGGCCGAAATGGTGATCGAGAAAGCCAAGCGTCTGGTCGAGCACAAGCGCGACGTGGTGATCCTTCTGGACTCCATCACGCGCCTGGGCCGCGCCTACAACACCGTGGTGCCCAGCTCCGGCAAGGTGCTCACCGGCGGTGTGGACGCCAACGCCCTGCAGCGCCCCAAGCGCTTCTTCGGCGCCGCCCGCAATATCGAAGAGGGCGGCTCGCTGACCATCATCGCCACCGCGCTGATCGACACCGGCTCGCGCATGGACGAGGTGATCTTCGAGGAGTTCAAGGGCACGGGTAACAGCGAAATCGTGCTGGACCGCAAGGTCGCCGACAAGCGTGTCTTCCCGGCCATCGACATCCTCAAATCCGGCACCCGGAAAGAAGAGCTGCTGGTCCCGCGCGTGGATCTGCAGAAGACCTACGTGCTGCGCCGGATCCTCAATCCCATGGGCACCCAGGACGCGATCGAATTCCTCCTGGGCAAGCTCAAGGAGACCAAGGCCAATTCAGAATTCTTCGACTCCATGAATACTTAGGCGAAGACGTTTGGTCTTTGAACGTAAAAAGCCGGCTCCAAACGGGGCCGGCTTTTTCATGTCCTTCGAGGGCGGGAGCCGTAAAGATTTGTATTTATGGCGGAAAAGCGGGTGCGCCCGGCCTCGAAACCCGGCATGGTGAGGTGGACATTTCAAACCCGATGAACGGAGCCTTCCATGGTCGCTGAACCGCGCTACACACTTTATCACGCCCCCATGTCCCGCTCGGTGCGCGCGCGCTGGGCGCTGGAGGAGATGGGCCTGCCCTATACGCTGGAGCGGGTGGAGTTCACCCGCGGCGATGTGGGCGGCGCGGCGTTTAAAGCGATCAATCCGCTTCAGAAAGTCCCCGCCTTCAAGGATGGCGAGACGGTGATTCTCGAAAGCCTCGCCATCGTCGAATATCTGCTGGCGAAGAACGCGCCGACCTCGCTGGCGCTGACGCCGGACGACGCGGATTTCGCCCGCTATCTGGAATGGATGCATTTTGGCGAGGCGACCATGTCCATGTCGGTCAACCTGACGCTCGCCCACGGCGCATTGCTGCCTGAAGCCCACCGCAATCCGGGCGTTCTGAAATGGGCGCGCGACGCGGTGGACAAGCAGCTGGCCATGCTTGCAGAGCGCGGCCTGGCCGACGGGCGCGACTTTCTCGCCGGCGGCCGGCTCACCGCTGCCGACATGAGCGTCGGCTACATGCTCTACCTTCTAAAGATCGTGAAGCAGTTCGACGGAGCGCCGCAGCCCGTGCGCGCCTATTTTGACCGGCTGCGCGAGATCGACAGCTGGAAGCGCGCGAGCGCGGACTGATGGTCCGGGCGCCCTTCGTCCGCCGCGTGGCGGCTTATGGCGCCGATTATCTCGTCATCGCCGCCTATGCGCTCGCGCTGGCGGCGGTGACGCTGACGCTGCTCCCGCCGCTCAATCTTGCAAAGCTCCAGGCCTACGGCCTCGCCGCCGCGACGCTGACGGCGCCTGTGGTTCTTGTCTATGCCGTTCTGGAGGCGAGGTTCGGCGGCAGCCCCGGCAAGTGGATTCTCGGCCTCAGGGTGGAGGGGCCTAGCGTCCGGCCCGGCTTTCTGCGCGCCCTGGTGCGCAATCTCGTCAAGTTCGCCCCGTGGGAGATCGCCCATATCGGCGTCTGGCTCACGCCCGGCCAGCCCTTTATCGACCCGCCGGGCGTCACAAGCCTGATCCTGATGAACGCGTCTCTTGGCCTGGTCGTGGTGCAGGCGATGCTGATCGCCGTGTTCGGCGCCGGGCTGCACGACTGGCTCGCCGGACTGCGGGTGGTGAGGCGATCCGGCGCTGCGGCCAGCAGCGCGCCCTAGCGCGCCGCCTCGCATCCCGCCAGAACGGCCCGGGCGGCTTCGCGCCCGTTCAGGGCTGTGGCGGCGGCCGGCACGTCGTCGACGCTGATCACCTCGGCGCCGTTGGACGCCATGACCGCGTAGTCGATGCTCCCGTCGCGTTCGCCCCGGAAATCGCCATAGCTGGTTTCAAGCCCGGCCTCGGCCAAGGCGGCGTCCAGTTCCGGGTTTCCCGCTCCCAGACCCAGCCAGGCGGTGACGCGGCTTAGATCCACGCCTTCGTCACGCAGGGTCTGCAAATCTGAGAGATCCCGGATCCCGACGCTCATGACGACACCGGGCAGGCGGTCATGAAGCGCCAGAGCGTCCTCCATGGTGTAGGTGATGACCACGGCGCGATCCACGGCGTCGTGGGTTTCCAGGGCTGACGCCACGTCTTCGAAAGCGATGTCTTTCAGATCGACCTGAGCGATGCCGCGCCCGTCGAGATAATCGAGCACCGACTCGAGGGTCGGCACGCGCTCGCCGGTGGGGGCGCCGTTCAGATCCACAAGCTCCAGCGCCGAAACCTCCGTATACGTCATATCGGCGAGCGTCCCGCGCCCCGTGGTGGTGCGGTCCACATCATCGTCATGCATGAGCACCAGAACGCCGTCGGCGGTCTTGGCCACATCAATCTCGGCGAACACCGCGCCGTCGATGAGGCTCGCCTGGATGGCGCGAAGCGAGTTCTCCGCCGCGCCCGGCCGATCGCCGGCCCGGTGGGCCTGAAGCAGGGTCGCGCCGTCCTCGCGTGCGCAATCGAGATAGGCGGCGAGGTTCACCCCGGCGAGCCAGGCGCCAACCTCGCCCGCCGCCTCTCCCACCGCGCCTCCGTCAGTCGCCGCCGCACTGTCCGGCGCCGAGGCCTCCGGCGTTGAAACGTCCGGCTCCGCTCCCGCTTCCGGGGTGGGCTGGCAGGCGGTGAGGGCGATCAGGCTGGCGGCGAAAGCGAGGCGGCGCATGGGAGATCCTAGGTCAGGTGCTGCTGCAGAAAGGCGCGGGTGCGGGTGTTGGCGAGATCGGCGTCCTCGGCGTGGAAATGCTCCCCGCCCTGACGCGCGAACGCGTGGTCGCGCTCGGGATAATGGTGAATCGTGACATGCCCGTTACCGGCCAGCCCGTCCATGATCTGTTTCTGCGCCTCCTTCGGCACGAACCCGTCCTCCCCGGCGATGTGGAGCATGAGGGGCTTCTGGATATCTTTCGCCTCATCCAGGCGCTCCTGAATATTCACCCCGTAAAAGCCGACGCACGCATCGGAATCGGTCCGGCACGCGGTGAGATAGGCGAGCAGCCCGCCCAGGCAGTAGCCCACCGCGCCCGCCTTGCCATTGCCTGCGCGCCTTGCGTAGTCGAGGGTGGCGGCGATGTCCTTCACCCCCAGATCCGGATCGAACTTGCCGAACAGGTCGAACGCCTTGTCCCAGTCTTCCTTGGTCTTGTCGGTGATGTTCACGCCGGGCTCGATGCGCCAGAACAGGTCCGGGCAGATGGCGCGGAAGCCCTGATCGGCGTAATCGTCCACCAGATCGCGCATGACCTGGTTCACTCCGAATATCTCCTGGATGACGATGAGGGCCGGACCGTCGCCGTTTTCATAGGCCATGAAGGCGCCGTCGGGGCCGTTGATCGTGATGTCCTTGCCGGGCATTTGAAATCTCCAAAGAGCTGTGAGCTTTTGCTTGGCGCCTGTCGCGCCTATGGTGAAGCGGCGCGCCCCAAGCGCGCCCAAGGAAGGCGGAGGCCGCTATGAAGGTCAACATCAATATCGAGTGCACGCCGCAGGAGGCCCGCGCCTTTTTCGGCCTGCCCGACGTCACCCCGCTCAATGACCAGCTGGTCGAGGAGATGCAAAAACGCATGGGCGCCAATATGGACGCCATGGAGCCTGAGGCTCTGATGCGTTCCTGGATGAGTTATGGCGGCGAGTGGCAAAAGCAGTTCATGGGCCTGATGGCCCAGGCCGCCAGCAGCGGGCCGGGCTCGAAAGACCGCTAAGCCCCTATGCAAGATACGATATTTGCTCTCGCCAGTGCGCCGGGACGCGCCGGGGTGGCGGTGATCCGCGTCTCCGGGCCACTGGCCGGGCCGGCGCTGGACGCCCTGGCCGGCGCGCCGCGCCCGGCGCCGCGGTCGGCGGCGCTGCGCCGCTTCCATGCCGCGGACGGCGCCGAGATCGACCGTGGCCTGGCGCTGTGGTTTCCGGCGCCGGCGAGCTTCACTGGTGAGGATTGCGCCGAGCTTCACGGCCATGGCGGCCCGGCGGTGATCGCGGCCCTGGCCGAAGCGCTGACCGCACTGGGTCTTCGCCCCGCAGAAGCCGGGGAGTTCACCCGCCGGGCGTTCGAGAACGCCAAGATGGACCTCACCGAAGCCGAGGGTCTGGCCGATCTCATCGACGCCGAAACCGAAGGCCAGCGCGAACAGGCGCTCGCCCAGATGACCGGCGCGCTGCGCCAGCTTTATGAGGTCTGGCGCGAGGCGCTGATCTCCGTGCTGGCGGCGCTTGAAGGCGAGATTGATTTTCCAGACGAGGACGATGTTCCCGAGCATCTCTCCGCCACCGCCGGCGAGCCGCTGGACGATCTGATTGCGGCGCTCGGGGCCCATCTCGATGATGACCGGCGCGGTGAGCGTATACGCGACGGCTTTGTCGTGGCCATAATTGGCGCGCCCAACGCCGGCAAATCCTCGCTTCTTAATGCGCTGGCGCGGCGCGACGCCGCCATCGTCGCTGATATTCCAGGCACCACGCGCGACATTCTTGAGGTGAGGCTCGTGCTGGGCGGCTTCCCGGTGATCCTCGCCGATACAGCCGGTCTGCGAGAAGCGGCCGACACCATTGAGGCCGAGGGCGTCCGCCGTGCGTTGGCCCGCGCCGAGGACGCAGATTTGCGGCTCGGCGTCGTGGATGTTTCACGTGAAACATCGCCGCCGATCCTTTCGCGCCTGCGTCCCGGGGATGCGTTGATCCTGAACAAGACCGATCTCGCGGCGCCCGATGCGATCGCGACACCCGACGGCGTTGAGCGGTTTGAGCTGGCGGCCAAGACCGGGGACGGCCTCGAGGCGCTGGAATCCTGGCTCGTCGAAACCGTTCGAACGCGCCTGTCGCGCCGGGAATCTCCGGCGCTCTCACGGGCGCGTCACCGCCAGGCGGTGGGCCGGGCGCTGAAGCATTTGCAGACGGCTCGCGTGCGGCTGTTGGACGCGCCGGAGCTCGCTTCCGCCGAGGTTCATCTGGGTTTGCGGGCGCTGGAGAGCCTTACCGGGCGCATAGATGTGGAGGACGTGCTGGACCGGGTGTTCAGCCAGTTCTGCATCGGAAAATAGGGCGCGTTTGAGATCACGCTGTCAGGGCGGCGCCTCGACTCCGCCTTCATCCTCGCTTATCTAACCGGCTACTGATCGAGCCGGCGCGCGCCGGACCCTCGGCTGCAGGATCTTCGTCATGATCGACACCCTTAAACACCCCGGCGCCGCGCGCTGGGACGTCATCGTCATCGGCGGCGGGCATGCCGGCTGCGAAGCCGCCAGCGCCGCCGCGCGCCTGGGCGCGAAAACGCTGCTCATGACCCATCGCGCCGCCACCATCGGTGAGATGAGCTGCAATCCGGCGATCGGCGGTCTCGGCAAGGGTCATCTGGTGCGCGAGGTGGATGCGCTGGATGGACTCATGGGCCGGGTCGCCGACGTGTCGGGGATTCAGTTCCGGCTCCTCAATCGCTCCAAGGGCCCCGCCGTGCGCGGCCCTCGCACCCAGTCTGATCGCCGCCTCTATCGTGAGGCGATGCAGGCCGAGCTCGCGGGTCACGCCAATCTGGAGATCGCGGAAGCCGCCGCCGAAGACCTGATCGTGGTCGACGGCGCGTGCGCCGGCGTGATTGATGCGGACGGGCGCGAATGGCCGGCGGGCGCCGTGGTGCTGACCACCGGCACCTTCCTCAAAGGCGTCATTCATCGCGGCGCGGAGCGCATCCCGGCGGGCCGCCATGGCGAGCAGCCGGCTGTTGGTCTGTCTGATCGCCTCTATGGTTTGGGCCTGCAGATGGGCCGGCTGAAAACCGGCACGCCTGCGCGCCTGGACGGCTCCACCATCGACTGGGCGAGCCTGGAGATGCAGCAGGCGGACGCCGAGCCCGTGCCGTTCTCGTTCATGAACGACGCGATCCACGTGAAACAGATCGCCTGCGGGATCACCCGGACCACTGAGGCGACGCATCAGATCATCGCCGATAATCTGGGGCAGTCTGCGGTTTATGGCGGGGCGATCTCGGGCAAGGGCCCGCGCTACTGCCCCTCCATCGAGGATAAGGTGGTGCGCTTCGCCGACCGCACCAGCCACCAGGTTTTCCTGGAGCCGGAAGGGCTGGATGACGACACCGTCTATCCCAACGGGATCTCCACCTCGCTTCCGGCTGATGTTCAGGACGCGTTTTTGAGGACCATGCCCGGGCTCGAGCGCGCGCAGGTGCGCCGCTATGGCTACGCCATCGAGTATGACTATGTGGATCCGCGCGAGCTGTCTGCGACGCTCCAGGTGCGCCGTCTCCCCGGTCTCTATCTGGCCGGTCAGATCAACGGCACCACGGGATATGAAGAGGCGGCGGCTCAGGGCCTGATGGCGGGACTGAACGCGGCGCTGGCCGTGGGCGGCTCTTCGCCCTTCGTGCTGGATCGGTCCCAGGCCTATATCGGCGTGCTGGTGGACGATTTGATTACGCGCGGCGTCACTGAGCCCTATCGTATGTTCACCTCGCGGGCCGAGTACCGGCTGACCCTGCGCTCCGACAACGCCGATCAGCGCCTCACCGAAGTGGGCCTCGCGCTGGGAGCGGTGGGTGTTTCACGTGAAACACGCTGGCGCGCTAAGTCTGAAGCGCTCGCAGCGGCGCGCACGCGCGCCCATGAGCTGACGCTGACGCCGGCTGAAGCCGCCCGTCACGGGATGAAGGTCAATCAGGACGGCAAGCGCCGGAACCTGCTGGAGCTGCTGTCCTATCCCGCCATCACCTGGAACGACATGGCCGCGATCTTCCCTGAACTCAACGCCCTGCCCAGGGACGTCGCTGAGCAGATCGAGATCGATGCGGTCTATCACGGCTATATTGATCGCCAGCAGGCCGACATCGTCGCCTTCCGTAAAGATGAGGGCGTGCGGATCCCGGCCGCGTTTGACTACGCCAGCGTGGGCGGACTCTCCAATGAAGTCCGGGAAAAGCTGGAGCGCGCCGAGCCGGCGACGCTGGGGCAGGCGGCCCGGATCGAGGGTGTCACCCCGGGCGCGCTCACCGCGGTGCTCGCCCGCCTGAAGCGGCTCGAACGCGAACGGAAAACGGCGTGAGCGGCGAGAAGAACGCTGCCTCCGAATCCGGCCCTGTAACCGCCGAGGGCGAAGGCTACGACGCAGCGGCCTTCGCGGCTGAGACCGGTGTTTCACGTGAAACACTGGGGCGGTTTGAGACCTGGCGCCGGATACTGGAAGAGACGAACGCCCACACCAATCTGGTGGGCCGCTCCACCCTCTCCGAGTTCTGGTATCGCCACGCCCTGGATAGCTGGCAGGTCTATGAGCTGGGCTGTGACGTGAGGTCCGGCGCGGCGCGGTGGGCGGATCTGGGCTCCGGCGCGGGCTTTCCCGGTTTCGCCATCGCCTATGGTCTGATGCAGGCCGGGCCGCCGGGCGGGCGCGTCCATCTGGTGGAGTCCATCGCCAAGAAGGCGGCCTTCCTCAACGCCGTCGCCCTGGAGACCGGCGCGCCGGTGACTGTGCTCTGCGGTCGGGCCGAATCCCTTCATCCTGTCCCTGAAGTCGATATCGTAACCGCCCGCGCCATGGCGCCTCTGGGCAGATTGCTCGGCTATGTGCAGCCATTTGTGGATAAGGGGGCGACAGCCCTCCTTCCCAAGGGCGGGCGGTATAAACAGGAATTGACCGAGGCCCGCAAAAGCTGGACCTTTGAGGTCCAGGTCATACCGAGCCGGACGAGCCCGGACGCCGCCATTCTCAAAATCGAGGGCCTGACCCGTGTCTGACATCCCCCGGAATGCTCCGCCCAAGGTTATCGCCATCGCCAACCAGAAGGGCGGGGTGGGCAAGACCACCACGGCGATCAACCTCGCGACGGCGCTGGCGGCCATCGGCCAGAAGGTCGTGGTGCTTGATCTTGACCCCCAGGGCAACGCCTCCACCGGGCTTGGCGTCGGCCGCGCCGAGCGTAAGGCCACAAGCTATGACGTGCTGGTCAATGAGCGGCCCATGGAAGAAGCGCTGATCGACACCAGCGTGCCGGGCCTCTCGATCATCCCGTCCGATGTGGATCTGTCCGGCGCCGAGCTGGAGATCTCCAGCGCGCCGCGCCGCTCCTACCGGCTGCGCCACGCCATCGACCGTTTCCGCCGGGCGCTGGGCGCCAAGGGCCAGCATTGCGATTACGTGCTCATCGATTGCCCGCCCTCGCTCAATCTTCTCACCGTCAACGCCATGACGGCGGCGGATTCGGTGATGGTGCCGCTGCAGTGCGAGTTCTTTGCGCTGGAGGGTCTGACCCAGCTCATGCGGACCATTGAGCTGGTGCGGGCGAACCTCAACAAGACGCTTATCATTCAAGGTGTTGTGCTGACTATGTATGACAAGCGCAACAATCTTTCCGCCCAGGTGGCCGCCGATGTGCGCGAGCATTTCGGCGACAAGGTGTATGACACGGTCATACCGCGAAATGTGCGGGTCTCCGAAGCGCCGAGCTTCGGCAAGCCGGTGCTGCTCTATGATCTCCAGTGCTCGGGCGCGCAGGCCTATCTGAAGCTCGCCAAGGAAGTCGTGCGTCAGGAGCGCCGCGGCGCCGAGGCGCTGACCCCGGCATGAGCGGCGACGAGGACAAACCCCGCAGCCGCGGCCTCGGGCGCGGCCTCTCTGCGCTTTTGGGCGAAGGCGAAGCCGCCGATGCGGTGCGTGACGCGGAGAACGCCTCGGCGCGGTCCGGCGGCGCCCCCGGAACCGGCGTCAAGATCATCCCGATCGAGCTGCTGGAACCCAATCCCGATCAGCCGCGCAAGACCTTCGTGGAGACCGAGCTTGCGGAGCTCGCCGAGAGCATCGCCGACAAGGGACTGCTTCAGCCGCTCCTGGTCCGGCCCATGCGGGGACCGGATGAGCGCTACCAGATCGTCGCCGGCGAACGCCGCTGGCGCGCGGCGCAGCGTGCGCACCTGCATGAAGCGCCCTGCATTGTGCGTGAGCTCACCGATCGCGAGACGCTGGAAATCGCGATTGTCGAAAACGTTCAACGCTCTGACCTTAATCCAGTAGATGAAGCGCGCGCCCTGAAGCAGCTGGTGGAGACCTTCGGTCATACCCAGGAAGACGTGGCGCGCGCTGTCGGTAAGTCCCGCGCCCATGTGGCGAACATGCTGCGCCTCCTGGCGCTGCCGCGCGGCGTTCTCGACAAGCTGGAGAGCGGCGCTCTGAGTGCGGGCCACGCCCGCGCCGTGGCGACGGCGCCGGACCCCGAAGCGCTGGCTGACCGCATCGTCTCTGAGGGCCTGTCGGTGCGCGCCACCGAGAAGCTCGCCCGCGACGTTTCGGGCCGGCCGGAGCGCAAGCGCTCTCAGGGCGCCCCGGAAACCAAGGACGCGGACACTCGCGCGCTGGAGGCCGACCTTGCCGCGCGCCTGGGGCTCGACGTCGAGATCCGCCATGCGGGGGAGAAGGGCGAGGTGCGCGTGCGCTTCGCCTCGCTGGAGCAGCTGGATGAGGTTTGCCGCCGACTCTCGCAAGGCGGGCAGTCAGGCGACTACTAGCCCCAAAACGTGTGCGTCTGAGAGCCGCTGAAATGCGGCTCACCATACCCGAGTACCGCTATAGACGCTGTCAGCGCGATCGCCTCGAATTCCTCAATGAAATCAATGGCGCTTGAGGGCGAAATCTAGCGCCGCGGCGCGCCTGCGCGTGCGAGGCGCAGAATGAGTTCCCCTACGATCGCTTCGGCCGGGGCGCCGGATCGTTTTACAGCGCGCTCGGCGTCGAAGGCCAGGCGCCGCGCATGGTCGAGGCGCCGCCCTGAGAAATTTTTCGCGGCGCGCTTGAATGCGTCCGCGGGCGGACCGAATCGGGGCGCCCCGGCCCGGGCGAGCGCGCCCATGTCGCCGCCGCCGGCGTGGAACATGTCCAGCTGATCGATGCGCCGCTGCAACACGCGCAGCACCGCCACCGGACTGGTCCCGGCGCCCACGGCGCGGGCATAGGCGGAATCCGCGCGGGCCGGATCGCCGCCGAGCGCGGGTTCCAGAATCTGATCCAGCGCCGCTTCGGCGCCGGCGGCGCTGATGGCGCTGATGTCGGCCCGCTCGATCCGGGCCGGTTCGCCGCCGCGCTGGTCGGCGAGGCCCTTATAGAGGATGAGCTTCTCCACCTCGCTGCGCGCGAGCGCGCGGTCGCCTTCCAGATAGGGCGCCAGCATCGCCCTTGCGTCGGGCGCGAGGGTGAGGCCCTCCTCGGCGAGCTGCGCTTCAGCAAGCGCCAGGAGGTCGCGTGTCTCGTCGGCGTAGCAGGGCACGGCGAGGCACGACGCGCCGTCCTCGGCGGCCTTGCGCAGCTTGGAGGTCTTCTTCAGATCGCCGGCCTCGATGACGAGCCTTGCTTCAATCGGCAGGTCGCCGGCCTCCACCTCGCCGATCAGCGCGCCCAGGGCCGCCAGATCACCGCCGATCCGCACCCGCACCAGCCGGTCCGCGCCAGTGAGCGACAGGGCGGCCAGCGCGTCGGCGAGCGCTGCAGGATCGGATTTCAGATCGTCCTCGGTCAGGCGCGTGACCGCGAAGGGATCGTCAGGGTCGGGAACCAGCGCCTTGGCGAGCGTCTGGGCGCGTTCGCGCACAAGACCGCCATCCGGTCCGTAAATCAGATAGATGCGGGTGTCGTGGGAGGGCCGGCTGAGCGCCCGCTCGGCGTCGCGAGTCTTGACCTTCACCGGGTGAGACCGGCCTCGCGCCGGCGCAATTCCACGGTGATGTCCTGAAGCAGTTCTTCGGCCAGCCGGTCCGCCAGGCGCTCTTCGGCTTCGCTGACGGCGGCGATCTGGGCGTAGGGGTCGGTTGGCTGGTCGAACGAGATCGTCACGCTGGTCACGCCGGTGAGCGGAGCATCCAGGCCGCTCAACGAATAAGACGCCTGGCCGGTGAGCCCGACCCGCCGCGCCACGCCTGTCGGGGAGATGCCGGCGGCCAGGTCCGTGACCCGCGTGCGGACGCGCAGCCGGTACGGGCTGTCTCCGGGACCGGCGAAATCGCGCACCGCGTTCTGCAGAAGATAGTCGAATCGCTCCGGCCCGGCTTCGACGCTTAGCCCGCCGAACCGGTCATAACCCGCTGTGGAATAAAGCGGTGAGAACCCGCAGCCGCCGAGACCCAGGCTCATGACGGCGATCAGGCAGGCGAAGCCGAAACGATGAGGACGCATGATCGGCACCTCCTGCGAAGCGGTTTACTCTTCGATCTGGGAAATGCGCAGCTGACGCGCACGGGTCAGGATCGCGTTCTCGATCTGGATGCGGGTTGCAGGATCGACCGAGGCGTCGACCCAGTCTCCCGCTTCGCCGCGCACCTGCTTGAACAGCTGCACCGACAGGGCGTCGGCGCGAAGGCGGGTGTCCAGAATAAAGACCGTCGACTTGAAGCGCTCGCCGGGCAGCTCGGGGTTGGCGTACCAGTCGGTGATGATGACGCCGCCGAACGGATCAACTTCTGACAAAGGCATGAAGGAGAGGACGTCCAGGCTGGAGCGCCACAGGAAGCTGTTCACCCCGATGCCGGCTTCAGCCTGATCGGAGGTCTGCGAGGAGCCGCCTCCGAAGACACCGCCAAGGAAGCCGCGATCTGGCTCCGCATCGCCGCCGCGCGACGCGCAGCCGGTGAGAAGAGTCGCTGCCGCGGCGAACATGACGAGGCGGGAGGAAGGGGTGAGCATTGAATGCGTCTCCTGAAGACAGGAAGTTTGACGGGCGCGGTGAAAACCGCTTTGCGCTTCTATACCACGCACCGCGCGTGTGGCCAGAGCTTGCGGCGCATACGAGGCGTCAAACAGGGCGTGACATTAATGACACGAAGTTCGCCACAATGGTCCGTAATCGGGGCCGCCCGGCTTGCCATCGCGGGCCAACCCTTCGATGAATACGGGGCGCGTCCGGGGGGACGGGGCGAACCGGCGAGACTGCGGCGCATGAAACACGGCCTTCCCTTTCTGGCGGGGCTTGTTTTGTCCGGCGCCGCGGTCTCACCGGCTTTCTGCCAGACGCAGGGCGCGTCCGACCGGGCGGGGTCGCAGTTTCCTTCATTAAATCAGACAGAAGCGGCCAGACTGAACACTGGCCCGCGCCCCGCGGCGCCACGGGGCGGGTTTCTGTCCGGCTTCGAGATCGATCAGGAATTTGACGCCGATCTGCTGTGGGCGGCCGGTGACGTTCACGCTCCGCGAGACGCCCCGTACGCCGATTTGCGCTATCGGCTTGAGGCTGAAGCGGTTGGCGCGCAGGGCCTGCGCTGGGGCGCGCGCCTCACGCTCGCCGCGGTGAGCCCTGATGGCGGGCGCGGTGTCGGCGGCCCGGTGGTGTGCGCTGCCGACTGCCCCGATCAGGGTCTCGTCACCGGGCTGTATGCGGCGCCGGGTTTTGACGCCGGGCAGCCGCGCGCGGGATTTCACCGCGCCGAGCTGTTTGTCCGCCATCCCTATGTGGAGGTGCGCGCCGGCGTCACCGACACCGCCGCCGGGCTGGAGCGTCCGGCCCGCTTGCGCGCGTTTCGGCTGGCGGGCGCAGACGGCGCCCTGGCGGATCCCTCCGGACGAGGCCTTTCGAACACCGGCCTGTCGCTGACCCAGCCTGCGCCGGGGATTTCCGTGCAATCACGCCGTCTTGCGGGCCTGCGCGCCGCCCTGTCCTATACTCCGGACGCCGATGCGTGCGGCCTGGATCATTGCCGCCCCGGTCCGCCGGAGGGTCAGATCGGCGAGGTCTGGTCAGCCGGCTTAAGCTTTGACCGGCGCGTGCGGTCCTCCGGCGTGCGCTGGGCGGCCTATGCCGGGGCGGAGGCGGGCGCGCTGGAGGGGCCGGTGGCGGCCGGGCTGCAGCTTGACGCGCCCTGGACGGCCGGCCTGGCGCTGGTGCGCGAGGCGGACGCCGTCACGCTCTCGGCGCGCTGGCTCGCCAGTAATGACGGGCTGTCAGGCGGGCGCTACGAGGCGGCGGCGATCACGGCCGCGCTGGAGGCCGGAGACTGGCTCTACAGCCTCGAGGCGGGGCTGGGGACCAGCGACGCCTTCAACGTTTCAGCCACCAGCCTCGTCGCCGGCGCCTCGCGCTTTGTCGGGCGGAACGCCCTTGTGGGCCTAGGCGTTCAGATGACGCACCATGATTACGCGGGGGGGCCGCCTTTGAACGAGGCCGCCCTGCTGGTGGAGACAGGGTTGCGTTTTTGACACGCTGCGCCGCCGATGCGCGGGGGCGCCTTACGCAGGTGTGAAGACCAGACTATATTGCTGGGACTGATTGGGGATAACGATGGCTGTACTGCCTAAAATTCAAGGCGTTATCTGCGCCGGCGCGCTTGCGCTGGGTGCGGTTGCGGCTGTTCCGGCGATCGCGTCGGCCCAGGCGGTCGAGGCTCAGGCCGGTGAAGGCGTGCGTCTCAATGGCGGCGTTCGCCTGTCGGCGGCCTATGATCCCATCGAAATCGTGGTTCCCGAGCTGATCGCCGCGCCGGGCTTCAGCGAAGCGTCGGACTCCGCCGCTGGTCCGATCAGCAGCCCCGCTGGCGAGCTCACGGCCAATCCCGTAGAGGCGCGCGGGCTTCACTCGGCGGATTCTGAGGGCTCGGCCAGCGCTCTGCCCTGGTTCCAGCGCTTCACCGTGGCGCCGACCGAGCCGCAGATTCTGTGGACCAACTCTGAAAACTTCGAAATGCAGGCCGGTGATCGCTGGGGCGTGACCCTGGGCTACAGCCAGGGCGAGCGCAGCGCGCAGTCCTTTGAGCTGGAAGATTTCCGCGCCGGCGCCTTCTTCGAGCTGACAGAGCGGGTGCGCCTGGGCGGCCAGCTGCGCTTCACGTCGCCGGAAGAGGAAATCTTCGGTGAAGAGACCGAGGACCGCGCCCCAGAAGTGCGCTTTGAGTCGGCGTTCAAGTTCTAGAGTCGGCACGTTTTAAAGTCGGTTTCAGGCCGGACAGCATCAACCCGCGCCCTGCCTTACCGCTGGCGCGGGTTTTTTGCGTTCTGGCCGGGGCGCCATGGCCGGATCGAGGCCGGGCGCGGCGTCTCTCAGCGTTCTGGCGTTTGGATCGCCGCCCCCACCGCCGCAGCGCCGGCGATTCCAAGCCCTGTCAGCCGTCTGACCGTGACGCCTGTCACCCCGCCCAGCCCATAGACCGGCGTGGCCGAGCGCCGCGCCCATGCTGCGAGGCGGAACGCGCCCATGGGCCGGCCGGCGCTCGGACTGCTTGAGGCGAACACCGTCGAAACCAGAATTGCATCGGTGATGCCCTGGGCGCGGCGCAGGGCGTGGGGATCGTGGGCGCTGGCGGTGACCAGCGCGCCGGGCCAGGGCCGGTGCGCCTGCGCCAGGCTCCACTGGGGCCAGTGCACGCCCTGGGCGCCCGCGCGGCTGGCGAGTTCGGGATTCGCGGAAATCAGCAGGGACAGGTCGCGCGCGCGCGCGATTTCGGCCATGGGAAACGCCGCCGCCTCGATTGATGCTTGTCCGAAGGTGCGCAGGATCAGGCCGCAGCCTTCGGGGACGTGTTCGGCCAGGCGGACCGGATCCGGCGTGCGCTGCGGATCTGTCAGGATGAACAGCGCCGGCGTGGGCGTGTTTTCCCGGCGCAGGGCCTGCGCCCGGCTTGCCAGACGCGCCAACCCGTCATAGGTCCTCACCGCCATGGATACACCTGAAACTCCCACCGACATCTTCGCCGCCCGCGTCGCGATACTGGAGCGCTTGGGCGCCGCCGCCAAGCAGGGCCGACGCCCGGCGGACGCCGTCACCCTGGTGGCGGTGTCGAAAAAGCAGCCCGATGAGCGCATCGACGCGATGCTCGCCGCCGGCCAGCGCGTGTTTGGTGAAAACCGCGTGCAGGAGGCCCAGGGCCGCTGGAGCGAGCGCCGCGCGGCTTTTCCTGATCTGGAGCTGCGCCTTGTGGGCCCGCTGCAAACCAACAAGGCCGACGACGCCTGCGCCCTGTTTGACGTCATCGAGACGCTGGACCGGGACAAGCTGGCGCGCGCGCTGGTGAACGCCATGGAGAAGACCGGGCGCCGGCCCCGCCTCTACGTGCAGGTGAACACCGGCGATGAGGCGCAAAAGGCGGGCGTTTCGGTCGCCGAGGCGCCGGATTTCGTCGCGCGCTGCCGTGATGAGCACGGGCTTCGAATCGAAGGCCTGATGTGCATTCCGCCGGTGGAGGAGCCGGCGAGCCTGCATTTCGCGCTCCTGGCCAAGCTCGGCGCGACATGCGGCGTGGAAAAGCTCTCCATGGGCATGAGCGCCGATTTTGAACTCGCCGCGCGCCTGGGCGCCACGTCTGTGCGTGTGGGCTCGGCCCTGTTCGGTGAACGGCCGGCGGCTCAAGCCTAGCACCGGGGCCGGGCTAGGGCGCGATCTCGATCGAATCCGCCGTCGTCATACGTCCCAGCAAGTCGACCAGACAGTCGCGCGGAGTGGCGACACACCCCAGCGTCGGCTTCAACCGGCCGTCATCACCGGGCAGCGCGCAGTGCAGGAAGATCGCCGAGCCGAGCCCGGCCACGGGCGGGTCGTCGTTATGGCCCAGCGCCACCACGATGTCGTAGAGCCCGTCCTCGCGCCATAGGGCCTCGTGGGAGGCCGCATAGGGGCGCAGCACGGCGCGGTTATAAGCCGGGTCGCCCGGATCGTCGCACCAGCCGTCCGCCTCGCCCAGCGCGTCCGTCACCAGCGCCGTAGCGGGCCGGGCGAGCCGGTCCGCCCGCCACCAGGCCTTGCGCACGCGCCAGACGCCCAGCGGGCTTTTTGCGTCACCCTCATGCTTGTCGGCCGCCGCGATCACGCCGGCCTTGCCCAGCGTGCATGGCGCATCGAAGTCCGGCCCGGTGAGACGGCCGGCGGACAGGCTGGCGCTATAGACGGCGATGGCGAAACGCTCCTGCTGATCGGCGATGAGGCGTCCGTGGCGGGGTCGGCGCCGGACCATCAGGCGGCGCATCGGCCCCCTTTCCAGTCCGGTCGCCTCCCCCACCACGGCGATGGGCTTCACGAAAAAAGTGCGTGAAGCTCACGGCTTTGTCAGCAAGCGGCGTGCCGCTTTGGTGTAGGAGACGCACGCCTTGCCTGTAAGGGAAAGGCTTGCGCCTCGACCCGGTTCGGGCAAGGCTTGCCGGGCGAAATTTCCCCGTCGGCGGGATTCGGCCTGGTCATCTGGAAGGGCTGAGCATATGGCGAAAAAGACCCTGCTGCTGGTCGATGACGACGAGCTGCTGCGAGACGCGCTGAGCGAACAATTCACCTATGACGGCAAGTTCGACGTGGTCACCGCCGCCGCCGCACGGCCGGGCATGGCGCGGGCCAAGGAGGACGGCGTCGATCTGATCATCTTCGATGTGGGTCTGCCTGATCTGGACGGGCGCGAGGCCTGCCGGCTCCTGCGTGAAGACGGGGTGACGACGCCGATCATCCTTCTCACCGCCCAGTCCGGCGACGCCGACCACGTGCTGGGCCTGCGCTCGGGCGCGGATGATTTTCTCGCCAAGCCGATCAGCTTCATGGTGCTTTTAGAGCATGTGCAGACCCATCTGCGCCGACACCAGCAGAGCGAGGACGCGGTGCTGCAGATCGGACCCTACCGGTTCAAGCCGTCCATGAAGCTGCTTCTCGACGAGGCCGAAAAGAAGATCCGACTCACCGAGAAAGAGACCAATATCCTCAAATATCTCTACCGCGCAGGCGGCAAGCCGGTGGCGCGCGAGGAATTGCTGGACCAAGTCTGGGGTTATCACGCCGAAGCCAACACCCACACGCTGGAAACCCATATCTACAGGCTGCGCCAGAAAATCGAGGCGCACGGACACGGCAAGATCCTGATCACCGAAAGCGGCGGCTACCGGCTTCAGCTTTAAGAAAAACCCCCGGACGCGGGGCGCCCGGGGGTTTGATCTGCCGGCTGCTAGTGTCGCCTAGCAGCTGCGGAACTGGCCGTTCTGCCAATAGGTGCAGCCGTCGCCCTGATTGACATAATAGGACCGCTGCGCCGACCGGTCATAGCGCAGGTCGGAGTGGGCGTTGTTGTTCTGGCTCCACGGGCAGACATTGTCGCGGGTGCAGCCGCGTGCGGCGCCGGCCGCCGCGCCGATGGCGCCGCCGATCAGGGCGCCGCGGGTGGCGTCGCCATCACCGACATTATTGCCGATCGCGGCGCCGGCCGCCGCGCCGACCGCGCCGCCGACTGCGGCGTCGCGGGTGGTGTTTTCATACCCGGCGCACCCGGCGAGAAGCGCCGAGGCGGACAGGGCGGCGAGGGTGAACTTCATGATCATGAGAACCTCCATTTGTATGGCTCGCGTGAAGAACGCCCGCGGGGCCGCACCGTTCCGCCCCGGGGTCGTTTCTCCTGCTCCACCGCCCTCACTCGGCTTCAGCAGGCCAGCGCAGGACGGGAATCAGGGCCGGGTGGAAGCTGAAGGTCATGGTGCGCCCGCACGTGCGCGGCTCGCCGTCCAGCATGCAGGAGATCGCCTGGCTTGAATCCAGGCGCACAGTGCTCGCCCGACGAACCAGCAGCCGGTCATCGGTGCGCAGCTGCTCATTCATGGCTTCCAGAGCGAGCTCGGCGAGCTCGCCGAGATTGTGCACATTGACCGCGGTGAACTCGAAACACTCCGCGCCGTCCTCCACCCACAGCATCAGGCCGCTGGCCTTGGAGAGGGTCTCGCCCTCGTCCCCGTCGGCGGCGAAGCGCAGCCGGCTGGAGAACATCTGAGAGAACCCCAGCGATGCGCGCCGCAGCGCTGTTTTCAGCCGGTGCTTGCGATCGGTGTCGCGGGCGGTTTCGCGGGCGCGCGCAAACGTGGTGGGAAATCCCGCCGCCGCCGCGATGAGAAACACGTCTTCGCCGCTGACGCCGCCAGGCAGGGTGTCGGTTTCCAGATCGCACAGGCCGGAAAGGATCTCGTCGCTCGACCGCGTGGAATAAAGACGGCGGGGCAGAAGATTGGCCGTTCCCATGGGCAGCGCGACCAGGCGGGCCTCGCCTTTTGCGTCGTGGATGGCCTGGGCGGCGGCCTGGGCGGTCCCGTCCCCTCCAAGCGTGATCAGCGTGTCGGCCCCGTGATCAAGGGCCTCCCGCGACGCCTTGCAGGGGTCGGCGTCGCAAAACACGCCCGCAAGGTCCACCGGACACAGCCGGCGCAGGCGCGCGACCTCGTCCTCGCCCTCGGCGCCGTTCAGCGCCCGGCTGGATGGGTTCACGATAAACGCCGGTGCGGTTATGGCCAAAGGCGGTCTCCTTCTTGGGTCTGACAGGCGGCCTCTGAGGGCGCGCACAGACATATAACCAGTCGCCGCGGATTCGGCTCCCATGGTGAAACAAATGACTTTGAGCGCGCATCAAATGCTGCGCCGGTCTGGTTGGCTGTGGAACCGGGCGAAGCGGGCGGGCGTTCCATGACCTGGATTTAATCTGCAATCCCGCCTTAGACCTGTGTTCAGGCCCGTGGCGGGCGAAAGGAGTTAATCATGCTTCGTCTGGCTATCGCATTTTTCGTCATTGCGCTGCTCGCGGCCCTGTTCGGCTTCGGCGGCATCGCGTCGGCGTCCGCCGGCATCGCCCAGATCCTGTTCTTCATCTTCCTGGTTCTGTTCGTCCTGGCCCTGGTCGTCGGCCTGTTCCGCGGCCGCGCGCCGCGCGTCTGACCGACCCTCACGCTGACACCTAACGACTGAAGGAGATTTTACTATGAGTATTAGACTGTTGCTGATCCTGTTCGCCGCCGCCGCCCTTGGCGCCTGCGAGGCTGAAGAAGACGAGCCGATGGAAGAACTCGGCGAAAACATGCAGGAGGCCGGCGACGACATTCAGGACGCCGCCGACGACGCTGCGGACGACATGGAAGACGCTGCAGACGACGTTGAAGACGAGATGGACGACCCCTCGTAATTCGGCCTGCACCCTAACAGCCGGGCGGCGCTCGCCGCCCGGCTTCCCTTTATAAAAGGAGACCCGTCATGGCCCAGAACGGCACGAATACCGGCGATACCAAGGAAGACCTCGCCGCCCTTCGAAAAGACGTCGACAAGCTGCTGTCCGATATCGGATCGCTGGCCGATCACGGCGCCAGCGATGCGCGAGGCGGCGTCAAGAACGCCGCGCGCAAGGCCCGTGCGAGCGCCAACAAGGCGGTGCACAAGGCTGAAGACGAGCTTCATGAGATTGATGACGAGGTTCGCGATTATATTCGCGAGCATCCGCTGGCCGCATGCGGCGCCGCCGTCGGTGTCGGCTTTCTCGGCGCTCTGCTGCTGCGTCGCTAAGCCATGCAGATCCTGCTCATCTTGATCGCCTGCCTGGGCCCCGTGATCGCCGTCGTCTTCGGCTGTCACGGGCTCTGGCATTGGACGGCGGACCTCTACTCCGCGCCCGTGGCCAGCGCCATACTGGCGGCGGTCTGGCTGGCTGCCGCGTCGTTGGCGGCGATCACGACTTTGGTCCTGCGGGCGCGCAGCCAGCGCCGCAAGGAGGCGATCAACGCCGCCGCCGCCGCCCGGGCGCCGACGACGGCCGGTCTCGGCTCCGTACTGTCGGGTCTGCCGGGAGATCTGGGCGAAGGCCTGCCTCTGGCGCTCGCCACGCTTGAGCTCGCCATGAAGAGGAAGCCGATCCAGACGACCGCCATTCTCGTCGGGTTCGGGGCGATTATGGGTCGTCAGCCCGGGTCGATCCTGCGCATGGCGCGTATGGCGGCGGCTCGGTAATTTTTTTTTAAAAAAACGATCGCAGACGGGAACCGTCGGTTGAGGGGAGCGTTTTTCAGAAGCTTCCGGCGATGTCGGAAGTTCGAGATCTGCGCCGCGCCGTCGCTCTCCGTCAGCCCCGCCCCCGGACGGCGGCGCGGCGCAGTCTCCCCACCCTCCCCAGCTTTCTCAGCCCAACGACAGGGCTATTGAAGCGCCGCTCTCGCAGCGGCGCTTTTTTGTTTCGGATGACAGGCGAGGCGGGGCCGGGCCCGACGCCTCGCTCAAGCCATGAAAAACCCCGCCCGGAAAACACCGGGCGGGGTCTCATTGAAACCGCTTGCAGGAACCGCCTAAACCGGCGGCCGGCCCTTGAAGGCGTTGATCACCGCCGCAAGCACCGCAAGCGCCAAGGCGATGAAAAACAGCCACTTGGCGATCATGGCGGCCGCGCCCGCCAGAACGCCGAAGCCGAGGATCGCCGCGATCAAAGCGATGACTGCAAAGGCGAAAGCCCAGCCGAACATGGCTTAACCCGCCGCCGCGGTGGCGGGCTGGTCTTCGGAGAAGAACAGCGCCTGACTGATCGTCGCGGAGACGGTTTCGGGCATGAACGGCTTGGTGATGAGATAGGTGGGCTCTGGACGTTCGCCGGTGAGCAGGCGCTCCGGATAGGCGGTGATGAAGATCACGGGGACCGACTGTTCCTTGAGAATATCCTTCACCGCATCAATGCCCGAACTGTCGTCGGCGAGCTGGATGTCGGCCAGGATCAGACCCGGCTTGGTTTCCTGGGCCAGCTTCACCGCCTCGTCGCGGGTGCGCGCCACGCCCGTGACCTCGTGCTTCATGCCCTCGACGATCGCCTGAATATCCAGCGCGATGATGGGCTCGTCCTCGATGATCATGACGCGCGTGGTCAGACCGCCTTCAAGATCCTGCTGCGCCTTGACCAGAAGCGACTGCGCCTCCTGATCGTCAATGCGCAGGATCTTGGCCGCCTCGGCCAGGGAAAATCCTTCCACGGCGGTGAGCAGCATGACCTGGCGGGCCTTGGGCGTAATCCGCGACAGGTGCGCGGCGACATTATTGGCGTCGCTGACCTGCTCTTCACTCATCAGATCCGGCGTCCAGGCCGAATGGAAGAGCTTGTAGATCGCCACGCTGGGCGACAGATCCGTGTCGAAGCTTTCCTCGCCGGCGATCACCGCCTCGAGGCAGGCGCGCACCCGCGCGTCGCCGCTCTCCTGGGAGCCGGTCAAAATTCGCGCATAGCGGCGCAGATAGGGAATATGCGGCCGAATGGCGTCGGAAAAACTCATGAATACATCCCTCCCGGACGTTGAACATATGGGTGCTGAACGCACATGGACGGGGTCAGGTTCCCGCGCGCGCGATAGGGCGCTCTTTCCCGGAACTTAATCATGGAGGCCGCGTTTTAAACTACCAATGCCGAAAGTCCCGTGGGCGGGGCCGGGCATACGGATGCGAGCAGACGGGTCAGGTTATGGATGGCATGAGCAAGAAGTCGGACAATTCCCAGACGAAATCTCAGGACGCGGACGCGGCGCGCGAGCGCCAGCGATTGATTGGCCGCAGGCTGCAGACTTTCTTTGACGACACCATTCAGGAAGGCGTGCCCGACGAATTCGCAAAGCTTCTCGACCAGCTTGATGAAACCGAAAAGAGTGGCGCCGCGAATTCAGGCGGTGAAAGCGACTCAAATTCAGGCAAGTCGGGAGGGTCGCGCTAATGGATGGAAGTACGAACGAACCCGTAGAAGCCCTGCCGACCGCGGAGTTCCGCCAGGAGCTGACGGCGGCGATTCCCTATATGCGCGCTTTTTCGCGAAGCCTGACCGGCAATGAAGCGGCCGCTGACGATCTGACTCAGGACGCGCTGGTGAAAGCCTGGCGCGCGCGCGAGCGGTTTCGAGCCGGCACGAATTTTCGCGCCTGGGTGTTCACGATCGTGAGAAACCAGTTCTACTCCGACCAGCGCCGGTCATGGCGCCAGGCGCCGTGGGATGAAGAAAAAGCCAAGCGAACCCTCTCCGGGCCGCAAGGGCTTGATTCCATGATGGCGCTGGATGAGCTGCGCCGGGCCCTGATCGAGCTGCCCGATGATCAGCGCGAGGCCATCGTCCTGGTGGGCGCGGGCGGCTTCGCCTACGAGGAGGCGGCCCAGATCTGCGGCTGCGCGGTGGGCACCATCAAGAGCCGGGTGAGCCGGGCGCGCAAGGCGCTGGCGGCCATGCTTGAAGAGGGCGCCGATCCTCTGCCTGACAATGTAAAGGGCCAGACCGCGTCCAACGCCGCCGACCTTCTCATGGCCGAGGTCGACGCTCTGGCCAACGCCGGACGCAAGGGCTAGACCCGAACGCCGCAGAGTGCGTCGGGGGCGCCGATGGAGTTCAAAGCCAAGCGCGGTTTGCGCGTTCAGCTCGTCGGGGTTCTGGCGCTGGCGCTGAGCCCGTTGCTGATCCTGTCGGCGGTTCAGTCCGTTTTCGAGCTGCGCGACGAGCGCCGCCAGCAGACGGTGGCGCTATATTCCACCGCGCTCATCGCCTCGCAGGATCTCGACGCGGCGCTGGAGCGCGCTGGCGGCGTCGCCGCCACCATTTCCTCGCGCAGCTTCGCCTTTCTGATGGATGCGCGCGGCTGCCGAAACGCCGTGCGCCGCATCGCGGAGTCCGACGGGGTCGTCTCCAATATTGTCTTGATCGACCCCGAGGGCCGCGTCCTGTGCTCGGCGCTGGACCATGACGGCTCGGCGACCGCCGCCGGCGCGCCGTGGTTTGAGCGTCTGAAGGGCGGCGAGGACGGACTCTTTTCATCGGTGAGTTACGGCGCCATCTCGCGCCGGCCGATCATCATCGCCGGGCGCCGCATGGACGGGCGCGAAGGTGAGTTTCTCGGCGCGGTAGGGGTGGCGGTGGATTTGCGCGCCGCGGCCCGCCTGCTGCGCGAAGACTTTCTGCCGGAAGGCTCCACGCTCGCCCTGGTGAACCGGGAGGGCGTGGTGCGCCTGTCCGAAGATTCCGTGACCATGCCCGAATTTGACGACTCCCTGGCTGAAGGCGTGCTGGACATCGCCGAGCAGGGCCGGCCCGTGCGGGTGCCCGGCGAGGCGTTCGCGCCCGGCTATGCGGTGATCGCCGCGGCGCTGGTGGAGGGCGAGCTGGGCGTGCTGGTGGCCGCGCCCATGGATGCGATCAACGCCTGGGGTGGATTGACCGTGCTGGGCACGCTTCTGATCCCCACCATCATGTGGCTGATGGCGCTGGCCAGCGTCTGGATCGCGGTGGACATCTTCGTGCTGCGCTGGCTGACCTATCTGCGGCGCATGGCGCGGCTTTACGGCGGCGGCCGCTTTGATCTTCCGGCCCGGCGCGCCCAGAGCGCCCCCTATGAGGTGCGCGAGCTGGCCGACACCATGGAGCGGATGGCCGCCTCGCTGGAGCAGCAGACCAAGGAACTGGAGGACGTGGTGGAGCAGCGCGGCGCCCTGCTGCGCGAGATCCACCACCGGGTGAAGAATAATCTGCAGATCATCGTGTCCCTGTTGAACCTGCAGGCGGGCCGTCTGGAGGATGAAGGCGCCCGCGCCGCGCTGTACGAGGCGCGCCGGCGCATCAACGCCCTCGCCCTGGTCCACCGCAGTCTCTACGAGGCCGAGGACCTGCGCTATGTGAATATGCGTCCCTTCCTGGAAGAGCTGGTCCGCAATCTCGCCGACGTGTCGCGGGTCAGTGATCAGCCGATCACCGCCGAGGTGCGCTGCGAGGAGCTGTCCTTCTCGCCTGACCAGGCTGCGCCGCTGGCGCTGTTCGTCACCGAGGCGATCACCAACGCCTACAAGCACGCCTTTACGGGCCGGGACTCCGGCCGCATCGAGATCGTGCTCTCCTGCGTTGACGATCAATGCCGCGTGGAGGTCATTGATGACGGCGCGGGCGCCACCGAGGGCGCCCGCAGCGGGACCGGATCGTCCTTGATGCGCGCTTTCGCCACCCAGCTGGGCGGAAGCGTGGAGAGCGGCCCGGGCGGGAATGGCGGCCACCGGGCGACGCTTCTCTTTCCGCGCTAGGTGCGCGCAAGGCGGCGTGTCCGCGACCCTTGACGGGGCGAATCGCAGTGCATCTCCCGCGGAACCGCTCTGTCCGGCCCGGCGTTTGTGTTGAAGTTCCCACCTATGGAGGTTTTCATGAAAGTGCTCATCGCTACGTTCTTCTCGCTCGTCTTCCTGACCCTGGGCGGCTGCAACACTGTCGACGGCTTTGGCCGTGATGTGGAACGCACCGGCGAAGCCATTGAAGACGCGGCCGACTAGGGCCCTGAAGGGCCCGTCACCGGACCTGAAAGAGAATGACGCGGAGTGTTCCCCGTGACAAAAGACACTGAGAAACACGATGTGCTCAAGGAGCGCCGCAAGCCCAAACCCGGCGAGCGCGGCCTCCTCGACGAGCTTGAAGACGGTCAGAGTACGACCCGTCTTGCAATGGTGCTGGCCGCCGCGGCCCTCGGCGCCGCGGCGCTTGTGGCGATCATCACCGGCTAGGGTTTCCGGCTGGCGAGCCTGGCTTGCAAACCTTGCTACATGCCTGAAGCGGTCAGCAGCGCCAGCGCCACCAAGGTGGCGGCTGCGACCGCTTTCAGCCAGACCGACCGGGCGAGTGCGGGCAGTATTCCCGCTCCGGCGCCGAGCGCGATCAGCGCCGGCGCCGTGCCCAGGCCGAACCCCGCCATCACCAGAGCCCCCTGCGCCGCAGAGCCCGAAAGCCCGGCGTAGAACGTCGCCAGATACACCATGGCGCACGGCGTCAGCCCCCAGGCGAGTCCCAGCCCCGCCGCGCCGAAGCGGTGCAAATGGTGAAGCCGGCGCGTCAAAGGCGCGCTTACGCGCGCCGTCAGCGCGCCCAGACGGCCCCCGAACAGTGGAATCTCCAGCACGGTCAGCGCCGCCGCGACCAGCACGAGCGCGGCGAGATAGCGCGCGAGCATCCGCAGGGCCGGTCCGGGGCCGGCTTCCGACAGCCCCCATCCCAGCGCGCCGGCGACGGCTCCCAGAACAACGTAGACGAGGATGCGTGCGGCGCTCGCCTCGCCGACCTTGCGTGCGCGCCCCAGCGCCGCACGCCAGGGCGGTGCGCTGTCTTCACCGGTGCGAAGCGCGATCGCTGCGGCGATCCCGCCGCACATCGCCAGGCAGTGGACCGAGCTGGACAGGCCCGCGATCAGGCCGGCCAAGAAGTCCAGCTCCATACGTCCGCCGAAGGTCGGTGTGATTTCCATACCCGGGTGTGTCAACGTGTCGCCTCATCCCGGCTTCAACCGTGTCGGGCGCCGCCGATAGCGCCAAATTCCTATAACCCAAGCCATACCATGGCGCCGGCGGGCGGCTTGCCTGACCCGATGAAATCAGGCCTGAGGCATATTGACCTACTTCCCATGAGAGTATTTACCCGCAAAGAGACTGCGGACTTCGATACGAAACGCTCATGGAGGGGCGAATGACCGCGCTCGCGGCAGACAAGAGAACCGGCTTCGACGCCAGCGCAATGGTGGTGACGGGCCTCTGCGCCGTGGGAGCTCTGTGGGCGCTGATTTCAGCCGCCGACGGCGCCGACGCGGCCATGCGCACGCACGCCTGGGTGATCGGGTCGGGCTTCCTGCTGGGCCTGATCGGCATGGTGGGGGTGTATTCCTCCCACGGCGTGCTGAACGACAAGACCCAGTATGCCGAGAACGTCGTCAAGTACGGCGTCATCGCGTCCATGTTCTGGGCCATTGCAGGCTTGCTGGTGGGCGTGGTCATCGCAACCCAGCTCGCCTTCCCGGCGCTGATGTCCTGGGACGCGCTGCCGCAGATCAATTTCGGCCGCCTGCGCCCGGTGCACACCAGCGCGGTGATCTTCGCCTTCGGCGGCAACGTGCTCATCGCCACCAGCTTCTATGTGGTCCAGCGCACCTGCCGCACCCGGCTCGCCGGCGGGATCTGGCCGTGGTTCGTGTTCTGGGGCTATCAGCTCTTCATCGTGGTGGCGGCCACCGGCTATCTCCTCGGCATCACTCAGGGCAAGGAATACGCGGAGCCTGAATGGTACGCCGATCTGTGGTTGACGCTGGTGTGGGTCGTCTATCTGGTGATCTTCCTGGCGACGCTTATGAAGCGCAAGGAACCCCACATCTATGTGGCCAACTGGTTCTATCTCGCCTTCATCGTGACCATCGCGCTGCTGCACGTGATCAACAATCTGGCGATGCCGGTCTCGATGTTCGGGTCGCGCAGCTTCTCCCTCTTCGCCGGGGTGCAGGACGCGCTGACCCAGTGGTGGTACGGCCACAATGCGGTGGGCTTCTTCCTCACCGCCGGCTTCCTGGGGATCATGTACTACTTCATCCCCAAGCGGGCCGAGCGGCCGGTGTTCTCCTACCGGCTCTCGATCATCCACTTCTGGGCTCTGATCTTCATCTATATCTGGGCGGGCCCCCACCACCTGCACTACACCGCGCTGCCCGAATGGGCGCAGACGCTCGGCATGACCTTCTCGGTGATCCTGTGGATGCCCAGCTGGGGCGGCATGATCAACGGCCTGATGACGCTCTCAGGCGCCTGGGACAAGCTGCGCACCGACCCTGTGATCCGCATGCTGGTGGTGTCGGTGGCGTTCTACGGCATGTCCACCTTTGAAGGCCCGGTCATGGCCGTGCGGGCGGTGAACTCGCTCTCCCACTACACCGACTGGACGATCGGCCACGTGCATTCCGGCGCGCTGGGCTGGGTCGGCTTCATCAGCTTCGGGGCGATTTACTGCCTGGTGCCGTGGCTGTGGAAGCGCAAGGGCATGTTTTCGCGCGCCCTGATCGAGTGGCACTTCTGGATCGCGACGCTGGGCATCCTGCTCTACATCACGTCCATGTGGGTCTCGGGAATCATGCAGGGCCTGATGTGGCGGGCCTATAACGAGCTCGGCTTCCTGGAATACTCCTTTGTGGAGACCGTGGAGGCGATGCACCCCTACTATACGATCCGCGCGCTTGGCGGGCTGATGTATCTGGCCGGAGCGCTGCTCATGGCCTGGAACGTCTACAAGACCATCAAGGGCGACGTGCACGAAACCCGGGACGAGGTTCAGCCCCAGTCCGCCGCCATCTCGCCGGCCGAGTAAGGGGAGAGACACTCATGGCTCAGAAAACCAATCCGATCTGGGGCTGGCACAAGAAAGTGCTGGAGAAAAACTCCATCATGCTCACCGCCGGCGTCCTCGTGGTCGTCTCGATCGGCGGGCTGGTGGAGATCGCCCCGCTCTTCTATCTCGACGAAACCATCGAGGAGGTGGAGGGCGTGCGCCCCTACTCCCCGCTCGCGCTGATGGGCCGCGACATCTATATCCGCGAGGGCTGCTATACCTGCCACTCGCAGATGATCCGCCCCTTGCGCGATGAGGTGGAGCGCTACGGCCACTACTCGCTGGCGGCCGAGAGCATGTACGACCACCCCTTCCAGTGGGGCTCCAAGCGCACCGGGCCGGACCTGGCGCGGGTCGGCGGCAAGTATTCGGACGAATGGCATCGCGACCACATGCGCGATCCGCGCTCCGTGGTCCCCGAATCCATCATGCCGCCCTACGCCTTCCTGGAGACCACGCCTCTGGAGATCGACACCGTGGAGGGCCGCATGCGCGCGCTTTTGCGGGTCGGGGTGCCCTATGACGAGCACGACCGGATGGAGCACGCGGTGAGCGACGTGCACACCCAGCTTGATCCGTTCTCGGCCGACTATGACGCTTTCCTGGAACGTTATCCCGGCGCGCCGATCCGTGATTTCGACGGCGATCCGGACATGGTCAGCGAGCTCGACGCCCTCATCGCCTATCTGCAGGTGCTCGGCACCATGGTGGATTTTTCCACCTATGAAGCCGAGGCCGACGAGAATCTGAGATAGCCATGTACGACTCGCTATCAAATTTCGCACAGACCTGGGGGATGATCATCTTCATCGTCCTGTTCGCGGCGGCCGCCGTGTACGCCTTCTGGCCGAAAAACCAGGACAAGTTCGACGAGGCCGCGCGCGTCCCGCTGGAGGACGCCGACCGCCCCGCCGCTGCCGAAGAGCGCGCCTCGGGCGGAGACAAGGACCGCAGCCATGACTGACGAAACCGATAAAAGCGCGCCCCACGAAGACCGCGAAGTCGACCTGTACTCCGGCGTCGAGACCACCGGCCATGAATGGGACGGGATCAAGGAGCTGGACAATCCGCTGCCGCGCTGGTGGCTGTGGATCTTTTACGCGACGATCGTGTGGGCGGTGATCTACATGATCTTCATGCCCGCCATCCCCGCCCCGCCGGGGTTTGACGGCCATACCCAGGGCCTGCGCAATCACTCCGAGCGGGCGAATGTCGCCGCGGCGCTCACCGATCTGCAAGCCTCGCGCGGGCCCATGTTCGAGCGCCTGCAACAGGCCGCCGACCAGGGCGGGATCTCCGCCATCGAAGCTGATCCGGACCTGCTGACCTTCGCGCTGGCCGCCGGGGAAAGCGCGTTCGGCGATAATTGCTCCACCTGCCATGGCCGCGGCGCCCAGGGCGCTGTGGGCTATCCCAATCTGAACGACGATGTCTGGCTGTGGGACGGCACGTTCGAAGGCATTCAGGTGACGCTGCAGCACGGAATCCGCTGGGAGGCCGATCCCGACACGCGCTTCTCCCAGATGCCCGCCTACGGCCAGGACGGAATTCTGTCGCGCGGCGAAATCGTGGCGGTGACCAACTACGTCCTGACCCTGTCGGACATGGCGGAGCCCACCGAAGACGGCCGCACCACCGGCGCGGAGATCTTCAATCAGCAATGCTCCAGCTGCCACGGGCCGAACGGCCTGGGTGACCGCGCCATCGGCGCACCCAATCTCACCGACCGCGTCTGGCTTTACGGCTCCAGCGAGGAGGCCGTCCGCGCCACGATCCATCGCGGTCCCTACGGCGTGATGCCGGCCTGGAGCGACCGGCTGGAGCCTGAGGAGATCACGGCGCTGGCCGCCTATGTCTACCTGCTTGGCGGCGGAGAGCCCGAAGCGTTCACCGAAGCCGCCCTCGACATCAACGCCGGCGCCGGTCAGTAGACCAGGAATTCACGCTGGCCGCGGCGCTCCCCCGCCCACGGGGGAAGGCCGGGGTGGGGGCCGCGCCGACGATATGGGATCAAACCGCCTCCTGGAGAGGTAAGAACGGACCATGGAGCTCATCAGGAACCGGCCGGCCCCGGCGGGCGAATCCGCCCCGGGCGTAGAGCGTCACGACGCCGAGGCTGTCAATTCGCCCAGCCGGCGCGAGCTGTACCACAAGCGTGAGCCGATCTATCCCAAGCTGGTCAAGGGCAAGTTCCGCTCGGCCAAGTGGATTTTCATGATCCTGGCGCTGGGCGCGTATTATCTGATCCCCTTCCTGCGCTGGGACCGGGGGCCGGGCGCGCCGGACCAGGCGGTGCTGGTCGATTTCGCCCATACCCGCTTCTATTTCTTCTTCATCGAGCTGTGGCCCCAGGAGGTGTTCTATATCACCGGCCTTTTGATCCTGGCCGCGCTCCTCCTGTTTCTTGTGACCGCCCTGTTCGGCCGGGTGTGGTGCGGCTACGCCTGCCCCCAGACGGTGTGGACCGACCTCTTCATCGCCGTGGAGCGCCTGTTCGAGGGCGACCGCAACAAGCGCATCAAGCTGGATCGCGCGCCGTGGAGCGCTGACAAGGCCTGGCGCAAAATCGGCAAGCACTCGGTCTGGCTCGTGATCGCGGCGGCCACAGGCGGGGCGTGGATTTTGTATTTCCACGACGCCTTTGATCTGCTGCACGACTTCTTCACCGGCCAGGCGCCGCTGACCAGCTACATCTTCTTCGGGGTTCTCACCTTCACCACTTACACGTTGGCCGGAACCATGCGCGAGCAGGTGTGCACCTATATGTGCCCCTGGCCGCGCATTCAGGCCGCCCTCACCGATGAGGAAGCGCTCAACGTCACCTACCGGGTCGATCGCGGCGAGCCGCGCGGTCCCCACAAGAAAAACGAAAGCTGGGAAGGGCGCGGCGACTGCATCGACTGCAAGGCGTGCGTGGCGGCCTGCCCCATGGGCATCGACATCCGCGAGGGCGCGCAGCTTGAATGCATCGGCTGCGCCCTGTGCATCGACGCCTGCGACGAGATCATGGTGAAGGTGGACCGGCCCAAGGGGCTGATCGCCTATGACACCGATCTCAACATCCAGCGCCGGATGAAGGGCGAAAAGCCCCGCTTCAACTTCGTGCGCCCGCGCGTGGTGCTCTACGCCGCATTGATCGTCGGCGTGGCCGGGCTCATGGTGTTCGGACTGGCGAGCCGGGCCGAGCTGGAACTCAATTCAGGCCGGGACCGCAATCCCAACTATGTCACCCTCTCGGACGGCACGGTGCGCAACGGCTACACCATCACGGTCCTCAACAAGGCCAATGAGGCGCGCACCCTGGACGTGGCGGCCCGGAGCGATCCGCTGATGAGCATGCGCATCATCGGCGCCCGCGAGGACACCCCGACCCGCGTCACCGTGGGGCCTGACATGACGCAGGATTACCGCGTCTTCCTGTCCCTGCCCGAAGCCGGCGTGGACGGACCCAGCGAAGAGGTGGTGTTCACCGTCACCGATATTGAAACCGGAGAGACCGCTCATTCCGAATCGGTCTTCCAGACCGGAGACCCGCGATGAGCCCGAAAGTGTCAAAGGGCGACTGGAACGACGTGTACGAAGGCCCGGCCCGGTTCACCATAAAGGGCTGGCACGTGCTGACAGGCATGATCACGTTCTTCGCGCTGATCATTGCGGTCAATGTGGTCTTTATCACCCTGGCCCTGCGCAGCTTTCCCGGTGAGGAGACCCGACGCTCCTACGTGCAGGGGCTTGCCTATAACGACGTCATCGCCGAGCGCGAAGCGCAAGTCGCGCTGGGCTGGACCGCCAGCGCGAACCTGACCCAGACCCAGGTTCTGGTGCGCGTCACCGATTCAGCCGGCGCGCCGGTCTCCGCGCTGACGCTAACCGGCGTCCTGCAGCACCCCGCCGATATGGATCTGGATCGCGCCCTCGCCTTTGAAGAGCTGCGCCCCGGCGTTTACGCCGCGGACGTTCAGGGCGTGGCTGAAGGTCAGTGGCGCCTCACCGCCGAGGCCGAAGGGGAGACGCCCTTCGTTCTGGAGCGCGAGCTGTGGCGGCGCTAGAGGGTGATCAGGCGAAGTGGGGCCCGGTTCGCCGGTCCGATCACCCGGCTACTGAAGACCAGGGTGATCAGGCGAAGTGGGGCCCGGTTCGCCGGTCCGATCACCCGTACACGACAGGTGACGCAGGATATTCCGCGCGCGAGGAGGCCGGCGCCCATGTGCGCCTGACCGACGCCGCGCGCGATCTCAAATCGCTGGATCTGGCCGTGGAGGGCGCACGCTGCGCCGCCTGCATCCAGAAGATCGAGGGCGCCCTTACCCGGATGGACGGGGTGAAACAGGTCCGCCTCAATCTCTCCACCGGGCGCCTGGCCGTGCGGTTTTCCGGCGCGGACGAGCGGGCCGGCGATTTTCTCGAGGCGCTGGACCGGCTGGGCTATCCCGCCCGGCCCTATGCCGCTGAAACGGTGAAGGACGCCCAGTCGGCTGAAGAAAAACGGCTCCTGCGCGCGCTGGGCGTCGCCGGCTTCGCCATGATGAATGTCATGCTCCTGTCCATCTCGGTCTGGGCGGGCGAAGGCGAAATGGACCTCGCCACCAAGACGCTGATGCACTGGATTTCCGGGCTCATCGCCCTTCCCGCGGTGGCCTATTCCGGCGCGCCGTTCTTTGGCAGCGCGTGGAAGAGTTTGCGTGCGCGCCAGGTCAATATGGACGTACCGATCTCCCTGGCGGTGCTGCTGGCCTGCCTCCTGTCGATCTACGAGACCGCCATGGGCCATGGCGCGGCGTATTTCGACGCGGCGGTCATGCTCCTTTTCTTCCTTCTGATCGGCCGCTGGCTGGATGTGCGCCTGCGCGCCCGCGCCGGACAGGCCGCCCGCGATCTCGCCGCCCTGCAGGCGCGCATCGCCCATCGCATCGACTCCGATGGCCATGTGAAGGCCGTGCCCGCCGCCGATATCCGGCCCGGCGACCGCCTGCTGGTCCAGCCGGGCGAGCGCTTTGCGGTGGACGGTATCATCGTCGCAGGGCAAGGCCCGGTGGATTCTAGCCTCGTCACCGGCGAAACCGCGCCGCTGGATCTCAAGCCCGGCGGCGAGGCGTGGTCGGGCATGGTCAATCTCTCCCGCCCGCTCACGCTGGAGGCCACCGCCGCCAGCGCGGACTCGCTGCTGGCGGAAATCGCGCGGCTGGTGGAGGCCGGCGAGCAGTCGCGGTCTAAATATGTGCGCTACGCCGATCTGGCCGCGCGCGCCTATGTGCCGGCGGTCTTCGCCATGGCCGGGCTGACGCTTGCAGGCTGGCTGGTGGCGGGCGGTTCGCCCCACGACGCGGTGATGAACGCCATCGCCGTGCTGATCATCACCTGCCCCTGCGCCATGGCGCTGGTGGCGCCGGCGGTGCAGGTGGTGGCGTGCGGTCGCCTGTTTCAGGCCGGCGTGCTGGTGAAATCCGGCGACGCGCTGGAGCGCCTGGCCGACGCCGACTACGCCCTGTTCGACAAGACCGGCACGCTCACCGAAGGAAAGCCGGTGCTGGTCAACGCCGACGCCGTCCCCCCTGAAGATCTCGCCCTGGCCGCGACGCTCGCCCGCGCGTCCCGCCATCCGCTGTCCCGAGCCATCGCGGGCGCCGCCGAGCGCGCGTTCGGTCCGGGCGCCGTCGCCGATGATGTGCGCGAAGAGGCCGGCGGCGGTCTAACCGCCGTGATCGACGGCGTGCCTGTGCGCTTTGGATCGGCCAGCTTCACCGGCGCGCACATCGCAGCCGGCGGCGCCGCGCTGGAAGCCTGGCTCGCCGTGGAGGGCCGTGCGCCGGTGCGCTTCATCTTCGCCGACCGCCTGCGCGAGGGCGCGGCGGAGGCTGTGGCGGCATTGCAGGCGCGCGGCCTGCCCGGTGAAATGCTCTCCGGCGACCGGGCTGAACCCGTGGCCGAAGCCGCCGCCGCGCTGGGCCTTGCGCGGTTCAGCGCCGGGCTGAAACCCCAGGACAAGATCGCCCGCATCGAAGCGCTCAAGGCCGAGGGCCGAAAGCCCCTCATGGTGGGCGACGGGATCAATGACGCGCCGGCGTTAAGCGCCGCCCATGTCTCGATCTCCATGGGGTCGGCGGCGGATATCTCCCGCTCGGCGGCTGATCTGGTGATTCAGGGCGATCGGCTTGAGTCTCTGGCGCGCGCCCGCGATGTCGCCCGGGCGTCCAGGTCGCGGATGATGGAGAATTTCGCGCTGGCCAATATCTACAACGCCATCGCCGTGCCGCTCGCCGTGTTCGGCCTGGTGGACCCGCTGGTGGCGGCGCTGGCCATGTCCAGCTCCTCCATCGTGGTTATGCTCAACGCGCTTCGGCTGGCCCGCGCATGACCGCGATGCTCTGGCTCATCCCCGCGGCGCTGTTTCTCGGAGCGCTGGGTCTCGGCGCCTTCCTCTGGTCCACGCGCGCCGGCCAGTATGACGATCTGGAAGGCGCGGCCGAGCGCATCCTCATGGATGATGACGGCCCCATCGTGGATGAGGATGAAGACGAAAACCCCCAGTAAGAACTCTTAGTAGGCCGTGGCGCTGGCGTGGGCGCTGGCCCAGGCCCACTGGAAATTATACCCGCCCAGCCAGCCGGTGACGTCGACGCACTCGCCAATGAAATAGAGTCCCGGCGCATGGCGGCTCTCCATCGTGCGCGAGCTCAGACCGTCAGTATTGATCCCGCCGCGCGTCACCTCGGCGGTGCGCCAGCCCTCGGTGCCCGCCGGCGTCAGCACCCAGCACGACAGCGCCGCCGCGGTCTCCTCCAGCAGAGCGTTGGACGCATCGGCGAGACGCTGCACGCCCGGCAGGCGCCCGGTCTCGCTGAGCATCTCCACCAGCCGGCGCGGCCAGACGGTTTCAAGCGCGCTGGCCAGAGATTTCATGGGGTGACCGGCCTTCAGACCCTTCAGGAGACCCGCCCCGTCATCGCCGGCGAACAGATCGACGCTCACCGGCGCGCCTTGCGTCCAGTAGCTCGACACCTGAAGCACGGCCGGGCCGGAAAGGCCGCGATGGGTGAACAGCATCGCCTCGTCGAACACCGCCCCGCCGGCCTCAGCCCGCACCGGGCAGGCGACGCCGGAAATGTTGGCGAAGCGGTCCTTCGCCTCGCCCTCGAAGATGAACGGAACCAGGGCTGCAGCGGGCGTTTCCACGACATGTCCGAATCGCCGGGCGAGGTCGTAGGCGAAGCCGGTCGCGCCCATTTTCGGGATCGAAAGCCCGCCGGTCGCCACGATCACCCGCTCACAGCTCACAGGTCCCGCCGAGGTCGTGACGCGCCAGCCTTCGCCATCCTGCGCCACATCCTCGATTTTCGTATTCATTCGGATTTCGCCAGCGCCGTCATGGACTTCGGCGATGAGCATCTCGATGATCGCGCCGGATTTCTGGTCGCAGAACAGCTGGCCCAGCGTCTTTTCATGCCAGGTCAGGCCGTGGCGCGTCATCAGCTCGCAGAAATCCGCCGGCGTGTAGCGGGCCAGCGCCGACTTGGCGAAGTGCTTGTTCGCGCTGATGAACCGGTCTGGCGCAGTGTGGATGTTGGTGAAATTGCACCGCCCGCCGCCGGAAATGCGCACCTTCTCGGCGGGCTTCTTGGCGTGGTCCAGCACCAGCACGCGCCGGCCCATCTTGCCGGCGAGCCCGGCATGGAACAGGCCCGCCGCTCCGGCGCCGATCACCACATCATCAAAGGTCTCGCTCATGGCGCAGAGCCATGGCGGCAAACCCCGCCGGGAGCAAGCCTCCCGTCAGCCCTGACAGGCTTTTCGGGCGCTCAGGCGTCCAGCTCTTCATAGTGGCGAAACACCCCGTCCGTGTTGAAATCCTGCCGCCGGTCCGAGCTGCGATAGGCGGCGATGCGGGGGCGCTGCATCACGTTTCGCGTCAGCGCCGCGACCCGGTCGGCGTCGCTGAGCGCGTCCTCCATGGCGTTGGGGAAGGCGTAGTCCAGCCCCTCCACGCAATGGGCCAGCGAGATGTCGGCATAGCTGAGCCGGTCGCCGGCGAGCTGGCCGTCGCCGTGCGGATTCCTGGCCAGAATCTGCTCGAACCAGGTGAGGAATTTGGGGATTCGCTTGGCCCTGAAGACCTCGGCGGCTTCCTGCGCAGCGTCCTTCTGGTCCTCGTAATACAGCGTCGCCGAGATCGGATGGTGTACGTCATGGGCCTCCACCGTGAGATCGGCGACGGTGAGGGCGCATTGCAGGGCGAAGCGCCGCTCCGCCTCGTAGTCGGGCGACAGGTCCAGGCGAGCGCCCAGATACTCACAAATCAGCGGCGTCTGAGCGATCAGCGTCTCACCATGCCTCAGGAAAGGCGGCGCGAACGGGGTGTGATGCAGGCCCTCATCGCCGAGAATCTGCGACAGCTCGGGTTCGCCCTCGGACGCGCCCTCCATCTCCACATCGGTCCAGTCGGCGTCGCCTTCGGCCAGCACGAGGCGGACATATTCGCCGCGGCCGGGAAGCCCCGCCCAGTAGTACAGAAGATATTCACTCACGCGGAACTCCGCTTGCAGCTTCAGGGTCCAACCCTGCGGCAGCGGGGCGGTTCCGTCAAAGGCAGCCGTAAGCGGCTTCGATCAGCGCTTTGGCCCGCGCGTCGCCCACCAGCACGTCCATCTGGCGATTCATCACATAGGCGCCGGACAGCCCGCGTTCGGGATCGGCGAACCCGCAACTGCCGCCAAAGCCGTAATGGCCCACCGCGTGAGGGTCCGGACCAAAGGCGCGGCTGCCGCGATTGATCATCACGCCGGCGCCGAAGGCGAGATCAAAGGGCAGGACCCGATCCTCGCCCGCAACGCGCTGTTTCATCGCATCTTTTATCACGCCCCCGGAGACGAACGCTTCGCCGTCCAGCGCGCCGCCGGTGGCGAAGGGCGCCATGAGCCGGGCGACAGCGCGCGCCGTGCCATGGCCGTTGGCCGCCGGCAGCTCGGCAGAGCGCCACGCCGCCGCGCCGCGCCGGCCCGGCGAGGACCAGGGCTTCATGAAGGCCAGCTCTTTGGCGGTGTTGATTTTTCCCAGATCAGGCGCGCGCGGCGGCAGGACATGTTCGGCGGCGCGGGCGTGATCGCTCTCGTCCACCCCGATGTGAAAGTCGATCCCGCGCGGTCCGCAGATTACATCGCGTAAGATCCCGCCCACGGTGCGGCCCTTTTCATCGGCGCGGCGCACCACCGCGTCGGCCAGAACGCCAAAGCTGATGGGGTGATAACCCGACCCCTCGCCCAGCGGCCAGACCGGCGCCATGGCCGCAAAGCGCTCCTCCATGAGCGCGCGGTCAAACCAGTCGGACGGGTCCATCTCCTGGTCATACCCCGGCAGGCCGGCCTGGTGGGAGAGGGCCTGGGCCAGCGTCACCGCGCCTTTGCCCTCTTGAGCGAACTCCGGCCAGAGGTCGGCGACCGGCGCGTCATACTCAAGGCGCCCCTGGTCCACCAGCCACGCCACCACCAGCGCGGTGACCGCCTTGCCGGTGGAAAAGACCGGCACGATCGTGTCCTCGCCCCAGGCGCGCTCCTTCTTGCGGTCGGCGTATCCACCGCGCAAATCGACGAGGATCTCGCCGTCCCGGATCAGGGTGAAGGCCGCGCCAAGCTCGCCGCGCTCAGCGAAATTGGCGTCGAAGGCCTCGCGCACCGGGTCGAAACCCGGGGCGACATGGCCGGAAACGGGGGTGTTGGTGCTCATGGCCGAGCGGGATACGCGCTTGGGGCGGCGGGTTCAAGCATCCCCGGTTTCAGGGCCGGTCTTCTGGCCGGGTCAGGCGAAGATCGCCATGCGCAGGCCGCGCCCGTCTCTGGGCGGGGTCTGCGGCAGCTGCAGGTTCACTCCCGCCGCGATGCGCCGCGCGGTGAGGGCGCACAGCCCGGCGTCGATCAGATCATCGGGGGCGCAGGTCTTGCGGGCGAATGGATGCGGCTCGAACACCTCGCGCGGCAGGCCGTGAGCCATAAGAAGGGCCAGGCGCTCGGCGCGCCCCTCGGGCGTGCGCTTGGGGTGGATCGCCGGCGCGCCATTGATCGCGGCAAAGATCAGCTCGGGATGGCTTTCAAACACCACGCCCTCAAGATCGGGGCGCATCACTGCGTCCACCTCGCGCAGCTTGGGGAACAGATTCCACGCCTGCTTCGACAGGCCCGGCCCGCCTTCGGCCCGGTTCGCGGCCATGGCGTCCTGATAAGTCTGCGCCCCCAGCGCCGCCCGGAGCGGGCTTGAAAACACGCTGGAGCGACGCGGACCCATAAGGGCCCGCGCTTCGCGCTCGCAGGCCCGGCCTCCGGTCGCCGACGGGGTGTCTTCAAAGCCGATAGGCATGTCCACGGCGATGATCTGGGCGTTGGTCGCCAGGATGTCCTCAAACCGTTCAAACACCTGCGTGCGTGGCGGCTCGACCCCGTAAAGATCAACGCTCACCGTCGCCCACCCGCCCGGCGCGCCGTCCACGCCGATCACCCAGACCGGCTCGATTTCGCCCACCGGCGTGCGGCGGATATGGGCTTCGGGGGCGGCTAAGCTGGCGTGATGACCGCCTTGTGGCAGGATCAGCTCGTCGCGCCCCGCCCGCCGGGCTGAGTCCAGCGCCAGCCAGACCCGTGCCGCGGCGCCGTGGGCGGCTTCAGACCAGAGCGCGCCGGCCAGATGGCGCGACAGGGCGGTGGCCGCGAACAGATCACCGGTGCCGTTGGGCGCGGGATCGATGCGGTCCGCGCTCACCCGCCAGATGTGGCTTTGCGTGACGGCCAGCGCGCCGATGCGGGTCTTCGTATCGTGGGCCGAGGTCACGAGAGCCGCCGGCGCCAGGGCGCGCGCCGCCTCGGCGATCGCGGTGTCGCCGCTGAGGGGCCGGCCTGTGAGCCAGGACAGCTCGTACAGGTTGGGGGTGATGATGTCGGCCAGCGGGATCAGGCGGTCGCGGATCGCCGCTGCGGTCTCTTGCGGGATGTAGAGCCGGCCCTCAGTGCTGCTCCCGTCTCCCAGAATCGGATCGACCATCACGGTGAGATGCGGGTTTCTCCGCCTGGCCTCCGCCACAAACTCCGCCGCGGCCGCCACCTGATCGGAATCGCGAAAATAGCCGGTGAGGATCGCGCTCGCGGCCTCCACCCGGCCCTGATTGGTCATGGCGGCGAGCGTCGTGCTGAGCATTTGCGCGCTTACCGAGCCGCCGCCCGGCGCGCCCTGGCCAGGATGGCGGCCCATGATCACGGTGGGGACGAGCTCGGTGCGAAAGCCGTCGCGCTCCAGGGCGGCGGCGGTCAAACCCCCGCCAACCCGCGCGCCGGACACGAGGGAGCTGAGGATGATCACGGAGCGTTCGCGCATGCTGGTCAAGGCCATGACCGTCTTGTAAGCCTTCAGGCCATGACTGACGAGACCGCTCCGCCGCGCCTTTTGCGCTCGGCCCTGTTCGTGCCGGGTGACAAGCCGCGCGCCCTTGAAAAAGCGCCCGGCCTGCCCGCCGACGCGCTGATGCTGGATCTGGAAGACGCCGTGGCGCCGGAAAAAAAGGCTGGCGCGCGGTTGGCGGCGCCCGAAGGGATTGCGGCGTTCAAGGCTGCGGGCCGCTTTGCCGTGCTGCGCATCGCCGCGCCGGATGCGCCTGAGCTGGCCGAAGACCTGGCCGCCGCGGCGAAGGCGAACCCCGATGCGGTGCTGATCGCCAAGCTGGAAAGCGTGGAAGGCCTGGCCGAGGTTCGAGGTCTGCTCAGCGAGGCCGGCTGGTCCGGCCCGCTCTGGGCGATGATCGAGACGCCGCGCGGGATTCTGGCGCTGGAACGCCTGGCCGCGCGCTCGGACGCGCTGGGGCTTGAGGCGGTGATCGCGGGCACGAATGACCTGGCCGAAACCCTGCGCCTGCCGGACGGGCCGGGCCAGCGCGCAGGACTGGAGCCGCACCTGGCGCGCCTGGTTCTGACTGCGCGCGCGGTGGGCGTGGCGGTGCTGGACGGGGTTTATAACGCCTACACGGATTCAGAGGGCTTCACCGCCGAGGCCGAGGCCGGCCGGGCGCTAGGGTTTGACGGCAAGAGCCTCATTCATCCAGGCCAGGTTGCGCCCGCCAACGCCGCCTTCGCCCCGTCGCCTGCTGAAATCGCCTGGGCTGAAAAGGTCGTCGCCGCGTTTGAAAGCCCTGAGAACGCTGGCCTGGGCGCCGTCCCGCTGGATGGGCGCATGGTCGAGCACATGCATCTGAAATCCGCGCGCGCCGTGCTGGCCGCCGCGGGTCCTGATGCACGTTAGAACACGAGGTAGGACGATGGAATTCTGGCATAATCCGCGCTGCACGAAATCACGCCAGGCGCTGGCGTTGCTGCGCGAAAAGGGGATCGAGCCGCAGGTGCGCGAGTATCTGAAAAACCCGCCCTCAGCCGGCGAGCTTGAAGCGGTCGCGAAAAAGCTGCGCCTGTCCTCGCCGCGCGATATGATGCGCATCAAGGAAGCCGCCTACAAAGACGCCGGCCTGAAGTATGTGGAGGATGACGCCGCATTGATTCAGGCCATGGTCGATGAGCCCAAACTCATCGAGCGTCCGATCCTGGTGAACGGCCCTAAAGCCGCCATCGGCCGGCCGACGGAGGCGATCCTGAACGCGGTTTAGAGCGATTTCAGTCGATTCTGATCGACCAATATCGCTTTAAATCTAAGACTTGCCGCCTGTTCGAAGCGTGAAACCGGCGCCCACTTTCGCTTAAAGAGGCTCCGGCGCCGCGGGTCTGGGGGATGCGAATGAACGAGCTCGGGGTGATTGCCGGCCTGTCGCTGCTGGGCGCGCTGGCGCTGGGCGTGCCGCTGCGCCTGTTCGGCTGGCGCGCGGTGTGGGGCGGCTTTCGCGCTTTCCTGGGATTTCTCAGGCGCCATCGCTGGCGCGCGCTTTTGATCCTGCTGATCGGCGCGATCGCGGGGCTGTGGACCTTTGATGCGGCCCGCCAGCTCCTGTTCGGGCTGTTTTTCCGCTAGTCCAGCTGCGCCGCCGCCAGAATGCGTCCGCCGGGACCGTCCTGGATCAGGATCGCGCAGGCTTCGCCCTCATTCACCGGGTCCAGGCTCAAAGTCATCGCGCCCCCGGCCCAGTCGCCGATCGCCGTGACCGCGGACGCCATGTTGAAATGCTCCATCTCGCGGCCTGAATTGGCGCCGCCGCCGATCTGGCGGGTCACCGCGCCGGGAGCGTAATCCACGCGCCAGATCTGCGCCGGGGTTTCGCGCGGCGGACCGTCCAGGCGCACCACCCCGCCCTCGATCTCGATCACCGGCGGCAGAGGTTCGACGCCGGAAAGGGCGCTGCGCACATTCTCGGCGGAAAAGCGCATCTTCTCCGGCGCGCCGTTGATCACGAAATGAGGGGTGTAGACCCGCATCGCCTCGCCGGCGTCCACATAGGCCTGCTGGCGCGCCATGAATTCAGGACGCGCATACTCGTCCGCCCATCCATACATGTCCCAGTAGCCGACGCCGTAGGCGATGGCGATCACGTCGTCATCGCCGCCGATTTCCTCAAGCAGCGCATTGGCGTCCGGGCACATGGGGCAGCCCTGGCTGGTGAACAGCTCCACCACCACCGGCCCGCGCAGCGGCGCAGCCGCCTCGCCCTCGGTCGTGGGCTCGGCTTGGGAGAACAGGGCGGCGAGTAGCGACAGAAGTTTGATCATGGACCGGACATAGCCGTTTGCGGCCTCGCCGTGAAATCACAGGCGCGTTAGAGCGGATGTGAAGCGCGCATTCAGGCCTTCTCCGCTTCGCCCTCTTTCGTCTCGCCGTCTTTCGTCTGGGAGCCGCCGTCCCCGCCATCACCTTCACCGGGCTCGCTGGCGTATTTCATTGTGAGGGGCAGGTTGGCGAGCACGAAGACGAAGAAGAGCGGATAGACGCCGAAGAAGCGGAAATTCACCCAGAAGCCTTCGGTCAGCTCCAGCCATTCAAACCAGCGCGCGTCGGGCGTGACCACCGAGTCGGTGATGTGGCGCCACAGGACTTCGTTGATCAGCGCCAGAACCGCGAAGAAGATCGCCCAGCGCACGCCGAGCATGAACCAGATCCGCTCCGGCATCGCGAAGATAGTGCCGAACAGATATTTCCAGACATTGAAGCCGAACGCGAAACAGATCAAAATCGTGAATGCGAACAACAGGTTAATGATTGTCGGCTTGATGTAGACGAAGATCGGGTCCTGCAGGTAGATCGTCATGGCGCCAAAGGCGGTGACGATCACGAAGGTCACGATCAGCATGGGCGGGAAGCGCTTCTGCACCACCATGGCCCACAAGACCGCCAGCGCGGTGGAGGCCATGAACAGGCCGGTGGCCCAGTAGATGGCGGCGTCGCCGGCCATGCCCTTGGCGACATTGTAGCTGATCATGAAGACCGCGGCCGGACCCACGTCCACCAGCAGCTTGGCGCCCTGTCCGAGGGTGTCGCTTTTTTCGCTCATCAAGGGGCTCCGGCGGGGGTCGGTGTGAGGGGAGGGCGAGGTTAGCCTTATCTCCCATTACGCACGAGAGGCAAAGCCGGATCGATCAGGCGAGCTGGAGCAGAGCCAGGGCGCACGCCAGCGCCAGCGCCAGCACGCCGCGTTTCAGCCCGAACGGCTCCTTCAGCACGAAAGCGGCGAGCACTGCGCCGAACACGATGGAGGTTTCGCGCAAGGCCGCCATGGGCGCCACCGGCGCGTTGGCGTAGGCCCACAGCGCCAGACCGTAGGTGGCGATGTTGAAAAACGAACTCATGAAGGCGGGCTTGAACTCGCGCTTCGCAGCCGGCCAGTACGCCCGGCCCCGCCGGACAAGCGCGGTGGCGGCGATGGTGAGCGTGGAGATCGCGAAGAACCAGGCGAGATATTGCAGCGTGGAGTCCGCCGCGCGCACGCCGGCGGCGTCGGTGACGGTGTAGCTGGCCGTCATCACCGCCGCGGCCAGCGCAAACCCCAGCGCGCCCAGCTTCGGCGCGCCGCCGCGTTCAGGCCAGGCGAAGGCGATGAGCGCCGCGCTGGCCAGCGCCAGCCCGGCGGCGCTGAGCGGGCTCAGCGCTTCACCCAGCACCGCAAAGGCCAGAAGCCCCGCAAGCGCCGGCGCCGCGCCGCGCATCACCGGATAGACCAGATTCATATCGCCGCGCTGAAACGCGCTGATCATTAGCATGTTGAACGCCCAGATCAGCGCCGCGCCCAGCAACAGAAAGCGCCACACCTCCCAGCCGGGAAACGGCGTCAGGATGAGCAGCGGGCTGAGCCACAGCGCCGACAGGCCCAGCGACACCGAGCGGAAGACCAGCGTGTCGCCGGCCCTCTTGGTGAACAGCGCCATCACCGCGTGGGCGGCGGCCGATCCCAGGGCGGCGAGCGCGGCGAAGGGGGCGATATCCTCCATGGCCGCGCGTATAGACCGGTCCGCTGCGCCTGTCTGCAGGCGGTTCTCACGCCCCCTGCCCAGAGCGGCGCGAATGCAGTACAGCTAAGGCCATGAGACCCTCCTCGCTTCCCGCCGCCCTTGATGGTTTGCGCCTGCGCGCCGAGCTGGCCGCGTCCACCCGCGTGGGCTGGGACAAGCCGGCGGCGCGTTCGGCGGCGCTGGCCAAGCTGAAAGCCTATCTGGAGAAGGGCCGGCGCCTGGCCGAGAGCCGGCTGGGCGAGGCCACGGGCGGATTGGAGGCGGCGCGTACGCTCTCCAGCGTCATGAACGCGGCGCTGCGCGCCTTGTTTGATTCCGTCGCCATGGACCTTGTGGATGAAGGCGCGCGCGCGCCCGGGCTCGCTCTGTGCGCGCTGGGCGGCTTCGGCGCCGGCGAGCTGGCGCCCCGATCGGACGTGGATCTGGTGTTTCTGGTCAGCGATCCGGCGCCGGACTGGGCGCCGCTGGTCATCGAGCGCACGCTCTACGCCCTCTGGGATTCAGGCCTGACAATCGGCGGCGGCGCCGTGCGCACTGTGGACGAGGCGATCGCGCTGGCCACCGAGGACGTGAGCGAGCGCACGGCGCTGCTGGATGTGCGCTCGATCACTGGCGATCTCTCGCTGGTGCGTGAGCTGCTGACCCGCTTCGACACCGAGCTTCTGCGCCCCAACGCCGCCGCGTTCGCCGCCGAGAAGCTGGCCGAGCGCGACGCCCGAATCGTGCGCCAGGGCGACAGCCGCTATCAGGTCGAACCCAACGTAAAGGACGGCAAGGGCGCGTTGCGCGATCTCCAGACTCTGCGCTGGCTGGCGCAGGTTCTCTATGGTGACGACGCGCTGGAGCGCTGGGTGGGCGACGGGCTGTTCTCGGTCTCGGACGTGGAGCGCTATCTGTCTGCGGCCGATTTCTTCTGGACCACGCGATTTCACATCCATGATCTGGTGGGCGGCAAGGATGACCGGCTCACCTTCGACATCCAGCCGGAAACCGCCGCGCGCATGGGCTTCGCCGACACCGCCGACCAGCTCGGGGTGGAGATGTTCATGCGCACCTATTTCAAGAAGGCAATCGATGTGGGCGCGCTCACCCGTCTGGTCTGCGCCAAGCTGGAGGCGGACCATCTCAAGGATCTGCCCGGCGGGGTGGGGCGCTTCATGCCGTCGGATGGCGACGCCGAGGACACCGGCCTCGCCGAAGCCGGCTTCCGCCTTCATGCCGGGCGGCTTGATTTTGCTGACACCGCCAATCTGGAGCGTGATCCGGGCCTGATGCTGCGCCTGTTCGAAACGGCGGCCTCGCGCCATTTTGATCTGCATCCGGACGCGGTGGCCGATATCGGCCATTCGCTGCGCCAGGTGGATGAGAGTTTCCGCACCGATCCGCGGGCGGCGCGCAGCTTCTTCGCGGTGCTGCTGGACGCGGACGATCCGCGCATGACCCTGCGCGCCATGACCGAGGCGGGCCTTCTGGGCGCCTATATCCCCGAGTTCGGCGACATCGTCGCGCGCACCCAGTTCAACATGTATCACCGCTTCACGGTGGACGAGCACACGCTCAATGCGCTGGGAATCCTGCGCGATATCGAGAACGGTCGGCATCTTTCCGACCATCCGCTCGCCTCCAAGCTGGTCCACAAGATCACCCATCGCCGAGCCCTGCATCTGGCCGTGCTGCTGCACGACACCGGCAAGGGCAAGGGCGATCAGTGCGTGGAGGGCGCTAACAATGCCCGGATCGCCTGCGCCCGGCTGGGTCTGGACGATGATGAGACCGAGCTGGTCGCCTGGCTGATCGCCAATCATCTGGAGATGAGCGACACCGCGCAGCGCCGCGATATTTCCGATCCGCGCACGGTTCTGGATTTCGCCCAAACCTGCGGCACGCTGGAGCGCCTGCGCCTGCTCACCGTCCTCACCGTGGTGGATATCCGCGCGGTGGGTCCCGGTGTCTGGAACGGCTGGAAGGCCCAGCTTCTGCGCGATCTGCATGCGGCGACCACTGAAGTCCTGAAGGACGGCGGCCACAAGGCCGATGAAAGCGCGGCGCGCGCGCGACTGGCCCAGCGCGCCGACCAGTCCCGCGACAAGTTCCGCACCGCCATGGAGCGCCTGGATTCCGCCTTCGCCGAGGACTGGGCCGGGCAGCTGGAAGCGCCCTACTGGCTCGCCTTTTCTGAAACCGACCGATTGCGCCACGCCGCGTTCGCGCGCGCGTCCAAGGCGCGTGGCGATACGGTGGGCGCCGGGGTGCGCGTGGAC
The DNA here is from genome assembly GCA_965284655.1 of Oceanicaulis sp. GTDB lineage: Bacteria > Pseudomonadota > Alphaproteobacteria > Caulobacterales > Maricaulaceae > Oceanicaulis. Next base: position 848,305 of record OZ260104.1, read on the forward strand.
CGGCGGCGCTCGGCCACCGAGGTGATGGTGATCGCACCCGACCGCGACGCCCTGTTCGCCGACATCGCCGGCGCGCTGGCGCTGGAGGGCGCCAATGTGGTGGGCGCCCAGGTCACGACCACCCGCGACGGGCGCGCCTTTGACGTGTTCTTCGTACAGGAAACCGGCGGAAAGCCCTATGGCTGGGCCGATCCCTTAGCCCGCGACCGCCTCAAGGCCGCCGTGGAGCACGCCGCCCGCGACGGCCTGCCCGACGCCTGCAGCATCGCCGAGCGGCCGATCCGCAGGCGCGAGGCCGCCTTCACCGTCACGCCCTATCTGAAAATCGACGAAGAAGCGGCCGACAACGCCCTCGTGATCGAGGCCTCGGGCCGCGACCGTCCGGGCCTCCTGCACGCCCTGGCGCGCACGCTGGCCGAGCACGGCCTCAGCGTGGAGGGCGCCCGCATCGACGGCTATGGAGAGCGCGCGGTGGACACCTTCTATGTCACTGAAAAGGGCGCAAAGCCCAAAGACCCTGTGCGCCTCGCCGCGGTCAGCGAAGCGCTTGAGCAGGTGCTCGCCGACGCCGAGGAAGCCGCCAGCGCCACACGCGCGGCCGCCGGCCTCGCCCAGGCCCCCGCCAGCGTGGGGCGGTAGACCACCATGCGCCTGTTAAGAAATCTCGGTGTCGTCAGCGGCATGACGCTGCTTTCGCGGGTCGCGGGCTTCGTGCGTGAGATCCTCACGGCGGCGTTTCTTGGCGCCGGGCCGGTGGCGGATACGTTTTTTCAGGCCATCACCATCCCCAACACCTTCCGCCGGGTGCTGGCCGAGGGCGCGTTCAACGCCGCCTTCGTGCCGCTCTACGCCCGCGAGCTGGAAGGCGCGGACCCGGGCGAGGCCGACCGCTTCGCCACCGAGGCGCTGTCGACGCTGGTGACGGCCACGGCGGTGATCGTCGTGGCGTTCCAGGTGGGCGCGCCCTGGCTCGCCTATGTGTTCTTTCCCGGCATGGCGGACGATCCCGGCGGGCTCGCCTTCGCGGCTATGCTGATGCAGATCACCATGCCGTATCTGCTGACCATGGCGGTGCTGGCGCTGGTGACCGGGGCGCTGAACTCCCATGGCCGATTTGCGGCGAGCGCGTTCGCGCCGGTCCTGTTCAATCTGGTGCTCATCGCGATTCTCGCGCTCGACTTCGCCGAGGGCGAGCGGCTGGCGGTCTGGCTCTCCATCGGGGTGACGGTGTCCGGCGTGCTGCAGGCGGCCATGCTCTATGTGGCGGCGCGCAGGCGGGGCCTGAAGATCAGCTTCCGGCTGCCCAGGCTGACCCCGCGCGTAAGGCGTCTGGTGGCTCTGGGCGTACCGGGCGCGCTGGCGGCCGGCGTGACGCAGATCAACGTGCTGGTGACCTCCTCCATCGCGACGCTGGAGGAAGGCGCGCGCAGCTGGATCAATTATTCTGAGCGGCTCTACCAGCTGCCGCTGGGCGTGATCGGCATCGCCATGGGGGTGGCGCTGCTCCCGAACCTCGCCCGCCGGGTGCGCGCCGGCGACCATGAGGGCGGGCATTTCACCATGAACCGCGCCATCGAGCTGTCCATGGCCCTGACGGTGCCAGCCGCGGCGGCGTTCCTGATCATCCCCGAGTTTCTGGTGCGCGGGCTTTATGAGCGGATGAACTTCACCGCCGCCGACACCCAGATGACGGCGCTGGCGCTGGCGGTGTTCGCCGCCGGCCTGCCCGCCTTCGTGCTCATCAAAGTGCTCCAGCCGGGCTTCTTCGCCCGCGAGGACACGCGCACCCCGATGATGTTCTCGCTGGTTTCCGTGGTGGTGAATTTCATCCTCGCGATGACGCTGTTCTTCGGACCTCTGGGCTTTGTCGGGCTCGCCGCGGCCACCAGCGTGGCGGGGTGGGCCAACTGCCTCTTACTGGCGGTCACCCTTCGAAAGCGCGGCCTGTTGCAGGTGGACAAGCGGCTGGCGCGGTCGCTGCCGCGCATTGTTCTGGCCAGCGCTCTCATGGGCCTGGGCGTCTGGGCCATGGTGGCGTTCCAGGATGTCTGGCTGGCGCCGCTGACCGCGCTCATCGGGGCTGGCTGGGCCATGGTTGTGGGGCTTCTGGCGGTGAGCGTGGCGGGCGCCGTGATCTACGCCGGCGCGTGTCTTGTGACCGGCGCGATCCGCCCGCGCGAGATCGGCGAGGCCATGCGCCCGCGCGCTGTTGCCGCGCCGAAAATCGAGGATGAGTCCGGCGGGTGAGGTTTCCCGGCTTGAGCGGACGCGGCAGCGCGGCTAAACCCGGCGCTCCCACTCACTGATCCACGGGATTTTCACCGCCATGAGCGAGCCTCAGACCTATTCCGGCCCCGAGCGTATTCTTTCCGGCATGCAGCCCACGGGCGGCCTGCATCTGGGCAATTATCTCGGTGCGCTGAAATGGTGGGTGGAGCTGCAGAATTCCGGCGCGGAATGCTTCTATTGCATCGTCGACATGCACGCCATGACCATGGCTCACGATCCCGAACTCCTGCCGGGACGCGTGCGCGCGGCCGCCGCGGCCTACATGGCCGCCGGCGTCGATCCGGAAAAGTCGGCCGTGTTCGCCCAGTCGGCGGTCCCCGCCCATGCCGAGCTCGCCTGGATCTTCCAGTGCGTGGCGCGCCTGGGCTGGCTGGAGCGCATGACCCAGTTCAAGGACAAGGCCGGCAAGGACGCCGAGCGCGCCAGCGTGGGCCTGTTCACCTATCCGGTTCTGCAGGCCGCAGACATCCTTGTGTACAAGGCCACCCACGTGCCGGTGGGCGAGGACCAGAAGCAGCATCTGGAGCTGTCGCGCGACATCGCCGCGCGCTTCAACCGCGATTTCGGCGCCGGCGAGGCGGTCCTGCCCCTGCCCGAGCCGGTGATCCAGAAGCACGGCGCGCGCATCATGAGCCTGAAGGACGGCACGGCGAAAATGTCCAAATCCGATCCCAGCGACAATGCGCGGATCAACCTGGAGGACGACGCCGACACGATCGCCAGGAAGATCAAGAAGGCCAAGACCGATCCAGAACCGCTGCCCGAAACCCTGGAGGCGCTGAACGCCCGGCCCGAAGCGCGCAATCTGGTGGGCGTGTACGCCGCCCTCACCGGCGCCACCAGCGAGGCGGTGCTGGGCGAGTTTTCCGGCCAGGGTTTCGGCGCGTTCAAACCGAGGCTCGCCGACGCCGCGGTGCAGTTCCTGGCGCCCATCAGCGAGGAATACGCCCGCCTCATGGGCGACCCGGCCGAAATCGACCGCAAGCTCAGCCGCGGCGCCGAGCGGGCCAACGAGGCCGCCGCCCCGGTGATCAAACAGGTGCGCGATCTGGTGGGCTACTGGAAGGCGTAAACGCCGCACCCGGGCCGGCTTGGCGGGAGCGAGCCGCTTGGCTAAGAGCGTGGGCATGATCCGGTTCGCCCGTTTTCCGCTCCTGCTGCTCGCGCTGTTCGCGATGCTGGCGCCGCCGCCTGCGACGGCGGGCGGGTTTGATCCGGACTCCCTGCTTTGCCGCCCGGGCGGCGGCGCTCTCTCGCCTGAAGCGACCGCCGATCTGCGCTATCTCGCTGAGCTTGCCGGCCAGCCTGCCGATGAGGCGGGCGATCACGTCTTGTGTGATTTCGCGTGCGCGGCGGCCCATTCCAGCACAGCGGCGGCTGCTCCGGCCACGCCGGTTCGCCGCGCCGCCATTCTTCCCGCCCAGCGCCCGCACACTGCGCCGGCGCCGGCGGGCCGTCCGGAAACCGCTCTTCGCGGCCCGCGCGCACCACCGGTCCCTGTCTGACGCTCGACTGTATCCGTCAGACCGCGGCCCCAGCGCCGCCTTTAAACACACTGGACCAAACCCATGAAATACATCGCAAACGGCGCCGCGTGCGCCGCCCTGCTGGCGTGCGCCGCGCCTGCCTTCGCCCATGAACCCGGCTCCGTACGCGCTGACAGTCACGCCCCGATCGGGGTGATGGCCGACCACACCCACGAACAGGGCGAATGGATGGTCTCCTATCGCTTCATGCGCATGGAGATGGACGGCTCACGCGACGGGACCGAGAGCCTGTCGCCGGAAGCCATCACGGCTATTCCCAATCGCTTCGCGCCGCCGGCGGGCCTTCGCGTGGCGCCGACCCGCATGACCATGGATATGCACATGATCGGCGCCATGTATGCGCCGAGCAACCGTGTCACGCTCATGGTCACGGCCAATTATCTCGAGAACGAGATGGAGCATGTCACCTTCCAGGGGATGATGGGCACGACCCGCCTGGGCGGATTCACCACCCGCTCATCCGGGTTCGGCGACACGAAACTCGCCGCGCTGATCGGCCTTCAGGAGAGCGAGGCCGCGCGCACCCATGTGACCCTCGGCGTATCGCTGCCCACCGGCTCCATTGATGAGACGGCGCAGGTGCTCACCCCCATGAACACCACCCCGGTCCTGACCATGCCCTACGCGATGCAGCTGGGCTCGGGTACGGCCGATCCAACAGCCTCCATCACCCATGTGCGCAGCCCGTCCATGCACTGGCGCATCGGCGCCCAGGCCGGGGCCGTCTGGCGGCTGTCCGACAACGACGCCGACTACCGGCTTGGCGACGAGTATCAGGCGACGGCCTGGGCGAGCTGGTCGCCGGTGGCGGCATGGGCGGTCTCGGGGCGCCTCAAGGCGCGGGTCCGGGGCGAGATCGACGGCCGCGACGTCCGGATCGGAGCGCCGATCCAGACCGCCGACCCGGCCAATTACGGCGGCGAGACGCTGGAGGCCGGGTTCGGGGTGAACTGGGCCGGGCAGGCGGGCGTTCTGCGGGGGCACCGGTTCGCGGCTGAAGCGCTCCTGCCCTTGCATCGGGACCTGAACGGACCCCAGATGGAGACCGACTGGTCGCTGACCCTGGGCTGGCAATACGCCTTCGGCGGATAGAGTCTTCATGGCCCGGGCGGGCTCCGATTCGTCCGGGCCACCTTCAAGGACACCTCAAATGACTTATCGACTGATGCTGATCCTCGCCCCGGCCCTCGCGCTCGCCGCCTGTGGGGAGGCTGACGCGCCCGGCGAACCGGGCGCTGACAACGGCGAAACCCAGGCTGGCGGCGGCCTCGCCGTCACCGAAGGCTGGGTGCGCAATCCCATCGCCGGGCGCGATGTGACGGCGGGCTTTTTCACGATCGAGGGCGGCGGCGAGGCCGGGCGCCTGACGGGCGTCGAGAGCGGCGAAGCCGAGCGCATCGAGCTCCACACCATGGCCATGGAAGGCGATGTCATGCGCATGCGCCAGGTGGAGGCCATGGATGTGCCCGCCGACGGCTCCCTCAGCCTTATGTCTGGCGGCGATCATCTGATGATATTCGGCGTGTCCCCGGACGCCGCCGCGGACGGTGTGCTGGACGTGGTGCTGCAGTTTGAAGGCGGGCGCAGCGTCGAAGCTCAGCTCCCCTTCGCCGACACCGCTCCGGCCGGCGATACGCCCGGAATGCAGGACGGCTAGCCGCAAGATCCGGGTTTAACGCCGGGGCGTTCGGGTCTAAGCGGGTCCGATGACAGACCGCCCCGACCCCTCTGCTGCGCCGGCTCCGGATCCTGTTCCGACTCCCGGGCAAGCGACGCCCGCTACGCCGGCGCCGAAGACCAGCGCAGACGCCGAGCGCCTCGGCCCGGGGCGGGCCGCGGCGGCGCTTCTGTCCGGCTATGTGATCTGGGGTCTGTCGCCCCTGTTTTACAAGCTTCTGGCGTTCGCCAGCCCGGCCGAGATCGTGCTGCACCGCGCGATCTGGTCGGCGCCTCTGCTGGCGATCCTGCTCGTCTCGGCGCGACGCTGGAGCGCGGCGGTGAGCGTGCTCGGCGACAAGCGCATGCTGGCCCTTCTGGCGGTGACGTCGCTGCTGATCGGCGCCAACTGGTGGACTTTCATCTTCGCGGTGAATTCCGGCCAGGTGCTGGAAATCTCGCTGGGTTACTACATCAACCCGCTGATGAACGTGGCCGTGGGCGTGTTCGTCGCGTCTGAGCGATTCGGGCGCCTGCGCGCCGTGGCGGTGGCGCTCGCGGCGCTGGGCGTCGTGAACCAGATCGTCACCGTGGGCGAGCTGCCCGTCATCGCGCTGTTCCTGGCGGTGACCTTCACCGGCTACGGCTATTTCAGGAAGACCATGGCGGTGGACGGGCGCATCGGCCTGTTCTGGGAGACCGCCATCATCGCCGTGCCGTCGCTGGTGATTCTCGGCTTTGTGGAGTTCGGCGGCGGCGGCGGCCATTTCCGCGAGGGCTGGAGCCAGGCGGCGCTTCTGGTCTTCTCCGGCGTCATGACGGTGGGCCCGCTCCTGCTCTTCCTCACTGGCGCGCGCGGCCTCTCCTTCGCGGTCATCGGCGCGGCGCAATTCATCGCGCCGACCCTGCAATTTTGCGTCGGGCTGTTCTACGGCGAGGTGTTCACGCCCGCCCACGCCATCACCTTCGCCTTGATCTGGGCGGGGCTGGCGGTTTTCGTGGCGGATCTTCTACTGTTCGAGCGCAAGAAACGACAAAAGGCCCGATCATGACCCATCCGCCCATGCCGCCCGCCCGCCGTATCGATGTGGGCGAGGTGACGCTGTCGGTTCACGAAGCCGGACCGGCGGACGGCCTGCCCGTGCTGCTGCTCCATGGCTGGCCGGAGCTGGCTTTGTCGTGGGCGCAGGCGATCAAGGACCTTTCCGAGGCCGGCTACCGGGTCATCGCCCCGGACAATCGCGGCTTCGGCGCCTCCGACATCCCCCAGGCGGTCGAGGCCTATCATGTGGACCGTCTGTGCGCGGATCTGGAAGGCCTGCTGGACGCGCTGGGGATCGAGAAGGCCGTGTTTGTCGGCCATGACTGGGGCGGCATTCTCATGTGGCACGCCGCCTGCCTCATCCCCCATCGCTTCATCGCGGCGGTGGGCGTGAACACGCCGCACTTGCCGCGCGGCGCCGTTCCGCCAACCGAGGTCTTCAAAGAGCGGGGCGGGGAGGAGCACTATATCGTGCGCTTCCAGGATGAAGCCGCTGACAGGATCTTCGAGGGCCGGGAGGAGGATTTCTTCGCCTTCACCTTCGGCGCGCCGATCGCGCCGGCCGATTTCGACAAGCTGCCGGCCTCGATCACCCATCTGCCGAAGCGCTTTGAAAAATTCGTCGCGCGCGGCGGGCTGAAAAGCGAAGACGAGTGCGTCGTCCCGCCTGAAGTGCGCACGCAATACGCTGAGGTTTACGCCCGCACCGGGTTTCGCGGCGGGCTCAACTGGTACCGTAATTTCGACGCCAACTGGGAGCGGCTCGGCGGTGTCGATCACCGCCTCGCCATGCCCTGCCTGATGATCGCGGCCGAATGCGACTTCATGCTGCCGCCCAAGCTAGCCGGCTGGATGCCCGCTTTGTGCAAGGACTTCACCCTGCACATCATTGAAGGCTGCGGGCACTGGACCCAGTACGAGGCGCCGCAGGAGCTGTCAGCGGTGTTGCTGGCCTGGCTTGAGCAGCGCTTCGATCAGTCCTCCGCAGGCTGAGGACAGTCCAGCGGCGCGCCCAGCTCGGTGACGCTGGCGCGCCAGGTGATCAGCCGCTCGAAGATGAAGCAGCGCTGCTCGGCCGTCAGCCGCTCGTCCTCGCTGAGGTCTTCAGCGATGGCCTCCAGCGTCTCGCGTCCTTCGATCACTTCGATCCCGCCGTCTGACGGCGTGTCGAAGCGCATCAGCCGGCCCGCGCTCTCCCAGACCGGCCAGTCAGGACCACCGGCGCTCGCCGGATCGCCGGTCCGCGCGAATTCCGCCCAGTAGGCGCCCATGCTTTCGGCCACCGCCTGGCGGCCTTGCGCGTTTTCGTCATTGAACAGCGCGGAATCGAGGCGGCCGAAAAAGTCGAAATGGTTGAAGACGAACGGGATCTCCATGGCGTGCGCCGCGCCCAGCAGCCGGCCGAGATCCATGAACGCCATGCTTCCGCCCTCGTCCCAGTCGAAGCGATAGGCGTAGACCTCCTCATGGCCGCCCTCGGTCAGGGTCTGGGCCACCTCGTCGACGGCCAGAGCGCGCCAGAGCCGCGACTGGTATTCACTCGCGGCCTCAAAGAAGTCCGGCTCGGGTGTGCGGATGATCACGCCGAACCAGCGGGCCGACAGGTCCGGGTCGAAGACGTTGAACAGCTTCATCTCGTCCTTGTTGGTGCCGGTGATCACCGGCACGGCGTTAAAGGTCGAGGGGCTTGAGAGCGCGGTGATCAGCCCGTCTTCGGGGATCGTCACCCCGTCCGCGATCATGCGCGGCATGTCACGCAGGCCCTCGTCGCCCGTATACGCGTCATAGACCGCCTGCAGCGACGCGGCGCGAAGCTCAGCCGCGCCCGGATCATCCGCGCCGGTGAAGCGGCGCGACGCCGGAATTGCGGCCACGTCCGAGCCGTCGCGTGCATCGGCGAGCGACACCACGTCGGTAAGGCCGGACTGGATGATGGCGCGGTGGAACAGGCCGGCAGCGAGCGGGCTCGCCAGAAGCCCGGCCACGTTATGGCCGCCCGCGCTTTCGCCGAAGATCGTCACGTTCTCCGGGTCGCCGCCGAACGTCGCCGCATTGTCCCGCACCCATTCAAGCGCGGCGATCTGGTCCAGCAGGGCGAAATTCGCGGGTCCCGCCTGGTCCGGCCCGCCATCCAGCGCCGGGTGGGAGAAGAAGCCGAGCGGGCCGAGCCGGTACTGCACCACCACGACGACCACGTTCTGGTCTTCGGCCAGCTGCGCGCCGTCATACTGATTGGCCGCGCCCCAGACATTGGCCCCGCCGTGGATCCACATCATCACCGGAAGCGGGCCGTCGGAGTCGTCCCCGGCTTCGGATGCGGGCGCATAGACATCCAGATAGAGGCAGTCTTCAGAGCCGGTGAGCTGGCCCGGCTCGGTCCCGGTCGCCTCTGCGTTCAGCGCATTGGTGATCTGCGGGCAGGGCGGCGCGTGGTCGATGGTTTCGCGCGCGCCGGTCCAGGGCTCCACGGCCTGCGGGGCGCGCCAGCGATTATCGCCGCCCGCCGACGCCGCAAACGGCGTTCCGAGCCAGACATGGGCGCCGGTGTCCGCGTCCACATAGCCGGTGATCTCTCCGCCGGTGACGGCGCGCGTCAGCGCCGGATCGGCCGTGGGCGGCGTCGGCGCAGGCTCGCTCTCGCAGGCGGTCAAAGCCAGCGCGCCCAGCGCGGCGGCCAGTGTGAAGCGACGGATCATGGCGGGCCTCCCCCTTGTTTTCACACAGGCTAGCGGCCTCTCGCGCCGGCGCAAGGCGCTGTGTGGGGGTGATTCTTATGCGAAGCCGGTTCCCGGTTTCATCCCCGGACAAAGGTCCGGGGGGAAGACCGGGATTTACAGCGCTCAAAGCCCTAGGCGCTGAGCCAATCGAACCGACCGCTCAGCGCTTCACCCTTAAAGCACGATGAATCCCGGTCTCGCCCCCGGCTTGAAACCGGGGATCGAACCGGGACCCGGACCCTGCCTACTGCATCGTCGGGATGATGAAGCTCTGGTCGGAAATGTCGCCCGAAGGCCAGCGCTGGGTGACGGTCTTGATCTTGGTGTAGAAGCGCACGCCTTCCATGCCGTGCTGGTTGGTGTCCCCGAAAGAGGACCGCTTCCAGCCGCCGAAGGTGTGATAGGCCACCGGCACCGGGATCGGCACGTTGATGCCCACCATGCCCACATTGACCTTGCTGGCGAATTCGCGCGCCGCAAGGCCGTTGCGGGTGAACAGGGCCACGCCGTTGCCGTACTGGTGGTCCGAGGCGAGACGCGCGGCCTCCTCGATGTCGTGGGCGCGCACGATCTGGAGGACCGGGCCGAAGATCTCTTCCTTGTAGCTCTCCATCTGCGGCGTCACGTGGTCGAACAAAGACGGGCCGATGAAGAAGCCGTTCTCGTGGCCCTGCAGGGTGAAGCCGCGCCCGTCCATTATCAGCTCGGCGCCCTCGTCGACGCCCTTCTGGATCCAGGCCTCGACCTTTTCCTTGTGCGCCTGGCTCACCACCGGGCCGTAGGCGGCGTCGGGGTCGGAGGAGACGCCGGGGACGAGATTTTCGATCTCCGGCATCAGCTTCTCGATCAGGCGCTCTGCGGTGTCCTCGCCCACGGGCACCACAATGGGCAGCGCCATGCAGCGTTCGCCCGCCGAGCCGTAGGCCGAGCCCACCAGATCCTTGACCACCTGGTCCAGATCCGCGTCGGGCATGACGATCCCGTGGTTCTTCGCCCCGCCCATGGCCTGCACGCGCTTGGCGTTGGCGGTCCCGCGCGAGTAGATGTACTGGGCGATGTCGGAGCTGCCGACAAAGCTCACCGCCTTGATGTCGGGATGATCCAGGATGGCGTCCACGGCCTCCTTGTCGCCGTTGACGACATTGAGGATACCTTCAGGCAGGCCGGCTTCGAGCATCAGTTCGGCCAGGCGCACAGGCACGCTGGGGTCTTTTTCGCTGGGCTTGAGGATGAAGGCGTTGCCGCAGGCGATGGCCACGCCGAACATCCACATGGGGATCATGGCGGGGAAGTTGAACGGGGTGATGCCCGCCACCACGCCCAGCGGCTGGCGCATGGAATAGACGTCAATGCCCGGTCCGGCGCCTTCGGTGTATTCGCCTTTGAGAAGGTGCGGCACGCCGCAGGCGAATTCGATCACCTCCAGCCCGCGCTGCAGATCGCCTTTTGCGTCCGCGACGACTTTGCCGTGCTCGGAGGAGAGCAGGCGCGCCAGCTCGTCCATATTGGCTTCAAGCAAATCCTTGAACTTGAACAGGACGCGGGCGCGGCGCTGGGGGTTCATGGCGGCCCAGGCCGGCTGCGCGGCCTTGGCGCGCTCCACCGCCTCGCCAAGCTCTGACTTGCTGGCGAGCGCCACTTTGGCCTGCACCTCGCCGGTATTGGGGTCGAACACGTCGCCGAAGCGGCCGGACGTGCCGGGAACCGCCTTGCCGTTGATGAAATGATGGATGTCGCGCTGCGCCATGGGAGGCTCCTCCGTTCGCGCCTCCGCAAAGACGGGGCGCGTCTCTTGTTTGAGCGAGGGTGTAGCGGAGGGGTGGCGCGCTTGTCGAGCCGAGGCTCGGGTCAGGCTCAGGCCGGGTTCAGCGTGAGCGTCGCTCCTGCCGCTGTTTCGCCGGTCCAGGATCGGTTCTCGCCGGGCCTCGCCTCGAAGATCACGTCTCCGGCGCCGTTGATGAGGCGCAGGGTCTCCCCGTCCGCAGCCGCGCGCCAGAGCAGGGCGTCGCCAAGCCCGCCCGGACAGCCGGGAAAGGCCAGCACGAGGCCGGAGACGGTGTCCGCCACGATGAGGCTGTCCTCCGGCGCCCGCGCCGGCGGATCAAGGCGCAGCCGGCAGGCGGCGCCATCGGCTCCGGCCTGATACGTCCCTGGCAGGCGGGAGATATCGGCCAGCGCCGGCGCCGCCAGGGCGCCGGACAATGCGGCGGCGAGCACGCCGGAGCGCGCGAAGGCGGCGCAGAAGGATCGCAGATCAGTCATGGCGGTCTCTTAAAAGCGAGAACCCAGTGAAGCGGGCGCGGCGGGCGGAGTCGAGCGGTTCGCTCATCAGGGCTCTAAAACCGGCCCTCAAAGCGAGCGCTGATTGACCCTGCTTGAGAGCTGCGCGGCGCTTTCCTTGCGCTCTGAGTACCGGTCCACCAGATAGTCGGCGCTGTCGCGGGTGAGCAGGGTGAACTTCACCAGCTCCTCCATCACATCCACCACCCGGTCATAGAGCGCAGAGGGCTTCATCCGGTCGTCCTCGTCGAACTCCAGGAAGGCTTTTGGAATTGAGGACTGGTTGGGGATGGTGATCATGCGCATCCAGCGGCCCAGAACGCGCAACTGGTTGACCGCGTTGAAGCTTTGCGAGCCGCCGGAGACCTGCATCACCGCCAGCGTCTTGCCTTGAGTCGGGCGCACCGCGCCCAGCGAGAGCGGGATCCAGTCGATCTGGCTTTTCATCACGCCGGTCATGGCGCCGTGACGCTCCGGGCTGCACCAGACCATGCCCTCGCTCCATGTTGTCAGCGCGCGCAGCTCGGCCACCTTGGGGTGCTCGGCGCCCGCCATGTTCGAAGGATCATCCGGCAGAGGAAGGCCGGACGGGTTGAACGTGCGAGTCTCCGCCCCCAGCCGGCCCAGGATGCGCGCCGCCTCCTCGCTGGCGAGCCGGCTGAAGGAGCGCTCCCGCAGCGAGCCGTAGAGCAACAGGATGCGCGGCTTATGGTCGGCGCGCATTTGCGGGTGCAGGCGAGCCGGCTCGATCTGCCGGAAGCTTGCTTCGTCAAGGGCGGGAAAGGTGTCGGAACTCATGGGTCAGCCCTTTGGAAACAGGGTCTGGGTGCGGTTGGCCAGCGCCACCAGGGACAGCATGACGGGCACCTCCACCAGCACGCCCACGACGGTGGCCAGCGCCGCGCCGGAGTTCAGGCCGAACAGGCTGATCGCCACGGCGACCGCTAGCTCGAAGAAGTTCGACGTGCCGATAAGCGCACAGGGCGCGGCGATGGAGAACGGCGTGCGCCAGAGCCACGCCGCGCCGTAGGCGATGAGAAATATGCCGTAGGACTGGATCAGCAGCGGGACCGCGATCATGGCGATCACGGCGGGGCGCTGCAGGATCACCTCGCCCTGAAATCCGAACAATATGACCACCGTGACGATCAGCCCGATCACCGAGACCGGTTTGACGGCCGCCGTGAAGGCGTCGACTTTCACCGCCGCAGCCTCGCCGACGAGTCCTTGAGACAGGCGTGCGCGGGTCAGAAGGCCCGCCAGAAGCGGGATCAGCACGTAAAGCCCCACCGAAAGAAGCAGGGTCTCCCACGGCACGGCGATGTCGGTGACGCCCAGCAGAACCGCAACGATCGGCGCGAACGCGACCACCATGATGACGTCGTTGGTCGCCACCTGCACCAGCGTGTAGTTGGCGTCGCCCTTTGTGAGCTGCGACCAGACGAAGACCATGGCGGTGCACGGCGCAGCGCCCAGGATGATCAGCCCGGCGATATACTGGGCGGCGTCTTCGGGCTGGATGAACGGCGCGAAGACAAATTCGAAGAACACCACGGCCAGCGCCGCCATGGTGAAGGGCTTGATCAGCCAGTTCACCACCAGCGTGATAATCAGACCTTTTGGCTGCGCGCCGACACGGCCAAGGCTGGAAAAGTCGATGCTCACCATCATCGGATAGACCATCGCCCAGATCAGGACCGCTACGGCGAGATTGACCGAGGCGACTTCAAACCGGGCGAGGACTTCAAAAAGGCCGGGGACCAGCGTTCCCAGCGTCACACCGGCCAGGATCGCCAACCCCACCCAGACCGACAGCCATTTTTCAAAGAACCCGATGCCGCCGGGCGCTCGCGACAGGCCGGATGAGGGTTCGCGATTCATGCTTTCGCCTCGTCGTGGGCGCGCTGCAGGATGGCGCCGCGCATCGCGGGCTCGGCTTTGACCAGGCCCGCCTCAAGGGCGAATCGCACGCGGGCGTCGAGGGCCTCGAACGCGGCGTCGAAGGCGGCGCGGATCGCAGGCTCGCGCTTGGTGTCGGCCGGGTCGGGCAGGCCCCAATGGGCGCGGGCGGGCGCGCCGGGCCAGACCGGACAGGGCTCGGCGGCGGCGTTGTCGCAGACGGTGATCACCGCGCCCATGACCGGCGCGCCTTTCGCCTCGAACTCCAGCCAGCTCTTCGAGCGCAGGCCATGCGTGGAGAGGCCGTGGCGCTTGAGGACCGCGATCGCACCGGGATGGGGCTCTCCCTTGGGACTGGAGCCGGCTGAATACGCCGTAACAGCGCCGCCGCTGCGCGCATTGAACAGCGCCTCGCCGAGGATCGACCGGGCCGAATTTCCGGTGCAAAGAACAAGAAGATTCATCGCGTGGCCCCTCTGGCGGTGTCGGACACACCCCCGTAAACTCCTTAAGCTATCATTTCAATCCTTCATGAAATAAAGAAACGATCGCTTCATGGATCAGACCGCCGCCATCGACAGCTTCGCCGCGCTCGCCCACGCCACACGGCTAAGCGTCTTCAAGGCCTTGGTCGTCGCCGGACCCGACGGGCTCGCGGCCGGGCGCCTGGCGGACTCCCTAGGCGTCTCGCCCAGCAATCTGTCGCCCCATCTCAGCGCGCTGAGCCAGGCCGGGCTGGTGCAGGTGACCGTGCAAGGCCGATCGCGGGTTTACGCGGCGCGCATGGAGCGCGTCGCAGGGCTTGTGGAGTTTCTCGTGGCCGATTGCTGCGGCGGTGATCGGCAGGTTTGCGCTCCGATCCTTACCGCGCTCGACGGACCCTGCTGACAGGGTCTCCGGATCGGGTGTGCTGATGGCCCCCTTGCGGGCCGCCGCGCATTGTTCCTCAATGCCGATCATGACATCGGACGCCGCGCCCTCACCCCATATCGTCGATCTGCTGATCGAGGAACGCGCCTTGCGCCTGCGGGCGAGCGCGATCTGGCCGGTGGTGAAGGCGGTGTTCTATCCGCTGCTGGGCTATAGCCGGGCGGTGGAGATCGCTGATTCAATCGCCCCTATGGGCGGGGCTCAAGCCATGGACTGGTCGGAGCGCTTTCTGGACATGCGGGTCTCCGCCGACGGTCTCGCGAACGTGCCCGAGACCGGACCATGCGTGGTGACGGCCAACCATCCCGGCGGGATCGCAGACGGGATTGCGGTGTGGCAGGCCCTCAAGGCGCGCCGGCCGGATCTGGTCTTCTTCGCCAATCGCGACGCGATCCGGGTGTGCGAAGGCCTGGGCGAGGCGGTGATCCCGGTGGAATGGCGCGGCCAGGAGCGCTCGCGCGACAAGACCCGCGATACGCTGCGCCAGGCCATCGAGGCGTTCAAGCAGGGCCGGTGCGTCGTGGTGTTTCCGGCCGGGCGCATGGCGAAATGGGATTGGCGAAGCCTGCGCCTTGTGGAGGAGTCCTGGCAGGTCACCGCCGTCAGCCTGGCGCGCAAATTCTCTGCGCCGGTCATTCCGCTGGGCCTGAAACAGCGCATGAGCATCCTGTTCTACGCGCTGGGCCAGATCCATGAAGAGCTCAAGCACATGACGGTGTTCCACGAGCTTCTCGCCAAGCGCGGCGCCCGCTACGGGCTGAAATTCGGCGCCGTGGTGGAGCCCCACGACTTGCCTGAAGGCGAAGGCCCGGCCACAAAGGCTCTGCGCGCCATGAGCGAAACGCTCGCGCGGGAGGCACGGTGAGTCTTTCGCCGCAGGACGAGCTCACCCCCGCGCCGGACGCCCGCGCGCTGGTGGAGGCCTTGCTTGAAGAGCGCGCGCCGCGCCTGCGCGAGCACACGCGCGCCTGGCGCACCCTGCGCGGGATCGCGGATCCGCTGCTGGGCTTTGCAAAAGCGGTCCAGCTGGTGGACGCGGTCAAGGATCTCGACGCTGAAGCCTGCTTCGCCTGGGGCGATCAGTTTCTCGGCCTCACCGTCACCGCCGAGGATGTGGGGCGTGTGCCGCGCACCGGCCCGGTCCTGCTCATCGCCAACCATCCCGGCGGGATCGCTGACGGCAACGCCATCTGGGGCGCGCTGAAAGGCCGGCGCGATGATCTGGTCTTCTTCGCCAATCGCGACGCGCTGCGCATTTGTCCGGGGCTAAAATCCCGCATCATTCCGGTGGAGTGGCGCACCGGTCCGCTGGCGCGCACCCGCGCCCGGGAAACGCTGCGCGCGGCCATGGAGGCGTTCAATAACGGGCGTTGCGTGGTGATCTTCCCCGCCGGGCGCATGGCCGACTGGAGCTGGCGCGAGCGCCGGCTGGTGGAGCCGGGCTGGGCGGGCGCGGGCGTCTCGCTGGCGCGCCGCTTCGGCGCCCCCATCGTGCCGGTGGGCGTGGTGCAGCGCATGCCGCTGGCCTATTACGCCCTGTCGCAAATCCATGAAGAGCTGCGCGACATCACCCTGTTTCACGGCCTGTTGCGCCAGCGCGGCGCCCGGTATCGCCTGCGCTTCGGAGAGGTCGTGGATCCGCGCACACTGCCCGGATCCGACAGCGAGGCCGCGGAAACCTTGCGCCAGACCTGCGAAGCTATGGCGTGGACTAGGCGGCCCTGAGCGCCTCGATAAGGACGTCCAGATCCACCGGCTTTATGAGAATCGCGGACGGATCGACGGTCTTCATCCGCTCGATCGTATCCGGCTCCGAGGAGCCGGTGACGAAAATGATCTTCAAACCCGGCTGTTCCTTTCGAATCTCAAGCGCCACGTGGACGCCGTCCCGCTCGCCGCCGAGCCGCACATCCAGCAGCGCCGCCTTCGGCGCATGGGCGCGCAGACCGTCCAGTCCGGCTTGCGCGGTGGCGGCGGTGGCGACGACGGCCCAGCCGGCCAGTGCGCACGCCTCTTCAAGGAAATAGGTGATCAGAACTTCGTCTTCGAGGATCAGGACGGTTTGCGGCTCAACCAACGGATTCCTCCATCACGACGCTGGCGGGAACGGTGAGGACGAACGTGTCGTCCGCTTCGACGCTCAGGTCCGCGCTAAGTTGTGACAGGAGATCGCGCAGCAGCGGGGCCTGGGCCGCCGAGGCGGGAACGTCAAGCGAGCCGCTGCCTGTGCGCATCAGACGCAGGCTGGCGTGGGCGGCGGCGATCTCAAGGCTCAGGTCGAGGCGGCGGGCTCCTGGCGCAGCGAGTGCACACAGTTCGCTCAGGGCGAGCCCGGCCCGTGTCGCGAAATCGAGCGAGATCAGATCCTGCGGACCGGCGCTCGCGATCTCGAGCGACAGGGTCCGGCTGGCCGAGACGGCGAATGCATTCATGGCAGCGTCCGCGCGCAGCTGATCGGGCGGATCGTCCGCCGTATGGCCGAAATGCGGAGCGCCCAGCGCTTCAACGCGCCGCGCCAAATCCGAGGCCGAGTTCAGCGGGTCGTCCGCCGCCTCACGCCGCGCCAGCGCCAGGATCGCCGCGGCGAGCTGGGCGTGGTTGCGCATCCGGTGGTTCAGCTCCGCCAGCAGCTGGTCGCTGCGGGCGAGGGACCGGGTAAGGGCCGCCTCGTTTGCATTTTCGGCTACCGCGCGCATCAGCACCAGCGTTGTCAGCGCGGCGATCATGACGACGGCCAGCAGGGCGAGCCTGAAATCAGCGTTCAGCAGGCCCTGGCGCGTCGCCAGCAAGGTGAGGAATGTCAAAGCCAGAGGGCCAAGCACCACCGCGGGTATAAGGCGGCGTGCGCTGCGCCCGCCGGAGTGGGCGCTGGTCAACACCCCGACCCATCCGTGGGCGGGGCGCGACAGTAACAGCGACGCGAACAAGGCCGCGAAGCCCAGAGCGGTGTGGAGCGCCATGGCGGTGAAAGGCGAGACTGCGTAGAGCGCGCGCGCATCGAACAGGTATCCGATAAGCGCCACCAGCGAGATCGCCAATCCGAGGGTGGAGGCCGCCGTGAACCCGGGACCCGCGGCTGCGGCCACGGGGCCGGCGCGCATCGGCGCACAGGCGTGGGCGAGCGCAGCCAGCAGAAAGCAGGCCGACGTGGCGGTGGCCATATAATCGTCATCAAACAGCGCGGAGCCGGAAAACAGCAGGGCGTCCAGCCCGGTGAGCGGCGACGTGGCGATCACCGCGAGATTCGCCAACGCGATGGCACCCACAAAGCCGGAAACCAGAAGCCCAGCGAGGCGGGCGGCGCCTCTGGAGCGATGCGGCGCCAACTCCCAGAGAACCAGCGCCCCGCAAAGGCAGAAGCACAGCGCCGTGCTCGGCGCCATGGCGGCGTAGCCGTCGCGAATTCGGCGCAGCGCGTCGACGCCGCCCAGCCAGCCGCCAGTCAGAACAACCAAGCCGCTGATCGCCACAAAGGCGGACAACACCCATGCGCTGCGCGACAGAATGCGGCGTGTGAGGGGGTTCGGCTCTGCTAGCGGGTCGGTGTTCGGCATGCCGGTTGTGGTGTTCTACTGTGAAATTTGGCCCAGGAAGCGCACGGGCGTCAGGGTTGATCCAGTCCTTGGCGGCACACGCGTGGCGCTTGGCCCCACGTCGACGATCCGTCAAAGCGTGAACGGGTTCACCGAGAGTTGCACGAATGGGACCTGGTTGAAACCACTCCCCGCACGCCAGCTACAAAAAAATCCCGGCCGCTGCGGCCGGGATTTTTCTGTCAGGACGATCGCGGCGCGGCCTACGCCTGGCGCTCCACCATCAACTCCTTGATCTTGCCGATGGCCTTGGCCGGGTTCAGGCCCTTTGGGCAGACATTGGCGCAGTTCATGATGGTGTGGCAGCGATACAGCTTGAACGGATCTTCCAGATCGTCCAGGCGCTCGCCGGTGGCTTCATCGCGGCTGTCGGCGATCCAGCGATAGGCCTGAAGCAGCGCGGCCGGGCCCAGAAACTTGTCCGAATTCCACCAGTAGGACGGGCAGGCGGTGGAGCATGAGGCGCACAGAATGCACTCATAGAGGCCGTCGAGCTCTTCGCGCTCTTCCGGGCTCTGCTTCCACTCGCGCTGGGGCGTCGGGCTGTCGGTCTTCAGGAAGGGCTGGATCGACTGAAGCTGGGCGTAGAAATTGGTCAGGTCGGGGATCAGGTCCTTGACCACCGGCTGGTGGGGCAGGGGCGCGATGGTGACCGCGCCTTTCACCTCGTCGATGCCATAGGTGCAGGCGATCGTGTTGCGCCCGCCGATGTTCATGGCGCAGGAGCCGCAGATCCCTTCGCGGCAGGAGCGCCGGAAGGCCAGCGTCGTGTCGATCTCGTTCTTGATGTAGAATAGAGCGTCCAGAACCATGGGCCCGCAATTTTTCAGGTCCACATAGTACGTGTCCCAGTGCGGATTCTCGCCGGTATCAGGATCATAGCGGTAGATCTTGAACTCGCGCAGATCCTTGGCGTCGGCCCCTTCAGGCTTCGGCCAGACCTTGCCTTTTTTGACTTGCGAATTTTTCGGCAGCGTCAGCTGGACCATGGGTGTGTTCCCACCTTGCTCGTCTGGGGTTCGGGCGCGCGGCGCCCGTTACTAGTAAACCCGCGCCTTCGGCTCGATATATCCGATATCGTTGGACAGCGTGTAGTTATGGGTCGGGCGATCATCGAGGGTGACCTTGCCGGTCGCCCCGTCAAGGAAGGCCAGGGTGTGCTTCATCCAGTTCTGGTCGTCCCGGTCAGGATGATCCTCGCGGGCGTGGGCGCCGCGGCTCTCGGTGCGCGCGGCGGCCGAGTTCACGGTCACGGCGGCCTGCTGGATCAGATTGTCGAACTCCAGCGTCTCCACCAGGTCGGTGTTCCAGATCATGGAGCGGTCATTGATGCGAATGTCGCGGGCGCCGTCGAACACCTTGGCGATGCGCTCAACGCCTTCGTCCAGCACGTCCTGGGTGCGGAAGACCGCGCAGTTTTCCTGCATAGCCCGCTGCATGTCCAGGCGCAGCTTGGCGGTGGGCGTTGACCCGTCGGCGTGACGGAAATTGTCAAAGCGGTTGAGGCTGTCCTCGCCGGCGTTCTTGGGCAGGTCGGACTGGCTGGCGCCGCTCTCCGTGGTTTCCGCGCAGCGCAGGCCCGCGGCCCGGCCGAACACCACAAGGTCGATCAGCGAGTTGGAGCCCAGCCGGTTGGCGCCGTGCACCGACACGCAGGCCGCCTCACCAACGGCCATCAGGCCGGGCACCACGGTGTCGGGATCGCCGTTCACCTTGGTCAGCACCTCGCCATGATAATTGGTGGGGATGCCGCCCATATTGTAGTGGACCGTCGGCAGAACCGGGATCGGCTCCTTGGTGACGTCCACGCCGGCGAAGATCTTCGCGCTTTCGGAGATGCCGGGCAGGCGCTCGTGCAGCACGGCCGGGTCCAGATGGTCCAGGTGAAGGTGGATATGGTCGCTGTTGGCCCCCACGCCGCGGCCTTCACGGATCTCCATGGTCATGGCGCGCGACACCACGTCGCGGCTCGCCAGATCCTTGGCGTTGGGGGCGTAGCGCTCCATGAAGCGCTCGTTTTCGGAGTTGGTGAGATAGCCGCCTTCGCCGCGCGCGCCCTCGGTGATCAGGCAGCCGGCGCCGTAAATCCCGGTGGGGTGGAACTGCACGAACTCCATGTCCTGCAGCGGCAGGCCGGCGCGCAGCACCATGGCGTTGCCGTCGCCGGTGCAGGTGTGCGCGCTGGTGGCGGAGAAATAGGCGCGGCCATAGCCGCCGGTGGCCAGAATCGTCTTCTGGGCGCGGAAGCGGTGCAGCGTGCCGTCGTCCAGCTTCCAGGCGGTGACGCCGCGGCAGACCCCGTCATCGTCCATGATGAGATCCATCACGAAATACTCGATGAAGAATTCCGTCGAGTGACGCAGCGACTGGCCATAAAGCGTGTGCAGGATGGCGTGTCCGGTGCGGTCGGCGGCCGCGCAGGTGCGTTGGACCGGACCCTCACCGAAATTCTTCGTCATGCCGCCAAAGGCGCGCTGATAGATCTTGCCGTCTTGGGTGCGCGAGAACGGTACCCCCCAGTGCTCCAGCTCGTACACGGCTTCGGGCGCATTGCGGCAGAGATACTCGATCGCGTCCTGATCGCCGAGCCAGTCCGACCCCTTCACGGTGTCGTACATGTGCCAACGCCAGTCGTCCTCGCCCATATTGCCCAGCGACGCCGAGATTCCGCCCTGGGCCGCCACAGTGTGCGAGCGGGTGGGGAAGACCTTCGAGATGCACGCGGTGCGAAGGCCAGCCTGGGCCGCGCCCAGCGCGGCCCGCAAGCCTGATCCGCCTGCTCCGACGACCACGACGTCAAAAGTGTGATCAATCCATTCGTATGAAGCCATGTGTCGTCTCCTAGGTCGCGATCGCGAGCACGGAATATAGAGCGGCGATCCAGAGACCGGCTGCGATCAGCGTGTTCGCGATCAGCAGGACCGATTTCATCGCCGGCTTATGAATGTAGTCCTCGATCACGACCTGGAGACCGATGCGCATGTGAAAAAACGCCGCAGTCAGCGTCAGAAGCGTCACGATCGCGCCCCAGGGCGAGCCCAGCCAGGCCTGCGCGCTCTCGTAATCACCGGCCGGCAGGGCCGCGACTGACCAGATGAAGGCGGGGATCAGCACCACGAGCGCAATGGCGGAGACGCGCTGGCCGATAAAGTGGCCGACGCCGGATTTAGCCGAGCCCAGGCCGCGCGCCTTGGAGAGCGGAGTGCGGTAATCGGTCATCAGACAAGGCCTCCGGCGAAGATCCAGATCAGGGCGGTCACCACGATCGCCCCGGCGAAGATGAGGATGGAGCGCTGGTTTGACCCCTTGGGATCGAACCCGGCGCCGGCGTCCCAGCCCAGATGGCGCAGGCCGTTCAGCAGGTGATAGCTCAGCGACAGGGTGAACGCGATCAGCGCCAGGGTGACGAGAATCCCCGCCGGGCCGCTGCGAAGAGCCTCCCATGAGGCGTAGGCGTCGGGGCCGGACGCGACCATCACCAGCCAGACCGTGAACAGGATCGCGCCGATATAGTTGGCGACGCCGCTGGCGCGGTGGAAGATGGAACTCGCCATCGTGGCGTGCCAGCGCCACACTCCGAGGTGAGGCGACAAGGGTTTGTGGCTGACGCCCGGACGCTTGGTGTCGGCGGCCTTGGCGGTTGTCTTGGCGGTCATGCGCGCCCCCGAATTGACGGAATTTTCGCCCGGACGGGCGGGATTTGCGCAGACAATAATCCTGAGCGCTTTCAGGTCAACGCGCTGAGCCCGCCCCGGCTGCGCCTCGCCTGGCGTGGAGTGCAGCATCCTCGTTAAGAAACACCGAACCCCGTGCGCTGCGCTGCGTTATTGACGGGACCCCGCCGCAAACAGGACTCAGCCATCACTCTTTTTGACAGCCCTGGTTCTTCGATCGGGCCGAAATCGCTCTGGAACCGCATCACCGCCCACATGGAGCCGCCAGTCTTCTTCGGATCGGCGCTTCTTGTGGTGGCCTTCGTCATCGGGGGCGCGGTGTTCACCGATGCGGCCGCCAGCGTCTTCAGCGCGCTTCAATCGCGGATCACGGCGGCGTTCGGCTGGTGGTACATGATCGCCGCCACGGGTTTTCTGGTCCTGGCCGGCGCGATCCTTTTAAGCCCGCTGCGCAAAGTGCGCCTGGGCGGACCGGACGCGAAGCCGGAGTTTTCATTCCTGTCATGGACGGCGATGCTGTTCGCGGCCGGTATGGGCACCGGCTTAGTGTTCTTTTCGGTCGCCGAGCCGTTCACCCACTATATCGACCCGCCGCCCGGCCTTGATCCGCGCACCCAGGAGGCGGCGCGCGAGGCCATGCGGATCACCTATTTCCACTGGGGCCTGAACGCCTGGGGCATATATCTGATCCTGGCGCTGGCGGTGGCGTACCTGCATTTCAACAAGGATCTGCCCCTGGCGCCGCGCAGCGTGCTGGAGCCCCTGTTCGGCCGCAAGGTCATGGAGGGCTGGGCCGGTCATATAGTGGACATTCTGTGCACGGTGGGCACGCTTCTGGGCGTCTCCACATCGCTCGGGCTCGGGGCGATGCAGATCAACACCGGGCTGGACGAACTGGCCGGGATCGAGCGCTCCACCCTGGTGCAGATTTTCCTCATCGCCGCCATTACCGGTCTGGCGACGATTTCGGTGGTGATCGGGGTGAAGGGCGGCGTCCGGCGCCTGAGCCAGACGAACCTGATCCTCGCCGGGCTGTTGTTCGCCTTCGTCTTGATCGCCGGGCCCACGGTGCGGATCCTGGAGACCTTCACCGCCTCGCTGGGGCTGTACCTGCTAGAGCTTCCCCGCGCGACGCTTATGGTGGATTTCACCGGCGACAGTGAGTGGCGGGCGAACTGGACCCTGTTCTACTGGGGCTGGTGGATCAGCTGGGCGCCCTTCGTGGCGATTTTCCTGGCGCGGGTCTCCAGAGGCCGCACCATCGGGGCGACCATCGTCACTGCGCTTCTGGTCCCCACGCTGGCCACCTTCGCCTGGCTCGCCGTGTTCGGCGGCGCCGGACTGCAGATCGAGCGCGAGGGCGCCGGCCTGCCCGACGAGATCACCCGGGAGCCGGCCCTGGCCCTTCACGCGCTGCTGGACACCCTGCCGTTCGCGCCGGTCACCATGGGCCTCGCGACTCTGGTGATCTTGTTGTTCTTCGTTTCGAGCTCGGACTCAGGGTCGCTGGTGGACGACATGGTCACCTCGGGCGGCGATCCCCATCCGCCGCGCATCCAGCGCGTGTTCTGGGCGGTGAGCGAGGGCGCGGTGGCGGTGACGCTCCTGCTGGCCGGCGGCCTGACCGCCATCCGCAACGCTGCGGTCAGCCTGGGCCTTCCCATGTCCATCGTGCTGGCGCTGTCGGCGGCGGCGATGATCAAGATCATGGTGGTGGAGAGCCGCCGGGCGAAGGCCGCGGCCGCCGAGCCTGATTGACCGGCTGCGCCCCCCCCTTGCAACCTTGGCCGCAGAATAGCGAACCCCTGGGGAGGCGGTCATGAACGAAGCCAAGAGCGCGGTGATCACCGGCGCGTCCACCGGAATCGGATATGCGACGGCGCAATATCTGACACAGCGCGGCTGGCGCGTGTTCGCCGGTGTGCGCAAGGAAGCCGACGCCGAGCGCCTGCTCGCAGAGCTCGGCCCGGCGGTGACCCCGCTGATCATCGACGTCACCGATTCAGGCAGCTGCCGCGCCGCCGGCGATGAAGTGCGCGCCATGCTCGGCGGGCGCACTCTCTCAGGCCTTGTGAACAACGCCGGGATCGCTGTCGCTGGTCCGCTCTTGCACCTGCCCATCGAGGAGATGACGCGCCAGCTCGACATCAACGTCACCGGCCAGCTGCGCGTGACCCAGGCCATGGCGCCCTTGCTGGGCGCCGAAGCCGGTCGCACCGGGCGACCGGGGCGTATCGTTAATATCTCCTCGGTGGCGGGGCTGAACGCCACGCCGCTCGTCACCCCCTACGCCTGCTCGAAATTTGCGGTGGAGGCCCTGACCCAGGGGCTGCGCCGCGAGCTCGGGCTTTACGGGATTGACTGCGTCGCGGTGAATCCGGGGCCGGTCGCTACGCCGATCTGGGCCAAGGCCGAAGAGATGGATCCCGAGCAGTACCGCCAGACCGACTTCTACGGCCCGATCAAGTGGATCATGGGCTATATGCTGAAGCGCGGTGAAACCGGCCTGCCCCCGGTGAAGGTCGCCGAGGCGATTTTCAAGGCGCTGACCGCCAAAACGCCGCCGCTCAATCAGGTCCTCACGCCGGAGCCCTTCCAGCAATGGCTGCTGAACGCTCTGCCGGGCCGCATGGCCGACCGGCTGATCGCCAAGCGTCTGGGGCTGACGCCGCAGGACCTCGCCGCCGCGAAAGATTGACCGTTCCGATTCCCCCGGTCACGCTTGGACATTGATATCGGGAGGATCGATCCATGTTCATTCGCGCTTTCGCGGCTGCGGCCGGATTGGGAGCGGCGGCGTTCATCGCCCCGCTGGCCGCCGCGCCGGCCTTCGCCGACCCGGCCGAGGATTTCGGCGCTCTGGTGGCTGATTACGAGGCGTTCAACGACGCCCGGGACGTGATCGGCAAGGGGCGGCGCGGCGATCTTGAGGCCGCCGCGCGCTGGCCGGACGCCGGCTTTGAAGCGGTCGCCGAGGAAGACGCGGCCATGGCCGGATTTGATGCGCGCCTGGACGCCATCGATCGCGGCGCCCTGCCGGACAGCGATCAGGCCAGCTACGCCGTGCTCGCCTATCTTCTGGACAGCGCCACGACGATTCCCGGCGAGATGAGCGCGATGATCCCGTTCACCAATGATAGCGGCTTCCACACAGCTGCGAACTTCACCGCGCTGGGCACGCGCCTGCGCACCACCGAACAGGCGGAAGCCTGGATCGCGCGCATCGAGGCGCTGCCCGACTATCTGGCGCAGCATCAGGCCTGGCTGGAGCGCGGCCTTGAGGAGGGTGTGACTCAGCCGCGCGCAATCCTTCCTGGCGTCGCCGACCAGATCGAGGCCCAGATCGTCGCGCCGGAGGACTCCACCCTGTTCGCGCCCCTGCGCGGGCTGCCTGACACCATGAGCGCCCAGGAGCGCGAGCGTCTGGAGGCGTTGGCGCTCACCGCCATCGAGACCGAGGCGCTGCCGGCCCTGCGTGATTTGCACCGCTTCTTTGTGAACGACTATATTCCGAACGCCCGCGAGACCCTGGGGGCCCGCGACCTGCCGGGCGGCGAGGCGTTCTATCGCCAGCTGGTGCGCCGCCACACCACGCTGGATATGACCCCCGAAGAGGTTCACCAGATCGGCCAGCGCGAAGTGGCGCGCATCCGCGCGCTCATGGAGGCGGTGATTGAAGAGGCTGAATTCGAGGGCTCTTTCGCCGAGTTCCTGGCGTTCCTGCGCACCGATCCGCAATTTTACGCCGACAGCGAGATGGAGTTGATGCGCTACGCGTCCTATTTCGCCAAGAAGGCGGACGATCAGATGCCGCGCTTCTTCCACCGCCTGCCGCGCCTGCCCTATGGCGTGCGGATGGTGCCGGCTTCGATCGCGCCCAACTACACCACGGCCCGCTACTGGCCCGGCGATCCGGACACCGGTCAGGCCGGTGGTTATATGGTCAACACCTACCGGCTCGATCAGCGCCCGCTCTATGAGCTTCCCGCCCTGACCGTGCACGAGGCCGTGCCCGGCCACCACCACCAGATCGCCATCGCCCAGGAGATCGAGGACGTGCCGCGGTTTCGCCGTGACAACTACATCACCGCTTTCGGGGAGGGCTGGGCGCTCTATACCGAGTTTCTGGGGACCGACATGGGCATGTATGAGACGCCCTACGATCGGTTCGGGCAGCTGACCTACGAGATGTGGCGCGCCTGCCGCCTCGTCGCCGACACCGGGATCCACTGGTACGGCTGGAGCCGGGAAGACGCTGAAGCCTGTTTTCTGGAGAATTCGGCGCTCAGCCCCCTGAACGTCACCAATGAGGTGAGCCGCTACATCTCATGGCCCGGTCAGGCGCTGGCCTACAAGACCGGCGAGCTTCTCATCCGCCGCCTGCGCGAGCGGGGCGAGAGCGAGCTCGGCGCGGAGTTTGATCTGGCGGCCTTCCACGACACGGTCCTGGAAGAAGGCGGCGTGCCGCTGGCTTATCTGGAAGACAAGATGACCGCCTGGATCGACGCCCAGGCGGCCGAGTAGGGGGAACGCCCGGGCGGCGCGTCAGAGCGCCGTCCAGGGCGCGGCCCGTTCCAACGCCTCGATCGCGCCGGAGACGATCAAAAGCCCGGTCAGGAGATTGTAGACGCCGTGCGCGGTGATGCTCGCCCAGAGCGAACCGCGGCTGAGCGTGAGAGCGCCGAGCGCCATTCCCATCCAGACCGCGTGGGCCGCGCCCAGCATGCCTTGGTAGAAATGCGCCGCGCCGAACACAACCGCCACGAAGATCATTGCGGTCCAGCGCGCCGCCGCGCCGCCGCCGAATAGCTTCGAGAGCCGGGTCATCGCGTAGCCGCGGGCGGCCAACTCTTCGCCGAAGCCCGCTGATATCATGGCGATGGGCGCGAAAATCAGCAGCATGGACCACGCGCCGGGAACCAGCCCGAGCGCCTCGGCCGAGCTCGGCGGAACGGGTAGGGACTGCGCCAAAACGGGCAGGATCGCGAGCCGGTTTACGACCTGCAGTACGACCGCCGCCGCAAGTCCTGTGACGATGTCGGACAGGCGGAAAGGTCTCAGTCTTATGTCCGGCAGCCCGGCGCCGGAAAGCCAGAGGAACAAAAACACAACCGGAATCGCAAAGAGCGGCTGCACCGCCATTAGCGCGAGCGTCAGCAATACCGAGATCGCAATCCAGACTGGATTTCGGCCGAGGCGGGTGCGCCAGCTTTCGGTGTCGTCGGTGGGAATAGCGGAGTCGGTCATGGCGACCTCCTTCTGTTTGGGGGAGATCGTCACACAGCCTTTACAGGCCCATACGCGCGACCGCGCCGGTCGGGATTTACCTCTGCGAAGCGCGATAGGCGCTGGGGGTGCAGCCGGTGGCGGCCTTGAAAGCCTTGTTGAACGTCGCCTTCGTGGCGAATCCGGCTTGCATGGCCGCATCAAGCACGCTGATGTCGGAGTGGCGCAGCAAGGTCTTGGCGGCCTCGACCCGGCGCGCGTTTACGAAGGCGTAGAAGCTGACGCCGAGTTGTTGATTGAGGGCCTGGGAGACCTGCTGCGGCGTCAGGCGCACCACCGTCGCCAGCCGGTCCAGCGTCAGTTCCGGGTCTGTGTGTAGTGCTTCGCGATCCATGGCGGTCTCGATGCGCTTGGCGAACGCAGCCAGCCGGTCGTCATCAAGGCCGGATCGGGCGTAGCGCGGGACCGGGCTGACCGGCTGGCGAGCGTCTGCTTGCAAGCTGCGCGCGGCGATCGCCACGGCCAAGCCGGCGAGCACGAGGGAGCCGGTGTTGTTTAGCGTGTGGGCGTCGAGGGCGTGCGTCGGGACGCTTAGCGCGAGGAGGGTGACCGCCGTGACGCCTAGCGCGGCGGCGAAACCCGCAATCCAATAGAGCTCGGAAGCATCATACCGCGACAGCCGCGCCCGTATCCGCGCAAGACCCTGGCGGACTGTAAAGACGATCAGGGCGGCGTAGACCGCAAGGTGGATGAGCTTGGCGGACCCGATCCAGTCGACGCCGTGAGCCGGGGAGAGCGACAGCTCGGCGATCGCCTGTTTCTGCTCCGCTGAGAGCGGCCAGAACAGACAGGCGAGCAGGGCCATATGAAGCGCGAACGGGGCGAACTGCGCGGCCATTGTCCATCGGCCGGTGACGAAGCCCGCCGCGGCGCGCGCCTGAAGCCAAAGACACGGGCCAAGCGCCAGAAGCGCACCGTTGAAAAGGCCTAGCAGATGCGGCGCGGCGCGATAAGCGCCGCTTACCACCAGCCAGGTTTCCCACACGCCAGCGGCCGTGGCGGCGAGGCCGACCAGCGCCCAAAGGCGCACGCGATTAGTCTTATCGCCCAGATGCGCCGCGCCGTAGGCGAGCCCAAGCCCGGCGACACCCAGCGCTGCGGCGAACAGTCCGGCCCAGACCGCATTCAAGACCGCGATCCTTGAAGCCGCGCCTGAGCGCGGGATGCGGCGTTCGCCTTCATGCGCCCTCCTTGTCCCGATCGCGCCACGCCAGGCTAAAAGGGTTCGCGGCGAGGTGAAAGCGCGCGCCTAACGCTCCAGCCGTTTCGCCAGCCCGCCAAGCCGGCTCTGTTGCAGGGCGCGGGCGAACTGCGCAGGGGATAATCTCAGGCGGACCGCCGCCGCCATGAGCGCCGGCGCCGCACCCGGGTCCGCGCCGATCCGGCTGGCGAAATACTCCGCCGGAGTGCGCGCGTAGAGGCCGTAGGCCTTCAGCACCTTGCGCGGAAAATCCTTGATGTTGTCAGTAAGGATGAGCGACGCGCCGCAGGCGACGGCGCTCTCAATGACATGGCGGTCGCCTTCATCGGGCAGGCGTTCGGCGATTGTCACGCCGTGATCTTCAGGCACGCTGGCTTCGGGCCAGGCTTGCTCCAGCGCCACGACCAGGCGCGCGGCCTCCCCCGCCCCGTCGCGGCCGGGCTTGGCCTCGACGATCTTGGCGTGGGCGTGGCCGGTCTCAAACAGCACTTTGGGCGACCAGCGCGGCTGCAGCCGGCCGGCTTCGGCGAACGCCAGCACCAGATGGCGGCGCATTGCGCCGGCCAGGACGCAGGCGTCGATGAAGATTGAGGGCGCTTGCGTTTGGGGGGAGGCGATGTCGCCGGGGGGGTCAGGGGCTCCGGGCCAGGACGGCGCCAGGTGCGGCCCGTCAAGCTTGGCCAGATCGTCCAGCGCCGCGGCGCGGCGCCTGGATCGCATGTCGCGCAGAGCATTCAGCGCGGCTGTGTCCGCAGGGTCTGTAGAGGCAAGATCGCCCAACTCGACCAGCCGCGCAGCGCCCCAGAGATCGATGCCCAGCGCATCGGCTGCGGCTTCCAGACTCACGCGTCCAGCGCCGCGGGGGCGGGGTCGCAGAAGCTCTTCACCTCAAACAGGCGCGGATCGGTGATGATGTCGGTGGGGCGCATGCGGTGGGACAGCTCCAGCCCCTCCAGCGTCCGCGCCCGCGACAGCGCCACGTAGGCCTGTCCGTGGGCGAACAGGCGCCGGGACACGTCCATGAACACCTTGTCCAGGGTCAGGCCCTGGCTTTTATGGATGGTCATGGCCCAGGCCAGGCGCAGCGGATACTGGGCGTAGGAGCCCACGGTCTCACGCTTCAGCTTGCCCGAATTGCCGTCCGCGGCGTAGCGCATGCGCTCCCAGGTGACCTTCTCCACATTCACCGTTTCGCCGTTGACGTGGACCTTCACCCCATCGGGCGTGAAGCCGATCACCTCGCCGATGGAGCCGTTCACATAGCGCCCGCCCGGATCGTTGCGGATCATCATGACGCGCGCGCCGGTCTTTAAAACCAGCGGATCGTCGGTGGGAAAGAGCCGCGGATCAAACTCGCCCTCCACCTTGCCGGAAAAACCGCGCGGCTCGCCAAGAAGGCCGTCCAGGCGCGCCTGATTGATGCCGGAGGCGGCCTGGTTGGTGGCGGTGAGCACCACATGGGTGGTGCTGGCCTCAAGCCCGGAGCGCCCGGTCACGCGCTCGTTGAGCCGCTCGGCGAGATCGTCGGTGAGCTCGCCCTCGCGCACGGCGTTGAGGATCTCGATAAAGTCCGGATCGGCCTGGCGGTGAACCTTGTGCAGCTCCACCATGGTGAAGCCCGCATCGCGAAAGCACGGCGCGTGGAAGAAGAACGGCCCGCCGAAATGCTCCTCCAGGAACGCGCCTTCTTCGCCTTGAGCGATGGGCGGCAGCTGGGCCAGATCGCCCACCAGGATGAGGCGCACCCCGCCAAAGGGCTCGGCGCTGTCGCGGTTGAGACGCAGGGAGAAATCCACCGCCTGCATCAGGTCGGAGCGCACCATGGAGATTTCGTCGATCACCAGCGTGGTCAGCGCCTGCACGGTGCGGGCGTTGCGCAGCCGGCGAATATCGCCCGGCGTGATCAGGCGCGGCGGCAGACGGAAAAAGCTGTGCAGGGTCTGGCCGCCGGCGTTCATGGCCGCGACGCCGGTGGGCGCCAGGACGGCGGCTTTCGAGCCCAGTCGGCGCAGAATCGCGCGCGTCACCGTGGTCTTGCCGGTGCCGGCCCGACCGGTGAGGAAGAGATGGGCGCCGCCCTCGGCGGCGAAATCCACCACCGCCTGTTGTTGCGGGGACAGAGTCGGAGCGGGCGGTCCAGCAAGCACGGGGGCGGCCTTTCGTGTCAGAACGGCGGCCAAACTGCCCCTGTTTCCGCCGCGGCGCCAGCGCGCCGGCCAGCGCGGGCGCTAGTAGATCTCGTCGGCCACGCACCCGTTTCCGACAAAGCGAAAATCGGTGACGCGGTTATCCGGCGCGATCACGAAGCGGGTTTCGCACTCCACCCACCATTCGCGGGGCGGCTCGTAGACCGTCTCGTCATAGCGCTCGATCCGCTCTCGCACATTGCCGTCACTGTCGCGATAGGTGATCCGGCGCTCGCGCGGGACCGAGCGGTAGCCGCCCGGATCATAGCGGCGCTCTTCGTTCATATAGACCCAGACTTCCGACCCGTCGGTGAGCGTGTCGGAGCGCGCAGGCGGCCCCCATTCCACCATGATGGTGTCGGAATGCGCGCCCACGAACTGCGCCACCTGCTGGCGATAGCCCTCGGCGGTGGCGCACCCAGCCAGAACTGCGGCTGCTGCGGCGATCAGTGCAAGATGTTTCATCGTTTCAGTGGTCCTGAAATAATGTTTTCTGGGCTGGCCGCGATCAGCGCCGCGGTCGACGGTGACGATCAGTCTAGCCTACACCGCTGAACCGAAGCTGACAGAAAAAGGCGGAGAAATCGCGGTGATTTCTCCCTTTGCGTGTTCTGAGGGCGCCGGAAAGGACCGTTTCATGGCCGTCGATATCGAGCGCCATGCCCGCCATATCCTTCTGAAGGAGATCGGCGGGCCGGGTCAGCAGCGCCTGGCGAAGACCCGCGTCGCCATTATCGGCGCCGGCGGGCTGGGCGCTCCGGCGGCGCTGTATCTTGCCGCGGCGGGGTTTGGTGCGATCCGGCTCATCGACGATGACGAGGTCAGCCTGGATAATCTGCAGCGCCAGATCCTTTACCGCACGCGCGATGTGGGCCGGGTGAAGGTGGAGGCTGCGCGTGAGGCGCTGGCTGATCTTGATCCGGGCGTGGCCGTCG
This sequence comes from Oceanicaulis sp., assembly GCA_965284655.1. GTDB lineage: Bacteria > Pseudomonadota > Alphaproteobacteria > Caulobacterales > Maricaulaceae > Oceanicaulis. The sequence goes on from OZ260104.1 coordinate 879,540, forward strand.
AGGCGGTGCGTGCGCGCGCCGACGCCGACAGCCTGCCGGCGCTTCTGGACGGCGCCGATATGGTGCTCGACGGCTGTGATGATTTCCGGACGCGGTTTGCGGTGAATGACGCGGCGATCGCGGCGCGCCTGCCTCTGGTGTCCGGAGCTGTGGGGCGCTGGGACGGGCAGATCTCGGTGTTTGCACCTCATCTGGGCGCGCCCTGCTATCGCTGCTTCGTGCCCGCAGCGCCGCCGGACGCGGAAACCTGCGCCGAGGTGGGCGTAGTAGGCGCTCTGACCGGGGTGATCGGATCGATGATGGCGCTGGAGGCGATCAAGCTTGCAGCGCGGGCGGGCGAGCCGCTGCTCGGCCGGATCCTGCTGTTTGACGGGCTCGGCGGTCAGGCGCGGACGGTCAGGCTGACCCGCGACCCGGATTGTCCCGCGTGCGCTCGCGTCTGAACAGGCCGCCGCGTCGTAGCCGCAGAACCGCCAGCGCGCCAAGAACCAGCCCCGGCGCCAAACCATAGAGCAGGCCAAGCTTCATATTTCCGCTGAGCAGCGACACCACGGCCCACACGATGATCCCGACCGCCATGAAAGCGAGAAAAGCGATGCCGGCCTGAAGAGGCGGCGGTGCGGGGGTCGAGGGCATGATTGATATGGACTCAGTGACCGTGGTGCGACGTTGCGCCACGCTATCAACGCCTGCACCGCGCCACAAGCGAAAGCGGTTCAGCGCCGACGCTTCTTGGTCTTGCGCCGGGCGTCCACGACGATCAGCAGATAGATCGCCGCCGCCAGTCCGAGTCCCACGACGGCGCCGCCGATCCAGTCGCCAAGAATCGCCGTGAAGATCGCCCCGGTGATCAGGGCGAGCATCACGATCATGGCGATCACGTTACGGGGCGGAATGAATGTCGACTTACGGCGTTTCACCAGTGAGGTCCCGATAATGCGTCCAGATCATGCGTTCGGTGGTGATGAAACCCCAGTTCCAGTCTTCATGCCAGTCCGCAAGCGGGTCGCGCTGCAGGATGTCTTCATAGGAGAGGCCCTCCTCCACCAGTCCGGCGATGACCGCGCGGGTGGCCTCCAGCATGTCCGCACTCGCCAGGACGTCGGCTCTGGTCGAGAGCGGGCCGTGGCCGGGAATGATCTTTGTGTCCGGGCCGGCCGCCTCGGCGACCTGGCGCAGGCCGGCGATCATGCCCTCCACCGTGCCGCCATTATCAAGGTCGATATAGGGAAACATGCCCGAGAACAGCAAATCGCCGGCGTGAATCACGTCGGCTCCTTCAAACACCACGAAGAGGTCGCCGCCGGTATGGGCGCTGGGCGCATGGTGGAAGCGCGCGTTTTCGCCGTTCAGGGTCGCCGCGTCGCCTTCAGAGACCGAAACGGTGGGCAGGAAGGCGCCTGACAGGGGCTCCGGCGTGCTGCCCGTGAGCTGGGCGGTCACCGGGTTCATCAGGGCTTCGCGCACGCTTTCATGGGCCATGATGGTGGCGCCGGCTTCCGCGAAATAGGCGTTGCCCAGCACATGGTCGCCATGGAGGTGGGTGTTGAGCACCAGATCCACCGCCCGGTCGCCTGACACCGCACGCTGGGCGCGATCGATGGCCGGGGCGAGATTCTCCATCTGGGTGTCGATCATGAACACGCCATGCTCGCCGACGCTGACGCCGACATTGCCGGCCCGGTTGGTGGCCAGCATGTAAATCCCGGCGCCCAGATCAATGGTCTCGACATAGACCTGCTGGTCATCCTCGGCGACGCCGGGGGCGGATCCCAGAACGGCGAGGCCGGTTGCGGCCATGAGTGCGGTCATCGTGGCGGTCACCCTGGCTGACATCGGGGCGACCATGGCGGCGTTTTGGCCCGTGGCGGTTGCGGCGGTGAATGTTCGGCGGATCATGAACGGTCTCTCCTTCGGCGGATATGGCGCGAAGATGGGCGACCCGCCGGGATAAATCAAAGCCGGCGCTGGGTTTCACACATGAAAACGGCGCGCCGCACCCCGGGGCGGGGACGCGGCGCGCCGTTGAAGGCGTTGGGACGAGCGGCGGGAGGGGAGCGCTCAGGGGGGGTGAACGCAAGGCCCGCCGCGTTCGGCCTAGCGGCCTTTGCCCGGCTTGCCGAGCGGCTTCTGGGCCGGCTTGGCGGAGGCGGGTTTGCTGGCGGGTTTCTGGCCGGGTTTGGTCGGGGCGCCCATGGGCGTGATCTTTCGTGCTGGTCGCGTCGAACATCGCCGCGACGCCTGATATTTGCGCTTCTCCGCGTCGCTTCGCAAGAGGCCCGGCGTGCGCCACAAACATTTGATCTTTGTTACAAAATCAGGCTCAGTGCAGGTGCGGGCGCGCTTGGATGCGGCGCTGAGGTTTAACCCCGCGTTCACCCAGCTGAGCGTTGATTGGGGCCATGCGTATTCGGCTCCTGATCCTGTCCTTGGCTTGCGCCTTCGCCCTCCCTGGACCCGCCTTCGGTCAAGAGGAGGCGACTGCTGCGTCCGGGGCGACTGAAACGCCGTCCCGCGCCGCGCCGGCCCACGCCAAGGCGTGCGAGGGGTTTTCCGGCTTGCAGGTCCCTCGCTTTGTTTCGCTGCGCTATGACGAGGCGGTGGGACGGTCCGGTCCATCCGGCGAACACCCGAGGCTCTGGGTCTATCAGCGCGCCGGATTGCCGGTGCAGGTGATCCAGGAGACGCCCGACTGGCGCAAGGTGCGCGATCCTGGCGGGGTGGAGGTGTGGATGCATCGCCGCCTTCTGTCGGGCCGGCGTTCGGTCTGGGCGCTGGAGGCGGCGGATCTGCTTGCGAGGCCAGACGCGGAGTCCAGCCTGATTGCGCGCATCGAGCCGGACGCCCGGCTCTGGCTGGAGCGGTGCAGGCCGGGCTGGTGCCGGCTGGAGGCGGGCGGTCGGCGCGGCTGGGCGCGGGCCGACGCGTTCTGGGGTCTATCGCCCGGCGAGCCGGGAGCGGACGGCGCGCTTGAGGGGGCGCTTGCCCCGTGCTACCGCTCCGATCCTGATATCACCGGGCCTGCAGCTGCGGATTAGCAGCCCATGGTCCTGCTCTCGAGGAAACCGCGCCGCTCCGGCGTCGTTATCGATTTTATTGTGCGAAAAGGCCGAACCGTCGGCGAGTCCGGGCCGGTTCGACGAACTCCATGACCGATCGACAAAGCAGCTATGATTACGACGCCCTGATCGCCTGTGGCAAAGGTGAGCTTTTCGGGCCGGGCAACGCCCAGCTCCCACTTCCGCCGATGCTGATGTTCGACCGCATTGCGCGGATTGATGATGATGGCGGCGAGTACGGCAAGGGCTGCATGGTGGCCGAGCTCGATGTGAACCCGGATCTCTGGTTCTTCGCCTGCCACTTTGAAGGCGATCCGGTGATGCCGGGCTGCCTGGGCCTGGACGCCATGTGGCAGCTGGTCGGCTTCTATCTCGGCTGGACCGGTTCGCCGGGCAAGGGCCGCGCCCTTGGCGTCGGCGAGGTGAAGTTCACCGGCCAGATCCCGCCCACCGTGAAAAGCGTGCGCTACATCATCGACATCAAGCGGGTGATTCGCCGCAAGCTGGTGCTGGGGATCGCCGACGGCCATGTCGAGGCGGACGGTCAGCGTATCTACACCGCCAAGGACATGCGGGTCGGTTTGTTTCAGCCTGAAGAATTGAAGAAGAGCGAGGCCTGAATGAGACGGGTTGTCGTTACCGGAATCGGGATTGTTTCGGCCATCGGCGATAACGCCGACGAAGTGGCCGCCAGCCTGAAGGCCGGCCGTAGCGGCGTGACCGCCGCGCCGGAATACGCCGAGCTTGGCTTTAAATGCCAGGTCCATGCGCGCCCCAAGGCCGATCCGGCCCAGCATGTGGACAAGCGCGCTTACCGCTTCATGGGCGAAGGCGCGGGCTGGGCGTACATGTCCATGCAGCAGGCCATCGCCGACGCCGGGCTTGAGGAGAGCGACATCTCCAACCCGCGCACCGGCCTGATCGTCGGCACCGGCGGTCCCAGCGTCGAGGCGATCGTGAAGGCCGCCGACATCACGCGTGAAAAGGGACCCAAACGCGTCGGGCCGTTCGCCGTTCCCAAGGCCATGGCGTCCACCGGCTCGGCGACGCTCGCGACCCCTTTCAAGATCAAGGGCGTGAACTATTCCATCAGCTCGGCCTGCGCGACCTCGGTGCACTGCATCGGTGCGGCGGCCGAACAGATCGCCTGGGGCAAGCAGGACGTGATGTTCGCCGGCGGCGGCGAAGAGCTGCACTGGGCGCTGTCGAACCTGTTCGACGCCATGGGCGCCATGAGCTCCAATTTTAACGATACCCCGGAAAAAGCCTCGCGCGCCTTCGACAAGGACCGCGACGGCTTTGTCATCGCCGGCGGCGCCGGGATTGTGGTGCTTGAAGACTATGAGCGCGCCAAGGCGCGCGGCGCCACGATCTGGGCCGAAGTGCTCGGCTACGGCGCCACCAGCGACGGCCATGACATGGTCGCGCCTAACGGCGAAGGCGCAAGGCGCTGCATGGAGCAGGCGCTGGAACCGCTGAAGGGCCGCCGGATCGATTATGTGAACCCGCACGCCACCTCCACGCCTGTGGGAGACATCCGCGAGGCGCAGGCCATGCGCGACGTGTTCGGGGACTCAAAGGTGCCGCCCCTTTCGGCCACCAAGTCCATGACCGGCCACTCGCTGGGCGCCGCCGGCGTTCAGGAGGCGATCTATTCGCTGTTGATGATGCGCGGCGGCTTTATCGCACCCTCACTCAATATCGACACGATGGATCCTGAAGTCGGCGAGCTTCCCGTAGTGACGCAGACGCGCGATGCGGAGCTGAATACGGTTTTGTCCAACAGCTTCGGCTTCGGCGGCACCAACGGCACGCTGGTTCTGGGCACGCCGGACTAGGTCAGGGCCGGGGCGGGTCAGAGGTCTGTTCAGGCGAGAATCTGTCAGACTCTCGCTCTCAAACTCTGGCGACCAGACCCTCGCAGCCCTTTTCGATGAGGTCGAGCGCACGTTCGAAATCTGCGGCGTCGCCGTAGTAAGGGTCGGGCACGTCTCTGCCGGCCAGCCCCACCGACCAGTCCATGAGCCGCGACATGGGTTTTTCCGGCAGGCGCAGGGCCGCCCGGCGCGCCAGCAGCCATTTGTGATGGCTCTGATCAAGCGCCACCAGATACTGAAAGCGTGTGAAGTCGTCGTCCTCGACCGAACGCGCGACGATCCCCGACAGATCATAGCCGCGCGCCTTGCCCGCCGCGATCGCGCGCGGATCGGCGGTCTGGCCGGCGTGCCAGTCGCCGGTGCCGGCGCTGTCGAACTCAAGCGCCTTGCCGCGATCCTCGGCGAGTTTGCGCGCTACCGCCTCGGCCAGCGGAGAACGGCAGATACTCCCCGTGCAGACGAACAGGATGGACAGGGTGCGGCGTGTCATGAAGGGCCCCCGGGCGCGGCTGGAACCAGCCTGCCGCGCCCGGGCCTAACGCGCGTTTAACCGCACTGGTGAACGCGCGGTTTAAATGGCCTATTCGGCCGGCGCCGCGATGGGCGGCGGGGCTGTAAACTGCGGCGCGATCTTCAGATCGCGCGCCCAGCGCAGCTTCTCGAACGCCAGAAGAGCGGTGCCGTTATAGTCCACCAACCGGTTCACGAGCCCGCGCCGCGGCAGATGCAGGGCGCTGGATGGCTCGTCATGGTGGTGGTCGTGGAACGCCTCTCCGCCGGTGAGCATGGCCAGAAGCCAGTCCGCCCAGGCGGGAGTCTTCAGGTGCCCGAACACGTTCACTCCGAGGATCGTGGCGTGGAACTGCACCCCGCGCGCCGTGACGGCGCTGGCGTGCAGGATGAAGGTGAGCAGAAGCGATCCGCCCAGCGCCCAGACGGCGAGATAGATCAGCGCCGGCGCGACCAGATGCACCAGAATCGTGAACAGCGAATAGTGATTGTCCATGACGCGCACCGACGGGTTGTCGCGCAGCCACAGGGCCAGCGGACGCTCCATGTCGTTGGTGTCGCGCCACAAAAGCCAGCCCATCCAGGCCCATAGCTTGCCCTCATGGGGGTTGTGGGGATCGCCGGGACGGTCGGACAGGCGATGGTGCTGGGAGTGATAATTCACCCAGTCCTTCATCTTGCCCTGCATGGCGATGACGCAGTTGAAGGCGGTGATCATCTGGGCCGGCCAGTGCAGCTCGCCGGCCTTGTGCTGCCAGACCCTATGCAGGACGCCGATGCCCATATTGCAGATCACCAGGGTGATCGCACCCGCGGCCAGCGCCAGCGGTGCGTACCACCAGGCCAGGGTGAGGCTTTCCAGAGCGAGGCCCAGCGTGAAGGCGGCCATGAGGCCGAACACGCCCAAGGCGGGATAGATGATGGCGGCGAAGACGCTGGCCCAGTCAAGGGTCTTCCAGCTCTTCGAAATCGCGAGGGACCGCGGGAGCGGTGCTGCTTTCATAGGGGCCTCTTAGCGTCTCATTATGTGCGCCGAGCATCGCTCCGTGCGCCTTCCCCAAAGGTAAACGCGAGTTTGGCACGCCCGGCTTTCCTGCAATAGTGACCAGTGACCAAGCGACGCATTGAAGGTCGGGTTTTCTGGGTGCTCGACGCACGCGTCAGGCTGGGCTATTGCGGGGACAAGGACATAGCCGCGCAGTGCGGCGCAAATGCGACGAAAAGGGAGGCGCTCCGTGGCCGAATCCGAGTTCCCCAAGGGCGATCTGATGAAGGGCAAGCGCGGGCTTGTCATGGGCGTGGCGAACAAGAACTCCATCGCCTGGGGCATCGCCCAGCAGCTGCACGCCCAGGGCGCCGAGCTGGCCTTCTCCTATCAGGATGAAGCGCTGGAAAAGCGCGTGCGTCCGCTGGTGGAGAGCCTGGGCGACGAGCCGTTCATGGTCACCGCCGACGTGGGCGACGACGCCAGCATGGATGCGTGCTTTCAGACCCTGAAGGACAAGTGGGGCGGGCTGGACTTCCTGGTTCACGCCATCGCCTTCGCCGGCAAGGACGAGCTGCAGGGCAGCTTCACCCACAATACCACCCGTGAAGGCTTCAAGCGCGCCATGGACATCTCGGCGTTCAGCTTCGTGGATGCGGCGCGCCGGGCCAGCGATCTGATGCCCTCCAAAGAAGACGGCGGCGGCACGATGATCTCCATGACCTATCTGGGGTCTGAACGCGTGGTGCCGAACTACAACGTCATGGGCGTGGCCAAGGCTGCACTGGAGGCGTGCACCCGCTATATCGCCCGCGATCTGGGTCCGCTGGGCATCCGGGTGAACGCGATTTCGGCCGGCCCCATGCGCACGCTGGCCATGGCCGGCATCTCCGGCGGCCGCACCCTGATGAAGACCGGCAAGGAGTGGTCGATGCTCAAAGAAGACACCACGATGGAAGGCGTCGCGGGCGCCGCCCTTTATCTCCTCTCCGATCTCGGCAAGTCATGCACCGGCGAAGTGCTCCACGTGGACGCCGGCTTCCACGCCGTGGCCGTTCCGGAGATCGAGGAATAGGCGCTCCGGCTTGCCCGGGCTCGCCGGTTGATTGACACTCCCCAGAGGCGACATTTCTCGGGGTGTTCATTCCGGCGTGCAAAGTCTCGAATCCGCGCTTCTGGCGTTGAGCTGCAGCGTGCTCGCAGCTTGCGGGCCGTCCGATGGCGGCTTCGAACCGACGCCGCCCACCAGCGCACCTCGCCCCACGCGCCCGAGGGCGTGGGGTGCGCCGAGGGGATGGAGCGAGGCGAGATCAGCGACCGCATGGAGGCCGGCGACCCTGACGTCATGCGATGCTTTCTGTCGATCCGGGATCTGGAGCCGGATTCGTTCAATCTGCGTTACCGAATCTACCGCATTGAAGGCGTGGAGCCCGAAGGGCTGGATGAATTGGTTCGCGGCCGCTCACGGCAGGACCTCGCTGCGCGCCCGGCAAATTTGCACGACCGATAACCGGAGCTGGAGCCGATCAAGTTCGCGCCGACGTTCGTGTGCCGGGCCTTCGATCCGGTCGCACGCGAGCTTCTCTCGCGCACGCCGGTTCCGGAAGCCGGCTTGGATTGCCCAAGACGGGCTCACTAGGGGCGCTTGGTAATCGGTCGTTCCGGCCGCGGGGCAGCCAAGCGTCCGCATTCTCGACAGCACCCCGGCTTTTCCGGCTTCGCTGTCTAGTTTCAGTCTTGCAAGGCGCGGGACCAATGAGCGCCCGCCCGGTCAGGCCGGGGACAAGCGCGCCTCCTTCTGCTTTGATTTTAAGCCCATGAGCTGGCGCAGGACGGGGGTGCGGCGGGCGATCTCGAAGCCGGCGAACGATCCGGCGAAGGTGGTCGCGGTGAGCAGGACGAATTCTTGCCACACACCGTAGCCCAGCCGGGTCAGGGCGTAGCCCGCAGCCACGGTGATCGTCTGGTGCAGGATGTAAACCGGGAAGATCGCTTCGGTGAGATAGCGCCGCACCGGCCCGTCGCCTGACAGGAAGCGCCGGGCGAGGCCCAGAAGCGTGAGGATCATGGTCCAGGCGTAGAGCACTCGGCCCGTGCGCGCGGCCCAGAGCTCCACCGGGCGGTCGAGGAGCGCGTCCCAGAAAATCCACACCGGCGTCAGCACGGCGGCGAGGGTCAGCGTCGCCCCCAGCGCCAGCGGCAGCGTGCGGTCCACCGCCGCCCAGAACCGCTCGGAGCGTGCGGCGAACACGCCATAGATCAGGAAAGTGAAGCTGATGGCGTGATTGGCCCAGTCTTCGGTCAGATTGTGCGTCGTCTCAAAGTGCGGGACCAGAAAGATGCGGTAGGCCATCATGGGAATGAACGGCAGCACGATCAGCGCCACCGGCCCGAATCGGCTCGCCCATAGCCGTCCCAGCAGCGCGCCCGGTCCGCGCCCGAAGGCTTTGAGAAGCCCCAGGACCGGCGCCAGGATCAGCGCATAGACGAAGAGATAGACCACGTACCAGAGATGGTTCCAGGTCGGCACTTCGATGCCGGCGATCTCCCACCCGGTGATATAGCGCGGCCAGAAGGCGAGGATGCCCGGCTCGATCTCGCCCATTTCGCGCAGCTGGAAATAGGTCTGGGGCATGACCACGACGAGCATGCCGAACACGATCACCGGAAACAGACGTCCCGCTCGTTCCGAGGCGAAGCGCCAGGCGCTTCCCGCCTTGTCATGGAGATAGGCGAAGGCGACGCCGGAGATGAAGAAGAGCAGAGAGAGCCGCCATGGGCTGGACAGGCGCATGAGCGGCTCGGCGCCGGACCCCGCGTGGACGCTTTTCACGTGCCAGTCCCAAGGCACGTAGAACATGCCCACATGATAAAATACGAGAAGCCCGAAAGCGATGATGCGCAGCCAGTCGAGATCGTAGCGGCGCGCGGACGGCTGGATGGTCGGCATGAGGGCCTCCTGTGAGTGAGACCTCAAGAGGGCGCCCCACACCCTACATGCGCCAGGCCGGAGTGGCGAAGACCGGGCCGGTGGGGCGAACTGCGGCCGGGTTCTGTCCTGGCGCTGCGGTATCGGGGATGAAAGCGGGCCCGGGCGGGACGAACGGCGCCGGGTGGGTCTGGTCGAGACGGCTTCTGCGCGCCATGATCGGCCTCATGTCGACCCCCGACCTTGAACGCCGCGTGCTGCGCCACGCCTTTATCGCCTATGCTCTTGCCACGCTTGGCTTCTGGCTGGTCAACGGGCTGTCGACTGCGGAGGAATGGCGGCGCGCCGGCGAGGTCGGCGGCTGGATTCGGGCGCTGACGCTGGAGGGCACCAGCAATCTGGTGATCCTGGCGCTTTTTGGTCCGGTGGCGTGGGTGGAACGGCGCGCCCCGGCCTCGCTGGAGCGCTGGAAAACGGCGATTCCGGCGCATCTGCTTGGCAGTCTTGTCTTCGCCGTTGTCCATGTCGCGGCCATGAATGTGATGCGCCTGGGGCTCTGGCCGATCCTGTTTGACCGGGCCTACGGCCTTGATGGCGGGATCGCGGGCGAGTTCATGTACGAGTATCGCAAGGACGTGCTGTCCTATGCGTTGATCCTGGCGGTGCTGGCGATGTTCAGGGCGCGGGAGGAGGCGCTGCAGCAGGCGCGCGCGGCTCGTACCGACGCCCGCCGCGATCATGTGCTCACCCTGCGCTGCGGCGGGCGGGAGATCCGGCTTCCGGCCATAGAGTTTCTGACAGCACGCGCGGCGGGAAATTACGCCGAGGTGCGCACCGGCGCCGGCGTGCACCTAGCGCGGATCACGCTCAACGAGCTGGAGGCGCTTTTGAACGAGGCGGGTGTCGACCCGGTGCGCGTCCACCGATCGCATTTGCTGGCCCGCACTGCGTTGCGGGAGATCATTCCGGGCGGTGACGGCGACGCCGAGGCGGTGCTCGCCGGCGGGATTCGCGTGCCGGTCAGCCGCCGCTTCCGCGATCGGCTGAAGGCGGCGTAGGCGGCGCCGTTCAGGGTTAAAAATATTATGCGCTGAACGGCGAGCGGCGACGCCGCCTCAGGTAGATCCCCGTATCTCTAGGAATAATTTAATTGTTTTCTTTCAGGAAATCAGAGCAAGACGACGTTCATTAAACGGGGCCTGATTCTGTTTTTCTTTAGGGGGACATCCATGAAATTCGCACTCATCACCGGCGCGAGCGTGCTCGCGCTGTGCGCCGCCGCACCGGCCTTCGCCGATCCCGACGACGCGCGCGTTGAAGAGCTTGAAGCGCGCGTCGAGCAGCTTGAACAAACCAACCGCCGGCTTCTGGAATTCCTGGAGGCCCAGGGCCTGATGCCCGCGTCACAGACCGCCGCGGCGCCGCACGCGCCGATGCGCCATGGGCCGGTGCATGAAGGCGGGCGCGATGTCGTTGTGGAGGTCGAACAGCACCACGCCGACGCCGGTCACGGCGCCATGGGCGACATGGCCGCTCACCGCAGCGACGACTATCACCAGAACCTGGTCGGAGTGAGCCCGGAATACGGCTACGCCATTCTCGACCACGCCGAGGGCGTGAACACGCGCCAGCTGACCATCCTGCAGGCCATGCAGACCGGCCAGCTGGACCGCCGCGTCACGCTGAGCGGCGGCGTTACCGCGCTGGCTGACTACCAGGAGAGCAACTCCAACACCAAGTTCGGCTGGCTGATGCGTCACCCGACGTCCAGCAATCAGATCGGCGAGACGGTGTCGGAAGCGGTGATTCACTCCGCCCAGCTGGCCACAACCGCGCGCGTCAGCGACGATTTCACCGTCTACGCGGAGATGCTCTACAACCCCGAGCAGAGCTTCGGTCAGGGAACGATCACGGATCTGAACCGCAACCAGATCCAGCTTCGCAAGGCCTTTGTCATGTGGGGCAATCTGGATGAGCGCCCGGTCTATGTGGCGCTGGGCAAGATGGACACGCCCTTCGGCCTGCAGGACACGGTGAGCCCGTTCACCAACTCCACCAGCTGGCACGCCTTCGCGGGTCTCGCTTATGGCGGCTCGGTTGGATACTACAATAACGGTGTGCACCTGCGCGCCATGGCGATCCAGGGCGGCGCCCAGTTCCGCTCCCACAACGCGCCGGTGGAGGGCACCGACGTTCCCTCGCGCGTGAACAACTTTGCGGTGGACGCCAACTACACGGCCCAGCTGGCCGGTGGTGAAATGATGGTGGGCGCCAGCTACACGCACGCCACGTCCTACTGCCAACCCTACCCGGTGTTCCACTTCACGCCGTGCCCGGACAACGCGCCGGCCTTTGCGGTCTACTCACAGGGCCGCTTCGGCGCGTTCGAGTTCCTGGGCGAATACGCCGAGGCCACCGAGGTGTGGCCGGGCTCGGCGTCTCCGGCGCCGCAGTTCGCCGCGTTTGAAGCGGTCGAGCCGCTCGCCTGGACCCTGGGCGCGCGCTACTGGATGAGCCATCGCAACCCCGATGATCTGGCGCTGAGCTTCGAGTTCAGCCGCTTTGTCGCAGGCGCTGAAGGCTCGCCGTGGGAACGCCAGAACCAGTGGGTTCTGGGCGGATCCTACTTCGTGACCCCGTCGGTCAATCTGTTCGGCGAGATCATCCACACTCAAGGCTGGGTGCCGCTGAACTTCCTGTCCGGCGGCAATCAGCCGGGCGGCGCAAGCTGGTCGGAATTCGACGCCGAGAGCAATGTGCTCGCCCTGGGCGTCCAGGCCGCCTTCTAGGCTCGCCGGTCTACACTGCAAACAAAAAACCCCCGCCGGATCACTCCGGCGGGGGTTCTTGTTTTCACCGATGAAGGCGAGGGGATGAAGACTTAGTCTTCTTCGCCCTCGGCGATCTCTTCGCCGGTTTCCTGGTCGACGATCTTCATGGACAGGCGCACCTTGCCGCGATCGTCAAAGCCCAGGAGTTTCACCCAGACTTCCTGACCTTCGGACACGACGTCCTTGGGATGGCCGACGCGCTCGTTCTTCATCTGCGACACGTGGACGAGGCCGTCCTTGGCGCCGAAGAAGTTCACGAAGGCGCCGAAATCGACGACTTTCACGACCTTGCCCTTGTAGACCTTGCCCTCTTCGGGCTCGGCGGTGAGGGAGTGGATCCAGTCATAGGCCTTGCGGATCGAGGACTCGTCCACGGCGGCCAGCTTGATCAGGCCTTCGTCATTGACGTCGACCTTGCAGCCGGTCTCTTCCACGATCTGGCGGATCACCTTGCCGCCGGCCCCGATCACGTCACGGATCTTGTCGGTCGGGATCTGCATGGTCTCGATCTTCGGCGCATGCTCGGCGAGACCGGAGCGGGACGTATCCAGCGCCTTGTTCATCTCTTCGAGAATGTGCATGCGGCCGCCTTTGGCCTGATCCAGGGCGGTCTTCATGATGTCCTGGGTGATGCCGGCGATCTTGATGTCCATCTGCAGGCTGGTGACGCCGTTTGCAGTGCCCGCCACCTTGAAGTCCATATCGCCCAGATGATCCTCGTCGCCGAGGATGTCGGACAGCACGGCCACGCCTTCCGGATCCTTGATCAGGCCCATGGCGATGCCGGAGACCGGGCGCGCGATCGGCACGCCGGCGTCCATCATCGCGAGCGAACCGCCGCACACGGTCGCCATGGAGGACGAGCCGTTGGATTCGGTGATCTCGGAGACCAGACGGATGGTGTAGGGGAATTGCTCGGCGGTGGGCATCACCGCACGCAGAGCGCGCCAGGCGAGCTTGCCGTGACCGATTTCGCGCCGGCCGGGGGCCAGACGGAAGCTGGTTTCGCCCACCGAGTAGGGCGGGAAGTTATAGTGAAGCATGAAGCGTTCTTTGTACGTGCCCGTAAGCGCGTCGATGAACTGCTCGTCTTCACCGGTGCCCAGCGTGGCCACGCAGAGTGCCTGGGTTTCCCCGCGGGTGAACAGGGCCGAACCGTGGGTGCGCGGCAGGATGCCGGCTTCCGACACGATCGGGCGCACCTGATCGAGCTTGCGGCCGTCAATGCGCTCGCCGGTCTTGATGATGCCGCCGCGAACGACGCTGGCCTCAACACCCTTCAGCACGTCCTTGAGGACGCTTGTGGGATAGCCGTCCGGGTTCTCGTCGGACTGGGCGAAGGCGGCGACCGCCTTCTCCTTGGCCGCGGAGACCGCCGTCTGGCGCTCGGTCTTCTGACGGATCGTGTAGGCCTTGGCGATGTCGTCGCCGACCAGCTTGCGGACCTTGGTCTCCAGCTCGGAATTGTCTTCCGGCACGAAATCCCAGGGCTCCTTGGCGGCTTTTTCGGCCAGGCGGATGATCATGTCGATCACCGGCTGGAACGCTTCATGGCCGGCCATCACCGCGCCGAGCATCACGTCCTCGGACAGCTCGGAGGCTTCAGACTCCACCATCATCACCGCATCGCCGGTGCCGGCGACGACGAGGTCAAGCTCGCTGTCGTCAAGCTCGTGAACGGTCGGGTTGATCGTGTATTCGCCGTCCTTGTAGCCCACGCGCGCAGCGCCGATTGGGCCCAGGAAGGGCAGGCCGGACAGCACCAGCGCGGCGGACGCGCCGATCATGCCGACAATGTCGGGATCGTTCTCCAGATCGTGGCTCAGCACGGTGAGCATGACCTGGGTGTCGTTTTTGAAGCCCTTGGGGAAGAGCGGGCGGATCGGCCGGTCGATGAGGCGCGAGGTCAGCGTCTCTTTATCGGTCGGGCGGCCTTCGCGCTTGAAGAAGCCGCCGGGGATCTTGCCCGCCGCGAAATACTTCTCCTGGTAGTTCACCGTCAGCGGGAAGAAGTCCATTCCCGGCTTGACTTCCTTCTGGGCGACCGCGGTCGCGAGGACGGTGGTCTCGCCATAGGTGACAAGCACCGCGCCGTCTGCCTGGCGCGCCATGCGGCCGGTTTCTAGGGTCAGCGTGCGGCCGGCCCATTCAATCGTCTCGGTTTGGATATCGAACATTCGTCTCTCGATCGTACGTCTCGTTCGGCGCCGCCGGATTGCGGATCGCCGGATATGAAAACGCCGGCGCGCCCCGTGGCGGCCGGCGTTTCTTCGGTCGCGCTAGCGGCGCAGGCCGAGTTTCTGGACCACGTCCTTGTAGCGTTCCTCTTTCACCTTCTTGAGGTAATCGAGGAGGCGACGGCGCTGGGACACCATTTTCAACAGGCCCCGGCGGGAGTGGTTGTCTTTCTTGTGCGTCTTGAAGTGCTCGGTGAGATTGGCGATGCGCTCGGTGAGCACCGCGATCTGCACTTCGGCTGACCCGGTGTCATTGTCACCCCGGGCGTGTTCCTTGATCAGTTCGGCTTTGCGTTCCGCCGTGATCGACATCGTCTATTCGGGCTCCTGATCCCATTGAAATACGCGGACGGGACTGAGTTTGCCGGCCCGCGCTTCGCCGATCGCAACCGCCCGGTCGTTCTCAAGAGCCAGCACGGCCTTCGAATAGTCCCTCCCCGCGATGGAGCGGGGCTTTCGAAGATCGCGAAGCTCTGAAGCTCGCCGGGGAGGCAGAACGATCGGCCGTCCTTGCCTCAACTGAAACGCTTCTCCGTCGGTCACGGCCAGGGCCGGGATGTCGTCCAGCGCGGTCTCGACCGGGAGAAGGGCGTCCAGCGCGGCGCTCTTATGGACCAAATCCTCAAGCGCGTCCAGCGTCAGCGCGTCATCCAGGGTGAACGGCCCCACCCGCGTCCGGCGCAGCGCGGCCACATGGCCCTCGGCGCCCAGAACCGTGGCGAGATCGCGCGCCAGAGAGCGCACATAGGCGCCCTTGCCGCACTTCATTTCAAACACGGCGAGGTCGGCGCTGGGCATGTCAAGCAGGGTCACCGCGTCGATGCGTACCGGCCGGCTTTCAAGCTCCACCTCTTCGCCGGCGCGCGCCAGATCATAGGCGCGCTCGCCGTCGATCTTGATGGCGGAGAATTTCGGCGGCACCTGCTGGACCAGGCCGATGAAGCCGGGCAGCGCGTCCAGGATCGCCTGGCGCTCCGGGCGCACATCGCTTTCAGCAATCGTGTCGCCTTCGGCGTCCTGGGTGGTGGTCGAGACACCCCAGCGGATCGTGAACAGATAGGCCTTCTCGCCCTCCTGCGCGAAGGGCACGGTCTTGGTCGCCTCTCCAAACGCAATGGGCAGGACGCCGGACGCCAGCGGATCCAGCGTGCCGGCGTGGCCGGCTTTCTGCGCGTTGAACAGCCAGCGGGTCTTTCCCACCGCCTGGGTCGAGGTCATCTCCAGCGGCTTGTCGAGCACGAGCCAGCCATTGATCGGATCGCCCTTCTTGCGCCGGCGGCCCATCAGGTCTCGTCCCCGCCGTCCGATCCGCCTTCGAGATCGCGCTTCACGCCGGGCCGGTCGAGCACCTCGTCCACGTGCAGGGCCTCGTCGAAACGGTCGTCGGCCTCAAAGCGCAGCTTGGGGGTGTATTTCATGTCGATATGGCGCACGAGCTCTTTCTGGATGAAGCCCGAGGCCCGGTTGAGCGCCTCGGCGATGCGACCGGGCTCGACCATGTTCATGCCGGATACGAAGACCGTGGCGTACTTCAGGTCGGGGCTGAGGCGCGCCTCGCTCACCGTCACCGGAACACCGGCGAGGGCGGGATCGCGCAAGTGACCTTCGCGCAGGATATCTGAGACCGCGCGGCGCACGAGCTCGCCGGCGCGCAGCTGGCGTTGGGACTGGACTTTCATGGTCGGACCTTTCTTGTCGCGGCGGGCGGGCCGGGTTCGAACCGTCTCCCTCCCCATGCGGACGCGCCGGTGTAAACACGCGCGCCCGGCGATGCAAGCAAGGCCGCCGGCGTGAACGCCGAGCCTGCTTAGCGGTCCTCACCGAGGCGGGCCGAACTCAGGAAGGTACAGTCAGCGCCTGAACAGCGCCGGCAGCGGATTGGCGCGGCGCGACAGCGGCGTCGCGAAATCGGCGCGCCATGCGGCGATCAGCCTGTCGGCGTCGAGCGCGCTGACGGCCCTGGCCTTCATCGCACCTCGCGGGCTTCCAAGCCTGTCGCGGCGGGCCCGCGCCCAGGCCTGAAGCGTTCCAAGGGCTGCGAGATTGCGCTCGATCTGCGCCAGGGCGTCCCGCACAAGGCGCGCCGCAGGCTCCGGAGCGGGCAGACGGTCGACGAGACTTATGGGCGTGTCGAACGACCCGGCCCAGCCCGTCTCGCCGCCCTGCCGGGTGCGCTCGGCCACAAACGCCGTGCGGTAGGCGTCAAGGCGGGCGTGGGCGCTGCGGTCGAGCGTGTTCTGGATGGCGCGTGCTGTCTGGCCGGCGCTGGCGCAATGGGCCGCCGCTTCGCACATCTCGTCGCGGTAGAAATGATGCAGGCGGCGCGCCCGTGCGACGGCGTCGAGGAGTGAGTCCATCTGCCCGCCGAGGCAGGCCTGCGTATCGCGCACGATGTCGTGGCGGGCGCGCTGCGCGCGGGCCGCCTCCGGTCCTGTGAGAGCCGAATTGTTGAGTTCACGAAGCCGGGCGGCGGCGAGATCGAGATGGGCGCTTGCGAGTGCGGCGGCGTCGGCGCGCCGGGCGTCGACAACGATGGGGTTCGGGCGAAAGCTCGCGACATAACTCTTGATGGCCGCGTAGACCGCGTCGGCGTGGATCGCCACCGAGCTCAGCTCGGCGTCGCGCCGGGCGAGCAACCGATCCATGGTTTGCGCCTGGGCTTCAGGGCAGGGCGTGGTGCGGGCGTCCAGACGCGCCTGGCGGCGAGCCTGGCGCCGCCAGAGCAGGGTGCGCGCCATGCGCGTTGCAGCGCCGCCGGGCTCGTCGCTCAATATGGGAACGGCTTGCCAGACATTAACGGACTGGATCGCGGGAGAGTATCCAAGCTCCATCGGGGCGGCGTGTCTGGATGCGTATCCCTGTCCCGCGCGGCGCCCCATCAGCCTTGCCCTCATGCTGCAAAAATTCTCTCTCGCGAAGCTTAGCGACGCAGGCGCACGCTCAGCAAGCGTGATCAGGCCCGCCATGCGTCGATCCCGCGGCGACGCGGCCAGGTGTCGTCTTCATGCAACGCTTGATCCGGCAGCGCTCGAAGGTGGCGTGGGCAATGGCGCATCACCCGCCCGCTCTGCAGGGTTCAGCCTCGCCCGGACGGCGCCCAGGCGCCGGCGCCGCCATGACGACCAGGCTGTCACCGTGTTGAGGGAGGCCATGCACCATGCCGGCGCATGGGTAGGCGCCGCCCCTCTAACGTGGACGCCGCGACCGAGAGAGCAATTGATTTGAATTCAATTCAATAATTGATACTATCTATCACACAGGGCCGATGACGCCCTGTCCGCAAGCGCTGGACGCTGGGAGAGACGGGCATGACCGCTTCTAAGCGTGCTGCGCCGCAGAGCGCGAATGCCGAGGCGGGCGGGCAAAAGGCGAGATTGCTCAAGGGCGGCGCGCGCGCCGCCCTGCTGGACGCGGCTCGCACGGCGTTGATCGCGGGCGAGGGCGACGCGGAAATGGCTGCGATCGCCCGTGGCGCAGGGCTCTCCACCGGGCTCGCCTACCACCATTTCGGATCGAAGGCGGGCCTGATCGCCGCCGTCGTGGAGGACTATTACGCCCGCTACGCCGCCATCGCGAATGCGCGTTATGACGGGGCGAGCTGGATGGAGCGGGAGCAGCGGCGCACCGCCGCCGTGCTGGCGTTCCAGCTCGACGATCCGTTCACCGCCACCCTTCTCGGCCCGCTCGGCCGGACACCCGCGGTGACCGCCGCCGAGGCGGCCTGCACGGCCCGCCTGATCGAGCGGGGCGCCGCCAATATCGACAACGGCCAGCGCGCCGGCGAGTTGCCGGCGGGCCTTGATCCCATGCTCGCCGGCGCCTTCGTGCTTGGCGGGGTGCGCCAGTGCGTCTCCGCCGCCGTGGCGCGGGAGGCGGCGCCGGACCGGCGCCAGCTGCTCGACACCGTCTGGACCTGCATCGCGGGCGCGCTGGGCATGTCGCCGCCAGCGCAGAAAAACACAGGGAGGCGCGAGCCATGACGACCTCTGAACGCCGGCTGACCGTGAAGTCTCAGAAGGATCTCTACGAGGATCTCGCGGGGCGGTTCAAGCAGAGGCGCGTCGACGCGCCGGCGCCGCCGGCGCGGGCGCTCGAAGCCTTTGATCGCGACGGCTATGTTGTTCTGAAAGGCTTGCTCGACAGGCAAACCCTCGGTGCGCTGAAGCAGGATTTGCACGCATGCCTGGGTCCGGCGGGCCGCAATAGCTTTGAAGGCTTCAAGACCCAGCGCGCCTACGCCCTGCTGGCGAAATCGGCGCGGCTCGGCGTGCTGGCCGCGCATCCCGCCATAATGGGATTTCTGAAGGCGAGGCTTCACGACCAGCCGCTTCTCTCAGCGTTTCTGGCCATCAATATCGGGCCGGGCGAGGCCGAACAGATCGCCCACCATGATGACGGCTTCTATCAAGCGCCACGGCCTGGGCCGATGCAGGGCCTCTCGGTGATCTGGGCGCTTGACCCGTTCACCACCGAAACCGGCGCCACCCGGGTCTGGCCGGGCAGCCACACCTGGGCCCCAGGGCGTGAGCCGGGGTCTGACGATCCGTCGGCTCAGGCGCTCATGGAGCCGGGCGACGCCATCGTCTTTCATGGCGGGCTCTGGCACGCCGGCGGCGCCAACAGCACCGCGGACCGCTACCGGCTGGCGGTCACGGCGCAATTTTGCGCGCCCTGGCTCCGGACGCAGGAGAACATGAGCTTGTCGGTCCCGCCGGAGATTGTCGCGCAGCTTCAAGATCCGCTACCCAGCCTTCTGGGCTACCAGATCCATCCGCCCTTCATGGGCCATGTGAACGGGATGCATCCGGCCCGTCTGCTCGGGGATGAGGTCGCACCACGAACCACCACGCCCAACCGATAAGCAGAAGCTGGAACGGGCCGCGGATCAAAAGATAAACAGGGCCCCAAGCGTGGCCTATCACGTCGGCGCGCATTAAGGCGGCGTATATGTTTGCGGGAAAGAAGGCGATGAAGACGACAATCGCCGCGACGCCCGCCCAGCGCCGTGTCTGCGGGGCGATGAGGCCGATGGCGATCAGCGCCTCGACGATCCCGGTGACGTAGACGATCAGCTCCGGCCTTGGGACAAAGGGCGGAAACATCGTCGCCATGGTCCCGGTGGCTATGAAATGGCCGGCGGCGAAGAACACGAACGCCGCCGCCAGCCCAAGCCGCCCCGCTGCGATTGGGCGTGGGTCCAGCGGCGCCCGGACAAGCGCCAGCGTGACAAGAAACGGCGTGACCAGAATCGCCAGAATGATCAGCTCAATGGTCATGGCGCAGCCTTGCGGTCGCTTTGCGCGCCAGGCGCGGCGGTCAGCCTTTCAGGGTCGTGGCGCGTCAGTCCGACACGCCGCGGCCGGTGGGATCGATGGGATCGTCGGCGGGGCCATGGCCGCCGGGATCGGACGGGGCGCAGTAGGGCCAGCCGGGGCTGTTGGGGCCGGGACTGGTGCAGATAGCGTCTTCGCCCGGATCCAGGACGCAGCCCGACACAAGGCCGAGGGCGACAAGAGCCCCTGATCCGAACACGGCGGCGCGCAAGGATTTGCGGATGATGGTGGTCAGTCGCATGGCGTCCCCTCGTCTCGCCCGGCGTCTCGGGCGCTTCATGGGAATGGTCGCGCACCGGCCTCGCCGGGGCAAGGTGCGAATGGCGTTCACGCGGACTTAACCGTAATGCGGGCATCACGGTTCCTCCCGTAACCGTCCGCCCACGAAGGCGATCCATGGCGACCAGCCGCCGCTCCCCCTCCCGCAAGTCCAAGCCGCGCCCCGGCCTGACGCTGCTCCTGCGCGCGGCTGTGCTGAGCGCGGCGATCCTTGTGGCGGGCGTCGGCGCGGCGGCGCTGTGGCTGGTCGGCACACTTCCCGATCTTGAAGGGCTGGAGCCGGCGCCGCGCGCCGGCGAGGTGGTCCTGCTCGATCGCCATGGCCGCGTCATTGCGCGCCGCGGCGAGGTGAGCGCCGCGGCGATCACCGCCGACGCCCTGCCCGAAGGTCTTGTGGAAGCCGTGCTCGCTGTGGAGGACCGGCGCTTCTATTCTCACTTCGGCGTTGATGTTCTGGGCTCCGGCCGGGCGCTGCTGGCCAATATCCGGGCCGGACGCGTGGTGCAGGGCGGCTCCACGATCACCCAGCAGCTGGCCAAGAATCTCTTTTTGAGTTCGGACCGCACCTATAAGCGCAAGGCGCAGGAAATGCTGCTCGCCCTGTGGCTGGAGCGCGAATTCACCAAGGACGAGATCCTCGCCCTGTATCTGAACCGGGTCTATTTCGGCGCCGGCGCCTGGGGTGCGGAAGCCGCCTCGCGGCGCTATTTCGGCAAGCCGGCGGACGAGCTCTCCATCGGCGAGGCGGCGCTGCTGGCGGGGCTTCTCAAAGCGCCGTCGCGCTATGCGCCCACCTCCGATGTGCGCCGGGCCAGCGTCAGGGCCACCGTGGTGCTTGACCTCATGTACGCCACCGGCGCGATCACCGAGGCTGAGCGTATCGCGGCGGCGGAAACCCCGATCCGGGTCTCGCGCGGCGCCTCGAGCCCCGGCGCGGGCTGGTTTGCTGACTGGGTGCTGCCGCAGGTGCGCGAGTTCGCCGGCGGGCGCACCGGCGATCTGGTGGTGACCACCTCGCTGGACGTCAACGCCCAGCGCGCCGCCGAAGCGGCCTTGAGCCTGGGGCTCTCCACCCCCGATCTGGCGCGGGGCGCACAGGAGGGCGCGGTTGTGGCGCTGGACGCGTCCGGCGGCGTCGTCGCCATGGCCGGGGGCCGCGACTACGCCCGCTCGCCGTTCAACCGCGCGGTGTCCGCGCGCCGCCAGCCGGGATCGGCGTTCAAGCCCTTCGTCTACACCGCCGCCTTTGAAGCCGGGCTCAGCCCGGATGATGTCTTCATCGACCAGCCGGTGAGCTATGGCGACTGGTCGCCGGAAAACTATGGCGGGCGCTATGAGGGCGAGATGACGCTGGAGCGGGCCTTCGCGCGGTCCTCCAACGCCGTGGCGGTGCAGGTCGCCGAGGCGGCGGGCCGCGGCTGGGTGCTGCGCACCGCGCGCCGGCTGGGAATTGAAAGCCCTCTGGAAAACACGCGCGCCCTGGCGCTGGGGTCCTATGAGGTGACGCCGCTGGAGCTCGCGGGGGCGTATCTGCCGTTCATGAATGGCGGGCGGTCCGCGCCGCCCTACGCCATTCTCTCCATCGAGGCTGCAGACGGCGAATTCGTTTATCAGCGCCCCGCCGGACAGTCGGAAAAACTCATCGCCGACCGGGTTCTGGCCCAGCTTGATCAGCTCTTCGCGGCCTCTGTGGACTACGGCACCTCGCGCGCCGCGGCGGTGGCGGGCCGTGAGGTGCGCGGCAAGACCGGCACCACCAACGACAATCGCGACGCCTGGTTCGCCGGCTGGGAGGGCGGGCTCGCGGCGGTCGTGTGGATGGGGAATGACGATTTCTCGCCTACCGAGAACGCGGTGGGCGGGGCCGGCCCGGCGCGCGTCTTCGCGCGCTTCATTGAGGCCGCTCCGGTGTTTCCCGCAGGGCTGGACGCTGTGCTCGCGCGGCGATCCAGGCCTGAACCCCTGGAGGACGACCCCATCGGCGCCCTGCTCGCCGGGCGGGCGGCGGCGCAGGCCGGCGCGGCCGGGCCCCCGGCCGAGCCTGGTCACACGTCCTCAGAGGACGCGCCGCAAGCCGACCCGGACTCCGATCCCATTGCGGATCTGCTCGGGCGGATCGGTGGTGACGGGTGAATTTTTCGACATTGCGTCCGCGCCGGGCTGTCAAAGCGGATCGAGCCGGGTAGTCTTTGCGTTGATGCGGCGGCGTCCATGCGCGCCGCCAGGTCATGACGTCCGGCCATGACGCCGTGAAGAGACACCCGCCAACCAAAAAGGGTCCGCCCCCATGACATTTCGAACCTCCGCCTCCCTCGCCGTGCTGGCCGCCGCCCTGGCGCTCACCGCCTGCGGCGGTGAAGACGACCCGCGCGGCGGCCAATCCGCCAGCCAGGGCGCGCCGGAGAGCGGCGTCGAGGCGCTGGCTGCGCTGGGACTCGCCGAACAGGGCCGGGCGAGCTGGGGCGAGCGGGTGCAGGACGGCGACAGCTACATCTTCACCGATTTCACTCTGGCCACCGATGAAGGCGTTCTGAATGCTGAGAGGCTCACCCTCAAAGATCCGCGCATGAGCGAGCAAGGTCCGGTGTTCGAACGTCTCTCCGTGAATATGGGCGAGATCGCCTATGAAGACGGCGACGCCGGCTTTGACAGCTTCACCATCAGCGAGGCCGGGCCGGGCGTGGGTCAGGCGCTGGCGAATCTGTTTAACGGCCAGGGCGGGTTCGACGACATCCCGCTGGAGCAGCAGACCTTCGCGTCGATGAGCCTTGATGCGCTGCGCGTCCTCACCAGCGTGGAGGACGAGGGCCCGAGCGAGCTGGTGATCGCGCGCATTGAAGCGAGCGGGTTTGACGGCGAAACCCTCGAGCGCTTCACCCTTTCCGATCTCGCCTATGACGCAGTCGCGCCGGACGGAAACGAGACCGCCATCAATCTCGCCGCCATTGAGGCGTCCGGGGTCGACGCCGCGCTGCTGCAGTCCGGCATGGCCGGCGATGTCGCCCGGGATCCGTTCATGGGCGCGGCGGCGTCGGGCTATGACCAGTATGACCGCGTGGCCGTGGACGGTCTCAGCGTCGTCTCCGGCGGCGTGCGGATCATGATGCCGGACTTTGTCGGCGAGGTGGAGGAGCGCCGCAACGGAACGTTCGTCTCCACCGCCTCCATGCCGAGCCTAACCGTTGAGGCGAACAGCCAGAGCGAGCGCGGCGCGAGCGTCGCACAGGCCCTGTCCATGCTGGGCTATGAGGCCCTGGCGTTCTCCTTCGCCAGCGAGACCGAATACGATCCCGACGCCGACCGGGTCACCACGTCCGGCGAGAATTATATCGCCATGGAAGACGGCTTCCTGATGAGCTTCGAGCAGGATGTCTCCGGGGTGCAGGCCTATACCGACGCCATGAACGCCTGGATGGCCGAGAGCGGCGAGCGCGAAGCGGACACTCCGCCCGCTTCTGTGCTGGCGCCGCTGATGATCCATTCGGCGCGCGCGGTGCTTGAGGACCGCTCGCTTCTGGACCGGGCGCTGACCGCAATGGCCGAGCAACAGGGCACGACGCCGGCGCAGCTTCGCTCGCAGGCGGGCATGTTCGTGGCCATGGGCGCGGCCATGGCCGGCGACTCGATCCCGGCGCCGCTGATGACCGAGCTCGCCGGCGCGCTCACGGCATTCGTCGGCCAGGGCGGCGCGATCATCGTGGAGTTCGACCCGGAAGAGCCGGTCTCCGCCGCGCGCTTCACCGGCGAGACCGGGCCGGACCTCAGCGGGATCACCGTGCGTCACGAGGCGGCCGAATAGGCGCTGAGGGGCGGGGCGGATGAGCACCGGACCGGAAAACATCCTGATCCTGACCGGGGCCGGCGTAAGCGCGGAATCCGGCCTTGGGACGTTTCGCGACAAAGGCGGGTTGTGGGCGAAATTCGATCCCATGAAGCTCGCCACCCCCGAAGCCTTCAAGGCGGGTCCGGACGCCGTGCTGGAGTTCTACAACGCCCGCCGCAAGAACCTTGTGGATGCGAGGCCCAACGCCGCCCATCTGGCGCTGGCCGAAGCCGAGCAGGCCTGGATCATGGCCGGGCGCGGCGACTTCCTGCTGGTCACCCAGAATATCGACGATCTGCACGAGCAGGCGGGATCAGCCAGCCTCCTGCACATGCATGGCGAGCTTCTAAAGACCCGCTGCCAGCTCTGCGGCGCGCTTGAGACCGACACCGGCGCCATCACCACGGTGCGCGGCTGCGCAGGTTGCGGCAAGGCGGCCGGGCTTCGCCCCCATGTGGTGTGGTTCGGCGAAATGCCGCTGGGCCTCGATCAGATCTATCGCGCGCTGGAGGATGTGGACCTGTTCGTAGCCGTGGGCACGTCCGGCACGGTCTATCCCGCCGCCAGCTTCGTGCAGGAAGCCAAGGCCGTGGGCGCCTGGACCGTGGAGCTGACCCTTGAGCCCGGCGAGGTGAGCGCGCTGTTTGACGAGCGGGTCTATGGCCCCGCTAGCGAGGTGGTGCCGGACTGGGTCGCGAAGAAGCTGGGATGAGCGCCGGTCTGCGTCAGCAGATCAATCGCCCCGGTGGGGCGATTGAAGGCGGCGAACGGGTCGGCAGACCCTGGGGACCCTGGCGGCGTTGCACCGCCGCACGGCCACCTTGCTAACCCGCCGCGTCCTCAATCGCATGCATGTCGTCGTCGGAGAGGCCGAAATGGTGGCCGATCTCGTGGACGAGGACATGGGTGATCAGCTCGGCCAGGGTGACGTCGCCGCGCTCGCACCATTCCAGCAGGATCGGCAGGCGGTACAGGAAGACATAGTCCGGCTCCGGGCTGGGATCGGCGATGGATTTCCCGGTGAGATCGACGCCGTGGTAGAGGCCGGTCAGCTCGTACTCGCTGTCCATCTCGAAATGGTCGAGCACCTCGCGCGGTGCGAAATCGCTGATCTGGATCACCACGCTCCCGCACATCTTGCGAAACGGTTCAGGGAGCTCCGCCCAGGCGGTTTCGGCCAGGGCGAGGAAATCGGCTTCGGACGGCGGGACCGATCCGGCCCAGCTGTTCTGTTCGGTCTGTGACGTGCTCATGGCCTCCCTCTAGCAAGCTGGCGCGCCGCTGACGAGAGGCTGCCGGTCGCTGACGCTGAAGACTTGAAAACGGAACATTATTCGAACAAACTCCTTCGCATGGCGCTTTCAGACCCCTCCTGGCCGGCCGGTTACCCAGCGCGTGCCGACAACCCCGCTATCGATGATGCGCGCGCCCTCATGCGCGGCGCGTCGCGGCTTTTGCTGGATCTTGGCGTTGCGGCGATCCCCGAATTTGTCCTTCCATGCGGGCGCCGGGCCGACCTCGCCGGGCTGGGGCGCAAAGGCGAGATGGTGATCGTGGAGGTGAAATCCGGCGTCGCCGATTTTCGCGCTGACGAGAAATGGCCGGAATATTTCGCCTGGTGCGACCGCTTCTACTTCGCGGTGTCGGAACGCTTCCCTCGCGACATGCTGCCTGACCAGACCGGGCTGATCATCGCCGACGGGTTCGGTGGAGCGATTGTGCGCCAGAGCCCGGTGCAGACGCTGGCTCCGGCGCGGCGCAAGGCGCTGACCCTGCGTTTTGCGCGCAACGCCGCCGAGCGCGCCCTGCGCGCGCTCTAGGGCTCGCCGTTTCCCGCTTTCATCTAGGCGTTGGTCCCCGATCTGGCTAGAACGTCCCTCGGGGAAAACGCCATGGGGAGGGGGAAGCCGTGGACGGTTCAATCGCCTTGCTGGCCGGGCTTGGCCTGTCCGCCGGGCTTTCTGCGCTGGCCGGCGGCGCGCTGCGCATCGTTACGGGCCGCGCCCCGGCGGCGCTCGCCAGCTTCGATGCGCCGGCCCGGCAAGACCTGGTCGCGGCGCTGGCGTTCAAGGGATTGCGCCATACCGACTTCACCGCCAGCCAGGACCAGGGAAATTACGGCGAGGCGCTGACCCTCATGGCCATGGCGGCGGGCGGATGGCGGGTGATCAACGGCAAGGTGGGCGGGCCGCAGGGCGTTGACGGCGTGTTCGTGCGCGACGGCGAGGCCGGTCTTGAGGCAGTGCTGATCGAGACCAAGACCGGCTCCAGCCGGTACGCTGAAGTCTCCATGAGCGACGCCAAGCTTCTGGGCGATCTTGATACGCTTTATGTCACTGCGCCCGACGCCGCCCATCAGGCGGTCTATTCCGCCATCGCCGCGGGGCTGAAATCCGCTTCGCCGGCAATCCAAAAAGAGCTTTGGCGCCATGGGCTGGACAGCGGACGCACCCAGGCGACGCTGCTGGGCCGCGATGGCGAGCGGCTCGCCAAGGCCAGGCTCATGGATCTTCGCACTTTGAGCGAAGCGCTGATTTTTTCCTTGCGCGAGTTTGATCGCTCCAACGTCTACGTCACCCGCCCCTGAGCAGCTCCTGTGCTCTCTGGGGCCGGGAGCGCGGCGGCAGGCGGGCTTTCATCGCAGGCCCATGCACCAACAACGCTTCATGCCCACGAGCGCCGATGGCGCCTGCTCGTGTATCGCCCCCTCACGGCGCACCGGGTAACGCCGCCACGTTGACAACGCCGGGCGCCGGACCGGTCCGGCAAATCCCTTGCGCCGCGAAATGCTGCAGCCGATAGTGGTGGCGGCGGGACGTCGCGGTCGTGGCGCGGCTTCCGGTGGAGCGGGTGAGTGGGAGAGCCATGATTCTACTGATCGCAATAGCGCTACAGGCGGCGTCGCCAGACAGCCCGGCGCTTGACGAGGGTTTTGCAGCCCGGTGCGCGCTGCTCATTGAGGAAAGCGGTGGCCGGATCCAGCGGCTCCAGGCGCAATGCCCGCAAGACGCGCCCGGCTCTGATGCACTGCAGGCACGCGCCGATGCGGCGCTGGCCCGTGTTGATCTGCCGGTGGAGCTGGGGCGGGCCCCGCCGCCAGACAGTCTTGAAATGGAAGTGGTCGGCGGCCGGTGGGATCTGGCGCGAACCCACGCGCTTGTCGCGCCCGGATTTGTAACGCCGCGCAATGTCGCGCGCGCCGGCGTCAATCTGGAATGCGCCGGCGCGGCCGTCCTGACAGCATCCGGGGACGCCTCGGATCCGGAGTTTCGCTGCATCTGGGTGACGCGCTCAGGCCGTGAAGCTGTGGGTGGCCGGTACGCCTACGCCTATGAGAACGCCATGCGCGAGGCGCGCTGGATTATCCCGCTGCGCTTTGAAGCCGGCTGCGCCGAACACGCCGAGGCCTATGAAACAACCCAGATCGACCATTTCGTCCGTTTGGGCGAAGAAGACCGGCCCAATTGCGACGCCCATCCCTTTACCAGCGTGCACCTGAACAATGCGCCGCTAATCCCGATCACCGCCGCGTCGACCGCGTACGGCGCGCTGTGCACGGGTCGCTACACGTACGACACCGAAGGCCTGGTCCGGGACGCCTCGGCCACGTGCCAGGTAAGGGACCGGTTAGGCGATCCGGTTGAGGCAAGCCAGGCAGACGCCGTACGGGCAGACTACGAGATGAATGTGGGCGCCTATTTCGCCCGCGAGCGTTTGCCCCCCTCCGCAACATCATTCGACGGTGTAAGGGCAGGCGCGCAGGAGATCGAGTTCGCCTTCGACCGCTAGGCGGCGATCAGGCCGGTGCTTGCGCAGGTCGAGCCCGGGATACTTAACAGCCTAATGTTTAAGAGGATCGCCATGTTGCTTATGGCTCTTGCGCTCGCAGTGTCGCAACCGGCCGCAGGGGGGGCCGGGCCCGATCCTGAGGCGGGGTCGGCCGCCCGGACGCCGCTGCTGGAGGCGGTGTGCATGGTGAAGGATGAGGTCAACGGTCTCAGGCTGACCCGAATCTGGTTTGAATGTCCCACCGAGGTCGAGGACGCGGCCGGCCTCCAGGCCTACGCCGACCGGGTCGCCGGCCAGCTTGATCTGCCGCTCAATCTTCGGCGTTTGCGGCCAAGCGATGTGAACCGTGAGGTGACGTTCGCGAAATCGCTATCGGGCTGGGCGCTGCCCGAACCGGTCTGGTTCATCCTCTCCACCGCTGACATCGACCGGTCGCGGGGCAAGGTGTCGGAGGCGGCGTGCTCGACGCGTTACACGATCACCTCTGGGGGAACGGCGCAGGATATGGAGACGGCGTGTGAGGCCTTCGTCTATTCCGACGACACGCCCGCGTCGACGCGGCCTTATCTGGGGAGCGTCGCCGACTCCTTCACCCGATGGCGGTGGTTCGTGCCGGCGGGCGCGGGCGGGATCTGCCGCGTGACGCAGACCACTCACAGTGTCGCCAGTGAGGACTATCGGCGGCCCTGGCTCGACGACCCGTTTGCGCCCCGCCCGGTTTTCAGCGCGACGCTCGATAATGCGCCGCAATGTTCTTGAAGGTGGCGGATTAGGCGCCGCCGCCTGAGCTCCGAGGCGTCATGGCCTTGCACCAACAGCGCTTCACGCCCATAAGCGCGGCGCCATGAGCTTCACCGCCACAGTCCTTACGCTCTATCCGGACGCGTTTCCGGGCCCGCTCGGGGTTTCTCTGCTGGAAACCGCCCGCAGGAACGGACTCTGGGCGCTAGAGACGGTGGACATCCGCTCTTTTTCCCGTCATAAGCACGCCTCCGTTGACGACACGCCGGCTGGCGGCGGCCCAGGAATGGTGCTGCGCCCTGACGTGGCGGCGGCGGCGATCGACAGTGTGGACACGCGTTCACGCCCGTTGGTCCACTTGACGCCGCGCGGCCGGCCGCTCTCCCAGACTATGGTCCGGGACTGGGCGGCGGGGCCGGGCGTTGTCATTTTTTGCGGCCGCTTCGAAGGCCTCGACCAACGGGTCGTCGAAGCGCGCGGCATGCAGGAGGTGAGTGTCGGCGACGCCGTGCTCGCCGGGGGCGAAGGCCCGGCCATGGTCCTCATCGAGGCCTGTGTCCGCCTTATCCCGGGTGTGCTCGGCAAGATCGAGAGCACCGAAGACGAAAGTTTTGAAGGGGACCTGCTCGAGTATCCCCACTACACCCGTCCGCGGGCGTGGGAGGGGCGGGACATCCCGGAAGTGTTGTTGTCAGGCGATCATGGCCGGATCGCCCGGTGGCGTAAGGAACAGGCCGAAGAAATCACACGTCAGCGCCGCCCCGATCTCTGGGCGAGATATCAGCGGCGCCAAGGAGAAGAGCCATGAACCTGATCCAGCAGCTCGAGCAGGAAGAAGCCGCCCGCGTGCTCGGCGACAAAGTCATTCCGGAGTTCTCCGCCGGCGATACGCTGAGCGTGAACGTGTGGATCCGCGAAGGCGAGCGCCAGCGGGTGCAGCGCTTCGAAGGCGTCTGCATCGCGCGCTCCGGCGGCGGCCTGAACGAGAACTTCACCGTCCGCAAGATCAGCTTCGGCGAAGGCGTCGAGCGGGTCTGGCCGGTCCACTCCCCGCTGATCGAGTCCATCGAGGTCAAGCGCAAGGGTAAAGTGCGCCGCGCCAAGCTCTACTATCTGCGCGACCGCCGCGGGAAATCCGCCCGCATCGTCGAGCGCACCACCGGCCGTGGCATCGAAGCCCGCCCGCCCAAGGGCCGCAAGCCCAAGCCGGACGCGGCCGAAGGCTAGACCTTCCGCCCATGGCAGTCATGAAAGCGCCCGCCGGGAAACCAGCGGGCGTTTTTCGTTTGCGGTCTGATCAGAGCCGTTCGGACGTTTGCCCGGCCTCGCATAACTGTGGCGACCATGGCGCGCGGCGATGATCCCGGACCAGGCGAGTGTGACTTCAGCGAGCGCGCAAAGCCACGCCGGCGTGCGCTGCAGCGGCGGGTAGCGGAGGCGCGGGGGAGTCCGGGCCGTATTGGGATGGGAACTACGGAAAGCGCTCGAAGGCTGGCCGCGCCTGACGGCGGTGGAACACCCTTGTGGGAGACCAGATCTGGTGGCCTGGAGGACGCGTTCGGCGCGGCCTTGATCATTGCGGAGCGTTACCGGTTTCTTCACCACCATCAGGCGACAAGCGAAACGAAGGAGCTCGCTTATGTCTGATATCAAGCTGCGCGCCGCAGTGTGCGGTGTTTCCGGGCGGCTGGGCCGGACCATCGCCCATCAGCTGATCAGCCGTGGCGATACTGCGCTGACCGGCGGCATGGTGAGTCAGGACAGCGTTCATCTCGGCGCCGATCTGGGCGAGCTCGCCGACACTGGATTTCTTGGAGTCGAAGCGGTTGTCGCCCTCAGCGAGGCGGTGACCGAGGCGGATGTTCTCATTGATGTGTCCGCGCCGGCGGTGATTGCGGCGGTCGCCGAGCGTCTGGCTGAGCGCGGCGGCGTCGGGCTTGTCACCGGCACGACGGGGCTGGACGAGGATCAGCAGGCCCGGCTTGAGTCGGCGGCTCAATCCATTCCTGTGCTTCAGGCGAGCAATTTCTCGCTCGGCGTGGCGGTCATGGAGCGCCTGGTGGCCGAGGCCGCCCGGGCGCTGAGCGCCGACCGGTTCGATCTGGAGATTGTGGAGACCCATCATAAACGCAAGGCGGATTCGCCGTCGGGAACCGCTCTCAGCCTCGGCAAGGCGGCCGCGACCGCTCGTGGCGACCGGTTCGAGGCGGTGGCGCAGTTTGACCGCCCGCGCACCGGCGGCTCGCGGCCCATGGGCACGATCGGGTTTGCGGCGCTGCGCGGCGGCGGCGTCGTGGGCGAGCACGAGGCGCGCTTTCTCTCCGCCTTTGAAGAAGTGACGGTGACCCACCGGGCCTTTGACCGCTTTCTGTTCGCGCGCGGCGCGGTGGAGGCGGCGCTCTGGCTGAAAGAGCGCGAGCCGGGGCTTTATTCGATGCAGGACGTTCTGGGATGAGCGACGCCGCGCAGCGCCGGGCCCCGCTGTTTGAAGTACGGCTGCATGGGCTTTCGCCCTTGGGGCCGATAGCCAACGCCGCGGTTGTCGCCCTCGTGATCTATGGCCTCTATCTGCTGATCGCCACCTTGACCGGTCAACCGATCCTCGAATCCGGGGCGGACGGGCGCGCGCGCATAAACGAGCTGACATGGATCGCATTCGTGCTGTCTCTGGTCGTGGCCGCCGCGGTGACCATGCCGGCGCTCACTGAGCGCGAGTGGCGGGCGTCGCTCAGCGAGGTCGTCGCCACGCTGGATGCTCAGGGTTCTGACCTGGCGCGCGAAATGACGAAGGGCCGGCTGCGCAGTGAGAGCCGGGGTGCGGCGATGGCGCTTATCTTTGGCGCAGCGGGCGGAGTCGCGTTCAATGGCTGGATGATGGTGAATGCCGGGCTGACGCCGGCTGAGTATGTTCGCTCGACTGGTCTGTGGTTTGCGATTATCTCACCGCCGCTGTTCGGGCTCGGCGCGCGCGCCTCACTGCTTTTGCGAAGTGATGACAAGGATATGGCTGCGCTTGTCACAGATCATATCTGCGTCACTCCGGCCCGGTTTGAAGAGCTCCAGGTCTATGGGCGGCTGGCGCTGCGAAGTGCGCTGATCTGGCTCGTCATGGCGGCGATCATCGGATTGTTCTTTGTCTTCTCTTCGTCATTCTCGGTTTCGATCGCCGCTCTGGCGCTGTCACTCCTGGCGAGCGCCTACGCCTTCGCCTCCACGATCAGGCCGGTCGTGCGGATAACCACCCTGAAACGGCGCGAGGCGCTGGATGCAGTACGCACCCAGATTGAGGCCGAGGCGCAATCTGCACTGACCGCATCTGGTGCGCCGGGCCGACTGTCAGATCTCACCGCTTATGAAGCGTGGCTGGAAAAACGCCCGGTCTGGCCGGTATCAGCCCCGGTCACGCGGCGCCTCGCCGTCTACGGGCTGATCCCGATCCTCGCTTGGTTCGGGGCCGCCGCAGCTCAGCTCCTTGTAGGCGTTGTCGCCTAGGCCGTGCCGAACAATTCCAGCTGGCGGGCGTCCATCTCCGAGTCGTGGTCGGAGCCGCGCAGGGGATTTCGCGAAAGAGTCCGCATGGGCGGCGGGGCCACCATGGCGTTGCTTTGACTCACCGACAATCCCAGATCGCTCGCCTTGGACCGGATCGCCGCATCCGGCCGGCCCAGACGCAGGCTGATCAGGCGCAAGGGCGCCCCTCGGCGCACCATGTCGCGAAGAGCCGCCAGATCGTCGCGCCTCCAGCGCTTGCCGGAATTGCGGGCGTATCCATCAGAATTTGAGGCGTAAGCCATATCACGCTCCTGTTCCCATCGAATGAGAACATAAGCGGAACGTGAGACCGCGTCAAGAGATGTTCCGCTTGCGTTCTCTCACATGGTTAACGCCGCACGGATTCAGCCGGTTCCCGATGGTCTACCAGCTGCCCTCGTTCTCCATGCTGGTCCACGGCTCCGCGGGCTCCAGCGGCTCTCCCTGCTGGAGCAGTTCGACGGATATATTGTCGGGGCTTCTGAGAAAGGCCATGCGCCCGTCGCGGGGCGGGCGGGCGATGGTGTAGCCCATGCCCTGCATGCGCGCGCAAAGGGCGTAGATATCGGCCACGCGATAGGCGAGATGGCCAAAATTGCGGCCTGTGTCGTACTCTTCGGGGTCCCAGTTATAGGTCAGCTCCACCATGGGCAGGCCGGTGGGCAGCGGACCCTCCAGAGGGGCGGTCACCGGGGTCGTCACCCCGGCGCGGTGCAAATCGTCCGGGGTGGCGAGGAAAACCAGCGTGAACCGGCCCTTTTCGTTCTCTGTGCGTCGCACCTCTTCAAAGCCGAGCCCCTCGCAGAAAAAATCCAGAGAGGTTTCGATATTGGTGGTGCGCAGCATGGCGTGCAGGAATTCCATTGCGGGAACGCTCCTTGCGGGATTGAAAAACAGAACGAAGTCGGTCAGGCGCCCGGCTTCGTATCGCGATTTGAGTCGGGATCGGGGTCCGGCCGAACGCGGCGCGCCCATTTCGGGCGGGGCCGCCAGCCCGGATCGTCGGGGATCGGTTCACCGCGCGCCCGGGCGAGGGCGTGGTGGAAAGGCTCCGGCGTGTTGCCATGGGCGAGGCGGGCGAAGGCCGCCGCCACAACCGCCCAGATAAAGCAGAGCGCGAAAAACAGCGAGAACATATAGACATAGCCGGTGTGGCCGGCCCAGGATGGAGCGCCGCTGGCGCGCCAGATTGCGTCATAGCCCAGCGGGACCAGGATCAGGGCCGGCGGGCTCACCAGAAGGGCGGCCGCCGCACCGCCGGCGGCGTAGAGTGCGCCGCGTGGCTGGAAGCTGTCGACATAGAGTTTGACGAAGTCGGGCTCGGACACCGAGGTGACGGTGGCGGGCTTTTCTTCAAGCCGGCTGGCGTACTCAGCTTTCGCGTCTCCGCGCAGGGATCTCACCGCCAGCACCCAGCGGGCGAGCGAGACGACGATGAACAGCGCGACGAGCGCGCCCACGAGATAGAAGCCCTGACCAATCATACTGAGGTATTTAACCCCTCGCGGCCTCATAAGCGAGCATGCAGCGCTTGCGATTCAGTCCCCAGTGATAGCCGGTGAGCCGGCCGTCGCCCGAGAGCACGCGATGACACGGGATCAGGAAGCTCACCGGGTTGGCGCCCACCGCCGCGCCCACGGCGCGGCTGGCCTTGGCGGTACAGACCTCAACCGCGATATCGCGGTAGCTCACGGTCTTCGCGGCGGGAATGCGCAGCAGCGCCCGCCAGACCTGGCGGCGCCAGGGGGTCCCGTAGAGCGCCAGATCCAGCCGCGTTTCGCCGGGGCGCGCCTCGAAAATCCGCTCCGCCCAGCTGGCCGCGAGCCGGTCGTCGGTTTCAAACCGCGCAAACGGAAAGCGCTCTGTGAGATCGGCGCGCGCGGCGTCTTCCGCGCCGTCGTCGGCGAATCCCAGGGCGGAGAGGCCGCGCGGCGCGATCAGGAACACGCCGGCGCCAAACGGGGTCGCCGCCTCGCCGATTTTGAAGGTCAGGCGCTCGCCGCCGGATTTGGCTTCACCGGGCGTCACCCCCTCCTCTGCGATGAAGACGTCGTGCAGGCGCGACGGGGCGGAGAGGCCGGTCTCGTAGGCGGCGTCCAGTACGCTCGCCCCGTCCACCAGCAGCTTGCGCGCGCTGGCGTGGGTGAGCGCCTGGACCATGCGTTTCGGGCTTGTCCCGGTCCAGCGGGTGAACAGGCGCTGGAAATGGTGCGGCGACAGCCCGGCGGCGCGTGCGGCGGCGTCCAGGTCGGGCTGGTCGCGCCAGTGTTCCGACAGCCAGGAAATCGCGGCGCCCATGCGCGCGTAATCGGCGCTGGCGGTGAGCTCGGGGTGGGGAAAGATCTTTGTCATGGCGGAGACAGTGCCAAGCGTCAGGCCGGCGCGCCACCCGGTTCTTGCGGCGCGCCGCGCCTCGCCTTTAAAAGCGCCTCGCCCACGGCGCCGGCCAGAGCTTCGCGTTCTTTCGGGCTGAGCATCGAGCCGATGATCAGATTGCGGCCCTTGTGGTGAAGGCGGGCCTGCACGTCCGGCTCGCCTTCACCGGCCAGCTCCACCCGGGTCCACGCCAGCGGCACGCGATAGGCGGTCTGGTGGCCGAAGGGCGTGCACCTCGCCACGCGAATCTCGTCATCGGTGACCTTGATGGTCTCCACCCGGCGCGCACCGCGATAGGACCAGCGGAACGCCAGATACACCACCAGCACGTCGAGGCCGAAAAACCACAGCACCGGCCAGGCTCCGATCGCCATGAAGGCGGTCCCGGCGATGAAGCTGATCACGCCCACCGCGGCCATCAGAGCGTAGAAGCCGCGATGTCCCAGCGACCGGTGCGGCCGGATTTCCGCGTCCAGATACAGCTGCGCCTCACCGGATATGGGCGGGGCGGCCGGATCGGCGG
Organism: Oceanicaulis sp.; assembly: GCA_965284655.1. Classification (GTDB taxonomy): domain Bacteria; phylum Pseudomonadota; class Alphaproteobacteria; order Caulobacterales; family Maricaulaceae; genus Oceanicaulis. Next base: position 914,363 of record OZ260104.1, read on the forward strand.
GCCAGGTCTCGTAAGGGCGACGTTCCATCGCGGTTAGAATAGCTCGGCGCGCAGCCGCTTCCAGACCCTGGCGGCCTCTCTCGCCGCGACCTTAGCGCCCGGTGGAGCCGAACCCGGCCGCGCCGCGTGCGGTATCGCCAAGATTGTCCACTTCCAGCCACTCCACCTGAGTCACCGGCGCCACGACCATCTGGGCGATGCGCTCGCCGCGGGTGACGGTGAAGGGCTCGGGCCCGTGATTGATCAGATTGACCTTGATCTCACCGCGATAATCGCTGTCCACGGTGCCCGGCGTGTTGACGCAGCTGATGCCATGGCGCGCGGCCAGACCTGAGCGGGGCCGGATCTGGGCTTCAAAGCCGTCAGGTAGGGCGATGGAGAGCCCGGTGGGGATAAGCCGCCATTGGCCCGGCTCCAGCACCACCGGCTCGGCCTCCGGCAGGGCGGCGCGCAGATCCATGCCGGCCGCGCCTGCGGTTTCATAGCGCGGCAGGTCGAGACCTTTGAAATGGGCGAGCGGTTTGACCTTCAGCGTGACCACGGACCGAAATCTCCTCAAAAGCCCGGCGAGGCGGGCAGAGTACGAAGATTCCCCGCCGCGTCAGCCTTTAAAGGCGCACCCGTCTGCATCCCGTGGCGCGCGACATCCGACTAACGCGGAAGCGCCAGCGCGGTGAACGGTGCGCGCCCGACCGTCGATTAGTCGCCGGCCGGGCGCGATGGCTAGTCTTCGCTTTCGTTCTGCTCGGAGATATAGGCGTCGAGCGCGGTCTCGGACTCCGCAAAGCCCTCAAGCGCGGCGCGAATGGCCACAATGTCGTCCTGGGTCAGATCGCCCTGAACGCGGCGAACAAGATATTGCGGCGGGGTTTCTTCGCCCGCCTCATTCACGTCCGCTGCGGCGAAACCGATAGCGAGCACGCGCGCGTCCTCCGTCTCTCCGTCGCGCAGGAAAAGCGGCACGCCGCGATAGCGCACAAGCTCGAAATCATTGGCGTCCGGAACGATGGTGTCGCGCATGCACATGATGCCGGCGGCCTCTTCAGACAAAGGCGGCGGGTCCATGAGGCCCGGCCGCGCGGTCTCTTCGCGCAGCTCGTAACCGCTCATCTCGGTATATTCAGCGCCGTCAGCGCCGACTTCAAAGCATTGCGCCGACGCCGCGCCGGTGAACGCCGCCGCGCCGAACGCGGCCAGAAAGAGAGTCTTCATCGCAAGTCCGTGAGTTTGCTGCAGGTGGACGAAGGATAACAGGCGAGCCCGGCTGGGCCAAACCGGAGCCGCGACAAGCCGCAGCAAGCAGCACTAATCGGTAAGCGCTGCGCGGATTTCCGACGCGAGCCGGGCGGCGATTTCAGACTTGGCGGCGCGCTCGATCACCTGCTCGTCACGCTCACGGATCAGAAGCGCCGAATTGTGTTCTCCGCCCATGGCGTCGCCTGAGACGTCGTTCGCCACGATCCAGTCGCAGCCCTTGCGCAGGCGTTTCTCCCGCGCCAATCGGGTGACGTCATGGGTCTCGGCTGCAAATCCCACCACCAGGCGCGGGCGGCGCGGGGCCTGGTGGTTGGCGATCGTCTTGAGAATGTCGGGATTCTCCACAAGCTCCAGCGTGGTCATGGCGTCCTTGTCCAGCTTGAGCTTGCGCTCATGGCTGTGGGCCGGGCGCCAGTCGGCGACGGCGGCCACGGCCACAAACACGTCGGCGGGCAGTGCGCCCTCGACGCTGGCCAGCATGTCGCGCGCGCTTTCCACGCGCACGGTGGTGATCCCGGCCGGATCGTCCAGCGCCACCGGGCCGGTGACCAGCGTGACCTCGAAGCCCTGATCGCGCAAAGCCGCAGCGATGGCGAAGCCCTGCTTGCCCGAAGAGCGGTTGGACAGGAACCGAACCGGATCAAGGGCCTCCAGCGTTGGCCCGGCGGTGACGATCGCGCGCATCAGTGGTGCTTCAAGGCGGTTTCGATGGCGTCGGCGATACGCTCCACCTCCGGCAGGCGGCCGGGGCCGAACTCGCCGCAGGCCATCTCGCCCTCGTCCGGCTCCATCACTGTGACGCCGCGCCCGCGCAGCACCTCCACGTTCTGAACCGTGGCCAGATGGGACCACATGCGCACATTCATCGCCGGCGCCATGAGCACCGGCTTGTCGGTGGCCAGCAAAGCGGTCGTGGCCAGATCATCGCAGATCCCGCAAGCGTGCTTGGCCATCAGATTGGCGGTGGCCGGACTCACCACAATGAGATCAGCCGAGCGCGACAGCTCGATATGGCCCATCTCAGCCTCGTCGGTGAGCGAGAAAAGATCATCATAGACCTTCTCGCCGGACAGCGCCGAGACGCTCATGGGCGTGACGAACTGCTTGGCCGCTGCGGTGAGGATGCAGCGCGAAGCGACGCCGCGCTTCTTCAGCGTCCGGATCAGCTCCAGAGATTTATAGGCGGCGACGCCGCCGCCGATTATTAGAAGGATACGCTTGCCGGTCATGGGCCGCTCCCGCAGGTTCACCCGCCAATTTCAGACGTTAAGTGTTAGACCCGGCGCGCGCCCCCGTCACCCGCCGCCGTCAACTGGCGCCGCTAGATCGCGCCGAGGGCGAAGGCGGTGATCAGGACGGTCGCACCGGCGATCACGAAGGCGCCGAGGATGCGGATGGTCCAAATTTGCGACGTCTGGGTGCGAGCCGCCGGCTCGGCCTTTAGCGCCTCGGCGGCTTTGGAGAGGCGGTCCAGAGTGTCGGGCAGGGAGAGCACTGCGTCGCGCATCTTTTCCAGATCGCGCACCGCGTCGCGGACCTTGCCTTCCGGTCCCAGCTCGCTGCGCATGAAGCGCTCCACCGACGGGGCGGAGGCCTTCCACATATTGTGCCGGTCGGTGAGCGAGCGGCAGACGCCCTCGGCCTGCACCATGGTCTTTTGCAGCATCACCAGCTGGGGCTGCAGGTGCATGTCGAAGAGATCGGTGATCTCGAACAATTGCAGCAGCACCCGGCTCATGGGCACTTCATCGGCGGTCTTGCCGAAGATCGGCTCGGCGACGGCCCTGAGCGCGCTGGCGAAATCGGCCTTGGAGAACTTGCCCGGCACATAGCCGGCGGCGAAATGGGCTTCGGCCGCGGAGTCGTAGTCGCGAGTGAGAAAGCCGTGCAGGATGAGCGCGAGATAGCGCCGCTCCTGCGCGCCGAGCCGTCCCATGATACCAAAATCCACCGCCCACAGTCGGCCGTCCTTGGAGACGAACAGATTGCCTGCATGCAGATCGGCGTGAAATACGCCGCGCTCCAGCGCCGTGGTCAGAAAGGCGTCGGTGAGGTCGGTGGCCAGCTGCACCGTGTCGATCCCGGCTGCTTTGACCCGGTCCATGTCGGTCATGGGGATCGCGTCAATCCATTCCAGCGTCATCACCCGCTTGGCGGTGCGCGACCAGTCGATCTCGGGGATCCAGAAATTCTGCGCCGACACGGCCGCCTCCGACAGCTCTGAAGCGCTCGCGGCCTCAAGGCGCAGGTCCAGCTCCAGGGTGAGCGAGCGCGCCACGGTCTCCACGAAGGCGCGGGGCTCCATGCGCTTGGTGGCGGGAAGCAGGCCCTCGACGAGTTTCGCGCCCAGGCGCATGGCGGCGATGTCGCGCTTGATGCGCTGCTCCACATCGGGGCGCAGGATCTTCACCGCCACGGTGCGGCCGTCGATGGTGACCGCCTTGTGTACCTGGGCGATGGAGGCGGCGGCCACCGGCTCGCCAAGCTCTTTGAACCAGTCGGACACCTGACCGCCCAGCTCAGCGCGGATCGTCGCCTCGGCGCGCGCCAGGCCGAACGGCTCCATCTTGTCCTGCAGCCTTGAAAGACCTTTGGCGAAGTGCGGACCCACCACGTCGGCGCGCGTGGCCATGACCTGGCCGAACTTCACATAAGACGGTCCCAGCTTTTCCAGCGCATGGGCCAGGCGTTCACCGGGATTGGCGGCGCGATCACGAATCGCAATCAAACGCGCGAACTTGCCCAGGAACCGAGCCGGCGCGGGAAACGCCTGCTGATATTCCGTAGGAAAAATCGCGTCATGGCGCGCCAGCGTCCAGGCGGCGCGGGCCAGGCGAGCGAGATTGATGAGCGTTCCAAACACGAGGGTGAGGTTTAGGGCGCAAGGGCGGTCTTGGCGAGGGGGATGCGGCGTTAAAACTGCGCCGCGCGCGCCTGAAGAAAGGCGCGCACCGCCGGATCGGTGCTCAGGTCAGCTGCGCGCATATAGGCCGCGCGCGCTTCGGCGACTCGGCCCGCCGCGGCGAGCCAGTGGGCGTGGGCGGCGTAGAAGGGCTGGTGCTCGCCGGTTGCGGCCGAGAGGGCTTCCAGCTGGCCGAGCGCGACTTGCGGCCCGAAGACTTCTCCATGGGCGCAGGCGCGTGCGATGTGCGCACCCAGCCCTGCGCCGCTCTCAACAAGGCGGTCATAGAGCGCGGCCGCGGCGCGCCAGTTCACACCCCCCGTGCGCCGCCGATCGGCGTGCACCGACTGGATCGCCGCCTCAAGCGCGAACCGCCCCGGCGGCGCAAGAGACAGCGCCCGGCGCAGCGCGGCCTCCGCTTCATTGATCAATTCAGCGTCCCAGAGCGCCACGTCCTGGTCGGCCAGCGGAATGAAGGCGCCGTCCTCGCCGCCGCGCCGCGCCGGCGCGCGCGCTTCGCAATGGGCGATCAGGCCATGAAGGCCGTGCGCGTCGGCCGTCTCCGGAGCCAGCTGCGCCACAAGCCGGGCGAGAAACAGGGCTTCTCCTGAAAGATCGCGGGCGCGGCCCGGGTCTTCTCCGGCAAGCGTGAAGCCGGCCGTATAGGCGGCGTAGATCGCGCGCAGCACCGGCTCGATCCGGTCGGGCAAAAGCGTGCTGTCGGCGGGTTCGAACGCAAGGCCCGCGGCGCGAATCTTCGCCTTGCCTCGCGACAGGCGCTGGCCCATGGCCCCCGGAGCCACCAGGAAGGCGGAGCCGATGCGGGCGGCGTCCAGACCCAGCACCATTTGCAGCATCAACGGCGTGTGCAGGTCCGCGTCGATTTTCGGGGAGGCGCAAGCGAGCAGGAGCGCCAGGCGCTCATCGGGCGGGGCGCCGGTCTCCAGCGTCTCCGCGATCCGGTCCATCAGCACGGCGAGTTCAGGCTCCGCCCGCGTGCGAACGGCGGTCCGGCGCGCGAGATCAATGAGGCGGCGGCGCGCCGTGGTGAGAAGCCAAGCTTCCGGCCTGTCTGGAACGCCAGAAGACGGCCAGACCTCCAGCGCCCTGGCGAAAGCGTCGGCGAGCGCATCTTCGGCGGTCGCCAGATCGCCGCTCCGCCGGGCCAGGATGGCCAGGAGCCTGCCGTAAGCGGTGCGGGCGGCGGTGTCGGCCGCCGCCCGCGCGCCTGACGCTGCGTCAGTCGGCATAGTCTGGAACGGGCCGGACCTCGACCGCGCCGCCGGGCGAGATCGGGCAGCGCCGGGCCCAGGTGATCGCGGCGTCCATGTGGTCGGCCTCGATGACATAGAACCCCCCGATCTGCTCGCGAGAGTCGGCGTACGGCCCGTCCTGGACGGCGCCGTCGCGCACGATCCTGGCGCTCGCCGCCGTGTCGAGCGGCTCGCCCGACACCAGGGCGCCGGCCTTCACCAGGGCGTCCACATAGGCCATGTGTTCGCCGACCACCGCGCCCTGCTCGGCTTCGCTCAGGGCAAGCCAGGCGGCTTCATCGTCGTGCAGAAGAAGCATGAATTTCATGCTCGGTCTCCGTTCTGGAGGCTGCGGGCCGTTCCCGCCGCTCGATCCTATGACGGGCGAGCGGCGCGCGCTTCGACAAAGCGACGAAAAATTTATCGGACCGGGCCTGACGCTGCGAGGGTCTTCTAAGGTTGTTCGCCAAAACGGCGTTGCGCCCTGCGCCAAATCGTCCCGGCTGAACGCCCCGGCGGTGCCGGTGTCCGAGCTTTCCAAATCCAACGCCGCAAGGCACTTGGCTGTTCAGGTCCCGTCCGCCCTGCCGGCTGCGGCGGCGCCGGTCGGCGCTGGGTTCAATCGCCCGGTCGAGGCCGCGCCCTAAGTGTCAGCCAACGCAAATTCAGAAGGGGCGTTTGAATGACTGTGACCTTGAAAGTGATATTCGTCGCTGCGGTGGCGGGGATCGTCTCGGGAAGCGTGGCGGCGGTGGTGTTCGCGGCGTTCGGCTGGCCGCTTTTCCTGGCGGCGATTGCGGCCGGCATGGGCGCAGGGGCGGCTGCGGCGCGCGGCTATGCGCGCATCCGGGCGCACGCGGCGCTTCGCCGGGGCGAAACGCCCGCCGCTTCAGGTCAGGGCGGCTCCAACCCCGCCGAGTAAGCGCCCCGGCGCCAGGCTGGCCGCACGACCTATCCTCGTCTACCGGCGGCGAACAGCGGATCGAAATGCCATTCGATGAGGGTGCGCTTGTCGATGATGGTGTCGGCGCTGAGCCTGAAGCGTGGGTCTAGCCTGCGTCCTCGTCGGTTGCGGGTGGGTCTGCCGCCTCCGCCTCAACGCTTGCCGGCTTTCTGAACAATAGCGTCATGCGGTCGCTCTCGCCGATCGCCTCGTAGGGCGCGGTGTCGAAGTCCGGGTCGGCGGGCCGGCCGAACGCGGAGGTGCGGCTCACCGGAGGCAGGGTCCACACGCCGAAAGGATGGTCGGCGGTGTCGGCCGGGTTGGCGTTGATTTCAGAGCTTTCAGCCAGCTCGAAACCGGCTTCCTCGGCAAGGCTAACCACATAATCCTGCTGGACATAGCCGGTGGCCGCGCGTGGATCCTGCACCAGGCTGGCGGGCTGGCGGTGCTCCACCACGCCCAGCACGCCGCCCGGTTTCAGCGCTGCGTAGAAGTCGGCGAAAGCCTTCTCGGCGAAGCCGGCGCCCATCCAGTTATGGACATTGCGGAAGGTGAGGATGGCGTCGGCGGATCCCTCGGCCATCAGAGCGCCGGTGTCCGCGCCGAACGGCGCGAGCGTCGCCTCGCCATAGAGCGGGCTTTCAAACCGCTCCAGAAAGCGATCGCGGAAGGCCGCGGCGCGCTCACTGGACGGATCGACCGGCGGCCATGCGGCCACATAGGTTCCGCCATTGGCTGCGATCCAGGGCGCCAGGATGTCGGCGTACCAGCCGCCGCCAGGCCAGATCTCCACGATGGTTCCCGACGGATCGATTCCGAAAAACTCCAGGGTTTCTACTGGATTGCGCGCCGCGTCGCGGGCGCGCGCCTGGTCGCCGCGCCAGGCGCCGGCGGCGGCCTCGGCGATGGTTCGCGGCGCGGTCGCCTCGACGCTTCCCGCCTCCTGGCTGTCACCGATTTCCGCTTCGGTTTCCTCGGTTTGCGGATCGCCGGGCTCGGGTGCGGGCTGTGAACACGCAGCGAGCAGGGCGGCGAGCGAAACGAAAGCGGCGGTGCGCAGCATCAAGGGTCTCCTGACCGGATGAGGAAGCGGGCAGCAAAGACCAAGTCATGCGCCCTGCGCAAGCATCACCTGCAAACCCGCCCTTGCCTGCACTCTCAGCAGGGCGGGGCCGGCGTGATTTTTCGCTCGCGCCTCTTGCGCAGCGAAAATCGCACACCCACCTCGTTGGTCACGGAGCCGCCGACAGGGGCTTCGTGTTTCGCCGGCGCCGCGCCGGGGCCTTACGGGCCGGAGCGGGCCGGGTGTCTTGAAAACTCGAGCGCCCCTGCGGCGTTCATGATCGCTTCAATGGAGGATCATCCATGCGTACTGTTGATTTTACACCGCTCTACCGCACGATCGTCGGCTTTGACCGCTTGGCCGACATGATCGACACCGCCGCCAAGCAGGAGCCTGGCGCGGGCTATCCGCCTTACAATATCGAGCAGCTCTCCGAGCACGAATACCGCATCGAGCTTGCGGTGGCCGGGTTCGCCGAGGACGATCTCGATCTTCAGGTTCAGGAAAACGTCCTCACCGTCGCCGGCAAGCGCCAGGCGGGCGAAGAGGCCGAGCAGCGCAATTTCCTTCATCGCGGCATCGCAGAGCGCTCCTTCGAGCGCCGCTTCCACCTGGCCGACAACGTCCATGTGCGCGACGCGGAGCTGGCGAACGGGATGCTGGCGATCCAGCTGGAGCGCGAAATTCCTGAAGCGAAGAAACCGCGCCAGATCGCCGTGAACGGCAAGTCCGGCGCGAAACTGATCAGCGCGAACAAGGCGAACGCCGCCTAGACGCGCTTACCGCAGGCGCCGGCCCGCCCGTCGGCTTTCCCCCCGGTTGATCGACTGGGCCGGCGCCTGCCATGTCTTCCCCGATCCTTGCGGCGCGCTCCATGCGGAGCGCGCCATTTTTTTGGCGTGCTGAACGGGTGCTGGGGAAGGGCGCGATGGCGCGAGTAAAATTTCACAAGGCAGCAGGAGCGTATTGCCTTAGAATAACCGGACAAAATGGGAGGGTATTATGACGGACGCAAGCGTTACACCGACGGTGAAGCCGCCGATCTGGTTTTATATAATCGCCGTGGTGGCGGTTCTCTGGAACGCGATGGGGGTCTTTGACTACATCATGACCCAGTACCGGGTGGAGTCCTACATGGGCGCGTTCACCGAGGCGCAACTGGACTTCTTCTATGGATTTCCGGCCTGGTATGTGGCGATCTGGGCGACTGCGGTTTTTGCGGCGCTGGTCGCCAGTCTCCTTCTTTTGGTGCGCATGAAGCTGGCGACGCCGCTGTTTGCGCTGTCCACCGTTCTGTTCGTGATCAACGCAGTCTATATCTTCGGTTTCACCGCCGCGCTGGAGATCATGGGCGTGAGCAACGTCATCTTCTCGGCGGTGATCTTCGCCACGCTTCTGGGCCTGTGGTGGTTTTCGCGCATGGCCGAGCGACGCGGCTGGCTGAAATAGTCAGCGGGCCTTTCGCAGGCGCATGAGGCCGGCGAAAACGCCGCCCAGCACGGCGCCGGCGAAGGCGGCCTCAAAACCGAGATAGACAAAGGCTTGCCGGCCCAGCGGCCCCGATATCTCCTCCGCGCCGAGGGTCAGATCCAGGGCGAAGGCTGCGACGATACCGAGCGCTGCGCCGATGGCCGCCCCGGTGAAAACGCCCGCCGCCAATGTGCGCCGAGGCGGCTTGGGCATCTCGGCCTCCGGTCCGGTGGTCTTAGAACCGGTCGTGTCCGGGCTCTTGGTGTCCGGGCGCTTGGTGTCCGTGTGCGTCGTGTCTGGGCACGTCGCCATGACGGGCCTCCCTGACAGCTCTTGAAGGGGCAACGGCGCGATGCGCGCACCGGTTCCAGCTATCGCTTCGGATCTAAGCGGCCAGCAAAAGCCGGCACCCATCCAGACACCGCCACCAGAGTGGCGTTCAAATCGATCCAGATCACCGCCTGAAGTCAGCCGGAATAAAGCGCAAACACGCGCGCCGCGCCGCCGTCCGGCGGGTTGGGATTGAGTCCTGCGGCGATGTCGGCGTTGAATCGGTCCGCTCCGAGCCTCAGGCGGACCTGGGCATCTCACAACCCAAGCGCCCAGATTACGAGGACCAGCCCCAGCAGCAGCCCCGCCCGCTTCCATACCCGTCCTTCAGCGCGCTGGATGTAGAGCAGGCCGAAAGGCGTCATAACCGGGATCATCAGGAAGGGCGACGTGATCATGTCTGAAAAGGCTTTTTAAAGACGGGGCCGTGGGCCAAACACAGGTTAGGGGCGCGCCGCCGCCGATAAAGGCGCCGCGACAGCGCGGGGCGGACAAGTCACATCGACGGCGCCGCCTTGACGCCTCCGCTCCCTTCGCCGCATTGACCCGCGCGTCGCCGGGAGTAGGGTGCGCCCAATTCTCTTCAGGGCGCGAAGCGCGCCCGATTCCAGACGGTGTTTTCGACATGGCTGACCAGTTCGATATTGTGATCATCGGGGCGGGCCCCGGCGGGTATAATTGCGCCATTCGCGCGGGCCAGCTGGGCCTCAAAGCGGCGATCATCGAAAAGCGCGGCGTGCTGGGCGGCACCTGCCTGAATGTGGGCTGCATCCCGTCCAAGGCGTTGCTGCACGCGTCCGAGCTCTATGAAGACGCAGGAAAGAACTTCAAATCCATGGGGATCGAAGTCGGCTCGCTGAAGCTCAATCTCGAGCAGATGATGGCCCAGAAGGATGACGCGGTGACCGGCCTCACCCGCGGCGTCGCCGGGCTGATGAAGAAGAACAAGGTCACCGTCTTTGAAGGCGCCGGCCGCATCACCGGCAAGGGCGCGGTGAGCGTCACCGGTTCCGACGGTAAAGAGACGGCGCTGGAAACCAAGAACATCGTCATCGCCACCGGTTCGGAAGTCACCCCGTTGCCGGGCGTGGAGATCGACGGTGAGCGCGTCGTCAGCTCCGACCACGCCATCGCGCTCAAGGAAGTCCCGAAAAAGCTGGTGCTCATCGGCGCCGGCGTCATCGGGCTGGAGCTGGGTTCAGTCTGGCGCCGCCTGGGCGCGGAGGTCACCGTCGTCGAGTATCTCGACAAGGTGCTGCCCACCATGGATGGCGAGGTCTCCAAGACCGCCAAGAAGCTGTTTGAAAAGCAGGGCATGAGCTTCAAGCTCGGCCGCAAGGTCACCGGTGTTGAAAAGCTGAAAACCAAGCTGAAAGTCTCCACCGAAGCCGCCAAAGGCGGCGACGAAGAGGTGCTGGACGCCGACGTGGTGCTCGTGTGCATCGGGCGGCGGCCCTACACCGAAGGGCTGGGGCTTGAGACCGTCGGGATCGAGACCGACAAGCGCGGCTTCATCGCCAATGATCACTGGAAGACCAGCGCCGAGGGCGTGTGGGTGATCGGCGACGCCACCACCGGCGCCATGCTGGCCCACAAGGCAGAGGACGAAGGCGCGGCCTGCGCCGAGCGCATCGCGGGCAAGGCCGGACACGTCAATTACGACGCCATCCCCAACGTGGTCTACACGTATCCCGAGATCGCCTCGGTGGGCGCCACCGAAGAGCAGCTCAAGGATGCCGGCCGCGAGTACAAGATCGGCAAGTTTCCCTTCATGGCCAATTCGCGCGGCCGCACCAATCACCAGACCGACGGTTTCGCCAAGATCCTGGCCGACGCCAAGACCGACGAGATCCTGGGCGCTCACCTGGTGGCGCCCCACGCCGGCGAGCTGATCGCCGAGCTGGCGCTGGCCATGGAGTTCAAGGCGTCGTCGGAAGATGTCGCCAGAACCTGTCACGCCCACCCGACCCTGTCCGAAGCGATCCGCCAGGCGGCCATGGGTGTGGAAGGCTGGACGATGCAGATGTAGGCGTGATTTTAAAATTCCTGTGACGCAGGGGTTTTCCGCTTACATCGCCGCCCGATTGTCTGGTATCTGACCGCTGGCTGTGGAGCCCGAGGGGGTGGTGATGGATACGCGCGCTGATCGACTGGAGACCCGCACCGCCCGGCTGCGCCTTGTGGCCCTGGACGCACAGCTGGCGCGTCTTCAGATGGAGGATCGCAGCGCCTTCTTCGCCGAAATCGGCGCCGAGCGAGAATCCGCCTGGCCGCCCGTCGCAGACGATTCCGCCAAGCTTCCCGAGACGCTGGACGTGCTCACCCGCCATCCCGAACAGGCGGGCTGGCGCGGCTGGGTCTTCCTGATGGGCTGGACCCCGGGCGGGCTCGACCGAGCGGTGGGTACGGGCGGCTTCTTTGGCCCGCCCGACGAAGACGGCGTCATCGAGATCGGCTACGCCATGGCGGCCAGCTTCCGCGAGCAAGGCATGGCCACCGAGGCGGTGAGCGGGCTTTTAAGCTGGGCGTTCTCCCATGATGAAGTCCAGCGCGTGGTGGCCTTCACCGAGCCCCACCTGTCCGCCTCGCGCCGGGTGCTGGAGAAGACCGGCTTTAAAGACGCCGGCGAGGAGCCCCGCGCCGGCGTGCTTCAAGTGCGCTATGAGCGCGAGCGGACCGGCGCGGCGGGGGCCTAGGGCTTCATGCCCTGAATCAGCGCCTCAAGCTGGGCCAGATAGGCCGCCCAGGCGGTGCGACCGGCCTTTGTCAGGCTCGCCCGTGTGTGGGGCTTGCGGCCCACGAACGTCTTCTCGATTTCCACATAGCCGGCCTCCTCCAGCTTGCGCATCTGGGCGGATAGATTGCCGTCCGTGGCGCCGGTCTTGTCTTTGAGTTCGCCAAAGCTCGCATCGCTCACCCCGGCCAGATAGGCCATCACGCCCAGGCGCAGCTTGCCGTGAATGACCTCGTCCAAACCGCTTGCGTCAAACTCGGCCATGTCACACCACCGTGCGGGGTTCGCGCATCATCTGGATCGCGCCGGGAACAGCCGCCGAAGCAATCACCGTGAGGGCGGCGATGAGATAGATCGCCGGGTCGTTGAGCGTGAACAGGCACGCCGCCATGCCCGCGAGCGCTGCAGCAGCGGGCAGGGCGTAGGCCCAGCTGCGCACCATGAAGGCCGTGCTCATCCAGCCGATCGCATAGCCCAGAAGGGCAACCGGCAACATCAGGCTGAAGAACGCCGGATCCAGCCGTCCGGTGAACACCGCGCCCATGATCGCGAAAAAGAACACCGAGGTGCTCAGTCCCATGGCCGGCCAGACCGCGTCAGAGAGCCGGTTTCCCGGCGAACCGAGCCCGGGCTTGCCGCGAATGGATCGCGCCAGCACCGCTGAGCCGAGCCCGCCGACAATGAGAAACCCAAGCCAGAGCGGGGTGAGCGCGCCATAGCCCAGTCCGAGGCGCTCGGTGATGATCGCCCAGTGGGTGAGCAGGACCAGACCCCCGAGCCCGCCCCACCACAGAGCAAACCGGCCGCCCACCGACGGCGCCTGCGCGCCGCCAGCGGCCATGGTCTTCAGGTAATCGAGATCGGCGCGCATGTCGTCCTGGGTCATATCGTTCTCCAAATCACTTTAAAAAATAAAGTACAGGATTTCCAGATGGCGTCAAGCGCGCGATAGGGCGGCGTCTCCTGTCATCGGGTCCCGGTCTCGCACCTGGCTTTAAGCTGGGGATCGAACAGGACCCGGAGTGTCATCGCCTGGCGCGGGGATGGGTGGCGGCGTGGATGCGTTGCAGGGCGGCACCGTCCACCTCGGCATAGATCTGGGTGGTGGAGAGCGAGGCGTGGCCGAGCAGATCCTGGATCGCGCGCAGATCGCCGCCATGGGCCAGAAGATGCGTGGCGAAGGAATGGCGCAGGGCGTGGGGCGTGGCGGTCGAGGGCTGGCCAAGCCGGGAGCGCAGCGTCTCCATCACCGCCTGCATCTGGCGCGGGCTGAGCGCGCCGCCGCGCTTGGCGCGAAACAGCGGCGACGCCGCGTCCAGATCGAACGGGCACAGCGCGGCGTAGCGCGCCACGGCGTCAGACACGACCGGCAGGACCGGGACGATGCGCGTCTTGCCCCCCTTGCCCGCGATGCGCAGGGTTTTCGGCAGGGCGCGATCGCGACCCGTAAGCGACAGCGCTTCGGAGATCCGCAGGCCGCACCCGTAGAGCAGGGAGAGCACCGCCGTGTCGCGCGCGGCGATCCAGGGCTCGGCGTTTTCGCCGGCGTCGGCGATCAGGGCCCTGGCGGCCGTTTCGCTGACCGGGCGCGGCATGCGGCGAGCGGCCCGGGGCGCCTCCACCAGGCTGAGCGGAGGGTTTTCCAGCCCCCAGCTTTTGCGGGCGTAGGCAAAAAAGCTGCGGATGGCGGAGAGTTTGCGCTGCAGGGTGCGCGCCCCCGCGCCCTCGCGGCGGCGGTCGGCGAGGAAGGCGCGCCAGTCGGCGGCGGTGAGCGCCTCAAGATCGCTCAGCATCACCGCCTTGCCCAGATGACCGCTGAGAAACTCGAACAGCTGATCGAGATCGCGCCCATAGGCTTCCAGCGTGCGCGCGCTTTTGCGCTGACCTTGAAGATGGTCGAGAAACGCGGCGCGCGCCGCGCCGGGGCTCAAGCCTGTAGCCATGGCGCGATCCGGCGCTCCAGCGCGCGGGCGAGGAAGTGCAGAAGGTCCGGGCCCTGATCCGGTGTGAAGGCCCGCCCGTCCCGCGCCGCCAGGCAGAGCACGCCGGGTCGGCCACCGATCTCCAGCCGCGCCAGCGCTTCAGAGCGCAGGCCCGACCCCATGGGGCCGTAAAGCGCGTCGGCGAAGCGGGTGTCCACCGGCCCGAGACGCTCGGCTTTCGTCCCCACCAGCGCATCCACGAGATCCGGCGCGCAGCCCTGAATCGCAGCGCCGGCTTTCAGCGGCGCGTGGCCCTCGATGAAGACGCGGATCACATCCACGCCGAGCGCCCCGGCGGCGCGCCCAGAGAGCTTGCGGTCAAGCGCGGTAAGGCTTTCGGCCTCCATCACAGCCAGAACGGCGCCATGGGTCTGGGCCTGGGCGGCGAGGTTGGCCTTGGCCAGATCAATGAGCGCAGTGTTGGTGGCGCGCACGCGGCGAAGCTCGCCCTCCAGTTTCTGGCGCGCCCGCTGAGCGAGATCCACGACGCTTTCGCCTGCCAGCGCATCGCGCACGGCGGCCATGAGCACGGGGTCGCCGGTGACGATTTCCGGGTCTTCTCGAAGCTGCGCGCGCAGATCCTCCAGCGCGTCGGGGGCGTCGGCGGTGTTGGCGGTGTGGTTGTGGACGGGCGTGTCAGTCATGGCGAAGCTCATGGGGCGCTGGGGGCGAGATCAGACCTCCGGCATACACGGCGCCGCTTTTCAAATGCGTTAACCCTGACGCCCGGCGCGGCGGGTCTGCTAGGCTCTGCGCTAAGCGAATCTGATCCGGAGCGTATGGTGGACCTGCTGGGGCCGCGGCGCCGGGCGAGCGTCCTGTTTCCCATGCCGCTGCCCGAGCCGTTCGATTACGAAATTCCTGACGGCGTGGAAGTGCGCCCCGGCGACCATGTCCTGGCGCCGTTGGGAAAGCGTGTGGCGCCGGGCGTCGTCTGGGCCGTCGGCGAGCATGACGGATCGCGGGCGCTGAAAGCCCTGGACGGTGTGCGCGGCGGTCCGCCGCTGCAAAAGAGCGTGCGCGATTTCATCGACTGGACCGCGCGCTATCTGGTGGAGCCGCCGGGCGTGATCCTGCGTGCGGTGCTGCGAAGTCCCGCCGCGCTGAAACCCTCGCCAACCGAAACCGTGTATCATGCCACCGGCGTCACGCTTGCTCGCCTGACCCCGGCGCGCCGGGCGGTGCTGCAGGCGGCCGAGGACGGTCCGGCGGGCGCGGCCGAACTGGCGCGCCGGGCCGGCGTCACAGCCTCGGTGGTGAAGGGGTTGGCGCAAGTGGGCGCCTTGTGCGCTGAAGACGTGGAGGTCGACCCGCCCTTCGATACGCCCGACCCTAATCTCGAAGGGATCGCACTGAATCGCGATCAGGAGCAGGCCGCCGCGATCCTGCGCCGGCTGGTGGCGGCGGGCGGATTTCAGGCCGCGCTGCTGGACGGCGTCACGGGGTCTGGCAAGACCGAGGTGTATTTTGAAGCCATAGCCGAGCTTCTGCGCCGCGAACCCGACGCCCAGATTCTGGTGCTGTTGCCGGAGATCGCGCTGACCCAGGCGGTGACCAAGCGCTTTGAAGCGCGCTTTGGAACCCGGCCCGCCCTTTGGCACTCGTCATTGCCGGACAAGGAGCGCCGGCGCGCGTGGCGCGAGGCGGCGTCGGGGCGCGCCAGAATCGTCGCCGGGGCGCGCTCCTCGATCTTTCTGCCCATGCCCAATCTGCGCCTGATCATCGTGGATGAAGAGCACGACCCCACCTACAAGCAGGATGACAGCCTCACCTATAACGCCCGCGATCTCGCCGTGGCGCGCTCGAAACTGTCCGGCGCGGTGGCGATTCTCGCCAGCGCGACACCCTCCATGGAGACTCTGGTGAACGCCGAAGCCGGGCGCTATGTCCACGTGGTTCTGCCCGGTCGGGCCGGCGGCGCGGTGCTGCCCGAGATCGAGCTTCTGGATCTGCGCCAATATCCGCCCGAGCGCGGCGACTGGCTGTCGAAGCCTTTGGTGGAGGCGGCCGAGGAGACGCTGGCCCGCGGCGAGCAGGTCCTCTTCTATCTCAACCGCCGCGGCTTCGCGCCTCTGGTGCTGTGCAAGTCCTGCGGCCACAAGATGAAAAGCCCGGAGGCCGATCGCTGGCTGGTGGAGCATCGCTATACCGGGCGCCTGGTCTGCCACGTCACCGGCTTCTCCATGCCCAAGCCCAAGCGCTGCCCCGAATGCGGCGAGGAAGACACGCTTATCGGCGTGGGTCCCGGGGTGGAGCGGGTCGCCGAGGAGGCCGCGCGGCGCTTTCCGGGCGCGCGAGTTGAAGTGTTCTCGTCGGACACCGCCCAGTCCGGTGACGATGTGCGAAATCTCATCACCCGCATGGAGGAGGGCGAAATCGACATCCTTGTGGGCACCCAGATCGCCGCCAAGGGCCACAACTTTCCCCACCTGACGCTGGTGGGGGTGGTGGACGCCGATCTGGGGCTCGCCGGCGGCGATCTGCGCGCCGGTGAGCGCACCTACCAGACCCTGGTCCAGGCCGCGGGCAGGGCCGGGCGCGCCGACCGGCCGGGCCGGGCGATTCTGCAGACATGGAAGCCGGACCACGAAGCCCTGCAAGCGCTCAAGAACGGCGACCGCAACGCGTTTCTGGAAGCCGAGCGCATGATGCGCGAACTGCTCAGGCTTCCCCCCTATGGCCGGCTCGCGGCGATGATCCTGTCAGGACCGGACCCGCAGATTCTCGACGATGCGGCGCGGGCCATCGCCAAGGCCGCCCCGGCGGCGGAAGGCGTGGAGGTGTTTGGCCCCGCCGAGCCGGCGCTTGGCGTGGTGCGCGGCCGCTATCGCCGACGCTTCCTCGTGCAGGCGGACAAGAATGTCGATGTCTCCGCCTATATGCGCGCCTGGACCGCCCGCATTAAACCGCCCTCGGCGGTGCGGGTCACGGTGGATATCGAGCCGTACTCGTTCTTGTAGAGCCCGCGGCCGTCCGGTGGGCTGGCACGTCGTGTTTTATCGGATCGAGCCGCGGCGCATCGTCATACTGCGCGGGCTTCATCAGGCCCGGGACCCGGCGACGCTTCGCCAGCTCGGGCCGGACACCTGACCCCTTGCACACACTGCGCCCGAACGGTGTTGCCGCCCCCGCCCCCCTGTGCTAGTTCGGCGCCGGGCTGTAAGGAGCACGCGGCGCAGTTCGCCGTGTGCTGATTAAAAAGCCAATGTCCTTCAAGCGCTTGGGTCTCCGAATTCGGGAACCTGTCCGGCGCAAAGTCACGAGAAGAAAGCGGCGTTCCAGGTGACCACGCAAACTGACGCGATCACGGGCGAAATGGGCGAGCGCTATGCGCGCGCGCTGTTTGAACTGGCCGAAGACGCTGACGCGCTGGCGCCGGTGGAAAAAGACGTGGATGCGCTCGCCGCCGCGCTGGGCGAATCCGAAGAGCTGCGCCGGGCGCTGATCAGCCCGGTTCACCAGTTCGCCGACAAGGCCAAGGTTCTGGCCGCCCTGGCTGAAAAGCTCGAGCTGAATGCGCTGACCGCCCGCTTTCTGGGCGTGGTCGCGAAGAATGGCCGGTCCGGCGAGATTTCCAAATTGCTGCGCGCCTTCAAGGCGCTTGCGGCCAAGAGACGCGGCACGACGACGGCTGAGGTCGTCACCGCCGACGCACTGACCCCGGCTCAGCTGAAAGAGCTGACCGCGGCGCTGAAGACCGCGCTCGGGCGCGACGTAGACGTGCACACCGAGGTGCGCGAAGACATAATCGGCGGGCTGATCATCAAGGTCGGTTCGCGCATGTTTGACTCCTCTCTCAAGTCTAAGCTTGAGGGACTGCGCAAAACGATGAAAGAGGCGTAGGCCATGGACATCCGGGCGGCGGAAATTTCCGCGATCCTCAAAGAGCAGATCAAGAATTTCGGCGCTGAAGCCGACGTCTCAGACGTCGGTCAGGTGCTGTCCGTGGGCGACGGCATCGCCCGCGTCTACGGCCTCGACGAAGTCCAGGCCGGCGAACTCGTCGAGTTCCCGGGCGGGATCAAGGGCATGGCCCTGAACCTCGAGCGCGACAATGTCGGCTGCGTGATCTTCGGTGAAGACCGGGGCATCAAGGAAGGCGACACCGTCAAGCGTCTGGGATCCATCGTTGATGCGCCCGTCGGAAAGGCCCTTCTGGGCCGCGTCGTTAATGCGCTGGGCGAGCCGATCGACGGCAAGGGTCCGCTCAAGGATGTTGCCGAGCGCCGCGTCGTGGACGTGAAGGCGCCGGGCATTCTGCCGCGTAAATCGGTGCACGAGCCCATGGCCACCGGCATCAAGGCGATCGACTCCATGATCCCCGTGGGCCGCGGTCAGCGCGAGCTGATCATCGGCGACCGCCAGACCGGCAAGACCGCCATCGCCATCGATACGATCCTGAACCAGAAGGCGGTCAACCAGGGCGACGACGAGAGCGCCAAGCTTTACTGCGTCTACGTGGTGATCGGCCAGAAGCGCTCCACCGTGGCGCAGCTGGTCAAGACGCTCGAGGAGAACGGCGCGATGGATTATTCCATCGTCGTCGCCGCCACCGCGTCCGATCCCGCCCCCATGCAGTTCCTGGCGCCCTTCACCGGCTGCGCCATGGGCGAGTATTTCCGCGATAACGGCATGCATGCGCTGATCATCTATGATGATCTGTCCAAGCAGGCCGTAGCCTATCGCCAGATGTCGCTGCTGCTGCGCCGTCCGCCGGGCCGTGAAGCCTATCCCGGCGACGTGTTCTATCTGCACTCCCGCCTGCTGGAGCGCTCGGCGAAGCTCAACGAGGCGCACGGTTCGGGCTCCCTGACGGCGCTGCCGATCATCGAGACCCAGGCCAACGACGTCTCGGCCTACATCCCCACGAACGTGATCTCGATCACCGACGGCCAGATCTTCCTGGAGACCGATTTGTTCTACCAGGGCATCCGCCCGGCGGTGAACGTGGGCCTGTCGGTGTCGCGCGTGGGATCGGCGGCTCAGACCAAAGCCACAAAAACCGCAGCCGGCAAGATCAAGGGCGATCTCGCCCAGTATCGCGAAATGGCGGCCTTCGCTCAGTTCGGCTCCGACCTGGACGCGGCCACCCAGAAGCTGCTCTCCCGCGGTGAACGCCTTACCGAGCTCCTCAAGCAGCCGCAATTCTCGCCGCAGTCCATGGAAGAGCAGGCTGTGGTCATGTATGCGGGCACGCGCGGCTATCTCGACAAGCTGGCGGTCTCACGGGTTGGCCAGTACGAGGCCGAGCTTCTGCGTCACATTCACGCCGAGAAGTCCTCCATGCTCGATGCGATCCGCACCGAGAAGAAGCTCAGCGACGACACCGAAGCTGAGCTGAAGAAGACGCTGGACGCCTTCACCGCGAACTTCGCGTAAACGGCTCGAACAAGGTGCGGCGCGGTCCTGCAAGGGGGCGCGCCGGCGCCGGATGGGAAAGGCTGGTCAGGACACGCCATGGCGTCTCTCAAGGACCTGAAAAACCGGATCAACTCGGTCAAGTCGACCCAGAAGATCACGAAGGCGATGCAAATGGTCGCCGCGGCCAAGCTGCGCAAGGCGCAGCAGGCCGCCGAGGCGGCGCGCCCCTATGCCGAGCGCATGGCGGCGGTGATGGCCAATCTGTCCAACGCCATGGACGGCCCTGAGGCCCCGCGCCTTCTGGTCGGCACGGGCGAGGACAAGGTGCATCTGCTGCTCGTCTGCACGGCTGATCGCGGCCTGTGCGGCGGCTTCAACACCAATATTGCGCGCCTGGCCCGCGAGCGGATCTCGTCTCTGATCTCCGACGGTAAAGAGGTGAAGATCATCACTGTCGGCAAGAAGGGCTATGAGCAGCTCAAGCGCTTGCACGCCGACAAGATTGTCGACCGCGTCGAGCTGAAGGACGTGAAGAAGATCGACGGCGGTGTCGCCGGCTCCATAGGTGAGAAGGTGCGCGTCCTGTTCGAGCAGGGCGGGTTCGACGTCTGTGAAGTGATCAGCTCCGAATTTATTTCGGTGATCAGCCAGAAGCCGCGCGCCCAGACCCTGATCCCGGCGCGCGACGCAATCGACGAGAGCATCGAGCGCCCGGACCTGAAAGGCGCGATCTACGAGTATGAGCCCGATGAGGAGACGATCCTCTCCGAGCTCCTGCCGCGTTATGTGAACACGGTCATCCTGTCGGCGCTGCTGGAAAACGCGGCGGGCGAAATGGGGGCCAAGATGGCCGCCATGGACTCCGCGACGCGCAACGCCGGCGACCTGATCGACAAGCTGAACCTTCAGTACAACCGTAGCCGCCAGGCCAAGATCACCAACGAGCTGATCGAGATCATCTCCGGCGCCGAAGCGGCGGTCTAGGGCGAACCATTATACTTCCGGCAGGCCGAGCACGCCGCCGAACGAGAAAGACGAGAGGCTGAGACGATGAGCAATCTCAAGGGCCGTATCACCCAGGTCACCGGCGCGGTCGTGGACGTGGACTTCGACGGCGGGCTGCCCGAGATCCTGAACGCGCTGGAAACCTATAACGGTGACCGCAAGCTGGTTCTGGAAGTCGCCCAGCATTTGGGCCAGAACGCCGTGCGCACCATCGCGATGGACGCGACCGAGGGTCTGCGCCGCGGCCAGGACGTCACCGACACCGGCTCGCCGATCATGGTTCCGGTGGGCCCGGCGACGCTCGGACGCATCCTGAATGTAACGGGTCAGCCGATCGACGAAGCCGGCGAGGTCAAGGGCGTCAAGATGGCCCCGATTCACCGCTCGGCCCCGACTTTCGAAGAGCAATCCACCGAAGCGGAAATCCTGCCCACCGGCATCAAGGTCGTCGACCTGCTCTGCCCCTACGCCAAGGGCGGGAAGATCGGCCTGTTCGGCGGCGCGGGTGTGGGCAAGACCGTGCTCATCCAGGAGCTGATCAATAACATCGCCAAGCTGTTCGGCGGCTACTCGGTGTTCGCCGGCGTCGGCGAGCGCACCCGCGAAGGCAACGATCTCTACTACGAGATGATCGAATCCGGGGTGAACCAGGACCCCAAGGCCCATGACGGCTCGGCCGAAGGCTCGCGCTGCGCCCTGGTCTTCGGCCAGATGAACGAGCCGCCGGGCGCCCGCGCCCGCGTCGCGCTCGCCGGCCTGGCCCAGGCCGAATACTTCCGCGACGAAGAGGGCAAGGACGTCCTGTTCTTCGTGGACAACATCTTCCGCTTCACTCAGGCCGGCGCCGAAGTGTCCGCGCTGCTGGGCCGCATCCCCTCCGCGGTGGGCTATCAGCCGACGCTGTCCACCGACATGGGCGCGCTGCAGGAACGCATCACCTCTACCAACAAGGGTTCGATCACTTCGGTGCAGGCGGTGTACGTGCCCGCGGATGACATGACCGACCCGGCGCCGGCCACCACCTTCGCCCACCTGGACGCGACGACGGTTCTCAACCGCTCCATCGCCGAAAAGGGCATCTATCCGGCCGTTGACCCGCTGGATTCCAGCTCGCGCATCCTCGAGCCCCGCATTGTTGGTGAAGAGCACTATCAGACCGCCCGGCGCGTGCAGGAAGTCCTCCAGCGTTACAAGGCGCTGCAGGACATCATTGCGATCCTGGGCATTGACGAGCTGTCCGAAGAGGACAAGTTGACCGTGGCGCGCGCCCGCAAGATCGAGCGCTTCCTCTCTCAGCCCTTCGACGTGGCCGAAGTCTTCACCGGTTCACCGGGGATTCAGGTGCCCATCGAAGACACCGTGAAGGGCTTCAAGGCCATCTGCGACGGTGAATACGATCACCTGCCCGAGCCGGCCTTCTACATGGTTGGTACGATCGAGGACGCGGTGAAGAAAGCCGAGCAACTCGCGGCCGACGCGGCGTAGCGACAAGATCCGGCGCTGAGCCGGTTCTGAAACATTCGGACTGCATCCAGGATGTAAGTCCGTACTAAGGCGATCGGGTGAGGGAAGCATTCCTCACTCTTTATCGCCGCCCGGTGTCCAGGGAGATGAAGCCCGATGGCTGACAAGCTGCACTTTGATCTGGTCGCGCCCGAAGCGCGGGTGTTCGCCGGTGAGGTGGACATGGTGGTCGTGCCAGGCAGCGAAGGCGATTTCGGCGTGCTCGCCGGCCATGCGCCTTTCATGTCCACGATCCGCTCCGGCGCCATCGCCATCCATGACGGCGCCCAGGTGACCCGCACCTTCATCCATGGCGGTTTCGCCGAAGTGACGCCGGACGGCCTCACGATCCTGGCCGAAGAAGCCATCGATCTCACCGAGATCGACCCCGCCGAGGTGGAGCGCCAGCTCACCGAAGCGCGCGAGGATCTGGGCCAGGCCCGCGACGAAGCCGAAGAGCGCGACGCGGAAAACCTCGTCCACAAGCTCGAAGCCCTGATGTCCGCGATCCGAAACTAGCGCTAGACGACGGACCTAAAGATTGAAAAGCCCCGCTCGATGGAGCGGGGCTTTTTTTGATTACGGGCGGTGGAGATCCGAAACAAGCTGAACTGGCGTCTGCGGTCAGTCCGCGACCTCTGCTCTAAACCGCAAACGCCGCGAACCCCTGCGCGACCGTCTCGTAGACCGGCCGCTTCCAGGGGATGATCAGCTCGGGCGTGTCTCGTAGCGGGACCCATTTGAAGGCGTCGAATTCCTGGGGCGGGACGGCTTTCAGGTCGAAACAGCTATCGGCGCCGATGAAGCGATAGGCGAACCAGCGCTGCTTCTGACCCTTCCAGCGGTTCTTCTTGCGCTGGCCAAGGACTTCGCGCGGAAAATCATACGCGACCCAGCCCGGGATATCGCCCAGCTTCTCAACCAGGTCGGTGGTGATCCCGGTCTCTTCGTACAACTCGCGCAGGGCCGCGCTTTCAACGTCTTCGCCCGGATCAACGCCCCCTTGGGGAAACTGCCAGTTATGCGGGCCGGTGGTGGCGTATCGCCGCCCCACCCAGACCAGTCCGGTGCTGTTGAACAGCACCACGCCCACATTGGGGCGGTGTTCGGGAAAGGCGTCGGCCGGTGCGCCTGCAACGCCGTCTGTCCTGTCCGTGCTCATGTCTCCGGCCCGGCGTCGGCCTGTCGCAGGCGCATGACATAACTGGCCGGCGCAAGCTGATAGCCGCGCGAGGCGAGATCCTCGGCCCAGGCGGCCACTGTGTCCACGGTGGCTGGATAGGCGAACCCAGAGCCCAGCGAGGCGCCGTTCTGCAGCGCCAGCGCCTCAAGCTCCAGAAGGCGCGCGTCGATGGCGTTGGGGCTTGGATCGCCGTCCACCACCCGGTCGGCCAGCGCCAGCTTCGCGCCGGCGGCGGCGGCCGCGCCCTCCAGCACCGGGCGGCGCCCCGAGCCGTCATGGAAGATGGACAGCCCGCGCGCCTCCAGATCGGCGAACACAGCGGTAAGCGGATCCTGCGCGGCGCCAAGCCGGGCGCCGAGATAATTGGCGACGCCGGCGTAGCCCGCCCCGCGCGACAGAAGCGTCAGCAGACGGCGGCGGTTCTCCACGGCGCCGGCTTCGGCGAGCAGGGTGTGGGGGCCGGGATCATTGTTGGGATAATCGAACGGCTCCATAGGCAGCTCGATGAGCACTTCGTGCCCGTCGGCGCGCGCCGCGTCGATCCAGTCCTGCAGATTGTCGCTATAGGCGGCGAAGCTCAGCGTCACCTCAGAGGGCAGCGTGTCGATGGCGCGCCGGGTGAGGCTCTCGGACAGACCGAGACCCCCGACGACGACCGCGATGGTGGGCGCGTCGGCGACGCCGTCGAACGCCTTGGCGTAGACCCCGTCGGGGCGCCGGCCGTCGGCGGCGATGACGGGAAGCGGACCGCCAGGGCCGGGCTCATATAGGCCGGCGAGAGGCGCTGTCGGTCCGCGTGGGCGTCGCGCGGGCTCGGGCGGCGCGGCCTCGAGCGCGGTTTCGGTGTCAGTGACGCCGGGAAGGCTCACCTCTTCGGCCAGGTTCTGGGTGAAGGGGTCGCCCGGGCCTGCGTCAGCGACCACAACAGGTTCAGGTCTGGAGATGTCGGCGGTGGCGCCGGCGGGACCGGGATCGGCGCCGGCCAGCCAAGCCAGGGCTCCGGCGGCGCCCGCAAGCAACACGGCGGCGCCAAGGCCCGCCAGCAGCGGGCCGCGCAAGGGCGAAGGATCACGGGACGGTCCGGCCATGGTAAATCGCCTCGATTCGGGCGCGCGCACAGGGCGCGCGATTCGACTTCAAAGGCTTAACGCCGCCAGACGTAAAGAAGCGTTAACGATGGCGCGCCGAACCCGTAAGGGCTCGGCGCACCATCGTTATTAGCGTTCCAGAGCGGCCTGGTCTCGGGTCATCATGGCTTGCAGGACCTCAATGGCGCGCGAGAGCTGATAGTCCTCGCCTTCGGGCCAGTCTTCCGGGGGCTGCTCTACGGCTTCGGTGTCGATCTCGGCGCGCTCCTCACCGGTCTCATTGCCCAGCGAATTGCGCAGGTCCGCCTCGGTGAAGCGTTGGGGCGCCTCAGGGTCGATGCGGCGGCCCGAAACGGCGATATCGGGAAGGATGCCGGTGGCCTGGATCGACACGCCCGCCGGTGTGTAATAGCGCGCCGTGGTCAGGCGCAGCGCGCCGTCGCGGCCGCCGCGCAGGGGGATCACCGTCTGCATGGAGCCCTTGCCGAAGCTGGTCAGCCCCAGAACGGTCGCCCGCTCACGATCTTTGAGCGCGCCGGTGACAATTTCCGAAGCGCTGGCCGAGCCCTGATTGATCAGCACCACTATGGGCGCGCCGTTCAGCATGTCGCCGGGATCGGCGTTATAGCGCTGGGTGTCGCGCGGATCGCGGCCTCGGGTGGAGACCACCTCGCCGCCGTCCAGGAAAAGGCTGGAGACGCTCACCGACTGGTCCAGAAGACCGCCCGGATTAGAGCGCAAATCCAGCACCAGGCCGGCCAGCGGGCCGCCATTGGCCTCGGTGAGGTCGCGTATGCCGGCCACCACGTTCTCGGTCGTATGCTCGTTGAATGTGGTGATGCGCAGGTAAGGCGTATCGTCTTCCTCCATGCGCCAGTTGGCCGCGCGGACCTCAATGATGTCGCGCACCACGGTGACGTCGAACGGATCGACGCCCTCGCGCGCAATGGTGAGGATCACAGGTTCGCCGGCCGGGCCGCGCATGCGGTCCACCGCTTCATTCATGTCCGCGCCCAGCATGCTTTCGCCGTCCACCGCGATGATGCGGTCGCCCGGCTCCAGCCCGGCGCGCTCGCCCGGGGTTTCAGCGATAGGCGAGATGATGGTGATCATCTCGTCGCGAATGGTCACTTCAATGCCGACGCCGCCATACTCGCCGCGGGTGGACACCTGCATGTCCTGGAAATCGTCCGGGCTGAGATAGCTGGAATGGGGGTCGAGGGCCTGGAGCATGCCGTCAATGGCGCTCTCGATGAGCTCGGCCTTGTCGGGATCGGTCACGTAGTCGGACTCGATCCTCGTCAGGACGTCTGCGAACAGGTCGAGCTGACGGAAGGTCTGCTCGCGCGAGCCGTCATCGCCCTTGGCCGACACGGCGAGGGTCGCCGCGCCAAGGCCGAAAATCACTGCGGAGGCGAGGATATGTAAGCGCATGCGGTTCATCCTTGGTCACGCCGGGGGCGGTGCGTCTCAGCCTCTGCGAAATTCGGGCCGGAGCCAGTCCTCGGGGTCGGCGGCGTCTTGCGAACTGCGTCGTATCTCCAGATAGAGCATCGGAGCCGGATTTGCACGGTCCGGCATGACTCCCACCGGTTCACCGATAAGAAGAGACTGGCCTTCGGAGGCGAAAAGAAGGCCCAACCCGCCCAGAACGAGAGTGTATCCGTCCGGCGTGTTGATCATCAAGACGCCTTCGAAGTCCTGAAATGGGCCGGCATAGACAACTTCGCCGTCGAACGGCGCGCTCACCTGGGCGCCGGGGCTGGTCTCGAACCAGACTCCGTCGCGCCTCAGCCCGTCGGGCCCGCGATCGCCGGCGCTCACCGCCAGATCGCCGCGCGCCGGCGGGCGAAGCCGACCGCGCATGTCAGCAAAGCGCAAGGTCTGCGTCGGCTCGGTCAGCGGCTGGGCGTCCACCAGAACCCCTGGCTCATACGGAACCGGGCGCGGTCGTGGTGTGGGAATCGCGCCGGCGCCATCCGGCGTCAGGTCCGGCGTTTCAGGGCGCGGCGCCGGGCGCGGCGACACGGACGCCATCCGCCGGATCTCGGTCACAAGCTCGCGAAGATCGCCGGCTTCGGCGGCGATGCGCGCGGCCCGGCGGGACAGATCGTCGGCCTCGGCGCGAAGGCCGGCCTGGGCCGCGCGGCGTTCCTCGATCAGGCGGGTCACTTCGCCGCGGGTGATGGAGAGAGCGTCGCGCGCGCTGATCAGCTGAACGCTCTGGGCCTGCAGCTCCTCGCGCAGGCGATCGAGCTCGGCCAGCCGGCGATTGACCGCGTCGGCGCGCGCTTGCAGCTGCGGCGCGATGTGCGCCAGCAATCCGGCCGCGCGCGCGGCCTCCGCCGCGTCGTCCGGCGTCACGGCCAGGGCGGGCGGGTCGGCCATTTCGATGCGTTGAAGGGCGGCGAGCACGCGCGCCAGCCCGGCGCGGTCTTCAGTGAGACGCGCCACCAGGGCGGCTTCCTCAGCCTCCAGCCCGGCCATGCGTGCAGCCGCGGCCTCGGCCTCGGCCTCGCGGGCCCGGACGCGTTCGGCGGCCTCCACCAGGCGGCGTTGCAGCTCCGCGATTTCGGCCTCGGCGGCTTCTGCGGCGAGGGAACGGGCGCGCGCCTGCTCTCGCAGGTCTTCAGCCTGGGTTTCCAGATCGTCCAGGCGCTCGGCCTGCGGCGGTTCCTGGGCGCTCAAAAGGGCGGCGGCGAGCAGGGCGAGCATCATCCCTCGCGGTGGTAAGGCGTTCCGGCGATCAGGGTGACCGCGCGATAGAGCTGTTCGCTGAGCATGGCCCGCGCCAGCAGGTGAGGCCAGGTCGCCTTCCCAAAGCTTAAAAGCCGCGCGCCGTCAGGCAGGAGGTCGCGGGCATGGCCGTCGGCGCCGCCGATCAGGAAGGCCGCCTCGCGCACGCCGTCGTCGCGAGACCGCGCCAGAATCTCGGCGAAGGCGGTGGAGCCGAGATCCTTGCCGGTTTCGTCCATGGCCACGACCAAGGCGCCGGGCGACAGACCGTCGATAAGGGCGCGGGTTTCGGCGGCCTTGTCTTTCAGGCTTCGAGGATCGGTTTCGCGCTCTGTGAACGGCCCGAGTCCGTGGGAGCGGCCCAGCACCGTCGCCCGGGCGAGCCAGTCATCGACCAGCATGCGCTCGGGCCCCGCCTTCAACCGGCCGACGGCGCGGATTTCACAGCGCACGAAGCGTCAGATCAGGCCGCGCCGCCAGGAGCGACCGACCACATCTTCTCTAGATCATAGAACTGGCGCACTTCGGGGCGGAAGACGTGGACGATCACGTCGCCCGCATCGATCAGCACCCAGTCGCAGGTCCGCAGACCCTCGACCCGCGCGCGGCCGTGGCCGGCTTCCTTGAGCTTGCGCACAAGGTGGTCGGCGATGGCGCCCACATGCCGGTTGGACCGGCCGGTGGCGACCACCATCACGTCGCAAATCGAGGATTTGCCCTGAAGGTCGATGGCGACGACATCTTCGGCTTTGTCATCGTCGAGCGTGGAGAGCACGAGCTCTTCCAGCGCATCGGCCGCGATCAGGCTCTCAGGCTCGGCGTCGAGGGCCGGGCCCGCGTCAGTGTCGCGGCGATTGAGTTCTATGGACAGCGTCCAAGCTCCCTTGTTGTACCAAAGCCCCTCATATCACGCTTTGTCGCCGTATTCGAGCCAGTGAATGGAGAACGGCGCAGCGCTGCTGACCCACACATGGGCGGGCGAGAACCCGGCCGCAACCGCCAAATCCTGGAAGGTGCTCACGGTGAATTTGTGTGAGTTTTCAGTGTGGATGGTCTCGTGCTCGCGGATCACGAATTTGCGCCTGGCCACGGTGAACGCCATGTCGCGCATCGCCTGAAGATACATCTCAACGCGCGAACGGTAGGGATTCCAGTGCGCCCGGTATTTCAGTCCGGACACGTCGAGATCGCCGTCCAGCTCTGAATTGATTCGCTTGACGAGGTTGTAGTTGAAGTCTGCGGTGGCGCCGCCGGCGTCGTCATAGGCGGCCTCCAGCGTTTCCTTGTCCTTCCTGAGATCGACCCCGATGAGCAGCACGTCGCCGGGGCGCAGCCAGCCACGCAGGGTTTTTAGCAGCGCCAGCGCGTCGATGAGTTCGAAATTGCCGATGGTGGAGCCGGGAAAGAAGGTGATCCGCCGACCGTTGGGAAGCGGCAGCGCGCTTAAGTCCAGATCGCGGGTGAAATCGTGGCACACCGCGCCCACCGGCAGAGCGGGATGGTCGGCGGCGATCGCCTCGCAAGCCTCGCGCACATGCTCACCGGAAATATCCATGCCGACATAGGCGGCCGGCGCATCGAGCACGTCGAGCAGCTTGCGAATCTTCAGGCTCGATCCGGCGCCGGGCTCCAGCACCACCGCGCCCGGTCCGGCGCGCTCACGCACCTGCGGCCCGATCTCGTCCAGCAGGGCGAGCTCGGTGCGCATCACATAATATTCGGGCGCCTCGGTGATGCGGTCGAAGATCTCAGAGCCGGCCTTGTCGTAAAAATATTTCGGCTGCAGCGCCTTTTGCGGCTTGGACAGTCCGGCCAGCACGTCGCTTTTGAAATCGCCGGCGGACGGGTGCAGATCTTCGTAAAAGGCCAGCGCGTCGGCGCCTGTCCTGGCTGTCTCACTCATGAAAGGTCGGGCTCGCTTCTAGGGCGGAAGAAGGGGGCGGAAGAGGGGCGGACCTATCGCGATCCGCGCAGCTCACGCGAGGCGTGAGGGTGTAACGGCTCGGTGAGATAAGTCCACCCTGGGACCGTGACAGTTAGGGCGCGCGCGCGGCTGGGCAAAAGGCGGTGGCGCGCCATGCGCCGCGCCGCCGGAGACAGGCGCGCGGCGAGGCCGGATCCCGGGCGTGACACCACGCAGATCGGCACGCGCCTGGCGATCTCGGTCCAGTGGCGCCAGCGGTGCAGCTCGGCCAGCCCGTCCGCCCCCATGATCCAGACAAAGCGCACCCCCGGGTGGCGCGCCTGCAGCCAGGCGATCACATCCACGGTGCGGCTGGACGCCAGATCCGCCTCAAGACCGGTGGCCACCATCCGCGGCTCGGGCGCGGCTTTCTCGATCAGGTTGAGCCGTTCGGACAGCGGCGCAGGCGCATTCTCCTTGAACGGGTTACCGGGGCTCGCCAGCCACCAGACGCGGTTCAGCCCCAGCCGCTTCATGGCGCTGCGCGCCACATGGACATGGCCGGCGTGAGGCGGATCAAACGTGCCGCCATACAGCCCCACCGTCATGCCCGGGCAGAGCGCTTCGGTTTTGAAAGCAGGGCGTCCGGGAAAGGCCAAGCGGGGGTTCCTTGATGAGCGGTCAGTGGGTCAGGCGGTCAGTCAAGCACGACGTCGCCGGCATGCACCAGTGCGGCGCCGCGGCGATAGCCGAGCGCGGCCTCGATCTCCGCCGTGCGGAGCCCGGCGATGGCGCGCGCCTCATGGTCGTCATAGCCGGCGATTCCAGCGGCGAAGGCGCGGCCGTCCGGACCCGCCAGAACCACCGCCTCGCCCCTGCGAAACCGGCCCCCCACCGCCGTGACGCCGGCCGGCAGAAGGCTTTTGCCGGTCAGCACCGCCGCGTGGGCGCCGGCGTCCAGGATCAGGCGGCCCGAGATGGCCAGCGATCCGGTGATGAAGGCGCGCCGCGCGCTTTCCGGGCTCAAGCTGGCGTGAAACAGGCTGGCGGGCGCGCCCGCCGCGATCGCCGCGAGCGGATGATCCACATCGCCGCGCGCAATGATCATGGCGCAGCCCGAACCCACGGCGATCTTCCCCGCCGCTATTTTGCTCGCCATGCCGCCAGTGCCCGCGCCGCCGGCCCGCGCCGGCCCGGCCATGGCCTCGATCTCCGGCGTGATTTCGGGGATGTCGGGCACATGGGCCGCGCCGGGTTTTTTGGGATCATCGGTATAAAGACCGTCGACATCAGACAGCAGCACCAGAAGGTCGGCGCCCACCAGCTGCGCGGTGCGCGCGGCGAGGCGGTCATTATCGCCAAAGCGCAATTCCTGGGTCGCCACGGTGTCGTTCTCATTGATCACCGGGACCGCGCCGCGCGCGATCAGGGTCTCCAGCGTGGCGCGCGCGTTCAGCCAGCGCGGCCTGTGTTCGGTGTCCGCAGGGCTCAGCAGCGCCTGGGCTGCGGGCAGGCCGTGAGGGGCCAGCGCCGCGTCCCACATCTGGATCAGCCTTGCCTGTCCAGCGGCGGCGCAGGCCTGCTTTTGTTCAAGGGTCAGGCCTTCGCCGGCTGAAAACCCCAGGCGCGGCCGGCCCAGCGCTACGGCGCCGGAACTGACCAGCACAATGTCCCGGCCGGCTGATCTGAGATCCGCCAGGTCGGCGGCCAAGGCGTTGAATCGGTCGGTGCGCGCGCCAGTGCGCGCATCCATGAGCTGGGCCGAACCCAGCTTGACGACGACGCGCCGCGCGCGCGTCAGCGCCGCGGCGGCCGTACTCAAGGCGTCCAGCCGGTTTCGCCGCGCGCCTCCGCCTCAGCGGCTTCGCGGGCGGCGGCTTCAGCCTTGCGGCGGCCGTCAACGGCGTCCCAGATCAGCCCCAGCAGAGGCTTCACCCCGTCACCGCTGACGCCGGACACGCGATAGATCCTGCAGCCTGTGCGTTCGGCAAGCTCGGCGGCCAGCGCCTCGACGGTTTCAGGATCGGCCGCATCAGTCTTGTTCAACGCGATGATCTCGGTTTTGTCCTCCAGCCCGGCGCCATAGGCGTCCAGCTCGCCGCGCACGATGCGGTAGGCGTCCAGCGGGTCTTCGCCGGTGGAGTCGATGAGGTGCACCAGAAGGGCGCAGCGCTCGATATGACCCAGGAAGCGGTCGCCGACGCCTGCGCCCTCGTGGGCGCCTTCGATGAGGCCGGGGATGTCGGCCAGGATGAAGCGGTTTGAATCGCCCATCTCCACCACGCCCAGATTGGGATGCAGGGTGGTGAAGGGATAGCTGGCGATCTTCGGGTGCGCACGGCTGGCTGCGGACAGGAAGGTGGATTTGCCGGCATTGGGCAGACCGATCAGCCCGGCGTCGGCGATCAGCTTCAGACGCAGCCACAGCCAGCGCTCCTCGCCGTCTTCGCCCGGCTGGGATATGCGCGGCGCCTGATTGCGGCTGGTCTTGAAGTGGGCGTTGCCCTTGCCGCCGCGCCCGCCGCCGGCCAGCAGCACGCGCTGTCCGATCTCGGTGAGGTCGGCGAGCACGGTCTCCTGATCGTCGTCCAGGATCTGGGTGCCCACCGGCACTTTCAGCACGGTGGGTTCGCCGTCACGCCCGGTGCGGTTGCGCCCGGCGCCATGCAGGCCGCGCTCGGCCTTGAAATGCTGCTGATAGCGGTAGTCGATGAGGGTGTTCAGCCCGTCCACCGCCTCGGCCCAGACATCGCCGCCCTTGCCGCCGTCGCCGCCGTCCGGCCCGCCATATTCCACATAGGCCTCACGCCGGAACGAGACGCTGCCCGCTCCGCCGTGGCCGGATTTGATGAAGACTTTGGCTTGATCAAGAAATTTCATGGCGGAGCTTTAGACCCTTCAGGGCGTGATTTCGAGCCCCATGCCCTTGTGGGGCAGGCTCTTCATGGCGGCGGTGCAAAATTGCGGCGCCTCGTCGCCGTCATGGGAGAAGCCCAGCTTCTCCAGGACCCGCGCCGAGGCGGGATTATGAGCGAAATAGCCGGCATGGAAGCTGTGCGCGCCCATGGCGATCACCGCGTCCAGAAGGGCGCGGCCGGCTTCGCTGGCGTAGCCCTTGCTCCAGAAGAACGGCGCGTACCAGTACCCAAGCTCGCGCCGCCCGTCGCCGCGCACGGTGGCGGACACCAGGCCGGCGCCGTCTCCGGTCGCCTTGTCGATCACAGCGCGGAAGAGATCGCCGCGATTGGCTTCATTGGCGCGCGCGGCGAGGATGAACATCTCCGCGGCCAGCGCCGGGTTCGGGCTTGGCACGAAAGCGAGCTTGGAGGCCACCTCATAGCGACCGCTTTCACGGCTCACCCAGCCTGCATCGTCCAGCGTGAGCGGGCGCAGGGTCAGGCGTTCGGTCTCGATGATGTCGGGCGCGCGCGGGCGAGCGGTCGGTTCGGTCATGGCCGTCATCTTCGCCTCCTGTCCAGGCGGAGAGGGGTATGAAAAAAGGGGAGACGGCGATCCGTCTCCCCTTGTTCCTGACCGGATCGCCCCTTTGGGAGAGGCGACCGCTATGGTGCGATCGCCCTATTCAGCGGCCTCGGCGAGCGGGGCGATGGACACGAAGGTCTTGTCGTCTTTCTTCTTACGGAAGGCGACGCGGCCCTCGGTGAGCGCGAACAGGGTGTGATCCTTGCCCATGCCCACGTTGTCGCCGGGATAATACTTCGTGCCACGCTGGCGGATGATGATGTTGCCCGGGATCACGTGCTGACCGCCGGATTTCTTGACGCCGAGGCGCCGGCCTGCACTGTCGCGACCGTTGCGCGACGAACCGCCTGCTTTTTTGTGAGCCATGGTGCTCTCCCTTCAGATTCGGTGCGCGCGGCCTTACTTGCCGGCGAGTTTCTTGGCTTCAGCGACCCAGTCGCCTTTTTCGGCTTTGGCCTTCAGACCAGAGATCTCGCCGTCGAGGCGCTCGATCTCGGCTGCGTTCCAGGCGGCGATCTGAACAAAGCTCGTTACGCCGGCGTCGTTCAGCTTGGTGGCGAAGGCGGGGCCCGCACCGGTGAGCTGGGTCAGATCGTCGGCCGCAGCGGATTTGGCGGCGGCCGGCTTGGCGGCGGCTTTCTTCGCGGCGGGCTTGTCAGCCTTCGCATCGGCCTTGGGAGCTTCAGCGGGGGCTTCGGCGGTCTTCGCGGTTTTGGCTTTGCCGGACAGCTTGGACTTCTCACCGGGCTTCAGGATCTCTTGGATGGAGATCACGGAAATCCACTGGCGGTGGCCCTTGTTGCGGCGATAATTCTGACGGCGGCGCTTCTTGAAGACCTTGATCTTCTTGTCTTTGCGGGTGTCGAGCACGTTGGCCGTCACCGCCGCGCCGCTCACCAGGGGCGCGCCCACAGTGGTGTCGCCTTCGCCGCCGACCATGAGGACTTCGTCAAAGCTGACGACGTCCCCGGCTTCGGCGTCGAGCTTCTCGATCCGCAAAACGTCGCCTGAGGCGACACGATATTGTTTGCCGCCGGTTTTGATGACCGCGTACATGGCCTTGTCCTTTTCATTTCGGATCCGTTTCGCGAGCGCGCCCTCTATAGAAGACCACCCGGTCGGAGCCCTTTTTCTTCGCCGGTTCTCATACGATCCGGCGTTGTGAACACATCAACGCTCCGCCCGGAGCGATCCGGGCGCAGGCGAGAGCGCGCGATATAGTCGGATGAGGCGCGCAGAGTCAATGCGCCCGGCGCCCCCGCCTGGATGAAACCGGGCGCCGCACCCTCTTGATTTCACCGCGTCGATGGGCCAAACACCGCGCTTCCACTCGGAGAGGTGCCGGAGTGGTCGAACGGGGCGGTCTCGAAAACCGTTGAGCGTGCAAGCGTTCCGAGGGTTCGAATCCCTCCCTCTCCGCCAGCGTTCCCCTAGAACGCTCATGAAAACAATGCGGTGGGGCTGTCGATATTGATCCAGCTCCAACTCCAACAGATGCCCCATCGGCACGTAAGGGGTCAGATGCTGAATGCGCTCCGGCTTAGCCTCTCACATTGACGAAGGCGCGGGCGCTCCCAGACGCTTTGGGCGGCGCCGACGCCGCGTTGGCGCTATTGAGCAGTGTCGGGCGGGCTGCCTGCAGCCAGGCGCGAGGGGAGGCTCGTCATCAGAGCCGCACCCGACGACGGCGCGTGGCCCTGTCCGTGTCGTCGTTTCAGGCCGGCAGACCCCTCACCGCGCGCGCTGTCGCGGACCGCGGGAAGACCACCCGGGCGCGAGTCTTTAAGGTGAGGCATTGACCGGCGGAAGGCGCTCGGAACGAGATAAAGAACTGTAAAGCCAATAGATTAGAAATAATTGAGACGCGGCCTTTGCTGTCCATGGACGCGCCGCTTTTCCTCAGCTACCGTTTTGATATCGGCGCCTTTTCAAGCCGGATCGCGTCTGCATCAACGAACGCGGCCGGCTGTTTTTATGGCGCACCGATTTCGTCAGGGGGAGAGGCGTTCTGAGCAATCCAGTCACAAGTCCGAGTGGGCCTGAGCGCAACGCGATCGTCGACGCCGACGCCTGGCGCGCCATGCGTGAGGCCTGTCTTGACGATCCCGGCCGCTTCCATGGCGATCTGGCCAAGCGAAATCTGTGCTGGCTGCTGCCTGATCATGGCGAGGCGGGCGTCTGGGCGTATTTCGATGCGGCGAAGGGTGGCTGGACCGGCTGGGACGCGCGCACGGGCGCGCCGGTGGATCTGGATCTGCCGGAAAGCTTCGAGCCCTGGGGCCGCGCTTTCAACGGCGATCATCCGCCCAGTTTTCGCTGGTTTGAGGGCGGTCTGACCAACGCCGCCTTCAACGAGGTGGACCGCCACGTGCTGGCCGGCCATGGCGACGAGGCGGCGCTGATCTTTGAAGGCGACCGCTGGAACATGTCCGACAATGACGGGCGCGGCGGTCCGGTGGACGCCTACGAAGTGTCGCGCAAGCGCCTGCTTCTGGAGAGCGCCAAATGCGCCCTGGCGCTCAAGGAGCTTGGCCTTAAGGCCGGCGACCGCATCGCGCTGAACATGCCCAACATACCCGAGCAGATCTTCTGGACCGAAGCGGCCAAGCGGATGGGGATTCTCTATACGCCGGTGTTCGGCGGCTTCAGCGACAAGACGCTGTCGGACCGCATCGCCGACGCCGGCGCGCGCGTTGTGGTCACCGCCGACGGCAGCTATCGCAACGCCCAGCTCGTGGCGTTCAAGCCCAGCTATACCGACCCGGCGCTGGACAATTTCATCGCCGTGTCTGTGGCCCGCTCCATCCTGAACACCACGCTGGACGATCCGGCGCTGGGCGTCACCGACGCGGACGCCGCCCATATCCGGCGCGCCGTGGACGAAACGCTGGCCGGCGAAGTCACAGTGGAGCGTTCCGACGTCATGCGCGGCGTTGGCCGGGCCCTAACTGAAATGGGCCAGACCGGCTCGATCAGCGCCGAGCAGGCGGCGCGCCTGCGCATCGCCGCTGCGGCCGCCCTGGTGGATTCCCCGCCGCGGGCCGACACCGTGATCGTGGTGCGCCACACCGGACAGGCCGAGCTGAACTGGACCGCCTCGCGCGATCGCTGGAGCCATGAGCTCACCGACGCGGCCGGGCAGGGCCTGCTGGACGCCGCGCGCAAGGCGGGTTTTGACCTCGCCGATGAAGACGCGCTGATGGCGCTGCCTGACGGCGATTTCGTGCGGGCGGTCTGGGCCGCCTGTCCGCCCTTGCCGGTGGACGCGGAATATCCAAACTTCATCATCTACACGTCGGGCTCCACCGGTAAGCCCAAGGGCGTGGTGCACGTCCATGGCGGCTATTGCGCCGGGCTCGCCGCAACGATGGCGGTCTCCTTCGACGCGCGTCCCGGCGACGTGATGTATGTGGTGGCTGATCCCGGATGGATCACCGGCCAGTCCTATCTCATCGCCGCGGCGCTTTTGACGCGGGTGACTTCGGTGATCGCCGAAGGCTCTCCGGTCTTCCCCCACGCCGGTCGCTTCGCCTCGATCATCGAGCGCTACAAGGTCGATATCTTCAAGGCGGGCGTGACCTTCCTGAAATCGATCATGTCCGATCCGGAAAACCTCAGCGATCTGAAGCAATACGATCTGTCTTCGCTGCGCGCGGCGACGTTCTGCGCCGAGCCGGTCTCGCCGCCGGTCCAGGCCTTCGCCATGCAGCACCTGACGCCCTGGTACATCAATTCCTACTGGGCGACCGAACATGGCGGGATCGTCTGGACCCATTTCTACGGCAATCCCGATTTCCAGCTGCGCGCCGACGCGCACACCTACCCGCTGCCCTGGATCGTGGGCGATGTGTGGGTGG
This sequence comes from Oceanicaulis sp., assembly GCA_965284655.1. Lineage (GTDB taxonomy): Bacteria > Pseudomonadota > Alphaproteobacteria > Caulobacterales > Maricaulaceae > Oceanicaulis. Next base: position 950,416 of record OZ260104.1, read on the forward strand.
AGGACGCAGAGGCCGGCCCGTCTGCAAGCGAGCCGGCGGTGCTTAATCGAACAGAGGCCGGCGGGGCGCCGTGGCGCAGGGCCGAGCGCGGCGAGAAGGGCGAGATCGTCATCGCGCTGCCCTATCCCTATCTGGCGCGTACGATCTGGGGCGACACGGCCAATTTTGCCGTGGAGACATCCGGGGCGGGCACGCATGTGAAGAGCGGCTGGGCCGGCGATTGCGAGCGCTACGCCGACGCCTACTGGCGACGCTGGAACGGCGCCTGGGCCTATACCCAGGGCGATTTCGCCATCGCCCATGATGACGGCTCGTTCTCGCTGCACGGGCGTTCAGACGATGTGATCAATGTCTCCGGCCACCGCATCGGGACCGAGGAAATCGAGGGCGCGATCCTGCGAGACAAGGCGCTGGATCCCAACTCGCCCGTGGGCAATGTTCTGGTGATCGGCGCGCCCCACCGTGAAAAGGGCGTCACGCCGGTGGCTTTCGTCACCCCGGCGCCGGGCGCAAGGCTGACGCTGGATGACAAGCGGCGCCTCACTGATCTGGTGCGCACCGAAAAGGGCGCGGTCGCCGTGCCGTCGGACTTTCTCGAGGTGCCGGAATTTCCTGAAACCCGAAGCGGCAAATACATGCGCCGCATGGTGCGGGCCATCGTGGAGGGCGGCGATGTCGGCGATGTGACGACGCTGCGCAATCCTGAAAGCCTGGATGCGCTGCGCTGGGTGGTGGACGAGTGGCGCACCCGCCAGAAATTCTCCGAAGATCAGAAGCTTTTCGAGCGCTATCGCTACTTCCTGGTCCAGTACAACACCGCCGCCGAGGGCAAGCGGGTCGCCACCGTCATCGTCAACAATCCGCCGGTGAACGCGCTGAACGAGCGCGCCATTGATGAATTGGCGACCATTGTCGAGCACCTCTCGCGCAAGGACGATGTGGCCGCCGTGGTGTTTACGGGGTCAGGCTCGAGCTCGTTCGTAGCCGGCGCCGATATTCGCCAGATGCTTGAAGAGGTGAACTCGGTCTCCGAGGCCATGGCTCTGCCGGCCAACGCCCAGCTCGCCTTTTCAAGGATCGAGCGGATGACCAAGCCCTGCATCGCCGCGATCCAGGGCCTGGCGCTGGGCGGCGGCATGGAGTTCGCCCTCGCCTGTCATTATCGCATCGCCGAGCCGACCGCCCGGTTCGGCCAGCCGGAAATCAATCTGCGCCTGCTGCCGGGCTATGGCGGCACGCAGCGCCTGCCGCGCCTGCTCGCTGATCGCGATCCCGAATACGGGCTGACCCGCGCGCTGGAAATGATCCTGGGCGGCCGGGCAATTAACGCCGAGGCGGCGCTGGCGCTGGGCGCCATTGATCAGGTCGCCGACGGCGCCGACGACGTGCTGTCGCTCGCCCATGCGGCGGTGCGGGAGTTCGTGCGCGACGGTGAGGACAGCACGCTGGGCCGCGCCTTCACCGAACGCCGCGCCGCGTCGTCGCGCTGGGAGGGTCCCGGCGAGGCGGATCTGGACGCAGCCCTTGAGGACCCGTTTGTCGGGCGCGTCCTGAAACAGCTGGACTGGGCCGAACGCGACAAGGCCGGAGCGAGGGCGCTTGACGCCATCACCACCGGTTGGCGGTCTGGCATGTCGGCGGGCCTCAAGCGGGAGGCGGAAGCCTTCGCCGAAGCGATCATCGATCCTGAAGGCGGCAAGACCGGTATTCGCCTGTTCATTGACAAGCAGGCCCCGCCGCTGCCCGTACGCCGCGACGGCGTCTGGATCGACGCCGAGCATGAGCCGCGCAAGAAAGCCCTGATCGAGGCCGGCGAGATGCTGGCGGTGGGCGCGCCGTTTTATCCGGGCGTGACGCCGATCCCCGACCACCAGCTCGCCTTCGGCGTCGCCCGCGATCCTGACACCGGGGCCCCGCGCTTTGGTCCTCCGGCCACCCATGAGCGCGAACTGATCGTACCGGTGCGCCGTCCCGATCCGAATGAAGCGCTGGTCTACATGCTGACCTCCGAGGTCAATTTCAACGACAACTGGGCGCTGACCGGGATCCCGGTCTCGCCGTTCGACTCCCATGACGAGGACGTGCAGATCACCGGCTCCGGCGGGCTGGCTCTGATCGCCGCGCTGGGCGCCGAGGCCAAGGCCGAGGGCCGTTTAAAAGTGGGCGATCTCGTGAATGTCTACTCAGGCACCAGCGATCTGCTGGCGCCGGCGGCGGGCGATGATCCCATGTACGCCGGCTTCGCCATTCAGGGCTATGAGACCAAGACCGGCAGTCACGCCCAGTTCCTGAATGTTCAGGCGCCGCAGCTTCACAAGCCTCCGGCCGATCTGACGCTGGAGCAGGCGGGCGCCTATACGCTCAATCTGGGCACGATCACGCGCTGCCTGTTCACCACGCTGCAGATCGCGCCGGGCAAGACGATCTTCGTCGAGGGCTCGGCGACGGGCACCGGTCTTGATGCGCTGAAGAGCAGCATCCGCACCGGTCTTGCGGCCACCGGCCTGGTCTCAAGCGAAGAGCGCGCGGCGTTCATCGCCGAGCAGGGCGCGGTGGGAGCGATCAACCGCAAAGATCCGGAGATCGCCGACGCCTTTACGCCGGTGCCCGATGGTCCTGAGGCGGCGAAGGCCTGGGAGGCGGCCGGCGAGCCGATCCTGAAGCGATACCGCGAAATGAATGATGGCAAGCTGGCCGACTTCGTGGTCAGCCACGCTGGCGAACGCGCCTTTCCGCGCAGCTTCCAGCTCCTCGCCGAGGGCGGGTCGCTGGCCTTCTACGGCGCGTCTTCGGGCTATCATTTCAGCTTCATGGGCAAGCCCGGTGTGGCAACCCCGGATGAGATGCTCGCCCGGGCGGGCCTGCGCGGCGGGGAATCGGTTCTGCTCTATTACGGCGCCGGATCGGACGAACTCGCCGATCAGCGCGGGCTCGAAATGATCGAGGCGGCGCGCCTGTTCAAGGCGCGCATCGCGGTCGTGGCCTATACCGACTCCCAGCGTGAATTCCTGCAATCGCTGGGTCTTGAGGACGCTGTTGAAGGCGTAGTGAGCCTGGAGGCGCTCAAGCGCCGCGACGGCGAATTGTTTGAATGGCCGATCACCATGCCGCGCCTTCCCGATTCCAAGACCGACACCGAAGCGTTCAAGCGCGGCGTGCGCGACTACCAGCAGAAAACCCTGAAGCCCTTCGGGTCGGCCGTGGGCAAGCTCTTGCGCTCAGCGGGCAATCCGCGCGGCGCGCCGGATCTGGTGATCGAGCGCGCGGCGGTGGACACGCTGGGCGTCTCCTCTTCGCTGGTGCGGCCGTTCGGCGGGCGGGTGATCTACGCCGAGGCGATGGCCGGCAAGCGCTACACCTTCTACGCGCCGCAGGTCTGGACGCGTCAGCGGCGCATTCTAATGCCCACGGCTTCGATTCTGGGCACCCATTTGTGCAACGCCCACGAGGTGACGGTGATGAACACCATGGTGGCGGCCGGGCTTCTGGACGTGACCGAGCCCACCGTGACCGCCTGGAATGGGCTGCCCGACGCCCACCAGGCCATGTGGGACAACACCCATTCGGGCGCGACCTACGTGGTCAATCACGCTTTGCCGGCCATGGGTCTGCGCACGCGCGACGAACTTTTGGAGCATTGGGCGGCGAGCGCGCCTTAGCGCTTGCAAGCGGCCCCGGTTTTTTAATTCAGGGAGACGGCGATCATGACAAAGAAAAGTGACGCCGCCGCATCAAGCGCGGCGAAGATGGAATCTGGCCGGCTTGCGGGCAAGGTTGTCCTGATCACCGGGGCGGCGGGCAATCTCGGCAGCGAGATGGCGCGCCGGTTCGCCCGTGAAGGCGCCGTTCTCGTCATGACCGGACGCACCAGAGAGCGCATCGAGGCGGCCCGCGACGCGGTGATCGCCGAGACCGGCGTTCCGGCTGACAATGTCGACGTGGTGGTGCTGGACGGCGGGGACCCGGCGTCGGTGCGCGCCGCCATGGACGAGGTGAAGACCCGCCACGGCCGCATCGACGTGCTGGTGAACAACGCAGGCTCGGCCGGTCCCAAGCAGCCGCTGGACAATGTGCCGCTCAACAAGGCGGAGATGGAGGCCAATGGCGACGCCGAGACCGCTGGCGACGCCATGCGCAATATTCTGGCGGTGACGTGGAATGTGGCGCGCGCCTGCGCCGGGCTGATGCCGCCCGGCGCCTCGATGATCAACATCTCCACCATCTTCTCGCACACCCGCTATTACGGGCGCACCGCCTATGTGGTGCCCAAGGCCGCGCTCAACGCCCTATCGACCCAGCTCGCCCAGGAATTCGGCGCGCGCGGCGTGCGGGTGAACACGGTGTTTCCCGGTCCCATCGAGAGCGACCGGATCCGCACCGTCTTCGCCGCCATGGACCAGATCCAGGGCCTGAAGGACAACACCACGGCGGACTATTTCATGGGCCGCATGTCGCTGAACCGCAGCCGCGACGGCGAGCCGCCCAAGAAAGACCTGCCCACCCCGGCCGACATCGCCCAGACCTGCCTGTTCCTGGCCAGCGAGGATTCCGCCGCGCTCAACGGCGAAGAGATCGACGTCGCCCACGGCATGAGCGTGCGCAAGGAATCGCGCTCCACCTACAAGGCCCGGCCGTCCCTGCGCGCGCTCGACGGCGCGGATCTCAGCGTGCTCATCGTCGCCGGCGAAAACTGGGAAGACGCGCTGGAGACCGCGCGCATCCAGATCGGCTGCGGCGCCCGCGTGCTGCTGGGCATGGCCCGCGAGGCCGACGCCGCCCAGGCGAAAGCCCGCACCAAGGCTCAAGGCCTGGTGGACGGCCTGACAATCGTGCGGTTCAACCGATCGGAGCCCGACAAGATGAGCGCGGAGCTGGACGCTTTCAGCACCGAGCACGGCCCGGTGACGAGCGCCATCGTGCTGCCGGTCAAGCCGGCCCAGTACTTCGCCGGCGCGCTCCTGGACGCCGAAGACGCGGCGATCAACGAGTTCATGGATGTGGAGCTGCTCGGCGCCGTGTCGGTGGCGCGCACCCTTTCGCGCTACTGGAAGACCCGCGACGATCTCGATCAGCCGCCGCGCTGCGTGTTCATGACCAACGCCAGCGACGGCTCGGGCGACGTCTACAACAAGGTGCTCGCAGCCGGGATCACCCAGCTGGTGCGCATCTGGCGCGATGAGGCGCGCGTGGACGTTCAGGCGGGCCGCGCGGCGCATGCGGTGTGGGGAAATCAGATCGTCCGTTTCAACAATCGCGAGGCGGAGAACATCCGCTTCGCCGCCGGGCACGCCACGCGCATCGTGTTCAAGGAACAGAAGATCGCCGAGATCGATCTCTACGTTCCGGAGAATATCGGCGAGGAGACCGGCGCCAGCAGCGCCATGGTGGGCTTTGCCGAAAACATCACCGGCCTGCATCTGGGCAAGGTGGCGCTGATCACCGGCGGTTCGGCCGGTATCGGCGGCCAGGTCGCGCGCCTTCTGGCGCTGGCGGGCGCCAAGGTGATGATGGTGGCGCGGCGCGAAAGCGAGCTCGACGCGGCGCGCGCGCGCATCATCGGCGAGCTGCAGGATATCGGGTTTTCGGGCGTGGAACGCCGTGTGCGCACCATGGCCAATGTGGACGTCAGCGATTTCAAATCGCTCAAGGCCGCGCTGGACGCCACGATTCTGGCATGGGGTAGAGTGGATTATCTGATCAACAACGCCGGGGTGGCGGGCGCCGAAGACATGGTGGTCGATATGGATATCGACGCCTGGCGCTTCACGCTTGACGCCAATCTGATCTCCAACTTCTTCCTGACCCATCACGCAGCCCCGCTCATGAAGGCTCAGGGCAGCGGCTATGTGCTCAATGTCTCGTCCTACTTTGGCGGCGAAAAACTGCGCGCCGTCGCTTATCCCAACCGCGCGGATTACGCCGTCTCCAAGGCCGGCCAGCGCGCCATGGTGGAGAGCTTCTCCGAGTTTCTCGGGCCTCACATCCAGTTCAACGCCATTGCGCCCGGACCGGTGGACGGTGACCGCCTGTCTGGAACCGGCGGCAAGCCTGGCCTGTTCAAGCGCCGCGCGCGCCTGATCCAGGAAAACAAGCGCCTGAACTCGGTCTACGCGGAAATCATCAAATCGGTGCGCGAGGGCGCCGATCTTGTCACCGTGCTGAACCGGCTGGCCCACAACACCGCAGGCGTCCTGTCCCACGACATGCAGGCGCCCGAAGGCCTTCGTAAGCTGGCCCTGCAGTTCGCCCGTCAGGGTGACGGGGTGTGCACCTGGGACCAGTATCTTCTGACCCCCGCGCTGGCGGGGCGGCTTCTTTCGCGCCTGAACACGGGCGGCTATCTGCTCGACGCGCCCAAATGGCGCGACATCGCCAAGGCCGGAGATGACTGGCTGCAGATTACTCCGCCCGAGGACGCGCCCTTTCTTCCGGAGGAACTGATCGAGAAGAACGCCGTGCAGATCGGCAAGGGCGTCAGCTCGCAGCTGCATCTGGGCGCCATGCCCACCGAGGCCGACGTGGCCCAGGCCACCGTCTTCTATCTCGCCGACCGCGCGGTGAGCGGGCAGACCTTCATGCCGTCCGGCGGCCTTAACGTGGAGCGCTCGACCGTGGAGCGTGAAATGTTCGGCGGGCCGAGGCTTGAGCGCCTAGAGCAGCTGCGCGGCAAGATCGTCTGGTTCGCCGGAGACCATCTGGCCGATTACATCGCCGCCTCGGCCCAGCGCTATATCGACGAGTGCGGCGTCGCCGCCGTGATCGTGCTCGCCAGCACCAAGGCGGGCGGCAAGGCCGTTCAGGACATGCTCAACGGCGACGCGGCCAAGTCGGTGCATGTGCTGGTGGCGGGCGATGATGTGGAAGGCGCCATGGACAAGGCGCTCGCCAAATGGGGGCGGCCCACCACCGTGGTGTCGCTGCCCGGCGCGGCCCTGCCCAACACGCTGTTCGAGGATGATAGTCCGCTTAGCCCGGAAGCCTTCGCGCAGATGATCGACGAAAACCTCACCCGGCATTTCCGCGTCTCGCGCAAAGCCTCGCTCTACGACAGCTGTCAGCTCATTCTTGTGTCTCCTGACGTGCCGCTCGGCGACACCAAGCCGGCTCACGCCATAGCCAACTTCATCAAAACCACGCTGCACGCCTTCACCGCGACGCTTGCGGTGGAGAACGAGCGACTGGTGCACAACGTGCCCACCAATCAGATCAATTTGACCCGGCGGGTGCGCTCGGAAGAGCCGTGCAATGAAGACGAGCATCAGGAGGAGCTGAGGCGCTTCACCACGGCGGTGCTGCTATTGGGCGCGCCGCTGCCGGATTCCGACGATTCGCGCTATCGCGCCCGGATCTATCGCGGCACGTCCATGACCGTTTGACGGTGTTGATTGTGGAGACGGTGTGACGGCGGGCCTTCCAGCCCGCCGATATTGCCGGGGCGGCTTTGTTCAGGCTGCGGCGGAAATCGTCTCGCATGGTGTCCAGGCGAGGCCCGGGCGATAGCGCGACGCGACCCGGCCCTGGTCCAGCGTGAACAGGTGCAGCCAGCCATTGTCGAACAGGGCGCGCACGCCAGGATGACGCTCCAGGATCTCGATGATGGCGTTTTCGGGCGCCTCCACATAGACCGACAGGCGCAGCGCCTCGTGGGCGGCCGTTTCCCCGTCATGGACCGCCTGCCAGGGCAGGCCGGGGCGCAGCCGCCCACCATTGCCCTCGACCACGCCGATCCCGCCGACCACGTTGTGGATCAGCTTGTTGCCGCCGCCGAACACGTCGGGCGCCACGGTGGAGCCGTAATATTGCAGGCTGATCCAGCTGGCGACCACGACCGGCGCGGTGAGGATCAGCTCCAGCGTCGAGAAGCCTTCGTCGGCCCGCCAGTCATAGCTGTGCAGGAAGGCGCGCCCGCCCAGATCGGCCCCGGCCGTGGCCGTGCGCGGCGCGGCGATGAAGGCCGCGCAGCCCGCCAGACCCCATTCGGGACGCACCTCGGCCCAGTTATAGGCCCGAGCCGCAACCGTCTCTTCGCGCGCGCCGGAAAGGCGCAGCGCGCGTTCGCCGCGCGCCAGGCGTCCGGCGCCGGCGAGCCAGCGCTTCGCCTGCGCCAGATCTTCGCCATGGTCGTCACCATGCCCGGCGGCGTCGTCGTCTTCGTAAAGCTTGATCTCGTCGCGCGTGGTGTCGTGCAGCCCCGCCACGAACAGCGTGTCGGCGGGCAGCTGCAGCCCGTGGGCTGGCAGGCCGGCGCGCGTCTCGGGATCGTTCAGCAACTGGGCGAGGAGCCGGGCGGAGACCTCGCCTGTGTAACCGCCGCAGGCGCCGCAATGATAGGCGCTCTCATGGGGGTTGTTGGTGACCTTCGCGCCATGGCCCAGAAGTAGCACCACGCGGGCGAATCCGTCGGTCATCCCCATGGCGTTTAGCACCGTGGCGGCGGTTTCCGCCTTGGCTTCGGCGGACAGTTCGCCCGGCACGTGCGGCGCCGGGCCGGACCCGTAGGGTCCGTGTTTCAGGCCCAGCGCGTCGGTGACGAGCTTGGCCCCATAAAGAAGACCCGCGGCCTCGATGAACGCGAAGGACGAGACCGCGGCCTGGCGAAACCGGCCCCAGGCGCGCGCGGCGCGGGCGCGAATCCGGGTCTTGCGCTCATCGGCCTCGCCGGTGTGGCTGGTCGATGTCATGGCCGGGTTCAACAGCACCGGCAAATGCGCCTCGACCACGTCCGAGCCGTGGGCGGTGTGGGCCAGGGGCAGGCCGAAAAATCCGGCGAAGCCGATGGTTTCGATATCGGTGCTCTGGGATTCCAGCGCGCGGCGATAGACCTCGGAGCGCACGTCGATGCAGAAGGCCGCCTGAAGGTTCGGGCGCGGCGCGGCCGCGTCGCGATTTGCTGCAGGAGCGGCGGTGAGCGAGCCGGCGATGGCGCGCTGATAGGCGCGCTCGGCGGCGTCCTGCAGGACCGCGTCGGTGATCTGGTCGGGGCTCGCCGTCACCGGCTCGCCATGGGCCGTGATCGTCTCTCGCCAGCGGTCCGCGATGGCGGGCGTGGCCTCCAGCAGCGCCTCCTCCCACACCAGGCGGATTGCCAGAAGGCCGCCCAGAGCTTCGTCGGCGCCGCCGGCGAGTTCGGCGCGCCAGAGCCTCCAGCGGGCATGCTGGGCCCAGCCGCCGACCTCCATCAGGAGGCGGTGGAAGACCGTCTCCGCTGCGGCGTCGGTGACGCCCAGCGTCTCCACCGCCCGCACGATGGCGCGAGCTGCGGTGTCCGGCGCGGCGGCCACATGGGCGCAAAACCCATCAAGGCCGGCGATTTCCGGCGTCAGGTCATGGGTGGCCCAGGCCTGCCAGGCGGCATAGGCCGACTGTCCCGGCGCGGGCGTCCACAGCGCCTGACCCTCGTCAAAATAGCCCGACGCCCAGAGCCCGAAAGTCTTTTCTAACACTGAAGGCCAGTCGACCCCGGTCGTCTCGGCGGCGAGATCCGCGACGCTGGGCAGCGCCTGCGGCGAGGCGCCTTCGGTCTGCGCGGCGGCTTTCAGCGAGGCGAGATCACGCGGCTTGCGCCCGTCGGCTTCTGCGTCGAGAGCGCCTTGAAGATCGGCGTCGAGGATGTGTCCCGCCTCGATCTGCGCGGCGTAGAGCTTGCGCGGCCGGGTCACGGCGACGCCGCCGACCCGCGACAGGCGCGCGGCGGTGGCGGCGAGATCCTCTTCGGTCTGACCCAGGAAGGGATTGACGGCCACCGTGGCCTCCAGCGGGAAGGCGGGCGGAATGGCGCGCGCGGCGCGCTCGGCGGCGGCCAGCAGGGCCGGGACGCGGCTTTGAGCGATCGGAGCAGTGGTGTCGAACATGGGGATCTCCAGGGCTCTAGCGGGATTTCGCGGTGCGGAATCCGCCGATCAGGCGGTCCAGAAGCGCATTGAGGTAAAGGCCGTTGGCCAGGTGAACGCGAAAGCCCGCCGTGGACGGGTGGTGGGCCCAGAGGGGGAACAGCGCCTGCGCGAAGGCCACCAGCCCGAACGTCATCACCGCCAGCACGATCAGCGCCCATTCCAGCGGCCCGGCGTCTGGTGTTGCTGGCAGATAGGGGCCCCAGAGTTTCCCGGCGGCGAGCTGGAAGCTGAAGTACGCGGCGGCGGCGAGCAAAGAGGCGAGGGCGGTGCGCCGGGTCAGCGGCTTGGGCGCGGCGTCGGCCAGGCCCTGAGCGATCAGATAGGCGACGCCGAAGATCAGCATGGCGCCGAGCGCCAGCGCCTGGGCGCTTTTGGGTCCGGCGATCCAGCTGAACAGGCTCGCCACCCCGGCGTACAGCACCAGGGCCAGCGCAAAGGAGCGCAGCACCGCGCCAAGGCTGGGCGCGGCGACCGGGCCGGGACGGCGCAGCGAGGCCACGGCGCGCACCGCGCCGCCCGATCCCAGAAAGGCGTGCGCCTTGTAAAGCGAGTGCGCCACGATGTGCAGCAGAGCCAGCGCCCACAGGCCAAGCCCGCACTGGAGCAGCAGGAAGCCCATCTGGGCGATGGTTGACCAGGCCAGAGCAGTCTTCACCGCGCTTTGGGTGAGCATGACGACGGCGCCGAACAGGGCGGTCAGGCCGCCGATCATCACCAGGGCCGCCATGGCGCCGGGGCTCGCCTGAACGACCTCGGCGCTGCGGATCATCAAAAACCCGCCAGCGTTGATGATGCCGGCATGTAAGAGCGCAGACACCGGAGTGGGCGCCTCCATCACCTCGGTGATCCAGCCGTGCAGCGGGAAGGCCGCGGTTTTCATCGCGGCGGCCAGCACCAGCAGCGCCGCCGCCAGATGCACAGGCCAGCCTGCGGTTTGGGGAGCCGCCGCCGTGATTGCGGCCATATCCGCCGTGCCGAAGGTGACGAAGAGCAGGATCGAGCCGACCAGGAGCGATATGTCCCCGCCATGCCAGACCAGGCTGAACTTGGTGGCCGCCCGGCGCGCCTCGGCGCGCTCGGGATAGAACAGGAGCAGCTGGCGCAGGCCTGCGCCCACCGCCACGAAAGCCAGCACCATGGCCAGAAGGCTTCCGGCCTGAACCAGGAACAGCACCGCCGCCAGTGTGGCGAGCATCAGGGCGTGGAACGCGCCCTCGCGCGCCTCACCCGCCAGATAGGTGCGCGAATAGCGCAGCACGATCCAGCCGATGAAGGCGACCAGCAGTGTCATTGTCGCGCTCAACGCGTCCAGGCGCACGGTGAGCAGGACCGGACCGGTGAATATCCCCGCCGAGGCCGGCCCGGCGAACACCAGCTGGATCAGCCCCGCTCCAGTAATGGCCACAGAGATCAGCGCGGCGCCTTCAGCAAGCAGGCCGAGCCCGGCCGGACGCCGGCCCGGGCGCAGCGCGGCGAGCCCGGCGGTCGCCAGCAGCACCAGGGGCGCCCAGAGGGTCAGGGGCATAATGTCAGACATGGCGAACTCCAAAATCAACAAGATATCCAGCGGCGGGATAGCGCAGTCCCGATGCTTATAAAAATTCATATAATCGGATCAAACGTTCTACTTTATCAAACTATCAATGCGCGCGGGCCGTCGCCATGAAATCGCCAGCTTGCGCGGCCAGATCTGGAAACGCGCGGATGACCCGCGCCGGAGCTCAGAGCCGCGCCATGTTGATGACCCGTTTTCTTGCGCCCGCCGCGGGCCTGTTGCTGGGGCTCTCGCTTCTCACCGGCGCCGCCCGCGCTCAAGGCCCGCTGGAGATCGATGCGGAGTATTCAGCCTCGGTGTGGGCGATCCCGGTGGGTCGAGTGGCGCTCAGCGCCGAGCTGGGAGAAAACGCCTACGCTGCGCGCGCCGTGTCCCAGGCCTCCGGTCTGGCGGCCCTGTTCAGTGATGTGCGCATCGAGTCCGAGGTCGAAGGCGCCATCGAGGCGGGCCGCGCCAGACCTCGGAGCTACGCCCATGACGAGTTCACCGGCCGCAAATATCGCCGTATCGATATGAGTTTTGACGGCCGGGTGGCGCGCTCGGTCGCGGCGCCTGACTTTTCCAGCTGGGGCGAGCCGCCCGCGAGCCAGGCCGATCGGGAGGGAGCGATCGATCCCATGACCGCAGTGCTGATGCTGGCCGAAGCGATGACCGGGGATGCGCCCTGTTCCGGGGTGCTGCCGGTGTTCGACGGGCGGCTGCGCTATGATCTCGATCTGCGCGCCCGGGGCCGCGAGACCGTGCGCACCCGCGCCTGGCGCGGTGAAGCGCTGGTGTGCGACGCCTATTATCGTCCGATTTCCGGCTATACCGACGAGCAGCGCCCGGAGCCCGGCGAGCTGCGCCATCCCCTGACCTTCTGGCTCGCGCCGCTGGCGGACGGACGAAATCTTCCGGTGCGCATCCGCACCCGGGCCGGTTTCGGCGTCACGATTGAGCTGAGAACCCTTCAGATCAGCGAGCCGGGCGCGCTTTAGCCAGACCGAAAAGGCCTCCAAAAAGGGAGCGTGCCGGTTCGTTCCGCCGAATTTTGAACAAATATGGTAAAGCCGCGTTAACCCTCTTCAACCGGTGACGAGGAGGTCATATGGCTTCGGCCGTTACATCTTTTCTTGGACGTGCGCGGGCGCGCCTGGTGCGCGTCTCCGCTGGACTGGCCGTGATGACGCTCGTCATTGCACCGGCCGGCTGTGACCTGCTGCAGACACGCGGTGAAGCCGTGTACGAGGCCTGCCTCAACGACGTGCGGCGCTCACACACCTCGCCAGCGTGCGAATGCTATGTGGACGAGGTCTACAAACAGCTCCCCCATGAGGACTGGAACCAGTACCACACCATGGCCGGGCGCGGGCTTTACGCCGACGCCGACCAGCTGCGCGCCACCTTTCCCAATGGACGCATGAGCGTGTTCGAGCGCGGCGCGCGCCGCTGCGGCCTCGACCTTTTCCCCGCCGCGACTCTGGGCGCCACACCGCCCCTGAGCGGGTTCGGCGACGGTCCGGCCGGAACGGGCCGTGCGGGGCCGTCTGAATATGGCGAGCCTGGATATGGCGCGCCCGGCAATATCCGCGGCGGCTGGGATCGCGGCTATGACCAGCCCGGCTGGGGCCGCGATCGTGCGCGCGGCGGCGACGCCTTTCCCGCCGAACCCTGGGCCTATACACATCGCGAGGGCGAAGATCTTCCCATCTGCATCCGCAGGCTGACCGGGCGTGACGGCTGCATGACCCGCGAGCAGGCGGCCCGGCTTTACAATGACGGCGCGCGCTACTGGCTTTTGCGCGGCGACGCGGAGCTCGCCACCGTGGATCTTCAGCGCGGGACCGACTGGGTCGGTACGCGCCGGAGCGAGTCAGACGATTCGCCGTTCAGCGGCCAGGAGCGGTTTTCGGGAACGCGCTATTCTGATTACGCGGCGAACTCGGTGCGCCGCGCCATGGAGTACTGGAATCTCTCCATCGGCTGGGGCCGGCCCTTCGGCGCGCAATCGGCGCTGATGGCCCAGCGCCGGCTGCAGGCCCACATGGTGCAGTGCGAATCCTCGCTGGACGGTGAAAGCCTGCAGCGCATCTCGCGCCGGGCGCCCGGCGCTGTGGGCGACGTGATCAGCCTGAAACTGCGTCAGGCCGCGCTGGCGGCGCTGGGGTATTATTCCGGTGACGTGGACGGGCGCTACGGCCCGGTCACACGAGACGCGGCGCGCGGTTTTCAGCGCGAGCTGGGCTATGACGAAACCGGCTCGCTGAGCCCGCGCCAGACCACGCTTCTGATCTGCCACGCGGCCCAGACTGCGCGCGATCCCCACCTCCAGAACGCACTGGGGATCATGTATGCGACGGGGCTGGGCGTGGCGCGCAATCCCGATCTTGCGCTGGAATGGTTTGAAACCGCCGCGCGGCGCGACGACGCCGACGCCTATTTCAATCTCGCGCTAGTCTACGGCACCGGGGCGGTGCTCGGCAGCTACCGTCTGTGCGGCATCGTGGAGAATCCCGAGCGCGCCGACGCTTACTTGCGCGACGCCGCGTCCCTTGGCCACCCGGTGGCCCAACGCTGGCGCCGCCATCCCGAGTTTCGCCGTCACGCCAGCGCCGGGGCGCGCTGGCTCGCCATCTCCAACCGGCTTTCTGAAGCCGCCGCGGAAGGTGATGGAGATTTCTATCTCGAATGGCGCACCGATATCGATGTCGACCGGTTCGAGACCGCCGATCTCGCCTGCCTTGAACCCGAGCGCGGAACCCCGCGCGACTCTTACTAGGCCCGCCTGAAGCGGAGGAAATCATGAAACGCGCCGGTTTATTCATCACCGCCCTTGTTCTGGCGGGCTGCGCGCAGCCTTACAGCGCATACAACGACCCGTATTACGAGCCGGGCTATTACGCGCCGCCGCCGGCTCGGGCCGAGGCGGGCGCTGAAACCGCGCAGGCGGTGTGCTCGATCGATTCCCTCACCACCGCGCGAAACGAGATGCGCACCGAGGTGGAGAACGCCGGCGGCGGTTACAGCTATGGCCGCGGTTATGGCGGACGCGAGCAAACTCGCATCCAGAGCCGTGAAACGGTCACTGAGCGCCCCTGGGGGCCGCAGACCGAAACGGTGGAGCTGCTCAACACCTTCGCCGACGATCTGGATGCGGCCTACCGCTTCGCCACCTCCTCGTGCCAGTCCTATCAGATGTGCATGCAGAACCAGGGCTATACCGAGGCCGCCTGCATGAACTCGGCCGATCAGTGGCGCGATGCGCGGCGCGAATTCACCAGCCTGTCAGGCCGGCTTGCGGAAATCCGCCTGGAGATCACGCGCACCTGCGACGGCTGCGCCTCGCCCTATGGTAGGTACGACGGTTACGGGCGCTATGACACCCATCCCCATCCGCGAGTCCGGCCCGCTTATCCGCGCCGCCACTATGACGAGGACTGTGAAGGCGTGCTCGGCGACGTGTTCACCACCAGCGCCTGTGATAATCGCGACCGCCGCTATCATGACCGCCGCCATCGCTACTGATCGGCGCGCCAAGACGCGGGCTCACAGCAAGACCGCCGCCTCGCCGCGGCGGTCTTTTGCGTTCGATGTCTGGAAGGCTCGGCGTTCAAAGAGATGGTGGGCGCGACAAGATTCGAACTTGTGACCCCTACGATGTCAACGTAGTGCTCTAACCAACTGAGCTACGCGCCCCTGCCGGGGTCCATCTTGAAGGCGACCGCAGCGATGCGCGGCGAAGCGCGGTATTAGGGCGGGAGAGCGGCGTCTGTCAATCGGTCCGGCTGTGGGATGTCACGCAGGCCGGTGGGACCGGCGATCGCCCTGAAACGCCCCGCCCGACCGGCCTCTGCCCGGACCGGCGCGCAGGGCGGCGCCAGCGTTGGTTGATCGTGCGCCTGACAGGAGCCCGGAACCCGGCATTGAGCACCTGAGCACCGCCGTCGTGGGCGTTCGTGGCCGCCCGGCCGCCTTTCAGCCGGCGCGCCGGGCTCACCATGGCGTGCACTTAAGTGGGCGAAGCTGGTGATGTCGTGCGTCCCGCCGGCATCGGTCGCTGAGGGGTTGCCCGCAGCTATGGCGAAAGCCGTTGAGCTGGCGGCCGAAGCGTCGACGCGGACGTCGTGTCCGATCGCGGCCGGCGCCGTGTCGGCGAAGGTCGACAGGCGTGCGGCGAGCCGGATGACCGACCGCATGGGCGAAGAGCTTTCTTGCCACCGAGCGCATCCCCCGGCCCTCGAAGGCTCTGTGGCGGGGCGGTGCGAAGCGCACGTCCACAGCGCCGGCTTTCTTTCGCCGGCGCACAGTGAAACCGCTCCGCCGGCGCGTCTCGCGCACCGTAAAGATGCTGCATTGCTCCAGCTCGGTGCTTTGAGACATTTGTGCAACATCGCGCTTTCAATGGCGGTTCCCGGCGTCATGAAGCCACCTCAAAGCCTTTACGTGAGCGTCATGATCTAGCCATAGTCCGCGCCAAGTGCGGTTTAACGTGCTGCAATCGGCATCCAAAAAAGCCGGTGCAAAACGATCCAACAAAGGGGAACGATCGTGAAAAAATTTGGTAAAGGGTCGCTGCTGCGGTCCACGGTTCTCGCCGGTTTCGCGGCCACCGCCTTCGCGGCCACGCCCGCGTTCGCTCAGGAAGCCGACGAAGACGAGCAGGAAGAAGAGCAGCAACAGGCGGCCCCGTCCGCTGACCGCGTGCTCATCACCGGCTCGCGTCTGCGCCGCGACGAGTTCAACTCGGCTTCGCCGATCCAGGTCGTGAACTCGGAAGTTGCGACGCTTGAGGGTTTGGTCGACACCGCCGAACTTCTTCAGTCGACGTCTGTTGCTTCCGGTTCGTTCCAGCTCAACAACCAATTCGGCGGCTTCGTCGTTGAGGGCGGTCTGGGCATCAACTCAGTGTCCCTGCGCGGCCTCGGCGCGCAGCGTTCGCTGGTGCTGCTCAACGGCCGTCGTCCCGGCCCTGCCGGCGTGCGCGGTCAAGTCGGTTCTTTCGACCTGGGCGTCATTCCGAACGTGGTCCTCACGCGCGCCGAGATTCTTAAAGACGGCGCGGGCTCGGTCTACGGGTCGGACGCCGTCGCCGGTGTGGTCAACCTCATCACTGTAACCTCAGTGGATGAGCCGATCATCTCCGCGCAATACAACGCTCCGTTCGCCGGTGGTGGCGAGACGCTGGAAATTTCCGGCGCTTACGGCATCAATCTCGATCGCGGAAACATCGTTATCGCGGCCGAGTATGAAACGCGCGAAGACCTGTCCTTGTCTGATCGCGATTTTCTGAGCTGCCCGCGCGACCTTGTTCGCGACAGCCAAGGTAATGTCATCGACCGTATCGACCGTTCGATCACCGCCGGCACGCCGGGCGAGGGGTGCAACAACCTGTACCACAACACGATTGTCGACTTTGGCGGCACTCGCTACGTCCCAACCCGGGACGGCTCCACGTCCGGCCCGTTCGCCGGGTATGCGCCGCGTCCGACCGGTAACGCGAACCGGTATGACCCGGCCAACCCGCAAGTCGGGCAGGCGTTCTATGAAGATGATCTCTGGTACCCCGCCGCGAACTCCGCTGACGCCATCAACGAAGTTACGCGCGCCAGCCTGTTCCTTCAGTCAGATTTCACTATCTTCAACAATATCGACTGGAACACCGAGCTTCTGTATACGCGCCGGGAAACCCAGTCTGACGGCTGGCGCCAGTTTTTCCCGGTGGTGTTCTCGCCGTCCCCGTCGGGTCTCGCTCAGCCCATCATGCCGCTTCGGTCAAATTCCTTCGCCGAAGTGGATTATGTCTCGCTGGCTTCCGGCCTGACCGGTGGTTTTGGTTCCAATTTCGGCCCGCTTTCGGACTGGACCTGGGCTGTGGACGCCGTCTATTCCCGCTCTGAAGGCGTTTATGGCGGCGACGCTATCCTGGCGTCCACGTCCGGCGATGTCCGGTTTGACACCAATCCGGCCGACGACCTGAACTATTTCGATCCCACCCTGCTCGACGGCAGCCGCGAAGCGGACCTGTACGCCGCCATCGGTACGCGCATCGAAGGTGAGACCATCTACGATCAGACTACGGTCACGGCCTTCGTGACGGGTGATCTGTTCGACCTGCCGGCCGGCCCGGTGGGCGCCGTGATCGGCGGTGAGTACCGCACCTTCTCGATCGAGGACACGCCGGACGAAGCGTCGCGCAACGGCGATCTTTGGGGTTCGAGCTCAGCGCTGGTGACCGAAGGCGACGACACGGTCGTCGAGGCGTTCGGCGAACTGGAAATTCCGATCCTGGCGGGGCAGCCGTTCTTTGAAGAGCTGACCTTCAGCGGCTCGGCCCGCTATTTTGACTACGATTCCGCCGGTAGCGACTATGTCTGGAAGGCCGGTTTGAACTGGCAGGTCAACCCGATCCTGCGTTTCCGGGCCACCCAGGGCACGTCATTCCGTGCGCCGGCGCTCTACGAACTCTTCCTGGGTAACCAGACGGCCTTCGTGGCGCAAAGTGGGATTGACCCCTGCATCGACTGGGGCAACTCGCTCAATCCTAACATCCGGGCCAACTGTGCTTCTGAGGGCATTCCGGCGGATTATGCAGGCGGCGCCAGTTCCGCGACCGTCGTGACCGGCGGCGGCGCCGGCGTGCTCGCGCCGGAGACGTCCGACGCGCTGACCTACGGGGTGATCCTGACTCCGACCGGTTTGAACCTGTCGATCGCGGTGGACTACTTTGAAATCGAAGTGAACGACCAGATTGGCCAGCTGGGCGGAAATGCGATCATTGGGAGCTGCTACTCGGCGGACAACTTCCCGAACGTGTTCTGCGGGTTGTTTGACCGTAACGGAGACACCGGCGCCAATGATGCGTTCGCGATCACCGAGGTTCGCGACTCGTTCATCAACATCAACAGCCAGGTAACCGAGGGGCTCGACCTCACGGTGCGGTACGATCACGAGTTCGACTTTGGTACGCTGATCGTGGAAGGTCAGGGCACCTGGACGTTCGAAGACGTGATCAACCTCTTCGACCCGTCCCTGGAATCCGGCTTCGATATCAGTGATTTCAACGGCACGATTGGAGAGCCTGATTTTGTGGCCAACGCCAGCGCACGTTTTCAGCGTGGCGATTGGACCTTCTCATGGTTCACCGATTTCATCAGCCGGACGTCTGAAGCGGACTTCTTTAACGCGACCACGTATTTCGACTTCCCGAACGCTGTTTACGATTTCTCGACCGAAGCGGTCTTCTACCATGACCTTTCGGTCCGTTATCAGCGTCCGACGTGGTCGGTCCTGGCCGGTGTCTCGAACGTCTTTGATGAAGAGCCTCCGACGGTTTCCAGCGGTGTGGTCACGCGCCGCGGCAATGTTCCGGCCTTTGGTACGCAGTACGACCTGCGTGGTCAGACCGGGTTCCTTCGGGTGACCAAGACCTTCTAATCGGTTGAACATACGACTCTTGAGGAAGGGCGGCGCATTGCGCCGCCCTTTTTCGTAACGTCGCGGGGAGCCGTCCTTGCCGCCCTGCGCCTCTCAAACTATTATTCAACCCAATGCCGGATATGTACCGGCTCGCTCGATCTAGAGGGGAATGACCATGATGAAACCCGCCCTGCTCGCGGGGATGCTCGGAGCTCTGTCGACCGCCTCCGCCGTCGCTGAGGTGACCGCGGAGCCAATTTCGATTGAAGCCTTCGCTCAGGTGCCCAACATCCAGTCGGTGTCCCTGAGCCCGGATGGAAGCACTCTGGCCGCAATTATCGCGACACCGGGATCTGACAATCAGGAAACGGCTCTGGCCACCTGGAACCTCGCCAATCCGTCTGCGCCGCCGCAGGTCACGCCCAGCGGTGATCGCATGAAATTCATCGCGACGAGCGCCCTTGGCGCTGACGCGGTGTGGGTTGTCGGCCGTCAGGAGTGGACAGGCCGGCTGGCTGGATGTGGTGAAGGCCGGGTCACCGGTTCAACCGCGACGTTCGTCGTCAAGCAATACATGACGGACACTGAGCATAGTGATTTTGAAGAGGCGTTTGCGGGCCGGTCGAATTCTGTGGGTGTCGGGGAAGCTTCGCAACGTTGCCTCGAAATCGCCGGCAGCGCTACTGTCGTGAACACGCTTCCTCTGGATCCTGAGCACGTTCTCATCCAGCAGGTCAACCAGAATACCTCGCAGGCGAACTACTTCAAATACAATCTGCGCACGGGCGCTCAAGAGCTGATCGCCCGCGAAGGTGGATCCTCCTCGCCGAGTCTCTTCAGCCCAAGGACCGGCGAGCTGCTGGTTCGGGTCGAGCTTGCGCCGGTGAACGATGACTTTGAAGCGCGGGTTCTGATCAAGAATGAGCAGACGGGCGCGTTTGACGCCCATCCCGCGCTGACCACTCTGGTGAGCGAACGTGAGACCATGTCGTTCCAGGGTATCACCGAGGATGGCCGCTACGCCTATATCGTCACCGATCGCTTTTCGGATAAGGACGCCGTGCATCTTTATGATTTGCAGGCGGGCGCCTTTGATCCCGAACCGCTTCTGGCGCATCCCGATTTTGATGTCGGCGGCGTCATTCTGGGCAATCAGGAAAGCAATTTCGGTGAGTTGTTGGGTTTCAGCTATCTTGCGCTGACGCCGCAAACCTACTGGATCGACGATACGCTGGCCTCCATTCAGGCCGGGCTTGAACAGGCCTATCCCAACCTCGACGTGTCCATTATGGATTACACCGACGGGTATGACGTGGTGCTGTTCAGCACTGAAGGCCCGGCCAATCCGCCCGCCTACTTTATCTTGCGCAACAAGTCGCAGGTTCAGTCGCTGGGTGCGTCCATGCCGTGGATCGATTCTGCGAATATCGGCGAGCAGCGCTGGGTCTATTACACCGCCCGCGACGGCCTGGAGATCCCGGCTATCCTCGACCTTCCGGCGGGCTGGGAGCAGGGCGATCCGCCGCTGCCGACCATCATCCATCCCCATGGCGGCCCGTGGTCGCGTGATTTTGGCGGCTGGGACGTGTCCGGGTGGGTGCCGTTCCTTACGTCGCGCGGTTACGCCGTGCTTCGCCCGCAATATCGCGGCTCAACCGGTGTCGGCCGTGAGCTCTGGCTCGCCGGCGACAATGAGTGGGGACAGGCGATGCAGGACGACAAGGATGACGGCGCGGCCTGGCTCGTGGAGCAGGGCATCGCCGATCCCGACCGGCTCGCGATGATGGGCTATTCCTACGGCGGCTTTGCAGCCATGGCTGCGGTCGTGCGTGAAAACAGCCCCTATCAGTGCGCCATCGCCGGCGCCGGCGTCAGCAATCTGGGCCGGATCGCGAACAACTGGAGTGAAAACTTCATTCAGCGGATCCAGCAGGGCCGTACACTGAGCGGCATGGATCCCAGCCGTAACACGGATCGGGCGAATATCCCGGTCCTGGTGTTCCATGGCGATCGCGACGTCCGCGTTCCGCTGTTCCACGGCGTGGACTTCTACGAAGCGGTACGCGACGAGGTGCCGGCCAAGCTGGTGGTGATCGAGGACATGCCTCACTCCCTGCCCTGGTATCCGCGCCACTTCGACGAAATGCTGTCGGAGATGGAGAGCTTCCTCGCCAATGATTGCGGACCCGGCGGTCTCTAACCGGTTTTGTAAAGACGGCTTACGTAAAGGCCCGCGCCTCGGCGCGGGCCTTTTTCGTTTTCTCGGGGCGACCGGCCTGGCGCCCGCGCTGCGGGCCGGGGCCGTTGGCTCGTCGTCGTGATGAGGTCCTTCGGCGTCTTAAGCCGCGGCCATCACCCGGGCGACTTCATCCACCAGGTCGCGCAGATGGAAGGGCTTGGAGAGCACCTTGGCTTCCTTGGGCGCGCCCGAGCCGGCGTTCAGCGCCACCGCGGCGAAGCCGGTGATGAACATGATCTTCAGCCCCGGATCGACCTCGGCGGCGCGGCGCGCCAGCTCGATCCCGTCGACGCCGGGCATCACGATATCGGTGAGAAGCAGCTCGAACTGCCCCGGCGTTTCGCCAAGGACGTCCAGTCCGTCTTCGCCGTCGGCTACGCGCACCACCTCGTGGCCGGCGCGTTCCAGCGCCTTGCCGAGAAAGTCGCGCATTGAGTCGTCGTCTTCAGCCAAAAGAATACGGGCCATGGGTCACCCCCCTTTATCTATCCACCAGACGACACGATAACCCATGAGGGTAAAAACGTGCTGAACGCCGAGAAGCGGGCCTCTAATGGTTTTCACCGGGGCGCCGGACCGATAAGCTGAGGCGTTAGTGCGCTTGATGGAAGCACGCTCCCGCCAGCAGTCAGAGGCCATGATCAGCGCCGAGCCCCACACCCCGTCATCCTCTGGCCCCGTGGCGCTCCATGCGCCCGAGGTCAGGCGGTGCCCGCTGGTCTTCGCGTCGCCGCATTCGGGCCGCGAGTACAGCGATGATCTGATGGCGTGGACGCATCTGGACCGCGGCGTGCTGCGCCGCTCCGAAGACGCCTATGTGGACCGGCTGGTCGCCGACGCGCCGCGATACGGTGCGCCGCTGGTGGAGGCCCGCTTCCCGCGCGTGTTCCTGGACCCCAATCGCGCGCCGGACGATCTGGACGCCGCCATGTTCGACCCGCTCGGCCCGCGCACTGCGGGTCCGGTGAGCGCGCGTGCGGCCGCCGGGCTGGGTGTGATCCCGCGCCTGGCCGCGGACGGGCGCGATCTGTATGAGCGCCGCCTGCCTCTGGCGGAGGCGCACCGGCGCCTTGAGGTGTTTTACACCCCGTATCACGACGCCGTGAGGCGCGAGATGGAGGCGGCGCGCGCTTGCTTTGGTGAAGCGGTCCTGATCGATTGCCATTCCATGCCATCGGCCAGTGCGCGCGGCGCGGATATCGTGCTCGGAGATCGTTACGGCGCGTCGTGTTCGCGGGCGGTGATTGCGCGCGCCGAAGCGGCGTTCCGGGCCCAGGGTTTTGCAGTGGTGCGCAACCGGCCCTATGCGGGCGCCTACACGACCGAACATTACGGCCGGCCCGGCGCCGGGATGCAGGCTTTACAGATCGAGATCAATCGAGGATTGTATTTAAATGAACTTCAAGTAGAAGTCAGTAGCGGATTCGCGACCATGAAGCGCGCCTTGGCCGCCTGGATCGGCGAAATGACCGAACAGGCTGGAGATCACCGCTCGGCGGCCGAGTAGCCGATAATCGCTTCGCTTGGCTTGATCGTGCTATCAGCGACACAATCTATGGCGTGTTTTCCTCTACAGCGAATACCGCTATGAAATGATTCACAAAAGCATAATATGGATTTGTCCGGACGATTCTCCCGTCCGACTTTTCGCAGGGTTAGGACCTCACGCATGACGAACGAAATCGATCATCACGTGGGAAAGCGTATTCGCCGCCGCCGCCGACTTCTGGGCCTGACCCAGCAGCAACTGGCTGAGGCGGTGGGCATTCGCTTTCAGCAAATTCAGAAATACGAGAGCGGCGCCAATCGGGTCAGCGCGAGCCGGCTGTTCGAGATCGGCGAAGCGCTCGACGTTCCGGTGCAATATTTTTACGAAGGCCTGCAAGGCATGGGTGCGTCCGCCGTGCCCGAAGGCGAGCATATCGCGCCCGACATTCTCTCGCAGAAAGAAACGCTCGATCTCATTCGAGCATACTACAAATTGAACGAACGTCCCCGCCGGCGCCTTCTGGAACTGGCGCGGGCGCTCGATCCCGAGCCGCGTGACGACACGGCGGCGTGAGCCGTCCCGCCGGGCACGATGATGATCTGGCGCTGGCGGTCTCCCTGGCGGAGGCCGCCAGACCGATTGCGCTTGCGCATTTTCGCACTGACATAACAGCGCTCGGCAAGCCGGGGCTGGAGTTTGATCCGGTGACCGAGGCGGATCGCGGCGTCGAGGCGGCGCTGCGCGCGTATCTGGCGGACGCCCGGCCGCTGGACGGTGTCCTCGGCGAGGAAGACGCGCCCACGCCGTCACGCTCGGGCCGGACCTGGGTGATCGATCCCATCGACGGCACCCGCGCCTTCATAGCCGGCCTGCCGACCTGGTGCGTGCTGATCGCTCTCGTGGATGAGAGCGGCCCCGTCCTTTCGGTGATCGACCAGCCCTTTACCGGCGAACGCTTCATCGGACTGACCGGCGAGGCGGCATGGCTGGACCATAAAGGCGTACGCATTCATCTGCGCACCCGCGCATGCCGCGCGCTCCGCGACGCGCTGTTCTCCACCACCGATCCGGGGCTGTTCTCCGGCGCCGAGACCAGCGCGGTGATGAGCGTCGCGGGCGCCTCCAAAGTGCGCCGCTACGGGCTGGACGCCTACGCCTACGCCGCGCTGGCGTTGGGTGGGGTTGATATCGTGGTGGAAAGCGGGCTGAAAGCCTGGGACGTCTCGGCGCTGATCCCCGTGGTCACCGGCGCTGGCGGCGTCGTCACCGACTGGGCCGGCGGGCCCTGCCATCAGGGCGGCCAGGTGCTCGCGTCCGCGACGCCGGAGCTGCACGCCGAAGCGCTGGCCTTCCTCAAACCCGCGGCGGCGCGCCCGGCCTGACGCCGCGCCCGCCGCCGCAGTTGATCACGGCCTTCAGGCCTTGCGGGCCGCCGCGGCGAGCTCGCGCAGCTGGGTGGAGCAGATCGCCACTTTCGACAGCGTCCAGCTTCCCGTCGCCGCCACTTCCTCCAGAGCCCGGTCGGCTCGGTCCACCTCATGGCTGTTGGCGCTGGTCCAGCTGTCCACCAAATGCTCGGCCCATTCGCGGCCGGGCTGTTCAACGCCGTCGGCCAGCCCGCCGCCGGCTGCGACGGCATAGCTCATCATCGCCGTCGAAATCGCCTGCTGACTGGCGTAGAGATCCTCGATCAGCCTGCGCATGGCCAGGCGGTCCCAGTGCACCGTGGAGGAGAGCTGATTGCCGGCGCCGCGCAAGCGATCAAAGCTGAACCGTGAGCCCACCGCGTGATACAGCCAGCCGCTGGCTGCCAGCGGCCAGCTTCTCTCATAGGCCATGTCGATCACGTCCGAGGACGAGGTTAGCGGGCGCAGACGCGCCACGTCCCGGGCGAGATCCTCGGGCGCGCCGCCCTCCATGAAGAGCTTCGTGCGCGTCTCCAGGCTGTCCTTGTCGTAGGGCGAGGCGATGTCGCCGATCAGCGTTTTCAGCTCGTCCACGCCGGGCTGATAGGCGGCGATCACCTGATCGATGCCGGCGTTCTCCAGGCCCAGCCCGCGCCGCGCCAGCCAGTAGGTCTGACGGCGCAACAGGCGGATCACCTCGTCATGGAGGCGCGTCTGCACATCGGCCGAGACCTGATTGTCCAGCGCGTTGATGCGGTCGGTGAAGTCCTTGAAGCGGAAGATGCACCGGCCCGCCTCGAAGGCGCGCGCAATGGCTTCGGCGTCCGCGCCCGTGCTTTCCACCGCGCGCTGCAGGAAGGTCGGCCCGCCCAGATTGACCATGTCGTTGGCCAGCCGCGTGGCGATGATCTCGCGCCTCAGGCGGTGGCCCTGCATGGCGTCGGCGAATTTCGACAGCTGGTTCGGGAAATAGGTGGTCAGCGTGTCCTTGAAGTGCGGATCATCCGGCGCGCCGGACGCGGTGAGATGGTCGAACAGGGCGATCTTCGCGTAGCTGATCAGGATCGCGATTTCCGGCCGCGTCAGGCCGATCCCTTGTTCTTTCAGCTCACGGATCTTCTCCGGCGGCGGCAGGCCCTCGACCTTGCGGTTCAGGCGTCCGGCCGCTTCCAGGCGCTCCATCATCCGCTCATGGGCGTCGATGTCCTCCTCGGCGTGCTCGCGCGCAATGGTGAGGGCGAGCGTCTGGTCGTAATTGTGCTCCAGCACGTGCTCGGCGACCTCGCCGGTCATGCTCTCCAGGAGGACGTTGCGGTCCTCCAGCGACAGGGCGCCCTCGCGCATCATGGGATTGAGGAGAATCTTGATGTTCACCTCATGGTCGGAGCTGTCCACGCCGGCCGAATTGTCCACGAAGTCCGCGTTCACCTTGCCGCCGCACCGGGCGAATTCGATCCGCGCCGCCTGGGTTAGCCCCAGATTGGCGCCTTCGCCCAGAACCTTGGCGCCCAGCTGGGATGCATCGATGCGCAGCGAGTCATTGGCCTTGTCGCCCACCTCGTAATTCTGCTCGCTGGAGGCTTTGACATAGGTGCCGATACCGCCAAACCACATGAGCTCGGCGGGCGTTTTCAAAAGCGCCTGGATCAGCTCGGCGGGCGGAACCGATTTGCCTTTCAGACCGGTCAGCGCCTTGATCTCGTCGGTCAGGGGAATCGACTTGGCCGCGCGTGAAAACACGCCGCCGCCGGGCGAGATCAGGGATGCGTCGTAATCCTGCCAGCTGGTGCGCCCGGCGCCGAACAGGCGCTCGCGCTCCATAAAGCTCGCCTCCAGATCCTCCGGGTTTGGATCAATGAAGATGTCGCGATGGTCGAAGGCGGCGATCAGTCTTATCTTGCGCGACAAAAGCATGCCGTTGCCGAACACGTCGCCGGACATGTCGCCGACGCCGATCACCGTGAAGGGCTCGGCCTGGATGTCCTTGCCCATCTCGCGGAAATGGCGCTGGACGCTGACCCAGGCGCCGCGCGCGGTGATGCCCATCTTCTTGTGGTCATAACCGGCCGAGCCGCCGGACGCGAAGGCGTCGCCGAGCCAGAAATCATATTCCGACGTCGCCACGCCGTTGGCCATGTCGGAGAAGGTGGCCGTGCCCTTGTCGGCGGCGACCACCAGATAGGGGTCTTCCTCGTCCCAGCACACCACGTCGGCCGGGCGCAGCACCGCGTCGTCTTTCAGATTGTCGGTGATGTCCAGAAGCCCGCGCAGGAACACCTTATAGGCTTCCTGACCCTCGGCGGCGTAGGCCTCGCGCTGGGAGCGGTCGGGCAGTTTCTTGGGATAGAATCCACCCTTGGAGCCCACCGGCACGATGACGGCGTTCTTCACCTGCTGCGCCTTCACCAGACCCAGCACCTCGGTGCGGAAATCCTCACGCCGGTCCGACCAGCGCAGCCCGCCGCGCGCCACCGGGCCGAAGCGGATATGCACGCCTTCCACCCGCGGGCTCCACACGAAGATCTCGCGATAGGGCTTGGGGTCCGGCAGTTCGCGCACCTTGCGCGAGGCGATCTTCAGACTGATCCAGGGCTTGGGATTTCCGTGCCCGTCGGTCTGGTAGAAGTTTGTGCGCAGCACCGCCTCGATGAGGCGCATGATCCGGCGCAGCACCCGGTCATGGTCCAGGCTCTCCACCTGCTCAAGCTGGCTGCGGATCTCCTTGCCAAGCTCGGCGGACCGCTTTTCGCGGTCCTCATGGGTCAGATCCAGGGCCGGATCAAAGCGGACCTGCGCCATCTCCAGAAGCTTGCGGGCGATGGCGGGGTGGGCGGCGAACGCCTCCTCCTGGATCGCCTGGCTGGGATCCAGCCCGGTCTGCATGCGGTAGCGCGCACAGGTGCGCAGGAAGGCCGCCTCGCGCCAGGTCACGCCGATGGCGAGCACCAGCCGGTTGAAGCCGTCGCTTTCGGCCCGATCGTCCAGCACCGCCAGCGCCGCATTCTCGAAAGCGTCGGCCACGGCGGCGATGGAGTCCGCCTCGCCGACCGCGAGCTCGGCCTCGAACTCGTGAACCCAGACGGTCTCGTCTTCGGCCTCGTCCAGCTTGCGGCGCACCCGGTAGCCAGCCTCGGCCAGCACGCGCAGGCCGAGATTCTCCAGCACCGGCATGACGGTGGACAGAGCCACCGGGTCGCCCAGGCGGTAGAGCTTCACACGAATCCGGCCGTCCGGATCGGCGGCCATGCGATGGGCGCGCGCGGTCAGCGTCGTGGTTTCGTTCAGGCGCTCCATGCGCTCGATATCGGCCAGCGCCTCTTCGGGGTCGAAGCGTTCACGATAGCCGGCCGAATAGCCGTCCAGATAGCGCGGCGCAGCCCGGCGCAAGGCGGCGTCGTCGCTGGCGCGCGCGGCGTTGTGCAGGTCATCCTCCCAGGTGCGCGCCAGGGCCACGATCTGGCGCTCAAGCTCGGCGGCGTCGGGTTCAGGATGGTTGAACGGGTTGAGACCGATGATGAAGTGAACGCGCGCCAGCGGGCCGTCGCCGAAATTGGGATAGAAGGCCGAGAGCCGCCCGTCGAAGGCCTCGCGGATCAGCTCCCCGGCCTCGGCGCGCACGCGCGAATTATACCGGTCGCGCGGCACGAAGAGCAGGCACGAAACAAAGCGGTCGAACTGGTCGCGGCGCAGGAACAGCTTGGTGCGCGGCCGGTCATAGAGGTGCAGGATCCCAAGAGAGATCGACAGCAGATCCTGCTCGTCGGTCTGGAAGAGCTCGTCGCGGGGATAATTCTCCACGATGTTCTGAAGCTTCTTGGCCGAGTGCGAGCCGGGCTGCTTGGCCGCCCTCTCCAGAACCCGGCGCACCTTGCGGCGCACCAGCGGCACTTCGCGCGCCATCTGATCATAGGCTTCGGCGGTGAACAGACCGACAAAGCGCACCTCGCCGACCACCGCGCCGTCCTCGCGATAGCGTTTCACCCCGATATAATCCATGTAGACCCGGCGATGGACGCGGCTCTTCATGTTGGCCTTCGCCACGATCACGGGGGAGGGCGCGCGCATATAGGCTTCGATCGCCGGGGTGAGCAGAAGCGGCTCGTCGCTCTTGCGCAGCACGTTCACATCGGGATCGCGCAGCACGCCGCGCCCGGTCTCGGCGTAAACGTCAGGCTCCTCGCGCTTCAGCTGGCCGTCATCGTCCACCGCGAAGTGATAGACCCGGCAGCCCAAGAAGGCGAAATGGTTGTCGCGCAGCCATTCAAGAAACTTGACCGCCTCGTCCAGTTCCTCGCGCGAGCAGGGCGTGTTCGCCGTGGAGACGTGCTCGATGGCCTCATCCATCTGGGCGCGCATGTCCGACCAGTCGTCCACCGAATCCCGCACGTCATCCAGAGTCTGGCGCACGCCGGTCACCAGCGTTTCGCGCATCTCCTCGGTCAGGGCGTCCAGATGCACCTGAATCATGGATTCAGGGATGCAACGCCCGCCGCTGGCGATGCGCGCGCCGTCCTCGTCGCGGCGCACCTGGACCACCGGGTGGAACATGGCCAGCACATCCAGGCCGTGGCTGGCGATCTCACCCATCACCGAATCCACA
This sequence comes from Oceanicaulis sp., assembly GCA_965284655.1. Classification (GTDB taxonomy): domain Bacteria; phylum Pseudomonadota; class Alphaproteobacteria; order Caulobacterales; family Maricaulaceae; genus Oceanicaulis. Next base: position 978,993 of record OZ260104.1, read on the forward strand.
AGGAAGGGCCGGTCGCGCCCGACGATCTCCAGCACGTCGCGGCCCAGATCACGCCCGTCCGCGCCTTCGCCCGATCGCACCCGGACCCGGGTCTTGTCGCCCGGGCGCTGCCCGGCGAAGGCCCAGAACTCGGCGGCCAGCCTGACCGCGTCGGCCAGCTCCAGCGTCGCCATGTCTTCGGCGAGTGCATCCCCCCAGACCTGCAGGATGAAGCTTTCCGCATCCGCGTCCACATCCCCGGAGCCCTGGCCGAAATCCTGCTTGAACCGCTGGCGCGCGGCGGCGTGGAAGGCGTCACGGTCAAAGGCGTACGCGACGCTGACGACGGCGTTCATGCAGGACTCCCGGCAGGTTTAGAGGCGCGGACCGATTGACGATGTCCGCATTTGAAATAGGGTTGCGGCGCAGCCTACTCCGCCGCGCGGCGCTTTCAAGCCGTGCGAAGTGTGCCATCTGCGTTCGCGTGCGGAGCGGGCCCCCTTAATTCTTCCCGAAAGGCGTTCTAAGGAACGAAGAGACATATGCCCCACGCCCTGATCACCGGCGCCAATCGCGGCATCGGCCTTGAACATGTTCGCCAGCTTTTGTCGCGCGAGTGGACCATCACCGCCGCGGTGCGCGATCCCGGATCCGCCAAGGATCTCAAGGCGCTCGATCCCGGCGACGGCCGATTGAAGATCGAACGCTATGACGCGGCGAGCCTTGAAGACGCCGCGGATCTGGCCAAGCGCGTCGACGGCCCCATCGACATATTGTTCGCCAACGCCGGGATGATGCCCAAGGACCAGGCGTTCGGCGGCGCGGCCAATGAAGACTTCATGCGCGCCATGCGCATCAACGCCCTTGCGCCTCTGGCCCTGGCCGAAGCCTTCGCCGATCAGGTGGCGCAGAGCCAGATGAAGGTGATCGCCCTGCAGTCCAGCCGCATGGGCTCCATCGCCGATAATGATTCGGGCGGCCGCTATGGCTATCGCGCGTCGAAAGCGGCCCTCAACGCCGTGGGCAAATCGCTCAGCGTCGATCTCAAGGACGAGGGCGTCATCGTGCTGATCCTGCATCCGGGTTGGGTGCGCACCGATATGGGCGGACCGAACGGGCTGTTGACCATCACCGAGTGCGTGGACGGCGAGCTGGATCTCATCGCGCGCGCCAACCCGGCCATGAGCGGGCGCTTCTTCCATGTCAGCGGAGAAGACCTGCCCTGGTAGACGATCGACGCGGCTAGAACGACAAAACGCCCCGCGCCGGGGAGGCTGCGGGGCGTTCTTGTATCTGGCGCTGGAGGAAGAAGCGACGCCGCCGGGCGGGGACAGGCTTGCCCGGCGGCGTCTATCAGGCCCCATCGGGCAGGCTGGGGGGACGCACTCTGAGGCCTGAGTTTCGAAATATGTTCGACCGGATATAGGTCGGCTGACCGGGTTCAACCAGCCCTAGCTTATGAAGATTGCACCAGGCGATACAGCCAAGGATGCAGCGGTCAGGCCGATCAGGACCGCAAGCGCGATTCCAAGGGAAAGATAACGGGCCATGGGGAGGTCTCTTTTCATTATGGTTTTCAATCCGGAACGCGGCTGTTTTCTGATTTCGCCGTTGTGTTCACCAAGCTTCGATATGGGCGCTCGCGTCGTCGATAACAGGGGCGGCGCGTCACACATTCGTGAAAGGCTCTGTTTCCAGTCACGCACCGATCCCGGCTGCGGCTTTCCCCCGCGCCAGTTCTGTCTAGCTTGTTGGTGAACAGGTGAAGGAGCAGGCCATGCTGGCGCGTCTAGAGGCGGTGGAGAAAAGCTTCGGTGAGGGCGAGGCCGCAGTGCGCGTTCTGGCCGGCGTGGATCTCGACGTGGCCGCCGGTGCGCGCCTTGCGATCACCGGCGAGTCCGGGTCTGGAAAATCGACCCTGCTGCATCTTCTGGGGCTGCTGGACGCCCCTGAGTCAGGCCGCGTTCTGATTGATGGAGAGGATATGGCCCGCGCCGGCGACGCCGAGCGGGCGCGGGTGCGCCGGGCGAGGATCGGGCTGGTGTTTCAGCAGTTCAATCTGGTGCCTTCGCTCACCGTGGCGGCCAATCTTGCTTTGCAGGCGCGCCTGGCGCAACGCTATGACGCGGACTGGACGGCCCGCCTTTCCGACCGATTGGGCCTCACCGGGCTAATGGCGCGCTATCCTGAACAGCTCTCCGGCGGCCAGCAGCAGCGCGTGGCCATCGGCCGCGCGCTCAGCGCCAGGCCGGATCTGCTGCTCGCCGACGAACCCACCGGCAACCTGGATGAGGCGACCAGCGAAACCGTGAGCGATCTCCTGATCGAGCTGGCGGGAGAGACCGGCGCGGCGCTGGTGGTGGTCACCCATTCTGACCGCCTCGCCTCCCGGATGGAGACCCGGCTGACCCTGTCGCGGGGCGTGCTGGCGTGACCTGGCGGATCCTCCTCACGCTCGCTTCCCACTGGCGCCGCCACGCCGGCCAGTTCGCCACCCTTCTGGTGGGGCTGGCGCTGGCGGTGGGTCTGTGGACCAGCGTGCAGGCGATCAACGCAGAGGCGCGGGCGAGCTATGACGCGGCCAGCGCCGCGCTCGGGGGCGCCGGGGCGCAGCGCTACCAGCATGAAGACGGCGCGCCGATCCCGCTGGAGATTTATGCCGCCTTACGCCGCGCGGGGTGGGCCGCCTCGCCGGTGGTGGAGGGAGAGCTGACGGTGGACGGGCGCCTCTATGCGGTGACGGGAATCGATCCGCTCACAGCCCCCGGTCCCGGCGGGGGTCTGGGCGGCGGCCTTGGCGGGTCTGACGACGATGACGGCGGCGGGTCTTTGGCGCTGGCCTTTCTCACTGCGCCCGGCGTGCTGCTGGCCGCGCCGGAAACCGCCTCGGCCCTCCAGGACGCGCCCGGCCTTCCGCGCGTGGAGACAAGCGCACAGGTGGAGCCTGGCGCGCTTCTCACCGACATCGCCGCCGCCCAGAGGCTTCTGGGGATGGAGGGTCGGCTGAGCGCGATCCTCATCGATCCGGCCCGGCAAGGCCTCGCGCCCCTCTCGCGGGTGGCGCCGGGCCTTGTGGAGGCGGGCGGGTCCGGCGACGTGGCGCGCCTGACCAACAGCTTCCATCTCAATCTGACGGCCTTTGGATTCCTTTCCTTCGCGGTTGGCCTTTTCATTGTCTACGCCGCAATCGGGCTCGCCTTCGAGCAGCGCCGGGCGAGCCTGCGCACCCTAAGGGCCCTGGGCGCGCCGCTGCGCTCGGTTATCGCGGCGTTGGTGGTTGAAGCGCTGCTGCTGGCGCTGGCGGCGGGGCTCGCCGGCGTGGCGCTTGGCTATGGGGTGGCGAGCGCGCTCCTGCCCGACGTGGCGGCGACCCTGCGCGGGCTTTACGGCGCCGAGGTCGGCGGCGCGCTGAGGGTGCGGCCGGGCTGGATCGTCTCGGGCCTCGCTATCGCGGTGATCGGCGCAATGGCCGCCACCGCCCAGTCGGTGCGCCGGGCCGCCTCTATGGGCTTGCTCGCCGGCGCGCGGCCTCGGGCGTGGGCGCGCGCCTCCACAAGGCGTCTGGGGCTTCAGGCCGGCGCAGGTCTGGCGCTGATCGCAGCGGGCCTGGTCACGCCGAACTTCGCCGACGGAATCGTTGCGGGCTTTCTCCTTCTGGGTGGCTTGCTTCTGGGCGCCGCGCTCCTGCTGGCGCCGGCGTTGGCGCTGATCCTCGGTGGACTGCAGCGCATGGTCTCGGGGGCGGCGGCGGAATGGTTTCTGGCCGACACGCGCCAGCAATTGCCCAGCCTCTCCCTGGCGCTCATGGCGCTGATGCTGGCGCTGGCGGCCAATCTGGGCGTCGGGACCATGGTGGGCAGCTTCCGTGCGACCTTTACAGGCTGGCTGGATCAGCGCCTGGCCGCCGAGGTCTATGTCACCGCACGCGACGAGTCCCAAGCCTCGGATTTGCGCGTATTTCTCGACGCAGAAGCGGACGCAGTGCTGCCGATCTGGGAAAGCGAGCGCGACCTGCTGGGCGCGCCGGGTGAGATCTACGGCGTCGCCGACCACGCCACCTATCGTGACAACTGGCCGCTGCTCACATCGCGCCCCGGCGCCTGGGACGCGCTGGCCGCGGGCGAGGGGGTCATGGTCAATGAGCAGCTCTGGCGGCGCGAGCGCTTGCGGCTGGGCGAAGCCTTCCCGGTCCCCGCCGGCCCGGACCTGCCCATCGTCGCGGTGTATTCAGATTACGGGAATCCGAAGGGCCAGATCATGGTCGGCATTGATTTGTTGACCGAGCTCTACCCGGACGTGTCGCGCCTGCGCTATGCGGTGCGCACCGACCGGCCCGACGCGCTGATGGCCGACATCCGCGCCCGGTTCGAGCTGCCGCGCGCCGGGCTGGTGGACCAGCAGAGCATCAAGCAATTCTCCCTGTCGGTGTTCGAGCGCACCTTCGCCGTGACCGGGGCGCTGAACGTGCTGACTCTGGGGGTGGCGGCGTTCGCCATGTTCGCCAGCCTGACGACGCTGGCGACCATGCGCCTGCCCCAGCTCGCCCCGGTATGGGCGCTGGGCATGACACGGCGCACGCTGGCGCAGCTGGAGCTCATGCGCGCCGCGGCGTTGGCGGCCCTCACCTTTGCTGCGGCTTTGCCCACGGGGCTGGCGCTCGCATGGGCGCTTTTGGCGGTGGTGAATGTGGAGGCGTTCGGCTGGCGACTGCCGCTGCATTTCTTCCCTTTGGACTGGCTGCGCCTGTTCGCTCTGGCGCTTCTGGCGGGTTTGCTGGCCGCGGCGCTGCCGGCGCGCCGGCTGGCCTTGCGCCCGCCCCACGCCTTTCTCGCCGTCTTCGCCCAGGAGCGCTGATCATGATCCGTCCAATGATCGCCCTTGCATGGCTGCTGTGTTCCGCCCCTGCTTTCGCTCAGGGCTTCGCGGGCCTTGGGACCGAGGCGGAGGGGTTCGCCGTGCCCGAGCGCGAGCCGGACTTCCAGTTCCCGCAGGACCATCTCGCCCACCCCGAATATCGGATCGAGTGGTGGTATCTCACCGCCAATCTCACCGGGGAGGACGGGCGTGAATACGGCGTGCAATGGACCCTGTTCCGCTCGGCCCTGGCGCCGGAGGACGGCGAGGGCTTCTCCGCGCCGCAGCTCTATATGGGCCATGCCGGACTGACGACGCCGGAGCGCCATTTCCACGCCGAGCGCCTCGCCCGCGGCGGGGTCGGTCAGGCCGGTGTCGAGCCCGATCCGTTCACGGCCCATATCGATGAATGGGAGATGCGCTCCACGGCTGGTGAAGCCGATGGCGACGCGCTGGACGCGCTGAGCCTTTACGCCCGCGGCGACGTCTTCTCTTACCGGCTTGATCTTGAGGCGCAGGGCCCGCTCGTGTTTCACGGGGCGGACGGCTATTCGGTGAAATCAGCGGCGGGGCAGGCGAGTTACTACTACTCACAGCCCTTCTACGAAGTCGACGGCGTCCTTGATCTGCCGGGCGGTGAAGTGGCGGTGACCGGAACCGCCTGGCTGGACCGGGAATGGTCGAGCCAGCCTCTGTCCGAAGACCAGCGCGGCTGGGACTGGGTGAGCCTGGGGTTTGATACCGGCGAAAAGCTCATGGCCTTCCAGCTACGTCAGGAGGACGGCTCGGTCTACACCTCGGCGAGCTGGATCGAGCCGGACGGAACGCTGACAGCTTTGCCGGACGGTGCGCTCCAGATGACTCCGCTGGAGACCGCCGAGGTGGCCGGCCGCGAGATTCCGACGCGCTGGCGGCTCGTCCTGGCTGACCGCGATCTGGATGTGGAGATTGACGCGCTCAACGATCAAAGCTGGATGGCGACACGGTTTTCCTACTGGGAAGGCCCGGTCGCCATCACCGGCAGCCATGCCGGCCGCGGTTATCTGGAGATGACCGGGTATTAGGCGGCGGCTTGAGGTTAGCCTGCGGTGCTTAGCTCAGACGCCGTTTCATGAAGCGCAGATAGCTCACCGGGAAAAAGCGCTCGAACAGAGCGGCGAGGCGCGCATCGTCGCCCACCAGGATGCGCCGCTGGCGGCGTTCCACGCCGTCCAGGATGATCTGCGCGGCGCGGGGCGGGGGCATCACGAGGGCCGCCTTCGCGGCGGCGCGCTGGGCCTCGATCTCTTCGGGCGTCGTATCGGCGGGGACTTTTGCGCTCTCGGCGATTTTCGTATTCACGCCGCCGGGATGCACCACGCTCACGCCCACCGATGAGCCTTCAAGTTCGTGGGCCAGCGCCATAGAGAAGCCGCGCACGGCGAACTTCGAGGCCGAATAGGCCGTTTGGCCCGGCGGGGCGATGATCCCGAAGATCGAGGAGACATTCGCCAGCTGCCCGGCGGGCTCGGCCTTCAGCAGCGGCAAAAACGCGCGGCTCATGCGCACCACGCCGTGAAAATTCACCTCGAGCACCCGGTCGAAATCAGCTTCGGCGACGCGGGTGAATTCGCCGCCCACCGCGATCCCAGCATTGTTGAACACCAGCGCGGCGCCGCCATGATCGCGCTTTACGTTGGCGGCGAAGGCGGCCGGCGCGTCCGGGTCGGCCACGTCCAGGGCCTGGGCCGTCACCCTGATCGTGTTTGATTTCAAGCGGTCGGCGACGGCCTTGACCCCGTCCTCATTGATATCGGCCAGCGCCAGATTTGCGCCGCGCGCGGCCAGAGCCTCGGCCAGAGCCTCGCCGATGCCGCTCGCCGCGCCGGTGATCACCGCGGTCATGCCGTTGAAATTCAAGCGCTCGGCCATGGCCGCCTCCCGGGATTCTGGATCGCGCGCAGGATTGCGTGAAACGGCGCCACGCGCAATGAACAGTGTTCACTTATTGAGTTGTACGACTTGCGCGCGGCGGGTAAAGACCGCACTCTGGGTGGGTCATAAAGGCGAAACGCTTCAAGGGAGGAGACCGTCATGGTTACGCTGGAAAAAGTGCGCCGCGACGCGCCGTGGAGCTGGATCAAGGGCGCCGTCGGCGACATGCGCGCCGCGCCTTTGGTGTCCATCGGGTATGGCGCGGTGTTCACCGGGATCGGAATTGCGATCACCCTGGGCCTTTGGTCGTTGGGCCTGGTGGGATACGCCCCTGTTCTGGTGGGCGGATTTGCGCTGGTGGCGCCGATTTTCGCAGTGGGCATCTACCGCATCAGCCAGAAGCGCGACGCCGGCGAGACGCCGCAATTGCTGGACTTCTGGCGCATTTCCGGCGGCCGGCTTTCCCAGATTGGCTTGTTATCGGTGCTGCTCTTCGTGTTCTTTCTGGCCTGGGCGCGCCTGGCGCAATTTCTGTTCGCGATGATCGTGGCCGGCGACGCCGATTTCCACCTGGGGTCCATGGCCGGCTTCATGTTCACCGATCCGGCCGGCGTGACGCTTCTGGCGGTGGGAACCGCGATCGGCGCGGTGCTGGCCTTCGCCGCTTTCACCGTGGCGGCGCTGTCGTTCCCCATGATCATCGATCAGGATGTCGATGCGATTACAGCGCTGGTCGCCAGCGTCAAGGCGGTGGTCAAGCAGCCTCTGGTGATGGTGACCTGGGCGTGGCTGATCGCGTTTTTCATCGCGGCGGGCGCGGCCTTCTTCCTGGTGGGGCTGGCGATCACCTTTCCCCTGATCGCCCATGCCAGCTGGCGCGCCTACAAGGATTTCGCCCCCAGGCCGAAGCCCTCGGCGGCGACGCTGGAAGCGAGCCGGGCGCAGCCCTAGCTGAACGCCCAGAACGCGGCGGCAGTCGCGGCGGCGGCCAGCGCCAGAGCGAGGCTCAACAGCGCCGGTAGCCAGACGGGTGGAAGCGACAGGGTTTGCCCCTCCAGTTTCCTGCGCGCTCTGAGGAAATCCACGAAGCCGCCCACGAACAACACTATAGCGCAGGCGCAGAACACCGTGGCGATCATCTTGCCGGGCCAGTCCGGCGAGATCTGACGCAGCAGCGCCTGCACCCCGAGCGCCACCGCCACCGCGCCGAGCCCGGTGCGAAGGAAGGCCCCATAGGTGCGCTGGGCGGCCAGGAGTGTGCGGTCCTCGGCGTAGTCGGTGCGGTCTTCGGCGAGTTCGACTCGCGTATCGTCAGGCATGGTAGGGTTCCAGCGGCTGCACCAACAGGCAACGCGCCGCTGTCCGCAAGGCTCCCGGTTCAGCTACTGGCGAAGCTGTTGGCCCGCCTCAATCCCCATGTCGATCAAAGACTTGAAAGAAGCCGCGGCAGATTGTTCGCCGCCGCCACGCTGGCCTCGCCAAGATCCTTGATCACCGCCTGGCGCGCGGCGTCGGCGGGGTCGCTTTCGCGCACGATTTTTGTGTAACCGTCCAGGCGCGAATTCGCGACCCACGCCCGGACATCCTTGTGCTTTGAGCAGGCGTAGCGGTTGGCCATGTCGGCGGGCAGGCCGCGGACATAGTCTGAAATGTCGTCGGTAAGCGGCAAGGGAGCCGTGAAGCCGTTCATCTCCGCATCGGTCTCGAAACTCGCCTCCAGGAAGGCGGCCAGCGCCGCGCTGAACGGCAGCATGGGAAAGCGCGTCATCTGCAAGGTGATGAGATCGCCCGTGAAAACGGGTTTTAGCGCGCGCACCGGCAGGGCCGTGGCGGTGCAGTCCACATGCAGCGTGTCCGGCGTGGCGGGCAGCTCGCCATCGTGGAGAACCAGCCGGTCTGGATGAATCTGCGTGACGCGCCCCATGCGCACCGTGTCGGTGATGGAGCGCAGCAAGGCGAGCTCGCCCTCGCTCACTGTGGCGGCGTGAAACAGGGTGGGGTCGATGTCCGGATCCAGCCGCAGCCAGGCGCCGCACGCCTCCATGCGGAGGGCGAGATCGGCGGCGTCGCCGGCTTCGGCCATGGCTCGGCGCTGGGCGGCGGAGTTTGAGAAGGTACTTTCAAAAAAGGCGTCGCCGGGCTGGGTGTAGCGCCGGTTGATGAACCAGGGATCGCGCGGCACGATCCAGCGGATGCGGTCGCTCGACACGCCGTTCTCCAAAAGCCAGACACAGGCGTCCACTCCGGTCTTGCCCGCGCCCAGCACCGTGAAGCGTTGAAAGCGCGCGGCCAGGCGCGGCAGGGCGTTCGGCGGGACCAGATGGGCGTCGGGCGCGATGGCGAATTTGGGCGTGTGGGTGGCCGGGACGGGATTGGTGTACCAGCTGGCGTCCACCACTTTTCGCCGCACCGTCACGTGGCCGGTCTCACCTGACAGGACATGACGAAGGGCGCCGTCGGGCCGCGCCTGCGTAAGCGGCAGAAAGGTCACCCGCCCCGACGCCAGCAGCCGGTCGCGCATCAGGGCGTGAAAATAGGCGAGGATCTCCGGGCCTTCGGCCAGCTCCATGAAGCCGGCGTTCGGGCCGGCGGTCTCGATCCGGTCGCGGCCCAGCGGGGTGGATTCCACGCCGTAGAAGATCGAGGGCTGGTGCAGCTTCACAAAGGAATAGGCGTCGTTCCAGTGGCCGCCAGGCGCGGCGCGCGTATCGGCGATCACCATGGTGCGCCCGGTGCGCGTCAGCATCTCATCGGCGAAGGCCAGGCCCATGGCCCCCGCCCCGATGATCAGATAATCGGCCTCAAGATTCATGCAGCTCGTGCTCCTTTTTGGAGCGTGCCATGGCGCAGGCAAGGTGGCTAGACGCCCGCCGCCCGGTCATGGCCGGCTGCGCTGGGCGCGCCGCGGGCGCGGCCCGAAGAACCGCACGCAAACCTGAGCGCTCGGCCCGAAGGCCTAACGCTCATGTCATGCTTGAAACATCTTGGAAATAATGGAGCGGGCGATGAGATTCGAACTCACGACCCTCACCTTGGCAAGGTGATGCTCTACCCCTGAGCTACGCCCGCTCATATCCTGCGTGACAGGGCTCAGCTTTCGCTGAGGGCCGGGTATATCGCGCACTCTACGGCGTTTGGCAAGCCCGCGATCTGCACGGGACTGCAATGGCGCGCCGGCGCCTTGCCGGGTGCGGCCGGGATGGGTAACGCTTGGCCCATGACACCCCGGACCGCACCGCCAGAACTCCCTGCTCCACCAGCCTCGCGCGCCGATTTGCTGGCGTTTCTCGACGCTCTGGGGGTCGCCCATCGCACGGTCGATCATCCGCCCGTCTTCACCGTGGCCGAGGGCGATTCGATCAAGGCGGATATGCCCGGCGGGCACACCAAGAACCTGTTTTTGAAAGACAAGAAGGGCGCGCTCATCCTGATCAGCGCGCTGCAGTCCACCACGATTGATCTGAAGACCCTGCATCACCGCCTTGGTTGCGCGCGGCTGAGCTTTGGAAAGCCAGAGCTGTTGCAGGAGGCGCTGGGCGTCACGCCGGGCTCGGTGACGGCGTTTGCGATCCTCAACGACCCTGCGCGCCGCGTCCGCTTCATCCTCGACGCGGCGCTGATGGACCATGACCTTGTGAATTTTCATCCGCTGAAAAATGACGCCACCACGGCGGTGTCCAGCGGCGATCTGTTGAGCTTTGTGCGCGCCCTGGGCCGCGAGCCGGAGATTTTCGACTTCAGTGCTTGAGGCGTGAAGGCTTGCAAGCAAGACTGCGAGCGTCCACCTATCCCGGCGAAACGAGACGGAGACCTGTCATGGAAATTCTCGGCGCCAATGGCGAGCCGCAATCCTCGACCCCGAAAAGCCCGCAAGGGCAGGACGCCGCCCCGGCGGGCGATCTGATCAAGGACGCCACGGACCAGTCCTTCATGGCCGACGTGGTCGAACCGTCGCGCGAAGTGCCGGTGCTGGTGGATTTCTGGGCGCCCTGGTGCGGCCCGTGCCGCCAGCTTGGCCCGGCGATCGAGCGCGCGGTGACTGCGGCCAAGGGCGCGGTGAAGCTGGTGAAGATCAATATCGATGAAAACCCCGGCATTGCGGGCCAGCTGCGCATCCAGTCGATCCCCGCGGTCATCGCCTTCAAGGACGGCCAGCCGGTGGACGGCTTCATGGGCGCGCTGCCTGAAAGCCAGATCAAGGACTTCATCGCGCGCATGTCCGGTGAAGTCGCCGGCGAGGATATCGAGGCGCTGGTGCTGCGCGCCGATCAGGCCATGGAGCAAGGCGATTCCGGCGGCGCGGCTCAGGACTACGCCCAGGCGCTGCAGATGAACCCCGAAGAACCCGCTGCGCTCGCCGGAATGGCGCGCATCCATCTGATGCAGGGCGATGCAGAGCAGGCCCGCCAGTTCCTCGACGCAGTGCCTGAGCCGAAGAAGACCCACCCGGCGGTCGCCGCGGTGAAGGCCAGCATGGATCTGGCCGGGGAAGTTCAGGACGCGCTTGATCTCGACGACGCTGAAGCCGCCGCCGAGAAAGCGCCCCGCGACGCCGAGGCCCAGTACCAGCTGGGCAAGGCGCGCCTGGCCACCGGCGATTCCGGCGGTGCCGCCGAGGCGCTGCTCAACTCCATCGCGGCGGATCGCGACTGGAACGAGGCGGCCGCCCGGCAGTTGCTCCTGCGCGTGTTTGATGCGGCCGGCCCGGCCGATCCCATGGTGAAGAACGGACGCCGCCGTTTGTCCTCTCTGCTGTTCTCTTAACCGATGCTTGTTGGGGGCGCGCCGCGGACTAGCTTGAAGATGGAAGCCTGAGGAGAGACCCCAGCCGATGACCGAAGGAGTGGAACCGCCCGGCGAATTGGCGCTGTTTCCCATCCGCGGCTGCATTCTGCCGCCGGGCGAGCACCTGCCGCTGAACGTGTTCGAGCCGCGCTATCTCAACATGATCGACGACGCCATGGCTGGCGGTCGCTATCTGGGCATGATCCAGCCGTCCGGCGGCGGCGCGCCTGACCTGCCTGCGCTGGAGCGTGTCGGCACGGCGGGGCGCATCGTCTCCCATTCCGAGACCGAGGACGGGCGCTATCTCATCGTGCTGGCGGGCGTGATGCGCTTCACCATGGTGGAAGAGCTCAACCGGTTGACCCCGTATCGCATGGCGCGTGCTGATTATCGCGGCTTCGAGACCGATCTGGATCCCCAGCCGTTGTCCAACGGCGACGCGCAGGCGAGTTTCCTGACGCGCCTGCGTAAATTCTTCGCGCTGACAGGGCTTGAGGCGGACTGGGACTCCCTGGAGCGGGCGCCCTTGAACGCCGTGGTCGACAAGGTCGCCATGGCCGCGCCCTTTGACGCGGATGTGAAACAGGCGCTGCTCACCGCGCCGACCCCGGCCGACCGCGCCGAGCGCCTGTCCGCCTTCATGGATGCGGCGCTGGATGCAGCCGATCCCTCGGGCGGGCTTTAAGGGCGCCAAGCCTGGAGGCACTGGACGGGACCTGCCCGCCGGGCGTAAGGAAAGCGTATGAGCGACACCTCTGAAAATTCCGCCTCCGACTCCGCAACCGACACCGCCAGCGACCTGGATCCCAAGCTTCTGGAGATCCTGGTCTGCCCGGTGACGCGCGGGCCGCTGGTGTATGACCGCAAGGCGCGTGAGCTGGTCTCCAAACAGGCCGGGCTCGCCTTCCCTATCCGCGAAGGCGTGCCGATCATGTTGCCCGAAGAAGCCCGCCAGCTGGACGACTGAGCCATGGCCGAGCGCCCCTGGCCCACCAGGCTCGCCTTCAGGCGGGCCGAGAAGGCTCTCCACATCGCGTTCGAGAGCGGGGAGGCCTACGCCATCCCCTTCGAGCTTCTACGCGTGGAAAGCCCGTCCGCGGAGGTTCAGGGCCATGCTCCGCATCAAAAGCAGATCATCACCGGCAAGGCCGACGTGCAGGTGGACGAGGCAGAGCCGGTCGGCCGCTATGCGGTCCGGCTGAAATTCTCCGACGGACATTCCTCGGGGATCTTCTCCTGGGATTATCTTCACGAGCTGGGCGCCAACGCCGACACGCTCATGGACGAGTATCGCAAGGCCGCCGGCGCTTAATCGTCCGCCGCTTCGAGTAAATCTGAAAACAGCTCTCGGGCGCGTGCGGCGCCCTCCGCATCGTATGTCATGCGCGGGTCCCAGGGCTGCTCCTTGGCGTCGAAGGCATGGGTCAGCTCCGGCTCGAAGACGATGTCGATCCGGCTGCCTTCAGCTTCGCGCCGCCCGGCCAGGCGCCGGCAGTCTTCGGGGTTGGCGATGCGGTCCTTGCCCACCAGGAGCAGGGTGACCGGGAAGGGATCGCCGATGGGGCTGGTGTCCGCCTCGATGATCGCGCCGCAATAGGGATAGATCAAAAGCGCCGCCGCCACGCCCGCGAACGGTCGTCCCCTAGGTGCCAAGCCGGCGTCCGCTTTCGCATCAGCCTCAGCCTCAGCCTCAGCCATGGCGTCCAGAACTGTCCAGCCGCCATGGCTCCAGCCGGTGAGCACCGTGCTGTCGGCGTCAAGGCGCGGGTCGGCGCGCACGATTTCCAGCGCTTCAAACACATCGGCGGCGCGGTCCTGGCCGCGCAGGCGAAGCCCGGTGCACACCAGGCTGCGCGCGGCCAGCCGCCCGATTCCGCGCGCGGCGTGACTGTCGACGATCACCGCGGCCCAGCCCCGCTCCAGGGCGGCGTCAGCATAGTCGGATTGAACCGGCTGCACGCCGCCGCAACCGGAAAACAGAAGCGCCGCCGGAACCGGTCCGGCGGCGTCCTCAGGAATGCGGATGTCCACATGACCGGCGAGCCGGTCCTGGGCCGCCGCGGCGCCGGGAAGGCTGAGCGCGGCCAGGCACAGGACGAGCGCGCGCATCAGTGCCGGAAATGGCGCATGTCGGTGAACACCATGGCGACACCGGCCTCGTTGGCGGCGTCGATCACCTCGGCGTCGCGCACAGAACCGCCCGGCTGGATGACGCAGCGCGCGCCCGCCTCAATGGCTTCCTTCAGCCCGTCGGCGAAGGGGAAGAAGGCGTCGGACGCCAGCGCCGAGCCGTGGGTGCGCGGCGCGTCCCAGTCGTTCTCCTTCGCGGTGTCCACGGCCTTGCGCGCGGCCAGGCGGACGGCCTCAACCCGGCTCGTCTGCCCCATGCCGACGCCGGCGGTGGTTCCGCCCTTGGCGAACACAATGGCGTTGGACTTCACATGCTTGACGATGCGCCAGGCGAACAGCAGGTCGGCCATCTCGTCTTCGTCGGGCTGGCGTTCGGTGACGATCTTCAGGTCGGCTTCGCGCACATGGCCGGCGTCGCGCTCCTGCACCAGAAGCCCGCCGGCGACCGATTTCACCGTCCAGCCGGGCGCGCCGGGATCGGCCATGGCGCCGGTAAGCAGGACGCGGACGTTTTTCTTCGACGAGAGGATGTCCAGCGCCGCCTGGTCGGCTTCCGGGGCGATCACCACCTCGGTGAAGATCTTGGTGATCGCATCGGCGGTCTGCGCGTCGAGCTTGCGGTTGAAGGCGGCGATGCCGCCGAACGCGCTGACCGGATCGGCGTTAAAGGCGCGCTCATAGGCGGTGGCCAGATCCTCGGCCCGCGCGGCGCCGCAGGGGTTGGCGTGCTTGATGATGGCGCAGGCGGCGGCCTCCTCGGCGTCGAACTCGCTGACAAGCTCAAACGCCGCGTCCGCGTCGGCGAGATTGTTGAAGCTCAGCGCCTTGCCCTGCACCTGGCGCGCGGAGGCGACTCCGGGGCGGCGCTCGGTGGTCTGGTAGAGTGCTGCGTCCTGGTGCGGGTTCTCGCCATAGCGCAGCTCCTGCAGGCGAGGCCCGCCCACCGAGAACCAGGAGCGCGCCGGCCGTTCGACTTCAGGCTCCAGGCGCGCGGCGATGGCGGCGTCATAGGCGGCGGTGCGCGAGAACGCCTTGGCCGCGAGATGGCGGCGAATGTCCAGCGTGGTGGCGCCGTCATGGGCCTCCATGCTCTCTAGCACCTTGTCCAGATCGCGCATGTCGGTGCACACGGCCACGAATTTATGGTTCTTGGCGGCGGCGCGGATCATCGCCGGCCCGCCCACATCAATCTTCTCGATGCAGGCGTCGATGCCGGCGCCCGAGCGCGAGGTTTCCTCGAACGGGTAGAGATTGACCATCAACACATCGATCTCGGGGATGCCGTGCTCGGCCATGCTCTCCAGATCATCGTCGCGGTCGCGCCGGGCCAGGAGGCCGCCATGGACGCGCGGATGCAGGGTCTTCACCCGCCCGTCCATCATCTCGGGAAAGCCGGTGATCTCGGCCACGTCCCGGGCTTCCAGGCCCGCATCGCGCAGGGCCTGCAGCGTGCCGCCGGTGGAGATCAGCTCCACCCCGCCGTCGCTGAGCTTTTTGGCGCGCTCAGCCAGGCCCTGCTTGTCGGAAACGGAGATCAGTGCGCGCCTGACCGGCGCGAGGGAGGTGTCAGTCATTTGATCAAAGGCCTGCACTGTGAAAGCGGAGAATAACACGGGCGCGCTTAGCACGCGCCTGACCTGTCTCAAAGCGCGGTGAGCCTACTAGGCGCCGCCCACCTGGCCAAGCCGCTGGAACGCCCAGCGCACCCGGTTTGGCGGACGATCGCCGCCGCCATAAGGCTCGGCTTCGCCCACAATCACAAGCTGGGTGGAGCGTTTGGGCGGTGCGCCGGCCGCCAGGTACACGCTGCGTTCCAGGCGCACCGGCCCGCCGTCTGTGCGAAAGCGCCAGCCGTCGCCATTGGGCAGCACCAGCAGCGCCGACAGCGAATCCCGCGACAGCGAGGCGCGCACGTCCGGATGCAGGTGGAAGCGGATCGCAAAGCGCAGGCGCGCTTCGGGATCATCCGGCGCGCCGTCCTCCACCGGGCGGAACAGCCCGTCCTCGCCGCGGAGATCGCCGCCGTCCACCGCCAGGAAGATCCGCCGGCGGAGGGACAGGCCGAACGCCTTGCGATAGCCGTCATGGGTGGCTTCAAGCCAGACGCCGAGATCTTCCTCGTTGCGGCGCATGCGCACCGGATCGGGGCCCTGGGCGACGGACGGCCCCAGAAGATCGCGCCGCCAGCCTCGCGGCAGCAGCCGCGCCGAGCTGGTTTCCTCCAGCGTCAGCACCGAGTGGGCGGCGGTGGCGCGCACCGCCTCGCGCCAGGGCGTGGGCTGGTCGGGCGACCAGCCGCAATTGATCACCACGCGCCCGCCGGGCGCTGCAAACTCAAAGGCCAGGGCGCTGGCGTGACTTTCCCCGGCATGGGGGCCGGGCGGCGGGCCGGCCGAGTCCAGCACGATCACCGCGCCGCCCGCCTCGGCCCGGTGAAATCCGGTATGGGGGGCGACGTTGAAGCCCGGCTTGTCCTTGCGCCCAAGACCCAGATGCGCCAGGGCGGCGTCGATGGCGCGCCCGTCGCCTTCCCCACCGCCGTGAAAGCTCACAAGCGCGCCGCCGGGCATGCGGCAGAACCGCACGAAGGCGGCCAGCCGGTCCATGGCGCGGCGCACCTCGCCGGGCAGTTCAAACCCCGCCTCGCCGGCGGCCATGTCCAGCTCGGCCAGCGCAATGAGGATGTCCGCGGCGGTTTCCGGCGAGCGGCTGATATGGCCTCCGTCTGCCAGGATTTGCGCCTCCAGCGCCTCGGTCAGCGCGGCGCCCGCCCTCACCGAGAGCGGCTTGGGCAGATCCAGGCACAGAGCGGCCAGCGCCAGGCTGATGGCGGCGTCCAGGCGGGCCCGGTCGGGATCGACCACGCCCATGGCGCGGCACAGGCGGCGCGCCTGACGCACGGTGGAGCGCAGGCGCGGACCGGCTTCTTCGGCGTCGTCGAACAGGGCTTCCGGCGCCAGCAGCCAGGCGGACAGGCGGCCTTCCAGCACCCGCGGCTCCCAGCTGAACCAGTTCCAGCCGCCAAAGCGCTCGATCCACTCATCCACAAGCATCTGGGCTGCGGCGACCGCCTCGGGATCGCCGACGCTCAGCAAATCGCGGAGCCAGCCGAAGCGGTGCAGCGCCTCTGCGAAGCGCCGCGACGGGGCGGGCTGATCCCAGACGCTTTCGCCGGGTTGGATCTCCAGGGTCTCGCCCACCAGGTGGAAACGTCCCGACAGGATCGCCACGCCGCGCGCCTTGTCGCCGCGGCGCATAGGCCGGGGGCGGGCGGCCAGGGCGTCGGGTGTGCGTCCCGACAGCGCGGCGGCGCGGTACACCGACAGGGCGTTGGCGACGTCGGAGCTTTCACGGCGCAGGCGGCGGCCAGCGGCGGCCGCAAGGTCGGACATGGTCACATGGCGCCCCGCCGCCATCGCGCTAATGCCCGCGCAAGGCTTTGATATTGGAAGCGTAGGCGTCCGACCCGCCCTTGAAGACCGCAGAGCCGGCCACCAGAGCATGGGCGCCGGCGTCACGGCAGGCCTGTGCGGTCTCGGGGTTCACCCCGCCATCCACCTCGATCATGGTCTCAAGCCCCCGCGCGTCGATCATCTGGCGCAACGCCTCGATCTTGCGCAGCTGGCCGTTAAGAAAGCTCTGACCGCCAAAGCCCGGATTGACGCTCATGATCAGCACCAGATCCAGCTCGTCGATCACGTGATCAATCACCGCAAGCGGCGTCGCGGGATTGAGCGCCGCACCGGCCTTGGCGCCGTTCGCCTTGATGGTCTGGACCGTGCGGTGAAAGTGTGGTCCGGCCTCGGGATGGGCGGTGATGATGTCGGCGCCGGCTTCGGCGAACTGGGCGATATAGGTGTCCACCGGCGAGATCATCAGATGCACGTCGAAGGGCTTGTCCGACCAGGGCTTGATGGCTTTGAGAACCGCCGGTCCGATGGAGAGGTTCGGCACGAAATGCCCGTCCATCACGTCAATATGGATCCAGTCGGCGCCGGCCGCGTCGACAGCTTTCACTTCGTCTCCCAGCCGGGCGAAATCGGCGGACAGGATCGAGGGCGAAATGATCGTGGAACCAGCCATGCCTTGTGGTTACCAGCGCCCCTGAGGCCGGGCAAGCGATCCATGCTGCATCGGTAACGTCCGATGAACCTGGATTGGGCCAGAATGCCGGTCCATCCGCCGACAGGCCGCGTCATCCGCCATGCTCGACCGCTTCTCACCCTGGAAAAAAGACACCGCCATCGCGCAGACGCCGGCGCGGCCGGACCCGTCCGAGCTCGCGCGTCGCCGTCTTGAATTCTGGGTTGAGTTCAAGCGGCTTCACCTGGGTTTTTGCCAGGCGTTGAATGCGGTCACCTATCGTCACTCCAACGTGCTCGCCCTGATCAAGCACGCCATGCTGGCAGAATACGAAGCTCGAAAGCTGCGCGGGACCAGCGAGTCCGGGGGGCCGGACCTCGCGGTGGGCGAGGCGATGCGCCAGACGATCACGCGCTGCCAGGGCGCCTATGGCCGGATCAACGCGTCGACGTTCGAGGAGAAGGCCCTGTCGGGGCTGGCCGAGGCGGCCGACCCTCATCTTATCGCGCTGATGCTCAATCTAACGGTCGCCCCGTTCAGGGTCGCCGACGCGGCGGTCGCCGAAGCGATGACCAGCCAGGGGCTCGAGGACCCGGAACGTGTGACCCGGTTCACATCGGAAATCCTCAGCCTGCATGGGCGCCTGCGCGAGCATTTCACCGATCTGGCGAAGCGGGCCGGTCTGGCGTAACGCGCAGGTCTTCGCCTGGCCTTGAAGTTGTTCTGGACGCGGTGGGTCCCCAAAAAAAGCCCGCCCGGATCGCTCCGGGCGGGCTGGTCTTGCAGGCGGTGGGGCGCTTACGCCCCGCCGGGTTTCGGCGACAGGCCGCCGGGAGCCTCGTCCTCATCGTCGATGACCGGGACCGCGCCGGACGGCGGGGCCTTGTCGTCGGACCGGGGCGGAACGGAGGTGTCACGCACCGGCTTCTTGCCTTTGAGAAGGTCGGTGATCTCGGCGCCGGTCAGGGTTTCATATTCCAGAAGCCCCTGGGACAGCGTCTCCCACTCGTCGCGCTTCTCCGTCAGGATCTCCTGGGCGCGGGCATAGGCCTTCTCGATGATGCCGCGCACTTCTTCCTCGATCATCTCCTTGGTATGGGCGGAGACGGAAAAGCCGGGCGTCTGGCCGGAATAGCCTTCATGGGCTTCGGCGTAGTCGATATTGCCGACTTTGTCTGACATGCCCCAGCGAAGCACCATGGCCCGCGCCAGGGCGCTGGCCTGCTGGATGTCGCCGGCTGGACCGTTGGAGACGTGGTCGGCACCGTACTTCATCACCTCGGCGGCCTTGCCGGCCATGGTCATGGTGAGCTTTTGCTCACACTCGTCCTTGTGCCAGTTCAGGCGGTCCATCTCGGGCAGGGACACCACCATGCCCAGCGCGCCGCCGCGCGGGATGATCGTGGCCTTGTAGACAGGATCGCACAGCGGCAGGTTCAGGCCGACGACGGCGTGACCGGCCTCGTGATAGGCGGTCTTTTCCTTCTGGTCCTCGGTGAGCACCATGGAGCGGCGCTCAGGCCCCATCATCACCTTGTCCTTGGCGTCCTCGAACTCGGCCATGGCCACGACGCGCTTGTTGCGCCGGGCGGCCATGAGGGCGGCTTCGTTCACAAGGTTGGCGAGATCGGCGCCGGAGAAGCCCGGCGTGCCGCGCGCGATGACATGGGGCTCCACATCGTCGGCCACCGGCACGTCGCGCATGTGCACTTTCAGGATCTTCTCCCGGCCGGTGACGTCGGGATTGCTCACGGTCACCTGGCGGTCGAAACGGCCCGGGCGCAGCAGCGCCTTGTCCAGCACGTCCGCCCGGTTGGTGGCCGCGATGACGATGATGCCTTCATTGGCTTCAAAGCCGTCCATCTCCACCAGGAGCTGGTTGAGCGTCTGTTCGCGCTCGTCATTGCCGCCGCCCATGCCTGAACCGCGCGAGCGGCCCACCGCATCGATCTCGTCGATGAAGATGATGCAGGGCGCGTTCTTCTTGGCCTGCTCGAACATGTCGCGCACACGGCTGGCGCCGACGCCCACGAACATCTCCACGAAGTCGGAGCCGGAAATGGTGAAGAAGGGCACGCCCGCCTCGCCGGCCACGGCCCGCGCGATCAGCGTCTTACCGGTGCCCGGAGGGCCCACCAGAAGCGCGCCCTTGGGGATCTTGCCGCCCAGGCGCTGGAATTTGGAGGGGTCTTTGAGGAACTCCACCACTTCCTGAAGCTCTTCCTTGGCCTCGTCCACGCCGGCGACGTCGTCAAACAACACCTTGCCCTGCTTTTCGGTGAGCAGCTTGGCTTTGGATTTGCCGAAGCCCATCGCGCCTTTGCCACCGCCCTGCATCTGGCGCATGAAGAAGATCCACACCCCGATCAGAAGCAGCATGGGAAACCAGCTGATGAGGATCGAGAACAGGCTCATCCCGCCGCTGTCATTGGGGCGGGCGGTGATCTCCACATTGTTCGCTCGCAGCGCCTCGGTGACGTTGGCGTCGGAGGGGACGGTGGTCTGGAAGGCGTTGCCCGCACCGGTTTCGCCGGTGATCGTGGACCCCTGGATGGTGACTTGCCTCACCTCTCCGGCCTCCACCTGATCCATGAAGCTCGAATAATTGATTTCATTGGTGGCGGGCGGCTGGGACGGGCCCTGGAGCATGTTGAACAGCGCCAGGAGCAGCACCAGCAAAATCGCCCAGACCAGGATGTTGCGCATATTCATAAGGTCGCATCCTTGCTTCGAGCCGGGTTTCGCGCCGGCCGCGCGCGGCCCTTCGGGGCCGGGATCGTCAAACGTTCACGAACCAATATTGGATCGCGCCGGCGGTTTCGCCAGTGCGGCGCAGGCGCGCGCCTCGACGAAAACACCATCAAACCACGCCGAGGCCTTCAGCGCCACAAGTCGGGCGGCGATTCTCGCCTCGCACAGCAGGTGCGTTTCGCCGCCAGTCAGTCGGGATCCGTGTGCAAGCACCGCGCCGCCCGCCCTGTCATAGGGCAGGGTGGCGCGAAACGGGCCGGGCACGGCGCGAACATCCGCTCCGGGAGGGCGGCGATCGCCCAGCATCTCGATGCGCGCCGGTCCGGTGAGTTCAAACCGCCCGTCGAACACGCCGGATTCACCCGCTTCAATCTTCAGAACCGGCGCCGCGCCGCCGTCCGCGCGGCCCGCCGCGCCGGGATCGCGGCCCAGAACCCCGGCCGGCGTGAGCAGGGCGCCCGCCCCGGTCCAAGCCTGTCCGCGGCGCAGCGCGTCGAGCCCGGCGCGCAAAAGCGCCGGCGTGGGCGCAGCCTCGCGGCCTGACACCGCCAGGATGAGCGTTTGGAAGGCGCGCGCGGCCCCGGTCGTTTCCGGGCTTGTCATCTCCGAGACGTCGTCGTCAGGGACGAAAGCGTTCGGATCAAGGATCGCGCCGCCCCAATCGGTGAGCCGGGCGCCGCGCTGGATGAGGGCGACGGCGGCGGCGTCCTCCACGGCCCGGGCGCGCCGGGCGGCGTCGCTGCGGTTCAAAAGCGATTGCGCGGCGCTTGTCGAGATCGGCGCCTGGCGCAGGCGCACCCGCTCATAGGCGGGATCGGCGTTGGAGGGGTCTTCGATCCAGTCCACCCCGCTTCTCTGCAGGAAGCCGCGCAGCGTGTCGCGGGTAAGATCCAGAAAGGGGCGAGCGATTCCAAGACCGCGCCCCTCGGGCCAGACCGGAGACGGGTCCAGCGGGCCGGGGCCTGCCAGGCGCGCCTGCGGACCGTCGCGGGACGCGCGCATGCGCAGGGTTTCGATCCGGTCGTCCAGGGTGTGGGCCAGGCACAGCGTAAAGACGCCGTCGTTCCGGCAAGCCTGCGCCAGAAGCCGATGGCGGGCGCTCCTCGCATGGCCCTGACCGCTGCGGGGCGCGCCCCAGTGAAGCACGCGGACCTGGGCGCCGAGCTTTTCTGCGAAAACGGCGGTGCGCCGGGCTTCCTCGGCGCTTTCAGGGCGCAAAGCGTGGTCGACGATATAAGTGTAAAGCAGCAGGTTCGGTGCGGCGGCGCGAAGGGCCAGCAGAAGCGCGGTGGAATCCCCGCCGCCGGACAGGGCGAGTCCCAGACGGGGCGCAGTAGGGGGCGCCAGTGACGGCGCGGGCCGCCCTGTCATCAGCTGCAGCCGATGCGCGCGCTTTCCCGGCTGGCCTTGCGGCGGGCCTCGGCGCCGGCGTTGGGAAACTCGCTCCCGAACGTGCCCAGCACCTGGCAGGCCCTGCCGGTTTCGCCCAGCCCGGCCAGCGATGCGCCCAGGCGCACCAGCGCGTCGGGCGCCTGCTCGCCGCGCCGGTCGGCGCGCAGCGACGCAATGTAGGAATCGGCCGCGGCGTCCAGATCACCGTTCACGAAATGAGTCTCGCCAAGCCAGTACCAGGCCTCGTCGGCGCGGGCGTGGCCGGGATGGTCGACGGTGAAGGCTTCGAACGCTTCGCGGGCGCCGGCGAAATCACCCTCCAGAAGGCGGGTGCGGCCGCGTTGATAGAGTGCGTCGGGGTCCTGCACCTGGCTGGAGCCGTCCAGTGACGCCTCGCCGCCGAGCCGGGACGGTCCGCCGGCGGGGCCGGCGCTGGATGATCCGGTGGTCGCAGATCCGGCCCCGCCCGACGCGGGGCGCTGGGCGCGGGCGCCGGGCGGCGCCTGGAGCGGCTGAACGCTGTCGGCTCGGGCCTGGCCGAAGGGATCGCCGGCGTCGATTTCATCGGGCTCCAGAAGCGCGGGGCCGTCGCCGGAGCGCGGATCGGCGCTGGCGGAGACGCCGCCTTCGAGGAGCGCGTTTACGGTGCGCTGAAGCTGGTCCAGGCTGGCGCGCATCTGGCGGTTTTCAAACGCTAGGCGCTCGATCTCGCCGGTGAGCACGCGCTGCTCGCGCTCCAGGGCGTCGACGCGCTGCATCAGGGTTTCGGCCACGGGATCGCCCTGCAGGGCGCGGCTTTCGATCTCGGCCAGGCGCGCCTCGGTGGCGTCCAGCCGGGCGGCCAGTTCGCGGCGCGATTGCGCCTCGGCCGGGGCGGCGAGCGCCGCGATCAGCAAAAGGACCGGAGCGGCGAGCGCGAACAGGCGAAGCATGGCGTATCCCCCAGGATGTCGGGCGGGTGAGCGTTTAAGCCCATGATCCCGCTTCGATTGGCGAAATCAAGGCGGATCGCGGCTGGATGCGGCGCCGGTTTCACACGCGGTGCGCGACGCCGAAGGCGATGAGTCGCTCGATCGCGTCGCTTGCCTTGGCCTCGCCCAGGCCTGCAAAATCAGCCGCGCTTACTGGCTCGCCGGCGAGAAGCCTGTCCAGCGCCGTCTCGGCTGGCTGATCGAAGGTGAGCACGCCGCCGGGGCCCACCAGGGCGATGTGATGGCCGTCCTCGGCCAGATGGCAAGGTAGTCCAGCTCTCAGCCGCACCGTCAGGGCGCCGGCGCCGGGTCCGGCCAGCAGCGCGCCTGAGATGTCGGTGGGGCGGGTCTCCACAAAGCGGTCGGCGAACAGGGCGGTGACCGCGTCCAGATCGGCGGTCTCGCGCACATGGTCCAGCGCCGTGTTGAACGTCTCGCGGTAGGTGTCCGCCGAAACCGCGCCGGCGTGGAAGCCCGGCGGCAGGGCGCGGCGCATATCTGGATGTTTCAACGCCGCCTCGCTCACCGCCTCCAGAAGCCAGTCGGCCCAGGTTTTCGCCAGCACACCGGTGGTGACGTGCAGGCTGGGTCCGTCGGCGGCCTCGTTGACCGCGTCGTGCATGATCCCGCGCGGCACGTAGAGGACGTCGCCGGGCGCCAGCACCAGTTCCTCGCGCAGGGCGCCCGCCTCATACCCGCCGGGGGTGAAGCGTTCGCCGCGAAACACCATTCCGGCCGGGGCGTCATAGAGCCGCCAGCGCTTGCTCCCCTCCACCTGCATCACGAAGACGTCGTGATTGTCGAAATGGGTCTGGAAGCCCTGGGCGTTGGGCGGGGTGAGATAGATGTTCGTCTGCACCGGGTGGGAAAGCTCGGCCTCCAGGCTGCGGCACAGATCGGCGAGGGGCCGCTCGCGCCGGTTCAGCTGGGGCAGGATCAGCGTCGCCCCCTTCTGATACTGGCGCGCCACCAGCCCCGGATCGGCGTAGCCTGACTCGGTGAGGTAGTGGCGCGGCTCCATCTTCGGCTCGGCGCGCGCCATGGAGAGCTGGTCGCCGGTGAAGACCTGATCGCTCAGCAGCGCGTCGATGCGCGCGGTGGAGATCAGCCCGGAAAATCGCGCCGGATCGCCGCGCACATGCAGCGGTCCGCGCTCATAGAAATCGGCGAAGAAGGCCGCGGGATCATGGGGGGCGAGAAGCGCGGCCAGGTGAACGGGCGAAGCGGCGCTCATCTAGCCGCAGCGGCGCCCGCCGCCTGACGGATCGGCGTAGGTTCCAGAATCAGAATCCGAGCATCCGCGCGACCCGCGCCCCTGTCCTGACGGATCAGCGTAGGCGCCGCTGTCTGAGTCGGTGATCCCGCGCGCCCCGCGTCCCCGTCCCGTCGGATCGGCGTAAGAGCCGCTGTCGGCGTCTGTGATCCCGGTTGAGCCGCGCCCCCGGCCTGACGGGTCGGAATAGGCGCCGCTATCGGAATCGGTGACCCCGGAATTATAACCGTTGCAAGTGCGGCCCTGACCGCCGGGATCGGCGTAGGTCCCGCTATCGCTGTCGGAGCAGCCGCTATTATAGCCTGAGCAGCTGCGCCCGCCGTCCACCGGATCGGCGTAGGCGCCGGCGTCGGAGTCGGTGCACCCATACCCTGCAGCCGCACCGCGACGGCCGTAGCCGCCGGCATCGGCGTAAGCGCCCGCGTCTGTATCGGTGAGGCCGGTATAGTAGCCGCCGCCGGTGGTGGCGCAGCCGGTTAGCGCGCCCGACCCGATGAGCGCGCCGGTCCCGGCGACGCTGGTCAGGAAAGACCGCCGCGACAGGGCACGCTTCTTGTTCGCCATAACCGGTTCTCCTCATCGGGCGTCCAGGGGTCAGGCCCCTGAACCAAGCCCCAGGGTCAAGTCCCTGAAATAGTCAGGAATGAAGCCTATGGAGGAAACTTCGCGCCCGCCAGCGCAAACCCGCCGCCGGACCCAAAAAGGCCCCGCCGGGAGAACCCGGCGAGGCCTTTAGGTGGATGGGGTGCGAACGCCTCTCGTCTGGCGGCGCTAATCGCCGCCCGGATCAGGCAGGTCCGCCGCGCCCGGAGCGCGGATGGCCAGTGCGGCGATGTCGACCGCATGGTCGCTCGGCGGCGCGATGGCGACAATATGCGTACCCGCAGTTTGGCTGGGCGCGTCATAGGTGAATACGGCTTTCCGCCATTCATTGGTGAGGTTCATGGTGCGCCAGCCCGAGTTCGCGCCGCTCGGCTCCACCCAGACCGCGCGCAGGCGGGGGCGCTCGCCGCTCCCGTCCCATGTCTCGCCCATACGGGTGATGAGGGTGATGATCACCCGTTGGTCCAGAAACTGCGTCACCCGGTCGGGGGTCAGCTCGAAGGCGAGCCCTCTGCGCGGCTGTTGCAGCACCGCGTCGGGATCCACCGATCCGCTCACCGTTATAAAGTCGAGATCGCCTTGCCGCGGGTCCACAGTGAGTCCGCTGGAGCTTATGTCCGCCGTGGCGCGGTAAAGCGTGGGCAGGATGATCGCGTCGGCGTCAGTGAGGCTGAAGCGCTGCGCCACCGCTTCGATCTGCGGCCCGCGCACGGTCTCACCGCCGGAAGAGACCGTGTCGCCGCCACGCGCGGTCTGCGCCGCGGTGGCTTCGGCCTGCTCCGCCTGCGGGGCCCGCGCCCCGGTTCCGGACGTCTCGCCGCTACAGGCGGCCAGGGCCAGAAACGGGCTGAATGCGGCTGCGGAAAGCAGAGTGCGGAGCGCCATGACGGATCTCCCTTCTAAAGGTCGCTTACGGGCTTTTGACGTGGCCCGATCTGTCGCCGGGTCAAGCGTGCCCCGCCGGCTCCGGCCGCGTTGGGCGGGGCGGCACAGGAGACGAGACGGAGAGAACGAAACGGGTATGCTGACGCCTATGGTTGGTGCGATTCGCATTCTTGGGATCGATCCGGGGCTCAACGCCACTGGATGGGGCGTGATCGTCCAGGACGGCGCGCGCCTGCGCCATGTTGCCCACGGCGTCATCAAGGCGCCGGCGAAAGCGGCGATGGCGGTGCGCCTCTGCTTCATCTTCGAGGCGGTGGAGCAGCTTCTGGCCGACCACCAGCCCCATGAAGCGGCGGTGGAGGATCAGTTCGTCAGCGCCAATCCCGGCACGGCCCTGAAGCTGGGTCAGGCGCGCGCGGCGGCCATGCTCGCCCCGGCGCGGGCCGGTCTGCCAGTGGGCGAATACGCGCCGCGCCTTGTTAAAAAGGCGGTGGTGGGAACCGGCGCGGCGGAAAAGGCCCAGGTGGCGGCCATGATCTCCATCCTTCTGCCGGGCGCGAAGGCTGAAGCCGACGCCGCCGACGCCCTCGCCGTCGCCATCTGTCACGCCAACCATCGTTCAGTGCGAAAGGCCGCCTCATGATCGGCAAGCTAAAGGGGATCGTCGACAGCGTCGGCGAGGAAGAGGCCGTGATCGATGTGAACGGGGTGGGCTATCTGGTCCTCGCCGGCGCAAAGACGCTGGCGCGGCTGGAGGCCGACAAGCCGGTCGTCCTGCATATCGAGACCTATGTGCGCGAAGACCAGCTGAAGCTGTTCGGCTTCCTGTCTGAATCAGACCGCGCCTGGTTTGTCCGCCTGCAATCGGTTCAGGGCGTGGGCGCCAAACACGCGCTGTCCATGCTCGACGTGGTCAGCGCCGCCGAGATTGAAAGCGCTGCGACGCTGGGCGACAGCTCCACGTTCGAGCGCGCCAAGGGGGTGGGCAAGAAACTCGCCCAGAGGATTTCCGCCGAGCTGAAAGACAAGGCGCCGCCGCTGGGCCGCTCGCTGGGCGCCGGCGCCGGTGGCCTGAACGCCGCGTTGGGAACCGCGCCGGCGGCGGGCGAGGTGATGAGCGGCGCGCGCGAAGCGGCGGTGAGCGCGCTGATCAATCTGGGCTATGGCGAAAGCGATGCGCGCCGGGCCGTGGCCCAGGTCAGCCGCGATCTTGGCGGCGAGGCCGGCGAAGGCGCTTTGATCAAGGGTGCGCTGAAGGAGCTGGCTCGGTGAGCAGGGCTTCTGCGTTCGCCGTGCGTCCTTCGAGGCTTTTCGCTTGCGCGAAAAGGCTCCTCAGGATGAGCACTGTTCACGCATTCGATACCCCTCATCGCGAGGTGCGAGCCCTTTGGGCGCGCCTCGAAGGACCTGGCGGCGCGAACGCCAGGGGAGGACATCGCGCGCCCGCCATGTCAGAAGCACGCCCATGAGCGAAGACGACCGCATCATCACCTCTGACGAGACCGCCGGCGACGGGCGAGACAAGGCGTTGCGTCCGCTCTCGTTTGACGATTTCGTCGGTCAGAAGACCGCGATCGCCAATCTGGAAGTGTTCGTGAAGGCCGCCGGACGCCGGGGCGAGGCGCTTGATCACGTCCTGCTCTCCGGCCCGCCCGGCCTGGGCAAGACGACTCTCGCCCAGATCGTCGCCAAGGAGCTGGGCGTGAATTTTCGCGCCACGTCCGGGCCGGTGATCGCCAAGGCCGGCGATCTCGCGGCGATCCTCACCAATCTTGAAGAGCGCGACGTGCTGTTCATCGACGAGATCCACCGCCTGCTGCCGGTGGTGGAGGAGATTCTCTATCCGGCCATGGAGGATTTCTGCCTGGATTTGGTGATCGGCGAGGGGCCCAGCGCGCGCACCGTGCGCATTGATCTGCCGCCCTTTACGCTGATCGGCGCGACCACCCGCGCCGGCCTTCTGGCGACGCCCCTGCGCGACCGGTTCGGGGTGCCGGTGCGGCTGGAATTCTACTCCACCGAAGAGCTCGCCAGCATTGTGGCGCGCGGCGCCCGAAAGCTCGGCACGGCCATGAGCGAGGACGGCGCGCTGGAGATCGCCAAGCGGGCGCGCGGCACGCCGCGCGTGGCCGGGCGATTGCTGCGCCGGGTGCGTGATTTCACCGAAGCCGACGGTATTGCGGTGATCGACCGGCCCGCCGCCGACGCCGCCCTGAAACGCCTGGAAGTGGACGAGATCGGCCTGGACAGCCTGGACCGGCGCTATCTGAAAATCCTCATCGAGGCCTTCAATGGCGGCCCGGCCGGGCTCGACACGCTGGCCGCCGCCTGCGCCGAGGCGCGCGATGCGCTGGAGGACGTGGTCGAACCGTTTCTGATCCAGCAGGGCTTCATCCAGCGCACGCCCCGAGGCCGCGTCGCGGCGCCGCGCGCCTGGACCCATATGGGCTGGCGGCCGCCGCGCAGCGCCGGTGGGGGCGATTTGTTCGAGGATCCTTAGACCTAGCGCCTGGCTTGCTCGTCCAGCATCGCTTCGAGGGCTTCGATCAACGCCGCTTCGTCTTGGTGCGTGTCGTCGCGCCGCTCGCCCAGCAAGCGGGGCTGGGTCAGCGCACCATTGCTGTTGATCGTGCGCACCGGCGTCAGGACGACGCGGTCCGCGTCGGCGGACAGGATCTGGAAAATCCCGCCGCGCGCCACAAGAACGCCCGGTGCAGGGGCGCTCAGATCAAACCGCGGTATGCGCGGTTCGTCCTGTTCGTGCAGAGTGAACGCGGCGATTGGCTGATCATCCTCGCCCGCGACCAGCCCGTCATAGACAAGCGTGTACTCGGTCAGCACGGAGGTTTCAGTGAGGACCGGGCGGATCTCGGTCTGCGCCGGTGCGCAGCGCCGCGTATCGAACAGGGTGTACACGCAAAGCTGACCACCCTCGGCGGGGCGGTAAAGCGAAGCGGGAGGATCGTCAAAGCGCGCCCCGCTGACAGTTGATTCGCCAAGGCAGGCGTCTCCGGGCTCGAAATGATATCCCTCATGGCCGACCGCGCTGATGGTGTAGGCGCCCGGCTCCACGGTGTACGACCCGATGGAGGTCAGGGTCTCCACCACGAGTTCCCATTCGTAGATTCCCGAGCGCTCGGTATAGAGCGTGTCCCCCGGCGCGCCGGAGATCATGTCGCCGACACTGGCGCTGGTCAGGGCGGCGGATGCGGCGCCCACGCGCTGGGTGGGGGAGACGCACCCGGCGGCCACTGGCAGCACCAGGGCGATCAGCAGAAATCTCATGGTCATGACGGCGTTCGGCCTTGTCGCAAGTGTGAAGTCGGACCGTACGCCACGGCGCCGGCGTTGAAAATAGCGGGCCGGCCATTCAGTCGCCGCGATCATCCGCGAATCAGGGGCCGTAAAAGACGGCGGGCGCGCGCCGCAGCGGCGCTCCGGCGACCGTCTTGATACCGGTCCGATAATCGGCGCCCGCCCGCCGCCGACGCCGGTTCCAGCGCGCCGAGCCCAATAACGCCCGCCTTGTCAGTCCGGCGCGTCCGGGCGAACCTCGCCTGAAAGGGGAGCATTACGCCATGATGCATCCATCAATCTGCGCCGTGATTGCGTCGGGCGTCGGGCGTCGTGCTGGCGGCCTGCGGGGCGCCCGGCGATGCGGTGACCCCAACGCCGCCCGGAGGCGCGCACCTCGCCCGACGCGCCGGACGGCGAGGCGTGCAATGACGACATGGCCCGCAGCGAGGTCGGCGAGCGTATCGAAGCCGGCGACCCGGACGCCATGCGCTGCTTCCTCAGCCTGCGCGACGTGGAGCCGAATTCGTTCAGTTTGCGCTACCGGATATACCGGATCGAAGGCGTTGAACCGGAGGGGCTCGACCAAATTGTAAGGAGCCATGACCGACTGGAGCTCGCCACCCGTATTGCGGTTGTGCACGGGCTCGCCGATGAACTGGAGGAGATCAAGTTTCACCCCATGTCATGTCGGCCTGCCGCATGTTCGACCCGGTGGCTCGGGAGCTTTTGGCGCGCACACCTGCGCAGTCTGAAGTGCGGTGCTGCGGGCGCTGGGGTCTGTGAGGGGCGCCAAGCAGACTTCCTGATGCCCTTTGCGCTGACGCGCGCGTCGGCTAAGTCTTGGCCATGAGCGAACCCACACCCAGCATCGGCGTTTGGACCGCGGGCGTGCATCGCCTGGCGGTGCGCGTCTATTACGAGGACACCGACTTCACGGGGGTGGTGTACTACGCCAATTATCTCAAATTCCTCGAGCGCGGTCGCACCGATGCGCTGCGCAGCGCCGGGGTGCGCCATGACGATCTGCTGAAGCTGGAGACGCCGCTGGGCTTTGTGGTGCGCAAGATCACGGCCGAGTATCTCAAGCCTGCCCGCATTGACGACGCACTGACCATAGAGACGCGCTTCACGGCGGCGAAAGCCGCGCGCCTCAGCGTGGAGCAGAGCGTTGTGCGCGGCGCGGATGTGCTGCTCACCGCCAGCGTCGACGCGGCCTGCATTGATCTGTCCGGACGGCCCAGACGCCTGCCGGAATCGGCCGCGGAGGCGATCGCCAGGGCGTCCGTCTGGGGCTGACGCGTAAGCGCAGCGCACCGGATGCTGCGGAACGGACGCCGCGCTCCCAAAAATCCGCCGCATTCATAGTGATTCAATGATTTCTCGGTGACGTCTCCGGTGCGGAGCTTGGCGCGGGGCTTGCGTCCCGTTACACCTCCCGCCGGGGAAATTTTGAATTTGCGCCGCAACGGCGCGTCCAGAAGGGTTGAGACTGATCGTCATGGAAAGCGTCGCTGTGGATCTGGCCAGTCCGAGCCAGGAATTGACCATCGTCTATCTGTTCATGCGCGCCGATATCGTCGTGAAACTGGTGATGGCGATCCTTGTCTTCATGTCGGTCTGGTCCTGGGCCGTCGCCATTGAAAAGGCGATGCAGCTCAACACCCAGCACGCCAAAGCCAGGAAATTCGAGCGCGAATTCTGGTCGGGCACGTCCCTGGACGAGCTGGCCAGCCGCCATGGGCGCGACTCCAAGCACCCGTTCGGGCGCGTGCTCGCCGCCGCCATGCGCGACTGGGAGAGCTTTGCGGTCGCCAAATCCGGCGGCGCGGAGGCCAATCGCGAGCTGTCCAAGATGGAGAGCGGGCTTGGCGTGCTGGCCATTATCGGCTCGGCCGCGCCCTTCATCGGCCTGTTCGGCACGGTGTGGGGGATCATGAACTCCTTCCGCGCCATCGCCGCCACCGACAACACCTCGCTGGCCGTCGTCGCCCCGGGCATCGCCGAGGCGTTGTTCGCCACGGCGCTGGGCCTTCTGGCGGCGATCCCGGCGGTGATTTTCTTCAACGCCCTGTCCTCCAGCCTCTCCAAATACGCCTCGAAGCTGGAAGGCTTCGTGGATGATCTTTCCGCCATGGCCGGCCGGGAGCGCTAGATGGCCGGCGGAATAGACACCGGATCGCGCACGTCCAACGGCCGCCGGCGGTTCAAGCCGTCCGCGGAGATCAATGTCACGCCCTTCGTGGACGTGATGCTTGTGCTGCTGATCGTGTTCATGGTCTCCGCGCCGCTTCTGACCGTCGGGGTCGAGGTGGACCTGCCTGACACCGAGGCGCGCGCCATGACCACCAGCGAGGAGCCGCTGGCGATCACCATTCAGGCGGACGGGACGCTGTATCTCATGGAGACCCCGATCCGGTACGAGGAGCTGGGGCCACGCCTGCGTGCGATCTCCGGCGCCGGGTCGCAGGCCCGGATCTATATTCGCGCTGATGACGGCGTGCCCTATGGCGAGGTGATGCGGGTGATGGCCCGGGTCTCCTCGGAAGGCTACGCCAATATCGGCCTCGTCACCGACCCGGTAAGCGACTAGGAGGAGGCCGGCTGGATGCGCCAGGTCCTCGGCCTGCTCCTTTCGGCGGGACTGCATGTGGGGCTCGTGGCCTCCGCGCTGATCTATTTTCCCGCCGCGTCGAGGTTTGCAGAAGACGTCAATGTGGTGCCGGTGGAGCTGGTGATGCTCGCCGACAACACCAATGTGCGCGCCGCCCGGCGCGAGCCGGAGCCTGAGCCCGAACCGGTGGAGGACGAGCCGCCGGCGGACACCGCGCCGGAGCCTGAGGCCGCGCCCGAGCCCGAACCTGTCCAGCCCGAAGCTGAGCCGGAAGCGATTCCGCCCGAGCCCGAGCCGGTCCTCCCCGAACCTGAGCCCGAGCCCGAACCTGAGCCGGTCCAGCCGGAACCTGAACCCGAACCCGAACCTGAGCCGGAAGTGCAGCCGCGCCGGCCTGCTCCTGAGCCGGAGCGCCAGGGCCTCGATCTGGATGGTCTGTCGGATCTGGTGGACCGCTCGCGCGAGCAACGGCCCCAGGGCGAGCAGGCTGACGAGGCGCGCCAGCGCTCGGGGCCCGGCACCGCCATGACCGCGACCCTGCAGGCCATGGCCGCCGGCCAGATTCAGCGCTGCACCCGCTCCAACGCCGATGCGCCGGTGAACATGGACCTGGCCGTCACCGTTGAGGTGCGCCTGGAGCGCAACGGCCAGCTGTCCGAACCACCGCGCCTGAAGAACGCCGCGCGCATCGTCAATTCGCCCAACCCGTTCATGCGGGTGGCCGGCGAGCGGGCGCTGCGGGCGGTGATCGACTGCGCGCCCTACGACCTGCCGGCGGCAAACTACGCCGAATGGCGCCTTCTTGAGGTCAATGTTGATACGCAACGTGGCCGCTGACTTGCATCCTTTCCCGTCCGCCGTCCCTGAAGCTGGAGACCCGACGATGACCGCCCTTTTCGCCCGCCGTTTCGCGCCGGTGCTTGCAGCGCTCCTGGCCGCCGCCGCGCTCTGCGCCCCGGCTTTCGCCCAGACCCCGCTGCGCGTGGACGTGACCGAGGGGCATCTCGACCCCATGCCCATCGCGATCACCGATTTCTTTGGAGCCGACGGGCGGGCCGAGGCGGCCGGTGCGGACATTTCGCGGGTGGTCACCAATAATCTGCGCAACTCGGGCCTGTTCGCTCCGGTGGATCCGGACGCCTTCATCGAAGAGATCGCGGATATCGATCTGCGCCCGCGCTTCGGCGACTGGCGGGTGATCGACGCATCGGCCTTGCTGGTGGGCGAGGTGACGATGGAGAGCGAGGAGCGCATGACCGTGGCCTTCCGGCTGTGGGACACCGCCACCGAGCAGCAGATGCTGGGCCTGCAATTCGTCACCAGCCCCGACAATTGGCGGCGCATCGCCCACAAGGTCTCCGACGCGGTGTATGAGCGCCTCACCGGAGAAGAAGGCTATTTCGACACCCGCATCATCTATGTCTCCGAAGGAATTGGACCCAATAACGAGCCGATCCGGCGTCTCGCGGTGATGGATCAGGACGGGGCGAACCCCTCTTTCCTGACCAGCCGGGATTATATGGCGCTGCTGCCCAACTATGCGCCGAACGCCCAGCAGATCACCTATGTGAGCTTCCGCGACGGGCAGGCGACGAGCTATCTCTACGATCTGGAGACCGGGCGTCAGGAAGCGCTGTTTGATTCCGGACCGGGCCTGGCCGAAGGCGGCCAGTCGCTCTCAGCGCGCTTCCATCCCAACGGCCGCGAGCTGGTGGTCAGCGCCGAACGGCGCGGCGGCCATGATCTGTTCAAGTTCGATCTGCGCATGCGCACGCTGCGCCAGCTCACCAGCCATCCGGCCGATGATGTGGAGCCGTCCTACTCGCCCGACGGCGATCAGGTGGTGTTCTCCTCCTCGCGCTCGGGCCAGTCCCAGCTTTATGTGATGAACGCCGACGGCTCCAACCCGGTGCGCATCAGTTTCGGGGAAGGGCGCTACACCGCGCCGGTCTGGTCGCCGCGCGGCGATCTGGTGGTGTTCACCAAGCAGCATCAGGGGCGCTTCATGCTCGGCGTCGTCGATGCGGACGGGTCTGGCGAGGAGCGCATTCTCTACGAAGGCTATTATGTCGACACCCCGGCCTGGTCGCCCAATGGCCGGGTTCTCCTGTTCACGCGCGGCGATCCGAACCCGAACGGCACCGAGTATTCGATCTGGAGTGTGGACCTGGCGGGATTCAATCTGCGTCGCCTGCCCACGCAGGGCGCCGCGTCTGATCCGGCCTGGTCTCCCTTGATTGATTAATGAAAAGGAGTATAGGGTCGCAATTGATTGCGCTGAAGAGGGGCTGCGCCGTCGCCGATTAAGGGCTGCTTAAGAGACCATGCGTCAGTTGACGCGAACAGCCGCCGGGGCGGGAAATCCCGACGGCGTGTAAGAGGGACGATTTGTTATGAAGCGTTATGCTTTCGCCGCAATGGCCAGCCTGGGCCTGCTTGTCAGCGCCTGCGCGAGCCAGCCTGACCCCGTCGTTCAACCCGATCCCGAGCCCGTTCAGGACCGCGTCGTACAAGATACGACTCCGGTTGATCCGGGTCCGACGCCGGGTTCGGTGGAAGATTTCGAAGTCACCGCCGGCGACCGTGTGTTCTACGGCTATGACCAGTACACCCTGACCTCCGAAGCGCGTGAGACCCTGCGCCGTCAGGCGGCCTGGCTCGCCAGCTATCCGTCGGTCCGCGTGCTGCTCGCCGGCAACGCCGACGAACGCGGCACCCGCGAATACAACCTCGCGCTCGGTGCGCGCCGCGCCAACGCCGCACGCGACTTCCTGGTCAGCCAGGGCGTCGATCCGGCCCGCATCCAGACCGTCTCCTACGGCAAGGAGCGGCCGGTGTGCCGCGAGTCCAACGAGCGCTGCTGGGCGCTGAACCGGAACGCCACCTCGGTGATCCAGCCCGGCTCGATGTCCTGAGGTAACGGGTCTCCGGACTCCGGCCTCATCGCTGAACGATCAACGCCCGCAGGCTCCTCCTGCGGGCGTTTTTCTGTTTGCGCTATGGCCGTAAACAAAAACGCCGCGCCGGTCGCCCGGCGCGGCGCTTCTTCGGTGATGGGCTGCGCGCCTACTCGACGGCGCGCAGATTGATCGCTTTGGGACCCTTGCCGCGGCGATCGGGTTCGGTGTCGAACCCGATGCGCTGGCCGTCTCGAAGATCGGCCATGCCGGAGTCTTTTACAGCCGTGATATGAACGAAGACGTCATCGCCGCCCTCGTCCGGGGTGATGAAACCGAAGCCTTTATCGGTGTTGAAAAACTTCACGGTGCCCGTGGTCATCGAAGGGGAACCTTTCCCGTACCGGCGCGGCGTCCCGCGCATAGGAAGTTAACGCGCGGCGTCCCGCGGACGGCATGCGGACTGTCGGTCGGGGAAGGAAAGGAGGTCAGGCGTGTCGGCACGCGGAAGGCTCGCTATTTTCTTCACCGGGCCTTGTTCAGGCCGCTTGTGCGCCTCACACTATGCCCGAAATTCAGGTCTCTCACAAGCAACGCCGCAAGAAAGAGCCGGTCACTGTGACACGCAGACGTTCACGCCTACTCGCCGCAAAGGAGCGACGCCAGCGCGCCGATGACGGCCCGGACCCGGCCGCCATGATGCGCCTGGCCGGGCTCGGGGCGATGCTGTTGATCTTCGTGGCGGTGGGCGCAGGTTTTCAGGGCGAGCGCGTGACCTCCCTCATCGCCGGGATCGCCGCGCGCCTCGGGCCGCTCGCCGAGCCGTTCTTTCTGGGCCTCAGCGTGCTGGAAATGGCGGGCGGGCTCGTCATCCTCGCCGTGCTGGGCGCCGGGCTGTGGCGCGCGTTCAGACGTTGAGTCGCCAGGTGGTCCAGGACAACGCCAGCGCGAACCCCAGCCAGCCCTGAAGGGGCAGTAGCAGCACCGCCGCGGCGGCGTTGGCGCGAAGGGCCAGCCAGATCACCGGCAAGCCGAACAGGAAGGCGATCACTGTGACGGTGAAGCCGTTGGAGACGTTCTGAAGCCCGAAATAGAACCAGGTCCAACTCATGCAGATCGCCCACCAGACGATCACCCCGGCCCGGGCGGCGCGCCGCCGGCCCGCCTCGTCGGAGCGGTCGACCAGGAGGGTCGAGACAGCCATCAGAGCGAACAGCGCGATCCACACCCCGCCGATCACCGGGCCGGGCGGGGACCAGGGTGGATTGTCCAGCGTGCGCGACCAGGCCGCGCCGCCTGACGAAAAGATCCAGGCGTTCAGAGCGGCCGCCGCGCCGACAAAGACGAGGAGATAGATCAACAGCCGGCCAGCCTGGGGCCGGGGTTTGCGGAAGATGTGCGCCACGCTCGCTCCTTGCCGTTTCGCCCCCGCGAACGAAGGCATGCTAGCACGGGTGCGGCCTGTCAAAAGGGGCTATTCGGTGGCGGGTATGGTGAGGCGGCGGGCGCCACTCGCCGCACCTGTTACGTATCCGGGCCGGTCACAGCTTTGCGAGCGGGGTTCCTTCCGGCGCCGGGCGGGCGCACACTGACGGCTTGAACAGTTCCGCCCCTTGAACACGCCTGGAGGCTCCATGATCCGCTCTTTCTTCGCCGCGCTCGCTCTGGCGGCGCCGCTCACCGTGGCCGCCGCCGCGCCGGGTCTGGCGCAAGAGCGCGGCTCCGACGCCGCACGGGCGGCGTCTGAAGCCGCCGCCGCGTTTGGTCCGGCCGTGGGCGAGCGTGCGCCGGTGACGGTGTTCACCACCGCCTCGGGCGAGACGGCCAGCCTCGCCGACCTCTCTGCGCGCAACGGCGTGGTGATCTATTTCAACCGCTCCCTGGACTGGTGTCCGATCTGTCTGCGCCAGGCGCTGGATGTGAACGCGGCGGCGGCTCAATTCGCCGAGGCCGGCTGGGGCGTGGCGGTGCTGACCTATGACGACGCGGCGACGCTCGCTCAGGTCGCCGACCGGCGCGAGATCGCGGTGACGCTGCTGCCGGATCCCGACATCGCGGTGATCGACGCCTTCGGCGTGCGCGATCCGATCTACGCCGACCCAAGCCACATGGCCCATGGCGTGCCCTATCCCATCGCGTTCGCGATCCGCCCCGACGGGGTCATCGCGGGCAAGTTCTGGCATGAGGCCGGCCTTGGCCAGCAGCGCGGCTACGCCACGCGGGTCACCGTCGAGGATGTGCTGGGCGCGCTGGACTAGGCGCGCAGGAAGGGGCGGGCCGTGAGGCGGGGACGGCTGTCTGCGAGATCGCGGCGGCGTTCGGCGTGTCGTAACGCACAGTCTTCAAGTGCCTGGGTTCAAGTGGCCCGGTTCAAGTAGCTGGCGCGTCGGCGCACCGAAGGCGAGGCGGGGCTTGCGACCCGGTCGAGCCGTCCGCGCCACGCGCTGCAAGCCGGCATCGGCGGTCTCACACCCTGGCGATGTTTGACCCCCTATCGGGCTGCGACAGCTAGCGCTCCGCACCGCGTATCCGGCCGCGCGGGCGGGCGGGCACGCCTCTGACCCTGGCGCCTGGCGCAACGTCGCGGTCTGCAGTCGATCCGGCGCTGACCAGCGCCTGCTCGCCGATGCTGACGCGCGATGCCACGGTGGCGCCGATCGCCACCGTGGCGCCGTCTGCGACCGTAACCGCAGCGCCGATGGCGGCGCCGCCGGAGATCAACACATGGTCGCCGATAAGGCACAGATGTCCAACCAGCGCCTCACAATGCACGATGGTGTTTCGCCCGACGGTGGTGCACACGCCTATATGGGCGCCGGCGCAGATGACCGACCCTTGGCCGATGGTGCAGTCCGGCGCGATATAGGCGCGTGGATGGATCGCGGTCACAATCTCGACGCCCGCCGCCACCGCCAGATTGTACACCCGGGTGCGAGGATCATTGTCCACCCATCCGCCGCACCCGATCGCGGCGGCGTACCCCTCCGCCGCCAGAGTCGAGATCCGGTCCATACCGCCGATCACCGGCACGCCGTAAACGGTCTGCTCGGGATCAGTATTGTCCGCCAGACATCCCACCACATCAAAACCGCCCATGGCGCGCAGGATATCGATCACCACGACGGCATGCTCGCCGGCGCCCAGGACGACCACCGGCTTCACGAGTGAGTCGCCCGGTTGCGGAGCGCAGCGGGCGAGGTCCTGAAGAGTCCCGGAAGCTGAGGAATCAATCTGGCCATGAAAACGCTTTCTTGTGGCGTGGTCAGGGCCATGTTTACGTCGATAGATCTGGCCAGGCCATGGGCTTAGCGCCGTTTGACCGCCGCCAGCCCCATCAAGGGTCAGGAAAGGCGCGCGGAGATTTCCGGCGCGCTCGCTGCGATCCGGCGGATCAAGTCACAGATGGCGGCCACGTCCTGCAACTCGATCGCCGCCCCCGCCGGCAGAACCAGGACGCGTTCGCAGATCGCCTCCGTCACCGGCAGGCTTGGCGGGCCGCCGACTTCGGGCAGATGGGGCAGGCTGCGATGTCCGCCCGGATGAAAATAGCGCCGTGCAAGCACGTTCTCGGCGAACAGCAGGTCCACCAGGGCATCGCGCGTGAGCCCGAAGGCGGCGGCGTCGATGTCCGCGACAACGTAGTGGTAATTGGACGTCGCGCCGGCGGCCGGCCGGTTCAGCTGCACGCCCGGAAGGCCGCTGAGCCCCTTGGCGTAGGCGTCGTGGCGGCGCCGGTTGGCCGCAATAATCTCGTCAATAATGTCCAGATTGGCCAGCCCCATCGCCGCGTGGGCTTCCGACATCTTGGCGTTGAGGCCCGCGATCTCGACCTGATCGACCCCGGTGAAGCCGAAATTGCGCCGGAGCCGCAACGCGTCGGCGAGCTTGGTGTCGTCGGTGGCGATGACCCCGCCTTCGAAGGCGTGCAGAACCTTGGTCGCATGCAGGCTGAAGATCTCGGCCCGTCCGAACCCCCCAATCTTGCGGCCCTGGTGGAGGACTCCAAAGGCGTGGGCGGCGTCGTACAACAGGGTGATCCCCGCCGTGTCGCACACAGCCGCGAGCGCGTCGGTGTCGCAGGGCTCGCCCCAGGCATGGGTCGCCAGCACAGCCGAGGTGCGCGGCGTGATCAGCGCCGCACATGCGTCTGGGTCCATATTCATGTCGTGCGGCCGGATATCGCAGAATACAGGCGTCAGCCCTGCGGCCTTGATCGCGTTCGCGCTAGAGATGAAGGTGTAGGACGGCAGGATGATCTCACCCGTCAGTCCAAGAGCCTGGATGGCGAGGCTGAGCCCGATCGTGGCGTTGCAGACGACCACGGCGTCGGCCACATCGAGATACTCGCTCAGTCTCTGCTCGAAGCGGACCAGCAGGGGGCCGCCGTTCGAGAACCTTTTGGTTTTCCAGGCTTCGTCGAAATAATTATCGAAGGCTGTACGCGGGGCCGCATTGGGCCGATTCACATGCCGGGGCGTGTCGAAGCAGGGGGATCCGCCGAACAGGGCGAACTCCGTGACACTGATTCCGGTTGTCAAAGGGTGCGCCATCTAAATATTAACAACATAAGCAATTTTCCTTGATCGTTCCGAAATTGTCGAGTCAGCGCGCCAATGAAAATCGATTACATCATCCCGGCAAGCCTGACGGATGGCTTTTGCGGCCAGATCGCGTTTTTTCGCGCATCCCTCAACGCCTTGGGTCCCCCATACAGCGAGGCCCGACTTGTGGCCGTGTTCGGCGACCCGCCGGCGCCGGAACTGCCGCCGCGCTGGCGGCGCCATTTCGAAGGAATCGAGGTGGAATGGGTCTATAACTCAATCCAGACAGTGCCGGAATGTTATGCTGGACAACACTGGCGCCGATACGAGGTCTTTCGCCCCGATTGCGACCTGGTTGTCCTGTGCGACGCCGATGTCGCGCAGCTTCGCCCCATGGATGAGCTCGCTCGGACTGTGATTGAGGAGTCCGCCATCGGCGGGGTCATCGCCCATTACCACTTTCCGCGCCCCGGCCGTGAAAAAGACCCTGTCGCCGACTGGGCGGAGCTTGGCCTGAAGGTTATCGGGGCCCCGATTAATCTGACCTATCCCTACGCATTGTCGCCCCCTGGGAGCCCGGCGGAAGCGCCGTTCTATGTGAATTATGGCGTTGTGATGGGGACCCCGGACGCAATGACCGCGCTCTACCACAATCAGCGAGCGATCAGTGACGAGATTTCTGGGATCGTAACCCCCTATTTCGCGCCGCAAGTGTCTGTGGCGCTTGCATGCATCAAGGCGGGACTTGCCAGCACGGCGTTGCCGATGCGCTACAATTATCCCAACGATCCATTGGCCGACGCGCTCTACCCCGACGAGATGGAGCAGATCATTTTTCTGCATTACCTGCGCAGGACCAGCTTTCATAGGAGCCGGATCTTCGCGAGCCGCGAGCTGTTCGACGCGTTCATGGCCGCCAAACTTGACGGTTCCGATGAGATTTTTCGCCGCCACGTGGCGCGCGTGACCGGCGACGCATACCCCTTTGAAGGCTGACGGCGGCTTCCACCGCCGGGCTGACCTGCAATCATCGGTATCGCTTGCCTCTTCGGACTGGAGTCGCGCCGAAACAGCCGGCGGTGTTCCGCGGCGGCTCCACCATGTATCACCGAGTTCAGGCGGGGATGAGGAAAGCAGTCTTGAACACTGAAAGCCCCCCGTTCAATGGTCGCCGTCTGGTTTGCATCCTTGGATGTCAACGCAGTGGCACGACGCTTACAGCCCAGATTCTTGGTGCGCACGATCGGGCCGTGCTGATCGACGAAGACGACGGTCTCTATCGATGGCTCGGCGGGCCCGGCGCCATCGGGCTGAAGATGGACCGGGCGCGCGAAACGATGATCGCCGATTGCGCGGCGCGAAAATATCGGGCGCCGCAGGACCGCTTCGTGAGGGTGGGAGCCCGCCATGCGTTCGGTCACAGCGTGGACGCGCTGATCCTCAAGGCGCCGAATCTGACGTTCAACTGGCGCGCTTTCGCCGATGCCATGGAGCAGGCCGTTTTTATCGCTCCTATCCGCGATCCGCGCGCCGTCGCGGCCTCGATGCTCGCCCTCAAAGGCGTTCCAATGATCGAAAACCAGGTTGCGTTCATCCTGAAGGCGCCGCCGCAATCGTGTGCGCAGGGTGTGCGCGGTCGTCTGGCCGACACCGATGTGCCGGCCCACGTGAAGGCCGCCCTGATCTGGCGGGTCAAGAACGAGCTGTGCGAAGCGGCGGGCGGCGCCCCGGCGCCGGTGCGCGTGCGGTACGAGGATCTGACCGACGATCCAGGCTCGGTGTCGGCGATGCTCGCCGCGGCTGCGGGCCTCGACCTTTCGGGCCTCAAAGCCCACCCGGCGGTGATGACCGGGCGCGCACCGGGCCAGACCGACCGCACCCGAGCGGTGGACCAGCGCTCCCGCCAGTCCTGGAAGGAACGATTGAGCCCGGCCGAGGCGGCCGAGATTCTGGAGGCCGCCGGGCCCCTCGCCCTGCGCTACGGGTATGCCGGGCCGGACTCATGACGGATCCGGGCGCCCGCTTGCGCGGCTGACCCCTTGCGGACTGTAATCCCGTATAAGCTTCAGGCGTTTGGCTTAGTCGACATAGCCGAGCCGGCGCCGCAGCGGCTCAAGCTGGTTTTCAATCTTTTTTCTGATGAGATCGGAATTTTTCCCCGTCTCGCACATCGCTCGATCCGGATTAATGGTATCGATGAGCGCCGAGCTTTTTGGCTCCAGGCCGAGGCGTTCCGCCAGCTGGTTCAAAACGCCGCCGGGATCGCCAAGCACGTCCTCGAAGCGGATTTCAATGTAGCGCCCGTCAGGGAGTTCGCCTGCAAAACCCAGCGCCATCTCCAGCTGGTGGCGCGTGGTGTGGGCCATACGAATCTCAGGGCGATCTTGAAGGCTCTGCTCGATGTCCAGCTCGCAATATTCGTAGGCGGCACGGATGGCCGTGCGCCCGATCGCGTTGTCAAAGCGGGCCGTCATATGAGTGCGCCGCAGGCAGGTCGAAAGGGGATCTCGAATGAGATGCACGTAGCGCGCGCCCGGGAACGCCGCGGCCAACTCGGGCAGCACCAGAATATTCTCGGGCAGTTTGAGCCCCCAGGGCCCCGTCACACGGCCAGCGTCCAGCATTGCTTTTGCGTGGGCTTTCAGGCGCGGCACGATCTGATCGCGCTGCCACCTGGCTCGACGCTGATACTTTGACAGCACGGCGCGATAGACGGGATCAACCATCTCCATGCTGTCGCCGGATGTATTGACGTCATTTCCGATATGGACGCCGAGATCCGCGATTGCGGTGGATAAAAGGCGCGAGCCCGATCCGCCCCTGGACACCAGGATGATTGGCGGGCCGTACTCACCGACCGGGTCGGCG
Organism: Oceanicaulis sp.; assembly: GCA_965284655.1. Classification (GTDB taxonomy): domain Bacteria; phylum Pseudomonadota; class Alphaproteobacteria; order Caulobacterales; family Maricaulaceae; genus Oceanicaulis. The sequence continues at coordinate 1,020,827 of OZ260104.1, forward strand.
TTTGCGTCAAAATGGTTGGCGGTGATGACACCATCCCACTCCGGCCATTTGCTCAACAGGTAGTCGTTGCTGTCTTTCCACTCCGCAAGGCTGGCCGGCGAATGGCGTTCTGCGATTTTCGGCGACGCGTCAGGCGTCTCGATCAGCTGGCCATACTGGTTTGCATATTTATGAATCGCCGGGGCTTCGATCACATAGGTTTTGCGCCCCTTCGTCCTGAGCGTGGAGGAAATATCGCGGCCGATATTGTGAATGCTCGGCAAGTCGGCATCAAAGCGCAGACCCGTGGACTGCCGAAAAATCAAAAGCTGCTCGTCCAGGCGGCTCACCTCGGCGAAGCGATGTGGAGCCAGCGAGTTCTGATACCGAAAGGGATCGCTCCAGTGCCCGATCTTGATGTTTTTCCGGTTGTACCCCACTGCGCCTGCAAGCCCCCAACCGGGATCTTCCGCCGCAAGTGCGTCAAGGGATTCCTGAAGCGTCTCCTGCCAGTGATCAACGAGCACCACGTCTTCATGGACTGCGACGACGAGATCGTGGCGCGCCTGGTCGAGGCCGAAGTTGAAGGCCGCCGACAGCGTGTCGAAGCGATGTCCCCCACGGTTGTCCACGTGAATCAGCTGGTTCAACGGGTCGCTGGCGCATGGCGATGTCAGGAAGTTATGCCTGTAGTCATCGCAGAAATGAACCACCACAAAGCTGATCGGGTCGAGTTTGAGTCCGGGGCTCGGCGAGAGCACTGGATATTGACGCGCGCCATCTAGCATCCTTTTAAGGTTGTGCATTTATTTCGATGGTTCTTGAGGCTGTAAATGCGCCCTGTGTCAGACAGTCGGTCAGTCCGTTTGGAGATGGATGGCGTTGATGCGGTCATAGATTGAGGCGTCGCCAGACGTTTCAATTTTCCAATGAATTCGGTTTTGTCAGGTAAACGATTTGATGGTCAAGACATTTATGGTTCAGGCGCGGAGACGAAAACCTGGCGCCCTTTGGGCCTCAAGGAAATGCTCCGAGGGGCGAGCTACGCCCCGCGGCCCCATGAAGGCGGCGTTCGATCAGGGGCCAGAGTCGTGCTGAAACGTGGCGGTCCATGAACAGGCGCTACACGGTCCGCCGTGATGTGATTGTCGTCATTGTGCCGCGAGACGCCGGCCCTCTCAGCGGTGTTGGTGAAAGTCTCAATGGATAGGGTCTCGGGCGCTTCGTGGCGCAGCTCGGTCAGCGAACCGGCCATGAGATCCGCCTCGGCGCCGAAAACGCCCGGCCCAGTTTACCGGCGCAGCGTTTTGGCCGAGGCCAAGCTCACTGTGGAATGGCCCGCCTCGGCCGGTGACGGCTTCGCCGCACCCTTTAAGACCGCCCCGGTCACGCTTCGTCACCATTCGTGATTTACGTCGCGGCGGCGCATCAAGTAATCGAGCCGCTGATTTACATTCCGGCGATCCGCCCATTCGGGGCGCGCCGAAAGCCAGACCAGGGAGCCGCCGCCATGATCCCCTTCATCGACCTCGCCGCCCAGCGCGCGCGCATCAAGGACCGGCTGGAGCCGATGATCACCAAGATCATCGAAGAGGGACGCTACGTGCTCGGCCCGGAAGTGAGTGAGCTGGAAGACAAGCTCTCCGCTTTCGGAAACGCCCCGGCGTTGACCTGCGGCAACGGGACCGACGCGCTGGCTTTGCCGCTCATGGCCTGGCGGCTGCGCACCGGCGACGCGGTTTTCGTGCCGAGCTTCACCTTCGCGTCCACCGCTGAAGTCGTGCCCTGGCTCGGCGCGACGCCGATCTTCGTCGATATCGATCCCGACACCTACAACATGGACCCGGAAAGCCTGAAGCGGGCGATCGAGTGGGTGAAGACCCAGCCCGAGCTGAAGCCGCGCGCGGTGATCGCGGTGGATCTGTTCGGCCAGCCGGCGGACTATCCCTCGATCTCCGAGATCTGCAAGGCGGAGGGCATGATGCTCATCGCCGACAGCGCCCAGGGCTTTGGCTGCACGCTGAACGGCAAGCACCCGGTGGAGTGGGCCGACATCGCGACGGTCAGCTTCTACCCGGCAAAGCCGCTTGGCTGCTATGGCGATGGCGGCGCCATGCTGACCCGCGATGAAGAGCTCATGGCGATGCTCAAGTCCCTGCGTAATCACGGCGAGGGCGAGGAGCGCTACGCCTATGCGCGCATCGGCATGAATTCGCGCCTGGATACGTTGCAGGCGGGCATTCTGCTGGCCAAGCTGGAGATCTTCGCCGACGAGATCGAGGGCCGCAACCGCGTGGCGCGCGCCTATGCCGACGGCTTCGGCGATGTGGTGAAAACCCCGAGCGTGATCGAAGGCGGGGTCTCGGTCTGGGCCCAGTACACCATTGAAGTCGAGGACCGCGACGCGTTTCGCAAATCGCTCGCTGACGCAGGCGTTCCCACGGCGGTGTATTATCCCGTACCGATCCACCACCAGGCGCCCTATGCCCGCTTCCCCACCGTGCCCGGCGGGCTCCCGGTCACCGACGCGGCGGCCGGGCGCGTCGTATCGCTTCCCATGGACGCCTATGTGGAGGGCGAGCGGCTTGACACCGTGATCAACGCGGTGCGCAAGGCGGTCTAGAGCCGCCGGCGCGCCGCTAGCTTGCTTTCGCGCGGGCCTCGCGCCACTGAGTGAACCAGTCGGTGAACACGGCGATCCCGGCGTCCAGCGAGGTCTGCGGGGTGGGGCCGTACAGGGCGTCGAACGCGCTGGTGTCGGCCCATGTGGCGCTGACGTCGCCGGGCTGGGAGGGTGCGTGATTGACGCGCGCCGTTAGACCAAGGCCCTGCTCCAGCGCCGACACCAGAGACAGCGTGTCCACCGGCGACGATCCGCCGATATTGAAGATCCGCGCGCCGGGTCCCGGACTGTCCTCAAGCAGCTTGATCAGCGAGGGGACGATGTCGTCGATGAAGGTGAAATCGCGCGTATTGCGGCCAGCGTTGAACAGCTCGATCGTCTCGCCCGCGATCATCTTCTCTGAGAAGCTGAAATAGGCCATGTCCGGCCGGCCCCAGGGTCCGTAAACCGTGAAAAACCGCAAGCCCGTGGCCGGCAGGGCGTAGAGATAGGCGTAGGTCCGGGTCATCAATTCGTCGGCGCGCTTGGTGGCGGCGTAGAGCGAGACCGGCGCATCCACCGGATCGTCCTCGCGGAAACCCCGGCTGGCCGGGCGCTCGCCATAGACCGAGCTGGAGCTGGCGTAGACCAGATGTTCAAGCCTGGGTCCAAGGGCGCGCGCCGCCTCGAGCACGGAAAGATGGCCGCTGACATTGGAGTGGGTATAGGCGAACGGGTTTTCCAGCGAATAGCGAACGCCGGCCTGGGCCGCCAGGTGCAGGATCCGTGTAAAGCCGTGATCGAGCACGAGCGCGCGCACGGTCTCATGATCGGCCAGATCAAGGTGCTGAAAAGAGAACCGCTCAAACCGGGCCAGCTCGGCCAGCCGCGCGTGTTTGAGCGTCACATCATAAAACTCGGTGAGGCAATCCACGCCGACAATCGTCTCGCCGCGCTGCAACAGCGCGCGGGCGGCGTGGAACCCGATAAAACCGGCCGCGCCGGTAACCAGAATCGCCATGAATATCGCGACTTTCACTGTTGTAATCGCGCGCACAATGCGCCGCTCCGACCAGGTTTGTCACGCCGCGCGCTGCGTCGCCTCAGCCGTCTTGCTTTAGCCTGATGATGCGCCATGGTGAGCGCGCCCCGCCGCGAGGACGCCAGAGGAGACAGTCCGCCATGACCAAGCCGGCCTCCATCGCGGTGCTGATCGTCGCCTATCGCAGCCGGGAGACTGTCCCCGACATGATTGCGGCGCTTGAGCGTCAAAGCGTGCAGCCGGCGCGCGTGCGCGTGCTGGAGAACGGCTCGCCGGATCCGGAGCGGGTGGACGCCGCCGGACTTTCGGACTTTGTGGAGCTTGTGGAGAGCAAGACCAATCTGGGCTTCGCCGCCGGCAATAACCGGCTTGCGAAGGGCGTGGAGGAGGACTGGCTGCTCCTGCTCAATCCCGACGCCTTTCCTGAAGCCGACATGATCGAGCAGCTCATCGCCGCCACTGAGCGCCACCCGCACGCGTCTCTCTTTGGCGCGACTCAGCTGGCCCACGGCGCGCCGGGCGTTCTGGACGGGGCGGGCGATGTCTATCACTTCACCGGCCTGCCCTATCGCGGCGGCTATGGCAAAGCGATGGAGCCGCCTGAGGAAGGTGAGGTTTTCGGGCCTTGCGGGGCGCTCACCCTGGTTCGCCGCGAGGTGTTCGAGGCGCTGGGCGGATTTGACGAAGATTTTTTTTGCTATGTTGAGGACGTGGATCTGGCGTATCGCGCGCGGCTCGCCGGCCACAGGGCGATCCAGGTGAAGGACGCACGCGTGAGCCATATGGGTTACGCCAGCTCCGGGCGGCGTTCGGCCTTCGCGACCTATCACGGCGCCCGCAACCGGTTCTGGACCTTCTTCAAGAACACCCCGGCGCCGCTTCTGCCGGTTCTGGCGCCGGTCCATATCGGCGTGACGCTCCTGCTCTGGCTGTCGGCGGCGCGCTTTGGACAGTTCACCCTGTTCGGCCGGGCGATGGCCGACGCGCTGAAAGGCTGGCCGCGCCTGTTGGAGAAGCGCCGCGCGGTGCAGGCGGCGCGTACGGTCTCCGCCTTAGAGACAGCGCGCCTGTTCAACTGGAACCCGATGACGCTTTTGAACCGGGCGCCGGATGTGCGGTCCGTGTCCAGGTGAACGGGTTTTGAATGTCTCGTCCCCCGCCGCGTGGAGGCGCGGCGAGTGAGCGAGGGGCGAAGACTTGCTTTCCCGGCGCCGCCGGACGCTTTACTCTTTCGGGGGAAATGGGGGCCGCGATGCGCTTTTTGATACTTATGGCCTGCGCATGCATGCTGTCAGCGTGCACGGAGGCGGTGACCATAGATGAGGCGGGTCCCGTCGCCGCGGTGACGATGGAGACCGATACATCCGGCGTCGTCGCGCTGGCGCGGCTGGACGATCTGCCGGCTGCGCTGGCCCGGGTCGAAGGCGCGAGGGTCCTGATCCGGATCGCGCCGGGCGTCCATGAACTGAGGCGGCCGTTGAACCTGCCATCTCGCACCAGCCTGGCCGGGGCCGGCCAGGGCGTGACAATTATCAAGGCCCGCGCCGAGATGGACGCCATTATAATGAGCGGGACTCCCGAGCTGGGCGTGGAGACGGTGTCGGTGTCAGGCCTGACGCTTGACTGTGACGGGCGCGCCAGAGAGGGCGCGAGTCTCACTCGTGTGGCCGGCCTGTCGCTGTCTCAGGTCACGGCGACCAATTGCCTGCAAACGGGCTTGAGGGTTTCCGGCCGCGGTGTTCCCACCCGCGGTGCGACGCTGAGCGACATCACGGTCACGCGCAATCGCGGCGACGGGCTGATGGTGCTTTGGGCGAGCCGGAACGTGCAGTACACGAACATTTTCGCCTACGCCAATGTCGGCTCCGGGGTAATTTTCGACCATTCCGAAGGGACGGCCGCTAACATCATCGCCGATCAGAATGGCGGCGACGGAATCTTTCTGCGAAATCTTTTCGCGTTCTCCGCCTCTAACCTCACGGCGACCCGCAACGGACGCAACGGCGTGCTGGCACGCGGCTTCGTGGCGTCCACCGGTCAGGGCTGGGTCGCCATGGGCAACTCGCTGTCGGCGCCAGGACGCTTTGACGAGATCCGGTTCACCGCCGAGGATGACCTAAGCTACGGGATGACGCGCGATTCCGCCCTGGCGAACGTCATCGCGGGCGGATACGAGGGGGGGACCGGCCCGGCCACCGCCGGGCGCGGCCTGGCGATCGAACCGGGCGTCGGATCGCTGGCGATCTCCAATCTCGTGACACTGGCGCTGGCAGAACCGCCGGCCACCAATTGAGCCTCGCAGCAGCGCGAGCGCTTGGCGCCGTTCACCCTCACCCGTAGAACCCTACCTGATGCGGGACATTGAGGGAGCAAGACATGGCGGCGGTGAGCGAGCAAACGGTGACGTCGGTGAAGCACTACACCGACAGGCTTTTCGCCTTCCGCGTGACGCGCCCGCAAACCTTCCGCTTCCGGTCGGGCGAGTTCGTGATGCTGGGCCTTACCGTGGAGGGCAAGCCGCTCTTGCGCGCCTATTCGGTGGCGAGCCCGAGCTGGGACGAGGAGCTGGAGTTTTTCTCCATCAAGGTTCCGGACGGCCCGCTCACCTCGCGCCTGGAGAAAATCGAGCCGGGCGACAGGATCCTCCTGGGAACCAAGGCGGTGGGCACGCTGGTGCTCGATGCGCTGACGCCCGGCAAGCGGCTCTACCTGCTCTCCACGGGCACGGGCATCGCGCCCTTCGCTTCGATCATCCGCGATCCGGAGACCTATGAGCGTTACGACCAGGTGATCCTCACCCATACCTGCCGGGAAGTGGCCGAGCTTGAGTATGGCCGCGAGCTTGTCGAAGCCGTGCGCGCCGATCCTCTGGTGGGCGAGTTCGCGGGACCCAGGCTGGTCTATTATCCGTCCGTCACCCGCGAGCCGTTTGAACGCACCGGCCGCATCACCCAGCTCATCGACGAGGGCGTGATCTTTGAAGAGCTTGGCGTGCCGCCGCTGAACCCCGATGAAGACCGGGTGATGATCTGCGGTTCGCTTGAGATGATCGAGGATTGCAAGATCCGCTGCGAACGCGCCGGCCTCACCGAAGGCTCCAACGCGCGGCCCGCTCAGTATGTGGTGGAAAAGTCGTTTGTGGGCTAGCAGCGACGGGATGGGCGCGGCGACATGTTGACCTTTGCCTACGGGCCGATGAATTCAGGCAAATCCGCGCAGCTTTTGAAAGACGCGTTCCAGTATTCGCGCATCGGCAAGCCGGCCATGCTGTTCACATTCGACGTCGACGGCGCGGCGGCGGCGCACGCCGTCATCGCCTCGCGGATGGGCCTCAAGGAGCCGGCGGTGGGCTTCAACACCGCAACCGGGTTCTCATCCCTGGTGCGGGCGCGCCTCGACGCCGGCCCGGTGGGCCATGTCTTCATCGATGAGGCGCAGTTTCTCGGCGCCGGTCAGGTCTGGGAGCTGGCCCGGATCAGCGACGAGCTGGACGTTCCGGTCAGCTGTTTCGGGCTGCGCACGAATTTCAGGGGCGAGCCCTTCGCCGGCGCGGTGGCGCTCATGGCGATCAGCGACGCCATGCGCGAGCTCACCGCCTTTTGCCATTGCGGCAAGAAGGCGATCCTGAACGCCCGCCACGGCCCGGCGGGCGAAGTGCTGCTGGACGGCCCTGAACTGGACACCGACAAGTCGAAATACGAGCCGGTCTGCCGCGTCCATTTTCGCCAGATGGCGCAGGACCCGGCCCGGCGCTGATCGCCCGCCGCAGACCCACGCCCGGCCGTGGTCAGGCGGCGCCATGGTCAGGCCCGCGCCTGCGCGCTATATGCGGCGGCCTGAAGGGAGCGCCCATGCGCATTGCATTTTTTGGAGACGTGGTCGGCAAGTCGGGCCGCGAAGCGGTGGTGGATCATCTGCCCGGCCTGCGCGATCGGCTGAAGCTCGATTTCGTGGTGGTCAACGCCGAGAACGCCGCCGGCGGGTTCGGCATCACCGAGCGCACCGCCATGGAGCTTTATGACGCCGGCGCCGATGTGCTCACCCTGGGCAATCACGCCTGGGACCAGAGCGAGGCGCTCTCCTACATCTCCCGCGAGCCGCGCCTGTTGCGCCCTGTGAACTACCGCGAGGGCGCGGCGCCGGGCCGGGGCGCCTCGCTCTACGACCTGCCCGACGGCCGGCGCATCCTGGTGATGAACGTGCTGCTGCGCCTGTTCATGCAGGCGCTTGAGGACCCGTTTGCCGCGGTGGAGAAGGAGTTGGTCTCCTGTCCGCTGGGTCAGGTCGCCGACGCGATCCTGGTGGACATGCACGGCGAGGCCACCAGCGAGAAATGCGCCATGGGCGTGTTCTGCGACGGGCGCGCCAGCATCGTGGTGGGCACCCACACCCATGTCCCCACCGCTGATCACCGCATCCTGCCGGGCGGCACCGCCTATCAGACGGACGCCGGCATGTGCGGCGATTATGACAGCGTGATCGGCATGGAGAAGGACGAGCCGGTGAACCGCTTCGTCACCGGCATGCGCGGCGGACGCTTTGTCACCGCCAGCGGTGAAGCCTCGGCGTGCGGCCTGTTTGTGGAGACCGACGATTCCACCGGCCTCGCCGTGCGCTGCGAACCGATCCGCGTGGGCGGACAGCTCTCCGAACTGGTGCCGGCGGTTTGAGCGGCCTTTAGAGCTTCTCGCTCAGCCAGCGCAGATGATCCTCGATGAAGCTGGCGATGAAGAAATAGCTGTGATCGTAGCCGTCCTGGCGGTGCAGGGTGAGCGGCTGGCCGGCCGCCTTGCAGGCCGCCTCCAGAAGCTCCGGCTTCAGCTGCTCTTCCAGAAACCCGTCGGCGAGGCCCTGATCCACCAGGAGCCCGGCCTCGGCGCGCTTGCCGTCTTCGATCAGGGCGCAAGCGTCATAGGCGCGCCAGTCGCTGCGGTCTGACCCGGTATAGGCGGTGAGGGCCTTCTCGCCCCAGGGGCAATTCATGGGGGAGGCGATGGGCGCAAACGCGCTGATCGCCTTGAACAGATCGGGCCGCTTCAGACCAAGGGTCAGCGCTCCGTGCCCGCCCATGGAGTGGCCGGTGATGGCGACGGCGTCCAGATCCAGCGGCGCGGCGCCGGCGGCGGCGGTCAGGAGCTCGCCGGTGACATAGCTCTCCATCCGGTAGTGCTGGCTCCAGGGCGCCTGCGTGGCGTCCACATAGAAGCCGGCGCCGGAGCCGAAATCATAGCTGTCATGCTCGCCCGGCAGATCTGTTCCGCGCGGCGAGGTGTCCGGCGCCAGAAGCGCCAGGCCCAGCTCGGCGCACACGCGCTGGGCGCCCGCCTTGTCCATGACATTGGCGTGGGTGCAGGTGAGCCCGGAGAGATACAGCACCACCGGGACCGGCCCGTCTTCAGCCGAGGGCGGCAGGTAGAGCCCGAAAGTCATGTCCGTGCCGGTCGCCGTCGAGGCGTGGGTCCAGACCTGTTGGCGGCCGCCGAAACAGCGGCTTTCAGATTTCATCTCCATGGCGTGCTCTTTCTTTCGCGAGATTAGCGTCCGCGTTTGATGTCCTGGAAGACCCGCTCCAGGGCGTTGAGAAAATCGGACCGGTCGCGGGGCGAGAACGGCTTGCCGCCGCCGCCCTCCATGGACCCGGCGCTGCGCAAGTCCGTCATCAGATCGCGCATGGCGAGTTTCGATCCGATGGATTGTGGATCGAAGATCGTTCCGCGATGGTCCAGCGCCTTCCCCCCGGCCTTCAGACAGCGATCGGCCAGCGGGATGTCCCCGGTGACGCAGATATCGCCCGGTCCGATATGCTCGGCGATCCAGTCGTCGGCGGCGTCGGCGCCTTCAGGCACGATCACCAGCTCCGCCCAAGGGCTCTGCGGGCGGCGCAGACCGCCGTCGCACACGAGCTTCACCTGCGTCTGGTGACGCTCGGCCACGCGGATCGCTTCGTCTTTGACCGGGCAGGCGTCGGCGTCGATGAACAGGGTCAGGGTTAGAACTCCACGACCGATCGAATGCTTGTCCCGGCGTGCATCAGGTCGAAGGCCTCGTTGATGCGGTCCAGCGGCATTTTGTGGGTGATCAGGGAGTCGATATCGATCTTCCCGTCCATGTACCAGTCGACGATTTTCGGAACGTCGGTGCGCCCGCGCGCGCCGCCGAACGCCGAGCCTTTCCAGACCCGGCCGGTGACCAGCTGGAAGGGCCGTGTGGAGATTTCCTGACCGGCCTCGGCCACGCCGATGACGATGCTCTCGCCCCAGCCGCGATGGCAGCATTCCAGCGCCTGGCGCATGACGTTCACATTGCCGGTGCAGTCAAAGCTGTAATCGGCGCCGCCGCCGGTGATGTCGACGATCGCCTCGACCACCTTGTCTGAGCCGATCTCGGAGGGGTTGATGAAGTCCGTCATGCCGAACTGCTGCGCCATGGCGCGCTTTTTCGGATTGATGTCGACGCCGATGATCTTGTCCGCGCCCACCATGCGGGCGGCCTGGATCACGTTCAGGCCGATCCCTCCGAGGCCGAACACCGCGACGTTCGCGCCCGGCTCCACCCCGGCGGTGAAGATCACCGCGCCGACGCCCGTGGTGACGCCGCAGCCGATATAGCAAACCTTGTCGAAGGGCGCGTCCTCGCGGATTTTCGCAAGTGCGATCTCCGGCATTACGGTGAAGTTGGAGAAGGTCGAGCAGCCCATATAATGGTGCAGCTTCTCCCCGTTCAGCGAGAAGCGGCTGGTACCGTCGGGCATCAGGCCCTTACCTTGTGTGGCGCGGATCGAGGTGCACAGATTGGTTTTCTGCGACAGGCAGCTTTTGCACTGGCGGCATTCCGGCGTGTAGAGCGGAATCACGTGATCGCCGGGCTTCAGGCCGGTCACGCCCGCGCCCACTTCGCGCACTACGCCCGCGCCCTCATGGCCGAGGATGGAGGGAAACAGGCCCTCGCTGTCCTTGCCGTCCAGCGTATAGGAGTCGGTGTGGCACACGCCGGTGGCCATGATCTCCACCAGCACCTCGCCGGCCTTGGGGCCGTCGAGATCCACTTCGTGGATTTCCAGAGGCTTGTTGGGGGCGAAAGCGATGGCGGCGCGAGTTTTCATTAGTCGAGACTCCGTATATTTGATGCGCCAGACCATAGGCCGCGCCGGGATGAGTACAACCCGGGCCGCGGCCGCCGGGCGCAGCGGCGCGCGCGATCTTGCTTTCGCTTGCCGATGCGCCATGGTGCGTGCGCTGCAGCAATCCTGGTGGTGAGGAAAGTTAGACCATGACCGAGCTGACTCCGTTCGACGCCCTGCTTCTGGAAAACGTGCATCCGGACGCTGATTCGGCTTTGCAGGGCCTCGGCCCCGTCACGGTGCGGCGCACGGTCGGCTCGCCCGCCCCCGAGACGCTTCTAAAAGAGGTGGCGTCGGCCCAGGTGATCGGCATCCGCTCGCGCACCCAGATCACCGACAAGGTTCTTGACGCCGCCAAGCGGCTGGAGGCCATCGGCTGTTTCTGCATCGGCACCAACCAGGTGGATCTGGACGCGGCGGCGCGCCTTGGCGTGCCGGTGTTCAACGCGCCCTTCGCCAACACGCGCTCCGTGGCCGAGCTGACCATCGCCAGCGTGATCATGCTGATGCGCCGCATTCCGGAGAAGATGTTCGCCATCGAGCGCGGCGAATGGCTGAAGACCGCCGACGGCGCCAACGAGGTGCGCAAGAAGAAACTCGGCATTGTCGGCTACGGCAATATCGGCGCCCAGCTTTCGGTGATCGCCTCGGCCATGGGCATGCATGTCTACTATTTCGACATCGAGCCGAAGCTCGCCCACGGCAATGCGCGGCCCATGGAAAGCCTCGGTGCATTGTTGTCCGAGTGCGATGTGGTGACGCTGCACGTGCCGTCCACGGCGCGCACCAAGAATCTGATCGGCAAGGCTGAAATCGCCCAGATGAAGCCGGGCGCCTATCTGATCAACCAGGCGCGCGGCGATCTTGTGGACGTGGACGCGCTGGCGAGCGCGCTGAAATCCGGCCATCTCGCCGGCGCCGCCGTGGACGTCTTCCCGGTGGAGCCCAAAGGCAAGGAGGATCGCTTCGACAGCCCGCTGGTCTCCTGCCCCAACGTCATCCTCACCCCCCATATCGGCGGGTCCACCGCCGAGGCTCAGCAGGCGATCGGGACTGATGCGGCGACCAAGCTCGCCAAATTCCTCTACCAGGGCGCCACCAGCCACGCGGTGAACTTCCCCCAGGTGGAGCCGGGTCCCATCGGCGAGGGCCGGGTGCGCGTGATCGTGCCCCACATCAACAAGCCCGGCTTTCTGCGCCGCCTCAACGAGGCCGCCGAACAGGCCGGCGCCAACGTGGCCGCGCAGTATCTCCAGACCGAAGGCGAGTACGGCTACGCCATCGCCGATCTGGAAGGCGCGCCCCAAGACGTGCTCGACCGGGTGCGGGCGCTGGACGGCGCCATCCGGGCGCGGATCATCTATCCGGTGGTGCGCTGAGGCCTAGACCAGGCCGCCGCGGCCCGTGGCTTTCCAGTCGGCCAGGAAGGCCTCGAGCCCGGTGTCGGTGAGCGGGTGGTTGTAGAGCGCGTCGAACACCTTGGCCGGGATCGTGGCGGCGTCGCAGCCGGCGAGCGCGGACGCCTCCACATGGGCCGGAGAGCGCAGGGAGGCGGCGAGGATCTCGGTTTCAAAGCCGTACTGGTCGTAAATGGCCCGAATCGCATGGAGCAGCCCGATCCCGTCCGCGCCGGCGTCCTCGATCCGGCCCACGAAGGGCGAGATATAGCTCGCCCCGGCTTTCGCTGCGAGCAGGGCCTGATTGGCCGAGAAACACAGCGTCACATTGGTCTGGACGCCCTCGCGGGCGAAGGTGTTGCAGGCGCGAAGGCCGTCCACCGTGAGCGGAAGCTTGACCACCACGTTCGGCGCGATGCCCGCAAGCTTGCGGCCCTCGGCGACCATGCCATCATAATCGGTCGCCACCACTTCGGCGCTGATCGGACCGTCCACGGCGTCGCAGATCGCCTTCACGCGCTCGAAAACATCGGCGCCGGACTTGGCGATGAGGGACGGGTTGGTTGTGATCCCGTCGATCAGCCCGGATCCCAGGCGCGCTTCGATTTCGCTGATGTCTGCGGTGTCGAGGAAGATCTGCATGGCGCGCTCCGGCCTTGTTCGAATGAGGTACAGGCCGATATAGACATGAAGCATAACAATTTGGCAAAGCCGCACCTTCTCAAGGCGGCCGGCGGCGCAGAATCATGATCGACGCAGCAAAACGGGTGATCCACCGGACCGCGCCGCGGCCACTGGTGAATTTCCTCTGGAATGTCGCCAGCGACATCAAGGACCTGCCCATGCGTCTGGGCGATCGCCGGCCGAGGCCGTGGCGGATCGTGCACAATACCGGCGGCGGCGATTTCTACGGCGGTGGGGAGCGCCTGTTTCGGCAGGTCCGCGACGCGGCCGGGCTGACGCCGTCCGATCACGTCCTCGATATCGGTTGCGGGGCGGGGCGCCTGGCCATTCCGGTCTGCGCCTTTCTCGACTCGGCGGGCTCCTACACCGGGTTCGACATCGTGCGCTCCGGTCTCATCTTCGCCCGGCGGGCGGTCAAGGGGCGCTGCGCGATCCGCTTCGTCCACGCCGATCTGACCAATCGCGAATACGGCCGGGCGGGGTCGGACGCCGCCGGCTATCGCTTCCCCGCCGATGACGCGAGTCTTGATCTGGCGGTGGCGACCTCGCTCTTCACCCATGTGGAGCCGCAGGTGGCCGCAGCGTATCTCAAGGAGGCGGGCCGCGTCCTGAAGCCGGGCGGCCGGATCTTCCTGACGGCGTTTATCGTGGACGAGGCGGCGATGACTGCGCTGGCGCAGGGCCGGTCGCGCCTTTCGCTTCAGCCCTATCGCGAGGCGGCCTGGGCGGCTGATCCGCGCCACCCCGAACGCGCGATCGGCTTTGACGGTGCGAGTTTTGAGCGTTGGTGCGCGGACGCTGATCTCAGACCGGCCCGCGCCCTGGAGCCCGGTGACTGGCGCGACGACAGGCCACGGAGCGAGTTTCAGGACGTCATTGTTCTGGAGAAGTTTTAGCGGCCCGCGGCGAACACCAGCTCGCGCACGGTGCGCAGCAAGATCACCCCGTCGCGCCAGAGCGACCAGTTGCGCGCATACCAGTCGTCCAGCCGGGCGCGCTCCTCGAACGTGGTCTTGTTGCGCCCATTGACCTGCCACAGGCCGGTCAGTCCCGGCCGCATGCGTTCATAAGCGTCCAGCGACGCGCCGTAGAGGGCGCGTTGGGACAGGAGCATGGGGCGCGGACCGATCAGGCTCATCTCGCCTTTGAGCACGTTGATCAGCTGGGGCAGCTCATCAAGGCTTGAGCGCCGCAGGAACACGCCCACCGGCGTGATGCGCGGATCGGGATCCAGCTTTTGATAGGACTCCCACTGGGCGCGTTTGTCCGGGTCGGCGGCGAGCAGGGCGCACAGGCGCTCCTCGGCGTCCACGCTCATGGTGCGGAACTTGTAGCACTGGAACACGGCTCCGCCGCGCCCGGCGCGCGCCTGGACGAAGACGGCCGGCCCGCCATCGCGCCTGATCAGCCAGGCGATGACGGCCAGCGCCGGGCTGAGCACGGCCAGGACGAGGGCTGATGCGGCGACGTCAAAGGCGCGCTTGGCGGCCTGGGCCAACGGACGGTCCAGGCTGTCAGAGACCCGGATCACCAGGCCGTCGGCGGGCGGGGCGTCCAGAAGGTCGATTTGCTGGGTCGGGATGCGCCCGAGAGACGGGCGATAATAGAATGGCGCGCCGCGCGCGCTCAGCCGGCCGGCGATCCGGCTGGCGGCGCCCTGGTGCTGCGCATCGGGCGCGAGAAACACGGTCTGGCCCACCAGCGCGTCGAGGCGCGCGCCGAGCTCGGCGTCGCCCAGCAGCGCGAAATTGGCCAGATCCAGCGTCTGAGCCACCGCGAGGCCGTGACCGTCATTGCAGTCGAGAAGGACGCTCGTCTCGGCGGCGCTGGAGCGGGGCGCAATCAGGATCACCGGCTCGAACCAGTCCGAACACGCCTTCAGCCCCTCGCGCACGGCGAACCGGCCGGTCAGGATCAGCACCGGCGCCAGGAGCCATTTGGCGATGGAGCCGATGTCCAGTCCGGCTTCGCCAAGACCCAGCTGCGCGGTGGACACCATGAGGATCGCCATCGCGCAGGCCAGAACCACCGGGCGGATCTGGTCTGCGAGGGCCTGGCGGTTGCGATAATGGCCTTTGGCGCGCAGGAAGGCGACAAACCCCAGCGCGCCGGCGAGGCTGAGCACAAGCCAGCCGCGTGACGGCGCTTCGCCGAGGACGAGATTGACCGCCAGCCCGGCATAGCTGGCCACGGCCAGCGCGATCAGATCGCTCCAGAGAAAGGCGCGGGCGCCGGTGCGCGCGCGCGAGCGCGTGTCGGTCTGATAATGAATCGCTTCACTTCGGGACGTCATGGCGGCCTCACCCGGTGTCCGGACGCGTTCTGCGCCGGTTGAGGGTGGGTCATGCAGGATTTGTTCCGTCAGGCCGGCCCGAGTTTCGAGCCGCCTTTGGCGTGGAAGGCCTGGCCGCCGGGGCGTGAGAAGACGCAGGCGGCTATCGCCAGGCTCAGCGCGCCGTGATGCCATTCCTGCCAGACGCCGTAGCCCAGCATTGTCAGCACGAACCAGGCCGAGACGCTGAATGCGACGCCCGCCGCCATTGAGCGGTCAAGCGGGCGCCGGGCGAGGCTGCGCCCGGTCAGCAAAAGCGCCGCGGCGGCCAGCCCGGCGCCCAGCGCTCCGGTCTCAAGCCAGATATGCAGCGCGCCGTTATGGGGGTGAAGCGGCATCAGATTTAGCGGGTACCCGCGCAGCATCATCTCGGCGCTTATCACGCGTGAGGCGTCCAGCCCGTGCCCGAACAGGGGCGCTTCGGGGAGCCGGGACAGAGCGTATCCCCAGATCTCCAGTCGCTGATGCCAGGACAAGGGCAGCGCGTTCGCCACCGACTCCGGCGTCCAGGCGACGATCGCGCCCAGAACCAGCGGCGTGAGCGTCACCAGGCCGGCGGCGGCGTAGAGCAGGGCGGGCAGAACCTTTTGCGGGCGCAGGAATGCCGCAGCGCCAAGGGCGCAGCCCGCCGCCAGGGCGACAATATTGGCCTCCACGCCAAAGCTGACCGCGCTCAGCGCTGCGCTCAGGCCCAGAACGCCGGCGGGGGCGCGCCAACCGGCGCGCCAGAGCCAGATCGCCATGGGCCCCGCCAGAAGAATAAAGGCGCTTGCGCCGCGCGAGAGGACGCGATTGGCGAAGGCGAGCGCCTGCGCTCCCGGCGTCTCCCCGTTCGCGGCGACCTGGACAAACTGGCTCACGGGCGCGCCCAGAAGGCTCTCGGTCAGGAAAAACGCCGCGACCAGAAGCGTGATGATGGCGGTGAACGCCGCAAAGCGCATCCGACGCTTGTCGTCCAGGCGCGTGATCCCGAACGGAACCAGGAGAAAGAGCGGCGTCAGCAAGAGCAGTTTCATCGCCTGATCTGGCCGCTCATAGGGCGACCATGAAAGGCTCAGAGCTGCAAATACGATGAAGCCGAAAAACATGGTTAGCGCCGGCGGGCGCGCGCGCACGACCAATAGCGCGGGCCAGAGCAGCATGGGCGACCACATCAGCCCGATAAAGCCGATCGAGCCCGACAGGCCGAGGCCCCCGGCGCCTATGAACACGCCGCTGAAAAAGATCCAGAAAAAGAACACGGCGGCGGTGTAGAGGCGGACCAGCCGGGCGCCGCTCACTGGCGGCGCCCTCTGAGTTCGGCCGCCGCCGCGTCCGGGGGGGCGTTCCAGCAGATCAGCGCGGCGCCGGCTCCGGTTACGCGCGCCGCGCCCATATGGCCAGTCTTCACCTTGGCCTGTTCGGGCGGCGCGCCGGCGCCGGCCAGCAGGGCGTGAAAATAGCGAAGGATTCCGTTGGAGCTGACCAGCAGGACCGCGTGATCATCGCTGCGGTCGCGAGTGGCCGCGTCATAGACCGCTTTCGCGTTGGCTTTGATCTGCGCCGGGTCCGGCGACCAGCCCGCTTCGGCGGGCGCAATGGAGCGCTCGCGCCACGCCTCTATGGCGTCGGCGCCCCAGTCTCTTTCGATCTCGGCGTCGGACTTGCCGCCCCAGACCCCGTAGTCGATTTCCTTCAGGCGTTCGTCGATCTCGATTTCGCCGGTGTAGCCGCACTGCTCCGCCGCCAGGGCCGCGCCGGTGCGCGTGCGCTTCAGCGGTCCTGCGAGAATCCGGTCGGGAACGATTCCCGCCTCGTTAAGGGCCCGCCCGATGGCGCGCGACTGTTCAAGTCCTTTGTCCACTAGGGCGAGATCTTCGTTCGCGCCGACCCAGACGGGCGTGTCCTCAGGGCCGAACGTGTTGCCGTGGCGGGCGAGGATCAAAAGCATGGCTCAGACGATCTCCCCTTCGCGGGCGATGATGTCTGCGGCGATCTCCGCATCCCGCGGCGAATCCACGCTCCACGGTGTGCGGCCGTGATATTCGGTGAGCACGATTCGGATGGGAATGGCGTTCTCCAGCGCGCGAAGCTGCTCCAGGCTTTCGGTGCGCTCCAGCGGGCCGGGCTCCAACGCCACCAGCCGCTCCAGCGCGCTGAAGCGATAGGCGTAAAGCCCGATATGCTTGTAGATCGGAACGCCCGCGTCCTCGCGCCGGAACGGAATGATCGTCTTGGAAAAATACAGCGCGTTCATGGCCTTGTCGAAGACCACCGTGGTGCCGCCGACCTCGCCGACGGCCTTGGCGCTGGCGAGCTTTGCGTAAGCGTCCTCGGTGAGCGCGGTGGCTGGTGTCGCCAGATCCAGATCGGGGTCGTCGATCATCGCCTGGGCCGCCGCGTCGATCACCCAGGGCGGGGTGAGCGGGGCGTCGCCCTGCAGATTGACGATGACGTCGCCCGGCCTGGCGAAGGCCTTCACCGCCTCATAGGCGCGCTCGGTGCCGTTGCGGCAGCTCTCCGGCGTCATCAGCGCTTCGCCGTGGAAACCCACTACAATGTCGCGGATGCGTTCATCGTCGGTGGCCACCAGAACCCGGTCGACGGAGGGCGCGGCGGCCGCCAGGCGGCGCACGCGCTCGACCATGGGAACGCCCGCAATCATGTGCAGCGGCTTGCCCGGAAACCGGGTGGAACCGTAGCGGGCGGGAATTACGGCGATGACGGTCATGGGGGCGATTCCGGTCGGGTTGGTCGAGTCTGTCTGATTGCCACGCTTCAGCGCGAAGCGCAAAGCCGCGCGAGACCTTTGCCCGGCGCGCGATCCTGAGGTAGAACGCCCGCCTCGCGCGCGGGACGGGCCTGCTGCGCGACATGCGCCGTCGCTGAGGGAGTTTCACGCATGGCCGGCCACTCGAAATGGGCGAACATCCAGCACCGCAAGGGCCGTCAGGACAAGGCGCGCGCCAAGCTGTTCTCGCGCCTGTCCAAGGAAGTCATGGTTGCGGTGAAGATGGGCGGGCCCGACCCGGACATGAATCCGCGCCTGCGCCTGGCGGTTCAGAACGCCAAGGGCCAGTCCATGCCCAAGGACAATATTGAGCGCGCGATCTCCAAGGCCGCCGGCGGCGATGTCGAGGAATATTTCGACATCCGCTATGAGGGCTTCGGCCCGGCCGGTGTCGGCGTCATCGTCGAGGCCTCCACCGACAACAAGAACCGCGCCGCCGCCGAAGTGCGCACCTCGTTCGCCAAGAACGGCGGCAATCTGGGCGAAACCGGCTCGGTGAGCTTCATGTTCGACCAGGTCGGCGAGATCCGATTCCCGTTGGCGGTCGCCGACGAAGAGGCCATGCTTGAGGCCGCCATCGAGTCCGGCGCCGAGGACGTTCAGCGCGAAGACAATGTGGACGATGACGGCGAGCCCGCGCCCGAGCATGTGGTGTTCTGCGCCCGCGAGGATCTCGCTGAAGTCGCCGCGGCGCTGCAGGAGACCTTCGGCGAGTCCAAGAGCGCCAACATCATCTGGCGGCCCCAGAACCTCATCGAGGTGGAGGGCGACAAGGCCGCCACGCTGATGAAGCTCATGGAGGCGCTGGAGGATCTCGACGACGTTTCGCGCGTCTTCGCCAATTTCGACATTTCCGACTCCGAGATGGAGAAGCTGGGCGGATGATCATTGCGGTCGACGGCCCGCTGGCGTCCGGCAAGGGCACGATCGCGCGCGCGCTGGCGGCGCGGTTCGATTTGCCGCATCTGGACACCGGAACGCTCTACCGCGCCGTCGCGGTCGAGCTTCTGGACGCCGGGCAGCCGCCGGAAAACGCGCAGGCCGCCGAGGCCGCCGCGCGCATGCTGGACGTCAACGCCATCGACGAGCAGAAAATCCGCACCGCCGGCGCCGGCCAGGCCGCCAGCGTGGTGTCCGCTCACCCCGCCGTGCGCAAGGCGCTGCTGGAGATCCAGCGCGATTTCGCCAATCAGCCGGGCGGCGCGGTGCTGGACGGGCGCGATATCGGCACGGTGATCGCGCCGGACGCCGACGTGAAGCTCTATGTCACCGCCAGTGAGGAGACCCGCGCCTGGCGCCGCCAGGCCGAGCTCGTCAATCGCGGCGAGGAGATCAGCTTCGAGCAGGTGCTCGGCCAGCTGCGCCAGCGCGACGCCCGCGACGCCAGCCGCGCCGACGCGCCGCTGCTCAAGGCTTCAGACGCGATTGAGCTGGACACCACCGCCATGACCATCGACGAGGCGGTGAAGGCCGCGATCGAGATCGTCGGGACGCGCCGGGGCTAGCCTTGCCGCGCGACCCGGCCTAGCGTCCGGGCGATGCTTGTTCCGCCCTCCAGAGCCGGTTTCGGGGTGTCCGGCGCCCATGGTTCGCCGCTGGTGGCTCCGCGCGACACTGTGAGGCTCGTCATCGAGGCGTTCGAGGGCGGCGTTCGGGTGTTCGACACCGCGCCCGCCTACGGCGCCGGCGAGGCGGAGCGCCGGCTCGGCGCCGCAGTCGCCGCCCTGGGGCGCGAGCGCGTTTTCATCACCACGAAAGCCGGGCTGTTCAGCTCCGGCCTCGCCCGCCGGCGTCGCGATTTCTCCCCCGACGCCGTCGAAGCGAGCGTCTTGGCCAGCCTGGACCGGCTGGGCGTTGCGGGCGTGGATCTATTGTTCCTGCACGGCGCGGGCGCCCACGAGCTGACGCCGGCCCTTGTGGACCGCCTCGACGCGTTGCGCCGGGCGGGGGCCTTCGCCCGGCTTGGCGCGGCCGGGCGCAGCGCCGAACTGGACGCCGCCATCGCCAGCTCCCGTTTCGATGCGATCATGGCGCCGGTCCATCCGTTTCTGGACGTGGACGAAGCGGCGAGGCTGGAGCGGGCCCGCCTCGCAGGCAAGGCGGTGTTCGCCATCGAAACCGCCGGCGACGCGCCGCCACGTCTGCGTGTTCCAAGGCGGCGCTCGGACCTTTACGCGTTTGCAAAAGCGGCGCGGGCGCGCCTGACCGGCGCGGCGGGGCGGGGCCGGATCACGGTGACAGCGGGCCTCGCGCAGGCGTTGCACCACGATGCGGTCTCCTGCGCCCTGTTGACGACAACGCAGCGCCTCCATCTCGCCCAGTGTCTTGCGGCGTGTGACCTTTAAAACCAAGGCGGATTGAAAAACGGCGCCGGTCCCTGATTAAGGTTGACGGCTTCCTCGCGCTGACGTCATTTCAGCTCATAGTTCGCGCAATACGCGCATTGAAAACAAGGTCGGACGCTGATCCGACACTGCTCCCAGGGGATCTTGCATGATCAATCTTCGCAAACACTGGCTCACCGGTGCGGCGGGCTGCGCCCTTGCTTTGGCCATGTCGCCGGCGGCGATGGCCGAGGAGGCCGCCGCGTCCGCCGATGAGGCCGCAACGTCCGGCGCGTCCGAGGCGATCACCGGCTCGCCCGTTGGCGCGATGACGCCGCAAATCACGGTGCGCGACGATCTGGACGCTGATTTCGCCGATGCGCTGAACAACTCGGTCGATGCAGACGACACCTGGGGCGCGGTGGCGCAGATCTTTCTTCAGAACAACGCTACTGGCGGCGTCTTCCTGAACTGCACCGGGACGCTGATCAATCCGCGCACCGTGCTCACGGCCGCCCACTGCCTGAATTCGAACTCTTCAGAAGTCTACGGCCTGCCGGGCGCGGCGTCGCAGACCGTGCTGATCGGTTTTGGCCCTGACACCCAGGCGTCGCTCTTCAACCATCTCGGCACAGGCGCCGCGTTCAGCGAAGGCGGCGTGGCCAGCTCCACCGACGTGATCATCCACCCGAGCAGCAATCTGGACAACGGCGCGCTGCCCTTCGCCTGGGCGGACGTGGCCATGATCGCGCTGAACGAGCCGATTACGGGCGTTCCCACCATGGGCATGCTGTTCTCGCCCCTGGCTCAGCTGACCCATGTGATCCAGGTGGGTTATGGCAGCAAGGGCACGGGCGATTTCGGGATCATCCCGAGTGGCGCGATCTCCGGCGCCGGCGGTCCGACGATCTTCCAGCGCCTTGAAGGCGAGAACATGCTCGGCATGATCGGCTCTCCCGCCGACCTGATCGATGGTGTTTTCCCCGGAATCGCACCTTCGGCGGTCAATCAGGGCACTGAAACCCAGACCATGTACTGGACCGATTTCGACCGCCCCGACCGGGATGCGGACTCAGGCCTTTGCGCCTTCACCGGGGTCGGTATCAACTGCCCGACATTCGAGGCCGTGCAGTCGATCGACTGGTTCACCGGTGACGCACTGCCGAACGAGGTCGGCACTGCGCCGGGCGATTCCGGCTCGCCGCTGATCGCCGATCAGCTTGCCGACTTCCCGATCATTCTCGGCGTGCTGTCGGGCGGGTATGACTTCTTCGGGGTGGAAAGCGGCTATAGCGATATCAGCTTCTACAACCCGCTCTTCCCCTTCTTTGAATTCATCAGCGCCAACACGCCCTATAAATATGTCTCGGCCAACGCCGGGGGCGGGGACTGGTTTGATCCCACCCACTGGACCCAGGATCTCGATCCGAATTTCTACGTCATCGATGAGACAGGCGCGCTGGTGAACGGCCTGCCTGAGGGGCGAGAAGACGGCGTCTACGCCTCCGATACGAAAATCGGCGACGTGCTTGGCGAAGACGTTTCCGGAAATGATCCGGGCCCGTCGCCCTTGCTGCCGCCGCGCTCCAGCGGCTTGGCGTCGCCGGTGGCGGCGTCCGGCGAGAGCCTCGCCGCAGGCGCCGGCGACGCGCGCCCGGGCGGCGCGCTTGTGGGCGCAGTGGACGCGGCCGCCTCCAATGACATGGGACAGGGCGTCGCGGGCAAGGCCGCGATACCGTCCACCGGCCCGGCCGCCGCCGGCGACATGACCCCCCAGGACGCGCTTGGCTTCGGCGATAATCTGCCGCAGTCCTCGGTGCTTCAGGGTCCGGGCTCCACCGGCTTCGTGCCGGACAACACCGACGGAACGCCGGGCACGGCGTTCGAGAATCCGGCCCAGTATTTCGATGTCAGCCTGACCCGGGCCGGCACGACGACCCTGTCGGGCGGCGACGCCTTCAGGGGGGTCGAGATCGATCAGCTCACGCTGCTCAATGGCGGCGCCGCCCTGTCCATCGAGGCCGGGGCCGAGCTGACTTCGCTGATCGGCGTCAATGTCCTTCTGGGCACGCTGAATGTTCGCGCGGACTCCGCGATCATCACACCGCTGCTGATCAATGATCTGGGCGTCGTCACCGGCAGCGGCGTGTTCGTTACGGATCTCTTCCTGAACCGGGGCGGCCTGGTCGATCCGGTCTCCTCACCGGACGCGTTTGGTGGGTCCAATGCGATCGCGCCCGGCGGCGAGATGCTCATTGTCGGCAACTATGTTCAGGGGTCTCAAGGCGTCACCAAGCTCGACGTGCTGGCCGAGAGCGGCGTCGCCTACGCCATGGACAGCCTGGCCGTGACCGGCGCGGCCCTGCTCGACGGAACGATCTGGGTCACCGCCGATCCCACCATCGCCACGCGCGGCTCGACCTATACCGGCATAAGCGCCGGCGGCGGGATCCTGGGCGCGTTCTCCAACGAGCTGACGCAATATTCGGCCACGCTGCGCTTTGACGTCAGCTACAACGCCAACACCGTCACCTTCGAGGCCGTCGCAGCCGACTACGCCGACGTCATCGCCGGCGGCGACTCCAACGCCGTCAATCTGGGCCGTCTGCTTGACGGTGCGATCGAGGGCGACGTCGCCCCGACGGGTGATCTGGGCGCGGTGGTGACTTCGCTGGATGCTCTGGCGTCAGCGAGCGCGCTGCAGGCCGCCCTCAGCAGCCTGGCCCCGACCCAGACCTTTGTCTTTGACCAGCTCGGCCTTAACGGGTCTCGCGCCATCGGCGGCCTGTTCTTCCAGCGGTCGCGTCTCAGCCGCAATGAGAGCGGCGCCAATCCGGCGGGGCTCACCGTACGCCGGAGCGACACCCCGGTGGTGCTCGCCAGCGCATCCCAGACCGCGCCCATGGGCGTCAGCGGCGGCCGGGGCGGCGTCTTGCCGGCGAATGTCAGCGCCTTCATCTCTGGGGACGTCGTTTTCGGCGATGCGCCGGGTGCAAGCCTCAACGACGATCTCGAGACCGCGTTGCTCACCGCCGGGCTGGAAACCCGCATCAATCCGTTCGTGACCGCTGGCGTCGCCCTCACCGGCGCCTGGTTCGAGGCGGGTGATAATTTGCATAGCTTTGATGGCGACGGCGCCGGCGTGGGCGCCTATCTGGGCGCGGCGAACGAGTGGTTCCACCTCAACGCCCATCTTGGCTATATGGGCCACAGTTTCGAAAGCGAGCGCCTCCTGTTCACCGGGGCCGGACTTGGGCGGGCCGGCGGCGAAACGGACGCCAGCCAGGTCTATGCCGGCGCCGAGATCGGCGTCACGCTCCCCATGGGTGAGCGCGGGGCGTACGGTCCGATCGCCCGCCTGCGCACCGCGACGGTGGATATCGACGCATATTCGGAGACCGGCGCCGGCGGGTTCTCCGCCTCGGTCCAGGGGCGCCGCTACAGCCAGACGGTGGCGAGCCTTGGCGTGACCGGCTGGTTCAACGCCACCGACCGCCTGTTCCTGTCCGGTGAAGCGACGCTGGAGAGCATGCTTGACGGTGACGAGGCGCCGACCGCCTTGGCCGGACTCTCGGCGCTGCCGGGCCAGTTTTATCAGATCACCGGCGCGGCGACCGATGACCGCTATGGCTCCTTGAGCTTCGGCGCCGGATACAGGCTCACTGACGCCATCCTTCTGCAGGGCCGTTACGCAACGGATCTTGATCGCGATGATTTCAAGTATCAGCAGGCCACTGTCTCGCTGAGCTTCGCTTTCTAGGCCGCTCGACGCCTGACGGGCCCACGTGTTCGTGCTGCGTTCGCCATTCGGCGGCGCAGCGCGGCGCGGGGCCGATGGACGCATGGTGAGTGAGGGGTTAAACCGGACTGAACCGGGGGCGCGAACCAGCGGAGGGTCGGCGTGAGGGCATTGATTGCGGGCGGAGCCCGGCGCACGGTTCTGGCGGCGGCGCTCATGACGGCGGCCAGCCCTCTGGCGCTCGCCCAGGCCTCCTTCTCCGGCGCGGGTGCGGCGGAGTCGGCCCAGGCCGACCGGGTCTATCTGGAGGCCGACGTGCTGGAGCAGCGCGAAGGTGAGGGCGTCTATATCGCCCGCGGCTCGGTGCGCATGGTCTCGGGCGCGCGGGTCATCCAGGCCGATGAAATCATCTACAGCACCACGACCGGACGCGTGACCGCGCGCGGCGACGTGCGCATCTTCGAGGGTGATCAGCCGGCCCAGTTCGCCGACGAGGTGGTGCTCGACGACGCCATGAGCGAGGGCGTCGCCTACGGCTTCGCCACGCTGCTGGAAAACAACGGGCGCGCCGCGGCGGCCTCCGCCCTGCGCCGCCCGGACGGGTCGGTGGAGCTGGCCGACGCCTATTACACCGCTTGTGAGCTTTGCGAGGACGGCGGCGCGCCCACCTGGCGGCTTCGCGCCGACCGGGTGATCCGCGATCTCGACGCCGACATGATCTATTACCGCGACGTCCGGCTGGAAGTGGCCGGCGTCCCGGTGCTCTATTCGCCGGTTTTCGCCCACGCCGACCCCAGCGCGCAGCGCAAGTCGGGTCTGCTCCTGCCCAGCGTGGACATCTCCAACCGGCAGGGCCTGACCTATCAGCAACCCTATCTGTTCGTGATCAGCCCGTCCCAGGATCTGGTGGTGGCGCCGCGGGTGATGACCGAGGTCGCGCCGCTTCTGGAGCTGGACTACCGCAAGCGCTTCTACTCCGGCACGATCAATGTGGAGACCAGCTTCACCTACGAGCAGGAGTTTGATCGCGACGGGCTTTTCGGACCCGAACAGCTGCGCGGCCATATCTTCGCCGACGGATTGTTCAACATCTCGCCGGACTGGCGCTGGGGCTTCGGCGTGCAGGCGGCCAGCGAGGACCTCTATCTGCGCCGCTACGGGTACAATGAATCGCCCGAGGAGACTTCGGCCCTGTTCCAGTTCGAACAGGCGCGCCAGCTCATCAACCAGCTCTATGTGGCCGGCAAGGGGGCGCATTACTACACCGACGTCTCGGTGCTTGCGTTCGACAATCTCAGAGACGGCTTTGACGACGACCGGCTGCCCTATATGGCGCCGTACTGGCGCTTCGCCATGGATGGCGAGCTGCCGTTTTCGCTGGGCGATTTCGACGTCTTCGCCAATTCGGTGAATTTGCGCCGGGAGCTGGGCGACGATTATACGCGGGTGAGCGTGGGCGCGGACTGGTCACGGCCGGTGATCGCGCCCGGCGGCGTCCGGATCGAGCCCTTTGCGACCGGCCGCGCCGACGCGTTTCGCCAGACCCGGGCCGTCGCCGGAGCCCCTGATGAAACGCGCAACTTCACACGCGTGCGCGGCGCGGCGGGTGTGGACGTATCCTATCCCTTCGTGCGTCCGGGCGAACGCTTCGACGTGATCATTTCGCCGCGCAGCGCGCTCGTCGCCAGCAATGGCGGCGATCCTGAGGAGCGGCCGCTGGTGCAGGACGCGGTCAGCCTGGATCTGGCGCGCAGTTTCCTGTTCAACCCGGTGCGCGCGCCGGGCTTTGACGTGTTTGAAGACGGCGTGCGGGTCGATGCGGGGCTTGAGGTCGAGTTCGACGACCAGCTCGGCGTGTACGGCCTGGAGGCCTTTGTCGGCCGGAGCTACAGGCTCGCGGGCGGCGACGAGCGTTTTGCTCCGTCCAGCGGTGTCTTTGAAGACGAGTCCGACTGGGTCGCCGACGTGGAGCTGAATGTCGGCTGGTTCGACGCCGGGATGAGCGCGCGCCTGGATTCGACGGATTTCGACGTCAACCGGATCGAGGGCGATATCGGCGTCGATGTCTGGCGCCTGGACGCCAGCGTCGGCTATCTGGACATCTCCGACGATTCCTCGCGCGTGAATACGCAGGAACTTCGATGGAGCAGCGCGCTGCAGCTGACACGGGATATCTCGGCGTTTTACACCGGCCGCTACGACCTCGACCTGCAGGAAGACCGCAGTCAGGCCGCCGGATTTCTCTATGAGGATGACTGCACGCAGCTGCGGATCTTCTGGGAGCGTGAGAACATCACGGTGGGCAATCTGGGCCCGTCCAACTCGGTGAAGTTCGAGATCGTCCTGTTTACACTGGGCGGGGTGGCCCAGGACTGAACGCGGTCTACCCTCACGGCTCATGGACCAGAGCGATCTATTTTCAGACGCCGCGCCCCGCGCCTTGCCCGAGCCGCGACGCGAGGCCGGACTTCAAAGGCTCAAGGCCTTCACCCCGGCCATGGCGCGCCATTACGCCACCAAGCGTAATTTCGACTTCGGGCCGGAGAACCGTACCAATGTTTCCGGCCTGAGCCCGCATGTGCGCCATCGCCTGATATCCGAGCGCGAGCTGGTGGAAGCGGCGCTGACGCGCCACGGGCTCGAAGCGGCGGAAAAATTCATTCAGGAGGCGTGCTGGCGCACCTACTGGAAGGGCTGGGTGGAGCTTCGCCCCTCGGTGTGGGACGCCTATCGCACCCAGGTGACGCGCGATCTCGACGCCCTGGACAAGGACGGCGCGCTGAGAAGCCGCTACGAAGACGCGGTGTCGGGCCGAACCGGGATCTCATGCTTTGACGCCTGGGCGGGTGAGCTGACAGAGCACGGCTACCTGCACAATCACACCCGCATGTGGTTCGCCTCGATCTGGGTCTACACGCTGGATCTGCCTTGGGCGCTGGGCGCGGATTTCTTCTACCGCCATCTGATGGACGGGGACGCCGCCTCCAACACGCTGGGCTGGCGCTGGGTGTGCGGACTGCAGACGCCGGGCAAGACCTATCTGGCGCGCGCCTCCAACATCAACACATACACAGACGGCCGCTTCTCGATGCAGGGCTATGACCTGGCGTCGCAGGCGCCGCCTCTGGCGGACGATCCCGGCCATCCAGATCCGGTTTCGCTGAAACCCGGCGACCGACCGGACCCGGACGCGCCGGCGTTGATCCTGGTCCATGACGAGGATGGTCACGCGGAAAGCTGGGGTGTCGACGAACTCGACGTGCGCGCAATTGCGAGCCTTGGCGGACTCAAGCAGCGCAGCCCGCTGGAAGCCGGCGTGTGCGCCCGCGATTTCACAAACGGCGCCCTGAAGGACGCCGGGACGCGCGCAGCGGTTCATTTCCAGGCGGATTTCACCGAGCCCAGCGAGCCGGACGACCTCATCGAGCAGGCGCGGGCTGCGGGCGCGCGCCAGATCGTCACCCAGCGCCCCCATAAGGGCCCGCTGGCCGAACGCCTGGACGCGCTTCAGCCGCGCCTTGAGTCGCACGGGATCGCGCTGGTGCGCCTGCGCCGCGACTGGGACCGGGCGTTTCACCCCCACGCCGATCGCGGCTTCTTCAAGCTGAAGAAGAAAATCCCCGCCGGGCTGCGCGAGCTGGGGATGATTACGCCGTGATGACTCCGGTGTGAGAGTGACTTTTTGCGCGCACACGGCTAACCCATGGATCATGGGTTCGGAGTTCGCACATGCAGGATGAATTGCTCGGCAAGCTGAAGGCGCTCGCCGAGCCGACGCGCTTGCGCATCGTGTCCCTGCTGGCGAACGGCGAGATGACGGTGAGCGAGATCATGCAGGTGCTGGGGCAAAGCCAGCCGCGTGTGTCCCGCCACTTGAAGCTGCTCGCCGACGCCGGCCTGTGCGAGCGCTTCCCCGAGGGCGGCTGGGTGTTTTACCGCCTGGTGCGCACCGGTGCGGTCTCGCGCTTGGCCGCGGTGATCGAGCAATTCACCGACACCAGCCATCCTCAGGTTCAGCGCGATCGCCAGCGCCTGGCGGAGATCAAGCGCCTGCGCTCCAAAAGCGCGGAGCGTTTCTTCGAAGCGGCGGCCCAGCAATGGGCCCATATCCGCTCGCTGCACTTTTCCGAATCCGCGGTGGAGGATGCGCTGATCGCCATCGCCGGAGAGCGCCGCTTTGCTCAGCATGTGGACGTGGGCACCGGCACCGGCCGGATGCTGGAGCTGTTCAGCCCAATCGCCGAAGATGGAATGGGCGTCGATCTGTCGGTGGAGATGCTCCATGTGGCCCGGGCAAAGCTGTCCGAAGCCGGGCTCGCCAGCCGCTTCGTGCGCCAGGCCGACGCCACCGCCCTTCCGGTGGAGGACGGCTCGGCGGATCTGATCACCCTCCACCAGGTGCTGCATTATCTCGAGGATCCCGCCGCCAGCCTTAGCGAATGCGCCCGCGTTCTCGCGCCAGACGGGCTGCTTCTGGTGGTCGATTTCGCCGAGCATCGCCATCACGCCCTGCACGCCGAGCATCATCATCGCCATCTCGGCTTTCCGTCGGCTCAGGTGACAAGCTGGGTGGAGGCGGCGGGCCTGGAGCTTGAAACCCTCAAGGCGCTGGAGCCCGAGGGTATCGAGGGCGGCCTGACCGTGCTCATCTGGGCGGCTGTAAAACCCAAACGGGATGAGCCTGGCGATGACGCCTGACGCCCTCAAATCCGACGCCGAGCGTCTGCGCGCCGCTGATATGAACGCCCTTATGGCCGAGCCTGGCCGTGACGCTGCGCTGCAGTTCGCCGCCGCCGGGCTCAGCCTGGATCTGCGCCGTCAGCGCCTCGACCTGAAGGCCTGGCGCGCCCTGCTGGCGTTGGCCGCGAGCCATCATGTCATCGAGCGCCTGTGCGCGCTTTATGCTGGCGATATCGCCAACCCCACCGAAGGCCGCGCGGTTCTGCATCCGGCCTGCCGCAATCCTGAACTGCTGGCCGACACCGCGCTCGCCGAGCGTTTGACGGCCGCCCGCGCCCGCACACGGGAATTCTCGGAAAGCCTGGAGCGTGATGATGTTCTGGACGGCCATCCGGTCCGGCGCATCGTCAATATCGGAATCGGCGGCTCTGATCTCGGCCCGCGTATGGTCCATGATGCGCTCAAGGCGTTTCGCCGCTCTGGCGTCGAGGCGCGCTTCGTCTCCAATCTGGATCCCGCCGATCTCGATGACGCGCTGGAGGGGGCGGATCCAGCGACGACGCTGATCCTTGTGGTGTCGAAGAGCTTCACCACCCAGGAAACCCTGATGAATGCGCGCGCCGCGCGGGCCTGGCTCGCGGCGTCCCTGGGCGAGGCCGGCGCGGATGCGCGCTTCGCCGCCGCCACCGCCGCGCCGGACAAGGCGAAGCAATTTGGTCTGGACGAGGCGCGCATCTTTCCGTTCGAGGACGGGGTGGGCGGGCGCTATTCGCTGTGGTCGCCGGCGGGTCTCAGCCTGGAGCTCGCGTTCGGGCCGGATGGCTTTGATCAGCTGCTCGCCGGCGCGAAGGCCATGGACGATCATGCCGTGACGGCCGCGCCTGAAGCCAACATGGTGCTGGCAAAGGGTCTCGCCGATGTCTGGAATCGGGCCGGCCGCGGCCTGCCGTCGCGCTGCGTGGCGGCGTATTCGTCGCGGCTTGAGCGCCTGCCCGCCTATCTCCAGCAGCTGGAGATGGAATCGGTTGGAAAATCGGTACGCGCCGACGGGACCGCGCAGCCGCACGGTCATTGCGGCGCGCTGGTCTGGGGCGGGCGCGGCTCCGATCTGCAGCACTCAGTCTTTCAATGGCTGCAC
The DNA here is from genome assembly GCA_965284655.1 of Oceanicaulis sp. Classification (GTDB taxonomy): domain Bacteria; phylum Pseudomonadota; class Alphaproteobacteria; order Caulobacterales; family Maricaulaceae; genus Oceanicaulis. The sequence goes on from OZ260104.1 coordinate 1,050,634, forward strand.
CAGGGTCAGGACGAGTCGCCGGTGGATTTCATCGCCATCGCCGATCCTGACTTCACCTGCGACGAACGCGCCCGCGCGCTCAACGCCAATCTCGCCGCCCAGGGCGCCGCGCTGACTCAAGGCCGCACCGGCGAGGGCGAGATTGCCCCCCACAAGGCGATTCCCGGCGGGCGCGCCAGCCAGACGCTGATCCTGCCCAAACTCGATCCGTTCAGCTTGGGGGCGCTGATCGCGCTTTACGAACACAAAGTGTTTGTAGAGTCGGTGCTCTACGGCGTGAACGCCTATGACCAGTACGGGGTGGAGCTGGGCAAGGATCTGGCGCGCGCGCTGCTCGCCGGCGATTCAGGATCGCTGGACGCGCCGGCCAAAGACATCGCCGGACGCATCGGGGTGACGCCCTAAGCGTCCGCCTGCTCAGCCACGCGTGATCGTGCCGTCTTCAGCGATGTGAATCCCGCACTCGGTCTTGTCCTCGTCGGCCCAGCGCCCGGCGCGCGGATCGGCGTCCGGGTCGACGACCTTGGTGGTGCAGGGCACGCAGCCGATGGACGGATACCCTTGCGCCACCAGCGGATGGGCGGGCAGGTCATGGCGCCCGAAATACGCCTCGATGTCTTCGCGCGGCCAGTCATAAAGCGGGTTGAGCTTCATCTTGCCGTCCTGGACCTCCACGCGGGGCAGGGCGGCGCGCTCGCCGCCATGGTGGCGTTTGCGCCCGGAGATCCAGACCTTGTAGGGCCGCAGCGCCTTGATCAGCGGCAGGGTCTTGCGGATATGGCAGCACATGTCGGTGTTGCGCCGGTGCAGCGTTCCATCCGGGTCGTCGGCGGCCAGATGGTGGGGGTCGGGCTGGAGCGTGACGATGTTCGTCAGCCCCAGACGGCTCGCCAGCGCGTCACGATAGGCCAGCGTTTCGTCAAACAGCTTGCCGGTGTCGAGAAACAGCACCGGCGTGTCCGGCGCCACTTTCGAAATCAGATGCAGGATCACCGCGCTTTCCGCCCCGAAACTGCTGACCGCGCACATTTCGCCGGGATAGATGCCGGTCAGCGCCCGCTTCAGCGCGCCCTCGGCGTCGAGGCCGAACAGCGCCGCCTCCAGGGCCTGGGCGCCGGCCTCCAGAGCGAGGCGGTATTCCGACTTCAAGGGTGTCATCAACGGGTCCGGACAGTGCGCGAGGTACGCTTAACCTCTCTGTTCAACGCTTTGTGATCAAGGCTATCGCGCCGCACTTGCGAAAAGCAGCGCAGCACCGCCTTGATCGCGGCGCGCTTTAAGGCCAGTTAGGCCCTGTTGCGCCTGAGCCGGTCCTGGCCGGTCCCATTCGCTTCGCGCCGAGACAAGCGAATCCCTGTACGCCTGACCGCGCCGATCCAGTCCCACGAGGCCGCCCCACATGTCCCAGACGCTCGATCCCAAAGCGATCCAACCCCTCGCCAACGCCGTGCGCGCCCTGTCCATGGACGCGGTGGAGAAAGCCGGTTCCGGCCACCCCGGCATGCCCATGGGCATGGCCGACGCGGCGACGGTCTTGTGGACGCGGCACATGAAATTCGATCCGGCCGATCCTGAATGGCCGGACCGGGATCGCTTCGTGCTTTCAGCCGGTCACGGCTCGATGCTGATCTACTCCATCCTGCATCTGATCGGGGTGGAGGGCGTGACCCTGGATGAGCTGAAGAATTTCCGTCAGCTCGGCTCCAAGACGGCGGGACACCCTGAATACGGTCACTGCCCCGGCGTGGAGACCACCACCGGCCCGCTGGGTCAGGGGATCTCCACCGCGGTCGGCATGGCGTTGGCCGAGCGGATGATGAATGCGCGCTTCGGCGACGAGCTGGTCGATCACCACACCTTCGTCATCGCCTCCGACGGAGACCTGCAGGAGGGGATCAGCCAGGAGGCGATCTCCATCGCCGGCCATCTGAAGCTCAATCGGCTGGTGGTGCTGTGGGACGATAACGAGATCTCCATCGACGGCGCGACCAACCTTTCCGACACGGTGGACCATTGCGCCCGGTTTGAAGCGTGCGGCTGGAGCACCATCAAGGTGGACGGTCACGACCCTGTCGCCGTCGACGAGGCGCTGACCAAGGCGCGCAAGAGCGACACGCCGGTGCTCATCGCCTGCCGGACCCAGATCGGGTTCGGCGCCCCGACCAAGGCGGGCACCGCCGGCGTCCACGGCGCGGCGCTGGGCCCTGAGGAAATCGAGGGCGCCCGCAAGGCGCTGGGGTGGTCTTACGGCCCGTTCGAGATTCCTGACGAGGTCTATGAGGGCTGGCGCGCGGTCACCGTGTGCGGCGCCGAGGCGCGCGATCTGTGGGAACAGCGCCTGAAGGACAGCGCGCATCTGGAAGACTGCATCGCTCAGCTCTCCGGCGAGCCGCCCCATGCCGCGATCGAGGCCCTGAAGGGTCATGTGAAGCAGATGCTCGCCGACAAACCGGCCATGGCCACGCGCGCCTCGTCCGGCGCGGCGATTCAGAGCTTCTGGCAGGCCTATCCGGGTCTGATCGGTGGGTCTGCGGATTTGACCGGCTCGGTCAACACCCGCGCCAAGGGCCACAAGACAGTCAGCCGCGACGCCTATGACGGCGAGTACGTGCACTGGGGCGTGCGCGAGCACGGGATGGCCGCGGCCATGAACGGCATGGCGCTCCACGGCGGGCTGCGGCCCTATTCGGGCACCTTCCTGGTATTCTCCGACTATTGCCGCCCGGCGGTGCGCCTGTCGGCGCTGATGAACCAGCCGGTGATCTATGTCTTCACACACGACTCCATCGGCCTTGGCGAGGACGGACCCACCCACCAGCCGGTGGAGCATCTCAGCGCCCTGCGTTCGATCCCCAATCTCGCCGTCTATCGCCCCGGCGATGCGGTGGAGGCGGCCGAAGCCTGGATCGCGGCGCTGGAGCGCACCGACGGCCCCACGGCGCTGATCCTGTCGCGCCAGAAAGTCCCGCACCTGCGCACCGATGACGGCGCGGCGAACCTTTCCAAGCGCGGGGCCTATGTGCTGCGCGAGGCCGAAGATGCGAAGATCACCCTGATCGGCACCGGCACTGAACTGCATCTGGCTGTGGAGGCTTCTGAAACCCTCGCCGCCAAGGGCGTGCCCGCGCGCGTCGTCGCAGCGCCCAGCGTGGAGACATTCCTGGCCCAGGACCCGGCCTATATCGAGCACGTGGTTCCAAGCAGCCTGCCTTGCGTGGCCGTGGAAGCGGCGCTGCGCTGGGGCTGGGACGCGGTGATCGGGCGCGAAGGCGGCTTTGTCGGCATGACCGGCTTCGGCGCCAGCGCCCCGGCCGAACAGCTCTACGACCATTTCGGAATCACTGCGGCGCGCGTCGTGGAAGAGGCGCTGAAGCGGGTCTAGCGCCCGCTCGGCGAGGGGCGTTTCACCGGGAAGTTACCGGCCCGGCGCGCCGTCGCCGCCTTCTTCCTCGTCCACTTCGGGCGGGTCGGCGATGAGCTTGCCGGCTTTCAGGTCCACATGGGGCACGGCCGCGCGGGTGAAGGGTAAGAGCAGGGTGCCTTCAAGGCTGGCGACTTCGAGAATGTCGCCAGCGCCGTAATCCTGCACCGACTTCACCTTGCCCAGCGGTTCGCCCTGAAGGTTCTCCACCGGCAGGCCGATCAGATCGGCGTAGTAGAACTCGTCCTCCTCCAGCGCCGGCAGGGCGTCGCGCGGCACGTACAGCTTGGTGCTTTTCAGCGCGATGAGCTGTTCCCGGGTGAGGCGCTCCTTGAAGCGGGCGACGGTGAAGCCTTTGGCGCCGGGCCGCGCGCTCACCGGCGTGAACAAGACCGCGCCGGTCTCATCGAGAAACGGGCCGTAGCTGCACACGGCGTCCGGATCGCCGAAGACTTTGAGGCGGGCCTCGCCCTTCACCCCCTGGGCGCCGGCGATTGCGGCGATGACCACAAGGTCGCGCTTGGTCATGGTTGTTTTCGTCCGTCCTGCTTGATCGTTTGCGGCGATCAACCCGAAGTGCGCGCCAAGGTCAATCTCCGCCGCTCATCGCCTGCTTGATCGTCCGGCCTAATCGCGTAGCGCCGCGCGGACCTTCTGGGCGAGGGCTTTTGCTTCGTCGCCGCGCGCGCCGCCCTTGCGCCACGCCATGCCGATGGCGCGCCCGGCCACTGGCGGCGTGAACGGGCGGATCGTCAGATCGAGCCGGTCCGCGAGCCCCGCGTCCACCGCCAGGCGCGGCAGAAGCGTCGCGCCGAGGCCCGATTTCACCATCTGGACCAGGGTGTGAAGGCTCGTGGCGGCGAAATCCGAGCGCGCGGCGTTTTCATCGGCCCGGCTCGCCGAGCACACGGCGATGGCGTGATCGCGCAGGCAATGGCCATCTTCCAGCAATAGAAGCGATTCGCCCGCCAGCGCCTCCGGCGTCATCGGGTCCACATCGGCCAGACGATGCTCGGGCGCGCAGGCGAACAGAAACTCGTCCTCGACGATGCTTTCGGTTTCGATCCCGGCCACGTCATAGGGCAGGGCGATCAGCGCGGCGTCGAGCCGGCGCTCCTTCAGCGCCTCCACCAGACGGTGGGTGAGATCCTCGCGCAGGAACAGCTCCAGCCGGGGCAGCTCTGCGCGCAGGGCTGGCAGGATTTTCGGCAGCAAAAAGGGCGCGATGGTGGGAATCACGCCCAGGCGGAACGGCCCGGCCAGCGGCTCGCCGGCGGCGCGCGCGGCGTGCACCAGGTCTTCGGCTTCGGTCAGCACGATCCGGGCGCGCTCCACCGCCGCCTCGCCGGCGGGGGTGAGCGTGGCGCCGCGGGCGCCGCGCTCCACAAGGGTCGCGCCCAGAATGCCCTCCAACTCCTTGATTCCCGCCGACAAGGTCGGCTGGGTCACGAAGGCCGCCTCGGCGGCGCGCGAAAACGAGCCGTGATCGGCCAGGGTCTGGAGGAATTTCAATTGTCTAAGCGTCGGGAGGATGTTGGACATAGCTATAGAGATATCCGATACGTCACCAAGAAACAATCCATTGGATTTATGGTTCGAAGACCGGCATATGAGACGTCGATGGTGAACGGGATGCCTGATCCGGGCGTTGTCCAATCACCGCAAAGCGCCGCCTTCAAGGCGCATCATACGGTTCAGAAGACAGGAGATATGACATGCTGGGTATTGGCGACAAGCTTCCCGAATTTGAAGTCGTCGGCGTGAAGCCGGGCTTCAACGAGCACGAAGAAAACGGCGAATCGGCGTTCGAGCCGATCACCGACAAATCGTTTGAAGGCAAGTGGAAGGTCATCGTCTTCTACCCGAAGGACTTCACCTTCGTGTGCCCGACCGAAATCACCGCCTTCGCCGCGCTGAACGAAGAGTTCGCCGATCGTGACGCGGTCGTGATGACCGGCTCCACCGACAACGAGTTCTGCAAGCTGGCCTGGCGCCGCGAGCACCCGGACCTCAACAAGCTGAACCAGTGGCAGTTCGCTGACCCCACCGGTTCGCTGGTCGACGCGCTCGGCGTGCGCTCGCCTGAAGGCGTGGCCTACCGCTACACCTTCGTTGTGGACCCCCACGGCGAGATCCAGCACCTGTACGCGAACAACCTCAATGTCGGCCGGAATCCGGAAGACACGCTGCGCGTTCTCGACGCGCTGCAGACCGACGAGCTGTGCCCGTGCAACCGCGCGGTTGGCGGCGACACGCTCGCGGCCTAAGCCCGATCCGCAACGGGCGGTCCGGCGCACGCCGGACCGCCCTGCGCGGCCCGTCCCGCCTTCGTCTCGCGCATCTTGGGTATGCGAGGCGAGCGCTGGACCGGCCGTTCAGCCTCCCCCTCCGACCGCCGCCGTCTGTCCCAACTGTCCGGCGGCACGTGGATGGCTGGTCCAAACATTTTCCCGACACGCCAAGGAGACGTCTGATGAGCCTCGACGCGCTGAAGAATCGCATTCCCGAACACGCCAAGGACATCAAGCTGAACCTGTCCTCGCTGGCGCGCGAAACCGTGCTGGACGACCAGAAGAAATACGGCTGCTTCCTGGCGTCGGCCTATGCGATCGGCGATCGCGAAGTGCTCGCCGATTTGATGGCCGAGGTCGAAGACAAGATGTCGGCCGAGGCGATCACCGGAGCCAAGGCCGCCGCCTCGATCATGGGCATGAACAATGTGTACTACCGCTTCGTGCACCTGGCCAAAGCCAGCGATTACAAGACGCTGCCGGCCAAGCTGCGCATGAACGTCATCGCCAATCCGGGCGTTGACAAGGTTGATTTCGAGCTTTGGTCGCTGGCCGTCTCGGCCATCAATGGCTGCGGCATGTGCATCGACGCCCACGAGGCCGAGCTGCGCAAGGGGGGGCTGTCCTCCGAGCAGGTCCAGGCTGCGGTGCGCATCGCATCGGTGGTGAACGCCGCGGCGGCCATCGTGCGCGCGGAGACCGCCCTGAACGGCTGAGTATTTTCTGACTGAACCGACCTCGAGCCCCGCCGGCGTGTCCGGCGGGGTTTTTCTTTGCCCGTCCGGCTTTTCTGCGGCTTAAGTCTGCTCGTCTTCGGCGGAGTCCCAGGCTTCGCCGATATACTCGCCCGAGCCCGCCACCGCGGCGACGGGAAGATAGCCTTCCGTGCTCTCCGGCGCCTCGCGGCGGCCGATGCGATAGACCGCATAGCCCGCCAGGGCGGCGGCGATGGCGGCCAGATAGAAGGCGAACCCGTTCGGCCCGATCCAGCCCATGAACGCGCCCGCGCCGATCGGGCCCAGAACCGCGCCGGCGCCGTAGACCATGACGAGCGCGCTGGAGGAGGCGGTCATCTGCTCGGGCTTGAGCCAGTCATTGGTGTGCGCCAGTGAGAGCGGATAGATCGTCAGCGCCAGACCGCCGGCTACAAAGCCCGCGATGATCAGCGCCACGCCGCCGATCGCGGACGCCGGCGCCAGCGCCAGGGCGGCGATGGCGGTCAGGCCGGCCACTCCGGCGATGACCCGGCGCCGGTCCATGCGGTCGGACAGCTTGCCCACCGGCCACTGGAACGCCGCCCCGCCGATCATGATGGCGGCGACGAAGACCGAGATCGCCGCAATATCAAGGCCGAGCCGTCGAGCATACACCGCGCTCATGCCCAGGATGATTCCGTTGGCGAGGCCCGCGCCGAAGCAGCCGGCGACGCCCAGCGGCGAGGTTCTGAAGAGTTTGGTGAGGCTGAGCCGCTCCACGTCGATGACCACGTGCGGCTGGGGCGCGGAGCTCAGGAGGATCGGGATCAGCGCCGCGGAGATGATGATCGAGGTGACCACATAAAGCGTCAGACCGGTGGTGGGCGCGGTGTTCATGAGGATTTGCCCGCCGGCGAGACCTGCGTGCTGGACGATCATGTAAACGGCCAGCAGCCCGCCGCGATATTCATTGTCGCTCTGGCGGGCCAGCCAGCTCTCGGCCACCACGTAAAGCCCGGCGAAGCTGAATCCGGTGATGAATCGCATGAGCGCCCAGACGCCGGAATCGATCACCATGCCGTGGATCAGGATGGCGATGGAGCCCGCCGAGGCGAGGGCGGCGAAGGTGCGCACATGGCCGACCCGGGCGATCAGGCGTTCCGCACCCAGCGAGCCGAGCAGAAACCCCGCGTAGAAGCAGGTCATGACAAAGCCGGTCACGGTGCTGGAAAAGCCCGCATCCTCGGCGACCACACCCAGTAGCGTGCCCTGCAGCCCGTTGCCCGCCAGCAGAAGCGCAATGCCCAGAAGCAACGCCCAGAGCTGGAGCGTCGCGCCGAGAAGGCCGAGCCGGGGTCCATCCGTGTCAGACGCCATGGCGGGCCTCCTGAATATCTCGCCTCTTTTTTAAAGCGTCGTTGGTCCCGCCCCGGGGAGTCAAACACTTTCAGGCGACGCGCTGCGACCGGAAAAATCGCTGTAATGCAAATGAAGCCACCAGAAGCCTGGACTGGTCCTGCGCCGTCTCAGGCTATATTTGACAGGGCTCACGAGCCGCTTTGCGACTTGTTTTGACTTGCTGTAAAAAATCCGTATTCTGAAGAATATGCGTCCCACATCTCATCATTCCGAAGCTGATCGCCGCGATCAGGACGGCGGGCGTGCCAAGCGCGCCTGGCGCTGGTTCTCTGCGCGCACGATCCGGTCGGCGGAGCGGTATCGCGACATGGGCTGGGCGATGGTGGCCCGGCGTACGGCCATGGCTGCGGGCCTGATCGTGGTCTCGCGCATTGATCCCGGCTTCGCGCTGTCGCCGTGGCTGTTGATCGCTGGCGGCGTGTGGTTTCTGCTCATGGCCCGCATCATCGCGCTGAAAGCCGTCGACTCCGCCGCAAGGCGTTGATTTATACCCGGCGAGGCTTAGGCTGCCGCGTTATCGCGGGAAGCGTCGGGGAGAGTTCGCATGAAATGGTGGTTCGGCATCGCGCTCTGGCAGCGCGTGCTCGGGGCTCTTTTCCTGGGCGTGATCGTGGGGCTGGCCGCCTCCAACTTTTACGGCATGGAGGCCGCGTCCGGGTTTCTTGAAACCTATGTGAAGCCGGTGGGTGACCTGTTCATCCGCCTCATCCGCATGCTCATTGTGCCGCTGATCCTGACCACACTGGTCGCGGGCGTCGTGGCGCTGGGCGATCCGGCCAAGCTGGGATCGATCGGCCTGAAGACGATCGCGCTGTATTTTGCGACCACCTTCTTCGCCAATGTCATCGGGATCATTTTCGGCCTCGTCTTCCGGCCCGGCGCAGGCGTGGATCTGGGCGGCGCGGACGCCGTCCCGGTCTCCACCGAGAGCCAGAGCCTGGTGGACCGGCTTCTGACCATCGTGCCGGAAAACCCGGTGGCGGCGCTGGCGGACGGCGACGTGCTGGCGGTGATCTTCTTTGCGGTGCTTCTTGGCGTCGGCATCCTCATGGCCGGCAAGTCGGGCAAGCTGGTGGGCGATCTGTTCACCCAAGCCGCCGACGTGGTGCTCAAGGTCACCCATATGGTGATGGAGGTCGCCCCCTTCGGCGTCTTCGCGCTGGTCAGCTTCACCGTGGCCGAGCAGGGGCTGGAGGCGCTGCGCGCCATCGCCATCCTTATCGCCGCGGTCTATCTCGGGCTCTTCACCCACGCGGTGCTGGTCTATGGCGGCATCATCCGCTTTGTCCTGAACCTGCCGGTGCTCAATTTCGTGCGCGGCATGCTGGACGCCATCGCGGTGGCCTATTCCACCGCCAGCTCCAGCGCGACGCTGCCGGTGACCATCGCCAACGCCACCGAGAATCTGGGTGTGAAACGCTCCATCGCCGGCTCGGTCCTGCCGCTGGGCGCCACCATCAACATGGACGGCACGGCGCTCTATCTGGGCATTCTGGCGCTCTTCACCGCCCAGGCTTTCGGCTATGAGCTCACCTTCGTCAACTACGTGCTGATCGCCTTCACCGCCGCCATCGCCTCCATCGGCGCGGCGGGTATTCCGTCTGCGGGCCTGTTCTTGCTTGCCATCGTGCTGCAGACCTTCGACGTGCCGCCCGAGCAGATCGCCATCGTGGTGGGCTTCATCCTGCCGGTGGACCGCATCATGGACATGGCGCGCACGGCGCTGAACGTCACCGGCGACGCCACCGTGGCGACCGTGGTGGCCAAGTGGGAAGGCGAGCTGGACGAGGACCTGTTCCGCCATCCCGCCGACACCCCCTACACGCCAAAAGCCCCGCCGCCGGAAATGGCGGACGCAGACCGCGATTAGGGGAGAGGCGGGGCCCGCTTGGCGGATCAATCGATCCGGGGGATCGATTGACGTGAGCGAACGGGCCGGCGGGCCCAGAGCGGCCGAGCCCCCGGCGGCGCGTAATCGACCGGCGCCGTTGAACCGCCGGCGTGCGCGCAGCGTAAACAGGGACGTCACACAGGAGCCTTCCCATGACCCTCGTCCGCATCCTCTCCGCCCTCGGCGGCCTCGCCCTGCTCGTCCTCATCGTCTGGGCGAGCGCCACGGCCGGCCAGTCGCTCACCGAAGCGATCGCCTGGCTCGTCAGCGAGCCCTGGGGCGTGGTGAGCCTGTTCGACCTCTATCTGGGCTTCTTCCTCATCGCCGTGCTGATCTGGGTCCTCGAACCCAACAAAGCCATCGCCCTCGCCTTCATCCTCCCCCTGCCGGTGCTGGGAAATGTCTGGGCGGCGGTGTGGGTGGCGTGGCGGATCACGAAGGTGGTGCGGGGGCGGGTGAGCGCCGCCTGAGCCGCTCCACCGGGACGGCTGATGCAAGGCTCACATCGGATTTTTGCCTGGACGCCCAGCCAATTTTTTGCCTGGATAAAGAAAGGCTTGGGGTTGGAATGTAGCTTGTGCCAAAGGTCGTCCTGACGCAGCGCGCAGACAGCGGGTACGAAGACGTGCCCGGTGAGCGGTATCACTTCCCTCGCCAGTACCTTCGGGCGGCACAGGAAGCGGAAGGCGACGGCTGTCTTTTCTACGAGCCTAGGCGCAATAGCGGGCGTCTTGTGTATTGGGCGTCCGCGCGGATCTCAGCTGTTTATCCGGATCCGGTGAAGCCCGATCACTTCTTCGCAGATCTAGCGGAATTCCTTCCGTTTCCAGAGCCGGTGCCGTTCGATAGAGCAGACGGCGGCTATTGGGAATCCAAGGTTGACCGAGGCGATGGACAGCCCAGTCGGGGCGCCATGGGGTGGTCGATCCGACGGATCCCTGAATCCGAGTTCGATTTGATTCTAAAAGCCGGGTACGCGCCGGCGCTTGGTGTCTCCAACGATCAGCATGCAGATCAGGCAGGCTGGGGTGTCCAAGAAGAGCAACTGGATTTTGAGCGCCCGATGTTTGAACAGATTACCCAAAGACCGTTTCGCGACCGGGTGTTCGCAACGCAAGTTCGCACCGCTTACGATTCACGCTGCGCAGTCACCGGATTGAAGATCATCAACGGTGGCGGGCGGGCTGAGATGGAGGCGGCGCACATCAAACCCGTCGCGGAGCGTGGTCCGGATTCCGTTCGCAACGGTGTAGCGCTGTCTCGCACGGTCCACTGGATGTTTGACCGCGGACTCCTAAGCATCGACGACGATTTTCGGCTGCTGAAAGCAAAACCGCACCTTCCCGATGGCGCAGAACGTCTGTTCGATCCAAGCGGCTACGTACAGGTGCCTGAAGCGGCGCGGGACCAGCCGAGCCGAGCCTTTCTTCGATGGCACCGAGAAAACTGTTTCAAGGGCTGAGTCGATGATCGCGTTTTCAGATTGGTGCGCAGCGGCCGAGGCGCGACTGAAGCGGCGTTACGCCATCGATCTCGTCGATGCGGGCTTCGGCGTAGATTATCTGCGGTCAGCTTGGACAGAAAACGAAACGCCTGAAGAGTTCATTGAGCGGATTGCACAAAAGTACGATCTCGATCCGCTCACGAATGGCTATTCGCCAACCTCTAATCCTGATCCATCTTCAGGGCCGCGATAAACGCTTCCTGGGGAATCTCGACATTGCCGTACTGGCGCATCTTCTTCTTGCCGGCTTTTTGTTTGTCGAGGAGTTTGCGTTTGCGGCTTACGTCGCCGCCATAGCATTTGGCGGTGACGTCCTTGCGCATGGCGGCCAGGGTTTCGCGGGCGATGACGCGGCCGCCGATGGCGGCCTGGATCGGGATCTTGAACATGTGCCGGGGGATCAGCTCTTTGAGCCGTTCGCACATGCCGCGGCCGCGCATTTCGGCGCGGGTGCGGTGGACGATCATGGACAAGGCGTCCACCGGTTCCTCGTTGACCAGCACGGTCATGCGCACCAGATCGCCTTCGCGGTACTCGATGAACTGGTAGTCGAAGCTGGCGTAGCCGCGGGTGACGCTTTTCAGCCGATCATAGAAGTCGAACACCACCTCGTTCAGCGGCAGCTCATAGACCAGCATGGCCCGGGCGCCGGCGTAGGTGAGCTCTTTCTGGATGCCGCGCCGGTCTTCGCACAGCTTCAGCACGCCGCCCAGATACTCGTCGGGCACAAGGATGGTCGCCTTGATCCAGGGCTCTGAAATGCTCTCGATCTTCACCGGGTCCGGCATGTCGGCGGGGTTGTGCAGATCCAGCGTCGAGCCGTCGATGAGCTGCATGGTGTAGACCACCGACGGCGCGGTGGTGATCAGATCGACATTGTATTCGCGTTCCAGACGCTCGCGGATGACCTCCAGGTGAAGCAGCCCCAGGAAGCCGCAGCGGAAGCCGAACCCCAGCGCCGCGCTCGTCTCCATCTCGAAGCTGAACGAGGCGTCGTTGAGCGCCAGACGCTCCACCGCGTCGCGCAAGTCCTCAAAGTCGGCCGCGTCCACCGGGAACAGGCCGCAGAACACCACCGGCACCGCCGGCTTGAAGCCCGGCAGCATGGTGGTGGTGGGGCGCTTTTCCTCGGTGATGGTGTCGCCGACGCGCGTGTCGCGCACCTGCTTGATGGAGGCGTTGAGAAAGCCGATCTCGCCGGGACCGAGATCCGGGCGGTCAGTCTTTTGCGGCGTGAACACGCCGACGCCGTCCACATTGTAGTTGGCGTTCGTGCCCATCATACGCACGCGCATGCCCTTTTTCAGGGTGCCCTCGATGACGCGCACCAGGCAGATCACGCCCAGATAGGTGTCGTACCAGCTGTCCACCAGCAGGGCTTTGAGCGGCGCAGCCGGATCGCCGGGGGCCGGCGGAGGCAGGCGCTTCACGATGGCTTCCAGCACGTCCTCGACCCCGAGACCGGTCTTGGCGCTGATCAGAACCGCCTCGGAGGCGTCGATGCCGATGACGTCCTCGATCTGCTGCTTGATCCGGTCCGGTTCTGCGGCGGGCAGGTCTATCTTGTTGAGCACCGGCACGATTTCCAGGTCCACATCGATGGCCGCATATACGTTCGCCAGCGTCTGGGCCTCGACGCCCTGCGCCGCGTCCACCACCAGAAGCGCGCCTTCGCAGGCGTAGAGCGAGCGGCTGACCTCGTAGGCGAAGTCCACGTGGCCGGGCGTGTCGATCAGGTTCAGGACATAGTCCAGCCCGTCCTTGGCCGTGTAGTTCAGGCGCACGGTCTGGGCCTTGATGGTGATCCCGCGCTCGCGCTCGAGCTCCATATTGTCGAGCACCTGCTCCTTCATCTCACGATTGGTCAGCCCGCCGGTGACCTGGATCAGCCGGTCGGCCAGCGTCGACTTTCCGTGGTCGATATGGGCCACGATGGAGAAGTTTCGGATGCGGGAGGGATCTGTGCTCATGGGGCGGGAGGTAGCACTGCAGACCCCGTGCGCCAAGCGGGATCGACGGTTTGCAGGCGGCGCCCCGGCGTGCGTCAGGCGCCGCCCTTGCGGATCGTGTCCATTTCGGCGCGCAGCTCGTCCTCCCAGGGGCCCAGGATCTCCTTCACGCGCTCCACATAGGCGTCGTTTTCATGGGCTGGAACGCCGGTCTTGTAGACCTGGGCGGTGTGCAGCATGGCCCGCCGGTCGGCCCGGTCGAACGCCTTGGCCATCTCAAGGGCGGTCTCGTGCTCGACCCCCAGCGCCTCGAAGGCGGCGCGCCCCATGCGGATGGAGCTGTCATAGACCTCGCGGATGATGTCGCGGCACCCGGCCTCGTACAGCTCGTAGACATGGTCGCGGTCCACCGCCCGCGCCATGACGTGCAGGTGGGGGTAGGTTTTCACCGCATAGGCGGCCAGCTGGGTGATCTGCTCCTTGCCGTCGATGGCGATGATCAAGAGCTTCGCGCGCTCCACCCCGGCGGCGGTGAGCAGATCAGGGCGGGTGGCGTCGCCGAAATAGGCGTGCAGCCCGAAGCGGGCGAGAATGTCGATCTGGCGCGAGGAATAGTCCACCACCGTGGTCTGGTGGCCGGCGGCTTTGAGCATGCGGTTGATGATGCCGCCCATGCGCCCGTGGCCCGCGATCAGGATCTCGCACGGCTCAGCGATCGTGTCCGCCTCCCGTCCCGGGCCGCCGGAAAACCGCGGCGCGATGAGCCGGTCCTGCAAGATGAACAAAAGCGGCGTGAGCATCATGGAGATCGCCACGATGAGCGACAGCCGGTCGGCCAGGGCGTCGGGCATGACATTGCTGGCCACGGTGAACGAGAGCAGCACGAAGCCGAACTCGCCCGCCTGCGCCAGACCCAGCGCCAGAAGCCAGCGATCCGACCCGTTGACGCCGAACAGGCGCCCCAACCCCAGAAGGATCACCGCCTTGAGGGCGATCAGGCCGAGGACGCCGCCGATCAGCATCACCGCCTCGTCGGCCAGCAGCATGAAGTCGATGCCCGCGCCCACCGTCATGAAGAACACGCCCAGCAACAGCCCGCGGAAGGGATTGATGTCGGACTCAAGCTCGTGGCGATATTCGCTGTTGGCCAGCACCACCCCCGCCACAAAGGCCCCCAGCGCCGGCGACAGGCCCACCAGCGACATCAGAAGCGCGATCCCCACCACGATCATCAGCGCCGCGGCGGTGAACAATTCGCGCAACTGTGCGCGGGCGATGAAGCGGAACAGCGGACGGGTCAGCCAGCGCCCGCCAAGAACAACCGCGGCGATGGCGGCGATGGTGACCAGCGCGCTCTGCCAGCCATTGAGATGGGCGACGAGGCTCAGCCCCGCGCCGTGATCGCCTTCTCCTGAGTGGGAGGCCGCTTCGGCGCCGATCCCGGTCAGTTCAGGGATCGCCAGCAGAGGGATGAAGGCGAGCATGGGGATGACGGCGATGTCCTGAAACAACAGCACCGAAAAGCTCGACTGGCCGCCATCGCTGCGCATCAGGCCGCGCTCGTTCAGCGTCTGCAGGACGATGGCGGTGGAGGACAGAGACAGGATCAGCCCGCTCGCTAGCGCCAGGGGCCAGCTAAGGCCGAACGCCATCAAGATGCCGGTGACGGCCAGGATCGTGAGGCTGACCTGCAGCCCGCCAAGGCCCAGGAGCCGGGTCCGCAGCGCCCAGAGACGTTCGGGCTCCAGCTCAAGTCCCACCAGAAACAGCATCATCACAACGCCGAACTCGGCGAAGTGCTGGATCGAGACAATGTCCACCCCCAGCTGGCCGAGCACCGGGGCGATGGCCACGCCGGCGATAAGATAGCCGAGTACCGAGCCCAGCCCGAACCGTGTGGCCAGGGGCACCGCGATCACGCCCGCGATCAGGAAGGTGAACGCCAGCATCAGAAAATCGGTCATGCCCAGCCCCGGTGCGCCGTGTTTAAGAATATGCCCACCCTAGCCGAGCCGCTGGGCTTAGTCGCGTCGCGAATACCGCGAACCCGGCGTGCGCACGCGGGTCTCAAAACAGTCTTGATGTAATCTATGGCAAACATGCGTTCACTTAACACATACAAGAACACAAGCGCAGCGAAGGGCCTTTACGCGGACCTCTGAATACGCTCAATTCAAAACGCGGGTGCGGGTCGACTTATGAAAATCGGGACGACGATTGATGATGACTTTAAGCCGGCTGGTGTATGTAAGCACCGCCAGTCCAGCCCTCGACCGGACGGGGATCGAGAGCATTTGCTCAATTGCGCAATCGCGTAATTCAGCCAGCGGCGTCACCGGCCTGCTGGTCTTCAACGGCGCTAATTTCATCCAGCTGCTTGAAGGGCCGCAGAGCAATTTGGATGCGGTGTTCGACTCCATCCGTCGCGATCCGCGTCACCACGGCGTGGTGCGGCTTCTGGCCGAGCCCGCCGAGGGGCGTGTCTGCAGCCGCTGGGCCATGGCGGCTCAGGAGATCGCACTGCCGGGCCGGCGCAGCGAGGGCATGTCTGCGTTTGAAATTGACACTGAGGCCCTGAATGAGCGCTATCTCTGCGATATGCCGGAGACGCTGCGCGTTCTGTTTCAAAGCTTCAACACGATGAGCGTCGGGCGCGTCGCTTCCTGACCGCGCCGGTATTCTCGGCTTAACCCGTCCGCCCAAACCCTGCCGCAAAGCGCGCGCAGGGTCTGGGTGTTTTTCAACTGTCCCGGAGAGACCTCCATGCGTTTCGCGCCCGTTTTCGCCGGCCTGGCCGTGCTCGGTCTGACCGCTTGCGCCTCCAACAGCGCGCCAGCGCCCGAATATGGCCAGCCCAGCGCCTATCAGGAGCCCATCGACACCTATTCGCGCGACGAGATGGTGGAGGCGACCGCCGACTTCTTCGGCGTCACCGCCGAGGCCGCCGCCAGCGCAATGGAGCGGGTCTTCGCCGATCTTGGGCGCCCGGTCGGCTATATCGCCGGCGAGGAGGTCTCGGCCGCCGCCGGGGTCGGGCTTCGCTATGGCGAGGGCTATCTGACGATGAAGGGCGCAAGCGAGCAGCAGAAAGTCTACTGGCAAGGCCCGTCGGTGGGTTTTGACGCCGGCGGCAACGCCAGCCGGGTGTTCACGCTGGTGTATCAGCTGAACGATGTGGACCGCCTGTATCAGCGATTCCCCGGCGTTGAAGGTACGGCCTATCTGGTGGCGGGCATGGGCGTGAATTACCAGCGCGCCGACGACATCACACTGGCGCCGATCCGCTCGGGCGTGGGCCTGCGGGCGGGCGCAAACATGGGCTATCTGTCCTATTCGCGCCAGCGCAACTGGGTACCGTTCTAGGCGCGCGCGGCCCGCTTTCCCTCGCCTTGAAGGCATCCGCCCGTTAAGCTGGTGTCGAGCGTCGGGGGGGCGCGAAGGAGGCGAGCTTAGATGACCAGTGCGACGCAGATCGAGTTGTTCGCCGCCGGGCTCGTGTTCGGGTTGGCGGCGGCTTTGCTGGCCTATCTTCTGCGCCGCTGGCTCTGGCAGCTCTTCGCGGGTGCGTTGCGCGCGTTCGCCTGGCCCTTCCGTCCGGTCCTGCGCCTGTTCGGCCGCAGCAAGCGCGCGGCGCCTGTCGCCATGCCCGCCACCGGCGCCGCGGCCGCCGCGGTCTCGGGCCACAAGACCCTCACCGAGGCGGCGCTCGGCGATGATTTCGACCACGAAGAGAGCTTCATCCAGCGCCAGGGCGTCCTGTTCAAATGGCTGATGGTGCGCGTGGGCTTCATGCGCATGCCCGAGGAGCTGACCCGCGAAACAGCGCAGGAATACAGCCGGCTCGCCAGCGGATTTCTCGGCGGGCGCGTGCCCATCGACGCCGATCCGCGCGCGCTGTTTGAAGACATCGAGGGCGCGGTGATCGCGCGCCAGTTCCACGAGAGCGATTCCGGCGTGCTCTATTTGCTCGATGAAAGCCGCAAGCTGATGAACGCCAATGTGCGCAAGCTGGCGGTCTGGTTCTCCTTTATTCTCGGCGCAGTGCTGCTGGTCAATATTCTGGCCAATGACGCCGGGCTCGTGCAGCGCCTGGGCCTGTTCGCCGGCGTCAGCGACGACGCGCTGGTCAGCTCGGCCCAGCTCACTTCGCTGGTGGTGGGCGCGGGCAGCTGTCTTCTGGCGGCCATGGTGATGTGGGCGCTCTACTACGCTGAATATTCGCCCTATCAGCGCAACACCGCCCGCGAGATGGCGAACTTCCTCACCCGCTATCTGGCGCGGGTGAACGATCACTACCGCACCGCGGTGGGCAAAGCGAAATCGCTGACCGTGGGCCAGGAGCGCGATTCAAAGCATCTGGCCGACGAGGCGCAGCTCTGGATGCTCAATATCAGCTGGATCGCGCTTCGGGTCTTCTTCGTGGAGACCTATGTGCGCAATATCGTGTTCCAGATTCGGCGCAATTCGCACTACTACCTGGTCTTCGTGCCCACCGGTTTTCTGATTGCACTGGCCGTCTTTCTGGTGGCGCTGGCCGTTTTCACCGAGCGCGCGCCCTTTGACACCATTCTGGCGCTGGGCTGGGTGTTTGCGGTGTTGTTCGTCCTGGTGGTGGCGCTCTACGCCTTCTTCCTCATCAACGCCATGAAAGCGCTAGAGGAGATTGATCAGGGCGAATGGATCAGCTTTCACACGTTGCGCCTGGACGCGGTGATGGCTGAGATCGTCGGCAAATACGCCGAGGATGTCGGCTACTGGAAGAACCGCGTCGGCGGCGGGCTCTAAAGCGCAATCTGAAAAGTGGGGACCGGTTTTCAGACAAATTGCGCGTTGGAAACATGACCGCGCAATCTGAAAAGTGGGGACCGGTTTTCAGACAAATTGCGCGTTGGAAATGATCTAGTTTTCGTCTGACGCCTTCTTGCGCCGCGCCTGACCGCCCTTGCGGCCGGCTTCGCGGGCGCGGTCCGATCCGGCGGTGAACTTGCCGGGCGATTTCAGTCCGCCTTTGCGTCCGGCGGCGCTGGCTGCGTCGCCGCCCGGCTTGAACCGTCCTGACGATTTCAGCCCGCCCTTGCGTCCCGCCTCCTTGGCGCGGCTGGCGCCGGCGGTGAACCGGCCGGAATTCTGGGTTTCTGTGGACTTTTCCATGGGGATCGCCTCACTGCTTGAGCCAATAACCCCCAAAGGCCCGCCTCGGTTCGATCCCGCCGGGCGCCTGATTGCAGCCGGCGCCGCGCAGCCGGGCCTTCAGGGCCCTGGGTCGACCACCTTCAGCTCCGGCCATATCGCCCGCATGCGCTTACTTTTCTTTGCAAAATCGGCTGTATGGGCCTGCGCACTCACCGGCGCGATCTCCATGGCGAACACGGCGTCGAGCCCCCGCGGCGCCAGCAGCGTGTGCGCGCCGTCCGCCTCACGGCGCAAGCCGACCATGTGGGCGCGCGCGGCGTAATTGGCGATCCCGTGTTCGGTGGACTGGTAGGGCGGCTTGGCGTGGCCGAACCGGCTCTCAAACCATAGATGCACGCGCGCCTGATTGCGCACTTCCACCGGCTTTGAAAGATCGGCGAAGGCTGACGCGCAGCGTCTGATCACCGCATCCTCGGCCTCAAAGGACAGATCGCCGGCGTCGTGATAGGCCAGATCGTAATCCTTCACGCCATGGCCGGGCGGCCGGTGCGTGAGGGCGTTCCAGACATTCTGGTAGACCGCCCCGGCGGCCAGAGCCCAGTCCGGCAAGTTCAACCCGCCTGTGCGCTCCAGAATCGCTTCGGCGATCGGATCGGCGCGCACCGCGTCGATGAGGAACTCGCGCTGATCACGGGGAGGGACCCTGCGCATGGGCGATACGCTCTCCAATACCCTGTCCCGCTTGAGGAGACCGCCTTTACGCCCCGGTTTAGCCTCTAAGGCTCGCGCCGACCTTTTCGCCCGCCTTGACGATCTTCGCGGCGACCGCCTCGATATCCTTGTCGGTGAGCGTCTTGTCGCCGGGTTGAAGGGTCACTTCCACCGCCAGCGAGACCTGGCCCTCGGGCACGCCCTTGCCGGTATAGACGTCGAACAGCACCGCGTCGGTCACCAGAGGCTTGTCGGCGCCCTTGATCGCTTTCAGCAGATCGGCTGCGGGCAGATCTGCGGGGGCGAGGAAGGCGAAGTCGCGGCGCACCGGGTTGAGCTCGGGGATCGTCACCGCCGGGCGGGCCTTCAGCGCCTTTTTCTTGGCGGACGGCACCGCCTCCAAGAACACCTCGAAGGCCAGGACCCGGCCGTCGATATCAAGGGCTTTGAGGACCTTGGGATGAATCTCGCCGAACTCGGCCAGCACGTTCGGGCCAAGGCGCAGCACGCCGGAACGGCCCGGATGCCACCAGGCGCGGGCGTCGGCGCTGATCTGGACAGTGTCGGCGGGCCCGCCGGCTGCTGCGAGCGCCGCCAGCGCATCGGCCTTGGCGTCGAACACGTCGGGGGCCGCCGCGCCGCGCCAGTCGCGCCCGGTCATCACGCGGCGCACGCCGGAGACGACGGTCTTCTGGCCCGTGGGGCTGTCATCAAGATAGATCGGGCCGGCCTCGAAATAGCGCGCGTCCTCGATGGCGCGGTCGGCGCTTTTCTGGAGGGCTTTCAGCAGGTGGATCAGCGCGCTGGGGCGCATCACGTCGAGCTCCGAACTGATCGGATTGGCCAGCGTCAGACCCTCGCCGGCGCCGCCGAACAGATCGGCTTCGTCATGGCGGCAGAACGACCAGGTGATCGCCTCCTGATAACCGCGCAGCGCCATGGCCCGGCGCGTCGCGCGCACCCGGTTCTGCAGCTCGGTGGCGGGCGCCTCGAAGCGCTCGCCCTCCGCCCGCTTGAAGCTCACCACCGGCAGGCTGTCATAGCCGGCGATGCGGGCGATCTCCTCGATCAGGTCGGCGCTCTGCGAGCAGTCGCGCCGCCAGCTCGGGACCGACACCGTCCAGGGCGATCCGCGCTGAACACCGAAGCCCAGAGAGGTCAGGATCGCCTCGATCCGGTCTTCGCCGAGCTCCAACCCCAGAAGCTTGCCCACACGCGCCGGGTCCAGGGCGATCGGGGCCGGGCGCGCCGGAGCGTCGCCCGCCACAGTCACCTCACTGGCGGCGCCGCCGCCATACTTCAGGATCAGCGCGGTGGCCAAATGCAGGCCGTCCAGCACGCTTTCCGGGTCGACGCCGCGTTCAAAGCGGTACTTCGCGTCGCTGTCGACGCCGGTCTCGCGCCCGGTGACGCGGGTGATCGCCGGATCAAACCAGGCGCTCTCGATGAAGACCTCGGTGGTCTCCGCTGTACAGCCTGAGTACTCGCCGCCCATGATTCCGCCCAGGCCAAGCGCGCGCGTATCGTCCGCGATGACGCAGTGGTGCTGCGCCGGCGTGTAGGTCCTGCCGTCCAGCGCCTCGAACGCATCGGCCTCGCCGCGGCCCTGGCGCGCCCGGATCACATCGCCGATCTTTGCGCGGTCATAGACGTGGAGCGGGCGGGCGCGATCAAAGGAGACATAGTTCGTCACGTCGGCCAGAAGGTTGATCGGGCGAAGGCCAATCGCAACCAGGCGCTGCTGCAGCCAGTCCGGAGAGGGGCCGTTCTTCACCCCTGTGATCACCCGGCCGGCGAAGACCGGGCAGGCCTCGGGCCAGTCGAGCGCGATGCTTACCAGGCAGGCGCCCTCGCCTTCTACCGCCTCGACGGGGCCGGTCTTCAGCGTTCCCGCGCCGGCCGCGGCGAGATCGCGTGCAATGCCATAGACGCCCAGCCAGTCGGGCCGGTTCGGGGTGACTTCAAAATCGATGACCGGATTATCAAGGCCCAATGCTTTCGCCGCCGGCGTGCCCACCGCCCAGCCACCGTTCAGATCGGCGATGCCGTCATGGTCCTCGCCGGCCTCGATCTCCTTGGTGGAGCAGAGCATGCCATGGGACTCGATCCCGCGGATCTTGCGGGGCTTTTTATCCAGCGCGAAGTCTAGGCCCGGGATGTACGTGCCCAGCGGCGCATAGATCGCGGTCATCCCGGCGCGCGCATTGGGCGCGCCGCACACGATCTGCTTTTCGCCGTCCACCGTGTCCACGGTGCAGATCCGCAGACGGTCGGCGTCGGGATGAGGCTGCGCGGCTTTCACATGGGCGACCGTGAAGGCGGAGAGCTTCTCGGCCGGATTGTCGATCTCCTCGATCTCCAGGCCCGCCATGGTCATGGCCTCGGCCAGATCATCGATGGCGAGATCGGTGTCGAGATGCTCTTTGAGCCAGGCGAAGGTGAATTTCATGGGATCACGCCGTATCAGTCGCGGGCCGGAAGGCCCAGTTGTTCAAAAATATCGTCGCCGGTGTCAGGGCAACTTCCCCCCGCCGAGCGGCGCCGATCGACAGTGGATTCGGTGCTGGTGATCCAGCACCGGTCGAAGACCGAGCAGTAGCAGATTTCCAGGTCCCACCGGACCCATTCAGCCACGAGCGCTGCGCCGTCCTGTTGGGAGACGTCGTCGGGTAGGCTCACCGATAGAGGCTCAACCACCGATCCGGCCGCCAGGATGCGCCCGTTCATGGAAGACCAGCTGAAATTTGAGTCCGCGGGGAAGAGCTGCGCCAGCGCTGAACTGTCCGCCACGGCCTCGCCGTCCCGGCTTAGCCCCACATGCCGAATCACCGCCGGTCCGACGCCGTTATTGGAGACGCGCACGCCGAACCGTGCGCTGTCCTCATACTCGCCCCAATATCCGTCGATCTGGATCGCCGGCAGGACGCTGGCATGCTGCTGGACGCGCATGACGCGCGCCTGATCCCAGCTGACGAACAGCGCCGCGACACCAACCACGATCGCCGAGATCGAGCCCACGGTCTCAAAGCGCAGGCGCAGGCGTGAGGGTTCGCGCTCGCTCATCGTCAGCTCAGCCCGGTCGCCAGGTTCGCCTGCAGAAGCGGGCTGAAGCCGTAGTGCGACAGCCAGCGCGGGTCGGGCTCGAAGAAGGGGCGAAGATCGCTCATGCCGTATTTCAGCATGGCGAGACGGTCGACGCCCATGCCGAAGGCGAAGCCCTGATACTCGTCCGGATCCAGCCCGCAGGCGCGGATGACGTTGGGGTGCACCATTCCGCAGCCCAGGATCTCCATCCATTTATCGCCGGATCCCACTTTCACCGCCTCGCCGACGCGCTCATAGCGCACGTCCATTTCGGCGCTGGGTTCGGTGAAGGGGAAGTGGTGGGGGCGAAAGCGCGCCACGACCTCGTCGGTCTCGAAGAAGGCGGCGACGAAATCCATCAGGCAGCCTTTGAGGTGGCCCATATGGGTGCTCTTGTCGATCACAAGGCCTTCCACCTGATGGAACATGGGCGTGTGGGTCTGATCCCAGTCGCAGCGATAGACGCGGCCCGGGGCGATGATCCGGATCGGCGGCTTCTCACTCATCATGGTGCGGATCTGCACCGGGCTGGTGTGGGTGCGCAGAACCTTCGGCGTCTCGCCCTCGGGCGCCGTCATGAAGAAGGTGTCATGGGTGTCGCGCGCCGGGTGGTCGAGCGGGAAGTTCAGCGCGGTGAAGTTATGAAAATCGTCCTCGACGTCGGGGCCCTCGGCGACCTTGAAGCCCATGTCGGCGAAGATCACCGCCAGCTCTTCCATGACCTGGTTCACCGGGTGAAGCGAACCGGCGGGCTCGCGGCGCGCCGGCCGGGTGACGTCCACCGTCTCGCTCTGCAGCGCGGCGTTCAGCGCGGCGTCTTCCAGCGCGGTTTTCTTCGCCTCGATGGCCTGCGCCAGCCTGTCCCTCAGCCCGTTCAGCGCCGGGCCCATGACCTGGCGCTCCTCCGGACTCATCTTGCCCAGCTCGCGCATCTTCAAGCTAACCTCGCCCTTCTTGCCAAGGGCCGCGACGCGCACCGCATCCAGCGCGGCGAGATCGTCGGCGGCCTCGATCGCTTGGGAGAGGCGGGCTTCGAGCTGATCAAGATCGGCGGTGGCGGTCATGGCGTGCATCCGTAACAAAATCGAGGCGTGGGGCGTGTCTTAGACGAGGGGGCGAGGGGAGGAAAGTGGGCCGGGAATTCATCCAGCCCCGAAACGAAAAACGCCCGCCCGGGAGTCCCAGGCGGGCGTTGTCGTAGAGCGTCTGCGCGGTTGTCGCGCTTATGCGTCCAGAGCCGCCTTCGCCTGGCTGACCAGCGACGCGAACGCCTCCGGCTCGTGCGTGGCGATGTCGGACAGGACCTTGCGGTCCAGCTCGATGCCGGCCTTGTGCAGGCCGTTGATGAAGGTGGCGTAGGTCAGGCCGTTCAAGCGGGCGCCGGCGTTGATGCGCTGAATCCAGAGCGCACGGAAGGTGCGTTTTTTGACGCGGCGGTCGCGATAGGCGTACTGACCGGCTTTTTCCACCGCCTGGTTGGCGACGCGGAACGTATTCTTGCGCCGGCCATAATAACCTTTGGCCTGGTCGATAATCTTTTTCTTGCGGGCGTGACGGGCGGGACCTGAGGACACACGGGCCATGGGTCGCTCTCCTTATATTTTGAGAACCAACCGCTTAGCGGTTGTAGGGCAAATAGCTGCGCTTGACGATTTTCGCGTCCGGCGCGGCGAGCACGTCGGTGCCCCGCTTTTGGCGGATCTGCTTCGGCGTGCGCTTGATCATGCCGTGGCGCTTGCCGGCCTGGGCGGCCATGACCTTGCCCGTGCCCGTGACCTTGAAGCGCTTTTTGGCGCCCGATTTGGTCTTCAGTTTCGACATTTCGCTCTCCTTGTTCAGGCGGCCGGCGAACCGGTCGTCTTCAGCGTTCAGGGCCGCCCGGCATGTCGTGGGCCGGGTAGGCCGTCAAAAGTGGAGCGGGGGTTATACGCGCCCGCGCATAAAACGCAAGCGCTCACCCCCGCTGTCCGGCGCCGATCCTACCGCCCGTCTTCGATGATCAGCACCGCGTCTTCGGGGCCGTCGCTGAAGAAAGACCCGACCCAGATATCATAGACGCCCGGCTCCCCGGAGAGATCGAGACGCGACAGCAGGCCCTCGCCGCCGTCATCGTCGCAGATCCAGTCTCCGTTCGGCAGGTTCACCGCCAGCGTGGTGTCGCCGTCGGCCTGTGTCGAGACGCTGAACGGGCTGCCGGCCCAGCTCAGCTCCACGCTGGGCGCATTGGTGTAATTACCAGGGCACCAGGCCTCGCCGGTGTTGACCGGCTCGGCAGGTCCGCCCGCAGTGACGTTGATGCGGCCCATGTCCGGGGCGAAGCCCGGCTCCAGCGACAGGGTCGCGGCCAGCGCCGGCAGGGAGAAGTCCATCAGGCGCGTGCTCGGGTCGGCGCCCGGCGCGACTTCGGAGACATAGATCGTCGCCGGCGTGGTCTCACCCTCCGAGAACGTTCCCGCGAAGATGTCGTAGACCCCGGCGCGGGGCGCGTCATAACTCAGCGAGGGATTGAGATCGCCCAGGGAGTCGTCGTCGCAGGTCCAGGCGCCGTCCGGGCCGTTCACGGCGAGCGTGGTGTCGGTGTCGCTCTCCATGGAGATGAATAGCGGACCCTCACCGTCATAGGTAAGGCGCAAGGTCGGCGTGCGCGTGCTGTTGCCCGGGCACCAGCCGCCCATGGCGCCTTCGCCGATGGCCATGGAGAGACTCATGGCGCCGCCGGCCTCCACCGGGTAGCTGGCCGGATCGGGCATGAAGCCGGCGTCCAGGGCGTGGGCGCCGAACACCGGCGCGCCCGCAACGTCCAGACGGCGATCCACGCCGCCATAGCCGATTTCAGAGATCGACAGGGTGGCTGGAACTTCCTCCGACGCCTGGCCGTCATAAAGGCCGGCGAAAATCGTGTAGCGGCCAGCCTCGGGCGCTTCGATCATCACGCCGGCGTCAGCGTTCACTGCGTCGTCATTACACAGGACCTCGCCGCCCGGGGTGATCACGCCGATCGTGGTGTCGGCCTCGCCGCTGAGGCTGATGAAAAGCGGCAGGGCGCCGCCCCGATAGTCCAGGGCCGCCGCAGGCGCTTCGGCCGTGCGCCCGTAGCAGGACGTGTCCAGGCCGGACATCTGGGCGGAACCGCCCGCCGTGACGCCCAGCGTCTGGGGATCGTTGCGGAAGCCGCCGGCCAGACGCAGGGTCTGCGAGGCGGGCAGGGCCGGATTGGCCGAGACGATGTACGGGTTTTCGGTGTTGAACGCGTCCGCCGCCACGTTCAGCCAGACCGGCGGATAGCCCTCGCCGGCGCCGTACGTGCCGATCCAGACCTCGTAGAGGCCCGGGGCGGCGTTCTCGAAGGCGAGGCCCGGATTGAGATCACCAGCGTCGTCGTCCGAGCAGCTGATCTCGCCGTCCGGGCCGCGCACCGCCAGGGTGAGATCGATGTCCGACCCGGCGGCGATATAGAGCGGCCCGGGCGCGCGGACATCGATCGCCGCGCTCGGCTCTATCGAGGAATAGCCAAAGCACCCCAGCCCTTCCAGGCTCAGCGCTCCGCCGGCGCGCACCGGCAGGCTCGCCGCCGACCCGTTAAAGCCAAGGACGCCGAACGCCGGATCTCCGCCATGGGTCTGGGCTGTAGCGCCGGCCGACATGGCGATCGCCAACGCGGATGCGCCGGCCAGTTTTAGAAATGTCATGATCTGTCCCCTTCACGATATAGCGCGCCTGTGGCCGCACTCAGAATGTAACAGGCCGGACCCGTGAGGCGAAATTGCGCCAAAGGCCCGGCCCGTTTCCGGCCATTTTAAAAAAGATCGGTCCGCGCGAGGCGGGCGGCCTTTTACGGGTCTACCAGTCCACGCCCAGCTCGGAGATGTTCAGCGTCGTATTGGACTGGCCCGAGCCATAGGTGCCCACATAGATGTCGTAGGTCCCGCTGGCCCCGCTGCTGAAGCTCAGGGCGGCGTTGACGCCGGACGCGCCGTCATCATCGCAGACCCAGTCGCCGTTGGGCATGTTGATCGCCAGCGTCGTGTCGCTTGAGCCCGTGGTGTAGATGTAAAGATTGCTCGATCCGTTATAGCGAAGCTCCAGCGTCGGCTCGCGGGTGATGTAGCCGCGGCACGAGCTGTTGATCGCGCTGGAGGCCTGGATCGATCCGCCGGCCAGCACGAAGCGGCTTTCGGGATCAGGCAGGAAGCCGCCGCTCAGAGCGATCGTGCCGGCGCGGGCGGGGGCGGAGATGTCGACGCCGGCCCCGCCGCCGTAGGAGCCGCCGAGATTCGGCTCGCCGAGCTCCGAGACGTAGAGGGTCGCCGGCGCAGGCGTGTCGCCGAACGTGCCGACCCAGATGTCGTACTCGCCCGAGCGCGGCGCATCCCACCACACAAGCGGGTTCAGGCTCGCCTGAGCGCCGTCGTCGTCGCAATACCAGAGGCCGTCAGGCGCGCGCACCACCAGGGTGGTGTCCGCTTGCGAGTCTGCGGTCAGGTAGAGCGGCAGGGAGCCGGCCGAATAGCTCAGCGTCACGTCGGGTGCGCCGGCGATATTGCCGTAGCACGTGCCGCCCGGAAAATCGGCGGCGCGATTGCCGCCGCCGGCGGTGAGGCTGATCGAGCGCGGATCATTGGCGAAGCCCGCGTTCAGCGACAGGGTCTGATAGGTCGGCGCCAGACGCCAGTCCGGTCCGGAGCTGTAGGAGCCTCCAGAGTTCTGGCCTGCGCCCATGGATCCGGTATTGGCCTCAATCAGTCCGCCTGTATTGGTGTTCATGGGCGGGCTGTACGCGCTGCTGCGCGTGTATTCGTCCAGCTCGGAGATGAACAGCGAGGCGGGAACGCCGGCGCCGCGCGAATAGGTGCCGACCCAGACATCGTAGCGGCCGGAGACCGGCTGGTCGAAGCGCAGCATCGGGTTGAGCGCGGTGCGCGCACCGTCGTCGTCACACCACCAGCTTCCGTTGGGATCGTTGATGATCAGCGTGGTGTCAGTATTGGAATCGACGCTGAAGATCAGCGGCAGGGAGCCGGCCTGATAGGACACCGAATAGTCCGGCGCGTTGGCGATGAAGCCGTTGCAGTTGGAAAAGCGCGACGCCGCGGCGATGGATCCGCCGGCGGTCAGATTGCGCTGGTGCGGATCGGGCGAGAAGCCCGCGCGCAGCTCGGTTCCGCCGAATGCGGCGGGGCGCGTCCAGTCCTGGGCCTGCGCGCCGCTTGCGGCGGCTGCGGCGAGGCCTGCGGCGAGAAGAAGGGTTTTGAAGCTCATGCGGTCCCCCATATCAACAAACGATCGTTGCCGCCGACGCATCGGCGGCGGTGGACGCGCGCGGCCGCCGGGGCCGCGCGCACCCCGACAGCCCTACTGGCTGGTCAGCTCGGACACGTAGAGCGTGGCGTTCTGCAGGCTGGCGCTCGCGTAGGTGCCGACCCAGACATCATACTGGCCCGAGGAGGGCGATCCAAAGCGGACGGACGGGTTGACGCCGTTGCCGCTGTCGTCGTCGCAATACCAGGACCCGTCCGGCGCGTTGATCACCAGCGTGGTGTCGGCGCCCGAGGCGACCGAGAAGATCAGCGGCAGCGAACCCGCAGAGTAGTTCACGCGCACGTCCGGCGCATCCGCGATATAGCCGCGGCAGGAGCCGGAGACGTTGCTTGCGGGGATCGAACCGCCCGACTGCAGGTTCACGGCGCGCGGATCATTGTTGAAGCCGGCGCTCAGATTGAGCGTGCCGTAGGCCGGGTTGAGCCCGTAATTCTGGGCCGAAGCGATGGAAGTCAGGCCTGCGGTGAGCGCGGCGGCGGTGATGATGGTGCGAAGCATGGATAAAGTCCCCTATCTTGATGAATGCCCGGACTTGGAGCCGGCGCCGCACCATGGCGCAGGAAAAGAGAGGCGGGAATGGGACAAATGACTGTTTTAGGAAATTTCTTTGGGTCAGCCACCCTCGGCGCGCGGGCTTCTCGCGCCTCGGCGGGCTTTCTGAACGGGACCTGAACGGCGCAGGCTGAAAATTCGCCTCGCGCCGCCGGTTGTCGCCCGCCGGTAGTCCGTGGTCTCCGGCCGGGGATCGGGTGTCAGTGATCGCCCGCTCGCAGCGGGCCGGCCCGGGTCGTCATGATTCCCGGGCGGGCGCGCCGCAAGGATGCGCCGCTAGCGAGGCGCCATCACCATGATCATCTGGCGGCCTTCGAGCTTGGGCTCAAGCTCGACCTTGGCGATCTCCCCGAAGTCATCCCTGACGCGGTTCATCACGACCATGCCGCGATCCTGGTGGGCCATTTCGCGTCCGCGGAAGCGCAGCGTGACCTTGACCTTGTCGCCCTCCTCGAAGAACCGGGTCATCGCCTTGGTTTTGACCTGGTAATCGTGGATGTCGATGTTCGGACGCATCTTGATTTCTTTAACGTCCTGGGTCTTCTGCTTCTTCTTGGCCTCGGCCTTTTTCTTCTGCTCCTGATATTTCAGCTTGCCGTAATCGACGATCTTGCAGACCGGCGGGTTGGCGTTGGGGCTGACCTCCACAAGGTCGAGCCCCGCCTCCTGGGCGGCCTCCAGCGCGGATTCAAAGGGCATTTCCCCCTGCTTCTCGCCGGCTTCATCGATCAGGAGCACTCGGGGAGTGCGGATTTCGCGGTTGATGCGCGGGCCTTCCTTTTTCGGCGGCGGCGCGGCGTGCGGACGTCGGGCTATGCGTCTTCTCCTTCGGCGACTAATAGAAAATTTCGAACGCGCACTATAACTGAAATGTTGCGTGCGACCTAGCAGATATCCCGATCAGGCCTAGTAAATCAAGGTGCTCAGGCGGCCCCCTGCGCAGCCGGGCGGGCAGGTTATCAAGCAAGCCGTCAGGCGGCCCGGGCGTCGCCGTCGAATCCGCCCGCGCAGCGCATGGCCTGAACGGCCTCCGGCGCACTGATCTGAGCCAGCGTCGGCGCGTGCATCAAGATCGTCGGCAGGGGGCCGCGCGGTGCGGTTTCGATGGGCGGCATGTCGCCGGGATGGAAGAGCACGGCCGGAGAGCCGGCGGCCACCAGCAGGTGCAGCAGCGGCACGTCTTCACCAAACGCGCATTGAGCCTGACGGCCGAGGCCGGCCAGCTGCACCAGGTTCGCCCGGCCGGTCAGATCGCGCGCGCCCGGCGTGACATGGGCGACATAGCGTCCAAGCTCGCGCGTGGACGGTCCGCCCACGATCACCGGCTCGACGTCTTTTTCGATGAGCTGGTGGGCGAGCGAAGCCCAACGTTCCTTGGGCCAGCGCGTGGGCGGCGGGCTGTCGTCCCCGGCGGGCGCGAACAGGGCGTAGCGTCCCTGCAGCCCGAAATAGGCCGGGTCCAGCGTGCGCGAGCGCTTGGCCACGAAATCCACCCAGTCCAGCTCCGGCGAGGGCGCCTCGCCCAGGCGGTAGACGGCTTTCTCATAAAGGCCCGCCGCCCCCAGGCGCGTCGCCGCCAGGTCCAGTGGATGGCCGCCGGTCCTGGGGTCCGGCGCCAGATCGATCCATTTGGCCTTGGAGAACCGGGCTGCACGCCGGATCTTCTTGCCTGCATCGCCCGAGCCCAGATCGTAAATCAGGTCAAAGTGCGAATTTCGGGCCGCCTTCATGCGCTCGAAAAAGCCCTGGCCCGCCGCCTGGTGCAGGGTCGGCTCCATGGCGTTGAAATACGGGCAGTGTTTCAGAAGGCTCTCGAAATCCTCGCCGGTGAGCAGGGTGATGCGCGCCTTGCGGTGGTGCTCGCGAATCCGTTTCGCAGGCGCAAGCATGCGCACCATGTCGGCGAGGTCGCCGTCATGGATCACCAGAATTTGCTCTTTGTCGTCCTGCCCAAACATGGCGCTACTCTAAAAGCTCCCGATAGACCCGCAAGGTGGACTCTTGCAGCTGCGCAGTCGAAAAGCGCGCCTCGATGCGTTCGCGCCCGGCCTGTGCAAGTTTCGTGCGCGCCTCGTTGTCCAGAGACAGCGCCGCAAGCACGCTCGCTCGCCAGGCGTCTGTATCGCCCGGCGCAGACCGCCAGCCGGTTTCGCCGTCGGCCACCGCTTCGCGCGCGCCGCCATGGTCAGCCGCGATCACCGGCGCACCCATGGCCTGGGCTTCCGCCGCCGTGCGCCCGAAGGCTTCAGGCTCCATCGAGGGACACACCACCACATCAGCGCAGAGATAGACCGCAGGCATGTCCGTTTCATGTCCGGGCAGGACAAGACTCACACCGGCCTGGCGCGCCGCGTGCTCCAGCTCGGCCCGGTAGTCCTCGCGCCCCTGCGCGTCGCCGGGACAGACCAGGCGCAGCGGGCGCGGCGTCTTGATCCGGGTCAGCACCTCGATGAAGAAAGCCTGGCCCTTCCACCGGGTGAGCCGGCCGGGCAGAACGATCAGCGCCTCTCCGGGCTGGACGCCCCAGCGGGCTTTCAGCGCCTCGGTACGGACCGGATCCACCGCGCCCGGATCAAACCGGGCCAGATCCACGCCGCGCGGGATCACCCGCAGCCGCTCCTCGCCGACGCCGTGCTCGGCGCGAACATGGTCTGCGATGAAGTTCGAGTTGGCGATCACCCGGTCGCCCGCCGCCATCACCGCGTTGTACCGGCGTTTCAGGGCGGAGCGGGCGTTATAGGCGCCGTGATAGGTGGTGACGAAGGGCTTGCCGGTGCGCCGGGCCGCCCATTTTGAGCTCCAGGCCGGCGCGCGCGATCTTGCGTGGACCAGATCAATCCCTTCAGCCCTGATCAGCGCCGACAGCCGCGCGGCGTTGCGCCAGAGGGTGAGGGGGTTCTTGGTCTTCATGTCCAGGCGGACAAGCTCGCCGCCGGCGGCCTGCAGCTCATCCTCCAGGCGCCCGCCGCGGCTGACCACGATGCAGCGCCCGCCGGCGCGCGTGATCGCCTCTGCGACCTCGATCGTGGTGCGTTCGGCGCCGCCGGCGTCGAGCTCTGGGATGACCTGGAGTATGTTCACATCAGTCCTTCTTGGCCCGCTTGCCTCAGGGGGCGGGCGGGTCACATAACCGCCATGCCTCCAATGCGCCAACCGGAAAGGTGTCCGCCATGCCAGATCCCGCCCGTCTTGATCGCGGCGACGGCCACTATCTCGGCTATGTACGCCACCCCGGCGAGCCCGCAGGTGAGGAGCCGACCGGGGCTCCTGGCGTGATGTTTCTGGGCGGATTCGCCTCGGACATGGGCGGGACCAAGGCGACGCATCTGGACGCCTGGGCGCAAAGGGCGGGCCGGGCCTTTCTCCGGTTTGATTATTTCGGCCACGGCGCATCGTCCGGCGCGTTCGAGGACGCCTCCATCAGCCGCTGGCGCGAGGATGCGTTGGCTGCGCTGGACCAGCTCACCGACGGGCCGCAAATCCTGGTGGGCTCATCCATGGGCGGATGGATGGCGCTGCTGGCGGCGCTGGCCAGGCCGGAGCGGGTGAAGGCGCTGGTGCTGATCGCTCCTGCGCCCGACTTCACCGAAAAGCTCATGTGGGCGGGCCTGCCGTTCCATGTGAAGCAGGCGATCGAGACCGAGGGGCGCTGGGAGCAGCCCTCGCCCTATGGCGGCAAGAGCGTGATCACCAGAACGCTCATTGAAGACGGGCGGCGCTGGTCGATCCTGGATGCGCCTATCGAGATCGCCGCCCCGGTGCGCATCCTCCAGGGCTGGCGCGATGCGGACGTGCCGTGGAACCACGCCGTGCGCCTGATGGAGGCGCTCAGCGGCGATGATGTGGAGCTGCACCTGTCAAAGTCCGGCGATCACCGCCTGTCGGACGAGGCCGACCTGAAGCGCCTGGTGGAGGTGATTGAGGCGCTCGCCTAGCCGCCTTGCGACAGGATCGCCGCGAGGCCTTCACGCCAGCTCGGATAGGCGGGCCGCCAGCCGAGCACCGCCTTGGCCCTGGCGTTGGAGACGCGCCGGCATTCGGAAAAGAAGCTCGCCTGCATCTCGCTCGCCTGAGCTGGATCGAAGGCGATCACCTCCGGCGCCGGCGCGCCCAGCATTTCGGCGGCGCCGCACATCACCTCGGCCTGGCTTGAAGGATGGTCGTCGGCGAGGTTGAACGCGCCTGTCGCGCCCTGCTGCTCCAGCGCCCGGATCAACACCGAGGCGATATCCTCCACATGAATGCGTGAGAAGACCTGGCCGGGCTTGTCGAACACGCGGGCGTCGCCGCTGCGCACGCGGTCCAGCGCGCTGCGCCCCGGGCCATAAATTCCCGACAGCCGGAACAGCCGCGCGCCGCGCTCGCTCCAGGCGGCTTCGGCTTCGGCCCGGCGCACGCTGCGGGGCTGGCGGGGAGTGACCGGGTCGCGCTCGAACGCCCAGCCGCCCTTGCGGTCGCCATAGACGCCGGTGGTGGACAGATAGCCAAGCCAGATCTTCGCGAGATCCATATCGTCAAAGGCCGGCAGGAAGGGGTCGCCGGCCTCGCCCGGGGCGGCGCTGAAAATGATCGCGCTGACCTCGCGGGCCGCCTCGCGAAGCGCCTCGGCGCCCTGCGGCTCGCCCGGATCGGCATGAACCGCAGCGTATCCCAGGCGATCGAGTCTTGCAGCCGTGTCGGAGCTGCGCGTGCTCGCCAGAACTCGCCAGCCCGAGGCGGCCAGGCGGGCGGCTGTGGCCTCGGCGACATAGCCGAAGCCTGCAAACAGGATGGAAGGGGTCTCGGCCATGGCAATATGCTCCGTTCGTCCCTAGGCTTAACCGAGCTCGCCGTTTTGAGGAACCGCGCCCATGACCCTCCCCGCCCGCCGCCTCTTCTCCGCTCTCGTCGCAACCGCCGCCACCGCGCTTGGCGCCGCCGTCCCGGCGAGCGCTCAAGAGCCGCTGGATCCTGATCAGCGCCACCGCGCCTGCATCCAGGCGATCGCCGTGGACGCAGAGGCGGCTTTTGAAGAAGCGCTCGCGTGGCGCCACCAGGCCGGCGGCTGGCCGGCCGAGCATTGCGTTTCGCTGGCGCTGATCGCTCTGGGTCAGGCGGAGGACGGCGCCGATCGCCTGCGGGCCGCGTCCGAGGGCGCGATTTCAGCCACCAATCGCAGCCGGGCGATCATGTTCGGTCAGGCCGGCGACGCCTATCTTGAGGCCGGGCTCAGCGAAAAGGCCCTCGCCGCGTTTTCGCGCGGGATCGACTTTGATGAAACCGATCCCGGTCTGCGCCGGGGCCGGGCCGAAGCCGCCCTGGCGCGCGAGAATTATGAGGCGGCTGAAGACTATGCGGGCGAAGCGATCGCGGTGGACGCCTCTGACGCCGAGGCGCACCGCTTGCGCGGCGTGGCGCGCCTGGCCACCGGGGATCTCAATGGCGCGGAAGCCGACATGCGCACCGCGCGCACCCTGGCGCCGGACAATATCGACGTGCTTTTGCTGCGTGGCCGGATCAATGAAGCGCGCCGGCTCGGCACGATTGTGACGCTGGACTAGCGTGCTGGCAGCAGCGCCGGGTATGGGCTGCTAACATACAGAAACAATTAATGAATCAGGGCGCACGCTCTTGCCTGCGGGCGCGCTCGAGGTCAAGCTTTATTCAGTCCCGCGCGACTTGAAGGAGCAGGCCTATGCGCACCGATTCTGATTTTCTCATCGCTTTGAACGGGGCCCGGCTGACCACGGCGGAGGTGTTCTATCATCTGCCCGATCATCCCGGCCTGCTCCAGACCTTCCTCTGGCAGACCTATGACCAGGCTCCGGATTTTCCCCGCCTCATGAAGTTTCTGGATTTCTGGCGGCGCGAGATCGAGGCGGTGATCCACTCGGTGCGCGTGGCCCATTGCGACATGATCAAGCCGGCCGAATGGCGCGGCGCTGATGTGGAGCTGCGCCTGCACTAGGACAGGTCAGGGCTCAGGGTGCGAGGGAGGCGCCGCACCGCCGGCGGGCCTCCACGTCGATCCGCACGAGCTGTCCGGCCAGCGCCCCGAGATCGCGCGCCTCCAGCCCGGCGGCCTGCAGGCGGTCGGCGCGCGGCTGCGGCTCGTTGGCCAGTGACAGGAAATCGAACCCGGCCTCGCTAAGGTCACGCCGGGCCAGGCGCACAAGGCAGCGGCAGCCATAGCTGGAGCCGCCACGAATGCGGCAATCGGCCTCCACGCGGTCCGCCGGCGTTTCGCGGGAGAGGGCGTAGACGTCGGCGCTCGGGGTGGACCCGGGTGACGCGCCGCTCCAGTCAAAGCGTGGACCGGTTTCACTACCGGGCCGTCCGGTGTCGAATGACCCGCCGGCGCTTCCCGACCGGATCACCACGCGGCCTGGCTGGCCGGATGTGGGCGCGCGATCAAGGGAATCGCTTTCACCGAACTCGTCATACAGGGAGCCAGGAGTGATCTCGAAACGATCGGCGGAGCTTGTGTCAGCCCCGGTTCCGCCTCCGGCCCAGGGCGGGGTGAAACCGCCGCCGCTTAGCAGGCCCCAGCTGATGACGCCCGCCGCGGCGAACAGCGCCAGAGCGGCGGCCAGCACGAAGGAGCGCATCGCCATGTCCATGTCCCGCCTCCCCCTCCAGGTGCTCGACTGCACACCGCCTTCCAATTGCAGTGATTGTTAACCATACTCACAGCCGTGAGGATTGTCACAACGGAGACGGACCCATGTTCCGACTTTTCGCCGCCATCGGCGCCGCCGCCACACTGGCCGCCTGCGCCGGCCCCACCCCGTATCAGAGTGCGCAAACAGGCGCTTACGGCTATACTGAGCAGGCCATCGAGTCCGATCGCTACCTGGTGAGCTTCAACGGGAACTCCGTGACCGACCGGGAGACGGTGGAGACCTTCCTGCTCTACCGCGCTGCGGAGCTGACGCTGGAGCGTGGCTTTGACCACTTCACCATCGTGCGCCGCGACACCGAGGCCGACCGCCGCTTTGTCGGATCGGGTGATCCCTTTGGCTCCCGCTATTCCAGATTCGGCTTTCATTACCAGTACTTCCATCCGCGCTACGGCTGGTATGGCTGGCATGATCCGCTCTGGGATGATGTGAATGTGCGCGAGGTTTCGCGCTATGAGGCCCAGGCCGAAATCGTGTTGGGCCGCGGCCCGGCGCCGGACGATCCGTCCGCGTTCGAGGCCCGCGAAGTGGTGTCCAATCTCGGCCCCCGCGTCACCCGGCCCGAGGTGAACTGAGCCCGCCGTCATCGTGGAGACCGCCCTGGCGGTCCTGAAACGGTTCATCAACCCGCCGGCGTTTCGCCGGCGGGTTCTTCATGGGCGCCGCGCACACGAAAACGGGCCGCTTCGCGGGAAACGGCCCGCCTTCGCGGTCAGATTGGCCTGAGCAAGTTCCGCGAAAGTCAGAACTCCGCCACCAGTCCCACAGTCACCGCGCGCGGCGCGCCGGGGCGCAGTCCCGCGGGCCGGCGGCCGGCCAGATAGGTCTCGTCGAACAGATTGCGGACATTCAGCCGGCCCTCGATCCGGTCGGTGATCGACGCCCACAGCGCCAGATCGGCGAGCCAGCGCCTGTCCAGGCCCGTGCCGGCGGGAATCGGTCCGGTGCCCGCTTCGGTGCGCACCTCATCCAGCCAGTTGGCGGCGATCTCGGCGCCGAAGCGGTCGAAATTCACCCCGATGGCGGCGTAGACCTGATGCTCGGGAATATCAGGCAAGGCGTCGCCAGCATTCACTGCGCCCCAGGGCTCATAGTCGGACGAGAAGCTGTTCTCGAACTCGGCGTCAGTAAAGGTGTAGGCGATACGCACCGGTATCGCGAAGCCGGCGTCCATCTGTGCGCCGAGATCGGTTTGCGCGCTCAGCTCCAGGCCCCGAACCATCGCCTCGCCGCCGTCGAACTGATCGCCGATGACGCAGCCGCCGCCGGTGGAGTTGGTGCAGGTCCCCAGGATGTTTTCGTAATCGTTGAAGAAGCTCACCGCCTCCAGCGATCCGAGGTCGGAAGCCCAGCGCGCGCCCAGCTCGTAGTTCACCGAGTCTTCCGGCTCCGCCGTGGCCGAGCCCGGCGCCGGCGGGGAATAGCCGCGGTGCACGCCGCCGAAGATCGACAGGGTGTCGCTCAGCGCGTAGCGGGCGCCGAGGCCGGGAGCGACCCAGTCCACGGAGTTCTCGGTGATCGTCGCCGAGCCGGCGCGTGCGGGATCGCCGCCGCCCCAGTTTTCCCGCTTCAGGTCCACGGTTTCAAACCGGACGCCGGGCACGAGGGTCAGCGCGCCCCAGCTCATGTCGGCCTGGGCGAAGGCGGCGAGGGCGTCGGCGCTGTCGATGCGGTTGCTGTCGGTTCCGAGGATGTCCTGGCTGGTCAGGCGGATCTCGCCGTCCACGGCCTGGAAGCGCTCATACCACTGGAACCGGTCCATCTGGTCGTAATGGGCGCGCGCGCCGACGCGCCAGCGGGTTTGCGACCCGAGCACCGATGCGTCGCCGGCCAGCTCCGCCTGCAGCCCTTGCGCGTAATATTCGCGGTTATTGTGCTTCACTAGAAGCGCGCCGGGGGCGCTGGTGAAACCGGCGGGGGCCTGCAGCACCCGGAACTCGGCGGTGTTGGCGACGGGATTGTCCAGGATCGCCGAGATCGACACCGCGCCGCCCGGTCCTGCGCCGTCGGCGTCCACCCGGTCGGACTTGAACCAGTCGCGGGCGAAATCGGTGCGATAGGCCACGGCTGTGAGGTCCAGGCCGTTCTCGAACGACCCGGCATAGCGCAGGCTCAGCTCGGTGTGGTCGGCGTTCATCTCGTCATTGACGCTGCCGGCGTAGCGGGCGAAGGGGCTGCGCGCATAGTCGGCTTCAGTGAGCCCGAGATAAGTCTCGTTGGAAATCTCGTCGGAGACCTGCCCCTTGAGTTCGAAGGCGTGGTCGGCGCCGAACGCGCGGGTCTCCAGGCGCAAACGGCCGGTGAAGTCGAGAATGTCGAAGCCGGTGTCCCGGTCCTCGTAATTTTCGATGGTCTTGAACCCGTCGGCGTGATCGTAGAAAGCTTCAAAAAGCCCGCCTACGCGGGTGTTCGGGCCGATCTCGCCCACGCCGCCGACCCAGCCATGGATCGTGCGCTGGTCCTCCTCGCCGTATTGCAGCTCCAGCCGGCCGGCCAGATCCTCGGGCACGGGCGTCGCCAGCAGGTTGATCGAGCCGCCCTGGGTCTGCGGGCCGTAGCGCACGCCCGCCGCGCCCTTGACGATCTCGACGCCGGCGAGGCGTCCGGCGTGGGGGAAGTAATAAGCCGCCGGCGCAGAATAGGGCGCCGGGGCGATAAGGACGCCGTCCTCCATAAGGGTGATCTTGCCGGACCGATCCAGTCCCGCGCCGCGCAGGCCGATATTGGGGCGCAGCCCGTAGCCGTCTTCTTCCTGCACATAGACCCCGGGCACGGCGCGCACGATGCGGGTGATGTCGGAATAGGCTTGCAGCTCCAGATCCGCCTGGGTCAGCACGTCCGCCGAACCCGGCAGATCATCGGGATCGCCCTGCAGGCCGATCACGGTGATCACCTCGGGAAAGGCCGGCGTATCGCCGGCGGACGCGCCGGCGGCGCCGTCCTCGGCGAAGGCCGGCGTAAAGGCGACGGACGACAGGACGGCCGCGGAGACCGCGGCGCTCAGGACGGTGCGAAAACGCATTGGAGAATTACCTCAAGGCTCGGACATAACGCCGACCAGCCCAGGGCCGACTGTTAATGAGAATAGGTTGCATTTACCGAAGGCGTCGCGCGTCCGCAAGAGCGAATGCGAACGGGTCGCAGTCGCGTAAAGTGGCGGGGCGAGGCGGTCGGCCGCCAGGCGAGCCTTGCGGGGCTGGACCGGATGCGGCGGGGACGGACTACCCGCCTACCTCCTGCTCCAGGAGCGCGATCACCGGCGCGATTTCATCCTGGGTGTTTTGATACCCGCTCGAATTACAGGCGTTGACCTGAAATCCGATCACCACGCCCCCGGTGACGATGATGATTTCCAGCGCCACGGCGAACCAGTTCTAGGTCCGAAACGCGCGGGAGAGGTTGTCGAGGATCATGGGGCGTGTCCGAGGTCATCAAGACGTTCACGAACCCGCCGGTCTATCGCCTGCAGGTCGGCCATCAGCGACACCACATGGCCTTGGACTTGCCTGCTGAAATAGGCGCGGTAAAGCACGGCGTTTCCAAACCGGCGATCGGTGAGAAGAGACGCATCCATCGTCAGCGGCTCGCCCGGCCGCAGCCAGGGTATCGAGTCCCGGTTGTGTTGCGGCAGGAAGGTCGGCCCCATATCCACGAACTCGATCAATAACGGATCGGAAAACCGGTAGGTGACCTGATACTCGTTATCGATGGTGACTCGCGCCGCTTCATAGGCACTGTCCAGCGCCTGGAGCGCGGCTACAAGATCAGGATCACCAATCAGATTGAGCCGGCCCGAGCCGACGAGCGTGTCGAAGGTGGTCTCGTTCACGCGCAGCGCGGACAGAAAGAATAGACCGTCCGCGATCAGGCCCGCCATCTCTTCGGGATCCGGGTCGGATTGACCACGATGAACGTCATAGAGCGCCTCAAGCGCCGTTTGCTGACTGGCCAAAAGCCCGTTTATGTTCTCAAGACCGGCCAGCGAGAGCCTCACATCGTCCGTGAGCGCCAGCAGATATCCGACCTCTTCAGAGCGCTCCGACCGAGCCTCGTTCCAGGCATTGATCTGAAAACCGATCACCACCCCGGCGATGACGATGACGAATTCCACCCCGGCGGCCAGCCAATTCTGGGTTTTG
This sequence comes from Oceanicaulis sp., assembly GCA_965284655.1. Taxonomy (GTDB): domain Bacteria; phylum Pseudomonadota; class Alphaproteobacteria; order Caulobacterales; family Maricaulaceae; genus Oceanicaulis. Next base: position 1,089,401 of record OZ260104.1, read on the forward strand.
AACGCGCGGGAGAGGTTGTCGAGGATCATGAGGCCGGCTCCGACAGTCTTTCCAGAGTGTTGCGGGCGACCTCGCGCGTGTTGGCGATGACGCCAAGATTGGCGTCCAAAACGCTCATGTGGAAGCGCAGCTCCTGCTCCACGTCCGCATTCGCGCGCAGGGCCGCGACCTGCTCGCGGACGAGCCCCTGCGGAAGCGGAACATCGCAGGAGGCCGGAAGGCTGACGTAGTAGAAATTGGTCTCGTCGACCACCCAGCGATCCCCGCAGGATGATCGGATCGCCGCCTGCACTTCATGATGCAGGTGCAGGCGCGCCACCCGCCGATACTGGCTGGTCCGGTCCAGCGTCACCTGGGTCTGAGCGCTTCGCAGATAATACTGGGAAATCGCCGTTCTCAGGTCGGGGTCGCGGATATGAACAATGCGCCCGGTCGCCTCAAGCTCCTGAAAGGTTGAGCGATTGGGAGCAACATACCAGACCTGGCTGGCTTGGTAGAGCGCGATTAAAAAATCCGCTTCCAGCGCCTCGACCGGGCGGTCGTAACTGGCCAGAGCCGAGGCCCCGTAGTCGCGCGCAACGCTGAAATAATCCGCCGCTTTGTCCCAGAGCGCCGCTTCAGAGGAAATGTCAGCGGCGAGCCGCAAGAGATAATCCGCCTCCAGCTTTCGGTTCTGGCGCTGCTCGTTCCAAGCATTGACTTGAAAGCCGATCACCACCCCGGCGATGACGATGACGAATTCCAGAACAACGGCGTAGTAGTTCTGTTCGCGGATCGCTTTGGAGAGGTTTTGAAGGATCATGGCGCGGGCCTATTCAGCGCCGGCGTCGGGGATCATCGCCCGCAGCCGCTCGCGCGCTTCGTCAAAGCGGGCGTGCATGCGCGGGGTCTGCACCTCGCCATAGGCGGCGCGGGCGCGCGCCTCGGCCACGTCGATGGCGGCGATCAGGTCGGCGGCGGCGGCTGCGCTTGCGGCGGGGTCTGTGGATCCCACTTCACCGATCCAGATGGGCGAGGAATGGGCGAAGGGGCGCGCATGCATGGTGGGCCAGCTGTCGGGGCCGGGATCGCTGGCGAAGGCGCGCACGGCGATCCAGCCGCCTTCGGGCAGATTGATATCGCCGGTGAGGGTGCGGCTTTCGCCCGCCTCGACGCCGTTCAGACGCTCAATGATCTCGCCATTGACGAGGATCTCCACCGTGTCGATCGCCACCGTGCTGGCCAGCTCCGCGCGCCAGCGCGCCGGGCCGCTTTCAGTCACGTCGCCGGGCCGGGCGCCGTCATCCAGCGAGAACACCAGCGCGGGGCCGGTGGTGACGAAGCCGCGCCCGGCGATGGCGGCGGCGTTGATGGCGGCGGCGCTCGGCGCCTCACCGTCCAGGCGCACATAATTGCGCCCGGTGCCCATGGCGGGCGTGCGATGAAAATCCACCCAGCCGTCCGTGCCCGACATGGCCGCCACCGGGCGTCCGATATTGAGGAAGCGGTACCAGAGCTCTGAATTGCCCAGCGGGCTGGTCCACGCGCAGACCAGCTCCAGCCCCATGCGGCTCGCCAGCACGCCGTCGGCGGGAAGCTCCAGCGGGATTCCGGCGGACGCGACATCGCCGAAGGGATCGGCGTCCGAGCCCAGCGGGTGGACGTAGGTCGCAAAGGCGCCGACCTCGTCGGCATAGGCGAACACGTCGCCATTGGTCAGGTCCGGATCGCCCAGCGTCGGATTGTTCGGCCCCCAGAACCAGGGCGCGAAGGGCGTCTCGACCCCGAGAAGCCCCACATGGCCGTGGAAGTGCGAGCGCACCTCCTGTCCCTGCTCGATAATGGCGCCGTCGCCCGTGGAGATCTCGCCCACGATGTCGCGGTCGATGCGCCGCTCCCAGCGATTCCAGGACATGGGCATCAGAAGATCCAGATCCTCGCCCGCGCTGACGCGCAGCGCGTCGCCATGGCTCGCCCGGTGATGGCCGTCGCCATTGAGATGGACATGGTGGTCGGCCGAGGCGTAGCCGGCCGCATCGGCGTCCCAGACCGGCTCAAGGATGAGCGACGCTTCAGCCTCGCCGCCGCCGCGCACGCGGATCTCGGCGCGCGCCACGGCGTTCATGGGGCCGCGCGCGGCAAGAACCGTGTAGCGCCCGGCCGGCAGGGTGAGCTCAGTCGGCCCCTCGACATAGAAGTAATTCCGCCCGGTCTGGGAATCGAAATAGGTGGCCCCGTCCGGGTTCGCGGCCGGATGACCGTCCGCACCCACAATGGAGAGGCGCGCCGGCGTCGCTTCGCCGTCCGGGCCGGTCACGGAGACGCTTAGCGTTCCCACGCCGGCGCCGTAATCCCACCGCGTGATCTCCAGGGTTTCCGGCTCGCCGCCATGGGTGGCGATGCGCCGGAGCTGGAAGCGGCGCTGATCATCGGCCTCGGTGTAGTAGATGTGATCGCCGTCGGCGCTGAAGGCCGGAGTGAGGGCGTAAGGGTCGCCCTCGGTCAGGCGATGGCGCACCTCCGGCTGGTCCAGATCCAGCGTCCACAGATGATAGGCGTTATCGATGGGGGCGCTGTAGACGATCAGGTCTTCGCCGGGGTGCGTATCGGCTGTGAGGTGGTAGGTCAGGGTCTCGCCGTGAACCTCGCGGTCGCCGCCGGCCAGAAAATCGCGCACCCGCAAGGTCCGCGACGCGCCGTTGGCCGCCAGATACATGACGCCGCCGCCGGGCAGCCGCCTTGCGTTGCGCTCCACCTGGCGCAGATCGGTGATGCGCTCCTGAACCCCGGTCTCCAGATGGCGGCGCATCAGGCTGAGACTGCCGCTCTCTCCGGACGTGAAGAACAGATAGGCGCCGTCGGCGGAGAACTCCGGATCGAGATCGATGCCCGGCGTGTCGATGACGGTCTCCGCGCCGCTGGCGAGATCACGCAGCACCACCGCCGTCTCGGCGCCCAAATCGCGCACATAGGCGAGGCGCGTTCCGTCCGGCGACCAGCGCGGTCGGGCGTCGACGCCGGCGCCCGAAGTGAGGCGTTCGGCGGTGAGATCGGTGAGGTCGAGCATCCAGATCCAGCCCTGCGCCGCGAAGGCGAGGCGCGCCCCGTCGGGCGCCGGGGCCGGATCGATGGGCCCGCCCGACAGGATCGGCAGCTCGTGCTGCTCCAGATAGGTGTGGTGGCCGAAATCCTCGAGCTTGGGATAGCGATGGTCCCACTGGGCGGGCGCGGGTGCGGCGATCATGGCGAACAGGCCGGCGCTCGCGGCCGCGCCTGCGATCAGCTTGGTGACGGTCATTCTCGTCTCTCCCCGTTGAGCCTAAAGCCATGGCCCGGCTTGCTTGCGCGCAAGCCTAGCGGCGCGCGGCGCAAAAGACCAAGCCTGTGAAACGCTTCGCCCCAGCCCCCGGCCGCGCCGCGGGAGCCTTTCGGGCGGGTGTCTCGTTTCCTTTGGTGGGAGAGGCCTGAACGGTTCGCCACGGCGGCCCCGCCGGCGCCGACCGCATCCGCCGGCATTTGAATCTTCGGGCCATGGAGCCCATGTGTTAAAAACATAGAGAGGCGACGCCGTGACCGACATCAAGATTTGTCCGGAATTAAGCGCTGTAGAGTCTGAAAAAATACTCGAAATGGAGCATTTCGAAATCACGTGCGTTGCGACGAACTCTTTCCATTGCCGGCGTTTTCGTTACACAACGCTGGACGAGGCGATCGCTCAGGCCAAGCGTGACGTCGCCTCCGTACCACCATCCGGGCCCGTTGACCGCGCTTCGCCCTGGACCGCGGCAACCGCCAGAACCGGTATTGCCTGAATGAAACTGTTTGAATGCCCCACGTGCGGCCAGAGGCTGTACTTTGAAAACACGCGCTGCGAGCAGTGCGGCGGCGTGCTCGGCTATGTGCCCGAGCGCGAAGGCCTCACCACGCTGGGCGCCATGGGGGGCTCGCTCTGGCGCGCGCTGGACGACAAGGGCGGCAAGTTCCGCTTCTGCGCCAACGCGGCCTGGGACGCGTGCAACTGGCTGGTCGAGGCTGACGAGCCGGGCGATTACTGCCGCGCCTGCCGGCTGAACCGCACCGTCCCCGACTTGAGCGACACCGATAATCTCATGCGCTGGCGCGAGCTGGAGCGGGCCAAGCACCGCCTGGTTTATTCGCTCCTGGCGCTGGGTCTGCCCCTGACCGACCGGTTCCGCGACCCCGTCAACGGGCTGGCCTTCGATTTTCTCGCCGGCTCGCGCGATGACGGCGCCGACACGGCGCAGATCGGCCACGCGAACGGCGTCATCACCATCGCGGTGGAGGAAGCCGACGACGTTCAGCGCGAGGTCAATCGCAATGAGCTCTCCGAGCCCTATCGCACCGTGCTGGGCCATTTTCGCCATGAGGTCGGCCATTATTACTGGGACCGGCTGGTGACGCCGGGCGTGCTGCTGGACACGTTCCGCAACCTCTTCGGCGATGAGCGCCGGTCTTATTCAGACGCGCTGGCGGCTCACTACACAGACGGTCCGCCGGATAACTGGCGCCAGAGCCATGTCAGCTCCTACGCCAGCGCCCATCCGTGGGAGGATTTCGCGGAGACCTGGGCCCACTATCTGCACATCGTCGATACGGTGGAGACCGCGTCTTATTTCGGCATGCGGCTCGATCCCGACGCCGGGCGTGATCTGGACGTGGACGCGGCGACCCGGTTCGCCAGCGTCGATGCGAAGGATTTCGACGCCCTTATCGCCGCCTGGGTCTCGCTGACCTACGCCCTGAACTGCCTCAGCCTCAGCATGGGCCAGCGAGAGCTGTATCCCTTCGTCCTGGCGCCGGCGGCTCTGGGCAAGATGCGCTTCGTCCACGGCCTCATCCATGCGCCGGCTCAGGCCGCAAGCGGTTTCATCGCCCAATAAAAAGCCCCGCGAGCCTTGGGCTCGCGGGGCTTTTCATGGGTGTCCGCGCCGGCCTTATTTCGGGGGCATGCGCGCGCCGGCGTCCAGGCGGACGCATTCGGCGTTGATGTAGTCGTTGCTCACCATGAAGGCGACGAGATCGGCGTACTCGGCCGGGGTGCCGAAGCGCTGGGGGAATTGCAGATTGGCGGCCAGATTGGTTTTCACCTCCGGCGGCATCTGCTCGTAGATCGGCGTTTCAAAGAAGCCCGGCAGGATGGTGTTCACGCGCACGCCTTCGCGGGCGAGATCGCGGGCCATGGGCAGGGTCATGCCGTAAATCCCGCCCTTGGAGGCGGAATAGGCGACCTGGCCGATCTGGCCGTCCTGGGCGGCCACCGAGGCGGTGTTCACGATCACGCCGCGCCCGCTTTCGGTGGGCTCCAGCTCCAGCATGCCGGCCGCGGAGATGGCGGCGCAGTTGAAGCTGCCGATCAGGTTGACGTTCACCACCAGGGCGAATTTATCCAGCTGGTGCATGACGATGTCGCCCTTGGAGGAGCGGCGCGCGGTCTTCTCGGCCCAGCCGATGCCGGCGCAGTTGATCAGGATGCGCTCCTGGCCGTGAGCCTTGCGGGCGACATCAAAACCGGCCTTGACGCTTTCGGGATCGGCCACATTGACCTTGGCGAAGGCGCCGCCGATTTCCTTGGCGACTTTCTGGCCGCGCTCTTCATTGAGGTCGAAAAGCGTGACCTTGGCGCCGTCGGCGGCCAGGCGCCGGGCCGTGCCCTCGCCCAGCCCCGAAGCCCCGCCGGTGACGACCGCTGCGATACCCTTGACGTCCATATGCTCCTCCAGAGGCTTTATGCGGCGCGTCCGCGCGCCGGTTGGAGCGAGACATAGCCGGTGGCGCGCGGCGTGAAAACCCGCCGCGCTTTCGGCCCGGGCGCCCTTGGGTCAGGTTCCAATCTCAGGCCTTGAAGATGCGGGCGATGTAAAACCCGTCCAGCCCGCCCTGATCGCCCCACATGTCGGGCCGCGTGCGCACAGCGCCGTTGACGATGGCGCGCTCCAGGCCGGGCATTTCTTCGGGGCTGACCAGATCAAGCCGGGCGTCCGGCGTGCGCTTCAGGAAGGCGGCGATCTGATCTTCGCCCTCTTCGCGCTCCAGCGAGCAGGTGCAATAGATCATCCGCCCGCCGGATTTCAGCATCGCAAAGCCGGCGTCCAGCATTTGCGACTGGATCGGCCCCAAGGACTCCACATCGCCGGGCTGCTTGGCGAAGGCCGCGTCCGGACGCCGGCGCAGCGTGCCGGTGGCCGTGCACGGCGCGTCCAGCAGCACTGCGTCCACCGGGGCTTGCGGGCGCCATTTCAGGACGTCGGCGTCGATCACCTTTGCGGACAGTCCGGTACGCGCCAGATTCTCCGTGACTCGTGTGAGCCGCTTGGCCGACGCGTCCACGGCGAGGGTGGTGGCGCCGGACGCGGCGATCTGCAGCGTCTTGCCGCCGGGCGCGGCGCACAGATCGGCGATGGTCTCGCCCGCTTGCGGCGCCAGCAGCCGCACCGGCAGGGCGGCCGCCGCGTCCTGCACCCACCACTCGCCCGCATCATAGCCGGGCAGGCCCTCCACCGCGCCGATCTGGTCGCGGCGCACGGTGCCGGTGGACAGCACCCGCCCGCCGATCGCCTCGGCCACGGCGGCGGTGTCGACGCCCGGCTTGCAGGTGAGATCCAGCGGCGGCGGTCCAGAGCGGGCCTTGGCCATTTCGCGCGCGATTTTGGCGCCATAGACGTGCGTCCAGCGCTCGGCCCACCAGTCGGGCAGATCGTTCAGCGGATCGGCGGTCCGAAGCGCGTGGCGACCGACGTCGCCGCCCACCTTTCGAAGCACCGCGTTGGAGAGGTTTTTATACCGCTCCGTCTCCTCGTCCTGAGCCATGAGCGAGACCCAGGCGTCCACGGCGGCGTGGGCGGGAGTGTCCAAGATCAGCTGCTCGGCGGCGCCCAAGCGCAGGATCATGCGCGCTTTGAGCGCATATTTGGGCAGGGGCGTGGTCAGAAACTGCGCCAGCGCGGCGTCCAGCGCATGGGGCCGGCGCACGCTGGCCGCAGCGATGGCGCGCGCAAAGGCGCGGTCGCGCGGCTCCAGGCGCTTCCATTCCGGGCGCCCGGCAAGGCCGGCGTCCAGCGGCGTGCCCTTGGACACGACCCCCATGACTGCGGCGAGCGCCGCAGCCCGGGGGCCGAGATTTTTTGTGGATTTTGATTTGCGGCGCGGGGCGCCCGAATTCGGTGTTTCGGTCATGGCGCGGCGCTTAGCACGCGGCGCGCCCGCGCGCGAGAGCTCTAGCCTTTTTGGCGGGAGCCTTTGTTGCGCTGGCCGTGCTTTTCATCGGGGTTGCGCAGCTCGCCGGGACGGTCCGCCTCGCCGGGCTTTTTCGGCGTGGTGGATTCTTCGCTTTTGTGCACGCGGGTCTTTTCGCCCTCCATCTCGAACTGTTGCTCCAGCTCGTCCTTGGAGCCGATATCGCGGGCCGTCGCGCCGCCGGAGCGTCCGGTGGTGGACTGATCGCCCGCAGGCACGTCGCCGCGTATTTCCGGGCTTTTCAGCTGCTCCTCGCGCGTGGTGGGCGCGGTGGTTTTCTTGGCGTCGATCTCGGGATGGGGTTTGGGGCCGGACATGGCGTCCTCCTGCGTTGCTGTTGAAGAGACAACGCGCAGAAGGGGGAGCTGTGTTCCGGGACCGGGTGCGGGCGCGGGGCCTACGTCTCGCCCTGCCCTTCGCGCTCCAGCTTCCGTTTTTCGCTGGCGCGGATCTTCACGCTTTCGCTTTTCAGCTGGCCGCAGGCGGCGAAGATGTCGCGGCCGCGCGGGGTGCGGATGGGCGAAGCGTAGCCGGCGCGGTTCACGATCTCGGAGAACGTCTCGATCGTGTCCCAGTCGCTGCACTCATAGGGGCTGCCGGGCCAGGGATTGAACGGGATGAGATTGATCTTCGACGGGATGCCCTTGAGCAGATTGACCAGGGCGCGCGCCTCGGCGGGGCTGTCATTGACGCCCTTGAGCATGACGTATTCGAAGGTCACCCGTTTGGCGTTGGAAAGGTCTGGATAGCTGCGGATCGCCTCCAGCAGGAGCTGGATCGGGTATTTCTTGTTCAGCGGCACCAGCTCGTCGCGAAGGTCGTCATTGGTGGCGTGCAGGCTGATGGCCAGCATGGCGCGCGTGCGCTCACCCAGCTCGACGATCTTCGGCACGACGCCGGAGGTGGAGACGGTGATGCGGCGGCGCCCGATCGCCATGCCTTCATTGTTGCTGATCACGTCGATGGCGTCGGCGACGGAGTCCAGCGTGTAGAGCGGCTCGCCCATGCCCATGAAGACGATATTGGTGATGCGCCGGTCCTCGTTGGAGGTCGGCCATTCTTCCAGATCATCGCGGGCGATCATCACCTGCTGGACGATCTCGGCGGCGGTGAGATTGCGCACCAGCTTCTGGGTGCCGGTATGGCAGAAGGTGCAGGTGAGCGTGCAGCCCACCTGGCTGGACACGCACAAGGCGCCGGACCGGCCGACGCCGGGGATGAAAACCGCTTCGGCCTCCACGCCAGGCGCGAACCGGATCAGGTATTTGCGCGTGCCGTCGACGCTCACGAGGCGTTCCACGATCTCGGCGCGCGCCAGCGTGAACTTGCGCTGCAGAACCGCGCGCAGATCCAGCGACACATTGGTCATCTGATCAAACGAGGTGGCGCCGAAATTGTAGATCCAGCGCCACAGCTGGTCGGCGCGCATCTTGGCTTTCTTCTCGTCGACCCCGGCATGGTCGATGAGCGCCTGGCGCAGCTCGGCATGGGTCAACCCGGCGAGCGCGACGAGCTCGGGCTCGGCGGGCCGGGGGGAGAGGTCGAGTTTGATCGCTTGCGTGGTCATGGCCGCACACATACGCCAAATACGCCGGTTTCGCGAGGGGGCGGGCGCCTTCGTGTCCTGCATGTCGGCCTTGCGCCAGCCGGTCATCGCCGCGCGCCAGCCCAGCAAAGCCGGCGCGGGCGGCGGCGTCAGCCGCACGCCGGCCCTGACGCCCGTGGCGCCTGAGCCGCGCGGCGCCCGGCTCAGGCGTAGCTGACCACCTCGTACTCGACGCCGTCATGGTCGTGGAAATAGAACCGGCTTCCGGGATCGTAGGTCTGGTGGCTGTGGGTCTTCAGGCCCGCGTCCAGCACGCGGCGCTCGGCCGCGTGGAGATCCTCGACCAGCACGCCGAGATGATTGACGGCGCCGGCCCGCAAAAGAGTGTCGCCGGCCGGCGCGATCTCGCCCTTGGGGCTGTAGAGCGCCACGTAGCGCTCATCATCGCCCACATGGACGCTGTATCCACCCGCCTTGGACGGGCCCGACCACCTGATGCGCCAGCCGAACAGCGCGCTCAGCATCGCGGCGGTCCGGTCGGCGTCGGTGACGGTCATATTGACGTGTTCCAGGAGGACTTGGGTCATGGTCGGTCTCGCTTGTTGTGTTGAACGAGACGCCGGGATAATTTCTAAACCTTACTTGAGGTCAAGGTTTAATTTTCAAGGAGCGCGCGGGTCCCATGGCGCAGCTGCAACGCACGCTTTCCATCGGCGATGTCGCGACGCGGACCGGCATGTCGGTGTCGGCGATCCGCTTTTATGAGGAAAAGGGTCTGGTCTCGCCGGAACGCAACGCCGGCGGACAAAGGCGCTACACCCGGCCTGACCTGCGCCGGCTGTCGTTTGTCATGGCCGCACAGCGGCTGGGCCTCAGCCTCAGCGATATCGCCGCCGCACTGGCCACGCTTCCCGCCGGTCACGCCCCGACAAAGCAGGACTGGACGCGCGTCGCCGTCAAAATCGAAGCCCGGCTCGACGCCCAGATCGCCATGTTGCAGAACCTGAAGGCGAAGCTCAGCGGATGCATCGGGTGCGGATGCCTGTCGCTTGAAACCTGCTCGCTTTATAATCCGGACGACAGGGCGAGGCTGGCGGGGCCGGGTCCGCGCTTCATCCTGACGGACGGTGACGGGGCCGGTTGAGAGGGCCCATTCAGTCCGGGTCGCCCGCGCGCAACCAGCCCGTCATGGCAAGGCGCGGGCGCGGAGCGAAGGACGCCACGGCGCTCACCGCATGGGGCCGCGGGACCGAGAAAAGGACAAGGCGATTGAAGCCGGGCACGAGACCGCGGCGAATCTCGCCGTCCGGGGTGAGAAGGTTCAGCACGCCGCCGAAATCAGCGCGCCAGTCGCTGCACAGCTGCAGGACATAGGCCGCGACGCGCTGTTTTCCGGGCGCGTCGTCGTCATGCTCGGACAGGAAGTGCCCCGGCTGGAAGCGGGTCAGCTGGGCATCGGCGAATCTGATCCGATCGCTCCAGCAGACCTTGCGGGCGAAGGCCAGAAACTCAGCACTCTGCACCAGGCCCAGAACTCCGGCGAAAGCGTCTGGAAGCGGCAGGCCCCGGCGCCCGGCGTCATAGAGCGGATAGGTTTCATAGAGGTATTGAAACCCGGCCTGGGCCTCGGCGGCGACCAGCTGCTCGAAACGCGCGCGCTGGCCCGGGGAAAGATCGGCCATGGCCGCCGCATCGAAATCGCGGTGCTGGTCCTCGATCCGAGTGACGAGGTTAAAGTCCGGCGCGGCGATCATGGCCGAGGCGAGCGCTGCGGCGCTTTCAAAATCGAGGGCGTTCTCGATCACCGCCACCCCGGTGCGCGCATAGGCCTTGGCGGCCCGTGCAAGGCTGATGTCCGAATTGAGCGCGAAGGCGCGGTGAAGCGTGGCGGTGTGAGCAGGCATGGCGCCAACGCAGCAGGGCGCGCCCAGGCTCGCAAGCCGCCTGCGTCGAACCGGGACCAGCGCGCGGCGAGCGGCGGGTCAGTCGGTCTTGCGCCGCCAGGTGAAGGTGAGCGCGTCTGTTTCTCCGGCGGAGCCCCAAATGCGGGCGGTGAGCGCGTCTGCGGTGCGCTCGTACGCGATGTGGGTCGGAAAGTCGTGCTCCTGATTGGCGAAAACGGCGCGGCGTGCGCCGTGTTCGCGGAGAACGAAGCGCACCGGCGCCCGGCCGGCCGGCTGCGCGATATAGACAGGGGGATCAGTAAATTCGATGCGCATGAATTCAAAAGAGCTCGGTGCGTCGTCGCGAACGGTCCGGCTCATGCCGGTCATCAAAGTCCCGTCCGCTCCACTCCAGATTTCTTCACCGTGTCCGGTTCCGTGTTCGAGGATCCAGTGTCCCTCGAGCCAATCGAAGTCTGGTGGCGGTGCGGCGGACTGCAGCGTGAGAGCGGCGATCAGTGACAGCATCAAAATCTCCCGGACGACCGTGTCCACCGATCCTACGCGTCTTCTGCGCAAAAGCGGAGCGCGGTCTTGCCATGGCGCCCGCGCGCGCGTTTTCTGGCCGCCATGAAACTCACCCTGCACCCCCTCTCCAGCGAACCCGTTCCCGTCCGCCCGGCCGACAGCCGGCGCCAGTGGATGGACGACACGCCGGAAAGTTTCGCCTATCGCTGCCTGCCGCTGGCCGCGGCCAACCAGCATGGCTGGGAGGTTTTCACGCCCACCGGCGTCACCGCGCGCTGGACCGGCGGCGACCGGGTGGAGGACGTCGAGGTCGAGCTTGACGATCCCATGGCCATGCACAGGCCCGGCTCGGCCATGGCCAATTTCGGCTCCGGCATCCTCACCTTCGAAATGGGGTTTTTGGCGCGCACCGCGCCGGGCTGGAATTTGTGGGTGTCAGGGCCGGTGAACGGCCTGAAGGACGGGATCATGGGCCTCAGCGGCGTCATCGAGACCGACTGGAGCCCGTACTCCTTCACCATGAACTGGCGTTTCACGCGCCCGGGCGAGGTGCGGTTCGAGGCCGGCGAGGCGATCGCCCATTTCTTCCCCGTGCGCCGGGATCTGTTTGAACGGGTGACGCCGGAGATCAAGTCGCTGCACACTGATCCCAAGGCGCTGAAACAGATGGAGATCTGGCGCGAAAGCCGGTCCGATTTCTCCGGCCGGCTGAAATCGGGCGACCAGGCCGCCGCCGAGGAGAAATGGCAGAAGGGCTATTATCGCGGCCTCTATCCTGACGGCGCGAAGGGCCCGGCCGATCACAAGATCAAGATCCGCGTGCCGGACTTCGCGCCAGCCGCGGACACGCCGAAAAAGCGGCGGCGCTGAAACGGCAGAAGGAGCGGACATGATCAAGGCTGGTTTTAGCGGAGCGGTCGCTTTTGTCGCCGCCGCGGCGCTGTCGGGATGCATGGCCGGCGATTGCGAGACGGTCGTTCTGGACACGCTGGCCTCGCCCGACGGCGCCCATGACGTGCGCGTCTGGAGCCGGACCTGCGGAGCGGAGTCGCCGGCCACATTCCAGTTCGAGCTGGTGGAGGCCGGCGCGCCGCAGCGCGATATCGCCCGGCGCGAGCAGGTCTTCCTGGTGGGGCAGGGCGTGCGCGAGGACTATCGGCTGAGCTGGCGGGCGCCGGGCGCGCTCACAGTGGAGCTGCGCGCCGGCGCGGATCAGGTGCTCAAGCAGGAGCCGGATCTCGCCGTCGGCGACCGGACTGTGGTGATCAGCTATCCCTAGCGCCTATTTGCGCACCAGCGGCCAGGCGAGCTCGCGCGCCGTGCTGGCCGGCGCCATGTTCTCGATGCCGAAATCTTGCGGATAGGTGCGGGTGATCTTCGCGGTGCCGAACAGCACGTCCCAGAAGAACAACAGATTTCCGTAATTGCCCTTGTAGTGGGTGGCCCCGTCGTCGGCGTGCAGGCCGTGATGGGCCGCATGGGTGGCGGGCGTGGAGATCGTGCGTTCCACGATCCACATGAGCGGGGCGAGAGCGGGAATCCTGTACAGCGGGGCGTCCCACCGCCAGCTGGAATGGGCGGCGAAGATCACCGCCATCTTCACGATCAGATAGACCGCATAGACCGGGTAGAAGCCCAGATGCACCAGCACCGCCGACGCCCAGATGCCCGGCATGAGCATGTAGTAGAAAAGATTGTTCCGGTAGGCGATCCGAACGCTCATATAGCCGCCCGAATGGTGGGCGCGGTGCAGATTGTAGAGCAGCGGGACGCTGTGGCTGGTGCGGTGCCACCAGTACTGGGTCATGTCGTCGGCCACGAGCAGGATCGCCACCATCGCCCACCAGGGCAGGAAGGCGAGCGCGTCCGCGCTGCCAGGCCGGATCAGCTCCACCAGCATCGGCGCCAGGAAGAAGATCGCCGGCACGGTGAGCAGAATGATGGTGAGGCTGGAGACCGTCTCGATCACCACGTCCCGGCGCGACGCCTTGGGAGCGCCCGCAAAGCGGCCCAGCACGATCTCCAGCAGGGCAAAGCCCGCGAAGATCGCCGGCACGACCAGTTTTTCACTCACCACGGCGCGGCTCCTCGATCCAATGTCCGCTAAGATTGGGCCTGCCTAACCATAACGTCCAATCGTAATTCGGCTTCTCGGTATTCGTTTTCGTGATAGCGTGGCGGCCATGTTGAGCCTGAAGAGCGCCCGCCTGTTCGTCGCCGCCGCAGAGCGGGGCACCGTCTCGGCCGGGGCGCAGGCGATTGCGGTGTCCCAGCCGGCGGCCACGAAAATCCTCGCCCAGCTTGAAGCGGCGCTGGGCGGCGCGCTGTTCGAGCGCACCGGGCGCCGGCTCGTGCTGACGGCGCTGGGCGCGGCGCTGCTGCCCCGGGCGCGCACGCTTGTGCAGACCGCCGCCGACATGGAGGGCGAGGCCGGGCGCTGGCGCACAGGCCGGGCCGGGGCGCTCACCATCGGGGTCGGGCCCAGCGTGGAATTCAGCGTCCTGCCTGGCGCCGTGGCGCGGCTGTACCGGACCGGGCGCGACATCGCGCTGACCGTGCGGGCGGGCCCCGCCGGCCGCCTGATCGAGCAGCTGCGCGGCGGTGAGCTTGATCTGGTGGCGGCTGATATCGGCGCGGTGGAAGGACCGGATGATCTCACCCTCACCGCCCTGCCCGAAGAAGGCGTCGCGGCGTGCGTTCGCGAGGGTCACGCCTTGCTGGGGGCCGCAGAGGCTGCGGACCCCGGTCGTTATCCGGTGGCGAGCGCCACGCCGCCGGGCCGTCTGGGGCGCGGACCCATGCCCTTCGGCCTGCCGGCGCCGAGCCTTGTTTGCGACGACTACGTCACTTTGGCGCGGGCGTGTGCGGCGTCCGATCATGTGCTGGTGGGGCCGCAGACTGTGATCGCGCGGCTGTGCGCCGATCATGCGCTGGTGCGGCTGGAGCTGGGGGATTCGCCCGTGGTGCTGCGTCCGGGGCTGATGCGCCGGGCGAGCGCGCCGGCCGATCCGGCTCTGGACGCTCTGTGCGCGGCGTTTCTTGAGGCGTCGGGTGCGTCGGCGAGCTCGGCGTATGGCAAGCGCTAGTCCGAGCCGTCGTCTTCCTCGCCCTCTTCATCGAAGAACAGAAGGTCGGCCGGCTGGCAGTTCAGCTCACGGCACAAAGCTTCCAGCGTGGAGAATCGCACCGCCTTGGCCTTGCCGGTCTTCAGGATGGAGAGGTTGGCCATGGTGATGCCCACCCGGTCGCACAGCTCGGTCAGCGACATGCGGCGCTCGAGCAGCATCCGGTCCAGGGTGACGCGAATCGGCATGGCGTCCTCCTAGATCGTGTATTTCTGTTCGTCACGAAGGCGGGCGCCCTCGCGGAAGATTTCAGCCAGCACGAAAAACGCCAGCACGGCGAACCAGGCGCCCAGATTGAGCGAAAATTCCGGCACCACTCGCCCGCCGCCCTGCACCGGCTGACCTGACAGGGTGAACACCAGCGAGATCACGCCATGGCTGGCGTATTGCAGCACCTGATACACGCCGATGCCGATGGCGATCGCACGCAGATTATTGGCGTTTTCGGGAACGAAGGGATCGCCGCCGATCAGGGTTTTGAAAATCCGGCGCAGCCGATCAATGATGAAGATCAAGGCTGCGATCGCCACCACCGCCATGGGCAGGGCGAGCACCACGTCCATGGCCAGGAATTGCGAAAGGCTGTCGGGAAGACCGTCGCCGAAGCCGGCGATGCGGTAGAGCCCTGTGAAGACGATGAGGACGATGATCAGGCTTGCAAGGCCCAGAAACGCCCACAGAATATAGAACGCCGCATCCAGGAGGAGCTTTAAAATCGAGGCCAGTGATCCCGGTCCGAGCGTTCTCATGCGCCCCCCATAAGTCGTTTCTACGGTTCGAGGCCTTGAAGGCCGGTCGCTTCGGCGCCGCCGGGGAGGAGCGGTGCGTCTCGAAGCAGACCGGCCTTTTCGGCCTTCATGTCGGTTACGCCATCAGCGGGCTGATTGCGGCGACCATGCCGGCGAACACGCCGGCGACCAGAACCAGATTGATCACCGTCGCAAACGTCGCGTGACCGTTGGAATTGTTAGACCTGACCATCTCTTACTCTCCTAAGCTGTTTTGTCGACCAACCATTTCGGCGCATCCGATCTTTGTTGCCGGTCTGTCGCCGGAGCCGGTGCCGGGGTGTTCCCGTCCGCCTCGAGACTGTATGTAGAGGACCTCGTATCGGGACGCAACAAAAATATATCGAAAAACGATATTAATTTTTCGAAAGGCGATATGTTCAATCAGCAGGGACGGTATGCATGAATGTATTCACACGCGCGCAAGTCTGGGCGATCGCAAGCCATAATGCCGGTAAAATCAAAGAGATACGTGATCTAATCGAGCCTTTCGGGCTGGACGCGAAAGGCGCGGATTCACTGGGTTTGCCGGAGCCGGAAGAGACCGAAGACAGCTTTATCGGCAATGCGCTTTTGAAAGCGCGGGCCGGCGCGGAGCATTCCGGCCTGGTTGCGCTGGCCGACGACAGCGGCCTTGAAGTAAGTGCGCTGGGCGGCGCGCCGGGCATCTATTCGGCGCGCTGGGCCGGTGAGCCCCGCGATTTTTACGCCGCCATGGACAAGGTGCGCGCCGAGCTGGAAGCCAAGCAGGCCACCGACATGACCGCGCGCTTCGTGTGCGCCCTCGCGCTGGCCCATCCGGACGGGGAGACCCGCGTCTATGAAGGCGAGGTGCGCGGGGCGCTCACCTTCCCGCCGCGCGGCCAACATGGTTTCGGCTATGACCCGATCTTTATTCCAGACGGGTTCGACATAACATTCGGCGAGATGGAGCCTTCAAAGAAACACGCCATGAGCCATCGCGCCCATGCCTTCCGTCTCCTGAGAGCGGATCTGTTCTCCGCGTGAGCGCCATGAGCGAAGACCGCCTCGGCCTTTACATCCACTGGCCCTTTTGCGTGCGTATCTGCCCGTATTGCGATTTCAACGTCTACAAGGCGGCGAACGCGGACGGGGACGCACTGTTCACCGCGATGCTGGACGACCTGGCGCGCTGGCGGGCGCTGACCGGTCCGCGCCGGCTTTCAAGCGTGCATTTCGGCGGCGGCACGCCCTCGCTCATGACCCCCGCCCAGGTGGCGCGCCTTCTTGAAGCCGCCGACCATCTCTTCGGCCTGGAGCCGGGCGCCGAGATCGGGCTGGAAGCCAACCCTCGCGAGGCTGACGCGTTCAAAGGTCTCGCCGGCGCCGGAATCGAGCGCCTGTCCCTGGGCGTGCAGGCGTTCAATGACGCCGATCTGACACGCCTCGGCCGCGATCACGGCGCCGATGAGGCGCGCCGGGCGATCGCGAGCGCCCAGGATGCCTTCAGCCGCGTCTCCATCGACATGATCTATGCCCGCGAAGGCCAGACCGTGGACGCCTGGCGCGGTGAGCTGGCCGAGGCCATCGCGCTGGGGCTCGATCACCTCTCGCTCTACCAGCTCACCATCGAGCCGGGCACCGCCTTTGAACGCCAGGTGCGCCGGGGGACGCTGAAAGCGCCGGGCGAGGATCTCGCCGCGGATCTCTTTACGCTGACGCAGGAGATGGCCGAGGCGGGCGGCCTTGGCGCCTATGAAGTGTCCAACCATGCCCGCGAGCGCGCGGCGCAGTCGGTCCATAACCGGCTTTACTGGGAGGGCGCGGACTGGATCGGGATCGGCCCCGGCGCCCATTCGCGCCTGGGCCGCGCCGATCGCGGCGGGCGCGTGGGCTACGCCGCCGCCCTGAAGCCGGCCGCCTATATCGCTGCAGCGACGGCCGGAAGCGGCCACGAAGAAGAGCCGCTGAGCGCCCGTGACGAGGCGGTGGAGCGCATTCTCATGGGGATAAGGCTGGTGGAAGACGGGCTCGACGCGGAGCGCGTCGCGGCGATCACGGGCTACGGACCGGACGCCGCCGCAGTGGGACGTCTGTCCGCTCAGGGCCTGATCAAGGCCGGGGCGAACTGCCTGAGCCTCACGGGCAACGGCCGGATCTACGCAGATGCGGTCGCAGAAGCGCTGATCCCGGATTGAGCCGGGTTCTGTCAGGATTCAGCCTGTTCAGAAGCGGCTAAGACGGTTCGTCCGGCTCCACGTCCACCGGGCGTCCCGCAGCGCTCGTCTCGCCGGCCCGCGCGAACGGGTCGAGGTCAAAGGCGCCCGGCGCCGGGTCGAGCACTTCAAACCCGCCACTGCGCACGGTGTAGACCGCCAGACCGCGCTCGATCGTGCCGTCGGGCCGGAGGCGGAACAGCCCGTCCACGCCCACAAAGCCGTCGGGATCGGTGAGGCGCTCATCGCTGAAATCGGCTTCGGAGGCGAACAGGGCCGCCAGGGACGCGGCGTCATAGCCGAGCCCGGCCAGGCGTGACGGAGCCTCGCCGAAAACGCTCTCATAGACTTGTTCAAACCGGGCGCGCGCGCTGGGGTCCGGACCGGCGAACCAGCCATTGGCCAGCGCCGGTTCACGGGTCAGGGCCGTGTCGCGCCACAGCCCGGTGCCGATGAATTTCACCAGAAAGGGATCAATGTCCTCATACACCAGGACGGGCGCCAGAATGCGCAGCTGGTCGCCGCCCTCGGGCAGGAGCACCACCTGGAAGGGCGAGGCCTGCGAAGGGGTCCAGTTGCGCCCGCTCATGGTCGCGGCGCGGGCCGGGTCCAGCCGCTCGACGCCAATCGAGGCGAGGCGGGCGGCGGCCTCGGTCATGGCGCTGACCCCGCCGTCATAGAAGGCGGTGGCCACGAGGCCGCGATCAAAGACCCGCATCCGGGTGCGCCGCTCTGCGTCCTCCGGTGCGTCCTCGGGCAGGGGCAGGCGCACTTCCGCTTCCACCGGCTCCGGATTTTCGCCGAGCAGGTCATTGATCGTACGGCGATAGGCGTCGCCCGCCACCTGGCCATAGGCGGTGTTCGGGCCAATGAAGGCGAAGCGGTCCGCGCCTAGACCGGCCACGTATTCTGTGACGCGCCTAACCTCCTCATCTGGCGGGAAGCTGAGAAGATAGACGCCGTCGCCCGCGATGGTGGCGTCGGTGGTGAAGGTGATGACGGGGATGCCGGCGCTGCGCGCTTCTTCGCCGGCGGCGGCCGCCGCGGCGCTGAAGAGCGGGCCGATGATGAGATCGGCACCGTCGGAGATCGCTGACCGGGCCGCTTCGCGCGCGCCTTCACCTGTGCCGCCGGTGTCCTTGGGCAGCAGGACCAGCGCGTCGCCGGCGCGCTCAAACATCGCCAGCTCGGCTGCGCGCAGGATGCGCGAGGCCTCGCGTCGCGCCGCGTCTGAGTCCGCCGAAAACGGCAGCAGCAGGCCGACGCGGGTGAGGGGAACACCGCGAAGATGGGCCGGGGTGTAGGCGCGCTCTGCCAGATCCACCGGGACGGTGATCGGCTCGGGCGGCGCGCCGACCACGGGGCGTTCGGGAATCGGCTGCACCGGCGTTGTAGGGCCCGGCGCGCTTTCGCAGGCCGCCAGCGCGAGCACGGCAAGCCCGACAAGGCCGGTGGCGAGCCTGGAGGCCAGGCGCCTTGGCGCAAGCGCGTGCTTGAGCGATGCTGCAACGGTCATGTTGGTCCCCTCGACAGTCCGGATGCGCCGCTCCCCAGCGCAGCGCGAAGTTACCCGCGGCGGCGCGCGCGGGCAACCACAGGCGGCCGCGCCATGAGGCCGGTTCCATGAGCCGTGCGCCTACAGGTCCTGATCGCGCCTCGAAACGTGGCCGTAACCGCCGCCGCGCGGAATGGCGCGGGCGCGCTGCGGAGCGCCTGTGCGCGCTGCGCCTGACGCTTGGCGGCTGGCGGGTGATCGACCGGCGCGCCCGCACCGCGGCGGGCGAAATTGATCTGGTGGCGGTGCGCGGATCCGTGCTGTGCTTCATCGAGGTGAAGGCGCGCGCCGACGTCGAAACCGCGCTCGCCGCCGTGTCGCCGCGCCAGCGTGAGCGGATGCTGCGCGCGGGTTCGCTGTGGCGGGCGCGCCATCGCCGCTTCGCCCATCTTCAGCCGCGTTTCGACCTGATGGTGGTGACGCCCTGGCGCTGGCCCAGACGGATCGAGAGTGCGTTCGAAGCCGAAACGCGCGGCGCGCTCGATCTGATCTAGGCGGGCGCGTTCAGGGCCAGGTCTAAACGCCGCGTTTACCCTTTTTCAGCCTCGCGGGGCGATGCTGGGCGAGACCGCCCCTTACGTCTCGGCCCGCACGCCCGCCCCAACCACTCCGCCATCTCTTGGAGCGCCCGCCATGGTTCGCACGCCCCTCATCGCCGTCCTCCTCGCCTCGGTCTCGCTGACCGCCTGCGCCGCTCTGGAGCCGGGCCGGTCTCTGGGACGGGAGCTGGACGATTTCAACGCCTCGCTCGGGGTGAAGTCGGCGATGCTGCGGTCGCAGGGCTATGCTCTTGATCAGGTGGATGTGGAGATCACCGAAGGCGTGATGCTGCTCTCCGGCTCGGCGCCGCGGGATTCCGACCGCATCTACGCCGAATGCCTGGCTTGGTCGGCGCCGGGCGTTCGCTCGGTGGTCAACGAGATCGAGGTGGGCGCCTGGCGCGGAACCCGCGAGCTTGCGCGTGATTCGGTGATCACCCAGCAGGTGCGCGCACGACTGGTTCAGGACGCTGAAATCCGTTCGCTCAATTACAATGTCGAGACCCGCCAGGGCGTCGTCTATCTGCTGGGCTATGCGCGCGACCGGGCCGAGGCCGAGCACGCCGCCCGGCACGCCGCACGGGTCTCGGGCGTGGAGCGCGTGGTGGACCTGGTGCGGGTCACCGGCGAAACCCCCGAACTGCCCGCCCGCGGCGCCCTGCAAGCCGAAGCCTGCGACGCGGTGGGCGGCGCGCCGGTGCAGCCGGGCGCTCCCGTCCTGGACGAGCCGGTGTCGGCGCCGTCCTCCTCCTCCTCCTCCTCCTCCTCCTCCTCCTCCTCCCCGGCCACCTCTTCCGAGCTTCTCGGCGAGCCGGACACGCCCGCCGAGCAGCCGAATCCCGCACCGGCGCCGCGGGCCTTCGAGCCGCAAATCGACCGGACCCAGCCGTCCGAGCCGGTGCGGCGACCTTCTCCTGACGCGATACCTTTCTAGAAAAATCGCCTGTGGGTTGACCGTTGGCTTTTCACATGTTTCCTTAATGTTCCGCCCTCTGTGGATAACTGGAGGTGTGTGGAAAGTTTGGTTAAATGTGGTTATTGAACGGAGTCGGGAATGGGCAATCGCACCGCGTCCGCCGCGTTTGAAGGCGCTGAGGCCCGTCCCGTGGATGTTCAGGTTCAGCTGACCGGCGGCAATGTGGCCTTCACTGTTGTGGGTCTGGCCGACAAGGCGGTGGCCGAAAGCCGCGAACGGGTGCGCGCGGCCTTTGCGGCGATCGGGCTATCGCTTCCCAGCAAGCGTCTCATCGTCAATCTCGCCCCGGCCGACCGGCCCAAGGAGGGCACCCATTACGATCTGCCCATCGCACTGGGCTTGCTGGCGGCCCTTGACGTGCTGCCTTCGCGGGAGATCGCCGATTATCTCGTCATGGGCGAGCTGGGTCTGGACGGCTCCATCGCGCCGACACCGGGCGCGCTGCCGGCGGCCATGCTTGCCGCCAGCGAGGGCAAGAGCTTCATCTGCCCCGAGGCGAGCGGACCGGAAGCGGCCTGGGCCGGCGGCGATCTGGCCATACTGGCGCCGGGCTCGCTGATCCAGCTGATCAATCACTTCAAGGGATCCCAGTCTCTGTCCCGGCCCGCCCCCGGCGACCTCATCGACGGCGCGCCGGTCAAGGATCTCAAGGATGTCCGGGGTCAGGAGACCGCCAAGCGCGCCCTTGAGGTGGCGGCGGCGGGCGGCCACAACATGCTCATGGTCGGGCCGCCGGGTTCGGGAAAATCCATGCTGGCCGAGCGCGCGCCCGGCCTTTTACCGCCGCTGGACGCTCAGGAATTGCTGGAATTGTCCATGATCCAGTCGGTGGCGGGGCTTGTGGAGCGCGGCCGGCTCTCGCGCACGCGCCCGTTTCGCGCGCCGCACCATTCCGCCTCCATGGCGGCGATGGTGGGCGGGGGCAGCCGCATCAAGCCGGGCGAAGCGTCCCTGGCCCATCACGGCGTGTTGTTTCTGGATGAATTGCCGGAGTTTCATCCCCAGGTGCTCGACAGTCTGCGCCAGCCGCTGGAGACCGGCGATATCGCGGTTGCGCGGGCCAATCAGCGCATCACGTTTCCGGCGCGTTTCCAGCTCATCGCCGCAATGAATCCCTGCCGCTGCGGCTGGGCGGGCGAAAACGGCCAAGCGTGCGCGCGCGGACCCAAATGCGCCCAAGGCTATCAGGCGCGGGTCTCCGGCCCGATGATGGACCGGATCGATCTGCAGATCGACGTGCCGCCGGTGACGCCGGCTGATCTTGCTCTGCCGCCCGCGCCGGAGGGCACCGCAGAGGCCGCGGCCCGCGTGGCGGCGGCGCGCGAGGTTCAGGCCGCGCGCGGCGGGCTCAACGCCCGGCTCGGCGGGGATCGTCTGGACACGATCGCTGCACCGGACGCGCCCGGCGCCGCGCTCCTGTCAAAGGCCGCCGAAGCCATGGGGCTCACCGCCAGGGCCTATCACCGCATCCTGCGCGTGGCGCGCACCATCGCCGATCTCGACGGCGCCGACGGCGTGCGCCGAATCCATATCGCCGAAGCGCTGAGCGCCAGGCGAGCGCGCACCACCGGTCAGGCGGTGTCGCGCCCCGGCGCGCTTGCGGGCCCGCCGGCGCGATCGCGTCTGGACGGCGCGCTTTAGTCGCCGAAATCGCCGGCGGGGCCCGGGAAGACCACCGGGGACGCCGAGCCGTCGGGGGCCACGGCGGAGACGCCGAAGAAGTAATTGTCGATGACGAGGTTCTCCAGCGTGTAGGAGTCGGTCAGCCCCACCCACCGGCTATGGGTCCATTGCGGCGCGTCCGTCAGGCGCCAGTGGACGCGGTAGCCGGCGAGATTTTCCGCCGCCGCGCCCTCGGGCAAGGTCCAGGACAGGCTCGTGTCCGCGCTCACCGCGCCTTCAATGGAGACGTCCGCCGGAATCGGCGGCGCGCCGGCCAGAAGGGCGAGCGTCGCGGCGTTCAGGCTGGTGGCCTTGGCGGCGTAGTCAAAGTCCACATAGTCGACCGTGTCGCCGAAATGGCGCCCGTCCTCCATGCGGATGTCCTGATGCTGGCGGTCATAATGCTCATGCGTCTCCATCAGGCGCACGCCGGGCATGCCCGCCTCGTTGAACGGGCGGTGGTGGCCGCCGCGCCCGAAACGGTCGAGGCGATAGACCATCATCACGTCCAGATTGGTGACGTACTGATCGGCGACCTGGTCGATATAGCGTGCGAGATTGCGCGAGGGGGAATCGACTTCCCCGCCGGTGAAGCGGCGGATGCGTGCCTCCTGCTCGGTTTCGGTCGCCCGCGTGCCTTCTGAGAAGACCCGGATCGAGCTGTTGTCGATGACGCCGTCAATGCCGGCGATATTGCCGATCATGTCGTTATTGAGCACCGCCTTGACGCGCCAGCCTTCCTCCAGGGCGTGGCGGGCGAGAATCTCGCCGCCGAACAGGCCCTGTTCCTCGCCGGCGAGGGCGGCGTAGACGATCGTTCCGGCGAAGGAGCGTCCGGACAGGACGCGCGCGGCCTCGATGGCGCCTGCGACGCCCGACGCGTTGTCATTGGCGCCCGGAGCGTCGATCTCGGCGTTCATGACATCGCTGGCGCGGCTGTCGATATCACCGCTCATCATCACGACGCGGCCCGGATCCAGCGTCCCGCGCTGGATGGCGATCACCGACACCACGTCGACCGGGTCCGGAATGCGGTGCTCGCCCTCCACCGTTTCGGACACGTAGCGCACCTCCAGGCAGCCGCCGCAGTCTGCAGAGATCCGCTCGAATTCGTCGAAGATCCAGCGCCGCGCCGCGCCGATCCCGCGCGTTTCGGATTCGGTTTCCGACGCGGTGTGGCGCGTGCCGAAACCGGCCAGCGTGCGGATGTCGGATTCGATGCGCTCGGCGGAGACCGCGTCGACGATGTCGTAAACGGCCGGAACTTCGCCCGGCGGCGGCGTCTCCTGGGCGTGTGCGAGCGTCGCGCCCGCGCTGGCGGCGAGGGCGGCGGTCAGAACGTGTCTCAACATGGTGAAAGGCTCCCCAGGTCTGATTTCGGGCGACATAAGGAACGCCGCCCCGCCATCGGGTCAAGCGCGGGACCAGTGCGGGCGCCCCTTCGACCGGCGTGCGCGTCCAGTCTTCCTTAACGCTGATCAGGCTAAGTCTCGGTCACCATGAATGAGATCAGCGACCCCGATAATCCGCGCCGGAGTGCGCCGCCGGACGCCGACGCCGTGCTGGACGCCATGTCCGAGCTCGTGCTCGTGCGCGACTCCGCCGGGCGGGTGGTCGGCGTCAATCGGGCGTTTCTCGACGCCTTCGGCGGTGAAAAGACCGACTGGATCGGACGCTGGTTCGCCGTGGCGCCGGCTTTTGGCGAGGACGGCGGGCCCAGGCGCTACGACGCGGCGATGCGCACCCGCGCGGGCCCGACCTGGATCGAGTGGTCGGAAACGCCCACCGGCGGCGGCGGCGCGGTGGCGGTGGGCCGCGATGTCAGCCAGGAACGCAATGCACGGGCCGAGGAAAGCGAAGCGGCGCGCGGCAAGTCGATCTTCTTCGCCTCGGTGACCCATGAGCTGCGCACGCCGCTGTCCGGGGCCCTGGGCGCGGCGGCCCTGCTGGAGGAGACCGGGCTGAAGCCCGATCAGGCGGCCTATCTGGATGCGGTGCGCTCCAGCGCCGCCCACGCGCTCAATCTCATCGACGACATTCTCGACATCACACGGCTGGAGGCGGGCCGTCTGGACCTGCGCGCCGAGCCGGTGAGCCCGCGGGCCCTGATCGAGGACGTGGCCGAAATTCTCGCCCCGCGTGCCGCCGAGAAGGGGCTGAGTCTCGCCCACGCTATTGACGCGCAGACCCCCGAGCGGGTCCACGCTGATCCGGCGCGGCTGCGCCAGGTACTGTTCAATCTCGCCGGCAATGCGGTGAAATTCACCCAGGCCGGCGGGGTGCTGATCGGTGCGGAGATGGCCGAGGGGCGCCTGCGCCTCACCGTGCGCGACACCGGCCCTGGTATCTCCAAGACCGACCAGGCGCGGCTGTTTGAGTATTTTGAACGTGGCTCGGCCGAACGCACCGCCGCGCCCGGCGCCGGGATCGGGCTGGCCATGGTGCGCCGCCTGGCCGAAGCCATGGGGGGCAGCGTCGGCGTGCGCTCCGAGCCGGGCCGCGGCGCCGTGTTCTGGTTCGAGGCGCCGCTGGCGGCCGTGCTGCCGCCGCCCGCGGCGCGCCCGCTCGAGGGCCGGGTCACGCTGGCGGCCAGCGGCGACATGATCCTGCGCGAGTCCCTGCGCCGTCAGTGCACCGCCCTTGGCGCCACCAGCCTGGCCGCCGGAGACCGCGACGAGGTGCTGCGCCTGATCGAAGGCGAGGCCGCGCCGGTCACCGTCCTTCTGGACGAGGCCTGGGCCGATCTCGCTTTGCCGATCAAGGACGCGGCGCCGCGTGCGCGCGTGCTCGCCGTCGCTCAGCCGCGCACCAAGGATCAGTTCGCGCCCGATCATCGCCCGGCTGGTTTTGACGGCTGGCTGGTGGCGCCGGTGCGCCTGGCGTCTCTGGCGCTCTACGCGGCGGGCGCCGGCATCGCCGAACCGCCGCCGGCGGCCGGCGCGCCAGGACCCGCCGGGGGGGAGGGCGGTGCGTCTCGCCCGCTCGCCGGCCTGCGCGTGCTCCTCGCCGAAGACGATCCGGTCAACTCCATGATCGCAAAGACCGTGCTCACGCGCCTGGGCGCCGACGCAGTCCATGTGGTCGACGGCCGCGCCGCCGTGGAGGCGGCTTCAGGCGGCGGGTTTGACGCCGCGCTTCTGGATCTGCGCATGCCCGAACTGGATGGTCAGGGTGCGGCGCGCGCGATCCGGTCCCTGCCCGGCGCCCGGGCGGCCCTGCCGATCATCGCGCTCACAGCCAACGCCACCGAAACCGACCGGGCCGAATGCCTGGCCGCCGGCATGGATGACTTCCTCACCAAGCCGCTGGATACCGCCGCTCTGGTAAGGATCCTCATCCGCTTGTGCGGCGACCAGAACCGGGCCAGTTTCGGCTAAACCCAGCTGGCTTGAAGGACGCATCTGATGAGCACTGCGAGCGAGGACACCGGCGAGGGCGGGCGCGGGCGCAGCTGGCGCGAGAGTGTCGCGGTGTATCTGACGCCTGTGATGCTCTCCATGCTGATCTTGGGGTTTGCGTCCGGCCTGCCGCTCTACATGGTGTTCCAGAAGCTGAGCTTCTGGCTTCGCGACGCGGGGATCGAGCGCTCGACGATCGGCTTCTTTTACTGGGTGACCCTGTCCTACACCTTGAAATTTCTCTGGGCGCCGGTCGTGGACCGGGTCAAGATTCCGTTCCTTTACAACAGGCTGGGGCCGCGCCGCTCCTGGATCGTGACGGCGATCTCCGGCACGGTCATCGCGCTTCTGATCATTTCCCAGACTGATCCGGCGGACGGCCTTCTGCCCGTGGCGGTGGGTGCGCTTCTGCTCGCCTATTCCGGCGCCACGCTGGATGTCGCGATCGACGCCTGGCGCATTGAAAGCGCGCCCAACGAGATGCAGGCGAACATGGCTGCGGCCTATTCGCTGGGCTACCGCGTCGCCTATATGGCGTCCGGGCTGGGCCTGGCGATTTCGGAATGGGCCGACTGGAGCTGGTCGTTCAAGGCGATGGCGTTCGCCATGGCGGTCTCCGCGTTGCTTGTCCTGCTGATGAAAGAACCCAAGAGCGGGGTCACCAAGCACGATCTCTCGGGGAGCTTTCCCGAGAAGGTCGCCCGCGCCGTGGTCGAGCCGTTCCGCCAGATGCTCGGGCGGCTCGGCCTCTGGTTCATCCCTGTCCTGATGGTCGTCGCGATCTACCGCCTGTCCGACTTCACCATGGGGGTCATGGCCAGCCCGCTCTATTCCGACATCGGCTACGCCCGCGACGTCGTCGGGGGGATTCAGGGCGGACCGGGCCTGATCGCGACCATCGCCGGTCTTTTCGTGGGCGGTCTGGCGGCCTTCCGCTTCGGTGTCATGAAGGCGCTGGTGATCGGGCTGGTCATCACCTTCGTGTCCAACGGCGCCTTCGCCTGGCTGGCCGCGACCGCCGGGCCCGACGACGCCTGGAAACTGCTTGTGGCGATCGTGGGAGATAATCTTGCCGGCGGGTTCGTGACCACGGTCTTTATCGCCTACCTCTCAAGTCTTGTGGACCCTGAGAATGCGGCGACCCAGTACGCGCTTCTAAGCTCGTTCTACGCCTTCTTCGCAAAATTCCTGTCCGGCTTTTCCGGCGTGCTGGCCGACGCGGTCGGGTATGTCTGGTTCTTCATCATCACTGCGGCGTGGACATTTCCGGCCGCAGCGCTGTTGGCGGTGCTCCTGATCTACGGAACGGAGGCGGCCAAGGGCCGGCACAAATTCGCCGAACGCCGCCTCGCCGAAGACGGTCCGGTCGGTGATGAGGACGCGCCGCGGTCCAACGACCGGCCTTAAAGGGGACGCGGCCCGGCGCGACCGTTTAGTCGTCGTCCGCGTCCTCGTCTGACACCGCGCCCGACAGATCGTGGGCGGCCAGGGCGGCGAGGGTCAGAATGTCGGAGACGCCGGCGCCCAGGCGCGCGATCTGCACCGGCTTTTCAAGGCCCAGCAGCATCGGCCCGAGCACGGTGGCGCCGCCGGCTGCGCCCATGAGCTTGGTTGCGATGGAGGCCGAATGGATCGCCGGCATGATCAGCACGTTCGCCGGGCCTGACAGGCGCGAGAACGGGTAGAGCCGGCGGTGATCTGGATCCAGCGCCACATCGGCGTTCATTTCGCCCTCGTATTCAAAATCGGTCTCGCGCGCGTCCAGCGCCGCCACCGCGGCCTGGATCGCGTCGGCCCGGTCGCCGGAGGGATTGCCGAAGGTGGAGTAGGACAGGAAGGCCACGCGCGGATCGACGCCGAAGCGCCGCGCCGCCGCGGCGGTCTCGCACGCCATGTCCGCCAGCGCAGCGGGCGAGGGAAACTCGGTGACGTTGGTGTCGGCGATGAACAAGGTGTGGCCCTGGGAGAGCACCAGGCTCATCCCCATCACCCGCTCATTGGGCTTGGGGTCCAGCGCCAGCTGCACGTCGCCCAGGGCCTGGGCGTAGTTGCGCGTGGTGCCGGTGACCATGCCGTGGGCGTTGCCCGTCGCCACCATGCAGGCGGCGAAGACGTTTCGGTCATTATTGACCAGGCGCTGCACGTCGCGGCGCAGATAGCCCTGACGCTGCAGACGCTCATAGAGGAAGTCGCCATAGTCGGCGTTGTTGTCGGACAGGCGCGCATTGACGATCTCGATGGCGTCCTGGGGAACCCCCAGAAGGCGCATGTTCGCCTGCACCGTCTCTTCGCGGCCAATGAGGATGGCGCGTCCCAGATCCTGATTCTGGAAGGCGTGGGCGGCGCGGATGACGGCCGGCTCCTCGCCCTCGGCGAAGACGATGGTCTTGCGCGGGGCCGAGCGGACCTCGTCCTGAATCGCCTGCAGGATCGCCGCAGTGGGATCAAGCCGGCGGGCGAGCGCCGCCTTGTAGCTGTCCATGTCGGCGATGGGGCGGCGCGCCACGCCTGAGTCCATGGCGGCCTGCGCCACATAGGGCGGCACATGGCTGATCAGGCGCGGATCGAACGGCGCCGGGATGATGTAGTCGCGCCCGAAGCTGGGCCGGGCGCCGTGATAGGCGGCGGCCACTTCGTCGGGCACGTCCTCACGCGCCAGCTCGGCCAGGGCGCGGGCGGCGGCGATCTTCATCTCTTCATTGATGGTGCGAGCACGCACGTCCAGCGCGCCACGGAAGATATAGGGAAAGCCCAGGACGTTGTTGACCTGGTTTGGATAGTCGGACCGGCCCGTGGCCATGATGGCGTCGGAGCGCGCCTCGGCGACTTCTTCGGGCGTGATCTCCGGATCGGGATTGGCCATGGCGAAGATGATCGGATCGGCGGCCATGGATTTCACCATGGACTTGGTCACAGCGCCCTTCACCGAAAGGCCGATGAAGCAGTCGGCGCCGTCCATGGCCTCGTCCAGCGTGCGCGCCGGCGTGTCGGCGGCGTGAGCCGACTTCCACTGGTTCATGCCTTCTTGGCGGTCCTTGTAGATGACGCCCTTCGTGTCGCACAGGATCGCATTGTCATGGGCGACGCCCATGGCTTTCAAAAGCTCCAGCACGGCGATGCCCGCCGCGCCGGCGCCGTTCACCACGACTTTCAGGTCCTTGATGTCGCGCCCGGTGAGCTCGCAGGCGTTGATGATTCCCGCCGCCGAGATGATCGCCGTGCCGTGCTGGTCGTCATGGAAGACCGGCACGTCGAGGGCTTCACGCAAGCGCTCCTCGATGATGAAGCAATCAGGACCCTTGATGTCCTCCAGATTGATTCCGCCGAAGCTGGCTCCGAAGCGGCGCACGCATTCATAGAAGGCGTCGGGGTCCCGCTCGTCCACCTCGATATCGATGGCGTCCACGTCAGCAAAGCGTTTGAACAGCACCGCCTTGCCTTCCATCACTGGCTTGGACGCCATGGCGCCCAGATCGCCCAGGCCCAGGATCGCGGTGCCGTTGGAGATCACCGCCACCATATTGCCCTTGGAGGTGTAGTCGTAGGCGAGGTCTGGATCCTCCGCGATCGCCTTTACCGGCGCGGCCACGCCCGGCGAATAGGCGAGCGAAAGATCGCGCTGCGTCGCCATGGGCTTGGTGGCCCGCATGGCGAGTTTTCCAGGCTCGGGATAGCGGTGGAAATTCAGCGCCTCTTCATCATCGACACGGGGCGGGCGGCGATCGGTCATGCGTGAGTCCTGTGTGGGAGATGAGACGGCGCGAATGCGAATTGCCTCAAGCCTAGCCGCTTCGCTCGCCGCGGCAAATCTCAAAGCCTGCAATGAGGTGGATACACGCCCCGGGCGGGCCGGAACCTGCGGCCGGACGCCCTATGGCGTTTGCCGAGCGCGCAACCGCTCCAGCGCGGCCGGACCGGATCGGCTGTCAGGGTATAGCTCCACTGACCGCTCGTAGCTCGTGATCGCCGCCTCGACGTCCCCGGCCAGCGCTTGAGCCTCGCCGAGGCTGTCGTGCAGGTACCAGGCGTCCGGATGCAGGCGCACGGCCAGCTGGAAGATCCGGACGGCCGACTCGATGTCCTCGTCGCCGATCAACTCGTACCCGACGGTGTTCAGGCTCACGGGGTCCAGGTAGGCGCTGACGGGCTCCCCGTTCATCGCGGACTCCAGGCGGTCCACCAGGAACGCGACCTCATCAATCAGGCCCTGGCGCGCCAGCTCCATGATCTCAAAATACACCTCCATAGGCGAAAGGCGCGCGTCGCCGCGGCTGTCCCATCGCGCGGACGCCGCTTCCGTCCCTTGGGAGGCCAGAATGTCGCCGAGGACGGCCGCAAAGGACGGGCTCGGGTCATGGCGTTCGCCGCGCTGGTAGACGGTCAGCTCGCCCAGAAAAGCCGCAGGATCTAGGCGAGGATCCTCATGAAACAGGACGATGTCCGCGTTTCGGCCCACGTCGAGAATCCCGGCGCGGTCCGCGACGCCGAGTGCGCTCGCGCCGTTGATGGTCGCGATCTGAAGCACGTCTTCGACCGGAAGGCCGGCCTGGTTCAGCAACATCATCTCCGCACGCGTGGCCTCGCCCCCGTTGGCGGCGTCGGTGCCGATGCGCAAGAGGACGCCGGCCTCCTGGGCCCGGACCAGCGTTGAGATGAAGGCGTCGAACCCGCGCTCCACGATTTCGTCTGACGGCCGGTAGGAGTCGCGAATGTCCGGCGCCGACCGCAAAGGCCTTGGCTCGAACGCTGAAAACACCGGAGAGCGCCCGGCCGCTGTCGCGACAATGTTCAGGGCGGTGCTGAGCGAGGCGTCGCCCTCCGCCATTCGGGCGATCAGCGCATCAAGGTCCGCGCGCATCTGCGGATCCTCGTTCATGGTGAGAAAATACAGGGAAATCGCCAGCGTCCATTCGTCCAGCGTCCAGTACGGCCCAAGCTCGAAGTCTTCGGCTAGCCGCGCGTTCAGCGAGTCTCCGGATGCGACCGAATATTGCAGGGTGAATCCGTGCTCGAAATGGCGCACGCCGGCGTCCAGGGCGTCTGGTATGGTTATGGCCTCTTGGAAATGAGCGTAAGGCGTCACGCCCAGCTCCATGGCGGTCTCCATCGCAGCCGCCATTTCGGGCTCTTCAAGCTTCCAGTAGAGTTTGATGCGCTCCGCACCCAGCTCGTGATAGCGGCGCACCTGAGCGCGCGCCTCTTCAGGGGATTCAAGAATGACGTGGTGGGGCGGCGGACTCGTGTCCCAGGGCTGGCGCGAATTCAGCGAACCCGCCACGAGGACGAGGTCAGGCCCCGGGCCGGCTTCGGTCTGCCAGTCGACAAGCGTGGGGGCCCAGGCGGGAGGCTGACCCATCTCGGCGATCAACGTCACGCCATGGTCAAGATAGACCCGCGCAAGGCGCTCACGATCTTCGGGAAGCAGCGTGCGGGCTGCGTCGAACTGGAACTGCAAGTGCACATGACTGTCGATCAGGCCGGGAACGGCCACGCGTCCGGCGCCGTCGACGATCTTGATCGCCGAGTCATCTGGGGAAGCAGGCTGAATCTCAGTAATGACGCCATTGTCAATAAATATAGATTGATCGATAAGGAAAAGACCTGAGCGCGAATCGAAAACGTCCACATTGTGAATGACGAGGTCATAGCGATCCGTCGCAATATTCAGACTTGGCGCACAAGAAAAAAGCGGCAAAAAGCTTGCAGAGACAATGACTCGGATCGAAAAGATCCTCACGCTCTTGAGATGCGATTCTTTCATACTGCGCCCCCGCCATTACTTGTTATATATGATTGCAGTATCGCATGTATAATACGTGTAGTGCCTTCTCCAGGATGTCGCGCCAATTAAACTTTCGTAAAACGCCAGCCCCATCTGCGGTGATGTCGATCGGTCCGGCCCGTGGCCAGCCGTGCTGCGCGTTTCTGTTGATAAGCGGCGCGCAGCCCTGTCCTGGTTTCGCCTTTCACCGACTCCCCGGCTTGCGGATCGGCCTTGCCCGGCTAGGCTCTCGCCAATGACCCGCCCCGCCAATCCCGACACGCTGCAAGAGCGCGCCTTTCCCACGCCGGACGGGGCGACGCCGATGATGGTGCAGTTTCTGGAACTGCGCGCCGAGGCGCCGCTGGATGCGCTCCTGTTCTATCGCATGGGCGATTTCTACGAGCTGTTCTTTGACGACGCGGTGCGTGCGGCCGAGGCGCTGGATATCGCGCTGACCAAGCGCGGGGAGCATCAGGGCGAGCCGATTCCCATGTGCGGCGTGCCGGTTCACCACGCCCAGACCTATCTCTCGCGCCTCATCAAGGCGGGCTTCAAGGTCGCGGTGGGCGAGCAGATGGAGGATCCGGCCGAGGCGAAGAAGCGCGGCGCCAAGTCGGTGGTGCGCCGGGCCATCACCCGCATCGTCACGCCGGGCACGCTCACCGAGGACGATCTGCTGGAGGCGCGATCGGCCAACCGGATCGCGGCTCTGGCGCGGCTCGCCACCGGGGAGACCGCGCTGGCCTGGGCCGATGTCTCCGACGGCACGTTCCAGTCCACGCCCGCCTCGCCAGAGGCCCTGGAGGCCGAGCTTGCGGCGCTGGGTCCCAGCGAACTGCTGTGCCTTGATGACGAAGCCAAGACCGCCGAGGCGCTGGCGCCCATGGCGGTGGTGACGCCGCGTGCGCGCGCCAAGTTCGACGCCAATTCCGCCGAGCGGCGGCTGAAAGCGCGCTTCAACGTGCAGAGCCTTGAGGCGTTCGGGACTTTTTCCCGCGCCGAGATCTCGGCTCTGGGCTGCCTGCTGGATTATCTCGAGCTGTCCCAGGCCGGCGCTCCGGCGCGCCTTACCCCGCCCAAAAGCCAGCCGGCGGGCGCGGCCATGGCCATCGATCCGTCGGCGCGCGCCAGCCTTGAGATCGAGCGCACGCTGCAGGGTCAGCGCAAGGGCTCGCTCATTGATGCGGTGGACCGCACGCTCACCGCGCCGGGCGCGCGCCTGCTCTCAGAGCGTCTGGCGCGGCCGAGCATGGATCTGGGTGAAATCAACGCCCGCCTCGACGCGGCGCAGTATTTTCTCGACGACCGGGCGGTGCGCACCGGCGTGTGCGAGCGGCTGAAAGCCGCCGGCGATCCGGCGCGCTGTCTCACCCGACTACTTCTGGGCCGTGGCGGCCCGCGCGATCTCGCCCAGCTTGTGCGCGCCCTTAAAGAAGGCGAGCGCCTGATCGCGGGGTTTTCAAAAGAGCGCCTGAACCCGCCGCCGCCGGCGGTGGAGGCCTGCCTTGATGCATTGTCGCTGTCGGCCCGGCCCGATCTCGCCGCGCTGGTGGAGGACGCCGCCCGGGCGCTAAGCGAGGAGCCGCCGCTACTGGCGCGGGATGGCGGGTTTATCGCGCCGGGCTGGTCGGCGCCGCTGGATGAGGCGCGCAAGCTGCGCGATGAAAGCCGGCGCGTGGTGGCGGGCCTTCAGAACACCTACGCCGATCAGAGCGGCGTCGCCTCGCTTAAGGTCAAGCATAACAACGTGCTCGGCTATTTCATCGAGGTCAGCGCGAAGAACGCCGAAGCTCTCATGGGCGCCGAGCCCTTCATCCATCGCCAGACCATGGCCAATGCGGTGCGCTTCTCCACGCCGGAGCTGGGCGAGCTGGAGGCCAAGATCGCCCAGGCGGGCGAGCGCGCCCTGGCCATGGAGTTGGAGATCTTCGAGGACTTCCGTACACGCATCGAAGCGATGGACCCTGCGATCCGCGCCGCGGCGCAGGCGCTGGCCCATCTCGACGTCGCCGCGGCCACCGCTGAATGGGCCGCTGAAGCCGGCGCCTGCCGGCCGGTGGTGGACGACACGCTGGGCTTTGACGTGGAGCAGGCCCGCCACCCGGTGGTGGAGCGGGCGCTGAAACGCTCCGGCGAAGGGCGCTTCACCCCCAATTCCTGCACGCTGGACGGGGCGGGCGAGTCCGGCGACCGGCTGATGCTGGTCACCGGGCCGAACATGGCTGGTAAATCGACCTTCCTGCGCCAGAACGCCCTCATGGCGCTGATGGCCCAGGCGGGGCTCTACTGCCCGGCGAAATCAGTGCGGATCGGGCTGGTGGACCGCCTCTTCTCGCGCGTCGGGGCGGCCGATGATCTGGCGCGCGGGCGCTCCACCTTCATGGCGGAGATGATCGAGACCGCCGCCATCCTCAACCAGGCCGGGCCGCGCGCCCTGGTGATCCTGGACGAAATCGGGCGCGGCACGGCGACCTTTGACGGGCTCTCCATCGCGTGGGCGGCGGTGGAGCATCTGCACGCGGTCAACACATGCCGCGCGCTCTTCGCCACCCACTATCACGAGCTGACCCGGCTGGTGGACGAGCTTGAGGCCGCCGGCAATCTCTCGCTCAAGGCCAAGGAGTGGAAGGGCGATCTGGTCTTTCTGCACGAGGTGCAGAAAGGCCCCGCCGATCGCTCCTATGGCGTGGAGGTCGCAAAGCGCGCGGGCCTGCCGCCTGCCGCCGTGGCGCGCGCCACCGAAATTCTGGACCGGCTGGAATCCGACGGCGCGCCGGCCGCGGCGCTGGCGGATCTGCCGCTCTTCTCCACCAAGCCGCCCGAACCTGTGGCCAAACCCAGCGCCGTCGAGGCGCGCCTGAAAACCGTCGACGTGGACAATCTCACGCCGCGCGATGCGCTGGACCTGATCTATGCGCTGAAGGGGATGGTCTAGGCGGTCTTCTTGTCATCCCGCAATCGCGAAGCGATATCCGGGACTGCACAGCGGCG
The DNA here is from genome assembly GCA_965284655.1 of Oceanicaulis sp. Classification (GTDB taxonomy): domain Bacteria; phylum Pseudomonadota; class Alphaproteobacteria; order Caulobacterales; family Maricaulaceae; genus Oceanicaulis. Next base: position 1,123,566 of record OZ260104.1, read on the forward strand.
CCGAATCATCGAGGGTCCCGGCTCTGCGCGCTGGCGCGCTCTAGTCGGGATGACAGTAGCTTTTTTGGCCCTACCGCCGGTGCGCGTCGCGGATCGCCTGCATGTGGGTCATGGCGCGCGGTTTGCCCTTGCCGCCGCAGAATTTGTACTCCTGCGTGCCCTCGGTCACCACCACGTCGGTGTCCAGAAGCGCGGTGGTGGCGTAGGTGAAGCCGGCGGGTAGCTTCTTGTAGATCTGGGTGAAGTCGCGGGCCGCCGTGGCGTCGTGGAGCGCCTTGATGGAGTCGATGACGAAATAGGTGTCCTGAAAATCGCTGATCACATAGTCGGTGCGCATCACCCGCTCGGGCACCATCTTGATGCGGTGCGGGCTGTCGGAATACAGCGAGAACAGGGTTTCGTCCGGGCTTGAGAGAATGCCGGCGCCGTAGACGCGCAGCTCGCCCTCTTCTTCAATCAGGCCGAACTCCACCGTGTACCAGTAGATCGCGCCGAAATTCTTTAAGCGGTTGAATTCGATCGCGCGCCGTCCGCCGGCGCCGTAGGCCTGAATGTAATCGGCGAAGAACGGATCCATGAGCATGGGCACATGGCCGAACACGTCGTGGAAGATGTCCGGTTCCTGCAGGTAGAAAAGATCGTCTTCAACGGCGGTGTATTCGATCTCTTCAGGCGCGCGGCCCTTGTTGGCGTCGCGCACCTTGGCGGTCTTCGGCTTGCCGCCGCGGATAAAGGCGCCGGCGGGAAAGCGCCGGTTCTCCAAGTGCCAGAAGAACACATTGTCGGGGATCAGCTCGGGCACGGGGATCACCGTCCAGCCGGTGGCCGGTTCCAGGATGGCGTTGATGTCGGCGAAATCGGGAACGCCGTCCTTGAACAAATGCTCGAGTGTCTCAAACCCCTTCATGAAATCCTTGCAGGCGCGACCGGGAAGCATCTTGCGCTGGCTTTCAAACAGGATGCGCCAGCGCCCGTGCTCTGCGCTTGTGTATTCAGGCTGCCGCTTCAGCCGCCAGCCCTTGGACTCGAAATCCTCATCGGCCAGCCGATGGCCTTCCGGGCGGATCGCATAGCGATGCAGGGCGCCGCCCGACCCGGTGAGTCCTTCGCCGGATTCCTGGGTGAGGGGATCGAAATAGGCCTTCCCCATGTCGGGGATGGCGGTTTCAATGCGGCTGGCGTCGTCGGGCATGGCGGCCTCCTGCGCGTGAGGGCGGCGGATTGTCGGCTGCGAGATGTATCGCCTAGTGTGCCCAAAGACCAACGCGACATAAAGCGATTGGCTGCGTGACAGCCGCGGAGCAAGCCATGACGAGCGCCTTTACCTTCACCACCGTACCGAAAATCCTGTTCGAGCCCGGCGCCGCCGCCGATCTCGCCAAGACCGCGGCGCCGGCGCTGAAAGGCGCCAAACGGGTGCTGTTCGTGACGGACGCCGGCGTAAAGGGCGCAGGCCTCGCCGACGGCGCGCTGGCGGGGCTTAAAGACGCCGGGCTCGCGGTCCATGTTTATGACAAGGTCGTCGCCGATCCGCCCGAAAGCGTCATCCACGACGCGGTGGCGGAGGCGCGCGAATTCGGCGCAGAGGCGGTGATCGGGTTCGGCGGCGGCAGCCCCATGGACACCGCCAAGGTGGTCGCGGTGCTTCTGTCCGGCGAGCAGGATCTGGCGTCCATGTACGGCGTGCAGCAGGTGCGAGCGAGCCGCCCGCCGCTGATCCTTTTGCCGACCACGTCGGGCACGGGCAGCGAGGTGACGAATGTCGCCGTGCTCACCACCGGCGCCACTAGCAAGCGCGGGATCGCGGCTGATCCTCTGTATGCGGACATGGCGATTCTCGATCCCGATCTCACGCTGGGTCTGCCACGCCATCCCACCGCCTATACCGGCATCGACGCCATGGTCCACGCCATCGAGGCCTTCACCAATCGCCGTGCCAAGAACCCGGTCTCCGATGCGCTGGCCCTGGCGGCGCTGAAGAAGCTGCACGGCTCGATCCTGAGGGCCTGCGAGGATGGATCGGACGCTGAGGCCCGGGGCGACATGCTGCTGGGGGCGATGCTGGCCGGTCAGGCCTTCTCCAACAGCCCGTGCGCGGGCGTGCACGCCATGGCCTATCCGTTGGGCGGCATGTTCCACGTGCCCCACGGCCTGTCGAACGCCGTCGTCCTGCCGCCGGTGCTGCGGTTCAACGCCCCGGAGGCCGAAACTCTGTATGCGGAGATTTCCGCCCATCTGGGTCTGAAGCCCGGTTCGGCGGGCCTGATCGCGGAGATGGACCGCATCGCCGAAGCGGTGGGCATCGAACGCCGCTTGAGCGCGCTGGGGATCAGCCACAACGATGTGCCGGCCATGGCCGAGGACGTTGCGGCCAATGACCGCCTCCTGCCCAACAATCCGCGCGAGATGACCTATGACGCCATCGTGGCGATGTATGAGGAAATTTTGTAGCGCCATGACCGACCGCAGCCGCGCCGTGCGCGCCGACTTCGCCACGTTTGAGCCCATCGAGACGCGCTGGGCCGATAACGACGCCTACGGCCATGTGAACAACGTGGTCTATTACGGCTTCTTCGACACGGCGGTGAACCGGCGCCTGGCGCGGGCGGGCCTTCTGGATATCGAGCAGGGCCAGACCATCGGCCTGGTGGTGGAGACCGGCTGCCGCTATCACGCGCCGTCCGCCTTCCCCGACGCCCTTGAGGCCGGGGTGAGGGTGGCGCGCCTGGGGACCAGTTCGGTGCGCTATGAGCTGGCGATCTTCAAGGCGGGCGAGGACGCGGCGGTGGCCGAAGGATTTTTCGTCCATGTCTATGTGGACCGGGCCACCCGCCTACCGAAACCGCTGGATGCGCGCTGGCGCAGCACGCTGACGAGCTGGGGCTGAGGCTGCCCGGCAGGGCCTGGTCTCGCGCTTTTAAAGCCTGAATCCAGCTGCCCGCCAGCTGAAGCGCAGCACCGCCATCATGACCAGCGCCGACAGGGCGAGCGCCAGCGTCACATAGCTCGCGACCTGCAGATTGTCGCGATTGAGCGTGAGCGCGTCGTTGGGCCCGCGCGGCCGGCGCGGGGGTTTTGGCTTCGGGCGGCGCAGCACATGGGCGATCTCGCGCAGCGCCGAATGGGGATGATCGAAGCCCTGACGGGCTGACACAAGCCGCTGCAGCTCGCGCCATCCCTCATCGCCCGCTTCGCCGTGATCGGGGTGCGCCTGCACGCTGAGCATGGCGAGGCGCCGGGCGGCCCAGCGCACCGGTTCGTGGTGGCGCTTGGCGCGCATCTCCAGTGTCGGCAGAATGAACCCGAGGCCGAAAATCATGGCGAGGGCCGATGTGGCGGCCGTCGCGCGCCACCCTTCAAGATCGTAGTTCACGTTCATGAAGACGCCCGCCAAGACGCCGGCGAGGCCCAGGACGACCGTGCCCGAAAAGCGCAGCATGAAGAGCCAGCGCATGGTGCGCGCCTCGGCGTCGATCGCCGCCACAAGACCAGGTGCGGCGCCGGCCTGTTCCAGCTTGCCGAGTTCCTTGGCTGTCAGGCCCCGCTCAAACATCATGCCCCCTCTGGCGTGTTTATGCCGCAACCTCTTTCGTCCTGCAACACGCCTGCAACGCCCGCCGCTTGGCCCGCGGCGCGGCGCGCGTTATCGAGGGGTCATGCGCCAGATCGAACGCCCAGCCTTGCTGATCCTCGCCGCCGTGCTCGCCTTTGGCGCGCTGGCCGCCGCAATCGTGCTGTGGGGCCTCCGGTGAACGAGGCGAACACCCCTGAGCCGAGCCCGGCCCCCACACCTGCCTTGGCCCTGCACCAGGCGGTGGAGGCCGGGCGGCTGCAGCCCGATGAAGGCCAGGCCGAGGCGGCCGAACGTCTGACGCGGCTGAGTCAGGAGATTGAGCGCTGGAAGGGCGGCGGGTCCGGCCTGTTCGGGCGTCGGCGCGAAACGCCGCGCGGGCTTTATCTCTATGGCGGGGTGGGCACCGGCAAGTCGCTGATGATGGATATGTTCTTCGACGCCGCGCCGATTGAGGCCAAGCGCCGGGTTCATTTCCACCAGTTCCTCCACGAGCTGCAGGCCCGCCTCACAAAGGAGCGCGAGCGCAAGGACCGCGATCCCGCGCCCAAGGTCGCCAAGGCCATCGCGAAGGAAACCCGGCTTCTCTGTTTTGACGAGCTGCAGGTCACCGATGTGGGCGACGCCATGATCCTCGGCCGCCTGTTTGAAAACCTGTTCGCCGAGGGCGTGGTGATGGTGGCGACCTCCAATCGTCACCCCACCGAGCTCTACAAGAACGGGCTCAACCGCCAGCTTTTTGAACCCTTCATCGATTTGATGGTCACCACGCTGGACGTCATGAAGCTGGATTCCGGGCGCGATTACCGGCTGGAGCGGCTGGAGAGCGCGCCGGTGTATTACGCGCCGCTGGGGCCGGACGCGGAGCGCGCCATGGACGAGACGTTCGCGCGGCTCACCCTCGGAGCGAAGCCTCAATCCTGCGACCTCACCGTTCAGGGCCGCACGCTGCACATCCCGCGTGAGGCCGCCGGCGTGGCGCGCCTTACTTTCAAAGAGCTGTGCGCCCGGCCGCTGGGGGCGGCGGACTACTACGCGCTGGCGCAGACCTTCCATACGGTGATGATCGACGAGACCCCGCTGCTCACCACCGACAAGCGCGATCAGGCCAAGCGTTTCTCCACCCTCATCGACCAGCTCTATGAGGTGAAGACCAAGCTGGTGATGAGCGCGGCGACCGAACCGGACGGGCTCTATCCGCAGGGCGACTATTCCTTCGAGTTCCAGCGCACGGTGTCGCGCCTCATGGAGATGCGCAGCCACGACTATCTGGCGGCCGAGCGCAAATCCGATGAGGCGGGCGGCGACTGACCGCTCCGCCAGTCCGGCTGTTCGCCAGAGGGGGAATTGCGCTCCGCCTCGCACGGCGCTAGACCACGCGCAGTATATTGCGCACGCGAAGGCGCGCGCCCCAATCGACTTGGAAGAGGTTCTCCATGGCTCGCAAGAAGATCGCCCTCATCGGCGCCGGCATGATCGGCGGCACGCTTGCTCACATCTGCGCCCGCGAGGAGCTGGGCGACGTGGTGCTGATGGATCTGGCCGAAGGCACCGCCAAGGGCAAGGCGCTGGATCTGTGCGAAGCCAGCCCGGTGTTCGGCAAAGACAGCCACCTCACGGGCGGCTCGGTGGAGGATTACACTCCGATCGCGGGCGCCGATGTCTGCATCGTCACCGCCGGCGTGCCCCGCAAGCCGGGCATGAGCCGCGATGACCTGCTGGAAATCAATCTGAAGGTCATGAAGGCCGTGGGCGAAGGCATCGCCAAGCACGCGCCGGACGCCTTCGTGATCTGCATCACCAATCCGTTGGACGCCATGGTCTGGGCGCTGCGCGAGTTTTCCGGCCTGCCCGCCGAGAAGGTCGTCGGCATGGCCGGCGTTCTGGACTCCGCGCGCTTCCGCTGGTTCCTGGCCGAGGAGTTCGGCGTGTCGGTGGAAGACGTCACCGCCTTCGTCATGGGCGGCCACGGCGACACCATGGTGCCGCTGACCCGCTATTCCACCGTGGCCGGCATTCCGGTTCCCGACATGGTCAAGATGGGCTGGACCACCGACGCCAAGATCGAGGCCATCGTGGACCGCACCCGCAAGGGCGGCGGCGAGATCGTCCAGCTTCTGGGCAACGGCTCGGCCTTCTACGCCCCGGCCGAAAGCGCCGTGTCCATGGCCAAATCCTATCTGCTGGACAAAAAGCGCGTCCTGCCGGCGGCCGCCAATCTCACCGGCCAGTACGGCCTCGACGGTCTCTATGTGGGCGTGCCCATCGTGATCGGCGCGGGCGGCTGCGAGAAAATCGTCGAGATCGACCTCAATTCCGACGAGCAGGCCATGTTCAACCATTCGGTGGACGCGGTGAAAGAGCTTGTCGCCACCTGCAAGAAGCTTGATCCCAGCCTCGCCTAGGGTCCGACCGCCGCGGTGAAAACCAGAGCCCCCGGACCGAACCCGGTCCGGGGGTTTTTCTTTATGCGCGCCTCGTCCAGCATGGCGCGGCTCAACCTTTAAAAGGAGCCTTTTCATGGCCCTCAACATCGCCGTCATGGGCGCGACCGGAGCGGTCGGCGCTGAAATGCTCACCATACTGGCCGAGCGCCTGTTCCCGGCCGACACCGTTCACGCGCTCGCCACGCGCAAATCCATGGGGCGCGAGCTGTCCTATGGCGACCGGACGCTGAAAGTTAAGGACGTCGATACATTTGATTTTTCCTCCGTCGATCTGGTGCTCATGAGCGCGGGCGGGGACGTGTCGAAGGAATGGGCGCCGAAAATCGCCAAGGCCGGCGCCCTGGTGATCGACAATTCCAGCGCCTGGCGCATGGACCCGGACGTGCCCCTGGTGGTGCCGGAGGTGAATGTCGATCAGGTGAGCAAGCGCCCGAAGAAGAACATCATCGCCAACCCCAACTGCTCCACCATCCAGACCGTGGTGGCGCTGGCGCCGATCCACGAGCGCGCCGGAATCCTGCGGGCGAGCTGCGCGACCTACCAATCAGTCTCCGGCGCCGGCAAGGACGCCATGGACGAGCTGTGGACCCAGACCCGCGGCATCTTCGTCAATGACGAGGTCACGCCTGAGCACTTCCCCAAGCAGATCGCCTTCAACGTCATCCCCAAGATCGACGTCTTCATGGAGGACGGCGCCACCAAGGAAGAGTGGAAGATGACCATGGAGACCAGGAAGATCCTGGATCCCAAGATCAAGCTCTTCGCCACGTGCGCGCGCGTGCCGGTCTTCGTGGGCCACTGCGTCGCCGCCCATCTGGAGCTGGAGCGCGAGCTGAGCGCCGACGACGCGCGCGACCTGCTGCGCGAAAGCCCCGGCCTCATGGTCATCGACCGCGCCGACGAGGACGAGCCCCAGTTCATCACCCCGGTGGAGAGCGTGGGCGAGTTCGCCACCTTCGTCAGCCGCATCCGCAACGACCCCACCGTGGAAAACGGCCTCGCCATGTGGATCGTCTCCGACAATCTGCGCAAGGGCGCGGCCCTCAACGCGGTCCAGATCGCCGAAGCCTGCGTCAATGCGGGCTGGCTTAAAGGACGCTAGGCGAAAAGCCCGGAACGGCGGGCGCGCGCTTAGCGCGCGCCGCCGCGCTCGGTGAGCCAGACCCAGAAGCTCAAGGCGACGGCGGTGGCGGAGATGATCGTCATCACCGTGCCGGGCACGAAATTGGCGTAGCCGGCCAGATCCACAAAGGCGAGATAGCCCATATCCAGCAAGCCGCCGATCATGCCGGTGACCCAGATGGCGGTGAGATTTCCTCGCCAGATGAAGACCGCGCCGATAATCGTGGCCGCACCGCCCCAGGCCAGATTCCAGGCGTGCTGGTTCAGCACCCCGCCCACCGCCGCGGCATAGTCCAGCGCCAGCGTTTCAGGGTCCACCGCGTCGGCGATCGCCTGGAAGCCGGACGTGGTGTCGCCGGTGAGGATCAGGATTCCGGCCAGCATGTGCACCAGCCCCCAGATGATCCAGAGGACGGCGGCGGCTTTCAATGCGAGGGCTTTGGTGGGAGACATGGAGGAATCCTTGCGTTTGAGCGAAGCGCAACCGTCCGCGAGATAGTTGATAGAGTCAACTAAAACGAGGCCTGATGCCGGACCGACACGAACTCGCCTATCTGGTGGACCGCTTCATGCGCCGCATGGAGGCGGGGGTGCATGCACGCGCCCAGACCTTCGACGCGGAGAGGGTGGGGCCGTTCGGCGGCATGGTTCTGATGGCCGTGGCCGACGCCGAGCCGGTGTCCATCCACGCCCTGACGCTGCAGCTTGCCCGCGACAAGGCCCAGATGACCCGCACCATCCAGCGCCTGGAGGCGAAGGGCTTCGTGGCCCGCGAAGCCAGCGCCGAGGACGGGCGGGTGAGCATTCTGCGCCTGTCGGCCAAGGGCGAGGCGCTGGTCATGACCATCAAGGCCAATGTGGCCGAGGTGCTGGATGATCTCCTGGATCCGCTCTCTCCAGACGAGCGCGCCGCCTTCCAGGAAATGCTCAAGCGGATCTGAGCGCGAGGCCCTCCTTAGTCCACGCACGCCAAAAGCGCCCGCCGCAAATCTTGCGCGGGGCTTTGAGGATGGCGAGGGCGGCGCGGGAGGATCCAGGCCGTGTCTCTTTTGTGTGTTGGAGGCCGGATACGACCCCCGCGCCGCTGAGGTGATTTTTCGGTCAGCGGGACTCAACGGAACCTCCCCGTCTACCCCTAACCCGCCGCTTCGCGGACCGGTGCGTTAGCCGGAACTCACTCGGGACACCCCGTCATCCCGCCCGAACAGGACGCTCCGGAACGGCCTCGCCTGCGAGATGACAGGGGCATTATGCGGGCGGGGATGGTGGGGGCGGATAAGTTTTTTTGCGTTCCGCAAATCGCCCTACCCGGTTCCCGGTTTCATCCCCGGCTTTCAGCCGGGGGGAAGACCGGGATCTGCAGCGCATCAGGTCGAAACGCAAAGCCAATGGCCTCGCCTGCTCAGCGCCAGACCTACAAAGCGTGCTGGATCCCGGTTCCGCCCCCGGCCTGAAGCCGGGGATCGGACCGGGAACCGGCTTGGCCTATTCGTTCAAAGTCACTCAGCGGCGAGAGCGGCGCTTAATCCAGCGCCTTCACCACTTGCTCGGTCATCTTCTTGGCGTCGCCGAGCAGCATCATCGTGTTGTCGCGGAAGAAGAGCGGGTTTTCGATGCCGGCGTAGCCCGAGCCCAGCGACCGCTTGATGAAGAAGACGGTTTTCGCCTTCCACACCTGCAGCACCGGCATGCCGTAGATCGGGCTTGAAGGATCGTCCTCGGCGGCCGGGTTGGTGACGTCGTTGGCGCCGATAACGAAGGCCACGTCGGCGGTGGAGAACTCGCTATTGATGTCCTCCAGCTCGAACACCTCGTCGTAGGGCACCTGGGCTTCGGCCAGCAGCACGTTCATGTGGCCCGGCATGCGCCCGGCGACCGGGTGGATGGCGTAGGAGACGTCCACCCCTTCCTCTTTCAGCATTTCGGCCATTTCTTTAAGGGCGTGCTGGGCTTGGGCCACCGCCATGCCGTAGCCGGGGACGATGATGACCTTGCCGGCGTTCTTCATGATGAAGGCGGCGTCTTCGGCCGAGCCCTGTTTCACGGTGCGGTCGATGTCGGCCGCGCCCGAAGCGGCGCCGGATTCGCCGCCGAACCCGCCAAGCAGCACCGAGATGAAGGACCGGTTCATCCCCTTGCACATGATGTAGGAGAGGATCGCGCCCGAAGAGCCCACCAGCGCGCCGGTGATGAGAAGCGCGGTGTTCTCCAGCGTGAAGCCCAGCGCGGCCGCGGCCCAGCCGGAATAGGAGTTCAGCATGGACACCACGACAGGCATGTCCGCGCCGCCGATGGGGATGATCAGAAGCACGCCGAGCACCAGCGCGATCACGGTGATGATCCAGAAGGCGGTCTTGTTGTCGCCGCCGCTGGCGGTGAGGAAGGCGATGAACACGAAGACGCCGATCCCCAGCGCCAGGTTCAGCCAGTGCTGGCCTTTGAACACGATGGGCGCGCCGCTCATCATGCCCTGCAGCTTCATGAAGGCGATGACCGAGCCGGAGAAGGTGATCGCGCCGATGGCCACGCCCAGCGCCAGCTCCACAAGGGAAAGCGCCTTGAGCCCGCCGGCGGGCGCGGAAATGTTGAAGGCCTCCGGCTCGTAGAGCGCCGCGGCGGCCACCAGCACCGCGCACAGACCGACCAGGGAGTGGAAGGCCGCCACAAGCTGGGGCATCGCCGTCATGGGGATGCGCTTGGCGATGACCGCGCCGGCGCCGCCGCCGATGGCGACCGCACCCGCGATGAGCAGCCATCCCAGCCCGTCCAGCTCGATCATCAAAAGGGTGGTGACGACCGCCACGGCCATGCCGGCCATGCCGAGATAATTGCCCTGGCGCGCGGTTTCCGGGTTCGACAACCCGCGCAGCGCCATGATGAACAGAATCCCGGACACGAGATAGAGCAGGGCGGCGAAATCAACGGACATGAGAATCCAGCTCCAGGCGAGGGATCAAGCGGCGAAGGGTGGCGGCGAACGGTGAGAGGGCGTCAGGACTTAGGACTCTGAGGACGCCGGCTTGGCCGGCTTCTCTTTCTTTTTATACATGGCGAGCATGCGCTGGGTGACCATGAAGCCCCCGAATATGTTCACGCTGGCCAGCAAGACGGCCATGGCGCCGGCGCCCTTGCTGAACAGGCCGGCATCGGTGGTGGCCGCAGCGCCCGCGCCGATCAGCGCGCCGACGATGATCACCGAGGAAATCGCGTTGGTGACGCTCATCAGCGGCGTGTGAAGCGCCGGGGTCACCGACCACACCACGTAATAGCCCACGAAGATCGCAAGCACGAAGATCGCGACGCGGAAGATGAAAGGGTCGACGGTGGCGGCGACGTCCATGGCGGGGCCTCTCTGGCGGCTTACTCGGCGGCCTGCGCGCTTGCGGGCGCGAGAGCCGGGTCTTCGGTGGAGTTTATCACGATGCAGGCCGACAGCATGGCGACGGCGGCGAGGGCGATTGTGAACTGCGCGATGCGCTTTTTCATGGGGCTCAGGCTTTCTCGAAGCTGGCGTGGACCACGTCGCCGTCACGCGTCAGGGCCATGCCCTTGATGATGTCGTCGTCCCAGTGCGGGCCCAGCTTGCCGTCCTCGCCCATTAGAAGCGGGGCGAGATTGACCAGGTTCTTGGACAGAAGCTGGCTGGCGTCGGCCGGCAGGCGGCCGGGCAGATTGGTGTAGCCTGCGATGGTCACGCCCTTGTGGACGATCACCTTGTCGGGCTCGGTCAGCTCGCAATTGCCGCCATTGGCCGCGGCGATGTCGATGATCACGCTGCCCGGCTTCATCGCCTCCACCATCGCCTTGTCGATAAGGCGCGGGGCGGGTCGGCCGGGGATCAGGGCGGTGGTGATCACCACGTCTTGCTTGGCGATATGGGTGGTGATCAGCTCGGCCTGCTTGGCTTTGTAGGCGTCGCTCATTTCCTTGGCGTAACCGCCGGCGGTTTCGGCGGCCTTGAACTCTTCATCCTCCACCGCGACGAATTTCGCGCCGAGGCTGGCGACCTGTTCCTTGGAGGCGGGGCGCACGTCGGTGGCGCTGACAACCGCGCCTAGACGGCGTGCGGTGGCGATCGCCTGCAGGCCCGCGACGCCGGCGCCCATGACGAAGGCTTTCGCGGCGGCGATGGTGCCGGCGGCGGTCATCATCATCGGGAAGGCGCGTCCATAAAGCCCGGCCGCCTCGATCACGGCGCGATAACCGGCGAGGTTCGACTGGCTGGACAGGGCGTCCATGGACTGGGCGCGGGTGATGCGCGGGGTGAATTCCATGGCGAACGCGTTGACCTTGGCCGCAGCGCACGCCTTGGCGAATTCAAGATCGCCATGGGGCTCCAGAAGGCCGATCACGGCCGCGCCGTCTTTCAGCTTTTCAAGGGTCGCCTGGTCGGGCCGGCGCACGCAGAACAGCACGTCGGCGCTTTTCAGCGCCGCGGCGCGCGTGGCCAGCTTGGCGCCGGACTCTTCATAGGCGGCGTCGGAGAAGTTCGCGCCGGCGCCGGCCTTTTTCTCAACCGTCACCTCGGCGCCGGCCTTGATCAGCGCTTTGACGGTGTCGGGTGTGGCCGCGACCCGGTTTTCCCCGGTGCGGGTTTCGGCGAGGACGGCGATAAGCATCAGTCGTTCAGCCCTAAGCGTGCGGTGTCATTAACCCCGAACATGGCCGAAACAACGAAGAAGGCAAAGGGATAATCGGGAGAAACCGCTGTGAAACGCCCAAACGCGGACAAAAACCGCGTCTTAGCCCATCAGCGAGGTGAGCAGTCCGGCCATCACGGCGATCACCACGAGCACGCCCAGGCTGGTCCAGTAAAGCACGCCCTGCTTGGTGAAGACGCCGCCGATCCCGCCGATCACGCCGGTCAGGACCAGCGATCCGAACCAGCCGCCGCCAGCGGCGAACACCAGGGTGAGATAGATCACCACCAGAGCGAGCAGCAGCGAGGCGTAGACCGAGACGCTCATGACTGAATCGAAGGTCTTCTTGTGCTCGGAAATGTCCATCTGACCGCGGGTGTATTCGTCAGCCATGTCGCCCTCGAATGTCTTCAACCTGTAACGCGAGCCGGGCTTTATCACGCAGGCCCCGCCCCGCCAAGATGCAAGCGCTGCGGCGAATCGCGCCCTCAGCGCGCCCAGCCTTCGACCAGTGCATCAATCGCCGCCACCGTGGCCAGCGGCTCGTCCAGCACCAGATGGTGGCGGGCGTTGGACACCGTGACGAAGGGCGAATCGACGAAGACCGACTTCATGTAGTCCCAGGTCTCCGCCTGCATCAGCGAGGACTGCGCGCCGCGCACGAAGGCGAGCGGGCATTGAAGACCGGCGAAGGCCTGCTCGGGATCGCGGCGTTCATAGGTGAGCTTGGCCCAGATGCCGGGATCAAACCACCAGGTCCAGCCGCCCTGTTCGGCCTTCAGCGAGCCGCGCGCGATGTGATCGACCAGCCAGACATTGTCGCAGGGCTGTTCGGGCAGCAGCCGAAACCGCGCGAGCGCCGCAGCCAGATCGTCATAGATCTTGCCGCCGCGCTTGGGCGGCGCGCCCTCGCGCTGCTTCTCCGGCTTGCGGATCGGACTGTCGAGAATGATCGCAGCCTTCAGCTTGTCGCCGAAGCTGGTGGCGGCTTTCAGCGTCACGAAGCCGCCAAAGCTGTGCCCGGCGAAGATCGGCGCGCCCGCGTCGCAGGCGCCGGCGTGCTCGGCGGCGGCCATGGCCGCTTCGCCATGGCTTTCCAGCGTATAGGTCTCGCGCCAGCTTGATTCGCCCATGCCGGGAAGATCCGGCGCCACCACGCGGCGGCCCTGACGCGCCAGGAACGGCCCCAGCGCATCCCACCAGCCCTTGTGGGCGGTGCCGCCATGGATCAGCACCAGACCCGGCGCGCCGCGCTCGCCCCAAGCCTTCCAGACGATCTCGCCGCCTTCAAGCGGCGTGCGGCCGAACTCGACGCGATCATTCTGGGCGTCTGCAAACCAGGCCGGCGGGCCGAGCGGTTCGCCGTTCAGTTCGGCCAGGGGCGGGGGCAGGCGGTCAGGCTGAGGGGCGGGCTTGGTCATGGGGCGGGCTCAATTCCTTGAGTGAAGAGTCCCTGTAGTGCCCGCTCATGGTGCAGCGCGTCAAACGGCCAGCGCGCTGGCGCCAGGATCGCCACGCCTGTCTCAGCGGGCATGGTGGGCGATCTGGTCATTGCTAACCTCCCGTTTACCCTAACCATTTCTCACCGGGCCTTACACGTGATCTTTACAGAGCGTGTCCCATAACGGGTCGCATCAAAGGCGAGGGCGGTCTCGCCGGTCACGGAGAAAACTCCGGTCCGGCGAAGAACCAGGCCGCCCCGTAGCGACCGAAAAGGCGTGGGTGAGATGGCGAAGACCGTATTGATCGTCGATGACGATCCGACCCAGCGCCGCCTGTTGCAGGCGGTGCTGGAAAAGCAGGGACATTTTGCGCAAGTCGCCGAGGACGGCGAGGCCGGCCTCGCGGCGGTGAAGCGCGGCGGGATCGACGTGGTCATGCTTGACATGATCATGCCGGGCATGGACGGGATCGAGACGCTGGAAGCGATCAAGGCGCGCGAACCTGATCTTCCCGTCATCGTGCTCACCGCCCATGGCGGCATCGAGACGGTGGTGAAGGCCATGCGCGCCGGCGCCGGCGACTTCTTCGTGAAGCCCGCCAGCCCCGAACGCATCGCGGTCTCCATCCGCAACGCGCTGAAGGTGAAGGATCTCTCCGGCGAGGTCACGCGCCTGAAGAAGACCAAGTCCGGTCAGCTGGGCTTTTCCGACATGATCGCCGGCGCCCCGGCCATGCGCCAGGTGGTGCGGCTGGGCGAGCGGGCGGCGAAATCCAATATTCCGATCCTGATCCAGGGCGAAAGCGGTGTCGGCAAGGAGCTGGTGGCGCGCTCCATCGCGGCGGCGTCAGACCGTGCGGGCCGGCCCTTCGTGGCCGTGAACTGCGGCGCGATCCCTGAAAATCTGGTGGAGAGCACGCTGTTCGGCCACGAGAAAGGCGCCTTCACCGGCGCGGTGGCCAAGCATCTGGGCAAGTTCCAGGAAGCCGACGGCGGGACCTTGTTCCTGGACGAGATCGGCGAGCTGCCTCTGGAGATGCAGGTGAAGCTGCTGCGCGCCCTGCAGGAGGGCGAGGTGGATCCCGTCGGCGGCAAGAAGCCGGTGAAGGTGGATGTCCGCATCGTCTCTGCGACGAACCGCGATCTCGCCGAGCAGGTGAAGACCGGCCGGTTCCGCGAGGATCTGTTCTATCGCCTCAACGTCTTCCCCATCGAGGTGCCGAGCCTGGCCGAGCGCCGCGACGACATACCCGCCCTGGTGCGCCACTTCATCGCCCGCTTCAACGCCCAGGAAGGCAAGAGCGTGCTGGACGCCACGTCCGAGACGATGAATCTGCTCGCCGGCCATGAGTGGAAGGGCAATGTGCGCCAGCTAGAGAACGCGGTGTTCCGCGCCGTGGTCTTGAGCGACAGCGATTATCTCACCCTGGAGGACTTCCCGCAGATTTCCGGGCTCAACCCGACCCTGCGCGAGGACGCGCCGATCGCCGCGGCCCCGGACGCCGCGCCCGCGGCTGAACCGGCAGGTTATGAAGCGCCCGCCGCCGCGTCGGAGGCGGAGCTCGCAGGTGAAGACGACGACTTCCCGGTCGATATTCTCGACGCTGGCGGCCATCTGCGCAGCCTGGAGAGCATCGAGCGCGATCTCATCGCCTTCGCCATCGAGACCTATTCAGGCCGTATGGCCGAGGTCGCCCGGCGCTTAGGCGTCGGCCGCTCCACGCTTTACCGCAAGGTGCGCGAATACGAGCTGGACGTGGATAATTTCCGAGAGGCGGGGTGATCGATCACGGCCGGACCCCGAGCACGGCGTCCAGGTCTTGAGCAAAAAAACTTGATCGCGGTTCGGGCGCTCCGCCCGGGCCGCGATCTGTTGTTTGGGCGGGCTCCTTCCAGAAGGTGCTCCGTGTCCTGATGCCCTGCGTTCACGCATGGACTCAGCGGCTGGCGCGGCGAGAATGCGGTCGCCTCATCGTGTAAGGAGAGTGACATGCTTAATCACGTCATGGTCGGTTCGAATGATATCGAACGGTCCAAGCGTTTCTACGACGCCGTCCTGGGCGTTCTGGGCGCGCGCGAGCCTGTTCGAAATGAAGCGCCGAGCGGCCATGTTCGTTTGTTCTACATTCATGACGGAAGCGTCTTCTGCGTCAGCGAACCGATTGACGGAGAAGCTGCGACCGCAGGCAATGGCTCCACCATCGGCTTCAAGTGCGCGTCGTTTGACCAGCTCAAGGCGTTTCACGATGTGGCGGTCGAGCAGGGCGGTACATCCATCGAGGACGCACCCGGCCCGCGCAAGGGCTCCATGGGCGTGATGAATCTCGCCTATGTGCGCGATCCCGATGGCAACAAGTTGTGCGCCATCCATCGCCCCTAAAGGGGCTTCGAAGCGGCCGGCGAAGGTCCGCCTCTTGGGTTATCGGCTGTCTTGCGGCGCCCAGACCAACTCAAACCGCTCGCAGCAAACGTCGAGATCGTCCGAGTAGCTGAAGCCTTCGCGCGCCGCTTCCCGCCGCCAGTAGGCGCGGTGGGCGTCCAGCCACCAGGCGAGCGTCTTGTCGCCCTCGCCTTCGTCGAAAGCGAATTCGGTGTCGACCGCCGTAACCGGCTTCACGTCGACGCGGGTGGTGCGGATGACGCAGGCCGGTTCGCCTTGCCCGTTCAGGATCAGAACCAGATCGCCAGGGCGAGGACGGGTCTCGTCTGTGTACCAACGGTCCAGAGCCGCCGTCGCGCGCTTGTCCCCGGCGATCACCAGATCGGCCAGCTCGGTCTGCATGTCTGGAGAATCGCCGAATGCGTCCACGAAGCGGGGGCCGTCGGGGGATTGGCCGGTGGCGTCGCGAAAGCGGGCCCAGAAGGCGATTTGTCCGGGTGTCAGCTGCGGAGCGTCCCAAAGCTCACTCACTCTCGCGTCCGCCGTCGATCACCCTGAATCTGGGTTTGCCGCCCTCTTTGGGGCCGTCATCTTTGGAGCCGTCCTTGGCGCGGTCGCCCTCGACGATGGAGAGGCCGCGGCGGATGGAGCCGTCGGCCTCCAGGGCGCCGAGGGGATCGATCTCCGGTTCGGGCGCCTCGGGCTCTTCGATATCGGCGTTGATGTCGCGGCTGCCGGCGCGCCGGGGGGCGGACTTGGACTTAAAGCCTGAGCCCTTGGATTTGAAGCTGGAGCCGCGCTTGAAGCCGGAACCGCCCTTGCCCTTGGCCTTTTTCTCGATCTCCTTGAGCTTCATGATCTGCAGGCGCGACAGCGCCTCGCCGTCCTCGCCCAGCGTGGGATCAGCGAAGGCCGAGCCGTAGGTGGACAGGCGCTGCTCCACCGAGGTCATGAACTCGGTCTCCCAGTCGGAAAGCTCCACGCGCGCGGCTTTAGCGGCGTCCGGGTCGTCGGCTTCGGCCTTGGCGATGGCGCGCTCCACCGCGGCCTGGGCCCGGCGGATGCGGGACATGGCCTTGCGGGTGGCTTTTTCGTCGATCTCGCGCGCCATGGCCGCAGGCTCTATTCGCCGATCGCGCCGAGATAGAGCTCCAGCAGCGCTTCCATTTCCTCGCGCTCCTGGCGGTCCTGCTTGCGGATGGAGACCACCTTGCGCAGCACCTTGGTGTCGTAGCCGAAGGATTTGGCCTCGGCGTAGACTTCCTTGATGTCGGCGGCGAGGCTGGCTTTTTCTTCTTCAAGGCGCTCGATGCGCGCCACGAACTGGCGAAGCTGCTCGCGGGCTGCCGCGCCGATGGCGTCGGATTCGTCTTTCTGGGGCGTATTGGCGGCGGCGGCGAAATCGGCCATCGAAGGCTCCTCTTTGAACGCGCGTGTTCTTGAAATCTTCCCCACCGATTATGCGAGCAAGGGCCTTGGGGGCAAGCGCCGGCGCCGGAGGGACGCCGCTATTTTGCACATCTAGCCAGCGCGCGCGATCACGTCGTCCACCGCCTGGCGCACGGCCTCGCCATGCCAGTGGTGCAGGTTATGGCCCGCGCCTTCGATGAGGCGCAGCTCGCCGTTCGGCAGCGTCTCGGACACGGGCTGCGCATGGCGGCTGGTCAGCACCACGGTGTCGTCCGGTCCGGCCAGCAGAACGACTGGCTGGGTGATCTCGCCATAGCGCTCTTCCTGGGCCTCCAGGCTTTCATTGACCCGCGCCATGTCGGCGGCGTTGGCCCGCCAGGGGCCGGGGCGCAGGATGAGCGGGATTTGCGCCTGCTCGATATAGTTTTCCGGGACGCGCTCGGGCGAGAACGCGCTCTCCACGCCGGATTCGAGGCTGCCCGGACCCACCGCCGGAACCACGGCGCGGGTCAGAATCGTGCCGATTACAGGCCAGGTGGTGAGCTCGTTATAAAACGCGGCGTCGCCCACATTGGCGCGGATCGCCGGCGCGATCAGCACCGCGCCGTGAGTGCGCTCTGGATGGTCCATCATCAGGCGCAGCGTGATCGCCGCGCCCCAGCTATGGCCGATGACGGTGGCCTGCTCGATCCCGATCTCGGTCATGAAGGCGGCGATAAGCGCGGCCTCGCGCTGCGGCGTCCAGTCGCCTCCGCCACCGGGGCGCTCGCTCCAGCCGAGGCCCGGGCGGTCCAGCCAGACCACGCGATAGGCCGACAGACCATCGCCGAGGGCGAGCCGCGGCTCTTCCAGATTGCTCGACGCGCCGTGGAGGACCAGCACAGGCTGTGCGCTGTCGGGTCCGGTGATCCTGTGATGCAGCCGCACGCCGTCCACGGTGACGAAGGCGCCTTGCGCCGGAAAGCGGTCGGCGATGTCGCCGGCCTTTCCCGATCCGCTGGCGCAGGCGGCGAGCAGCAACAGGCACGGCGCGGCGATGGCCGCGATCAGCACATAGGTCATTTTCATGGCTCGGATTTTCCCTAAAGCGCCCGCCCGGCGAGCTCGCGCTGAAGGCGCGCGGCGGCGGGGCGCGCGATCGGGTGGAAGGGGTGGCGGGCGAGGGCCTCTTCATAGGCCTCCAGCGCTGCTTCGCGCGCCTCGGCGGTCTCCAGCGCCCGGCCCAGCAGGGCCCAGGCGTCGAACCGGTCCGCATCAAGGCTCACCGCGGTGTTCAGGGCCTCCAGAGCAAAGTCCCAGTCGGAGCGCCGGGCTGCAAGCTCGGCGGAGGCGACCCAGGCTTCGGCGTAGTCAGGCTCCAGCAAGCGAAGATGGAAATAGGCGCGGTCCGCCGTGGCGTCGTCGCCGGCCTCAAGCGCGGTTTCGGCCCGCTGCAGCAGAAGATCGGCGGCCGGGCCAGCCTGCTGGCGCCATAGCGAGCGCACCTCGCCGGCGAGTTCCTGGGCGCCTTGCTCGTCGTCGGCGTCGGCCAGACGTTCAAGCCGGCTTTGAAGGCGCGACTGCGGATCCTGATACTGCGCGCGCGCTGCGTCGCTCTGCGGCGCCGGCGTGCGGGGCAGGTCGATCACCGGCGGCTGCCCGGCGGCCAGAAGAAGGGCGGCGAGAACGCTCATAGGGATAAGGATAAAGCGGATATGGTGACGGGCAAGCGCGGCGTCAGCCTGCGTTTGAAACGGGGCGCCTAAACCGGCAGGCCGCGCGCGCTGAGCTCGCGGCGGATCTGGGCGGCGTTTTCAAACACCACGCCGTCAAAGCCTGCGGCGAGGGCCGCTTCGATATTGTCGGCGCGGTCATCGATGAAGACCACATCGCCGGGCGCATGGGCGATGCGGGTCTTGGTGAGCTCAAAGATCGCCGGATCGGGCTTGATCAGCTTTTCCTCGCCGGAGACCACATGGGCGTCAAAGCGCGCGATGGCCGGATAATTGGAGAGGATGTGCGGCCATTTTTCCGCCGGAAGGTTCGTGAGCGCGTACTGCGCGATCCCGGCGCTCTCCAGCGCCTCGACGATGGCCTCCATCCCCTTGATCCAGCCGTCGAACATGTCCGGCCAGCGGGTTTCCCACGCTTCGATCAGCTCGGCCTTGTCTGGATGGGCCTCGATCAGGGACGTGCGGTTTTCCGCCATGGGCACGCCGGCGTCGTGGCGTGCATGCCACGCCATCGTGCAAACGCCGCCGAGGAAAGCCTCGACGGCGTCTTCATCCTGCAAAAGCTCTCGGTACACGCGGGCGGGATCCCAGTCGACCAGGGTATGGCCGAGATCCCAGAGAACCGCGCGAACCTCGCGCACGGTTATCCGGCGCGGGCTTTGAAGCGGGGGTTGGTCTTGTTGATCACATAGACCCGGCCACGACGGCGCACGACCTGGCAATCGCGGTGGCGGTTCTTGAGAGAACGGATGGAGCTGCGCACTTTCATCGTCGTCGCCCTGAATTTAAAAAGCCCCGGCGGCCGGGGCGGAAAACGGTCAAGAGCAGGCGATCTACCGGCGCGGCGGGCCGAAGTCAACGCAGCGCAGCTGAATTCAGCACGAAAAACTGACTTCCCCCCCACTCCCTCTGACGCCCGGAGCACGTTAGAGTACCCGGTGCGGGGCACATTTGAAACGAGGCGGTTGATGATTTCCACCCTGATGCGGAATGCGGGCCTGGCGGCGCTGGTCCTTGCCTGTGCGAGCTGTGCGGGGGCGGGCGTTCCTCAGGCGGCCGCGGCGAGCGAGGGCGCGGCGCGCAGCGGCGCAGCCACGGTGCAGTCCGACGGCTTTGACCGGTGGCTCGCCGGGTTTCGCGCCGACCTTGCTGACGAAGGCGTCAGCGAGGACATCATCGCGGCCATGCTGGACGGGCTTCAGCCCAATCCCGTGGTGCTGGAGCGCGACGCCTATCAGCCTGAGTTCGTGCGCCCGGTCTGGCAGTATCTTCAGGGCGCGGTGAGCGAGCAGCGCGTCTCGCAAGGGCGCGCAGCCCAGGGCCGGGTGCTGGAGACCCTGGACGAGATCGAGGCCGAGTACGGCGTCGACAAGGATATCCTCACCGGCATCTGGGGTCTGGAAAGCGCCTATGGCGTTATTCAAGGCAATTTCGACATCGTGCAATCGCTGGCGACGCTGGCCTGGGACGGCCGCCGCCGGGATTTTGCGGAGAGCCAGCTTAAAGCCATCGCCCAGATGATCGCGCGCGGCTACGCCACCCGCGAACAGCTGGAAGGCAGCTGGGCCGGCGCCATGGGCCAGACCCAGTTCATCCCCACCACCTATATCGAGCGCGCGGTGGATTTCGACGGCGACGGCCGGCGCAATATCTGGGAGAGCGAAGCCGACGCGCTGGCGTCGGCGGCCAATCTGCTGGCGCGCGCGGGCTGGACTCGCGGCGAGCCGGTCGTGGAAGAGGTCGTGCTCCCGGACGCGTTCGACTATGACGCCTGGAGCGAGCGCACCCGGCTCAGCGTTTCCGACTGGGCGGGGCGCGGCGTGACGGCGGCGGACGCGGCGTTTGACGGCGCCGAGGCGCTTCAGGCGCGCATCCTGCTGCCCGCCGGCGGCGCCGGGCCCGCCTTCATCGCCTATCCCAACTTCGACACCCTTTTGCGCTACAACAACTCCACCAGCTACGCGCTGGGCGTGAGCTATCTCGCTAAAGCGCTGGAAGGCTCCGGCGCGCTGCCTGGCGGCTGGCCGGAGGGTAATCCGCCGCTCGGCCGCGCCCACGCCCGCGATCTTCAGGCCGCGCTCACGGCGCTGGGCTTCAGCACGCAGGGCATTGACGGCGTGGTGGGCCCCAACACTCGCAACGCCCTGCGCGCCTTCCAGCAGTCCAAGGGGATCGAACCCGACGGCTATGCGGGGGCGGAAGCGTATGAGCAGGTGATCGGATCGCCGCCGGTGGCCGAGGACGAGTAGGGGCGCCGACTCTCGCGCCCTACACCACCGGCCCTTCATCCTCGTCGCGCTGAAGGGTCGCCGCCGCCGCCCGCACGCGGGGGTGAAGCAGGGCGAGCAGGAGCGCGACGAGCGCCAGCACGGCGTTGAGCTGGAACGGCGCTGACGGGGTGACGGTCTGATATAGCCAGAGGCCCGTCACCGGCGCGATGAGGAAGCCGAGCCCGGCGGTGGCGGTGGTGAGGCCGGCGGCGCGGCCCTGCTCGTCGGTGTCCACCGCCAGCGAGGCGCCCGCCGTAAAGCCGGACCGGGCGAGGCCGAACCCGAAGCTGTTGAAGATATAGCCCAGCACGATGGCCGCGTAATTTCCGGCGAAGACCAGCTCCACATTGCCGATGATCACCAGCCCCGCGCCCAGCGCCATGAGCACGCGCGGGCTGGTTTTCAGCGCCGGGATCACCACAAGCTGGGCGAAGACGAGCGCGGCGGCGCCGGCGGTGAGGGCGACTCCGGCCAGCTGCAGGCCTTCGGACGGGCTCTTGTCCAGGCGGTCCATGACGTAAAACGACAGCGCCTGAAGGCTCGCCGCCTGGGACAGCCAGAGCGCGCAGCCGAACAGCATGAAGGCGGTCAGGCGCGGATCGGCGGCGAATTTGAACTGCACCAGCGGATTGATCGGCCGGCCCTGGCGTTTGGGTGGCGTCTTTTCGGGCAGGTAGCGGTTCACGCTCACCGCCGCGATGCCCACCAGAACCGCCACCAGCGCCATGAAGGCGGCGACGCCGATGCGCTCGGAGAACGCAGCCGCCAGCGCCGGTCCGATGACGCTGCCAAGGCCGAAGGCGGCGGTGAGACCGGCCAGCGCCTCGGTGCGCTCCTGAGGTGAAGTGCGGTCGGCCACATAGGCCTGGGCGGACGGGTTGGTCGCCGAGCCCAGCCCGCCGAACAGGCAGCGCGCCAGCGCCATGGCGAAGATCGCGGCCATGGGCGGCAGGATCGCCTGCTGCCCCGCCCAGGCGCCGGCGGCGAACACCAGGCAGGAGAACGAGAACGCCGACAGGCCCAGCGTGATCATGGGCTTGCGGCCATAACGGTCGGACAGTGCGCCCCAGACCGGGCTCATGGTCAAAAACAAAAGGGCGGAGACGGTGTAGATCGCGCCGACCCAAACCTCGGCCACTTCAAGCTCGCGCGCCAGCGGCGGCAGAATGGCGAACAGCATGGAATTGCCCACCGCCGTGGCCATGAGGCACACGAAGAGCAGCCGGAAGGCGCGCCGGCGCACGTCGGGAGAAGAGGGCGAGGCGGGATCATAGGGCGGGGTCACGGCGTCAGACATACGCCCGCCCGCGACCCCGGTCCATGTGCGTAAAAGCAAAGCGGTCATGCGCTTACTCTTTCCAAGCCCTAAACGCGCCGCAAACCGGGCCTTAAGCATCCCATGCCTATAACCGTCCCGTAATCGGACGCGCCCGGTTCAAGGAGAGCGGAAAAATCCGCCGGCCGGGGGCGCCATCCAGAACGGGTGTGGTGGGATATGTTTCAGATAATCGGCCTTTTGGTGGTCTTCGGCATGGTGTTCGGCGGGTTCACCCTCGCCGGCGGGCATTTCGACATCATCGTGAAGGCGCTGCCCTTCGAAATGATGATGATCGGCGGCGCGGCGGTGGGCGCCTTCCTGATCGGCAACGCCTTTGGAACGGTGATGCAAACGCTGAAGGATTTCGGCAAGCTGATCTCCGGCTCCAAGTGGAAGCAGCAGGACTATGTCGACCTGCTGACCCTGTTGTTCCAGCTGACCAAGACGATGAAGACCAAGGGCGTCATCGCGTTGGAAAGCCATATCGAGAAGCCCCACGAAAGCTCGATCTTCACCGCCTATCCGAAAATCATGAAGGACCATTTCGCGGTCCACTTCATCTGCGACACGCTGCGCATGATGACGATGAACCTGGAGGATCCTCACCAGGTCGAGGACGCGATGGAAAAGCAGATCGAGAAGCACCACCATGAGGCCGCAGGTCCCGCCCACGCGCTTCAGACCATGGCCGACGGCCTTCCGGCGCTGGGCATCGTGGCCGCCGTGCTGGGCATCATCAAGACCATGGGCGCGATCGACTCCCCGCCTGCGGTTCTGGGCGCCAAGATCGGCTCGGCCCTGGTGGGCACCTTCCTGGGCGTGTTCCTGGCCTATGGCATGGTCGGCCCCATGTCGGCGCGCCTGGGCCAGATCTATGACGAGGAATCCATCTTCTACAAGATCATCCAGGCGGTGCTGGTCGCTCACCTGCACGGCAACGCCGCTCAGATCAGCGTCGAAATCGGCCGCGGCAACGTACCCAGCGCCTTCCAGCCGAGCTTCGCCGAGCTGGAGGAAG
The DNA here is from genome assembly GCA_965284655.1 of Oceanicaulis sp. Lineage (GTDB taxonomy): Bacteria > Pseudomonadota > Alphaproteobacteria > Caulobacterales > Maricaulaceae > Oceanicaulis. The sequence goes on from OZ260104.1 coordinate 1,146,895, forward strand.
CCGTCTCCACAGTCCAGGCCGCCTAGCGCGCAAGCCGCCACCCGCAACACTGAAGGCTCCTTGCGCGTTGTTCACCCGAGCAATGTGCAAGGAGCCGTCATGCGTTCAGCGCTTCAGATTATCGGACTGTTCGCCGGGGGCGCCGTGTGCGCTCTCATCCTCTCCGCGTGCGGCGACGCAGGTGACGACGACGCCCGGCGCGCCGCGCAGGAAGCGGGCGACGCGGCCCAGAGCGCCGGCGAGGCGGTGGAGCAAAACTGGGAGAGCGGTGAGGATGAGCGCGCCGAGCTCGCCGAAGAGACCGGCGATACCCTGAACGCCGTTACCGCACGCGTGCGCAGCGAATGGGACGAGACCCGCCCCCAGCGCGAGGCCGCCCTTGAAACCGCCGGCGACCACGCCGCGGCCGCCGGCGCGGCGGTCAGCCAGGGCTTTGATGCGGCGGTGGAGGCCTACACCGACGGCCTGGAGGCGCGCCGCCAGGCGTCCGAGACCGACATTGATCCGTGTGTCGCACACGACCGCGAGACCTGCGACCACACCGAGGAAGAGCACGCCCGCTGCACGCTGGAAGACGGTTAGCGCATTCGCGTGCGCCGGGGCGGGCGGTGCTCTGCTCCAGCGTGGCCTCCACGACACACTTCGCCGTTTCGCGGCGTCGTGAGGGCGGTGACGCCTTTCCCGCAGTGAGACTATGGGTTAACCACACGCTCCCCCGGCGGCGCTGTCCGCCGTGCAAAGGAGATTTCGACCCGTGCGATCAAAGCTGAGCTAAAGCGGCGGCCTTCGTTTGAAGGCGGCGAGCGCCGCGCCCCCCGACCCGGCCGCCGATCACGGCGCAAGGGCGACCGCGCAAAACCCTCGTCCGCAAGCTCTCTGATCACACCGCCGGTGAGTCTAACGGCGCGTTTTACGGGTTACCTCCATGTCTGATTTCGACGACGACGCGCAGCCGCGCGCCCGCGTGCTTTCCAATCTTCAGGTGATCGCCTTCCTGATGCGCCAGTGGCGCCGCCGCCCGGTCGCGTTCGGCTTCGTGGTGGGATTCACCTCCATCGCGACCCTGGCCGACATCTTCGTTCCGGTGGCCGCCGGCGCGCTCATTGATGCGATCTCGGGGCCACAGGCCGATCGGCAGGGCGATGCGCACTGGGTCGCGCTTGGCGCGTTTCTGGGCCTGGCGCTGACCGTGAACGTGGCGCGCCAGTTGATGGTGCGCACCGAGATTCCGTTCTCCAGCGCCAACATGGCCGACATGACCACCGAAGCCTTCTCCACGGTGCAGCGCTTCTCGGTGGACTGGCACGCCAACACCTTCGCCGGCTCGGTGGTCCGCAAGGTCACGCGCGGCATGTGGGCCTATGACACGATCACCGCGACGCTCTGGTTCGGGCTGGTCCCGTCGGTGGCGGTGATGCTGGGCCTGTCGGTGTACATGGCTTTCAACTGGCCGCTGGTGGGGATTTATGCGCTGAGCGTGATGGCGATCTTCATCACCGCCTCGGTGCTCTTGGCGACCTATTACATCCGGCCCCAGAACATCATCTCCAACGCCCGCGATTCAGAGCTTGGCGGCGCCATCTCCGACGCGGTCTCCGGCATCGCGACGGTGAAGAGCTTCGGCGCGGAATCGCGCGAGGATGAGCGCTTCCATGATCTCGCCTGGGTGTGGCGGCGCGAGACCAAAAAGACCTGGACGCGCTTTGTGAACACCTGGCTGGTGCAGATGGTGGCCGTGCTGGCGCTGCAGGCGGGTCTCGCCGGCATGCTGGTGCAGCAATGGACGCAAGGCACGGCGACAGCGGGCGACGTCACCTTCGCCATCACCGCTTTCTTGATGATGGCCGGATACATGCGCCGCTTTGGCGAGGAGGTGCAGAACGTGCAGCGGGGCCTCGATGAGATCCAGGACATCGCCCTGTTCGCCAAGATGGCCGAGCAGATCGCCGACGCGCCCGGCGCGCCGGCGTTCAAGCCGGGGCTCGGGGAGCGAGGCCGGGGTGAAATCGTGTTTGACCAGGTGCGCTTTACTTATGGCGGGCAGGACCGGCCGCTCTATGAGGACTTCACCCTCACCATTCCCGCCGGTGAAAAGGTGGCGCTTGTGGGCCCCACGGGCTCTGGCAAGTCCACCTTCGTCAAGCTGGTGCAGCGGCTTTATGACGTGGATTCCGGGGCGATCCGGATTGACGGCCAGGACGTGCGCGCGGTGACCCAGGAAAGCCTTCGCGCCCATATCGCCCTGGTGCCCCAGGACCCGGCCCTGTTCCACCGCACGATCGCGGAGAACATCGCCTACGCCCGCCCTGAAGCCTCCCACGAGGAGATCGTCCAGGCGGCCAAGCGGGCGCGCGCCCACGCCTTCATCGAGCGCCTGCCGCTGGGCTACAAGACGTTGGTGGGTGAGCGCGGGGTGAAGCTGTCCGGCGGCGAGCGTCAGCGTGTCGCGATCGCGCGCGCGATTCTGGCCGATGCGCCGATCCTGATCTTCGACGAGGCGACCAGCTCACTGGACAACGAGACCGAGCGCGATGTGCAGGCGGCCATGGAGGACGTGACCGCGGGCAAGACCGCCATCGTCATCGCCCACCGGCTGTCGACGATCCGCGACGCAGACCGGATCCTGGTGTTCGATAACGGTCGCATCGTGGAGCAGGGCGGCCATGACGAGCTGGCCGAAGCCGACGGCGTGTACGCCCGCCTCGCGGCGCTCGCCACCACATAGGCCGGACCGGCTAGACCATCGCGGCGGCGGCGATCAGATCCACGATCAGCACGATCCCCGCCGCCGCGGCGGCGAGCCCCGGCGACAGGCCGAGCGCGCCATGGGCCACGCGCCAGTGCACGAAGAGCCGCGCGATCTGATAGAAGGCCAGAAGGGCGCCGACGATTTCCGCATTGGCGATCCCGGCCATGTAGAGCGCCCAGATCAACACCTGGACATGGAGCAGGACGAAGACCGTCCAGTTGTGCACCACCAGCCATGCGAATAAGCGCTCGCGGACGCCCATGACCTGGCACACCGCAAAGGCCGCCAGCGGAAACAGCAGCCAGAACCGGGCCCAGATCACCACCATTTCCAGCGGGGTGACGAAGTCCGCCTCGCCGCCGCTGGTCGGGTTCTCGGCCATGAAGAAATTCGCCGACGAGATCAGGAACCAGAAGGCGGGAAACGCCAGCGCCACCCCGGCGAAGGAGGCGATCACGCCAGCCTGCGTCGGGTTGAAATAGTCTTTCCAGCCGGGCTTGAAGGCCAGCAGCTGGAACACGCCGCGCACGCCTCGTCGCGCTTCGATCAGCAAGGACGGGCCGGGCGGTGTGGGCTTGGCGGGATCGCTCACGCGCCGAACACTTCAAAATAGCGCGTCAGCACGCGCTCATAGACTTTCGCAAGCGCGGCGACGTCGGCGGCGGGCACACGCTCGTCGATCTGGTGCATGGTCGCGCCGACCAGGCCGAACTCGGCCACCGGACAGTAATCCTTGATGAAGCGGGCGTCCGATGTGCCGCCGCCGGTGGTCAGCGCCGGCTCATGGCCGGTGATTTCAGTGACGGCGGCTCTCAAGAGGTCGGTGAAAGGGCCGGTGCGGGTGAGGAAGGACTCGCCGGTGACTTTGAGGTCCAGCGCCACCTTGCCTGCAAAGCCGAACCCGGCGGCCTTCGCCTCGTCCTCGATCCAGCGCTTGAGATCCTCGCCCTTGTGGGCGGTGTTGAAGCGGATGTTGAACTTCGCGCTCGCCGCGCCGGGGATGACATTGTGGGCGGTGTTGCCCACATCGATCGTGGTGACCTCCAGATTGGAGGCCTGAAAGTGGGGCGCGCCGGTGTCCAGCTCGCGCGCGGTGAGGCGAGCCAGCAGGTCCATGAGCACGGGAATCGGGTTTTCCGCCTTGTCGGGATAAGCCACATGGCCCTGGCGGCCGGTCACGGTGACGACGCCGTTCAGCGAGCCGCGCCGGCCCACCTTGATTGTTTCGCCCAGCACGTGGGGATTGGTGGGTTCGCCCACCAGGCAGTGGTCGAGCGTTTCGCCCTTCTCCGTGATCGCCTGGAGCAGGCGCTTGGTGCCGTTGATCCCGGGGCCTTCCTCATCGCCGGTGATGAGAAAGGCGATGGAGCCCTTCGGCGCGCCCTGCGCGTCCAGATAGCTCGCGGCGGCGGCCACCATGGCCGCGATCGCGCCCTTCATGTCCGACGCGCCGCGCCCCCACAGCACATCGTCCTTCACCGCGCCTGCAAACGGCGGCTCGGTCCATTGATCCTCGGGCCCGGTGGGCACGACGTCGGTATGGCCGGCGAAACAGAACACAGGCGCGGCGGTTCCGAGCCTTGCGTAGAGATTGTCCACCTCGTCAAACTTGAAGCGCTCACAGGCGAACCCGAGCGTTTCAAGCGCGCCTTGCAGCGTGTCCAGCGCGCCTTCGTCAGCCGGCGTCACGGACGGCGCCTGGATCAACTTGCGGGCGAGGGGAAGAGGATCGGTGAGGGCGGAGCGGGTCTCGGTCATGGGGGTGATTTAGGGGCTTTGACGCCGCGGCGCCATGGCCGAAGCGTCATGCGCTGGAAAGTGAGGCCGGATCATCAAGCAATCGCGCCGGCGCGCCGCCCGCCATAATCGCCTCGCCGGACTCCAGCGCCTTGACTGCGCGGTCGGTGCGGATGAGCGCCAGGGCGTTCCCGCCGACGCTCGAGGTCACTTCGCCCAGCGGGGTTTCCCCCGCCGTCACCGCATCGCCGGGCGCCAGGGTCTCGCCGTCAAAGCCAAGGCGCAAGGTGCGCTTTCGCACGCCGCCCTTTCTGTGCATGCGGCTGGCGACTTCCTGGCCGACAAAGCAGCCCTTCTTGTAGTCCAGTCCGCCAAGCCGGTCGTGATTGACGTCGGTGGAGAACACCTCGCCTGCACCGTAATCCGCGCCGAATTCGGGCACGCCCGCCTCGATGCGCGCGCCATGATAGGCGTGCGCCTCGTCGGCGGGGCCGCCCGCGGGCACGATCGCTCGAAGGCCTAGCGCGGGATTTCGCGGATCAAGCGTGGCGGCGAGCGCCACGGTCTTCAGCTCGGCCTCGCCCTCTCCCCGTGCCGCGGCGACGGCCAGATCATCGCGCAGCGTGATCTCGGCTTTCGCGCGCAGGCGATAGAGGCTGAAGCGCTTCACAAGGCCTTCGGCTTCGCTGAAGGGCGCGTCGATCAGGAGCCCGCCTTCGCCGTCATCGAACACGATGAAGTCGGCCAGCACCTTGCCCTGCGGCGTGAGCAATGCGGAGAACAGCGCCCCGCCTTCGGAAAGGCCCTCAGGCCCCTTGGTGATCACGCGCTGCAGAAAGCTGCGGGACTCGTCGCCGGTGATCGCGATGACGGCCCGGGCGGAGAGGGTGGTGAGAAAATCGGTCATGTCGATTAAGTGGGCGCATCCCCCCTCACGGATCAAGGGCGAAACCGCCGCGCTCTGGCGCGATGTGATCGAAGCGGCTAAAGCCGGACGCCCATGACCCGCATTCTCTTCATCACCGCCACGCGCATCGGCGATGCGATCCTGTTCTCCGGGCCTTTGGCGCACTTGCTGGAGGCGCACAAGGACGCGCGCGTCACCGTAGCCTGCGGCCCGCTGGCCGCGCCGCTGTTCGCGGCGGCGCCGGGCGTGGAGCAGGTCATCGTCATGGCCAAGAAAAAGGGCGGCGGGCACTGGTTTGATCTGTGGCGCGCCACACTGGGGACGCGCTGGGACCTGGTGGTGGACATGCGCGGCTCGATCACCAGCTGGGGCCTGCGGGCGGGGGCGCGCAAGGTGAACCGGCGCCGGCCCGGCCATGAGCACGATCACCGGGTGCGCGAGGCGGCCGCCGTGCTCGGCCTTGATCCGCCGCCGCCGCCGACGCTCTGGATCCCGGGCGAGGCGAAACGCGTCGCCGAAACGCATCTGCCTGAAGGCCGGCCGGTGCTGGCGGTTTCGCCGGCGGCGTCGGCGCCCTACAAGGAATGGGCGCCGGAGCGCTTTGCGGCGCTGATTGACGCGCTCACCGGTCCAGGCGGCGCCATGGCGGGCGCGGCGGTGGCCCTGTTCGGCGGGCCGGGCGACGAGGCGACGGCGAACGCCGTGGGCGCCGCGTGCCGGAACGCCGACATCATCGATCTCACCGGCAAGCTCGCTCTGCCGGAGACCGCCGCCTGCCTGTCGCGGGCGCGGCTCTTTGTTGGAAACGATAGCGGCTTGATGCACATGGCCGCGGCGGCCGGCACGGCGACGCTGGGCCTGTTCGGCCCCACCGATGAGCGCATTTACGGGCCGTGGGGCGACCGGGCGCGGTCGATTCACGCCGGCGAGGCGGCCGACGAGAACGCCCGCGGGACGCTGCGTCACGCCACCGAAAGCCTGATGGGCGCGCTTGAGGTGGACGCGGTGATCGAAGCGGCTGAAGCGTTGCTCGCCGACACCGCCTGACTGAGTCGTCCCCAGAAGTTTCGAACGAGAAACGCCGGGACGGGGCCTGACCCCGCCCCGGCGCATCGCTGTCTACTCGTCGTCGGTCATCGTGTCGGCCATCATCTCGTCGCGGACCGAGCGGAACTCGTTGTCCTCGTACCAGTTCGGCCAGTCCTCGGAATCCGTCACCTGGCGGGCGACGTCATACATCAGCTGTGTGGACTGCACGAAGCCGCGCATGTCCCACTCGCCGTCATACTCGTCGGCCGGCTTGTGATAGCGCTCGGCGCGGTAGCCGGCTTCGACCTGGGCGCCGTACTCGGCGCCGCGTTCGGCGTGGATGGAGCCTGAATCCGCATACAGCATCGGCACGCCGCGGCGCGCCAGCGTCACATGGTCGGAGCGGTAGTAATATCCCGCTTCCGGATTGGCGTCGGGGGTGAGGCTCATGCCGATCTCGCTCGCCTGGGCTTCCAGAATGTCTTCAAGCTCTGATGAGCCGCGCCCGATCACCACGATGTCTTCGGTGGGACCGATGGGCAACATGCCGTCGAAATTGAAGCCGGAGACGGTCTGGTTCAGCGGCACCAGCGGCTCCTGGGCGTAGTATTCGCTGCCCAGAAGGCCCTGTTCCTCGGCGGTGACCGCCACGAAGATCACCGAGCGCTCCGGCGGCGTTTCAGCCGTTGCGAAAGCCTGGGCGAGTTCCAGAATGGCGCTCGTGCCCGACGCATTGTCCACCGCGCCGTTATAGATCTGGTCGTCGCCGGCGAAGTTCAGCCGCTCGCCGATATGGTCCCAGTGGGCCATGAAGAGCACGTATTCATCCGGACGCTCACTCCCTTCGACCATGCCGGCCACATTGCGCGAGGACAATTCGCGCAGCTCGTTCACCAGCGTCGCCGAAAGCTGGGCGCCGGGCATCTCCACCGGGGTGAAGTCGGGCGAGGCGGCCGCTTGCGCCAGCTCTGTAAAGGACAGGCCGACACTGTCGAACAGGGTCTCCGCGACGCTTTCCTGGATCCAGGACTGCACGTCCACGAAGTCGTTCGTGGCGCCGTTGGCCAGGATGAATTGCGGGCCGGACCAGCTGGAGCGCACCGTGCCCCAGGGATAGCTGGCCGGGGCGGTCTGGTGGACGATGATCGCGCCCTCCGCGCCCTGGCGGGCGGCCTCTTCAAACTTGTAGGTCCAGCGGCCGTAATAGGTCATCGCCTCGCCGTTGAAGATGTCACCGTCGGGATTGGCGTAGCCGGGATCGTTGATGAGCAGGACCACTGTCTTGCCCTCCACATCGATGCCCTCATAGTCGTTCCAGCCATATTCCGGCGCCACGACGCCGTAGCCCACAAACACCAGATCGCTGGGCTCCAGGCTCACGCCCGCCTCCGGATTCTGGCTCCAGTAGGTCACGTCCGAGCCCACCTGCAGGCCCATGGGCTCGCCATTGATGATGATCTCGAAGTTGGACTGGTCTTCCTGCAGCGTGGATTCGATCAGCGGGACCGGCTGGAACCAGCCGCCGTCCAGGCCTGCGGGCTGCAATCCGGCGCGCTCCATCTCGGTGGCGATCCAGTCGGCGGCGGGCTCGCCCTTGTCGCTGGCCGGGCCGCGTCCGCCGAAGCGGTCATCGGCCAGCACTGCGATGCGGTAGGCGAAGTCCTCGGCGGTGATGTCCGCGCTGGTGTCGGCGTGCCAGGGCCAGCCGGCGTCCTGGGGCACGGTGAAGGCGATCCGCGTGCCGTCCTCGCTCATTTGCACGCCGGTGACAGGTTCGGCTTCGGCGCCGGTCTCCGAAGCGGTCTCCGCGCCGGTTTCTGCGCCGGTCTCCGCGCTCATCTCTGCGGCGTTGGTTTCAGCGTCGTTCGGGGCGTCGTCGGCGTCCGGTCCGCACGCCGTCAGCGCCAGGCCGGCGGCGGCGCTCATCAAGGCAAAGCGTAACATTATAACTCTCCTCGTAAAATTCGATGGGGGAGAGCACCAAAAACTGGCCGCGAGGGCAAGGGGGGCCGCGCTCGTCATGACCGGGCGCCGCCGCTTCACCGTGCAAGGGGGCCTATTCCGCGGCGTCGCCGGGAGCGCTCCGGGCCGTATTTTTCACGTCCTCCATCACATCCTCCATCACATCCTCCGCCACATCCTCATCCACATCGTCGGGCGCGGCGAGCAGGCGTGGGGCTTCGTCCACCGATGTGGGGCCTTCGATCTGCTTGGTCTGGCCGTTGAGGTCGGCCATGCGGCGCGCCGACACCATGACGCGGCCTTCAAAGCTCGCCACCGCCTTGTTGTAGTTGGACGTCGCGGTCTTCAGCCCTGAACCCATGGTCGTCATGTGCTTGGCGAAGGTGGAGAGGCGGTCATGAAGCTCGGAGCCGATGGCGGCGATCTTCTCGGCGTTTTGCTCCAGCTTCTCCTGGCGGAAGCCGTAGGCCACGGCCTTGGCGAGCGCGAGCAGGGTGGCCGGCGTGGTTATGATCACATTGGCCTTGATGGCCTCGTCGAACAGGCCGGGGTCTTCCTCGATGGCGGCCGAATAAAAGCTCTCACCGGGAATGAACAGCGCCACGAAGTCGATCGCGCCGTCGACATTCTGGGCGTATTCCTTCTTGGAGAGCTGCTTGACGTGGGTCTTCACTTGCCCGGCGTGGCGTTTCAGGGCCTCCCGGCGACCGGCCTCGTCAGGCGCTTCCACCGCGTCGAGATAGGCGGTGAGCGCCACCTTGGAATCCACCACGAAGCGCCCGCCGCCGGGCAGCTTGATGACGAAGTCGGGGCGCAGGGCGTCGCCTTCGGAATTGCGCGTCTGATATTGCGCCTCCCAGTCGATGCCCTTGGTGAGGCCGGCCAGCTCGAGAATGTTTTCAACCGTGCGCTCGCCCCACTGGCCGCGCGTGGTGGATTTGCGTTGCAGGGCGTTCACCAGCTTGGAGGTCTCGCGGTGCTGATCGTTGAGGCCCTGGGAAAGCTTGGTGATCTGCTCGGTGATCTGACCGGCGTTCTGGACCCGGTCGCGCTCCATCTTCTCCACATGCAGGCGGAAATCAGAAAGCTGCTTGTTGATCGGATCCACCAGCTGCTTCACCCCGCCCTGGGCGGTTTCGTGCTGAGCCTTGAAGTTGGCTTCGGCCTGCTCCAGCAACTTCTTGGTGGAGGTGTCCAGCGCCTCGCCCGCCAGCGCCTTGAACCGGTCCTGCATCTCCTGCGTCATGGCGGTGAGGCGTTTGCGCTCAGCCTCCACCGCCTGATCGCGTTCTTCAAGGCGCTCCTTCAGACCGGACAGCTCGGCGGCGAGATCGCTTTCGCGCTTTCGGGTTTCCGCCAGCTGGGACTCCAGCCGCTCGCGCGCCTCGGCGTGCTCTATCTTGAGCTCGTCGATCCGGTCGGCTCTGGTCTGGGCTTCGCGCAGGCTCAGGCGCGCTTCGGCCAGGTCGCCGATCGCTTCCTTGAGCTCAGCTCTGGCGGCGTCGGTCTCGCCCCACGCCTTCTTCAGCGCAAAGAACCCGACACCGGCGAGCACCAGCACCGCAGCCCCCAGCACGATCAATCCCAGATACAGCTCGTTCATCGCCTCGCCTTCGCACCTTCAAAAAGAACGAAACAGGACCCTAGCGGATTCGCGTCCGGCGCGCGCCTTGCATTTCACCCTGCAAGCAGCACCAGGGGATGAGCGCGATGCGTCTGTTTGAGACAGCTTTGAGCGAACTCGGCGTCCGTGATCGGGACGCGTGGCGGGATCTCGCGCATCATAACGGCGTTCTGACCAGCCCCTATCTCCTGCCTGACTTTGCAGATCTGGTGGATGCCGAACGCGGCGATGTGCGCGTGGTGATCGCTGAAGAGAATGCGCGCCCCGTGGGGTATTTCGCTTTTCATGGGCCGGTCGGCGGCATTGCGCGGCCCGCCGGTGCGCCGCTGTCGGACTATCAGGGCTTCGCCGCCGCGCCGGGCTTCAGGATCGAGCCGGGCGCGCTTCTAGGCGCCATGGGGGCGGAGGCGCTGGTGTATGACAACTGGGCGGGCGCTGCGCCGGGGCGCGCGCGTTCGCGTGGCGGGTCGGCCGTGATTGATCTGTCCGACGGGGCCGACGCCTGGCGCGATCGCCGGCGCGCCCTGTTCAGGGATCATTTCAAGAAGACCGCCCGCCGCCGGGCCAAGGCCGAGCGCGAGTTCGGTCCGGCGCGCATTGTCTTCGGCGATCCCGACGGCAAGCGCTTCGACGCCCTTCGGGTGATGAAGGGCGGCCAATATCGCGCGTCCGGGCTTTATGACGTGTTCGGGCGCGGCTGGACGGGGCGCGTGTTTGAACGCGTCGCCCAGCGCAGCTTCGGACCCGTGCGCGGCCTCACGGCCTCGCTCTATTTCGGCGAGCGCCTGGCGGCGGTGGAGATGGGGGTGCAAGCCGCGGGCGTCTACCACTCCTGGATCCCCGCCTATGACAGCCGCTTCGCCAGCGTGTCGCCGGGCCTGCTCCTTCTGGAGGGGATCGTCGACCGGGCCGAGGCCGCCGGGATCACCCGCATCGATTTGGGCAAGGGCGAGCAGGGCTACAAGAAGTACTACGCCGATTATGAAGTCCCGCTGAGCGCAGGGCGGGCTTTGCGCCCGGGTCTCGCCGGCGCGCGCGTGGCCGCCTGGGAGATCGCCGAGGCCGCCGGCGCGGTGCTGCCGGGCCGGCTGGGCCAGGCGCCCGCCAAGCTGCGCCGGCGCTGGGCGCAAAGCGCGGCGGTGGCGCCGGCCTACGCCCAGCGGCTCGCGCTCATGGCCGAAGCCGTCGCCGCGGCGCCCAAGCGCGTCGGCGCTTAAGACGATCAGGCGGACCGGGCCTGGCGGGTGTGTTCACCCTCGCAGGTTTCCTCAATCAGCGCGTCGCAGAACGCCTTGAGATCGTCGGGCGTGCGGCTGGTCACCAGACCGGAGTCGATCACCACCGCCTCGTCGACCACGTCGGCGCCGGCGTTTCGCAGATCGGTGCGGATGGCGGGCACGCTGGTCATGCGCCGGCCCTTCACCACATCGGCCTCGATGAGAAGCTGCGGCCCGTGGCAGATGGCGGCGACCGGGCGTCCGACTTCGAAGAAGGCCTTCACGAAGCCGACGGCTTTCGCATTGGTGCGCAGATGGTCCGGGCTGAACAGGCCGCCGGGGATGAGCAGCGCGTCGTAATCGCCCACATCAAGCGCATCCAGCGTCTTGTCCACGGCGATGGACTCCCCTTTTTCGCGATGCCGGTTCGCCTCGATTTCGCCCGAGACGTCGGAGATGACATGGACGCCGCCGCCTTCGGATTCGACGGCTTTCTTCGGTTCGAACAGCTCGGATTCTTCAAAGCCGTTCGAGGCCAGAACGGCGACCGTGCGGCCTTTGGCTCGATCAGCCATGAGGACACTCCTTTGCGGATGCAGGACAGGTGAGACAGGCCAACGCCGCCTCGCCCGCACCGGTTCCGGCCAGCGCCCGCCCGGGCGAAACCAAATATTAGCCCTGTCAGGCTATGATGGCGTGACGGATTGGATGAGACACGAAGGTGGGGCGATGTCCCGGATGCGTCTTCTGATACTGGCCGCGGCGGCGCTTTGCGCGGCGTGCGGCGTCGCCGCCGGGGCGCTCTCGCTCATGGGCGGCGCGATTGATCAGGCCGTGGCCTTCACCTGGCCGGGGCTCGCCGGGGCGATCGGTCTGGCGCTCATGGCGCCGGGCAAGGCTGCCGATTAAAAGCAGCCGACTAGAGCACCCGCTTCACCGCCGCGTCCCAGCCGGCCAGAAGCCGCGCGCGAAACGCTTCGCCGATCTCCGGGCTGAACCGCCGGTCGGCGCGCCAGCATCCTCTCACATCCTCAATGCTTGAATACACGCCGGCCCCGAGGCCGGCCAGAAACGCCGCGCCCCAGGCGGTGCTTTCCGCGTTCACCGGGCGCACCGCGTCGAGCGCGCACAGATCGGAAAGCCGCTGCATGAAGCCGTCATTGACCGCCATGCCGCCGTCCACGCGCAGCTCGGCGATGCTCACCCCGTCGGCGGCCATGGCGGTGAGCAGGTCGCGGGTCTGATAGGCGGTGGAATCAAGCGCCGCGCGTGCGATCTCCGCCCGGCCCGAACCGCGGTTCAGTCCGATGATCGCGGCCCTGGCGTCGGGGTTCCAGTGCGGTGCGCCCAGCCCTGAAAAGGCCGGCACCAGATAGACGCCGCTGTCGGGCTGGGCGTCCCTGGCCAGCGCTTCGATCTCGCCGGCGCGCGCGATGATCCCCAGCCCGTCGCGCAGCCATTGCACCGTGGCCCCGGCCGACAGCACCGAGCCCTCCAGCGCATACCGGCTTTCCCCGTTCAGCCGCCAGGCGGTGGTGGAGAGCAGGCGGTTTTTGGACCGAACCAGCGTCTCGCCGGTGTGCACGATCATGAAGGCGCCGGTGCCGTAGGTGGACTTCATCTCGCCGGGATTGAGGCAGGCCTGACCGATGGCGGCGGCCTGCTGATCGCCGGCGGCGCCGCAAATGGGAATCGCCCGCCCGAAGATGGATTTCTCTGTCTCGCCATAGCGGCCCGCGCTGTCGACGATCTCGGGCAGAACGCTCCGGGGAATATTGAACAGGCGTAACAGATCTTCATCCCAGTCGGCGGCCTCCAGCCCGTAAAGCGCGGTGCGGCTGGCGTTGGTGGCCTCGATCACATGGAGCTTTCCCCCGGTGAGGCGGTGGATGAGAAAGCTGTCCACCGTGCCGAAGGCGAGCTTGCCCGCTTCGGCTTTGGCGCGCGCGCCCGGCACGGCGTCGAGAATCCACGCGAGCTTGGTGGCCGAGAAATACGGATCGAGGACCAGCCCGGCCCGCTCGGCCACAAGACCTTCCGCGCCGTCGGCCTTCAGCCGCGCGCAAATGTCCGCTGTGCGGCGGTCCTGCCAGACGATGGCGTTATGAATGGGGCGCCCGGTTTCGCGGTCCCACACAAGGGTCGTTTCGCGCTGATTGGTGATGCCGATGGCGGCGGTCTCGTGGCCGGCGCCGTCGGCGCGCTCCAGCGTGCGGCGGGCGGTGGACAGCACCGTGGCCCAGATCACTTCAGGGTCGTGCTCCACCCAGCCGGAGTTCGGATAAATCTGCGCAAATTCCTCCTGGGCGCCGGCGATCATCTCGCCGGCGGTGGAGAAGGCCAGCGCCCGCGACGACGTCGTGCCCTGATCAATGGCGAGAAGCGCTGTGCGGGCCATGGTCTAATCTCCCCGGTTCGTTATGTTTGGCTCAAAGCTAGGCTATTGCGCGCTTTAGGAGAACGCCGAGATGAGCTTTACGACCGCGACGCTGACCTCGCCCACCGGCGCCGCCCTGTGTGTGCGCACCTCTGCGCCCGCCGGGGATGTGAAAGGCGTGGTGCAGATCCACCACGGCCTGTCTGAACACGGCGCGCGCTATGAGCGCTTCGCCGATTTTCTCGCTGCGCGCGGGATCGCGGTGATCAATCACGACCATCGCGGCCATGGCTGGACCACCGCAGACGACGCCCCCGATGGTGTGTTCGCGGCGAAGAACGGCGCGGCGGAGGTGATAAAGGACGCCATGGCGGTGGAAGATCACGCCCGCAAGACCTGGCCGGATCGTCCGCTCATCGTCTTCGGCCATTCCATGGGCGGGGTGATCTCCATGAACCACGCCATGGCGCGGGCCGGCGCGCTTTCGGGCCTGGCGGTGTGGAACGCCAATCTGGCGCTGGCTTCGCGCGCCGGGCTGATGCGCGCCGTGCTGGGGCTTGAGGGCCTGTTCAAGAAGAAGACCGATCCCGCCCTCTGGCTCGACGCGCTCACCTTCAAGGCCTGGGGCAAGCAGGTGAAGGGCGGCAAGGACCGTTATGACTGGCTGTCGCGCATCCCGGCGGAGGTGCAGGCCTATGTGGACGATCCCAAATGCGGGGCGCCCGCCTCGTTCTCGCTGTGGGATGACCTGATTAAGCTGACCGAGCAGGGCGAGGACGAGCACCGCCTGCGCACGGTGCGCACCGATCTGCCGGTCCATCTGGCCGCCGGCGGTGACGATCCGGCCACCGACAAGGGCAAGGCGGTCAAGACGCTCTCGGCGCGGCTCTACAACGCCCGCTTCACCGACGTGACCATGCGCTTTGATCCGGCCGGCCGCCACGAAACGCTCAATGATCTCGGCCACGAGGCCGCCATGGGCGATTTCGCCGACTGGGCCGAGCGGGTCTTCGCGCAGGCGGGGTAGGGCGCCGCCCGCCTACTCCGCGGCGATGGCGGCGGGGTGTCTGGCCGGGCTCCAGCTGGTGTGGCGCAGGGCGCGGCCCAGGGTGCGGCGGCCGGCGTCCTTGGCGAATCCCTGGGGGCTGAAGACTTGCTCGCCGCCCACGAACACGGCGGCCACCACGCCTTCGGAGCGGTTGACCATCTGCTCGTGCTGATACTCCTCGCGCCAGATGAAGCGGGCGTTCGCCTCGCTGTCATAGGCGGCCAGCGCCTGAGGATCGATGATGGCGAGGTCGGCCCTGTCGCCGATCTCCATGGTCCCGGCGTCCACGCCGATGAATTCGGCCGGCTCTGAAGTCAGGCGCTTCACCTGGCTGGCGACGCGGGCCAGGCCCTCGCTCTGGGCGATCTGCAGGCCGCGCAGATTGCCGTCATAGAAGGCCATGTTGGTGATGTGCGCCCCGCTATCGTTGAAGCCGGGCAGGATTTGCGGGTGGTGCAGGAGATCGCGAAGGATTTTCGGATCGCGATTGGCCGAGATCGTCCACCAGCGAAGCCCGAGATCGTATTCGCGAAACAGGTGCAGCATGAAGTCGGGCTCGGTGAGCGCGTCCTCGCCCGTGAATTCGCTCATCGCTTCAAACGCCGCGCGTTCGTCGGCGGTGCGGGCCTGGCCGGGATCGGTCCGGAAGGCTTTGGCCCGGTCAAACACCGCCTGGAAGGTTTCGCCGGTCCAGATGTCCGGCCCGCCGGAATGGAAGACCATCTCGTCAAAATCGCGATCAAAGGCCAGCGTCTCGGCCTTCATCAGGCGTTTCAGACGGTTCAGGCCGAACCCGGTCTTGCCGGTCATCCACATTTCAGCGAAGCGGCGGCGGAAGGCCGGATCGTCGATGCAGGCAAGGCGCCCGGTGCGGTCTTCAAGATCCAGCTCGTTCAGCTCGCGCAGGGCCGGAAGCTCCTCGGCCAGCGGATTGATCGGCCCGTCCCAGTAGACCTTGAACGGCGCCGCCAGCGCCTGGAACCGGAAGCGGCCGTTGAGAAGCCTGGAATTCAGAACGGCGGTGAGCGCCAGGGCGAGCCGGCGCAGCGACCGGTTGGCGGCCACGTCCAGGGCGGCGACGGCCGTGATCTTCAACGGCTTGCCGTGGATCAGGCCTGAGGTGAGCAGGAAATTGCGGAACACGGCCGGCGGCGAGTTCTTCGGCGGCGTCGCCTGCCATAGCCGGTCATGGCGGCGCAGAATGCTGGTGAGGCGCTTCATCTCGCGATATTCGCCGAACTGGCTGGGGATTTTCACCTTCCGGTTCGGATCTTCGGACAGGAAGTGGAAGGGCAGGGCGTCGGTGGAGAAGCCGGGATAGCCCTCCTCCATGGCCATCTCCAGAAGGCCCTCCATGCGTTTCAGATCGTCCTCGGTTGCCTTGCGGCTTACAGAGCCGCTCAGGCCCATGGCCTCGCAGCGCAGCATGGAGTGAGGGATCATCGGGATGACGTTGCAGCCCAGCGGCAATTCATCAAGATGGGCGTAATAGCCCGCCGAGCTGGACCAGGTCGCCTTGTCGGCCAGCGCCCGCAGCACGGGCTTCGGCATGTTCTCCACCCGCGCAAAACAATCCACCAGCGGGTCTTCGCCGTTGCGCCGCTGGGCCCCGTAGGCGAGCCCCAGCGAGCAGTTGGACATCAAGACGGTGGTGGTGCCGTGGCGCACGGCTTCCTTCAAAGCCGGGTCGAACTCCACCTCCAGATCAAGATGGGTGTGGATGTCGAGAAGGCCCGGCATCAGCCAGAGGCCCTCGGCCTCGACCACGTTTGCGGCCTGATCCGGCTCCAGAGCGTCGCCGCGCGCGGCGATGCGGCCCTTGGCGATGGCGACGTCCTCGACGCGGCCCGGCGCGCCCGTGCCGTCAAACACAAGTGCGCCGCGTATGAGCGTGTCCCAGCGCTGGGCCATGACCCGTCTCCTCCCAAATGGTTGCAGCGGTGGTCCGCCGTCGCGCCCGATCTGTCGTCAGGCCGTCGCAATAGCGGACTGGAAATCGAGGAAGGCGTCAAGAACCTCTGCGGGGGCCTCCAGCTGGGGGTAGTGCCCCACATGGGGCAGCAGAACGGTGTCTGGATCAGGCACAAGCTTTTGATAATGCGCCACCATATGCGCGCCCGACACTGGATCCAGCGCGCCGTCGATCACCCGCAGCGGGACCGGACTTTGTTGAAGCGCGCCGACCCAGCGCTCGCGATGTACGCGCCGTTCGGCGATATAGCCGATGAGCTTGTGACCGATCCGTTTGAGCGAGCCGTTGGTGTTCATCATCGTCCAGAAGGCGTCGAGCTCGCTCGCCTCCGGCCTCGTATCCGGGCCGAACACTTCGCAGAACCCGGTCTCGAAGCGCGCCCGGGTCATGGCGCGCGACAGGACGGGGCCCAGCGGGGAATGTAAAAGGCGCTGGGTGAAGGTGGCGCGGTGCTGCTCTGGAAACAGGCCGCCATTGAGGAAGCACACCGACAGGATTTGCGCGCCGGCGGCGCTTCCGCGCTCGATATGGCGGGCCAGCAATTCCTGGGCGACCGTGTCGCCGTAATCATGGGCAAGGATGTGGCAGGCCTCCACGCCCAGCCGGTCGAGAAAGGTCTCGTGGAGATCGGCCTGATCCATGATCGAATAGTCATAGGCGGGCGGCTTTTCAGAAAACCCGAACCCGATCATGTCCAGCGCCGCCACCCGGTAGCGTTCGCACAGCGCCTCCCACTGATGGGCCCAGTCCCAGCTGGCGGTGGGAAAGCCGTGGATCAAAAGGAGCGCGGGCCTGCTTGCGTCCGCCCAGTCGCCGCCGGTGCGATAGAAAATCTCGTGGCCGCGATAGCCGAAGGTCGCGCCCGGGGCGCGCCAGTCTTCAAGCGATATGGGGATCGCCATGTCATCCTCCCTCAGGCCGTCTGACGCGGCCTTGCGTGATCAGGGCAGGATACCGGCTCGCGAGCGGAATGTCGCGCGCTGGTGAGACGAATCCAGACTTTCGGCGCGGCGATCACGCGCAGGCGCGGCAGCGCGGCGCGGCCGGATCGATCTCCAGGCGCTTCTCGCCGATCGCTTCGCCGCATTCCACGCACCAGCCGTACTCGCCCTCCTCGATCCGGTGGAGCGCCGCGTCGATGCGGCGCAGCTCGCCGGCGCGCCGCGCGTTGGCGGCCTTGGCCATGGCCTGGACCTGGAGGCTGTCCTGACGCGACAATCGACCCACTGATTGCTGGTCGAGGCTCACCGGCTTGCGGTCCTCCGCAGCCGTTTCGGACAAGGCTGCAAGCTCGTCCTTAAGCGCAATTAATCTTGCGTGCGCCTTCTTTTCCTGTTCCGTCATGGGGTAAGACCTATCATGGAAGCCGGTCACTTTTGGGAATTTCCACGCCGTGCATGAGCACTTCAAACGCCTCGCCGCCTATAACGCCTGGGCCAACGCCCGGCTCTACGACGCGGCCACCGCGCTCAATGACTTTGAGCGCAAGCGCGACATTCGCGGCTATTTCCAGAGCCTGCACGGCACGCTGAACCACATGCTGGGCGCCGACCGGATCTGGCTGCGACGCCTCACCGGCGAGGGCGAGGCGCCGAGCCGGCTTGATGAGATCCTGTTTGCTGACTTCAACACGCTGCGCGAAGCGCGCGAAGTGGAGGACAAGCGACTCTCCGCTTTCATCGCCGACCTGGACCCGGCCGGGCTCGAGGCCGTGGTGGAGTACCAAAACACCCGCGGCGAGCCCAAGGCGTTGCCGTTGAAACTCATCCTGGCCCACATGTTCAACCACCAGACCCATCATCGCGGTCAGGCGACGCACATGCTGCGCCAGCTGGGCGTGGCCGAGCCGCCGGCGCTGGACTTGCTGTATTTCGCGCTGCCCAGCGCCTAGCGGTTCAAGTCGAGAGCCGGCTCGCCGTTTCCTGCAGCCAGGCCTCGGCCCGCTTGCGGTTCACGTTGAAATCATACCGCCCCATCGCCGCGCGCGAGTAGAGACACAAGCCGGTTCCTTGGGGCGTCTCCACCGCCTGGGCGGTGACATAGTCGGGAAAGCCGAACACGGCGCTTTTCTGCACGATCTCGATCTGGCCGCCGCTCTCGCGGGTCAGCGTCGTGCGCGGCGCGGCGAGGCCGGTTTCGCGAAACGCCTGGATCACCGCATCGCGGCCGGCCTGAAAGACCGGGCTTTCCTGATCCGGGGTCGCTTCGGCCTGAAACCCGGCGGGGAGGACCAGCCAGCGGCGCGGCCTCGTGTCGGGGCTCAGCGTGGCGAAATCGATGGGAAAGGGCTGGTCGGCCATGCGGGCGTCTCCGTCTATCAGTGCGCTTCAGGTCACAGAACCCGAGCGCGCGGCTTTATCACCGCAACGCAACACCCTAAAGAGGAAGTCAGGCTGCCGGAAGGGATGACACGCGATGAGCGAATACGCGCTTGAGCTGGAGGGATTGTCGAAGAGTTTCGGCGGGAAACCAGCTGTGAAGAACGTCACATGGAGTGCGCGCCGCGGCGACATCACCGGTTTTCTCGGCCCTAACGGCGCGGGCAAGACCACCACGCTGCGAATGGCGCTGGGCGTTATCACGCCGGATTCAGGCACGGCGCGCCTGTTCGGCAAGGCGCCGGACGCCGCCGGCATGGATAATGTGGGCTTCCTGCCCGAAGAGCGCGGCGTCTATCGAAAGATGCGCGCCGAGGATGTGATCGTGTTCTTCGCCCGCCTCAAGGGGGTGCCCGCCGACGCGGCGCGCCGCCGGGCGCGCGCGCTACTGGAGCGCTTTGGTCTGGCCGACGCGGCGAGGAAGAAGATCAAGGAGCTGTCCAAGGGGATGGCCCAGAAGGTCCAGATCATCTCGGCCATCGTCCACGAGCCGGATTTCATCATTCTGGACGAACCGTTCTCCGGGCTCGATCCGGTCAATCAGCAGCTCCTTGAAGATATCATCCGCGAGCAGGCCGAGGCGGGACGCACGCTGTTGTTCTCCACCCATGTGATGGAGCACGCCGAGCGATTGTGTAATCGCATCGTGCTGATGGCGCGCGGCGAGAAGGTGTTCGACGGCTCGGTGGAGGAGGCGCTGGCCCGGGTGCCGCGCCAGGTCGTTCTGGCCGCCCCGCCCGGCGAGCCCATGGCCGCCACCGTGGCGCCTTTCGGGGATCTGGAAGCGCTGGAAGAAAGCGAAGCCGAGACCGTCTGGCGCCTGACCCTGAAATCGGGCGCCGACGCCCAGGCGGTGCTGCGCGCCCTCGTGGAGGCCGGGGTCAAGCTGACCCGGTTCGAGCCGCGCCGCCCCCATCTGCACGACGCCTTCGTGGCCCTGGTGGGCGATGAGCGCGCCGGTGACGTCACCGACCGCCAACCTGCCCTGAGCGAGGTCTGATCCCATGCGCGCAAGCTATCTCATCGCCCGGCGCGAATATTTGTCTTATGTCGCCACCTGGGGCTTCTGGCTGTCGATCCTGGCCGTGCCGATTTTCGCCGCCATCGGCGGCGCCTTGCCGGGCCTCATTCAGGACTCCCAGCCCACACGCTATTTCACGGTGATCGACGAGACCGGTCAGGGCCTGGATCAGGTCGTGCGCGACAGACTCGAGGCGCAACGGCGCGACGAGGTTCGCGGCCGGCTTGAGGCCATGGTGGCGACCATGCGCGGCGAGGCGGCGGCGCAAGAGGCGCTCGCCGTGTTCGATCAGGACCCGGACGGGCTGAGCTATCTGGACGAAGCGGCTGCGCAGGCGGGCCTGGGCGAGGCGGGC
The DNA here is from genome assembly GCA_965284655.1 of Oceanicaulis sp. GTDB lineage: Bacteria > Pseudomonadota > Alphaproteobacteria > Caulobacterales > Maricaulaceae > Oceanicaulis. Next base: position 1,167,271 of record OZ260104.1, read on the forward strand.
GCCGCGCTCGGCGGCGAGCGGCGCGAGCGCGTCATGGTCGACCCGCCGGCGCGTGATATCGAGGCGCTGCGGCCCTATCTCACCGGGGCTCGCACCATAGACACCCCCGAGGGCGAGCGCGCGCTCTTCGCCGCCGTGATTCTTCGCCCCGCGCCCGAGGCGCCGGTCCAGATCGAATACCATTCCACCAACATCACCAGCGACGGGGTCAGCGACGCCGTGCGCAGCGTGCTGCGCACTCATTTTCGCGAAGCGGCCTTCATGGAGCGCGGCCTGACGCCCGAGGCGCTGGAGTCGGTCATGGCGCTCAACCCGGTGGTGGTCGAGATCGACGCGCGTCCCGGCGCCCAGGCCGGCGCCGAGGTGACGCGGGCCGACCGCGCGCCCTTCTTCGTGGCGATCGCCATCGCCTTCGTGCTCTGGCTCGCCGTGTTCTCGGTGGCCAACATGCTCCTGACGAGCCTGGTGGAGGAGAAGGGCGGCAAGATCATCGAGCTCCTGCTCTCCACCGCGCGCTTCCATGAAATCCTGATCGGCAAGCTGGCCGGCGTGGCGGGCGTCTCGTTCACCCTGTTCGCCATATGGGGCGCGGTGGGCGGCGGGCTGGCGCTGCTGGGCGGCGCGGTCATGGCGGGGATGAATCCCGAGATCGCCGCGCTTCTGGGCAGCCTTTTCGATCCCGGCCTGTTGCTCGCCGCATTGTTCTTCTTTGCGGCCGGCTATCTCATGTATGGAGCGATCTTCCTGGCCATGGGCTCGCTGTGCGACACGCTGCAGGACGCCCAGACCCTCATGGGTCCGGTGATCTGGACGCTGCTCCTGCCCATGTTCTTCCTGTTCTTCTCCATCGAGGCCACCGATTCGGTGCTCTTGCGCGCGGCGAGCTGGTTCCCGCTCTGGACGCCCTTCCTGATGATGGCGCGTCTGCCGTCCGATCCGCCGCTCTGGGAGCTGGTGGGCGCGAGCGCCCTGATGATCTTCACCACGGTTCTGGTGGTCTGGGGCGCGGCGGCCGTGTTCCGCCAAGGCGCGCTGCGTCAGGCGGACGCCGATTCGGTGCGCCGCTTCTTCCGGCTGAAGAAGAAGGGCGCCTAGCCCGGCCAGCCCGCTACGCCGGTCGCGCCTTGCGCGTGACCTGCCGGACCGGTGGCGCGGCCGCAATCAGACACGAAAAAACGCCGCGCTGATGCGTCAGCGCGGCGTTTTTCATCTGGTTTGCGACCGGCGCGAGGCGCTTTTGCGCCTCAGGGTCAGCGGTAAGCGCGACGCCTAGCGGCGCGCGCTGCCGCCGCCTTTTTTCGGAAGCAGGCCTTCGCGCTGGGCGCGCTTGCGGGCCAGCTTGCGGGCGCGGCGGATGGCCTCCGCCTTCTGGCGCGCCCGCTTCTCGGAGGGCTTTTCGTAGTGGTTGCGGCGCTTCATCTCGCGGAAGGTGCCCTCCCGCTGCATTTTCTTTTTCAACGCTTTGAGCGCTTGCTCAACGTTGTTATCGCGCACGACGATCTGAACGATGGTCTTCTCTCCCTCGGTTCTTCGGGCTCAGGCGTTTAATCCTGAATAATGTAACACACGCGAAGGACCGATGGGGTGCCCCGTCGGTTTTCGCGCCGGGTCGCTTCAACAGAGGCGGGCGATTTACCAGAGCGTGGCGAGGCTGGCAAGCCGCCATCGCCGCGCCAGCCCCCTTTCACGAGCCGCCTTCAGCCTTATGTTAGCACCCATGTCGCGCTTAAGCGCCGCCAATCGACATCGATCCTGGAGAGTCCTCATGCTTCGACCCGCCAAAGCCCTGCTTGCAACGTCCTTCGCCATGGCGCTCGCCGCGCCGGGCCTCGCCCAGGACGTGACCGAAAGCGAGCAGGAAAGCTTCACCGTCGAAACGCTGGCCCAGGGCCTGGCCTATCCCTGGTCTCTGGCCTTCCTGCCGTCCGGCGAGATGCTGGTGTCCGAGCGCGAAGGCGCCTTGCGCGTGATCACCGCGGACGGGCTTCGCGAGGCCCCCGTCACCGGCCTTCCCGAGGATTTGCTGGCGGAGCGCCAGGGCGGGCTGCTGGACATCGTCCCGGCGCCGGATTTTGCGGAAAGCCGGTATTTGTACTTCACCTATTCGGAAGGCGCGGTGGACGCCAACCGCACCGTGCTCGCCCGCGGGCGGCTGAGCGAGGATCTCACCGCGCTGAGCGATGTGGAGGATTTGTTCAAGGTCAATTTTGAAAAAGAGCGGGGCTTCCATTTCGGCGGGCGCATCCTGTTCAACCCCGACGGCACGCTGTTCGTCACCCTGGGCGATGGCGGGAATTATCAGGACCAGGCGCAGAATCCGGAAAACCATCTGGGCACGGTGGTGCGCCTCAATCTCGACGGATCGATCCCCGGGGACAATCCGGTGATCGAAGGCGCTGCGCCGGGGGTGTACTCCTACGGCCACCGCAATGTGCAAGGGATCGGGCGCCATCCCGAGACCGGCTCGGTGATCGCCCACGAGCATGGCGCGCGCGGCGGCGACGAGGTGAACGTGCTGCAGGCCGGCGCCAATTACGGCTGGCCGGAGATCACCTACGGGATCAATTATGACGGCACCATCATCTCCGAGGACCGCGAGGCCGAGGGGATGGAGCAGCCGATCTGGTACTGGAATCCCTCCATCGCGCCGGCCGGGCTCGCCTTCTATGACGGCGAGGCGTTCGCGAACTGGCGGGGCGATCTCTTCGTCTCGGCGCTGGCCGGCATGACGCTGCAGCGCCTGGAGATGGACGGCGACCGGGTGATCTCCACCGAAGACCTGCTCACCGACCGCGATCAGCGCTTCCGCGACGTGCGGGTGGGCCCCGACGGCGCGGTTTATGTGCTGGTGGACGATCTGGAAGGCGACGTGCTGCGGCTCTCCCCGGCGGAGTAAAATCAAAAGTTTTGGTCGTGACCTTCTTGCGGGAGCGTGATAGGCTGCAACAACTCAGCGCTGAGTGCCTCTATTGGAAAATATGGAGACTCACATGTCACGCATTCTTGGTGTTTTTGTCGCCGCCACCGCCTTCGTGGCGGCGTCCGGTTGGAGCATGCCGGCGGCCCACAGCGCGCCGGAGCCCCGCTTGAGCTCGACCGAGCTGGCCCGCCTGCTGAATAGCGAGATCCCGCCCAATTGTACCGAGTACACCGACTCCAGCGGCGCGTGTCTCTACATCATATGTGATTATCCGTCCCAGCCTGGCGACTGGCCGCGCGGGCTCTACGCCTGCCCGATGGACTAATCCTCGAAGGACTGATCGACGCTTCGCACCTCGGCTGCGGTTAGCCCTTCGCCACAGCGCCGAAGATCATGGTGAGGCGGGCGCGCATGAGCGCGCTCGCCGAAAACAGATCAAGATCATTGGTCACGCACCGGCGCAGCACGGCCAGATAGGCGTCCTGCAGAAACGCTACGAGATCGTCCAGCGAGACGCTCTCGTCGATCAGACCCTGGGACGCGGCGCGCTCCAGCGCGTCGCGCACCGGGCGCCAAGCGAGATCCAGATTGGCGTAGAAATTCTGAAAATCATCGCCCTGTCCCAGCCAGCAATGGCCGAGCATGGCCGCCATCAGGTCAAGATCGGCGCAGTGGCGCGCCAGATGCTGCTCCAGAAGGGCGCCGACAATGTCGCGCGCGCCGCCCGACAGGCTGCCGGACAGAGTCTCGCAGTCCGCGCCCAGGCGCTCGAAATCCTCGCGCATCACCGCGTTCAGAAGACCGATCTTGGTGGAGGCCGCATTCAGCACCGTGCCGGGAGACACGTTGGCCGAAGCGGCGATGGCCGCGATCGTGGCGCCGTCATAGCCGCGCTGATGGAAAACTTCGCGGGCCGCGGCGAGCACGGCGCGACGCGTCGCTTCCTTGCGCTTGGCGCGCTTGGTGATTTGCATGTCCATAAACGCCTCGGGCTTTTGGCGATCCGCACTGGCCGCGCCGGTATGGGTTACGCTATCCTGCACCACGCAACGAACCAAGTCCGCAAAGCTGCGCGCCGACATCGCAGGCGTGTGCGGGGCTGGAGTATGGTGGCCGCCATGACGCTTGAGGCTGACATCATCATCGCGGGAGCGGGCGCGGCGGGGTTGAGCCTGGCCGGCGCCCTGGCCCATCCCGCCTTGCGTTTGCAGGTGCTGGTGCTGGAGCCGCGCACGGTCGCCGTCAATCCGCGCCGCTGGGTGTTTCCCGCCGAGCCCGGCCACGCCCTGTCCAGCCATGTCACCGCGAGTTTTGATACGGTGAACCTTGGCGGGCGCGCCGCCGCGCCGCTTTCCAGGGTGCGTCTGTTCCATGTGCCCGCCCAGGACGCACAGGCTGCGGCGCTGGAGCGTTTGGCCGGAACGCCAGCCGCCCGCCTTGAAGAAAACGTGCGCATTGACGGCGTGGTCAATGAAGGCCGCTCCGTTCGCCTTGAGACCAGCCTCGGCGTGGCGCGCGCGCGTCTCTTCGTGGACACTCGCCCGATGCGCGGCGGCGTCGTGTCGGCGCGCGCCTGGACCCAGATCGCGTGGAGCGCGGTGGGCCGCGATGTCGATGCGGAGCCCGGATTCACCCTGTCCACGGCGTTTTGCGAGGAGGGCGGGGTCGGGTTTGACCAGACGCTTGTGCTGCCGGGCGGCGAGGTTCTGATCGAAGCGTTGCGCCTGGCCCGGCCCGGTGATCAGGGCGACGGGCTGGAGGCGCGTCTCAACACCCGCCTGCAGGCGCTGGGCGCGGATCCCGCCACAGTCATGAAGCGGCGCCTGGTGGCGCCGCTGGATCCCGGCGAGGCGGACAGCCTGCGCGGCGCGGTGCTGCAGGCGCGCGCCGGGGCCGGGGGGCTGCGCTTTGGTCCGGGCGTCGAGGCGCTGCGCCTGACCGGCTGGGCCGAGGCGGCGGCCACGCGCTTTTCCAGCGGTGGCAGGATGATGGCGCCGCCCGCACCGCGCCGGTTCGCCCGCGCCGTGACCCGCAAGCTGTTGCGGCAGCTTGAAGGTGGGCCGGAACCCGCCGCTCTCTGGCTGAACGCCATGCTGGCGCGGCTCTCCCCCGACGCCGGTCTGCGCTTCCTCGCCGGAGCGCCGCGCTGGCGGCGCCGCGCCGCCCTGTTTACGCCCAGCCAGAAAAGCGCGTGAGCGAGTCTCGCCTCAGCCGCGACATCGCCGGTTTCCTCACCGATCCGGCGACCCATGACGGCGCGGCCGTGGACACGATCGAGACCCATGGCGCGCTGGTGGTGCTCGCCGCAGACACCGCCTACAAGCTGAAAAGGCCGGTGGATCTGGGATTTTTCGACTTCACGACGGTGGAAAAGCGCCGCGCCGCGCTTCAGGCTGAGCTGGATCTCAACGCCCCCGCCGCGCCGCAGATCTATCGCCGGCTGAGTTGGATCACGCGCGAGCCGGAGGGTCTCGCTCTTGACGGGCCGGGGCGGCGGGTGGAGCCGGTGCTGGTCATGGCCCGCTTTGATCAGGATGCGCTCTACAGCCATATCGCCAGGGAGGGCGGCCTTGGCCTTGTTGAGGCGCGCAAGCTCGCGGCCATGGCGCGCAAAACCCATGCGCGCTCCAGCGTCAGTGAGGATCGGGACGGCCATGGCCGCATTCGCCGCGTGCTTGATCCGCTCATGGACCGGCTGAACGCTGCGGCGCCGGAGGGCGGCGCCGTCGCGGCGGCCGCACGCAATCTCGAAGCCGCGTTCGACGCCCGCCGTGATGTGCTGAACGCCCGTGCGGCGGGGGGCTTTGTGCGGCGCTGCCATGGCGATCTCCACCTCAATAATATCGTCCGCCTGGACGGTGAGCCGGTCCCGTTTGACGCGCTGGAGTTCGACGAAGAGCTGGCCACCGTGGACGTGCTCTACGACCTCGCTTTTCTGATCGCCGATCTGGCGCGGCTGGGCCTGCGCGCTGAAGCCGCGGCGCTGGCCGGGCAATATCTGGCGGGGGAGGACGCGGACGGGGCCGCCGGCGCGGCGCTACTGGACCCGTTCTGCGCCGTGCGGGCTCTGGTTCGGGCGCTGACCAGCTTCAACCGCGACGGTGAGGACAGCGAGGAGGGACGCCGTTGGCTTGATCTCGCCGCTGAATTCGCCGAGCCGCGTCCGGCGCGCCTGTTCGCCGTCGGCGGGCTGTCAGGGTCTGGAAAATCAACACTGGCGGACGCTCTGACGCTGGAGCTGGGCGGACCGGCGGGGCTATGGGTGATCAAGTCGGACCTGGAGCGCAAGGCGGCGCTGGGGCTCGACTGGAACGACCGGATCCCGCCGGACGCCTACACAAAAGAGGCTGCGGGCAAGGTCTATGAGCGCCAGCGCGCGAAGGCGCGGGCGGCGCTGGAGGCCGGCGCGTCGGTGATCCTCGACGCGGTGCACCTTAATCCCGAAGACCGCGACGCAGTCGTGGACCTGGCCCGCCGAACCGGGGCCTCGTTCATCGGGATCTGGCTCGACGCCGACCGGAAGGTCATGCACGACCGGGTGGCCGCGCGCACCAACGATCCCAGCGACGCCGACGTCGCCGTGGTGGAAAAGCAGACCGCGTGGGACCCCGGCGAGATCACCTGGCCGCGCCTTGATGCGGGCGCGGGCCGCGAGGCGGTTCTGGACGCGGCCCTGCGCCTGGTGAGCGATCACTCACCGGGGCGGTAGACGCTCACAGCCGCGGCGCGCACATCCGCCTCGCTCATGGGCGCCCGGCGCAGCTCCTGGGCGGCGAACATCTCCATCTGATCATTATAGTGGGGCGAGGCGGGATCCTGGCTGGCGCCGAATTGGTGCACGGCGAAGACCTCGGGCAGGTCCGCGCCCGGCGCCCATTCCGCCAGCATGTAAAGCCCGTCGCCCGACGCCATGCGCAGGGTTCCGGTGCCTTCGTCGATGATGGAATTCACCGCGCGCAGCGTGTCCGGTCCGCCGGCCAGGGCGATGCGCCCCTCGCCGCGATGAAGGAAATTCACCTCCCGCCAAGGCGGATCGATGCGGCCGTGATGCTCGCTCAAAAGCGCCGCCGAACGGGCCAGCGCGTCGCGGATCGCAGGGTCGCTGATCTGCGCAAAGTCCTGCTCGGAGGCGTAGAGCTGCAACGCCGTCATGATGGCGAGCCCGGCGTTTGTGTTGGAAAGATCAGTCTCCCGGTCCCAGGCCGTGATCGCGTCGGCGGCCGGCTGCAGGTCCTCGCTCCAGTCCATGTCCGTGATGCGGGCCTGCATCGCGCCGGCATAGCTTAGCCGGTCGTAGGCGGTGTCATGCTTCACCGCGAGCAGCGCCTCACGCGACACCGTCTCCAGGCCGGCCATGAGCGAAACGGCGCGCCGCCCGCGATTGGTCATGCTGGTCTCGATCCCGTAGCGCTCCGGATAGTCGGCGGCGTCGGGGTCGTCTTCAGTGGTGGTGACGTTGAAGGGCGAGTGATTGGCGTCCAGCACATAGCCGGCGTCCGGGTCGATCATGTGGGGCATCGCCTCGAACGGCTCGAACCCCTGCCAGATCAGCTCGGAGCGGTCCCCTGGCAGCACGCCTTCCCAGTCGACGCCGTCAATATCGGGGCGCGCCGGCATGCGGGCGAGATAGTAGCGCGCGATGCGGCCGTCGCGCGTGGCGACGATACGGTTGGTGTTGCCCATGGCGCCCTGACGCACGGCGGACTCAAACGCCTCAAGCGTACGCGCCCGCATCATGTTGTAGGCCTGCTCGATAAAGGCGATATCGCCTATGGTGGCGTAGCGGATCGCAAACGCGCCGCTGTCGGTCTCCAGCACAGGGCCGTGGGCCGACCAGTGCGCGGGACGCGTGACCCGCCAGGCGAAGGGGCCGAACAGCTGCACGGTCATGGTCGCGGTGCGGGTTTCAAACGCGCGGGCCTCGCCGTCCAGCACATAGCCGTCACCCTCGCGCACCAGCTCATAGACGTCGATCAGGTCTGGATGGTTGATCGTGGCGGCCTGGGCGAGGCCCGGATTGACGCCCAGATGCACCGCCGGCGCGCCGGGGAACATGCCGCCTGCGACGTTCAGGCCCTGCTGAGAGATCAGATGGCCTTCATACCAGGCCAGCGCCCCGTCCACCGGCTGGTGAGAGTTGATCATGATGCGCACCGCGCCGTCGGCGGATTTTGACGGCGCCACCGCAAAGGCGTTGGACCCAAGCTCGGTGGCCGGCCCGTTCTGCAGCATCACCTGCAGCGCCTGGCCGCGCGTGGGATCATCCTCCACGTCCGGAGCGGCCAGCGAGGCCAGCACGTCGCCGAGCCCGTAAAACAGCGGCGAGAAAAACCCTGACAGCGCCGCAATGTCCTCACCCGTCACCGGAAACAGGTCCGGCTCGGCTTCGCTCTGGTGATGGGCGGCGTAGAGATTGAGCCCGTCGGCATAGCCCTCCAGCACCGTGCGAACGTCCGGGCTGAGTCCGTCATATTGGGCCTCCACATCGTCGCGGATCCGCAGAAGCTGGACGATGTAGGCGGTGCGCGCCTCGCTCTCGTTCTTCGCCAGCATTTGCGCGCCCAGCCCGGCGCGCAAGCTCTCCTGAATGGTGGAGAAATCATCCTCGGCGTGGGCCCAGGCGATGGCGAAGGCGGCGTCGGCGTCGGTCTCGCCGATCACCCGGGGCACGCCCCATTCATCGCGCGTCACCTCGGCCGAATAGGCGCCCGCCGCCTCGATCGCGGCGCCCGGATCAAAGCTGCGGGTGTGCAGCGGCGACAGCCGAAGGCCGGCGGCGAACAGTCCGGCGATGACAAGGGCGAGCACGACCCCTGCGCCCAGCGCGATGCGTTTCATGAATGACCCTCCCCGGTCTTTTCAAAGAGGGTACAGGGGGATGGCCAGCTTGGAAAACCCTGATGCGGCGTCTGCGATCCCGGCTGCTAGCTCAGAACGTGTACTTGGTGGAGATGGTGGCGCGGGTGATGGAGCCGGAGGCGCCGTCCTCCAGCTCGCGCTCGCCGATCAGAAGCTCGCCGGAGAGCGTCACGCCGGGCGCCAGCGGGATCATCAGCGCGCCGAAGGCCGAGGCCACAGACCGCGTCGCGGAGAGCCCGGTGAGGGCGACGTCATTGTCGGCCTGCAACACCGAGACCCCGAGATTGAACCGGCGCCCGCCGCCGATCTCCTGGCGCCAGGCCAGGAGCCCGCCCATCACCGGGATGGGCTCCAGATCGCCGGTCGCCGTGGCCACCGCGCCATTGACTGCATTGAGGCCGATATAGCGCCCGACCCCTTCGCCCCCGGTGAGCGAGAAGCGCAGATCCGAGCTGTTGGTGAGCGAAACCCGGCCCTGCACCGACAGGCCCCAGCCGAAGGCGTCGCCGTCAATACCGCCACTTTGCGCCGAGAGGCGCCGGGCGATGCCGGTGAGCGCGATATTGCGGCCCTCGCCGCCGATATTATAGCGCGCAACCAGATCGGGCAGGGCGCCGTCGCCCATGTCGATCCGCCCGCCGCCGCCGAACGGCGTGATGGTGGTGTCGCTGTTTTCCAGCGCGAACTGGAAGTCGCCGCGCGTGTATCGAACCTGCGCCTGGCGCACGAAGATCATGCCGTCGGACGCCACCAGGAAGCTCGCGCTTTCCGGGATCGCGGCGGTGTTCTGGAAGGTCGACCAGTCCTGGCCGATGCGCCAGTTCCCGATCTGGGCCCAGGCCACCCGCACCCGCGGATTATAGGAGTTGGAGACCCGCTCGTCGCGGCCGGGCGAGCCCAGGAAGTCGAACTCGATCCGGCTCGTCACATCACCGAGATCTGTCGGCGTGGAGGTGGCGAAGAAGAAGCGCGTGCCCTGGGCGGTGACATCGAAATCGGGCTCGCTGTCGCCGATTCCGCCCACCGGAATGGCGCCGGGGATGTAGAAATCGCGAGCGATCGAGGTGGGGGCGATGTCGCCGTCGGACAGATCTGTAAGGTGCGCGTCCACATCAATGAAGCCGCCATAGGTGACGCGGGTGTTTCCCGCCATGAAGCCGTTGCCGTCCGGGCTCTGCGAGGCGGTGGCGACGCTTTCCGGGACGGGGCTGGGCTCGGGCCGGCGGGGCTCCAGGCGCACGACGCGGTCTACGGTGGCGGCGGTGTCGCTGCGCGCGGCCTCCAGCTCGGTTCGAAGATCGGCCACCATGGCCTCCAGCTGCGCCAGGCGCGCTTCCAGATCCCCGGGGCTCTGGGCTTGCGCGGCGCCGGCGGTGAGCGCCAGCGCCGAGGCGCCGGCGGCCAGCAAGGTCTTGGCGATGGTTGTCATGTCTGGTCTCCTGGCTTTGGTGACCGCCGCGACGGTCGCTGCGGTGAAGAGCGGCGCCTCTCCGGGCGATTGACGCCAGTATCGGGAGAGAACCCCGGGCGGCGATATTCGCCCTTGGTCGCAATCGGGGCCGTTTGGCCTGCGACTTATTGGTGAGGGACGCGCCCCGCGCCGGGCGCTAGCGTGGTCTCGACACACTCGTTTGGAGGCGCGTTTGAGCGAGACCCGGATCATCCTGGCCGACGACCATCCGCTGTTTCGCGCGGCGCTGGCGGCCGCCGTGGCGCGCAGCGCGCCTGGCCGCGCCGTGGTCGAGGCCAGCTCGCTGGAACAGACCCGCGCCGCCCTTGCGGAGGGCCCCGCAGAGCTGGTCTGCCTTGATCTTCACATGGCCGACAGTTCGGGCTTCATCGGGCTTGCGGAGCTGCGAAAAGCCCATCCCGGCGTGCCGGTCGTGGTGATCAGCGCCAGCCAGGCGCCGGGCGTGGCGGCGCGGGCGCTGGAGTTCGGCGCGTCGGGCTTCATCCCGAAGACCTCGGGCATGAACACGCTGTGTGAAGCCCTCTCCGCGGTGCTGGACGGTGATGTCTGGGCGCCCGATGAGAGCGCAAACCCCGAGGCTGAAGAAGCCGCCGAAGCCGCGGCGAAGCTCGCCCAGCTCACGCCGGCCCAGATGCGGGTGCTGCACGGGCTGTCCACGGGGCGGCTGAACAAGCAGATCGCCTATGACATGGGCATCGGCGAAGCCACGGTGAAAGCCCATGTCACCGCCATCTTTCGGAAGCTGGACGTGATCAACCGCACCCAGGCGGTGCTGGTGGCCCAGGCCCTCCATGTGGAGCCGCCGGCGGAGGGTTAGGGGAACCTCGGACCCCTCTCGTTCGCTAGGGTCAGGCGAAGCAAAAGCCGAGGCCCGCCATGCTGTCCGCCATCAGCTCCAATCGCTATGTCGCCGCCGTGCGCCGCGCGGCGCTGGATGCGGGGCAGGAGAACCTCTCCTTTATCGCCGGCGGCGTGGCGTTTTTCGGCTTTCTGGCGATCTTTCCCGCCCTTGGCGCGGCGATCATGGTCTGGGGCCTGATCGCAGAGCCGGGCGAGATCGAAACGCGCCTGGCCAGCTTTGGCGACATGATGCCGCCGGCCGCATGGGAGGTGATCGCCGGTCAGCTTGAACGCATCGCCGGCGGGTCCAGCGCCGGGCTGGGCCTGGGTGCTCTGATCGCACTGGTCGTGGCGTTCTGGAGCTCGGCGAAGGGGGCGCGCGCCCTGATCGCGGCGATGCATTTTTCCTATGGCGAACGCGACAAGCGCAGCTTCCTGAAGAGCAACCTCGTGGCGTTGCTGTTCACCATCGGCGGAATTCTCTACGCCGTGACGACGCTGATTCTCGTGGGCGCGATCCCGGCCGTTCTGGCTGCGGTGAGCCTTGGAACGCTGGCTGAAGCGGGCGTCGAGGCGGCGCGCTGGGCGATCGCGGTGGCGCTGTTCGCCCTGGCCTTGAGCGCGCTTTATCGCTGGGCCCCGGACCGCGAGCGCAAGCCCGGCTGGAAACTGCTGGCGCCGGGCGCGGTGGCCGCCACGCTCTTGTGGATCGTCGCGAGCTTCGGGTTCTCGGTCTACACCTCCAACTTCGCCGACTATAACGCCACGTTCGGCGCGCTGGGCTCGGTGGCGGTGTTGATGCTGTGGATGTGGATCAGCGCCTTCATCGTGTGCTTCGGCGCGGTGCTGAACGCTGAGCTTGAGCCGGGCGGGCGCACTTGACCGCATGGGCGCCCGCGCCGATGCTCGCCGCGCTTTGAACCAGGGAGGGCGGCGTGGACGACTATATCAGGCAGGCGATCCGGACGATTCCAGACTACCCCAAGCCGGGAATCATGTTCCGCGACGTCACCACGCTGCTGGGCGATGCGCGCGCGTTTCGCGGCGCTGTGGACGCCATGGTCTTTCCCCATGCCGGCGCCAAGATCGACAAGGTCGCCGGGATCGAGGCGCGCGGCTTCATCCTGGGCGGCGCGGTCGCGCACCAGCTTTCAGTGGGCTTCATCCCCGTTCGCAAGAAGGGCAAGCTGCCCCACACCACCTTGTCGCAGACCTATGAGCTGGAATACGGCGTCGACGAGGTGGAGATCCATACCGACGCGGTGGCGCCCGGCGAACGCATCCTTGTGGTGGACGACCTGATCGCCACCGGCGGCACGGCCGAGGCCGCGATCCTTTTGCTGCGCAAGGCCGGCGCCGAAGTGGTCGGCGCCAGCTTCGTCATCGACCTGCCCGATCTGGGCGGCACGAAGCGCCTTGAAGCCATGGGCGTGAAGTCGGCCTGCCTCACCAGCTTCGACGGCGATTAGGGGCAAGGGCCGGGCGAGGGGCTGAAATGGCTTTGGGGCGGCGTTGGCATCTGCGCAGAAACGGCGGATATTGACGCCATGCAGACGCGCGCCTCCCACATTCTGGTGGTCGATGACGACGACCGTATCCGCGAGCTCCTCACACGGTTCCTGCGCGAGCGGGGTCTGCGCGTTTCGGCGGCGCCGGACGGAGAAACCGCGCTGGCGCTCCTGTCCCAGATGCGCTTCGACCTCGTCATTCTGGACGTGATGATGCCGGGCGTGGACGGCTTTAAAGTCACCGAAACCGTGCGTGAAAGCTCTGACACGCCGATCCTCCTGCTCACCGCGCGCGGCGAGCCGGAGGACCGCATCAAGGGGCTGAGCCTCGGGGCGGACGATTATCTCGCCAAACCCTTTGAGCCTGAAGAGCTGGTCTTGCGTGTGGAGGCGATCCTGCGCCGGGCCCGGCCGCGGCGAAAAGGCCCCAAGGAAGTGCGCTTTGGACCGTGGGCGTTCACGCTGTCCACCGGCCAGCTGGCGCGCGAGGGCGCGGCGGTGCGTCTCACGGGGGGCGAGGCGGCCCTGCTCACCGCGCTCGCCAGCGAGCCCGGCGAGCCGGTCTCGCGCCTCACCCTGTCGGAGCGCGCCGCCAACGGCGCCGGCGAGCGGGCGGTGGATGTTCAGATCACACGCCTGCGCCGCAAGCTGGAGGCCGATCCCAAGGCGCCGGTCTGGGTCCAGACGGTGCGGGGCGAGGGCTACAAGCTGGTCGCCGAACCGGTGACCGCCGGCGATCGGCGGGTCTAGGCCATGCGGCTGTCCATCAAGCGCTATCTGCCCACCGGCCTGTTTCAGCGCTCGCTTCTGATCATCGTGCTGCCGGTGGCGCTGATGCAGGTGGCGGTGACCTGGGCGTTCTTCGAGCAGCACTGGCAGACCACCACGGCGCGCCTGTCCGAAAGCGTGGCGGGCGACGTCGCCATGGTGGTGGCGCTTTATGAGCGCGCCGGCCCGTCCGGGTTCGACGAGATCGCGCGCACGGCCTTTGACACCACGGGCCTCAGCGTTGATCTGCGCGACGACGAGGCCCTGCCGGCGAGCCGCCGCACGGCGTTCTTCCGGGTGCTGGACCGCACCCTGCGCAGCGCCCTGACGGCCCGGCTGGACGAGTCCTTCTGGTTCGACACCACGCGCTATCCTGAATATGTCGATATTCGCGTGGCGGTGGACGGCGACGTGCTGCGCTTCATCGCCGTGCGCGACCGGGTGTTCGCCACCACCGGGCATATCTTCGTGATCTGGCTGTTCGGCGCCAGCCTGCTTCTGACCACTGTGGCGATCATCTTCATCCGCAATCAGGTCAAGCCGATCCGCCAGCTCGCCGAGGCCGCAGAGGCGTTCGGGCGCGGCCAGGATCTGGAGCGCTTCAAGCCCGCCGGCGCGCGCGAAGTGCGCCAGGCCGCGCTCGCCTTCATGGACATGCGCGGGCGTCTGAAGCGCCATATGGAGCAGCGCACGCAATTGCTCGCCGGCGTCAGTCATGATCTGCGCACGCCGCTGACGCGCCTGCGCCTGCAGCTCGCCCTGATGCCCGCCAGCGACGAGCGCGAGGCGGCGAGGCGCGACATCGCGGAGATGGAGGCGGCGCTGGAGGAGTATCTCGCCTTCGCGCGCGGTCAGGCGGGCGAGGAGCCGGACCGGGTGGATCTGGTCATGCTGTGCGAGGCGCTGGGCGACGACGCGGCGCGCGAGGGCGTCGATCTGCAGCTCGATGTGGAAGAGGGGTTGGCGGTTCACGGGCGCGAAAACGCCCTGAAGCGCGCTCTGGCCAATCTGGTCCAGAACGCCGCCGCCCACGCCGAGACGGTCAGCCTGAGCGCGCGGCGCAACGGGCTGCGCGCCGATATCTGCATCGATGATGACGGCCCCGGCATCGCCCCAGAAGCGCGTGAAGAGGCGTTTCGCCCGTTCAGCCGGCTTGATGAAAGCCGCAACGCCAACCGCACCGGCGTCGGCCTCGGGCTCGCCATCGCCCGTGACACGGTGCGCGCCCATGGCGGCGAGCTGCGCCTGGAGCATTCGCCCCTTGGCGGCCTTCGCGCCCGGGTCAGCCTGCCGGTCTGAGCCCGGTCTGAAGGCCGGCCCGCACGGGTGACGCCGCCCCGGGTGGACGTTTGCAGCGGGCCTGGGACGGCGCAATGCGGCGGCTGGCCCGCCGCTTGCGTCGCGGTTCAAGATCGTCACTATGACCGGCGGGGGGCGCCAACATGAAACATTTTATCGGCTTTGCACTGGCGGCGGTGCTGACGCTGGCCGCATTCGCCGCGACCGCGTCGGCGCCGGCCGGCGCGCAGGCGCTGGGCCCCGAAGGCCGCGTTTACGCCGTGGAGACGCAAGACGGGCGCTATAACGCCCAGTTCCGGCGCGGCGGCCGCTATGAGGACAGCCGCGGCGCCACCGGCTTCTGGCAATTCGACGGGCGGACGCTGTGCGTCATCGTCAGGCCCCCGCGCGGCATGGAGTACGAGACCTGCATGCCCTGGCGCGATGTTTCGGTTGGCGACCGCTTTGAAAGCCGCGCCTGGACGCCGGACGGCTCGCCGGCGCGGATCACTCGCGTCGAGTAGGCGTTACAGCAAGGGGCTGCGGTGTTAAGCTTCGATTAACGCACCGGTCGGGGGGCCGGGGCGAGCCAATACGAGGGATTTCACGATGGGCCGTATTTTCGGGCGCACCGCCAACGCCACTTTCACGATCTTCTTGTCGTTTGTTCTGTCCTACGTGATGCTCATTGCGTTGGGCATCCTGTATCCCGAAGGCCTGAACTGGATGGTTCAGCGCGCCAAGGACGTGGAGGCGGTCATCGTCGAGCCCGACATCCCGGTGAAGTACCGGGTCTGGCTCGACCTTCTGATCGAGGAGGGCGCGATCCTCCTGCTCTTCTTCACCATGATCGCGCGCATCATCATCGCCATCGTGCTGTCCCTGCTCACCGCAGCGGTCATGCCCGGGATGAATGAGAAGCACTAGAGACGGCTGCGCTAGAGCGATTTCGGTCAATTCTGATCGACCAGGATCGCTCTAACGCTTTGGCTTGTCGCCTTTTCGAACCGCGAAACCGGTACCCACTTTCGCTAAAAAAGGCTCTACCGGAAGGGCGGCTCGTCGAAGCTTCGAAGCTTGCGCGAGTGCAGCCCCGCAGAACCTTCACGCTTGAGAATCTCCACCGCCTCGATGCCCGCGGCCAGGTGCTCGCTCACGCTTTTTTGATAAAAGCGGTTGGCTGCGCCGGGCAGTTTCAGCTCGCCGTGGAGCGGCTTGTCCGACACGCACAAAAGCGTGCCGTAGGGCACGCGGAGGCGGAAGCCGTTGGCCGCGATGGTCGCGCTTTCCATGTCCACCGCGATGGAGCGCGACTGGTTGATGCGCCGCGCTTCCTGCAGATAGCGCAGCTCCCAGTTCCGGTCGGCGTAGGTCACCACGGTTCCCGTGCGCAGGCGGCGCTTCAGCGCGTCGCCTGAATCGCCCGACACCGTCTCCACCGCCTTTTGCAGCGCCACCTGGATCTCGGCGATGGGCGGGATCGGGATCTCCACCGGCAGATCCTTGTCCAGCACGCTGTCATATCTCAGATAGGCGTGGGCGAGCACGTAATCGCCGAGCCGCTGGGAATGGCGCAGCCCGCCGCAATGGCCCACCATCAGCCAGCATTCAGGCCGCAGCACGGCGAGATGGTCGGTGATCGTCTTCGCGTTGGACGGGCCCACCCCGATATTGACCATGGTGATCCCGCGCCCGTTGGGCGCCACCAGATGGTAGGCCGGCATCTGAAACCGGCGCCAGGGCGCGCCGGCGATCTCGCCGACGGGATCTTCGGTGTCGGCGGTGACGCGCACGAAGCCGGCTGCGGACAGCGCCTCGTATTCGTTGTCGCCCTTCAGCTGCTCGGCCGCCCACTCCACGAAGGCGTCCACATAGCGGTGATAGTTGGTGAACAGGATGAAGTCCTGCACATCCTCGCTGGGCGTGCCGGTATAGTGCTTGATGCGCTGGAGCGAGTAATCGGTCCGCGCCGCGTCGAACAGCGACAGCGGGCGCGGAAGCCCCGGCAGGCTCGGCCGGTCGCCATTGGGAAGCGCGTCGTCCACCATCGCCAGATCGGCGTAGGGGAAGTGACGCACCAGCTCGGCCGGGCTCGCGGCGTCCATGTCGAGGCCTTCAGCGCCGTCCAGCACATAGGAGAAGGGGATCTCCTGCGTGGACAGGCCGGTCTCGATCTTGATGGGATACTCGCCGGCCAGAAGCTCTATCTGCTCGATGAGATAGCGCCGGAACCGCGCCGGATTGGTCACGGTGCGCGCATAGGTTCCGGCTTCGGAGAACTTGCCGAAGGCCCGGCTCACCGGCGGCACCGCACCTTCCGGCAGATAGGTGATGCGCAGCTCGGGATAGGAGAACGCGCCCGCGAAGCGTTCGGCTTCGCTGGGCGGAGGTCCGCCGTCCAAATAGATTTTCAGCTCGTCGCGCAAGGCGGCGACCGAGCACTCATAGAGCTCGGCCAGGCGCTCCACGGCCTCCTGGGCCGTTGCGGCCTTCTTGAACGTCTTGGCGACCGCTTCGGCGGAAACGAGGCTGGCTGAGCTCACCTAGTCCTCGCGCTTCACGAACGTCACAGTGAACAGCGGCTCGCCGTTGAAGGCCGGCTTGGTGTCGCCGTTCTCCTCGATGGAGTGGAACACGGTGGGCTCGATGCGCCCTTCCATGCGGTATCCGCGCTCGGACATCCGGCCGCGGTGAAACTCCAGCGCGGCGGCGGAAAAGGTCTTCGCCAGGAAGGTGATGCGGTGCGGTTCGTCGGCCATTGCGGGCCTCCCTAAAATGAAAGTCATATCGTCTTTACGCGGTCTCACTCCTTGCTAGCGTGAAGACGCGCACGATCCAAGGCGTGAAAAACGCTTCCATGCTTTGCGTGCAGCAGCCGGGCGCGCTATCTCGCACATGCGAACAGATTGACCGGACCTTTTTGATGACATCCTCCCCCCGCCTTTCCGACTGGACCGTGATGAAATTCGGCGGCGTGTCCGTCGCCGATCCCGCGCGCTGGACCACCATCGCCGCGTTGGCGAAGGTGCGGCTGGAGGAGGGCGGCAAGGTCCTCATCGTGCATTCGGCGCTCGCCGGCGTCTCCAATGCGCTGGAAGCTCTGCCCGGTGAAGCGCTGGCGGGGCGCGGCGAGGCGGCGGCCGACGCGATCAAGCAGGTCCATCGCGACTTCGCCGCCAAGGCCGGGCTCGACGCCGACGCGCTTTTGTCAGCCGCGTTTCAAACGCTGGACCGGCTCAGCGCCGGCGTGGCGCTGATCGGCGAGGCGAGCCCGCGCGTGCGCGCTGAAGCCCTGGCGCTGGGTGAATTGATGGCGAGCCGGCTGGGGCTTGAATGTCTCAAAGCCGAAGGCCTCACCGCGTCCGGCCTCGACGCCCGCGACGCGCTGGCTGCGCAAAACGACGGCGAGGATGCGCGCGCCTATCTGGATAATGGCGTGTCCGACGCCCCGGACTCTCAGCTTGCAGAGCGCCTGTCCGGCGAGACGCTGGTGCTCACCCAGGGCTTTATCTGCCGCAATGGGCGCGGCGAGACCTGCCTTCTCGGCCGCGGCGGGTCGGACACCTCGGCGGCTTATTTCGCCGCCAAGCTTGAAGCGCAAAAGCTGGAGATCTGGACCGACGTGCCGGGCCTGTTCAGCGCCGATCCGCGCCTCACCGCCGGGGCGCGCCACTTGCGGGCGCTCTCATATGAAGAAGCCCAGGAGATCGCCACGATGGGCGGCAAGGTGCTGCATCCGCGCTGCATCGGCCCGGCGCGCCGCGCCGGCGTGCCCATGGAGGTGCGCTCCACCCTGCGCCCTGATCTCGCCGGTACGCGCATCACGTCCGAGCCCGGCGACGACGCGCCGCGCCTGAAGGCGGTTTCGGTGAAATCCGGCGTGCGCCTGGTGGTGATGGAAGGCTCCGATATGTGGCGCCAGGCCGGTTTCCTGGCCGAGGTCTTCGCCGCGTTCAAGCAGGTGGGCGTGTCTGTGGACCTGGTCTCGACGTCCGAGACCAACATCACCGTCAGCCTTGATCCCGATCCCGGCCTTGACGAGGCGCGCCTGTCGCGCCTGAAGGCCGCGCTGGAGCCTTTATGCCGGGTGAAGATCATCGAGAATGCGGCCGCCGTGAGCCTTCTGGGCTATGGCATCCGCCGCATCCTGCACCAGCTCGCCCCGGCGCTGGAAATGTTCCAGGACAAGCCGATCCTTCTGGTGAGCCAGGCGGCCAATGATCTGAACTTCACCGTGGTGGTCAATGAGAGCGAGGGCCGCACCCTGGCTGCGCGCCTCCATGAAGAGCTGATCGGACCGGCGCCGGAAGGCCCGGTCTTCGGCTCCAGCTGGTCGGAGATTCAAGGCCCCGCCCGTAATCGCGAGCCTCGTCCGGATCCCTGGTGGATGGCAAAGCGCGAGGCGCTTCTCAAAGCCGCGCCGCAAACCGGCGGGCTCTATGTCTATGATCTCGCCACCGTGCGCAATCGCGCCGCCGCCGTGGCGGGGCTGAAGAGCCTGGATCGCGCCTTTTACGCCATGAAGGCCAACAACCATCCGGGCGTGCTGCGCACGATCCGCGAGGCGGGTCTTGGGTTTGAATGCGTGTCGCCGGGCGAGATCGCGCGTCTGCGCGACACCTTCTCCGATCTTGAGATGGACGAGGTGTTGTTCACCCCCAATTTCGCCCACCGCTCCGAATACGAGGCGGCGCGCGCGCTTGGCGTCAATCTCACCATCGACGGGCTCCACCCGCTGACTGAGTGGCCCGAGGTTTTTAAGGGAGCGCGGGTGATCCTCAGGGTCAATCCGGACCGCGCCCGCGGCCACCACGAGCATGTGAAGACCGCCGGGCCGAAGGCGAAATTCGGCATTCCGCTCTCGGCTCTGCCCGCGGCGCGCGAAGCCGCGGCGAAGGCGGGCGCTATCGTCGTGGGTCTGCACGCCCATGCCGGCTCCGGCGTCACCGAGCCGGGCCACTGGCGCGAGATCGGCGCGATCCTGGCCAAGGCCGCTGAAGGCTTTCCAGATGTGGAGATCCTCAATGTGGGCGGCGGGCTCGGCGTTCCCGAAAACGCCGACGCGCCGGCGCTGGATCTGTCAAAGGTGGACGAGGATCTGGCGACGCTGAAACGCGCTCATCCCGGCTATCGCATCTGGATGGAGCCGGGCCGCTATCCGGTGGCTGAATCCGGCGTCCTCCTGTCGCGGGTCACCCAGGTCAAGCACGCTTTCGGGGCGCGCTTCATCGGGCTAGGCACCGGCATGAATTCGCTCATCCGTCCGGCGCTTTACGGCGCGCGCCACGAAATGGCCAACCTCACACGGCTGGGCGAACAGGCCTCGGGTCTCGCCTCCATCGTGGGGCCGATCTGCGAAAGCGCGGACTTGCTGGGCGCCGAACGCCTGATGCCGGAGACTCTGGAAGGCGACGTCATGCTGATCGCCGAAGCCGGGGCCTACGGCGCGGTGATGGCGTCGCGGTATAATCTGCGCGAGCCGGCGGGCGAGACGGTCATTTAGCGGCTGATCTAGCCGAGGATCTACTCCACGCCGGGCCGGGTTTTCGGATCGAGCTGATCGAGCGCCTGCAACAGCGCCGCAGTGTGGACGGGCAGCCCGGCCTCGCCCATGCGCGCCAGCACCGCGTCGCAGGCGCGATCCAGCGCGCTTTCCCACTCGGCGCGCACGGCCTCCGCGTCGGTCTTGTCCGGGGCGGCGTGCTCGCGCCATTCAAAGTAGCTCGCCAGAACCCCGCCGGAATTGGCCAGAATGTCCGGCACGCTCCAGCGGCCGCGCTTTTCCAGCGCCTGATAGCCGCGGCGCGTCACCGGGGCGTTGGCGATCTCCACGATGGCTGACGCTGCGACATCCTTTGCGCAGCGCGCCGTAATCACGTCGGAGCGCGCGGCGAGCACCAGCACATCGGCGTCGATTTTGAGAATATCGATGGGATCGGCCGGATCGCCCACGCGGCCCGTCTTCGATTTGCGCTCGTCGAGTTCCTTAACGTCAATCCCGTCGGGATCATGGGCGAGGCTTTTTGAGTCCGCGGCGGCCACCAGTTTCGCGCCGTCTTTCAGCGCCGCCTCCACAAAGCCGCGCGCGCCCTTGCCATAGCCCTGAAGCGCGATGCGGGGCTTTTGCGCGCCGCCGCAATCGGGCGCGAGGCGGCGATAGACCCGCCAGGCGCCTTCGCCGGTAGCGCCGCTGCGAAGCTCCAACCCGCCCTTGTCCGGGGGCAGGCCGGTGACGGGAGCCTTCGCGTCGCCCGGGCTGATCTCCAGCGCCTGCGCCATGGCGGCCATCTCGTTTGGCCCGGTGGAGACGTCCGGCGCCGGCACGTCGCTGTCGGGGCCGATCACGTCTTCAAAGGCGAGGGCGTACTTGGCGGCGATCTCCGTCTTCTGTTTGTCGGAGAGGTAGCCGGCCTGCACCCGCACAGCGCCCTTGGCGCCCCCG
Organism: Oceanicaulis sp.; assembly: GCA_965284655.1. Lineage (GTDB taxonomy): Bacteria > Pseudomonadota > Alphaproteobacteria > Caulobacterales > Maricaulaceae > Oceanicaulis. The sequence goes on from OZ260104.1 coordinate 1,188,357, forward strand.
AAGGGCAGGCCGAGCAGCGCGCATTTCAGGCTCATCAAAAGCGCCAGGCGTTCGGCCTCGTCCATGTCGGCGTCGGGGGAAAACCGCACGCCGCCCTTTGTGGGCTCGCCGGCTTGGGCAAAGCGCACCCGGAACGCCTCCAGCTTGCCGTCCGGTCCCTCGATCCGGGCTTCCAGCCGGTCGCTGGGCTCGTCCAGCATGCTGGCGGCCGTTTGGATCTTGTCGTCACCGTGGCTCCTGGCGATACGGTCAATGCGCTTGCGCACGTCTTTCAGGGGATCAAAGCCGATCATGGCGCTCCGTCTTTTGTTGCAAGGTCCTATAACTGTCCCGAAGCGGTTGAGTTTCAAACCGTATGCGGCGCGCCGGCGCCCATTTGCGTTCTCTGGCCCACCTCGCTTAGGGTCGCGCCTTCAATCATTTCGGGGAGCGAACATGCTGAAATCCTTCACGACGGCGCTGGGCGCGCTGGGCGCCGCGCTGGTTCTCACTGCGCCGGGCCTGGCCCAGGACGAGAGCGCCGCCAGCGAGATTCCGGAGCCGCGCAGCTTCGAGAGCAGTGGCCAGATCACCGCCAACGGCGAGCGCGTGCGCTACAGGGTCGTGGCCGGCGAAACCTATCTGCGCGACGACGAAGGCGAGCCCACGGGGGCGATCTTCTCCACCGCCTATCTCAAAGAAGGCGTCGAGGATCCGCGCACCCGTCCGGTGGCCTTCGTATTCAATGGCGGGCCGGGATCGGCCTCGCTCTGGCTGCACATGGGCGTGATCGGACCCAAGCGCGTGGTGCTGCCCAGTGAACCGCCGGGCGATGACGGCGCGGCGCCGTTTGACGTGCGCGACAATCCCGAAACCCTTCTTGGCGACGCGGATCTGGTGTTCATCGATCCAGTGGGCACCGGCTGGAGCCGGGCGCTGGGCGACACCGACGCCACCGAGGAATTCTGGGGCGTGGACGAGGACGCGGCCTCCATCGCCGAGTTCATCCGCCGCTGGCTGGCCGAGAACCGGCGCTGGGGCTCGCCGAAATATCTTGTCGGTGAGAGCTATGGCACCACGCGGATCGGCGCGCTGATGCGCCAGCTGGAATCGGGGTGGAACGACGTGTCCATCAACGGGGTGGTGCTGATCTCCACCGTGCTGGATTTCAAGCTCGACCACACCGCGCCGGGCAATGATATCGGCTATATCGGGTTGCTGCCCGGCTACGCCGCGGCGGCCTGGTACCACGAGCAGATCGACCGTAGCGCCTGGAACGGCGATTATGACGCCTTCCTTGATGATGCCCGCGCTTTCGCCACCGACGAGTACCTGCCCGCCCTGGTGCGCGGCGCCACACTGCCGGCTGAAGACGCGCAGCGGGTCATCGCGCGCCTGTCCGATTTCATCGGCCTGTCGGAAGACTATCTGCGCCGGGCGAATATGCGGGTGTCGCTGAGCGATTTCCGGGTCGAGCTCTTGCGCGATCAGGGTCTCAGCGTCGGTCGTTTTGATGCGCGCTTCACCGGGATTGAGCCGGACGCCATCTCCGACAGCCCCGAGGGCGACCCGTCGGGCTATGGCATCGACGGCGCCTACACTGCGGCGATGCTGGACTATTTCACCCGCGATCTCGGAGTCGACATCACCGAGCCGTACACGACGCTGGGCGGCGTGAGCGAGTGGAACTGGGACGCTGGGCCGGCGGGCGGGGACAATTCCTACGTCAATGTCTCGCCCTGGCTGGAGCGGGCCATGCGCCAGAACAGCGATCTGCGTGTCCTGGCGGCGAACGGGATCTATGACCTGGCCACGCCGTTCTTCGCCACCGAGATGACGTTCAACCGGCCCGGCTATGACCAGGACCGGGTGACGCTCACCTACTATCCGGCCGGCCACATGATGTATCTGCACCAGCCGAGCATCGAGCAGCTGGGCCAGGACCTGCGCGACTTCGTCGAGTAGGCGGGTCCGCAACGGGAAAAGGGCGCTGGCGGGACCCGCTCAGCGCCCTTTTTGTATCCGGCTGGCGTTAGTCCTCGCCCAGGCGGAACAGGGCGTCGTCATAGGCGGCGCCGGTTTCAAACGTGGTCCAGTAAATCTCGTTGGCCTTCACGCCGTCATAGTAGAGCCGCACCCGGCCCGGCTGCAGCCAGCCGCCGTCCTCATTGCGGTAGAATTCAGAGTAGATCCGTTCGTGCCAGCCGCGCGGCGTGTCGAACCCGACCCGCACCACGGCGAAGTCGTCCTGGCGGATATTGAACAGTGTCTCGCCGCCCGCCGGATCGTTCACCTGCACGGTGTAGGCCGGCGCGCCGTCCACATAATCGTCGGCCAGGCGATCGACGCCATAGCCCTCGTCCAGCGCGTGGCGGATCACCCCGAAGCCGAAATTCGACGCCCAGCGCTCTGAATCCGCGTCTTCTTCGATGCGGCCGTTCTGGTCGTAGGTATGCGCACCGTCAAAGGCGATCTGGAAGACCGGCTCGCCATTGGCGAGGCCCTCGATGCGCACCCGGCCGTCGGCGGCATGCGCGGCGTCTTTCGAAACCGGATAGACCCGCCACATGCGATAGGGCTCATAGCGCACGAAATCTTCCGATCCGCGCCAGAATAAGCCGTAGCCTTCCATGTAAAGGCTTTGCGGATTGACCCAGGCGTCTCCGCCGGCGGCCTCATAGGCGGCGGCCACGATCTGCGATCCGGTGAGCGCGTCAGGCTGGGTCACGGGCGGCGCCTCGGCGCGGGCGTCTGCGCCGGGGTACAGAACCCCGCTGGCGAGAAGGACGAGACAGGCGGCGATGCGGATCATGGCGGCTCCCCGGACTATTTTTCGCGCAAGGCTCTTGCCTCACATGGGTCTTAAAATGGTATACCATTTCAAGACGGGGTGGGCGAGACGGCCCGCGCCATATTCCGGGGAGATTTCATGAAGCTGTTGCGCGCCGCCACGCTCACCGTGGCCGATCTGGACGCCGCCATCGCCCGCTACCGCGATTATCTCGACTACACGGTCGTGCATGAAGGCGAGATGTCCGAGGATCTCGCCAATTTCCTGCACGCGCCGAAATCACAAGGCGCGCGCTATTGCGTCATGCAGCCGGCGTCGGGCGTGGAGATCTATCTGCGCCTGGTGGAGCAGCCGAGCGTGGCCGGCTACACGCCGCTCACCAGCTATGGCTGGGCCGCTATCGAGGTGTGTGTTCAGGACGTGCTGGCCGCCCATGAGCGCATCAAGCCCTCGCCCTTTGAGGTGATCGGCCCGCCGCGCGAGATCGAGGGCCTGCCCGCCATCTATCCCATGCAGATGAAGGGCCCTGACGGGGAGATCGTCTATCTCACCCAGATTCGCGACAATCTGCCGGCCTATGATCTGCCGCGCGCCACCGCGCCCATCGACCGGCTCTTCATCCTGGTGGTGGGTTGCTCGGACATGCACGCCAGCCTGAAATGGTTTGATGAGACGCTGAATTTCGAGACCGGGCGGGTGATGGAGATCGAGTATCACATGCTCGCCGACGCCTACGGCACCCCGCGTAGCGAGATGCACACCATCGCCACCGGCATTCACGGCCGCGACGTATTCCTGGAGCTGGACCAGTATCCGCCCGCGGCCACCGCGCGCCCCAAACATGCCGGCATGCTGGATCCCGGCGCGGCGCTGGGCAGCTTCCTGCATCCTGATTTCGACAGCCTCAAGGGCTGGGTCAGCCCGCCCACGGCGCGCGCCGAGGCGCCCTATAACGGCAAGCGCGCGGGGATTCTTCAGGGTCCGGACGGATTGCTTGTGGAGGTGGTGGAGCTCCAGGCGCAGGGTTAAGGCGCTCAAAGGCCGACCACCGCCCCGGCTCGGCGCATTCATAGGGGCGTCGTGCGGAGTTCATGCAGCCAAGCGAAAGCACAGCGATGCAACAAGTCGTCCTGAAACACCCGATCGATCACAAGCCGCGCGCGGACGATTTCGAGATCAAGGAGACCGCGCGTCCGGCCTGCCCGGACGGCGGCTTGGTGGTGAAGCTCTCCCATGTCTCCATGGACCCTTATGTGGGCGCACGCCTGCGCGGGCGGCACATGGGCGAACCGGCGCCGAAACCCGGCGGAGAGGCGATTCCCGGCCATGGCGTCGGCGTGGTCGTGGAAAGCCGCAGCGAGAAAATCCGTGAAGGCGACGCCGTGCATCTGATGGAGGCCGGCTGGCGCGAGTTCGCCGCCGCTGACACCGCTGCGGTCAGGCTGATCAGCACCGAGAGAATCGCGCCGCAGGCCTATCTCTCCGTGCTGGGCATGCCGGGCCTCACCGCCTGGGCGGGGATGACGCAGCTGGCGCGGGTGAAAGAGGGTGAAACGGTGCTCATCGACGCCGCCGCAGGCGCGGTGGGCGGAACGGCCGGCCAGATCGCAAGGGCTCGCGGCGCGGCGCGAGTCGTGGGGATCGCCGGCGGGGCGCAAAAATGCGCGCTGGTCACCGAAACCTACGGCTTTGACGCCTGCATCGACTACCGGGCGCCGGGCTGGGAGGACGCGCTGAAAGACGCGCTGGGCGGCGGGGTGGACGTGCATTTCGAGAACGTCTCCTCCGATATACTCAACCTCGCTCTGACCCGGATGAAGCCCTATGGCCGGGCGATCCTGTGCGGTCTGGCGGCCCACTATCAGACCGGCCAGCCGGCGCCGGGCATCAATTTCGGGCCGATCATCGGCGCGCGGGCGAGCCTTCACGGGCTGGTGGTGTACGATTTCTATGACCGGTGGGACGTCTTCACCGACGAGATCGCCCCCTTCGTGCGCGCGGGCGAAATCACCGTCGCCGAGGATGTCGCGGCGGGGCTCGCCGCCGCGCCTGAAGCGTTCGAACGACTCATGGACGGACGCAATCGCGGCAAGGCGCTGATCGCCCTTTGACCGCTTCCCCTCATAGCTGGGGTGTGCGTGGCGCGGTGCGCGTGAACGGCGGGGCCGTGCATTACCGGCGTGCGGGCAAGCCCGGCGGCCCTGTGGTGATCCTTCTGCACGGCTCGCCGGAAAGCGCCTCGGCGCTGTTCGCCGTGGCCGCCGCGCTGGAAGACCGGTTCGAAATAATCGGGCTGGACACCCCCGGGAACGGGCTCTCCGCGTCGCTGGATGTCTCTGATCCGGATGCGGACGATTATGCGCGCGCGCTGTTTGCTTTCATGGATGTGATGGGGATCGAGAAGGCCGGATTCTACGGCTTTCACACCGGCGCCGGTACGGCCATGAGCGCGGCGCTGCTGGCGCCGGGGCGTGTCGCGGCGCTGGCGCTGGACGGGTATGCGGTGTGGACGCCGCAAGAGCGCGAGGACTTCCTGACGCGCTATTGCGTCGTTTATCCGCCGGTGTGGGACGGGTCGCATCTGGCGCGGATCTGGGCGCGTCTTGAAGAGCAGCTGATCTTCTTTCCGTGGAATACGCCGCACCTTGATGCACGCATGGATTTGCCGCCGACGCCGCTGGAGGTGCGCCTGCGCCGCTTGCGCGACTGGCTGACGGCGTGGGAGCACTATTCCGCGCCCTATCGCGCCGCCTTCAAGCGCGACGGACATGTCGGGCCGGATCGCACGGGCGTCCCGACGCTCATCGGCGCCATGGCCGGCGACCCCTTGAGCGAGCATCTCCCCCGTCTTGGACCCACCAGCGACGCCGTGCGGCTGCGCCGCTGGAGCCGGGACCGGGAGGCCGCGCTCAGCGAGATCGCCACCCATCTGGCCGAGCATCCCGGCGGGGCGGCCATGACGCCCGACCCTGAAACCGATCAGGATCTTCTGGACAGTCTCGCCCGGCCGGCGGGCCGCGTCGGCTGGCGCCCGGACGACCATGGCGGGTTTCTTCTCAAGCTCTGGCGCGATCTGCGGCTGGAGGCGATCGCCGCGGCGACCGATCAGGCGGCCCTGGACGCCGCGCTGGATCCGCTCACCCTCCACTGGCGCGTGACCGCGGCGATCCAGGCTGAAACGGGTCTCTGAGGGCTTTAGCCGGCGATCCCGTCCAGCTCGTTCAGGCCGAAGGCGAGGGCGAGATTCTGCACCGCCTGCACCGCGGCGCCCTTCAACAGATTGTCGAGTGCGCAGACCATCACCGCGTTCAGCCCGTCCGGCGACAGGGCGAACCCGCCGATCACCGCGCCCGGCCCGTTGGCGCCGTCGATGATCTCCGGGATCGACTGGGAGATGCGCAGAAGCGGCTCGCCATCATAGGCTTTGTGGAACGCAGCGCGCAGGCCCGCCTCGTCCATGGGCTTTTTCAGCGTCATCTGGGCGGTGATGCTCAGTCCACGGAAGAAAGCGGCCACGTGGGGCGAAAATCGCACATCCGCGTTCAGGTGGCGCGCCATCTCCTGCTCGTGCAGATGGCCGCTTAAGCCATAGGGCATGAGATTATCTTTGAGCGCCGAGGTGTCGTTCTTGCGGCTGGGGCTCGTACCGGCGCCGGAATAGCCCGAGACGCCGAACAGATGGGCGGCGCCTTTGAGCTTCTTGCGGATCGGATGGACGCAGAGCTGACCGGCGGTGGCGTAGCAGCCCGGATTGGAGATGCGGGTGGCGCCCGCCAGCGCCTTGCGCCCGTAAAGCTCGGGCAAGCCGTAGGTCCAGTCGTCGTCAAAGCGGTAGTCTGCTGACAGGTCAACAATCACGGTGTCCGGCGCGGCGGCGTCCAGCGCGGCGACATAGGCCGCCGCCTCGCCGTTGGGCATGGCCAGAATCACCGCATCGGCGCCGCGCGCCGCGATCTCTTCAGGGGTCAGCGCCTCGAAGAGCAGGCCCGACGGGCCCTCCGGCGCCAGGCTGGTGACGGGCTCGCCGGCCATGGCCCGCGATACTGCGAACTCCAGCGTCATGTCGGTGCGCCGCCCCAGGATGGCGATCAGCTCGCGCCCGGTATGGCCGCGCGCGCCCACAAGACCGATGCGTTTCATCACGACTCCTTCAGGGTCGGCGCCAGGTCTGCGATCTGCTCCATCATGGCCGGCATGCGCGACAGATCGGTTTCGCCGCGCTGGAACACCGTCCAGCGGCCGATCTTCACGGCGCCGTCACAGGCGTTGAAATAGAACTCGTTGACCGGGTTGTCGCTGCGCGAGCGCCAGTACAGGCGGGGCGCGTACGCGATCAGGCGCTTCCACACCGCCCCGCCCAGGCCCTCGCCGCGCGCCTCGTCCAGCACCGCGAACTTGTCCAGATACACTGCGCCGTCCAGCCGCGCGGTGATCGCGGCGGCGCGGTAATTCTCGGTGACGAAGGCGTGGTCGAAATCCAGCTGGTCGAAATAACCTGGCACCGGCTCGCGCCCGAAGCTCTCCTTGATGAGCGCGGCGGCGCGCGGCTGATCAAGATCGGCCTTGCGATCAATGTCCAGCATGCGCTCGCCGCGGCGCACCAGCGTTCCGGCGCCGGCGTGGGTGAAAAGCTCCTTGGCCAGCTGGTCGGGCCGCGTGATCGAGACAGAGCTCGACAGCGGCAGATCATCCAGCAGGCGCTTGATCTCCTGAAGCTTCAGCCGCATCCCGCCCGACACCCAGTCGGCGGCGAAGAGCTCGTCCTGATCGGTGGCCAGGTTGATCGAGGAGATCGCCTGACCGTTCACATCCAGCAGCGCCCCGGTGCCGGTGAGAAACACGATCTTGTAGGGCTGCAGCGCGTGAACCAGGGCGCGCACCGCGCTGTCGGCGTTGACGTTGACAAGCTTGCCGTCGGCGGTGTCGCCCAGGCATCCAAGGATCGGCGCCTGGCCGGCGCGCGCGGCGGCGGCGACCTGGTCGAGGCGCACTCTTGTGGGCTCGCCCACGCGGCCCAGATTTGCTTCGTCGATAAGCTCAGCTTCAAACACGCCGGACGGCACGGCGGCGGCGCGGCCGCCGGCGTCTCGTACCGCCTGCACCAGCTTCAGATTGGTGGCGGTGAGGGTGTCGCGCACCACGCCCATGGCGGCGTCCGGGGTGATGCGAAGCCCGTCGCGGCGCTCTTCGGGAAAGCCGGCGGCTTCCAGCGCGGTGTTCAGCTGCGGCCCGCCGCCATGCACCACGACCGGCGCCAGCCCCACCGATTGCAGGAAGGCGAGGGCGGCCGCCAGCGCGTCCAGCTGTTCCTCGATGATCGCGCCACCCACCTTTACAACCGCGAAGCGCTCCTGATCCAGCTGCGCGAACCGGTTGAGGTATTCGCGGATCTCCTTGCCGTCGCGCATGTTCGAGAGCAGCTGCACGATGGCCGCGCGCACCGGCGCGCGCTCGGGTGCTTTTTCGGGCGTGGGCCTGTCGTTCATGGGGCGGCGTCCTGGATCAGGCGCTCCATGATGGCCTTCTGGACATGGAGCCGGTTTTCCGCCTCGTCTATCCCCAGAAAGGCGGGGGAATCCACCACCGCGTCCGACATCTTCACATTCCGGCGCATGGGCAGGCAGTGGCTCGCGACGGCGTTGTCGGTGAGCGCCATCTTGGCCTCGTCCACCATGAAGCCCGCGCCCTTGGCCCGGTAGGCAGTCTCGCCGCCCCAATTGCCGTAAAACGGCAGTGCGCCCCAGCTCTTGGCGTAGACCGCATGGGCGCCGCTATAGGCCTCCTCCACATCGGTGGTGACGGTGAAGTGGGAGCCGGCTTCGGCGCAGAAGCGCGTCGCCGCGCTCATGTAGCGCTCGTCCAGGCGGTAGACCTCGTCGGGGATGAGCAGCCGGACATTCATCCCGAATTTCGACGCGATCAGCAGCGCCGAATTAGCCACCGCGGTGTTCAGCGGCTTGGGGTGGGGCACCCAGGTGAGCAGAAAGTCCTTACCCTGAACATCACCCATCCGGTCCTGGAGCGCCATCATGTGGGCGAGCTCCTGACAGGGGTGGACGATGGTCTCCATATTGATCACCGGGACCGTGGCGTGCTTGGCGTAGGCAGTGATCAGCGGATCCTCGCGCTCAGCCTTCCAGTCCTGGAATTTGGGAAAGCAGCGAATGGCGATGAGGTCGGCGTAGCGCGACAGAACGCGGGCGGCCTCCTTTACATGCTCTTCGGGTTCGCCGTCCATCACCGCGCCGTCGTCGAACTCCACCGGCCAGGTCTGGCCGCGCGCGTCCAGGATCACCGCATGGCCGCCCAGCTGATGCACGCCGATATCAAAGCTGGAGCGCGTGCGCAGGCTGGGATTGAAGAACATCAGCGCCACCGACTTGCCCTTCAGCGCGTCGCCTTGCGGGCTGTCGCGATACTGGCGCGCGCGGTCGATCAACGCCTGCAGATCGCTGCGGGACCAGTCCTGGGTGGTGAGAAAATGGCGCATGGCGGCGGGCCTCGTGGTTTGTCCGGTCAGGGCGTGAATACTTGTGAACGCCAGCGCACGCAAACGCGAAGGGGCGTGCAACCCGCCTTCCGTCCAAACGTCTTGAAGTGAAAGCCGCCCGATCACCGGCGGCGGGTGTGAGACAAAGCCGCTACAGCGCCCCCGCGCCGGCCTCCTCGCGCGCCGGGACCGGTGGCATGATCCCGTCCAGCGCGTCGATCAGGCGCGAATCGCGCTCATAGACGTCGAACACGAAGCGCACATCGCCCATCCGGTCCGTAACGGCGGTAAAGTAAAGGATGTGCACCGGAATCTCGTTGTCGAGGCGGACGCGGCGCGTGTCGCCCGCCTCGAAGGCGGCGCGCACCTCGGCCGGACTCCAGCCCTCGCCCTGCAACACCCAGATCGCCAGCTCCTGCGGGTCCCCGACACGCACGCAGCCCGAAGATCCGTCGCGCCGCGACAGGGCGAAGCCCTCGCGATGGGGCGTGTCGTGGATGTAGACATTGTGCCGGTTGGGAAACAGGAATTTCACCTCGCCCATGGCGTTGTTCGGACCCGGCTGTTGAATCACGCGAAAGCGCCGCCCGGCCCAGTTCACGGTATAGGCGTTGACCCGCTCGCCAGTGTCCAGATCCACCAGGTGATAGCCTTGCGAATAGGCGTAGGCGGGGTTGCTGCGAAAGGTGCGCACCCATCGCGAGCCGAGCCCGCCCGGCGTGTACCACCAAGGATGAATCTCCACGATGCTCATGGAGTCCGAAAATACCGGGGTGGAGGCGTAGGTCTTGCCGATCTGGGTTTCGTGGACACGCTCCACCCGCCCGTTCGCCCACGCCTCCAGCCGGTAGTTAGCGATGTTCACTCTTATGTGGCGCTCTCCCAGGTCCGCCGGCAGCCACCGCCAGCGCTCCAGATTGGCGCGCAGCTGCCCTGCGCGCCGGTCGGCTCCGGCGTTGAGCTCCGCGACCGTGGTGGTTCCCGCCCGCCCGTCGGCGGCGAGATTGCGCCGTGCCTGAAAGCGCATGAGCGCGCTTTCCAGCGCCGCGTCGAAGATCGCGCCCGGCCGTCCCGCCTCGGCCAGCAGACCCAGCTCGTGCAGGCGCGCGCGCACCGCGTCCACACGGGGGCCCTGATCGCCGCGACCCAGGGCGGGGCCCGGCGCAATGGGGCCGGGCGCGTCCGGCGCGGCGGATAGCGAGATCAGCGCGACGCGTAGCGCCTGATAATCGGGGTGCTGGGGGCTCAGCGCCTCCAGGCTTTCGAAGATCCCGAGCCCGTCCCTGGCGCGCGCATACCAGACCATCAGGTCCTGATCGCGCACAGGGGTGGTCCAGTCGGGGTCGAGCTGGCGTGGGTCCACCCGCCCGAACGCCAAATCCTCGGCGTATTCAAACCAGGCCGCCCGCGCCGCCTCGTCGCGCTCGCGGCCGCGCGCCATGGCGGCGAGAGCCTGCGGATCGGCGTAGTCGGCCGGATCAAGGCCGTGGGTCCAGGCCTCCGACAGGGCGTCGCCGAGATCCGCGATCTCGGACTCGCTCCACGGCGCCGACCAGACGCGGGTCTGCGCAGCGGCCGTGCCCGCGCCCGGTCCGGCTGCGGCCGCCACGGCCATGACAATCGCGATAATGAGCGCCGCAAGCGGCGCGGCTATGCGCATGGATCCCTCCCCCCAAGGCGGCTTTTGAAGAGGTTAACAAAGCCCCGTCCGCTTGGGGAGCCGAAAGCGAACGCCAAGGCGTCGCTTTAGGGGCGCTCGCAGTCTTGTGACTTGGCGGATGGGAGCGGCGCACCAATGTTAGCTGTAAGCCAAGAGAGGAAACCGCCATGCGCCTCGCCCTCACCGCCGCCCTGTCGGCCTGCGCCTTCACCGCCGCCGCCTGCGCCCAGGAGGCCGGAGATTATGTCTCGCCCGCCGGGGCGGAGGCGTCCCTGCCGGACGGGCTTGAGCAGGCGGTGTTCGCGTCGGGCTGCTTCTGGTGCACCGAGGCTGATTTTGAAAAGCTCGACGGCGTGGTCGAAGTGGTCTCCGGCTTTTCCGGCGGGACCGAGCAAAACCCCGGCTATTACGAAGTGGTGCGTGGCGAGACCGGCCACGCCGAGGCCGCGCGCGTCATCTATGACCCGGCGCAGGTGAGCTATGAAGCGCTGCTGGATCATTACTGGGTGAATGTCGACCCGTTCGACGGCCAGGGCCAGTTCTGCGATCGCGGCTCCAGCTATGCGCCCTTCATATTCCCGGCCGGCGAGGCCCAGGCCGAGGCGGCGCGCGCCAGCCTCGCCGCGGTGGAGGCCCGGTTTGAACGCTCTGTGGCCGTGGAGATCGAGCCGTTGGGCATGTTCTGGCCGGCCGAGGCCTATCATCAGGACTACGCCGAGGCGAACCCGATCCGCTATCAGCGCTATCGCTTCGGCTGCCGGCGTGATCAGCGCCTGCGTGACGTCTGGGGCGATGCGGCGCTGTCCGGCGCGCCGTAGGCGTCCCGGATCTCTTCCACCTGCGCCTCGTATTCGGCGTCGCGCTCCAGCGGGGCGTAGCCCTCGCCCAGGAACAGGCGGTAGACGCGCTCGCGCCCGCCGCCGAGGGCGATGCGGATTTCGTCCACCGGCTCGAAGCGCGCGAAATCGCGGGCCATGAGCGGAATTTCGTCGGGGCGTTCGGAGACGATCAGCACCGGGCCTTCAATGTTTTCCGGCAGCGGCCATTGGGCTTCGGCGAAATTATGGGCGCCGGCATAGCGCATCCACATGTAGAGCGGCGCCTCGAACGTGCCGTAGCGCTGCATCTGATGGAAATCATTGCGGTTATCAAAGGCGAGCGCGGTAGCGCCGGTGTCTTCGGCGGCGCGCTCCACCGCCGCAGCGGTGGCGGGCCACTGGCGCACACGCTTGTAGGCGTTCGCCAGGCCGGCCGAATCCGACAGCGGCGTCGAGGCGGCGAACGCCAGAAGGGCCAGCCCGGCGCTGACATGGAGCACCAGCGACGCGGCGAGCGCGCCGCGCCGCCATTTGGGGCCGGCGAGCACGAACCAGGCGAGCAGGATCGTCCCCGCGCCATAGGCTGACGCCGCCCAGTTGGCGTGGGCGCGGCTGATGAAGGCCTGCAGCGAGACGATCAGGATCGGCGGCACGGTGAACATCACCAGCATCAGGGCCGGGCGCGCTTGATTCCAGCCGCCCGTGCTGGTTCGCCCGGTCTCCGTGCGGAGGGTCTGCACGACGCCCATTACCAAAAGGACCAGCGTGATCGGCCCGAACACGCCAAGCTGGCCCACCAGGAAGTCGATCAACTCCTCGAAGTTGAACAGATCCCCGGCCCAGTTGGCGTTGGCGGCGGTGTGGCTGACCGTGGCGAAATCATTGGCGGCGTTCCAGGCGAGATTGCCCGACAGGAGCGCCAGCACCACCGCGCCGGCCGCTGCGCCCTGCACCGAGAAGAGGGCGCGGCGCGTGAGCGCGTCCAGCAGAACCGACAGGGCGGCGCCCACCAGAAGATAGATCGCCGCGTATTTGGCCAGAAACGCCCAGCCCACAGCCAGGCCCAGGCCCAGGGCATGGGGCCAGCTCGGCCCCTGGCGCAGGCGCGCCAGGCAATAAAGGCTCGCCGCCCAGCCGGTCATCAGAACCGCGTCGGTGGAAATGATCTGGCTGGACAGCCACACCCCCGGCATCACCGCCCAGAGAATCGCCGCAAGCGCGCCGGTGCGCGTGTCAAACAGGCGCGCCGCCGCAAGGCCGAGGAAACCGGCGGTCACAGCATGGAGAAACGGGGCCGCCAGCCGCACCCCCCAGTCGGCGTTTCCGAACACGGCGGTGGTGGCCGCAATGACCCAGGCGATCAAAGGCGGCTTTGAGAAATAGCCCCAGTCCAGCTCGCGCGACCACAGCCAGTACTGGGTCTCGTCGGCGTGCAGGCTGTTGGGGTCGGCGATCATGGCCGCCAGGCGCAGAAGAACGAGGCCGCCGATCACGAGGATGGCGGCGCGCGGCGTCAGAAGGCGGCCCGCGAGATCAGGGTGGGAGGGATGGTCTGACATCGCTCGCCTTGTGGCGCGCGCGCGCCCGGTTTGTCAAAGCAAAGCCGCCGGATCGAAAGGCGGATGAGCGTTGAATCGAGAGATTCGCTGCACGCCGGCCGGACGCGGGCCGGCGTCGTGCGACCGTCTGTTGCGCGAAAGCCACGCGAGCTGGTGGAGTGTCGCAGAACGCGGCGTCTCCTGAAACCATTTATCAACGGGACGGCCCGGTATCGACCGCCTTGCCAGGCCTGGTCAGCAGGCGAGTCGGCGCGCCCTCGCTGAAACTTAGCTCGCCGGCGACTTTCCGCGCCCGGACGGAGCGGCTCCCGGGCTGTAATGAATCTGTCATACACCCGTCACCGAACCGTCAGCCCCGGCGGTTAATCGCCCGGTGTAACGCGGCGGCGTGGGGCTTCCGTGACTATCCCGGTCGATTGAGGGGAACACTCCTAAAATGGCGATCTTCAAGAAACTCAGCTACGGCGCTTCGGCGGCTGCGCTCCTGGCGCTGGCTCCGGTTGCGGCGGTTCACGCCCAGGTCACTTCGGCGGCGCTGCGCGGCGAAGTGGTCGACGCTTCCGGCCAGCCGATCGCGGGCGCGACGGTCACGGTTGTGCACGTCGACTCCGGCACCGCCTCGCGGGCCGTGACCAACGAAACCGGCTCGTTCTTCCAGGGCGGTCTGCGCGTTGGCGGTCCGTTCTCGATCCTGGTCAGCGCGGAAGGCTTCCAAGGCGAAGCCATTGACGGCGTCAACCTGCGTCCTGGCTCCAATGCGCCCCTGAGCATCCGCCTCGGCGCCCAAGCGACCGACATCATCGTGGTCACCGGCCAGGCGATCAACACCACCGACCTGAACAACGGCGTCGGCTCCAACTTCTCCGCGCGCGACATCGCCAACCAGCCGTCCGCCAACCGCGACGTCATCGCGACCCTGGTCCGCGACCCGCTGGCGTTCTCCGCCGGCGAAGGCCAGCTCTTCGTGGCCGGCACGAACCCGCGCTTCAACGGCCTGTCCATCGACGGCTCGCTGCAGCAGGACGATTTCGGCCTGGGCTCGAACACCTACGCCACCGAACGTTCGCCGATCTCGCTGGACGCGGTCGAATCCGCCTCGCTGGTCGCGTCCGACTACTCGGTCACCGCTTCGGGCTTCACCGGCGGCCTGGTGAACATCACCACCCGCTCTGGCACGAACGAGTTTGATGGCAGCGCGTTCTATTACTATCAGGACGAGACCTATTTCGGCGACGAGACCGACGGCACGGCGTTCAACGTCGCTCCGTTCGAAGAGAAAGAATACGGCGTCACGCTCGGCGGCCCGATCATTGAGGATCGCCTGTTCTTCTTCGTCTCCTATGACGAGTACGAGTCCGGCTCCGGCTTCAACTTCGTTCCCGACGACCAGAACGACGATATCGATCCGGCCTTCTACAGCGCCTTCAACGATTTCGTGCAGGCCGAGCTTGGCTTCGACATGGGAGGACGTCCCAATGTCGGCGCGCTGCCGGTGACCTCCGAGCGTTTCCTGGGCAAGCTGGACTGGAACATCACCGACCAGCACCGCGCTTCGTTCACCTACCAGACCACCGAAGAAGGCGGCACCAGCGTTGGCCGTCAGGACTTCCAGAGCGCCTGGTACGCCACCCCGGTTGAGCTGACCGCCTATACCGGCCAGCTGTTCTCCGACTGGACCGACCAGTTCTCCACCACGGTGCGCCTGAACTACAAAGAGTTCTCGCGTGGCCAGAACTGCAGCGCCGGCTCTGACCAGCCGCACCTGGAGTTCCGTCTTTCGCCGAACGATCTGGCCGGATCCCAGTTCGACGGCCTGATCGGCGGCTCCTCGGGCAGCGACGAGTTCTTCGTCGGCGGCTGTGACCGTTTCCGTCACGCCAACGTCTTTGAAGACGAGCGTCTGCAGTTCTTCGCGTCGGGCGACTACGCCCTTGGCGATCACCTGATCACCGCCGGCCTCGAGTACGAAGACTACTCGCTCTTCAACCTCTTCGTCTCGTCGGCGAACGGCCGCTTCATCTTCAACGATCTGGACGATATCCGGAACGGCACCGCGCGGGTCGAGTACCAGAACGCCCCGTCGAACAACGTCAATGACGGCGCCGCAGCCTGGGGCATGGAGAAGTTCACGATCTTCGCCCAGGACACCTGGCAGATCCGCAACGATCTCGAGCTTGGCTTCGGCTTCCGCTGGGAGTTCTACAGCCAGGACGACACCCCGCCGTTCGACCCGGTCGTTGACGGCCTCTACGGCGCCGACACCTCGGGCCAGAACCTGAACGGCAAAGACCTGTTCATGCCGCGCTTCAGCTTCCGCTACGAGCCGAGCGACCGGACCACGGTCACCGGCGGCCTGGGCATCTTCGCCGGCGGCGAGCCGAAAGTGTGGATCTCGAACGCGTTCTCCCCGGCGCTTGGTTTCGCCAGCGGGAACAACTTCACCCTCTCGGGCTTCGACGTTCCCGCCGCCCTGCGCACCAATGTCGGCGGTCAGTCCGGCCAGGTCATCGACACCATCGCCGAAGACTTCGAGGTGCCGTCCGATCTCAAAGCTTCGCTGCGTGTCGATCACGAGCTGAACCTGGAGCGCTTCGGTCTTGGTGACGGCTATCTTCTGTCGGCCCAGTACCTCTACACGCAGGCGCAAGACGCCTTCCTGTGGCGCAAC
The DNA here is from genome assembly GCA_965284655.1 of Oceanicaulis sp. GTDB lineage: Bacteria > Pseudomonadota > Alphaproteobacteria > Caulobacterales > Maricaulaceae > Oceanicaulis. The sequence continues at coordinate 1,204,322 of OZ260104.1, forward strand.
CTGGCCCAGACCCAGCTGGGTGCGGCCCTGCCGACCGGCGTCGCTCCGGACGGTCGTCCGATCTACGCCGACCTGGACGATCTGGGCATCCGCAACCTGACCCAGCTGATCAACGAGGATGGTTCGGAAGGCCATGTCTTCTCGATCAGCGCGCAGAAAGACTATGACAACGGCTTCGGCTTCTACGCCGCTTACGCCTATCAGGATGTGGACTGGGTCTCCGAGGGCGGCTCTTCGCGCGGCATCTCCAACTGGCGCGGAATTTCCGCGGCGGACCGGAACTTCCCCGAAGTGCGGACATCCTTCTGGGAGATCGAACATGCCTTCAAGCTGGGCCTGTCCTACGAGCGTGACTTCATCCGTGACCTGACCTCGCGTGTCGACGTCTTCGCGGAAATCCGTTCGGGCGTGCCGTACTTCCTGTCCTACGACGTGAACAACGACAACTCGCTGTTCGGCCGCGCCGGTCAGGGTGAAGGTCCGTTCGACAACAGCCCGATCTACGTGCCGACCCGCAGCGGCGACGCCAACGTGGTCTTCGCGTCCGGCTTCGACGTGGACGGCTTCTACGATCAGGTTGCTCGTGCGGGCGCCTCTGAAGGCGATATCATGCCGGCTTTCAGCGCCAATTCGGCCTGGAACCAGCAGTGGGACATGCGCTTCAGCCAGGAACTGCCGGGCATCCCGGGTGTCTCCCGCTTCGTGGGTGACAACAACTTCCAGCTGGTTCTGGACGTGATCAACTTCCCGAACCTGATCAACTCCGACTGGGGTGTTCAGACGAGCGGTCCGGGCAACGGCCAGGCCGCTGTCGTGGACGCCGACCTGGTCTCGGCGGCCGACGTCGCCGCGAACGGCGTCGACGCCGCCACCGCTCTGGAAGGCGACAGCATGCGGACCACCTGCCAGACGGCCGGCGCCTGCGTGTATCGCTATAACGAGTTCGACCAGGACGACATCGACAGCGTCAGCACCTTCAGCTCGCTGTATCAGATCCGCATCGGCCTGCGCTACGAGTTCTAGGAACTCCAAGCGGTCCAATCGGACTGAAACGAAACGGGGGGCGGCCTTTCCAGGCCGCCCCCTTTTTTGTGCTCTGGACGGGCGGCTCGCGAACCGCATCCGGCGGACCCTGGCGATCCCCAAAAGAAAAGCCCCGCCAGGACGAGAGCCGGGCGGGGCGTCAGGCGGCGTCGCGAGGGGTGCGAGCCGAAAGGGTCTATTCCGCGTGTCCGGCGGCCTGAGCCGCGGCGCCTTCGGCGGCGACGGCGGAGATGTAATCCTGGCGCGCCTTGTTGGCGTCGATTTCGCGGGCCACCCGCTCGTCATCGTCCTGCAGGGACTGCGGGTCCACATCGGCGTAGTGCAACACGCCCATGTCTTCATAGCATTTGCGGATTTTCGGGCCCCACAGGCCGATATCCTTGACGATGGGCACGATGCGCTGGAACAGCATGGTGCGGTACATCTTCACGATCTCGGAGTTCTGGGCGTAGTCGTCGCAGGCCTGGGCCGGCAGGCCGAGCATCTCGTAGACGACCGTGCCGCGGGTCATGCGATCGCGCATGAGATAGCAGGCCTCCACCAGAAACTCTTCGCGCTCGTCACGTTCCTTCTGGGTCAGCTGCGGGTAATAGTCGCGTAGGCTGATCCGGCCGAAGGCCACGTGGCGGCTTTCATCCTCCATGACATAGGCGTTCACCTGGCGCGCCAGCGGGTTCTGGGCGATGTCGCGGATCGTGCCGAAGGCGGCCAGCGCCAGACCTTCGATCACCACCTGCATGGCCAGATAGGTCACGTCCCAGCGGCTGTCGCTGAGGGCCTGATTGATCAGCACCTGCAACGGATCGGTCATGGGATAGGCGACGCCGAACTTGGTGAGGAGCTTTTTATAGGCCTCCACATGGCGGGCCTCGTCCATCACCTGGGTGGCGGCGTAGAATTTGGAATCCAGATCGGGCACGGCCTGGACGATTTTCGAGGCGGCCAGAAGCGCGCCCTGCTCGCCCTGAAGGAACTGGGAGATGTTCCAGGCCTGGGTGTGGCGGCGCAGATCGGCCTTTTCCTTCGGCGTCATCTTCGCCCAGATGTCCGAGCCCCAGATGGGAACCGCCTCGTCGGGCATCTCCATGGGGTTTTCCGGGTCCAGCTCCAGCTCCCAGTCGATGCGCTTGAGCGCATCCCACTGCATGTCCTTACCCTTCTGGTAGAGGTGCATCAGCGTGGTGCGCCCCTCGTCGAAGCGCCAGTCGAACACCGTGTCGAACTCGTTGGGCACGTGCCAGTGCGAGTCGATGTCGGGCATGGGATAAAGATCGCGAAGCGCGGTCATGGCTGTCCTCCACAAAGCCGTGCGGAAGGCCCGATGCGCGCCTCGAACAGGTGCGGACGCGCCGGCCCGCCGCGCCGCCCCGCTTCTTTTGATGAAGTCGTGAACGGCGTTCACAAAAGAGGATGAGGGATAAGGGGGGGCTTTGGCAACCCCTTCGCGGCTCGGTGCGCGGGCGCAGGGGAAAGGGCGGGCGCGCCGCGCGCCTAGGCGTTCTGGAAATCCTGGCCGGCCTGCTCGGAGCTGATTTCCTCGCCGCGCTCAATCGCCTCGTTCTCCTGTTGCACGATGCGCAGGATCCGGGCGATGAATTCCTGGTTCCAGGCGCCGCGTTCGTCCGCTTCGTCCTTGGTCGGAGCAAAGGCTTCGATGTCGGCGCGGGTGATCACCGCTTTCGTCTCCAGAAGCCGCTCCACCGTATCCAGGCGCTGGCGCATGACGCTCAACTCCTGGGCCAGCGCCATGACGATGGTCAGGACACGCTCGGAGTCCTTGTCTTCCAGAAACCAGGGGCGCTTGCCACGGGCCTTTTCGCCGGCCTGAGCCAGGGGATCGATCGACATTACGCGGCCTCCACTTGTTTCTTGGCGCCAATGACGTGCCAGGCGGCCTTGCGACCATAGTCCTCGACCGTGTCGTCGCCGGTGCTGGGGAAGAGCGTGGCGTCCACCACCGCGGCGACGCCGCCATGGATCACGCCGTCGGTCTTGAAGCCGGCACGGACCATGAGATCATCGAGATCGATCTCGTGCATAGTCGTCCAGAACGGCTCGTTGTTGTAGAACGCGTCCCAGTCGCGGATGCACTGCTCATAGAGCGGCATTTCATCTGTGTACTGAGGTTGCTCCACATGCAGTACGATTCCGCCGGGCTTCAGGACGCGTTTCGTCTCGGCGAAGATGCGCTCCATGGCGGTTTTACTGGTCTCGTGCAGGAACATGGTGGTCTGCACCCAGTCAAAGCTCTCGTCTTCAAAGCGCGACAGATCCTCGGCGTCGGCCTGGATGAAGCGCACATTCTCGATCCCCATGGCCTTGGCGCGCGCCAGCCCGTAGCGCAGCATCGGCCCGCCGGCGTCCACGCCGACCACTTCGGCGTCGGGGAAGGCCTCGGCCAGCGGCAGGACATTGTGGCCCAGCCCGCAGCCGAGATCGAGGATCGCCTTGGGCGCAAAGCCTGGCAGGTTCTTCTTGACCCATTGGGCCACCGCCTGACCGCCGCCGTCATTGAACCGGCCGAGCGCCCCGCCCGTGGTGGCGAACAGGCCGGCATCGTAATTGGCCGGCCCGGTGACGTCGCCGCGCTCCAGCTCGGTATGATAGCTGCCGGGCATGCAGTGATGGTCCACAGCGGTGAGATAGCGCGGCACGTCGAAGCCGGGGGTCAGCTCCAGCCGTTTGTCGCCTTCGGTGAGCGCCAGCGCTTTGGCGTTCAGCGCCTCGGCCTGGCGCAGCGTCACCCAGCGGCCCGCCTGCTGGCGCTGCTCCATGGTGGCGCGGCGAAGCGCCGACCAGATCTGAAAGGCCGGGTCTTTGAGCAGCGCCCTGCGCACCTCGTTGCGGTGCTTGAACGCGCCGTTGTCCTTTTTGAACGCTGGCTCAACGCGCTGTTCGAAGGCGGTCTTCACGCCCGGCAGAACCTTGCTCGCCAGATGGCGGTTCATGTGCGCCAGGAAATTAAAGCGTTCGGCTTCGTCATGGCTGACCTGCGGAAACATCCCATGCCGGCCTACCAGGCGATAGTCCGGCGGCCCGTCATAGGCGCGGGTCCCGCCCGTGCTGGCGGCGGTTTTGTCCTCGGGCATGGCGCAAATCTCCTCAACGCTCAGGGTCGCGCGATCGGCGGCCTTATGGCTTTTTAACGCCTGCGGGCTTGGCAAGGCGTCCATTTTCAAATGATATACCATTTGTATCGCGCCAACGCCAAGACGCCGTGAGCGCTGTGCGCCGCAATGACGCGGCGCGACACACAAGATGGGAGGAGCCGACCGCCATGACCACCCGCATCGTCGCCCTGTTCAATTTGAAGCCCGGCGTCAGCGACGCCGACTATGAGGCCTGGGCCAAAGCCACCGACATTCCCACCGTCAATGGGCTGACTTCGGTTGATCGCTTCGAAGTGTTCAAATCCGTCGGAGTGCTGGGATCCGACGCAAAGCCGCCCTACGCCTATGTGGAGATCATCGATGTGAACGACATGGGCGGGTTCGGCGGCGAGGTCGGAACCGAGACCATGCAGAAGATCGCCGGCGAATTTCAGGCCATGGCCGACGATCTGGTGTTCATCCTGACCGACAAGCTGGGCTAGCCAGAAAAACGAGGGAGGCGCGAATGGCGCGATTTTCCGGCAAGACCGCCGTCATCACAGGCTCGGGCCGCAAGGGGGGGCTGGGCGAAGCCATCGCGAAAAAGCTCGCCAGCGAAGGCGCCGCGGTGGTGATCTCCGATATCGGTACGACCGCAGATCCGTCGACGCCGGCCGAACATATCGGCGCCACGGGCGAGATGGAAAAGATCGCGGCCGAAATCCGTGAAGCGGGCGGCGACGCGAGCACGAAGCCCTGTGATGTGCGCGATCTTGGGCAGATGCGCCAGCTGGCGCACCACGCCCTCGCCGAGCACGGCTCTTTGGACATCTGGGTGAACAACGCCGGCATCGGTTACATCATGAAACCGCTGCTGGACGTCACCGAAGAGGACTGGCGCGCGGTGATCGACGTCAATCTCACCGGCTGCTTCTTCGGGATCAAGGCGGCGGCCGAGGTGATGGTGAAGGCCGGGTCCGGCGGGCGCATCATCAATATCGCCAGCCAGGCCGCCAAATCCGGCTTCCCCCACGCCCAGGCCTATACCGCCTCAAAGCACGGGCTTGTAGGCCTTGTGCGCTCGGCGGCGGTGGAGCTGGGCGAGCACAAAATCACGGTCAATAATGTCTGCCCGAACCACGTCACCACCGGGCTCGGCGCCTGGCAGAACGAGTATTTCGCCAAGGTCGTGGGCGCGGAAAGCGTGGAGGCGTATCTGGAGGCCATGGCGAACCGCATCCCCATGAAGCGCCCCGGCAAGGCTGGCGACACCGCAAACGCGGTGGCGTTCCTGGCCAGCGACGAGGCTGAATACATCACCGCAGAAAGCATGAACGTCTCCGGTGGCGAGGAGCCGCATTAGGGACGACGCGACCCCAAAGAGCTGAACTCCCGGCCCAGCCCCGCTACGGGCGCCGAGCCGGGACCTCGCTAAGGATCAGGCGCGAACCCGGGACCAGGTCCCGGATCTTCGCCTTCGGCTCGTCCGGGAATTCAGAATTGAGAGTTTAGGACACCATGACCGCCACACCCCCTCCCGGTTTCACCTGGCCCAACGGCGCGAAGCTCGCCGTCTCCCTTGTCGTCAATGTCGAGGAAGGCGCGGAGAAGTCGATTCTTGACGGCGACAAGGGGCCGGAGCCGGTGGACGAGCTCGGCGCGGTGCCGGCCAAGGCGGCGATCCGCGTGCATGGCAACGAGTCCAATTATCAGTATGGGATCAATCGTGGCGCGCCGCGCGTCCTGAAGCTCTTGGACAAGCACCAGATGCCGGCCACCTGGGCGGCCGCCTCGCTGGCGCTGGAGCGCGCGCCCTGGATTGCGAAAGCGCTCATGGCGCGCGGCGACGAGCCGTGCTGCCACGGCTATCGCTGGAAGTTCACCGCCTTCATGGACGAGGCGCGCGAACGTGACTTCGTGCGCATGGGCGCCGACAGCATCGAGCAGACCTGCGGACGCCGGCCGGCGGGGTATTTGTCGCGCTATCTGCATTCGGACCGGCTTCGCGCGATCTTGGCCGAAGAAGGCTATCGCTACCACATGGACGATTACTCCGACGATTTTCCCTTCTGGGACGTCGTCGAGCTGCCCGGCGGCGGGACAAAACCGATCATCGTCCTGCCCTATGCGATCGATTCCAATGACATGAAATTCTGGCTGGCCCCGAGCTTCACCGCCAAGGACTGGGTGCAATACGCCAAGGACACGTTCGACTGGCTTCTGGCCGAAGCCGAGGAGGACGGCGCGCGCATGATGAGCCTTGGCCTGCATCTTCGCATCATCGGTCGGCCGGGCCGGATCGGCGCGCTGGACGAGGTCCTCGCCTACATCAAGAGCAAGCCGAATGTCTGGTGCGCCACCCGCGAACAGATCGCCGACGCGTTCGCGGCTGCGGTTCCCGCGCCTGACGCGTGATGGCGAAGCCACCCCCACAGATCAGCCGACTGATTTAACAGGAGAGACATCATGAGAGCCTTCATCATCGCCCTGCTGGCCGCGCCGCTTCTGTCGGGCTGCCTGATCGTCAACGAGACCTCCGCGACGCCTCGCGCCGCCGTCCCGGGCCCGAGTGCGGCGGCCGAGCGCAATCCCGTCGATCTTCGGCGCACCACCTTGCTGGTGCGCGACATGGATCGCTCGCTCGCCTTTTATGAAGGCGCGCTGGGGCTGGAGAAATATTACGACCAGATCATCACCAGCCGCGACGGGACCAGCCAGAGCCATCTGGTGCTGCTGCGCGCGAATGACGCCAATATCGGCGTTCTGGGCCTGTGGGAGCTGGAGAATGCCGATGAGGCGCCCGCGCCGGTGACAGGCAGTGACCTCACTGCCGGCGAGATCGTGCTTTTGTTCAATACCCCAGAGCTCGACACGGTGTTTCCCGCCGCCGCCGCCAGCGCCGGCGCCACGGTGATCAGCCCGCCCACCTATCGCGAGTATCCCGGCGACGGGGTCATTTACGAGGTCATGGTGTCGATGCTGCGCGACCCCGACGGCCATATCGTCGAGCTGAACAACCGCCTCAGCCCCGCCATCGACTGGGATTAGAAGTCGGACACGCTGACAAGCGCCAGCGCGGCGCCGCCCGTGAGGAGCGAGGCCGCGCTGGAGGCGAGGTGGCGGACCGCAAAGCCCGGGGCGCCGAACCCGGCGCCCAGACCGGCTTTCGACGCCGTCGCGGCGGCGACCGCAGCCAGCGCCGCCCAGCCCGCCAGCGTCGCTGACACCGCGTCGCCCGCCAGCCCGGCCACGGCCAGGGTGACCGCGTCCACATCCACAAGGCCCGCGATGGCGGCGGTGGCCACAAGCCCGGATTCGCCCCAGACGCCGGTGGCGACGCGCGTCAGCGCGGTGATCACCGCGAGCAGGACGGCCACCTGGGCCACGAAGGCCAGATCAACCGGAGGCCCGGAGGCGGCCTCCTTGTCGGTCTGCATCTCGCCGCGCGAAAACTGGAACGCCGCGGCGAACCCGGTCGAGACCAGGGCGGCGGCGGCCAGCGGAGGGCCCGCCAGCGGCAGGGCGCCGGGGCCGAACACGGCAAGCAGACCGAAGATCGGGGCGTACATCACCGCGTTGGCGCCGGCGACGATGGAGGCGGCCAGGGCCGGAGGCGCTGTTCCGGCGCGGCTGCGGCGGGCGGCGTCCAGCGTTACCGCGGTGGAGGAGACCATGGCGCCGAACAGTCCGGCGACGGTGAGTCCCCGGCGCGCGCCGAACATCCGGACGCCCAGATGGCCGAAAAAGGACAGCCCGGCGAGGGCGATGGTCAGGATCCACAACTCGCGCGGATTGACCATGTCGAACGGCCCGTAGGCGCGGTCAGGCAGGAGCGGCAGGGCCACCAGGCTCGCCGCGAGCAAGAGAAGCGCCGCCCGCAATTCCTCCCAGCTCAGGCGCTGCAGCCCGGCGTGAAGCCCCTTCTTGAACGCCAGGACGCCGGCGAGGGCGACCCCGGCGGCGAGCGCAGGCTCCACCGCGCCGCTGGAGGCCAGGGCGCCTAGCGCGAACACGCACAGGCCGGCGACCAGTCCGGTGGCGGACGGATCGCCGTCGACCAGCACGTCCCAGAGCTTGAACCCGAACCACATAATCGAAAAACCGAGCGCCAGGGCGGCGAAAGCGATGGGACCGATCAGCGCGCCCAGAAGGCCGGATACACCGCCCAGCAGGCCGATGAGCGTGTAGGTGCGAAGCCCCGCCACGCGGGTCGCTTCGGCCGCGCCGCGCTGCTTCCAGCCGCGCTCCACGCCGACGAGGAGCCCCACCGCGAGCGCCGCACCAAGCCCGGCAAGCATGTCGACCTGGTCCACGATAAAACCCTCATTTTAATTAAGGATATTACCGCGCCGACACCAGCGGCGGCAAGCGGCGTCTCGGGTGGTATCGTGCTGGTGTTCAACACCTGACAGCGTGGCACGGTGTTTTCCGCCGCCGTCAGCGACGCCGCCGTTGAGCTCAGCCGGCCCACCTATCGCGAATATCCCGCCGCCGAGGTCACCTACGAGGTTATGGTGTCGATGCTGCGCGATCTCGACAGTCATATCGCGGAGCTGAACAATCGCCTCAGCCCGCCCATGGAGTGGGAATTGGCACGACCCTTTAGAGTTGCTTGGGCTTTCTATACACCTCATTATCGAGGTGGGAGGAAAATTATAATGATATTGAATTTTGGTTTGAAATGGGAGCGCCGCTGCATCGAATGGGGTGGTCGAGGAGCAGGAAACGCTGGAAGCTTAAAGGGTGTAGGCCCTTCCACTGCCGCAGCAGGCAAGCAATCAACCGTTGATTTTAGAGATCAGGTTGGCATCTACATTCTATATGACGATCACGAAGCCATCTATGTCGGCCAAACGGGGGCTAAACAGCAACGTCTTTTTAGCCGTCTGAAGCAGCATACGTGTGACCATCTATCAGATAGGTGGGACCGTTTTTCTTGGTTCGGGTTTCGCTCTGTGAACAAAGGAGGAGGGTTACGCGAAGGGGATGGAAATCTCACACGCCAAATTGATGGCGCAAAGACTCTCGATTTGATTGAGGGTTTACTCATCCAATGTCTCGAGCCTCACCTGAACAAGCAGGGGCCTCGCTGGAGCGGGATTGACCAGTATTCTCAACGCCGTAGCGTGACCGGCGAGTCTTCTGATCGTGAATTACTGGAAAAGATTCTTTTGCGACTTGATCAAAAAACTTGACTGCCGTGCGTCGAGTTGACCGGCTCTCCTACGCGCGCTATTTGTCCGGACAATCGCTTTTATCTGGATCATCCATGCGCAGCCTGCTCTTCGTCCCCGGGTCGCGGCCCGATCGCATCGCCAAGGCGCTCTCCGCCGGGGCCGACGCCGTGTGCGTCGATCTGGAAGACGCGGTGGCGCCCGCCGCCAAGGACGAGGCGCGCGGCGCCGTGCTGGCCGAGCTTAATGAAGACGACCGCTTTGCGGTGCGTGTCAATCCGCTGGAGACCGAGTGGGGGCGCGAGGACGCCGACGCGCTGGGCGGCCACTCAAGCCGCTCGGCTTTCATCATGCTGCCCAAGGCGGAAAGCGCGGGGCAGATCGAGATTCTGGCGGCCGCGCTCGGCGACGCCGGTGACGGCGGAATCGTGCCGATCATCGAAAGCGCGGCGGGCCTTCGCGAGGCGTGGGCGATCTGCGCCGCGCCGGCGGTGAGGGCGGTGCTGTTCGGCGGCGGCGACATGGCCGCCGATCTGGGCGTCGCCATGGATTGGGAGCCGCTTCTGTTTGCGCGCAGCCAGGTGGTCGCCGCCTGCGCCGCCGCCCACGTGCCGGCCATCGACGTGCCGTATCTGGATGTGAAGGACGAGGCGGGGCTGTTGAGCGAGACCGAGCGCGCCAAGTCGCTGGGCTTCACCGCCAAGGCCTGCATCCATCCCGCCCAGGTCGCCGCAGTCAATCAGGTCTTCTCGCCCAGCGAGGCCGATCTCAGCCAGGCCGAACGCGTCATCGCCGCGCTGGATGAGGCCGGCGGCGGCGCGGCGCTGCTGGACGGCAAGCTCATTGAAGCGCCCATCATCCGGCGCGCGCGGCGGGTCCTCGAGACCGCGCGGGCGTCGCGTAAACACTAAGGAAAACCGATGGTTCAAAACGTCAAACAGGTGGGTCCGCAGCGCTACCGCGAGACTTTCGGGCGCTATTTCGACGACTTCATCGAGGGTGATGTCTACGAGCACCGGCCCGGCAAGACGGTGACCGAATACGACAATCATCTTTTCACGCTTCTGACCATGAACACCCACCCTATGCATTTTGACGCGGAGTTCGCCAAGGCCAGCGAGTTCGGCAAAAATCTTGTGGTAAGCCCCTACACGCTGGCGCTGGTGATCGGTATGAGCGTCACCGACGTCTCCCAGAAGGCGATCGCCAATCTGGGCATGGACGAGGTGAAGTTCACCGCCCCGGTCTTCGCCGGCGACACGATCTACGCCGAGAGCGAAGTGCTGGGAAAACGCGAGAGCAAGAGCCGGCCCACGCAGGGCATCGTCAGCGTGCTCACCCGCGCCTTCAATCAGAAGGGAGAGCAGGTCGTCACCTTCAAGCGCAACATGCTGATCCCGAAAGAAGGCCACGCGGTGGAAGACACGGTGGGCAATTACTAAGGGCGCCATGCGCCGGGACCAACGCGCTTCCCCGCTCGCCGGGGAGCCCGCAAACCTCAGGGAGCCTGACATGGCTGTCGCCGAAACCGACCCGATGACCGAGGCCGACGAGCGCCAGATGCTCGATGCGATCGCAAAGTGGATCGAGAAAAAAGTCGCGCCCGTGGCCATGGACTACGAGCACGCCGACCACTGGCCGGCCGACCTTGTGGACGACATGACCGAGCTGGGCCTGTTCGGCGCGCTCATCGAGCCGGAATTCGGCGGGCTGGGCCTGTCGGCGGCGACCTATTCGAAGATCGTGACGATGATCGCGGAAGAATGGATGAGCCTGACCGGCATCTTCAACTCCCACCTGATGATGGCGCAGATCGTCCAGAAATTCGGCACGCAGAAACAGAAGGAATACTGGCTGCCCAAGTTCGCCAGCGGCGAAATTCGCGGCGGGCTGGGCCTCACCGAGCCGGACGCCGGCACCGACCTGCAGGCGATCCGCACCACGGCGAAGAAGGTCGGCGGCAATTATGTGGTCAACGGCGCCAAGACCTGGATCTCCAACGCCATTCAGGGCCATGCCTGCGCGCTTCTGGTGAAGACCGATCCGTCCGCCGAGCCGCGCTATACCGGCATGTCCATGCTCATCGTCTCCAAGATCGATCCGGAGACGGGGGAGGCGAAGGCCGGAATCCGCAACGGCAAGAAGCTGGAGAAGCTGGGCTATAAAGGCATCGATTCCGGCGAGTTCGTGTTCACCGATTATGAGTGCGACGCCGAGCTGAGCCTTGTGGGCGGCGAGGAAGGCAAGGGCTTCTTCATGGCCACCGGCGGGCTGGAGATCGGGCGCATCAATATCGCCGCGCGCTCGGTGGGCATCGCCAAGCGCGCCTTGCGCGAGAGCGTCGCCTATTCCCAGACCCGCAAGACCATGGGCAAGCCGATCTGCGAGCACCAGGCGATCCAGCTGAAGCTGGGGGATATGGCCGCGCGCACCCGTGCCGCGGAGCTTCTGGTTGAGGACGCGGCGCGCGCCTATGACACCGGCGCGCGCATCGACATGGAGGCCGGCATGGCGAAGTATTTCGCCAGCGAGACCGCCGTGGAGGTCGCCACCGAAGCCATGCGCATCCATGGCGGCTACGGCTATTCGAAAGAGTATGTGATCGAGCGCCTCTACCGCGACGCCCCGCTCATGTGCATCGGCGAAGGCACCAACGAGATGCAGCGCATCATCATCGCCAAACAGCTGGTGAAGCGAAACCCGGTTTAGGGGGCGCGCGGGCCTGTGCGTCCTTTAAAGGCTTTTTCTGCGTAAAAGATTCCTCGGGATGAGGGCCGTCTGAGCCTTTTACACCCTCATCTGCGAGGTGCGAGCCCGCAAGGGCGAGCCTCGAAGGACAATCAGTATTATCCGTCGACACCGAGGATAGCCATGCACAAGCCCCTTTCCGGCCTTCGCATTCTCGCCATCGAGCAATACGGGGCGGGCCCTTACGGCACTCAGCTGCTGGCGTCTCTGGGCGCGGAGGTGATCAAGATCGAGAACCCGGCCGTGGGCGGTGACAGCGCGCGGGCGGCGGGGCCGTATTTTCTGGGCGAGGATGACAGTCAATTCTTCCAGACTTTCAATCGCGGCAAGAAATCGGTGGCGCTGGACCTCAAGGACGCCGGCGACCGGCGCATTTTCGAGCGCCTGGTGAAGACCGCCGACGCCGCGGCCAATAACCTGCGCGGCGATCTGCCGGCGAAGCTGAAGGTGGATTACGCCGCGCTGTCTAAGATCAAGCCGGAGATCGTCTGCGCGCATCTGTCCGCATACGGACGAGGAAACGAGCGCGAGGCCTGGCCGGGCTATGATTACCTGATGCAGGCCGAAGCCGGCTTTCTTTCGCTCACTGGAGAGCCGGACGGCCCGCCGGCGCGCTTCGGGCTCTCCATGGTCGACTTCATGACCGGCACGATGATGGCGACGGGTCTTGTCAGCGCGATCCTCGGCGCCCAGCGCACCGGGAAGGGCTGCGACGTGGACACCGCGCTTCTGGACACCGCGCTTCACCAGCTCTCCTACCCGGCCACCTGGTTTCTCAATGAGGGCGAAGAGACCAGGCGCATCGAACGTTCCGCCCACCCCACCGTGGTTCCGAGCCAGCTCTTCAAGACGCAGGACGGCTGGGTCTTTCTGATGTGCCAGATGCCCAAATTCTGGATCGTGTTCTGCGAGACGGTGGGACGCGGCGACCTGCTATCCAACCCCGACTACGCCGACACCGCCGCGCGCCGGAGAAACCGCGCCGCGCTGCAGGTCGATCTCGACGCGTTCTTCTCCACGCGGCCCACCGCGGACTGGGTGGCGATGCTGGGCGGCAAGGTTCCGGTGGCGCCGGTCTACACGGTCGCAGAAGCGCTCGGTGCACCCACCGCGCAGCACATGATCGAAACGGTGGACCACCCCGACAGGACGGGCGGGCTCAAGCTCCTGCGCGAACCCATCGCGGTGAATGGCGAGCGGCCGTCCGGGGAGCGCGCGCCCAAGCTTGGCGAACACACGCGCGAAGTGCTCGACGCGCTCACCGACGGCGACGAGGCGTCATGAAACTCACCGGTCTGAAAGTCATTGATCTCTCCGCCTTCCTGCCCGGTCCGCACCTGACCATGATGATGGCTGATCAGGGCGCCGACGTGGTGATGGTGGAGCCGGCCAACAGGCTGGGCGAGCCGACGCGCGAGATCGGGTGGAAGCACGCCGACGGCGTTTCGGTGTGGTTTCGCAATATCGCGCGGGGCAAGCGGTCCTTGAAGTTGAATCTCAAGGATTCCGACGGGCGCAATCTCCTCCATGCGCTGGCGGCGACCGCCGACGTGGTGGTGGAGGCGTTCCGCCCTGGCGTCGCGGCGCGCCTCGGCGCGGATTACGCGACCCTGTCGGCGATCAATCCGCGCCTTGTGTATTGCTCCATCTCGGCCTTTGGCCAGGAGGGGGATTACGCGCAGAAACCCGCCCATGATCTCACCGTTCAGGCGCTCGCCGGGCTGGTGGATCTCAATCGCGGGCTGGAGGATCAAAAGCCGGCCAGCCCCAACATGCCGGTGGCCGACATGGCGGCCTCGCTCATGGCGCTCTCGGCGGTTTTGATGGCGCTCTTTCGCCGCCACGAAACCGGGGAGGGCGATTTCATCGACATGGCCATGTATGAAGCCGCGCTCGCCTGGACGCCCAATGTCACCGGGCCGGTGTTTGCAGAAGACGCGCATCCGCCGGTCAAGGACATGCGCAGCTTCGGCGGGGCGGGGATGTACCATGTCTATGAGACGCGCGATGAAAAGCACCTGGTGCTCGGCGGGTCTGAAGTGAAGTTCGCCACCAATCTGCTCACCGCGCTGGGCCGCGAGGATCTGATCGATGAGGCGAAAGCCGAGCCCGGCCCGGCGCAGGACGGCTTGCGTATGTTTCTAAAGGAGACCTTCGCCACGCAGAGCCTCTCCTACTGGGAGGCGTTTCTAGGCCGGCTTGATGTCTGCTGGGCGCCGGTGCGCACCCTGAAAGACGCGTTCGACGATCCTCACACACGCGCCCGCGGGCTGGTGTTCGAGGACGCGCAGGGCGCCCGCCATATCGGCTCGCCGATTCATTTCGCCCGCGAGCCCGGCGCGCCCAACCCGGCGGTTCCGGCGTATGGCGAGCATTCCGAAGCGCTGGCGCTGGAGGCCGGGATTGATCCCGAAACGGTGAAGGCGATGAAAGCTCGCGGGGTGATCTAGGCGTTGCGCTTTGAGGGCGCGCCGCTAAATCGCCTCGACTTCGCCGCCTCGCAGCCCAGTTGGGTTCTATCTACTGCACCATGGATGATCAGACTGAAATCGCGCGCCGAAGGTTTTTCCGCTGGACCGCCAGGTTCGCCGTGACGCTGGGCGTCAGCGTCGTGGTGCTGTCGGGCATGCGGGCGCTGGACGCCTTTCCTGATCGCTACAAGGCGTGGACCGACCTCCATCTTGATGAACCGGAGGGGCCGTTTGACGCCGTGAAGCGCGTGCAGCTCGGCGGGTATTCCGCCTGCATGGAGGCGCTGGAGGAGAGCAGCGCCCTCACCCGCGCCGCCGATCCCCGCGAGGGGCCGAACGGATGCGGCTACGACGAGGCGGTGGTGCTGCAGCGCTCTGGCCATGCCTGGTCGGCTCCCCAGCCCATGGTGATGCGCTGCCCGCTGGCCGCCGTCGTCTATCTTTGGGAGCGCCGCGTCGTGGCGCCGGCCGCCGAGGCCCATTTTGGTCAGGGCGTGGCGGAGATCCGCCAGTACGGCATCTATAGCTGCCGCCCGGTGAATAATCGCGACGGCGCGCGCCTGAGCGAGCATGCAAAAGCAAACGCCATCGACGTTTCCGGCTTCGTGCTGGAGGACGGGCGCGTGATCAACGTGCGGACAGGTTGGGGCGGCGAAGACGCAGACGAGAGCGGCGATGAGGCCGCGCGAGCTGAGGCGGCCTTCCTGCGCGACGTGCATGGCGGAGCCTGCGGGCTGTTTCGGGGCGTCATCGGTCCGGACGGCGATGCGGCCCACGCCGATCATTTCCATCTCGACATGGGCCGCTGGCGCTTTTGCCGGTAGGCGACGCTCGCGGGAGCCTCAGCTTTGCGGGCCTGAAAGCCCCATATGCGATTTCGCCGGGGTCTTGGCCGCGTGATCGGTGAGCAGGGTCTGGACGCGCTTCTCGATATCGCCGGAGGGCTCGTTCACCACGTCCTTGGGCTCTTCAATGATGATGCGCTTTTCCAGCCGGTCGGTGAGGTGCTCGCGCGCCTCGCCCAGCGTCTTGCCGGCGGCGATCATCACCAGACGATCAAAGCGCTGGTGTTCGGCGTCCGTGGCCAGACGGTCCATCAGCCGGTCGGTGAAGCGGATTTTCTCCAGCTCGTGGCGATCGGTCTGCTGCACGCCGGAGCGGCCATGGCCGGCCTGGGCGTCCACGCCCTTGCCCTTGGCGCCCGAGCCTCCGTCCTGAAAGCGCCCGGCGCGGTCGGTGGTCTGCTCGCGGTCGGGCGGATTGTCGTTGTCGAAGCGGTTGAGGAGCTTCAGGTCCAC
The DNA here is from genome assembly GCA_965284655.1 of Oceanicaulis sp. GTDB lineage: Bacteria > Pseudomonadota > Alphaproteobacteria > Caulobacterales > Maricaulaceae > Oceanicaulis. Next base: position 1,220,146 of record OZ260104.1, read on the forward strand.
CGCGTCATCAAACCCCTTGTTCTCGAATACAAGCGCCTTGCCGCCGTCAAAGACGGCGACCCAGGTGATCTGATCAGCTTCAGGGCGCATTGGCGATCCTCCATAAAGGCTGTGTCTTGGAGGATATAAACGCGCACCGGCCGCACAGTGTTGCGCGGCCGGCGCCAGCATGGCTGCGCTTTAAGCGGTGAGGCTCAGCTGGCGGGGGTCATGGGCGCGAACGTGCCGGTGCAGGCGTCTTCAAGCACCCACTGGCCATTTTCCTGCACGAAGGTGCAGCGCGCGTGATCCACCGCCGGCCTTCCAAGCTCGGCTCCCGGCATTGTCTCGTTCTGAAGGCTCTGGAAGCGGCCGTCAGGGAAGACATAGGTGTAGCGCCGGGTGTCGGAAACTTCCTCGTCCCACAGGCAGAGCGGCGGCTGCATCAGGACGGTGCGCACGCTGCGATCACCCATGCGGTAGCCGAAGACCTGGGCTTCGATGGCGGGATCCAGATTGCGCACCCGCGCCGCTTCAGGGCCCTCGGCCATGAGGTCGGCGAGGCGGGCTTCGTCATGGGCGACCATGGCGCCGAACAGGTCGCGCTCGGCCGGTGTGGCGTCGCGGCAGGTGACGGGACCTGTGGTGGCGCAAGCGGAGAGCCCGACGGCGGCGGCGAGGGCGGCGAGCGGCAGGCGGGAGGTGCGGGCGTTCATGGAAGTCCTCTCTGAAAGTCCGCTTCGCGGGGATTTGAGGACAATGCCCCCGCCCGCGCCGGGCGCCAATACGCCAATGCGGTTTTGCTTAACCGCAGCCTCCGGCCATGGCGTCGATCCACGACGCGATCAGCGCCACGCCCTCCTCATGGGCCACCGCACGGCCCAGCTCCGGCATCATGATGTCAGGCCGGTCGCTACCCATGCGGTGCGCCAGGATCGAGGCGTCGGAATCGCCTGGAACAATGCCGTACAGCCGCCCGCCCGTGCCGCGCCCGGCGGCGATAGGAGGCTTGCAGATGCCGAAATTGGCCGCCACCGGCTCCCACGGCTCCAGATACAGACCCGAAGTGTCGGCCTGGCCGGTGCGGGAATGGCAATGGGCGCAATTGATATCGATGTAGCCGCGCGCCGCGTCGGTGAGCGCGGCGTCGGCCATGGGAAGACCCGACCGCCAGGCGGTGGTGCGCGGCGCGTCTTCGGGCTCGGGCGCGCCGGCGAGCAGGCCGATCTCGCTCCAGCGTTCAAGCTGGTTCACCGCGTCGCCGGCATAGTCGCCGGCATAGTCAAACGGGCCGTTGAGATGGCGCGCCTTCGGCCCGATGGGGCGCACGCCGCGCCCGTCGGTGGTGTCGGTCACGTGGCAGTTGGCGCATTGATTGACGTTGGGGACGAGATAATCGAGGCGCTGCTCGCCGCCAGCCTGGCTGACGAGCATAAGGTCCACGAACGCCCCGGCGCGCGCCAGCCGGGCCTCGCTCTGGTCGGCGTCCCAGACATAGGGCAGCGCCTCCCACCCGGCTTCGCGGTGGACCAGAATTCGCGTCTCGATCAGGCGCACCTGGCTCATGTCCAGGGCCGCGCCGTTGAAATGGTCCTCGAACGCGCCGGTCCGGCTCACCCGGTCAAACCCGCCTGAGGCGCTTGGATAAAAGAAGGTCTTGGTGATCACCGTGCCCACGGGAAATGCGAACGTCTCGCGAGCGTCATAGGCGGCGGGGCCGGCCTGCCCGGGGATCCAGATCGTGCGCAGCTTCAGCGCGTAGTCGGAGAACAGGGCCGTGTTGAGGTCATAGGGCGTCACGCCGGCGCCCAGCACCAGCGATCCGCCGCCCGCGGCGAGCTGACCCCAGTCGGACAACAGGTCGGGACGACCGGCGTCGATGAATCGCGGCGCGGGCGGTTCGGGCGCGACCCCGGACGCCTGCGGCGCGGAGGCTTCGGGCGCGCCGTCGCAGGCGCACAGAGCCAGTCCCGCCGCGAGCACCAGGGCGACGATCAGGGGCGCGAGGCGCATCTAGAGCTCCAGCGTCACCGGGGCGAGCGGGGTGAGGGTGCAGTCGAAGGGCTCGGTCCCGTGACGCGGCGTCTCTGCGTCGCGCGGATCGTCCACCCACATCACTTCGGCGTCGTTGACGCAGATGCGCTTGTCGGCGGGCATGTCGTCGGTATAGGCCGCGTCCACATAGCCGTCCCAGATCACCGGAGGCAGGGCGCCCATGGGCCCGAACAGCGCCACGCGGGCCGCCTGCAGGATCAGAGCGTCCGGATTGCCGCCGCCGCCCTCATAGGTGTTCTCGTAGACCCAGATCGCTTCGGGATAGGGGTTGAAATCATCGGCCAGCGCCAGATTTTCAAACCCGGAGGAATAGAAGCTGGAGATGATCACATGGCCGGTGCGGTTGTCTCTGAGCCGGTTGTTGAAGATCTCCACCGCGTCATTGGAATTGATCAGGATCCCCGTGCCGGCGGGAACGCCGGCCACCGGCGTGCCGGCATGGCCGAAATTGCGGGTGTTGTTCTCGAACACGTCATTGTCATAGACCCGCGTGCCGGCGCCGGGCCTCGGCAGGTTGGGCATGTTGAACACCAGGATGCCGCCGGTGTTGTTGGTGGCGACATTGCCGTACACGTCGGCGTGGTTGGAGTTCTCGATCTCGATGCCGGCGACGTTGAACTCGGCGCGGTTATTGCGCACCACGATGCGGTCGGACTGGCCCACATAGATGCCGGCGTCCGACGCGCCGATGGCGACCGAATCCTCGATCAGCACGTCGGTGGACTGGACCGGGTAAAGCCCGTAGGCGCCGTTCTCGGTGGCGTATCCGTTGGTCCATTCCACGCGCACGCCGCGGATCACGATATTGTCGCCGTCGGTGATCTTCACCGCGTCGCCCACCGTGTCCTCTATGGCGAGATTCTCCAGCGTGAAATCGTCCGCGCCGGAGACCAGAAGGCCTTCCGCGCCCTGGCGCTGCTCGGCGAAGGACAGCACGGTGGCGTCCATGCCCTGACCGCGGATCGTGACATTGTCCACGGTGAGCGACAGGCCGCGCTCGATGATGAAATGGCCCGCCGGGATCTCGATCACGTCGCCGGGCTCGGCGTCGAGCAGGGCGGTCATCAGCGTGGTCTGGTAGTCGCGATCAAAGGCCGAAGTGTCGCGCGCGGCGTCCTCGCCCGAGCAGGCGCACGCAAGCAAGCCGGCGAGCATCGGCGCTAGTGTTCTGACGGCTCCCATGGAAAGCCTCCTCCCTGTGGCGGGCGTGGTCACCCGTCTTGTCTGGGAAGACGATAAACGAACAGTGTTCATGGTGTCGAGGGCGGACTCCTTTCATGGGGGAATCGCCGCCCCCCATTCGCCCGCTGCTTTAAAGTCGTGACGGATTGAACCGCTGTGCGAGGAGGGCGTTCTCCCCGTGACCTTGGCCAGGCGCCCCCGGGTCCGGCGGCGGCCGGCCCGCTTTGACCTGGCGGCGTGCGCATCCGGACAACCGCCGCCCCGCTCTCTAGAATTCGAAGCGGGAGTGACGCATGTTAGCGCGCGCCCTCTGCAAGGCGTGCATCCTGCCTTGACCTGACCAAGGGAGGTGGGCCGATGACTCGTTATCAATTGAGAGATCTGATTGCGCCCCTGCGCCGCTACGGGCGTCTCATGACCGGCGATTCGATGATCGCCGACACGGTGTTGCTCCGCTTGCTCGCCGAGGCGAGACCGGCGCCGAGCGGCGGGATCGTGTTCCGGCTGAAACTGTACCGCGCCCTCACCGGCGCGCTGGCTGTTGAGGCGCAGATGGTGTCACCGGCCCTGGCCTCGATCTCGCGCGGCGCCCCGCGCTCCGATGGTGCGCTGGCGGCGGCGGCGTGCGCCCTGCCTTTCGTGGAGCGGGCCGTTCTGGGCCTTGTGACGGTGGAGGGGTTCAAGCCCGCCGAAGCTGCGGCGATCCTGAAAATGCCGGTTGTTTTGGTGGAGCGCAGCCTGAAAAGCGCGCTCGACCGCCTCAGCCCGATGCCGGTCTTGCGGAAGGCTCAGCCGGTCCTTCTGGCCCAAGCAGGCGTCGCCTGATCTGAAAGTCGCTGACGGGCGCGCCGGCGTGTGTTAACCTTTTTTCGCTTTATGGGGCGGGAAGAGGGGACATGCCGGTGCGACCCGATCTGACGACGATCCCTTGCAGCGCTATCGTCACCGCCGTCGCCAGCGCCGTCGCGACCGGCTTTGCAGCCGCCGCCATCGCCTTGGCCGGCGCCGCACCGGGTTTCGCCCAGCAGACAGCACCGCAGCCAGACGGCCCGCCCCCGCGCGCCCAGATCGACCCTCGCCAGGTGCAGCCGGTCGAACGAAGCCAGTTCCAGATTCAGGATTTCTCCCAGCTGCGCCCGGTCCGGCCGGAAACGCAGGAGCGCGATCCGCGGCTCGCGGTCATCGACTGGACCGCAGCCTATTCCGACCGCGCGCGACAGCTCGCCGCGTTGCGCCAGTCGCCTGCAACGACCGCCGCGACGGGAGCGCCCGCACAAGGCTTACAGCCTCAGATCTCGGACCGGTCGCGCGAGCGGATCCAGCCTGTCCACATGCCGGTCCTGCTGCCCACCCGGACGAGCGGGGAAACGATCACCACCCGCGCCGGCGGAGAGGCGGGGATGATGCTCGTCACCCGGGCGTATTTCTATGACGCGGCCTGGAGCGTCGACGGGATGAGCGTACAGGTGAACGGGACGCGGCTGATCAATCATCGCGGAAACGCGGTTGCGCGCGCGGCCGGTCTCAACCGGGGACGCGGCGCGGACGGCTATCGCATCGTCACCAATGAAAGCGGGCTGACCGCCGATTTCTCGCGCTACGGCGCCGCCTACACCGTGACGCTGGAGTGTGGGTCGGGGACCGATCCGCGCTGCGCCGACGAGACTTATCTCAGAGACCTTCTGGACCGGCTCATCGTGGCCGGCGGCAATCCGGACGGGGAGGGCTGAGCCATGGGATATCAGCGTGACGCCGTCCTGGCCGCCATCGTCGCCGTCCTGGGCGGCGCGGCGTTGATCTTCTACCCCTCAGGGGAGGCGGGCGACCCGCCGGGCCCGCCGGTGGAGCTTCCCGGTGAGCTGCCAGATGAGACCCCGGACGAGCCCGGCGACTTGCCCGAAGAAACGCCGGAAGAGACTCCCGAAGAGCTGCCGGACGATGAGCCCGCGGACCCTGGTCCGCCCGCAGCGGTGGACGAGGCCGCGTCCGAGTTCAGCTATGATCCGCCCGGCGAGTTGACCGAATACGACTACCGCGACGACACCGAGGAAGAGGGTTTTTCCGGAACCGGCTTTGAGGGCACGGAGAGTTTTGATCGCAATTACGTGTTCGCGCCCGGCATGGACTGGCCGCTGGACGAGCGCGGCTTTCCCAACTCCCAGGTCTATCGCCCGGGGGGTTATCAGTCGGCGGGCGGCCAGTGCGACGCCGCGAACTACGACTATCCCTGGCAGGATAATTTCTGCGAAACGCGCGGCCACGGCAACGCTTTCTGCGAGAGCGGGCGGGGCCATCAGGGCCAGGACATCCGGCCGGCGAGCTGCCCGCCGGTGACCGGCGGCTCTCACATCGCGGTTGCCGCCGCCGATGGATATATCTCCAACATCGGCTCGATTTCGGTCTGGCTGCGCGATGAGGAGAGCGGGCGGACCTACTGGTACATGCACCTCAATCAATGGGACAGTTGCCGCGATCCCGCGACGCTGAGCCAGGCCCAGTGCAATTCCGGCGGCATCGCCTCGATCTGTTCGGGCAACGCGCTGGACGTGGAGGTCGGCGACGAGGTTTCGGCCGGCGATCCCATCGGCGAAGTGTCCAACTGGTTCGGGATCGGCTGGGATGCGGGGCGCAACCGCTGCGTCTGGCGCGCCACCACCGAGCATCTCCATTTCGAGATCCATGACACGGTCAGCCCGGACGGCGACACCGCCGCGTCCATGCGCGTGCCGCCCTACTCCTCCCTGGTCATGGCCTATCTAGACCGGCTCAGCGCCGATCCGGCCCTCTATCCCGAATGGGAAGAGGCGGAGTACTAGGCAATAATTTCAAATACCTGTGGTTTTTGAGGCGGACGCGTGAGATTTTTTCGCATCGCGTAGTAAAGGGTGCTTGACGTAAAGGGTCCTTTGCTTCAAAAGGTCAAGGTCCCTTTACAAAGGGGCTTTGATCATGACACAGGAGATCGCCATGACCCGTTCCGTTTTCATCCGACGCACCGCCGTGCTGGTTCTGCTCCTCGCCGCGCTCGCCGCCTGGGTCCTGCTGGGCGCAGCCTTTCTCTTCGACGTGGACCGCACCTGGTTCATCGCCGCCGTCGTCGCCGCTGCGCTCTCCACGGAAGCCTTCATGTGGGTGGGCGCCGGGCTTCTGGGCTGGAAAGTCTTCGAAAGTCGCGCCGCGATCTGGCGGCGCCTCACCGGAGGCGGCGCGGCGTGAGATTGGACCCCCTTCCCGAGTGCGCCACCGCCCCTCCGGCTGCGCAGCTGCGCTATGTCTGGCGCAGCACGCTGCTGGCCGCGGTCAACGTTGCGTCCCTTGTCGGGGCCATAGAGGGCTGGCCGACCGCCGCCCTGGTCCCGGCTTTGTTCGCAGTGTTTGTCGCGACGCTGCTGGGGGCCGCGTACGAGTTCTACCGGCTTCTGTGCGCACTCGACGAGATGCAGCGGCGTATTCACACCACAGCCTTGGCCCTCGCCGGCGCCGGCACGACGGGGCTCGGAACGATCTGGGGGGTGGCCGCGCTGCTGTTTGCAATCCCTGACCCCCACGCCGTCTTCGCCGCCCCGGTGATGTGGGTGGCGTATTACGCCAGCCTCGCCGTCGTATCGCGCCGGTTCACATGAAGACTCCGATTACGGATTTGTGCGCTGAACGCCGCCGGATCCCTGATCGGATAGGGAGAGTTTCACATGAGCAAGGGTGACGAGACCCACTCCGAGCCCATGCATCCGGCGCGAGCCAGCGGGACCGTTGCGTTTCTGCTGCTCCTCGGTTTCATCGGGGTGTTTATCGCCTTCACCTTTGTTCTGTTCACGGGTGAAGCCTGGCTGGGCGCTGCGGAACTGGGCGTCTGTGCGGCGCTGGTTTTCGTTCTCTGGGCGCGCGAGAATTATCGAGTGAATACGCTCGCGGGAACCGGACAACCGCCTCGCTCGGAGATCCGGTCGCTGCGCTGGGTTCCGCTTCAGGTCGCGCTTGTGCTGCTTTACGTGCTGGCGGTGAATGTGTCCGTCACTCACGCACCGCAAGCGCCGACCCTCTTGCAAAGCGGGCTGCACAGCCTGCCCGTCGGCTTGCTCTTGGGATGGGTGGCGGTGTTCGCCTATTCCATTGTGAAAAGCGACGAGATGGTGCGCCGGATGGAGACAATCGCAACCGCCATCGGGGCGGGCGCGACGCTTCTGTCCGCCACGGTTTGGGGGCTGATGGCGGCGCCCATGGGATTGCCTGATTTCGCGACTGTCTTTCTGTTTCCCGCCTTCGCCGTCTTTTACTCGACCGCGCTCGCCGTCATATCGCGCCGCTTCACATGAAGAACCGCATCAAGGATCTGCGCGCCGAGCACGGCTGGAGTCAGGCGGCGCTGGCCGAACGTTTGGAGGTGTCGCGCCAGACCATCATCTCCATCGAGACCGGCAAGTATGATCCCTCCCTGCCGCTGGCGTTCAAGATCGCGCGGGTCTTCGCCCTGCCCATCGAGGCGATCTTCGATGATGCGGTCTGAACGCTTGCACGGGCCTTTCGCCCGGAGTTCGTTTCAGCCATGAACCGCGACCCCTATGCCGGCGCGCTGGCCCGCGCCCACGCCCATTTCGCCGCCCTTGAGGGCTTTGAGGCCTATGCCGGCTATCTCGCCGCCAAGGACAAAGGCCTCAAACGCGAGGCGAACCGGTTTGCTGAAACCTTCGCCGCCGCCTTGCGCGCCGCGCCTCTGAAGGCGGCGATCGAGCGGGTGCGCGAGCTCGGCGGCGCCCGCGCCGCGTTCGGCGATCCGCCGGGCCTCACCCCCTATGCCGTGGCCATGGCGGCGGCTGACATCTGCCGGCGCTGGGAGAGGGCCGAGCCGGATCGCGCCGAGCCGTTGCTGACCCGCGCCGGGTTTCAGGGCGACCCGTCCCTCATCCCCGAAGCGCTGCGCCGCGAGCCGTCAAACCCGCGCGCGCTGAAAGCGGAAATCGTCCGGCTTCTAAGTCTGGTCGGCGACGCCCTGCACGATATCGAGGACGCGCGCGTGAGCGGCGACCCCGGTGACACCCGCGCTGCGCTGGCGGAGCTGCGCACGCTCGCCGCCCGGCTGGATGACGCGGCATGGAGCGCGCCGCATCTGGCGGACGCCGCCCAACTCGAGGCCCTGCTGGACGGGGTGGAGGCCTGGCGCGCCGCCGGCGAGCCGGGCGCGTTCGCGGACTTCATGCACGAGCGCGGCGTCAGCGTCAGCGACACGCCGGGCTTTCTGTTCAGGGGTTAGTTCCGGGGCTAGTTCAGCGGCTGGTTCAGGAGGCCGGCGCGCCCCCTTGCGGCTTTCCTTCGTCTGCGCGAACGCCTACCTCTAGGCCGCCGACGCCCGCGAAAGGACCGCCATGCTCAAAATCGCCTTCCAGATGGACCCGATCACCGCGGTCAATGTGAACGGGGATTCCACGTTCGACATTGCGCTGGAATGCTTCACGCGCGGCCACGAGATCTGGGTCTATGAGCCCAAGAACCTAGTGTTCGAGGCCGGCAAGGTGCGCGCGAAAGCCCGCCGGGTCACCAAGCTTCAGCGCGTGCAGGGCGAGCATGTGACGCTCTCGAATCCTGAAACGCTCGATCTTCACGGGGTGGACGTGGTGTTCCTGCGCCAGGATCCGCCCTTTGACATGAGCTACATCACCTCCACCCACATTCTCGAGCATTTGCAGCCCGAAGTGCTGGTGGTGAACGATCCGCGCCATGTGCGCGACGCGCCGGAAAAGCTCTTCGTCACCCATTTTGAAGGCGTCATGCCGCCGACGCTGATCACGTCCGACGAGAAGGAGATCCGCGCCTTCTTCGAGCGCCACAAGCGCGACATCGTGGTCAAGCCGCTGTTCGGAAACGGCGGCGCGGGCGTGTTTCGCATCCGCGACAGCGCCGAGAACATCGCCTCGCTCATCGAGCTGTTCCAGCAAGTCAGCCGCGATCCGCTCATGGCGCAGGCCTTCGTTCCCGATGTCCGAAACGGCGACAAGCGCGTCATCCTGGTGGACGGCGAGCCGGTGGGCGCCATCAACCGCGTTCCGGCCGAGGGCGAGGTGCGCGCCAACATGCATGTGGGCGGCGTGGCTGTGGAATCGACGCTCACCAAGCGCGATCTGGAGCTCTGCGCAATCATCGGCCCGGAGCTGAAACGGCGCGGCCTCGTCTTCGTGGGCATCGACGTGATCGGCGACTATCTCACAGAAATCAACGTCACCTCGCCCACCGGCATCCAGGAGCTGCGCCGGTTCTCCGGCGTCGACGTCTCCGCGCTTCTGGCCGACTGGGTCGAGGCGAAGGTTGGGCGCTAGGGTGACTGAAGTATTTGGAGTTTCGCACCTCTTTCCCTCCCCTTGAACGGGAGGGTCGGCCGAGGCGGGGCTGCGGGTGGGGTGCGATGGCGGGCGTCTTCGGGAAACCGTCGCGCCGCCACCCCCTCCGTCCGGCCATGCCGGACACCTCCCCCATCAAGGGGGAGGACAGGACACTCTGGAGGTGCTGACAACGGAGAGCCGTGACCATGATCGACACCGACACGCTGCACCTGCAATGGGCGCTGTCCTATCCGTTTCCGCGGCCGCAGACGCCCTTCGTGTTTCTGGACGGCGCCACATGGCCGCTTTTGCGTACGCGAGGCGCGTTTTCCGACTGGACCATCGCCAAGCCCGGCGGCGAGACGACGCTGAAGGACGCCGCCGGCGCCCGGCGCCTCGCGCCGCTGGAAGAGGGGCGCTATCACGCCGTGGCCGCCGTGGGGTCCAACGCCGCGCCGGCGCAGCTGCGGCGCAAATTCCGCGATTATCTGGGCGATGTGCTGATCCCGGTCATCCAGATCGAAATCCCCGGTCACGTGGTGGCCTACGCCAATAGGATCGCGGTCTACGGCTCGGTGCCCGCCACGCTCACCCCCCATGAGGGCGGGTCGGTGACGGTGTGGGCGACGCTTTTGTCCAATCGCGACTATGAGATCATGAACGCCACTGAGGATCGCGGCGACATTTATGACGGCGTGCCCATCGCGCCCACCCACCTGCCCGAGGCGGTCACGCGCCCGTTCGAGGCCTATGCCTGCCTCACCGGGCATTTGCCGCTTCTGGTTTCGGCGTTTCGCTCCACCGGCTGCGCCTGGCCCGTGGGCGGCCAGTGGGAGGCCCAGTCAGCCGCGATCCACGCGCTGGGGCTTTCGGTGAGCGTGGACCAGTTCGTTCTGGAGAACACGTCAGAGCCTGAACTGCGCGAACAGCGCGATTTCGCCCTGTCGAAAACCGGTTGATTATCGCGCCTTGAGGTCTTGCCTCGCTCGCCGATTTAAATGATATATCATTTAATCGAAGTAGGGACGTGTCCGGCGCTCTGGCGGCCGGACCGGGGAGGGTTTCATGGCGGAGTTCATCGCTCAGCACGAGCTGGAGATCCTGCGCTGGCTGCACATCCTGGCGATGGTGTACTGGCTGGGCGGCGAATGGGGCGTGTTTCAGACCAGCTACAAGGTGGTCAATCCAAGGCTCTCCTTTGACGAGCGCATGCGCCATATGGACACCGCCTACCGCATCGACATCCTGGCGCGCACCGGCATCATCACCCTTCTGCCGCTGGGCCTGCACATGGGCTATCTTTGGGGTGTGCAGCCGCTGGGAGGCGCTTGGCTCGTGGCCATGTGGCTGGTCTGGGCGGCCTGGATGGGCGTGACCTGGGGCGCGTTCATGACGCGCGGCAAGCCGGTCTGGCACGTGCTGTCCGGCATCGAGGACTGGTCGCGCTACATCCTCATCCCGACGCTGATCATCACCGCGATCACCTCGCTGGCCGGGTATGGACCGTTCCAATCGGGTCCCGGGCAGAACTGGTATGCGGCCAAGGTGCTGACCTACGGCCTCGCGCTGATCATCGGGGTGATCCTGCGTCTGATCATGCATGAATGGCAGGGCAAGTTCAAAATCCTCGCCGAGGGCCCCAACCAGCCGGTGGAGGACGCCCTGAAACGCTCCATCGGGATCGGGCGCAATGTCGCCTACGCCTATTGGGTGCTCATTTCCGCGACCTGTTTCTTCGCCAGCGTGAAGCCGTTCTGATCTGTGCTCAGGCCCCTCCGGGCCTTCGCTCCTCGCTGACGCTGCGGACGGCCGGTCGGCCTTGCAAACCCTGGGGGTTCGGGCCGGGTGGTTGTCGAGGAGTGTGCGCCCGCAGCTTCAGCGACGACCAACCAACCGCGCCGCAAGCGCGCAAGGGCGACCGCCCGTCCGCACCCCGGACTGGATCCGGGGGAGGATCGACCGAGCGGACGCGAGGGAGCACCAGAAAAAAGGGTGCGCCCGGCTCGCCCCTACCGAGCCGGGCGCGGGTGGGACCCGCCCTGTGGTCGCGCTGGCCTTCCATCGCCCCCCTCTGACGATTTGTGTGCCGCGCTGACACAGCCAGGGCGAGCCCCAGACCGAAGATCGCAAGGCGCGTGCTAGTGACGCGCCGGGCGGGGTCTCCGGCCGTCCGGCTCCGCGCCGGTGGGGCGTAAAAAGTGACAGGACCTCTACAGACCCGGACCGGAGCGCACGGGGGGAGGAAGACAGGCGTTCCGGCCCGGGCCGGCGCCGCATCAGCCGGCTTGGGAGGCGTAGAGCTGATGCGACGCCGGTGTTGCAGACCGCAGCGGGAGCGGGAGAACTCGCCGCCACGGCCTCTGTTATGGCGGAGCAACAGGGCCGGATTGGTTCGCAAACAAGAAAAAGCCGCCCCGTGTGGGGCGGCTCTGTGTTCATGACGTTCAGCTTCGGTTCAGGCGTCAGGCGCGCATCACGGCGCGTAAGGGCGGATCATGTCCAGCTCCAGCGTGTAAGCGGTGTCGCCCAGATCATTGTCCTGGCGCGTGGTCCGCAGAATCCCTTCCGCGTAGACCGGATCCCACAACCCGTCGATCTCGATGGGTTCGGACGTGGTCACATAAACCAGCTGGTTGGGCGGGGGCGGCGGCACGTGAATGCAGGCGCCCACATAGGGCACCAGCAGAAAGCGCGAAATCTCACCGCCGTTGAAATCGAACGGCAGGACGTATCCGCCGATGCGCACGCGCTGACCGTCCAGGGCGTCGACCGTGTTGAAGGTCTGGATCTGCGGCATGCTCTCGACGCCGAAATGATCCATGCCGGAGGCGACGGCCTGCATCTGCTGCAGTTCGGCGATTCTTTGCGCCTCGCCTTCGGGCAGCAGGTCCGACCAGGCGAGGTCCAGGAAATCCGGGCTCGAGGGGCCGTCCTGGGCCAGCGCCGGACCGGCCGCACCAATCGCTGAAACTGGCGCGGCGGCGAGAAGAAGGGCGGTCAGAAGATGTTTGATCATGGGCGAAAGATGCGCGCGGAAGCCGGCGTATTCAAGTCGGTGATGCGGCGGGCCTGCGGCCACTGCCGCCGCCGGTGCGTGCTCGCCTCAGTCCAGGTCCAGAACGGCGCCCACGGGGGTGAGGACCTGCGCGGCGGCGCGCCCGGCGTCGAGATACTGAACATCGATCCGCTCCAGGTTTTCGAACGCCGCAAACAGGCCGGACAGATCCAGCGCCGCGATCCGTGCGGGGCTGTCGCACTGGAAGCTCCAGCTCACGGTGACGTCGCCATGCCCCGCCTCGTCCCCATGGTCATCATGGGCGTGACCGTGGTCATGGGCGTCGCCGTGGGGCGCCGTGTCGCCGGCCTCCGGCGCGCCGACCAGGGAGGTGTCGGCGAGGGCGCAGCCGGCCGAGTCGCCGAAGCTCACAAGGCCGGGTCCGGCCAGGCGCGTATTGGTGCGCGCCACGGCGTCCATCTGCTCAGGCGAGGCCGCGCCTTCAAAGCCGTAGAGATTATAGGCCGGGCTCGACAACTCGGCGACCACAAGTCCGTCCGGATCGGCGGCGGCGATGAGCTCGGCGGCGCCGTGAACATGGGCGCCCAGCTGGCGAAGGCCCTGGCTCTCGGCGGATGCGGCGCCGGCGCCGAGCGTGATGAGAGCGGCGGCGATCAGAACACGGGACGCGGGCATCGAAATCCTCCTGCAGGTCGCGGCCGCCCTGGGCCTGGGGAGTGGGCCTGGTGACGGGGCCTAGTGATCGTGAAGATCGCCGGCGGGTGCGGCGATTCCTGGGCTGGCGGGGTTCACGCCCTCAACGTGCGGGGCATGAACAAAGGTCATCGCGGCGGCCAGTCCGGCGCCGGCGAACACCGCCGCACCGCCCTTCATGGCGCCGGCTGATTCCGCTTCATGGAGCAGATGGGCGGCGCCGGTGTGCAGCAGCAATCCCGCCACGACGGCGAACAGCGCCCCCAGCGCCGCGGGGTCCAGCCCGCTGGCGTAGGGCGCGGCGATGGCGGCGGACACAAGCGTGGTGGCGCCGGACGCCAGGAAGGCGGCGATGGCCGCGCCGCGATCGCTCAGCCCGGCGCGCTGCAACAATACAAAGCAGATCAGCGCCTCGGGAAATTCATGGAGGACAAGCCCGCTCGCGGCGCTGAGCCCGATGATGGGATCAACCTCGAAGCTCACGGCATAGACCAGCCCGTCGAGCGCCGAATGCAGCGCGATCGCGAAGACCGGCGCCAGGCTGGCGCGCCGCGCCAGGGAGTCGCCGTGATGATGGCCGTGCGCCGGGTGAGCGTCCTGATTATGGGAGTGACCCGCCACGCTCGCCAGGCCGTGCAGGACGAACCCGCCGGCGAACCCGGCGAGCACCAGCCAGGGCGCGCTTTCGCTCAACACCAGCGCCTCGGGCAGGAGCTTGACCAGCGCCATGGTGATGACGATCCCGCCGGCGAACGCGGCCAGGATCGGCGCATTGGCGCGGGTGAAGCCCGACGCGGTGCGCACCAGCGTCAGCGCCAGGCCGGCCACCAGGGCGGCGAGCACTCCAAAGAGAATCGTGGCGGCGATGGGTGACAAGCGGGCCTCGGCGGGAGTGAGCGTTATAATGTTACACTCGGGTCTTTACGCCCTGCGTGCCCGCGGCGCAAGCGCAGCGTGTCCCGCCCGTGCTCCGCTCGCCGGCGGGACACAGGGCCAGTCAAAGGCTGGTCTCAGGCTGGGCGCCGGCTTCTGAAGGCGGCGGTCAGCGTGCCGTCGTCGAGATAATCCAGCTCTCCGCCCACGGGCACGCCGCGCGCCAGGCTGGTCACCTCAACGCCGGCGCCGGCCAGCTTGTCGGCCAGGAAATGGGCGGTGGTCTGCCCGTCCACAGTGGCGTTGAGCGCCAGGATGATCTCCTTGGCGTCCTCGGCGCGGGCACGCTCGATCAGGCCGGCGACGTTAAGCTCTTCCGGTCCGATACCGTCCAGCGCCGACAGGACGCCGCCCAGCACGTGATAGCGGCCCCGGAAGGCGGAGGCGCGCTCCAACGCCCAGAGATCGCCCACGGTCTCCACCACACAGATCACGCTGTCGTCGCGCCGCGGATCACGGCAGATGGCGCACGGATCGGTGACGTCCAGATTATGACAGCGCGAACACGCGGAGATTTTCTGTGCCGCCTCGCTCAGCGCTTCGGCCAGCGGAATCATCACGGCTTCGCGCTTTTGAAACAGCTGCAAGGCGGCACGCCGCGCCGAGCGCGGACCGAGGCCTGGCAGCTTCGCCAGAAGCTGGATGAGACGTTCGATTTCCGGGCCGGAGGCGGGCATGGGCGAGGCTCCTTGGCGCCGCGATTCGAACGGCGGACTGCAGCCCCATACTTAGCGCGCCCCGCGAGCGGAGGAAAATCACCGCGGCGCCGCACCCCCTCCGCCCGCGATTCGCCCGGCGCACCTTCTCCGTGAAGCGGGGGAGGACAAAGGCCTACTCTTCCAGCACCACGCGGCTCACCGCCGCGGCGCGGGCGGCGTCTTCGGTGAAGAGCAGCTCGTCCCAGGCTTTCGCCGAATAGGCGCGGGTCTGGTCGCCGTAATGGGGCGAGTCGGGATTGGTGGACTGGGAGTAGCTCAACAGGCCCCGCGAGCGCGGGCCTTCGTCGGTGAACTCCACCGCCATGATCCAGCTGGAGCCGTGGACAATCTTGGTGATGCCCAGTTCAGGCTGGGGCGGCGTACCATAGATCATGTTGAACACGCCCAGATGGCCCGGCCCGCCATGGATCGCGATGCGCGCGTCACCGCGCTGCTCGGTCTGGATCTCGCCCAGTGGGGCGTCGAGCGGGATGGAGAGCGCGGCCAGCTGGCCGGCGCCGGTGCGCAGCGCGGTCAGCACCGCCGGATTGGAGACGTCCAGCGTATGGGGCGTGGTGAGCGGCTGCTCGGGATCATAGGGAGCCGCCCAGTGCAGGCCGCCGGCGCCGGCGAAGGCGTTGAACAGCATCGCGCCGCGGCTGTCGGTATCGACTTTCAGGTCCCAGCCCGCCAGCGCGTCGCAGGCCGGCTGAAGCTCGGCCCCGCCGTCCTCGCGGCACAGGGTGACCAGGTCGTCCCGCACCAGCTCACCGCCATGGTGACGGTTGGAGAACATCACCGCAGTGATGGTGTCCAGATCAAAGCCCGGCGCGCCGAGCCCGTCGGTTCCCGCCAGGCGCTGCTCGATCTGGTCGACGCCCAGGCGCGTGCGCAGGGAGCGCTCAGTCCCCTGATCACCATAGATCGCGCTGTAATACGTCATCGGCGCGTCCGGATTGGAGAGCCAGGGGCTGTCGTTGGAGTTGGCCGCGAAATCGTCGCGGAAGATCGCCGGCGCGTCGGCCGGGCCGAACACGCCGCCGGCCATGCTGACGCGCGTGGCGCCGGGGCGGTCGGAATACCAGCGGCATTCAGACCGCGAGGCGTCCAGGACCGGCGTGCGCGCCTGGATCCAGAAGCCGCGCGCCAGATCGGAGGCGGCGCACGCGGCGATCAGGGCGTCGTCCACCGCCGGCGTCAGGCCCATGTCGCCTAGGAAAGCCTCGCCCTCGGAATCCGCGGCGATGGTGTTGAAGGCGGTCGCCTGATAGCGGCCCAGCGCGTCGTGCAGCTCGCGCACATTGGTCGCCCGGTACATGGCCAGATACTGGTCAATGAAGCGCAGGCCCTGGCTGGGCGCGGCGACGGCGAAGGCCCGCTCCTCGGTCCAGGCCATGCGCTCGGTCTCCACCAGCGGCCCGAACTCGGTCTCATAAAGCGTGCGGGTGATCTGCGCCGTTCCGCCGTCCTCACCAGCCACGTCTATTGAGATTTCGCGGGCGCGCATGGGCCGGCTTTCGCCGTCAACTATGTAGCGGGTGGCGTCTTCAGGATCGAGGGTCAGCTCGAAAAACCCGTAGCGCCGCGCGGTGGAGACGGTGTGGCTCCAGGCTACGTGCTCGGTATGGCCGATGCCCACGAATGGCGTGGTGATCAGCCCGGCCCCGACCACATTCAGCTCGCCGGGGATAATCAGGTGGGAGCGGTAAAACCGCAGCATGCCGTCCCAGGGATAGTGCGGATTGCCCAGCAGCACGCCGCGTCCGTTGCGGCTGGCCTGCGCCCCGATGGCGTAGGCGTTGGAGCCCATCACCGGCGCCTCGTCGGTGAGATCAAGGCGCGCTTCGACGACCGGACCGCCCGCTTCGGGCGGTGCGGCCGAGACCACCGGTTCGATGAGCTGGCCGAAGGGCAGGATGAGCGCGCCGGCCCAGACGCGGTTCGCCGTCAGCGGCTGGATATGCGCCGCGCCGGCGCAGCGCGGATCTGGAATATTGGCCGCGCCGGTTTCGGCCAGCCAGCGATTCACGCCGGCGGCGTAGCCTTCGATGAAGGCGCGCGCCTCGTCGCTGGGTGTATCCACATCGCCCTCCGGCCCGTTCAGGAGCGCTTGCACGATACCGTCATCCAGAAGGGCGTGGTGGTAGAGATCAGACGCGATGTTGGCGTCGTTCTCGCCGGCGCCTAGATATTTCGCGCGCTCGCTGCGCAGGGTCAGATCGCGGTCAAAGATCATGCAGGCATTGTCTTCAGCCGCCGCATAGCCGAGCCCGTACCCGATCCCGCCATAGTCGGACGCGATCACATGGGGCACGCCGTATTCGCTGCGGATCAGCTCGGCCGAATAGCGAAGGCCGCTCGCCTCAGTGGCGGCGGCGGGACCTGCTCCGGGCTCGCCGCCCAGGCCAGGAAGATTGGCGCAGGCGCAGGCGAAAAGGCCGAGTGCTGCAGCTGTTGCGAGACGCGCTTTCATGGTGATCCTCCCCAGGATGGTAGTGTTTGGGAACGACCCTAGCGCGCCTTACAGCGCCGGTCATCTTGTTGCACACGAAAGAAAAAATGACGGTCCGATCCCAGCCGCCGCCGCATTCTCGTCAAGGCTATGCTGCATCGTGACTCGTGTCGCTATTCGCCGCCCTGGAAGTCTGGTTCACCGTGTTGCTTTTCGCCCTTGCACGCCTCGCTCTCGCCGGTCTGGTCTTGGCCACCGCGCCAATACCCGCGCAGGCTCAGCAGGACGGGACCCCGCCGGTGAGTGTCGCGCTGACGGTGGGTGAGGACGGGCTGATCGCGCGCTATCGCTTCCTGGAGCCCGCGGCGCGGCTGCATCTGGGCGCGCCCCTGAACGAGGCGGTGGACCGGCTGAAGCTCGACGGCGAATCGGCGCGCATTGAAGCCGGACTCGCCGATTGCGGTCCTGATTGCCGGTTCACTGAAGCCAGGCTGACGCGGATGGCGCCGGCGGTGCGCGGCTATCCGGACTTTATCAATGCAGGCGCATGCGGCGTCTGGGCGGATGTTTCAGCCTACGTCGCGCTGGATCCGCAGACCGGCGAGGCGCTCGTGGATGAAATCACAGCCGAAGGGCGCGAGATCGCGCTTGGCGGCGAGCCTCCGCAGTATGTGGCGGTTCGCGCGCCGGAGCGCACGCCGATTTGTGACGGGGTCGGCATCATGGCCGAGGACCGGCTGGGCGCCAGCGCGGCGCGTATGACGGCTGACTATGGCGCGATCTTCGGGCTGCTGTCGCCGGGTGCGCCGCAAATCGTGGCGGCGCCGGCCGGTCCGCTTGGCCCGGGCGTGCTGGGCGTGCGCGGCGTGGCGGTGGGCGACGATCTGATCTTCCTGTTTGCTGCGCCGGGCGACGCGCCAGACCGCGATGCGGCGCTGGCGGTTCTGTCTCATGAAATCGCGCACTTATGGATCGGGCGCCGTGCGCGCCTGCACCCGCAATTTGACCAGGCCTGGATCACCGAGGGCGCCGCCGAATACCTGTCGCTGAAACAGCTCCTGCGCACAAGGCTGGCGGGCGAGGACTTCGTGCTCGACCAACTGTCACGCCATATCGGCGCCTGCCTGTCGGCGATTGACGAGGCGCGGCTGCTCCTGAACGGCTCCACCCAGCAGGGCGCCTTTCCCTATCATTGCGGAACGCTGATTGCGGTTTTCGCCGACCGCGCGGCGCAAGCGGCGGGCTCCAGCTTTGAAGCCGCCATGGCCGACATCATCGCCAGCCCCGCCTTCAGGACCGGGCAGGCGAGCGGGCTTGATTACGCGGCGGGTCTGGGCGCGCACATGGGCGGCGCGAACGAGACGGTGATGCGCGAGGTCATGCTTGCGCCCATCCCCCACAAGCGCGTCCGGATCCTGTCCGCCCTCAGTGACGCGGGTCTCGGCGCAGAGGAGGAAGCCGGCCGCGCCGCGCCGGCCTATCTCGCCTCGGTCGCCGCGCGCCATGTCCTCTCCCAGCTCTGCCCGGACGGCGGCGGGCGGTTCTGGATCGATAGCGGCGTGGTGCTTGAGCTGGAGAGTGAGTGCCACGGACCGGCGGGAACCAGTGTGCTCACCGATGTGGCCGGGGCCGATCCGCTGGCGGCGCCGCAGAGCGCGCTGGACGCACTGGCCGCGTCGTGCGGGCGGGGCGGGGGTCTCACCATCGGTCTGGGAGAAGAGCCCTACGAGCTGACCTGCACAGCGCCGCCGTCTGACTATTTTCGGGGGTTTGCGTTGAACCGGGCGCGCGCTCTGGAGGTTCTGTCCGCCCGCCCCTAGGCGCGCCGACGCCGCCGCAGTGGTTCACCGCGACGGCGCCTGACGTGTGCAAGGGCGAGTGTAAGGTCTAGGCCGCCGAGCGCAGCGTGGAGATGAACTGATCGAACTCCGCCTTCCAGGCCGCCTGGCGTTCGGACATTTCCGACGCGGCCTGGAAGATCGACTTGCTGGCGTCGCGGGTCTGGCGGTTCAGGCTGGCCACTTCCTCGATGCCGTGCGCGGCGTTGCGGCTGGAGTCCTGGGCGCGGGCGGCCGAGCCGGCGATTTCCTGGGTGGCCGCACGCTGCTGTTCCACCGCCGAAGCGGCCGCGATGGCCAGTTCGCGCAGTTCGGTCACGGCCTTCAGCGCACCGTCGGTGGATTCGCGAGACTCGTTGGAGGCGTTCTGGATGGCGTTGATCTGTTCGGAGATTTGCTGGGTCGCCCGGCTGGTCTGCTCGGCCAGCTGCTTGACCTCGCTGGCCACGACCGCAAACCCCTTGCCGGCTTCACCGGCGCGGGCGGCTTCGATGGTCGCGTTGAGCGAGAGCAAATTGGTCTGCTCGGCGATCTGCTCGATCAGGTCGATGATGGCGCCGATGGATTCGGCCACCTTGCCCAGCTCCTCGTTGACCGCGGCGCTCTTGCGCGCCTGGGCGCCGGCGTCTTCGGAGAGCTGGCTGGTGCGGCTGACCTGTCCGGCCACTTCGGCGATGGAGGAGGCGAGTTCTTCGGATGCGGCGGCCACCGATTCCACGCTCGCTGCGGACCCTTCGGCCGCGCCGCGCACCGCTTCAGCCTGCTCGGCGCCGGTGGCGGAGCTGGTCTGAAGCTGGCTGGCGGAGGCGTTCAGCTGCTCGGCGGCGCTCATGACGCTGGAGACCAGCATTTCCGAAGCGTCCTGGAAGCGGTTCACCGCCGCGTCCATGATGGATTTGCGCTCCACGGCGGCCTTCGCCTCCGCTGCTTCACGCGCCTGCAAGGTGTCGGCTTCGGCCAGGGCGGTCTGGAGCGAGGCGACGCTGCGCGCGAGATCGCCCAGCGCGTCGGTGCGCTCGGTGCCGTCGATGGCCAGATCGCGGCGACCCTCGGACAGGTGCACCAGCTGGTCGCGGACCGAAACCACCGCTTCCGAGATCGTGCGCCCGATGAAGTGGGAGGCTGCGATCATGCCGATCGCTGTGATTATGATGGCGACAATGCCGACCCAGTTGGCGATGTTGGAGAGGCGGTCGCCCTCCGCGCGGGCCGCCGCCAGTTCCTCGGTGGCGCCGTCGCGGACCACCTCGATGGCCGTGTCCATCGTGTCGTCATAGACCGACAGGGTCGCGAAAAGCTGGTTCAGGCGCGCCGTGTCCCAGGAGCCGGCCTGGGCGGCGGCTTCCTCGATGACGTCGATGAGGGTCTGGTATTCGTCAGCGATCAGCGCAAGCTGGCGCTCGTGGTGCTCGGCGTCGATCAGCAGGTCCGCGTCAGCCAGGGCCGTCCCGAAGTCGGCGAGATTTTCCACGGCGGCGTCGATCCGCTCCGGGTTGGGTGCGCCGACCATGAGATAGGTATCGCGCAGCAGCGAGGTCAGGTCCTTTTCCAGACCAGAGGCGGTGATGAGCGCTGTACTCGCGTCGCGGCTTTTGGTTTCCGCATGATCGGTCGCGTAGCCGAAGGCGAACTGAACCCCGACATAGCTCAGCATCAATCCGAGCGAGACTGCGACCAGGAGGGTGAGCCGGCCGCCAATGGAGAGAGACTTCACAGAGGGGATTTTCATGGTGCAGAACCTTAGCGAGCGTGGTTAATTTCGCTATTGGTCCCACCAGACGACTTAACGTAGCGTTTCGCTATTGCGCCAGAGAGCCGCAAGGTCAGGCCTGGCCCTGGGATTCGTAGCCCGCCGCCACCGAGGCGCTGTTGACGGTCTCGTTGGACGGCGCGAACTCGCCTTTCTCCTCATCGCTGACCGCTTCACGCCGTGTGCGGCGCAGCACCATCATGGCGCTTAAGGCGCCCAGCGCGATAGCGGCGAAAACGAACAGTCCGCCGGGGCCCATCACGCCCATGAGCAGCGAGGCCAGAAGCGGTCCGGCGATGGAGCCCACGCCCCAGCCGATCAGCAGCGAAGGCATCAGCGGCCCCGCTCCGCCTGCGCCGGCCCGGTCGGCGGCGTGGGCGATGGCGACGCCGTAAAAGCTCAGACCCCCGACGCCCCAGAGCCCTGCGACCAGCAAGGTAAGCCAGAGCGGCAGCATTGCGCCGGCGAGCCCCAGGACCAGCGCGCAGATTGCGCCGAGCCCGGTGAGCGCCGCGATCACCAGGCGGCGTTCGATCCGGTCGGAGATCAGACCCGCCGGCCACAGGCTCAGCGCTGCGCCCAGCACCATGGCGGCGTTGAAGGTCGCGGCGAGCCCGGAGCCGGCGTCAGGATCAAGGCTTGCGGCGAACACCGGGTAGAGCTGGGCCACCGCCCCGGCCATGGCGCCCGCCACCAGCGACGACGCCACCGCCGCCGGCGCCAGACGCCATACGGCGAAGAGCCCCGCCCCGCCTTCGGCTTTCACTCTCGGCACGCCGCGCCGCGTCGCGGCCACGGGGATGAGGCAGGCGGTGAACAGCGCGACGATGAGCACCAGGGCCGCCAGATCGCCGTCGGGATAGGCGGACACCAGAAACGGCCCGGCGATCACCCCGGCTTTGGAGATCACCAGATACAGGCCCAGGATCGCCCCTCGCAGACGCTCCGGCGCGCTGTCGGCGATCCAGCTCTCACCGGCCATGACCAACCCTGCGGTGGAAAGCCCCACCAGCGCCTGGCACGCCGCCCACCAGATTACGCCGTCAGACAGGCTGAGGCCCGCCGCCGCCACGGCGGCGAGCGCCGCGAAGGCTGAGATCGCGCGCACATGGCCCACCGTGTGAATCTCGCGCAGGGTGAGCTTGGCCCCGGCCAGAAAGCCGGCGGAAAACCCCGCCGCCACAAGCCCCACCGCGCCGGGCCCCGCCCCGTTCGCGACCAGGGTCAGCGGCACGTAGAACAAAAGTGAGGCGAGGGCCGCCTGCAGGATGGTCAGGCAGGCGATGATGGCGGCGACGTTTCGTGTGCTCTGGCGCAGGCTCATGGGGCGATCACTTGATGTCAGGCGTGAAAAACGCCGGCCTGTAAGGGCCGGCGCTTTCTATGGTGTGACGAAAAGCGTCCTCCCCCGGCGCACCCGGAGAGGACGCGTTGATGGCGGTGAAGGCCGGAGTGTCTAGCCCTGATTCACCATCTCTTCTTCCATCGTCTCGAACGTCTCCTTCACCTTGCCCTCAGGGGCGGCGGTGACGGCGTCCACCACGAGGATCGCGATGCACGAGGCGATGAAGCCCGGGATCAGCTCGTAGACCACGCCGGAGAGATTGGTCTGCGATCCGTCCCACATCACGGAGATGGGGGCGTAGAGCCAGAACAGAACGACCACCGCGCCGGTGACCATGCCCGCGATGGCGGCGGCCCGGCTCATGGATTTGCGGTAAAGGCTGAACAGGATCAGCGGACCGAAGGCCGAGCCGAACCCGGCCCAGGCGTTGGAGACCAGGGTGAGGATGTTGCTGGACCGGTCGAAGGCCAGCGCGATCGCCACCAGCGACACGCCCAGCACCGACAGCCGACCGATGAGCACCAGCTCCTTCTGGCTGGCGCTGCGGCGCACGAAGGTCTTGTAGAAATCCTCCGTCAGCGAGCTGGAGGACACCAGAAGCTGGGACGAGATCGTCGACATGATCGCCGCCAGGATCGCCGCCAGCAGGAAGCCGCCCACCAGCGGGTGGAACAGGATTTGGCTCATAACGATGAAGATCGTCTCGGGATCGCTGAACTCTACCCCCGCCTCGGCGATCGCGCCTTCATTGACGGTGAGAAAGGCCAGACCCAGAATACCGGTGAGCACCGCGCCGATGACGGTGATGACCATCCAGGTCATGCCGATATAGCGCGCCGCGGCGATGTCTTTCAGCGACCGGATCGCCATGAAACGCACGATGATGTGCGGCTGACCAAAATAGCCTAGGCCCCAGCTCATGGCGGAGATGACGCCCAGAACGCTCACGGCGGTGAGGGTTTCGGGCAGCATGGACAAATAGTTGGGCGCGTCGGTCGCGCCGCGGGTGACCTCGGCGATGTCGCTGAGATTTCCAAGCTGCATGTAGGCCACGATGGGCACCATGATGAGCGCCACGAACATGATCACGCCCTGCACGAAGTCTGTCAGGCTCACCGCCAGGAAGCCGCCCACCAGGGTGTAGGCGATCACCACGCCGGCGGTGACGAACAGGCCGATGCGGTAGTCCAGCCCGAAGCTGGCTTCAAACAGCTTGCCGCCCGCGACCACGCCGGAGGAGGTGTAGAGCGTGAAGAAGATCACGATCACGACAGCCGACAGGACGCGCAGGATGCGGGTCTTGTCATTGAAGCGCTTTTCAAAATAGTCGGGGATGGTGATTGCGTCGTCGGCCACTTCGGTGAAGACCCGAAGGCGCGGCGCCACCAGCAGATAGTTGAAATAGGCCCCGATCACGAGGCCCACTGCGATCCACGCCGCGCCCAGACCCGAGACGTAAATTGCGCCGGGAAGACCCATGAGCATCCAGCCGGACATGTCCGAAGCGCCGGCGGACAGTGCGCCGACGGCCGGGTGGAGCTTGCGTCCGCCGAGCATGTAGCCCGACACGTCGTCGGTGGATGTCTTATAGGCGTAAAACCCGATGCCGAGCATCAGGGCGAAATAGCCCATAAGCGAGATGATCGCTTCAATCTGCATGGATTCTGACCCCTCCGTTTAGACGTAAAAAAGCGCGTCGGCGGGGACCGCCCACCGGCGCGCCTGCGATTTGGGTGCGGGTTTACGGCCGCGTCTGGCCAACGCCGCGCACGCGGTATTTGAAGCTGGTGAGTTGTTCCAGGCCCACAGGCCCGCGCGCATGCATCTTGCCGGTGGCGATGCCGATCTCTGCGCCCATGCCGAATTCGCCGCCGTCGGAAAACTGGGTGGAGGCGTTGTGCATCACCACCGCGCTGTCGACCTCGTTGAGGAAGCGCTCGGCGGCCTTGGCGTCCTCGGCGAGGATCGCGTCGGTGTGGTTGGAGCTGTGCTCGCTGACGAATGCGATGCCCTCATCGAGTCCGTCGACGATCTTCACCGACAAGACGGCGTCGAGAAACTCGGTGCCGAAATCATTGGCGACCAGCGGCTTGATGCGCGAATCCATCTTGATGGCGTCGGCTTCGCCGCGCATTTCGCATGCGCCCTTGGCCTCCAGCGCATCAAGCGCCCGGGGCAGGAAGTCGTCGGCTACGGACCGGTCCACCACCAGGCTCTCGGTGGCTCCGCACACGCCGGTGCGGCGCAGCTTGGCGTTGGCGAGCACGGCGGCCGCCTTGTCCAGGTCAGCGCTGGCGTGAACATATGTGTGGCAGTTGCCGTCCAGGTGCAGAAGCGTCGGCACCTTCGCCTGGTCGCGCACGCGCTCCACCAGCGACTTGCCGCCACGCGGGATCACCAGATCCACCGACTCGGTGCATTCCAGAAGCGCGCCCACGGCCTCGCGGTTAGTGGTGTCGATCATGGTCACGCAGGCCGCGGGAAGGCCGGCGGCTTTCAGGCCCTCGGCCAGGCATTCCACGATCACGCGGCTGGAGTTAAGGCTTTCCGAACCGCCGCGCAGGATGACGGCGTTGCCTGATTTCAGGCACAGCGCGCCGGCGTCCGCGCCCACATTGGGGCGGCTCTCATAGATCATGCCGATCACGCCGATGGGCGTGGCGGTGCGCTCGATCACCAGGCCGTTGGGGCGCTCGGTGCGGTGCAGGACGCGGCCCACCGGGTCGGGCAGGGTGACGATCTGGTCCAGCGCGTCGGCCATGGCGTTGATGCGGTCTTCGTTCAGTTCCAGACGATCCACGAAGGAGGCGGGCTTGCCCTTGTCCTTGACGCTGGCGACGTCCTTGGCGTTGGCCTCGACCAGGCGAGCCATGTTCGCGCGCAGGGCCTCGGCGGCCTTGGTCAGCGCGGTGTTCTTCTGCTCGGTCGTCGCCGAGGCGAGGGCGCGCGAGGCTTTCTTTGCTTCGGCGGCGAGGCCGTTCACATAGGCTTTGGCGTCGAACTGGGTGGTGGTCTCGGCGGTCATGATGTCGTCCTCTTCAAATCCGTGGTGAAGCTCCGTGCGGTGCGGCGCTTATCCGGCGCGCAGCTCGCAGGCGCGGTCGTAGGCGGCTTGAAGCGCGCCCTTCATATGTTTTGTGAGCGCGTCGTTCTCATTGAGTTTCGAAACGCCGGCGGCGGTGGTGCCGCCCTTGCTCATGATGGAGTCGCGCAACGCCTCGAAGTCTTCTCCGGTTTCTTCGGCCAGCGCCATGCAGCCCGCGATGGTCTGCAGGACCAGCGCCCGGCTCTGGTCTTTGTCGAAGCCGAGATCCCGGGCGGCCTGCTGATAGGTGCGGGCGAACTCGTACACATAGCCCGGCCCGGAGCCGGCCGCGGCGGTGATGCGGTCGATCTGGTCCTCGTCGGCGAGCCAGATCGCGGTTCCCACCGCTTCGCCCATGCGGTCTGCGAGCTCTTTTTGCGCCGGCGTGATTCCGTCTTGGGCGAAGAGGCCGGAGACGCCCTGCGCGATGCGCGCCGGCATGTTGGGCATCAGGCGCACCGCTGGACGGCCGCCCACGGCCTTGGAGATCGCGGCTGCGCTGGCGCCGGCGGCGATGGAGAGCCCGAAGCCGTCGCTTTTCAAAAGGCCCGCGGCCTGGGGGATCGCCTTGTCGATGAGCTGCGGCTTCACCGCCACGATAAGCGCGTCGAATTTCTGGCCGGCCAGGCTGTCGGCGGAGGCGACGACGGTCACGCCGCGCGGGACGTCCGGGCCGGCGGGATCAATGACGGTGACCGTCACGCCCTCCAGCTTAGCCCACTGCGCCAGCAAGGCGCCGCCCATATTTCCGCATCCGACCATGAGGACCGAGTTCGACACGCGTGCTCCTTTTTCGTTGCAGACCGCCAGAATGCGCCTGACCGGTCATAAAAAACAGCGCCGACGAGGATGTCGTCAGCGCGATACATCCAGACACTTAGTGCACGAAGCATTTCAATTCAACAGGTTTGGCTTGGTGATCCGCAGGCGTGACCTAAATGGGACGTAAACAAGTTGATTGCACTTTTCTCACGATGTCCGCAGCTCGCCCCTTGTAAAAGTTCGCCTTGAAAGTACTTTGAGCGCCGAAAAGCAGACCGGGTGTGTCCGGTCGCCCACTTCTGGAGGCATAGTTTGTCCGAGCGTAAACGCGTCGTTCTCAAGATCGGTTCTTCACTTCTCGCCAATTCCGAGCATCTGACTCTGCGTTACGCCTTCATGCATGGCGTGATGGAGGATATCGCCCGGCTGCGCGAGGAAGGGATCGACGTGATCCTGACGAGCTCCGGCGCCGTGGCGATCGGCCTTTCGACCATGGGCGTTTCGCCCGAGGAGGCCGGCATTCTGGACAAGCAGGCCGCCGCCGCCTGCGGTCAGCCGCTTCTGATGAACGCCTACAAGCAGATCGCTCTGGAGTATGGCTTCGACATCGCCCAGGTGCTCGTGACGCTGGAGGATCTCGAGGATCGCCGGCGTTTCCTGAACACCAAGAACACGATCTCGCGCCTGATCGAGCACGGCGTGCTGCCCATCGTGAACGAGAACGACTCGGTGACCACCCAGGAAATCAAGGTGGGCGATAATGATCGCCTCGCCGCCAAGGTCGCCCAGATGATTCAGGCCAAGGAGCTGGTGATCCTCACGAGCGTCGACGGCCTCTACGACCGCAATCCCGAAGATCCCGAAGCCCAGCATGTGCCGATCGTCGACGATGTTTCGGGCTATCTCGAAGTCACAACCTCGGTCTCCGAGCTTGGAACGGGGGGCATGCTCACCAAGATGCGCGCCGCCAACATGGCCCAGAACGCCGGCTGCAACACGCTGATCGGCAAAGGCGAGGTCGACCGGCCGCTGTCGGCGATCCTGTCGGGCGAGCGCAAGCATACCAAGTGCGTGGCGATCGGCGATCCTGATTCCAGCTGGCGCATCTGGCTCACCGACCGGCTGCAGCATGCCGGCGGGCTGGTTGTCAGCGCCGAGTCGGCAGAGCGCCTGGGGGCTGAAAAGTCTGAAATCTGCCGCGCCGACGTGATTTCGGTTCAGGGCGATTTCAACAAGGGCGACGTGCTCCACGTCTATGACGAGAGCGGCGAGGAGCTGGCGCGCGGCATGTCCAATTTCTCCAGCGCCGAGACGCTGCTGCTGGCGCGCAATCTGGACCGGAAGGTGAAAGAATTGCTCGGCTTTGAAGCCACGCCGCGGATTATCTCCGCAGAAAACATGGCGATCCTCAAAGATCACCATCTGCCGTGGGACGCGCCCACCGGGGAACTCACCGAAGTCGGGTGAGGGCCATAGCGCCCGTCGGGACGGGCGGGCGCTTGCGCGCCTGCCCTCCCGGGCGCATACTTGTCACCGTTAGAAACGCCAGTGGAGGAGGGTGATCTTTATGGCCATTGTGTTCGCCCTTCGGGCTGGCGCCGCCGGTCTTTGCTTGCGCGCCTGACGCGCGGCGAAGCCCTCTTTCGTCAGCCCTGATCGCCTGAAACGCATCGGTTCGCGCCGGTGCGGCGTGAAACCGAGCTTGCGGTGTTCGCAGGCCTGACGGATAGACCTTCAATGACCTTTGATCTTACCGAGTTGGGATTGCGCCCGGCCATGCTCGCCGATCTCGACCCCGAGACCGAGAACGCCCACGACATCGCCCGCGTCTCCACCGTCCACCGTGACGCCCTTGAGGTGATCACCACCGACGGTCCGGCGCGGCTTCACCTCGCCTCGTTCGACAACCCCGAAGACCGCCCCACCGTGGGCGATTTCGTACTGATCGACTGGGCGCTGCAACGCCCGGCCCGCGTCCTGCCGCGCACCAGCCTGTTCAAGCGCAAGGCGGCCGGCCACGAGGTGAAGACCCAGCTCATCGCCGCCAATGTGGACACCGGCTTCATCGTCAGCTCCTGCAACGCCGATTTCTCCCCGGCGCGGCTGGAGCGCTATCTGGCCATGGTGCGCGAGGCCGGCGCCGAGCCGGTCATCCTCCTGACCCGGGCCGACCTCACCCGCTCTGCGCCGTATCTTGAAGACGCGCGCGCCATCGCCGGCGCCGCCCATGTGGAGGCGGTGAACGCCCGTGACGCCGCCAGCCTCGCCCCGCTCGCGCCCTGGACCGGGCCGGGCCAGACCGCCGTGCTCATCGGCTCATCCGGGGTCGGCAAGACCACGCTGGTCAACACGCTGACGGGCCAACACGGCGACACCGGCGGTATTCGCGAGGATGACGGCAAGGGCCGGCACACCACCCGCGCCCGGACGCTCCACCGGCTCAACAGCGGCGGCTGGATCATCGACACGCCGGGCGTGCGCGAGTTGGCGCTGGCGGATGTGGACGCAGGTCTGGCGGCCACTTTTGACGATCTAGCTGCGCTTGAGACGAGGTGTCGCTTTTCCGACTGCGCCCATGGCGGCGAGCCAGGCTGCGCGGTGGCCGAAGCGATTCACGCCGGCGTGCTGGACGAGGAGCGCTGGCGCCGGTTTGAAAAGCTCAAGCGCGAGGCCGCCCGCAATGACGCGACGGTCGCCGAACGCCGGTCGTCGGGCAAGGCCACGGCGAAGCTGCACAGGCGGGTCCAGGGTGAACACCGGCGCAAAAAGGGCCGGTAGGCGCGGCGCCGCTAAGCGCCTTCCCCCGGCGCGGCTGAAAAGACACAGCCTGGCGGGCGACTGTACCGTCTGGACGGTTTCGGCTTGAAGGAACCGTCCAGACGGTATAGATGCAGTGCAGCATAACAGCTGCGCCCGGAGCCCCTATGGCCCTCCAGTCCGAAGACGCCAAGCCGACCACGCCCGACCTCATCCTGGATGCGGCCGAGCGGGTGGTGGCGCGTGACGGCGCGCGCAAACTCACCATCGACGCGGTGGTCAAGGAGAGCGGCTTCTCCAAGGGCGGGGTGCTTTATAACTTCCCGTCCAAGCTGGACCTCATCAAGGGCATGGTCACGCGCATGGTGGAGAATTTCACCGCGCGCCATGACGCCGCCGTGCGCCAGGCCGAAGCCAACGGAACCGCGCCCCTGCGCGCCATGGTCGAGGCGCTGATCACAAAGGAGCCGGAGGTGGATCGCTCGGTTTCCATGGGCCTGCTCGCCGCGACCGCGGAAAACCCCGAACTGATCGATCCGATCCGCGACGCCATCGCGCGCATGCGCGCCGACATTCTGGCCCATGCCCGCGATCCCGAACTCGTCAACATCGTCCTGCTCGCCGCCGACGGGCTGCACTTCTCCCATATTCTCGGCCTCGACATTCTCTCCGAAACGGAGCGCGGCGCCGTAGAAGCGCGCCTCCTTGCGTTGGTCACGGAGCCTTCCTGATGACATCGATTCTACGTCTCCTCCCTCTTGCGGCGTTGGTCGTCGCCGCGTGCTCGGCGCCGCCGCCGGAAACTGAAGCGCCGGTGCGGGCCGCCAGAATCGAGATGGTGCGCTCGGCCGAAAACGCTGCGGTGCGCGAGTTCGTCGGACGAGTGGAAGCCCGGCTCACCGTGGACCTGGCGCCTCAGGTCGGCGGACGCCTCGCCGACTTTCCCGTGAGCGAGGGCGAAATCCTGGATGAGGGCGCCCTTGTGGCCCGCCTGGAGACCCAGGACTTCGAACGGGCCCTGCGTGAGGCGCGGGTCCAGCTGCAGCAGGCGCGCCAGACGCTGGAGCGCCAGCAGACCCTGCATGAGCGCGGCATCGCGTCGGACGCGGCGCTGGAAGACGCCCAGACCGCCTATGATCTGCGCGCGGTGGGTCTCGACAATATGCGCCAGAGCCTTGAATACGCGACTGTATCCGCGCCCTTCCAGGGGCTGGTGAGCCGGCGTCTGGTGGACAATTTCTCCACCGTATCGGCCGGTCAGCCCATCGCGCGGCTGCAGGATGTCAGCGAACTGCGCGTGGGCATTCAGGTGCCCGAGGCGGTGCTCGCCATGGTGGATCAGAGCGACCCGCGCGAGATGACCGCCCGCTTTCCCTTCCTGCCCGACCAGTCCTTCTCGCTGGAATTTCGCGAGCTGGTGGCCGAGCCGAGCCAGGCGAGCCAGACCTATACCGCCCTGTTCGCCCTGCCGGGCGACATTCCGGCGAACATCCTGCCGGGCATGACGGCCAATGTGCGCATCATCACCGAGCCGGACCAGGATGCTGATCTGGACGCGGTGAACGCGCCGGTGAGCGCGCTGTCGGCGGCGCCGGACGGGGGCTTTCTGGTCTTTGTCTATAATCCTTCCAGCGGCGAAGTGACCTCGCGCCGGGTGGGCGTGGGGCCGGTCACCGGCGAAACCGTGCTCATCGAAAGCGGGCTTGAAGCCGGCGAGCAGATCGTCACCGCCGGCGTCACCGCCCTTCATGACGGCATGCGCGTGCGCCCGCTTGAGCGCTCGCGCACCGCGTCCGGACTGCGTTAGGACCCGAGTTCATGAGCACTGACACGCAAAGCGCGCCCTCGGCCGGTGCGGGGTTCAATCTCGCCCGCCTGTCCATCCAGCGCCCCGTCCTGGCCTGGCTTGTGGTGGTCGCCTGCCTTCTGGGAGGCCTGTGGGGCTTCGACACGGTGGGCCGGCTGGAGGATCCGTCCTTCACCATCAAGGAGGCCATCGTCTTCACCCCCTATCCCGGCGCCAGCGCCGAGGAGGTGGAGGCCGAGGTCACCGAGCGCCTTGAGACCGCCATCCAGCAAATGAGCGAGCTCGACGAGCTGTTTTCTGAATCCGCGCCGGGGATCAGCGAAATCCGGGTGCGGGTGCGCGATGAATTCGACGGTTCCGAACTGCCCCAGGTCTGGGACGCGCTGCGCAAACGCGTTCGCGACGCCCAGGCGATCCTGCCGCCGGGCGCGGGATCGTCCACGGTGTTTGATGATTTCGGCGACGTGTACGGCATTCTCTACGCCGTCGTGGCGCCGGGCTATTCCGACGCCGAAATACGCGACATCTCAGAGTATCTGCGCCGCGAGCTCCTGGTGGTGGAGGGCGTCTCCAAGGTCGAGATCGCCGGCGTGCCCGAAGAGCGCATCTATATCGAAATCCCCCAGGAGAACCTCGCCCGGCTCGGCCTGCCGGTGAGTTCGGTCCTGGAGACCCTGTCCACAGAGAACGCCGTGGTCGAAGCGGGCGAAACCCCCGCCGGCGGCCGGCTCCTGCGCATTGACCTGCCCCAGCGTCTGGGCGGCGTGGATGCGATCGAGAACCTGCTGATCAATCCCGGCGATGCGGGCGGAACGCTGCGCCTGTCCGACATCGCCGAGGTGCGCCGCGCGCCGGTGGAGCGGGCCGACCAGTACATTTATCACAGCAATGAGCGCGCCTTCACCCTCGGCGTGTCGGGTCTGGCCGACGCCAATATCGTGGATGTAGGCGCCGCCGTTGAAGCGCGTTTGGCGCTGCTGGAGGCGGAACTGCCCGTGGGCGTGGAGCTTAAGCCCATCTACGAGCAGCACGTGGTGGTGGACGAGTCCATCAACGGCTTCCTGATCAACCTGCTCATGTCGCTGGCCATCGTGATCGGCGTGCTGTGCGTCTTCATGGGCTGGCGCGCCGGCGTGGTGGTGGGCGCGGTTCTGCTGCTGACCATTTCGGGCACGCTGGGCTTCATGGCGATCTTCGACATCACCATGCAGCGCATCTCTTTGGGCGCGCTGATCATCGCCATGGGCATGCTGGTGGACAACGCCATCGTCGTCACCGAGGGCATGCAGATCGCCGTGCAGAAGGGCGAGCGCCGCCTGAAGGCCGCCGAGGACGCTGTGAACTCCACCCAGTGGCCGCTTCTGGGCGCGACGATTATCGGGATCATGGCGTTTTCCGGCATCGGCCTGTCGCCGGATTCCACCGGCGAGTTCCTGTTCTCGCTGTTCGCGGTGATCGGGATTTCGCTGATGCTGAGCTGGCTTCTGGCCATCACCGTCGCCCCGATGGTCGCCTATCACCTGTTCAAGTCGGAAAAGGGGACCAGCACCGATCCCCATGGCGGGCCGATCTACACCGCCTATCGCGGCGCCCTGACTGGGGCGCTGAAGGCGCGCTGGATCACTGTGGCGGTGTTGATCGCTATCACCATCGCCAGTTTCTGGGGCTTCGGGTTTGTGAAGAACAGCTTCTTTCCAAACTCCAACACCCCGATGTTCTACGTGAACATGTCCGAGCCCCAGGGCTCCGACATTCTGGAGACCGACCGCACCGTGCGCGACATTTCGCGCTTCGCGGCGGCCCAGCCCGAGGCGGTGACCGTGGACGCGTTTGTGGGCCGGGGGGCGACGCGCTTCATGCTCACCTATTCCAGCGAACAGCCCAACACCGCCTACGGCCAGCTGGTGGTGCGCACCGAGCATCTCGACGAAATTCCGGGCCTGGCCCGGCGCATCGTCGAGTATGCACGTGAAACCCATCCCGATATCGAGGTGCGCTCTGAGCGCATCGTCTTCGGACCGCCGGGCGGCGCCCAGCTGGAGGCCCGATTCCAGGGACCCGACGCCGACATGCTGCGCCGGCTGGGCGAGAGCGCCATGGCCGAGCTGCGCGCAAACGGCGAGGTGCGCGATCTCAGGATCGACTGGCGCAATCGCGAGCTCGCGCTGGAGCCGCGCCTCATTGTGGACCGCGCCCGCTCCATCGGACTGACGCGCGCTGAAATCGGCGACTCCCTGCGCTTCGCCACCGAAGGCCAGCAGGTCGGCGTCTATCGCGAGGGCGACGATCTGATCCCCATCATCGCGCGCGCGCCCCAGGCCGAGCGCGTGCAGCCGGAAAACCTCTCCGACCGCCTGATCTGGAGCCCGGCGCAGAACGCCTACATCCCCATGAGCCAGGTGGTGGACGGGTTTGAACTGACCGCCCAGGACACTCTGATTCAGCGCCGCAACCGGGTGCGCACCCTCACCGTCCAGGCCAATCCGCAACCGGATGAAACCGCAGCGCAGGCCTTTGAGCGCTTCTCCGCCATCGTGGAGAGGATCGAGCTTCCGCGCGGCTATACGCTGGAATGGGGCGGCGAGCACGAAGCCAATATCGAGGCCAATGCGAGCCTGGGCGGCGTTCTGCCCTTCTCCTTCCTCGTCATGGTCGTGACCTCGATCCTGCTGTTCCAGACCGTGCGGCAGCCGCTGATTATCTGGCT
Organism: Oceanicaulis sp.; assembly: GCA_965284655.1. Taxonomy (GTDB): domain Bacteria; phylum Pseudomonadota; class Alphaproteobacteria; order Caulobacterales; family Maricaulaceae; genus Oceanicaulis. The sequence goes on from OZ260104.1 coordinate 1,253,516, forward strand.
GATCGTGCCCATGAGCCTGATCGGCGTGACGGCGGGCCTCTTGATCACCAATGTCGCGTTCTCGTTCACCGCGCTTCTGGGCCTCTTGTCGCTGTCAGGCATGTTGATCAAGAACGCCATTGTTCTGGTGGACGAGCTTGATCAGCGCATAAGGCGCGGCGACGACCGCTTCGACGCGGTGCGCGACGGCTCGGTGAGCCGCCTGCGGCCGGTGATGCTGGCGGCGGGCACGACGATCCTGGGCATGACGCCCCTGATCTTCGACGCCTTCTTCCAGGGCATGGCCGTGACCATCATCTCCGGCCTCGCCTTCGCCACCATCCTGACCCTCATCGCCACCCCGGTGATCTATGCGCTGTTCTTCAGGATCCGGGCGGGGCGGGTCTGAATCTACCTGCCCTAAGCTCGCTCATACAACTTGGTCAGCCGAACCCCTTCGAGTTCAGAAACCAGGGCCAATATGTCGTGCATTTGCCGCTCACCGCACTCCTGCTTGAAATAGAAGGTAAGACGGTACTGCTCCTCGTAGCCCAGCGCTTCGGGATTCGGCATGAAGTTCGCGAATAAGCAATGGGTCGAAATTCGGCCACGCGGCAGGCCTTCTGGCGTCCGAGAGCCCGGTATGAGCGAAATGCGGAGGGACTCGTCATCGAAGTTGGCGCGCAGGTGACGCTCGACAGCAAACGGAAGTTCTCGCTCTACATCGATATCGTTGGTATCAATGTAGAGGCCGTGACTTTCATCCGCTGGTCTGTCTGAACAGCCGACCAAAAAAATAGATAAAACTAGTAACGCCCACTTCATCGATGACACTCTCGATACTCTGGCAGTCGCCATGGCTGGTATTATGGTGCCAAAGTTTGGCTTTCCGAACAAATTACCAGTTCGGGAACTCAATTCGCTCCTCGCCCTCGACGCGATTTGCCAACACCCCATTGGGCTCTGAAGGTTTGCGATACATTGCGCTGATGGACCGTGGGAAGCGCCTTTGCCGAGCCTTAGAGTAACAGGCCTTTCGAGCGCATGTCTCGTCCCGACTGGCGCGCCCGCCCTCCAATAAAAAACCCCGGCGCTGATGCGCCGGGGTTCGTCGTTTCACCGATGGGGGAGCGTCTAGATGGCGCCCTGAATCCACTGCTCGATCTTGGACTTGGCCATGGCGCCGACCTGGCGGCTGACTTCCTCGCCGTCCTTGAAGATCAAGAGGGTGGGAATCCCGCGCACGCCGTATTTTGACGGGGCCATGGGGTTCTGGTCGATATTGACCTTGGCCACCGTGATCTTGCCGGATTGCTCCTTGGCGATCTCTTCAAGCGCCGGCCCGATCTGCTTGCAGGGGCCGCACCATTCCGCCCAGAAATCCACCAGGACGGGACCGCTCGCCTTCAGGACGTCGGCCTCGAAGCTGTCGTCGGAAACCGCTTTGGTCGCCATGGGCCATGCTCCTTGATTAAAACCGTTCAAAGCGACTCGCCCGTCAGCGGCGCGCGTCGCGGTATAGCCGAAGACCTAAGAACGCGGCGCGCCCCGGTCAAGCGGTGATGCGCCGCCGGACCGCGCTCGGGCGCGCTTGAGAACATCGTCTAGCCGCGCCTCAGGCAGCGCCATGAGCCGCGGTGCGTCGGTCCAGAGGAGCGCGCAGCGCACCGGTTTTCCCGGATGAAGCGCCTGCAACAGCGCGCGGTAGGCCGCCATCTGCGCAAAATAGGCGTCGGGCACGTCCTCAACCGCTTCCGGCGGCGGGCGGTTGGTCTTGTAGTCCACGATCAGCACTTCGTGCGCCGTCACCACCAGCCGGTCGATCTGGCCGTTCACCACCATGTCGCCCGGAAGCCCCGGCGCGCGGCCCGACACGGCGGCTTCAGCGCGCGAGCCCGGCGCGAACAAGGCCGCGAACTCCGGATCGTCCAGCACGCGCAGGGTTTCTGATGCGATCTCTTCGCGCTGGGTCTCGCTGAGGTCTTTTTGCGCTGCGAGATATTTCATCGCCGACTCCGCCCGGCGCTCCGGCGCCAGATCGGGCAGGGTCTGCAGCAGCTTGTGGATCAGCCCGCCGCGCCGGAAGCGCTGCTCTCCGCCCTCCGCCAGCGGCGACAGCGAGGCCGGCTCAAATCCGCTCTCCTCTTCGCCCAGAAGGCGCGACGGCGCGGCGGCGCGCGGCGCGGCCGGCTCGGGTCCTGCGGCCCGTGTCGCCCAACCGGGAAGGTCCCGCGCTTGGCGGGTCAGCTCGCCGGCGCGGCCCAGCGGGGCGGGATCAGGCCCGAAGCGCCGCCCCGGCGGGGCGTCCCAGCCGTTTTCCTCGGCGACCGCGTCCAGCGCCGTGCGCACTTCGCGCCAGCCCTCGCCCTGAAACGCCCGCTCGCAGCGGTCGAGCCAGCTGCCCTCGTCGATCTTGCCGCCGTTTCCGTGGGTGTGGCCGCACACGATCAGGCGGTCGCGCGCCCGCGTCATCGCCACATAGAGCAGGCGCTGGTACTCGCCGTCGGCGGCCAGCTGGGCGGTGTCCTTCAGGCTCTGCACCAGGCGCGGCAGGTTTGCTGAATCCGGCGCCCAGACCAGGCCGGAAGCCGGGTGGAAATGCAGCCCGCCGGAGCGGTCCTTGGGGATTTGCGTAGTGTCGGGCAGGAAGACGATGGGCGCTTCGAGGCCCTTGGCGCCGTGCACGGTCATCACCCGCACCTCGCCGCGCCCGGCCTCCATCTCACGCTTCACCTCGGCGGCGTCGACGCTCATCTCCGCCACGAAGCGCGAAAGCGACGGCGCGCCATCACGCTCGTGGGCGAGGGCGCGGGAGAGAAACTCCTCGGCCGGATCGCGGGCCTCTTCGCCGAGGCGCGCATAGAGCCGGGCGAGACGGCTTTCGCCGGTGCTGGACGCCTGGTTTAAAAAGCGCGCAAAGAAGGCGTAGGGCGAATCCGCGTCGACCCGCGCACGGGCCGCCTCCAGCGCCGCGCGCGCTTCGGTGAAGCGGCGGTCTTCAAACCCGCGCAGCTTCTCCCACAGGCGCCGGCCGGGACGGCGGGAAAGATCAAACAGCGCGTCGTCGTCGATGATCGGCGCGTGCGTGCCCAAGGGCTGAAAGAACGGGCTTTTCAGCACCTCGGCCAGGGACAGATCGTCTTCGGGCAGCAGCGCGAACTTCGCCAGCGACAGGAGATCCTCCACCACCAGCTGGTCGGGCAGGGTCATGCGGTCGGCGCCCGCCACCGGCACGCGCTTCAGCTTCAAGCGCCTTATGATCTCTTCAAAGAGGCCGCCGCGCCGGCGCACCAGCACCAGAATGTCGCCCGGCGTGGCCGCACGCCGGGCCCAGCTTGGCTCTTCCTCCCACACCGCATCGCCGCGCTCGATGATGCCCGCGATTTCGCTCGCCACGGCTTCGGCGAGCTGGTTGCGGGCGCTGTCCTTGCGTTCCGCATCCACCGGGCGCAGCTCCAGCTCCTCATCATCGGGCATGTCGGGCTTGGGCACCGCCGGCCAGACCTCGACGCAGCCGGGCATGTTCGCGCGCGCCGCGCGGTGGCCCTCATAGCGATGGAAGGCCAGCGAATCGCGCGCGGTCTCCGTTTCCGGATCGGCCATGAGAAGCTTGGTCTCCAGCGCCAGGCCTGCGTCCTTGGTTTCCGGCGCCGACAACGCGTTGGCTTCCGCGGCGAAGGCGCGGTCCACCGCTTCGAGCACTTCGCTTGTGGACCGGAAGGACACGTCCAGCGGCGGCGAGCGGAAGATCAGCCCGGCGCCGGCGGCCTCGGCCTCCAGCCGCGTGCGCTGGGCGAGGAATTCTTTTGGGTCGGCGTTCTGGAAGGAATAGATCGACTGCTTCTCGTCGCCGACGCAGAACACAGAGCGGGCGAGCGCGCCCTGCACAGCTTCGCGCGCGCCTTCGCCGGCGAAGAACTCCTCGGTCACCGCGTTGATCACTGACCATTGCTCCGGCGCGGTGTCCTGGGCCTCGTCCACCAGCACGTGCTCCAGCCCCTGATCGAGCTTGTAGAGCGCCCAAACCCGCGCTTCGCTGTCGGTCAGGAGGGTGCGCGCTCGGTCCACCAGATCGGAGAAGTCCAGCACCCGGCGCCGTCTCAGGCGCGCGCCGTATTCTTCAAGAAAGCGCGAGGCCAGATGCAGGGCCGCGCGGCTGACCTCATTGGCCTTGCCGGCGGCCACGAACGGGATCGCCTCGTCGGCGATGCGGTGCCGCTCCGAGCCGTCCTCGCCATAGAGCGTCACCAGAATGCGATAGGTTTCGCCGAGCTTCTTGGTGAAGATCGAGCCGGGCTTTTTCAGCTCGCCCCTGGCGGTGGTGATCCAGTCGATATAGAGCCTCGCGGCCATGGCCGGATCGTCCACGCCCAGGCCGAGCACCTCGTGCAGCCCCGCCGCGCTGTTTTCGCAGGTAACGCCCGATCCTGACTGCAGCGCGCTCAACGCCGCTTCCAGATCATCGGTCTCGGTTTCCGCCCAGACCACCGCCACCGCGTGCGCCTCGTCGGTCTCCGGCTCGACGCCCAGCGCCAGGCTCGCCCGGTCCATGAGCGCCTCGGCCGAGCCGGCCTCATCCAGCAGCGCCTCTAGCCGGTGGCGCTTGTTGGCGGCGAAGGCGGTCAGCGTGTTCAGCGCGTCCGGCCCGCAGCCGGCCAGCAGGCTGGCGATGGCGCGGGCGGTCTCGCCGGCGGGGTCCAGCAGCGCCGCCCGGGTGACCGCGTCCAGCGCCTCGGATTTCAGCGCCGCGCCGGCGGCGTCGTCCTGAACCTCAAAGCCCGGCGGCAGGCCGGCCTCCAGCGGGAAGCGGCGCAAAAGGCTTTCGCAGAAGGCGTGTAGGGTCTGGATCTTCAAACCCCCCGGCGTCTCCAGAGCGCGCGCGAACAGGCGGCGCGCCCGGGCGAGATCCGGCCTCACCCCGCCGCCGGAGAGCTCGTCGAGCTTTTTCGACAGGATTTCGTCAGACAGGGTCGACCAGCCGCCGAGCTTCTTGAACAGGCGGGTCTGCATTTCGCCGGCGGCGGCCTTGGTGAAGGTGACGCACAGGATCCGGTCCGGCTCCGCGCCGTCCAGCAGAAGGCGCGCCACCCGGTCCACCAGGACGCGCGTCTTTCCCGAGCCGGCGTTGGCTTCCACGAACACGGTGCTGGCCGGATCGGCGGCGTCGCGCTGGGCGGCGCTGGCGCTCTTCACGATGGCGGGATCAAAGCCGGGTTTCGTCATGATCCGCCTCCGGGCTCGCCGCCGTCTTCAGCCGCGCTCGCCCACTCCTTGCGCCGGGCGAGATGGTCGTAATCGCCCCACTGATTGGTGTATTTCGCCCGCGGCTGGCTGGGATAGGTGCGCTGCGGGTCGTCAAAGGTCTCGATCCAGCGGGCGAGTTCGTCGCGGGCGTCTTCGGCCAGATCAGAGGGTTCTTCGGTGCCCGGCTTCTTCACCACCGAGACTTCCTCGCCGGGAGATTTTCCGCCGGAGACGCGCACATACAAAAGATCGCCCGGCTCATGGCTGGGGCAGTCGTCAAACCCGCCGCGCGCCGCCATGGCCGCGGTGAGGGGCAGCTGCGGCGCGAAGCCGGCGGCGACCTCCTTTTTGGTGGCCGCGCGCCCGGTCTTATAGTCGATGATGTCCAGGGCCCCGTCCGGGCGCAGATCGATGCGGTCGGCCCGGCCGGTGAGCGTGAACGGACCGGCGGGCATGCCCAGCACCATCTCTCCACTGCTCTCGATGGCCACCGGGCGAAAGCCGAGGGCCCGGCGATTGGACTCCCAGTCCAGAAGAAAGGTCGCCATGCGCGCAAAGCGGGGAAGCTCCACGCCCAGGCGCGCTTCGGGAAAGCCGGAGGCCTCCAGCTGCTCGCGGCCGAGGCGCACCAGCCGCTCCAGCGCGTCGCGCGGCAGGGTGTCAGTGTCGGGCAGCGAGCGCGTCCAGCGCTCGATGGCGGCGTGATAGGCCTGGCCCCGCTCAGCAGGACCTGGCTCGCGATCGAGATCGTCCAGCTTTTCAAGGCGCAGGATTTTCTGGGCGAAGATCGCGTAGGGATCGCGGATCCAGGTCTCGATCTTCGTCACTGAAAGCCGGCGCGGACGCGCGTCCAGCGGCGGCGCGGGTTCGGGCGCCTGGATCGACGAGCGCTGCTCGCCGGGATCATCCAGGGCGCGCGCCATGGCGAGATAATCCAGCGGCGGCGACAGCCGCTGATCGGCCTGCGCCTCGCCCAGCGCGCCGCGCGCCAGCGTCTGCAGCCGCCACAGCCAGCGCGAGGCCACCGTGGGCGCGCCGTCCTGCTTGCCGGCGCGCGTCAGGATCACGTCGCGCGTGGCCGCCAGCTGCGCGAAATCATGGGCGGCGAGCCCGAAGCGCTGCTCGGGCGCGGCAAGCCCGGCGGCCTTGCGCATGCCGCGTGAGAGAAACGGATCGGCCTTGGGCGACGCCGGCCAGACGCCCTCGTTCAGCCCGCCCAGGATCACCCGCTCGGCGTTGACGAGCCGGGCCTCCAGCGGCCCCAGAATCTGCAGGCGCGGATGGGCGCCATAGGTGGGACGCACCAGCCGTCCGCGCGCCGTCTCCAGCAACGCGCGGGTGAAATCGCGCAGGGAAAGGGGCGGCAGCGCTTCGGCCTCGGTGAGAAATTCGCGCATGAGGCCGGCGGCGGCCTCGCCGGAATCGCCCGCCCAGATCCGGTCGGCGCCGGCCTGATTATCGGTGGCGGCCAGTGCTTCGGCCGAGATCGCCAGCGCCCGCGCCCAATCCTTCGCGTGGTGCTCGCCGGTAAGGGCGTAGAGCGGGGCGAGGGAGTCGGCGACGGCGTCCGCGATCGCGCCCCAGCGGCCTTTCTCCTCATCGCTCAGGCGCTCATGGCCGCGAATGAGATCGCCGATGGACTGAGGCGTAAGGCCGGGCCGGCGCCCGCGCAGGGCCGCGCGCTCCATTGCGCCGATCTCCGGCTTCAGGCGCGCCCGCTCGCGGCCCACGGCCAGCAGCGGCGAATTGGCCAGCGCCGTAAAGGCGAGCGCCGAGCCCGGCGCCAGCGCGCAGTCGAGAACCCGCATCAGGAAGGCGCCCGGCGCGGTGTCGGACAGGGGCGTGCCGGCGCTGTCGTCCAGCGTGATGTCGAAGCGGTTCATCTCAACGCTCACCCGGCGGGCCAGCGCCCGGTCGGGCGTCACCAGAACGGCGCGCGCCCCGGGCGTCTCCAGGGTTTCACGCAAGGCCAGCGCAATGGCGCGCGCCTCTTCGCCGGCGCCGGGCGCTTCGATCACGCACAGCCCGTCCAGCGCGCGCTCGAACACGTCCGCGCCCCAGCCTTCCTTAAGGTCCTCCACCCGCGCCAGCCAGTCGGAGGTGGCTTCGGCCGGGCGCAGCGCTTCGGCGATGACGCGCACCCGGCGCGCCGCATCCTCGCCTTCACCGGCGCCGGGCCAGACGGCCACGTCTTCGCGCGCGACCTCCATGGTCTCGATCAGGGTCTTCATGGCGCGCTGCGGGTGGGAGTCGTCGATGGCCTCCCAGGCGCGCGCATCCATGTCCGATTGGAAGCCGGGCAGCACCACCGCGCCCCGGGGCAGGCGGGCGACGACGTTCAGAAGATCGGCCGCCGCCGGGATCGAGCCGGTGGAGCCGGCGGCGATGACAGGCGCCTCGGGCGGCTGCTCGGTCCAGCGTTTCGCCAAAGCGCGCAGGAGACGCGAGCGCCGCTCGGCCGGGTCCACATGGCCAAGCTCGGCGAGCCTTGCCGGCCAGGCTTCCAGCACGATGTCCAGAAACATCGCCGCCTCGCCCATATGGGCCGGCAGATTGGCGCGTACGTCGGCGGTGAGGGCGGAGAGATCGTCCACTTCCTCGGTGGCCAGATCATCCAGAAGCCGGGCGAGATCATCGGCCAGCGCCAGCGCGCCGCCGGCGCCCATGGAGCGGCCGGACGCGGTTTCGCGCGCCAGGATCAGATGGGCCAGTTCAAACCGGCGCCGTCCGATGGAGATCGCTTCTGGCGCCGCGCCGGCGAGCTCTCCTGGTTCAAACGGGGGATCGTCCGCGTCCACGTCGCCGATGGGCCGGATCATGGGCAGGAGCGCGGCGCCGGGAGCGTCTTCAAGGCGGGTGAAGGCGTCGGCGAGCGCGCGCCCGGCCCGGCGTGTGGGCAGAAGCACGGTGACGGCGCTCAGCGCTTCAGGATCGGGGAAGGCCCGGTGAAGCCCGCGCGCCAGAGCGTCCACGAACCCGGCCGAGGGCGGAATGGTGAAGAGGCGCGGAGCCGGGCCTTCAAACAGGGTCATGCCCCGCAGCCTAGCCGATTCTCCGCCTCGTCGCGGGCGTCCGGATCGCCCACATGCATCCAGTAGCTGTCCATGGGCAGGCCGAAGACGCGTGCCGACGCAAGCGCCTTGTCCCAGAGCCGGTTGGTGGAGAAGATCTCTTCAGGTTCGCCTTCCAGGACACGCGGATGCATCACCTGCACGCCCGCATAGGCGAAAGGCGCGCTCTCATGGTCTCCGCGCCGCTCGATGCGGCCGTCCTCGTGGAGCAGGAAATCGCCGTCGCCGGAATAACCGAGCTGGCGCTCCACCGGGGCCAGAAGCAGCAGAAAATCCATCGCCTCGGGGTCGAACGCGGCGGCCAGGCGCAACAGCTCAGCCTCGTCGCCTTCATCAATCCAGACCGAGTCTGAATTGGCCACGAATACCGGATCGGACCCCAGAAGGGGCGCGGCCTTCACCAGCCCGCCGCCGGTCTCCAGAAGCGCGTCACGCTCGTCGGAGATGGCGATCGCCGGGCTTTTCCGGTCCTTGATATGGGCTTCCAGCGCGTCGGCGTAATGGTGGACATTGACCACCGCGCGCGTCACCCCGGCCTCGGCGAACTTGTCCAGCGTCCAGTCGATGAGGGCCTTGCCGCACACCTCCACCATAGCCTTGCAGCAATTGTCCGTGAGCGGACGCATACGCGTGCCGCGCCCTGCGGCCATGGCCATGGCGGTGGTGATTTTCAAAGTCCGGCCTCCTTGAACACGCCGGGCGCGATCTCGCGCACGATTTTCTGAACCGGGGCGAGCGCGGGGTTGGCGATGTCCCTGACGAAATGGCGCGCCACACGCGGCATGAAGTCAGCGTAGCGGGGCTTGCCGTCGCGCTCCACCAGCCGCACGAAGATTCCCAGAATCTTGGCGTTGCGCTGGGCGGCGAGCACGGCGTAGGCGGCGTCAAAGGCGGCGCGGTCTGCAAGCATCGCCTTGTCGAAGAACCGGTCGGCGAGGGGCCGGTGCAGATCGGCCGGCACGTCGCGGCGGGCGTCTTCCAGAAGCGAGACCAGATCATAGGCGGGATGGCCGAACAGCGCGTCCTGAAAGTCCAGCAAACCGACGCGCGCCTCGGCTTCGCGTTTCGGAAGCCAGATCAGGTTTTCCGCGTGATAATCGCGCAGGTTCAGGCCCGGCGCGTGGGCGGTGAGCGCCGGCAGGACCTCTTCCCAGGCGCCATGCCAGTCGGCGCGCAGCTCAGGCGTCACCCGCGCTCCGCAGCGGCGCGCCGCGTACCAGTCCAGGAACAGATCAGCCTCGGTGAGGAGCGCGGTGGGGTCATAATCCTGGATCGTCCACGCGTGACCAAAGGCTTGCGGCGTGCGCTCGATGGAGGATCTCTGGATGGCCGCGAGCGTCTCCACCGCATGGGCGTAGAGCGCGCCTTCATGGGCGCGGGCGGGGATTGCGCGAGCGAACAGATCATCACCGAGGTCTTCCAGCAGCAGAAAGCCCGCCGGCAGGTCGGCCTCAAGAATCTTCGGCGCGGAGAAGCCCCGCGCGGACAGGGCCTGGGCGATGGCGGCGAAGGCGGCGGTGTTGTTGCCGGCCAGGCGCGCCAGAGCGTTGTATCCAAGCTTTGCGCGGTCCTGCGGCGAGGCGTCGGCGGGGCAGGCCGGCGCTTCGGATCCGCCGGGCGCGTCCATCACAAGCGCACTTGTTCCGTCGCCGCGATGCATGCGCGCATAGCGCCGCGTCGAGGCGTCGCCGGGGAACGGCTCCAGGCGCGCCTCCGCCCAGCCGCAGGCGGCGATGAAATCGGCGCGCTGAGTGTCGCGCTCAGTCGGCGAGTTGGCCAAGCCGGTCCTCCCAGACCCCGAAGGCGGTCAGGCGCGCGCGCCGTCCGCCGTCTTCTGTTTCGTCCAGCTGGATCTCCAGCCTGTCCGGCGGACGCCAGCCCGGCGCCCGGTCGGGCCATTCTATGAGGGCCGCGCCATGGTCCAGCGCCTCGTCGAGGCCCAGCTCGTCAAGCTCGCCCTCATCGGTCAGCCGGTAAAGATCGGCGTGCAGCAATAAAAAGCCGGCGTCGGCCTCATAGCTCTGCACAAGGGTGAAGGTGGGGCTGGGCGCGTCGGTCTCGCCGGTGAGCGCCTCGATGACCGCGCGCGCCAGCGTGGTCTTGCCCGCGCCCAGATCGCCGAACAGAAGCACCGCGTCGCCCACCCGCAACGCCGCCGCCAGGCGACCGCCGAAGCGCGCCGCCGCAGCCGTGTCGCAAAGCGGTAAGGTCAGCCTGCCCATGGCGTTTGGTCTAGGACGAGGCCGCGCCGCTTACAAGCGCGCGGCGTGGCTCATCCACAGCCCTGTTTGCAGCCTCGCATGCTTGACTAAACCGGGCGGGCGCGGCGCCATGGACCTCACACGGGAACGACTAAGGAGCAGCGGCGCTTGGCCAAGGGTATTGTGATCATCGGGGGCGGTCAGGCGGGGCTCTCGGCCGCGGCCGAGCTGAGAAAGCGCAAATACGCCGGGCCGGTGACCCTTCTGGCCGGAGAGGATGCGCCGCCCTATCAGCGCCCGCCTTTGTCCAAGACCTATCTCTCCGGCGAGATGGCGCTGGACCGGCTCTGGCTGAAGCCGGAGGCGTTTTACGACAAGGCCGGGATCGATCTGCGCACGGATGTGCGCGCCAAGGCTATCGACCGCGCAACGTGCGAGGTGATCTGCGAGGACGGGGCGCGCCTCGGCTATGACGATCTGATTCTCGCCACCGGCGGCGAGGCGCGCCGCCCGCCGATTCCCGGCGCCGGGCTTGAGGGCGTCCATGTGCTGCGCACGCTGGCCGAGGCCGACGCGCTGTCCGCGGCGCTGGAGCAGGCGAAAACGCTGGTGATCATCGGGGCGGGCTATATCGGGCTCGAGGTCGCGGCGTCGTCTCGCAAGCGCGGCAAGGAGGTCGTGGTGCTGGAGGCGGCCGACCGGCCCATGTCGCGCACGGCCAGCTCGCTTCTCTCCGGCTGGTTCGGCGCCATCCATCGCGGCTATGGCGTGGATCTGCGCGTCGGCGCCGAGGTCAATCGCATAATGGGCGAGTCCAGCGTCACCGGCGTGAAGGTCGGCGACGAGGTGATCGAGGCCGATCTGGTGCTCATCGCCGCCGGCCTCAGCCCCAATGTCGCGCTGGCCGAGGCAGCGGGCCTGGACGTGAACGACGGGATCGAGGTGGACGAAGCGGCGCGCACGTCCGATCCGCACATCTATGCAGTGGGCGACGTCGCCCGATTCACGCTGCCGCGCTATGGCCGCAGCGTGCGCCTTGAGAGCGTCCACAACGCTATCGAACAGGCCAAGGCGGCCGCGCGGGCGATTCTGGGCGAGGGCGAACCCTATGATCCGGTGCCCTGGTTCTGGTCGGACCAGTATGAGCTGAAACTGCAGATCGCCGGACTGATCGAGGGCGCCGACACGCTGGTGCGCCGCGGTGATCCCGAAGAGGGCAAGTTTGCGCTGTTTCACCTCAAAGACGGCGCGCTCATCGCCTGCGAGGCGGTGAACAGCGCACCCGAATTCATGGCCGCCCAGCGCATGATCGCCGCCGGCGCGCGGCCCGATCCGGAGAGGCTTCGTGATCAGAGTGTGGCGATGAAGGACTTCCTGTCCTAAATACGCCTGCGAACCGGCGCCCGGGGCGCCTTTAGAATTTTACGCGTTGAACAGAGCAAGCGAGTCCATGGCGAAGATCACCTATATCGAACATGACGGAACCGAGCACGGCGTCGACGTGGAGGACGGCATGACCGTCATGGAGGGCGCCATCCGCAACATGGTGCCCGGCATCGACGCCGATTGCGGCGGCGCCTGCGCATGCGCCACCTGCCATGTCTATGTGGACGAGGCCTGGACGGCAAAGACCGGCGAGCGCTCGTCCATGGAGGAGAGCATGCTCGATTTCGCCTCGGACGTGCGGGACAATTCGCGGCTTTCGTGCCAGATTAAGGTTTCCGGCGCGCTGGACGGCCTGATCGTGCGCATGCCGGAGGAGCAGGGCTAGTCCGCATACATCGCGGCGGCTGGCTTCAAGGGGGAGCCGGAGCGGCGAGGGATGGCGGACATGGCGGTGCGGGCGCGGCTCAGATCAGCGAGTGCGGCGGGGGCGGTGTTTCTGCTCGCGGCGTGCGCGCCTGAAGGCCGCGCGCCCGAGCGCATCGAGATCGGCGAGGAGCGCCACCCGGTCTACCAGCTCACCAGCCTGTCGGACCCTTACGGCGATCTCTTCGTGGCGCCGGACCAGGGCGTGTTCATCGACTTCGGACGCACTGAATCCATCGTGTCGTGTGAGCGGCGCGGCTATACCTGCGTTCAGTGGCCCTTCGTGTTCTCTTTCCCGGACGAGGGCGATCCTCCCGCCGGCGGCTGGCAGGCGGCGGGCTATGATTTCAGGGTCGTGGCCGAGACCGAGCGCAATTTCTGCGGCCGCACGCGCCGGGCCTATCTGGTTGAAGGCGCGAACGAAACCGGCTGGGCGACGCGGGTCTGGTACCATCCTGATTTCGGCGTCTACGCGGTGATGAGCGGCCAGGCGTCCGAGGGTCAGCTGACGACCGTGGAGCGCACCTACACCACCTGCGACCGGGGCCTGTTCAAGCGCGAACGCCGCATCGCGGCCCTGGGCGAGGCGTCGGCCGGCTAGAGCGCCTTCGTCGTCCACAGCCTGATTTTCAGCCCGCCATGGTCCACCACCGGCCCCGGCGCCTCAAAGGGCAGACGGGTGGCTTTGGCGAGGTTTGCGTCGGATGTGACGAGCCCCACGCGCCAGCCTTCAAACGAGGCTTTCAGCCGCCGGCCCAGCGTCGCGTAGAGCGAGCGCAGCGCCGTCGGATTGCCGATCCGCGCGCCATAGGGCGGATTGACGATCACCAGACCCGGCGGTCCTTCGGGACGCTCCAGCTCGGCGACCGGGCGGGTTTCAAACGCTGTGAAGCCGGAGACGCCGGCGCGCTCGGCGTTGTCCCTTGCCGCCTTGATCGCGGCGGCGTCCCGGTCAAACCCGAACCCGCGCCAGGCGGGCGCCTCAGCGCCTTCTCTTTTCAGCGCCGCGAAGCGTTCCGCATCGAAGGTTTCCAGCGCTTCAAAGGCGAATTCGCGCGCGCGCCCGGCCTGCAGGCCGGCGGCGATCTCTGCCGCTTCGATGATGAAGGTCCCCGATCCGCACATGGGGTCCAGCACCGGTTCGGCGCCGTCATAGGCGCAGGCGCGCAGGAACAGGGCGGCGAGGTTTTCGCGCAGGGGCGCCTTCATCACCGCCTGCTTGTGGCCGCGCTTGAACATAGGCTCGCCGGCGGCGTCGACGCTGATCGTGCAGATATTATCATCAATCCGTACACGGATCGTCAGTTCGGCGCTCGCGTCCAGCACCATGCCTGCGGCTTCAAGCGCGGTCTCCACGCGCTGGGCCGCCGCACCGTCATGGTAGATTTTCGAGCGACGGCAGCTCGCCTCCACGCGCACCGGTGTGCCGGGTTTCAGCGCGCCGGCCCAGTCCACCTGGCGCGATTTCTTGTCCAGCTGAGACAGGTGTACGACGCGAAACTCGGCCAGCTGCACAAGCACGCGCACCGCGCCGCGCAGCTCCAGGCAGGCCCGCCACACCTCCGGCCAGCCGCCCTGGAACGCCACGCCGCCCGCCTCCGGCTTCACGCCGGAAAAGCCGAGCCCTGACAGCTCGGCGGCGAGAAGCGGTTCAAGGCCGGGCGGACAGACGGCGAAAAGAGTGAGGGTCATGGCCCGCGTTTAAACGAGGTGCGCGCGCCCGTATAGCTATCAGGCCCGCTCTGTCAGACACCGTCGCCGGCGAACGCCTTCTCCACCACGAAATCGCCCGGCTTGGCGTTGGCGCCCTCTTCAAACCCGCGCGCTTCCAGCATGGCTTTGAGCTCGTTCAGCATCGCCATGGAGCCGCAGATCATCACCCTGTCCTCGTCTGGATTAAGCGGCGGGCGCGCGATCCCGCGCGCCAGTCCGCCGCTCTTGATCAGGTCTGTGATACGCCCGGTGCGCGGTCCGTCTTCGCGGGTCACCGAGTTGAAATAGATGAGATTTTCAGCGGCGAACTCGCCCACCAGCGGATCGGATTTAACCTGCTCCACCAGTTCTTGCGTATAGGCGAGCTCGGCGGCTGTCCGGCAGGTATGGGTGAAGATCACCTCGTCGAACTGCTCATAGACCGAAGGCTCACGGATCAGGCTGGCGAAGGGCGCGGCGCCGGTGCCGGTGGACAGCATGTAGAGCCGCTTGCCGGGTTTGAGCGCATCGGTCACCAGCGTGCCCACAGGCTTTCGTCCCACCAGCACCCGGTCGCCCGGCTTGATATGGCGAAGGCGCGAGGTGAGCGCGCCGCCCTCCACCTTGATGGAGTAAAACTCCAGCGTCTCGTCCCAGCTCGGGCTCGCCACCGAATAGGCGCGCAGAATGGGCTTCCTGTCTCCAGGCAGGCCGATCATCAAGAACTCGCCGGGCCGGAATCTCAGCGTGCCGGGGCGCGCCGTGCGGAAGCGGAACAGCGTCTCGGTATAGTGCTGAACCTCGCTGACGCGGCAGGAGAAGAACGCGCCTTCATCAATGACATCCGGCCCGTCGGACGCGGGAGAATCAAGCATGGCCTGACCTTTCAGACTGTGAGGGAGAGGGCGGACGCGTCCTCGCTCCAGGGCGGGACGGGCAGGCCGCGGGCCTTGAGATAGTCGGGGTTGAACAGTCGCCCGGCATAGCGCGCGCCGGTGTCGCACAGGAGCGTGACGATGGTCTTGCCCGGCCCCAGATCTTTCGCCAGCCGCAGGGCGCCGGCGATGTTCACTCCCGCCGATCCGCCCAGCGACAGGCCTTCCTGTTCAATGAGATCAAACAGGATCGGCAGAAACTCTGAATCCTCGATCCGGTAGGCGTATTCGACGCTGAGGCCTTCAAGCTGGCCGGTGATGCGGCCCACCCCGATGCCTTCGGTGATTGAGCCGCCGCCGGCTTCCAGAACGCCAGCGGTGAACCAGCGATAGAGCGCGCCGCCGGACGGGTCGGCCAGGCCTATCTTCACGTCTGGATTGGCCGCGCGCAGGGCCTGAGAGATCCCGGCCAGCGAGCCGCCGGTCCCGGCGGCGCAGATGAAGCCGTCGATCCGGCCCCCGGTCTGGGTCAGGATTTCCGCGCCGGTGGTGGCGGCGTGAACCGCCTTGTTGGCCGGATTATCAAACTGGTTCGCCCAAACTGCGCCGGGGATGGACTGGCTGAGCCTTCGCGAGACATGGACGAAATGATGCTCGCTGGAATAGGGGGCGGGATCCACCTCCATCACCCGCGCGCCGGCGGCGTTCAACGCCTCGCGCTTGGCCGGGCTCTGCCCGCGCGGCATGACGATGAGGGTCTTGAACCCCAGCGCTCCAGCCACCAGCGCCAAGCCGACGCCGGTGTTTCCCGCCGTACCCTCGACGATGGTCCCGCCGGGCTTCAGCGAGCCGTCGGCGATCGCTGCGCGCACCAGCCCCAGCGCCGTGCGGTCCTTCACAGACCCGCCCGGATTGAGAAACTCCGCCTTGCCCAGAATCTCGCAGCCGGTGGCGCGCGAGGCGGCCTCCAGCTTGATCAGGGGCGTGTTCCCGATGAGGTCGATGACGGACATCAGGCCGGTTTATCAGATCAGCCGGATTGATCCAGCGCGCCTTGCGCGGGCCTCGAGGGCGGGATCAAAAATCCCGCATTCTTCGCGATCTTCGCCGGCCCAGCGGCCATCGCGCGATCCCGGCGCCGAGGCCGGCGACGTGCACGGCAAGCAGCCGATGGAGGCGTAGCCGATCTCCGTGAGCGGATGGCTTGGCAGATCCAGCGCCTTGAAGCGGTCCGTGACCTCGTCCGGCGACAGGAAGGCCAGCGGATTGATCTTCACCCGCTCGCCGTCGAACTCCACGGCCCGAAGCGCGCCGCGCGCGCCGCCATGATAGCGCTTGCGGCCGGTGATCACCGCGTCGAACTCCTCAAGGCCGCGCGCCAGCGGGCGCACCTTGCGAAGCTCGCAGCAGGCCTGGCCGTCACGCTCATATAGCTTGCCGTCGGCGTCTTCGCGGGCGGCTTCGTCCACGTCGGGCTCCAGCACCCGCACATCCTTCAGGCCCAGGGCGGCGACTAGACGGTCCTTGTAACTCAGCGTCTGGGCGAAATGGCGCTGGGTCTCCAGGAACAGAACCGGCGTCTCAGGATCGGCGCCGGCGATGAGGTGCAGGCCCAGCGCCGCCTCGGCGCCGAAGCTGGAGAGGAGCGCGATGCGCCCGGCATAGACTTCCAGAGCGCGCGCCAGAATGGTTTCCGGATCCGCGCCGTCCAACTCCTGCGCCAGCGCGTCCGCGCGTGCCTTGCGCGCGGCCAGGGCGCGCCGGTGCAGGGCGCTGTGGCGGCCCTGCGGCGCGCCGGGATCGGGCTGATAGATATGGGCCGCGCCCTTTCGGGCCCAGCGTGCGGGCGCGCTCGCATCATCAGCCTCTACCGTATCAAAGCCTGAGCGGAGCAGCGCATCCTTCTGGTCAGGCAGCAGGTGTCCGACGGCGCGAAGCCCGCCCTCATAGCCGTTCTGGCGCAGCATCGCGGCGAGCGAGAAACCGCGCCCGTCTTTGAAGGTGGCGAAACGCACATCGATCTGGTCGGCGTAGGCCGCCGCGGCGAAGGCTTCGGCGGGGGCGATGTCGGCGGGCAGCTCCAGAGCGGTGCGCGCGATCTGACGGGCGGAATCAAGCGCCATAGACGGCCTCCTTGAACGGGTCGGTCCCGATACGGGCGAGGGTTTGGGAAAAGCGCTCACCGTCCGCGCCGTGGTCGGCGAAGACGCGCACGCAGGCGATGACGGCGGAGACCGCGTCGTCGGCGGAGAGCCCGGGGCCGAGGATCTTGCCGATGGCGGCCTCGCCGTCGGCGACCCCGCCAAGGGTGAGCTGGTAGACCTCCTCGCCCTTCTTATCGACGCCCAGCAGTCCGATCTCGGCCACATGGTGATGGCCGCAGGCGTTGATGCAGCCGGAGATCTTCACCGTGACTTCGCCGGCGGCCTCATCGAGACCCGCCGCCTCAAGACCCATGGAGATCTGCTGCGCGATAGGGATGGAGCGCGCGTTGGCGAGATTGCAGTAATCCAGCCCCGGGCAGGCGACGATGTCGCTGGCGCGGCCTGCATTGGCGGTGGCGAGCCCGGCCTCTTTCAGCGCCTCGAAAAGCGCCGGCAGCGACGCCTCCTCCATATGGGGCAGAACCAGATTCTGCTCCTTGGTGACCCGGATTTCGGCCTCGCCATAGCGCTCGGCGAGATCGGCGATGAGGTCCATCTGCGCCGCGCTCGCATCGCCCGGCGCCTGGCCATAGGCTTTCAGCGCGATCACCACCACGGCCCGGCCGTCGACCTTGTGCGGCTTCACGTTCACGCGCCGCCAGCGGGCGAAGGCGGGGTCTGTGGGGGCGTCCACAAGGACGCGGCCCGGCGCCGGCGGGGTGAAGAAGCTCGCCACCCGTTCGATCTCTTCGGCCGGCACGGCGAGATCGCGGCCGCGGATCGCCTCGTAGGTTTCCTCGACCGCGGCGGCGAAGGCCTCAGGGCCCATATCCTCCACCAGGATCTTGATGCGCGCCTTGTAGAGATTGTCCCGCCGGCCGGCGAGATTGTAGACGCGCAAAATCGCGGTGAGATAGGCTAGGAGTTCGCGCGCCGGCAGAAAGTCGCGGATCTTCGCGGCGATGCGCGGCGTCCGGCCCTGACCGCCGCCCACATGCACTTCAAAGCCTGTGGCGCCTTTATCGTCGTGCACCAGCTTCAGCCCGATATCGTGAACGCCGATGGCGGCGCGGTCGGCGGGCGAGCCGGTGACCGCGATCTTGAACTTGCGCGGCAGCCAGGTGAATTCTGGATGCTGGGTCGACCATTGCCGGATCAGCTCGCACCAGGGGCGCGGATCAGCGATCTCGTCGGCGGCAGCGCCGGCGAACGGGTCGGTCGTGGTGTTGCGGATCGTGTTGCCCGAAGTCTGGATGGCGTGCATCTCCACGCCCGCCAGCAGGTCGAGAACCTCGGGGATGTCCACCAGCGCCGGCCAGTTATACTGGATGTTCTGGCGCGTCGTGAAATGGCCGTAGCCCTTGTCATAATCGCGCGCGACCCGCGCCAGCATCCGCAGCTGATCTGACGACAGAACGCCATAGGGGATCGCCACCCGCAGCATGTAGGCGTGCAGCTGAAGATACACCCCGTTCATCAGGCGCAGCGGCTTGAACTCGTCTTCGGAGAGGGCGCCGGAGAGCCGCGCGTTCACTTGCTCGCGAAACTCGGCCGTGCGCGCGTTCACCAGCTCGCGGTCGATGACGTCATACTGATACATGGCGCGCTCCGGGCAGGGTTTTCGTGGAGCCGGTGGTCGGGCCGGAGAGCCGGATCGTTTCGCGCACGTGCTTGCGCCCGCCGGGGGTGAAACCCTCGCCGGCCTTGAGCTCGATCAGATAGGGACCCACCACGGTGAGACCGTCGCGCGAGGCGGCGTTCAGCGCGGCCTCGCCGGCATCTTCGGTGAGGCGTTCGGCCAGCGCCGGATCAACGCTCCAGACCCCCTCGGCGGTGCGATAGACGACCTTGCCGTCGGTGAGGCGATTGGCGGTGAGGGCCTTCATGCCGCGGCCTCCAGCTCGGCCCGCGCCGAGAGGGCGGCGATCGCGCCCGGCGCGTGGGTGACCACCTCGCCGATGACGATGGCCGACGGTCCGGTGATCGCTTCGCGCGTCAAAGTCTCGGCGAGCGCCTCCAGCGTCGTGAACACGGTGCGTTCCACCGCAAGGCTGGCGTTTTCCACTATGGCGACCGGGGTCGTGGCCGGACGGCCCGCCTCGATCAGCCGGCGCGACAGGGTCGCGGCGGTGGCGACGCCCATATAGACGACAAGGGTGTGGGTGACGGCGGCGAGCGCGTCATAGTCCAGCGCCGGACCGCCGGTCTTCGGCCGGCCCGTCACGAAGGTCACCGCCTGGGCGGCGTCGCGATGGGTCAGCGGGATCTGGGCGTTGGCGCCGGCGGCCAGCGCGGCGGAGACGCCGGGCGTGACCTGCACGGGAATGCCCGCTGCGCGCACCGCTTCGGCTTCCTCGCCGCCACGGCCGAAGATGAAGCTGTCGCCGCCTTTCAGGCGCACGACGCGGCGGCCGAGCTTCGCCTGCTCGACCAGGATTTCGCAGATCCGGGTCTGGGAAACCGGGTGATGGCCGGCGGTCTTGCCCACATCGATGCGGATCGCGTCGCGGCGGGCGCGGTCGATGATCTCCGGCGACACCAGGCGGTCATGGACGATCACCTCGGCGTCGCGGATCAGGCGCGCGGCCTTCACGGTGAGGAGTTCGGGATCGCCGGGGCCGGCGCCGACCAGATGAACGATTCCAGGACTGTCCGGCTGGTTTCCACGAAGTTCGGCGGCGATCGCGTCGCGCGCGCCCTGACCGTCGCCTGCGTCCGCCCGGCGCGCGGCTTCGCCTCGCAACGCCCGCTCCCAGAAGCGCCGGCGCGTGTCCACGGTGGGAAACCGCTCCTTCACCGCATCGCGCAAAGACGCCGCCGCATCGGCCAGACGCCCGATCCCCGGCGGGACCACGCTTTCCAGCGCACTCCTCAGATCCCTCGCCAGCACGGGCGCCGAACCCCCGGTGGAGAAGGCCACCGTCACCGATCCGCGATCAATCAGCGCCGGGGTGTAGAAATCGCACAGGGGCAGATCATCGACCACATTGACCAGCGCGCCGGCCCGCTTGGCCTTGCGCACATAGCGCCGGGCGATGCGCTTGTCCTCCACCCCGATGAAGACAAGGCGCGCGCCTTTGAGCTGCGCGTCGGCTTTCGCGCCGGTGTGGATCAGCGTGCCGGGCTTTAGATCGTTCGGCGTTTCAATCGCTTGACCCAGCGTGCACCAGACCAGCTCGCACGGCGCGGTGCGGAACAGGCGCAGCTTGTTGAGCGCGGCCTCGCCTGCGCCGATGACGACGATGCGCGCCCCGGCGAGGGGAATGGCGGGCATGAACTGATCCATGGAGACGACCTTCAAAATTGATGAAACAGGACAATCGTCGTCAGCAAAGCTTTTTACAAATCAGAATATTTGCGCTTATAAGAAAGAAAATCTTTGTCAAAGGCCGTTCTATGTCCGCACTGCCGCCTCTGAACGCCTTGCGCGCCTTTGAGGCCGCCGCCCGCACCGGCGGGTTCGCCGCCGCAGCCGAGGAGCTGAACGTTACGCCGGCGGCGGTCGGCCAGCAGGTTCGCCAGCTGGAAGCCCTTGTGGGCGCGCCGCTTTTTGACCGGGAAGGGCGCCGCCTCGTCCTCTCCGCCCGCGGCGCGGCGGCGGTGGAGCCCCTGCGCCGCGCCTTCCAGCTCATGGGCGAGGCGAGCGCGGCCCTGCGCGAGGCTGACAGCGTGGATGCGGTGACCCTGGCCGCCACGCCCGACCTTGCCGGAACCTGGCTCGCCGAGGACCTTGCAGGCTGGGACCGCGCGGTGCGGCTCACCGTCATCGAAGCCGGGACCGGCGAAGCGGACCTGTCGCTGGTCTACGCCCAAGGCCGGTTCGAGGCGCCGGGGGCCGAGCGGCTCATGGGCGAGACCCTCGCCCCGCTGGCTGCGCCGGGCGTGCTTGAGGACGGCGCGGGTCTTGATCGCCTGGACGGCGCCGCGCTCATCGAGGATGCTTCGGCGCCCGGCGGCTGGGCTGGCTGGCTGGCGGCGCGCGGCGGCTATGGCCGTGACAATCGCCCGGCGGTGCGCGCCTCCGGTCCCGCCATGGCTCTGGCTCTGGCCGAGGCGGGGCGCGGCGTCGTTCTGGCGCGCAAAGCCCTGGCGTTCGCGCAGATCCGCACAGGTCGCCTCGTGCCGGTTTTCCCCGACGGCGACTGGAGCGTGGCGGCGGGCTATCATCTGGTCATCGCGCCGGGCCTGCGCCTCTCCGCGCCGGCGGCGGCGCTGGCGGAGCTGCTCCGCTCCCGGGCGGCGGCGCGCGGCGAATTTGCCGGAGAGCTCTAAGTCCCCCTGGACGCTGTGCGTCAGCGGCGCGGATCGGGAACGCCGCCGCTGTGGACCTCGTTGGCTCAGGTAATCGCAATCAACGGAGTTCGACCATGAAACGCACCGGCCACGCAGTCTGGAACGGCGATCTGAAGACCGGCAAGGGCGCACTCACCACCGGCTCGGGCGTCCTGAAGGACGCAAGATACGGCTTCAAGACCCGCTTTGAGGGCGAGCCCGGTACGAACCCGGAAGAGCTGATCGGCGCGGCCCACGCCGGCTGCTATTCCATGGCGTTGTCGATGATCCTGGGCGAGCAGGGTCTCGTCGCCGAGGAGATCCGCACCCAGGCCGAGGTGCATCTGGACGAGGTCGTCGGCGGGTTTGAAATCACCGCCGTGGACCTGAAGGTTCGCGCCCGCGTCAGCGACGCGAGCGATCACGACTTCCAGAAAGCGGCGGACGCCGCGAAGACCGGCTGCCCGGTCTCCAAGCTCCTCAAGGCGCAGATAAGCCTTGACGCGGAACGGCTCTAGGTTTCGCCAGCCAGCGGCGTGCCTTGATGGAAGACAAGGCGCCAGTCTTCGCCATGGCGCCGCCAAAGCGAGCTGCGCCGACTGCCGGGCGTATCATAGGTGGCCAGCGCCAGCCCGTCCGCGACCATGCGAACCGCGAAGTGTTGCACCGAGGGAGCGGCGCCGTCAGGCGAAGCCGCCAGCAGCGTGATGATCGACGCGCGGTCATAAAACCGGCCCGACCGGCCGATCTCGGTGAAATCAGCGTCGAGCAGCGCGTCAACCCGGACGCGATCGCGCCGGACCGCCGGATCGAGCAGCGCCGCCTCAAGCGCTTCGATCCGCGCGGCGTCTTGGTAAGAGGCCGGCCTCATGCTTGTGCTGTCTCTGCGTCGGCGGTGCGGTGGATCTCCTCCACCAGCCCCGGATCAAGCTCCAGCCGCGCAGCGAGCATCTGAAGATAGGCCCGCTCGGCCGGCGTGTCGGCTTCGATGGCCACAAGGCTCGCCGCGTAGATTTCGGCGGCGATCTCAGGGGTCTTCGCGGGCTCGATCACCGCGTTGATGTCCAGCGGCGCCGACAGCTCGTCGAACACGAAGGCCTTCGCCTCGCCGTCGAGATCCATGGAGTTCAGACGCTGGAAGATCGCGTCCTTCTCGTCGGAGTCGATCTTGCCGTCGGATTTCGCGGCCGCGATCATGGCGCGCACCAGCGCCTTGCCCAGCGCTTCCTGCGCCGCTTCATCGCTCGGGGCGGGCAGGAAGGCGCTGGCGGCCGGCGCCGCGGCGTAGTCGGCCGATTGATCGGCCACAGCCGGAACCGAACCCTGACCTGCTTGCGCGCCGCCAGTTTTGTTGCGGTTCTGCCAGGCGTGATAGGCGAGCCCGCCAAGCGCGGCGACCGCGCCGTACTTGGCGGCCTTGCCCATCATCTTGCGGCCTTTGCCGCCCATCAGCATGGAGGTTGCGAGTCCCGCCGCGAAGCCGCCGCCGCCGGCCATGGCCGTGCGCTGGGCGCCAGGGTCGTTCTGAAGGGCGTGGAGAATCTTGTTCACGTCGAACATGGAGGGTCCTTGTGTCAGGGCCGGACGGCGCTTTGGATTGCAACCAAGATGGGCGCCCGGCCCATCCTGAACAAGACGCGCAGCACCGATTTTCTCCGAGCCCTGCGGCTCCGTCCGCCGCCGTTTGACGCCGCGCTGCGCAGCGAACCCGGCGCGCCGACGCCCATGCTTGACCAGACCCCGGTTTTCGCTAGTTTGCGCCGCCTTGAGGTGAGGTGGCCGAGTGGTCGAAGGCGCACGCCTGGAAAGTGTGTAGGCGGGAGACCGTCTCGTGGGTTCGAATCCCACCCTCACCGCCATAAACTGGTGAAACCAAAGCCTTTCAATGGGTTATGGTTTCAGACCACCAGCTCATATCCCGGATGGTCCAATAATATGTTCCAGTCCTTCGCTTTCGAGCGGCGGTCATGAGCCGGCGCCGTGTCCAGCCTTTGGTGAAGCGCGTCGGATCATATCAGATCCGGCTTCCGATCCCGGGCGCGCTCCACGGCGCCCTGGGACGCAAAGAGCTTCGATGGTCGGCCCGAACATCGGACAGCAAGGTCGCATCCCGGCGCGCGCTTGACGCAACCCTCGCCTGAGATCATCCGCTTGGCGGTCATGAGGTATCTCCGCTGCCCGCTGTCGCTGCAGAACGTCGAGGACCTCCTGCACGAGCGCGGGATTGTTATCAGCCATGAGACAGTGCGGTTCTTGTGGAACCGGTTCGGGCCGCTCACGGCTCGCGAGAACGGCGGGCACGGTGTTGATCACCAAACCTCCGCCACGAAGCTCATACGGAACGCATTCCTCCTATTCAGCCTCCAGGTATACATACTGGTGCTGGCTGTCGCGCGCGGTGAGGGTGCGCTGACCGTTCTGTTCGCCGACCTCAGCTTCAAGGCTGATGATGCCCGGCCCGACCGAGACTATGGACACCGTGCCGTCAGGATTTTCCCGCGTTGCGATCGGGGCGCGGATGGCGCCGGCCTCGACCCAGGTCTCTCCCTCTTGCTCGAAGATCGTCAGCGGGCCGAGGCCGGGGCTTTCATAGCGCCGGGCCAAGCCGGCGAGCACGTCCGGATCGCCCGGGACGGTCAGCCCCTCGCGCCGCGCGTTCGACTGCGCCTCGAACCTCGCGGCGGCAGCCTCAATCTCGGACATTGCTTCAGGCCGGCCGTCATAGAGCACTTCGATCAGGCGGCGCAGGAACGGGCGCAGGAGGGCTGCGCCGGTATCGGCGTTGGTGAGGATCACCGCGCCCACATTCGCCTCGGGCAGGGCGTACCAGTTGCTGTGATAACCAAGAAGCGTGCCGCCGTGGGTGACCACGGGGACGCCCCAGCGCTCCTCGTCGAACAGGCCCATACCGTACCAGACGCCCTCGCCCACCTGCACGCCGCGCTCGCGCCGGGCCAGGAGGTTCTCCTCGCTCACCAGCCGCTCGCCGTCAGGCGTCAGGCCCTTGGACAGCTCCAGCTGAACGTAATGAGCCATGTCCGATGCGGTGGAGAAGGCGCCGCCGGCGGGGCGGTAAGGAAAGACGCTGCGGTTGAAATAATTGGACATTACGGTCTGGTCGCCGTCGAGACCGAGGCCGTGGGGCCGCGCCCAGTTCCCGCTCTCGCCGTCGTCATAGTCGAAGGTGGTTTCGTGCATGTCCAGCGGATCGAAGATCAGCTCGTCCATGGACCGGTCATAGGCCGCTCCGAGTTCCATGTCCGGATAGACCAGCGCGCCGCCGACATAGCCCGCCGCGGCGGCCATGTTGTTGTTGTACTGGAAAAGCTCGCCGAACGCGCTGGTGGGCGCGGTTTCCGACAGCTGCCGGAACACGTCGGAGGCCGGCGTGTCCAGGTCGGCCAGGATGAAGCCCCAGTCCTTGCGCGGCAGGCCGGTGCAGGCGCACAACAAATGGCGCACCAGCGTCGCGTTCGTGGTCTCGTCGGAGCCCAGGCGGAAGGACGGGTAGAGGCCCACCACCGGCTGTTCCCAGTCCAGAAGCCCCTGATCGACCAGGATCGAAAGCAGGAGCGTCGACATGCCTTTGGTGTTGGACGCGATCATGAACTTGGTGTCGGCGTTCACGGGCGCCTCGCCGCTCAGTTCGCGCACGCCGACGCCGCCTTCAAAGACGACCTGGCCATTGTCGATCAGGGCCAGACCGACGCCGGGCACGTCCAGAATCTCGGCGGCCTCGGCGACGAAATCGCGCAGCTCGGCGATGCGTTCTTCAGTGAGCGGGTTCGCCGTCTGTCCGGAGAAGTCTTCTTTCTCGAAGCCTTCAGCGCGCACCGAGTCACGCACCAGCGAGACCGCGGCCGAGCGCACGTTTGCAGTCGATTGCGCGCCGTTGACGAGAACGACCGTCCAGTTTCCGCCCTGGCGCAGGGCGAGCGCGCTGACGACCGCCTGTTCGGACGGCGCGGTCGCATAGCTAATTGAGACCCGCTCCTCCCAGCCATTGTCCGGCGCGGCGTTGGTGGTCAGTTCGACCTCGCGGTTCGCCTCCGGGTCGTAGAGGGCCCATGCGGCCGCGGCGGCGGCGAGCGCGTCTTCGGCGGGGCCGACTTCAATCACCGCTATGTCGAGATCGTCCTCCGGCGCGGACACCACCGACATCGCGCCGGACTGTTCCAGCGACCAGTTTTCGGGTTGGGCGAGTTGGGGGGCGTCCTGGGCGATCGCCGGGGCGGTGAACGCGGCCGCACCCAGAGCCAGAACCGAGGCGAGCGTCTTCAG
This sequence comes from Oceanicaulis sp., assembly GCA_965284655.1. Lineage (GTDB taxonomy): Bacteria > Pseudomonadota > Alphaproteobacteria > Caulobacterales > Maricaulaceae > Oceanicaulis. The sequence continues at coordinate 1,279,084 of OZ260104.1, forward strand.
ATCAGGAAAGGTCATATGTCTTACTCCTCGGCCGCAAGGCGGCGATAGGCCATGTAGGGTTGGTTGCTGAACGAGAGGACAAGGCCGTCCTCGCCGCCATGAAATTGCAAGTGGACATAGGGCCCGCCTGGGCGCGCGCCGGTGACCTTTTCGTAGGTCAGCGGGCCGATCCGCCGCCAATAGGTCGTCCCGTCCTGACTTTTGATCAGAAGGGCGCCGCCGGCCTCGACCGTCTCGACGGTCAGGTCATAGGCCTCGTTGGGCGGATTGGCGTAATTGCGCCGGTTCACGCGATAGATCCCCGCCGGAGACTGCTCGCCCTCCGGGCGCGCCTGGCGCGGCGCGGGCGCTTCGGGGAAAACACGGCCGATGATCGCGTTGGTCAGCTCGGTGCGCCCGGGCGAGCTCTCACCGCCCCCGGTCACCGAGACGAAGAAGCCGAAGTCTTCTTCCGGCGCCAGGATCAGGTTGGAGTGGAAGTCGCCGGTGTTGCCGCCATGCCCCACCAGGCGCGGCCCGTCCTCGCGCACCACATAGAAGCCATGGGCCATGCCGGGAAGATCGGGCGCGTTGCGGATCGAATCCGCGAACAGGCGCTCAACCGATTCCGGCTCGAGAACTCGAGTACCGGCGTATTCACCGCCATTCAACATCGCCAGCATGAAGCGCGCCATGTCATGGGCGGTGGAACTGGCGGAGCCGGCGGGCATGATGTTGCTGAACAGCTCGAACGGCTGGGCGACCAGGCGGCCGTCCTCCAGCTCATATCCCGCCGCCATCCGCGCGCCGAGCCCTTCGGGCAACGGCTCGCGGAAGGTGGTGGAGGTCATGCCCAGCGGGACGAAGATATGGCGCTCGGTATAATCGGCGAAGGGTTCGCCGGAGACCTGCTCCACGATATAGCCGGCCAGCGCCACGCCGTAGTTGGAGTATGAGATCTCTTCGCCGGGCGCCCACATGCTCGGCGGAACGTGGCGCTTGATCCATTCGCCGTAGGGGGTGAGTTCGTCGACGCTGGCCGCAGTGATGCCGCTCACATCGCTCCAGCCGGGTGCGTGGGTGAAAAGGTCGATCACCCGGATCGGCGCGCCCTCATAGGGCGGAATCTCGAAATCGATATAGGTGTTCACGTCTTCGTCGAGATCGATGCGGCCGGCCTCGACCTGCTGCATCAGCGCGGTCCAGGTGAACAATTTCGACACCGAGCCGGGCCGGAACAGGGAGAGGTCCGGATCGACGCGCTCACCGGCGTCCACATCGGCGAATCCGTAGCCTTCGGAGAACAGAAGCCCGCCGTCATGGACCACCGCGACCGTCGCGCCGGCCACTTCGTGGCTGGCGATCTGCTGGGCCATGACGCCGTCGATGAAATCGCCAAGGCCGGCGATCCGGGTGGTCTGAGAGGCCTGCGCGGTCTCGCCCGGCGCGGCGGTCTGCGCGGGCGTCGGCGCGGCGCCGGTGGCGATCAAGGCGAGCGCGGCGGCCGCGCGTCGCAGGGCGGTCTTGGTCAGGGTGCGGTTCATATGCGTCCTCCCGCGCCCGCCCGCCTCTCGCGGCGGGTCTGGGCGCTGATTGATTATTGTGCGGCGCGCCGGATCGGACGTCCGGGCAGCACCGAAGGATCAAGCTCGCCGTCGCGGACCAGCGGCGTTCCGGCGACGATGACGTATCGGAAGCCCGCCGAAGGCCGGGCGGGCGTCTCATAGGTGGCGCGGTCGCTCACGGTCTCGGGATCGAACACCACGATGTCGGCGTCCGCGCCTTCCTGGAGCCGGCCCTTGGCGCGCATCTGCGGCACCGCGGCTTCAAGAATCTGCGCCGGGATCAGGCTGGTCTTCGCCAGCGCTTCAGACAGGGCCAGCGCGCCGGCCTCGCGCACATATTCGCGCAGGAAGCGGGAGAAGGTGCCCGCGCTGCGCGGATGGGAGTCGGCGTCGGCGGGCAGGGGCCAGGTGTCGCCGGGCAGCTCCTCGCCGTTCACGCGCCAGGTTCCGCCGTCGGACGCGATGGCGCCGCCGGGAAACAGGACGGATTGAGACAGGGTGTTCCGGTCCGCCGGGTCGTTTTCGATATCCAGAAAGTGCACGACGATGGTGGTGTTCGGTTCTTCGGCCTGCAGCCGGTCGAATTCAGCCTCGGTGAGCGGCACGCCCGCCAGCGTGAAGTCTGATTTCTCGATCCCCCCGAACCGGGCCTGCCAGTCGGCCCCCTCGAACAGGGCGGTCCCGATGGCCGTGGAGCCGGCGCCGTAGGGGTAGGCCTCCACGGTGATGTTCACGCCGTTCGCCTGGGCCGCCTCGATCATCGGGCGGATGAGATTGATGTCGCGCAGGCTGGAGCTGTTCAGGTGGGACACGTGCATGTCCGCGCCGGTGGCGGCGGAGACCGCGACCATCTCCTGAAAGCCTTCAAGCGAGCTGTCCGGCTCGATATTCGACAGATAGCGCGCATGGGTGAAGGTCGGCACGTCATATTCGGCCGCCAGCTCGTGAAGCGCGTAATACTCGTTTCGCCCCGAACCCGGCACATAGCCCAGAAGTACGCCGACGCCGAGCCCGCCTTCGTTCAGGCCCTCACGAACCCGTTCCAGCACCGCCGCCGTCTGCTCCGGGCTCGCCGGGGTGTAGCGCCAGTCCGGACCCTCATGGCCGTGATCGTGTTCGAACTCGTCCTCATGGGAGGCGGGAGTTTCGCCAAGCAGCTCGGCGTACCGGGCCCGCGACCAATCCACCGCGCCGCCATAGTGGATCGCGCGGCCTTCTTCGTCGGCGGCTGCGTAGAAGTCGGCGACCGGATAGACGCCTGCCTCCAGCTCCAGCGCGGTCGTCACGCCGTCCAGCGCCTGAACTCGGCCTGCGAGCAGGGTCTGGCCGTGGGCATGCAGGTCGATGAAGCCGGGCGCGACCACTAGGCCGGAGGCGTCGATCACGGTCTCGCCGGTGAGCGGCGCCTCGGTGATCCGGGCGATGCGGTCGCCCTCCACCGCGACATTGCGCACTGCGTCGAGACCGGTTTCCGGATCGATCACCCGGCCGCCGAGGATCACCAGATCGTAGGTTTGATCGGCGCCGTCCTGAGCAATGGCGGCGCCGGATCCGAGCGCGAGGGCGAGGCTAAGCGAGAGGGTTTTCAACATGGCCGGCCTCAATCGTTCTTGGTGAAATCGAGATCGTGGAAGTCGAAGGAGAAGTCGGTGGTGTCGGAGACCGCCTCCATCGTCATCCCGGTGACGCGGCCGTCCCCGGCGATGAAGTCCACATAGGCGTCGGCGTTCAGGCTGCGGTCCGGCCAGCGCGCGACGAAGCGGTCCGGTGCGACCGGAATGAGCGGCGCGTCCAACACGTCCGACCGGCTCATGTCGATGAACAGCGCGCTGTCGCGCACTTCTATGGTGACGAGGCCGTACCAGGGATCGGTGTAGGCGCCGGTATAGGCCTCCAGCGGGCGCACCGGCTCGATCGCTACGTCGGCGACTTCGCCGTCGCCGGAGTCGCGCGCGGCCAGTTCGCGTTGCGCCTGGTAGGCGCCGTGCAGCGTGCCGATCCAGTCTGAGTCCGACTCCGGAGCCGCCGCCTCGTTCAGGAGCTGAAGCGCCAGGGCGGTGGAGCCGTAGGTCGACATGTTGCTGCTGACGAAGACCGCCACATCCTGGTCGGGCAGAACGCCGAAATAGGACGAGCCGCCCAGCAATCCGCCGCTATGGCCGACCATCAGCTCGCCGTGAAAATCGCGCAGCGACCAGCCGAGCCCGTAGATCGAGAAATTCGTGCCGGCGAGACCGCTCAGGAGCGGGCTGACATTCTGCACGGTGACGCCGGTCCAAAGCTCTTGGACCTGGTCTTCGGAGAGCAGCCGTTCGCCGTCGGGCGCGACGCCTTCATTGAGCCAGAACCGGCCCCATGTGGAGAGATCCTCGACCGAACAGCTGAGCCCCCCGGCCGGCGAGGTGGAGTCGCCGATGATGTAGCGCGGATCGACGGGTGTGGCTTCGGTCTCGCCCGGCGCTCGTGAATGTTGGGTGACGGTGTTGTCGTCGCCGGCCGCCTGCGAGGGCAGGGCCTCGCAGCTGTCCATGCCGAGCGGAGTGAAGATACGGTCGTCGATGACTTCGTGCCAGGGCTTGTTCTCGATGCGCGAGACCACTTCGCCGGCGATGATGTAAAGCAGGTTGTCGTAGGCGTATTCGGAGCGGAAGCTGGTGGCCGGCGGGATGTGCCGGATCGCCGCGAGAACGTCACCGACCTCCGGCTTGCCGTCGGGAAACACCAGAAGATCGCCGGCGCCCAGCGGCAGGCCGGAGCGATGGGTGACCAGATCGCGCACGCTGAATTCGGCCGTGATGTAGGGATCGGACATCTCGAATTCGGGAATGAACTCGCGGACCGGATCATCCCAGTCGAGCCTTCCTTCATCGACAAGCATGGCGATGGCCGTGGTGGTGAACGCCTTGCTGATGGAGGCGAAGGGAAAGATCGTGTCGGCGCCCACCGGCACGTCCGGACGGCGCACGTCGCGGACGCCGTAAACGTTCGAGGCGATCACCTCTTCGCCGCTGACGACCGACACCATCATGCCGGGAATGTCGAACGCTTCGATCGTGCGCCGCGCGGCCTCGTCAATTCGTTCCGGCGTAAGCTCTTGAGCGGTCGCCGAAGCGGCGCACAGCGCGCCGAGCGCGGCCGCCGCGAAAAGAGCGGTGCGTTTCATCCTGTCTCTCCCCTCATCATGCGCCGGCGGGTTATGATTTCCAGATTTCGCCGAGCACGCGCTTGAAATTACCGCCGAGAACGAGCTCGATATCGGCGTCGGAATACCCGCGCCGGATCAGGCCTTCGGTCAGATTGAATATCTTCAGCGGGTCGTCGAAACCGTCAGTGTCGATCTTGCCGCGGAACGCGTAGGACGCGTCATAGCCGCTGCGCAGACGCTCATAGGAGGCCGGCGAGACGTCGTCATAACCGTCGGCGTCCATATCGGTGCCGACGCCCACATGCTCCACCCCGACCAGGCGCGCCACATAGTCATAGTGATCAAGCATATGCTCGATCGTGGTGGGCTCGCGGTCGCGGATGAAGTTGCGCACGCCTGTGATCCCCATGACGCCGCCCTGGCGGGCCATGGCGCGGATCGCTTCGTCGGACTTGGTGCGCGGATGGCCGCCCACCAGTTCGCGCGCATTGGAGTGGGTGATCAGCACGGGGACGTTCGACACCTCGAATGCGTCCAGCGTGGTGCGGTCTCCGCAATGGGAGACGTCCACGGCCATACCGACCGTGTTCATCCGCTCCACGATGGCGACCCCGAAATTGCTCAGCCCGCCGTCGACCCGCTCGGTGGCGCCGGCGCCGATCCGGTTCTGCGAGTTGTAGGTGAGCTGGCTGACGCGCTGGCCTAGCGCGTAGAACTCGTTCACATCGTCGAGCGCGTTGAAATGATGCGCGTTCTGGATCCCGACGATGTAACCGATCCGGTCCTCTTCCATGATGCGGTCGAAATCGGCGACCGCGTCGATACGCCGGAACACGTCGGGGCGCTCGGCCGCGTAGCCGTTGAGCCGGGCCACGAAGGAAAGCGCGCTTTCGCGCCCGCCAAGGCCCACCGCAGGGTGGAACACGTTGATCCCCGACGCGCGCAGCTTTTCCAGATGGGCGTCGGTGACCGCCAGCCCGTCCTCCTGCTGCGGACGGTCGGAGTACATGGCGTCGAGCATGTCGCCGAGATCGGCGAGGATCGAGAGCATGTCGATGACGATGCTGCGCTCCACCAGGTCCACCGCCCGCGCCGAAAACGTCGCTTCGGACTGGGCGAATACCTTGAATTGGCCGGAGTTGAGCATCGGCGCGGCCGCCGCCGCGGCGAGGCCGCCCTTCAAGAGGCGGCGCCGGGTGGCGCCGATGTCTGTCTTGGCCGTGCGCCGCGTCTTTTCCGTCATGCCAAATCGCTTCCTCGTTCCCGCTTTGGACGCTACGCTAACGGAAACAGGACAAACAATACAGCCTTATTTTTTAATAAGGCCTCCATAAGCCGGTTTAGCATGAATCCGCATACGGCTTCCGACAGCAGCGGCGACCATCGATTCAGGGTATGAGCAGCATGACGCGATCAAAATCAGGCAGGGCCGCGGCGGCCGATCCGGCGACGGCCTATGACGTGATTATGGACGCGATCGTTACCCAGAAGCTCGCGCCCAGCCAGAAAGTGTCGGAGAACGTCCTCACCGAGATGTTCGACATCAGCCGAACCACCGCGCGCAACATCATGGAGCAGCTGACCGCCCAGCAATTCCTCGTTTCGGTGTCGCCGCGGATCACGCGCGTGGCGCCGCTGACCCTTTTGGACGTGAAGCAGAACTTCGCCATGCGCAAAATGCTCCAGCCGGAGATTTTCGCCATGGCCGCCGCGCAGGTGGACCATGACGCGATTGCGCGCATGAATCAGGAAACCTCGCACAAGGCGCCCATAGGCGACGACGATGCGGCGCTGAAAATCCTGAAGGCGAACAAGCAGTTCAACGTCTTCATGGCGCAGCAGGTGAAGTATCCGCTTCTCATCCACTGGATCCGCCAGCTGGAGGACACGACCATGCGGATCTACTGGCTGTACCTGAAGCTGAACCGGACGATGCCCTATACATGGGAGCATCAGCGTGCGCTCGTGGAAGCGATCCGCAAGGACGCCTCAGACGACATCCGCGCCCAGGTCCACAAGATCCTCTCCAGCTCCGAAGAACGCGTGCTGGATGCGGTGTTCATGCACGACCAGCTCTACATGCAAGACCTGAAAATCCCCAACCGGTCCTGATCGCGCCGCGTTTAAACCGCGCCCTTTTCCAAAATCGTTCGATCGAACAACGCGGTGCGGCTAGGGGTGCGCCCGCGCGGCGGGGACGCGCGTCCGAACCGCGTCGGATGATTGCCAATTTGCCCTTCCCAACGAAATAAAACTGCCATAGAGTTTTTTAAGGCAGCCAAAAAATGGTTTGTGACGGCCATGGCTGCAAATTGGGGAGAGACTGATGACCAACCATTTCAAACTGGCGCTGCTGGCCAGCGCGGCGTTCACCGCACCGCTGGCCGCACAGGAGGCCGATCCGGCCGAGCAGGACCGTGCAGTGACGGATGATGTGATCACCGTTACGGCCCGATTCCGCGAGGAGTCCGTTCAGGACATCGGGGCGAGCATCGCGGGCATTTCCGGGGCGGAGATTCGCGAGCGCGGCATCCAGGACATCGAGGATCTGGCCCGCTCGGTGGCCGGCATGTCCAACGTGAAAACGCGCCAGAATTCCAACGACATCGCCATCCGCGGCGTGCGCAGCGCCGGTAGTGGTTATGAGACCAGCACGGTCTTCAGTGTCTTCCTGGACGAAGTCTCGGTGACCGGTTCGGGCAATATCCGCGACTTCAGCTCAGTGGACTTGAATCGCATCGAAGTGATCCGCGGACCTCAGCCGACCCTGTTCGGCGAAGGCGCCGTGGGCGGCGTTGTGCGCTATTTCACCAGTGATCCTGATCTCGACGGCCCGCAATTCACCGGCGACGCGGCCGGGCGCTATGAATTCATCGAAGACGGTGGTGAGGCCTACACGGTCCAGAACGCCACCTCAGTCGTGCTCGTCCCGGGCCGTTTAGGGGTGCGCGTCTCAGGCTTCCGGCGTGAGGACGACGGGTTCATTGATAACCCTAGCGAAGGCGAAGACGTCAACGATTTCGAAACGGTCGGGGGGCGTGCTGTCCTGCTTGCACGGCCGACGGAAAATCTCGAGCTGCGCTTCTCCGCATTCCTCTCGCGCGACGAGCTGGGAGAGTCCACGCAGGTTGATCCGGGTTCCGATCCTGAGGATCTGACTTTTTCCGCCTCGCCGTTGTCAGGCAGCTACGAGGACGATTTCGATCTCTACGCCGCGCGCGTCTCCTATGCGTTTGATCGTCTTGATTTCACGTCGATCACCGGCTTCTACCAGCGCGACACGGCGTCGGCCCTGTTCAGCGCAGGCAATTCCTTCGGCTTGGTCCCCTTCTTTCCGACGGTGGACACGACGACGTTCTCGACCAGCGCCGGACAGTTCGATCAGATGTCTCAAGAGTTCCGGCTCGTCTCCAATTTCGAAGGTCCCCTGAACTTCACGGCCGGGGCCTATTACCGCGATCGTGAGGAGATCAACGAGCAGGCCATAACGTGCGAAGGGTGCGTGGCGGTGACGTCCCCCCCACGTGCTGAACTCGCCAAGCGCCTGTCCAGCACTCAGAGCGAGCAATACTCCGCCTTCGCCGAAATCACCTACGAGGTGAGCGAGGATCTGCGCCTGATCGGCGGTGCGCGTTACGTCAACGACACCGTGACCGGCGCCCTCCTTCAAGACGACACGGTGAATCTGGTCCCGCAGTTCGATCCGAGCGGCAATCTCATCCCGTGGACGGAATCGAACCCCATCGGGTTTCTCGACATCCTCACCGTCCTTGAGGGAGCGGGCTTCGGCACCGAGTTCGAGTTTGAGCTCGAGGAGGTCCTGCCGCGCGCCGGCGTCGAGTACGATGTGACCGATGCGATCCTGCTTTACGCCAACGTTGCGAAAGGCGCCCGCAATGGCGGCGTCGGTAATGCGCTCGGGGCGCTGGGCGCTTCGGGAGGCAGCCTGGACGTCTTTTTCGACAACCTCTTCTTCGATGCAGATTCGGTTGTGTCCATCGATGGCGGCGTTAAGGCCTCATGGCTGCGCGGTGATCTCGTCACCAATATCGGCGTCTTTCACACCCGTTACGAGGATACGCAGATCCAGGTGAACACGCCGGCCAACAACACGGTGAACGGCCCTGATCAGACAATTCTCGGCCTGGAGTTTGAAGCGAGCTACCAGGTGAACGAAGCGCTCTCCACTTTCCTGAATCTCTCGCTTGTCGACGCCGAGTTCGACGACGGAAAGCTGATCACCGCCGCGCCCGGCGGGACGTTCGGCCCGCTCGATCTGCGCGCGGGCAATAGTCCGGCGAACATTCCCGAGCTCACCCTGGCGGCCGGCTACTCGTTCGAGCGGCCGCTCGGGCAGGGCGGCTGGACGCTGAACTCCACCGGCTCGTTCCAGTTTGTCGGCGAGCGGTTCTCCAACGTTCAGAACTACCAGTCCGCGCAGCTGGAATCCTTGGAGCTGCTCAATCTGCGCGTCGGGGTCTCCAACGACCGCTGGGGCCTGCACGTGTACGGAACGAACCTGCTGAACGATGTGGAGGCTGTGGTTCTCGGTTCGAACGCGCTGCAACAGTTCGTCACTGCGGGCGGTGCGCTCGACGCGCCGATCATCTCTCAGAGCGTCAACCGGCCGCGCGCACTCGGGCTGAGCCTCTCCCTGCGCTACTAGGCGGGTAGGCAGGGCGCGTCCGGCAGGGATCCTCCCCTGGCCCGCTGGACGCGCCCGCCGCCGGGCCGGTCCTCCGGGGCCGGCCAGTCTTTCATTTCAGGGCCTGGCGGCCCGCCGAGTTTTTCTTGCGGACATGATGACCTCGTTTTTCAGGACATATCTTCTCCCTGGGCTGGTGTTTCAGTCCGTAATCATCGGCGGCGGCTACGGCACCGGTCGTGAGATCGCTGAATTCTTTCTCTCCCATGGCGCACTGGGCGGCTTGCTGGGGTTAGCGGTGACCGCTCTGAGCTGGGGCGTGCTTCTCGCCATCGGCTTCGAATTCGCGCGCATGACCAACGGGTACGACTACAAGACCTTCTTCAGCGCATTGCTCGGCCCGTTTTGGCGTGTGTTCGAGATTCTCTACCTGCTGATCGCGCTGTTGGTGCTCTCGGTGCTCGGCTCGGCCGCCGGCCAGATGGTCGCCGCCGCCTTCGCGGTTCCGACGATCATCGGCGCGCTCGGTCTTCTGCTCATCATCGCGGCGCTGGCCTTTTTCGGCGGCGGGGCGATCGCCCGCGTAATGACTTGGGGGTCGGTGTTCCTGTTCACGCTTTACGGAGTCTTTTTCGTTTGGGTGACGGTTGCGTTCGGGGACGCCATCGCGGGTGCGCTGGCGCGCGGAACAGTGGAGGGCGCCTGGCATTTCGACGGCTTGCGGTACGCGGCGTACAATCTTGTGGCCTTCGCCGCGGTTCTGTTCGTCCTGCCGGCTTTGAAGACGCGCCGAGAAGCGATGGTCTCCGGCGCGCTCGCGGGGGTGGTCGGCGTGGTTCCCGGCGTGTTGGTCTTCCTGGCGATGCTCGCCCGCTTTCCCGGCGTCGAGACCGAGGCCGTTCCGGTGGTCTTCCTCCTGGGGCTCCTGAACGTGCTCTGGCTCACCGTCGCCTTTCAGGTGGTGCTGTTCGGCACATTCGTGGAGACCGGCGTTGGAATCATTCACGCCATCAACGAGCGCGTCGCCGCCGCTCTCAAGGCCAGTGGGCGCGGCTATCCGCGCTGGGCGCGCTTTGCGCTTGCGCTGACATTTCCGGCGGTCGCCATTTTCCTCGCCGAAGCCGTCGGGATCATCGACCTGATCGCCAGCGGGTACGGCCTTCTCTCCTACGCCTTCATCGCGGTGGTCGTGACCCCGCTGCTGACGCTGGGTCTGTTCAGGATCGTCTCGGCGCAAACCGATAAAACGGAGGAACACCGTGTCTCTCGCCAGTCATGACGTCCCCGAGGGCGAAGCTGCGGCTCCCAACGGCCTTCCCTCGGTCCAGCTTCGCGCGCCGTACCTGATCTACTTCGGCGACGTGCCCGACCGCGGGCACGCCAAGACCGGGCTCGGGCTCATCCAGTGGCGGCGCGCGTTGTGCGCGGGTCATCTCCGGACGGCCGCAGGCCGCGTGGACGGCGGGCTTCCCGACATGACCGTCGCCGAGGCGGCCGCGGCCGGCGTGGGCTCGATCGTAATCGGCGTCGCGTCCGAAGGCGGTACTATCCCGAGAAGCTGGATCAAGGACCTGGCGGAGGCGGCGGGCGCCGGCCTCGACGTGGTGTCCGGCATGCATGTTCGACTGACCGACTTCCCCGAGATCGTGCACGCCGCTCGCGCCTCCGGGGCGCGCCTGATCGACGTGCGGACGCCGCCGAGGACGATCCCTGTCGGGACCGGGACGAAACGGGCCGGCAAACGCCTCTTAACCGTGGGGACCGACTGCGCCGTCGGCAAGAAATACACCGCGCTCGCCCTGGAACGTGAAATGCGTGCGCGCGGCCTCGACGCCGATTTCCGCGCGACCGGGCAGACCGGCATCATGATCGCCGGAACGGGCATTCCCATGGATTGCGTCGTCTCCGACTTCCTGTCCGGCGCGGCGGAGATGCTCTCGCCGGCTGCTGCCCCGGACCACTGGGACGTGATCGAAGGGCAGGGCTCGTTGTCCCATCCCAGCTTCGCAGGCGTCAGCCTGGGGCTCCTGCACGGCGCGCAGCCCGACGCGCTGGTGCTGTGCCACGATCCCTCGCGCGAATTCCTGCTGGGCGCCGAGGCGCGCCGCGAGTTTCCGATCCTTTCGATCACCGAGACCATGGAGCAATGCCTGCTCCATGCCCGGCGGGTGAACCCGGCGGCGCGCTTCGTCGGCCTGTCGGTCAACAGCTCGGCTTTAAGCGAGGCCGAGCGCGCTGATCTGTTCGTCGCCTACGAACGCGAGACCGGCCTACCCGTCGCCGACCCGATCCGGGATGGAACATCCCGGATCGTCGACAAGCTTCTTGAAAAATAAGAGTTCAAAACGATGCGATTAAGTGTGCACCGCACGAGCTGGCCGATGACAGCGCCGTTTGTCATCACCGGCCATGTTTTTGACAGTCTCGAAGCCGTGGTCGTCTCCCTGGAAGATGGCGGCGTGGCAGGACGGGGCGAAGGCGTACCGGTCTATTACCTCCAGGAATCCGCCCGGGAGATGCTGGAGCAAATCGAAGCGATACGCGGCGAGATCGAGGCCGGGATCACCCGTGAGGCGCTGCAGGATCTGCTTCCGCCCGGAGGCGCGCGCAACGCCGTGGATTGCGCGCTGTGGGACCTGGAGACCCGCAAGACCGGAAAGACGATCTGGGAGCTGACTGGCGTCAGCCCGAAACCGTGCCGGACCGCCTTCACGCTCGGCATTCAGAAAACGCCGGAGCAGATGGCCGAGCGCGGCGCGCGGGCCAAGGCCTACCGGCTGTTGAAGATCAAGCTCGACCATGTCGATCCGGTCGAGCGCGTCGCCGCCGTGCGCAAGGCGCGGCCGGACGCCGAAATCATTATCGACGCCAATCAGGGCTTCACCTTCGATCTGCTCCAATCGGTGCTTGAGCCGTTCGCCAGGCTGGGTGTGGCCATGGTGGAGCAGCCCTTGCCGCGTGGCGGCGACGAGGCGCTGGAAGGCTTCAGGTCGCCGATTCCGTTGTGCGCGGACGAAAGCTGCCTGCACCGCGGCGAGCTTCCGGACGCGCTGAAGCGCTACGACATGATCAACATCAAGCTGGACAAGACCGGCGGCCTGACAGAGGCGCTGGGGCTCGCAAAGGAGGCGCGCGCCGCCGGCAAGGGGCTGATGGTCGGCAACATGCTGGGCACGTCGCTGTCCATGGCGCCGGGCTTCGTGATCGCGCAACTGTGCGATTTCGTCGATCTGGACGGGCCGCTCAATCTGAAATCAGACTATGCCGGCGGCATGCTGTACCGCGACGGCGCGATCGACGCGCCGCGCACGGCGTTCTGGGGCGGGGCGTGATCGCGGTCGACAACGTTTTCGGCCTTCTGGCCGCGTTGCTCGCCATCTGCGCGTTGGCCGCCGCGCTGGAACGCACCCCATGGGGCAGCCGGATCTCCGGCGCCGGGATCATCCTGATTGTCGCCATCGCAGCGGCGCACTTCGGCCTCTTGCCGCGCAGTGCGCCGGTTTACGGTGCGATCTGGACCTATCTCGTCCCGCTCGCGATCGCTCTGTTCCTTCTCAAAGCCGACCTTGCGAAGGTGGTCACCGAAGGCGGACGGGTGCTGATCGCGTTTCTCGTCGGAATGGTGGGGACGGTCGCGGGCGCCTGGCTTGCGACGCTGTTCGTGGATCTTGGCGAGAGTGAAGCGGCGATCGCTGCGGTGTTCACCGCAACCTATACCGGCGGCTCGCTCAATTTCGTGGCGGTGGCCGAAGCCATCGGGTTCGACGACAGCTCCCAACTGTCCGCCGCCCTGGCGATCGACAGCATTCTGGGCGTCGGTTTCATCATCCTCATGAATATCGCCGCGGCCTGGTCGGTCTTTCAGGCCCGCTATGGCTGGCGGACCGATGCATTGACCAGCGCAGGGGGCGAGGGCGCCCCGGGCGAGGGGCGCGCGCCCTCGCTGTTCGGTCTGCTCGCCGCGCTGGCGATCGCGGCGGCTGCTGTCGCGGTCAGCGGCGTGATCGCGCGTGCATTGGGCGCTGCGCAATACGAGCTTCTGGTGCTGACGGTGTTGGTGACGCTGATCGCCACGCTGGGCCGGCGGGTTCTGTCGGGGCTTCGCGGCGAGGACGTGATCGCGATGATCTTCATGTACCTGTTCTTCGCCATCATCGGCGCCGGCGCGGACATCGGTGAGATGCTGAGGGCCGCCCCGGGCATGTTCGTGATCGTGGTTTTGATCTTTGCGGTTCACCTCCTCTTCTTGCTCGTCGCGGGTCGGCTGTTGAAGCTGAACTATGCCGAGCTGGTCGTCGCCTCGCTCGCCTGTATCGCCGGACCACCGATCGCGGCGGCGATCGCAATTTTGTTCAAATGGCGAAATTTGGTCGCGCCGGGAATTCTGACCGGAATTCTCGGCTACGTGCTCGGCAATTTCGCCGGAGTCGGACTGTTCGCGCTGCTTGGAGGGGGCGCTGCGTGACTTCGAACAGTCGGGAGAGAAGGGACTTATAGATGCTTGCGAACGCCCACTGTAACAGCGACGCTCGGGCGCGTCGGCAGACGTGCTCTACCCGTCGATCGCTAGGTGAGCACGCTTACCGGGAGGATTCTTTAGATGACTAAGATTTTCGTTCGATCGGCTTTCGTCGGAATAGCCGCGGCCCTGACGCTCGGGTTCGCCCAAGCGCCGGATGTCGAGCCGCCGGTGGACCAGCCGGTTCCCACAGAAACTTCTGATATTCAAGATGTCCAGCCCGAAGCGGAATCAACGCTCGAGGCCGCCGACGTGGAGGCCTGGCTTGATGGCTACATGCCCTATGCGCTGGCCAGCGGTGATATCGCAGGCGCCGTCGTCACGGTGGTCGCCGACGGGCGGATTATCGTGAATCGCGGCTACGGGTTCGCCGATCTGGAAAGCAGAACGCCCGTCGATCCGGAGCGCACGCTGTTTCGGCCCGGCTCCACCTCCAAGCTCTTCACCTGGACGGCGGTGATGCAGCTGGTCGAGCAAGGCCAGCTCGATCTGGATTCCGATATCAACACGTATCTCGACTTCGAGATTCCTTCGGTGGGACGGCCAGTAACCCTGCGCGACGTGCTGACCCATACGCCGGGCTTCGAGGAGGTTTACCGGAATCTGATTATGGACGACGCCAGTGCGGCGCCCTCTCTGGAGGACTATGTCCGCGAGAACGTCCCCGGCGCCGTCTTCCCGCCTGGCGAGGAGCCGGCCTACTCCAATTATGCGACAGCGCTCGCCGGCTACGTCGTCGCAAGGGTTTCTGGTCTCAGCTTCGACGAGTATGTCGAGACTCATATATTCGAGCCTCTGGGCATGGAGAACTCCACTTTCCGCCAGCCCCTTCCAGAGCGGCTGGAGAGCCAGATGTCGAGCGGGTACACCCGAGCGTCGGAAGGCGAGGCTAAAGCCTTCGAGGTCATCCCGGCAGCGCCGGCCGGCGGGCTGTCAGCTACGGGGGCGGATATGGGCCGGTTCATGATCGCCCATCTCGATGGAGGCGGCCGCCTGCTTCAGCCGAGCACGGCGGAACAGATGCACACGACGGCCGATCGCAACTATCCGCCGCTCAACGCCATGATGCTTGGATTCTATGAGCAGGACCGCAACGGCCTTTCCATCATTGGCCATGGCGGAGACACGCAATACTTCCACTCCAATCTTCACCTCTTCCTCGAGGAGGGCGTCGGCCTGTTCGTCTCGATGAACAGCACGGGTGAGGGCGGAGTCTCAGGCACGATCCGCGACTCGCTCTTCGAAGGCTTCACCAATCGCTATTTTCCTGCGGAGCCGGAGGACCGGTCGACCACGGACACCGCAGCCGCGCACGGCGCTGAGATTGCCGGCGTCTACAGCATCTCCCGTGGCGCCTACACGAACTTCTTCGCATCTCTTTCGCTGATCAGCCAGATCAAGCTGGATCTGAACGATGACAATGAGCTGGTCGTGCCGCTTTTGACCGATGAAGCCGGCAATCCGACACGCTGGCGCGAGGTGGAGCCATATATCTGGCAGCGCGTCGACGGCGCCGATCGTCTTGCTGCGCGGGTGGAGAACGGTCGGGTCGTCTCCTGGACTGCTGAGCCGGTCTCGCCGATCATGACCTTCCTGCCCGTGCCGTGGTGGAAGTCGAGCGAGGTCCTGATGCCGCTCCTCGGCGCTGCGTTCGGCGCGCTGGGGCTTACTGTCCTGTTCTGGCCGGTTCGCGCTCTCGTGCGCTGGCGCTACAAGACGCCGTTCGACCTGGAGGGACGCCGGGCGTGGGCCCATCGGTTGGTCCGTCTTGGGGCGATCGGCGTGATCGCTCATACTGTGGGCTGGGCCATGATCCTGACCAGCATGATGGCTGATCTGAGCATGATGTCCGGCAGTGCCGACGGCTGGCTTCGCCTGCTCCAGGTAGGAGCGATTATTCCCCTTGGTGCTCTTGCCCTCTCGGTCTGGAATGCATCCGAAGTCTGGCGCGGTCAGTCCAGCTGGTTTGGCAAGCTCTGGAGCGTCATCCTGGTCGCCGCCTTCGCAATCGTCGTGTGGTTCGACGTGGCTGGAAAGCTGGTCAGCTTCAGTCTGTCGTACTGAAACGGGTCGGTCGGTCCTGATTGTGTCCCCTTAAGGGGGTCGCAGTCGGGGCCGACCCTCGCGAGCGGCTAGAGGGCTGCTGTCAGAGCAAAACCGCTTGAGCCGCCCTGGCCGGCTCCGCAGCGTCTACGAATGAGCAATCTCTTCCGCTCCTTCAAGACCTCGCCCGGTATCATCCGACCTGCCGTGATGATGTACATCCGGTTCTGACTGTCGTTGCGCAACGTTGAAGACCTGCTCCATGAGCACGGCATCGACATCAGCCACGAGACAGTGCGGTTCTGATGCAATTGGTTCGGGCCTTTGAGGGCGCGAGAGATCAAGAAGCGCCGCGACGCGGCGCCCTCACAGTGGCGGCGACCAGCTTGCACACCGCACTTTCAGGCGGAACTTCAGTCCAGTCGGCGAGCACCGCCAGGGCGGGGCGCTGGACAGACAGGAAGGCGGCGGCCCACACCGCGGCGATCAGGCCTGATTCCGGCGCCGGCGTCACGAAGGCGGCCGGGCCTCGACCCGCCGCGATCAGTTCCAGCAGCGCGCCCGGACCGGCGGTCGAGCCTTTGAGGCCTGGAACGAAGACGATGCGCCCGGCCAGCGCGGCTCCGTCTTCGGGATGGGCTATATCGCAGACGGCGCCGGTGTCCGGATTGATCCCGCCCCAGGGGCTGATCGGTGCGGAGAGGCGCACGGCCGGCGCTTCAACCGGGGCTCCGGCCAGGATGCGGACGCCAATCTCCAGTGTCGGGCTTTTCATGGCGCGATCCTGACGGGGGCCGGGACCCGCCCGGTCCGCGCGGCTTCCACTGCGCGCTCAAGGCTTGTCAGGTGAGGCCGAAACCCCCGGTTCGCCGCGTAGGCCGCCCACTTGACCGAATTGGTCACCGGCGTCCCGTCGAGGCCTTCGGCCGGCGGGCCGTAATAGGTGCAGGTGTCGTGCACCAGCGTCACCCCGGCTGTATCGAGACGCTTTAGAACTCCCGCGTCAAAGGCGCCGCCCCGGCTGATCGAGACGCGCAGGGGCGCCGTCACGGGCGTGTCCAGAAGCGCGGCGAGACGGCTGAGATCCTCCGGCCCGAAATGCGGCGCGCCGAGAAACACCGCGCCGACCGGATCGCCCTGGGTCACCTCGAAGCTGGAAAGCAGGGTCTGCAGGGCGTCGTCATCGAGGCGCACGGTCGGCAGGGACCGCGCTGTCTCGGCCCAGTCGCCCGCCTCGGGCGTCATCGCTTCGACGTGCAGCAGGGCGAAGCCACCGGTGACACCCGCCCCGGCGCAGACCGATCTGAGACCCAGAACGTCGAGCGGGCGCGGGGGGCGCGAGATGAACGGGGTCAGGACCCCAGCGACGTTTCCCACGACATATCCGAGCAGTTCCGGCCCCAAACTCGTTTCGAACCAGGCGGGGGAAAGCGCGGAAATGTCCACGCGCACCTGGGGCGCCCGGCCGGCGTCTGTGAGCGGACCAATCAGGGGCGCCCGCCCGGTCAAAGCGCAGGCGAGATCGAGATATTGCGGTGTTTTCAGGCTCCTCGCCCCGATCACGGAGTTGGCGAAGATCGCCGCATTGGATTCCGCCCAGGCCACCACCTGGCCGCGCTGCGGCGCGGTGGCCAGAAAGTAGGGCGCGCAGGTAAGAGCCGGCGTGCACCCAATCGCCAGGCCCCGCTGAACCACCGCCCGCGCGGCCTCTGCATGGGCTCCGGCGTAGCAGGCGAGCGCAGTATCGGTGAGGTCGGCCGAGCTGGCGCTGAGGGTGGCGGGGACCCGCACGCGCGCGCCGCCGTCGATGAGCCGGTCGAGCAGATCGAGATTGGCGGGGCCGGAATGATAGGCGCCCACAAGGTGGGCCTGGTCGATGTCGATCAGGCGCTCGGCGCCGAACGCCTCGGCGACGGCGGCCACCATCTCCATGGCCCAGCGCGCGCCTTCGCCATGGGCGCCCGCCAGGTCAGCCAAGTCACGCGACTCCAGGCGCAGGGTCACGCCGCGCCGCTTCGGCTTTCCGGCAGCGGTGTGAGCGCTGGATCAGCCTTGATTTCACCCACCAGCCAAGCCTCGAAAGCGGCGACTTTTTCGAGCGCGCGCCGGGTCACAGGGGTGACGAAGTACCAGTTGCCCGGAAGCGGCGCGCGAAGCCCCGGAAAGAGCTCCACCAGCCTGCCGCTGTCCAGTTCGCCCTGCGCGAAGGGTTCGATCGCCAGGGCGACCCCCATGCCGCCCGCCGCCGCGTTGAGCGCCAGATCATAGCTGTCGAAACGCCCGTCGCCCGCCGTGCTCAGTCCTGTGACCCCGGCCGCGTTGAGCCAGGCCGGCCAGTCGTCCGCCGACGGGTAGACCTGGAGCAGCGGGTGGCCGCGCAGGTCCGCCGGCGTTTCGATCGGCGCATTGCGCGCTAGATAATCCGGGCTCGCGACCGGGAAGACGCGAGAGTTGAACAGCGGCC
Source organism: Oceanicaulis sp. (assembly GCA_965284655.1). Taxonomy (GTDB): domain Bacteria; phylum Pseudomonadota; class Alphaproteobacteria; order Caulobacterales; family Maricaulaceae; genus Oceanicaulis. The sequence continues at coordinate 1,297,444 of OZ260104.1, forward strand.
GGTACGCCGATTGTGGATCGCCGGGATGGCCGATCATGATGCAGGCGTCCACGGCGTCGACGCCGAACTCCACGTCCCGCTGTGAGGTGACTAGCCGGATCGGCTTCTGCCCGGTCGCAGCCTCATAGCCGGCGAGCCGGGGCAGGAGCCACCGGATCGCGAACGTCGAATAGGTCTGCAGCGTCAGGCATTCTCCCGCGTCGGAGAGGAGTTCCTGCGTGGCCTCTGCGATCCGCTCCATCCCGCGCAGCACCGCGAAGGCGTAACGTTCGCCCTGGGCGGTCAGCTCCACGCCGTTGCGGTCCCGCTTCATCAACCTGCAGGACAGGGCGTCCTCCAGGCTGCGGATCTGGTGGCTGATGGCCGAGGGCGACACGTTGATCTCTGCGGCGGCCGCCTTGAAGCTGTGCAGACGCACCACGGCTTCAAAGGCCCGCAAGGCGGCGAAGGGCGGAAATTTCGGGCGCATGGCCGCCTCGCAAGATGATTGAGTTCACTTCACTGTTTGGAAGCGCGCCCTCCTTGTCAATGCAATTCATCTTGGTCGAGGGGTCAGTCGGCTTGACCCGCTTTAAAAGAGTAATATCGGGCTTATACCCGTCGTCGGATGCGACTGACCCCATGGATCGTGCCCGAGAGATCGATCATCATAGGTGAAACTAGCTCATCTAATGGCGAATGTTTTCCGGTCGCGCCGCCCTGCCGGTTTGCGTAGGCTGCGACAAAATGCGCCGGAGTCATCCCGGCGAACCATAACGACATAGGGGAGGAAGCATGACCTGCAGAATCGGCACTGGCTCGAAGACGGGCGGCGCGACACGCCTCGCGCAGCTTATGACGACGACCTGCCTGATCGCGTTCGGGGGCGCCGAGATCGCAGCGGCTCAGGAAGAGCCAGCCGCCCAGCAGCCGCGCCGGACGGTGGAAGTGATCACCGTCACCGCCCAGAAGCGCGAAGAGAGCCTGCAGGACGTGCCGCTTTCGATTCAGGCAATCGACAGCACCCGAATCCAGAATCTGGGCATTTCGCAATTTGAAGACATCGTCGCATTCGCGCCGTCGGTGTCCTTCGTGTCCGAGCGTCCGGGCACGCAGAATCTGTTCATTCGCGGCATCGCCGACGGGTCGAATCCGAACCGCACCAACACCGCGACGGCGACCCTGTATCTTGACGAACAGCCGCTGACCGTCGGCGGTACGATCGTCGACCTGCACGGCTATGACATCGAGCGCTACGAAGTGCTCAACGGTCCGCAGGGCACCTATTACGGCGCCGGATCGGTGTCCGGCACGGTGCGGATCATCACCAACAAGCCGGACGCGTCCGGCTATGAAGCGGGCTTCGACGCGACCGCCGCGACGATCGAGAACGGCGGTGAGATCTATACGCTCGAAGGCTTCGCCAATATCCCGATCGTTGAAGACCGCGTCGCGATCCGCCTTGTGGGCTGGTACGATGACGAGGGTGGGTTCATCGACAATGTCCCGCTAACGCGCACCTACGCCAATGGCGCGACCGTCTCCAACGCCGCGTTCGCCGGTGAGGACTACAACACGTCCGAAACCACCGGCGGGCGCGTGTCGCTGCGCGCAGATCTGACGCCGAACTGGACCGGCACGCTGTCGGCCTTCTACCAGAGCGCCGATACGACCGGCGCCTGGGACCACGACCCTCGCCGGCGCGGCGACCTTCAAGTGGCGCGCTTTGCAGAAGACAGCGGGTCCCGAGAGTTCAGCCAGTTCGCCGGCACGCTGGAAGGCTCGACCGACTTCGCCGACATTGTTCTGACGACGTCCTATTTCAGCCAGGACTACCAGTCCTCCGCTGACTATTCCGACTATGTTGAATACGCCTCGTTCGCGCCGTGGATCCAGCAGTTCGCTTGTGACGAGTTTTATTATTACGGCAATGTCGGCTGCAACGATCCAAGCATGGCGTTCAGCGTCGATAATTATGACGAGCGCTGGTCCACCGAGATTCGCGCCACCTCCAACGGCGACGGCCCGCTGAGCTGGATCATCGGCGCTTACTTTGAGTCCAACCAGAACGAAGGCTTCGGGATCTGGGAGATGCCGGGGATCAAGTTCGGCGGTGCGCCTGCGGAGTTCTACCTGTCCTATTACGGCGGCGATCCGCTGCCGAACGAGTGGTACAGCTATTACGGATCCGGCGACAGCGAGCAGGTCGCGGTGTTCGGCGAGGTCGGGTACGACATCACCGACCGTCTGACCTTCACCGTGGGCGCGCGCCTGTTTGAGGACTCCTTCTCGAGCGATGCAGGCGGCTGGTCGGCGTATTTCTACCAGCCAAAGACCGGCGGCCAGGCGTCCTCGGGCGACAGCAGCGGGGAAGGCTTCAAGGTCAATCTGCAATACCGCGTCAGCGACACGTTCCTGACCTATTTCAACTTTGCTCAGGGCTTCCGGGCCGGCGGGTCCAACGGCGCCATCGGGCAGACCAACCCGAACATTCCCGAAGTCTACAATCCCGACTATCTCGACAGCTACGAGGCGGGCTGGAAGTCGCAACTGTTTGATGGCCGGCTGGTCTTCAACGGGGCGGTCTACTGGATGATCTGGGAGGATTTCCAGACCTCCATCTACGACATCAACATCGCGCCGGTGATCTTTTACGCCAACGCCGGCAACGCCGAGGTCACCGGCTTTGAAGCCGACATCCAGGCCCAGCTGACCGATGGCTGGTCGCTTAATTTCAATGCGAACTACAACAAGTCCGAGCTCACCGAGGACTTCGCGTCCCTGGTGGATCCCACCCTTGTCTGGGCCCCGGAAGGACGCGAACTGCCCTATGTGCCGGAGTGGAAATTCTCGGCGACGTCGCGTTACGAGTTCTCGCTCACCGACTCCATCGACGGGTATGTGCAGGCGGCGTATTCGTATACGGATGAAGTCTGGAATCTTTTGATCGAGGATACGTCCCTGACCGGGGCCGTGCCGGAGCGCCAGGACGCATACGGCACGCTGGACCTGCGAGGCGGGCTTGAGCAAGGCGCCTACCGCCTGGAGCTGTTCGCCACCAACGTCACCGACGAGCGCGCCCAGGTGTTCATCAACACCGGCTATTATGACGAGCGGATCACCACCAATCGTCCGCGCACGGTGGGCCTGCGCCTGACCGCGCGTTACTAGGCCGCGATGCTGATCGTCCGATCCCTGGCCGCGGCGCTCCTTGGCGCCGCGGTCACTCTGGCCGTGTCCCTCTCGGCCTGCGCCGCGCCCGAACCGGGCGTGCGCGTGGAGACCGGCGAGGGTCCGGTGCTGGGTGTTTCAAGCGACGCCGGTGCGCACTTCTGGGGCGCGATCCCCTATGCGGCGGCCCCGGTTGGCGACGCGCGCTGGCGCCCGCCGCTGCCAACTCCGGTTCGCGAGGCGGTGCTGGACGCGTCCGAGCCCGGCGCGCCTTGCGCCCAGCCTGCCTATGGCGACGCCGGCCCGATCCTGGGGTCGGAAGACTGCCTCACCCTCAACATTCATGCGCCCGCCGACGCCGAAGGCGCGCCGGTGATGGTGTGGATCCATGGCGGCGGCAATTACGCCGGCGCGGCGCGCGACTATGACGGCGCCGAGCTGGCGGCGCGCGAAGGCGTGGTGGTGGTGACGATCAATTACCGCCTCGGCCCGTTCGGCTGGTTTCACCATCCCGCCATCCGCAGTGAGCGCCCGGACGCGCCCACCGGCCAGTTCGCCGTGCTCGACATGATCGCCGCGCTCAAATGGGTGAACGCCAATATCGCCGGCTTCGGCGGCGATGCGGAGCGGGTGACTATTTTCGGGGAATCGGCCGGCGGTCAGAACATCTACGCCCTGGTGTTCGCCGAGCCGGCCGAGGGTCTGTTCCATCGCGCCATCTCCCAGAGCGGCGGGCTCTGGAATATGAGCCTGGCCCAGGCGGTCAATCCGCAAGACGCCGAAACGCCCGGCACGCGCGCCAGCGCCAGCGAAACCCTCGCCGCCTGGCTTGCGGCGGCCGGGCGAGCGGGCGACCGCGCGCAGGCCCTTGAACAGCTATCCGCCATGAGCGACGCCGAGATCACCGCGTTCATGCGCGGCCTGTCGACAGAAGCGGTGCTGGCGGCGTACCGGGATCAGCCTGATCTGGGCTACGACCTGCCCAGCGTCGTGCTCGACGGCGTCATCGTGTCCGAGGACGGCCACCACGCCCAGCTCGCCTCGGGCGCCTATAATCAGGTCCCGATGATGCTCGGCGGCAATCTCAATGAGCAAAAGGCCTGGATGGCCTATGACCCGGCCTATGTGGATTTCACAGAAGTCGGACCTGAGGCGCGTGACCGCGATCAGTACGCCGCCATCGACCACCACTATTCCAGCTGGTGGAACGCCAGCGCTGTGGACGACATCGCCGACCATGCCGTCTCGCCGGTCTACGCCTACCGCTTTGACTGGACTGACGCCCCGACCGAACCGGTGGATCTCGCCTTTCTGGTCGGCGCCGCCCATGGAATGGAGATCCCCTTCGTGTTCGGCGACTTCTCCGGCGGGTTTGAAGCGCTGTTCACCGAGGATAACCGGGACGGGCGCGAGACGCTGTCGCGGGCCATGTCGGCCTACTGGGCCGAGTTTGCGCGCAGCGGCGATCCGGGCGAAGGCGGGGGCGGCCTGCCGCAGTGGGAGGCGTGGGACGAGGGCCGCCGCAAGATGATCTTCGACGCCGGCGATATCGCCATGGCGCCTGCGCCGCTGACCTTTGATACGCTTGTGGATAGACTGCTGGCCGATGAGCGGCTGAGCGAAAACGAGCGCTGCATGATCCTGCGCCACAACACGATGTACCCTGAGTTCGACCTGGACCTGCTGGACCGGGCCGGGTGCGCGCCATGACCGGCGCGCCGCCCGCCGCCGCCCAGGGCGATGTCCGCCAGGCCTTCGCCAACGCCCAGCGCTGGGTGAGTGCGGGGCGGCGCGACCTTGCGATCGAGCAGCTTGAAGCGATCCTCCAGTCCGTTCCGGGAGAGGTGAACTCGCTGTGTCTCCTGGGTTCGTTGTTCAGCTCACAGGGTCGTCTGGAGGAGGCGCTGGCGCTTCTGGCGCGCGCGCGCGACGCTGCGCCTGGGTTTCATCAGGCGGGGCTGGAGCTCGCCCGCGTGCAGCGCCAGGCCGGCAAGCTCGACGCGGCGCTTGAGACGCTTCAAGACCTCACGGCCCGCGCGCCGGATCACAGCCGGGCCTGGAATGTCCTCGGGGACGTCTTTTGCCAGGCGAAGCGGTTCGAGGAGGGCCGTCGCGCTTTTCGAAAGGCCGCCGAAACCGACCCCCATCGCGGCCTCATCGCCCGGTCCATCAAGGCGCTGACCGATAACCGTCGCGCCGACGCCGAGCGGGACCTGCGCGAGGTTGTCAAAGCCGATCCCGACCATGTCCACGCGCTGGTGGGCCTGGCTTCGCTGGCGCTCGACGCGGGGGTGACGGTTGACGCTGAACGCCTGCTGGAGCGGGCCCGGCGCCTGTCGCCGTTTTCCGACGTCGTCTGGCGCAATATCGCCCGGCTGGAATCCGAACGTGCTGACTACGCCAAGGCCGAAGAGGCGGCGATTCTGGCCGTTGAAGTCGCGCCAGACCGCGCCGACAGCTGGTCCATGCTGGGAAATGTCCAGGCGTGGGGGCTGAAGCCGGACGCCGCGCGCGACAGCTTCCGCAAGTGCCTCGCTGTGGACGCGGACCAGCCGCGCGTCTGGCTGTCGCTGGGTCATGCGCTGAAAACTCTCGGGGAGCGCGCCGACTGCGAAGCGGCCTACGGCGAAGCGATCCGCCTCGACCCGGGTCTGGGCGAGGCCTACTGGAGCCTGGCGGATCTCAAGACCTACCGCTTCGACGGGAGCGAGCGCCAGGCCATGGCCGAAGCCCTCAAGGACAACAACGTCACGCCCGGCGACCGCGCCGGATTTCACTTCGCGCTCGGCAAGGCTTTCGAGGATGACGGGGCGTTTGAAGAGAGCTTTGACCACTACGCCGAAGGCAATGGGATCAAGGCGCGCCTTGACCGGTTCGACATGGAGGGCTTCGAGGCCACCTGCGCAAAGCTGAAGACGGCGTTCCCGGTTTTGGCCGACCGCGCGGAGCACGCTGCAGGCCCGACGCCGATCTTCATCGTCGGGTTGCCGCGATCCGGTTCGACGCTGCTGGAGCAGATTCTTGCTTCCCACAGCGCCGTGGACGGCACCATGGAGCTGCCGCACATGCTCACCTATGTGCGCGATATGATCGCCGGGCCCGGCTATCCCGAAGCGCTGGACGCCATGGACGCGGCGGACTTCGCCGCGCTCGGCGCGCGCTATCTGGAAGAGACCGCCGCCTACCATGGCGACGCGCCCTACTTCATCGACAAGATGCCCAACAACTTCGTCCATGTGGGGCTTATCAGCCGCGCTTTGCCCAACGCGATCATCATCGACGCGCGCCGTGATCCGCGCGATTGCGGCCTGTCCTGCTTCAAGCAAAATTTCGCCCGCGGCCAGACCTTCACCTACGATCTCGAGACGCTGGGGCGGTATTACCGGTCCTATGTCGATCTCATGGCTCACTGGGACGCGGCCGGTCCCGGCCGGGTAATCCGCGTGCGCTATGAAGACGTGGTCGCCGACCTGGAAAGCGAGGTGAGCCGGGTGCTCGCCGCCTGCGGGCTTCCGTTCGAAGAGGCGTGCCTGCGCTTTCACGAAACCCGACGCGCGGTGCGCACCGCCAGCGCCGAGCAGGTGCGTCAGCCGATCTACGCAAAGGGCGTCGGCCACTGGCGCAAGTACGAACACCGGCTCGAACCGCTGGTGCGGTCCCTGGGCGATTTGCTCGCCGCGGAGGGCCGCGCGGATGGATGAATTCAGTTCATCCGACCGCCAATCGTTTCGAGTCGCGAACCGATTGGCGTCGCTGTACCAAGCGCGTCCGGCGCCCCCCCGAATTGTTGAAAGAGGCTGACGGACCATGGCGATCCAGTACTCCGCCGCACACGATGATCCCGCCGCCGAAGCGCGGCCGAAGGGCGCCGCGCTGATCACCGGCGCCGCCTCGGGAATCGGGGCGGCCATCGCCGCCAAACTCGCCGAGGACGGCTGGCCGGTGCATGTCTGTGACGCCGCGCCGGATGCGGTGGCGGACTTCTCCAGCGCGCATCCCGGCATCGAGACGTCCGTGGCCGACGTGCGCGATCCGCAGGCCGCCGCCCGCGTCATCGATCACGCCATCAAGCAGCACGGGTCGATCGGGGTTCTGATCAACAATGCCGGTGTTGCGGGCATGACCGCGCCCATCGAGGACGTCGATGACGACGACTGGCGGCGCACCATCGATATCAACATCAATGGCGCGTTCTATTTTCTGAAGGCCGCCGCGCCGGCCATGAAGGCCGCCGGCGGTGGCGCGATCATCAATATCGCCTCGACCGCGGCCCTGTTCGGCTATCCCCAGCGCACCGCCTATGCGGCGTCGAAATGGGCGCTGATCGGCATGACCAAGACGCTGGCCATGGAGCTCGGCCCGTTCGGGGTTCGCGTGAACGCGGTCTGCCCCGGCTCGGTTGAGGGGCCGCGCATTGACGGGGTGATCGAGCGTGACGCCGCCCATCGCGGCATGGCGCCCGAAGAGGTCCGCCGGATCTACGAATCCCAGGTTTCAATGCGCCGCTTTGTGACCAAGGACGACATCGCGGACACCTGCGCCTTCCTGGCGTCTGACCGGGCCCGGATGATCTCCGGCCAGGTCATCGCCGTGGACGGCCACACCGAAACACTGACTTTCCCGATCAAGTGAGGGCGCTATGAAAGCTGTCTGGTTCGAAACCTTCGGCAAGCCGGCCGACACCCTGCAATTTGGCGAGAAGCCGACGCCCGAGCCCGGTCCGGGCGAGGTGCGCGTGCGTCTGATGACCAGCGGCGTGAACCCGTCCGACGTCAAGAAGCGCGCCGGGGCGTTCCCGGCCTTGCTTGATGACGGCTATGTCACCCCGCACAGCGACGGCGCCGGAATCATCGACGCCGTGGGCGAGGGCGTGGGTTCGGCGCGCGTCGGTGAGCGGGTCTGGGTTTACCAGGCCCAGCACAAGCGCCGCTTCGGCACCGCCGCCGAGTATGTGGTAGTGGAAGAGCACCGCGCCCCGGCCTTGCCGGAGGGCGTGAGCTTTGAGGCCGGGGCCGTCTACGGCATTCCGGTGATGACCGCGCACCGCTGCGTGTTCGCCGAGGGCGATCCGGCCGGCAAGATCATTCTGGTCACCGGCGGGGCGGGCCGGGTCGGGCTCTACGCCATCCAGTGGGCGAGCCGGGCCGGCGCGACGGTCGTGGCCACGGCCAGCAATCCGGACGACGAGGCGGTGTGCCAAGACGCCGGCGCTGCTCACATCGTCAATCACCGCGAAGCCGGCTGGGGCGCGCGCATCGTGGAGGCGACCGGGGGGCGCAAGGTCGATCAGGTCGTGGAGGTCGAGTTCGGCGCGAATCTGTCCGAGGTGCTGGACTGCATCCGCATCGGCGGTGCGATCTGCACCTATTCCTCGTCCCAGGACATGACCCCGACTCTGCCCTTCTACCGGATGATGTTCATGGATCTCACCGTGCGCATGGTCATCGTTTACGAGATGCCGGAGGACGCCAAACGGCAGGCGATCGCCGACATCGCCCGGGCGGAGGCCGACGGGGGTCTCACCCATCGCATTGCTGAAAGCTACGCCCTGGAAGACTGCGCCGACGCGCAGGCGGCGATCGAGGCGGGCGACCGCCGCGGCGCCGTCGTGTTGACGATACAGGAGGCCTGATCGATTGGCGTTTCACGTCTGGTTCACCGCTGCGGCGGCGTTGTTTCTGGGGCTCTCGGCGTGCGCGCCTGAAGCGGAGGCGCCCCATGACGGCGCCCTCCAGGCGGCCGCACCCGAGGCGGACACACCGGGGGTGACCCCTCCCAGGGCGGTGACCAGCTTCGGGGCGCTGACCGGGCTTTCGCTGGACGGCTTGCCGGAGGGCGGCGCGTTCAGGGGCGTGCCCTTCGCCGCGCCGCCCCTTGGCGAGCGCCGCTGGCGCGCCCCGGCGCCGGTGACCCCGTGGTCGGAATCGAGAGATGCGACCGCATTCGCCCCGGCCTGCATGCAGACCTCCGCGATCACCGACTGGTACGCCGACTTGGCCGAAGGCGTCGGCGCGACGCGCGATGTGGCGCCCGCCCCGGCCGGTGTCAGCGAGGACTGTCTTTATCTCAATATCTGGACGCCGGACCTGGCGCCGGACGCGCCTGCGCCGGTCATGGTCTACATCCATGGCGGCAGCTACAGCGCGGGCTGGTCCTACGAGCCGAACTATCACGGCGACGCTTTCGCGGCGCGAGACGTGGTGCTGGTGTCCATCGCCTACCGCCTCGGCGCGTTCGGCTATCTCGCCCCTGACGCCCCCGGCGCCACCGCGAACACGGGCCTGCTGGACCAGATCGCCGCGCTGGAATGGGTGCAAGGCAACATCGCCGCGTTCGGCGGCGACCCCGACCGGGTCACGATCTTCGGCGAGAGCGCGGGCGCGGCGGCTGTGGGCGCCCTGATGACGGCGCCGCCTGCGCGCGGCCTGTTTCATCGCGCGATCAGTCAGAGCGGCGGCTTCGAGCTGGCCGCCGAGCGCACCCCTGAAACTGCAGGCGGGGCGTTCAGGCGCCTGGCCAACGCGCTCGACAATGATCCGATGAGCGCCACGGCGCAGGCTGTCCTGGCCGCCGCCGGCGAGGCCTTGCCTTTCTATGATTACGGCCCTGTCCCGGGCGAGGCGGCGCTGCCGCTTTCGCCAAGGCAGGCCGTGGAGCGCGGTGAGGTGGCCGCAACGCCGCTGATGATCGGCGTGAACAAGGATGAGTGGCTGATGTATCTCGACCCTGAAACGCAGGACGCAGACCTCGCCGCCTGGCGCGACCGGGCCGGAGACGCGGCGGTCGACCGGGTGCTCGCCGACGCGAGTTCGATCCCGGCCGCGCTGGACCGGCTTGAAACCGCAGCCCTGATGCGCTGCCCCGGCCGCGCGCTCGCCGGCGCTGTGGCGCAGACCGGCGCGCCGGTCTTTCTGTATCGCCTCGCCCGGGTGCGCGAGGGCGCAGAAACGCTCGGCGCCTATCACGGCGCGGAGCTGCCCTATGTGTTCGACACCCATGACGCCTGGCTGCCGACCGCGCCCGAAGACGACGCGCTCGGCCGCGCCATGAATGCGGCCTGGGCGCGCTTTGCGGCGACGGGTGATCCCAACGGGGCGCAAAGCCCGGACTGGCGGGAATATGGCGCCGGCGGCGCGCTTCTGATCTGGGACGTCGAACCGCGAAGCGGGGCGCCGCTCGATACCGACCTCTGTGCGCCGCTCAGCTGGGGTGCGCCATGACCGGTCCCGTCCGCACAGACTGGTTCGCGTTCAGCGTCAGCGCGGCGATCGTGGTCGCCGTGTGCGCCGGCCTGATCATCAACCCCGAAGCCGGGGCGGTGCTGCTGCCCCAGGTCTACGCCTTCATCGCCGAGAAGATCGGCCCGTTCTATCTGGTGATCGGCCTGGTGCTGATGGTCTTCCTGGTCTGGCTGGGCCTCAGTCGCTACGGCGCCGTGCGCCTGGGCGGAGCCGGCGTGGAGCCGGAGTTCAGGACGATGGGCTGGGCGGGCATGCTGTTCTGCGCCGGCATCGGGGCGGGGCTGATGTACTGGGCCGCGATTGAATGGGCCTACTATGTGGAGACCCCCCCCTTCGCCCTGCCTCAGGGTTCGCCCGAGGCGCTGGAATGGGCGTCGGCCTATGGCCTGTTCCACTGGGGGCCGACCGCCTGGGCGTTCTACTGCTTGCCAACGCTGGCGATCGCATACGCCTACCATAATCGCGGCGTTCCGTTTCTGCGCCTGAGCACGGGCTGCAACGGCGTCAAGGGGTTCCGCGCCGATCAACCGCTGGGACGGATCGTCGACACCATCTTCATGGTCAGCCTTCTGGGCGGGGCGGGCACGTCTCTGGGGTTCTCAACGCCGATGATCGCGGCGCTGGCCGCCCGGATCGCCGGCGTCGAGCCCAGCTTCGCGCTGGAGGTGGGTACTCTGGTGATCACCATGGCGCTGTTCGGTCTGAGCGCTGCGGCGGGGCTTCGCAGCGGCATTCAGCGTTTGAGCGACCTCAATGTGGGCCTGATCTTCCTGTTCCTGGTCTTCGTGTTCATCGTCGGGCCGACCGGCCTCTTCATCGAGGCGGGCGTCACCGGATTCGGCCTGGTGGCGCAGAACTTCATCCGTATGAACACCTGGACCGAGCCGTTCGGCGAGTCGAATTTCGTCATCGACTGGACGATCTTCTACTGGGCGTGGTGGATCGCTTACGGGCCGGTGGTCGGGCTGTTCGTGGCGCGGATCTCGCGGGGACGCACGATCCGCCAGGTGATCTTCGGCATGCTGGGTTATGGCACGCTGGGCGCGGGGCTGTTCTTCGTGATCCTGGGCAATTTCGGACTGAACCTGCAGCTCACCGGCGCGGCTGACATCGTCTCCCTGCTCAATGAGGACGGCGGCGCCGGAGCGATCGTGGCGATGATGGACGAGCTTCCGCTCGATGTCTGGGCCATGGGGCTGTTCGTGGTGACGGCCGTGATCTTCTCGGCGACCACCTATGACAGCGCCTCCTATATTCTGGCTTCAAGCTCGACCCACGCGCTTGAGTCCGGGCGCGACCCGGCCCTCTGGCAGCGTCTGTTCTGGGCCGCCATGCTTGGCGCGCTGCCGGTGACGCTGCTGTTCGTGGGCGGCTTGCGGGTGGTTCAGACCGCTGCGCTCATCGCGTCGGCGCCGGTCGTCCTGATCGGGTTCGTGATGGTGCGCTCGCTGCTGGCGCAGCTTCAGGCAGATCATCCGCGCTCCTGACTCTCAAATGAAGGCCAAGTCATGTGTGTGGCCCTGAAGGTCCCCGCTGGGCCTTGTTTTGTATTCATCCATAGATGAATTAAATTCACCGAGCGATTTGCAATTCAGATCAAAGTGTTTATTACTCTAAGCATCTGAAAACCAGTTATCCAGCGACACACGGCGGCCCAGCCGCCTGATGCGCGCAAATGTGCGCCTGCGTCGCCGCTGCAACGGGAGCAAATGCTTTGACCGCGAATGATCAGCGCCTGAACCGAAACGTGATTATCACCTGCGCCGTCACCGGCTCGGGCGAGACCGCCGGTAAGACGCCGCACCTTCCAGTCACGCCCAAGGAGATCGCCGCCGCGTCGATCGAGGCCGCCAAGGCGGGCGCCGCCATCGCGCATATTCACGTGCGCGACCCGGAGACCGGCGCTCCCAGCCGGGACCCGGAGCTGTTCAAGGAAGTGGTCGACCGCATCCGGGAACACGACACCGACGTGGTGATCAATCTGACCACCGGCATGGGCGGCGATCTTTTCCTGGGGCCTGACGAAACTCCCACCGATTTTGACCGCGAGGCGACCGACTGCGTCGGCCAGGTCGAGCGTATGAAGCATGTGGAGATGTTGCTGCCGGAGATCTGCTCGCTCGATTGCGGCTCGTTCAACTACGACATGCCGAACTATGTCTACGTCTCCTCCATCGGCATGTTGCGCACCGGCGCGGAGCGCCTGCAGAAGATCGGCGTGAAACCCGAGCTGGAGGTGTTCGATCTCGGGCATATCTGGTTCGCCAAGCAGATGCTCGCCGAAGGGATTCTCGACGCCGCGCCGCTGTTCCAGATCTGCATGGGGATCAAGTGGGGCGCGGACGGCACCACCCGCAACATGCAGACCATGGTCGACAACCTGCCCGACGGCGCCAACTGGGCAAGCTTCGGCATCGGCGCCAACGAAATGCCCATGGTGGCGCAGGCCGCGCTTCTTGGCGGCCATGCGCGCGTCGGCCTTGAGGACAATCTCTATCTGGAGAAGGGCGTCCACGCCACGAACGCCCAGCTGGTGGAGAAGGCCCGCGGTCTTCTTGAGGCCATGGGGTCGAATGTCCAGACCCCCCAGGAAGCGCGCGAGACGCTTGGCCTGAAGAAACTGGAGCAGATGAAGAAGCTCCAGGCGGCGGCATGACGGCGTCTTTCCGCGCCGTCGCGCATCCCTGGCTGTGTGATGTGATGGGGCATCTGACGACGCGTCACTATGTGGCGATGTTTGACGACGCCTCTTATCACTTTCTGTTCGAGGTTTTCGGCTGGTCCGGCGCCGACGCTGCGGACGGCGTCGGCTTCGCCGATGTGCGCCACGAGCTCGACTATGCCGCCGAGGTCGGCTCCGGCGATTTGCTGGAGATCACCGGCCGGCTCGAAAAACTGGGAACCAAGTCGGTGACCATCGTTTACGAGATGACCAATCTCAGCCGGGGCGAGCAGGCCGCGACCCTCAAGAACGTCGCCGTGTGCTTTGACACCAGGGCGCGCAAGGCCGTGCCTCTGCCCGAAGCGTGGCGAAGCAAGGCCGACGCCGCCCTACCGCGATCCTGACGCTTGCGGGTGCTTGGCTCACGTCATGGCGCCATCGAGCCCACCCCTCATCTCCCGGAGTCTGGGCTCGCGGCGCCGGCGCCTTCTCGGGGCGTGATCCTGACCGATCAAGACGGAGCCGCAAGAGGAAACAGCCCTGTTAGCGGGGTGGCGGTGACGCGGGTTCGATACGCAACCCGTTCTGCTCTTTCAAACTCGCGTCGAAGATCATCAGCTTGATGCACACGCCTGCGTCCGCAACCCCTTCAATCACGATCGATCAATCGAACGCAGCGACCGTTTCAAAGACCTCCGCAACGCGGGGCTTGCCGATTGGCGTCAGCTGCCGGCCTCTTGAAGGCCTGCCCACCGGTTTCACAGGCCCGTTCGCGTCTGTTGGCCTTTGATCTTAAAGGGCCCTTAAGCGAGACCATCCGCCCAAGAAAATCCTATTGGCATCCCCCCAAGCGGGGATAGACGGGCACGCTCAAGATTGAATAATTCAGGCCACGCCAAATCAATGAGTAAGGGGCTGTAAATGAATAAGAAACAGATTTTCGGAGTTGTGCTGTCGCTGGGTTTGTTGGGGTCCCTTTCGGGATGCGCGACCACCATGGCGGGAAGCGTAGGCCAGTCGCTTGCGGGTTCTGCGGCGACCGGCGCGCTCGCTTCGGGAGGCAACCGGTCCCGGTTCGCCCGCCAGAGCTGTGATCAGCTCCAGGCCGAAATCGCCGGAGCGCGGCGCGCGATGATCAATCCCCTGACGATCCCGTCCACTCAGGCCTATATCCGCGACGCGCGGGCGGTCGCCGTCGAGAAGGATTGCGCATTCGTCGCTGATGCCGATGTGGACGCCGATGCAGAGGCGGACGCGGGCGAAGAGACCTAGACCATAGTCGTGAGTTTGAGCTCCGGGGCTTGCCCCGGGGCTCAGGTCTTGCGCCGGTCTGTCCTGTAAATACAGGGTTGAAAGCTGGGCCAGGACCGAATTGGTCAGGAGCGCCTGATCAGCGCGTTGACCGCGCAAATGACCACCAGCAGGCTCACCATGGCGGCCGGGATCCAGAAACCCGCTGCACCGATCATGACCCCTGCTCGCTGCACGGCGAGGCCAGCGCGGCCCAGTAGAGCGACTGCAGCACCCGCCCGTTCGCGGCTCCGGCCTTCTCTCGAATCGAGCGCATCTGGGTGCGTACCGTTTCAAGAGACACCTGTCTGGCCGCCGCGATTTCGGGAAGGCTGCCGCCCTGGCCGTGACGCCAGGCGATGTCGGATTCCGCCGGGGTGAGCCCCCACAAGTCTTCCAGAAGGGCCGCAGCCGCGGTCTTGTCGGCCGGACCCAGCGCGGCGCCCAGCAACGTCAGGGCCAGAGACCCGCAGGGAAGCGGGTTCAGACGGCAGGCATGCTTCACGCCGCCGCGCGACCAGGTGACATGGGAGTGAGAGTGCGAGGCGTCTGTCACCGTCACGGCGAGCTGCGCCGCCGGGCCAAGGCCGGATCGCGCGCGAAAGGCGCTGGTGGCGAACGTCACCGTGCTCCCGGCGTCGAGGACCGCCACTGCGGCTCCGCTGGCTTCCAGAACCGCTTCAAAGTCCGGCGCCGTCATCCTCGTCATTATCGTCACAGCGCGTCTCCAGGCTCTGCGTGCTTTGGGTTTCAAAGACTCTGCGCACAGGCGGGACGGCTCAACTGACAAACCGGGTCAGGCGGCGTCGGCGACCCCGCGTTACTCTCCGGCGTCGCTGCTCGAGGATTCCGGCTCGCCTGGTGTTCTCAGACGCCAGCCTTTCAGGCGGACGGTCTCGACAAGCTCGACGCCGGTCACGCGGGCCATGGCCCGGCGCAGGCGCGCCATGGCCACGTCCACCACGTTCACCTGTGAAGGCAGATTGGGAAAATCGGTCCATACCCGCTTCCACAAAAGATCGCGGTCGGCCGGGTCGCCGTCGAGCTCGGCCAGTACGGCGAGGATGTCGAACTCCTGGGGCGAGAGGGGGATGTGGCGTCCCTCATAGTGGGCGGTGCGCGCCTTCACCCGCACCTCCAGCGCCCCACGGACATAGACTTGCGGCGCCGAGGATGCGCTCGCCCGGCGGGTCAGGGATTTGAGCCGTGCGCGCAACTCTCCGGCGTCGAAGGGCTTGGCCAGATAGTCGTCCGCACCGGACTCAAGCCCCTCGACGCGCTGGCGCGTCTCGCCCAGGCTGGACAGGATCAGCGCCGGCGCCGTGACGCCCCGCTCGCGCAAGTCCGCCAGCAGCTTCAGCCCGTCGGCGCCGTCAGTGTCGATGACCCGGTCCAGGATAAGCAGATCGAACGGCTCCGCGAGCGCTCGCGCGCGCCCGTCCGCGCCGGTACGGGCATGCTCCAGCTCAGCGTCCGGCAAGCCGGCGACCGCTTCGCGGGCGCGCTCAGCCCAGATATCTTCGTCCTCGATGATCAGGATCCGCATGGCCGCCCCCAGGGTGTTTCGCACCAGTCTAGTACGGTCCGCCGGCCGCGTCCGGCCAGGTTTGCCCCGGCGCGGACAGCGCCTGTGACGCCGCGCGCGCCAGGCCGACATGGCGCGGCTCGCTCTCGCCCTCGTGCAGCACTCGGATCGCCGCCGCCGAACCGGCTTCGTCAAGGCGGAGCCGGGCTTCCAGCCCGTCGGTCACCAGGCGGCCGTTCACCGCCAGAACCCGGTCGCCGGCTCTGAACCCTGCGAGGGAGGCCGGGGAGGCCGGCTGGACCCGGTCGACGACAGCTCCATCCTCGGGGAGCGCGCCGGCGGCGAACCGCAACCCGTATTCATCGGTTCGGCCCTGCAACCCGCCCGATCCGGTCGGGTCCGGCTGGGAGGCGCCTTCCGCAAGGACGACACGGGCTTCAAGCCGGGCGCCGCCGCGCCGCAGGCTCAGCGCTATCGTGTCGCCGACAGATCGCGCCAGCAGCGCCCGATTAATGTCGCGGGGCAGGCCGACCGGCGCGCCATCGACGCTCAGCAGCAGATCGCCGACGGCCAGGCCGGCGGCCGCCGCCGGAGAGCCGGTCTCCACGGTGTCGATCATCAGACCGGCGCCGGAGCCAAGCCCCATCGCCTCGCCGAGCGCCTGGTCCAGACTGCGCACCGCGATCCCGAGATGGGCGGCGGGCGCTGCGCCGTCTCGCCGCAAGCGCTCCGCGACCTCGAAGACAACCGCCGACGGGATTGCGAAGCTCACCCCCACATTCATGATCGCCGGCTCGGCCACGGCGGTGTTGAGCCCGACCACGCGCCCGCGCCGGTCCAGAAGCGGTCCGCCGGAATTGCCCGGATTGAGCGCCGCGTCATGCTGGAGATATCCGATCGGATCTACGCCGTCATAGGACCGGTCAAACCCGCTGACGACTCCGGCGCTCAGGGAACCGGCGAGATCGAACGGCGCGCCCAGCGCATAGACCGCATCACCGACTGCGATCGCGGCGGCGGGGCGAAGCGGAAGCGGCGACGCCCCCGTCAGCCGGATCACCGCAAGATCGCGGCGCGGATCCAGCGCGTGTATGCGCGCCGCGACCCGTGTGCCGTCCGCCAGCTCCGCTTCAAGCGTGCGCGCGCCGGCGACGGCGTGGTGATTGGTCACGATCCAGCCGCCCGGCGCGAACGCGAAGCCGGATGCGGTGCGCCAGCGCCAGCGCATTTGCGGTTCCGGGGCGGGACCGTCCATAGGATCGAACTGCGCCAGCCCGGCGGCGGGGCGTTCAGCATAGAGCGTGACCACCGATGAGGCCGCCGCGCGCACGGCCGACGGTGCGCCGGCGGGCGCGGTCGCCAGGTGAGCGCCGAACCACGCGGACCCTCCGGCGATCAGCGCGGCTGCAAGAAGCAGGATCGCGAGGGTCTGAACGCTGTCTCTCGCACGCTGTACGTCCACCAAGACCATCTCCTCCTCGCGGGATCATCGGGGCCAGTGAAGTCCACGCTGCGCTCCGGGGCGACTGACGAAGCCTGTAAGGAATCAACTCTTTGCAGGCCGTGGATCGGTGTTTTCTGACAATGCCGGACAGGCGTGGGCGCCTTGTATTGTCGGCGAGATCGGCCTCGGGCAGCGTCCCCCTCGTCGGGGCCGGACGAACGGCTTCGCGATTGTGCGAATTCAGTCTGCCCAAGGAGAAACAGTCATGATGAAGACCCTGTTCGCCGCGTCCGTCGCCGCAGTTGCGCTGACCGGAGCGGTTATCGCCCAGGACGATCAGTCCGGCGAAAACATCGCCGTCGAGCGTAGCGAAGGCGCCACCACCGGCGTCGAGCAGCTGGCGCTGGCCCAGCAGCTCTACCAGGTCGCCGCCGAGAACCGCGATCCGCTGGCGATGATCGTCGCGGCCCGCCTGCGCGCCGGCGTGTCCGTTGAAGACCGCGACTATGAAGCCGGCTCCGACGACGGTGACGTGGAAGACGGCGAGATCGATCTGCTTTCCGCCGAAGACATGTACGAGGAAGCCCGCATCCTGGCGCGCGGCGATGAGACCCTGAACGGTCTGATCGAGGACGCCGAAGCCGAGCAGGGCCGCGGCCGTGTTTCCGGCCCGGGCCGCGACACCGGCTTCGTGCGGGCCCGCTCCACCACGTTCTACAACTTGTCTTTCCGCGGCGGGGAACGCGCGGCGGTCTACGCCAACGGCCCCGGCATCACCGATCTGGACATGTATGTGTATGACCAGAACGGCAACACGATCTGCCGGGACATCGACTATTCCGACAACATGTCCTGCTTCTGGACGCCGCGCTGGACCGGCGCGTTCCGCGTCGAGGTCCGCAATCTGGGCTCCACCGGCGTCAGCTTCAACATGGTCACCAACTAGACCCGCCCTGGTCCTCTCAAGGGGCCATCTGAAGGGCCGGCGCATCGAGCGCCGGCCTTTTTTTTTGGTGATCGTCCGGGACCCCGGGCCCGCCTGACGGCGAATGTCAGGATTTGACAGGCGCGGCTCGACGCGAACGCCGGCTAGTCTTGAAGCTGATCCAGAGCCCCGGGGAGTCCCTCATGCGCGCCGCTATGATCTTGATGAGCCTCATGCTGGCCTGCGCCGCTTCGGCGGCCTTTGGACAGGATGGCGAACCGCGGCGCATCGCGCTTCTCATCGGCGCGTCCGGCTATGACGAGAGCCGGATCGGGGAGGGAGTGGAGCTCTTCGGCCCCAAGAACGACGTGGCGTTGATGATCCGGGCCCTGCGCGCCTATGGCGTCGCCGATGAGAACATGACGGTGCTCGCCGACGGGCTCTCGGACACCGGGATCGACCGGGTGGCGGACGGTGTCGCGACCCTGGGGGAAATCCGCGCCGCGTTTGCGCGACTGAATGAAACGGCGCAGCCTGGCGACGAAGTTCTGATCTACATGTCCGGGCACGGATCGCGTCAGCCGCAGGTCGGTGTCAGCGCCGCCCGCGTCGAGGCCGACGGCTTTGACGAGATTTTCCTGCCGCTGGATATCGGCGCCTGGGAAGGCGCCCATGGCGACCGGCAGGCCGGCGTCTCCAATGCGCTGGTGGACGACGAGGTCGGCGAGCTGATCGAGGGTCTGCGCGCGCGGAGCATCTTCGTCTGGCTCGTCGTGGACACCTGCCATTCTGGAACCTCGGACCGCAGCGGCGCCAGTGCGACGCCGGGCGAGTTTCGCACCCGCGAAGTGGACATGAGCGCTCTCGGCGTTCCCATCGACGCGATACTGGAGGCCGAAAGCCAGGTTTCGCGCACCCGCGGCGCCCCCCAGGCGGCACAGCCGTCCATGGAGCTGGGCGAGGGCGGTTTCGTGGCCTTTTTCGCCGCCCACTCCGGCCAGCTCGCCCTCGAAGGCTTGCTGCCGCGCGCGTCCAGCGACGAGCGGAATAACTACGGCGTCATGACCTACCAGATCGCGACCTCGCTCCTGGCCGGCGGCGTGTCGAGCTATCGAGATCTCGCCTACCGGGTGCTCAACGGCTATGATGACTGGGGCGCGCGGGCGCCGTCTCCTCTGTTCTCCGGCGAGCTTGACCGGCCGATCTTCGGCACGAGCGGAGACCCCGCCGACATCGCCTGGCCGGTCTCGCGTCAGACGCGCGGCATGGTGGAGATCGCCGCCGGTGCGCTGAACGGTGTGGGCGAGGGCGCGATCTTCGAGATGGCCGTGCTCGATCCGGACACACAGCAGCCTCACCCGGTTTTCATCGGTCCGTATTTCTTGGAAGCCACCGCCGTGGGCGAGACCCGGTCGCAGGCCCGGCTCACCGCCTATGGTGATCACGCGGCGCAATCCCGCCTGCCGAGCTACGGCTTTCTGACCGCGCGCATGGTCGATCCCGGCGTGCGCTTCTCTCTCAATGTCGGTGTGGATCGCCTGCCGCGGCGTGCAAGCCCGGCCGAGCGCGAGGCGATCGCGGCGCTGGAGACCCTGCGCGGGACCGACCCTGCGACATTCACCGCCCCGCTCTCCTTTGTGGAGGACATCTCCGCCGCTCAGGTGCGGGTGTCTGTTCAGGACGGCGCGGTCTGGTTCCTGCGGTCCGGCGAGCGGGTGACGCGCGAGCCGCGCACCGCGCCCGCGCATCTGGAGCTTGCCGACTATCCCGACCGGGCGCGGCTGGAAGCCGCGATCGAGCGCGAGCTCGGCAAGATCGCACGGGTGCGCAATCTCCTGCGCGCCGCGCAGGCGATGGTGAACGGCCCTGGGGTCGAACACCTGCAGGTGCGCGGCTATGTCTGGCGGCCCAGCACACCGTCGCCGGATCCCGCGCGCGCCGCGCCCGACGATTGGCCCTGCACCCTGCCTGACGCCGCGCGGGTGCCGGCCAACGCCTCAAGCCTGCAGCAGATGGGCGCCGACGCGCTCGACGTTCTGGAGCTCTCCCACTGCGACATCGTCTATCTGGAGCTGTTCAACGCCGGCGACCATCCCATCGACGTCACCCCGCTTTATCTGGATAGCCTGGCGGGCGTGTACCGGATGCCGTTCCTGGGCGCGGAGACCTCGACCCGCATTGAACCCGGCGCCCCGCCGCGGGTGGTCTGGGCGGGGCTTCGCACTTGGGACTGGGACGCCGATGAGCCCAGCTCCACCGGGCTGGAGCGTCTGGTTCTTCTGGCCGTGGAGCGCGATGAAACAGCCGCCCTGCCGTGGGATTTCGCCTTCCTGGCCCAGGACAGCCTGCAGCGCGACGCCGGCGATCCCGCGCAAGCCTCCGCGCTGGGCGCGCTTATGTCCGGCGCCGGCTTTGGCCAGACCCGCTCGGCCCAGACCGGGCCTGCGCTGGACGCGCGCGCCGGCGCGCTGATCTATCAGTGGCGGCTGATTCCGCCTTCCGAAGTTGCAGGATGATCAGGTCTATCGCCGGTCTCGCCCTGATCGTCGCCAGTCTAGTCTGCGCGGCGCCGGTGCAGGCCCAGACGTCCGATGCGCTCACAACGGCGCGCGCTGACGCGGCGCGAGGCGAAGCGCTGTACGCAGAAGAGCGCTGGGCTGAAGCCGCCGACACATTGGAAGCCGCCGCGCGCCTCATGGTCGCCGAACAGGGCGCACAGGTCCCGGAATCGCTGTCCGTGCTGATCCTGTACGTTCGCGCGCTGGAAAACGCCGAGCGCTTCGCCCACGCGCTGATGATGGCCAGCCAAGTGAAGGAGCATGCGGCGACGGCGCGGCGGTTCAACACATTTCTTGACCTCGCCGAGCAGGAAGCCCGCCTGCAATGGGTGCTCGGCGATCCCGCCGCCGCGCTTGAAACCTACCAGCTCATCCTGCCTTTCGCCGAAGGCAGGCCTGAAGAATATGCCGACCGGATCGAAGGCTACCAACTGCTCGAAGCTGTGATGCTGGTGGACCTGTCCCGCTTCGCCGAGGCCGAGCCGCGCCTTTCCACGCTGCGCCGTTCGGACATTGAACCGATCGCCCGCGCGGCGGACGCGGTTTACGCAAAAATGCTCGCCGACCAGGGCGATTATGACCAGGCGCTGCAGGTCTACGCCGGCGTGACAGGCGCCCTCGAGGCGTCGCAGGATACGCCCGCTGAGGTGCTCGCGGAAACGCTCTCAAGTCTCGGCGCCACGCTGATCGAGGCTGGACGCCCCGAAGAGGCCGACGCGCTGGCTGTGCGGGTCCTGAGCGATCTGGCCGCTGCGGGTCAGGGGCGCAGCTGGGCGGCGGGCGAGGCTCTGAGACTGCGCGCCGCCGCTGCGCAATACGCCGGACGCCCGGATATCGTCGCGGCCTCAATCTCGCAGTCCGCCGAGATCCTGTCGGAACGCCTTGGTCCTCGTCACCCACAGACATTGCTGGCCCGCGCCGATCTCGCCGTCGTCATGGCTGAAGGCGGGGACATTGAGGGCGCCCAGGCGCTTGCCCGCGAGGTTCTGACAGACGCGTCGGCGGGAGCCGACTCTGACGGTGCGGCCTTCGCCGCCCTGCGGGCAACCATCGGCGCCGCAGCGCTGGCTTCTGGAGATGCGCGGACGGTGGTCATGTTGTTCGCCGCAAGTCAGGATCGGTTCAACGCCATTCTTGGACCCGGCCATCCCGACACCATCGCCGTGCGCCTGAAGTTGGCGAATATCCTGCTGACCCCGGCGCGTCCGGCGCCGCGCGACGCTCTGGAGCTTTTGCGGGAGGTCACGGCGCGGGCCGGGGTTGAAACGCCCGGCGAGCGCCGTCGCCGGGCTCTCATTGGCGTTCCTGCACCTGGCTATTTGCATGTTGAAGCGGCCTGGGCGGTCGCGAACGGGGGATGACGTCATGTCAGACGCACGCATAACACTGATCCTGCTGACCGCCGCCGCGAGCCTGATCGCTGCCGCGCCTCACGCCGTCGCCCAGAAAGGCCCGCCGCAACAGGCGCAGCCCGCGCAGTCCGCGCCCGCGGCTCAGGCGCGGCCCGGCGAGTCGCCCTTGCAGCAGGTGACACGCCTTAACGCTGAAGGCGCAGCCGCCTATCAGCGCCGCGATTATGAAGCGGCGGTCAGAGCCTTTGACGAGGCGGTCGTGATCTATGCCCGGGTGGCGGGTGCGAGCGATCCACGAACCGCCATGGCGGCGGTCAATCTGGGCAATGCGATGATCGGAGCCGGGCGCTATTCAGACGCCCAGGAGGTGCTCGAACTCGCCGAGGGGCTGCTCGTTGATCTCGGCTATGGCGAGGAGACGCTCGCGCCGATCCGCCGTGCAATCTCAATCGCGCGCGACCAGCAGGCGCGGGCAAGCGCAGGCGCAGGCGGAGGCGCGGCGACGGGCTCCCGGCCCGCGCAAGGCGGCTCCGATCCCTTGCTGGCCCTCAATGAACGGGGCGCCGGCCAGGTTCGGGCCGGCGAGCTGGACGCCGCCGAGACCAGCTTTCTCGAGGTGCTTTCAGGACTGGAGGCGGCGGGGCGCGCTTCAGAGGAATTGTCAGGCATCGCGTGGACCAATCTCGGCGATGTCTACCTGCAGCAGGCGCGTCTTGAAGAGGCGGTCAACGCCATCGAGCGCGCGCGCGCCATCTTCGCGGTGCTGGACCCCAACCATCGCTATCTTGCGGTCGTGGACAATAATCTGGCCGCGGTGCGCCGGCGCCAGGGCGATTCCAGCCAGGCGCTTGCGGGCTATCAGTCCGCTTATGAGAGCATGGCGGCCAGCTTTGGCCAGACACATCCCAACACGCTGAGCGCGCTCGGCAACTACGCAAACGCACTGGACGGCGCAGGGCGGGGCCCCGAGGCCCTTTCGCTGCTGGAGCCGGCGCTCGCCGCCTTCGCGGCGGCGGGTGACCCGGACACGCCGGTCGTGGCGCTCCTGAAGTCCAATCTCGCGGAAATCTATCTCCAGCAGGGACGCTGGAGCGAAGCCGCGGCGCTCAACGGCGAGGCGGTCGACGTTCTTGATACCCATCCCGACGCCAGCTTGCGCGAGACCGCCCAGATCCGCCGCCGCTACGGCCGCGCGCTGACCCTCGCAGGCCGGCCGGCCGAGGCCGAGCCGGTGCTGGCCCAGGCCGTGACCGAGGCAGGACAGGTCTTTGGCGCGGCCGCAGAGGAAACCATCATGGCTCAGTCCATGCTCGCCTCGGCGATCTTTGATCAGGCCCGCTTTAGCGAGGCCGAGGCGCTGCAGCGCGCCGCGCTTAGCGCCGCGCAAGCCCTGAGCGTCGAGGATGAAAACACCATGGCGGCCGCCATCGAGAGCAATCTCGCCGGCACGTTGCGCATGCAGGGCCGCTACGCCGACGCCGAAGCGCTTTACCGCCGCAGTCTGGTGACCGCCGAAGCCGGCGAGGACGCTGTCTCCATCGCGGTGAGCCTTGAAAACCTCGCCGGGGCTGTCCGCATCCAGGGCCGGCTGGAGGAGGCCGCGCAGCTCCAGGTGCGTGCGATCGGGCTTTATGAAGGCGCCTACGGGCCGGAGCATCCCGAGACGATCCGCGCTTACGGCAACGCCGGAACCACGCTGGGGCTCGCCGGAGACCATGGCGAGTCCGAGCGCCTCCTGCGCCTTGGACTGGAAGGGCTGGAGCGCCAATTGCCGGACCGGCACGTCATGGTTCTGGTGGCGCGCTCAAACCTCGCCTGGCTTTACCTGCGCCATATGGACCGGCCCGCCGAAGCGCTCGCCCTGTATCGCACCGCCACCGGCTCCATTGTCGACGCCGCCTATGACGACGCGGCGCTGGACGATGCGGCGGGCGCCGCCGTGGTGCGCCGGCGCGCCGACATTTTCACCCTTCACGTGGAAGCGGCCTGGGCCGCCTCCCACGACTGACCTGAACGACTGCTCCGCCACAAGGCGGCCCGAGGAGATCTGAGCCATGAAGACCCTTTTGAACAGTGTCGCCGCCGCCGCCGTGCTGGCCTTCGCCTCGGCGCCCGCCTTCGCCCAGGCGCCCTGCCCGCCGGACTCCATGGAGTCCGAATGTCTCAAGGACGAAGCCTGGCGCGCCGCCCAGTGGGCCGTACAGACTTCGGCCGCCCAGGCGCTCTCCCAGGTGTCCGCGCGGTTCGCCAGCGGGGACGACGTCCTGGCCCGCCTGGTCTCCGAGCGGGAACGTGCGGTGCGCGAACGCGCCTCGTCCCAGGAGGCGCTCTATGAGGCGCTGTCGCTGGGCGACTCCCAAAGCCGTGAGGCGGCGTCCGCCAACGCACGCCAACGCCTCGATACGGCGACGTCCGAGCTGACCGCGCTCGACGCCCGGCTCGGCGCGGAGTTTCCCGAATACGCCGATCTGACCAGCCCCAGCCCTCTGTCCATCCGGGAGGCCCAAAGCCTTCTGCGCGAGGATGAGGCGATGATCCTGATCCTCGCCGGCGAGCGCGGCAGCTTCGTGTTCGCCATCGACCGCCAGGGCGCGGACTGGGCGCGAGTGGATATGACGTCTGACGATCTCAGCCAGGCGGTGGACACGCTGCGCCAGAGCCTCGATCCGGCCTATGGGCGTGGACCGTGGAACACGGTCCCCGTGCAGAGCGCCGGCTCCGGCCTTGATCCGTTTGACCGCGCTGAAGCCTATCGGCTTTACCAGGCCCTGCTCGCCCCCATCGAGAGCCGGCTCGCCGGCAAGCGCCATGTCTACGCCGTGCCGTCCGGCGCGCTCTCCAGCCTGCCGCTCGGCGTCATGGTGACGACCGAACCGCAGGGCGATGACTCTGATCCGCGCGCGCTGGCGCAGACCAGCTGGCTGGCGCGCGAGTTCGCCATGACCGTGCTGCCCACCCCGGCTTCGCTGCGCGCGCTGTCCCGGTTCGGGGAAAGCCGGGCGAGCTCACCCTTCTTCGGCGTCGGCGATCCCTGCATCGGCTCTCGCGCCGGCGCCAATTGCGATCGCGGCGGCCCCGTTTCGGGCGGCGGGGGACGCGGCGTGGCGCCGGAGAGCTTCCGAGGCGTCTCGACGCGCGGAGTCTTCAACGCCGACGTGGACGCGGTGCGCTCCCTGGCCGCCCTGCCGAACACGCGGCCGGAACTGGTCGCGCTCGCCCGCGCCTTCGGCGCCGATCCCGACCGGGACTTGCTGGTGGGCGCGGGCGCCACGGAAACGGCGCTTCGAGGCTCGTCCGACTTGCGCAACCAACGCGTCATCGCATTCGCCACCCACGGCCTGATCGCTGACGAACTGCCGGGCCTTGTGGAGCCGGCCCTGGTTCTGACCCCGCCGGGGCAGGCCGTGGACGGCGATGACGGGTTGCTCACCGCCTCGGAGATCGCGCGCTATCTCGATCTGGACGCCGACTGGGTGATCCTGTCGGCCTGCAACACCGCGGCGCCTGGCGGGGCGGGCGCGGAGAGCCTGTCAGGGCTCGCCAGCGCCTTCTTCTACGCCGGAGCGCGCTCGCTGCTGGTGTCTCACTGGGTCGTGGACGATACGGCTGCGCGGCGGATCACCACCGGCGCGCTTGAAGCGATGAACGCCAACCCTGAAGGTGGACGTTCGGAAGCGTTGCGCCAGTCACTCCTCACCTTGATGGAAGAAGACGCGTTCGCCCATCCGGCCATGTGGGCGCCGTTCGTGCTGGTCGGTCAGAACCGGCCGGTGGAGGGCTGAAAGCCGATGGGTCGGTCGGGGCTCAATCGGCTCCGATCAGAAGCCGGATATAGCCGCGGATCGCGTCAACACTTCCAGCCAAGCCCGGGTCGCGGCTCTCAGTGAGGTTCGCCTCCACCACGTTGAGCGCCTCGTCCGGCCCGGCGCGGCGCAGCGCGGTGATGGAGTATTTGAACACATCCGGCGCACACGCTCCGCCTTGAAGCGGCTCCACCCGGTAGAACAGGCCGGTGTCGCCGGTCTCGACTTCCAGAATGCAGCGCTGCTGCGGCTCCAGGCTCAGCCAGACAATGGCGCGAAAATCGTCCAGCGCCGGGCCGGCGTAGTCGGAATGGCCAATCCCGCTGTCGCCGGCCTGGGTGGTGTCGACCGTCGACAGGCCGTCCAGAACGACGGGAGAGGGCGTGACGTCGCCGGCGCGCGGATAACCGCCCTGGATGCGGCGCGACAGGCGCAGCGCCCGGTCCGAGGCCGAGGCGTAGAGCGTCATGTCCCGCGACAGGTGCAGAAGCTCGGGCAGGGTGTAGAGGAAGTCGGCCTGGTCCACGTCCGGGCTCGCCCAGACCACCTGATCGAAGAACGGCGTGTCTAAGGGCGCCGGATTGTCCTCCGCCATCTCTTCCAGCGCGCGCAGAAGAAAGCGGTTGCCCATGGAGTGGGCGACCACATGGATCCGGTTCGCCCCGGCGCTTTCCATGAGCAGTTCAAGATAATGGCGCAGATCATTGATCAGGGGACGCACGACCTGGTTGGAGTCCGCGAAATAGCCCAGCGTCGTCCCGCGCGAGGGCCAGGAGTACAGCGCCGGCGCGCCGTCGATCTCCAGGTCCACGGCCAGCTGGGCGGCCCGCTCTGCGGCGGATCTGAAATCGGTGTTGTAGCCGTGGATGAAGACCAGAAGCTCGCGGCGCTCCGACTGGTCCATCACCAGGTCGAGATAGTGCGCGAACCCTTCTTCGCTATAGATGGGCTCGACGCGGTCGATGATGAAATAGCGCCCCCGCAAGGCCGATAGATCGCCTTGCCAGCGATCGGTGCGGCGGATCTCGCCGATCTCGCGATTACGCGGAACGGAGACCTCTACGACGCCCAGCTGCAGCGGCGCGCGCTCATGACCGTAAAACTCAAGCGGATTCTCGGAGCCGGTGCGGGCCCGGTTCGTGCCATAGAAAACCGGAACGATCACATGGTCCGGCTCGATCATCGCGGCGGTCGTCAGATCACGCGAGCGCAGCTCTGCATCGGCATTGCGCGTGGCGCGCTCAAGGGAGGCTGCGGCGTAGCTTGCGGTCCCGTCGGGGGAAAGCCCGGCTTCGATGTTGCGCATGCGCAAGGCGATGGGCAGCCACTGCTCGGCGGTGAGCGCGCCGGTGTCGGCGAACGCCTCCAGCATGAAGAAGATATCCAGCGCGCCGTCCAGATCGCCGCGTTCGCCATGGCGCTCGATTGCGGCCACGAAGATGGGCAGGTCGCCGGCGTCGATCGCCTCCGCCGTCAGGAGGTCGCGCGCCGCGGCGTCGATGGCGGCTGGATCGTCCGGGCCGGGGCAGGTTTGCGACAGCTCGGCGAGGTCGAAAAGCGTCGACACGGTTTCGGCGCCGGGCAGCTCCAGCGCCACGATATCGGTGGCCGAGGGAAGCGCCGGCGGGCAGGAGTCCTGCGCCCGGCTTTCAGCGGTAAGCGCCAGCGCCATGCCGGCGGCGAGTCCGATCAGCCAGGTCTTCATCGCCTGTCCCCCTCTAAAGAAATTTTCAGGCGCCAGCATGGCCCGCCCGGAGACGATGGGGAAGCCGAACTCGTTCGCCGGACCGTAATCGTCAGGTTTGCCCTGAGCGCGAATATGCGTGCATGATCGAGTTTGTGCGAGGGATCATCGGGGGGACAAGGGATGCTCAAGGTCGCGATGGCCGCCGCTTTGGCGGTGCTCTGGTCCGTGGGGGCGTCGGCGCAGGAGGCGGAGCCGCAAGCGCCGCCCCAACCGGCGATCGCCGATGCGGTCACGGATGAGGCTGCGCGCGCGCTTCTGGACTCGGCGCAAGCCACGGACATGGAGGCCGAGCCGCAAGCGGCGCTCGGCGCCTGGACCGCCGCATACGAGGCCGCCCGCGCGGCGGCGCCGGGCGAGACGATCGCCCTGGCCCAGATCCGCAACCAACTTGGCGCGGCGCATTTCTACGCCGGCGCTCCTGAAACCGCACTGGGTCATTTCCAGGCCGCCGCGGCCGCCTTTGAAGGCGTAGACGCCTATGCCGAAAACCGGCAGGAGGCGCTGGGCAATGTCGGTTCAATCCTGTCCCAGCTGGGCCGGTTCGAGGAGGCCGAGGCGGCCCAACGCGAGGCGCTGGAGGTCCGCCGGACGCTCTATCCTGAAGCCCACCCGCAGATCGCGCGCTCCTATTTCGAGCTCGGCGCGCTCGCAGACGATCAGGGCCGTGCGAGCGAGGCGGCCCGCCTCGTGCGCCGCGCGCTGGAGCTTCGCCTGGAGGTGCTCGGGCCGGACCACCCCCACGTCGCCATGACTCAGGTGAGCCTGGCCTCGATCCTCAGCGGCGCCCAGCGCCATGACGAGGCCATCGAAGAAGCGCGCGGCGGCCTGGAGTTGCTCGAGCGCATCGTGCCGGAGGGCCATCCCTTCATCAGCTTCGCAAGGTCCAACTACGCCGGCGCGCTGAACGCCGCCGGACGCCACCGCGAGGCCGAGCCTTTTCTGCGCGAGATCCTGGATGCGCGCCGGGCGCAGCTCGGCTCTGATCACCCGCAGGTCGCCGACAGCCTGAACAATCTGGCCGTGGCGCTCGGCGCGCTGGGCCGTGACGACGAGGCGCGCACGCTGTTCCTGGCCGCACGCGACATCTATCTGGCAGCCGAGGGCGAGGACTCGCCCACCGCCGCGCGCATGCAGGCGAACGGCGCCGATTTCGCCGGCGAGGCCCAGCTCTCCGAGCGGCTCGCCGCTCTGGAGACATTCGACCGGATCGGAATCGCGGACGGCGAGAACCGGATGCGTCTTCTTGCGCGCCTCGCCGTTTCCCTCGCCGGGGACGGACAGCTGCATGCAGCGCAGGCACGGATCGGGGAAGCGAGGGCGCTCGCCGCCGATCTGTTCGCCGAGGGTCACGAGGCCCGGCTCGCCCTCGCCGTGGATGAGGCCTGGATCAACGCCGCGGATCCCGCCCGGCTCGACGCCGCACTGGCGCTCGCCGAGCCTGCGGCGCGGGCGCTGATTGAAACCAATCTGCTTGATGTGGACCGCAGCCGGGACGCCGCCGTGCGCCGCGACGCGGCGCGGCGCCGGGCGCTGGACGTCGCCTATGCCGCCGGCGATCGCGATCTCGTCATTGCGCTGCTCGACGCCGGCGGTCCCGGGGGCCTTTCCCTGTCGCTGGGCGCCGCGGCGGCGCGGTCCGGCGATACGGCGGAGGCGTTGAGGGAGCGCCAGGATGCGGCGCGCAGCGCCCGGGCGGCGGAGACCCGCTATGTGCGCCTGCGCGCCAGCTCCGCCGACTCTGACGTCGTGCGCGCGGCGTCGCAGGGTCTGGAGACCGCCCGCGCCGAACTGGTCGCGGCGGACGCGTCTTTGCCGGAGGCCCTCGACGCTCGGGAGGTCCGGCCCGGGCTCGCGGATGTCCAGGCGGGTTTGGCGCCCCATGAAGCGGTTCTCGCGTTCGCCTTCACCGAGCGCGGCGGAGTCGTCGCGGCGATCGATCGGGGCGGGCTGATTCTTGACCGCCTCGCCATCTCCCAAGGAGATGCGGCCGAGGCCGTCGCAGCCCTGCGCGCCGCTCTTTCGGCGGGCGCCGGGGCCTATCGCAGCGGGTCGGTGAGCGCCGCGGACGGTCTGAGCGTGTTCCCGGCCGGCGCGGCGTACAGGCTGTATCAGGGCGTGTTCACGCCAGAAATCGAAGCGGCGGTGGAGGGCGCGCGCATTCTCGTCGTTCAGCCTGACGGTCCCTACGCCAGCCTGCCCTTCAGTGTACTGATCACCGAGCCGGGCCCTGAAACACTCAGTGGAGCGCGCGCCCTGCGTCAGGCCGCCTGGCTGGCGCGCCGTCAGGCGACGGTGCAGGCCATCGGCCTGGCGCCGAGGGGAGTGGATGCCCGGCTGTCCCGCACGCGTCCGACCCGCCTGTTCGCCGCCGGCGCCCCGGCCTTTTCCGGCGGCGGCGAGACCCTTGAGCTCGCGGCCGTCCTTCGCGGGGCGCGCGCGGACTCCGATGCGCTGTCAGCGCTGCCGCGCCTGCCCGGCGCGCAGGCTGAACTGGATCGTCTCGTCGCCGGCTTCGGTGCAGAGCGCACCACGGTGATCGCGGGCGCTGCGGCGACCGAGGATGCAGTGCTGCATGGCGGGCTGGAGCAGGCCGACATCCTGGTGTTCGCCACCCACGGCCTTCTGCCGGGCGAGCTTGAGGGTCTGGACGAGCCGGCGCTGGCCTTCCTGCCGCCGGGGGAGGGTTCAGAGGGCGCCGACGGGCTCCTGACCGCGAGCGAAATCGCCGCCCTGCGCCTGACGGCGGACTGGGTGGTGCTTTCGGCCTGCAACACGTTTGCGGACGGACGGGCCACGCCGGCCGATCGTCTGGCCGAGGCCTTCCTCTACGCCGGGGCTCGCTCGCTTTTGGTGTCCCACTGGGCGGTGCGCGACGATGTGGCCGCCGAGATCACCATCGCGGTGGCCACCGGCGCTCCTGCGCTTGGCCGGGCCGAGGCGCACCGTCAGGCCATGCTCGCGGTTCTCGATGATCCATCAATCCGGGGCGGGGCCCATCCTGGCGTCTGGGCGCCGTTCGCGCTGATCGGGCGGTGAGTGGCCCGGCTAGTTGGTCAGCAGGAAGTATTGCGCGCGGCGGCCGGACAGATTGACGATCTCGATGCGAACCTGCTCTGTCCAGACCGGGGTCCAGCGGCATTCGGCCGGTCCGTCTTCGGCGAATTCAGCGCAGATCTGCGCACCTTGCGCGTTGCGGACCCTCAAGATGAAGGCCGTGCCGCCGCGCGGGGCGACCGAGACGATCGCCGCACGCCCGGCATGGAACATGTCATTGAAGTCCGCAGACTCGCCGGCGGCCAGCACGCCGTCGCGATAGGCTGGCCCCGCCGTGCGGCCGCGTGGCGGCGGCGCAGCCGCGCCAAGCTCCTGCGCCCGCATCGACCAGGTCCGCACCAGATCCGGCGCGTCCTCGGCGGGGCGGGCGCCAAGCCCTTCCAGCACGCCGCTCGCTGCGCGCAAGCCCTCCAAATCGTCAGCCTCATAGGCCTCGGTCCCGGCGAGCAGCGCTAGGCCGGCGCGGCTGACCGGCGTTTCGAAGGCTGGGGCGGACGTGTCGGAGGCCGCGCAGCCGGACAGGAATGCGAGGCCGGCGGCAAGGGCGACAGCTGGGGCGACTGCAAGACGGATCTCGCACATGCGGCTTGTCCTTTTGGCGGCGAAGGGCTTCACTCATAAAACAGATTACGCCTGCGCGGCGCGACGGGCCAGCCACGGAGCCCGAACCAGGCATGAACCTGACCGAGATTGTCAGCTCAAGTTTCGCGCGCGTGGCCGCCATTGTCGCAGCGATCGCGGCGAGCGCCGCACTGGCGGCCTTCGTCGCCGCCTATATCGCGTTCGCGTCGGTTTCCGACTCCCAGCTCCGCCAGTTGATCGACACCGACGCCGCCGGGCTCGCTGAGCTTTTCGCCGCCGAGGGAGTCTCCGGTCTCGCCGCCCGCATCGACGACCGCCTCGCCCTGCGCCCGGTCGAAGGCGAAGCGCCGGTCTACGCCTTCGCCGACTCCAACGGCCGCATGCTGGCCGGCAATCTGGACGCCTGGCCGCAGGCGGCGCCGCTCGACGCGCGCTGGGTCGATCTCGACCTTGAGGTGGAGGGCGGTCGCGGCGCGCCGGTTCTGGGCCGGGCGCTCTTGATGCCGCAGGACAACCGGTTGTTCGTGGGGCGCACGACAGGGGCGCGCCGGGAGGCGCTGGCAGAGCTTCGCCGGGTCTTCATCGCGGGCTTCGCGGGATCGCTGGGGCTTGGCGTTCTGGGCGGGCTGGCCGCCGCCGGCCTCGTGCGCGGCAAGGTCGCTCGCCTGAACGCGGTGCTGCACGCTGTGCGCGACGGGGCCGTCGACCGGAGAGCGCCGGGCGCCGACGCCCACGACGAGTTCGGCGTTCTGGCGCGCAATATCAACGCCGCGCTCGACCGGATCGAACGCCTGATGACCGCGCAGCGCGAGGTCAACGACATCACCGCGCACGAGTTGAAATCGCCGCTTTTGCGCATCGACCATACCCTGGCTGAACTGGACGGTGAGACCGCCGCACGCGCGCGCGCTCAGCTTGAAGACCTGGCCGGACTGATCGACGCGCTCCTGGATATTTCAGCGGTCAGTGCACAGATCGGCGACGAACGCGGGCTGGAGACCGTCGATCTCGCCGCGCTCGTGCGCCGTCTCGCGCCGCTCTACGCCGATGTGGCCGAAGAGGCCGGCGTCACCCTGGAGGTCGACACCGAGGCGCCGGTTCTGCTGACCGGCTCGCCGGTGCAGTTGTCTCGCATGGCGGCGAACCTGATCGACAACGCGGTGAAATTCTCTGTCTCCGGCGGTCGGGTTCGCGTCTCGGTCAGGCAAGGCCCCGTGCTTGAAGTGAGCGACCAGGGGACGGGCGTGCCGGAAGAAGCGCGTGAGCGCATTTTCACCCGATTCGTGCGCACTCACGACGACGGGCGCGTGCGCGGCCACGGGCTCGGCCTCTCCTTTGTGCATGCCGTCGCCCGGCGTCATGGTCTGACCATCGCCGTGGATGAGGCGCGCTGGCCGGATCGCGACGGCGGCGCACGCTTTACCGTGAGCCGCCTCGGGCAGCCGCGCTGATCCTCGCGGTGGCGCGGGCGCGCGCCGGACTTCCAGGCTGGTTCGCATTGGTCTGACAGCACCGCCGGGATTCCAGCGTCATGCCGCGCTCCGGATATTGACCCGGGTTGCGAGGCTCGCGGGGCCTTACTCAATTCGAGGCCGGGCTGACGCCGTACGTCGAGCTGGATTTTCTTCAGAGTCTCTGCGGTCGGCCTTGCCCAGATCAGGGTGAAATCCGCGCCTCGCGAAGGCGGCGCCCGCCAAAGCGCTCAGCGCCAGGGTTTCATCTTCGGGATTGAGGGTTATGTCCTTGGGGGCGTTATTCAACGCTGGCGCCTGGCGCCTGGCGGTCTGGGTCCGGCGCAGGGCTTTTCACCGGCCTTGTGCGTTGGGAGGCTGTCGTGCGCCGGCCTGGCCCGGGACGAAAACAGGAGATCTGATCATGAACATTTTAATGGTGCTGACATCCCACGCAGCGCTTGGCGACACCGGTGAGAAGACCGGCTTCTGGCTGGAGGAGTTCGCCGCGCCGTACTACGCGCTGCTCGATGCTGGCGCAAAGATCACCCTGGCTTCGCCCCGGGGCGGTCAGCCGCCGCTGGATCCCAAGAGCGATTCCGACGACGCCCAGACCGACGACACCCGCCGCTTCAAGGCTGATTCCGACGCCCAGGCGGCGCTGGCCGAGACGGTGAAGCTGAGACACGTGAATGTCGGCGAGTTCGACGCCGTGTTCTATCCCGGCGGCCACGGTCCGCTCTGGGACCTGGCGGAGGATCCGGTGAGCATCTCCCTGCTCGAAGCGTTCGCCGGCAGCAACCGGCCGATCGGCGCGGTCTGCCACGCCCCGGCGATCTTCCGCCACCCTGAGGATGCGTCAGGGGACTCGATCGTCTCCGGGCGCCGCGTGACCGGATTCGCCAACACCGAAGAAGAGGCTGCAGGCCTGACCGAGGTGGTGCCTTTCCTGGTGGAGGACATGCTGGTCTCCAGAGGCGGGCTCTATGAGAAGGGTGATGACTGGGCGTCCCACGTGGTAGTGGACGGCAAGCTGGTCACGGGACAAAACCCGGCCTCGTCCAGAGACGCCGCGGCGGCCCTCCTGAAGCTGTTGACCTGAGAACCGATCGGGTCGGCGGGCGCTGTGTTCGCCGACCAGCCGCTTTCATTGCCCCAGTTGCGCTCCAGCTCTTGCTGAAGCGCCTCAAGCACCGCCGATCCGTCCTCGCGCCGGGCGGCGTGGAGGGACAGAGCGGCGCGCTGGGCGGACACCCAGCAGCGCGGCTCGCCGGTTAGGGTTTCATCTGTATCGAGGAGCTCAGCCATTGCGTCCATGTCCAAATCGCCGGCTCCGTGGGGGCCGGACAGTCTGTGATCTGATGGCCGCTCTTGGGCGTGGATTGGTCTGCGCCGCGCGTCAGCGGGGCGGCAGGGTTGCGGTCCAAAGCTGGAAGGTTCCAGGCGTGGCGCCCTCAACCGGGCGGTTTGACGGAAAGACGATCTGGCTGGTTCCAGGAATAAGCGAAGCGGCGAAATCTTCATCGGGCGAATTGATCTCGCAGCCCAGATTTTCCGGCTCGCTCCAGGCGCCGTTTTCCTGGTAGGACACAAAGACGTCACTGCCTCCGCATCCACCACGATCGCGATAAGTGATGAGCATCATCCGCCCGTCCGGCGAAACCCAGGCCCCGTCGTCCGGGCTGATCGAATTGATTGGCGCGGGCAGGAGCTCCGGCTCATTAAACCCGCCAGAGCCGTCAGAGCGGGCCACATAGACGTCGCGATCGCCCAACCCGTCGAGGCGTTCCGACCAGAAATACAAATCGCCGTCAGTGGTGAGATTCGGCGCGGTTTCGTTGTTTACAAAGCGCAGCGTTCGCACAGCCCCCGCCCGCACCCGGTTCAGGTCCGGCCCGCGCAACGGGACGGGCGCTGCGTCAGGATCGGTGAGGTCAAGCGACCAAAGGTCAAAATTGCCATCGGAATCAGCCGTGCGCAGCTCGGGATGAGTGACCATCCAGGAAAACAGCAGGCGCTCGCCGTCCGGCGTCACGCTGGGATAATCAACGCGGGAGTCCACCGGCAACGCCACCAGCACAGGCGGCTCCCAGCCGTCCGCCGTGCGCTCAGATCGCTTCAAGCGCTGGGGGCATTCCCAGATCGGGAGGCATTCGGTCTGGGCGAAATACATGGTGCGCCCGTCCCGGCTGAAGCCTGGCGTCAGAGTGAGCCGGCCATCGGCCTGCAAGGTGTCGGGATGAAAGCGCGTCGCAGCGCCCCCGCGATCTGGCTCGGTGTCGACGCCGGGCGTCGCCGCCAGGCCCAACGCGGTTAACTGCGCCAGCATTTGTAAAGCCATGACTGATGTTCCGTTGCTTGGCCGCTTGAGCGGGCGGCGATGGGTGTTGAGTTCACTCCGGACACTAGCCACGGGCCGCTATGGCGTGTGATCAAAATTCGTCGCAGGGTGACGAATTGATATCAAAATAGGCGGTCTTGGAGACGAATATGGCTGGTAAATCCCTGGACGTCTTTGACCGCGCCATTCTGTGGGAGCTTCAGAGCGACAACCGCCAATCCAACGGTCGGATCGGATCTAAGGTCGGATTGTCCGAGCCCTCGGTTCGTCGACGGGTCCATCGTCTGCGCAAGGACGGGCACATCATCGCAGATGTCAGCCTCATCGATCCCGACCGCCTGGGCATCACCGTCATCATTCTGGTGCGCTTTGAAAAAGAGAGCCAGGCCACGTATGACGCCTTCAAGAAGGAGATGCGCGCCACCGCACAGATCGCCCAGTGCTACACGGTCACCGGCGATGAGGACTTCATCCTGATCGGTCACTTCCCCGACATGGCGTCCTACGATCAATGGGTGAACGACCGGCTGCTCACCAATCCGGCGATTTCGCGCTCCACCACCCATGTCGTGTACCGCCGCACCAAGTTCGAGACGGCGATCCCCATCGCGACAGGATCGTGACGAATGCCCGACGGTCCGGTGAGCGATGGCCAACCTCGTGCGCTGGAGCCGTGAGAAGGCCGAGCGCCTGCTGCAAGCGGCCGAGGCCGAGCAGCTCGCCGTGCCTGTAGCCGGCTGATTGTCGCGCAAAGCGCCGGCCAAGGGGGATTTGCCTCCGTCGCGCCGCTAAACAATTGACATTTGCTGCGTCAAAAGTTTTCCTGTGCCCGTGGAGGAGGCGACGGCGATGATCCGGATTTCATTTATGGCGACACGGTTTGCAGCCGCGCTTGCGGCGGCCAGCCTTGCCGGCGCTGGGTCGGGCGGGGCGGCGTTCGCGCAGGATGCGCCCGCGCGGCCCAATATCGTGCTCATCATTCTGGACGATGTGGGGCTCACCGATCTCGGCGTCACCGGCGGCGAGGCTGCGACGCCGGCCATGGACGCGCTGGCGGGCGAGGGCGTCGTGTTCGCTAATTTCAACACCGCGCCCATGTGCGCGCCCTCGCGCGCCATGATGCTGACCGGCGTTTTGAGCCATGATGCCGGCGTGGCGAACCTACCCGAGACCACGCCGGACGCTCTGGAGGGTCTGCGTGGCTATGAAGGCCGGCTCACGCGCCGCGCCGCGACGCTGGCCGAGCACT
This sequence comes from Oceanicaulis sp., assembly GCA_965284655.1. GTDB lineage: Bacteria > Pseudomonadota > Alphaproteobacteria > Caulobacterales > Maricaulaceae > Oceanicaulis. Next base: position 1,333,818 of record OZ260104.1, read on the forward strand.
TGCGCCCGGCGGGCTATCAAAATTTCATCGCGGGCAAGTGGCATCTGGGCCATGACGCCGACAGCCTGCCCACCGCGCGCGGATTTGACCGCAGCTTCGTGCTGGACGCCTCGGGCGCGGACAACTGGCAGGACCGGCCGTATCTGGCGTATTACGACCGGGCCGAATGGTGGTCGGACGGCGCTCCGGCGCAGCGGCCGGACGGAGAATTTTCTTCGACTTTCCTCGTCGATCAGATGCTGGACTATCTCGCGACCCGCGACGAAGGCCGGCCCTTTTTCGCCGTCATCGGGTTCCAGGCGGTGCACATTCCCGTCCAGGCGCCGCGCGAAATCGTGGAAGCCTATGAAGGCGTTTATGACGCGGGCTGGGACGTCCTGGCTGCACGCCGCCACGCCGAGGCGATTGCGCGCGGCCTCATCTCGCCGGACGCCGCCGCGCCGGCCTTTCCCGAAGGCTTGCGCGACTGGGACGAGCTCGACAATGAAACGCGCGCCTTCGTCACCGCGTCCATGGAGGTCAACGCCGCCATGCTGGACGCCACCGACCGCGAGATCGCGCGCCTGGTGGCGACGCTGCGCGAGCAGGGCGAATACGACAACACGCTGTTCTTGATCGTGTCCGACAACGGGCCGGAGCATAACCGTCCCGACCTGCACCGGGGCACCGAGTTCTGGCTGGATCTGGTGGGTTATTCGCGCGATCCGGAAACGCTGGGCGGGCCTGAGACCTACGCCTGGATCGGCACTGAATGGGCGAAAGCCGCCGCGGGTCACGGGGCGTTCTTCAAGATGCATGCCGGTTCCGGCGGGATGAATGTGCCGCTGATCGTGTCCGGGCCGGGCGTGTCGCGCCGGGGCGTCGCGCGTGATTTTGCTTTCGCCACAGACCTTGTTCCCACCGTGCTGGACTATACCGGCGCCGCGCCGGTCCTTGCCGAGATCGCTCCGGCGGGGCATAGCCTTGCGCCGATTCTGGCCGGACCGGACTCCCAGCCGCGCCTTCCTGAGACTCCGGTCGGCATGGAGGCGGGGGGCCACGCCGCGCTCTTCCTGGGGCCGCTGAAGCTCGTCCGCAATGTCGCGCCCTACGGCGATGGACAATGGCGTCTCCATGACTGGACCGCCGACCCGGGCGAGACGATCGATCTGGCCGCGTCGAGGCCTGAGGACTTTCAGCACATGTTGGAGGCTTGGGAGACGTTCGCCGCGCTTCACGCCATTCAGCCGGTCGCCCCGGACTACACCCCGGTCGGTTTGATGGCGCAGCGAACCTACGCCCGGCAAGCGGGCAAGCTGGCGCCATGGGCGCTGGGCGGTTTCGTTTTCATCGGTCTTGGCGCCTGGCTGGTCTTCAGGCGGCGCGCCTAGTCAGCCCAGACCTCCAGATTGGCCTTGCGCCCCACCCGGTGGTCCGGCCGCGTGTCCAGAAGCGGCGTCAGGCCGGCGGCGCCGAACCAGGTCCGGGCGCGGGTCTTCGCCTCGCCGTCCAGCGCGTCGAAAGCGGTCTGAACCTTCTGAAGCAGATAGATACGATAGGGCGAGATCCCGGTCCGGACCGGGCTGCCGCGATAGTGCGTCTCCACCGTCCCAACGGCGCGCTTGTGCGGCTTGTTCAGAAGCGGAACACCGGCCTTGCGGTCCTGACCGGCGGCCCAGGCGTTGAATGCGGCGACCTGATCGGGCAATTCCGGAATCATCTCGCCCGCGGCGACACGCCCGATGGCCAGAAGCGTCTCCGGTACGGCGTCATCGGGAAGGAATTCAGTGTACGGATAGCTTGGATATTCAGGGATATCCAGATTGGGCGCGGACACCCGCTCGCTCCAGCGAAAAACCTTGTCGGCGCGCTGCTTCATGTGGAAGGCCGGGACGGGATCACGGCCCAGATGGGCGAAAAGCGGCCCGTAGAGCCCGTAATCGCCAAGGCTCGGCCAGGCGCCGAACAGGCAGGGATGACGGGTGAAGTGGGCCTGCAGCGCATCCAGCAAATCGTCATAGGCCGCCTCCACCTTCGGGACGGTCTCGTCGGTGACGCCCAGCGCGGTCAGATAGCTGGCGAGCTTGTTCATCATCGGCCGGGCCAGCGCATCGGCCTCTTCGGGCGGGCTCTCCGGCGCCAGGCCGTGGATGAACCCGGCCGCGATGAAGCTGTCCTGCTGGTCCAGCATGCTCCAGCGATAATGCATCGCCATGCGCGTCAGACCTTCCGATCCTAACAGGTTGAACACATGGGACAGCACCGCCTGGACCGGCCCAGGAGGCGTGGCGCTCAGGCGGATCGGCGCGGCGCCTTCGAGAAAAGCGAGGATGTCGTCAGAGTCCTGAACAATGGTTCCGTCCGGCGCCTGCAGGCAGGGCAGGAACATGCGCGAGGTGGACGGGAAGACGACCGCCCCGAACTCAGGGTGGGCGCTGGAGCGCTCCTCGAAGGCCAGGCCCTGCTTGCGCATGAAAGCCCGCGCCTTGGCGGTGTAGTAGGACGCCGGAACGCCGTAGAGGTAATAGGTCTGGTTCATCGCACGCCGCCCTCGTCTTGTACTGGTCCTGGATCCGGCGCCGCCGCGTAGATCGCCCGCGCCGCCGCCGCCATCACCCGGGCCGCCTGGGGCTTGCTCAGGCCCTGCTCAACGCGCAGGCGGCGCCAGAAATCAAAGCTGGTCGCCGCGTTCAGCGCTTCAAAAAAATCCGCGTCCATGGCCTCGTCCGGATTCAGCACGATGGACAGACGCTTGCGCTCCATGGTCACCAGAAAGGCGCTGTCTTCCTCCAGCGAGGCGAAGCGATGGCGGTGGCGCTCCGTCGCGAGCCGGAAGGGCTCTATGTCGGCGAACATGGCGGCGCGGTTCTTCAACATCCGCTCCAGCCGCTCGGCCCGGTCGGTCGTGTTCAGGTCGAGCTTCGCCCGCGGCAGGAACTCCGCATGCACCACGGCGGTGAGTTCGCGATAAAGCGCTTCGAGGTCTTCAAAGCACCGGAATACCGTGCGCGGACTGACACCGGCTTTTTCGGCCACGGCGTGGGCGCCCGGTTCCAGCGCGCCCTCGCGGACCAGCGCCAGAAACGCGGCCACGATCTTGTCCCGGCTGGCGCTCCGCCGGGCGCGGCGACCATCGGTGATTTCAGCTTCGGACATGGGTTCCCCGCAGGCGTCCAAACAATTGACGTTCACACTGCCATAATCTAGCGTCTCGTCAAACAGACGGGCTCTCATCAACGCTCGCAGGGCCGTTCGCGCGACCGCTCGCAAGGGAGGATAAGGCATGATTGATCTTTATACAGCGCCCACGCCGAACGGCTGGAAAGCCTCGGTGATGCTGGAGGAGTGCGGCCTGCCTTATGAGGTCCACACCGTCGACCTGATGAAGGGCGAGCAGAAAGCCGACAGCTTCCTCAAACTCAATCCCAATGGCCGCATCCCTGTGATCGTGGACCGCGACGCCAATGATTTCACCGTCTTTGAGTCCGGCGCGATCCTGATCTATCTCGCCGAAAAGACGGGAAAATTCCTGCCCGCGGACGCCAAGTCCCGCTCCCTGGTCATGCAGTGGCTGATGTTCCAGATGGGCGGGCTCGGGCCGATGATGGGTCAGGCGAACGTCTTCTTCCGCTACATGCCCGAGAAGATCGATGTGGCGATCAATCGATATCAAGGCGAAGTAAGCCGGCTGTTCGGCGTGCTCGACCGGCGCCTGGCCGATCACGAATATCTGGCGGGCGCGTATTCCATCGCCGACATGGCCAATTGGTGCTGGGCGCGCACCGCGTTCTGGTCGGGCGTGGACACGGCGCCCTTCGTCCACATGAACCGCTGGATCGCCGCCATAGACGCCCGGCCCGCCGCCCTGAAAGGCGTGAAGATCCCCTTCGACATCACCGAGCTGCTGACCGGTCAGGGCGAGGACAAGAGCGCGTCGGAAACGTTCGCCGAGAATGCGCGGACTCTGGTCAACACCGGCAAGGACTCCTGACATGCGCATCCTGGTCGTCGTCGGTCTGATCCTCGCCGTCATCGCGGGCGCGCTGGCGTTCGCCTGGCCCCATCGCATCGCCATTCCCGGCGTGATTGATCGGTTGCGCGACCCCATCGCGGCGCCGCGCGAGATCGTCTGGACCGACGGCGGCGATCCCCGCGCGCGGCCCGAAGACGAGCGCCCGCCCAATATCCTCGTCATCCTCGTGGATGATCTGGGGATCAACGACATCTCCGCGTTCGGCGGCGGTATCGCCGGCGGCTTGCTGCAGACCCCCAATATCGACGCCATCGCCGCCAACGGCGCGGTTTTCGAGAACGGTTATTCGGGCAACGCCACCTGTGCGCCGTCGCGCGCCGCGATCATGACCGGCCGGTTCGCCACCCGCTTCGGGTTCGAATTCACGCCCGCCCCGGTGGCGTTCCACAGGCTGCTGGGCTCGTTTGATTATTCCCCGCGCGAGGCGATCTTCCATGACGATCGCCTGGATCAGGTGATCCCGCTGGACGAGCAGGGCCTGCCGCCCGGCGAGATCACCATGGCCGAGATGCTGCAGGAGGAAGATTATCAGACCCTGTTCATCGGCAAGTGGCATCTGGGTGCGGCTGAGCCCTTCCAGCCGCAAAACCAGGGCTTTGACGAATGGGTGGGCTTCTATCCCGGCGCCGCGCTGTTCCTGCCTGTGGATGATCCGGACGCGGTTAATCTGCGTCAGGATTTCGATCCCATCGATCCGTTCCTGTGGGCGAATCTGAATTACGCCGTGCGCTGGAACGGCTCCGAACGCTTCCCGCCGCAGGGCTATATGACCGACTATTTCGCCGATCAGGCGGTGGCGGCCATCGAGGCGAACGCAGAGCGGCCCTTCTTCATGTATCTCGCGCTCAATGCGCCCCATACGCCCATCCAGGCCCATCGCGCCGATGTGGAGGCGCTGGACTTCATCGAGGATGAGCGCTTGCGCGTGTACGCGGCGATGGTGCTGGCGGTGGACCGGGCCGTCGGCCGGGTGCGCGCGGCGCTGGAGGCGCAAGGGATCGCCGACAACACCATCGTGGTCTTTTCCAGCGATAACGGCGCGCCGGGCTATATCGGGTTTCCCGATCTCAACGCGCCCTATCGCGGCTGGAAGGCGAATTTCTTTGAAGGCGGCATCCGTGTGCCGATGCTGGTGGAATGGCCGGACCGGATCGCGGCGGGCTCGCGGGTGAGCGCGCCGGCGGCCCATGTGGACCTGTTCGCCACGGCGGCCGCGGCCAGCGGCGCGGCGCTGCCGGACGACCGCGTCATCGACGGGGTGGATCTGGTCGCGTTGTCGCAGGCGGAGAGTCCGCCGCCGCGGGCTCTGTTCTGGCGGTCCGGGCATTACCGGGTTCTACTGGACGACGGCTGGAAGCTTCAGGTGAGCGAGCATCCGCCGCAGACCTGGCTGTTTGATCTGAACACTGATCCCACCGAGCAGACTGATCTGTTTGAGGCCGAGCCGGCGCGCGCCGACGCCATGCGGGCGCAGCTTGATGCGATCAACGCCGAGCAGGCCGACCCGATCTGGCCCAGCCTGGTGGAGCCGCCGATCTATGTGGACAAGCATCTCCTGCAGGAGCGCTCGCGGGACGATGTTTACGTCCACTGGCCCAACTAGGCGCGCGCCATGAACCTCTGGATCAAGCGCCAGATCATGGGCCGGGCCACCGATCTGGACCGGCGTGACCGAGCGCGGGCCCGCGCCCGGGCCCGTCGCATGAACGCCGGTGCGCCAAGGGTGCTCAATTACTTTCATCGGTTCGGCGATCCGGCCAGCGCGCTTATGGCGCCGTTGATTCTCGAGCTCTCGCGGCGCTTCGAAATCACGGTGCGCGCGCACCTCACCGGGCTTCCCGAGACGGCGGTGGCGCCTGAACCTGAGCAACTGGAAGCGTTTGCACGCGCCGATACGGCGCGTCTGGCCCACGTATACGGCCTGCCCTTTGTCGATCCGGGCGCGCCTCCGGCGCAGGCGCGGATCGTGGAGGCGGAACGCTTGGCCGCCGCCGCCTTACGCGATGGTGACGCCCTGTCGCAAATCGCAGATACCGATGCGGCCCTGTGGTCCGGCGCGGCCTTTCCGGCCGCCGACGGCCCGGGTGATCGGGACAAGGCGCTGAAAGCCGGAACGGCCGCCCGCGACGCCCTGGGGCATTTCCAGTCGGGCGCGGTGGAGTTTGAAGGCGAATGGTATTGGGGCGCTGACAGGCTCCACTATCTGGAGAGCCGCCTTGAAGATGACGGCGCACGAACAGCCGGCGACGGGTTCCTGGCGCCGCCGCTTCTGGAGAGCCAAGCGCGGGGCGACTCCGGCGGCGCGGTGATCGAGGTCTATCCCTCCCTGCGCAGTCCCTACACCTATCTCGCCATGGAGCGGGTCTACGCGCTGGCGCGGCGCTGGAATGCTCACGTCGAGCTGCACCCGGTCCTGCCCATGGTCATGCGCAAACTGCCCGTGCCCCAGCGCAAGGCAATGTATTTCCTCAAAGACTGCGCCCGCGAGGCGGAGCGGCTGAACCTGCCGTTCGGGACCATCTCCGATCCGGTGGGGACTCCCACCGAGCGCGGCCTGGCGGTCCTGCTCCGCGCCATGGAGTCAGGCATGGGCGAGGCGTTCCTGACCGCGTTTCTCAAAGCCGCCTGGTCTGACGCGATCAACGCGGGAACGGACCGCGGCCTCAAGGAGATCTGCGCGCGAGCCGGCGTGTCCTGGGCGGAGGCGCAAGCCGCGCTCAAGGACGACAGCTGGCGCGCCCGGGTGGAGGCGAACCGTGCCCGGCTCACCGCGCTGGGCCTGTGGGGCGTGCCGAGCTTCAGGGTCGGCGACCTTGCAGTCTGGGGGCAGGATCGCCTCTTTCTGGTGGAAGCCGAGCTTGAACGCTTCGCTGGAGATCGGTCATGAGCCGTATACTGATTATTGGGGTGGCCGCCGCTCTGGCGGTCGCCGGGCTCGTGGGATTGGGCTTCCGGGTGCTGAGCTCTGAACCGGTGGCCATGCGGCTTTTCGCACGCCAGGCCGAAGCCCGGCTCGGCTCCGACCGCCTCGCCAGCCTGCCCGACGGTCTCACCGTCGCGTTCTGCGGCACGGGGTCTCCGCTGCCTGACCCGACGCGGGTGCAAAGCTGCACCGCCGTGATCGCCGGGAGCCGGGTTTTCGTGGTGGATGCGGGCTCGGGCTCTGCACGCAATCTGGCCTTCATGGGCGTGCCCGGACGCGCGATTGACGGCGTGCTCCTGACGCATTTTCACTCCGACCATATCGCGGACGTGCCCGGCGTGGCGCTGCTGCGCTGGGTCGACAACGCTCAAGTCCAGCCCTTGCCGATCTACGGCCCGCAGGGCGTTGAGCAAATCGTCGCCGGGTTCAACACAGCCTACACGCTCGATCATGGCTACCGCACCGGGCACCACGGCGCGCACATCGCGCCGCCCTCTGGCGCCGGCCTCGCCGCGATGAGCTTTAACGTCGAGCCGGGTGCGGTGATCCCCGTGCTTGATGAGGGCGGACTCACCGTCACCGCGGCGCTGGTGGACCATGCTCCTGCCGCGCCGGCGGTCGCTTACCGGTTCGACTATGGCGGCCGGTCGGTTGTGATCAGCGGCGATCTCATCGTGGAGCGCTCTGACGCGTTCGCGGCGTTCGCGCAAGGCGCCGACCTTCTGGTGGTGGAGGCGCTGCAGCCCCGCCTGGTCAATCTGATCACGCAGCAGGCGCGCGCCGCCGGGCGGGCGGATCTGGCGCAGATCACCGTGGATATTCTCGACTACCACACAACCCCGGAAGCCGCCGCCGACGCGGCTGAAGCGGCGGGCGCGGACGCTCTGGTGCTGACCCATATCGTGCCCGCGCTGCCATCGCCCTTGTTGCACTCGGCGTTTCTGGGTGATGCGCGCTCGCGCTTTTCCGGGCCTTTGGAAATCGCCGAGGACGGGACCGCGGTCATTCTGCCGTCCCGATCGGACACGGTCCGTTTCGAAGACTGGCTCTGAGCGCTCGGGGCCGCCCCGTAGCCCGTGCGACGAAAGCCCGCATAGCCGGTTTTGACGCCCGGCGTCCGGCCTGTCGCGGCGGCGTGGATCCTGTTTCTGGCGCCGCCGTGCGGGCGCAACAGGTGTTGCGATCGGCGTCTGCCCATTGCGCCGCGCGCAGCGATGGTTACACCGCACCCCATGCTCACGATCTCAAACCTCGACTACCGCATCGGCGCCCGCTCTCTGTTCGAGAAAGCGTCCGCGCAGATCTCGTCCGGCTGGAAGGTCGGCCTGATCGGCCGCAACGGGACCGGCAAGTCCACCCTGCTGAAACTGATCCGCGAAGAGATCGAGCATCCCTCGCCCGATGGCTCGATCCGCATGAGCAAGGGCGCGCGCATGGGCTGGGTCGCCCAGGAGGTCGAGGCCTCCGACGAGACGATCCTGGAGGTGGTTCTGGCCACCGACGCCGAGCGCCATGCTCTCATGCAGGAAGCCGAGACGGCGACCGATCCCGACCGGATCGGCGAGATCCACATGCGGCTTGCCGATATCGACGCCTGGTCGGCCGAGGCGCGCGCCGCCGAAGTGCTCATGGGCCTGGGTTTCACCGACGCCGATCTGTACCGCCCGACGCGGGAGTTTTCCGGCGGCTGGCGCATGCGCGCGGCCATCGCCGGAGTGTTGTTTTCCCAACCCGACCTTCTGCTTCTGGATGAGCCGACCAACTATCTCGACCTTGAAGGCGCGGCCTGGCTTGAAAGCTATCTGAAGAAATACCCCCACACCGTGCTGATCGTCTCTCACGACCGCGAGATGCTGAACCGCTGCGTCACCCACACCCTGGCGCTGGAGCACAAGCAGCTTTCGATCTCGCCGGGCGGCTATGACGCCTGGCTGCGGCTGCGCGCGGCCAAGACAGCGCTTCTGGAAAGCGAGCGCGCCAAGCAGGAGGCGAGCAAGGCCCACCTGCAGGCCTTCGTCGACCGCTTCCGCGCGAAGGCGTCCAAGGCCCGCCAGGCCCAGTCGCGCGTCAAGATGCTGGAGAAGATGCAGGAGATCACGGTTCCGATCGCCGAGCGCACCACCCCGTTCTCCTTTCCCACCTCCACCGACAAGCTCGCTCCGCCGCTTCTGCAGCTGCGCGATGCGGCCGTGGGGTATGGCGATGACGCGGTGATCCTGTCGGGGATCGATCTGCGCCTGGATCCTGAAGACCGCATCGCCATTGTCGGCGCCAACGGTCAGGGCAAGACCACGCTGGTCAAATCCATCGCCGAGCGTCTGACGCTCATCTCGGGCGAGCGCGTCGCGCCGCGCGCCCTGCGCATTGGGTATTTTTCCCAGGACCAGATGGATGAGCTGAGGCCGGGCGAAACCGTGCTCGATCACGTTCGCGACGCCCTGCCCGAGGGCACGCCTCAGTCAAAACATCGCGCCGCAGCGGCGGCCATGGGCTTCCCCCACGAGAAGGTCGAGACGGCCATCGAAAAGCTGTCCGGCGGCGAAAAGGTGCGGCTTCTGCTGGGCCTGATGTCCATCGAAAAGCCCCACATCCTGATCCTGGACGAGCCCACCTCCCACCTGGATATCGACAGCCGCGAAGCGCTGATCTACGCGCTCAACGAGTATGAGGGCGCCGTCGTCCTGATCACCCACGACGTCTATCTCGCCGAAGGCACCGCCGATCAGCTCTGGCTGGTGAAGGACGGCAAGGCGACGCGCTATGACGGCGATCTGAACGATTACAGAAAGCTGGTCCTCCAGGCCGACCGCAGCTCCATCAGCGCCTGACGCTCGACCCACCGCGATCAATCTCTACGCGCATCCAGCCCGACGCGGCGATATAGGACAGGTTGCTGCGCTGACCCTGCAGCACGAAATCACGCGCGGCACGGAAGGTTCGGCAGCGCTTATCCGTAAGACCATCGCAGGCGGAAATTCGGTCCGCCGGCCATAGATCGCCGGCGCGCCGAGCGTTTTTGCGCGCCAGCGCCCTATATCATCAAGGCGAGCGGGCGTTGGAAAACCGATGATGACACCGTTTTTGAGCCTTGGGCGCCTGCCTGGAGCGCTTTGGATCAGCGTGCTGTGCGCCGCGATACTGACAGGAGGGTCCGCCATGGCCAGTGAGGAGCCTGACTTCACCGTCGTGATGGTCGAGGACGGGTTTGAGGTGCGCGATTATCCGGCGCTGATCGCCGCCGAGGTCGCCGTTTCGGGAAGCCGCGACGAGGCCTCCAGCGAGGGGTTCCGGCTGCTGGCTGGTTATATCTTCGGCGGCAATACGCGCAAAGAAAGCATCGCGATGACCACGCCGGTGGTGCAGGGGCGGCCCCAGGGCGAGACCATCGCCATGACGGCGCCGGTCACCCAATCGGGCGAAGGCGATGCCTGGACGGTGCGCTTCATCATGCCGTCAGAGTATACGATGGACACCCTGCCCACCCCGGACAGTTCGCAAGTGCGGCTGGTGGAGGTTCCGGTCCGCCGCTACGCGGTGGCGCGCTTTTCCGGATTGGCGAGACCGGCCGAAGTGGAGCGTCAAACCGCCGAGCTGACGGCGTTCATGGAGCGCCACCGGCTTCAGGCGTCCGGCACGCCCTCGCTGGCGCGCTACGATCCGCCATGGACGCCCTGGTTCATGCGGCGCAATGAAGTCTGGGTGGAAATCCAGCCGGCGGGATGAACGCGATCGGGACTGCGCGCCGGGTTTACACGATCGTTCCGAACAGCGCTCCGATGCCGGCGGTGACGCCGAGCGCCACGGCGCCCCAGAACACCACCCGAATGACAGGCTTCACCATTCCGGCCCCGCCCACACGCGCGCTGACCGCGCCCAGCAGCGCCAGAAATCCCAGCGTGGAGATGGCGACGGCCGGGACCAGAGCCGGGACCGGCGCGGTAAGGACGACCAGGATGGGAAGCAGGGCGCCGATCGCAAACATGGCCGCCGACGCCAGAGCCGCCTGGGTCGGGCGCGCCTTGGTGGTGTCGGATATACCCAGCTCTTCGCGAGCGTGCGCCCCCAGCGCATCTTTCGCCGTGAGCTGGACGGCCACTTGCCTCGCCAGATCGGGGTCGAGGCCCCTGGCGGCATAGATGTCCGCCAGTTCGCGCAGTTCTGACTCAGGCTGGTCGCGCAGTTCGGCTCTCTCTCGTGCGAGATCAGCCTCCTCGGTGTCCGACTGTGAGCTCACCGAGACAAACTCTCCCGCGGCCATGGACATGGCGCCGGCCACTAGGCCGGCTACGGCCGCGATGAGGATATCGCCCTTGATCGCGCCGGCCGCGGCTACGCCGACAATCAGGCTCGCAGTGGAGATGATGCCGTCATTGGCGCCGAGAACCGCGGCGCGCATCCATCCGATCCGCGCGACGAGGTGAGCCTCGCTTTGCAGGAATGATCGCCTCATCTCATCCGTCTCCGATTCAAAGCCGCCGCTCGCCGGACTTTACTGTATCCGCTGGGGAAACGCCTGTCCGGCGCGTTGATCCCCGCTCCGCTCGCCGCTCGCCAGACGACCCGTATTGTTTGCGCACCCGGCTCTCCGGCGTGTCACAGCACGGTTGCGGTTTCGCCGTATGCTTGCCTGAATCAAGGATATTTTGTCTGCGGTTGGGCACGGACGCGAGGTTCGCGCGTTTTGCACTTGAGGGTGACGCCATTTTCAATTCCGACCAGAGATCCCAACAGCCAATGCAGCCGTCGGACCCGAGCACGCGGAGCGCGCACCAATGACCGTGCTTTCGCGACGCGGCGTCCTGTCGTCCGGGCTGGCCACGCTGGCTGCGGCGGCGTTCGCGCCCGCGTCCGGCGCCCGGTTTCAGGGTCAGGCGACGCGCTTCTCCCATGACGACGTCATTGAGCAGGCGCGCGCCCTGAGCCGCGCCGCTTTCACCCCACCGCCGGCCCTGCCTGAAGGCCTGCGGTCGCTTGATTACGACACCTATCGCGCCATCCGGTTCCAGCCGTTGCGCGCGGCGTGGGCGGGAACGGCATCTCCGTTTTCGGTCCAGATGTTCGCCCCGGGCTCCGTGTACCGCGAACCAGTGGACGTGCTGCTTGTGGAGAGCGGCGTGGCGCGCCCCGTGGCGCTGGCTGCGGACGCATTTCAGACGCCGACCCCGCAGATCGCCGAATTGATCGCCCAGGTCGGCCGGTATGCCGGGTTTCGCCTGCACCATCCCATCAACAGGCCCGGCTTGCCTGAGGAGTTCGTGGTGTTTCAGGGCGCGAGCTATTTTCGCGCCGTAAGCCGGAACCAGGTCTACGGCCTGTCGGCGCGCGGGCTCTCCATCGACACCGGCGAGCCGGGCGGGGAGGAATTTCCGACCTTTCGCCGATTTTGGATCGAACGGCCGTCCCCGGACATGGACGCCATCGTCGTCCACGCTTTGCTGGAGAGCCGGCGCGTATCCGGCGCCTACCGCTTCGCCATCTGGCCGGGCTCTCCAACGGCCATGGACGTGCAGGTCACGCTATTTCCGCGGGCCGCCATTTCCCATTTGGGCCTCGGCTGCCTGACCTCCATGTACATGCACGGATCCATGGATGCGCCGGACGCGCCCGATTATCGCCCGGCGGTGCACGACTCCCTTGGCCTGGCGATGCACACCGGCGGCGGCGAGCGGCTGTGGCGGCCTCTGTTCAATCCGCGAGCCCTGCAGTTATCAGCGTTCATGGACCGTAATCCGCGCGGGTTCGGCCTTGGCCAGCGTGATCGCAGCTTTTCCGATTATGAGGATCTCGAGGCGCGCTATGACCGGCGCCCCTCGGCCTGGGTCAGCCCGCAGGGCGACTGGGGCGAGGGCCAGGTCCAGCTGGTGGAGATCCCCTCTGATTTTGAAGGCAACGACAATATCGTCGCCTATTGGCGCCCGGCCGGCGGGCTGGCCGCGGGCCAGACGCACAGCTTCGGATACCGCCTCACCTGGCCGGATGATGTGGCGCCGGGCGAGACTCTGGGCGAGGTGACTCGCAGCGCGTTCGGGCGCCGTCTTGTGGATGGGCGCCCCCAGATCGTGATCGACTGGTCGAACCCGCGCGGCGTGAGCGTGCAGGACATCAGGCTGGACACCTCGCTTTCGGGAGACGCCGAGTACGAAACCCATGTGGTGGAGAACACGGCCGGCGGCGGCTATCGCCTCTATCTCACGCTTGTTTCGGTCAACGCGCCGGCCACCGAAGTGCGCGTGCGGCCCTTCGCCGGCGACACCGCGATCGGGGAGACCTGGCTCTACCGGTATATCCAGCGTGGCTGAGCCGTCCCGCGCCCTGCCGCCGGAAAGCCCGCTGGCCATGCCGCGCCAGAGGGTCGGCGGTGTGCGCAGCCGCGTGCAGTCCCTGGGGTTTTCGACCCGCATTGATCTGGTCATCAGCCGCTTCGTGTTGATCGCGCTGACGGCTGCGATCACCGTCTATGGCGTGCATGAAGCCTATCAGGTGATGAATGCCGATGCGGGCCTGACGATCCTGCAATGGGTTTTCCTGGTCCTGTTCGCCATCAGCTTTGGCTGGGTCGCGTTTTCCGCCGCCCAGGTGGTGCTCGGCTTTCCCGCGGCGGTCCTGCGCACACGCCGCCAGCGCCTGAGTTCAGAGCACTCCGCCCGGACCGCTATTCTCATTCCGGTCTATAACGAAGAGCCCACGCGCATCGCGGCGGCGGTGGAGGCGATGGCGGGCGAGCTCGCCGTCGACGATCCGGGGCGGTTCGCCGTCTTCCTGCTCGCCGACACCAATCGCGCCGAGGCGTGGATCAGCGAAGAGGCGGTGTTTTCAAAGCTGGTGGAGCAGGCCGGCGACGCCTGCCCGGTCTATTACCGCCGCCGGCGGGCCAACACTGAAAAGAAGGCCGGAAACATCGCCGACTGGGTCGAGCGCTGGGGCGGCGCTTATGACGCCATGCTGGTGCTGGACGCCGACTCGGTGATGGGGACCGGCGTCATTCGAGAGCTGGCGCGGCGCTTGGCCGGCGATCCCGGGCTGGGGCTGCTCCAGACCATTCCGCGCATCGTCAGGGCGCGCACCCTGTTCGGCCGCCTGCAGCAATTCGCCAACCGGTGCTACGGCCCGGTCTTCGCCGCCGGGCTCGGCTTCTGGCACGGGCCCGAAGCAAATTACTGGGGCCATAACGCGATCATCCGCACAAAGGCCTTCGCGCAGAGCGCAAAGCTTCCCTTGCTGTCAGGCCAGCCGCCCTTCGGAGGGCCGGTGATGAGCCATGATTTCATTGAAGCCGCGCTGATCCGCCGGGCGGGCTGGCGGGTCGAGCTGGCGACCGATCTGGTGGAGACCTACGAAGAAGCGCCCCCGGCCCTTTCCGATGTCATCATTCGCGACCGGCGCTGGTGCCAGGGCAATCTTCAGCACATCCGCTTCGCGTTCGCCGACGGCCTGACGCTGGTCAGCCGCATCCATCTTCTCATGGGGATCATGAGCTATGTCAGCGCGCTGGTCTGGCTTGCGCTGATCGCCACCGGCCTCGTCATCGCGGTTCAGGCGGGGCTGACCGAGCCGGATTACTTCGCCGCGCCGGGCCTGTTTCCCACCTGGCCGGTGTTTGATTCCGAGCGCGCTATTCAGCTCTTCATTCTGGCCATGGCCGTGGTGCTCACCCCGAAACTGCTGGGTTGGTTGTCGGTGATGCTGCGGCCGCGCCGGCTGATGCAATATGGCGGACCGGTCGCGTTCACGCTTTCAGTTCTGCTGGAGACGGTCCTAAGCGCGCTTTACGCGCCGGTGATGATGCTGGCCCAGGCCAATATCATCCTGGATATCATTCTGGGCCGCGACGCCGGATGGAAGCCCCAGCGCCGCGATGACGGGCCGATCAGCTTTGCGGCGGCCTGGCGGGCCCACGCCTGGCATTTCGTCACCGGTCTGGCGCTGGCCGCCCTCACCGCAACCATCGAGCTGGGCCTGTTCTTCTGGACGCTGCCGGTCACCGCGGGGCTTCTGCTCTCGCCTTTTCTGTCATGGATCAGCGGCATGCGCAGTATCGGGCTCGCCTTGAAGCGGGTGGCCGTTCTTCGGACGCCGGAAGAGCAAGCGGGCGCAGCGCCGGCGATCGAAGCCATGACCGCACGCCTCACCCCATGGCGCGCACGGCCGCTTGCCGGCACGATCGAGGATCTGGTGGCCGATCCGGACCTTCTGGCCTTCCATGTCGCCCAGCTGGACCCGGTGGATTCGGCCTTCTTCGAGGCTGAAATCATCGCCCGCGAAAAGCTCGTCCGCAGCCATACGCTGGCCGAAGCCTGCGCCTGGCTCAGCCCGGCTGAGCGCATGGCGGTGCTTCTGTCGCCGGCCTTGCTGGCTCACGCCGCGGCGAAGGCGGCGACGCCGGCGCGGATCGCCGCGAGCTAGGTATTGACGCCGCTAGGCGCAGACCACCCGCAGGCGATTGACCGGCATTTCATAGCGGCCGGCGCCCGTGGTGGCGAAGAAGCTGGCGAGATCGTTCAGCAAGGCGCGGCGTCCGTCTTCGCTCAGCACGAAGCTTGAGTAGAAAAACCCGGCTGTCTCCGCCGCCAGGCGCTCCGGCGCGCCTTCCATGGCGAAGACGTCGCTCTCGACCGTGACACGCGCCTTGGGTAAGAGGTCGCTTACAAGCTGCGCCAGCGCGGCGCCGTCGCGCGCCCGGGGATCGCCAAGCTCGGCGTAGTCAGGGCGGGCTGCACGCACATGGGAGTCGATGAGCGTGCAGAGCTCCCCATAGCCGCGCGCGGTCTCGGTCGGCCCGTCGACGATCGCGGCGAACACGCCGCCAGGTTTCAGCACCCGCGCAATCTCGGCCAGCACCGGCTCCAGGGGATCCATCAGGGTCAGCGCCCAGTGGCACAGCACGGCGTCAAACTCTGCGTCGCCGGCGAACCCGAGCGACTGGGCGAGGCCCTCGTGCAGCGCCACGTCCGCATCGGCCAGCCGGTCGCGCGCCAGGATCAGCTCGTCGGGGCTCATATCGACCCCGGACAGAGCGACTCCTGCGCCGTATCGGTCCCGGCATTCTTCCAGCAGCACGCCGCTGCCGCAGGCGAGGTCCAGCACATGCCCGCCCCGGGGCGGCTGCACCGCCTGGCTCAGCCATTCATAGCTGTTGAGGCTGGCGGCGTTGCGGCAATTGGCGGCGCACGCCTCGGTGAACCCGGCGGCCCTCTCATGGACGGCGTTGAGATGGGCGCGCAGCAGCGCACCGCGATCGCCTGCTTGAAGGGGCAGAGGCTCTGCGACGGGCGCCGGCCGGGCCGGAGAGGGCGAATTCGTTGTCATTATCTTGCGGCTCCATCGGCCGGAATTGGGGGCGTTCTGGCGGTAAGGCGTGGCTGCAGCCACAAGAGGCCTGCGATACAGGCCGCGACATAGACCGCCAGACCCTGAAACTGCGCGTCCAGGCTTACGCCGAGATCGATCAGCACGCCCATGGCGCCGGGGCCCAGAGCTGTGGCGAACACCATGAGAGATACGGCGAGGGCGCGGATCGCGCCCAGATGGGCGAGGCCGTACAGCTCGGCCCAGACCGTGCCGAACAGGACCGTGGCGCCGCCGGCGGTCACGCCGGTGAGCGTCATGCATACAGCAGCGATCGCCAGGCTGTCTGTGACGCTGAACAGCAAAAGCGCCAGACCCAGCGGCGCCAGATAGGCGGGCAGGACCCGGCGAGAGCCGTAGCGGTCGGCAAGCGCGCCGGTCAGAAGACCGGAGGCGACCGCGGCGGCGGCGAAGAGCGGGAAGAGCGCTGCAAACCCTGACAGTGACCAGGCGTTGATCTCCACCAGCCGGCTTTGATGGAAAAGAAGGCCGGTGACGATGAAGGGCGCGGCAAGTAGTCCCGGGCAGATGGCGTAAAACCGCGGGTCTTTGAGCACCTGAGCGCGCGTCCAGGATGGCGTCTCATCGCCGGGCGCGCTCGGGGCGGCTGCGGCCGCGGCGCGGATCTGCGCCCGACCGGCCAGGGTCGACAGGACGAACAGGGTCGGCGCTACAAGTCCGATCATCAACACTGCAGCGATGAGCCAGACCGACGTCGCGCCCAGCTGGACAAGGCCGATGGCCACCAGCGGCGGCAGCATGGCTTCGGCGCTGGGAAATCCCAGCGTGGCCAGCGCTACGGCTCTGCCGCGCTCGCGCTGGAACCAGCGGCCCAGCGTGGTGAGCGCGATATGGCTCATCATGCCCTGACCCCCGAGGCGCAGGGCGAACAGCGCCGCGCCGAGCATCACCGCATTGGCGGCGAAAGCCATCAGGACCGCCGCGCCAGCCAGCCAGAGCGTAGTCAGAAGGGCTGCGCCGCGCGGTGGGATCTGGTCTGCCAGCTTGCCCACGAACAGCAGCGACCCGGCGCTCGCCAGCGTCGCCGCCGAATAGATCCCGCCGAACGCGCCATGGGAGAGGCTGAGATCAGCGCGTATGTCTGCGCCGAACAGGCCGATGAAATAGCTCTGTCCCACGCTGGAGCCGAACGCCAGCAGGAAGCCGAAGGCCAGCGCCGCCCAGGACCGGCCGGCGAAGGCGACCGTCGCCCGCGTGGCCGCCAGCGCGGATGGGATAGCGCGCATCATGGCCGGCTCACTGGATGGTTATGAGCGTCACGGTCTGGGCGAACCGCCAGTCTTCGCCCTGTCGGCATTTTTTCAGATAAGGCCCGGTCACACGATTGGCCAGCAGCGCGTCCAGGGTCACCGAATCGTCAAAGACGCAGCGCTGCAGATAGCCTTCCACCGCGGCGCGCTCTGAATCCGGCGCGCCGTTTTCATAGGTGATCTCGCGCGCCGTGAACGCCACGCCGAGCTTTGTGAGCACGGCCACCAGATCCTCGCCGGAGGTGTAGGGTTCGCTGTCGGTGACGCCGAAGCCTTCAAGATAGGCCCGGTAGAAGGTGAGATAGTGGGATGCTTCCGAGGCGTGGGCGATGAATCCGCACCCGTCTGCGCCCATGGCCGCCACAAAGCGCTTCAGCCCGGCTTCCAGCTCGTCACGGGGCAGGGCGTAGAGGGCGTGGGTGGCCCAGACGATGTCGTACGGCCTGTCCGCGCTGTCAAAGTCCTGCAGCGTGCAGACATGCTCGCCGGCGGGAAAGAAGGGCGGCTTGAGGGCGGCCTTGGCCTCGGCGACGGAAAACGCCGCCGGGTCCAGCAGATCATACTCGATGCGCCCAAGTCCCGCCTCGGCGATGCCGGCGTGCTCGATGAGAGCGTTGGGAAACTTGCCCGAGCCGCAGGCGACGTCCAGAAGGCGCAGCGCCCGGTCGCCGGCCTTGTCCGCGCAGTCTGAGAGCCAGGCTTTCCAGTCTGCGGATTCGGCCAGATGCCGGTAATCCTTGGTGGCCAGGCGATAGAACGCCTCCATGCCGGACCGGCGTTCCTCGCTCCAGTGGGCCAGGCTTCGTGTGACGGTGTCGGACATCAGCGCTCCGTGGGGTTGGGCCAGCAAACCGGGTTCAGCGCGCTCGCCGCGATCTCGCCCGGTTCGGTGTCAGGAATGAATTTGCGCCAGTCGCCGGAGACCAGCGTCGGCGCGTCCACGACGCGCGCGCCGTCGACATAATAGGTGTTGGCCAGAACCAGCCGGCTCAGCGTCGTGAAATTGCCGCCAGCGGTATGAAAGCTCAGATTATGGTGGAAGCTGACCGTTCCCTCGTCGAACCCGCTGTCGTCCACTTGCGTGGCGTGCTCGCGGAAGGTCTGCGCGACGCGCCGGTCATAGCTGTCATCGGTCTTGTCGAACCGGATATCCTCCACCAGGCGCCAGGCCTCGATGGGCCGGGCGAAGGCGAGGGGGCCCATTTCACGCGGGATCGCCTGGGCGGGAATCCAGGCGGTGACCACGTCATTGGTGGCCAGTGGAAAGTGATGGGCGTCAAAATGCCAGGGCGTGCGGCCGCAGCCCGGCTCCTTGGACAAGAGATTGTCATGGTAAAGCCGCACCGCCGGCACGCCCAGAAGCGCGGCGCAAACCCCCGCGATGCGCGGGCTTAGCGTGAAAGCGCGAAGCACCGGATCGGTGAGCCAGACCATTTCAAGGCTAAGAAAGCGCCCGTCGGCGCCGCCGTCCAGCGTCGTTGAAAAGGCCTCGCCCAGACGCTGCGCCATGACCTGGCGCAGGCGCGCCGCGGCGCCGGGCGAGATCATCGCAGGCAGCTTGACCGAGCCGTCCCGGCGAAACGCTTCGATCTGGTGAGGCTGAAATGCGTAGGGCTCGGCGAGTTCTGCGGCAAGCGCTTCGTCACTGGCCGGCGGCGCGCCGGAGAGCGTCGCAGGGATGCGCTCGCGCGCCTCTTCGGAATTGTGGGCGAGCGACACATACCACTCCCACCAGGCCTGATTGTCCTCGCCCCAGTCGCCGGACACGTCATAGCGGGCGGAGTCGTCGCGTTGGGGCGTCTGGCTCATTGTCATCCTGGTGCGCTACCAGCGGCCCTAGATAGAGCGCGGCGCCCCCACGGCGACATCGTGGCTGAAACTCCTGGCGCGCGCCCGTGCCCATGGCGCTCGGTCTTGTATTTAAAGTGGGCGTCGCTCCGAGCCTGGGAGCGGCCGGCCGCGCGTTCGCCGCGCGTAAGATGCGCATACGGTGTCGGGGTATTCAGACAGCGCGGGGCGTTTCGTGCTTGTCACGAAGCTGCATGAAAAAGCCTTCCACCTCCTCGGGCGTGGCCTTCGCCGCGGCGCCGGCCGCAACCGCGGCCTGGGGCCAGATCCAGGTTGCGGCAGGGTCATGGAGCATCGACCACTGGCCGAACATGCGCTCGCAGCCGCCCTTCTCCACGTGCATCGTCACTTCCAGATGGCGGTCATCGCGCCGGATGCGCTCGATGGCAGCTTTGACGGCTGGTTCCGGGCCTTCAAGCCATTGGACGTAGATGTCTTCGCGGCAGATCAGCGCCCCGGTGATGTCGTCGCGGGCGTTTGCGCGGCGGGCGTCCATCAAGATGCCGTTCAACATGCCGGAGTCGAATCCGTAGGGACGCGACGTGTAGATCACTCGGTAGACGCTCATTGGGGTGCTCCACAAAAAGGCGTGGCGATGGTGACATACTCTCGGAGCTTGCGCACGAACGCCGATAGCCCGCGTCAGGCGCAGAGCCGGTCCTTCAGCTTGACCAGAAACGCGTCGCACTGGCCCAGCTGCTCGATAGCGACGAATTCGTCGGCCTGGTGGGCCTGCTCGATGGAGCCGGGCCCGCACACGATGGTCGAGAAACCCGCCTCCTGAAACTGTCCGCCTTCGGTGCCGTAGGCCACGACGCGGGGGGAGTTGTCGCCGGTGAGCTGGCGGGCGAGCTGTTCAGCCTCGCCGTCGGTTTCAGGCCTTAGCGGCGGGACATTGCTGAGGATCGACACCTCCACACGCGCTTCGGGTGCGCGCATCTGCAGCTCCGCCTCCAGCGCGGCGGCGCTTTCCATGAGGCGGCGGCCAAGGCCCGGCCCGTCATCCCAGGGCGCCGGTCGCATCAACGCCTCGAACCAGGCGTGGCGCGCCAGAATATTGATCGCCGTGCCGCCGCCCATGCGCCCGATGGTGAGTGTGCCATAGGGCGGGTCGAACGGGCTGTCGGCGGGTGCGGCGCTTTTGAGCGCCTGGGACTCCTCCACCAGCTGGTTCATCAGGCGCACCGCCGCCGTAGTGGCGCAGGCGCCGCTCTCCACCAGGCTTGAATGGGCCTCCTTGCCGTGGATTTCCACGCGCACCGAGTACAGGCCCTTATGGCCGGTCACCACCTGCATCAGGGTGGGTTCGCCCACGATGACGCAGGAGGGGCGCGGGGTTTTGGCGGCCATCATCTCGATCATGCGCGGCGCGCCGATACAGCCGATCTCCTCATCATAGGAGAAGGCGAAATGAACCGGGCGTTTCAACGGAGCCTTGGCGAAGTCCGGCGCCGCGGCGAGGGCGCAGGCGATGAAGCCCTTCATGTCGCAAGAGCCG
This sequence comes from Oceanicaulis sp., assembly GCA_965284655.1. Classification (GTDB taxonomy): domain Bacteria; phylum Pseudomonadota; class Alphaproteobacteria; order Caulobacterales; family Maricaulaceae; genus Oceanicaulis. Next base: position 1,354,715 of record OZ260104.1, read on the forward strand.
CGACCGTACAGCTTGCCGTCGCGCTCGGTCAGGGTGAAGGGATCGCTGGTCCAGGCCTGACCGTCCACCGGCACAACGTCGCTATGGCCGGACAGCACCACGCCGCCCTCGGCCGGCGGCCCGAGCACGGCGTGGAGATTGGACTTCGAGCCGTCATCGCTATAGCTGCGCTCGCACCGCGCGCCGAGGCTTTCCAGGAACGCCTCCACATGGGTGATGAACGCAAGATTGGACGTGCGGGACGTGGTGTCGAACGCGACCAGCTCGGTTAGCCAGTCGCGCGACGTGGGGTCCGTCATATCAAGTCTATCCGCCTTCGCCGTCCACGCCGCTCTGCTCGCGGCCCGGCAGGCCGAGCAGTTCGATCTTGAACACCAGCGCCTGGTTGGGGCCGATCGGGCCGCCGGGCGTGCCGCGCTGGCCGTAGCCGAGCTCGGGCGGAATGAACAGCGTCCACTCCTCGCCAACATGCATCAGCGCTAGCGCCTCGACCCAGCCGGAGATCAACCGGTCGGACGGGAACACCGCCGCCTGGCCGCGCTCATAGGAGCTGTCAAAGACATCGCCGGACACCAGCCGGCCTTCATAGTCCACGCGCACCAGTTCGCCGGGATTGGGCGAGGGCGCATCTTCCACGGCGGTGACGATGGTGAACTGAAGCCCGCTGGGCAGTTCGAATACGCAGTCGCGCCCGGCGTTCTGTTCCAGATAGCTGCGCGAGACCTCGGCGTTATAGCTCGCCTGATCGACGCCTTCGCCTTGATCGGGAGCGGTGAATTCCATCGCGCCCTGGTCGGTGGCGCAGGCGCGGGCCTGGGTGACGATCTCCATGATCTCTCCGCTGGGCCGGGGGCCGGCGCGCATGGGCTGGCCGGCGGTTTCGTTGGTTTCAGCGTCGGGCTGGTCCGCGTCGCCCGCGGCCGCGGCGTCGCTGCTCTGGCCCGCTTCGGCCGCTTCCCCGTCCATCCCGGTTTGAGCGTCCTCGCTCTGTGAACCGCAGGCGGCCAGTCCAAGGGCCAGAACCGCGGCGGAGGCTGTCAGGCGGAGGCGTAACATGGCGTATCCTTCAATGGCGCACGCCGCGTCGGCGCGCATGGCTGGTCTACCGGCGTTGGGCGCGAGAGCGGGCCGGTCCCGATCGCTCTCCCCGTGAACGCCGGGCCCGGGCGCAGGGTTGCGCCGGGGCGAAGGGTTCGGGTCTTAAGGCTCCAGTGTCAATCGAGTTCGAGCACATCGCTCAGGAACATGGTCTCGGCCTGGCGCTGGAAATCCCGGTTGGATTTCTTCGCAAAGCCGTGGCCCTCGTCCAGCGCCAGCAGATACCAGGGATCGCCGCCCGCGGTGCGCACGGCGGCCAGGATCTGCTCGGCCTCGCTAGCGGGAACCCGCGGGTCATTGGCGCCCTGGATGATGAAGAGCGGCGCGGTGATCCGATCAGCCTGATTGGCCGGGCTGATCGCCTCCAGATGGGCGCGCATCTCAGGATCGCGCTCATCGCCGTATTCGGCCCGGCGCAGATTACGGCGATAGCCGTTGGTGTTCTCCAGGAAGGTGACGAAATTGGAGATGCCGACAATGTCGATCCCGCCGGCGAGCCGGTCCGAAAAATGGACCATGGAGGCCAGCACCATATAGCCGCCATAGGAGCCGCCATACACCACGACCCGCTCCGAATCGAGCTCGGGCTGGGCGGCGACCCAGTCCAGCAGGGCGCCGATATCTCGAACGCTGTCTTCGCGGTTGAAGCCGTTGTCCATCATGACGTATTCGCGGCCATATCCGGCCGAGCCGCGCACATTCGGGGTGATCACCGACACGCCCAGCTCATTGACCCAGTACTGGATCGAGGTGTTGAAGCCGGGCCGCTCCTGGCTTTCCGGGCCGCCATGGATGTCGATGATGACCGGGCGCGGACCCTCGCCCTCTGAGCGGTAGTAAAACGCCGGGATATCCAGCCCGTCAAAGCTCTCATAGCTGATCAGCTCGGGCTCCGCGAAACTCTCGGTGTCCAGACCGCCGACCTCGCTGCGGGTCCAGCGCACCAGGTCGTCGGAGGCCAGATCATAGGTCCAGGCGTCGCCCGGCGAGCGCGCGCTCACATGGGTGAAGCCCAGCCGCTCTCCGGCGGCGTCGAACTGCAGCGAGCCGATCAGACCCAGCGGCAGGTCAGGGACGGCGAGGTTGTCGCCGGTTTCTGGATCGATCATCCGCAGCTCGCCATTGCCGCCGTTATTGATCGTGTAGACCAGCTTTGATCCGTCCGGCGCCAGGTCCATGGCCTCCACGTCCCAGCCGTGCTCGGGCGTCACCGTGCGGGTGGACATGTCAGCGAGATCCACCTCCAGGATCCGGCGAAACTCGCTATCGAGATCGGTCACCACGTAAACGCTCTCGCCGTCGGCTGCGAACTCGGCGCCGCCATAGGCGATGTCTACGTCCGGCAGGATCTCGCTCATCTCGCCCGTCTCGGTGTTCAGCACGAAGAGGTCGGCGTGGGTGATGGAGTAGTATCGCCCCACCAGAAGATCGCGCCCGTTGGGCGACCAGTCTCTGGGAAACAGCGCGCCTTCGCCTTCCAGCACCACGCGCAGGCTTGAAGGGTCGGACGGGTCGGCTGTCAGAATGTCGGCGTCCGGGTCGCCGTCTTGCCTGCGCGCCCAGGCGGCGAGTGCGCCGTCTTCGGTCCAGGTGACCCCGCCGTTGCGGGTGCCCGCCTCGGTGAAGCGGGTGGTTTGGGCGGTTTCGGGATCATGGACAAAGCCCTGATAAAACTCGTCGCCGCCGATATCCTTGGAGAACACGAACTGGCCCGAGCCGTCCGGCCGCACGCGGGCGCCGCCGGTGCGCTCATCAAAGAAGGTCACCTGGCGTCTCATGCCCAGGGGCGCTTCCACGGCGTGGATCTGCGTGGTCTCGCCAAAGCGGGTGGTGATGTAGATACCGCCGCCCGGCTTGAAGTCGGAAAAGCTCGCCGAGCGGATATTGGAATATTGCTGCAGTCGCTCGCCCACGCTTGCGGGTATCTCGGGGATGTTCTCCATCACCAGATTGCCCTCTGCAACCCGTTCCGGCGCGGCGTCCTGGGCGAAGGCGGATGAAGCGGCGATCATCGAAGCAGCGGCGGCCAGAAGGCTCGCGCCGGCGAGGGCGGCGGTTCTCGGCATGGTCTCTCCCCGTGTCGCCGGCGCCCGCCCCCCTCGTTAAGGAGGGCGGGCGCGGCCGTGTTGTCACCTATGAGAGCTTAGGGCGCCTCGACGCCTTCGGCGAGAATAACCGCACGCCAGGCCCGATCGGGCTGGAGATACTGCGCGGCGCTCGCCGAGATGTCGGCCGGGGTCAGGGTCTCATAGTCCTGCATCGCGCTCCGGTGCTCGTCGAGCTGAGCCGGATAGGTCTGCGACAGGCCCAGAAGGCCGAGCCAGTAATTATTGCGCTCGAGGTTTTCCTGGATGGACTCAAGGATGGGCTGGCGCGCGCGCTGGATCTCATCCTCGCTGACCCCGCCTTCGGCGATCTCGGCGGCGATGCCCCTCACCGCCTCGAAAACCACGGGGATATTGGACGGCTCCACGTCGACGCCTGACCAGTGATAGCCCCACCCTTCAAACACCTCCGAATTGCTGCTTGAAACGCTGGGGCTGTAGGTGGCTCCCAACTCCTCGCGCAGAACATCGGTGGCCTTCAGGCGGAATACCGCACGCAGCAGGCTGAGCTTGCGTTCCTCGGCCTGGTCCATGCCGTCGGTCGTGGGCCAGACGGTCAGGGCGTAGGCCTGGTTGGGTTCGCCATTGAAGCGCACGATTTCCGGCGTGTCAGTAGCGGCCGGGAAGTTCAGCGCGTCGCTGCTGGCGGGCAGGGGGAAGTCGGCCTCGCGCGCGGGCAGCGCCCCGAAGGTGGAGGCTGCGAGCGCCACCGCGTCTTCCGGCGTGATGTCGCCCACGATCGTCAGCTCGATGGGCGAGCGCTGCAGGGCCGGCTCCAGGATCTCGCGGGCGATTGGCATCGAGAAGGCGGCGATCACCTCGCTGTCCGGCAAAGTCCAGCGCTGATCGCCGCCGCGCAGCATGGGATTGATCTCCGCGCTCAAGACGCCGCCGGTGGAGGCGTAGAGATTGCGGCGCGCCTCAGGTTCGGCCGCGCGCAAGCGTAGCAGCCCGTCCTCGCGCCACCCCGGCGCCATCATGTAGGCGGTCATGACCTGGGCGGTGAGCTGAGCGTCCTCCGGCGTCGTCGAGCCGAACACGGTGAAGGTGCGGTCATAAACCCTGAACGCGGTGGAGACAGCTTTGCCCGCCAGGATGCGATTCAGCTCGTCCTCGCTATGGGCCTCAAGTCCGCCTTGAGTGAACACGGAGGTCAGAAGCGCGGTGTCGCCGTTCGTGGGCGCGGGCGTCAGGTGGCCGGCGCCGAAATCGGCGCGCATGCGGATCACATTGTCCTCAAAATCGGTCTGCTTGACGTTCAGCCGCACGCCATTCTCGAAGACATAGGTGAAGACGTCCAGATCCTCGATCCGGCCTTGCGATGCAATCGCGCCGGGCGCGCCGAAATCAGTGTAGGCGAACTCCTGCGGGCCGGTGTCCTCCACGGGTTCAACCGCGGTTTCGCGGGAGGCTTCCCAGACGCTCCGGATCGCCTCAGCGCCGTCATCGACCTCGACATTGGTGGCCAGGAAAAGCTGCACCGGGTTGGCGGTCCAGCGCTCGGCGAAGGCGGCCTCGACGGCCTCTACGGTGATCTCGTCACGCCGCTCGTTGAAGGCGGCGAGGTTCACTTCGGGATGGTTGAACACGCGATCACCCAGCCACGTGCCCCATAGCCCGCGGGCCAGCCCGCCGCTCTCGCGGGTTCCGGCGGCCTCTACCGCGTTGCGCAAACTGGTCTCAACATTAGCCAGCTGCTCGTCCAGCTCAGCCTGGGTGAAGCCTTCCTCCACACCGCGCCGGATCGCCTGCTCGATGCGGGCCGCGCCTTCCTCCCAGCGACCTTCCGACATTACGGCGAGCACGCTGGAGCTGTCGAACAGGTCGAAACTCTCGCCATTGCCCATAGAGAATTGCAGGAAGGGGGACGTCCCCGCCGAAATCTCCGACTGGATGCGTCGCTCCACGATGCTCGAGCCCAGCTGCAGCAGGAGCGCTTCACCGCGCGTCTGGAAGGTGTCCGGCTCGTTCTCGGCCTCGGTGTAGACATGGGCGCTCACGACGGTGAACAGGTTGGGATCGTGGAAATAGCCTTCGCGGGCCTGCGAGAAGTCAGGAAATTCGCCTAGATCGATGGTGTCCGGCGCGTCGCCCGGCTGGCGCCAGCTCGCGAAGGAGTCCGCGCGCTCTACCTCCAGGCCGGGGATGTTGAGCGCGAACCCGTCGCGGATCTTCGCCTCGATCTGGTCGGCGTCGATATCGCCGACCACCACGAGCAGCGCCCGGTCAGGCACGTAGAAGTCGTTGTAGAATCGCACGAATTCCTCGCGCGGGACCGACTGGATATAGTCATCCGACGGGCTTAGCGGCCGGGCAGGACGGGCGCCTTCGAACAGAAACGCGCTACGGGCCTCGAAATAGCGCCGCTGCGGCGTGTTGCGGGCGCGGCTCTCGCCGATAATGACGCCGCGCTCGCGATCGAGCGCACCCGCGTCGAAGGTCATCTCGCTCGCGGTTTCGCGCATCAGGAACAGGCCGGCGTTGACGATCTCTTCCTCGGCGCCGGGCAGGTTGAGCAGGTAGCCCGTGGCTTCGGCGCTGGTGAAGGCGTTGGTGTCGGGACCGAAGGCCAGCCCGTAGCGTTCGAGCAGGCGCACCATCTCGCCTTCGGGCACATTGGTGGTCCCGTTGAAATTCATGTGCTCGAGGAAGTGGGCCACTTCCATCTGGTCTTCGTCCTGGGCCAGCTCGCCGACATTGAAGACCATGTTGATCACAGCCTGGTCGGACGGGGTGTCGTTCTCAATGATCGCGTAGCGCAGCCCGTTATCCAGAACGCCGTAGCGCACACCGGGATCGGGCGGGATATCGCTGTTCTCGTGCGCGAAGGCGGGCTCTCCCGCCTGCTCCTGAAAGACGGCTGCGGCGGCGCTTTGGCCCGGATTGACGGCGGCCGCCAGGATCAGCGCCAGCGCGGAGCCCGCGCGCAAACAAATCATCGAGATCATAACCTCTCCCCTTCAGGCCTCCGGCCCCGGATCTTCAGGGGCCTGCCTCAGATTGTAAATTATTCTTGCATGGGGCGCGGTAGAATGGAAACCCTGTAAGCGGCCTCAGGCCGCAAGACCTCGCCCGCCAGAGCGGTGAGCGCCTCGACGGTAATGCTGCGATAATCGTCTTCGGCCGTGCGGATCTGCGCCAGGCGTTCGGGCTCTTGCTGGGAGCGCGACAGGGCGTTCACCCAGAAGGCGTTGCGCTCGCGCTGCTCTTCCAGCTGCTCCAGCAGCGGCTGGCGGGCGCGCTGCAACTCGTCCTCGGAGATCTCTCCGGTGGCCATGGCCGACGCGATCTCGTCCGCCACCGCGTACATCCGCTCCACATCGCTAACGTCCACATCAAGCCCCACCCAGAGGAAGCCGTAATCTTCAAAGGTTTCGGAGTACTGGCCGGAGACGATGGCCGAGTAGGTCGCCCCCTCGCGCTCGCGGAAGCGGTCATTGGCCTTGAGATGATAGATTTCGCTGAGCAGGGTGAGCGTGCGTCGGCGCAGCGGATCAATCCCGTCGCCGGCGGGATAGTAGATATTGGCCATGCCCTGATCGGGCTGTCCGTTAAAGCGCACCACCACGGGATCGGGTGTCGGCTCGGGAAACTCGACCTGCGCGTTGCCGGCGAAATCCGGCCAGCTCTCATCGCGCGGGGGGAGGGCGGCGAAGGTGCTGGCGACCGTGTCCACCGCGGTGTCCACGGTGATGTCGCCGACCACTGTGATTTCGATGGGCGCGCGCTCCAGCGCCGGTTCGAGCATGGCGCGGGCGTCCTCCATGGTGAAGGCGTCCACCTCCTCCTGGGTGGGAAAGCCCCAGCGCGGATCGCCGGAGCGCAGCATGCGCGACACCTGATTGATCGCCACCTGAACGGCTTGGGCGTTCTGGCCGCGGCGCACCTCCTCTGCGATGGCGCGGAACTGGTTCAACCCGTCCTCGCGCCAGCCCGGCGCGGTCATGAAGGCGGCGAGAACCTGCATCTGAAGCTCGAAATCGGTGGGGGTGGTGGCGTTCGAGAAAAAGAACGTGTCGTCCCCCACGCCGACCCCGTAGCCCACTGATCGTCCGGCCAGAAGACGTTGCAGGGCGTTGCGGTCATGGGCGTCCAGTCCGCCGCCGCCGAACACCGCGCCCAGGATCGAGCCGGCGGCTGCGGCCGGTTGGGGCGTCAGATCGCCGGCGCCGAAATCCACGCGCAGGCGGATGACGTTGTCCTCGAAATCAGTGGGTTTGACATTCAAGCGCACGCCATTGTTGAAGACCAGGCGGGTGACGCCGAACTCGTCGAGGGTTTCGCGGCTGACCACCGCGCCGCGATTCCCGAAATCGGTGTAGGCGAAGGCCTGCGCGACCTCGTCCACGGGGGCGTCCACCGGCTCCGCGCTGGCGGCGCGCCAGGCTTCACGCACGGCCGCCGGGCCGTCCTGGAGCTCCTGATTGAGGCCCAGGAAAACCTGCGGCGGTCCCGCGGCCCAGATCGCGGTGAACGCCTCGTCAATGGCCGCGAGTGTCAACTCGTCTTCGATCCGGGTGAACCAGTCGAGGGCGTATCGGGGATCGGCGAACACGTCGCCATTGATCCAGGCGCGCCAGACCGCATCGGCCAGCTCGCCCGTCTGGCGAGTGTCGGCCTGGTCGGCGGCGTTACGCAAACCGGTGCGGACATTGGCCAGCTGCTCGTCCAGCTCGCCCTGGGTGAAACCGTGCTCCAGCGCCCGGCGCAGCTCGTTCTCCAGAACCCCCACACCCTCACGCCAGCGCTCGGGCGAGGACACGCCCAGCATGCCGGCCCGGTCCACCAGGCCGAACTCGTTGGAATAGCTGATATTGGCCTGCACCAGCGGGCTGTCGCCGCGATTAATCTGGTTCTGGATGCGCCGCTGCACGATGGCGTTGGCGAGTGTGCGCTTCAGGCCCTCAAAACGAGTGTCGCTTGTGTCCACATCGCCTGGCCCCGGCTCGATCACATCAACGGTGATCAGCGTGAAGACGTCCGGATCATAGTGAAAGCCGAAGGCGGGTTCGTCGAAGGTCGAGACCGTGCCCAGATCGGGGTCCGGGGCGGCCGGCGAGGGCTGCGCCCAGGTGGAGAAACCCTCCACACGCTCGATCTCCAGGCCGGGAACCTGGATCGCGAACCCGTCGCGGATCTTCGTCTCGATGGCGCCGGCGTCGAAATCACCGGTGACCACCAGGAGGGCGCGTTCGGGCGTATAGAATTCTTCGTAGTAGGCGAGGAAGGCCTCCCGCGGCGCATTCTGGATCACCTCCGACAGCCCGATCGGATCGCGGTCCGGAATCAGGGTGTCGGGATAGAGGAACTCGTAATAGGCGTTGAAAAACCGGCTGACCGGCGTGTTCCGGAAGCGCTCCTCGCCGGCGATGATCCCGCGCTCGCGATCAATGGCGCCGGTGTCGAACAGCATTTCCGAGACCGTCTCGCGCAGAAGGAACAGGCCGACATCGATCACCTGCGCCTCTGTGGAGGGCAGATCCAGCGTGTAGCCCACCACTTCACGCCCAGTGAAGGCGTTGGAATCGGCGCCGAAGGCCAGGCCGTAGCGCTCCAGCAGCGGCACCATCTCGTCTTCAGGCACATTGGTGGTGCCGTTGAACGCCATGTGCTCGATGAAGTGGGCCAGGCCGCGCTGGTCCTCGGCCTCGGCCAGCGAGCCCACATTCAGCACCAGGCGCATGGACGCGGTCCCGGTGGGCGTGTCGTTCTCCATGATCGCGTAGCGCATGCCGTTGTCCAGGACGCCGTAGCGCACGCCCTCATCGGCGGGGATGTCGCTGGCCTCATGGGGAAAATCGGCGCGTTCAAAGGCTGCGCGCTGGTCCGCGCCGGATGCGGCCCGGTCACCGCCGCCAGGGCCGCAGGCCGAAGCCAGACCGGCGATCGCGGCGATGGCGAGGACGCGAAAACGGCGCAGATTGGACATGCAGGCCCCTTCATTTCCGGCGTGAGGCGCGCAGAACGCCTTCGTCGTTTCGAACGATAACCTCCGTGGGAATCCGTTCAAATGAAAGAAGCGTCACATGCCCGCAGACCGACGGGCTGAGGAGGCGGGTCTGCGCTCACAGGCGGTGATGGGGCAGGGCAGGGGCCTTAGACCAGCTCGCCCTCTTCGGCCTCCAGCACCGTCTCGATGGGATCGTGCTCGGCCACGAAGTGGCCGGGGCCGACCTCGAGAAGTTTCGGGCGATACTGCTCGGCTTCGGGGTCGTCGATCAGCTTTGACTTCATGAAGCGCAGCTGGGCGCGGCTGTCGAGCGGGCTGGGCAGATCGCCGTCGAGTTTCAGGCGCGCGCGCCTTTTCTCCACCACGGGATCGGGGATCGGCACGGCGCTGATCAGCGCCTTTGTGTAGGGATGGCGCGCGTCGTCATAGATCGAGAGCCGGTCCGCGAGCTCCACGATACGGCCCAGATAGAGCACCATCACCCGGTGGCTGACCTCGCGGACCACCGACAGGTCGTGGGAGATGAACAGCATGGACAGGCCGAAATCCTTCTGCAGCCCGATCAGCAGGTCGATGATCTGCGCCTGGATCGACACGTCGAGCGCGCTCACCGCCTCGTCGCAGATCACCAGCTTGGGCCTCAGGATCATCGCCCGGGCGATGCCGACGCGCTGGTTCTGACCGCCGGACAGCTCGTGGGGATAGCGGTTGATCATGTTGGGATCGAGCCCGACCCGCTCCATCATCGCCTTCACCTCGGCCTCACGCTCCTTCGCCGTCATGGACTTGCGGAAGGTGAGCATGGGTTCTGAAATCGAGGCGCCGATCGTCATGCGCGGATTGAGCGAGGCGAGCGGATCCTGGAAGACGATCTGCAGGTCCTCTCGCTCCTTGCGCAGCTTGCCGGCGCTCAGGGAGAGAAGATCCTTGCCGATCCAGCTCACCGCTCCGCCCGTGGACTCCACAAGGCGCAGCACGGCCCGCGCCAGTGTGGACTTGCCGCAGCCGGACTCGCCGACGATGCCGAGCGTCTCGCCTTTTCGAAGTTCGAAGCTAACCCCGTCCACCGCCTTGAGCGGCTTGGTCCTGGGAAACAGACCGCCGGACACGTTCACCGGGAAGTGAACCTGCACATTGTCGGCAACCAGAAGCGGCGCGTCCTGGCCGTCCGCGTCGAGCGGGGGCAGGCCTTCATGGCCGGGCTTGTCGGGCTGGTCGATGCGCGGCATCGCGTCCAGCAGCATCTGGGTGTAGGCGTGGGTGGGGTTCTTGAAGATCGACCAGACATCGCCAGTCTCGACATATTCGCCGTGCTTCATGACCTGGACGCGGTCGGCCATGCGCGCCACCACGCCCATATCGTGGGTGATCAGCGCGATGGCGGCGCCGGTCTCGTCCTTCAGATCGTCCATGATGTCGAGCACCTGGGCCTGAACGGTGACGTCCAGCGCCGTGGTCGGCTCGTCGGCGATCAGGAGATCGGGCTCGCACAGCATCGCCATGGCGATCATCACGCGCTGGCGCATGCCGCCGGAAAGCTCGTGGGGGAATTGATCCAGCCGGCGTCTGGCCTCGGGAATGCGCACGCGCTCCAGCCAGTCGACGCAGCGCTGCTCGGCGGCTGCGCCGTGCAGCCTCATATGGACGCCGAGCACTTCCTTGAGCTGGTCGCCCACCTTCATGTGGGGCGTGAGCGAGGTGAGCGGATCCTGGAAGATCATGGTCATGGACTTGCCGCGCACCCGGTTCAGCTTGCGCGGCGACAGGCCGAGGATTTCCTCACCGGCGTACTTGATCGAGCCTTGCGCCTTGCCGTTGGACGCCAGAAGGCCCATCGCGGCGAGGAAGGTCTGGCTCTTGCCTGATCCGGATTCGCCCACCACCGCCAGGCATTCGCCGGCGCGTATCTCCAGATTGATCCCGCGAACAGCGTGGACCTCGCCGTCGGGCGTGCCGAAACGGACATTGAGATCGGAAACCTGGAAGATCGGCGCGGTGGAGTCGGTCAAGGCGGCGGCCCTCGAAAAAAGCTTTTGATCGTCCTACTGTGAGACGATCCCCTCAAGTAAGGCGCAGCATACCGGCTCGACGTGTCAAGGCCAGAGCGCGGGGCGCCCCGCGCTGATATGGTGACGCACAGCCCTGTGATTCGCCCCAAGGTCGTGGTGTCCCGCTTGCCTCATTCCGCCCCCTCTTCGCGCCGACACGGGCCGGAGGCGGACGCGCTTCTGGACGCGTTCGCCGAAGCCGCCGCACTGGTGGAGCCTGGCGGCCGGGTCCGGCAGGTGAACCGCGCCTTCACCGCGCGCTTCGGGCCTGGCCCGTGGGAGGGGCGCAGCCTGGACTCCCTGCTCATCGATCCTCTGGACGTGCACGCGCCGCCCTGGCGGCTCGCCGCCGCGTGGTCTGCGTCCGCGGGCCCCGCCTTGATGCGCGTACGCCTTCCTGACGACGAGGAGCTCAATGCGCGGATCACGGTGCGGCGCGCCGGCGAGGACGTCTTCCTGGCGACGCTGGTCGCTGCACCTGCAAGCGAGCCGGGTGGCGAATCCGGGGGCGGGCCGGAGCTGTCGTTGGCACAGACACGACTCGATCTGGCGCTGCGCCATGGCGGTCTGAGCCCGTGGCGCCATGACTTCGATATCGGCGAAGGCTGGGTGGAGGGTGCGCTGGAGGAGGATTATCCCGCGCCGGCGGGGTTCGGTCCGGACGGCTGGCGTGGACGGATCCATTCTGACGACCTTCCCTCGCTTAACGCGGCCTTTCTGGCCATGGAGTTCGGAGGCCGCCTGGACCAGCGCTTCCGGGTGCGCGCGCCGGGCGGGCTCTGGCGGATCCACCACGCCAGCGGCGCGCGCGAGCCCGGCTTCGGCCGCGGGGCGCGGCGCGCGTCCGGCTTTCTGCGCGACCTGGGCGTTGCGGGAGTAGATGCGGAGACCGACACCGCCGAGGCGGCTGCGTCCGCCCAGATGAGCGCGTGGACCTATGAAGTTCAGGCGCGGCGCCTGCGCCTGACCGGGGCTGTGCTCGAACGGCTCGGCCTGCCCGGTCCCGCGTTCGAGATGGGCATGAAAGACTGGCGCGCCCGCGTGCCTGACGCGGATCAGTCGCAGATCGACCGGGCCACAAGCGAGCTGGCTCGCGACGGCGTCACCGAGGTGGAGTACCGGGTGCGCAACGAGGACGGGGAGCTTGTCTGGCTGTCCCTGCGCGGCGGGGTGAGCGAACAGGACGCGGGCGGTGCGGTGCTGCGCTATTCCGGTTTCATCTCTGAGATCGGTGCGCGAAAGCAGCTGGAGCAAAGGCTCGCCGAACGCGAGCGTCAGCTCTCCGAAGCGGTGGAGGCGGGTCTGATCGGCATCTGGTCGATCGACCTTCGGACCGGCCGGCAGACCGTTCAGGGCCGGCTGGCGAGCTGGATGAGCGCCGGCGCCGACGGCGAAGTCTGGGCCGCCGAATGGCGCGCAGTCATACACCCGGACGATTTCCAGACTGCTTTCCTGGCGTTCGAGGCGATCGCCGCGGGTCAGCCTTTCGGCGCGCTGGAATACAGGCTGCGCGTGCCGGAGGGGTGGCGCTGGGCCCGCACGGTCGGGCGCATCGTCGAGCATGATCCGGCCGGCCGGGCCTTGCGGGCCGCCGGGGTGGTCATCGACATCTCGGCCGAGCGCGCCTTCGCCCGGGCCCTGAAAGCGGAAAAGCGCCGCTTCGAGACCGTGTATCAGAATACGCCCGCCCTCATGCACTCCATCGACGCGCAGGGCCGCACCATCATGGTCTCCGACTACTGGGTCGCGCGCATGGGCTGTAGCCGCGAGGACGCCATGGGCGCGCCGGGCTGGTCCTTCTTCGCCCCGGCCGATCAGGCCCGCGTGCGCGATGACATCATTCCGCGCTCCATGCGCGAAGGAGTGATTCGGACCGTCCCGCTCACCCTGCTCACCAGGTCCGGCGAACCCATAGAGGTGCGCCTGTCGGCGTTTTGGGAGCGCGACGAGGCTGGGCGACCGGTCCGCGCCCACGGCGTGTTTCAGGAGGTCGGTGATCTGAACCAGGCGGGCCGCGATCTGGAGGGCCGCAATCAGGAGCTGGAGCGGGTCAATCGCGAGCTCAACCGCTTCACCACCATCGCCTCCCACGATCTGCAGGAACCGCTGCGCAAGATCTCCGCCTTCGCCAGCCTTTTGCGCCGCCGCTATGTGGGCACGATCGATTCAGACGCCGACCGCAGCCTTGAATACCTGGTCGACGCCGCCGGGCGCATGCGCACGCTGATCGACGATCTTCTGTCCTATACGCGCGCCTCAAGCCGTCCCGTGGAGCGGGAAACGGTGGATCTCGGCGCGCTCTGGCGCGAGGTTGCGCAAGGCCATGACTTGCTGATCGCCGATGCCGAGGCGGTGATCGAAAACGGTGATCTGCCGGCGGTGCGTGCGGACCCGGTGCTCATGAAGCTCCTGTTCGCCAACCTTCTGTCGAACGCCCTGAAATACCGCAAGGGGCCGGGCGTGCGCATCGCGGTGAAGGGATTCATGCAGCGCGGCGAGGTCTGCCTGAGCTTCGCCGATGACGGGATCGGCTTTGATCCGCGCTTCGCCGCGAAAGTGTTCGAGCCTTTCGCCCGGCTGCACGGGCGCGACGAGTTCGCCGGGACCGGAATCGGCCTGGCGATCTGCCAGCAGGCTGTGGAGCGCCAGGGCGGGCGAATCTGGGTGGAGAGCGCTCCGGATGAAGGCGCGCGCTTCCTGATCACCCTGCCGGCGGGGGAGGTCAGGACCGCCGACAGCGGTGGCCAGAGCGAGGACGGCGCGGCCTAGTCCTTCGGCGTGAGCAGCGCACGCTTGCGTCGTCGATGCAGCTCCACCAGCACGATCCGGCGCATCCGCACCACCAGCAGGCCCAGCCCCGCCAGCACGGTGAAGAGGGCGAGCCCGGCCATGATGATCAGCAGCGGGTGATTGAAATTCTCCCGCTCGCGATAATCCATGATGTGCAGCATCCAGAAGACGTCGAAGACCCGCCACATGTCGTTGCGCCGGGCGTCGATGACTCCGGCGGCGTCGACATAGAGCCGCGTGCCTTCGCCGTCATCAAAGCTCACCCGCCAGGCCGCGTGATTGCGGCGATACTCGAAAGTGGGCTCTGCGAAATACTCCACGTTGGAGATCTCCGCCTCGCCGGCGTAACCGGCGGCGGCGATGTCGCGGGCCGACTGGGCGTCCACGGGCGTTCTGCGAAAGCCGGACAGGGCGTCCACAACCACTGTCTCGCCTCCCGATTCAAAGCGCCAGACCGGCCCGTCATGCCAGCGCGTCAGCGTCGCGGACTCCACGTCGGCGAGGCCGGCTATCGCCGCCGCGCGTTCGGGCGTCAGCACCTGATCCAGCGGCAGGGCGTAGGTCGGCGCGGGCGCGATCGTATGCTCGGCGCGCACCTGCTCGATGGGCATCAGGCTCATGGCGAAGCCGCCCAGAACCCAAAGGAAAATCTGGACTCCGACGACCAGGGCGAGCCATTTATGGGCCCGGACGATCCAGCGGGTGACGCTCAAGCGCTTATTTCTCCTGGGGCTGAAGCTGTAGCGCCACGGTGAAGCGCTCGTCCGGCGAGGCTGCCGATTTCGCATCTGCGGGGGCGTCGCCGGCCGTGGCCGTCTGCGCGTTGGTCACGGCAAGAAGGTCCTCCAGCGTATCGCCGATCAGCGCGGCGAGATCGCTCTCCCCCACAACGGTGACGGTGGAGGCGGGGGTTTTCATGGAGACCTGGGCTTCGGACTTCACCTTTCGCGCCGCGCCTAGGATCGCCGTGAACGCCTCGCCCTGGGCCTTGTTGACCCCCGGCTCGGCCTGATCCTCGCCCTTCGGCCACTGGCCGCGCGCGTGCACGGTCGCCAGCGCTTCGGCGCGGTCGCCGTGCAGGATGTCGTAGAGCGCGTCGGTGACATAGGGCGTGAACGGCGCATAGAGGCGGATGATCGTGTCGGTGGCGTGCCACAGCGTCAGGCAGGCCGAGATTTCCTCGGGGCTCGGCGCGCCTTCAAAGCGGGTGCGCCGCTTCACGATCTCCAGATAATTGTCGCAATAGGTCCGCCAGAAGAAGTCCTCGATCACCCGCTGGGCCGCCGCATATTCGTAGTTCTCGAAGTTCTCCGTCGCAGTCTTCACCGTCTCGGCCAGCCGGCCCAGCAGCCACTGGTCCAGCGGGTGGGAGATGGCGCCGGACGCGATATCCTCGCGCACCGTTTTCGGGTCCAGGGCGCCGGCGTCCTCGGCGGCTTTCAGAGCCATGTGGGCCAGCTTGGTGGCGTTCCACAGCTTGTTCACCACGCGCTTGCCCTGCTTGAGCGTATTTTCGCTCAGCGCCGTGTCCTGACCCAGGCGCGACGTGCCCGTCCAGAAGCGCACGGCGTCGACCCCGTACTGGTCCAGCAGCTTGATCGGGTCGACCACATTGCCCTTGGACTTGCTCATCTTCGAGCCGTCGCCCGCCAGGCACCAGCCGGAGATGGCGATGTTTTTCCACGGCACGGTGTTCTGGTGATGGAGCGCCTTCACGATGGTGTAGAACGCCCAGGTGCGGATGATCTCATGGGCCTGCGGGCGCAGGGCCATGGGAAACTGCCGGCGGTGGCTTTCGATATCGAGGGCGTAATCCTCGTTGATTGCGCGGGTGTTCAGCTGCGGGCTCACAGAGCTGGTGGCCCAGGTGTCCATCACGTCGCGCTCGGGCTCCACCTCGTGGGCCTCATAGCCCTTGGGCAGGTCGGTCATGGGATCGATGGGCAGCTCGTCGGCGCCCGGAACGATGAGCTTGCCTTCTTCACCGGAGCGCTTGGAATACCAGACGGGAAGCGGCACGCCGAAATGGCGCTGGCGGCTGATCAGCCAGTCCCATTTCAGCCCCTCCACCCAGCTTTCCAGGCGCTGCTTCATATAGGCCGGACGCCAGGTGATCTCGTTGGCCTTTTCAAGGATCTGGTCCTTGAACTCCAGCGTCTTGATGAACCATTGCGGGGTGACGATGATCTCAAGCGGTGCGCCCGAGCGCTCGGCCACGGGCACCACCTGATGGGTGGTCTTCTGGGCCAGCAGAAGGCCCCTCTCCTTGAGGATTTCAAGGATCGCCGCCTTCGCCTTCTCGGCCTTCAGACCGGCCAGCGCCGCCACGACTTCACGCGCCGCCGGCGCGTCCAGGCTCGGCCATACATCGGTTCCGATGGGCAGCTCGTCGATCATCTTGCCGGCGCGGTCGATGACGATGCGCAGGGGCAGCTGATGGGTCCGCCACCAGTTGATGTCCTGGATGTCGCCGAAGGTGCAGCACATCACCATGCCGGTGCCCTTTTCAGGGTCCACGGCCTCATCGGCGATGATCGGCACCGGCACGTGATAGAGCGGGCTGATCGCGCGCTTGCCGATCAGTTCTTTCGCGCGGGGATGTTCAGGATGGATCATCAGCGCGCCGCAGCCGCCGATCAGTTCCGGGCGCGTGGTGGCGATCACCGCGGGCTCGCCGCCGCCTTCGATCTCGAAGGGGATCTCATTCAGCTTGCCTTCGCGCTCGATCTCCTCGACTTCGGCCTGGGCGAGCGCCGTGCGGTCGGCCGGATCCCACAAAGACGGCTCGAGCCGGCGCTCCAGCAGACCTTTGTGATAGAGGTCTAGAAAGCTCATCTGCGAGATCGTCCGGCTTTCATCGGAGATCGTCTGGTATTCCCGGCTCCAGTCCACCGACAGGGCGAGGCGGGTGAACAGATCGCGGAATTGCTGCTCGTATTCGGGGATGACCTCGCGGCACAGGGCGACGAAATCTTCGCGCGACATGGTCCCGCCGCGCACCTTCTTCACCTTCTCCACCAGGCGCTCGGTAGGCAGGCCGTTATCGTCCCAGCCGATGGGATAAAGCACGTTGCGCCCGCTCATCCGCATGTAGCGGGCCGTGATGTCGGCCTGGGTGTAGGAATAGACGTGCCCGATATGCAGCGCGCCCGACACGGTGGGCGGCGGGGTGTCGATGACATAATCGCTGTCGGCCGGCGCGTTCGGGTCCCACTGAAACGCCTTCTCCTCCGCCCAGCGGGTTTTCAGCGCCTCTTCAGAGGCTTTGGCGTCGTAACTGTCGGGGAAGGCTTTCATCGTCGCGCGTCCGGTCGTGTCTGGCGGGAAGGAGCGCGCGGTTTAGACGATTTTGAGCTTGCGTGAAAGGCGCAGAGGAACAGGGCGCTGGCGACCTCGACGCTACAGACGAGCGCGGATAGGGTTTCGCCCATGACAGATGAATCCCGCCGAAACGACGTTCGCGCCCGTATTCCGCGCCGCGCCAACAACGACCACTCCCGCGAGGCTGCACAGGAACGGGTGGAGTTCTTACAGCAGCGCACCGGCGCCGAGCTCACTCACGTGGCGTCGGCGTCCATCGATCCGGCCGTAACGCGAGGCAATATCGAGAACTATATCGGCGCGGCCCAGATCCCCATCGGCGTCGCCGGACCCTTGCGCGTGCGGGGCGAGCATATCGACGACGAGGACGTCTACGTGCCGCTGGCGACGACCGAAGGCACGCTGGTGGCCAGCTATAATCGCGGCATGCGCATCCTGTCCGAGGCCGGCGGGGTGAAGACCACCATCCATGAGCGCTTCATGCAGCGTGCGCCGGTGTTTCACTTTGATGATGCGCGGGGCGCGCGCGACTTCAAAGAGTGGCTTGAGGCCAATATGGACGGCGTGCGTGCGGCGGCTGAAGCCACCTCGTCGGTGGCCAAGCTCTCCCATGTGGAGACTTACGCCATCGGGCCCATGCTCCATGCGCGCTTCAATTTCACCACCGGCGACGCGGCTGGCCAGAACATGTCCGGCAAGGCCGCCGACGCCGCCTGCCGCTGGATCGCGTCGGCCCATCCCGGCGGCGTCCGCTACACGCTGTCGGGCGCCATGGACACCGACAAGAAGCACTCCCAGCTCAATATGCTCAATTCGCGCGGCGCGCGGGTGATCGCCGAGGCGCGCATTCCCGACGCGCTCCTGCGCGAGCGGGTGGGGGTGAGCGCCGACGAGCTGTTCCGGGCGCGGCTGAACTCCTTCGCCGGATCGGTGCTGGCGGGCTCGGCCAATAACGGGATGCACGCGGCCAACGCGCTCGCCGCCCTGTTCATCGCCTGCGGCCAGGATGCGGCCAATGTCGCCGAAAGCCACGCGGCGATGACCTATGTGCGCATCGAGGACGATCCCGAGACCGGCGAGCCGGTCTATTACTGGTCCATCACCCTGCCGGCGCTGATTGTGGCGACCTTCGGCGGCGGCACCGGCCTGCCCACTCAAGGCGAATGCCTGCAGCTGCTGGGCTGTCAGGGCAAGGGCAAGGTGGGCCGCTTCATCGAAATCTGCGCCGCCACCGTGCTCGCCGGCGAGGTGAGTCTCGCCGGAGCCGTCGTCGCCGGCGACTGGGTGGAAAGCCACGAAACGCTGGGCCGCAACCGGTAGAGTTTGAAGGCTGCGCAATAGCTTCAGCATCAAAAAAACCCCGCCGCGGCGCGCGCCGGGCGGGGTTTTGATTCTGCTGCCGAGAGAGGCGGCTAGAGCACTTCCAGCGTCACCAGCTTGCAGTTGTTGAGGTGATAGGGCGCTTCCTCAATGGAAACGACTTTCGCCTTGCCATCTTCTTCAAGTTTGGCGAAGTGGCCTTCATAGCCGTCGCCCCAGACTTCCTCGTGGACCGTGGCCACGATGGGCCCGCCCTTGCGGGTGATACGCACCAGCTCGTTGAAGCCTTTCGGGCCCACATGGGCGTGGGTGAAGGTGCCCACGCATACGATGGCGTCGTAGGAATCGGTCTCGTAGGAGAGCGGCTTGGTCATGTCTTCAGGCTGAAGATTGCGGTAAGCGCCCTTTTCGCGCGCCACGTCCAGCATCTCCGGCGACAGATCCATGCCGTCAATGGTCTTGAACCCGCGCTCGGCCAGTTCGACGCCCGCCAAGCCGGTGCCGCAGCCGGCGTCGAGAATCACCGCATCGGGCTTCACCAGGCTTTTCACCTTGTCCGCCGCCACAGCCGGAGCGACATAGCCCATGCCCTCGACAGTGTCCTCGTCATAGGACTTTGCCCAGTCCTTATAGGCGTCACGCGTTTCTTCAGGTCCGCCGTCAAGGTTATAGATACGTTCGAGGATAGGATTTTTGGACGTCGCTGCCACGGTCGGCGCTCCCTTGTCTGGAAAACTTGAGAATTGATTATAGCGTCTTTTCGTTGCAGCGCAAAATAGCTGCGAATATTTCAATTTGCTGACAATGTCCCAAGTGAATATTCGAACGGACGCGTTCTTAAAGAAAACGCTGATCGAGGCGCCCGGTTCCCGGCTTTGTTGCGGATCGCCCATGACAGCCGGGCGGGCTTGCGCTAACGCAAGGGTCCCGCCGCCTTGCCGAGGACGTTCATGGCCCCGCCGCTTCTCACCCTCGCCGACACCGCGCTCACCTTCGGCGCGACGCCGCTTCTCACCAACGCCGAGATCATTGTGGGCGAGGGCGACCGGATCGGCCTTGTGGGCCGAAACGGCTCAGGCAAGAGCTCGTTTCTCAAGATCGCGGCCGGGATCATCGAGGCGGATTCCGGCGAGCGCTTCGTGCATCCAGGCTCGACGCTGCGCTATCTGCCCCAGGAGCCGGATCTGGCTGGGTATGACAGCGTGATCGACTATGTCCGCGCCGGGCTGGCGCCGGGCGACGAGGATTACCGCGCTGACTATCTGGTGGAGCATCTGGGCGTTGATCCGGCCGCCCCGCCGGACACGCTGTCCGGCGGCGAGGCGCGCCGCGCGGCGCTGGCGCGCACCCTGGCTCCGGCGCCCGACATCCTTCTGCTGGACGAACCGACGAACCATCTCGACCTGCCGGTCATCGAATGGCTGGAGAGCGAGTTGAAAACCCATAAGGGCGCGCTGGTGCTGATCAGCCACGACCGGCGCTTTCTGGAAAACCTCACCCGGCAGGTCGTCTGGATCGACCGCGGCGTGACTCGGCGCATGGACAAGGGATTCGCCCATTTTGAAGCCTGGCGCGACGAGGTCTTCGAGGCCGAGGAAACCGAGCGCCACAAGCTGGCGCGCCAGATCGCCCGCGAGGAAGACTGGATGCGCTACGGCGTCACCGCGAGGCGCAAGCGAAATGTGCGCCGCGTCGGCGAGCTGGTGGACATGAAGTCGAAGCTGAAAACATGGCGCGGCCCGCAAGGCGCGGCGAATTTGTCGCTGTCTGAAGCCGAGCGCTCGGGCAAGCTGGTGATCGAGGCCGAGCATCTGGCCAAGTCCTATGACGGCCGGCCTATCGTGGAGGACCTCTCCATCAAGATCGCGCGCGGCGACCGCGTCGCGCTGGTGGGCCCCAACGGGGCTGGCAAGACCACGCTGATCCGCCTCCTCACAAAGGAGCTGGAGCCCGACGCCGGAACCGTGCGCCTGGGCGCCAATCTGGAGATCGCGAGCCTTGATCAGAAGCGCGCGGCGCTGAAACCCGACTGGACGGTGAGCGAGGCCATCGCTCCCGGCGGCGGCGAGCGCGTGGAGGTGGGCGGTCAGGTCAAGCACGTGGCCGCTTACATGAAGGATTTCCTGTTCTCTTCAGAGCAGGTGCGAACGCCGGTCAAGGCGCTCTCCGGCGGCGAGCGGGCGCGCCTGATGCTGGCGCGCGCCCTGGCGCTGCCATCCAACCTTCTGGTGCTGGATGAACCCACCAACGATCTCGATCTGGAGACGCTGGACCTGCTCGAAGAGCTGATCAGCGAGTATGACGGCACCTGTATTCTGGTCAGCCACGATCGCGATTTCATTGACCGCACCGCCACAGCCACCATCGCTTGGGAGACCGACGGCGTCTGGCGCGTGTACGCCGGCGGCTATTCCGACATGGTCGATCAGCGCGGCGAAGGCGTAAAGGCGCGCGAGAAGGCCGAGGCGAAGTCCGCTTCGAAGGCTTCGTCCGGCGCCGGGGCCGGCGCGCGGAAGTCGCGCGCGGCGAAGATGAGCTTCAAGGACAAGCACGCCCTTGAGACCCTGCCCGGTGAGATCGAGAAGATCGAGGCGCGCATGGCCGGAATCGAAAAGCAGCTCGCCGACGCCGGTCTGTTCTCCCGCGACCCCGACCGCTTCAACGCCCTGTCGCTGGAGCATGCGGCCCTCGGCGCCGACAAGGCGGGCAAGGAAGAGCGCTGGCTGGAACTGGAAATGCTGCGTGAAGAGACTGAGGGGTAGGAGGCTGTTTCCGCCGGTCTTTTGCCTCAGTTCTCAAGCCCCGCCAGAGCGCGCGCAAACGCCCGCGCATCGAAGGCGGTGAGGTCGGCTTCGCCTTCGCCGACGCCGATGAAATGGATGGGCAGTTTGAATTTTTCCGCGACCTGAACGAGCGCGCCGCCTTTGGCGGTGCCGTCCAGCTTGGTCATGATGACGCCGGTGACGTTCGCGGCCTCCATGAAGGCCTCGGCCTGGGAAATGGCGTTGGAGCCCACCGTTCCGTCCAGCACCAGGATCACGTGGTGCGGCGCGCTTGCATCCTGCTTTTTCAGAACCCGGACGATCTTTCTCAGCTCGTCCATGAGCTCGGCCTTGTTCTGCAGCCGGCCGGCGGTGTCGATGAGCACGGCGTCGGCGTTGGTGCGCTTGCCCGCCTCCAGGGCGTCGAAGGCGAGCCCGGCGGCGTCGGCGCCCAGCGGGCGCGACATGAAGGTGGCGCCCGCACGCTTTGACCAGACTTCCAGCTGCTCAACGGCGGCGGCGCGGAAGGTGTCGCCGGCGGCGGCGATCACGTCGGCGCCTTCGCGCGTCATCTTCACCGCGATCTTGCCCAGCGTGGTGGTCTTGCCCGAGCCGTTCACGCCCACGAAAAGCACGACGCGCGGGTTGTCGCCCGACATATCCAGCGGCTGGGCGTAGGGCGCCAGGATTTCGGTGACCACTTCGGCCAGCGCTTCCTTGATTTCCTGCGGGCTCACGTCCTTGTCGAACTTGTCGCGCGCCAGCCGGGCGGTGACCCGCCCGGCGGCCTTGGCGCCCAGATCGGCCGCGATGAGCAGGTCTTCCAGCTCCTCCAGCGCTTCATCGTCGAGCTTTCGCCGGGTGAACACCGCCGAGACGGACTCCGAAAACCGCGAGGAGGATTTCTTCAGCCCCGAGGTGAGGCGCGCGAACAGGCCCTGGCGGTCGCTCCCGTCGGAGACGCCGTCGGCCGGGGCCGCCTGCGGCTTAGGCACAGCGCCGTCTGTATTCACATCAGGAACGCTAAGCTCCACCGGGTATACCGGCGCGTCAGCGTCAGCCGCGGGCGGGGCGATCGGGTCGGGCTCCACCGGCGCGTCCGGCTCGAGGGTGGCCTGGCCCGGCGCGGTGGGGCCGGGCTGGAGATCAGCCGCAGGCGCGGCTTCTGCGGCGGCCTCCGCCGCATCAGGCGCTTCCGTGGTCCCGGCCTCGCCAGGCGCGTCGTCCTTTTTCTTCTTGCCGAAGCCGAACTTGAACCAGCTCAAGACACCGCCTCCACCGCATGGCCGATCAGGCGTTCGCCGTCATGGCCGGTGATCCGCGCCTGCAGCAGCGCGCCGGGCCGGGCCGGGGCGTCCAGGAGCACCGGCGAGAAATCATCGCCGCGCGCAAAGCCGGGCTTCTCCATGATCACGGCCATGGTGGCGCCGACGCGGCGCTGAAGATGGCGGCGCAGCGCGTCTTCGCCCTTTTCGCGCAGGCGTGCGGCGCGCTCCTTGATGACAGTCCCGTTCACCTGGGGCATGCGCGCGGCCGGCGTTCCGGGGCGCGGCGAGTAGGGGAAGACGTGCAGGAAGGCGAGATCGCACTCGTCCACCAGCGCCATCGAGTTTTCAAACATCGCCTCGGTTTCGGTGGGAAAGCCCGCGATCAGATCCGCGCCGAACGCGATTTCAGGGCGCACGCTGCGCAGCCGCCGGGTCAGCGCAATGGCGTCGTCGCGCGAGTGGCGGCGCTTCATGCGCTTGAGGATCATGTCGTCGCCGGCCTGAAGCGAGAGATGCATATAAGGGCATAGCCGCTCCTCCTCGGCTATGGCGCGGAACAGATCCTCGTCGATCTCGATGGCGTCGATGGAGGACAGGCGCAGGCGCGGCAGGTCGGGAACCTGCTTGAGGATCGCGCGCACCAACCGCCCAAGCTGCGGCGTGCCGGGCAGGTCCTGGCCCCAGCTGGTCAGATCGACGCCGGTGAGCACCACTTCGCTATGGCCGGTCTCCACCAGGCGGCGCACTTGATCGACCACCTCGCCGGCGGGCGCCGAGCGGGCGTTTCCGCGGCCATAGGGGATGATGCAGAAGGTGCAGCGGTGATCGCACCCGGTCTGCACCTGAACAAAGGCGCGCGCCTTGCCGTCCAGACCGTCCACCATGTGAGAGGCAAGATCGCGCACCGCCATGATGTCGCCGACCTCGACGCGGTCCGAGCCTGAGACGGTTTTCGCGCTGAAGGTCTCGGCGCGCATCTTCTCGGCGTTGCCGATGACGCGCGACACCTGGGGCATCTTCGCGAACATGTCCGGGTCGATCTGGGCGGCGCAGCCGGTGACGATCACCTCGGCGTCGGGGCGCTCGCGCTTCAGCCGGCGAATGGTCTGACGCGCCTGGCGCACGGCCTCGTTGGTCACCGCGCAGGTATTCACAAGAATGGTGTTTGTCACCCCGCCCGCACGCGCATGGTCGCGCATCACCTCGGACTCCCAGGCGTTCAGCCGGCAGCCGAAAGTGACGATCTCCACATCGTTGCGGTCCGGCGCCAGCGCCGTCGCGTCAGGATTATCCACAGGGGCGGTCATGGGCGCGCAAAGTGGGCATGGCGAGGGGTCTGGTCAAGGCGGCGCCTGCGCGCGGCGTGCGGCGTCTGATCAGACCTCGCAAGCACGCACACCCGCGCCTCACGCTCCGCCCCCGGCTCTGGCGTCGCCGTTCTCTCCGGACTCTGCGGCATCTTGATCCTCACCCCCATCCTCTTCGCCGTTTTCGCCGCGGGCGTCGCGTTCCACCTCGTCCTGGTTGAGGCCGCCTTCCGACTTCTCCTCCACGCCCATATTCACCAGCGCTTTGGCCATGGCGTGGGCCGGATCGACGCGTTCGTTCAGGCCGATTTCGTCACAGATCGGGTGGTAGGCGCGGTCCTCGATCTTCGGGATCACGCGCTTGACCCCGGCGGCCTTGGCGACCAGGGCGGCGATGATGTTGTCCTTGTCGTCCTCACACAGGCAGTACATCACATCCACCTTGCCTGGATTGGCCTGGGCCAGCACGTCGGGCCTTGCGCCGTCGCCCCTGATGAAAGCGACGTCCAGATCCTCGGCGAGATCTTCGAAGGTATCGCGATCGGGATCGATGAGGATCACGTCGTCGCCGCGCTTTGCGAAGGCGCGGGCGGCTTCAAGGCTCATGGCGGTGAGGCCGGTGATGATGATGCGCATGGGGTCAGCCCTCCTTGGGGGCGCCGCCGAACCAGGTCGGCGGCCAGATCATAACGAGCAGGGCGATGAATTCGACGCGGCCCAGGATCATCGCGACGGTGAGCACCGCCTTCAGGCCCGGCTCCAGCGTCGGCCCGACCACCCCGGTGGACAGGCCCGTGGTGGTCACCGCGCTGGCCACGTCGAACAGAGCTTCCGCGCCGTAGCCAGCCACCAGAAACGGGATCCAGGCGAGGAAGATCGTCGCCACCGCCAGAAGCGCGATGGTGACGACGCTCTCCACCCGGTCGGCGGTGATGGTGCGCCCGCCTGCGGACAGGCGCGTCACGGCGTCCGGCGGCAGGCTGGTGCGCTGCAGGGTCAGACGTACGATGGCGATCAGGGTGAGCGCGCGGAAGGTCTTGATCCCGCCGGCGGTGGAGCCCGAATTGCCGCCGATCCACATGGCGATCATCAAAAAGGCGAGCCCGGCCGGCGGCAGGGCGCCCACATCCATGGTGGTGAAGCCGGCGTTTGTCTGGGCGGACAGAGCGATGAAGGGCGCGTGGGCGGCGATCTCGCCCGGGCTGAAGCCGGCCAGCGCCATGAAGACGGACAGTCCCAGCACCGCTACTGCGGCGAAACCGAGCAGCGCCAGCACATCGGTGCGCAGGGTCTCGCCTGGAGCCTTTCTGCGCAGAAGCTGCAGGTAGAGCGAGAAACTGATCGCGCCCAGCATGGAGAAGCCGATCAGGACCAGCTTTGGCGCCCAGCCTTCGAGGATCGCGGCGCTGGCCGAATGGGGCGCGAAGCCGCCGGTGGCCAGCGCCGTCATGGAGAAAAGCAGCGAGGTCCACGCGTCCGGCCCGGTCGCCCATAAGATGAGGAAGCACGCGGTGGTGAGCGCCAGATAGACCAGCAGGGTGCGCCGGGCGCGGGTGCGCAGCGGCGCCATGGGGTCGTCGCCCATGGGTGCGGCCTCGTTCAGGCGGCGCGCCGCGCTCGCCCCGGCGCCGCCCATCAGGCCCAGCACCAGAACCGCAAAGCCGAGCCCGCCCACCCATTGCATCCAGGCACGGGTGAACAGAAGCGTCGGGTCCAGGTCCTCTGGGCGCGGCAGCACCGACAGACCGGTGGTGGTGATCCCCGACACCGCCTCGAACACGGCGGCGTTCAGCGGAATGTCATAGGCCGCCATGGCCCAGCCCATGGCCAGCGGCGGCACGGTGAACGCGCCCGCCATCACCGAGAGCGCTTCATTGAGGCGCGGCGGCCTCGGTCGTTTCATGCGGCCGAATACGCCGACCGCCAGGAACGCCGCCAGGACCACCCCGCAGCGCATCGCGAACGGCCAGTCCCCGTTGACGAGGGCGACCAGTCCGGGAACCAGCGGCAGCGGGGTCAGCGCCAGCAGCGCCAGCGCGCCGACATGCAACGCCACACGCGGACGCACGGCGTAGCTTAAAATCGTCGCGCTCTTGTCCATGGGGATGATAACGCAGCGAAGGGGCGCGGAGTGCCCTCGTGTGTCCAATCCCGCCAAAAAGAAAACGCCCCGGAGTCTCCTCCGGGGCGCCGTCGTGAGGGATGGCGGTTCAGCCTAGTCCTCGAACATGTCCGCGAAGCGGTGCTTGGGACGGGTCTTCCAGGCGCCGCGGTGGAACACGTCGGAGACGATGACCGGGGCCACGGTGGTCGCTTCGGCGAACACCATTTGCTCCAGCGCCACGTCCACCTTGCCCCAGCTGCACGCTTCTTTCAGCGTGGAGGAGGAGCAGGCGCCGTCGCGCACGTCGGCCACGGTGATCTGCACCGCATAGGCGTGCATGGACACGTTTTCGTGGCCGAGGATCTCGGCGCATACGACGGTGTCCTGGGCGAAGTTCTTCGGTACGCCGCCGCCGACCATGAACAGGCCGGTCTTGCCCGCCTTGATCTTCACATCGGTGCATTCGCGAAAGTCGGCGACGGAATCGATGGAGAGGTAGGGCTCGTTCTTCTTCATGCGCTCCACCTGGTGCTTCACCAGGCCGAACCCGGCCGAGCAGTCGGAGAAGGCCGGCACGAAGATTGGAACGCCATGGGTGTAGCACTCCTCGATGAGGGAGCCTTCCTTCTTGGCGTTGCCGTCGGCCAGCCATTTGCCCATGGCCTTGATGAAGGCGCGGCTGGACATGGGGCCGGCGGGCAGGGAGTCCGCGATGTCGCCGATGACATGGTCGCAGGTCTGCAGCTCTTCTTCGTCGATATAGGTGTCGTAGATCCGGTCGATATACAGATCGCGAAGGTCACGGTCATCGACGGTGTCGCTGGCCTGATAGTGCTTGAAGCCGAGGGCCTCGAAGAAGTCCATGTCCACGATGGAGGCGCCGGTGGCCACGATCGCGTCGACCATGTTGTTGCGCACCATGTCGCGCCAGACATGCATGCAGCCGCCCGCGCTGGTGGAACCAGCCAGGGTGAGGATCACGGCGCAATCGGGATCGGCCACCGCCTGCTGCAGGATGCGCGCGGCGCGCGCGGCGTCACGGCTGGAGAAGCTCATCTTCTCCCACGCGTCGATGATGACGCGCCCGTCAAAGCTGGCGATGTCGATGTGCTCCACCGGGTTGGCGAGCAGCTCGGCCTTGCGATTTGAGGTGTCGGTCATCCGCGTCTCTTCATCAATCGGGTTCGGCGCCGGCGAAGCCCGCGCGCAAAGGGCACCACGCGCCCGCCCGTATCGGGCAGGCTCTGCGCGGCGTCGGTGTAAAGGCTGATCCAGGGAAAGTCCTGGACGGTCTCGGTCTGCACGTCGCCAAAGCCGTTGAAGCGGGTCGCCATGGCCGTACCGTAGGCGCCCAGCATGCCAAACTCGAGCACGTCGCCTTCGGCCAGGTCGGCCGGCAGGTGATAGGGGCCGGGCATGGAATCGATGGAATCGCAGGTTGGCCCGTACAGCTTGAACGGCGCGGTTTCCTCGCTCACCGAGCCGTCGGCGCGGTGAACCCGGATCGGAAACGGCCACTTGGCGTGCACGATGTCGAACAGGCAGCCATAGGAGCCGTCATTCAGGTAAACCGAGTCGCCCTTGACCAGTTCCACACGGGTGAGGATGGAGACCGATTCCGCGATCAGTGCGCGTCCGGGCTCGCACCACAGATCGGCGTTCTCCAACACCATCATCTCTTCGAAGGCGGCGCGCACGGCGTTCATGTATTCGTCCATCGGCGGCGGAACCATGCCGGGATAGACTGACGGGAATCCGCCGCCCACATCCACGATGTCCACAGTGACGCCAGCCTTCACGATCAGCCGGCTCGCCTCCATCATGGCCGAGCGATAGGCGCTCGGCGCCATGCACTGGCTGCCCACATGGAAGCTCACGCCCAGCTCATGAGCGTAATTGCGCGCCTTGCGGATCAGCTCGGGCGCCTCGGCCTCGCCGGCGCCGAACTTGCCGGCCAGCGGCAGGGTCGCGCCGTCATTGGAGACGGCCAGGCGCACCACCAGGGTGAGATCCTTGGCGTAGCCGGTCTCGGCGAGAATCTTCTCAAGCTCGGCTTCGCAGTCGAGCACGAAGATGCGCACGCCGTGATCGAAATACGCACGGCGGATCGCATGCCGGCTTTTGACCGGATGCATGAACGCCATGGTCGCCTCGGGGCAGCGCGCTGCGACGAGTTCGACTTCAGGAAGCGAGGCGACGTCGAAAAAGCGGAGGCCGGCTGCGTACAGGGTGTCGATCACCCAGGGCGACGGGTTGGCTTTGACGGCGTAAAGGACCTCGCCGGGAAAGTTTTTCTGGAACCAGTTCGCTGCGATCGTCAGTCGATCGGGCCGCGCGCAGGCGACCGGGCCTTCAACAGGCCGTGAGCGGACCAGGTCCAGGGGCGTATTGTACTGAGACAACTCACGTGACCCCCTGCTTGCTGTTAACCCAATCCGGCATCGTCACCTCCGCCGGGACGCGCGAGATAGGATTTCGCAGACCCGGTGTAAAGCGAAAATTCTCTGTCGGGGATGGGGATGGTCTCTTGATCGCCCAGCTCCGCCGTATTGGCCCAGAAGCATGCGTTCGGCTCATCGGCCGGTCCCGGCCTTGATCGCGACGTCTGTGACTGTAACACGGAACGCCCCGAACGCCTTGTCATACGCGCGACGTGATCTTCTGCTTTGTTGCAGACCTGTCTCGCCCATCGTCCAAGAGCCGCCCAGGAGCCGTCCATGTCCCGTTTCGCCCGTCTCGCCGGTTTCGCCGCCCTTGCGGCGCTCCTCACAGCCTGCGGTGAGCCGCGCGAGGAAATCGTCCTTGAAGACGTCGAGGCGGAGATCCAGCCGGGATCGCAGCCGGCGGCGAGTCAGTCCGGCTCCGCCCCGGCCGCTGCGACGCCGGGCGCAAACACTGGCGGGCGCCAAGGCCTTCGCATCGTGGGCTCGTCCACGGTGTTTCCCTTCACTACCGCGGTGGCGGAGAATTTCGGCGCCAAGACCCAGTTTCCCACCCCGGTGGTGGAAGCCACCGGCACGGGCGGCGGCATGAATCTGTTCTGCGCCGGGGTGGGATTGTCGTTTCCCGATCTCACCGGCGCGTCGCGGCCGATCAAGGCGAGCGAGTATCAGCTGTGCCAGGACAATGGCGTCACCGCGATCACCGAGATTCCCATCGGCTTTGACGGCATCGTGCTGGGCAATTCATCGGACTCCGAGCCCATGGATATCGACAAGGAGGATTTGTTCCTCGCCCTGTCGGCTGAGGTGCCCATGCCGGTGAACGCCGAGGGCGAGCCGATCCTGACCGAGGCGGGCGCGCTGATCGAAGGCCGCAGCTTCTCCGACGTGCAGGGCTATTCGTGCGAGACCTTCATCGCCAACCCGTTCCGGCGCTGGGCTGATGTGGATTCCGGTCTGCCAACCTCGCGCATTGAAGTGTTCGGCCCGCCGCCCACGTCGGGCACCCGGGACGCCTTCGTGGAGCTGGGCATGCATCTGGGCGCGCGGCGCATCGCCTGCCTTGAAACGATCCATGCGGAGAACGAATCCCGCTTCGAGCGCCTGGCGAGCCGGCTGCGCGAGGACGGCGCCTGGGTGGATTCAGGGGAAAACGACAACGCGATCGTCCAGACCCTGGCCAACGCCCCCAGCTCTTTCGGCCTGTTCGGCTATTCGTTTCTGGAGCAGAACGGCGACCGCATACAGGCGGCCCGGGTGGACGGGGTGGAGCCCACCTATGACAACATCGCTCAGAGCATCTATCCGATCTCGCGCTCGCTTTATGTCTACGCCAAGCCCCAGCATCGCGGCGTGGCGCCGGGCCTTGCCCCCTTCGTGGCGGAGCTCACCAGCGAGGAAGCGTTCGGCCCGTTCGGTTATCTCGCCGAGCGCGGCCTGATCGCCCTTCCCGAGGCGCGCCGCGAAAGGGTGAAGGCGCGCGCCCGCGATCTGCAGCCCATGGGCGCGCCGGACTAGGCGCGTCCGCTTGCGACCGTCCTTACGCCGAGATGTGGATCGGGTGGCCCAACGCCGCCAGCGCGCTTTCGGCGAACGCTTCGGTGAGCGTCGGGTGGACGTGGATGGTGCCGGAAATGTCTTCCAGCCTCGCGCCCATCTCCACGGCCAGGGCGAATTCGCCTGACAGCTCGGAGACATGAAGCCCCACCGCGTGAATGCCCAGAACCACATGGTCCTCTTTGCGCGCCGTGACGCGCACGAAGCCGGCGTCCTTGCCGCCGTCCATGGTGAGCGCACGGCCGGAAGCGGCCAGCGGGAATTTGCCGACGATCGTCTCGATGCCCTTGGCCTTGGCGTCGTCGGGGCTCATGCCCACGCCCACCAGCTCCGGCTCGGTGAAGCACACGGCCGCGATGGACATGGGATCGAAGCGGCGCTCGTGGCCAGCGATGATTTCGGCGACCAGCTCGCCCTGGTGGGTGGCTTTGTGGGCCAGCAGCGGCTCGCCCACAAGATCGCCGATGGCGTAGACGCCGCGCATGCCGGTGCGGCACTGATCGTCCACCTTCACAAAGGCGCCGTCCATATCAAGGCCCATGGCCTCAAGGCCCCAGCCTTGGGTGACCGGCTTGCGGCCGACGGCCACCAGAATCCGGTCGGCCTTCAAGCGCTGGGTTTCGCCGTCCTTGTCTTCGTATTCGAGGAAGGTCGCGCCGTCCTCTTCAACCACGCCCTTGGCTTTTGATTGCAGGTGCAGGGCGACCTTGTTCTTTTTCAGCCACATCTCGACGGGGCGGATCAGCTCCTTGTCATAGGAGGGCAGAATCCGGTCCATGGCTTCCACAACGGCGACATGCGAGCCCATCTTGCGGAACGCGATGCCCAGCTCCAGGCCGATATAGCCGCCGCCGACCACCACCAGGTTTTCAGGCCGCTCGGTGAGCTCCAGCGCGCCGGTGGAGCCGATCACGGGGCCGCCGAAGGGCATGAAGGGCAGCTCGGTTTCTTTCGCGCCGGTGGCGAGGATCACGTTTTCCGCCTCGATGGTGAGGGTTTCGCCATCCTCCAGATCGACCGTGCAGGTCTTGGCGTTGGAGAAGGTCGCCCAGCCGGAGACGGCCTCGACTTTTGCGGCTTTGAGAAGCTGCGCCACGCCCTTGGTGAGCTTGCCCACAACGCCGTCCTTCCACGCGGTGAGGCCGGCCATGTCCAGCTCGGGCGCTTTCGCCAGCGAGATGCCCATCTCGCCCTTCTCGGCGGTGTGGACCATCTCTTCATAGCGCGAGGCGGCGTGGATGAAGGCTTTCGACGGGATGCAGCCGCGATTGAGGCAGGCGCCGCCCAGCCCGTGCTTGTCCACGATCACGGTGTCCAGGCCCAGCTGGCCCGCGCGGATCGCGGCGGGATAACCGCCCGGACCGCCGCCGACGACGAGAACCTGACATTTGCGGGTCTTGGCCATGTAAAACTCCAGCGTCGTTTAAAGCGCACCTGATTGGCGCGCGGTTTAGACGCTGGCGCCTGAAAGGGGAAGGGCGCGGCTGGGATGCGGCGCGTCTACTCGCTGTTTGCAGGGTCGGTTTCAGCGCCGCCGCCGTCCGGTCCGGCCTGCTTGCCGTTGATGGCGAGTTTGGCGCCGGACGCGATGGCGATACCGGCGATGACGGCGATCACGACGCCGATCCAGACGCCGGGCACGCCCAGGCGGATGAGCCCATAGGTGACGCCGGCCACCGCAATGGCCGTGCCGACAAGAAATATGATGAAGGCCCGCATTGAGACGCCCCTTGCGCTGAGCTGATGTCGGGGACCAAACGTCGGTGCGGACCGCTTGTTCCCGGTCACGCGCAGTGAGCGCGTGCGCCTAGAGCGTCTCCAGAAACCCGATCAAGCGCTGAATGTCCTTGGGCGGCTTGGTTTCAAAGCGCAGGGTTTCGCCCGTCACCGGGTGGTCGAATCCAAGCACCGCGGCGTGCAGCGCCTGGCGGCGGAAATCCTGGAAGGTCCGATCCTTATCAAGGCGCAACAGCACCGAGGCGCGCCCGTGCCCGTAGACCGGATCGCCCAGAAGCGGACAGCCCAGATGGGCCATATGGATGCGGATCTGATGGGTGCGCCCGGTCTCGAGCCGGCATTCCACCAGGCTGGCGATGGGCGTGCCGACCCCGCGGCCGGGTTCCTGGCCGTAAGTGGCCAGCGTCTCGAAATTGGTGACGGCGTGGCGGCCCGCCTTGCTGTCTGGGTCGTCGATGACGGCGAATTTTTTGCGGTCATGGCTGGAGCGGATCAACCGGGTTTCCAGCCGGCCGGCGCGCGGCTTGGGCGCGGTGCGCACCACGGCGAGGTAGGCGCGCTCCACGTCATGGGCGGCGAAGCGCTCCGACAGAGCTTGGTGGGCGCGGTCGGATTTGGCCACCACCATGACGCCGGACGTGTCCTTGTCCAGGCGATGCACGATGCCCGGCCGCTGTACCCCGCCGATGCCGGACAGGCTGTCAGCGCAATGGTGCAGGAGCGCGTTCACCAGCGTGCCGGTCCAGTTGCCCGCCGCCGGGTGCACGGTCATGCCCGCCGCCTTGTTCACGACGATCAGATCGGCGTCCTCGAAAAGGATGTCGAGGGGAATGTCCTCGGCTTGCGGTGTCGCAGGCTCCGGCGCCGGCGGGGCGAGGCGATAGTGCGCACCGGCGCGCACCTTGGTTTTGGGATCTGTGATCGCCTCGCCGTCCAGGCTCAGATGGCCGCCCTCGATCAGCGCCTTGCAGCGCGAGCGCGACAGCGACTCGATCGCTTCGGCCAGATAGCGGTCCATGCGCTCGCCGGCGGCTTCGGGGCCGGGGACAAGTTCGAAGATTTCGGCCGGATCGCTCACGGGGCGGATCATCCTGTGTCTGCAAAGCCACGGGTCGGGTTTGCCAAGCCTGCGTCAAATACCTGTCATCGCTTCGAAAAGGAAGCGTCACCACCCGCGGCTATGGCGAGTGCGACCGCGCCGGTTGTTCCGGGGCGCCGGGGAATGTCTTTAACGACCCAAGGGGAAATCCGCTCATGACCTTCAAGGCCCGCCTGTCCGCCTGCGCCGCGCTTGTGGCGCTCGCCGCCGTCCCCGCTCACGCCCAGGACGCTGCGTCCGATGCGGCGCGCGTGGCCACCGACGTGATCGTCGTCACAGCCCAGAAGCGTGAACAATCGCTCGCCGACGTGCCGATCAACCTGACCGCCTACGGCCAGGAGCGCCTGAACATTCTTGGCGTCGAACAGTTCGACGAGCTGTCCGACTTCGTGCCGGGTCTGGAAGTGCAGGAGCAGAGCCCGAATAACCCGGGCTTCGTTATCCGTGGCATCACGTCTGACGACGGCGCGGCCACCGGCGAAGCCCGTGTGGCGGTGTTCCAGGACGGCGTGTCGATCTCGCGCGCTCGCGGCGCCTATATCGAGCTGTTCGACATCGAGCGCGTGGAAGTGGCCAAGGGCCCGCAAGCCACATTGTTCGGCCGCGGCGCGCTCATCGGCGGCATCAACGTGATCCAGAACAAGGCCGATACAGAAGCCTATACGGCCTCCATCGAAGCCACGATCGGCGATTTCAACCGCTATGAAGCGCGCGGCCATGTGAACCTGCCGGTCACCGACACTTTCGCCCTGCGCTTCGCCGGCGCTCACAAGCAGCGTTACGGCTATGTGGAGAACCTTCTCGGCGGCGAGGCCATGAACGGGGTTGAGCTGTCCGCCGTCCGGGGCGCGGCGCGCTGGGAGCCGACGTCCAGCTTTACCCTGGACGTCATCGCCAACTACCAGACCGACACGCCAGAGGGCGGCACGAGCTTTAAATCCGGCGTCATCGCGCCGGCGCCGGGCGCCTCTCTTGATCCCTGGGAGCCGGCCGCCCTGAACACGTTCGGCGGCTTTGAAGGCGGCGCGCCGCTGGGCGTCGACCGTCAGGTCTACGGCGTCACGGTGCTGGCTGATTATGTCATCAACGACGCTTGGTCGCTGAGCTCGATCTCGGGTTGGCGCGCGTTTGAATCGGTGGAGATCTTCGATCCGGACGGCTTCGCCGCCCCGCTTCTGGTCGTCGGTGAAGACGCCTCTGGCCGCCAGTGGAGCCAGGAAGTGCGCTTCAACTACGATTCCGGCGGTCCGCTGACCGGCTTTGTGGGTGGGTCCTATTTCTACGAAAGCGGCTCTCAGCGCATTCCGCTGGCCACCAATGAAGCGGTCGCCCAGGCTTTCCTGGCGCCGCAGATCGCCGGCGCGTTCGGCGTCGCTGCGATTGAAGGATTGCTGGCGCAGAACGGCGTGCCCAACGCAGCCGGCTTCGATAACCCGTTCAACCCGCTTACGATCTCGGTCCCGGCTTTCCTGCAGTTCGGCCAGATCGTGCCGCTGCGCAGCTTCTATCTGGAAGAAACCGCCAACCGCGGCGAAACCACCGCGTTCGATATCTTCGGCGACGTCACCTATGCGCTCACCGACCGGCTGGACCTCACCGCGGGCCTGCGCTGGACACGCGAGGAAAAAGAGGCGTCCCTTTACGGCTGGAACGCCTTCGGCCCTAACACTGTGACCTTCTCCAACACGCTCTTCCTGCCGTCCACGCCGAACGGCCAGGTGGTGTCCTCGGGCACGCGCGATTTTGACGATTTTACCTGGCGCTTCGCGGCCCAGTACGACGTCTCCGAAGTGCTGAACGTGTGGGCGAGCTATGCCCGCGGCCGCCGCCCTGACGTGATCGCCTTCGACTCCACCGTGCCCAGCCTGTTCGTGGAAGTGCCCGCCGAGTTGGTGGACAGCTATGAAGTGGGGGGGTTCTGGACCTATGAGGATACGACGCTGCAGGCCTCGGTGTTTTATTCCGAGTACCAGAATTTCCAGACCGGCCGCTTCGAGCCGCAGACCGCCAACTTCGTCACCGACAACGCCGGCGCCGCGACCCAGTACGGGTTCGAGGCCCAGCTTGATCACACGATCAACGCGTTCGCGACGCTGTTTGCGACCTACGCCTATAACTTCTCCGAGTTCGACGACACCGACGACCAGGGCAACACCCAGGAATTCGCCGGCAACACCTTCCGCCTGTCGCCCGACCACGCGGTGTCGCTGGGCCTGTTGAGCGAGTTCGAGCTGCCTGTGGGCCGTCTCTCGATCATCCCCACCTGGACCTGGCAGTCGGAAGTCTTCTTCGACAATGACAACGACCTCACCGACGCGGTGCAGGACGAGACCCAGACCGATTACGGGATCATCGATCTGAAAGTGCGCTACGACGCGCCGGGCGACGCATACTACGCGGTGGCCTTCGTCGATAACCTGCTGGACGAAGAGTACATCATCGATGCGGGCAACACCGGCGACGCGTTCGGGATTCCGACCTTCATCGCGGGCTCTCCGCGCATGATCGGCCTGCGGGTCGGGGCCCGGTTCTAGACCGGCGGTAAAGCAGGTTCCGCCCGAGGGGAGACGGAGCCGGCGGCCGGCGCGCGGGGGAGAGGGGCCCTTGCGCGCCGGCCCTTTTGTTTTCAAGACTGGCGCGGCGCGGCTGTTACGGCCGCATCGGGGAGGAAGTGTCCATGAAGAACGAGATGAAGCTGACGCGCCGTGGCGCGCTGCTCGCCGGCGCCGGTCTGAGCCTGGCCGCCTGCTCTGAACAGCGCTTCGAGCCCATTCTCGCACGCGAAGGCCCGTTCAAGCATGGCGTCGCCAGCGGCGATCCCGATCAGACCTCGCTCATCTTGTGGACGGCCGTGACTGGAACTGCGGCGACCGGAGATGAGCGCGCGCCGGTGAGCGTGGAGGTCTCCGAAACCCCTGATTTCGCCCGCCTGGTGTTCACCGAAGAGCTTCAGCCCTCGGGTCCGGCCACGGGAGGAGCGACGCCCTACAAGATCCTCGCCACCGGGCTCGAGCCCGGTCGCCCGGTCTGGTACCGCTTTCGCTTCCGCGAGCATCTTTCGCCGGCCGGCATGGCCAAGCCGCTGCCATCGGGCGCGGTGGACCAGTTTCGGATCGCGGCGTTCTCCTGCTCCAACTATCCAGCCGGCTTCTTCAACGCCTACGCTCACGCCGCCGAGCGCGGCGATATCGATCTCGCGGTTCATCTGGGCGATTATTTCTACGAATACGGGCCGGGCGAATACGCCACCGAGGACGCCGAGCGCCTGTCGCGGATGCCTGATCCGGCCCACGAGCTTCTAACCTATGACGATTACGCCCGCCGCCACGCGCAATATTCCGCCGATCCCGATCTTCAGGCGTTGAAAGCCGCTGCGCCGCTGGTGATGGTCTGGGACGATCACGAGACGGCCAATAACGCCTGGGTGGGCGGCGCGGAGAACCATCAGCCGGATGAGGGCGACTGGATCGAGCGCCGCGATGCAGCGATGCGCGCCTGGCGCGCCTGGACGCCGTCGCGTGACAGCGAGCCCATGCATGAGCGCTGGGGCGCGGTTCAGATCGGGGATCTTGCGACGCTGATCTTTCTTGAGACGCGCCTCACCGCGCGGTCCGAAGAGATCATCATGGAGCCGTTCCCGGTGGATCCCGACACCGCCGATCCCGACGATCCCGAGGCGCGCGCCGAGGTCGCCGCGTGGCTGGAGCGCACCGCGGGCGAGGATCGCCGCACGCTTCTGGGCGAGCGCCAGCTCGCCGACGTAACCGCCGCGCTGGCCGGCTCCGTCGAGGCTGGCAAGCCCTGGCGGATCTTCGCCAACCAGGTGATCATGGGACGCGTCCCGGCGCCCAATTACCCCAAGGTGATGCCGTTCTGGCTGCGCTGGGCGATCCAGGGCAATGACCCGCTCGCCTGGAGCTTCATCAAGCGGTTCGCCTTCGGCACGCCGTTCAATCTGGACGCATGGGACGGCTTCCCGGCCGAGCGTGAGCGCCTCTACGCGGCGGCGCGCGCTCTGAACGCCGACTTCATCACGCTCACCGGCGACACCCATAACGCCTGGGTGCTGGACCTGCATGACCAGGCCGGCGCTCGGGTGGGGACCGAGTTCGGCGTCACCAGCGTCTCTTCGCCCTCGCGCTTTGAGCGTCTCAACCTGCCCGGCGTCGATTTCGGCATCTACACCGAACAGGCCGCGCCCGAAGTGTTGCGCCATAACGCTTATGATCGCGGCTATCTGCATTTGACGCTCACGCCCGACGAGGCGCGCGCGGAGCTGATGGTGGTGGACACCTGCAAGAGCCGGGAGTTCACCGCCTATTCCGACAGCGTCTGGCGGGTGACTCCGGCGATCGACGGCGCGGTTTCCGGCGTCGAGCGCCTCGCCTAGCGGCGCGCCGCCTCAAGCATGGCGAAGAATTAACGCACCCCGCGCTGGACACCGTGTCGGCGCGCGTCCACTTTCTCGTGGGGATATTGCTGTCTTAGAGGGGCTTTCATGTCTGACGTTCGTAAGGAATCCGTGCCGGCCGCCATCTGGCGCTGGATCGGCCTGGTCCAGCACGGCATTCTCCGTGTCTTCGGCCTAATCTTGATCCTGATCGTGCTGCTTGCGCTGTCCGGCGCTTTCAGCGGCGACGGCGAACAGTTCACTCTGGCCGACAACGGCGTTCTGAGATTCGAGCCTGAAGGCTCGATCGTGGAGGAGACCGTGCAGGTCTCGCCCGGCGACGCCTTCACCGCCGCGCTTCTGGGCGGCGGGCAGGCCAATCAGATCCTCTTGCGTGACGTGATCGAAGGCCTGCGCATGGCCGCCGCCGACGAGGACGTCACCGCCCTTCTGGTGCGCTTTGACGGCTTGAGCGGCGCCACGCCGGCGGCGCTTCACGCGATCGCGGCGGAAATGGCGGCCTTCCGCCAGAGCGGCAAGGAAATCCTGTCCTACGGCGATGCGTATTTTAACGGCTCCTGGTTCCTTTCGGCCCAGGCCGACGAGGTCTACATGCATGACATGGGCGCGGCCAGCGTCACCGGTTTTGCGCGCTTCCGCACCTATTTCGCCAGCCTCCTGGAGCGCCTGAACGTCACGGTGAACGTCTATCGGGTCGGCACGTTCAAATCGGCGCTGGAGCCCTTCCTCGGCAATGAGATGAGCGAAGCGGCGCAGGAAGCCAACCGCGTCGTGTTCGGCGAAATCTGGGACAGCTACAAGAGCGTCGCCGGAGACGCGCGCGGCCTCGCGCCGGGCGCCATCCAGGCCTATGGCGACGAGCTGCCGCGCCTGATGGCTGAAGCCGGCGGGAACAACGCCCAGGTCGCACTCGATTCCGGCCTTGTGGACCATCTTGTGGGACGCGGCGAATACCTGACGATGCTCGGTGAGCGCTTCGGCCTGGATGAGGACAGCGGCGCGGTTCAGGCGTCCGATTTCCTCGCCTATGTGGAGGCCAACCGGCCGGCGGCCGCCGCGCGCGGCGACAAGATCGCCGTGATCTATGCGGTGGGCTCCATCATCGACGGCGAGGCCGACGGCGGCGCCATCGGCGGCGATATCCACGCCCGCCTTATCCGTCAGGCGCGCTTGGACGACGATGTGCGCGCCATCGTGCTGCGCATCGACTCCGGCGGCGGTTCGGCCTTCGCGTCGGAGCTGATCCGTGAGGAGCTGGAGATGGCGCGCCTTGAGGGCAAGCCGGTGATCGCCTCCATGGGCGGCGTCGCGGCCTCAGGCGGCTACTGGATCGCCACGCCGGCCAACCGCATCATTGCCGAGCCCACCACCATCACCGGCTCGATCGGTATTTTCGGCTTTATTCCGACCTTCGAGAACGCGCTGGCTGAAATCGGCGTCACCGAGGACGGCATCGGCACCACGGCGACGGCGCGGGGGCCCTCGCTCACCGGCGGCGTTACCGATGAATGGGATGCGATCCTGCAATCGGGTATCGAGCACGGCTATCAGCAGTTCATCGGGCTGGTGGCTGAAGCCCGCAACATGTCGCTGGCCGAGGTCGACGCCGTGGCCCAGGGCCGCATCTGGACCGGCTCTCAGGCGCTGGAGCGCGGCCTGGTGGACGAGCTTGGCGATTATGACGACGCCATCCGCATCGCCGCTGAAATGGCCGGGATCGAGGACTATCGCGTGGTCGTCGTGAAGGAAGAGACCGACCCGCTGCAGGAGCTGCTTGAAGCCCTCGGCGCGGATGCCGCCGCTCATATCGCCGGGCCCCAAGGCCTGTTCGGCACGGGCCTGTTCGCCCAGGCCGCGCATTCGGCCGCCAGCGAGCTGGAGGCGATCAACATGATGAACGATCCGCGCGGGCTCTACGCGGCCTGCCTGACCTGTGATGCCTATCGCCAGGTCCGCTAGGCGCACGTTACACGCTTGACTGACGAAGCCCGGACGGTATCGCCGTCCGGGCTTTTTCTTTGCCCGGCTTTGGGCTTTAGTCGCACCCATGACCCAGCTTCGCACCGCTCTTGTCACCGGCGCCAATCGCGGGATCGGCCTCGAGATCGCCCGCCGTCTGGCCGCCGAGCCAGGCGTGCGCGTTCTGGCCGGCGCGCGCAGCGCTCGCAGTGCGTCACAGGCGGCCGAGGCCTTGGCCGGAGTGAACGGTGGCGGCGTGATCGGCGTGGCGCTGGATCTGTCCGATCCCCAGGCCGCCGAGGCGCGGGCGGTCGAGATCGAGGCGCGCCATGGCCCGGTGGACATCCTCGTGAACAATGCCGGCGTCATGCCGACGGGCGACGCGGTGGAAGCGGATTTGCGCGAATTTAACAGCGCCATGCGCGTCAATGCTGCGGCTCCCTATGCGCTGACGCGGATTTTCGGCGCGGCCATGAAGCGCCGCGGCTGGGGCCGGGTGGTCAATCTCTCGTCGGGCTGGGGCAGTTTTGCCGAAGGCCTTGAGGGGCCGGCGGCCTATGCGATTTCAAAGGCTGCGCTGAACGCGGTGACGGTCCAGTTCGCCCGCGCGCTTGGCCCGCAGGTGAAGGTGAATTCCTGCTGCCCGGGCTGGGTGCGCACGCGCATGGGTGGGAAAGGCGCCCATCGCAGCCCGCACGAGGCCGCCGATACGCCGGTCTGGCTGGCGACCCTGGCCGATGACGGCCCCACGGGCGGCTTCTTCCGCGACCGCACACCGATCGCCTGGTGAGAAAAAAGGCCGGCTCGCGGGAGCCGGCCTTTTTCCATGTGTCGCTGTCGCTGCGCGTTACGTGCCGAGGTCGCGGCGCGCGGCGATCGCGGTGATCGAGAAGCCGGCGACCACGTCGACAAGGGTCATCAGCGTCAGCAGGAAGAACACCGAGGTCGCGAAGACGCCCACCAGCAGGAAAAGCAGCAGGCAGATCAGGAAGGTCGCCACCGACAGCCCGTGATTGAGCAGGGTGGAGGTGCCCGAACCGGCCGATTTGATCATCTCTACGAAAAGAAAGACCAGGCTGACGATCAGGATGATGTCGCCGGTGGAGATCGACCAGTTTCCGCTCGGCAGCGGGATGGAGACCAGCGTGCCGTGCAGCGCGCCGACGCGGCAGGCCGCCGCGTCCGGCCCAGCGTTGGCCATGCCCTGGCAGAGCCCGGACTGGAATTCGGTCATGGAACCGATGAAAGCCGACGCATCTCCGCCCGCCATCGCCGTGGTGAACGCGATGACCACGTAAACCAGCACCGGAATGAGCATTAATGGGAATATGTTGAACACGTTGAGTCCCCCGCCTTGTTGGTTGCCTTGTTCAGCGCTCGCAAGTCCCACTGCGACGCCGCCGCCGGTCATTCCAGCCATTGGATGTCTCCTTCCCCCCTTGAAGCCATACCAACGCCGCAACCGGGCGGCGGGTTTCAGGCCTCGTCCCAACCGCCTGGCCGTCTCGACCGGCTATTGAGCCACATAATACCTAGCATATCGCTGAGTGAGGCGAAAAGGCGGCCCATATTAGTATATTTCGACTGGCCCGCGACCCGGGCGCGGTGACCGACATTTTCAAACTCCACCAGAAAGCCTTCGCGCTTCATCAGGGCGGGCAGGAAGCGGTGCTGGTGGTCGAAGAAGGGTAGCAGCAAATAGGCCTCGCGTTTGAAAGCCTTGAGCCCGCAGCCGGTGTCGTCGGCGTCGTCGTTCAGGAGCTGCTTGCGAACGCCATTGCCCATGCGCGAGGCGAATTTCTTCGCCGCGCTGTCCTGGCGCCCGACCCTGCTGCCGGCGACCATGCCCAGCGCCGCCGGGGCGTCCTCGCGCAGGAGCTTGTCCACCAGAGCTGGAATGAATTCGGGCGGGTTCTGACCGTCGCCGTCCAGTGTGCAGACCACCTGGCCGCGCGCGCAGATCACTCCGGTGCGCAACGCGCGTGACTGGCCTGCGTTCGCGCGGTGGCTGACCACGCGCAGGGTGGGCACGCGGGTCTTGGCGTCCACCAGCTCGTCCAGCGTGGCGTCGGTGCTGGCGTCATTGACCAGAATGATCTCGTGATCGCGGTCTTTCAGGACAGCGTAGATCTCCTCGGCCAGTCGCGCGGCGTTGCCCGCTTCGTTGTGCATGGGAGCGACCACCGACAGGGTCGGGGAGCGGGCGAGGTGAAGGTCGGCTGTTGCGGTGCTGGTCATGGCGTCTCATTCTGCGCGCCAACGGCTTTCGTGGCGCGCTTGCGCAATGGCTTGGGCCGTTTCATACCGATATCGCAAGAGCAAGCACGCATTTTTTTCCGCTGGCGCGAAAGGCTTCTCACACGCATGTCGCCGCTCGACAGCCGTTTCACCCCGTTCAAAGCCGCTCTGGCGGCGGCGTGTCTGGCGTTGATAGCCGGGATCGCGGGCGTGTTCACAATGCCGGTGATCGACCGCGACGAGGCCCGCTTCGCCCAGGCGACGGCGCAGATGCTGGAGAGCGGAAACTATGTGGAGATCCGCTTTCTAGACACCGCCCGCAACAAGAAGCCGGCGGGCATTCACTGGCTCCAGGCCGCGTCGGTGGCGGCGGTCTCCAGCGAGGCGGCGCGGGAAATCTGGGCCTATCGCCTGCCGTCAGTGCTGGGCGCCATGCTGGCGGCGGCCTTCACCGCGCTCGCCGGGGCGCGGCTGTATTCAAGCGGGGCGGGTCTGGCCGCCGGCGGACTGCTTGGCGTGAGCGTGCTCCTGGGCGTCGAGGCCGGGATCGCCAAGACCGACGCCATGCTGACCGCCGCGGTGGCGCTGGCCTTTTTCGCCTTCACCGCCCTGCGCCAGAGCGCCGAGATCGCGGACCCAGCGAAACGACGAAATGCAGCACGGCTCTGGGCGGTGATCTGGTGGGCGGCTTTGGGCGCCGGCGCGCTGGTGAAGGGGCCGGTGGCGCCTTTTTGCGCGGGCCTGGCCGTGATCGCCCTGTGCGCGCTGGAACGCCGGATCGACTGGGCGCGCCCGCTCGCCTTCTGGCCGGGACCTCTGGTGGCCGCACTTTTCGTGCTGCCCTGGCTGATCGCGGTGCAGGTCGCCACAGACGGTGGCTTTCTGGCCGGAGCGCTGAGCGGGGATCTGGGTCCCAAGCTGGTCTCCGGCGATGAGGGGCACGGCGCGCCGCCGGGCTACCATCTGCTTCTTTTGCCGCTGCTTTTCTTTCCCGGAATCGCGCTCCTGCCCGCCGGCGTGCGCGCGGCGGTGAAGGACTGGCGCGCGTCATCCCAGCCCGTAGCCCGTTCGGCGGGCGTGGCGGCTAAAATAATCGCCTGCTTTGTCGTACCGACCTGGATTGCATTCGAAATTCTGCCCACGAAACTGCCCCACTACGTGCTGCCGACTTATCCGGCGCTGGCCGTGCTCGCCGGTCTTGGATTTGAGCGGCTGCGCGAGACCGCGCGGCTCTGGAGTGTCGTGGGCGCGGCGCTTTTGCTCGTGAGCGCGTTCATCTACGCGGTGGCCATGCGCTACGTGGCGGTCAGCTTCGGCGGCCCGCAGGCCATGGCCTACATTCTGGGAGGCGTTCTCCTTTTTATCGTCGCGGCAGCCCTTGTGATGATGTGGCGACGCCGCGCCACAGCTTCGCTCGCCATCCTGGCGGCGGCGGGCCTGGTCTGGCACGGCGCGGCGCGCGGCGTGGTGGCGCCGGGGGCGCAGGATCTGTTCCTCTCCGCGCCGGCCGCCGACGCCGTGGCGGCGCTTCAGCCTGGGGGCGCGCTCGCGCCGGTGATCTCCAGCTATACCGAACCCAGCTTCGCCTTTCTCACCGGCGGCGACCTCGCCCTGGCCAGCCCCGAGGCGATTCTGGCGGGCGCTCCCGATCCGTCTGCAGCGGCGATCTATGTTATCGACAATGCGCGCTGGTATGAAGGCGCGGATGCGCGCGCCGAAGCGGATCGCCGAACGGCCGTGTTCCAGTCCCTGCTCAGCGCCGCCTGCGCGTTCGAGACCGTGGAAGGGATCAATTATTCGCGCGGCGCCGAGACCACGCTCTTCGTGATCTTCACCGGCTGCCCGCGCGAGGCTCAGACCGAAGGAGACGTCCCATGACGCGGCGCATCGAAATCGTTGAAGTCGGCCCGC
The DNA here is from genome assembly GCA_965284655.1 of Oceanicaulis sp. GTDB lineage: Bacteria > Pseudomonadota > Alphaproteobacteria > Caulobacterales > Maricaulaceae > Oceanicaulis. The sequence goes on from OZ260104.1 coordinate 1,398,141, forward strand.
GGGACGGGCTTCAGAACGACCCGGTTCTTCTGGACACCAGCGTAAAGCTGGAATTCATCGACCGCCTGATCGGCGCAGGCGTCTCTCGAATGGAGGCGGCGAGCTTCGTGAATCCCAAGCTCGTTCCGGCCATGGCGGACAGTGCCGAGGTCATGGCGCGCGTGCCCCGCGGATCCTGCGCCTATATCGGCCTGGCGCTCAATGAGCGCGGCATGCGCGCCGCCATTGAAGCGAAGTGCGACGAGATCAATTTCGTGATGGTCGCCAGCGAAGGGTTCGGCAAGCGCAATCAGAACGCCACGCCGGAGGACACCGCCGACCTTCTGGACCGCATCGCGGTGCTCGCCCATGACGCAGGGATTCCCCTGTCGGCCACGGTGTCGGTGGCGTTCGGCGATCCGTTTGACGGCGAAGTGGACATTGCGGGCGTGGCCGAGCTCGCCCGCCGGGCCGAGGCCGCCGGGGCGTGCGAGATCGCGCTGGGCGACACGATCGGCGTGGCGACGCCCTGGCACGTGACGCGGGCGGTGGAGGCGGTGCGCGAGGCCGCGCCGCAATCGCGTCTGCGCCTGCATTTTCACAACACGCGCAATACCGCAATCGCCAATGTCTACGCCGCGGTGGAGGCGGGCGTCGACATCATCGACGCCTCCACCGGTGGCATTGGCGGCTGTCCGTTTGCGCCGAGAGCCACAGGCAATGTCGCCACCGAAGACGTGGTGTATCTCCTCGAGCGCGGCGGCTACGACACCGGGCTCGATCTGGACCGGCTCATCGAAACGGCGATCTGGCTTGAAGAGGTCGCCCTGAAGCACAAGACCTATTCGGCGCTCGCCAAGGCGGGCGGGTTTCCGCCGGCGGCTTAAGCGGCCGGCTGAGCTTCAGCCTAGGAGGGCGCGAGGCGGCGCAGCGCCCGCGCATACACCGCCGCATAGATCACCGGGGCTGCGAGCGCCGCCTTCAGCGGCCCCAGCGAGCCGCCGTGCCGGGAAAAATAGCGCACCAGCCCGGCGGCCTTGTGGCGCTCGATCTTCAGCCGGCTCGCCGCGCTTGTGGAGCCGAGATGGCGCACCGCGGCGCGAGGCTCGAACACGACCTCGCCGCCGGACAGCCGCGCGCGCTTGCACAGATCGATATCCTCCACATGGAGGAAGTAGCCTTCGTCGAACCCGCCCAGCGCCTCAAACCCGGCGCGCGACATGAGTAACGCCGCTCCCGAGATCGTCTCCATGGGGACCGCGGTGCGTGGCATGGATTCATGGTCGCGGCGATAGCCGGGCCCGCCCAGAAAGCTCTGGATCGCCGTGCGCACGCTGAGCTCGCCGCGCCTTGAGCCGGGCTGCTCGGATCCGTCGGCCTCCACGATCAGGGCGCCGACGATCGCCGGCTCCACCAGCCCGCTATGGGTTTTCACCAGCCGGGCCGCGGCGCCGAAGCTGAGCACGGCGTCGGGGTTGAGAAACAGGAGATAATCGCCGCTGGCCGCCTTCGCGCCGATATTGCAGCCTTTTGAAAATCCGGCGTTGGCGCGGGTGTTGACCAGGTTGATCGAGTCCTCGGCGGCCGCCAGGGCGGTGAGCCGCGCCTCGTCGGCGGGCGGATTGTCGTGATTGACCACCACCAGCTCGTCCACGTCCGGCGCGTCCAGCACGGCGTCGATCGCCTCGAAAAGGACCGGTCCGGTGCGGTAGCTGACCATGATGACTGAGACGCTCATTGGTTCGCCTCCTGGATCTCGACGGGGCGGGCGGGGCGCTCGCGGAAGGCCCAGACTTTCCAGGCCCGAGCGGCGGTCCTTGGCCGCGCAGGGTCATAGCCGTGGGTGCCGCCGGGCCGGCAGCGCAGGATACGCCCCAGGGCAAGCCAGCTTCCGCGCCACAAACCCTGATCGCGCACGCAGTCTGCTGCGTAGGCCGAACAGGTCGGCGCATGGCGGCAGCGCACGCCCAGCGCATAGAACACCGGCGAAACCGCGTATTTGTAACCAGTGAGCAGGGCGAGCCCGAAGCGGGCCGGCAGGCGGGCGAGCATTGGAGCGATCCTGAAGCGTGGTTCGCTTATCACCCGTCACGCGAAGCGCTGTCCAGCGCGAGGATGCGGAGGCTCGGTGTCCCGCCCGCCGCATCAGGGCAGGAACGCGTCTTCGCAGGCTTGCACGATGCGCGCGGCGCTGATCCCGTACGCGTCGTAGAGATCGGGCAGATCGCCGGTCTGACCAAAGGTCTCTACGCCGAGCGCCGTGGTTTGATGGCCCTTCACCGACCCCAGCCAGGACAGCGCCTGAGGCGCGCCGTCGATGATTGTGACGAGCTTTGCGTCGGGGCTGAGCCGTGACAGCAGGTGATCAATGGCGCTGGGGCGGGTCCATTCATCGCGCACGCGAGACTTGCGCCCGGCGGTCCAGCCGCGATGGGCGCGGTCCGGCGAGGTGACGGCCAGAAGCCCGGCGCCGGGATCGATCGCCTTGGCGTCCTCCCACGCCTCCAGCGCCTCCGGGGCCATGACGCCGGTGAAGCAGATGGCGAGATTTGAGCCTTCGGCGGGTTCGCGCAGCCAGTAGGCGCCGTCGCGGATCGCGCCGTCTGGAACCGCGTCGCGCTTTTCCTGGGCGATCGTGCGGGTGGAGAGGCGCAGATACACCGCGCCGCCATCCTCGGCCTGCATGTGCTCGAAGCCCCACTTCATCGCGGCGGCGAGCTCGTCGGCGTAGGTGGGCTCGAAATAGGTGAGCTTGGGCTGGGCCATGGCGATGACGGGCGGATGGATGGACTGGTGCGCGCCGCCTTCAGGGCCCAGCGTGATCCCTGACGGGGTCGCCACCACCATGAAGCGCGCATCCTGGTAGCAAGCGTAGTTCAGCGCATCGAGGCCGCGATTGATGAAGGGGTCGTAGAGCGTGCCGATGGGCAGAAGCCGCTCGCCGAAGAAGTCGTGGGACAGGCCCAGCTGGCCCAGCAGCAGGAACAGGTTGTGCTCGGCGATGCCCAGCTCGATATGCTGGCCGTCCGGGCCGCGCCGCCAGATCTGGGCGGAGGGGATTTTCTCGGCCTTGAAGATGTCCTCGGCGATATTGCGGTGAAACAACCGGCGCTTGTTCACCCAGCCGCCGAGATTGGTGGACACGGTGACGTCCGGCGAGGTCGTGACGATGGCGTCGGCGAAGGCGCCGCCCTGGCGCGCCACGTTGAGAAGGATCTTGCCGAACGCTTCCTGGGTGGACATCTGTGCGCCCGGCGGGACCGGCAGGGGCGGGACCGACACGGTGGGCGGGGCGGGCCGGTCTTCGGGCCGGCCCATGAAGGGCGCGGACTTGATGAAATGGCGCGCGGTTTCGGCGCTGGTGGTGTTGCCGGCCGCAGGACCCGACGCTTTGGCGGCGTCGTTGAATGTGGAGAACGGCTCCCATTCGGCCCCCTCGGCGACGCCCATGCCGGTCTTGAAGGTCTCCATCTGGGCGGGGGTGAGCAGGCCTGCGTGATTGTCCTTGTGACCCGCCAGCGGCAGGCCGAAGCCCTTCACCGTGTAGGCGATGACGCATTGCGGATCGGGATCGTCGCCAATGGTGGCGAAGGCGTCCACCAGCGTCTCCATGTCGTGGCCGGCCAGATTGGTCATCAGGGCGTGGAGCGACGCGTCGTCATGGTCCTCCAGCAGCGCTTTCACGCCCGATGCCTCGCCGATCTCGGCCTTCAGGCGCTCGCGCCAGGCGGGGCCGCCCTTGAAGGTGAGGGCGGAGTAGAGCTGGTTCTCGCATCTATCGATCCAGTCCAGCACCGCCTCGCCGCCGGGCGCGCCGCGGATCGCCTCCAGCTTGCGGCCGTACTTCAGCGTGGTGACGTTCCAGCCCAGCGTGTCGAACATGCCGGAGATCTTCTTGAACAGGGCGTCATTGACCACACCGTCCAGGCTCTGGCGGTTATAGTCGATGATCCACCAGGTGTTCTGGATGTCGTGCTTCCAGCCGTCCAGCAGCGCCTCGTAGACATTGCCTTCATCCAGCTCCGCGTCGCCCACCAGCGCGATCATGCGGCCCTTGGGCGTGCCCGGATCGAGCCGGTCATGGGCGCGCACGTAATCCTGCACCAGCGAGGCGAGCAGCGTCGCCGCCACGCCCAGCCCCACCGAGCCGGTGGAGAAGTCCACTTCCGGATAGTCCTTGGTGCGCGAGGGATAGGACTGCGCGCCGCCCAGGCCGCGGAACTTCTCCAGATTCTCCCGGGTCTGGCGGCCCATGAGATACTGGATGGCGTGAAACACCGGGCTGGCGTGGGGCTTCACCGCGACCCGGTCCTCCGGGCGCAGCACATGGAAGTAGAGCGCAGTGAGAATGGTCGCCAGCGAGGCCGAGCTCGCCTGGTGGCCGCCCACCTTGACGCCGTCGCGGCTGGGGCGGACATGGTTGGCGTTGTGGATCGTCCAGCTGGCGAGCCACAGCACCTGGCGTTCAAGCGCCTCCAGGGTCGCAAGGGTTTCATCGCCCGCCCGGGCGCGAATAATGTCACTCGTCTCGTTCATGGTCTCAGGCCCCTTCCCGGTCGAAGGGGAAGCTCGTCACCGCGCCTTCGCTGGCCGAGCCCACCAGGGCTGCGTATTTGGCGAACGCGCCCGAGCGATAGCGCGGCTCCGGCGGCGTGAAGCCCTTGGCCATGCGCGCCTTGAGGTCCGCCGCCACATCAATGCGGCGTCCGTCCACGTCGATGGTGATCACGTCTCCGGTCTCGACAAAGGCGATGGGGCCGCCGCGCGCAGCTTCGGGGGCCACATGGCCGACCATGAAGCCGTAGGTCGCGCCTGAAAACCGCCCGTCGGTGATCAGGGCGGTGTCGTCGCCCAGCCCCGCGCCCTGAATCGCGGCGGTGACGGCGAGCATTTCGCGCATGCCGGGTCCGCCCGCCGGGCCTTCGCCGCGGATCACCACCACGTCGCCCTTCTCGATCTCGCCGGCGTTGATGGCGGCGAAACACGCCTCCTCACCGTCATAGACCTTGGCGGGGCCTTCAAATTTCAGCCGGTCATGGCCGGCGAGCTTCGCCACGCAGCCCAGAGGCGCCAGATCGCCGTAGAGCACGCCGAACCCGCCGCGCGCCTTCAAAGGCTTGTCGGCTGACAGGATGACGTCCTGACCAGAGGTCTCCTTGGCGCTGGCGGCTTCTTCAAACAGGGATTCGCCGGTCACGGTGGGCGCGTCCTGGATCAGGCCGCCCGCTTGCAGGCGCTGGATCAGAAGCCGCGTGCCGCCGGCCGCGCTCATGTCCGGCGCCATGTAGCGGCCGCCGGGTTTGAGATCCGCGATCACCGGCGTCGCCCGCGAGATGGCGTCGAATTGATCAATGTCGAAGTCGCCTTTGGAGAGCCCCGCCTCGCGCGCAATGGCCAGGAGGTGGAGCACGGCGTTGGTGGAGCCGGCGGTGGCCGTCACCGCCGCAGCGGCGTTCTTCAGCGACTTTGCGGTGACCAGATCGCGCGGGCGGATATCCGCCTCCAGCGCCGCCATCAGGACGCGCCCGGCCTCATAGGCGGTGGCGGGTTTGTCGGGATGGATTGCGGGCACGTCGTTGAGGCCCATGGGCGAAAGACCCAGCGTCGAGAGCGCCAGCGCCATAGTGTTGGCGGTGAACTGGCCCCCGCAGGCGCCGGCGCCGGGGCAGGCGGCTTTTTCCACGTCGTGTAGCTGGTCTTCGTTGATCTTGCCGGCCGCACATGCGCCCACCGCCTCGAACACGTCCTGGACGGTGAGCGCCTTGTCGCCGAGCCGGCCCGGCATGATGGAGCCGCCATAGAGCACGACGCTGGGAAGGTTCATGCGCGCCGCCGCCATGGCCGCGCCGGGCAGCGTCTTGTCGCAGCCCACCAGAAACAGCACCGCGTCCAGGCAATGGCCGCGCACGGCCAGCTCCGCGGAATCGGCCACACAGTCCCGGCTCATCAGGCTGGCGCGCATGCCTTCGGTGCCCATGGCGATGCCGTCGGTCACCACGATGGTGTTGAACTCCACCGCGGTGCCGCCCGCCGCCTCAATGCCTTTTGCGGCCTCGATGGCGAGGTCCTTCAAATGCATGTTGCAAGGCGTGACATTGGTCCAGGTGTTGACGATGGCCACCATGGGTCTCGCCATTCTTTCATCGTCATAGCCTGCTGCCCGCAACATGGCGCGGGCCGGGGCGCGGGCGGGACCTTCGATGAGGGTGCGGGAAGGGCGGCGGGTCATGCGTCGGCTTTCATGAACTGGTCCAGCGCGGCGGCGAGCGCCGCCAGGTCCGGGTTGCAGGGGTGCGAGCGGGTGGCGCGCGACAGCACGCTTTCAAGGGCGGGGCTGGGCGCGATGGTCGCGCCGATGATCGGCTCTACGATATCGGCGAATTTGTAGGCGTGGGCGGTGGCCGCCACAATCCAGGGCGCGCGGCGGTCGGCCTCGCTCAAGCGGGCGTGGGCCTCCAGCGCGCAAGCAGTGTGGGGGCAGGCGACATAGCCGCTTTCGGCGTGTTCGGCGGCGATGCGCGCGCGGATCGCCTCGTCATCCACGCGCATCACCCGCGGCGGCGCGTCCACCAGGTCCTCAAGCCGCTCAAAATTGCTGGGCGCGCCGACATCCATGGCGTTGGCGATGGTTTGCACCGAGGCGCGCGGATCATAGCGCCCGGTGGCGGCCCAGTCGGCCAGCGTCGCATTGGCGTTGGTGGCCAGAACGATCTCGCCTATGGGCGCGCCGCAGGTGCGCGCCAGCGTCGCTGCGACGCCGTGGCCGAGATTTCCGGTGGGCAGGATCAGCCCGGGACGCCGCCCCGTCCGGCCGAAGACTCGCCGCGCCGCCCAGGTCAGATAGGCGGCCTGGGGCAGCAGGCGCGCGATGTTGATGGAATTGGCGCTGGTGAGGCGATGGCGCCGGTTCAGGGCGGCGTCGCTGAACGCCTCTTTCACCAGGCGCTGGCAGGCGTCGAAATCGGCGCTGACCTTCAACGCCTCCACCGGCGCGCTCCAGCAGGTGAGCTGACGCTCCTGAAACGCCGAGACCCGGCCTTCGGGATAGAGGATGACCGCGCGCACCCCGTCTCGGCCCTCGGCGGCGCAGCCCACCGCGCCGCCGGTGTCGCCGGAGGTGGCCGCGAGCACCGTAAAGGGCCGATCGCGGTCGCCCAGCCGGTCCAGGCAGGCCATCAGGAACTGCGCGCCGAAATCCTTGAACGCGCCGGTGGGGCCGTGAAACAGCTCCAGCACGTGAAGTCCGGGCTTTCCTGAATCCGGCTGAACCAGCGGAATGTCGATGTTGAACGCCGCGGCGCATATGGACGGCAGCGCATCGGCCAGCGCGTCGCCGTCAAAGAAGGGGCCCAGAAACGCCGCCGCCGTCTCCGGCAGTCCGGCGCGGTCGGGCAGGGTGTCCAGAGAGTTATGGGGCAGGCGTTCGGGCATGAAGAGCCCGCCATCGCCGGCCTGGCCGCGCATGATCGCTTCTGACAGGGAGACGGGGCTTCCGCCCCGCGTTGACTGGAGTTTCATGACGCGGCGGCCTCTGCAACCGGCTCTTCAAGGCGCACGCCCGCGCTGTCGGGCGGCGCGCGATAGGCTTTGGCGGTGCGGCCCGCGGCCTGGAAGGCGGCGAGCATGGCGGCCTCCACCGCGTCCGCGTCGGCGTCCTCGCTCCAGGCGAACACTGACGGGCCGGAGCCGGAGAACGAACAGCCAAGGGCGCCGGCGCTGAGCGCGGCCCGCTTCACTGCGGGAAGCTCGGGAAGCAGGAAGCGGCGCTGGGGCTCGATCAGGATGTCTTCCAGGCCGGCGCGCAACAAATCCCGGTCGCCGGTGGCGCAGCCCAGGGTGAAGGCGGCGATCCGGCGCGAATGCTCCACGGCGGTGGAAAGCGGAATTTGCGGCTTGAGGACGCCGCGCGCGGCGCGTGTCTCGGTTTCGGCTTCGGGGTGGACGAGCACGGCCTGCAGACCGGCCGGTACAGGCAGCTTGCGAATCAGGGCGGTCTCCAGCCGCGCGGCGATCACCAGACCGCCGTGCAGGCTCGCCATGACATTATCCCAGGGCGGCGGATCGGCGCTCACCGCTTCGCCGGCCAAGGCGAAGGGCAGAAGCGCGCCGGTTTCAAAGGGCGTGTCCAGCAGCGCATTGGCCGCCGCAGCACCCGCGACCGCCGAGGCCGCCGAGCCGCCCATGCCCGCCGACAGCGGGATCTGCTTGTCGATGTCCAGACGCGCGCCAAAGCCGGCGCCGGCGGCTTGCAGAACGGCGTGGGCGGCGGCGAGCGCCGTGTTGCGGGTGACCTCGCCGGGTAGCGAGGAGACGATGCCGGTGACTTCGCCCAGGCGCACGCCGGGCGCCTCTTCCCGGGTGGCGGTGACGGTGTCTCGCAACGCGTCGAAGGCTTGTCCAAGGACATCGAATCCCACCGCGACATTGCCGATGGAGGCGGGGGCGCTGGCGCGCGCACGGCCGATCATGGCGAACTCCTTCATGGCCCTAGGCCCGGTTCAGCGCGGCCGCCGCGAGGCGAGGGGAAACGCTCGCGGCGGCCGGCTTGCCGGACGCCGCGCCATCTGACGCCCGGTGTCTGGCGATGTCCATGATGTCGGCGAAGACCGCCGCAGCCGTCGGCCAGCGCCCGGCGCCCTTGCCGTAAAGCGCGTGGACCCGGCCGGAACTGGCGGTGATCAGGCAGCGGTTTTCCTCATTGACCGCGCCGGCGAAGGCGTGGCTGCGGCTCACCGGCTCGATGACGATCTCGGCGTCGACGCCGCCGCCGGCGGTGCGCCGGGCGCGGGCGATCTGCTTGTAGACCTTGCCGTCTTTCAGCGCCGCCGCACTCATCCCGGCGGTGATCTGCGACAGGCTGGCCTTGGGGATGCGATCGGGCGGGATGTCCGCGCCGAAGGCTTCGCGGATCAGGATCGACAGCTTGTCGGCGGCGTCATGGCCGTCCACGTCGGCGCTGGGATCGGCCTCGGCGAAGCCCTTGGCCTGGGCCTCGATCAGGGCGGACTCAAAATCAACGCCGGATTCAAGGCGCGACAGGATGAAGTTCGCCGTGCCGTTCATCACGCCCTCCAGCGCGGCGATGCCGTGCGGTTTGAGGCGACGCACCGTCTCCACCATGACGACGCCGCCGCCCACGGCCGCGGCGTATTCCAGGCGCGAGGCGCCTTTCGCGGCGCTAGCGTGAAGGGCGGTGTAATGCTTGGCCACGGCGGCCTTGTTTGCGGTGACCACGTCGGCGCCGGCCTCCAGCGCGCCCTGCATGATCGCGGCGGGATCATCGGCGCCGCCCATGACCTCGACCACAAGATCCGGCCCGCCCGAAAGCGCCCGCCCGATATCAGCGGTGAACAGGGCCCGCTCGTCGGCCTCGCGGATTTCGGGGCGGCGCACCAGAACCGGATTGAGTTCAAACAGGTCAGGGCGCGCCTTCATGTGGTCGAGCACCCCCGACCCCACCGAGCCGCAGCCCAGAAGCGCGACGCGCAGCGGCGGCTGCACCCGCGCCCGACCCAGCACGGCGGGCCCGGCGCTGACGCAGCTGGCCTCGCCCGCACCCATGGCGGCGACCTCCAGCTGGACGCCGGCGGCGCGGGCCGCCTCGATGGCTTTGGGCTGGATCAGCCCGTGGGAGCACGCAAGCGCGGTGTCGTAATCCAGCCGGTCATAGCGTTTCGCCGACGGGTCCTTGGCCGGATCGTCGGTATAGACTCCGTCCACGTCCTTGATCAGGCGGGCGCGCTGGGCGCCGGCCTTGGCGGCGAAGAACACCGCGGTGAGATCGGTGCCCCCGCGGCCCAGCGTCGCCGCGCCGTACCGCGCGTGGCCGGCGGTGAAGCCGGGCACCACGACCACCTCATGCTGCTCGATCGCCTCGGCCAGGGCGTCCTCGTCAAGGCGCGCAAGGTCGGCGTCCAAGGGATCGCCCTCGGCCACAAGCCCGATCTCATGGGGGTCGAGCACCCGGGCCCGCACACCCATGCGCGCCAGCACCAGACCCATCATCGCCGCGGAGCGATACTCGCCGAGGCGCGCGAGCTTGGCGGTCATGGTCGCGCTTGCGTCCGCGCCGAGCTTTTCGGCCTGGGCCAGCAACTGATCGGTTTCGCCGAACAGGGCGGAGACGATCACGATCGCCTTCTCGCCCGCCCGCACATGGCGATAAATCTCCGCACCGGCCTCGGCGTAGGAGGTCTCGGTCGTCAGCACCGATCCGCCGAATTTGAGGACGCACAAGCGCCGGTTCTGGGCGAGATCATTCGGGGCGGAATTCATGGCGGAAAATCCTTCGGTCGCCTTGGGGTCAGTCTTGAGTTCGTGTGTCTAGGTCTGGATTTTGAACAAGAAAAAACCCGCTTCCGGAGCCGGGAGCGGGTTGGTTCGGGTTGATTTCGAGGTGGTCTACCTCAGCCCGCGCCATCCCGCTCCCCCGGTAAGGAGAGTGGTGGTAATGACGGTGGTGATGGTGGTCGTGGCGGTGACGCGCGTGATCATGTCCGCGGCCGAGACCGCGGCGGTCGTCACATCAAGCTGGGTCGCCGAAGCGGCCATGTCTGTCTCCACGTGCGAGCCGCGCTTTGGTGCGCGACGGAGGCAAGAGTGAGGGCGGCCCGGACGCCGCGTCAACACCATACCTGTTGCGCAAATGCATCATTTTTGCGCTGCGGCTGCGAAAAACTATGCCCAAGACATTGTAAGTTATGGGTAAAAATTTTTCTCATACGTCCGGACAAATAGCGGGTTTACGCCGGGCTGCTTTCCCCCGTACGGTTATGAAGAAGTCGCCGAGCCGCTGTGTTGCGGTGCGGCGCGAGAGATCGGCCCGCCAAGAGGACTATGATCGTGCGTAACGGGAAGGCCATTGCGAAGACCAAACAGCGTGACGACCGGATGGTCGTTGCTGTGAGCACGCTCGTCGTCCTTACCGTCCTCGTCCTTATTACCTCCACATACGGAGCGGCGGCCCCTGTCTGACGGATAACAAAATCCTCCAAGACGCCAAGGACCCCCGCTCCAACCGGAGCGGGGGTTTTTCTTTGCGTCGACGGAGGCCCCACAGCGCCACGGAGACCAGAAAAATGCCCACCACGATTTACACCGACGACGACGCCAGCGCCGAGAACCTGACCGGTCCCGTCGCAATCATCGGCTATGGCAGCCAAGGCCGGGCCCACGCTCGCAATTTGCGCGATTCCGGTCACAAGGTGATCGTCGGCGCCCGCCCGGGCGGCAAGGCTGAAAAGCGCGCCGCCGCGGACGGGTTCGACACCTGCACGCCGGCCGAGGCCGCAAAGCAGGCGCGCACCATCGCGCTTCTGACCCCGGACATGAGCCACAAGGCGGTGTACGAGCAGGACATCGCTCCGAACATGGCGGCGGGCGCCACGCTGATGGTCGCCCACGGCTTCTCGATCCATTACGGCCAGATCCGCCCGCGCGAGGATATCGACGTGATCCTGGTGGCGCCCAAGGGCCCCGGCGATCTGGTGCGGCGCGAGTATGAAATCGGGCGTGGCGTGCCCAGCCTGTTCGCGGTTCATCAAGACACCAGCGGCAAGGCGCGCGAGACCGCGCTCGCCTATTGCAAGGGCAATGGCGGCACCGCCGGCGGCGCCATCGAGACCACCATCGCCGAGGAGACCGAGACCGATCTGTTCGGCGAGCAGGCGGTGCTGTGCGGCGGGGCGAGCGAGCTTGTCACGGCCGGTTACGAAACCCTGGTGGAGGCCGGCTACCAGCCCGAAATCGCCTATTTCGAATGCCTGCACGAGCTCAAGCTGATCGTCGACCTGATGTATGAGGGCGGCATCACGCGCATGCACGACTTCATCTCCGAGACCGCCAAGTACGGCGATCTCGTCTCCGGTCCGCGCGTCATCAACGCCGAGACCCGCGCGCGCATGAAAGAGGTGCTCACCGACATCCAGTCGGGCGCCTTCGCCCGCGACTGGATCCTGGAGAACCAGGCCGGCAAGCCGCAATACGACGCCTTGCTGCGCGCCGACATGGAGCAGGAGATCGAGAAAACCGGTGCGCGCCTGCGCGCCCGCATGGCCTGGCTGAATCCCGGTGCAAACAGCGGCAAGGCCGCGGCGGAGTAAATGATGACCGCCTTCTCCCCAAGGCCCGACGCCGCCGCCGCAGCGGCGCCCATGACGGGCGCCGCTGCGGTGGTGCGCGCGCTGGAGGACGCCGGGGCCGACACGATCTTCGGCTATCCCGGCGGCGCCATCATGCCGGTCTACGACGCCCTGCCGGGCTCGAAGATCCGCCATGTCCTGGTGCGCCACGAGCAGGCGGCGGCGCTGGCCGCCGACGCCTATGCGCGCGTCACCGGCAAGGCGGGGGTGTGCCTGGCGACCTCGGGTCCGGGAGCGACCAATCTGGTGACCGGCATCGCCAACGCCTTCATGGATTCGGTGCCCCTGATCGCCATCACCGGCCAGACCCCGACGCCGCTCATGGGCACCGACGCGTTCCAGGAGATCGACACGTTCGGCATCACCCTGCCGATCACGAAGCATTCCTTCGTCGTGCGCAACGCCGCCGACATTCCCACCGTGTTCGCCGAGGCGTTCGATCTGGCCACCCGCGGGCGGCCGGGTCCGGTCCTGATCGACCTGCCGAAGGACGTGACTCAGGCTTCCTTCCCGGCGCACCCATACGCCGGCGCCGCGGCCAAGTCCGGCGCTACCCTGCCGTCGCAGGCCATGATCGAGCACGCCACGGCCCTGATCGAACAGGCCGAACGCCCGGTGCTGTATATCGGCGGCGGCGTGGGCATCGCGCGCGCCGAGGCGGCGCTGCGAAGCTTCCAGGCGCGCACCTCGATCCCTGCGGTGGCGACGCTGAAGGGTTTGGGCGCGATCCCCACCGATCATCCTGATTTTTTGGGCATGCTGGGCATGCACGGGACGCGCGCCGCCAATCACGCGGTCCATGACAGCGATTTGCTGATCTGCACCGGCGCACGCTTTGACGACCGGGCGACGGGCAAGCTGGACACCTTCGCGCCGGGTGCGAAGATCATCCATATCGACGCCGACGCCAGCGAGATCTCCAAGCTGCGCAACGCCGACGCGCCGCTGGCCGGTGACATGGCCGCGATCCTGGACGCGCTGCAGCCCGCCGCGCCCGCCATCGAGGCCTGGCGCGAGACCTGCCGCGTCAACGCGGTGAAATGGGCCATGGACTATGACGCGCCGGGCAAGGGCGTGTTCGCGCCAGCGCTCCTGAAGGAAATCTCCGAGCGGGCGGGCGACAAGTTCATCGCCGCCTGCGACGTGGGCCAGCACCAGATGTGGGTTGCCCAGCATTGCCGGTTCTCGCGGCCCCAGGCCCATCTGACCAGCGCCGGTCTGGGCACCATGGGTTACGGCATTCCCGCCGGCATCGGCGCCCTGTTCGCCGAGCCGGACTCCACCGTGGTCACGGTCACCGGCGACGGCTCGATCATGATGAACATCCACGAGCTGGCGACGCTGATCCGCTACCGCGTGCCGCTGAAGATCGTGCTGCTGGATAACGCCCAGCTGGGCATGGTGCGCCAGTGGCAGGAGCTGTTCTTTGAAGAGAATTTCTCCGAGATCGATCTCTACGACAATCCTGATTTCGCCGAGCTCGCCCGGTCCTTCGGCCTGGAAGCGTTCACGATCGATCGCCGCGACGAGGTCGACGGCGCCATCGACCGCCTGCTCGCCGCCAAGGGTCCGATCCTGATGCATGTGCGCATCGACCCCAAAGAGAACGTCTGGCCGCTTGTGCCGCCGGGCGCGTCCAACGCCGACATGATGGAGGCCTGACCATGACCCACCGCCTGGACATTGATTTCGCGCGCGCCGAAGGCGCGGTCCTCCGCCTCATCGGACTTGTCGAGCGCAAGGGCTTTGACGTCTGCGCCATCGACATGGCCGAGACCGGCGAGGGCCCGGCGCGGCTGTCGCTGTCGGTGACGGCGCGCGATGCAGGGCGGCGCATCGAGGTGCTCTCCCGCCATGTGGAGAAAGTCTACGGCGTCACCGCCGTGCACCGCCACGAGATCCGTTCGCCGTATCTGGCCCAGAGTCTGGAGGCCGCATCATGACCCGTAACGTCACCATATTCGACACAACGCTGCGCGACGGCGAACAGGCGCCCGGCTTCTCCATGACCGAGGCCGGCAAGCTGAAAATGGCGCGGGCGCTGGCCACATTGAAGGTCGACGTGATCGAGGCCGGATTCGCTGCGGCGAGCCCGGGCGACAGCGCCGCCATCCACCGCATCGCCTCGGAGATCGAGGGGCCCGCCATCTGCTCGCTGGCGCGCGCGACGCCGGGCGATATCGAGGCGGCCGCCAAGGCGCTGGCGCCGGCGAAGAACAAGCGCATCCACGTGTTTCTGGGCACCAGCCCGCTTCACCGCGAGCACAAGCTGAACATGACCCCGGCCGAGATCCTGACCCGGATCAAGGACATGGTCACCCTGGCGCGCACGTTCTCCGATGATGTGGAATTCTCCGCCGAAGACGCGATCCGCACCGAGAAGGGCTTCCTGGTCGAGGCGCTGTCGGTGGCCGCCGAAGCCGGTGCGAAGACGTTGAACGTCCCCGACACGGTCGGCTACGCCACGCCGGAGGAGATTTTCTCCCTGTTCCAGATGCTGACCAAGAAGGTCAGCAAGGCGGGCGAAGTGATCTTCTCGGCCCATTGCCACGATGATCTGGGCATGGCGGTGGCGAACTCGCTCGCCGCCGTGCGCGGCGGCGCGCGCCAGATCGAGTGCGCCGTCAACGGCATCGGTGAGCGGGCGGGCAACTGCGCCCTGGAGGACGCGGTGATGGCCCTGCGCACCCGCCGCGACTCGTTCGGCCTGACCACCAATATCGACACGACACGGATCATGGCGGCCAGCCGGACCCTGTCGCAGGTCACGAACACCCACACGCCGCGCAACAAGGCCATCGTGGGGGCCAACGCGTTCGCCCATGAAAGCGGCATTCACCAGCACGGCGTGCTGAAGCACCGGGAGACATACGAGATCATGCGGGCCGAAGATGTGGGGCTGGCCTCCAACCAGATCGTTCTGGGCAAGCATTCGGGCAAGCACGCTCTGAAAGCGCGCGCCGCAGAGCTGGGCTATGAACTGGATGCGGAAACGCTGAACTCGGCCTTCACGCGCTTCAAGACGGTCGCCGACGAGGTTGGACTGGTGGACGCCGCGCGGCTGACCTCGATCCTGTCCGACGAGACCGGGGGCGAGCCCGACTGGCGCCTGAACCGGCTGGAGATCCGCTCGCTGGCCGCCGCCAACGCTCATCCGGTCGCCCGGGTGGAGCTGGAGCACCGCACCCGCGGGCGCATGAGCGATCTGGCCAGCGCGCCGGGCGCCATGGACGCCGCCTACACCGCGATCAGCCAGATCATGGAAGCGCCGGGCCGGGTCGAGGACATCGACATGCAATACGTCGCCGCCGAACCCGATGCGGACGGCGGCGCCGATCAGGCCGCCGACGTTCTGGTGGAGATCAAGGCCGAAGTGTTCGGCGAGATCTTCACCGGGCGCGCGCGTGCCCGCGACATCATCCCCGCCTGCGCCTCGGCCTATGTCGACGCGCTCAACAACGCTCTCGCCGTGCGCCGCCGCCGCGCCCGCGAACACACTGCTGCGGCTTGAAGGAGAGGCACATGGCCATCAATGAAGCAAAATACATCTGGCGAAACGGCGAGATTATCCCCTGGGCCGAGGCGCAGGTGCACGTGCTCAGCCACGCCCTGCACTACGGCACCTCCATGTTCGAGGGCATCCGGGTCTATGAGACGCCAAACGGCCCGGCGGTGTTTCGCCTGGCCGAACATGTGCGCCGGATGATCGACAGCGCGCGCATCTATTCGCTGGAGCTGCCGTTCGACGAAGAGACGCTGATCGCGGCGTGTAAAGAGATCACCGCGGCCAACGGGCTGGCCTCGGCCTATATCCGGCCCATCGCCTTCATCGGCTATGGATCCATCGGGGTGGTGCCGGCCGCCGATACGCCTATCGAGGTGATGATCGCGGCCTTCGCCTGGGGCGCCTATCTGGGTGAGACCGCCCGGGCCGAAGGCGTGGACGTGTGCGTCTCCAGCTGGAACCGGCTGGCGCCCAACACCACGCCCACCGGCGCCAAGGCGGGCGGCAATTACCTCTCCAGCTATCTGATCAGCCGGGAAGCCAAGTCGCGCGGCTACGCCGAGGGCATCGGGCTGGACGTGGACGGGCGCCTGTCTGAAGGAGCAGGCGAGAACCTGTTCCTGGTCCACAACGGACGTCTGATGACTCCGCCGGCGGCGAGCTCGATCCTGCAGGGCATCACCCGCGACAGCGTCATCAAGCTGGCGAAAGCCGAAGGCATCGAGGTGGTCGAGCAGGCTCTGCCGCGCGAGATGCTGTATCTTTGCGACGAGGCCTTCTTCACCGGCACGGCGGCGGAAATCACGCCGATCCGTTCAGTGGACGACAAGCCCACGCGCGCCAAGGGCGCCGGGCCGGTCACCAAGCTGATCATGGACAGGTTCTTCGGCCTGTTTGACGGGACCACCGAAGATCGGTGGGGCTGGCTCGACCATATCGAACCCGCCTCGGCGTCGGCGTTTCCCGCCCCCGCTCCAACACCCCCCTCCACGCCGCGTCGCAAAGCGAGCTGATCTCATGGCCAAGACCCTGTTTGAAAAGATCTGGGACGCTCACCAGGCGGTCGCCGAAACCCAGGCTGCGCCGGGCGTGCTTTATATCGACCTGCATCTGATCCACGAGGTGACAAGCCCGCAAGCGTTCCAGGCCATCGAAGATCGCGGCCTCACCGTGCGCCGTCCGGAGCTGACGTTTGCGACGCTGGATCACGCCACGCCCACCACGCCCCGGGCGCCGGGCGCCAAGCCGATCTACGCCACCAAGGCCGCTGAAAGCCAGGTGCGCCGGCTGGAGGACAATTGCCGCCGTCACGGTGTCCGGCTCGCCGGCTGGGACAGCGAAGACCGCGGCATCGTCCATGTCATCGGGCCGGAGCTGGGCCTGACCCAGCCGGGGCAGACCATTGTCTGCGGCGACAGCCACACCGCCACCCATGGCGCGTTCGGCGCGCTGGCGTTTGGTATCGGCACCACCGAAGTGGGCCATGTGCTGGCCACCCAGTGCCTGTTGCAGCGCCGCCCAAAAACCATGCGCGTCACCGTGGACGGCGAGCTGCGCGCCGGTGTCTCGGCCAAAGACCTGATCCTGGCGATCATCGCCGAGCTGGGCGCCGGCGGCGCCGCCGGCCATGTCATCGAATACGCCGGTTCGGGCATCGAGGCGCTCTCCATGGAGGAGCGCATGACGGTGTGCAACATGTCCATCGAGGCTGGCGCGCGCGCCGGCCTGATCGCGCCGGACGAAACCACGATGGATTATCTGCGCGGCCGCAAATACGCGCCCAAGGGCGCCGCCTTTGAAGCCGCAAGGAAGCGCTGGGCGCAGCTGAAATCCGACGCCGGCGCGCTGTTTGATGCCGAGGTGCGTATCGACGGATCGCGCGTCTCGCCCATGGTCACCTGGGGCGACAGCCCGGACATGGCCGCGCCGGTGGACGCCGTCGCGCCCATGCCCAGCGGTCCCGAATCGGCCCGCGCGCTGGCCTATATGGGCTTCAAGGCCGGCGAGGCGCTTATGGGCGAGACCATCGACACCGTGTTTATCGGCTCGTGCACCAATGCGCGGCTGTCTGACCTGCGCGAGGCGGCGGCGGTGATGGCCGGTCGCCACGTGAAGGCCGGCGTGCGCATGTTGGTCGTGCCGGGCTCCGAAGCGGTGAAGCGCGCCGCCGAGGCCGAGGGTCTGGATTCCATCTTCACCACCGCGGGCGCGCAATGGCGCGAGCCGGGCTGCTCCATGTGCATCGCCATGAACGGCGATAGCGGCAAGCCGGGCGAGCGCGTCATCTCCACCTCGAACCGCAACTTCGCCGGCCGTCAGGGCAAGGGCGTCCGCACCGTGCTGGCGAGCCCCGCCACCGCCGCCGCATCCGCCGTCGCCGGCGCTATCGCCGATCCTCGCCGCATTCTGGAGGCCAGCCATGCTCAGTGAGCCGATCCGCCATATCAAGAGCGCCACCTTCGTTCTGAAGGAGGCCAATATCGACACCGACCAGATCATCCCGGCCCGCTTCCTCACCACCACCGGACGCGACGCCCTGGCCGACGCCTGCTTTGCAGACTGGCGTTTCAGTGAAGGCGTGGAGAAGACCGGGCATCCGCTCAACACCGTCGACACCTCCACCCACGCCATCCTGGTGGCCGGGGATAATTTCGGCTGCGGCTCGTCGCGCGAACACGCGCCCTGGGCGCTGCGCGATTTCGGCTTCCAGGCGGTGATCACCTCGCGCGCCGCGGACATCTTCAAGTCCAACGCGCTGAAAAACGGCCTGGTGGTCTGCGAGATCGAGGAGGCGGCCCACGCCGCGCTTCTGGACCGACCGGGCGTCGACGTCGAGATCGATGTGGAGGCCCAGACGGTCCGGGCTGGCGACATCTCGGCTCGCTTCACACTGGAGCCGTTCGCGCGCACCTGCCTTCTCGAGGGCGTCGATCCTCTGGGCTTTATTCTGGGACAATCGGACGCCATCGCCGCCTTCGAGGCGCGCGCGCGATGAGCCACAAGATCTTGATGCTGCCCGGCGACGGGATCGGTCCGGAAGTCGCTACCGCCGCAAAGCTCTGCCTTGAAGCCGCCGCGTCGGCCGAGGGGCTGGATCTGGTCTTTGACCACGCGGCGTTTGGCGGCGCCGCCATCGATCAGGCCGGAACGCCTCTGCCCGATGAGACCCTCGCCAAAGCGAAGGCCGCCGACGCGATCTTTCTGGGCGCCGTGGGCGGACCGGCCTGGGACGATGCGCCCGAGCGGCCCGAAAAGGGTCTTCTGGGTATCCGCAAGGCTTTGGGGCTGTTTGCCAATCTGCGCCCGGTGAAAGTGTTTGAAGGGCTGGAGGACCTCTCGCCGCTGAAAGCCGACCGGGTGCGCGGCGCCGATGTTCTGATCGTGCGCGAGCTCACCGGCGGGCTGTATTTCGGCGAAAAACGCGAGGGCGAAGACGAAGCTTTCGACGGCTGCACCTATTCCAAGGACGAAGTGGCGCGCATCGCCCGTATTGCGTTTCGCGCCGCTTCCGGGCGCAAGGGCCGTCTGACCAGCGTGGACAAGGCCAACGTGCTGGCGACCTCGCGGCTCTGGCGGCGCACGGTGACCGCGCTTTCAGGCGATTTTCCCGACGTGGCGCTGGACCATCTCTATGTGGACGCCGCCGCCATGGCGCTGGTCACGGGGCCGGCGCGGTTTGACGTCATAGTCACCGAGAATCTGTTCGGCGACATCCTCTCCGACGAAGCCGCCGTGATCGCCGGCTCCATCGGCCTTCTGGGCAGCGCGAGCCTCGGCCTCTCCGGCCCCGGCCTGTTTGAACCCATCCATGGTTCGGCGCCGGACATCGCGGGCAAGGGAATCGCCAACCCCGCCGGCGCCATCGCCAGCGCGGCGATGCTCCTGCGCCACGGCCTGAAAGAAGACGCAGCCGCCGATCGCCTCGACGCGGCGCTGGAAGCCGAGCTTCGCGACGGCGAGCGCACGGCCGATCTCGGCGGCTCCGCCGGAACGATGGCCTTCGCCGAGCGTGTGGCCAGCCGCGCGGCGAAGATGAGCGCGGCGGCGTAAGCGGCGGCCGCCACAACACAAAATAAGCCCCCGCCGGATCGCTCCGGCGGGGCCCTTCATTGCGGGTGCTCAGGCCGCGCCGATCTTGTGTCCGCCCAACATTGAGCGTTTGCCTGACGCCATGATCAGGCGTATCGCAGTCACCCCAATTCAAACTGCTCCGCTCCGGATCCTCATCCATGACCTATTGCGTCGGCCTGCGCCTCGACCACGGCCTGGTCTTCATGTCCGACACCCGCACCAATGCCGGCGTCGATAATATTTTCACCTTCCGCAAGATGTTCACCTGGACCAATCCGGGCGAGCGCGTCATCACCTTAATGACGGCGGGCAATCTGGCCACCACCCAGGCCGTGGTCAGCATCCTCAACGAGCGCATGAAAGCGCCGGAGGACCGCCAGCCCACCGTGTTGCACGCCGGGACCATGTTCCAGGTCGCCAAGCTGATCGGCGAAGTGCTGCGCGAAGTGGTGCAGAGCCAGAGCGAAAAAGGCCCTGAAAGCGATTCAACCTTCAGCGCCACGGTGATCGTGGGCGGCCAGATCGCCGGATCCGAGCCGCGCCTCTTCCTGGTCTATCCCGAAGGCAATTTCATCGAGGCCAGCGACGAAAACCCGTTCTTCCAGGTCGGCGAGACCAAGTACGGCCGGCCGATCCTTCTCAGGGGGTATCGAAAGGATATGAGCTTCGAGGCGGCGGTGAAGCTGCTGCTTCTGTCCTTCGACTCCACGCTCAAAGCCAATCTTTCCGTCGGCATGCCGCTCGACCTTCAGACCTATTGCAAGGACGCGTTTGATTCCGGCCGCGAAAAGCGGTTCGAGCCGGATGATCCCTATTTCACCTATCTGTCGCGCGGCTGGGGCGACGCGCTGAACACGGCGATCAACTCGCTGGATGATTTCAGCTTCGACACCGATCCTGATGGCTGACACGACGGCAGCGCGTGCTGGCGGGCTACGGACGCCGAGCCGGGACCTCACGCAGGACAGTCGCCAAACAAAAGCCCCGCCGGATCGCTCCGGCGGGGCTTGTCATGTCAGGCGATTGCGAGTCTAGAAGCGTTCGATGGCCACTGCGGTGGCTTCGCCGCCGCCGATGCAGAGCGAGGCGACGCCTTTTTTCACGTCTTTCTGCTCCATGGCGGAGATCAGCGTGGTCATGATCCGCGCGCCGGAGGCGCCGATGGGGTGACCGAGCGCGCAGGCGCCGCCATGGATGTTGATGATGTCGTGGGCGATGCCGAGCTCCTTCATCGCGATCATCGGCACAACGGCGAAGGCTTCGTTGATCTCCCAGAGATCGACGTCGTTCACCTGCCAGCCGGCTTTCTCCAACACCTTGCGCATGGCGGGCACAGGGGCGGTGGTGAAATAGGCCGGCTCGTGGGCGTGGGCGGCGGTGGCGGTGATCTTGGCCAGCGGTTTCAGGCCGCGGCGCTCGGCCTCGGACAGGCGCATCATGACAAGGGCCGCCGCGCCGTCGGAGATCGCTGAGGCGTTGGCGGCCGTCACCGTGCCGTCGGGGCTGAAGGCGGGCTTCAGGCTCGGGATCTTGTCCGGGCGCGCGCGGCGGGGCAGCTCGTCGGTGTCGACCACCGTCTCGCCCTTGCGGTCCTTGATGGTGATCGGCGTGATCTCGCGCTTGAAGGCGCCGCTTTCGGTGGCCTTGGTGGCGCGCGCCAGGGTCTCCAGGGCGTAGGCGTCCTGATCCTCGCGGGTGAACTGGTTCTCCCGCGCGATCATGTCGGCGTAGACGCCCATCGCCTTCTTCTCGTAGGCGTCCTCAAGCCCGTCCTGGGCCATGTGGTCCTTGATCACGTCATGGCCGTACTTAAAGCCGGTGCGGTGATTGGGCAGAAGGTGGGGCGCGTTGGTCATGGACTCCATGCCGCCCGCCACGATGACGCTGGCGTCGCCCGCCGCGATGGCCGAACGGCCGAGAATCGCCGCCTGCATGCCCGAGCCGCACATCTTGTTCAGCGTGGTGGCCTCCACCGATTTGGGCAGGCCGGCCTTGATGGCCGACTGGCGCGCCGGGGCCTGGCCCTGGCCGGCGCCGAGCACGTTGCCCATCAAGATCATGTCAACGTCTTCGCCCGCGACGCCGGCTTCGGCCAGGGCGGCCTTCACCGCCTCGGCGCCCAGCTCGTTGGCGGACAGGGCGGAAAGCTCGCCGAGCAGGCCGCCCATGGGGGTGCGCGCCATGCCGACAATGACGATCGGATCTTCTGAGGCCATGGTCCGTCTCCTTGTAAATCTTGTGCGGACCGATCAGCCCGCCCGAATTTGGCGCCAAATGAGACCTTTACACCGCAGCGCGTCAAGTCCGCTCGCACGCGCAACATCAGGGCTCGCGCCCCGGGTGAGCAGCTGAAACCGCGCAGAAACCCTTACAGCATTGGGGTTTTGCGGTGTCCTTCAGTCGGCGCGCCAAAAGGGACGGCGGTGGCTGTTCCTGGGCGGAGGTGGCGTGGGCGGCGGCTGAGGCTTAGCGCACACGCTGGGGATCGGTGCGGTCGAGCGCCACGGCCACGTCGATGATCGCGTCCAGCCCGGAGTCGATTTCGGCCGCCGTCTTCAGTTTCACATGGCGAAGCTGTGCGCCGGTCCCTGCGATGCGCGGATGGTCGCCCGCCAGCTGCGCCCCGTTCCAGAGCTGCAGGTTCACATGGCCCTTGTGGGCGATGATCGAGAAGACCCGCTCATTGCCTGTGTAGCAGGGAAATCCCCAGGCGAGCGTCTCGGTCAGATGCGGAGCGCGCGCCCTCACTCGCCCGCGCAAGGCGACCGCCAGCGCCGCCATGGGCGCCTCGCGCGTGGAGAAATACTGGTCGGGCGTCGCAGCTTTCATTGTGCGAGTATCGCATGATTTTGAACGCGCGGCATCCGCCAACCAGGTTCGGCTGAGACCTTTCCTGACCCGCCCGGCGCAGGGTAAACCTCCACCATGGCGCACGATCACTCTTCCCATGATCACGACCACGGTCACGATCACTCCCATGGGCACGGGCATCACCACCACGCGGCGGTGAGCGAGAGCAATGAGCGGCGCACGCTGATCGCCGCCGGGCTGACCGGCGCCTTCATGCTGGCCGAGCTTGTGGGCGGCCTGGTCACCGGGTCGCTGGCGCTGCTTGCCGATGCGGCTCACATGCTTACCGACTTTGCGGCGCTGTTCCTGGCCTGGCTTGCCTTTCGGCTGTCACGCCGGCCTGCAGACGCGGCGCGAACCTATGGCTTTGATCGGCTGCAGATCCTGGCGGCCTTCGCCAATGCGGTGACGCTCATCGTGCTGGTGGTCTGGATCCTGTCCGAAGCGGTGGCGCGTCTACTCGACCCCCAGCCGGTGCTCGCCTCGGGCATGATGGTCGTGGCCGCTATGGGGCTGGCGGTGAATATCGCCGCCTTTGCGGTGCTGCAGGGGGCCGACCGGAACAACCTCAATATTCGAGGGGCTTTGGTCCATGTGATGGGCGATCTTTTGGGCTCCGTCGCGGCGCTCGTGGCGGCGGCAGTGATCCTTTTCACCGGCTGGACACCGATCGATCCGATCCTGTCCATGCTCACCGCCGCGCTGATCATGGTGAGCGCGGTCCGGCTCCTGCGCGATTCAGGCCGGGTGCTGCTGGAGGCGGCGCCGCGCGGCGTCGATCCCGAGGCGATCCGCGCTGATCTGACGGCGCATGTGAGCGGGGTGGAGGACGTGCATCATCTCCATGTCTGGTGCCTGACCCCTGAGCGGCCCATGGCGACCCTGCATGTGCGCATCGATGAGGCCGCCGGTGTGAGCGAAACGCTCAGCGCTATCAAGCATCGCCTGACGGTGGAATTCGGCCTGGACCACGTGACCGTTGAGATTGAAACCGGGGCCTGCGCTGATCAGATTGAATGCTGATTGTGAATGCGTATTCCTGATTAAAAACAGCAGAATTCCCACTTTCTCTCCGCGCTCGTCGCCGTCGTTAAGCTGGCGGCAAGCAATCTCGCCCATAACGATACCTACTGCGCAGGCGAGAGCGGATTACGCTCCGTACTGTGCAGATCATTGGGTAGTGGAGGCCTGTATCGAAGAGAGCGGGCGTTAGAACAGGGTTGGGTGTGAACCATGAATAAGTTTGCTGGTGTTTTCGCGGCGGTGTCCATGCTGGCCGGTCTGCAGGCCGCGCCTGCGCTCGCGCAGGAGCGTGAGGTGGTCCAGACCGAAGCGCCTGAGTTTCCGCGCGCCGCCGAGCGTCGGGAGATCGAGGGCCATGTGGTCGTTCGTTACAATGTGAGTGCGGAAGGGATTGTTTCCGATGTCGAGGTCGTGGAAGCGACCCCCGCCGGGATCTTCGAGCGTTCGGTGATGCGCGCTCTTGAAAACTGGCGCTATGTCGCGGCGGCCGAGCCCACCGAGGGTGTCGAGCGCCGCTTCGACTTCGCTTTCGCCGACTAATTTTCTCAGTCTGAAAGGCGGCGCGGGACGCCAAGAAGCCCGCGCCGCTTTTTCAGGCTTTCTCGAGTTAACCATACCAGGGGAACAAGGCCATGGCCGTCCAGCTCCAGTCCGTCCGAACCCGATTGATCGCGGCTTTCGCCGGCATCATTGCTCTGTCGCTTGTCGGTGTCGCCGCTGGCGTTTTTGCATTCATGG
Organism: Oceanicaulis sp.; assembly: GCA_965284655.1. Classification (GTDB taxonomy): domain Bacteria; phylum Pseudomonadota; class Alphaproteobacteria; order Caulobacterales; family Maricaulaceae; genus Oceanicaulis. Next base: position 1,422,447 of record OZ260104.1, read on the forward strand.
GCGCCAAGGCCTCTCTGGACGAGGTGGTTGAGCAGACGGCGCCGCGCGCCGCCGCGGCCCAGGCCCTCAACGCCGCCTCCAGCGCCATCGCCGGTGAACTGGCCGCGTTCTCGCGTTCGCGCGACGCGGTGGACATGCAGGTCTCCGCCTCGCGCCTGGATTCGCTGATGGAGGAGGCCGCCACGGCCGTCGCCGGTCTTCGTGACAGCGGCGTGGCGGCCGAGCGGGTGGCCGAGCTGGAAGACGCGCTGAGCGGGGTCGCCGATGCGGTGGAGGCCGCCGCAGGCCCGGTTGAGGCGAAGCTAGAAGCACGCACCGCGCGCGAATCCGGCATGAACGCCGCCCTGCGGGACCGGGCGGAATCCTCCGCTGCGCTTGAAGTCGCTCTGGACGAAACCACCGATCCTGCCGATATCGAGACTCTCTTGCGCGCCAACATGGCGCTGAATCTGGCCGTCGCCCGCTACGCCGAGCTGGCCGGCGTGGGGACCAGCGCCGAAGTTGATGCGGTGCGCGAAGACTTCGAATTCGCGGCCGACGAGCTGTCCATCAATCTGGCCATTCTCGGTGACATGGTCACCGATGCGATCCGCACGCCGGCCGAACGCCTGCTGGACCGAGCCGAGGGCGACCAGGGCCTGTTCGCCCTGCGCCGCGCCGAGCTGTCGCGCATTGAGGATGTCGATCTGCTGGTGGAGGATGCCCGCATCATGGACGCGGCGTTGGGCCAGCTGGTGAACGACACTCGGGTCGCCGCCCTGGAGGACCAGGCCGGCGCCAGCGTGTCCGGGCAGGCCGCCATCGCCACCGGTCAGATCACGATGATCGCCTTTGCTTTGCTCTCCATCGCCGCCGGCGTTGCGATCATCTGGCTCTATGTGAGCCGCAATCTGCTCGCTCGCCTGTCCAGCCTCACCACCTCCATGAAGTCGCTGGCCAGCGGGACGATCGGCGACGAGCTGGACGCTGGCGGCCGCGACGAGCTCGGCGACATGGCCCGCGCGGTGAACGTTTTCCGCGACAACGCCATCGAACGCCGCCGTCTGGAAGCCGAACGCAGCGAGGACGAAACAGCCCGCGCGGAGCGCACCCGCGCCATCGAGACGCTGATCGCGACCTTCGAGGACGTGTCCAGCCGTGCGCTCTCCAAGGTGGGCGAAGCCGCTCACGAGATGGAATCCGCCGCCCTGGCGCTGGACCAGTCCTCGCGCGGCGCCAGCGAAACCACGGCCCAGGTGAACGCCTCCAGCTCGCGCGCGGCCGAGAATGTGGATACTGTGGCCGCCGCCGCCGAGGAGATGACCAGCTCCATCGCGGAGATCGCCCAGCAGATCGCCCGCTCCACCGAGATCGCCCAGGACGCCGCCGACCGGGTGCAGCAGACAAATGGCGACGTCGCGGCGCTGAACGAAGCCGCCGCCAAGATCGGCGACATCGTCAGCCTGATCAACGCCATCGCCGAGCAGACCAATCTGTTGGCCCTGAACGCCACCATCGAGGCGGCGCGCGCGGGCGAGGCCGGCAAGGGCTTCGCGGTCGTGGCCAGCGAAGTGAAGACCCTCGCCGAACAGACCAGCAAGGCGACCAGCTCGATCTCCGACCAGATCGGCGGGATCCAGGGCGCCACCGGCAAGGCGGTGGAGGCCATGAGCTCCATCTCGCAGGTCATCGGCGAAATGAACGCCATCGCCTCGGCCATCGCTGCGGCCATGGAAGAGCAGCGCGCCGCGGCCAGCGAGATCACCCGCGCGGCCCAGGATGCGGCCGCCGGTACACGAGAGGTGTCCGGTTCGATCTCCAGGGTGGACGCCGCGGCCAGCGAAACCGGCCAGTGCGCCGCCCAGGTCTCCAGCGCTTCAGGCGCCCTGAACACCGAGGCGGACGGGCTGGAAAAGGCGGTTAAGCAATTCCTCGCCGGCGTGCGCGCCGCATGATGTGTAAGGCCTGCTGAACTTAGCCTTTTCTCTGAAAATCTAATCCGCTCCGGTGCAACGCTGACGATTGGTCGAAGGGTGTCAGGCCCTCGGAACAGCAAGTGGAGTTGAGCGGATGACGCACCCGTGCCTGTATCTTCACATCGGGGCACCGAAGACTGGTTCCAAGGTGTTCCAGCGTTCAATCGCCCAGAATGACTCGAACTTGGCGAAGGCGAACCTGCATTGGGCGTCCAGCGGGCGGGAAGGTTCGTGGCATCGAGCGCTCTTCGAAGACGAAAGCCTGAAGCCAGTCGGCGCTCTGAAGCAGGAGTTATCCGGTCGCCGTGACGCTGTCTTGTCCTGGGAGGCCGGGTACATAGCACCGGACCCGATCATAAAAGGTCTATCCAAGGTGGGCCGGCTTTATACTCTGCTTTTTCTGCGAGATGCGACAGATTGGCTGAACTCTTTTTATAATCAACTCATTAAGGCCCATCGCGTGCCATGGGCGGATATTGCAGGGTTCAGCATTGATGACCCGAAAATTCAAAGCATGCTTTCCATTGATGAACACCTTGAGCGTTGGGCTGAGCGGTGTGTCAGTGCGTCTGACCTGTCCGTGGTTAAGTACGGTCGTGACATGGACCTTCAGAGGGTTTTCGAAACCTGGACAGGCCGCGTGTTGGGCTCGACCTATTGCGGCGCAAATCCGAACCCTGCAGCCGACCTTTCAAGCCTCCGTATTCTGTCCGAGGTGAAACGGCGCGTCGCCGGCTCGGACCAGGAAACCCTGGTCAGGGTCATGAACGCCGCACATGCCCGGTTGAAGCGGACTTGGATCGACACTCAGCATGCGTCCGCCCCGGTGCTTTTAACCGAAGCCGAGCAGCGCGCGTTAAAAGCAAAATATGAACCGGCTCATAACCAGCTTCTCAAAAAGTTCGGACAGGGCCCTGGAAATGAGATGTCATTTCGGATTTTGGCCGCTCCAGTATCGCGCAATATTTTGGAGAGTTGCAGTGATCGTGAAGGGGCGGAAGCTGATGATATTTTACGGATTGCTGGTTTTTATTGATCAATTCATCTTACGTTCTCAATAAATAACGTATGTAATATTTTTCTAATTGTGTCTTGACTTCCGGCGCAGTCTTTTTGGAAGGGTCGGTGTGGGGGCTGGCCTCCCAGTGAAACTCGTCGCCTTCGAACAGGCCTGCCCGCTTGCGCCGCTGCGCGCGCGACGCTATACGCCTCCCTCCGCCGCGCCGACCGCTGGTCGCCGCGCAGGGCATGGCTGGGTAGCTCAGCTGGTTAGAGCGCACGACTCATAATCGTGAGGTCGGGAGTTCAAGTCTCCCCCCAGCTACCATGCTTTCTGATTTGAAAACCGGGGCGTTGAACGGGGTGGGTTCGCGCGTTTTCACCGCATCCCGCGCCCCCTGGGCGCACTCGCAGGCGGACTGAAATCACCCGCTGAACAGACAGTGCGCGGATGGCGCATTGGCCTGCCATTCAAGGCCCGGACAGGCATGGCGTTGCCGTTCAAGGGTTTTCCTTTATACTCTGCGGCATGTGCGAAGTGCGTCTTGCAAACTGCGGCGCGCCTTGGGCGGCTGTTCGGCCCAGGGGATTGACCGGTCGATGACACAGGGGTCGTCGGGCGGTGTCTTGAACTGCGGCGGACCCGGCTTTGAGCGCCGTGCGCTATCGCTTCTACGTCGTAAAGTACGCGCAAGCAGGGCGGAGCCGCGCGCCGCCGGCCTTTGATATTCGAGCTTTTTACCAAGGAGCCTGTCATGGCGACCACCGACACCCCGATGAGCGCACCGGTGCGCAAAGACAAGATCAGCCAGACCAACGAAGTGGCGCGGGCCATCATCGGCGCTGAAGACGATGCACGTCAGGCCAAGACTGACCGCCTGCGTGCGGCGCGTCTGAAAAAAGAAGCCAAGGACGCCAAGGAAGCCGCTGCGGAACCGGCCAAGCCTGCAAAGCCTGCGGCCAAGAAAGTGCGCCGCATCAAGGTCTAGGACAGGCCTCGGCAACCGCCCGCGCGCCATTCAGGCTGGCGCGGGCCGGTTGCCCCGGCGCGCGCCCGGCGACAGCCGGCAGAGGCGGCCGCGGCGTTAGTCCGCGCCCAGAGACAGAAGCAGATACGCCATCACCGGGACAGCCAGCATGGCCGGGATGACCAGAACTGCAAATCCGAACAGCGCCACCATCAACGCCATGAACAAGGCGATGTTGAGCATGAAGAGCGGTCCCGCCGTGTGCGGGTCGCGCGCCACTTCACGCAGCATGTGACCAAAGACCGGCATGGCCAGAACAGCGCGGCCCACAAGGCCGGCCGCGCGCCGCGCCAGACTCGCCGGATGAACCAGCAGCGCGTCGATGGAGCGCGCGCGCCGCGCGCCGGCCATGATCAGCGCCATGGCGATCCCGGCTCCGGCCACCGCAGACGCTGCGGCCAGACCTTCTCCAACGCTGTAGACCCAGACACAGCCACCCGCCGCCATCAGCGCGGTGAGCGGGGCCATGGCGCGCTGGATCAGGCGCGCGGGGCGCCAGAGCGGCAGCGCCTCGCCGGCTTGCCCGGCCATGGAGTTGGCCACGAAGGCGAGCCCTGCGATGTAGTGAAACACAACCAGCGGGATCGACACCGCCACCAGCGCGAACGCCGTGGGGCTGTCGAAAAACCCCGGCTTGGGACCCGGAAACACGGCGAACAGACCCGCCCAGAGGGCGAAGGGCAGCAACATGAAGCCGCCAAGAGCGTAGGGAATGAAGCGCATAAAACCCTCTCAAGCCAGTGGTTGGACTTGATGTAAGGGCGCTGCTGCGCCGCACAATAATTATCGATGCGACCCAATAGCGCCCACTGGAAGTGGGGCTTTAAGGGCGCGTGCGCTAACGTTCAGAAACATCCGGCCGCCCACCGCCTCATCCCAATGCCGCTTTGCGCCCTTCCATAAGGTCGTCGACGACGCCTGGATCGGCGAGGGTGGATGTGTCGCCCAGCTTGTCGAACTCGCCTTCGGCGATCTTGCGCAGGATGCGGCGCATGATCTTGCCCGAGCGGGTCTTCGGCAGCGACGGGGTGAACTGGATCACGTCCGGGCTCGCCACCGGGCCGATCTCCTTTCTCACATGGTCTTTCAGCGCCTTTTCGGTGTCCTTGGTGGGCTCCACCCCGTCGATGAGGGTGACATAGCAATAAATGCCCTGGCCCTTCAGATCGTGGGGGTAGCCCACGACCGCGGCTTCGGCGACAAGCTCGTGGAGCACCAGCGCGCTCTCGATCTCGGCGGTGCCGAGGCGGTGGCCGGAGACGTTGAGCACGTCGTCCACCCGGCCGGTGATCCACCAATAGCCGTCGGCGTCGCGCCGCGCGCCGTCACCGGTGAAATAGACGCCGGGATAGGCGGAGAAATACGTCTCGAAAAAACGCTGATGGTCGCCATAGACGGTACGCATCTGGCCCGGCCATGACCCTTCCAGCACCAGATTGCCTTCCTGGGCGCCGGTGTCGGAGAGGCGGTTGCCTTCCGCGTCCATCAGGGCGGGCTTCACTCCGAACATGGGAAAGCTCGCCGCGCCGGGTTTCAGTGCATGGGCGCCGGGCAGGGCGGTGATCAGCTGGCCGCCGGTCTCAGTCTGCCACCAGGTGTCCACGATGGGGCAGCGTCCGTCGCCGACAACCTCATGATACCAGCGCCAGGCCTCGGGATTGATCGGCTCTCCAACACTGCCCAGCAGGCGCAAGGACGAGCGGTCATGCTTCTTCACCGGCTCGTCGCCCATGCGCATGATCGCACGGATGGCGGTTGGCGCGGTGTAGATCACCGACACCTTGTGCTTGGCCACGATCCGCCAGGCCCGGTCCGGCCCGGGCCAGGTGGGCACGCCCTCGAACATCACGGATGTGGCGCCGTTGGCCAGCGGACCGTAGACGATATAGCTGTGCCCGGTCACCCAGCCGACATCGGCGGTGCACCAGAACACGTCGTCCTCGCGGTGGTCGAACGTGTAGGCGTGGGTCATGGCGGTCCACAAAAGATAGCCGCCGGTGGTGTGCAGGACGCCCTTGGGCTTTCCGGTGGATCCGGAGGTGTAGAGAATGAAGAGCGGATCCTCCGCTTTCATGGGTTCGGGCTCGCACCTGGAATCCACCTCGAGGCCCAGCTCGTGGTGCCAGTAGTCGCGGCCCTCGACCCAGGCCACTGCTGCGCCGGTATGGCGCACGCAAAGCACCGCCTTCACGCCGCCGCAGATCTCGATCGCCTTGTCGACATTGTCCTTCAAGGGCACGCCGCGCCCGCCGCGCACGCCCTGATCAGCGGTGACGAGGAACTCGCTGCCGCAATCCTCGATCCGGCCGGCCAGCGCCTCGGGGCTGAAGCCGCCGAACACCACCGAGTGCACCGCGCCGATGCGCGCGCACGCCAGCATGGCGTAGGCGGCTTCCACTATCATCGGCATGTAGAGCGTGACGCGGTCGCCCTTCTTCACGCCGATCTTCTTCAGCTCGTTTGCGAAGCGGCACACATGGTTGTGCAGCTGCGCGTAGGTGATGGCGTGGTGATAGGCCGGGTTATCGCCCTCCCAGATCAGCGCCACCTTGTTGGCGCGGGTCTTCAGGTGCCGGTCGATGCATTCATAGCTGGCGTTCAGGACCCCGTCCTCGAACCAGCGAACATGAAGGTCGTCCTTGTCAAAGCTGACATCGGAGATCTGCTCGGGCCGGGTGAACCAGTCCAGCCGGGTCAGCTCCTCGCGCCAGAACGCGTCGGGCTCCTCGATGGATTGCTTGTATTTCTGCGCGTAGATCTCGGGGGTTATGCGCGCATCGGAAAAGCTCTCCGGAACCGGATAAACGTCCTCAGCCATGGCGGTCTCCTCATATGAACATCTAGGCGCAAGCCTGCGGTCGGACCTTCGCGCGCTCACCGGTCCGCGCGCAAGGGCGACCTTTGGCGGAGGCCGCGGTGTTGACCGTTTCGCGCGGCGGGCATACTTCACCGGCTCGGTATTCCCGTCATCAAGAAGCGACCCGCCCCCATGACCGATTACGTCTCGCTTGCGCAAAACGCCAAGGCCTGGCCGTTCGAACAGGCGCGCGCCGTCCTCAAACGGGTGGAGAAGGCGGGGCTGAAGGGTGAGGCGGTGATCTTTGAAACCGGCTACGGGCCGTCGGGGCTGCCCCATATCGGTACGTTCGGTGAAGTGGCGCGCACCTCCATGGTGCGCCACGCCTTTCGCGTGCTCACCAATGACGAGATTCCAACGAGGCTGATCTGCTTCTCCGACGACATGGACGGCATGCGCAAGGCGCCCGCCAACCTGCCCAATCAGGAGATGCTGCAGGCCAATATGGGCAAGCCGCTCACCGACGTGCCCGATCCGTTCGAACAATATGAGGGCTTTGCGCAGCACAATAATGCGCGCCTGCGCGGCTTCCTGGACAGTTTCGGGTTCGACTACGAGTTCTTCTCTGCGACCCAGCAATATCGCTCCGGCGCCTTCGACGAGGCGCTTCTGCGCGCGCTTGAGAAGTTTGACGCGATCATGGACGTGATGCTGCCGACGCTGGGCGCGGAGCGCCAGGCGACCTATTCGCCCTTCCTGCCGATCTCGCCCACCACCGGCCGTGTGCTCTACGTGCCCATGAAAAAGGTAGACGCGAAAGCCGGCGAGATCACCTTTGAAGACGAGGACGGGACCGACGTGACCCTGCCTGTCACCGGCGGGAAGACCAAGCTGCAGTGGAAGCCCGATTTCGGCATGCGCTGGGCGGCGCTGGGCGTCGATTTTGAAATGTTCGGCAAGGACCATCAGGCCAACGCACCGGTGTACTCGAAAATCTGCCGCATTCTCGGTGTCGAGCCGCCGGTACAGTATGTCTACGAGCTGTTCCTGGACGACCAGGGCGAGAAGATCTCCAAGTCCAAGGGCAACGGGCTGGCGGTGGAGGAGTGGCTGCGCTACGCGCCCCAGGAAAGCCTGTCGCTTTACATGTTCACCAAGCCGAGAACCGCCAAGCGGCTGCATTTCGATGTCATTCCAAAGGCTGTGGACGAATACCGCCAGCATCTGGCCGCCTATCCCGGTCAGGAGCCGGACAAGCAGATCGAGAACCCGGTCTGGCACATCCATGACGGACATCCGCCGAAATCTGGCTCGTCGATCAGCTTCTCGCTGATCCTGAACCTGGTCTCGGCCGCCAACGTTCAGACGCGTGAACAGCTCTGGGGCTTCATCGAGCGCTATTCGCCCGGCGCCACGCCGGCGACCGAGCCCTTCGTGGACCGGCTGGCGGGCTATGCGATCGCCTATTACGAGGACTTCGTGAAGCCCTCCAAATCCTACCGGGCGCCCAGCGACGCCGAGCGTGCGGCCATGGAGGACCTGGTGGCGCGGTTCAAAGCCCTGGACCCGGCCGAGACCGACCCGGAAGTGATCCAGACTGAAGTGTTCGCCGCCGGCAAGAATCACGGGTTTGAACCGCTTCGCGACTGGTTCACGGCGCTTTACGAGGTGCTTCTGGGCCAGAGCCAGGGGCCGCGCTTCGGCGGTCTGGCCGCGCTTTACGGCGTGCCGGAAACAATCTCGCTGATCGAGCGGGCGCTGGCGGGTGACGACCTCGGCGCTTGAGGCGAAATTCCCAGTCTTCGTCTATGGTTACTCAAGCCTGAGGGGACTGGCCACGCCGCTTTAAGACTCCGCGCGCTACATCGTCCGCAAGCATCAGCGGGTGGTTCATGCACGTCTTTTCCTGTCTCGTTTTCGAGCATAATCTCTGGCTTGTCCTGCTCGCGGCCCTCATGTGCGTGCTCGGCTCGGCGGTGACGATCCGGCTCTACAGGGGCGTGCTGCGCAGTGACGGTGCGCCGCGCCAGGGCTGGCTGTTTCTCACATCGGTGTGTGCCGGCGTGTCGATCTGGACCACGCACTTCATCGCCATGCTCGGCTATCAGCCGCCTGCTCCGGTGGTCTTCGATCCCGTGATGACGATGGTCTCCGGCCTTATCGCCATCGGCGGATCGGCGGTGGCGTTCTGGGTGGCGTCCAGCGCGCCCGGGCGCGTGGGTCCGGCCGTGGGCGGCGCCCTGTTGGGCCTGGCGATCGCGGCCATGCACTTCGTCGGCATGTTCGCCTATCGACTGGAGGGCCCGGTCGCCTGGAGCGAAACCTATATCACCGCCTCGATCGTGCTGGCCTGCCTGTTCGGCGCGTCGGCACTGGCTGTGGTGAAACCGCGTTCATCCACCATGTGGGAGGCGGCGAGCCCCGGCGCGCTTCTGGTTCTGGGCATCGTGGCGCTGCACTTCGTCGGAATGGCGGCCTTTCAGGTCTCCCCGCTGGAAGGCGTAGACGCCGGTGCGAATTCCGAAGCCTTCCGCGCCATGGCGCTGGCCGTGGCGGTGGCAGGCCTGATCGTCATCGGCACGGGCGTTTCAAGCTATCTGATCGACACGCGCCGTATCGAGCAGAGCGACGAGCAATTGCGTCATATGGCCTTACATGACGCGCTCAGCGGACTGCCCAACCGCTCGGCCTTCAATGACGAACTCGCCACCCGCATCGGGCGCGACAAATCCCTGGCGGTGATCGGCATCGATCTGAACCGGTTCAAGGAGATCAATGACGCCTGGGGCCATGAGGCGGGCGACAAGGTGCTGTGCGCACTCTCCGAGCGTCTGCGTCAGGTCAGCGGCGGGCGCCATTTCCCGGCCCGCTTCGGCGGCGATGAGTTTGCGCTGATCGCGGCGTTCGAGAGCGAGGAGGCGCTGCAGGACCTCACCGCCCGCATCGAGCGAGCTTTCAACGAGACCATCCGCTTTGACCATGTGGAGGTGTGCACCGGCGCCAGCCTTGGCGTGGCGGTGTATCCGCGCGACGGCGCATCCCCCGAGACGCTCGTACGTAACGCCGATCTGGCCATGTACAAGGCGAAGCTCGACCCGCTGGAGAACGTGTGTTTCTACGACGCCGCGCTCGGCGAGAAGGTGCGCGAACGCCGCATGCTCGCCAGCGATCTCAGGAACGCCATCGCCGGCAATGAGCTGGCGCTGCACTACCAGATCCAAACCTCGATCAGCACCGGAGACGTGATTGGCTATGAGGCGCTTTTGCGCTGGACCCATCCCGAACGCGGCTCGGTGCCGCCGGCCACCTTCATTCCGCTTGCTGAAGCCAACGGGCTGATCTTGCCGCTGGGCGAATGGGTGCTGCGCCGCGCCTGCGCCGACGCCGTAGCCTGGCGCGACCCGCTGAAAGTGGCGGTGAATCTCTCCGCGATCCAGCTCACCCACGCCGGCCTGCCGCGTCAGATCCACCAGATCCTCATCGACACCGGCCTGGCGCCGGAGCGCCTGGAGATCGAGCTGACCGAGACCGCGCTGATCAAGGACAAGGCTCAGTCGCTGCATGTGATGCGTCAGATCAAGGCGCTGGGCGTGGGTGTGGCGCTGGATGATTTCGGCACCGGCTATTCCTCGCTGGATACGCTGCGGTCATTCCCGTTCGACAAGATCAAGCTGGACAAGAGCTTCACCGACGCGCTCACCGACGATGAGCGCACGCGCGCGGTGATCCGTGCGGTGCTGTCCATGGCGCGCACCCTGGCGATCCCGGTCCTGGCCGAAGGCATCGAGACGGAGCGCCAGCTTGACGCCCTGCGTGAGGAATCCTGCGATGAGGCCCAGGGTTTCCTGCTGGGCCGCCCGGCGCCGCTGGACGCCGCCACCATGACATCGCGGTCCGCGTCGGTGGTGCGGGTGCGGTCCGCCTAGGCTCAGGCGGCGTGCGCGCCGGCCGGTTTCAGCCGCACTTCGAACACGCTGCCGTCGGGGCCGGTTGAGGCCAGCGTCACGTCGCCGCCCATGGCCCGGGCGAGCTCGCGGGCGATGGAGAGACCGAGCCCGGTCCCGCCCGCCGATCCGGAGCGGCCGAAGGGTTCAAACAGGGTTTCCGCGATCCGGTCGGGCACGCCGGGCCCGGTGTCGGCCAGCGTCAGGACCAGAGTCGCGCCCTCCCGCCGGCAATCGGCGTGGATCGCGCCGCCGTCAGGCATGGCCTGAACGGCGTTGCGCACCAGGTTCAGCGCAATGCGGTGAAGATGGTCGGGGTCGGCCAGAACGCTGGCGGTTTCGTCAATGCCGTTCGACCAGTCGGCCGCCCCGGTGGCGGCGAAGGCGTCGCCGGCCGCGTCGTCCACGGCGTCTTTCAGGGCCACACGGCTTAGATCGGGTTCGCGCTCATTGGCGCGCCCGTATTCCAGCGTCTCCTCGCACAGCCGCACACCGCGATCGACGGCGCGCAGAAGCCGCGCGCCCATGCCCGCCACCCGCTCGTCAGCGTTCATGGCGAGGCGGTCGGAGACCAGCTGGGCGCTGGCGAGCACGTTTCGAAGGTCATGATTGATGCGCGCCACCGCGCCGCCGAGCGCGGCCAGGTGCTCTCTCTGGGCGAAGGCGGCGCGCACCTCGTCCTGCATGGAGGCGAGGGCGGCCTGGGCTTCCCCCAGCTCATCGGAGCGCCGGGCGCCGGGGGCGCGCCGTGCCGGATCGAGCGGGTCTTCTGCAAACGCGGTCATCGCCCGCGCCAGCCGGCGCATGGGCCGCACCAGCATGTAGAGCAGCACCACATAGAGCAGGCCGCCGGTCACCGCCGCAATGAACAGCGAGAGCAGCGCGATATTGCGCGAGAACACCAGCAAGTCGGCCTTCAGCCCGGCTTCGGGCACGATGACGCTGATGCGTTCGTCGCTGCGGGTGCGCGGCTCGGCGATGATCCTGAGAAACCGGCCCTCCGGCGCGAACAGTGTATGGCACACGGCCACCAGAGCGTCGAAAAAGCCTTCCTGCGTCAGATCGGCGGTGACCAGCTCTGCGTCCCCGATGGCCCCGCCCAGCACCAGCTCGTTGACGCCTTGGGTCACACGCGACACCGCGACCACTTCGGCGCCGGCCAGAAGCTCACGCACCATGTCCTCGCCCAGCTGCATGTCGCCGGCGCTTTCAGCGGCCAGCGCGGCGAGATGGGCGGAATCCGCGCGGTCCATCAGCCAGCCGGTGCGAAAGCCCGCGGCGCTGGGAAAGAAGATCAGGATCTCGGCCAGGAGGACGAAGGCCACCGACAGGGCGAGCAGCTTGCCGGGCAAAGACAGCACCCAGGCCCGCACGCCGGCCGCCACGCGCCGGACGCGCCCGGCGGGGCCGGGCGGCGTTTCAGCGTGGCTGTCCTGCGGCCCGTCCGTCATGCCCCCGCCGTTCTGGAGCTAGTGGAATTGCGTCAGAAGCCCGGCCCAGGTTTTCGCCAGCGGACCGAACACGGTGGGTTCGTAATACTTGCCTGCGGCGCGTTTGAACACTTCCCCGCGCGTGGGGTAGGGCGCGACGGGGCTTGTGAGGTCGCGCACCGTGCCGCCGGACGCCATGACGGCCTGCGCGATCTGGATGAGATCATCGGCGCGCGCGCCGGCGGCGTGGGCGCCCAGGATCTTGCCGCCCTTGCCGATGACAAGACGACCGTCGCCAACCGTATCCAGCTCGGCGATCGCGCGGTCATTCTCGGCGAAGGGAAAGCTTTTGACCGTAACCTTGTCGCCGTGCTGCTCGCGCGCCTCGGCCGCGGTGAGCCCGATGCCGGCCAGAGGCGGGTCGGTGTAGACCGCCTGGGGGATGGGCTGGCTCGACTGCTTGGTGGGCACGCCGAAATAGAGATTTCGCACAATCACAGAGCCGTGCCAGCCGGCCAGATGGGTGAGGGCGCCCTTGCCTGCGATATCGCCGGCGGCGAAGACGCGCTTGTTGCTTGTGCGAAGCTTGTCGTCGCAGACCACGCCGTTGGCGTCCGTCTCAATGCCGGCGGCCTCAAGGCCCAGCGCGTCGAACACCGGCTCACGCCCGATGGCCACCAGCAGATGGGAGCCCTTGATCGTCTCGCGCAGGGAGGTGGTGACCTCCACCCCGCCGTCGTCGGTGCGGCGCACGCCGGTGGCGCGCACGCCCACCTTCAGGTCCACACCGTCGGCGGCGAGCGATTGCGCAGCGATCGCGGCGTGGTCGGGCTCAAATCGCGACAGGATGCGCCCGGCCTCCAGCAGTGTGACCTTCGAGCCAAGACGGGCGAACGCCTGGCCCAGCTCGGTCCCGATCGGCCCGCCGCCCATAATGATCAGATGCTCGGGCAGCGTCTCCACCGACCAGATCGTCTCATTGGTCAGATAGGGCGTATCCTCGATGCCGGAGATGCCTGGAATGCGCGCACGGGTGCCGGACGCCAGCACGACGCGCTTGGCCTGGACCTCCACGCTGTCAGAGGCGATCGTCTTCTCGTCGATGAAGCGGGCGCGCTCGCGCACGACCTTCACGCCCATGCCTTCAAAGCGCTCCTGGCTGTCATTGGGCTCGATGGCGCGGATGGAGTGGGCGATGTTTTCGCGGACCCTGGCGAAGTCGACGCTGACCTCGCCGGTGGAGATTCCGTAGCGGCCTGCTTGGCGCACCGCATGGGCCTTGTGGGCGGCGGTGAGGATCGCCTTAGACGGCACGCAGCCATAGTTCAGGCAGTCGCCGCCCATCTTGTTTGCTTCAAACAGGACGACCTTCCGGCCGAGCATGGCGGCGCCGGCGCTGGTCACAAGCCCTCCCGAGCCTGCGCCGATGACGGCGAGATCGGCCTTGATGCGTTCGCGGCTCATTTATGCGTCTCCTTCGGCCGGCTTGGCCGGTGATGTCTTGCCGGTCACCCGCTTGTAGACCGCCGGCAGCACGGCGAGCAGGGCGAACACGATGAGGGCGAGGATCAGCTCAAGATCCAACAACTCGGTGAAGGAGGGGATGCCCTCCTCCACCACGCTGGAGAGCTTGCCGCCCACGGTGGCGTAGACATAGGCGCCTGGCGCCATGCCGATCAGGGAGGCGAGGACGAAGGCGCGCAGCGGCACGTTCAGGAGCGCGGTCGCCAGATTGATTACGAAGAAGGGAAAGACCGGGATCAGGCGCAGGATCATCACGTAAGTGAACGCGTCCTGGGAAAACCCGTCCTGAAGCTTCTTCACATAGCCCGGAAACTTGTTTCGCACCCAGTCTGCGAAGGCGTAGCGGGCGGCCAGGAACAGGATTGTCGCGCCGATCGTGGCGCCCAGAAGCGCGACGCCGGCGCCGAGCCAGGGGCCGAACAGGAAGCCTGCGCCCAGCGTGAACCAGATCGCGCCGGGCACCGAGACCGAAACGGCGAGGGCGTAGAAGATGAGATACGCCAGCGCCGCCAGCCAGAGATTGGCCTCCACGAAGCCGGTGAGATCGCGCAGAAGCGCGGCGGCGTCCTCAGGATTCAGATATTGCTGACCGCCCAGCGCAAAAAACAACGCCAGTCCGGCGACCAGAACGCCCAGGGGCAAAAGCCGCTTCCACAGCGGGGTCGAATTCGCCTCGCCGCCGTCCGGCGCGTCGTTTTCGGCGCTCATGTCTGTCGTCCTTCTCGGTCTCGAACCTGTCAGGCTGGCATATAGCCTTACGGGGCGATAGCGATAGTCACGAGCCGCGCACACGATCTCACCTTGGTGTGAACGCGCCCGGCTGGACAATGGGCGCGGCGGCTCTTGGTGCGCAGGCTTGAAGGCCTGTCCCCGCCCTCCTAGCCTGCAATTTCGCGCGCGGGAGCATGAATTGGCCAATCTTTTGATCATCAACGGCTTTCAGCCTAACCCGGTCTCTGCCGGGCGCCTGAACGCGGCCCTTGTTGAGCGGGCGCGGCGGTTTGCTAAAGAGAGAAACGCCGGCGTCAGCCTCACGCAGGCGGCCGGTGACTATGATCTGGAGACCGAGATCGAGGCGCATCTGGCCGCCGAGGTAATCGTGTTCCAGTTTCCGCTTAACTCCATGGGCGCGCCCTGGTCGCTGAAGAAATATCTCGACGAGGTCTACACCGCCGGCATGGACGGACGGCTGTCGCGCGGCGACGGCCGGTCCCGGCGCGATCCCAAGCGTAACTACGGCACCGGCGGCTCACTGGCCGGTCGCAAATACATGCTGTCTCTGACCTGCAACGCGCCCCGGGAGGCCTTTGATGCACCGGACGAGCCGCTGTTCCGCGGCGCCGGGCTGGACGATCTTTTGTTGCCCCTGCACGCCAATGCGCGCTTTTTCGGGCTCGAACCCCTGAAGACGTTCGCCATGTTCGATGTCACCAAGAATCCGCAGATCGAGCTGGATTTTGAACGCTTCGAGGCGCACCTTCAGACCGAGATCGCGCCGTGCCTAAGTGATGGCCGGAGCGGGCGGGCCTGAGCGCCGGCGCCGCGTGCCAGGCGCCTCTGGACTCACCCGCACCGCTTGACGAGCGGCCTTCATTCCCGTACTTACCGCGCCTCGATTTTGAGCCGCCGGGGGACCGGCCGCTGATCCCGAAGGGAGAGCCACCGTGAAACGTACATTCCAGCCTTCGAAACTGGTCCGCGCCCGCCGCCACGGTTTCCGTTCGCGCATGGCCACCAAGGCCGGCCGTCAGATCGTGGCGCGCCGCCGTTCCAAGGGCCGCAGCCGGCTCTCGGCCTAAGGGCTGACCGGCATTTCAGCCGCCTACCCGAATCGCGCCGCGCGGATCACGCTGCGGCGCGATTTTTTGCGTGCGCGCGAAGCACCGCGCCAGGCTCGCCCCGGCGTCGTTATCCAGATGCGCGAGCGGCCCGAGGATTCTGAGGGGCCGCCGCGCGCAGGTTTCACCGCCACCAAGAAGATCGGCAACGCGGTTGTTCGAAACCGCGCCAAGCGCCGCCTTCGTGAGGCGGCGCGCCTGCTTTTACCCCTCCACGGGCGCGCTGGAACCGATTATGTGTTCATCGCACGGGCTGCGACGCCAGAGCGCGCCTGGGCCGCCTTGCTTGACGATGTGGAAAGCGCATTGGTAAGCCTCGCGCGCCGCGCACACGCCAGCGCGCAACCGACTTCATAAAGGCTGCGCCTGGCGCGCCCGGCAGGTAAGGACCGCTTTCGTGGGTGAACATCGCAATCTGATCATCGCCGCCGTCGTGCTGATGGTGTTCATGCTGGGCTATCAGTCCTTTGTGCTGGACCCGATGGCCGAGCGTCGCCAGGCCGACGAGGCCGAAGCCGGTGAACAGACGGTTCAAGGCGATGATGCGCCCACCGCAGCTCCAGACAGTTTCGGCGCCGCCGACGCCGCCGTGCCGATCTCCCGCCAGGAAGCGCTCGCCAGCTCCCAGCGCATTCCGGTGCGCACCGGGGCGGTCTCCGGCTCGATCAATCTGACCGGCGCGCGCTTCGATGATCTGGATCTGCTGCGCTATGACACCGAGCCGGACAACGACATTCCGGTCACCTTGCTGACCCCTGAAGGCTCGCCCGGCGGCCATTACGCCGCCGCGGGCTGGCTCGGCCAGGTCGAGGGCCTGCCGGGCCTTTCTGCGCAATGGAGCCTTGTCGAAGGCGAGGTGCTCACCCCGACGAGCCCGGTCGTCCTGCAGTATAGCGCCGGTGATCTTGTGTTCCGCCGCACGATTGAGGTGGACGAGGATTATCTGTTCACCGTCACCGACCAGGTTTCGAACCAGTCCATGGCTGCGGTGGCGCTGCGTCCCTACGCGCTGGTGCGCCAGGAAGGCGTTCCTGCCGACCTGCAGAACTTTTTCATCCTGCACGAAGGCGCCGTGGGCGTCATCGGCGAGGAGAGTTTCGACCGTAAATACTCCAAGCTGGAGAACGAGGGCCGCGGCGACCTGACCGAACGCACGGGGCAGGGCGGCTGGATGGGCCTGACCTCGAAATACTGGCTCGCCGCCGTGGCGCCTGAAGGCGCGCCCCAAGTGCGCGGCCAGTTCCGCGTTCTCGACCGGCCCGGCAACCCGGTGTTTGAATCCAACTATCTCGCCGAAGCGGTGACCATTCCCCCCGGCCAGGCGATCACAAACGTCTCTCATGTCTTCGCCGGCGCGAAATCCCAGCCGATCCTGGCGCGCTATGAGGAAGAGGTCGGCATTGAGCGTCTGACCATGGCCATCGACTGGGGCATGTTCTGGTTCTTCACCCGGCCCTTCTTCTCCATCCTGCACTTCTTCTACGGGATCATGGGCAATTACGGTCTCGCGATCATGGCGCTGGTGCTGGTGCTCAAGGCCCTGTTGTTCCCGCTCAACAACAAGGCCTTCGCCTCCATGGCGAAGATGCGCTCGGCCGGTCCGAAAATGACCGAGATCCGCGAGCGCCATAAGAACGATCCCCAGGCCCAGCAAAAGGCCATGATGGATCTCTACAAGAAGGAGAAGATCAATCCGGTGGCCGGCTGTCTGCCGATCCTGCCGCAGATCCCGATCTTCTTTGCGCTCTACAAGACCGTGTTCATTTCGCTGGACGCGCGCCACGCGCCGTTCTTCGGGTGGATCCAGGACATGTCGGCGCCCGATCCCACCACCATGTGGAATCTGTTCGGCCTTCTGCCCTACGATCCGTCCGGGGTTCCGATCATCGGCTCCACCCTGGCGCTCGGCGTCTGGCCGCTCATCATGGGTCTGACCATGTGGGCCCAGCAATCGCTGAACCCGCCGCCGCCCGACAAGATCCAGCGCCAGATCTTCGCCTTCCTGCCGATCGTCTTCACGATCGTGATGGCGCCGTTCCCGGCCGCGCTGATCATCTACTGGTCGTGGAACAACACCCTGACCGTGGGCCAGCAATATCTGATCATGCGCCGCCAGGGCGTGGAAACGGAGCTGGACAAGAACATCATTCGCATCAAAGCGCGCCTGCAAGGCAAGCCGAAGCCCGTGTTCGAGAGCGACGCCGCCAGTGACACCGCCGGCGCGACGCTGACCGAAAAAGTGTCCAGCGTGGAGGGCGGCGCGCTCACCGACGGCGCCCGCGACGACGCTCAGGCGACCCCCGACCCCGCCGCGGGTGACGGCGCGGCCGCGCAGGTCGCCGGCGACAGCATTGACGCTGACGCCGCCGCGAACGCTTCAGGCGAAAACGGCGATCAGACCGTTCAAGGCGAGGCCGACCCCGATGCGACGAAAGCGGGCGAGGGCGACGCCAAGCTCTCCTCCACCCCCTCCACGCCTGCGGCCGGGCGCACCCGCTCCAATCCTGCGGCGAAGAAGAAGCGTCCCGCCCCCAAGAAAAAGCCGAGGTCGTAACGGCCATGACCGATCCGGTCGACGGCGACGATCCCGAGCGTCAGGCCTGGCTTGAGGACGGCCGCAAGCTGTTTGCGGGCGATTGCGACTTCATGCTGGGGGTGGTGAGCCTCTCCACCCTGCCTGAACCCACGGCGCCTGAAGTGGCGTTCGCAGGCCGCTCCAATGTGGGCAAGTCCTCGCTGATCAACGCCCTGACCGGGCGCCGCAACATTGCGCGCGCCTCCAACGAGCCGGGGCGCACGCGCGAGCTGAACTTCTTTGATCTAGGCGGCCGCCTCAGAATCGTCGACCTTCCCGGCTACGGCTTTGCGAAAGCGCCCAAGAAAGTGGTCGACCGCTGGACGGCGCTGACCAAGGATTATCTCAGAGGCCGGGTGAATTTGAAGCGGGTCATCCTGCTCATCGACTCCCGCCACGGGATCAAGCCCACAGATGAGGCGATCATGAAGGCGCTGGACGAAGCCGCCGTGGTCTATCAGATCGCGCTGACCAAGATCGACAAGCTCAAACCCGCCGAGGCCGAAGCCCGGCGCGTGGAGACCGAAGAGAAGATCCGCCGGCGCCCGGCGGCGTTTCCGGTCGTCGCGTTGACGAGCTCCTCCAAGGGCGAGGGTCTGGCTGAATTGCGCGCCGAGATCGCGGCGTTCGGACGCGGCTGATGCGCGCGCTCGCGCTCCTGGCCGTCCTTGTCACCGGGCTGGCCTTCACCGCCCCGGCGCGCGCGGCCGAAGTGTGCAACGAAACCAGCTTCATGGTAGATGTCGCCAAGGCTTGGCGCACCCCGTCAGGGATCGCCGCCGAAGGCTGGGTGCGCATCGCGCCGGGCGGATGCGGCGAGATCGGGCCGGGCCCGGAGACCGATCAGTATCTCTATGCGCGCTCCACCCCGGCCTATCTGGGCGGTGTGCGCGAATGGCGCGGCGGGCTGGATGTCTGTGTCGACGTCACCGATTTCCAGATCGAGGGGGTCGCCGATTGCGACGCGCTGGGCCTTGAAACCCGCCAGTTCCGTCAGCTTTCCGAGGCCGAGCGCAGCCGCGCCGTCCTGGTCGAACTCGCCGATTATCGCGACCGGGCCGAGGAGGCGGGCCTGCAGCGCCTCCTGCAGTCGGCGGGCTATGACATCCGCGTCATCGATGGCTATGCCGGCCGGCGCACACGCCGTCAGGTGGAGATTTTCGAAGTCGATTCCGGACGCTCTTTCGGGTCGGATCGGGCCGGGCTCATCACCGCGCTGCATGGACGCGCGCTTGAGCGCAATGAAACGGCGGGCCTGCGCATTTGCAACGATGCGGATCTTCCGCTCGCCGCTGCGGTGTCGCGGGCGGAAGGCGACGCCTATATCACGCGCGGCTGGTGGCGCGTCGAGCCGGGCGCCTGCGCCAAGCCGCTCGCCGAACGCCTGACCGCCGGAGAGACGTTTGTGCACGCCCGGTTGATCACTGGCGGCGCCATGCGGCCCTTGTCCATGGCGCGCGAGCAGTTCTGCGTGGCCCCGGGCCGTTTCTCCACCGAGCTGCGCGAGGCGTGCGGCGACACCGGGTTCGAGACGGCGGGCTTTCGCCCCGCGCCGGACCCGCAAGACGGCGGCGCGACCCTGCGTCTGACCGAGCGTGATTTCGAAGAGGCGGCGCCGCAATGAAACCGGTCAAGCTGGATCACGTGAACACCTGGGTGTTCGATCTGGACAACACGCTTTACCCGGCCGACGCCGACATCATGGTCCAGGTGGACAAGCGCATGACGCAGTTCGTCATGAAGCTGCTTGACCTCGACCATGACGCCGCGCGCGCCACCCAGAAAAAGTACTGGCACAGCTATGGCGCCACGCTTACCGGGCTGATGGCCAATCACGATGTGAATTTGGCCGAATTTCTCGATTTCGTGCACGACGTGGACCATGACGCGATCACGCCTGATCCCGTGCTCGCCGATCACGTGGCGTCCATCGAGGGCAAGCGGCTCGTCTTCACAAACGGCAGCCGCAAGCACGCCGAGAAGGTCATCGACCGGCTGGGTCTCAACGGCTTGTTCGATGATCTCTACGACATCAAGGCTGGCGGCTATACACCCAAGCCGGAACGAGAGAGCTTTGAGAAGTTCACCAAGAAGTTCGGCTTCGACCCCAAAGGCGCGGTGATGTTTGAAGACAGCGCGCGCAATCTCGAAACCGCTGCGGCCATGGGCTACACCACCGTGCTCGTGCGCGCCGCGCGCGAGATCCCCGGCGGGGAGAGCGCCGGCCCGAACGCGGCGCCGCCCCATGTGCATTACACCGCCGACTGCCTGCGCACCTTCCTGGGCGACTGGCGGGCGTCGTCGGTCAAGAAGATCGGATAATCCCCATGGCTTTCGACACCACGCTTCAGTCCGTCATCGACACGGCCTTTGAGAGCCGCGACCAGATCGGCGCCGACACCGGCGGCGAGGTTCGCGACGCGGTGGAGGCCGCGCTCGCCGCGCTGGACAGCGGCGAGGCGCGCATCGCTTCAAGAAAGAGCGACGGTCAATGGGTGGTCCATGAATGGCTGAAGAAGGCTGTGCTTCTATCCTTCCGCTTGAACCCCAACCGGCTGATGTCGGGGGGCGTGGACGGCGGACCGTGGTGGGACAAGGTCGCGTCAAAGTTTGACGGCTGGGACGAGGCTGAGTTCAAGGCCGCCGGCTTCCGCGCCGTTCCGCCCGCCGCCGTGCGCCGGGGCGCCTTCATCGCTAAGGGGGCGGTGCTGATGCCGTCCTTTGTGAATATCGGCGCCTATGTGGACGAGGGGACGATGGTGGACACGTGGGCCACGGTGGGCTCCTGCGCGCAGATCGGCAAGAACGTGCACATTTCCGGCGGCGCCGGGATTGGCGGCGTTCTGGAGCCGCTGCAGGCCAATCCGGTGATCATCGAGGACGGGTGCTTCATCGGCGCGCGCGCCGAAGTGGCCGAAGGCGTCATCGTGCGCGAGGGCGCGGTGCTGTCCATGGGCGTGTATCTGGGCGCCTCCACCAAGATCGTGAACCGGGAGACGGGCGAAGTGCTGCGCGGCGAAGTGCCGAGCTATTCAGTCGTCGTGCCGGGCGCGCTGCCCGGCAAGGACGGCGGTCCGAGCCTCTACTGCGCCGTCATCGTCAAGCGCGTGGACGCCCAGACCCGCTCGAAGACCAGCATCAATGCGCTTCTGAGAGACTAGGCGCCTCGTCTGAGAGGGCCATGTGTGCCGCTGGAGGCCCGCCGTCCCGGCGAGCCTCCAGCAGGTGTGGTGGTGCGTCATTCGGCCTTTTTCGGGCTTCCTTCAGCGCCGGCGAGGATGCCGCCGTCCAGATGCAGTCCCGTGCCGGTGATGTAGCTGGATTGGGGAGAGGCCAGGAACACCGCGGCCTCTGCGACTTCCTGCGCCGTGCCGAACCGGCCCATGGGCACGCCGGCTTCGATCTGGGCGACCATGGCGTCGCGCGCGTCGCCTTCACCGAGCATGGCGTCCCACATGGGCGTGCGGATCGCGGCGGGCAGCAGCGCGTTGCAGCGGATCTGATAGCCCTGCTGCGCGCAATAAAGCGCCACGGTGCGGGTATGGTTCATCACCGCCGCCTTTGACGCCGCATAGGCGGCCGCGCCGGGTATGCCCACCACGCCGGAGCGCGAGGAGAGGTTCACGATCGCCCCGCCCTTGGCCTTCATCAGCCTGATGGCGGTGCGGCAGCCCAGCGCCACGCCGTCGGCGTTCACCGCCATCACCGTGCGCCAGCTGGCAAGATCGAGATGCTCGGGGTCATGGGGGCCCGGCGTCTCCAGAAACCCGGTGATCCCGGCATTGTTCACGAGCACGTCCAGCCCGCCGGCCTCCCACAGGCGGTCTTCCGCCTGGGCCCAGTCGGCCTGGCTGGAGACGTCGAGGCGGAACGCGCTTGCGCGCTCGCCCAGCTCGCAGGCGAGGCTCTGAACGGCGTCCAGATCGATGTCTGTAAGATGGAGCGTAGCGCCTTCAGCGATGAAGGCGCGTGCGACGGCTGCGCCGATGCCGCGGCCTGCGCCCGTGACGAGCGCGGTTTTGTTGTGCAGATGTCCCAAGGTGATGTCCCAAATCTAAAGAGAGCCCGCGCGAAGCGCGAGGCGTCAGGCCGGGTCGCGGCCGATGGATCTTTAGCGGGACTGGTTCACCGTCAGGGTCCTCCTTTAGGATGGGCGCTCTATATCGCGGGTCGATCCGGAGGGGTCAAACAAAAACGCCCCGGCTTTCACACCGGGGCGTCTTCTTCTGTTCGTAGCCGCACCGCCTATTCGGCGTCGCCTTCACGCAGGCTGCGCTCGTTCAGCGGTTGAACGGGGCGGTAATTGTTGTCGTACCGCGCGGTGAAGGCGGCGAGCTGCTCGCTCGACGCGGTCAGCGGGGTCTGGAACACGGTCCAGGCGACGCCTTCAGAGCAGGGCGGGGTGGTCAGCGAGCCTTCATAGCGCCAGACCGTTCCATCCTCCGGCAGGAAGGCGTTGGGGTCGAGCATGCCTTCAAGGCCGGTCTCGGCTTCGCCTTCGGGCAGGTTCGCCCAGGTCCCGCTCAGCGGGTCGTTGGCGACGCCGTCCTCAAACATCATGCCCACAACGGCCAGCTGGCCGTCCTCGGAGACGTGCACGAAGTGGACTTCCAGCGGGTATTGCGCGCCGTCAATCGTATGCTCGGATCCGGCGTGAAAATGAAACTGCGCCAGCGCGTAATCAGTGCCCCCAAGGGTCAGCCCGCCGGCGTCCTCAACACTCACCACGATGGTATGACCGCTGTCGGCCACGATGGCCGAACTGGCGGGCGTCCAGTTGATGTCCGGCGTGTTCCGGGCGTCCACATCAGTTGAGATCAGGTCGATGGGCGACTGCTCTGTTCCTGTGGCGCAAACCGCGTATTCAGCGTCGAGCGAGCCCCAATTTGCCGGTCCGCCGTCGCCGTCATAGCCCCAGGCGGCCTCGTCTTCCTCGAAATCATTGGCTTCGATGTCGGTCAGCTCGGCCTCGCCCGCCTCTCCGTCCATGGCGGTGTTTTCCATGGCGTCGCCGCTTTCCTGAGCGGATCCCATGGTTTCAGAAGCGGTCGTCTCCGCCGCCCCGGTCTCGGCCACGGGGGCTTCGGATTCAGGCGAGCAGGCGGCGAGCGCGATCAGACTCACGGCTGCGGTTAAAGCGAAACGCATGGATAATCTCCCAGCTGAATGGTGCGGAATGCATCATGTATGTCGCCGTGAAGCGGAACACCAGAAGCAGGATAAAAAAATTCAAGTACTCGCGGAGGTCCCCGCCGCGGTCGCCGCGGTCGTCGCCGCGATGATGGCGGCGGTCTGTGCGGCGATGATCGCGGCCAGTGCGCTCACTTCGCCGGGGATCAGACTGGCCTGATCGCTGGTGTGCACCAGATGCGCCAGTCGCGCGCGGCCTTCGCCGGACACGTTGCAGCGCCGGGGCAAACCGCTGAGGATCTTGGACACGGCGTCGAGAGCGCTTTCGTCGAGACCCTGCGCTGTCCATTCCAGAAGCATGGACCGTGGGACGCGGTGGCGCAGGATACGCTCGCGCTTGCGCACCTCATCCAGCGTCTTGAACGTGCGCAGCACGGTTCTGGGTTCCGCTTCGAACAAGACACAGGCCCGCGCCCCGGTGCGCTTGTGGCACCGCGTGAGCTTGTGATCCCTGAACACGGCCTCGGCGCGGCTCCGTGCCTGGGCGACCGTGCGCGGATCATCGCCGCGCACCGCGTGCGCTGCGGCGAAGATGTCGGTCACAGACGGGTCGCGCCGCCACCAGGGCGGGTTCAGCGCCTGCTTCATCGCAAAGAAACGCACCGCTGCGTCGTCCGGGCCGAGATCGTCGGCGGACAGGACAAGCGCCGCCCTCGAGCCACCTGCGTGCAGGCCGCCGGTCTTTGAGGCGGCGCGGTGGTCCCTGAGCGCATCGCGAACGGCGGCCAGGCGCTCCGCCTCCACTCCGCTGCGGAGCAGCAGGCCGGCATAGGTCCAGCGCAATCCGCCGGTGGGCGCGGCGTGGCGGCCGACATGCTCGCGGATCGCCCCGTAGCGCTCGCCAACGGACGAAGCCAGCGCGCCGGGCTCGCCCTCAAGGGGCAGCAGAGCGCTGGCGCAGAACCAGGCGGCGGTGGAGTCCGGGCGCGGCCGGCTCTCGCGCAGGGCTGTGTGCAGCGCCTGAAGGCGCTCAAGCTTGCCGTTCATCGTCACGGGCGGGATCCATCCATTCAGACAGTGTCGGCGGGAGGTTTACCGCGCATTCTCGTCGGTCTCCACTGAAAGCCCGGTGTGGTGGGCGATGAAGGCCCAGCGATCGGCGGCCTCATTGATGAGCTTGGAGACCGGCGTCCCCGAGCCGTGCCCGGCGCTGGTCTCGATGCGGATCAGGGTCGGCGCGTCGCCGGTCTCGGCGGCCTGCAGAGCGGCCGCGTATTTGAACGAGTGCCCCGGCACGACCCGGTCGTCCGTGTCGCCGGTGGTGATCAGCGTCGCCGGATAGTCTCCGCCGTCCGGGCCGCCCTCCGGAATATTGTGATAGGGCGAATAGCCGTACAGCACGTCGAAGAGCTCGGGATCTTGCGGGCTGCCGTAATCATCCACCCAGAAGCGCCCGGCGGTGAACTGGTTGAAGCGCAGCATGTCCATCACACCCACCGCAGGCAGGGCCGCGGCGAACAGACCCGGCGCTTGATTGGCCACCGCGCCGACCAGCAACCCGCCGTTGGAGCGGCCATGGATCGCCAGATGGTCCGGGCTGGTCCAGCCCAGATCGATCATCGCGCGCCCGGCGTTGATGAAGTCGTCGAAGACGTTCTGCTTGTTGGTCAGCCGGCCGGCGTCGTGCCAGTCGCGGCCATAGGCCGAGCCGCCGCGAATATTGGCGATGGCGTAGACCCCGCCCATCTCCATCCATTGCAAGCGGCGCACGTCGAAATCGGGCCGGCGGGTGATGGCGAAACCGCCATAGCCGTAGATCAGGGTCGGCTGGGCGCCGTCGGGCTCCACATCGCGGTGATGGGCGATGAACATGGGGATGCGCGCCCCGCCGGTGCTCTCATAGAACACCTGCTCCACGACATAGTCCGCGGGGTCATAGGTCAGCTCCGGCGCCCGGAAAATCTCGCTGTCGCCGGTCTCCACGTCATAGCGGTAGAGGGTCGGCGCCTGGGTGAGGCTTTCATAGGCGTAGAAGGTCTCCGCGCGGTCCGGCGACCCGGAGAAGCCCGACGCCACGCCGAGGCCGGGCAGCGCCACCGAGCGCACCTGATCGCCAGCCGGCGTGTAGACGTCCACCTGGCTGGCCACGTCCTTCATGCGCTCCACGATGATATGACCGCCCACATGGTCGGCGCCGGTGATCACGTCGCCGGTCTCGGCAACCACATCGGTGAGAGTGGCGGGATCGGATAGAACCACCGAAACGATCCGCCCGTTCGGCGCGCCCAGATCAGTGTGGAACAGGAAGGTCTCGCCCAGATTGCCCACATAGAGATGATTGTTGGCGAAACCTTCAAAGATCGAGACCGGCTCGGCGTCCGGCGTTTCCAGATCGAGGATGGCGATCGCATTGCCGTCGGTCCCGGTGGAGGAGCGTACGATCAGATAGCGGCCGTCATCGCTGACGCTCCCGCGCCAGCCGGTTTCGGGGTTGTCCGGATCGGCGACGACCTGAACGTCCGCGCTCTGCCTGGTCCCGATCTCATGGAAGTAGATCGCCTGGTCGAGGTTGAGCGCGGTGAACTCTTCGCCGTCGTCGGGCGCGGGATAGCGCGAGTAATAAAAGCCCGACCCGTCCTTGGCCCAGGACAATGGCGAGAACTTCACCCAGTTGATCTCGTCGGACGAAACCTCTCCGGTGGCCACGTCCAGCACGCGGATCGTGCGCCAGTCCGAGCCGCCTTCCTGAACGAAATAGGCCAGCTTCGATCCGTCCGGGCTCGCCCGATACCCGGCCAGCGCCGTGGTGCCGTCTTCCGACCAGGTGTTGGGATCGATGAGCACGCGCGAGTCGCCGTTCAGCCCGTCCTGGACCAGCAGCACGCTTTGATCCTGCAGACCGTCATTGCGGGTGAAGAAATAGCGGTCGCCCTGAATGCTCGGCAGGCCGTAGCGCTCGTAATTCCAAAGCTCCGCCAGCCGGTTTGCGATGATCTCGCGGCCGGGCAGCTCAGCCAGATAGGCGTTGGTGACGCCGTTCTGCGCCGCCACCCAGTCGGCGACCTCGTCGGAGACGCGCACATCGGTTTCCAGCCAGCGATAGGGGTCGGCCACCGCCACCTCGCCCTGCGCCGCGCTTTGATAGACGTCCACCTGATCCACCGTGCGGGTTGCAGGATAGGCCGGCGCGGCGATCCGGCGGGTCTCTTCGCTTGCCTGTGCGGCGGGCGCTTCGCTGTCCATGGGCTGCGAGCAGGCGGCGAGGATGGCGGCGGACACTGCGGACGTGGCGAACGCGGCGGTGGAGCGGGCAAGGCGCATGGGTGGTTCTCCCCGGTTTTTACGTTGGACGAAACCTAGGCCGGGCGACGCGAAAGGTGAACCCGCGCACGCACGCCCGCCTCGCGCCGTGGCGCAACGCGGCGCCGCGCCCTTGCCCGTTCACGCTTCGTGCGCCTAAGTGGGCGCCATGCTTCAGACCCTGCCGCCCCGCCCCGACGCCGTGATGACCGTGAACGGCGCGCGCCTGGCCGCGGACATTTCCGGCGCGGCGCTGGCGCTGGAGACCGGCGCGCTGCTAGTGGCGGATCTGCACTTTGAAAAGGGCAGCGCTTTTGCGGCGAAGGGCCGCTTCCTTCCGCCCTATGACACGCGCGCGACCTTGAAGACTCTCTCCGATGCCATCGCGCGCCTGAAGCCGGCGCGCGTGGTGGCCCTGGGCGACAGCTTCCATGATCTGGGCGCGGGCGGGCGCATCCACGGCGATGATGCGCGCATGCTGACCGCGCTCGTGACCTCGGTGGAGGACTGGCTGTGGATCGAGGGCAATCACGACCCGAAGCCGCCCGCCCGCTTTGGCGGCCGCACCGCGCATGAGGCGCAGCTTGGCCCGCTCACCCTGCGCCATGAGCCGCAAGCGGGCGCGCAGGCCGGCGAGGTGGCCGGTCACCTTCATCCGTGTGCGCGCGTCACTGTGCGCGGCCGGGCCATGCGCCGGCGCTGCTTCGCCACGGACGGGACGCGCCTGGTGATGCCGTCTTTCGGCGCTTTCACCGGCGGGCTCAATGTCTGCGACACCGCCTGGGCCCGGATTTTCACCGACCGCCCCACCGCCTGGATGATCGGACGCGAGCGGGTTTATCCGGTGGCCGGCGCCAAGCTGCGCGGCGACTGAAGGCGCGGCTGAGGGAAAACCGGCCCGCCCCCCTTGCCATGGCGAGGCGAAGCGACGACCTTCCGCGCAGATTTGACCCAAGGGCTGAAAAAGGACCACCGCCATGAGCCGTCGCGAGTTCGAGATCGTCGTTTACGGAGCCACCGGGTTCACCGGGCGCCTGGTTGCGGAGTATCTCGCCTCCGCCCATCCAGGCGTGCGCTTCGCGATGGCCGGCCGGTCCGAGGACAAGCTGAAGGCCGTACGCGACGAGATCAACGCGCCGTCTGACACGCCGCTCATTGTGGCTGACAGCGATGATGACCAGTCGCTCATCGCCATGAGCGGGCGGACCGAGGCGGTGATCAGCACGGTGGGGCCGTACCAACTTTATGGCGAACCGCTTCTGAGCGCCTGCGTTCAGAACGCCACCAACTATGTCGATCTATGCGGCGAGCCCGCCTGGATGAAGGACATGATCGAGAAGTACGACGCGAAAGCCAAGGAGACCGGCGCGCGCATCGTTCTGTCCTGCGGCTTTGACTCCATTCCCTTCGATCTCGGCGTGATGTTCCTGCAGGACGAGGCGATCCGGCGCTCGGGCGCGCCGATCCAGCGTGTGAAGGGCCGGGTGCGCTCCATGAAGGGCACCTTCTCCGGCGGCACGGCGGCGAGTTTCGCCGAGAGCATGAAGCGCGCCGGCCGCGAGCCGGAGATCATCAACTGGCTCAAGGATCCGTTTTCCCTCGCGCCGGGCTTTGACGGCCCGAAACAGCCGTCCGGGTCGAAGCCGGTCTATGAAGACGAGCTCAAATCCTGGTCGGCGCCGTTCGTGATGGCGACCATCAACACCAAGAACATCCACCGCTCCAACTTTCTGATGGGTCACCGCTACGGCGAGGACTTCCAGTATGACGAGATGATGCTCACCGGCGACGGCGAGAAGGGCGAAAAGATCGCCAACCATGTGGCGAACGACAAATCCATGTCGGAAAATCCACCCAAGCCCGGCGAAGGCCCCTCCAAGGAAGAGCGTGAGACCGGCTATTACGAGATCATGTTCACCGGCGAGATGGTCAATGGCGAGCGCCTGACCGCCAGCGTCTCCGGCGACAAGGATCCCGGCTACGGCTCCACCTCGAAAATGATCGCCGAAACCGCCATCGCGCTGGCCCGCGACATCGCGATGGAAGTCACGCCCGGCGGAGTGTGGACGCCGGCGCCGGCGCTGGGCAACGCCCTTATCGACCGCTTGAGCGCCCATGCCGGCCTTACGTTCAAGTACGAGTAACGCTGGCAGGTACGAGTGAATCTGGAAGAGTAAGGCGGATGGCGGTAACGTAGGGCGTGTCCAAGGAGCGCCTTACTTGCTGAGGACTCGCCATGTCAGATCCCAAGCTCTCGTCCAAGAACCAGATTTCAGTACCCAGAGAGGTGCGCGACGCGCTCGATATCGGGCCGGGCGACCATGTACGATTCATGGCTTTCGGTGATCGGGTAGAGCTGGTTAAACCTCGGCCGATCGCCGAATTGGCCGGAAGGCTGGGAGGATGGGGGCGAAGACCAAGCATGATCGCCGTCGACACCAATATTCTAATCAGGCTTCTGACCGGCGATCATCCTGAACAAAGCGAAGCCGCCCGGCGATTTATGGAAGCGCGCTCGGTCGATGATCCAATCTATATCTGCCGCGAAGTCCTACTCGAACTGGTGTGGGTGCTCACCCACCGCTATGGCTATGAGCGCGAGGATGTCGCGCAGGTCCTCTATGACCTCTTGATCGCCCCCGACGTGACGATCGAGGCCGACGCCGAGGTGCGGGCGATCTGGAAACAATACAGGGCGGCGCCCCAGCTCGATTTCGCCGACGCTATGATCGCCGCCGCCGAGCGGTCGGGCGCGAGTGAACTTGTCACCTTCGACCGGCGGCTGGCGAACGTGCGCCTGCTCGAGGCCTAGAGGCTGAAGGTCGGCGACCAGCGGATGAAGGCGGCCAGCGACAAGCTGATCACCGCGCCCAGCGTGCAATAGAGCCGCAGCGGCAGATACCAGCCGGGAAACAGGGCGTCGCGGATCGCCGAGCGGTCCCAGAGAAACTGGATCACGAAGCCGGCGATCAGGACGCCCCAGCCGATCAGCTCGAAATTCACCGCCGAGCCGGGCCGGCTCCAGACCTGGAGCGGCACCGCGATCCAGCCGGCCAAAGCGATGAGGATCGCCAGCACCAGAACGCCGGTGCGCGGCTTGTCGCCATGGATGACCAGCTCGCTGGCCCAGCGTCCGCCGGCCATGAAGGAAAGGATCACCGCGGCGTAGACCGGCAGGGCGTTGGCCGCCTGCAGCGCGGCCTGACCGCCGAGCGCCAGTCCCAGCGCGCCAGCGATAAAGGGAAGGATCCCGGCGAAGCCGAGCAGGACCGGGGCGAGGGGGGCGTCGCTGAGCGATTTCATCGGTATAGGGCCTTTTTACTGCCTGCGGCCGACTGCGGCGGCGATCCATCCGGCCAGCACCGCCATGATCACGGCTAGAACGCCGTAGACAAGGGGGTGCTGGTGCGCAAGGTCATAGATGGCCCGCTCGGCGCCGGCCTTGACCACTTCCAGCGTATCCGACCAGCGCGCGATGGGCGCACCGTCCCGGAACAGATAGACCTCGGTGTCGTAAACGCCCGTGGGAGTCACCGGCGGCAGGAAGAGCCGGGCCGAGAACAACCCGTTGTCGATGATCTCCACCCCGCCCGGCGCCTCGGCGTAGAGGTCCTGGCGCTCCTTGTTGCGCACCACGGCTGCGCGGTAGTCGATGATATCCGCGCCCAGATCGGACACGCGCATGTCGGTGACCCCGAAGCGTGTTTCTGTGCGCTCGGTCTCCGGGGCGGACAGGCGCAGGTGCTCCATCCCCATGGAATTGCGCCGCAGGGCGGAGAAGGTGGCGAACTCGTCCAGCGGGCGGGTTGAGGCGACGGCGTAGAAGCTCGGCACCGCCTCAAAGCGCACCGGCGCGGCGTTGATCCAGATCCCCAGCACCCGCCGCTTGCGCATCACGCGCATGTCGCGCTGGGGCCCGCGAACGATCATCACGATGTCGTCGCCGTCTTCAAGGCCGGCCGCCGCGCCGAACAGTGTCAGCTCCGCGCCGGCGAAATTGGAGCGGATCTCCACCACGTCCTGGGTCAGGGCCGCAGAGATGCGCGCCACGGGCGGACCGGCACCCTCCTGCGCCGGAACCGGCGCCTCGGCCTGAGCCCCTGTCTGGGAGCTGGCTTGAGCGGTCGCCAGTGATGGCGCGGCGACCGCGAGGCAGGTTGCGAAGAGGGCCGTAAGCCCTGAAAGCCTGGAGAGGATGCGCGCGATCATGAGCCCTCCCGCGTATCCATCAGGACGAACAGGTCCTGCGGCGTCGCGCCAAGATCCCAGGCGAGCTTGCCGCACACCAGAAGCACCATCAGCGCCAGCGCGGCGCGCAATTCCTCCGCGCGCACCTTCGCGCCGACGCGCGCGCCGATCTGGGCGCCGATCACCCCGCCCACGATCAGAAGACCGGCCAGCATCACGTCCACGGTCTGGTTCTGCGCCGCCTGCAGCACCGTGGTCAGGGCGGTGACGAACAAGATCTGGAACAGGCTGGTGCCGATGACGACATTGGTGGGCATACGCAGGACATAGATCATCGCCGGCACCATGACGAAGCCGCCGCCGACGCCCATGAGCGCGGCGAGCGCGCCCACCAGGAACCCGATGGCCAGTGGCGGGATCACGCTCATATAAAGCCCGGATACCGGGAAGCGGGTCTTGAACGGCAGCGCGTCGATGATCCCGCGCTTGCGGCGTTTCTTCTTCGGGCGCGGCGTCCTGGAATAGCGCCGCCGGATCGCGCCGGCGCTCTCCACGAACATCAGTCCGCCGATGACGCCGAGAAAGCCCACATAGCAAAGCGAGATCACCAGATCGATCTGGCCCATGGCCTGCAGGATCGAGAATAGCTGCACGCCCGAAACCGAGCCGAACACCCCGCCGGCGATGAGCACCAGGCCCATCTTCACGTCGAGGCTTCGCCGTCGCCAGTGGGCGAGGGCGCCTGACACCGAGCTGGCGACGATCTGGTTGGCCTGGGTGGACACCGCCACGGCCGGCGGCACGCCCAGAAAGATCAGGATCGGCGTCATCAGGAATCCGCCGCCGACGCCGAACATGCCCGACAGGAATCCCACCCCCAGGCCGAGGCCCAGCAGAAGGTAGAGGTTCAGGCTGATTTCCGCGATCGGGAGGTAGATTTGCACGTCGATCGCCCTGGCTTGCGCTAGCTGGCGGCGGCGCGTTCCAACCGGGCGATCAGATCCGCAGACAACGGCGCGCCGGGTTCGATCCCTGCGTCGCGCTGAAAGCGGACCAGCGCCCGGCGGGTCTGGTCACCCAGAACGCCGTCGGCCGGGCCGGGATCATAACCAAGTTCGCCCAACAAGGCTTGTGCGCGTGCAGCAAGATCTGTCACGCCGAGATCCCAGGGCTGTGCCGGGTAGGCGCCCTGGGCTGACGGATCGCTCTCACGCGGCGCGAATCCGGCCGCGGCCGCCTGGGCCTGGCGGCGCGCTTCGGGGGTCAGTTCCGGGCGCAGGGCCTGAGCGCGCGCGGCCGCGTCTGAATCGCCGGCGTTGGCCGCGATGGTGAACCATGCGTAGGCGTCGGCCAGGCTCATGGGAACGCCGAAACCTTCCTGATAGAGCAGCGCCATGTTGAACTGGCTATCGCGCACGCCGTGCAGGGCGCCCTGTTCGAACCAGCGCGCGGCGGCCGCCTGATTGTCCGGCGCGTCGCCTGCATTGATGAACATGCCGCCTGCGTCGTGCATGGCCTGAACGTTTCCGGCCTCTGCGGCCTGCACCATCCAGGCGCGCGAGGCCTCCCGGTCGACCGGCACGCCGTCGCCGGCCTGGAGCATCAGCGCGTAGCGGCGCATGGCGGCGGGCACGCCCTGTTCGGCGGCGCGGGCCATCAGGCGGGCGGCGTCCTGAACGGCGCCGGCTTCAAGCTGCTGCACCGCCAGCTGATAGCGCGCCACCGGATCGCCGGCGCGCGCCGCGGCCTCCAGCGTCGCCGGCTCGACACGGATCAAGCCGGCTTCAGAAAAAGGGGCGTCTTGCTCCGCAGGCGCCGGGGCGCCGGTCTCAGCCTCCGCCGCGTCGCCGCCCCCCGTTTCGCCGGCTGCGGTTTCGCTCGCCGGGGTCGTGGTGCGCAGGGTGTCCTGCGGTCCTGTTTCAGAGCCGGTCTCAGGGGAGGGTTCAGAAGTGGATGGCCCGGGCGCGGTCTGCGGTGCGCCCGTGTCGTCAGCAAACAGGGTGGACAGGGCGTCGGCCGGGTCGGCGGCGCGGCGGGTCTCGGGGCCAGGCCCGCTGAATGCTTCAAGGGCCAGCATTCCAGCCGCAGCCGCCACAGCCGCGAAGCCCAGCACGCCCGCGCCGATCAGCAGCATGCGGCCGCGACCCGCGCCTTGCTCGGGGCGCGGCTCGTCCCACTGCACGCCGCCGCGATTGGCGCGCACGGTCTTGCGGGCGTTTTCCAGGAAATCGGCGTCGGCCGACGCGCCAAGGCGCGCGGGGCGGCGTTGCGGCTTGGGCTCTTCAGCCGGTTCGGCCTTGGTTTCGAAGGCCCAGTCTTCACTGGCGGCTGCGGCGGCCTTGCGCCGGGGCGCCTGGGGGCGTGGCGCCTCGGCGTCCACCACGAAGGCGTCGCGCGCGGCGCCGGGATCGGCCGCGGTCTCTTCAAAGGCGTCCAGCCCAATGCCGGGCGGCTGCGGCAGGGGCTTTGAGAAGTCGGGGCCGGATGAGGCGTCGTCGCCGCCATCACCGCCGCTGCGGCGTCTTCTCGACGTCTCTTGCGTGGTCTGCGTCTCGGCGGCCGGCGCCTGACGCGACTTTTCGATCGCTTCAAGCCGGTCGGCGAGGGCCGTCATGGCGCGCTGCACCGGAGACAGGGCGTCGGCGGTTTCCCCGCGCGCCTGATCCAGACGGGTGTGCACGCCCTTCATGGCGTCTTCGATGCGCTGGGCGGTGCGTTCCTCGCTGGCCCGTATGCGCCCCTCCAGATCAGCTTCCGACGCGCCGCGCCGGGTTTCCAGCTTCTCCACGACTTCTGCCATGCGCTCGCCAGCGGCCTCCACGGCCTGGGCGCTGCGCTGTTCGGCCTGGTGCACGCGGTCAGAGAGGCTTTCACCCAGCCTGGCGACCTGCTCGCCGATCTTGCGCACGGCGGACGCGTTTTCCTGGCGCACCCGGTCCAGGCGCGCCTCCATTTCCGAGCGGGTCTCGCGGGTGTCGCGCCGGGCCTCGGTCTCGGAGAACTTGCCTTCCAGGCGGCGCTCGGCCTCGGCGATGCGCCCGTCCACCGCGCGCGACAGTCGCCCGACTTCCTCGGCGATGCGGGTCAGCGCGGCGCTCTGGCGGGTTTCGGCCTGGGACAGGCGTGATTCAGCCGCCGTGAGGGCGTGCTCCAGCCGGCCTGCATCGTCGCCCTTGCCCGAAATCGCGGCCACTTGGCGGGCGCAGTCTGCGCGGGTTTCTCGGATCAGATCGGCCAGCTCGCGGCCCAGGCTGTCAAAGCGGCGCTGGATGTCGTCGGAGTCGACCGCGTCGCCGGTCCGGGCCTCCAGCTCGCGCAGGCGCGCATCCAGGCGCTCCTGGCTGCCGGTGAGGGCCTCGGCGGCGCGGTGAGTGGCGTTTTCCGCGGCGATGATGCGGCTCTGCAGGCTGCGCGCGGCGTCTTGCAGCCCCGAGAGCACCTCGCCGACCCGCTTGTCCTGATTGTCGGCCCGGGCGCGCAGATCTTCACCGTCCTGTCGCGCGCGGCGTTCAGCCTCCTCGACCCGCTCGGTGAGCGTTTTCATGGCGCGGTCGGCCTGGCCCTGGCGGCGTTCGTCCTTGCGGGCGAGATTATCAAGCTCGGTGCGAACGTCGCGCTCGGTCTCGTAAAGGCGCCCGGCCAGCTTGCCGATCGTGCCTTCCAGCGCCTTCACCGTCTGGGGGTCGGCGCCGCCCAGCGCAGGGCCCTGGCGCTCCAGCTTGCGGATCCGCTCCATCAGCTCGTCATGCTGGCCACGCAGCCGGGTGAGGGCGGTGGTGGCGGCGTCCTCCTCCTCCTCGGCGGCGTCCTCAATGGACTCAAGGCGGCGCGACAGGGCGAGCACAGACTGGTCCACCCCGGTCAGGGCCAGGGTGGAGCGATGTTCAGCGGCTTCCAGGCGGTTGGTGAGCCGGCGGACGACCTCGCGCAGGGCGTCGTCATCGTCGCCCCCGCCCGACCCAAAGCCGGGATAGCTGTCGAGCTGGCCTTCCCAGTCGCCGGACGGGGCCATCTCGCCATCATCGAGGATCACGCGGTTGAGCCATTCGCCAAGGGTCATGCCCTCTCTGCGCGCGGCCGTCTTGGCGGTCGCGCGGGCGCGGGGATCAATCCCCTTCACACTCCAAGGCGCCCCGGACGGCATGCCGACTCACTCTCCAACCGTTTGGACGACGGTAGCGGAATCGTTAATCTTGTGTAAACCAGAAGAGGTAGCCCTACATCTAGTATATCCACAAGGAATCAGACTCCGGGCGCTCCCGTCATACCTTTGCTCAATGATCAAGAGCCGGTGATGCGGTTAACGCCTCGTAAAACTGTCTAAACAGAACGCTTTATTGCTGGCCCGATTCGAGTCCGATGTCGGCGGCCCCTGTCCAGTCAGGCGCCAGGGCGGCCAAGCGCTGCTCCAGGGCGTCGGCCTGGGCTAGAAGCGGCGTCGGATCGCGGCCGGGAAGCGCGCGGCCGAGGTCGAAGAACACCCACGCGGCGTGGGGCGCGCCGGCTTCCAGATAGCGCCGGGCCAGATGCCAGTAGGCGTCCGGCGCATAGGGGTCGAGCACGATGGCTTCTGACAGCAGCGCGGCCGGATCCAGATCGGGCCGGCTTTCAAGGCCTTCACGGCCCCAGGCGACCAGCTCGTTGGCCACCAGGATGCGCGCCGCGGCGCCGGCGGCGTCGTCGCGGTCGATGAAGGCCGAGAGCCGTTCCACAGCGGTGGCGTGGTCGCCTTCGCGCACCGCGGCGGTTCCTTCCAGCACCCGTTCAAAGTCCGAATCACCGATGCCGGCGGCGGTGAGCGCGCGCACTTCCTGACAGGCGAGACGGCCGCTCCCCACCGCTTCGGACGGGCAGGGGCCGAAATGGTGGGTTTCCTGGGTGGTGGTCAGGAACGCGCCGGCGAAATCGCCCTGACTGCGCAAGTCGGCGGCGGTTTCGAAGAATGACGCTGCGTCGGGCGCGGCCACGCCGTCGGCGCGCGCAGCCG
The DNA here is from genome assembly GCA_965284655.1 of Oceanicaulis sp. Lineage (GTDB taxonomy): Bacteria > Pseudomonadota > Alphaproteobacteria > Caulobacterales > Maricaulaceae > Oceanicaulis. The sequence continues at coordinate 1,458,142 of OZ260104.1, forward strand.
TGAGCGCCGCCTCGCCCGCCGCGCCGATCAGCCCGGCTTGGGGCAGGGCGGCGTCCAGATCGCCGGGAAGGACCGGATCGTCGGACTCAAGGTCTTCAAGCACCCACGCCTCGCGCCGGCCGTTCGGGCTTTCGGGGCTGTAGACCAGAAAATTGAAGGCGCAGGGGAAGCGGCTCTCCCGGGCGAGGCGCGCCATGATGTCGGGATGGAGGGCCGCGGCGTGGCGCACCAGCGTGCGCGCCGACGCTGCGGCGCTTCCGGTCAGGGGCGCGCTGTCGCAGGCGCTTGCGTCACTCTGGCCATAGTCCGCCGAGAACACCTGTTCGCCCTTCAGGCTGGCTTCAAAGCCGATCTCGGTCTCGGTGATGTCCAGCACGTCCTCATTGGCGGCCAGGCCCATGGCGGCCTCCAGCCAGGTGCGGTCGAACTCGCCGGCGTCGCCGAAGCGGATCATCTCCGCCTGCCCACCCCGCGACAAGCCGGTGTAGATGTCCAGGCGCCGACGCGCCTCGGCGTAGAGGCTGGTGCTCTCAAGGCCGGTCTCGCCAGCAGCCGGCGTCAGGCGCCGCTTGGTGGCCAGATCAACCAGTATGTAGTCGCCTTCGGCGTCGGTGCGCCACGCCGCCCAGTCTTCGCCCAGGCGCGCCTCGATCCGCATCGCCTGCCCGCGGCCCACAGCGTTCAGGGGCGTCTGCAAAATCTCGAACGCCACCGCGTCATAGGCGCCGAACGGCGCGCCGCGGGCGGCCTCATACTCGGACGGCGCGGTCGCCGGGCTCTGGGCCAGGGCCGGCGCGGCGAGGGCGCAAAGGGCGAAACTTGCGGCGAGACGAGCGGAAAAGCGCATGAACGGCTCCGGTTTGCTGGGCCGGCCAAGGGCGCCTTGCGAATGCGGCGCCGTCAAGGCGGGCGGGCGGCGCGCGGCGCAGTGCGTCAGCCTTCGGCGAACACCCGCGCGAAGATCGTGTCCACATGCTTGAGGTGATAGGCCTCGTCAAAGCAGGCTTCGATCTGCGCGGTGGAGAGCAGGGCGGTGACCCCCTCATCGGCCTTCAGGTGGTCCACAAGCTGGCCGCCCTCGTCCCAGGTCTTCATGCCGTTGCGCTGCACCAGCGTATAGCTCTGCTCGCGGCTGGCGCCGGCCTGGGTGAGGGCCAGCAGGACGCGCTGGGAATTGTGGATGCCGCCATAGGCCTGCAGATTCTCCCGGCAGCGATCGGCGTGCACGATCAGGCCCTCGATCATGCCGGCGGCGCGGTGGAGGGCGAAATCGAGATGGATGTTGGCGTCCGGGCCGATGCCGCGCTCCACGCTGGAATGGGAGATGTCGCGCTCATGCCAGAGAGCGACGTTCTCCAGCGCCGGCGCCGCGGCCGAGCGCACCAGGCGCGCCAGCCCGGTGAGGTTTTCAGTCAGGATCGGGTTGCGCTTGTGGGGCATGGCCGAGGAGCCCTTCTGGCCCTTGGAGAAATACTCCTGCGCCTCACGCACTTCGGAGCGCTGCAGATGGCGCACCTCCACCGCCAGATTCTCCAGCGAAGACGCGATAATCGCCAGCGCCGAGAAATACTCGGCATGGCGGTCGCGCGGGATAACCTGCGTGGAGACCGGTTCCGGGGTCAGGCCGAGCATTTTGGCGACGTGGGCTTCAACGCTGGGGTCCACATTGGCGAACGTGCCCACCGCGCCGGAGATGGCGCAGGTGGCGACAGCTTCGCGGGCGCGCACAAGGCGCTCGCGACCGCGGGCGAACTCGGCGTGGAAGCGCGCGAACTTCAGGCCCATCGTGGTGGGCTCGGCGTGGATTCCGTGGGAGCGGCCGATACAGACCGTCATCTTGTGCTCGAGCGCGCGCGTCTTCAGCGCCGCCAGCAGACGATCGAGCCCTTCAAGAAGAAGGTCCGCGCTGCGGGTCAGCTGAACGGCCAGGCAGGTGTCCAGAACATCAGAGCTGGTGAGCCCCTGATGTACAAAGCGCGCGTCTTCGCCGACCAGCTCGGACAGGTGGGTGAGGAAGGCGATGACGTCGTGCTTCACCTCGCGCTCGATTTCATCAATGCGCGCCACGTCAAAGCTCATGTCCTTTGCTTTCCACACCGAGGCGGCCGCGGCCTTGGGCACGACGCCAAGCTCGGCCAGCTGGTCGGTGGCGTGGGCCTCGATTTCAAACCAGATGCGGTACTTGGTCTCTTGCGACCAGACTTCAGTCATTTGCGGGCGGGCGTAGCGGGGGATCATGGCGTCTCGGTCTCGAAGGCGGTGGAAACGGGGACCGGCCTGACGGCCAGCGCGGTAAGCGAGACCCGCGCGCCGGGCGCGGGCAGGGCGGCGACGCCCACAAGGGTGCGGGCCGGAGCGGCGGGCTGCATGCGGTTGCCGAAGCTGCGCCGCCAGGCGCGCGACACGCCGTCGGCGTCAAGCGAGCCGTCCGCGTCCACCACCACATGGACGGTGAGCTGGACGATGTCGGCCAGGGCCAGCCCGTCCGCTTCCAGCCGGTCGGACAGAAGGCGCAGCGCGGCGCCGGTCTGGCTCTCCACATCGCCGCTGACCCTGCCGTCTTCGCCGGCGGGCGCCAGGACCTGGCTGATCGCCACGGTCTCGCCGTCAAAGGCGCGGGTGGGAGCGTGGGGGCCAAGCGCGTCGGTGACCAGCGTCAAAGCCGGGCGCGCGGGCGCGGATTGCTCGCCTTGCGGCGCCTCGGCGCCGCAGGCGGCCAGCGCCAGCATGATGAGCGTGGCGGGCAGGACACGGGCGAATGGGGTCATGGTCGGCCTCCTCACGGCGAAGGCGGGTCGGGAAAGACGCGCAAGAAGCGCTGCGGGGCCCGGCCTGTCAAGGTTCGCGCAGCTCCGGCTCGTCGGACGCCGGGCTGTCCTGGCTCGCGGCGGCGGAGAGCTGATTGCGGCGGGCCAGGTCGCGTTTGATGGTGAACCCGGCGGCGATGAACAAGGCGATGGCGACCACATAACCGCCCGCGCCGACGATCAGCGCAGTGCGCAGCGCCTCGCCCGGCGCTGCGCCCGCGCCCTGCAGCGTGTCGGAGAGAACGCCCACCAGAAGCGGGCCGAGACCAAAGCCGATGAGATTGTTGAAAAAGCCCATGATCGCGGCCACCGAGGCGCGGATCGCCGGGCTGGACAGGGTCTGGCTGGCCGCCAGGGTCGGGCCGATCCAGGCGTAGCTGAGCAGGGTGGGAAAGGCGAGCAGCACCAGCGACAGATGGCCGTCGCTTGTGATCAGAGCGGCGAAGAAGAACGGCGCTGAGAGGGCCAGCGTGGCGGCGGGCACCAGGGCGTAGGCGGCCGGGCGCGTCTTGCCGATCCGGTCGGCGATCCAACCGCCGGCCAGCGCGCCGAACACGCCCAGCGCAAAGAGCGGGGACAGGAACCTGCCCACCGCCTCCAGCTCCAGACCCTGCGTGCGTTGAAGAAAGCTCGGGACCCACTGATAAAGCCCGTAGCCGGTGAAGCTGGTGGCCGCCGCGGCCAGGGTCAGCAGCACCAGGCTGGGCGTGGTGAGGACCGTGCGCACGGCGTCCAGCGGGCGCGCCGGCTCGCGCGGCGCCTCGACGCCGGGATCAAACCGCCCGCGAACCGGCTCGCGCACGGCCAGGTAAAGCCCCAGCGCCAGCAGAAGGCCTGGCGCCCCCAGCAGGATGAACGCCCAGCGCCAGCCCAGCGCGCCCGCGATCGCGGCGCCCAGATACGAGCCGGCCATGAGCCCCAGCGGCGCGCCGATAGAGAACAGGCCGATGGCGAAGCCGCGCCGCTCGGGCGGGAAGTAATCCGACAGCACCGAATAGGAGGGCGATACGCCGCCCGCCTCTCCCGACGCCACGCCGATACGCGCCAGCGCCATGGTCAGAAAGCTTGTCGCCATGCCCGACAGGGCGGTGAAGACGCTCCACACTGCGCACGCCAGCGCCACCAGACGCACCCGGTTGGTGCGGTCGGCCAGCCAGGCCAGCGGCAGGCCCAGCGTTGCGTAGAACACCGCGAACATGGTCCCGCCCAGAAGCGCCAGCTGGCTGTCGGTGAGGGCGAGATCGACCTTGATCTGCTCCTGGAGCACCGCAAAGAGCTGGCGGTCCATGAAGTTGACCAGATAGACCACCATGAGGACCGGCAGCGCGACCCACGCCCCCGACGCCGCAGACCGGGTCGCGGTCCGGGCGGGCGGCTTGGGTTCGGGCGCGTCGAGCATTTACTAACAAGCCTCCGGCGGGGTGGCTGGGGTGTCGGGACTGGCGCGGATGCGTGAAGCCATATCCGGCTTGCGCGCCGCTACAAGCCTCGACCGCATACGGACGTCTAGGACAATGCCGCCGCGCTCACCGCTTGGCTACGGTCGATGAAGCGCGAGCGGTCCGGCAGCGGGTATTTCAGCCCGGAGCCGCAATTGAACAACATCACGCGGGCGTCGCGCTCGATTAGACGATCTTCGATCGCGCGTTTCGCCGCCGCCAGGGTCGCCGCGCCTTCGGGACACAGCAGCAGGCCGTCGCCGCGCCCGCACATATCCCGGGCCGCCTCGATCTGGGCGTCGCTGACCGCAAGGGCCGCGCCGCCGCTCTCGCGGACCGCCCGCAGGATCAGAAAATCGCCGATCGCCTTGGGCACGCGGATGCCGGCCGCGAATGTGTGGGCGTTCAGCCATTCGGGCGCGTGTTCCTCGCCGGCCTCGAACGCCTTGACGATGGGCGCGCAGCCTTCGGCCTGGACGGCGAACATCTTGGGCCGCTGCGAGCCGATCCAGCCCAGCTTCTCCATCTCGTCGAAGGCTTTCCACATGCCGATCAGCCCGGTGCCGCCGCCGGTGGGGTAGAAGATCGCGTCGGGCAGGGTCCAGCCGAGCTGGAAGGCAAGTTCGATCCCCATGGTTTTCTTGCCCTCGATCCGGTAGGGCTCTTTCAGAGTCGAAACGTCGAACCAGCCCATCTCCTCTTTCAGAGAGGCGGCCAGCGCGCCGCACTGATGGATCAGGCCGTTGACGCGGTAGACATGGCCGCCCTGGGCGGCGATCTCGCGCACATTCACGTCCGGCGTGTCTTCGGGGCAGAAGGAATAGGTCTCCATGCCTGCGCGTGCGCCATAGGCCGACAGCGCCGCGCCGGCGTTGCCGTTGGTGGGCATGGCCATGCGCGTGATGGCGTAGGATTTGGCCATGGACACCGCCAGCGCCAGGCCGCGCGCCTTGAAGCTGCCGGTGGGAAGCCGACCCTCATCCTTGACCAGAAGCGGGCCTGACAGGCCGATGTCGCGCGCGCTCACCGGGGTCTCGATGATCGGGGTGTCCACCTCGCCAAGGCTCACCACATCCTCGTCGTGCGCCACGGGCAGAAGCTCGCGCCATTTCCAGAAGCCGGGAAAGTCCACCGCGCTGCGCGCTGCGATGGCGTCGCGGTCGGCCGAGGCCTTGAGAGCGTCCAGATCATAGCGCGCCAGAAGCGGCCAGCCCTGCGGCGACAGATTCTGCGGCTGATCTTTCTCCAGCCGCTCGCCGGTCATGGCGCATTCGAGATGCGTGAAGTGATTGGACGGCGTGGCGCTCATGGTGGACCCTCGGCTTTCAGACAGGGAGGCGAGTATGGCGGTATTGGGCCTTGGCGGGCTGTTCATCAAGAGTGAACACCCGGAAAAAACAAAGAATTGGTATCGCGACGTTCTGGGGGTGGAGATCAACGCCTATGGCGGGATGGATTTTCCTCACAAGGCCGCCGCCGATGCGTTTCCCACCGCGGCGCGCACGATTTTCGACCGGTTCAAGGCTGACAGCGATTATTTCGCGCCGTCCGACTCACCCTTCATGATCAATCTGATGGTGGACGATCTGGACGCCGCGCTCGCCCGGATCGAAAGCGCCGGCCAGGCGCTCATCGGCGCGCCTGAAGCGTATGATTACGGCCGCTTCGCGTGGCTGCTGGATCCTGACGGCGTGAAAGTGGAGCTGTGGCAGCCGATCGAGCCCGTTGAGCCTGGACAGTCGGGCTAGGCGCCGCCCGCGGTCCGGCTGGTGAGCCAGCCCAGCGCCTCGGCCCGCGCGCGCCGTGCGTCTGGATCCATCCGGGCGTAGAGGAGCTGCTCGTCTGCGCCGGCTTTGGCCAGCACGGCGCCGTCCGGTCCGGTGATCAGCGAGGCGCCGGCGTAGAGCCGTGTCTCTTCCGGGCCACATCGATTGGCCAGCGCGGCGTAGACGCAGTTTTGATAGGCGAGCGTGCGCATCTCCGCTTCGAACAAATCCAGCGGTTCGCCCGCCTCAATGCAGGTTGGCGTGACGATCAGTTCGGCTCCGGCCGTGGCGCAGGCCCGGTAGCTCTCGGGGAAGTGCCGGTCATAGCAGATCACCACTCCGACCCGCCCAGCTGCGGTGTCGTAGACCGGCCAGCCACTCCCCGCAGCGTAATAGTCCTGCTCCCAGAATCCGTCGAACTGGGAGATCTCGTTCATCCGCGACAGCCCCAGCACGGTTCCGTCCGCATCGATCACCGGGCTGGCGTCATGGCGTAGGCCGGTGTCGCTCTCGACATAGAGGTTTGAGATCACGACGATATTGGCCGACTGTGCGGCAGCGGCCAGGCGGGTGATTTCGGGGCCGTCTTCGCGCATCGCCCAGTCGCTGGCGTCACGGCCTTTATGCTTGGGGAAGAATGGGGTGAGGTGAATCTCGGGAAATACGACCAGCCGCGCGCCGCTAGCGCCAGCCTCAGCGATCAGCGTTTCGGCGCGTGCAAGATTGGTCTCTACATCCGTCGAGGCGACGGTCTGCGCGATGGCGAACCTGATCATCTGGACCCCCTTTTATTCGACCGTTACGACGTCCATATGACGGATCAATACGCAAGCCTCTTAAAAGCTGCGTGAAGATAGGCTATACCGCGCCGCAACATGACCGCTGAAGCCGCCCTCGCGCGGCTCTGGAAGGACGCCATGCAGCTGACCATGATGAAGGCCAAGCTCCACCGCGCCGTGGTGACCCAGGCCGACCTGCACTATGAGGGCTCGATCTCCATCGACGCCGATCTGCTGGAGGCCGCAGGCATCCTGCCGAACGAGCAGGTGGACGTGCTCAACATCAATAACGGCGAGCGTTTCACGACCTACGCCATCACCGCGCCGCGCGGCTCGAAAGTGTTCGGGATCAATGGCGCGGCTGCGCGTCTGGCTCAGCCCGGCGACCGCATCATCGTGGTGTCGTACGCCGCGATGGACGCCGAGACGGCCCGTAACTGGAAGCCCGAAGTGGTGCTTCTGGATGAAGCTAACGAGGTCGTGAACCCGGCCAAGATCAGCGCCGCCTGACGCCTTATCCATCTCTGGGGGACTGAAAGAGCGCCGCGCCTTCGGGCGTCGGAGATCCAATTAACGCGCTCAGCCAGCAGCATGAGTGAGCGTTCACTCTCGCCTCATTCAGCTACGGTCTAACTCGCGCATGGGTACGCGCAGTCAGCCTCCGGTGAGAAGAAGCGTCCGTGACCCGTCTGGCGGTGTTTGCGGATCCCAGTCGTCGCGGATTTCGAAATACTCGCCGGCCGCCCAGCGTTCGGCCAGATCGCCATGGTGGCGCGAAAGCGGGTGTCCGCTCTGGCCCGGCGCGAACATGAAGCGAGAGCGATTCAAATCGGCCAGGTCATAGATCGCGCGCAGGCTGGCAGCGTGAAATGCGTCATAATTACCTGATTCATAGCGAAAATGGGTGACGTTCACCGTCGAGCCGTCGCCGGGGACGGCGACGTGATTTTCAAACAGGGCGCCGAGCACCGGAATCCCGCCCAGCGGATGGCTGAAGACCGCATGATGGGCTTCGCCCCAGCGCCAGGCGGACAGTTCGTTTCCATAGCGGCGCGCGGTTTCGCTCATGGCGGCGTCCAGCGCCAGGCCGGCGGTCACGGCGCAGCTTTCCACCCCGCCGGTGCGCACATCATCGCACCAGCCCGCCTCATCGCCCATGAGCACGGCTTCAAGAAAGGCGCGCCGGGGCTGGTTGTAGAAGCGTGCTGCAGCGCCCAGCTCGTCGCTCCAGATCGTGCTGGAAAGCACGCGCAGCCACGCTGAAACGATGAGACCCTCCGGCGCGTCCGCGTCCAGCGCCCCATCCCAGTTTTCCAGCATGGCCAGGGCCTCCGCGCCAAGCTGGCTTTCCGGTTCCGAGCCGAGCAGCGCCGGCATGATCCGGCGCACATGTTCGCTGGTGACGTCCATCTGCATGGCCGCGAAGCTGTCCAGATCATGGCGCTCGGTCTGGTCCAGCATCGCCTCGATGCGCGGCGCGCGGTAGACGCTGTATCTGCCGGGCAAGGGCCTGGGATAGGCGTCTCCGGCCACAAGGTTATTGCCAGAGGCGATGTATCCGCCGGCCGGATTGGCGACGCGGGGCAATTGTTCGAACGGGGTGAATCCGGTCCAGTCGCCGGTTTCGGGATCGCGGATCGGCAATAGACCCGCGGTGGTGTAGCCGATCGTCCCGTCCACGCCGGCATAGTGCATGTTCTGCATGGGCGCGGTGAAGCCGCGGCCCGCCTCCACAAAGCTCTCCCAGTCCTCGCTGAGCATGACGGCCAGCGCCGCATCGGCGCCGCGATTGCCTGGGTCGTCCAGGGTGGAGCGGCGCACCACAAGAGCGTCGGGATCAAACGCGGAGAGGTCGAACCAGGCCGAAGACAGGACCGGACCCTCGCTCGTGCCGGTGATCGTGATCTGCTCAGGCTCGCGCCGGCCGCGCACGGCGATCTCTACTGTGCGCTGGGTCGTTTCGGTCCGGGCGGGATCGCGCTCCACGTGGTCGATGACGTCGAACCCGGTGTTTGTGAAGCCCCAGGCGCCCGAGGCGTTGCGCCCCAGAAGCACAAACGGGGCGCCGGGCGCCGTGGCGCCGATCACCGGGCCGGATCCAAGATTGAGGCGGGCGAAATACCAGATCGCCGGGGTGGAGAGGCCCAGATGGGGGTCGTTCGCCAGGATCGGACGGCCCGTCGCCGAGCGCCGGCCGGCGATGATCCAGGCGTTTGATCCGGGCAGGTTGTCGGGCTGGACGCCAGGCGGCGGGCCGAGTTCGTGAACGCTCACCCCGTCCAGCGCCGCGCGCACGTCGGGATCTTTCAGCGTCGTCGGCGCCCAGTCGGGAAAACCGGCCAGAAAGGCGTCCAGCTGGTCGCGCGAAAGAATGTCGGACAGGCGGGCCCGGTCGATATCCTCGCCCTCGCCCGTGGCGAGATTGTCGGCGAAGGACAACAGGACCGCCGCTGTGTCCTCCACGCTCCAGGGCTCAGGCTGCGCCCGCACGATGACGTATTCCGGCGCCACCGAGCCTTGCGCCAGACGCGCGTTGACTCCGGCCACATAGGCCTCGACCACGCCGCGCGTCTGATCGCCCATGTCGTTGACAAGGCTCAGGGCCAGATCCGGATAGCCTAGCGTGTGGGCGCGCGCGTCCACACGCACATAGTCGCCGCCGAACAGCTCGGAGAGGCGGCCGCGCATGTAGCGGCGAGTCAGATCCATCTGGAAGAACCGCTCGGAGGCGTGGGTGTAGCCCAGCGCAAAGAAGACCTCGGCGTCTGCCCCGGCGAAGATATGGGCGACGCCGTTATGGTCGCGCACCACCTGCGCCTCGCCATCAAAGCCAGGCAGCGCGATCTCGCCGCTTTCCACCGGCTTGGAGGCGTTGAAGCGCTCCACCAGAAGGGCCGCCGCCGCGACGGCCAGAACCAGGACCAGCGCCGCCAGGGCGAACCCGGCGCGTACCAACCATTTCAGCATAGGAGCTTTCCCCCGGCGTGACAGGAGCGGAGCTTATCAGGGCGCGCACGCGAGGGAAGCGTTCGCGGCGCCGGTCAGGTCCCAAGGGATGTGGGGTGGATCAGATGCTTAACTCGACCGCAATTCTTCTTAAGTACTGATGGGTGCTGAGCTTGAGGAAACACCATGTCGGCCTCCGTCACCCCCAAGGTCTGTCCCGCACCGGTCGAAAGGACCGCCAATTGCGCCTGCGCACAACCCGTCCCGTTTGACCTGACCTTTGCCTTTCAGCCCATTGTGGATGTGCGCAATCGCTCCATCTTCGCCCAGGAAGCGCTGGTGCGCGGCGCCGGCGGCCAAAGCGCAGGCGAGGTTCTGGCGGCGGTCACCAAGTCCAACATGCACGCCTTCGACCGCAAGTGCCGCATCGGCGCGGTGAAAGCGGCGGCGCGCCTGATGGGCGATCGATCCGAGCTGGTCTCGCTGAACACCGTCCCGAACTCGGTCTATGATCCGGCCACCTGCCTGCGCACCACGATCGCGGCGGCCGAGGCGGCGAACTTTCCGATCAAGCGCATCATGTTCGAGATGACCGAACACGAGGCCATCGAGGATCTTGATCACTTCACAATGATCGTGAAGTCCTACAAGAAAATGGGTTTCGTGACCGCGATCGACGATTTCGGCGCGGGCAGTTCGGGCCTTACCCTGTTCGCCTCGGCCCTGCCGGACATCGTCAAGCTGGACGCCAGGCTGATCACGGGCGTCCACAAGAGCCGGGTGCAGAAGGTGATCGTCGGCGGCATGGTGGACATGTGCGAAAAGCTCGGGGTGAAGATCATCGCCGAGGGCGTGGAGGAAGAGGCGGAGATCACCGCGCTCACCGATCTCGGCGTGCATCTCTTCCAAGGCTATTTCTTCGCTCGCCCCGCCTTTGATGCTGTTACGCCGGACGCGGATATTCACTGGGCCTAGATCACAATCAGGTCACCGCGCCCCGCCGCGTGAACTCCGTCGCCTTGAACGCGCCGTTCTCAACCACGTCCACCACGGCGTCGGCGGCGTCGAACACGTCCGCGTAGGACAGGACCAGCGGCGAGAACCCAAAGCGCATCAGGTCGGGCGCGCGAAAATCACCGATGATCCCGCGCGCGATGAGCGCCTGCACGATCGCGTAGCCGTCCTCATGGCGCACGCTCACATGGCCGCCGCGCCTGGCGCCGATCTCCGGCGAGACGCAGTCCAGCTTGAGCGGCGCGATGCGCGACAGGAACAGATCGCCCAGCGCGCGGGCCTTGGTTTCCAGCGCTGACAGATCAAGCCCCTCATAGAGCCCCAGCGAGGCGTGAAGCGCGGTCATCGAGAGGATGGGCGGCGTGCCGGCGGCGAACCGTTTGATCCCGTCCGCAGGGCGGTAGCCGTCGGTGAAGTCAAACGGGTTCACATGGCCCATCCAGCCCGACAGCGGCTGGGCGAGATCGCCCGCGACGCTGGGGTGCACATAGACAAAGCCCGGCGCGCCCGGTCCGCCATTGAGATATTTATACCCGCAGCCCACCGCATAGCGCGCGCCGCACTTTTCAAGCCGGGTGTCCACCAGACCCACCGCGTGGGAGAGGTCCCAGATGATCGTGGCGCCAAGCCGGGCCGCCTCGTATTCCTCGGCTTCGATATCGACGATCTCGCCGGTCTTGTAGTGCACCGCGCTTCGCACCAGAACGCCGCCTGGCTCAGGCAACCCGCCGACGCCTGCGCCCGGATCGATGAGCGAGAACCCGGCGCCGGAAAGCCGCGCAAGACCCTCAAGGATATAGCCGTCGGTAGGAAAATCGCCGCGCTCCACCGCCACCAGGCCGGCGCCTTTGGTGACAAGGCTCGCCGCGAGCTTGAACAGATTGACCGAGACGCTGTCGGCGCAGATGACGCTGCCCGCCGGCGCGCCGATGAGCGCGGCGATGCGGTCGCCGGTGCGGGTGGGCAGATTGATCCAGTCGGCGGTATTCCAGCTCTTGATCAGATCGGTGCGCCATTCGGTTTCGATGGCGTGGTGCAGCGCCTCGCGCGCCACCTTGGGCAGGGGACCCAGCGAATTGCCGTCGAGATAGACGACCCTGTCGGGAATATCGAAGGCGTCGCGCTTTGCGCGCAGCGGATCGTCGCGATCGAGCGCTTCAGCGTCTGCGCGGCGGGTGACGGTGATATCGGGCATCTAGAGCGTCCTGAGGATCGCGCGCACCGGCGCGGCGTCGAGGCCTGCAAGCTTGAGCGGCGGGGCGATGAGCTCGTAGCGGCCGGGCGCGGCGCGATCCAGCACCAGGCCTTCGAGAATACGCAAATCGCGGGCGGCGACGCGGGTGTGGGCGTCCATGGTCTTGCTGTCCTGGGGATCAAGCGAGGGCGTGTCGATTCCGATAAGTAACCCGCCCTGGTCTGCAAACCAGTCGATCAGCGCCGGCTCCACCGCGCAGAAGGCGTTGTCCCAGCGCTCCTGCGGCGCGCTCAGATAGGTGCGGATCAAGAGCCGCGGGTCCGGCTTCGCTGCGCCGGCGTCGGCGAGCCCGGCCAGAACCTGAGCCAGGCTCACCCGGCCGCGCGCGCCGATGGCGTGGATGACGGTGGCGGGCCCGATATAGGGCTCAAGGCTCACCGAGGCGATGTCTGCGCCGTCTTCAGAATAGTGCAGCGGCGCGTCGGCGTGGGCGCCGGTATGGGTGCTCATCACGGTCTTGGAGACATTGACCGGCGAATCGCCGGCCATGTCCCAGGTTCGTTCAAAGGAGACGGACGTGTCGCCCGGCCAGACCGGCGTCGTCGGCGAGACCGCCGGGGAGATGTCGATCAGGCCGGCCACGCGCTTAGAGCGGTCCGCGCGCGGTGATGCCGCCGTCCACGACGTGGCACTGGCCGGTCATGTAGCTGGACGCGTCGCTGGCGAGGTAATGAATCGCGGCCGCCATGTCCTCGGGCTGTCCGACGCGCTGGATGGAGAAGTTTCGCTTCATCATGTCGGCGAGCTCGGGGTTGGAGGTGAGGGCGCTAGCGAGCTTTGTCTCCGTCAGGCCCGGGCACAGGGCGTTCACGCGCACGCCGAAGGCGCCGCATTCCTGGGCGAGCACCTGGGTGACGGAGATCACCGAGGCCTTGGTGATGGAATACACGCCCTGGAAGAAGCCCGGACGCATGCCGTTGATGGAGGCCACATTGACGATGGAGCCGGACATTTGCGGCTTCATGAATTCCTGAATGGCCAGGGCGGACAGGTAGAACACGCCCTTCACATTGACGTCGAAGGTCTTGTCCCAGGCCGATTCCGGACACTCGATCGCTTCGCCGAAATGGGGCGAGGTCGCGCCGTTATTGACCAAGATGTCCAGCCGGCCTTCCTTGGCCTTAATGTCGGCCATGGCTGCTTCGCGGTGTTCGGATTCGCCCAGGTGCAGCACCATGGCGCGCGCCTTGCCGCCCTCTGCCTCGATCTCCTTGGCGACGCGGTCGCAGTCGGCGATCTTGCGGCTGGAGCAGATGACGGTTGCTCCGTTGCGCGCCAGTCGCTTGGCGGTCGCTTCCCCGATGCCGCGGCTCGCGCCTGCGACCAGGGCGACTTTGCCCTCCAGCGACAGATCCTGTTCGGCCATGTGGTTATCCTCCCGGTTTGGCTCTTCGGTTTGAGACGGACCCTAGCCGCGCGGCTGCGCCAAGGCGAGAGGGGCGGGTGCAGCGCGGCGCCTGACGGGGCGCGATATTCGCCGCCGCCCGCCATCGCGTTCATCCTCTCCGCTTTGGTCGAGGGGGAGCGGGCGCGCGCTCATCCACCGTTCAGAAACAGCCGGGCATCCTCGCCCCATGATCGAGCTTGTTCTCCTCGCCGCCGATCGCGAGATCGCTCAAGACTGCATGCTGGACGGCGTCCCGCTGTACGGGGAGGTGCAAGTGGTCGACAGCTTTGCGGACTTCACCGTTCAGATCGTGGACAGCTTTCCCGATCTGAAGGTCAAACCGGTGGCGTCCTTCGCGGACTCCTGCGGTGAATGGAAATACGTGGACAGCTTTCCCGATTTCACCGTCCAGTTCGTCAGCAGCTTTCCCGATTTCAGGATCGAGTACGTTGAGAGTTTTCCGGGGCGGCCCTGAGCGACCCTGACCCGCGCCGTCATGGAGCGCGGGCCTGGGTCCTATGCGCCGCACCTCACCCCTAATCAGCCGCGCCCCCATGGACTTCACCGCCCCGTGAGTCTTCCATGGCCGGCTTGAGACGCCAGAGGGGAACAGGCGTTGGGGCTGGATGAATTTATGAACCAAACGCGTGTGCTGGGTCAGGGCGCGTGGGAGGCGGCGCCGGACTGGCTGCTCTATGGGCTCGCCGGGCTGGGAGGCCTGTATCTGATCTGGGCGACCTTGTTCGTGTTGCAGAGCCGCATTCTCTACCTCACCGACCCCACGAGGATCGACCCGGCCGAGCTGGGCCTGCAGCGCGCCCACGAAGACGAGACGAAAACGCCTGACGGGCAGACGCTGGTGCTGTGGCGCGCCGCCCCGGTGTGGGAGGGCGCGCCCCATGTTCTCTACCTTCACGGCAACCGGCGGGCCTTGTGGCGCCGGGCGCGCTTTTTCCGGATGTTCCTGGCGGCGGGCTGGGGCTTCACAGCGCTGGCCCATCGCGGTTTCAACGGCTCCACCGGACGGCCCAGCGAAAGGCACAATGTGGCCGACGCCCGGCACGTGTTTGATGCGCTGGTGAGGGCGGGAATTCCCGCCCAGTCCATCGTGGTCTACGGCGAGAGCCTGGGCTCGGGCACGGCGGTGCAGCTGGGCGCGAGCCGGCCCGTGGGCGGCGTGATCCTCCACGCGCCCTACGATTCCCTGCGCGATATCGTGCGCTCGCGCACCGCCTGGCTTCTGCCGCGCATGATCTTTCGCGAGCGTTACGACTCCATCCGCCAGATCCAGCGGGTGACCGCGCCGATCCTGTGGATTCATGGCGACCATGACCGGGTGATCCCGCTGGGCCGCGGTCGCAAGCTCTACGACGCCGCTACGGGGCCGAAATATGCGGCGCTGGTGAAGGGCGCGAACCATTTCGGCATCTACACCCAGCAGGTCTTCAACCAGCATATCCGCTTTTTCGCCGAAGCCGCCGCGCGCGCCGGCGGCGATCCCAGAGCCCAGGGCGAGATGAGCGTGGTGGACCCGGTCGTGCCTGAAGAGGATGGCCGCCCGGAGCTGGCTGCGGCGCGGCGCAAAAGCTGAGCGCGCACGGGCCCGCTCTGCTAGACTCCGCCCATGTCATTCTATGAAAACCATGTCCTGCCCCATCTGATCGGGCTCGCCTGCGGTGCGCCGCAGATCATGAAGAAGCGCTCCCAGATCGTGCCGGCCGCTGAAGGCCGTGTGCTGGAGGTGGGCTTCGGCGCCGGGCCCAATCTGGAATTCTACGATCCGCTCAAGGTGGAGCGCCTGTTCGCGCTGGAGCCCAGCGAAGGCATGCGCCGCAAGGCGGTCGGCGCCATCGCCGCCGCGCCGGTGCCCGTGGAGGTGATCGATCTTTCCGCCGAAGCGATCCCGCTGGAGGACGCCAGCATGGACACGGTGGTGCTCACCTATACCGCCTGCACCATCCCTGATGTGAACGCCGCGCTGGCCGAGATGCGCCGCGTGCTGAAACCCGGCGGGCGCTTCTTGTTCTCCGAGCATGGCCGGGCGCCAGACGCCGGCGTCTATAAATGGCAAAGGCGCATCGAGCCGGTGTGGAAGCCCATCGCCGGCGGCTGTCATCTGACGCGCCAGATCGACGATCTGATCACCGGCGCCGGGTTCTCCATCGACCGGATGGAGGCCGGCTATCTGCCCAAGAGCCCGAAATTCGCCAGCTTCAACTATGCCGGCGCAGCTCATATCGCCTGAGCGCCGCCCCGTCTCGATCACCTTGAGCCGATCAGGCGCCCGGGCTAAGCCTTGTCGCCATCTAGAGCGGAGCCTCCCATGCGTCTGGTTGTCATCGCCGCCCCGATTATCGCCCTGCTCGCCGCGTGCACGCCCCCGGCTGAGCCGGCCTCCGAACCGGTCCTCATCACTGTGTTTCATGAAGACGGCGAGATGACGCCGGAGCCCCTGGGGCTGATGAATACCTGGGGCCTGACCGGGCCGGCCACCGCGCTCACCGCCGCAGACCTCGCCGCCCTGCCGCACAGCGTGATCGAAACCGGCTATCCTTTGGGCGCTGACGCTTCAAGCTGGTCGGGGCCCAGGCTTTCGCTCCTGCTGGACGAGATGGGCGCGCCGGGCGCCGGTGCGCGCCTCACCGCAGTGGACGGCTATCAGGTCGAGCTGACCGCTGAAGCGCTCGACGCGCATGAGCCAATCCTGGCGCTGCGCCGCGACGGCGATGCGTTGGCGATCGGCGGGCTCGGGCCGGCCATTCTCGTCTGGCCGCGCGACACAGACGCCGCGCTTTCCGACATGAGCGATGATCAATGGCCCTGGGCGGTGTTCGCGGTGGAAGTGCTGGAGGCTTCTGATGGCTGAGGCGAAGAAACCGGCGAAGAAGAAAACCGCAAAGCGGCGCCCGCCCGGCCTGACCCGCGAACAGGCCGAGGAGATTTTCGCGCGTCTGGATGAAGTCCTGCCCGATCCCAAGACTGAGCTGGAATATCACTCGCCGTTCACACTGGTGGTGGCCGTGGCGCTCTCGGCTCAGGCCACGGATGTGGGGGTGAACAAGGCGACGCGGCGGCTGTTCGCCGTAGCCGACACGCCGGCGAAGATGGTCGCTCTGGGTGAGGATGCGGTGCGCGAGCACATCAAGACGATCGGCCTGTTCCGCAACAAGGCCAAGAACGTCGTGGCGCTCTCACAGATGCTCCTGGACGAATTTGACGGCGAGGTGCCGCAGACCCGCGAGGATCTGGTCAAGCTCCCCGGTGTCGGGCGCAAGACCGCCAACGTCGTGCTCAACGAGGCCTTTGGTCAGCCCACCATCGCGGTTGACACCCACATCTTCCGGGTCGGCAACCGCACGCGGCTCGCGCCGGGCAAAACGCCCGACGAGGTGGAGGACCGCCTCGAGCGCATCGTGCCCGAGGCCTATCTCAAGGGCGCCCACCACTGGCTGATCCTGCACGGGCGCTATGTCTGCAAGGCGCGAAAGCCCGAGTGCTGGCGCTGCGCCATCGCCGATCTGTGCAAGTTCAAGGACAAGACGCCCGCCCCGAAGTGATGCGGCTGCGCCCGTCCTTTCCCTCGATGGAGGAAGTGTCCGCGAAGCAGACGCAGGGGGTGATCGCGCAGACGTCCCAGAAGATCGTGCTCGTCCTCTACTCCGCCTGAACGCCGACGCCGATGGGGCAGGCGATTCCCGTGCCGCCGATGCCGCAATAGCCGCCGGGATTCTTGGCCAGGTATTGCTGGTGATAGTCCTCGGCGAAGTAGAACGGACCCGCTTCGCGGATCTCGGTCGTGACCGATCCTTTGCCCGCCGCGTCCAGCGCGGCGTCATAGGCCTTGGCGCTGGCCTCGGCGGCGGCCTGCTGGGCCGGCGTATTCCAGTAGATCGCCGAGCGGTACTGGGTTCCGATATCATTGCCCTGGCGCATGCCCTGGGTCGGGTCGTGGCCTTCCCAGAACGCTTTCAGCAGCGCATCGAAGCTGACTTTCGCCGGGTCGAAAACCACCCGCACCACTTCGGTGTGGCCGGTGCGGCCCGAGCACACTTCTTCATAGGTGGGGTTGGGCGTGATCCCGCCGGCGTATCCCACGGCGGTGTTGAGCACGCCCTCGATCCGCCAGAAGATCCGCTCGACGCCCCAGAAACAGCCCATGGCGAACACCACGGACTGCGCGCCGGCGGGGACGGCCTCCTTCAGCGCCCGGCCGAAGACCGAATGGGTCTCGGCGGTGGGGACAGCCTGGATGCGGCCCGGCAGCGCCTTGTCGGCGGGGATGAGGCTGGTCTTGTACTCGGTGTCGGAACGAAAGCGCATGGCGTCCATTCTCCAGTGTCTGGCGGGCGCATCGCGCCCGGCGTGATCGTTGTTGAGCGTAACATAGGGCGGAGCCCCGCCCACGTCATCGCCCACCCGCCGTGACGCCGCTGCGGAGCGTCAGGAATCGGCCCGGCGACGGCCTTGCGCGGCGGTCCAAGCGGGGCCATTTGCGGGCGATCCATCTGATGGGGAGTTCCATGAGTTTCGCCTTCATTCTCGCCGGCCTCGTGCTTCTTGTCGCCGGCGGCGACACGCTGGTGCGTGGCGCGACGGGGCTCGCCAAGGCGCTTGGGGTCTCTCCGCTCCTGATCGGCCTCGTGGTGGTGGGCTTCGGCACCTCCATGCCGGAGATGACGACCTCGGTGACCGCCAGCCTGTCCGGCTCGCCGGCTGTGGCGGTGGGCAACGTCATCGGCTCGAACATCGCCAATATCCTGCTTATCCTGGCTGTCACCGCGGTGATCGCGCCCATGAGCGTTCAGGCCGGCGCGTTCCGGCGCGACGGTCCGGCGTTGATTCTGGCGAGCCTGGCCGCCGCCGCAGTGACGCTCTTCCTGCCATTTTCGCGGCTCACAGGCGCGATCCTGTTCGCCCTGCTCATCGTCTATGTGGTGGCGAGCTATCTCATCGACCAGCGCACCAAGGACGCCGGCGCGGCGCTCCACGCCGTCGAGGCGGAGACCGTGAAGCCGGCGGGCGGGCCGCTGATCTCGACCCTGTTTCTGCTGGCCGGCCTGGTGGGCGTGGTGGCTGGCGCGGCGCTGCTGGTGAACGGCGCTACGGTGCTGGCCGCCGCCGCCGGGATTTCAGAGGCGGTGATCGGGCTGACCATCGTGGCGGTCGGCACGTCTCTGCCGGAGTTGGCGGCGTCGCTTTCAGCCGCGCGAAAGGGGGAGTCCGATCTCGCCTTCGGCAATATAATCGGCTCCAACATCTTCAATGCGCTCGGCATTCTGGGCGCGGCCGCGCTGGCCCGCCCGTTCGACCTGGCGCCGGGCGCGTTCGGGATCGACGTGCTGGTGATGCTCGCCTCGGTCGGCGCGCTCATCGCCTTCTCGGTCACCGGCTGGCGAGTGGACCGGCGCGAGGGCGTGCTGCTTCTCGTGGCCTATGCCGGCTACATGACCTGGCTGGCGATGACGCAGGCGTAAGCCCGATACAATTGCGCCGCCGGTGACGTGAGTCGCCGGCGGCGCAGCTCGTGTTGAAGCTGGCGGGGCGCGCCTAGCTCTTGTCGTAATCGCCCAGCTGGGACTGCATGTAGCGTTCCTCGCCGATCTTCTCGATCAGGGAGAGCTGGGTCTCCAGGAAGTCGATATGCTCTTCCTCACTCTTGAGGATCTCGTCGAAGATCTGGCGGGTGACGTAATCGCCGGCGCTTTCGCAATAGGCGATGGCCGCCTTGTAGACCGGGTGGGCGCGCCGCTCGGCCTCGAGATCGCACTCAAGGCATTCCTTGATCGTCTCGCCGATGAGCACCTTGCCCAGATCCTGCACGTTGGGCAGGCCTTCCAGGAACAGGATCCGCTCAATGAGCACGTCGGCGTGCTTCATCTCGTCGATGGATTCCTCGTACTCCATCTTCGCCAGGCGCTGGAATCCCCAGTCGCGGAACATGCGGGCGTGGAGGAAGTACTGGTTTACCGTGGTCAGCTCCAGCTTCAGCGCCTTGTTCAGGTGCTCGATGACCTTGGGGTCGCCCTTCATTGTGCACGTCCTTTCGATTCTGATTTCACCTCTGATTTACCCGCCCCTGCGGCCCGCGCCAAGAAAGGAAGCAAAGGAATCTCTGCAGGTCAGACGCAAGTGCGAGCCCGGTTTCTAAGGCCGCGATGCGGACCGCCGTTCAGAAGATTGGGCAGGCGGGAACGCCGTGCGGGCCGGCGCGTTCGAATGCCATGCCCCGTGATGACGCCAGCTTCGACAGCGCCCTGCCTCGCCCGCTCGTCCGGGCGCGTGGCTGGGCGCGCCTTCTGGACGAGCAGTTCAGCATTTTCGGCTACCGGTTCGGTCTGGACGGGGTCCTCGGCCTGATCCCCGGTGTCGGCGGCGTGGTGACGCTGGCCGGCGGCGCGGTGATGGTCACCAGCGCCCACCATCTCGGCCTGTCCAACGGCGTGAAGGCGCGCATCATCGCCTACACGGTGTTTGACGCCCTGATCGGCTCGGTCCCGGTGGTGGGCGACATCGCTGACTTCGCGTTCAAGGCTCATAAGAAGAGCCTGAACACGATCGAGAAGGCGATGGCGCGCAAGGCGGACGGCCAGATGCGATAGGCGGACGTCAGGCCCGCTTCTCGCCTCCAGCTTCCAGCCGGGCCGCTTCGAACGGCACCACGTGGCGGATATGGGCCTTGCGCAAGTCCCAGTCATTGAGGATCGCGGCGGCGTGCAGGCTGCCGGTATTGGCGTAGTGAGCCTCGATCAGGGCGCGGCAGCGCTCTTCGGCTTCGCCTTTCAGCTCGCCGACGAAGACGCTGTCGGGATTGAGCCGCGGCTCCAGGCGTTCGTCTTCATCGAGCACGAAGGCCTCGCCCCCTGTCATGCCGGCGGCGAAATTGTCGCCCACCTTGCCCAGGATCACGGCGACGCCGCCGGTCATGTACTCGCACCCGTTGGCGCCGCAGCCTTCCACGACCACCTCCACGCCTGAATTGCGCACCGCAAAGCGCTGGCCCGCGCCGCCGGCGGCGAACAGCCTTCCGGACGTGGCGCCGTACAGCACCGTGTTGCCGATGATGGCGTCGCCGGGCTTATGCGCTTTGGCGCCGCCGAACGGGCGGATCGCGATGGTCGCCCCTGAAAGGCCCTTGCCTACATAGTCGTTGGCGTCGCCTTCCAGCTCGATGCGAAGACCCTTGGCCGCGAACGCGCCGAGGCTTTGCCCCGCCGAGCCGCGAAGACGCAGGGTGAGCTGGCCGTCTTCCAGACCGTCCTTGCCGAAGGTGCGCACGATCCGGGAGCTGGTGCGCGTGCCGACGGCGCGGTCTGTGTTCTTCACGTCATAGACCAGCTGCATCTTCTCGCGACGGCTGAACACCGGCGCGGCGTCCTTGAGGATCTGCTCGTCGAGGCTCGGCGCCACGGCGTTGCGCTGCTGGCGGGTGGAGCGCGGCGGACGCGCCTGCGGGTCCACGCGCACCAGAAGCGGGTTGAGATCCAGATCATCAAGATGGGTGGAGCCGCGGCTCACCTGATCAAGAAGATCGGCCCGCCCGATGACGTCCTCCAGGCTGGAGGCGCCGAGCTTTGCAAGGATCTCGCGGGTGTCGCGGGCGATGAACGTCATCAGATTGACCACATGGTCGGCGAGCCCGGTGAAGCGCTCGCGCAGCGCGTCGTCCTGGGTGCACACGCCCACGGGGCAAGTGTTGGAATGGCACTGGCGCACCATCAGACAGCCCAGCGCGATGAGGCTCGTCGTGCCGATGCCGAACTCTTCCGCGCCCAGCATCGCCGCGATCACCACGTCGCGCCCGGTGCGGATGCCGCCGTCGGCGCGCAGCGTCACCCGCTCGCGTAGACCGTTGAGGGACAGCACCTGGTGGGCTTCGGAAAGCCCGAGTTCCAGAGGCGCGCCGGCGAACTTGATGGAGGTTTGCGGGCTGGCGCCCGTGCCGCCCACATTGCCGGAGATCAGGATGATGTCCGCATGGGCCTTGGCGACGCCCGCGGCCACCGCGCCGACGCCGTCGGCGCTGACCAGCTTCACGCAGACGCGCGCCTCCGGGTTGATCTGCTTGAGGTCATAGATCAGCTGCGCCAGATCCTCGATGGAGTAGATATCGTGGTGCGGGGGCGGGCTGATCAGCGTCGTGCCGGGCGTGGCGTGACGCAGCTTGGCGATGAATTCGGTGACCTTGAAGCCGGGCAACTGACCACCTTCGCCGGGTTTTGCGCCCTGGGCCACCTTGATCTCGATTTCGCGGCACTGGTTGAGGTATTCGGCCGTGACGCCAAAGCGCCCCGACGCCACCTGTTTGACCGCGGAGTTCATGTTGTCGCCGCTGGGCAGCGGGGTGTAGCGCGAGGGATCCTCGCCGCCTTCCCCGGACACGGACTTCGCGCCGATCCGGTTCATGGCGACATTGAGCGCGCCATGGGCTTCAGGCGACAGCGCGCCCAGGCTCATGCCCGGCGTCACGAAGCGCTGGCGAATCTCGTTGACGCTCTCGCACTTGGAGACGTCGATGGCCGGTCCCAGCGGGCGCGGCTCCAGAAGGTCGCGCAGCTGGATCGGCTGCTCGTCGCGAGCCTGCAGGCGGATGTATTCGCGGAAGGAGTCGTAATCCTCCTCGCGCACCGCCTTTTGCAGGGCGGAGACGGATTTGGCCTCCACCGCATGAATCTCGCCCGAGGCGCGCTGGCGGTAGAATCCGCCGATGGGCAGGCGCACCGCGTCCTCGTTCGACCACGCCCAGCGGTGCAGCTCGGCCAGCTTGTTCTCAAGACCGGCGAGCCCGATTCCGGAAATCCGGCTTGTCACGCCGCCCAGATACTCGCTCGCCACCGCGCGCGAGAGGCCCAGAACCTCGAAATTACACCCGCCGCGATAGGAGCTGACTACCGAGATGCCCATCTTGGACATGATCTTGAGAAGGCCGGCGTCGAAGGCCTTCTGCATGTTGTCGGCCTTGGTCTCCGCGCCCATGGATTTGAGGCCGCGCTGGGTGCGCGTGGTGACGGTTTCAAACGCGATGTACGGATTGACCGTGGTCGCCCCCAGACCGATCAGCACGGCCAGGCCGTGGGGGTCGGTGACGTCGGAGGCGCGCGCATTGAGCGAGGTGTAGGTGCGAAGACCCTTGCGGGTGAGGTGGGTGTGCACCGCGCCCACCGCCAGCGCCATCGGCACTGCGCAGCGTTGCGGACCCTGCGCCTCGTCGGTGAGGACCAGGTGCTCGGCGCCGGTCTTCACCGCCTCGGCGGCTTCCTCGCGCATACGGTCCAGCGCGGCCATCAGGCCGGCGCCGGTCCCCTTGGCCTCTTCGGCGGGGAAGGTGGCGTCGATGACGGTCACGCGCTCGCCCAGCATGGCGATCAGGCGGGCGTACATGCCGTTGGTCAGGCACGGGCTTTCAAGCACGTAGACATTTGTCTGGGTCTCGTCCTCGGCCAGGATGTTGCCGAGGTTCTTGAACCTCGTCTTCAGGCTCATCACCCGGCCTTCGCGCAGTGGATCGATGGGCGGGTTGGTGACCTGGGAGAAGTTCTGGCGGAAATAGTGCGAGATCGGCCGGTAGCGGTTGGACAGGACCGCCAGCGGGCTGTCGTCCCCCATGGAGCCGATGGCCTCTTTGCCGCCTTCGGCCATGGGAGACAGGATCAGCTCGATCTCTTCCAGGGTGAGGCCAGCGGCGGCCTGACGGCGCGCACGCTCGGCCTCGCCGAACAGGGGGTCTTCGGGACCGGGGCCGATATCGGATTCGATCTCGCGCAGATTCTTCAGCCAGCCCTCATAGGGGTGCTTCTCGCTGAGCAGGTCGAGCATCTCGGTTTCGCGCTTGAAACCGCCGTCCTGCAGGTCCACCGCGATCATGCGCCCGGGCGTCACCGCGCCGCGCTCGATCACGCGCTCCACGGGGATCTCGGCCATGCCGGTTTCCGATCCCACGGCCAAAAGCCCGTCATCGGACAGGCTCCAGCGCAGCGGGCGCAGGCCATTGCGGTCCAGCCCGGCGATCGCCCAGCGTCCGTCACAGGCGACCACGGCGGCCGGCCCGTCCCAAGGCTCCATCACCGAGTTGCAGTACTCGTAAAGGCCGCGCCAGGCGCCCGGCATCAGCTCGGAACGCTTCGACCAGGCTTCGGGGATGAGCAGCGTCTTGGCCATGGGCGCCGAACGGCCCGCGCGCACCAGAATCTCGAACACTTCGTCCAGGGCCGCGGAGTCCGACGCGCCGGGGCTGATCACCGGCTTGACCTCGTTCTCGGCGTCCTTGAACGCCTTGCTGGCCATGAGGATCTCATGGCTCTTCATCCAGTTGCGATTGCCCTTCAGCGTATTGATCTCGCCGTTATGGGCGAGCATGCGGAAGGGCTGGGCCAGCTTCCATTCGGGGAAGGTGTTGGTGGAATAGCGCTGGTGGAACATGGCGAAGGGCGAGATGAAGCGCTCGTCCTTCAGGTCGGGATAGAACTGGTCGATGGCCTCGGCCAGGAACATGCCCTTGTAGACGACGTCGCGCGCCGACAAAGAACACACGTAAAAGCCGGGCAGGGCGTCGGCGCGGGCGCGCGCCTCGATCCGCCGGCGGGTGAGATAGAGCGTGCGCTCCAGAACGCTCGCCGAGCGCTTCTTAGGATCGCAGAACAGGATCTGTTCGATGGCGGGGCGCGTCGCCGCGGCCTTTTCGCCCAGGCAGGAAGGGTCGATGGGCACCTGACGCCAACCATAAAGCCTGAGGCCTGCCCGCAGGACCTCGGTCTCCACGATGGTGCGTCCGCGCTCCTGGGCGGCGAAATCGGTGCGCGGCAGGAACACCATGCCGACGCCGATAGGGGCCTCGCCGGGCTTGTGCCCGGTGCGCTCCACCTGCGCCTTGAAGAAGTCCTGGGGGATGCCGACGCGCAGGCCGGCGCCGTCGCCGGTGCGTCCGTCGGCGTCCACCGCGCCGCGGTGCCAGACCGCTTTCAGGGCGTCGATGGCCAGCTGCACGGTTTCCCGGCGCGCCTTGCCCGCGGTGTCGGCCACAAGCCCCACGCCGCATGACGAGCGCTCGGACTCAGGGTTATAGGCGTGCGCCTCGATCAGGCGGTTGCGCTCGGTTTCATACTTGGTGACGTAATCGCTCATTCGGCGGGCTCCGCGAGCGCGGCCTGGCGCTCCGTTTCGGCTTTCGCCATCAGGTCTTCATGAATGGCTTTCGCCGCGTCCTGGCCGTCCTTGATGGCCCAGACCACCAGCGAGGCGCCGCGCACCGCGTCGCCGCCGGCGTAAACGCCGTCGATATTGGTGCGGCAGCCCTTGGTGACCCGCACCGCGCCGCGCGCATTGAGCTCCAGCTCGGCGGCGGCCCAGGCCTTGGGGAAGTCCTCCGGCTCAAACCCCAGCGCGGCGATCACCATGTCGGCGGGAAAATCGCTTTCCTCGCCGGGCTGAGGCACGGGGCGTCGGCGCCCGGAGGCGTCGGGCGCGCCCAGCGCCATCTTCTGCACCTTCACGCCCGAGGCGGTTTCGGCGTCGCCGAGAATCGCCGCCGGTGCGCTGAGCCAGTTGAACACCACGCCTTCTTCCTCGGCGTGAACCACTTCGCGCGCCGAGCCGGGCATGTTGGTGCGGTCGCGGCGATACAGGCACGCCACGTCTTTGGCGCCCTGACGGATCGCGGTGCGCACGCAGTCCATGGCGGTGTCGCCGCCGCCGATCACGACGACGCGCTTGCCGGCCGCGTTCAGGCGGTTGTTGTCCTCGATGGTCTCGCCGAAGCCGCGCCGGTTGGAGGCGGTGAGGTAATCCAGCGCCGCCACCAGTCCGCGTCCGCCGCCGCCGGGGCAGGTCAGCGCGCGCGCCGCATAGGCGCCGGCGCCGATATAGACCGCGTTATGGCGGGTGCGCAGATCGTCCAGAGTGGCGTCGCGGCCAACCTCGAAATTCAGCTTGAATTCAACGCCGCCCTCCTGGAGCCGCTCCACGCGGCGCGTGACCACATGCTTGTCCAGCTTGAAGTTCGGGATGCCGTAGATCAGCAAGCCGCCGGCGCGGTCGTGGCGGTCATAGACCGTTACTGCATGGCCGCGCTCGCGTAGGCGTTCGGCCGCTGACAGGCCCGCAGGCCCGGCGCCGATTATTCCCACGGAAAACCCTGTGTCGGGCTTGGTGTGGACCGGTTTGACCCAGCCTTCCTTCCACGCGGTTTCGGTGATGAAGGTCTCCACCGTACCGATGGTCACCGCGCCGTGGCCCGACTGCTCGATCACGCAGGCGCCTTCGCACAGACGGTCCTGCGGGCAGATCCGGCCGCACACCTCGGGCATGGTCGAAGTGGCGCTGGAGCGCTCATAGGCCTCCTCCATGCGCCCCTCGGCGGCCAGCATCAGCCAGTCGGGGATGTCGTTATGGAGCGGGCAGCCGGACTGGCAGAACGGCACGCCGCACTGGGAGCAGCGCTCAGCCTGCTCCTCCCCGCGCGCCATGTCGAAGGGCGCGTAGATCTCGTCGAAATCGGCCTTGCGCACGTCCGGCGACCGTTTGTCGGGATAGCGCTGGTCGACATTGATAAACTTGAGCACAGGCGGTCTCCTCACCGTCGGCTCGCCGGCCCGGTCGGCTGGTATATCCTTTGTCCGGACTTTATTGCATTGCACCATATAGCATGGCCCTCGCGCAAGGCACGCGCGCTGCGCCGGCGGGGTCAGTCGCGGGTCCCGCTCCGGCCTCGCCAAGCAAGCAAGTCAGCCGCTGCAAGGGCGCCTCAACGGCCTCAATCGGGTCTGCGCGCACCTGTCGCAGCGCGCTTCAGGCCGCGCACATGTTTCGCAGTTGACAATCATTCGCATTAGTCCCCATATGGTGTTGCGAATGAGTTGCGGGTGCGCCCGCTCCCACACCGATCCAGGTCCAAGGCCCACCGCCCATGATCGTCTGTTTGTGCAATGTGATCCGCTGCCGCGACGTGAAGGCCGCCGCCGCCAATGGCGCGGTGGACGTGCCCGGCGTGTTCAAGGCGTGCGGCGCGAAACCCAAATGCGGCCGCTGCTTTGAAGAAGCCGCCCGCATGATCGGCGCCCCGGTCCCCGGCCAGTCCATGGCGGCGGGCTGAGGCGGACAGCGCAGCTGGGCGGCTCAAGCGAGCCTGCGCGCATCTATCGAAATCACAAGCCCTGAAGGGCGCGCCGCCCGACCTTGCTGACCGGCGGAAGCGTTGCGCAACACCTCCGCTCAGACCTCCGGCTTGGGCTCGGCCTTCAGGCGCATCTGGGTGATCTGGTTGCGCTTGCGGTCGAGGATCTCGAACTGGACGCCGTGGAAGCGGAACACCTGACCGGCTTCGGGAATCGTCTGGGCTTCGTGGATCACCAGACCGGCGATGGTCACCGCCTCGTCGTCGGGCAGGTCCCAGTCCAGGGCTCGATTGACGTCGCGGATCGGCGTGGCGCCTTCCACCATGACGAAGCCGTCAGGCAGGGGCGCGACGCCGGCCACGGCCACGTCGTGTTCGTCCTCGATATCGCCGACGATCTCTTCGAGAATGTCTTCCAGCGTGATGACGCCCATCAGCCCGCCATACTCGTCCACGACCAGGGCGAAGTGCTCGCGCTTGACCCGGAAATTGGTCAGCTGCTCCTGCAGCGGGGTGGTCTCGGGCACGAACCAGGGCTCGCGCCGGATCGCGTCGATATCCACCTTGTCGGCGTCGCCGCCGGCCTGATGCAGGGCGCGGGCGAGATCGCGCACATGCAGGACGCCGACGATGTTTTCCGCGTCGTCCTTGTAGAGCGGCAGGCGGGTGTGCGGGCTGGTCAGCGCGGTCTCCACCAGCTCGCCGGCGGGCTGTTCGATGTCGAGCATCACCAGATTTTTGCGGTGCACCATGACGTCGTCGACGGTGAGCTCGCGCAGATCCAGCACGCCGCCCAGCATGTCGCGGTCGCTTTTGACCACGCCGCCTTCCTGGTGGTGCAGGTCGATCTGGCCGCGAATCTCTTCGTGGGCGGAGAGGACCGGGCCTTCCACATTGGCGCCCAGCACGCGCAGGGTCAGGCGCACCACCGCCTGGACCGCGGCCACCACCGGCGCGAAGATCCGCACGAAGAAGCGAATGGGCAAAGACACCGCCAGCGCCAGCCGGTCGGGATTGGACAAGGCGTAGGTCTTGGGCAGCACCTCGGCGAAGATCAGCACCAGAAGCGTCATCACCAGGGTGGCGATCGGCACGCCCGCCTCGCCGAACATGGCCAGAAACACCGCCGCGGCGATGGAGGAGGCCAGGATGTTCACCAGATTATTGCCCAGAAGGATCGCGCCGATCAGGCTTTCACGGTCCGCAATGAGGATATTGACCCGCTTGGCCCGCGCATCCTTGTCCTTTTCCAGAGACAGCATGCGCGCCTTCGACGTCGCGGTCAGCGCCGTCTCCGAACCGGAGAAAAAGCCGGAAAAGGCCAGAAGCCCCAGGATCGCCAGAGCGGCCCATCCCATCCAGGGTTCAAGGGTCATTTCGATGTCAGGTCCTCACTCAGAAAGGCTTCAAGATCGCGCGCGTCCGCGCTTCGAGCGATGTAAGCGTCGCCGAGCGCTTTCGCCAGTATCAAGGTGATCGCACCGCCGCTGTTCTTTTTGTCCGATCTCATGCGCGCCACCAGTCGGGCCGCATCATAAGGGCCGCCGCCAAGCTCGCGTCCGCTGGCGGGCAGGCCCACGGCGTGAAGATGATCGCGCACGCGCTTCACTGCGCCGGGCGGGCAGACGCCAAGGCGCTGCGAATAGGCAAAGGCGAGGGCGAGCCCCGCCGCCACCGCTTCGCCGTGCACGAGCGCGCCTTTTTGCGCTTCCGCTTCAAAGGCGTGACCGAAGGTGTGACCCAGGTTCAACAAGGCGCGCACGCCGCCCTCGCGCTCGTCCTCGGCGACGATGCGCGCCTTGAACGCCACAGCTGACGCGATGGCCTGATCCAGCGCCTCGCCGGTCAGCGCGTCCGCGCCCAGCGCCTCCAGGCGGTCGAACAGGTCCGCGTCGGCGATCAGCCCGGCCTTGACGATCTCGGCGTAGCCGGCGCGCACCTCGCGCTGGGGCAGGGTGGCCAGAAAACCGGTGTCGGCGATGACAAGGCCGGGCTGGTGGAACGCGCCGGCGAGGTTCTTGCCGGCGCGTGTATTGATCCCGGTCTTGCCGCCCACCGAGCTGTCGACCTGGGCCAGCAAGGTGGTGGGGATCTGCACGAAGCCCGCACCACGCTTGGTGACCGCACTGGCGAAGCCCGCCAGATCGCCCACCGTGCCGCCGCCGAACGCGATCAGGCTCTCGCCGCGCTCCATATTGGCGTCCAGCAGCTGGTCGCACAGGGCTTCCAGCCCCGCCCAGCTCTTGGCCGCCTCGCCGCCCTTGATCTCGAAGATCACGGGCTCCAGCTTCGCCTGGCGCACAGCGGCGCGCAGGCGCTCGCCATGGTGGGCGAGGGCGGTTCGGTCGGCGGCGATGAGCGCGCGTCCGCGCGGACACAGGGCGGGCAGGCGCTGCGCGCCCGCCTCCAGCGCGCCGGCGCCGACCAGCACCTCATAGCTGCGCGCACCAAGTTCTACGGGCACGGTGATCATCGTGCATCCGCCTCCAGACCGGCCAGTGCGGTAAGGACTTTCTCCACTGTGGCGTCATGGCTGCCGGTCTCGCTTTCCACGGCGATGTCGGCCTGGGCGTAGGCCGGTTCGCGGCTGGCCATCAGCCGGGCCATGACGGCGCGCGGATCGGGATCGTCCAGGAGGGGACGCTGGCCGGGCTTCCTGCCGACGCGCTCCATCAGGGTGTCGAGATCGGCCCGCAGCCACACGGTGACCGCCTTCTGTTTGAGCAGCGCACGCGTTTCGGGATCGACGAACGCGCCGCCGCCCAGCGCCAGCACCATGGGGCGCTTCTCCTCGACAAGGCGCGAGATCACCCGGCGTTCGCCGTCGCGAAACGCAGCCTCGCCAAAGTCTGAAAAGATGTCCGCCACAGACCGCCCGGCCGCTTCGGCCACGGCCTCGTCGGCGTCCACGAAGGGGCGCTTCAGCCGGCTTGCGATGCGCCGGCCGATCGTGGTCTTGCCCACGCCCATCAAGCCGACAAGGGCGATGGGGCGCTGGGGCGCGCGAAAGGTGGTGTTCGTGGTCATGGCTTGGACCAAGCTATACGCATCATGGCTCAAACGGGCAATCGAACGCGTTATAACGGCGTCGACGTCTGGAAAACGCCGCATTCGCCTGCTTAAGTCGGGTGATCGTCTGGCTGCGCTTGGGAGCGACGCATTATGCGAGGATTTTTTATCGGGCTGGTGGTTCTGTTGCTGGTTGTCGGCGGCGGGTTCGCGGCTCTTCTGGTCATGGCGGACTCCGGTGCGCCGGATCCCCAGGAAATCCGGATCGAGGTGGGCGATGAGCTTCGCGGCTAGACTGTGCGCGCTGGCCGCCGCGGCCGGCGCTTGCCTTGCGCTTGGCGCCCAGTCGGCGACCGCGCAGCAGGGCATCGAGGTGCGCCAGCTGGGCGCGGTGGATCCATTCGAGGTGGACGGCGGCGGCGCGTTGCCGTCCACCGTCTGGTCTTCGGGCGAGGCCGCGGCGCTGCGCGCCGCGCTCACCAGCCTTCCAGACAGTCACGGCGCCGGCTGGTCCAACGGCCCGGCCGCGCGTCTGGCGCTGCGCGCGCTCCTGTCCGCCGGCGAACCGCCTGAAGGGGCCGAGGGCGCCTATGATCTGGCCGCCATGCGCGCCGGGCGCGCGCTGTCTGCCGGACGCGCCCAGCCGGTGCAACGCCTCCTGGTGCGAACGCCGGCGATCAATGAAAGCCCGGCTTTGTCACGCCTTCTGGCCGAGACCAGTTTCGCGCTGGGTGAAATCAGCGAGGCGTGCCGCGCCGCCGACGCTCTGCTCGAGGGCCGCGACACGCCCTACTGGCTGCGCGCGCGGGCGGCGTGTCTTGCGTTTGACGGCAACATGCCGGCGGCCGAGCTGACCGCCGAGCTCGCCCGCGCCCAGGCGCCGAACCCGGAGTTTGACGCCTTGTTCGAGGCGTTCGTCTTCGGCGACTCGCTTCCAGACATGAACCCTGTGTCCGGCCTGCAGCTGGCGATCGCCGCGCGCATCGCGCCGGAAACCCGCATTGAGGCGGGCGCGGGCGCGCCGGCCTGGCTGGCGCGTGTGGCGTCTCGCACCGGTCCGCGAATTTCGCTGCCGGACACCCTGCCTGAAGCGCTGGAAGCGGCGGTGAATCTCGACGGCGCGGACCGCGCCGCAGCGCTGGGCGCGCTGATCGGCCAGGATCTTGATCGCGAGATCGCCGCCGAGGCGCTGGCGATCCGGCTCGCCGACGCCCGTGAGGCGGGCGAGTTTCTCGATGTCGCTTCGGCCTACGGGTCAGAGGTCGCGCGCCTGCCGATCACCGGAGATACGCTGGCCCACGGGGTGATCTTCACCTTCGCGGCGCTGGCCGCTGACGACGTGGTGGCCGCCGACGCCTGGCGCGAAGCGCTGATCGACGGACCGCCGCGGCCGCCGCGCGAGATGGCGACGCAGCCCGCCGCGCCGATGACGGAGGGACCCTCCGACATGACCCAGCCGCCCGGCTATTCCGACCCCATGGTCGACGAGCCGGACTGGACTCCGCCCGCAGCGCGCCAGATCGTGGCGATCGATTTCGCCCGCGCTGTCGCTGAGGGCCAGATCCAGACCGAAGGTTTTGACGTCCTGATGGGCGCGCGCATAGAGGGCGCCACCCCCGCCCGCCTGTGCCAGGCGGCGGGTCTGGCCGCTCTGGGCGCCGAGGATGACGGCGCGATCCGCGCCGCGATGACCGGGCTTGCGCGTGACAGCGGCGCGCCTGCGCCCGTGCTCGGGCCGATGCTGCTGGCCGGCTCGGCGGGCGCTCTGGGCGAGACCCAGCTTCTGGCCGCCAACGCCCTGGAGCAGGCGCCGGACAGCGCCGAAGTGTGCGCAGCCGCGGCCCTATCGCTGGACCGGGCGGGTCTGCGCGGCGAGGCGCTAAGGCTGATTCTGGAGCAGATCCTGGTGGAGGCGGCGTGAGCGGACGCAGCGTTGCGCTGTTTCTCGACATGATGGCGGCCGAGCGCGGCGCCGCACAGAACACGCTCGCCGCCTATGCCCGCGACCTGGAGGACGCGTCGCACCGCCTGGCCTCGCTGGGCGCTGAACTCGACGCCGCCGCGACACGCGATCTTGAAGCGATGATGGCCGGGATCGCCCGCGACGGTCTGTCGCCGGCCACTTCGGCGCGCCGGCTTTCGGCGCTCAAGCGCTTTTACCGGTTTCTGCTGAAAGAGGGGCTGCGCACCGATGATCCCGCGGCGCCGCTATCGGGTCCCGGCAAGCCGCGCCCGCTGCCCAAGGTCCTCAGCGAAGCCGATGTGGACGCCCTGTTCAATGCAGCGGATTTGATGGAGGCCGAGGCCGGCCTGCGCGCCCGCGCGCTGCTGGAGGTGCTCTACGCCGGCGGCCTCAGGGTGAGCGAACTTGTCACCCTGCCGCTCGCCGCATTTGCGCGGGCCGAGCGCTGCCTCATCGTGAAGGGCAAGGGCGGCAAGGAACGCCTGGTCCCGCTCACCGATGCGGCCATGGACGCGGTGGCGCAATACAAGGCTGTGCGCGACACGCATCTGCCGGCCAAGGCGTCCGCCTCCCGAAAGGCCGCCGAGCGCGCGCTGTTTCCCTCGCGCACGGCGAAGGCGGGTCATCTCACCCGCGAACGCTTTGCGCAGATCCTGAAGGAGCTCGCCATCGCCGCCGGGCTCGATCCCGGCCGGGTCAGCCCGCACGTGGTGCGCCACGCCTTCGCAACGCATCTTCTGGCCCATGGCGCGGACTTGCGCAGCGTGCAGATGCTTCTGGGCCATGCCGACGTGTCGACTACCCAGATCTACACCCATGTGCTGGAGGAGCGCCTCACCGCCCTGGTGAACGACGCCCATCCGCTGGCGAGAAAAGACTAGGCGCGCCACGCGCCCCCGGCTCAGGCCGGGTCGATCCGTGGCTGCTGCTGGGTGAGACAGTGCATGCCGCCGCCTTCCCAGTTGGCGGCAAGCGGATGAATTCCGGCAATCTCGCGGTCGGGAAAACGAGTTTTCAAGATCGTTTCGAATTCCTCGTCGCTTTCTCGCAAATGGTCCGGACGACCCTCCCCGCCGTAGCGCGCGGACAGGATGACGCCGTTCGTCACAAAGAAATTGAGGTAGCTGACGGCGGGAACCTCGATGATTTCATCGCCGATGCTGAAATCACGATAGACCGAGCGCATGTCCTGACCGGTTTCGCGCGGAGTAAAATCGGCTTCGCTCAACGTGCGGGGGCGCAGGAAGGGCCCGACATCGGGGACCGGAACGGGAATGACGTTGAATCGCCGGCCCTCTGGATCGCGCGCCTCCTCCAACTGGCGGCGGTTCTCAGTGAGGATCTCGTGATCCAGGCGCATCAAGGCGTCGCGATCGCGTTCGCGTTCCCCGACCTGGGCGACGAGAATGGTCTCCTCGTCGACGAAACGGACATATTCGTCGACGTGCCCGTTCGCGCCCCACCCGAAGAAATTTGCGACCTTGGGGCCGGCGAAGATGCGGTCGGTGATTGGCGCGCGGTCTAGCCAGATCACCTGCTCCTTGCCGTAGAGGCGCTTCAGTTCGCCCTCGATTTCGCCCAGCGTCCGACCGGGGTTTCGGTGCATGGCCGCGTCACGATAGGTTACGAGGGAACGCGAATTGACGTCGATGCCGCCGCCTTCGGCCACGATGTCGGAGGCTCGTTGAGTGAAACCGAGCCGCGCGCCGATCTGCTGGTCAAGCGCGCCGCGCGCGATTGAGGACGGTCCGGTGAACGGCCAGGGAAAGCCGTAATTATTCCAAGCGAAGGTGGCCAGCTCAAGCGTCGAGCCGTCCGATATGAATAGCGGGCCGTTATCGCGCAGCCAGGTGTCAACGATAGGCTGAATGTGAAAGGAGACCGCGTCTGGCGAAACGCCGGCCTGGGTCATCAGTCCCTGGATCGTGGACGACCTTTGCTCATCCTCGACGACCATGCGCACCGGCACGTGCGGGGTCAGGGCGGCCAGCATTTCAAGGCGCAGCCGCGTATGCTCCGGCGATGCTGTGACGTAGTCGGGCCAGCCCATCCACACCGCGTCGTGCGGCGCCCACTCGGGCGGGAAGCTGTGGCGGCCCTGCGGGGCCTGAGCCGTCGCAGCCTTTGCGGCGGCGCCGCCAAGCGCGTAGGGAGCGACAGAGGTCGCCGCCATGCTGGCGAAGAAATCTCGACGGTTCATACTCAGCTACCTCCCTGACACAGGAGGCCAGCGTCGAACAGTCGAGGCCGTGTGGCAAGTCTGGCTGGCTTGGGGCGCGCGGCCCGCTTTAGGCGTCTTCTTCCTCGGCGGGGGACATGCCGCGCTCGCCGGCGAGGCGTTTCATCGCCTTTTGCAGCTTGTCGAAGGCGCGCACCTCGATCTGGCGAATGCGTTCGCGGCTGACGCCATAGACCTGCGCCAGATCTTCCAGGGTCTTGGGCTCCTCGGTGAGGCGGCGCTCCTGGATGATGTGCTTCTCACGATCGTTGAGGTCGCCCATGGCCTGCTGCAGCAGGGACATGCGAATGTCGAACTCATTGGACGTGGCCAGCTCGTCTTCGGCGTTCTCGGCATCGTCATCGGTGAGCCAGTCCTGCCATTCGCTCTCGCTTTCGCTGCGCAGCGGCGCGTTCAGCGAGGCGTCCGGGCCGGACAGCCGCCGGTTCATGGAGATCACCTCGGCATCGGTGACCCCGAGCTTGGTGGCGATGTGCTCGACCTGTTCGGGGCGCAGATCGCCTTCCTCCAGCGCGCGCATCTGGCTCTTCATGCGGCGCAGATTGAAGAACAGCTTCTTCTGGGCGGCGGTCGTGCCCATCTTCACCAGCGACCAGGATCGCAGGATGTATTCCTGGATCGACGCGCGGATCCACCACATGGCGTAGGTCGCCAGGCGGAAGCCCTTGTCGGGATCGAATTTCTTCACCGCCTGCATCAGGCCCACATTGCCTTCGCTGATCACCTCGGCGACCGGCAGCCCGTAGCCGCGATAGCCCATGGCGATCTTGGCCACCAGGCGCAGATGGGAGGTGACCATCTTGTGGGCGGCTGCGGTGTCTTCATGCTCCTGCCAGCTCTTGGCGAGCATGAACTCCTCGTCCTTTTCCAGCATGGGAAACTTGCGGATCTCCGCGAGATAGCGCGACAGACCGCCTTCCGGCGTGATTGCTGGCATCGGTGCGTTGGCCATGGCGTCCATCTCCCCTGTTCGGCGCCGCCGCATAGCCAAACGTAGCGATGCGGCAGTCCCATGTAGGTACTCTATTGCGGCTGTTAAAGCCTCTCACATCCCAGTGAACCGGCGGTGAAGCGATGTGAGCCGCTTTGGCTCAGCGCCACAAGCGCGTTCTGAGAAACTCATACGGGCCCAGGATGTTGCGCCACTGGCCGCTGAGCTGCGCCTGCGATTACAGTCCGGCGAGGCGGGACGGGGATGCGACGCTAACTCAAACCCGCGCGTTGATCTTGCGTTTGATCATCGCCCCCTGCGTTTGACTATAAAGGATGAAACTCGCCGCGCGGTCCTCCCGCCGCATGCGAAAAAGGGCCCGTCATGACAAAAACCTCCGTCCAGTCCGCCAGTCCAGAAGACGCCGCATCGATTGCGCTGGTGGGTGCGGCGACGTTTCTGGAAAGTTATGCTGGGGTGATCGACGGCGCGGCCCTGGTGCGCCATTGCGCGCAGAAGCAGACCGAGGCCGTGTACGCCGCTGCGATCGCCGATCCCGCCCAGCGGCTCTGGCTCGCCCGGCTGAGCGGCGCGCCGGTGGGCTATCTCCACCTCACCGCGCCGGACCTGCCTGTGCCGACGCAAGACGGCGATCTGGAGATCAAGCGCATCTACGTGCTCTCGCGCCTGCACGGAACCGGGCTCGGGCGAACCCTGCTCGGCATGGCCGAGGATCACGCCAGACAGCGCGGCGCGCGAACCCTGCTGCTGGGCGTCTACAAGCAGAACCATCGCGCGCTGGGCTTTTACGGGCGCATGGGGTTTGAGAGCGTGGGTGAGCGCGCGTTCGACGTGGGCGGCGTGACCTATCAGGACTGGGTTCTGGGCAAGGCGGTCTAGCGCATCCTCGTCTTTATGGGGCGGCGCAGGCCTCGCATGTCTTCCCTTCCGCCGCGCGCCGCGCCACTCTGCCACCATGACAGTGCTCTTCATTCACGGCGTTCCCGACACGCACCGGCTCTGGGCGCCGGTTATTAAAGCTCTGCCCGAGGGCGATTACGTCTGCCCGGACCTGCCGGGCTTCGGGCGGGCGATCCCCGACGGCTTTGACGCCTCAATGGACGCCTATGCCGCCTGGCTGACGGGCGAGCTTGAGGCGGCGTGCGAGGCCGCCGGCGGGCCGGTCCATTTGGTGGGCCATGACTGGGGCGGGCTGCTGGTCCAGCGGGTCGCCGGGCTCCATCCCGGTCTTGTGAAATCTTGGTGCGCAGGCGGCGTGGCGATCGACGCGGCGTATGTCTGGCACCCCATCGCGCAAATCTGGCAGACGCCGGGTGAGGGCGAGGCGCTGATGGAGGCCATGGACGAAACCGCCTTCGCGCAGGCGCTGACCGCAGAGCGCGTCCCCGCAGACCATGCCGAAGAGATGGCCCGCCATGGCGATGCGCTCATGCGCGACTGCATTTTAAAACTCTACCGCTCCGCCGTGACCATCGGGGAGGACTGGGGCGATGCGCTCATCGGGCTTAAGCAGGCCGGGCCGGGCCTTGTGTTGTGGGGCGAGCATGATCCTTACGCGGACCCGGCGGTGGGCGAGCGCCTGGCGACGCGCACCGGCGCACGTTTTCATCGTTTTGAGGCGTGTGGCCACTGGTGGCCCTATGAACGCCCCCAGCCTACCGCCGATCTATTGAAGGCGCACTGGGAGGCCGCGCCATGAGCGGGGTGCGGCTGGCCGGCGCCGCTGCATTGATCGCGCTACTGGCTGCCGCCTGCGTAACGCCGGGGGAGGCTGGCAGGGGCGCGCCGCTGAACGAAGCGGTCATCGCTCAGGCCGACGCCCGCCTGGCGCGCTTCGTCGCCGAGCCGGAAACGCCCAGCCTGGCGGTACCGGGCGCGGTGATCGCCGTGCTCATCGATGGCGAGACCGTCTATGCCGGCGCCGCCGGTGCGGCGATGTTCGGGGCGGACGGGCTGACGCCTGCGCGCGCCCTGACGCCGGACGCCGGCGTACGCGCCGCCTCGATCTCCAAGCTCGCCACCGCACTGGCCGCCGGAGCGCTGGAGGCTGAAGGCCGCCTCGACCTGGACGCTGATGTTCGCCCGCTCCTCGGGTATGATCCACGCACCGGCGCAGCCAATGAAGAGAGCGCGGGCGCGCCGGTGAGCCTGCGCGCCCTGCTCTCCCACACCTCGGGGATTTGTGATCCGGCTGTGTACTGGGCGCCGCTGGGAGAGACGCTGGAAAGCCTGGTGAGCGGCGGCGCGTCCTGCGCCCACGGCCCGGGTGAGGGCTGGGCCTACGCCAATATAAACTACGCCCTGGCCGCTGAAGTCATGGAGCATGCGGCAGGCGAGCGATTTGATCAGATCGCCGCGACGCGCGTTTTCGCGCCCGCCGGGATCAAGGCCGGGTTCAACTGGTCGGGCGTCTCACCGCAGCGGCGGGCCGGGGGCGCGGCCCTGCACCGGTTTGAAGACGGGCGCTGGGTCGTGCAGATCGACGGGCCGGGAACGCTCGCCTCACCGGAACCGGCGATCCTGAGAGCGCCCGGCGCCGAGCTCTCCGCCTATGAACCTGGAACCAACGGCACGCTGTTTTCGCCCCAGGGCGGCTTGCGCATATCAGCGCCGGACC
Source organism: Oceanicaulis sp. (assembly GCA_965284655.1). Lineage (GTDB taxonomy): Bacteria > Pseudomonadota > Alphaproteobacteria > Caulobacterales > Maricaulaceae > Oceanicaulis. The sequence goes on from OZ260104.1 coordinate 1,495,420, forward strand.
TGGCGCGTCTGGCCGCGCTTTTCCTGCCGGGCGGTCAAGGCGCCGATCTCGCCCGGCCGCTGGACATCGCCGGCGGCGAGCCGGAGACCGGCGTGCTCGCCTGGGGCGGCGGCCCGCAAATCCTCACTCCGGGCCAGATCGAGGACCGCCCCGGCCTGATGCTGGTGGGCCATTCCGGCGAAGCCTACGGGCTTTACGGCGGCGCCTGGGCCGATCCTGAACGCGGCGCGGCTGTCGCCTTCTTCGTCACCGGCGTGGACCCGGCCGGCGACGCCACGCGCGATCCGCGCAGCGGGCTGACCTATTGGGAGGCCGCGCTCATGGATATCGCACTGGACGTGCTGGACGCGGGCCGTCCGCCGCGCTAGCCCGGCGTTCAGACAGCCGGAGCCCGCCATGACCGACACCTCGCCCTATGACGAAGATCTCGACGTCGCCTCCGCGCTGGACGCGGCCTTCGCCCGCGCCGCCGAGCAGGACACGCGCGTCGTTGTGGTGATGGGCGGCGCCTGGTGCCCTGACTGCCGGGTGCTTGACGCCATGATGGGCGCCGCCGCAGTGGCGCCGGTCCTCGCCGAGCGGTTCGAAACGGTGAAATTCTCCGTCGGCCGTTATGACAGGAATCTGGACAGCGTGGAGCGTCTGGGCGCCATGCCGCTCACCGGCGCGCCGGCGGTGCTGGTGTTCACCTCTGCGGGCGAGGCCGTGGGCCGTGCCGACATGTACGCCTGGCGCACCGCGCGCACCCGCCGGCCGGCCGAACTGGCGATCGCCCTGGACGCGCTGTCTCGCGCCGCGCCCGATCCCGCCGACACCGTATCGACCCGTGGAGCCCCGCAATGACGACGCTCGCCTATAGCGAACTGCACGCCTTTCCCGACGGCGATCGCCCCCATAGCGGGAACCCGGCGGGCGTGTGCCCCATGGATGCGTTTCTGGACGACGCCGACCTTCAGGGGATCGCCCAGTCCAATAATCTCTCGGAGACCGCCTTTTTTACGGCGGGAGCGGAGAAAGATGTCTGGGCCCTGCGATGGTTTACGCCGGGCTGCGAGGTGGATCTGTGCGGCCACGCGACACTGGCCGCCGGCGCCTATCTGTTCGAGGACGCCCGGGTCGCCGGCGATGTGGCGCGCTTTGATACGCGCTCGGGCCGCCTTGAAGTGCGCCGGGAGGCCGCGGGGCGCTACGCCGTGAACTTTCCCGCCGTGCCCGCCCGTCCCGGCGAGGCCGCGCCGGGGGTGGTGGAGGCGATCGGCGCCGCGCCCGCCGAAGTCTTCGAAATCGATCCCATCCATGGTGCGCGCTATCAGATGTTCGTCTATGGCGATGAGGGAGAGATCGCGAGGCTGACGCCGGATTTCTCGGCGTTTAAGCGCACCGGAGTGAACGTGCTCGCCACCGCCAGGGGCGAGAGTGCGGACGTGGTCTCGCGCTTCTTCTGTCCGGACGCCGGCATCGACGAGGACCCGGTCACCGGCTCGGCCCATTGCACGCTTGCTCCGTTCTGGGCCGGGCGCCTGGGCCGCGCCGAGCTGTCCGCCCGCCAGATCGGCCCGCGTCCCGGCGCCCTGATCATGCGCGCCGAGGCGGAAAATCGCGTCACGCTGCTGGGCGCGGCGAAGCGCTTTCTTGACGGCGTGATCCGGCTCTAGCCGTGGGTCGTTACGCTTGCTGTTCCGGCCTCGCAGGCCAGCGACGCGGAGCATGTGCGCCATGACCGCCCTGACCGCAATCCTCCGGCTGATCAGTCCTGTGCTTACGGCGCTGGCGTGCCTGAGCGGCGCAGCGTCTGCGGCGCAGCCCATTGGTCCGGGCTGGACGCCGGCGATCTTTGGCGTCGACGACCGCCAGATCAGAGACACCAGCGTGTTTCCCTGGAGCGTCATCGGCGAGCTGCGCTTTGAGGACGGGGCGGGGTGTTCGGGCGCGCTGATCGCCGAGGACGTCGTGCTCACCGCCGCCCATTGCGTCATCGCCGACGGCGATTCAGGCGTCTCCGGCCGCTTCCTCACGGCGCGCGATCTACCGGGCGGCCCGCTGGAGGCGCGGCTGGTGGAGGCCCATGTTCTCGACGGGGTGGAGCGCGGCCGCGATGTGGGCGCGACGCTCATAAGAAACGGCGACTGGGCGCTTGTGCGCCTGGATCGGCCGCTGGGCGCGGAGCTGGGATATCTGCCGGTGGAGGCGGCGGTGGATAATCGCCCGCGCCGGCCCGATTTCATCGGCGCTTTGGCCATGGTGCTGGTGGCCGCCATCGCTGCGGCGGCCAGCAGTGGACGTTCGCGCCTTGTGTTGGTCGCGCTCTCCGCACTGGGCGTGGTGATCCTGGTGGCCTTCGGCGTGCGCATGGCGATCGCCACCGACTGGCGGGCCGTTCCGGTGACGCAGGCCGGCTATTCGGTGGACACCGGGGCGGCGCTCACCGGGGTGGAGCGCTGTAGTATCCTGCGGTTTCGGCCCTCGGGGCTGATCGAGCACGATTGCGACATCGCCAACGGTGATTCCGGTTCGCCGCTTCTGGTGCGGCGCGGGCCGGACTGGGCGATCATCGCGGTGGTGTCCTACACCTCATACCGACCCGGCGGCGCCCCGCGCGCCTTCGCCACGGCGGCCAGTGCGGTCCCCGACCCCGCCCGCGCGCTGAGCTCGGACGGGGTCGGAGGCGGCTAGCGCTCTAGAACCGGAACTCGAAGTGGACGCCGGAGCGGCCCTGATAGCCGCGGCGGTCATGGCCGTATCCGCGGCCGCGATATTGGACATGGACCGGAACGGCGCCCCAGCGCGTCTGGGCGTAATAGCGGTTCGAGCGCTGGTCCCAGTAGGCGACGTCAGGGCGGAGCTGGTCGCCGGTGCGGCCCGCGACCGCTTCACGCCGGCTGGGGACATAGTCCCAGGCGCGGGGCGGGCAGTCGAGCACGCGGCGATCGCGGCGATCCTCGATCCGGTCGCGGCGGCCCTGGGTGCGGCGCGCATCACGGCGGTCTTCGCGCAGGTCCGGGCAGGCGGCGGCGTTGACTACGAAATAGCCTTCCGGCCCGTTCCAGCGCCCTCCGCGTCCGTAATCATACCAGTCATGGGACTGGGCGCGATGCTGGCCGCGGTGCTGGGCTTCGGCGCCGGTGGGCAGGGCGGTGAGCGTGAGAGCGGCGAGGCCTGCGGCCGCCGCCAGTTTTGCAAGCAGGGACATGTGGCGTCCTCCAGATGGCGACGCAGGCATTCTGCGCCTTATGCTCGCCACCTTGCAGGGCCGCGCCTGAACGCGTGCTGGGCGCCGGCTTCATCTGGGGTTCAGCTTGATGAATGCACAAAAGGAAACGCCGCCGGCGAGGGGGCCGGCGGCGTTCGCATGCGCCTCTTGAGGTGAGGATGCGTGCCGTATCCGGCGAGGCGCAACCCGCAATCGTCGAATGAGGGGAAACTCCGACTGCGGAATATCAATATGCGCCGAGTCGCGCCCCTTCACAAGCACCGGTTCGCCGTCCGTGGCGAAGGTGCGTCGCTCTGGCGCGAACGCACGCACCGCGCTAGCGTTTGAGGACCGGGGGAGGACCATGATGCACCGTTTCTTGATTTCGATGTTCGCCGTGCTGCTGGTCGCTGGCGCTGCCGGCGCCGCACATGCACAAGAGACTCGGCTGGCTCTGCCGGCCGGTTTTGACGCCGAGCCTGGCGCGCGCGATTACGCCCGCCTGCTTCAGGCGATCAAGAAGCCTGGCGGCCCCGCCGGGGTCGGCGGCGACGATAGCTGCCAGTACGCCAATGACGGCGAATGTGACGAGCCGGGTTCGGGCACCGGCGCCTGCCGCGCCGGCACCGATTATTCCGATTGCTGGCGCATTCTGTCCGGCCAGGAAGACGATAGCTGCGAGTGGGCGCGCGACAATGAGTGCGACGAGCCGGGCTTCGGCACCGGCGCGTGCACGCAAGGAACCGACCTCACCGATTGCGGCGATGTCAGCCATATGCGCTTTCAGAACGACAGCTGCACGCTGGCCTTCAACGGTGTCTGCGACCAGCCCGGCGAGGGCACGGCCCTTTGCGAGGCGCGCACAGACCGCTCCGATTGCGGCGGGCGCGAACGCCCGCTGACCATCAACGACCATTTCTTCGGCCGCGACGACCGGGTGCTCATGGACACCGCGGCCTTTCCCTGGCGTGTGATCGGGCGGGTGAATTTTGAGTCCGGGGGCAGCTGCACCGCCAGCCTGGTGGCGCGCGACGTGCTGATCACGGCGGCTCACTGCATTTCCGAAGAGGGAGTCATCAACGCCGCCGGCGAGTTTCTCACCGGCGACGCCCTTCCCGGCGGGACCCGCCGCGCCCGGGTGATTGATTTCTACATGGACCGCGACTGGGACGAGGCCGGCTTCAGCGACGGTGATGATCTGGACGGGACTGACTGGGCGCTCCTGCGCATCGACCAGCCGCTGGGGGATGAGCTGGGTCATCTGGGCGTGTTCGCGCTGGGCGCCGATCGGCGCGCGGCGGGGGGGGCGCGCCTGCTTCAGGCGGGCTATTCCTGGGACACCGGGGATAATCTTTCCGGCAATATGGACTGCGGCGTGGTGGAGCTGGGGCGCGACAACACGATAGCCCATGACTGCGACACCACGCGCGGGGATTCCGGCTCGCCCTTCCTGATCGAGACTGACGGCGGATACGCGGTGGTGGCCACTGATTCCAATTTCCGCGCCAACCCGGACGGACCGTTCATCTATATCGCGGCGCGCTCCGATCGCTGGATCGGCGATCTGCCTGCGTTCGCGCGCGGCGATCTCGGCGCCGGCGGCGTGCGTCCGCGCGGACCGGGCAAGCCCGGCCCGCTGACACCGATCAAGCTCGAAAACTAGAGGTAAGCGGGCTCCAGCCGTCTGGTCTGGAGCGCGATTGACCCCTGACCCCGCGTCCCGCTTTCGGCGCGCGCCTAGAACAGCCGGACGATGGAGATGTCGGTGCGGCTGTCCTCGTTTTCAAAGCCGGGCTCGGGCTCGAACTCGTAGCTATAGCGATAGCTCAGCGCCAGCGACCACAACTCGCCAAGCGCGGTGTCCAGCTTGAACAGCTGTTCGGCGCGCGAGTTTGCCGAGAACAGCGCGCTGGTGTCCGAGGTGAAGCGGATCGCCTCCGACAGCTGCCACTCGAAATCGGAGGACAGCTCAAGGGCCGGATCGGTCATTGTCTCGCCGGCCGCGTCTTGCACGATGCGCGCGCCGGGGCCGGCGCGCAGCACCCAGGCGCGTTCGGGCCGGTCCAGAATGCGATAGCCGGCGCCCGCGCCCAGAAAGGCCGTGAAATCATAGCCGGATAGCGCGTCCTTGGTGTAATCGCCGTTCACATAGAAGGTCCAGCGCTCGCCCGCCTCTCGTTCGCCGCGGGCCTCCAGATCAAGCTCGTCGCGGCCTACCGCCCCGTCGACCTCGGAATAGGCGTAGGACACCGCACCCTCAAAGCCCCAGCGGGCCAGCGCGCGCTCCAACGAGAGCCCCACCGTGTAGTCCTGGCGATCCGAATTGCCGCTGTCGAAGCGAACGCCCAGCTCGGCGCGCCCTTCCCAGAGCTCGCTTTGCCCCGATGCGATGCTGCGCGCCGCAGCCAGCGGCGCGGCGGCCGCACGCTCGGCCAGGGTCACCGCTTCGGCCTCGCCGCGCGCCGCTTCGGCGGCGCCGGCGTCGGGCACGGGACCGGTGGCCGGATTAGCCATGACTCCGGCCGTGGCGTCGCCGGCGGTCAATCCGAGAACCGCGCGCGCCTGGGCGCCGCGCTCGGCGCTGATCGCCGCCGCAGCCGCAGCCACATCCGCGGGATCGCGGGTCAGCGCGATAACCCGCACGGCATCGGAGAAGTCGTCCTCGCTCTGGCTGTCATGGGCCGCCGTCAGAAGTGCGGACAGCCGCTCGGGAAGCGCCTCTTGGGCGAACGCAGCCGGGCTGAGGAGCGTTAGGGTGATGACGATGAAGATCAGGCGCATTTGATTTTTCCCGCGTCGCGTCGCATGCAAGGGCCGAGAGCGGAGCAGATCGCTCCGCGCCGAGGGCATATAACCCGGAGTAGACGATGAGCGAACCCGCCTATGACCGCTACGCCGACACCGATCCGCTGATCCCTGACTGGGCCGCGCCGGTTTATCTGGTGGTGTCCGTGTTTGCGTCCGTGATCTATCTCGGGCTGGACATGGTGTTCACCACTTTGCCGGGCCTGGCCGTGACCAAGGCCCTGGGCATCGGCCTGCTGGCCGCCTACGCCGCGTTTTCCCGCGCGCCGGTGCTGGCGCTGGCGCTGATCCTGTCCATGTGCGGCGACTACGCGCTGGCCATGGATCCCCAGCGCACCCAGGCCGGCATCGCCTTCTTCGCCAGCGCTCACCTGGTCTATATCGCCATCTTCGCCATGGCGCTCGCCCGTCATGGCGTGCGCAAGGACGGGCTGGTCCTCACCCTCGCGCTCGCCGCCTACGGCGTCGCCATGTGGCTGTGGCTGAGCCCCGGCATGGGCGATTTCAAACTCATGGCGAGCGGCTATCTGGGCGTAATTCTGGTCATGGCCGCCGTGGCCGCCCTGGTGAACGGGCCACGCCTCATCACCTTGGGCGCGCTCCTGTTCGTGGTGTCGGACTCCATCCTCGCCGCAGGCTGGTTCCGCGGCCTCGATGTGAGCTGGGTGGTGGATATCGACGGCGCGCTGGTCTGGATCACCTATTACGGCGCCCAGGTCGCACTTGCGGTGGGGGTTGTCGGGCTGAAGGCCCAGCCGACCGGCGCCCCGCCGGAGGAGGAGCAGGGCCTTTAGGCTGTTGACCCTGTCGAGCGCGTTAAGGCCCAGCCTCTTCTGGGCCGGGCGCTAGAGCCCGTCCTTGAACCAGTCGGCGAGATGATCGACGAACAGGCGCACCCGGTGGGCGAGATAGCGATTGGAGGGAAACACAGCCCACAGATCGCGGTGATCGGGCGCCCAGCCGGTCAGGATTTCCCGGCATCGCCCGTCCGCCAGCGCCTGCTTGGCCGCCCAGGCCGGCGAGCAGGCGATCCCCGCGCCCGCGCAGGCCGCCGCGACAGAGGCGCGCGCCCCGTTCAGGCTGAGCCGACCGGCGATCTTGGCCTCGACGCTCTCCTCGCGGCGCGTGAATTTCCACAGATTGGGCGCCGGCTTGTTGCGGTCGATGATGCAGGCGTGCCGGGCCAGTTCGCCGGGATGCTGCGGTTCGCCGTGGCGCTCCAGATAGGCCGGGCTGGCCACAACGCTCATGGGGGCGTCGGCCAGGCGCTTCGCGATCAGGCTTGAATCGTTGAGGTGGCCAAGGCGCACGGCTAGATCATAGCCCTCGTCCACCAGATCCACCATGCGGTCGGCGAGCTCCAGGCGCACCTCCACATTAGGCCAGCGCTCCATGAACGCGGTCACCGGCTCCACCAGGCGATTGGCCCCGAAATCCACCGGGGCGGAGATGCGCAAGACCCCCGCCGCGGCGGCCTGATCGGCCACCAGCCCGTTTTCGATCGCCTCGTATTCCGCGATCCAGGGACGCACCCTGTCGAGCAGCGCGCGGCCGGCGTCGGTCAGTCGCACTGAGCGGGTGGTGCGCTCCAGGAGCCGCGCCTGTACACGGTCTTCAAGCGCCGCGATTTGCTTGGAGGCCGCCCCGGGGGTGAGGCCCAGCCGGTCTGCGGCGCGCGTGAAGCTTTCCAGCTCGGCGACGGCCGTGAAGAGGCGAAACGCGTCGATGCGGTCCATAAGGCCTTACCCTGAATACAGTCCAAGGCTCCTAGTTAACCGTGATCGGATGAAACGTCACGGTGTTTGGTTGACCCTGCGCGCTCGCCTGCAGCGTGCAACCGGCGTGCGGCCCGGGCCGGTCGCCAGACGGGACGGGTTGCGTGGTTCCGGGCGCGACGTTATAGAGTAACGCTAATGACGCTACATTATAACATAACGGGGTCCGCCATCATGATCCGCCGCGCTGTTTCGCCGTCCGCCCGCCGCCTGCGCCTGTTGGGCGCCGCCAGCCTCCTGGCGCTCGTGTCCGCCCCGGCCTTCGCCGAGGCCCATCCCGACGTCATCACCGTCACCTCCAGCCCGATCACGGTGGACAATCGCTCCAGTGCGGGGGCGGTCACCGTGATCGGCGAGGACCAGCTGGTGCGCGATCTCAACGGCAATCTCGCCGACACGCTGGAGCGCACGCCGGGGGTCACCACGACCTATTTCGGCCCCGCTTCGGGCCGCCCCATCGTGCGCGGCCTCGGCGCGGAGCGCGTGCGGGTGCTGATCAACGGGCTGGGCGGTCTCGACGCTTCGGCGTCCAGCCCGGACCACGCGGTGTCGTCTGAAGTGCTCGGCGCGCAAGCGATCGAGGTGCTGCGCGGCCCGGCTGCGATCGCGTTTGGCGGCGGCGCCGTGGGCGGCGTGGTGAATATTCTGGACGGCCGGGTTCCCACCGCGCCGGTGGACGGCTTGTTCGATGGTTTTGTGTATCTGGGCGGAACCAGCGTCGATGACGGCTCGCAGGCCGCAGGCCGCCTGACCGGCGGTGTCGGGCCCATCGTCCTGCAGGGTGACTATGTGCGCCGCGATGCGGGCGGGTTCGAAATTCCCGGCTATGCGGAGTCCGCAGCCGAACGCGCCGAGCACCATGGCGAAGACGGTTACGACGAGCACGGGGACGAGCACGAGGATGAGCATGACCACGAGGACGAAGAGCCGGCCTTCGGTTCGGTGGAGGGCGGCTTCTTCACCTTCGAAAGCGCGTCCGCCGGCGCCTCGCTGGTTCAGGACTGGGGTTATGTCGGGCTGTCGGTGAAGGACGTCGACGCCGAGTATGGTCTTCCGGGGCATTCCCACGCCCATGAAGAAGAAAATGATGAGGATCATGGCGGTGATCACGATCATGACGAGGAGCACGCCCATGATGAAGAAGAAGGCGTTCCCGTCCTTGTCATGGAGCAGACCCGCATCGATCTTCGCGGCGAGATCGAGCGGTCGGGTTTCCTCAATCGCATCCGCTTCGCTTTCGCCCATTCAGATTATGGCCACGCCGAGCTGGAAGGCGAAGAGATCGGCACGCTGTTCGATGTGGAAGGTGTGGAGGGACGGGTGGAATTTGCACACGACCATGGAGGAATTCGCCAGGGAGCGTGGGGGTTTAACGCCTTCGCCCGCGATTTCGAAGCCAGCGGCGAAGAGGCCTATATTGAGCCCGTGACGACACAGGACTGGGGCGCGTTCGCCACCGAGCGCTGGGACTATGGCTCTTGGGGCTTTGAAGCCGGCGCCCGCCTGGAGACCCGTAAGCTGAACGGGCTGCGCGCCGAACAGCGCTTCGACACCGTGTCGGCGTCCGGCTCGCTGTTTGCGCGCCCGGCAGAACCCTGGTTCCTGGCCGCCAGCCTCTCGCGCACCGAACGCGCGCCTAGCGATGTGGAGGTCTTCGCCTTCGGCCCCCACGCTGCGACGCAGAGCTTCGAGGTGGGAAATCTTGATCTGAACAAGGAGACCGCCTGGTCGGTCGAGGGCCGCGCCCGCTATGAGATCGATCGTCTCTTTGCAGAGCTGGACGTGTTCTACGCCGATTATGACGGCTTTATCGGGCTCTTCCCCACCGGCGCTGAAGCGGACGGGTTCGACGTGTTCGAATACCGCCAGGAGGACGCAAGGCTTTACGGCTTCGAGCTTTATGGCGAGTCCGAGATTGCGGAGATCGCCGGCTTCCAGCTCATCGCCGAAGCCGGGCTCGACTATGTGCGCGCCGAAACCGACGCGGCCGGAAACCTGCCGCGCATCCCGCCGCTCTCGGCCAATCTCGCTCTTGTGGCCGAACGCGGGATCTGGTCGGCGCGGGCTGAGACCCGCCTTTTGGCCGAGCAGGACGACACCGCCGAATTCGAAACGGCGACCGGGGGCTACGCCCTGCTCAACGCTGATCTGGTGGTGACGCCGTTTGAGGCGCGTGAGGTGTCGCTGATCCTCGGCGTGCGCAACATCACCGACGAGGAGGCGCGGGTGCATTCCAGCTTTCTGAAAGACCAGATTCCGCTGCCCGGCCGCAATATCCGCATGGCGATCCGGGCCGCGTTCTAGTCGAAGCGAACGGCGCTCGTTCAACGGGTTTGGGCGAGCGCCGTCGTTTGCGCCTAAAATTGACGTTGACGTGAACGTCAACTTCGCTACGTTCCCGCCCATGACGAACATCACCACGCAGGCGCCGGCGGAGCACACGATCCGCGAACTCGCGGACCGGTTCGACGTAACCGCGCGGACCCTGCGCTTTTATGAGCAAAAGGGCCTGCTGAGCCCGAAGCGGCGCGGCGCCACGCGCATATACAGCGCCGCCGACGCCGCGCGCCTGGACCTGATCCTGCGCGGCCGCCGGGTCGGCTTCACGCTGGAAGAAATCAAGGAGATGCAGGAGCTTGAGCGCCTCGATGAGGGCTCGCGCCTGCATATGGAATCCACGCTCAACCGGTTTAACGACCGCATCGCGACGCTGGAGCGCCAGCGCGCCGATATCGAGCACGCCCTGGCCGAGCTCAAAGCGGGATGCTCCTGGCTTGAAGAGCGCATCGCTGATCGGGATCCGCCCGAAGACATCAAGCGCCGCGCCCGCGCCTTCGAAGCGCTGGCGGCGGCGCGCCTCAATGACTGGACTGAAGGGGCGAGCGAATAATGCGTGACGCTTTCGCGAACCCCCGCCTGTTTTCCTCGACGCAGACCGTTTTGCGCGGTTTGCTTCTTTCCTGATCCCGGACCCTCCACGGAGTTTGATCCATGCCCTCCTATACCGCCCCGGTCAAAGACCAGCTTTTCGTCCTGAATGACGTTCTGAACGTCCAGCAGTACAACAACGTACCCGGCTTCGCCGACGCGACGTCCGATATCGTGAGCGCCGTCCTCGAGGAGGGGGGCAAGTTCTGCGAGAACGTGCTCTACCCGCTCAACAAGACCGGCGACCGTGAAGGCTGCTCGCTGAAAGACGGCGAGGTCACCACCCCGGCCGGCTTCAAGAACGCCTACAAGCAGATGACCGAAGGCGGCTGGACCGCGCTGTCAGGCGACACCAAGTACGGCGGACAGGGTCTGCCGGCCTATCTGAACCTGGCGTTCAACGAGATGGTCACCAGCTCCAACATGGCGTTCGGCATGTATCCGGGCCTCACCGGCGGCGCCGCGCACGCGATCCACATCGGCGGATCCGACGCGCAGAAAGAGATGTATCTGCCCAAGATGATCTCGGGCGAGTGGTCGGGCACCATGAACCTGACCGAGCCCCATTGCGGCACTGATCTGGGAATGCTGCGCTCCAAGGCGGTCCCCAATGGCGACGGCTCCTACGCCATCACCGGGCAGAAGATCTGGATTTCGGCCGGCGAGCACGACATGTCCGGCAACATCATCCACCTGGTGCTCGCGCGCATCGAAGGCGCGCCCCAGGGCGTGAAGGGCATCTCGCTCTTCGTGGTGCCGAAATTCCTGCCGGACGAGAACGGCGAGCCGGGCGAGCGCAATGATCTGGTCTGCGGCGGCCTGGAAGAGAAGATGGGCATCCACGGCAACGCCACCTGCGTCATGAACTATGACGGCGCCAAGGGCTGGCTCGTGGGCGATGAGAACAAGGGCCTGCGCACCATGTTCATCATGATGAACGAGGCGCGCTTAGGGGTCGGCCTGCAGGGCCTCGGCCTGGCCGAAATCGCCTACCAGTACTCGCTGGCCTTCGCCAAGGATCGCATCCAGGGCCGCTCCCTGACCGGACCGAAAAATCCGGACGACCAGGCCGATCCGATCATCGTGCACCCCGACGTGCGCCGCATGCTGATGAACCAGAAAGTCTTCGTGGAGGGCGCGCGGGCGCTGGCGCTATGGACCGCGCTGCACGGCGATCTGGAGCACAAGTCCGAGGACGACGCCACGCGCGAAAAGTCCGGCGACTACATGGCGCTGCTCACCCCGGTGATCAAAGGCTATCTCACCGACAAGGGCTATGACTGCGTGTCCGAGGGGCTGCAGGTCCATGGCGGCTCGGGCTTCACCGCCGAGTGGGGCATCGAGCAGACCCTGCGCGATGCGCGCATCACCCTGATCTATGAAGGCACGAACGGGATTCAGGCGCTGGACCTGGTGGGCCGCAAGCTGGCCATGGCCGGCATGCGACCGATCAACACCTTCTTCGGCGAGCTGGAAGAGTTCATCGCCGAGAACGAAGGCGACGCCGATCTGAAAGTCTCCATCGAGGGCTTGAAGAGCGTGAAGGCCAAGCTTCAAAAAGCCACCAGCTGGCTGGTGGAGAAGGGCCTTGAGAATTTCGACAACGCCGGTGCGGCCTCGACCGACTACATGCACCTCTTCGGTCTGACCTGCATGTCCTACATGTGGGCGAAGATGCACAAGACCGCCAACGCGAGGATCAAGGAAGGCGCGTCCGATCCGATTTACGCGTCCAAGCAGGTCTGCGCGAAATACTTCGTCGAGCGCTGGCTCCCGCTGGCCGACGCCCATCTGGCCCGCGTTGAAAGCGGCGCGGAGACGATGATGGCGCTGGACGCCGAAGCGTTCTGAGACTGACCGAAGCCCCGTCCGCGGCCTGCGCGGGCGGGGTTTTCGCAAGACTATACCGGAGGAGACCGAGATGACCGCTCAAGTGCTAAACGTTCCGCGGCCCGAATGGCTGGACCAGGAAGACGTCAACATCTTCGAAGACGCAGTGCGCGGCTTCGTGGCGAAGGAATGCCTGCCCCACACCGAACGCTGGGAGAAGGAAGGCGTCGTCGACCGCGATATCTGGACCAAGGCGGGCGAAGCCGGCCTTCTGTGCCCGGCCTGCCCTGAGGAATACGGCGGCGCGGGCGGCGACTGGCGCCATGACTACGTGTTCCACATGGCCACCACAGAGGCCGGCGTGGAAGGCTGGGGCGCGTCCCTGCACAACTCCATCGTGGGTCCCTATGTCTGGCATTACGGCTCGGAGGAGCAGAAGAAGAAAATCCTGCCCAAGCTGGTGTCCGGCGAATATGTCGGCGCCATCGCCATGTCCGAACCCGGCGCCGGCTCCGACCTGCAAGGTGTGAAGACCACGGCGGTAAAGGACGGCAACGGCTACCGAATCAACGGCTCGAAGACCTTCATCACCAATGGCGGCACCGCCAACTTCATCGTGGTGGTGGCCAAGACCGACCCCAAGGCCGGCGCCAAGGGTACGACGCTGTTCCTGGTGGAGACCGACGAGGTGGAAGGCTTCCGCCGCGGGCGCAATCTCGACAAGGTCGGCATGAAGTCCCAGGACACCGCCGAATTGTTTTTTGAAGACATGTGGGTGCCCGCCGAGGCGCGCCTGGGCGAGGAAGAAGGCCAGGGCTTCATCCAGCTTATGGAGCAGCTGCCGCAGGAACGTCTGCAGATTGCGGTTCAGGGCGTCGGCATGATGAAGCGCGCGCTTCACGAGACCATCGCTTACGTCAAGGAGCGCAAGGCGTTCGGCAAATCGATCATCGAGTTTCAGAACACCCAGTTCAAGCTGGCCGAGCTGAAGACCAAGGCGACCATCGCCGAGGTGTTTTGCCAGCACTGCTCGGATCTTCTGATCAAGGGCCAGCTGGATGCGGCCACCGCCTCCATGGCGAAATACTGGGTCACCGATATCCAGTGCGAGCTGATCGACGAATGCGTCCAGCTCCATGGCGGCTACGGCTACATGAACGAGTATCCGATCGCCCGCATGTTCCGTGACGCCCGCGTCCAGCGCATCTATGGCGGCACGAACGAGATTATGAAGCTCCTGATCGCGCGGACGCTGTAAGTGAAGGCGCGGCTCCTCATCCTCGCGGCGGCGGGCTTCGCGCTCGCCGCCTGCGCGCCGGAAGAAACCGGCGCGCCTGAGGAGTCCGCCGTCGCCGCTCCGCTGTCCGAACAGGACGTCTCGCCCCGCGCCTATTTTGAAGCGACCTTCTCCGGTCGCTGGGGCGCCAACGAAAGCTGCGCCGAGGAGGGGATGTTCCGCCTCGCCCCGGACGAGCTTGGACTCTACGAACGCACTTGCGAGGTGTTAGACCTCATCCGCGACGGCGCCATGATCGCCGCCCGGACACGCTGCATCGCGGAAGGCCGGCCCATGGCCGAAAACACGCACATGCTGACCCCCGTCTCCGACGACACGATCACCGTGTCGGACGGCCATTACGAATGGACACGCCACGCTTGCGGCGCGGCGGAAGCCCAAACTCAGGGAGCCCCTCAATGACCGAAGCTTATATCTACGATTCCGTGCGCACGCCGCGCGGCAAGGGCAAGAAGAACGGCACGCTGCACGAGATCACCGCGCTGCAGCTGGCCACCCAGCAGCTTGAAGCGATCCGCGATCGCAACGGGCTGGACACGTCTTTCATCGACGACGTCATCCTGGGCTGCGTCTCGCCGGTGGGTGAGCAGGGCGCCGACATCGCCCGCGCCGCCGCGCTGAACGCCGGCTATAACGAGACCGTCTCCGGTTTCCAGGTGAACCGCTTCTGCGCCTCCGGCCTTGAAGCCACCAATCTGGCGGCCGCGAAGGTCATGTCCGGTGAAGCCGACATGGCGATCGGCGGCGGCGTGGAGGCCATGAGCCGCGTGCCCATGGGGTCTGACGGCGGCGCCATGGTCGTCGACCCGCAGATGGCGTTCGACCACTACTTCGTGCCGCAGGGCGTTTCGGCCGATCTCATCGCGTCGAAATACGGCTATAGCCGCGACGATGTGGACGCCTACGCCGTGGAGTCCCAGAACCGCGCCGAAAAGGCCTGGAAAGAGCGCCGCTTCGACAAGTCCATCGTGCCGGTGAAGAACCAGCTCGGTCTGATGCAGCTCGATCACGACGAGTACATGCGCCCGGGCACCGACATGCAGTCGCTGGCCAGTCTCAAGCCGGCTTTCGAGGCGCTCTCCGCGATGATCGGCCTGGACAAGGTCGCCATCCAGAAATACCCGGACGTGGAGCGCATCAACTTCGTGCACCACGCCGGCAACTCCTCAGGCATCGTGGACGGAGCGGCCGCCATCCTGGTCGGCTCCAAGGAGATGGGCGAGAAGCTGGGCCTGAAGCCCCGCGCGCGCATCCGCTCCATGGCCTCCATCGGGTCTGAACCCACGATCATGCTCACCGGCCCGGCGCCGTCAGCGCGCAAGGCGCTGAAGAAAGCCGGTATGAGCCCGTCGGACATCGACCTGTTCGAGATGAACGAGGCCTTTGCTGCGGTGGTTCTGCGCTTCATGGAAGATCTCGGCGTTGATCACTCCAAGACCAATGTAAACGGCGGCGCCATCGCCATGGGCCACCCGCTCGGCGCCACCGGCGCGATGATCCTGGGTACGATCCTGGACGAGTTGGAACGCACCGGCAAAGGCACCGGCCTCGCCACGCTCTGCGTCGGCGGCGGCATGGGCACGGCCACCATCATCGAGCGCATTTAAGCCGAGCGATTTGAGGACAAAGACATGAGCTACACACACTTCAAATTCGACGTCGATGGTGACGGGATCGCCCTGATCACCTTCGACTCCCCGAAAGTTTCGATGAACGTCCTCTCCAATGCAGTCATGCAGGAGATGAACGACATCGTCGAGAAGATCGCCTCCGACGACGCCATCAAGGGCGCGGTGATCACGTCCGGCAAGAAAGCCTTCTGCGCCGGCGCCGACCTGTCGGAGCTGGGCGGCGGCATGGCCGAGCTGGACGGGCTTTCCGAGGACGAAGCCAAAACCAAGCTGTTTGAAACCGCCTACCGGCTGAACCAGTCGCTTCGTGCGCTGGAGACCTGCGGCAAGCCGATCGCCGCGGCGATCAACGGCCTGGCGCTGGGTGGCGGTTTCGAGGTGACGCTGGCCTGCCATTATCGCGTCATGGCGAGCGATGTCGGCGCCAAGCTGGGCCTGCCTGAAAGCCTCGTGGGCGTTCTGCCCGGCGGTGGCGGCACTCAGCGTCTGCCGCGTCTTGTGGGCGTGATGAACGCCGCGCCGATCATGCTTCAGGGCAAGCAGTTCGACGCCGAGAGCGCCAAGTCCCAGGGCGTCGTCCACGAGATCGCGCCGCTGGCCGAGATCATCGACAAGGCCAAGGACCTGGTGAAAACCGACCCCATGGGCGCCAAGCAGCCCTGGGACCAGGACAAGTTCAAGATCCCCGGCGGCGGCCCCTACCATCCCGCCGGCATGCAGGTCTTCGCCGGCGCGTCGCCGATGCTCCTGAAAGAGACCTACGGCAACTATCCGGCCCAGCGCTACATCCTGTCCTGCGTCTATGAAGGCCTGCAGGTCCCCATGGATGCAGCGCTGCGCATCGAGAGCCGCTACTTCACAAAGCTTTTGATGCGTCCGGAAAGCCGGAACATGATCCGCTCGCTCTTCCTGTCCAAGCAGGCGCTTGAGAAGGGCGCGCGCCGTCCGGCCGGCCAGACCAAGGGCGAGGTCAAGAAGATCGCCGTCATCGGCGCCGGCTTCATGGGCGCGGGCGTCGCCACCGTGTCGGCCCAGGCCGGCATCGAGGTGATCCTTATCGACGCCGACCAGGAAGGCGCCGATCGCGGCAAGAAGCATGTCGCCGATCACTTCGCCAAGGGCGTCAAGCGCGGCAAGGTCACGCAAGAGTCAGCCGACGAGAAGACTAATCTCGTCACGGCCACGACCGATTACAGCCTCCTGAAGGATGTGGATCTGGTCGTGGAAGCGGTGTTCGAGAACTCCGAGCTGAAGCACAAGATCACCAAGATGGCCGAAGAGCATATGCCCGAGACGGCCATCTTCGGTTCGAACACCTCCACCATCCCGATCTCCTCGCTGGCGGAAGCCTCCTCGCGGCCGGAGAACTTCATCGGCGTGCACTTCTTCTCGCCGGTTGAGAAGATGATGCTGGTGGAGCTCATTGTCGGCGACAAGACCGGTGACAAGGCGATCTCGCTGGCCCTGGACTTCGTGGCCAAGATCAAGAAGACCCCGATCGTGGTGTCCGACACGCGCGGCTTCTACGCTAATCGCTGCGTCATGCGCTATATCGAGCAGGGCATGTACATGCTCACCGAGGGCGTGAAGCCGGCCCTGATCGAGAACGCCGCGAAAATGGCGGGCATGCCGGTGGGTCCGCTCAGCCTGCAGGACGAGGTCGCCATCGATCTCGGCTATAAGGTGCTGCAGCAGACCAAGAAGGACCTCGGCGACGCGTTCGAGGACACCCCGAACGCCGAAGTCATCGAGAAGATGTACGAGCTCGGCCGCTACGGGCGGAAGAACAAGAAGGGCTTCTACGTCTATTCCGACGACGGCAAGCGCCTCTGGGACGAGCTCGGTCAGTTTGCTCAAGGCGGCAAGGGTCTGCTCGAAGAGCAGCCGGACGTCCCCGAGATCAAGGACCGCATCCTCTACGCCCAGGCCATCGAGGCCGCGCGCACCATGGAGGAGCACATCGTCGCCGATCCGCGTGAAGCCGATGTCGGCTCGATCCTGGCCTGGGGCTTCGCGCCCTATACCGGCGGGGTCCTGTCCTACATCGACACCATCGGCGCCGCGCACTTCGTCAAGCGCGCCGACGACCTGAAAGCCAAGTACGGCAAGCCGTTCGAAGTTCCGCAACTGCTCCGCGACATGGCGAGCAAGAACGAGACCTTCTACGGCCGCTTCAAGCCGGCGAAGGCCGCGTAAATCGCAGCGTCATCGCTGAATGAAGAGCCCCGGTGCGTGAAAGCGCGCCGGGGTTTTTTGTGGCGCGGCTTATTTCTATGAGGGGTTGATTTTGACCGCCAAGTCTCCCTAATGAGGGGATGTTCTCTGGAATCCAGAATGCAGGGTCGCTATTCGCGTCCGTCGCCCAGGTCCCGCTTCGCCACCCGGCAACGTTGGCGCCCTTGCTGATTGTCTGGTGCGTCTACGCACCGGTCACGGTATATCTCTACTTTTACTTTCCCTGGGCGGACATATCGGTGTGGAGGGCTTCTGGCGCGATCTTCGCAGCAATCGTCCTGATCTCCTATATGGTGTCCTTGGCGTCGTTCATCCTGCTTGAGCAGATAAGGCTCATCGAGACAGGCAAGACGCCCGGCCTTGCGCGGCCTTTGGCCGTGGCGTTCTCGAATTCGCTGCGCGCGCTGCATGTGACGCTGATCTGGGCGCTGCTCTGGTTCCTGATCTCGCTGGCCGAAGCGATCCTCAGTCCGCGCGACAGAAGAGATGATTTCGAGCCCTCCACTCAAACTGTGGCGCGCGTGTTGGCGGGCGGAGAAGGGGCGTCGATCTCCGGCGCGGTCTTCGAAGCGCTTAATCAAGGCGTGCGCATGCTCGCCTTCCTGATATTTCCGGCGATTGCATGGGAGAGGCACGCGAAACCTATTCGTCGCGGGCTCGGCGTAGCGCTCGCGCACAAGACGGAGTTCGCCTCCGGCTTCGCCTTAACCTGGATGGCGGCCGGAGTCGTCTTTCTGCCGCCGGCTTTCGTTTTCACGCTCTCAGAGCAGACCGACGTGCCGTTTGCGGACTGGGTTTGGTATGCGGTCATCCTGTACAGCGGTTTGGCCTGGAGCTTCACGATGCTTCTGGAGCAGTTATTCACAGCGGAGTTGTATCTTTGGGACATGAAATGGCGCGAGGCATGCGAGCAGGCCGGGCCTGATGCGCCGACCATCAAGCTGCGCGATGTGCCGCGCCCGTCCATTCTCGACGGCGTCTCGGACATGACCGCCGGCTAACCGCCTCAGCGTCCCCACTCCATCGGGATCGCCGCTCCCCTCCGTCCGGCGGCTTCTCAGCCCCCGCGCGACTATTGCGGGCGGAAAATGTGGCGAAAAAGAACGAGACCTTCTTCGGCCGCTTCAAACCAGCCAAAGCGGCGTAACCCCCGCTTTCACCGACTGAAAAAGAGCCCCGGCGCGAGCAATTGCGCCGGGGTTTTTTGTTGGCGAAGCCGCAAGCCGCCGCCGGCGCCGCCGCCCTTCACGACGGAACTTCGCTGCGCCTCAGCGGGTTGTTCAGTCAGCAGTTACAGGGAGGAGCCGATGGCGTCCCATCGCAGCACCGACGCCGCACCCGCCGATGATCAGGCGTTTGCGGAAGCCTTTGACGAAGACAAGACCGCCACCGACGCAGAGATTGGTCGGCCGGACCGCGACAAGGAAGACAGCCGGGTCCAGCCGGTGGATCAGGGCATGACAGGCGCCCGCGGCGAGCGCTTCGGCGAGACCGTGCGCGCCGAAGGTGGTGCGCCCGGTCGCGATGACGAAGCCGAGCGTCGCCGTCAGAGCGGCGCCGAAGGCGCCAGCGAGGACGATCTGATCGAGCCCAACGGCCCGGCGACGA
The DNA here is from genome assembly GCA_965284655.1 of Oceanicaulis sp. Taxonomy (GTDB): domain Bacteria; phylum Pseudomonadota; class Alphaproteobacteria; order Caulobacterales; family Maricaulaceae; genus Oceanicaulis. The sequence goes on from OZ260104.1 coordinate 1,514,719, forward strand.
AAGGTCCGCGCAAGCCTGCCGACACCGACGTTAAGCACACGCCCGGTCAGACCGCGCCCAAGAAAATTGACGGTGAAATGGACGACGATGAGCGCCTGGATGAGGCGATGAGGGAGAGCTTTCCCGCCTCCGATCCGCCGCCGGTACGGCCTGGCGAATAGCGCAGGCAAGCGGTCAGACGTTCGCCTAAGCAATTGAAACGGAAGCTGGCGGAAGTCGGCTTCCGTTTTTATTTGGACAGACGCCCTTATTGTGTTAATTTTTAGTTAACTGTTTGCGACCCGTCTCCGCCTCTCTTTAGGGGGTGTCGTCTGGTCGCTTTTGCACCGGGCGCGGGTGAAGTAGTCACCGCAACGCGCCCGTATGCCGCCCCTGCCTCGCAGGGGAGCCGCCCCGCCTTGAAAACCGGGGCCGGGACGCCGCAGTAGAGACGCCATTAGTGCGCACGCGGTTCTCCCACATGGGCTCGCCCGCCCGCCATCCGGCCCCCCGCAGCCGGAGACGGGCGGACGGCCTGGTGTTTCAGATCAAGCCCGCCCTTTCACACCCTCTACCTAGTCCGCCCTGTCTGCCCGTCGTATTTGTGCGGCTCTGTAACGGTCGGCGTCTGGCGCGCGGGTCAAGCGGGGTCGAACGGGCTGACCCGCCGGCGAAGGCGCGGCGATGTCCCATCACCCATCCGATTTCAGGTGGGCCGTGGATTGCAGAATGTCGCCGTAATCGGCACGGTGTCGCGCATGGAGATGCGGGCGCTCCGGCTGATGTTTCGGCGCGGACCTTTCCAGAGCGCGTAGCCTGCCTCCGCTGACAGAGCCGTGAGGAGGCGCCATGGCGCAGACGAGAATCCAGATCGAAACCCAGGGGCCGGGGCTCTATGACTTCACTGCCGAGGCCGAGCAATTCGTGCGCGGGGCCCTGGCTGATCAGGGCGCAGACGAGGGGCTGCTCACCTGCTTCGTGCGCCACACCTCCTGCTCGCTCGTGATCCAGGAAAACGCCGATCCGGACGTACGCCGCGATCTGCAGGAATTCTTCAGGCGCCTGGTTCCGCCCGGCGACGATCCGTCCATGGGCTGGCTGCGCCACACCACCGAAGGTCCCGACGACATGCCCGCCCATATCCGGGCGGCGCTCACCGCGGTGTCGATCGGGGTTCCGGTTTCGGGCGGCGCCATGGCGCTGGGGGTCTGGCAGGGATTGTATCTTTTTGAGCACCGCGACGCGCCGCACCGGCGCGAGATCGTGCTTCACCTGTCTCGGTGAGGCCTATTCGCTGTAAGCGCTGTCGGCGATGAAGAGCGGGCTTTGGCCGCGGGCGTTGTCGCCGTGGAACAGGGCGGCGGCGGCTGCGAAGCACACGAGCGCCATGACAAGGCTGGCCAGGCCGGCTGCGGACGTTGAACGTTTCATTTCCGGCCTCCTTCGCGCCGCAGGCTCTTGATGAACCCCATATGAATATGAAGCGCCTGACCCGTGGCGGGCCTGCGTCTGAAAAAGGGCGCCGCGGTGAAAAAATGCGGCCATTTGCGGGCGGCGCCTTTGAAGCTGCACGCCCTCCCCATGGTACACGGAGACGGTTAAGCTTCTGCCATGACCTCACCGCGTCTTGTGTTTCTCGGCCCCGAAGGCAGCTTCACCCACCAGGCGGCGCTGGCGCTGGCCGGCGATTGCGCGCTCGCGCCCATGGCGGATCTAGACGCCGTGCTTGCGGCGTTGAAGGCGGGGCGCGCCGATCTCGCCTGCGCCGCGCTGGACAGCGGCGCCGGGGAGATCGCCGCCACGCGCGCCGCCCTCGATGACGGCTGGGCCGTGGAGCGGGCGCGCACTTCGATCCCCGTAAGCTTTGATCTTTACCGGCGGCCCGGCGATGTCGGCGCGCTCGCCGGCGTATACGGCCATGAAAAGGCGTTGGCCCAGATCGCCCCCTGGATGAAAGCCCAGGCGGTGACGGGCGAGGCGCTCGCGTCGAACACGGCGGGCCTCGCCAGAGTGCGCGATGAAGACCGCCCGGGATGGGGCGCGGCGGGTCCGCCGGGCCTCGCTGCACAGTTCGGGCTTGAAGTCGCGGCCCGGGCGCTGGAAAGTCCGGCGCGCAACGAGACCGTCTTCGTCCTGCTCGCCCGCGCCGAAGCGCTTTAAAGGAAACCGCCCATGTCCCAGTCCGCCAGTGATCCGATCCGCACCTCCGACGCGCTGTCGCGCGTGCAGCCCTCGGCCACCATTGCGGTGAGCCAGAAGGCGCGCGAGCTCAAAGCCCAGGGCGTCGACGTGATCGGGCTTGGCGCCGGCGAGCCGGATTTCGATACGCCTGACCATATCAAGGAGGCGGCCATCGACGCGATCCGGCGCGGCGAGACCAAATACACCAATATCGACGGTCTGCCGGAGCTGAAGGAGGCGATCTGCGCCAAGTTCAAGCGCGACAACGCGCTTTCCTACAAGCCCTCGCAGGTGAACGTGTCGCCGGGCGGCAAGCCGGTGATCTACAACGCCTTCGCCGCGACGCTGAACCCCGGCGACGAGGTAGTCATCCCGACGCCCTACTGGGTGAGCTATCCCGAGATGGCCCGCCTGGTCGGCGCCGAGCCGGTGTTCGCGCCGGCGGGCGTAGAGGACGGGTTCAAGCTGAAGCCGGAAACGCTGGAGAAGGCCATCACCGCGAAGACGCGCTGGGTGATCCTCAACTCGCCGTCAAACCCCACCGGCGCGGCCTACACCGCCAACGAGATCAAGGCGCTGGCCGAAGTGCTGATCCGCCATCCCCAGGTGCTCATCCTCACCGACGACATGTATGAGCACATTGTTTATGACGACTTCAAATTCGCCACGATCGCAGAGGTCGCGCCCGAGCTTTACGACCGCACGCTCACCATGAACGGCGTGTCGAAGGCCTACGCCATGACCGGCTGGCGCATCGGCTATGCCGCCGGCCCGGAAAAGCTCATCAAGGCCATGGCCAAGGTGATGAGCCAGACCACCTCCAATCCCTGCTCGATCAGTCAGTGGGCCTCGGTCGCCGCGCTGAACGGCGAGCACGATTTTCTGAAGCCGCGCAACGCCGCCTTCAAGACGCGCCGCGACGCCATGCTGGAGAAGATCGCCGCGGCGCCGGGCCTCACCGCGCCGACGCCGGAGGGCGCCTTTTATATCTTCGCCGATTGCTCCGGGCTGATCGGCAAGACCAGCGCCGGCGGGGCCGCATTGACCAGCGATCTCGATGTATGCGCGGCGCTGCTGACCGAGGAAGCCGTGGCGGTGGTGCCGGGCGAAGCGTTCGGCGCCGCGCCGGGCTTCCGCCTGTCCTACGCCACCGACGACGCGGCACTGGAACAAGCCGGCAAGCGGATCGTTCGGTTCTGCGATGGCGCGCAATAGATATAGGCCCGATCTATAATACCGAGCGTTATTACCAATTGGTTTTATGTCGCGGCTCCCCATATATCCGGGAGGCGATGTCAAAGGAGACGATTATGGATATCAATATGGGCCTGACTAAAGAACAGCGCGAAGCGATGGCGAAAGCCGTCGGCGCGCTTCTGGCCGACACCTATGCGCTGTATTTCAAGACCCACGCCTATCACTGGAACGTGACGGGGCCGCGCTTCCACGACCTGCACGCCATGTTCGAGGAGCAGTATCAGGAGCTCTGGACGGCCACCGACGACATCGCAGAGCGGATCCGCGCCCTGGGCTTTCCGGCGCCGATTTCCTACGGCCAGATGGCTGAGCAGGCTTCGGTTGCGACGGACAAGACCACGCCGGACGCCAACACCATGCTGAAGAACCTCATCGAAGGTCATGAGCAGGTGGTGCGCACCGCCCGCAAGGCGTTGACGCTCGCCGGCGAGCATGGCGACGAGGCGACTTCGGATCTGGTGGCCCCGCGCGTCACCGCTCACGAGAAATTCGCCTGGATGCTGCGCGCCACCGCCGGCTAGGCGACGGCCAAGGCGCTGAAAAGACAGACCCGCCGGCGCGCGCCGGCGGGTTTTTTCGTCGCAGCACAGGGCTCTTTTCAAACGCCCTGTCCGGCGCCAAATATAGCGCGTCCCCGCAGAACACGCCGCAGGGTGCGGCGCGGGAGGGGTGGATCAGTCACGCCATGGCTTTTCTTAAACGCGCTTCGGCGCTGGACATCGCTTCCGCCTTTGCAGGTGGTGCGTTCTTTTCCGTCACCGTGTTTTTCCTGATCGGCGCTGCGGCGTGGGCGGTCCTCAGCCTCGCCCACGCGCCGCTGCCCGCCATCACCGCCGTTGAGGCGCTGGCGGGTCTGGCTGCGCTGGCGATCGGCGTGGTGACGGTGCGCAACGGCATCAGGGTGGCCACGCAGGACGCCTCGCAGGACACCGCGTAAGGCGATTTGCCGGTTCGCTCTGGCCGGGCGGGCGCGGCGCGCTATCCTTGCCTCTTGAAAAAGAGGAGCGCGCCATGACCCGTCTGACCGCTGCTGATTTTCCGCCCGAGCTGCTGGAGCTGTATGATTTCTACGCCCATGACCGGATTTCGAAACGTGATTTCCTGGTCCGGGCGTCGGGATACACGGTGGCGGGCCTCACCGGCGCGGCGCTGATCGCGGCCATGAGCCCGGACTATGCGCTGGCCCAGCAGGTCCAGTTCACCGATCCGGACATTTTGCCCGAATACGTCACCTATCCCTCGCCCGACGGCCATGACGAGGTGCGCGCCTATCGCGTCGCGCCGGCCGGGCTTGAAGCGCCGGTGGGCGGCGTCGTGGTGGTGCACGAAAACCGCGGCCTCAACCCCTATATCGAGGATGTGGCGCGCCGGGTCGCCAAGGCCGGCTTTATCGCGCTGGCGCCGGACGGGCTTACAAGCGTCGGCGGCTATCCCGGCAATGATGATGAGGGCCGCACGCTTCAGCGCACGGTGGATCAGGAAAAGCTTTTAAACGATTTCTTCGCCGCCAAGGACCATTTGCAGGCCGACCCTGAGGTAAACGGCAAGGTGGGCTGCGTCGGGTTCTGCTATGGCGGCGGGGTGTGCAACGCCATGGCTGTGGCGTTCCCGGATCTCGCCGCCTCGGTCCCGTTCTATGGCCGGCAGGCGAGCGCAGAGCAGGTCCCGGCGATCCAGGCGCCGCTCCTTTTGCACTACGCCGAGCTTGATGATCGGATCAATGAAGGCTGGCCAGCCTACCGCGACGCGCTGGACGCCAACGACAAGGCCTACACCGCCCATTTTTACGAGGGCGCCAGCCACGGCTTCCACAACGATTCAACGCCGCGCTTTGACGAGGCCGCCGCGGCTCTGGCCTGGCGGCGCACGCTCGCCTTCTTCCAGGAGCATCTGGTCTGAGGCTGGCGCCCCGGATCTGCGCCTGAACGCTACTTGCCGTGGTCGTTGCGCCATTTCTCCATGGATTGGGAGATGGCGAAGGTTTCACGGTATTTCGGGCTGCCGCCGGGGCGCGGCGCGCGCTCGCGTGTCAGCTCCATGATCTCGGCCAGCTTGTTGTGGGCCGAGCCCGCCTGACCGGCGCCGATATAGGCGTGCAGCTCGACCAGCGCGCTGGACAGCGGATCATCGGCGCGGATCACGAAATAGGGCTCGTCATCGCCAAGATCGGGCAGGCAGTCATACTGGCTGGGATTGGCTTTGGAACCCAGAGGAGAGGTGGCGTCGGACATGGGAAGGCTCCCGAAAAACTAGGGCGCGACTGAAGCGAATCGCAAAGGTCAATCTAGCAGAGTGCGCGCAGAAAGCAGGCCCCCGAAACCCGGCGCGGACAGGCCGGGCGCCGGAACGCTTGCAAGCCGCCGGATTGCGCCTACTGCGCCGCTTCAGGCTTGGGCAGATCGGCCCGGGCGCGCTGCTCTGCGGCGATGCGGTCGATGAGCTGGTCCACCGGCATGGTCCCGAGATCGCCGAGATCGCGATGGCGCACGGCGACGGTTCCGGCCGCGGCCTCGTCGTCGCCCACCACCAGCATGTAGGGAATCTGGCGGTTCTGCGCGTTGCGGATCTTCTTCTGCATCCGCTCGGCGGCCATGTCGGCCTCCACCCGCACGCCGCCATGGACGGTGTCCACCTCGGCGTTGAACAGGCGCTTCTTCACCTCGGCGGCGTAGTCCTCATGGCGATCGGCGATGGGGATGACGATGGCCTGCACAGGCGAGATCCAGGTGGGAAACTTGCCCGCATAGTGCTCGATCAGGAAGGCGGTGAAGCGCTCATGGCTGCCCAGCGGCGCACGGTGAATGACATAGACCGGCTTCTTCTCGCCATCGGAGTCGGTGTAGCAGAGATCGAAGCGCTTGGTGGCCATGAAGTCGAGCTGGTTGGTGGAGATGGCGTATTCGGTGCCCACCACCGATTTCACCATGAAATCCACTTTCGGGCCGTAGAAGGCGGCCTCGCCCTCGACTTCCTTATAGGGATAGCCGGACTCGTCCATGGCCGATTTCAGGATGCCCAGCGCCTTCTTCCAGCCCTCCACGTCGTCGACGTATTTTTCCAGATCCTCAAAATCGGGAAGCGACAGGCGCATCCAGAAATCCTTGATGCCGAACAGGCGGTAATAGTCCGCGTGCATGTGCATCACGTCGAGGAACTCGTCCTTGGCCTGGTCCTCGCGGCAATAGATGTGCGCGTCGTTCTGGCAGAAGCCGCGCACGCGCATCAGGCCGCTCAAGCCCCCGGACGCCTCATGACGATAGACCTGGCCGTATTCGGACAGGCGCACCGGCATGTCGCGATAGCTCCACTGGTCGTGGGCGTAGATCATGTGGTGGTGCGGGCAGTTCATCGGGCGCAGATAGTATTCCTGCTCGTCGATGATGATCGGCGCGTACATGTCGTCGGCGTAGTAGGGCAGATGGCCCGATTTCACGTAGAGATCGCCCTTGGTGATGTGGGGCGTGGAGACGCGCGAATAGCCCGCCTTGTGTTCGGTGTTGCGCGCCAGGCGCTCCAGCTCGTCGCGGATCACATTGCCCGCCGGCAGCCAGAGCGGCAGGCCCGAGCCCACTTCTTCGACCAGCGTGAACAGCCCCAGCTCGCGGCCGATCTTGCGGTGGTCGCGCTTGGCCTGCTCCTCCAGGCGCACAAGCTCGGCCTCCAGCTCTTCCTTGGTGGGAAAGGCGATGGCGTGGATGCGCTGGAGCTGTGCGTTGCTCTGGTCGCCGCGCCAATAGGCGCCGGCGATGGAGCGCAGCTTGAAGTGGCCAACCTCGCCGGCGTGGTCCACGTGGGGGCCACGGCACAAATCAACGAAATCGCCGGTGCGGTAGAAGCTGATCGTATCCACGCCTTCGCCCACGACGCTCTCGTCACCGGTCTCCTTGGCGATCGCTGTGGAGCCCTTGTCGCGCAGGAGCTGCAGAAGCTCGACTTTGAACGGCTGGTTTTCGCGCTCCATGTACTGGATCGCGTCGTCCACGTTCAAATCCTCGCGCTCGAAGCGATGCTTCTTCTTGCGCATCTCCTTCATCCGCTTTTCGATTTTCTGCAGGTCCTCGACCGTCAGCGCCTCGTCCAGCTTGATGTCGTAGAAAAACCCGGTCTCTGTCGCCGGCCCCACGCCGAACTGGGCGTTCGGATAGAGGTCCTTCACGGCGGCGGCCATGAGGTGAGCCGCGGAGTGGCGGCGCGTATCGGCGTTGAATTCAGATTGAGGCATGGGTCTTCTTCAAAGGCTGTGGGCGGAATCGTGCGCCCTGTGCACAGGGATCAGCCCGATTTAGGACCTTTGTCCGCGCCTGTCCACGCAAGGCCGCTCGCCGGTGGCAGACCGGGGTCCGCTCGGGCCTTCAAGCCTCGCCCGCCATGCGTGAGCTGCATAACCGTCCTGCGTCAGGGCCTTGACGCAAGTATTACCTGTGAGTCATCGTCTCGCCATGACGAGGCCTGACCGTCTTGTCTCTTAAGCGGTGTCTCTGGGGAGGAGATGTCTCTTAATCGACCAACCAATCTAATATGCCCGGCGCTTTCGCGCCGGGCTTTTTTTTGGCCTTGAGCTTTTGGGTTGGTTCGACTTGGCGCGGGCGACTGCTTGCGCGGCCCGCCTACATGAACAGCGTCGCCGGATTTTCCAGCAGCGCCTTCATCTCCTGGATCAGCTTCGCGGCTTCATAGCCGTCCACGATACGGTGATCGAAGCTGGAGGAGAGGTTCATGATCTTGCGCGGCACGACACGGCCTTCGCCGTCATAGCGCGGCAGGGTCTGCAGCTTGTTGACGCCGATGATGGCGGTCTCGGGACGGTTGATCACCGGGGTGGTGACGATGCCGCCGATTGCGCCCAGCGAGGTGATGGTGATGGTGGACCCCGACAGCTCCTCGCGGCTCGCCTTGCCGTCGCGGGCGGCATCGGCGAGGCGTTTGACCTCTGCGGCGATCTCCCAGATGTCCAGGCTTTCGGCGTGCTTCACCACCGGGACCATGAGGCCCTTGGGCGTCGCCGCGGCGATACCGCAATGGACCCCGTCATAGCGGGTCAGGAGGCTCGCCTCGGTGTCGAAATGGGCGTTGGCTTGCGGAAACTTCGGCAACGCCTTGGTCAGCGCCAGCACCAGGAAGGGTATCAAGGTGAGCTTGGGCTGATCCTCGCCGCGCGTGGCGTTCATGTGGGCGCGCAAATCCTCAAGCGCGGTCAGATCGATCTCGTCCACATAGGTGATGTGCGGGATGGTGCGCTTGGACAGCGCCATGTTCTCGGCGATCTTGCGGCGCAGCCCGACGATCTTTTCCTCATGCACCCCGGTGCGCGGCTGCCTGCCCGCGCTTGCGCCGCCGCCGGCTTTTGAGACCAGGCGGCCGCCGGACGCGATGAAGTCGTCAAGATCTTCGTGGCTGATACGCCCCGCCGGGCCGGTGCCGGGCACGGCGGACAGCTCGATATCCGCTTCCAGCGCGCGCTTGCGCACCGCGGGGCTAGCCAGGGCGCGCTCGCCGGCGGGACGGGCGGCGGCCGGTGCCGGCGCCGGTTTGGCCTTCGGCTTTTCAGGCGCGGGCGTCTCTTTTTTGGGCTCAGGCTTGGGTTCGGGCTCGGCCTTCGCCTCGTCTTGCGCCGGCTCTTCAGCCTCAGCCTCGTCAGCAACCGCCGTGTCTTCAGTCTGCGGCGTCTTGGTGTTCTCGACATCGTCGGGGATGTCGCCGTCCACCTCAATGAAGAGGATTTCGGTGCCCACCGCCAGGACGTCGCCGGGCGCGCCCACGAGCTTTTTCACCACGCCGTTGACGGCGCAGGGGATCTCCACGGTCGCCTTGTCGGTCATCACATCCAGGATGTGCTGGTCTTCCTCGACCCGGTCGCCTTCCTTGACGTGCCATTCGACGATTTCCGCCTCGACCACGCCTTCGCCGACATCGGGGAGCTTGTACTTGTATTCGCTCATGGTCAGGCCTCCGTCACGGTCTGCAGGGCGCGCACGAAGCGGTCGCGGGTGGGGAAGTAGGCCCATTCATGGGCGTGGGGATAGGGGGTGTCCCAGCCCGTCAAGCGGAAGATCGGCGCTTCCAGCGCATAGAAGCATTCTTCCTGGATCTGCGCGGCCAGCTCGGCGCCGAAGCCGGACGTGCGCGGCGCTTCGTGGGCGACCACGACCCGGCCGGTCTTGTTCACGGATTTCGCGATCGTCTCGATATCATAGGGAACCAGCGTGCGCAGATCGATGATCTCTGCGTCGATGCCGGAGGCCTCGGCGGCGGCTTCGGCCACATGGACCAGCGTGCCGTAGGTCACCACGGTGCACGCCTCGCCCTCGCGCACGATGTCGGCCTTGCCCAGCGGCACGGTGTAATGGCCGTCCGGCACCTCGCCCTTGGCGTGCTTGGCCCAGGACAGGAGCGGCCGGTCGGGCACGCCGTCATAGGGGCCGTTATAGATCCGCTTGGGTTCGAAGAAGATCACTGGATCGCCGCTTTCCAGCGAGGCGATCAACAAGCCCTTGGCGTCGTGGGGATTGGAGGGCACCACCACCTGCACGCCGGGCACGTGGGTGAAGAAGGCTTCGGGACTCATGGAGTGGGTCTGGCCGCCGCGAATGCCGCCGCCCCACGGCGTGCGCACGACGCAGCCCGAGGTGAACTGGCCCGCCGATCGATAGCGGATGCGGCTCATCTCCGAGACGATCTGGTCAAAGGCCGGGAAGATGTAGTCGGCGAACTGGATCTCCGCGATGGGCTTGAGACCCCGCGCGGCCATGCCGATCGCCATGGCTGCGATGGCGGCCTCGTTGATCGGCGTATCGAACACCCGGTCCGCGCCGTATTTTTCCTGCAGCGTGTCGGTGGTCTTGAACACGCCGCCGAAATACCCGGCGTCCTCGCCGAAAATCACCACGTCGGGATCGCTGCCCAAAAGGACGTCCATGGCGTCATTGAGCGCCTGGATCATATTCTTCGCGGCCATGGCGTTTAGACCCCCAGATCCTGGCGCTGGCGTTTCAGGCGCCAGTCTTGTTCCTTGTAGACGTCCTCGAAGATGGACTCCGTGGGCGAGAGCGGGCCGTCATGGAGCGTGCCGTAGCTTTCCGCCTCCTTGTAGGATTTGACGACGAGCTTGGTCATCTCTTCCTCCAGCTTGGTCTGGCGCTTCTCGTCCCACTCGCCGCGCCCGATCAGGTGCTGTTTCAGGCGCTCGATGGGATCGCCCAGCGGCCAGGCGGCCGATTCGGTCTTCGGCCGGTACTTGCCGGGGTCGTCGGACGTGGAGTGCGCGTCGCTGCGATAGGTGAACAGCTCGATGAGCGTGGCGCCGGCGCCGGAACGGGCCCGCTCGCGCGCCCACTGCGTCGCCGCGTACACCGCCAGAAAGTCATTGCCGTCCACGCGCAAGGACGCGATCCCGTAGCCCAGCCCCTTGGAGGCGAAGGTCGGACCGTCGCCCAGCGCGATGCTCTGGTGACTGGAAATGGCCCACTGATTGTTCACCACGTTCAGGATCACGGGCGCGCGATAGGTGGAGGCCAGCGTCAGCGCGCCGTGAAAATCGCCTTCGGCGGTGGTGCCGTCGCCGATCCAGCTCGCCGCCACGCGCTCGTCGCCCTTGTAGGCGCACGCCATGGCGTAGCCCACCGACTGGGGAAACTGCGTGCCCAGATTGCCCGAGATCGTGAAGAAATTGCCTTCCGCCCAGGTGTAGTGGACCGGCAGCTGACGGCCTTTGAGATTGTCGCGGCTGTTGGAGATGCAGTGGCACATCATGTCCACGATGTTGCGCCCGCGCGCAAAAAGCATCCCCTGCTGGCGATAGCTGGGGAAGATCATGTCGGCCTTGTCCAGCGCCATGGCGGCGGCGACGGCGACGGCCTCTTCGCCGGTGCACTTCATGTAGAAGCTCATTTTGCCCTGGCGCTGAAGCTTCAGCATGCGCTCGTCGTAGATGCGCGTGAGCACCATGTGCGAGAGCCCCTCGCGCAGCACTTCCGGGCTCAGGCGCGGGTCCCACTCGCCGACGGCCTGGTGGTTATGGTCGAGCACGCCCACCAGTCCAGTGGCGAGAGACAGGGTGTCGATCCCGGCGACGTCCAGGGCCGGCTTTTTCGCCTCGCCGGCCTTCTGCAGCTTCAAATGAGCAAAGTCAGGCTCGTCTCCCGGCCGGAAGGGCGGGGTGGGCACGTGGAAGCGCGGATCAGCGTCAGCCATGATTTGTCCGTACGTTATTGCCAAGCCAGCAAGGCGGGGTGCGCGCCGCGACCTAGCCTCACGGGGCCGCTTTTGCAAGCGCCGGGCCGCCGCGTGAGCATGCTGCAAGCGCGAATGAAACTTCGCTTCTCGTTGAATTTGCGAGCGGGGGTTCGCGTCCCCGCCGCATGTTCTGCAGACCCTTCCTCTGGCGCTTGTCCGGACATATGATGAGGTTCACACCAAGGGGGGAGCGCCATGACCACACGCCGTGAGATAATCACCGGAGCCGGCGCGCTGGCCGCAGCCGGAACGCTGGCCGGACCGCTGGGACAGGCCCGGGCGCAGGCGCCCGATCCGCGCTATTCCGCCTGCGCGCTGCAGGTGGTGTGCGACGCGGTCAATCAGGACGCCACCGTGGAGGCGGCGCGCGCACGGATGATGGCGAGCATCGCCCGGATCGGGCGCCAAGTGGCCACCACCAAGGCGTTCCTGCGCACCTTCAACGGCACCGAGCTGAAGCTTGTGGTGCTGCCCGAATACTTCCTCACCGGATTTCCCCTGCGCGAAACCCGCGAGGAATGGAAAGCCAAGGCCAGCGTCGACATGGATGGTCCCGAATACGAGGCGCTGGCCGGAATCGCCCAAAGGTTCGGCGTGTTCCTGGGCGGCAATCTTTATGAAAACGACCCGAACTTCCCGTCCCTTTATTTCCAGGCGAACTTCCTCATCGCGCCCAGCGGCGAGACGGTGCTGCGCTATCGCCGGATGATCTCGCTCTACACCCCGACGCCCTATGATGTCTGGGACGAATATCTCGAGATTTACGGCTATGACGCTGTGTTTCCGGTCGCCGACACCGAGATCGGCCTGATCGGCTCCATCGCCAGCGAGGAGATCCTCTATCCCGAGATCGCGCGGGCCCATGCGCTCAAAGGCGCGGAAATCCTCATCCACCCCACCAGCGAGGTGGGCAGTCCCCGCCTCACCGTGAAGGACATCGCCAAGCGCGCCCGGGCGATTGAGTCCATGGCCTATGTGGTCTCGGCCAATTCGGCTGAAATCATCGGCACGCCGGTTCCCGCCGCCTCCACCGACGCGATGAGCAAGATCGTGGACTGGAACGGGTCGGTGCTGGCCGAAGCGGAAAGCGGGGAGAGCCTGAACGCCAACGCGACAATCGACCTGCCCGAGCTGCGCGCGGTGCGCCAGCGCAGCGGCATGGCCAATATGACAAGCCGCCTGCCGCTAGCCGCCTTCGCCCAGACCTATGCCGGGACGACGCGCGCCACGCCCAATTCCATGGCCGGACGCGCCATGCTCAGCCAGGACGAAGCCCTCGCCCGCCAGCGCGCCGTCATAGACCGGATGCGCGAAGGCGGAGTTTTGAAGGACTAGATCACGCCGCGCCTGGCCAGCGCCTCGATCACCGAAGTCTGCCGGTCGCGATAGAAGCTCTTCTCCGGGGTTTTCACTGCGCCGGCGTCATCCAGCAGCGAGCCTTCGGGGTGGATGCCGGCCCTGGCGTATTCGCGCGCATAAAGCGCCAGGGGCTGGCGGGCCAGAAGATTGCCCATGGCGGTCTTGCGGCGCAGCCGGCGCACCTGGCCCACATCCACCTCGCCGAAGGCGCACATGGACGGGCCGGCGGCGGCTTCGGCGATGATCAGCCCTCTGGGATCGACGATCTTGGAGCCGCGGTCGGCGCTGGCTGACGGGATCGGCGTGCCTATCATGCCGCCGGTGTTCGCCGACACCACATAGGCGAGATTCTCGATGGCGCGGGCCTGCTTGGCGATATTCTTCGGCGTCGCCTGGGGGCTGGAAACCTCCGAGCTGGAATGCAGGAAGACTTCCGCGCCGCGCACCGCGTGCAGGCGGGCGATCTCGGGGTAGAGGATTTCTTCGCTGGCGATGGCGGCCAGGCGCCCGATCGCGGTGTCGGCGACGGGAAACAGGCAATCCTCGCCATAGGCGTCCAGATACGGGTCCAGCACGTCATAGGGGCTGGGCGCATACATGGAGATCAGCCGGCGATAGCGCAGCACAGAATCGCCGGACGGGTCGATCACCACGCAGGCCTGGAAATACAGCTCTGGAAAGTGCGGATCGGTCTCATAACCGTTCCACGCCAGGAAGATCCCGAAATCCTGCGCGATCTTGGCCATGGCCTCGAACTCGGGGCCGGTCTGGTCCACCGCCGCCTTGGCGCGCCATTCCTGGGCGGTCTCGCGCATGGGAAAGCCGGTGAGGGCGTATTCGGGCAGCACCACCAGCTTCACCTCGGGGCCGATGAAGGCGATGGAGCCCGCGATCTCGGCGCGGATACGCTGGATCGAGCGCAGCATCGCGGCGCGCGCCTCCTCCGGCGCGGCGTAGGAATTGACGGTCTCGCACAGGCTCTGCAGGGCGAGGGCGGTGTAGACAGGCGCCTCAGAAGGGGGGGTCACGAAAACGGCGTCCTTTCACGGTGCTGGTTTGTCCAGGCAAATCGGCTAAACATGGCTGTCTCAAACGTAATACATGAGTGCTGATGACGTCTCGCCCCGCCCCTAGCGCCGGTCTCTCGCCCGATCTGATAGACGAGAGCCTGCCGACGCCGCTCTATCATCAGATCTTTCTGGTGCTGCGCGACCGGATTCGCGACGGCGCGTTTGCGGCCGGCGTCATCCTGCCCGGCGAGCAGGAGCTGACCCGGCTGTTCGACGTCTCGCGCATCACGGTGAAGCGGGCGATGAACGAGCTGGCCGCCCACGGCTTCGTCACCCGCCATCGCGGGCGCGGCACCGTGGTCACCCACAATACCGGCGTGCCCGTGGTGGAGGGCCGGTTCGACACCCTGTTCGACGCTCTCAAACGCATGGGTCTGGAGACCCAGGTCCAGCTTCTCGAAGCCGCCTTTGTGGAGGCCGATGACGAGCTGGCCGCGGAAATGGCGCTGGAGCCCGGCGCGCCTTTGCAGCGCGCGGTCCGGCTGAGGAGCCTGGAGAACGACACCTTCTCCTACCTCATCACCCATGTGCCCGGAGAGATCGCCGCGCGCTACACCCAGGACGAGCTGAAGACCGAGCCCATGCTCGAACTGCTCAAGCGGGCCGGCGCCGAGGCGGTGGAGGCCGACCAGACGCTGACCGCCGTGGCGGCGGATCCCCAGATCGCCGCCGCCCTGAAAGTCAGTCCCGGCGCGCCACTCCTGAAGATCAAGCGCATCATGCGCGGGCGCGACGGACGCGCTGTTCAGCACATCATCGCCTATTACCGGCCCGAGCGCTTCCGCTACCATATGCGCCTTGTGCGCAAGGAACCCGGCGACACCAGCTGGGGCGACGCAGAGCTCGCCTGATCTCTCGCCGACTCCGCCTCTCACGCCCTTGGCCTCCCGGCAAAAGATATATAACTATATCATTTGTAGGCGGCGCTGAGCCGCAGGCAAGCCCGGCGCGGTGAAAACACCGTAGTTTTCAAGACCCCGGCGGGCGAGGGGAGCGGTGATGGGCGGTCCGGTCTGGATCCTTCTGCACATTCTGGTGCTGGTCTACTGGCTGGGCGGCGATCTCGGCGCGTTCTACGCCAGCCGCCTGGTGGTCGACGAGACGCGTCCCGCCGCCGGCCGAATGGCCGCAGCAAGCATCCTGATGAATGTGGACATGGCGCCGCGCATGGCGCTGATCTTCGCCTTCCCCACCGGGCTCGCGCTGTCTGTTTCGCGCGGCTGGCTGGAGCTGGATTTTCAGTGGGTGTGGCTCGCCTTCGCCGCGGCGGCGGTCTGGGCGGCGCTGGCCTGGCTGGTGCACTTCAAGGCCGGGCCGCTGGGCGTGGTGCGCCCGATGGACATGGCGATCCGCCTCATCGCACTGGCCGGCCTTCTTGGCGGCGGCGCGGGCATGCTCGCCGGGTTGATCGACGCGCCGCTCTTTCTGGCCGTCAAGCTCCTCCTGCTGGCGCTGGCGATCGCCTGCGGCCTGTTGATCCGCCGCGCGCTTGCTCCGTTCGGGCCGGCCTTCGGACAGCTCGCCAGGGGCGAGGCCGGACCGGCGGAGAACGCCGCCATCCGCGCAAGCCTGTCTCACGCCAAAATCTATGTCCTCACCATCTGGGCGGCGCTTCTCGCCGCGGCCGCGCTGGGCGTTTTCACGCCCGCCTGATCTGGAGATCCGCCATGGCCCGATCCCGCCTCGCCGACTCTGCGCTCACTGAAACCCTCGTCCAGATCGTGGGGCGCGAGCATGTGGCCGCCGGCGCAGATGCGCGCGCGCTCTACTCCCAGGATGTATGGACCAAGGGCGCCGAGGTCGATCTGGTGGTCAGCCCCGCCGACGCGGCTCAGTGCGCCGCCGTGGTGGCCGCGTGCGCGGCGGCGGGCCAGGCCATGTATCCGCGCGGCGGCGGGATGAGCTACACCGCCGGCTATCTCGCATCGAAGCCGGGCGGGGTGAGCCTCGACACGGTGCGCATGGACCGCGTGCTCGAGATCAACAAGGCCGACATGTACGCGCGCGTGGAGGCCGGGTGCACCTGGAAGACCCTCCATGACGCTCTAGCGCCCACGGGCCTGCGCTCGCCCTTCTGGGGGCCGCTCTCCGGAATCTCCTCCACCATCGGCGGCGGGGTGAGCCAGAACAACGCCTTCTTCGGCGCGGGAACCCACGGCCCCACCGCTGAAAGCGTGCTGTCGGTGAGCGTGGCGCTCCCGGACGGGTCGATCCTGCGCACCGGCACGGCGGCGGGCGAGACCGGTCAGGGCGCCGCCAAGCCCTTCTTTCGCCATTACGGCCCCGACCTCACCGGGCTGTTCTGCGGCGACGCCGGAGCGCTGGGGGTGAAGACCGAAATCACCCTGAAGCTCATCCCCGCGCCCGCCCATGAGCGCTGGGGCAGTTTTTCATTTTCAGACCGCGAGGCCTGCGCGCGCGCCATGGCCGCGCTGGGGCGCACAAATCTCGCCTGCGAGGTCTTCGGCTTTGATCCCGGCCTCACCGCCGTGCGGATGAAGCGGGCCAGCCTGATGAGCGACGCCAAGACGCTGGGCAAGGTCGTCACGGGTCAGAAAAGCCTGCTTAAGGGCGTGGCCGAGGGCGCGAAGATGGCGCTGGCCGGCCGCTCCTTCATCGGCGACGCAGACTTCAATCTCCACTTCGTCACAGAAGGCGCGTCGAAGGCCGGCGTGGACGACGCCCACCGCCAGCTTACGGCCCTGTGCGAGGCCGAGGGCGGCGAACGCGTCGAGCCCACCATTCCCAAGGTGATCCGCGCGAGCCCCTTCACCCCGCTCAACAATATGATCGGCCCTAACGCCGAGCGCTGGGTGCCGGTGCACGGCGTGGTGGCCATGGGCGACGGCCCGGCCTGCTGGAGCGAGATCGATGCGTATTTCCAGACGCTGAAAGAGCGCTTTACCGCCCACGACGTCACCACCGGAACGCTGATCACGACGCTTGGAACCACCGGCTTTCTCATCGAGCCGGTCTTTTTGTGGCCCGACGATCTGTTTGAACTGCACGAGATCAGCGTCGAGGCGGGCTATCTCAAATCCCTCAAGCGCAAGCCCGCAGATCCTGCCGCAACCGCGCTGGTGGCCGAGGCGCGCAAAGGCGTGGTGGAGATTTTCGTGCGCCACGGCGCGGCGCATTTTCAGGTGGGCCGCACCTATCCGCTCACCCAAACCCGATCGGCGCCGGCGCTGGCGCTGCTAAAGGCGCTGAAAGCCCATCTCGATCCTGACTCCCTGATCAATCCCGGCGCGCTGGGGCTTTAAGAAGGCGATCCATGACGATCCAGGTCCGCAATCCCCGCACCGGCCAGCATGATAACCAGATCACGCCGCCGACGCCGGCCGAGCTTGACGCGCTCGCCGCCCGCCTGCGCGCCGCGCAAACCAGCTGGGCCGCGCTTGCAATTGAAGATCGCATGGCGAAGCTGTCGCTCTGGGCCGACGCCCTCGAGGCGGATCTGGACGCCGTCGCTGCGGCGCTGGAGATCGACACGGGACGGCGCCGCGTGGCGCGCCTGGAAGTGCAGGGCGCCATCGCCTCGATCCGCGGCTGGGCGGTCTCCGCGCCGATGCTGGCGCCCAAGGCCGGCTGGCTGGAGGGCCGCTCCAATCCCGGGCTGAAACATAGCGGCCAGTACATGTCCTATGCGCTCGTCGGCGTGATCAGCCCGTGGAATTTCCCGCTGACGCTGTCGCTGATCGACGCGATTCCGGCGCTGGCCGCCGGATGCGTGGTGATCGTGAAACCCAGCGAGGTGACGCCCCGCTTCGTGGAGCCGCTGCGCGCCACCATCGCCGCGGCTGGCCTTGAAGACCTGCTGGCGTTCACGCCCGGCGCCGGGGAGACCGGTCAGGGCCTGATCGAGCGCTGCGATCTCATCTGCTTCACCGGCAGCGTGCCCACCGGCCGCAAGGTCGCCGCCGGCGCCGCGGCGCGCCTGATCCCGGCCTTTCTGGAGCTGGGGGGCAAGGACCCGCTCATCATCACAAGAACCGCCGATCTCGACCACGCGGTTATCGCGGCGCTTCGTGGCTCGGTGCTTTCCACCGGCCAGGCCTGCCAGTCCATCGAGCGCATCTATGTGGATGTCGCCGTCCATGACGCCTTCCTGGAAAAGCTCGTGGCGGCCGCAAGCGCGGTACGCCTGAACCAGCCCGACATCAATTTCGGCGAGCTGGGCCCGCTGATCTTTGATCGCCAGGCCGAGACAATCGCCGGCCAGATCGAGGATGCGAAAGCCAAGGGTGCGCGCGTCCATACCGGCGGCGAGATCGAGATCCATGGCGGCGGCCTCTGGATCCGGCCCACGGTGCTGTCGAACGTGGATCATTCCATGACCGTGATGGTGGAGGAGACCTTCGGGCCGGTCCTGCCGGTCATGGCGTTTCACGATATCGACGAGGCGGTGCGCCTGGCCAATGACACCCAGTTCGGGCTTTCCGCCGCCGTGTTCGCCGGCACGCTGGAGGAGGCCGAAGCGATCGGCCGCCGGCTGGAGGCCGGGGCGGTCAGCCTCAATGACGCCGCCCTCACAGCCTTGTTCTACGAAGCTGAGAAGCAGAGCTTCAAGGCCTCCGGCCTCGGCCCCTCGCGCATGGGCGCCGCCGGCCTCACCCGCTTCTTCCGCCGCAAGGCCCTCATCGCCAACACCGGCGCACCCTTGCCGCTCAGCGCCTACCGCGAGGAAGAGTAAGGGCGCTTTCGTTTGTCACAAAATGCCGGCGCTGGCCGGCGGGGATCGCGTCGCCTGAGGGCTTGGTATAACCAATTCGGCCTTGATGTTCGCGGGGTGGTTAAGCACCCGCTGGCGGCGATAGTCTATATGTGCAAGGTTCATGGGGTGCGCGGGGCGCAAGGCTCAGACCTGATTGATAAATCCGGGTCCTGACTAAAAAATTAATCTTCGCGGCTGCAATAAAATCTCCGGGTCCGGAACAAAAACTTGCGTTCGCGCGCTTTTCATGACAGTTATGTTACATCCCGAGCAACAAGAAGAAGAAAGGGGTCTGTCATGTCACGCTTTCTATTGCCCGCTATGGTCATCAGCGCCTGGCTGGGCTTCGCCTTCGCCGCGCCGCGCCTTTTGTCTTCGGACATGATCGTGATGGTCGTGCTCGCCGGCATCGGCGCGACGATCGCGGTCCTTGCGCTCACCGGTCACGTCTCACGGCCTGATCCGCTGTCGCTGAACCTCACCGGCCGCCGGCCCTGGTGGGAGATGCGCTAGGGCGTATCCCGGCGCCGGCGCTCGCCGCCGGCCGCCATAGGGCGAAGCGCATCGGCGCTCTCCCAGGTCTTCCCGCCCAGATACTCGCCGATTGCGAGGGTCTGGGCGTAGACCTCAACACGGCCATAGAGCCCGCAGGTAAAATACGGATCGCCGTCCATCAGGGCGCGCGCGTCCGCCTCGCTCTCGGCCAGCACCATAAAACTTGACCCAATGATCCGCGCCGCACCCGGCGTCCGGATCGGTCCGGCGGTGACATAGCGCCGCCAGTGCGCCTCCACGTGCGCCAGATGCCCGTCCAGATGTTCGGCGCGCAGCCGCGCCGCCCGATCCTCATCCTCCCCGTCATGGGCGAGGATGAGGAAGCAGGGCGTCTCGGGGCGTTGGACCGTGGGGCAGGACATACCCGCCATTTCCGCCTAGCTGAACGCCTGAAGGCCCGTCTGCGCACGGCCCAGGATCAGGGCGTGCACGTCATGGGTGCCCTCATAGGTGTTCACCGTTTCCAGATTAATGGCGTGGCGCAGGATGTGATATTCCTCCGCGATACCGTTGCCGCCATGTATGTCGCGGGCCTCGCGGGCGATGGCCAGAGCCTTGCCGCAATTATTGCGCTTCATCATGGAGATGGCTTCCGGAACCCAGGCGCCGTCATCCAGCAGCCGGCCCAGGCGCAGCGCCCCCTGATAGCCCAGCGCGATTTCGGTCTGCATGTCGGCGAGCTTCTTCTGCACCAGCTGGGTGCCGGCGATGGGCTTGTTGAAGACCATCCGCTCCATGGCGTAATCGCGACTTGCGCGCCAGCAGAACTCCGCCGCGCCCATGGCGCCCCAGGCGATGCCGTAGCGCGCCTTGTTCAGGCAGGAGAACGGTCCGCGCAGGCCCGACACGTTGGGCAGCAAGTTTTCTTCCGGTACGAAGGCGTCATTGAGCGAGATTGACCCGGTCACCGAGGCCCGCAAGCTGAGCTTGCCCTCGATCTTCGGGCAATCGAAGCCGTCGGTGCCCTTGTCCACGATGAAGCCGCGGATCTTGCCGTCGAGCTTGGCCCACACCACCGCCAGATCGCTGATCGGCGAGTTGGTGATCCACATCTTGGCGCCGTTGAGGATATAGCCGCCATCCACCTTCTTGGCGTTGGTGCGCATGGCGCCCGGATCGGAGCCGCCGTCGGGCTCGGTCAGACCAAAGCACCCCACCCATTCGCCGCTGGCGAGCTTGGGCAGGTATTTCTGCTTCTGGGCTTCGGAGCCGAACGCCTCGATGGGATACATCACCAGCGAGGACTGCACGCTCATGGCCGAGCGATAGCCTGAATCCACCGCCTCGACTTCGCGCGCGATCAGCCCGTAGGAGACGTTGGAGAGCCCCGCGCCGCCGTATTGTTCAGCCACCGTGGCGCCCAGAAGGCCAAGCTCGCCCATCTCGGTCATGATCGTGCGGTCGAAATTTTCCTCGCGATAGGCGGCCACCACGCGCGGCAGCAGCTTTTCGCGGCAATACTGGCGCGCGGTCTCGGAGATCATCCGCTCTTCTTCGCTGAGCTGATGATTGAGGTGGAGCGGGTCTTCCCAGGAGAAGCTGAGGCCCTGTTCGTTCGCAGCGTCCAGCGCGGCCATGGCGGTCGTCCTTCTTGTCAGGCCCGGGCGCACCGATTTCCTCTCGGGCGCCACAGGCCGGGTTCACAGTGAATGATATAAAGATATATCTTTTGCACGTAACCTGTCGAACCGGTAATTTAGATCAAAGCCGGTCTGTTCCATCGGTGTTAGCGGAGGCGGAGATATGCCCGCAACCCTTACTGAAAAGATCCTGGCCCGCGCCAGCGGGCGCGACGCAGTGTCGCCGGGCGAGATGATCACCGTAAAGGTGGATCTGGCCATGGCCCATGACAGCTCCGGTCCGCGCCGCTGGAAAGCCCGCCTGGAGGCTTTGGGAACAGGGCTTTGGGACCCGTCCAGGGTGGTGCTGGTCTCAGACCACTACGTGCCGGCGGTGGACGCCGACAGCGCCGCCATTCTGAAGCTCACCCGCGAGTTCGCGCGCGATTACGGCGTGAAGAATTTTTACGACATGCGCGGCATCTGCCACGTCATGCTCGCCGAAAACGGGCACGCAAGGCCGGGCCTGTTCATCGCCGGTGGCGACAGCCATTCCACCAACGCCGGCGCCTATGGCTGCTATGCGGCCGGATTCGGCGCCACCGACATGACGGCCATCGTCGCCACCGGAGAGACCTGGACCGTGGTTCCAGAGACCGTGCGCGTGGAGATGTCCGGCTCCCTGTCCCGCGGCGTCACCGCCAAGGATGTCATGCTCGCCCTGTGCCGGGATCTGGGCATGGGCAATCATTTCAGGGCGATCGAGTATGGCGGCGAGGCGGTGCGTGCCCTGGACATGGAGCAGCGCACGGTGCTGTCCAACATGGCCGCGGAGCTCGGCGGTGAAACCGGGATCATCGAACCCGACGCGGTCACGCTCGCCCATGTGCGCGCCCATGGCGGCGCGGTGGACGAGGCGGCCCTGACCCTGTGGCGCTCCGATCCCGGCTGCACCTACGCCCACACCCATCATCTGGACGCCGGCGCGCTGGAGCCCCAGATCGCCGCGCCCCACAGCCCGGCCAACGCCGCGCCGGTGTCGGTCCATGCCGGGATCGCCATCGACCAAGCCTATATCGGCGCCTGCGTCGGCGCGAAGCTCTCCGATCTCCACATGGCCGCCGCGGTGCTGAAGGGCCGCACCGTGTCGGCGCGCACCCGGCTTCTGGTGGCGCCCGCGTCGGCGAAGGTGACCGAGGCTGCGGCCAAAGACGGAACGCTGGCGATCCTCACAGAAGCCGGCGCGGTGATGTTGCCGTCGGGCTGCGGCGCTTGCGCCGGGCTCGGCGCGGGGCTTCTGGCCGAGGGGGAGGTGTGCCTCTCTTCCACCAACCGCAATTTCCAGGGCCGCATGGGCCACAAGGACGCGCAAGTCTATCTGGGCTCGCCCTATGCGGTGGCCGCCGGCGCAGTGGCGGGCGAGATCACCGATCCGCGCCCCTTCCTCACAGGGCACAGGAAAGCGGCATGAGCGTTCGCGAGGGAAACGCCTGGCTCTATGGCGACCGGATCGACACCGATCTCTTGGCGCCCGGCTACGCCATGAAAAAGGGCCCTGAAGCGCTCGCCCGGCATACGCTGGAGGCGGTGGACCCCGCGTTCGCGACATCCGTGCAGCCCGGCGACATGGTGGTGGCGGGCGCCGATTTCGGCATCGGGTCCAGCCGCGAGCAAGCGGCGATCTCCTTACGGGCGCTGGGCGTCTCGGCGGTGATCGCGAAGAGCTTCGCGCGCATCTTCTATCGCAACGCCATCAATATCGGCCTGCCGGCGATCCACTTTGATCCGGACGGCCGCATCTCGGTCGGCGACCGCCTCCGGCTCGATCTCGCCGCCGGCCGGCTGGACAATCTCACCACAGGCGCGAGCCACGCCGTCACGCCCATCCCGCCCCACCTCATGGCGATGATCGAGGCGGGCGGGCTCATGGCCCATCTGAAAGAGCGGTTCAAGAAACCCGCCGCAACGTCGCCAGGGAGCGCGTCATGACGTCATCGAAGGCCAGCCGGAAAAGCGCGCTGAAGGCCCGCCTGAACAGCCATGGGAGCAATAACGGTCCGGTCCTGGCGCCCGGCGTCTATGACGCTTTCTCCGCCCTGATGGTGGAGCGCGCCGGGTTCGAGGCCGCCTATCTCTCCGGCGCCTCCATCGCCTACACCCAGCTGGGCCGCCCGGATCTCGGCCTCATGAGCGCCAAGGAGGTGGCCGACACCATTGCGCGCATCACCGAGCGCGTGGACCTGCCCCTCATCGTCGACGCCGACACCGGGTTCGGCAATGCGCTCAACGTCATCCGCACGGTGAAAACCTTCGAGCGCGCGGGCGCCGCCGCGATCCAGCTGGAAGACCAGCAATTGCCCAAAAGATGCGGCCATCTCTCCGGCAAGACCCTTATCAGCCCCGAGGAAATGGCCGGCAAGGTGCGCGCCGCCGTGGATGCCCGCGAAAGCGAGGACACCCTCATCATCGCGCGCACCGACGCCATCGCTGTGGAGGGCTTCGACCGGGCGCTGGAGCGCGCCGAGGCCTATCTCGCCGCCGGCGCCGACGTCCTGTTCGTGGAGGCGCCCGCCGATCTCGATCAGATGACGGCTATCGCGGCGCGGTTCGAAGGCCGCGCGCCGCTTCTGGCCAACATGGTGGAGGGCGGGCGCACGCCGCTGCGCAACGCCGGCGATCTGGGACAGGCCGGCTTCCAGCTCGTCATCACCCCCGGCGCCCTGGTGCGCGCCTTCGCCTTCATGGCCGATGAATTCCTCACCGAGCTGAAAACCCACGGCGCCACCGCCGGCTACCGCAACCGCATGCTCGACTTCGGCCAGCTCAACACCCTGCTCGGCATCGAAGAGATGAAAGCCGACGGGGACAGGTATGACGCTGAGCGGCGCGAGGCGGCGGAGTAGGGCGCGGCGCGCTTTCGCCGGAGCCACGCGATCGATCGGGGGATCGATTTAAGGCGGCGAACGGGCCGGCAAGCCTTGGAGGCTGACCCATGTCATTCTGGAACCGACCGCTGGGATCCGGGATCCTGATTTCGTGAAAATCTGCCTGTCACTCTGAAGCGCTTGGGGTCTAGGCCCTGCGCTATGAGGCACAAAAATTCACCCCACAATCGCCTCATTGCTGCAGGCCGCCCTCGCCTACCCCCCGAAGCGCGCTTTCAGCGCCGTGTCCAGCTCGCCGTAGACCTTGGCGCTGGCGGGGTCGGTTTGGGCGGTTTCAAAGAGCCATTGGCATTTGGGCGGGTCGGCGAGGGTTGTGCGCTGATACCAGGCGTCGGCCCAGTGGATGAACCAGAGCATGGGCGCCAGGGCGCAGTCGGCGGTGCTGGGCGTCGCGCCCATGGCCCAAGGGCCGTCGGCGTCGAGATAGCGCTCGATATGGCCGAGGGCGTCCGCGACGGTTTTAAAGCCTGAATCCACGGCCGTCTCGTCGCGTTGTGACGGATCGGCGTTGGTGAAGACCGGGCCAAGACCGGGCGCCAGGTAGAGATCAGCCAGGCGCGCGCACAGACGGGCTTTGGCCGCGGTTTCCGGATCGGCGGGGCGCAAGGCGCGCTCAGGGTGGCTGTCCTCGATGTATTCCAGGATCAGCTCGCGTTCAGGCAGACAGAATCCGTCGTCCAGTTTGAGGGCCGGAACCTTGCCCAGCGGATTTTCCTTCAGATAGGCCTCGCTCTTCAGCCCGCCGTGCGGGGCTTCAAAGGCGATGACATCCTCCAGACCCTTCCAGTACACGGCCGGGCGCACGCGCGCGGCGTAGGGCGAGAGATCGACAGTGTAGAGAACGGGCATGGCCTACTCGGGAAAGTGGGGAGTGCGTTTCTCCAGAAAGGCGCGGTAGCCCTCCTGAAAATCCGGGCCCTGAAAGGCTTCAAGGAAGAGCTTTTTGGTGGCCGCGTCGTCGGTGGCCTGCCCGGCGAGGATGCGCGCGATGATCTGCTTCGTCACCGCGGCCGAACGCCCGCTGGCCTTGGCCGCCAGCGCCACCCAGCCCTCCACCGCGCTCATCAGGGCGGCGGGCTCCACCAGCCGGTCGATCAGGCGCAGGGCTCGCGCCTCCTCCGCGCCCAGAATCCGCCCGGTGAACA
The DNA here is from genome assembly GCA_965284655.1 of Oceanicaulis sp. Lineage (GTDB taxonomy): Bacteria > Pseudomonadota > Alphaproteobacteria > Caulobacterales > Maricaulaceae > Oceanicaulis. Next base: position 1,539,715 of record OZ260104.1, read on the forward strand.
GGATGTCGCGCGCCGCGGAGACGCCCACCGCGTCGATCAGGCGCTTGGTGTCGTTGAGTGTGTAGACAAGCCCGAGCTTGCCCGGCGTGATGCCGAATTTGGAGCCTTCGGCCGCAAAGCGAAGATCACACGCCAGCGCCAGGCCGCAGCCCCCGCCCACGCACGCGCCCTCGATGGCCGCCAGCGTCGGTTTGGGAAACGCCGCGAGCCCGTCCAGCGCCGCCGCGATGGCGGCTGAATAGGCCTCGGCCCGCTCCGGCGTGGAATAGACCTCTTCAAATTCGGAGATGTCAGCGCCGGCCGCAAACGCGCCGCCGGCCCCTCGCACAACAAGCACACGCACGCCCGAATCGGCTTCAGCCTCGCTAAGGAGCTGCGGAATCGCAATCCACATGGCGTGAGACAGGGCGTTCTTCTTCTCCGGCTTGTTCAGCACCAGATGCGCCGCGGCGCCCGAGCGCGCCAGATACACCGCCTCATTGCTCATGAAAGTCTCCGCCCCTCTGGCCGCGTGATGTAAAGGATATATCTTTTTCCCCGACGCGCCCGTCAACCTGCCGCAGGCGCAGTGATTTTCCAAGTGTGATGAAGGGGAAGGCCATGAAACTGATCCGCTGGCGCATGCCGGTTCTGGCCCGCCATGAAGGCGAGTGGGAAGGCGAGTACCTCCATGTGGACGCCGACAATCAGGAGCTCGACCGCCACAAGAGCTATCTGATCTGCGGCTTTCCTGAAGACGGCGAGTGGGATTACCACCAGACCAATCGTTACACTTGGGCGGACGGGCGCGAGGAGAGCTTTGATTTTCCCGGTAAATACGCCGAGCAGCGCATCTGGTGGGACACCGAGCGGATCGAGGGCTGCGCCTGGGAGATCGATGCGCGCACGGTGTGCCTGACCTGGGTGCGCAAGGATCTGCCCGGCGAGTATCTCTATGAGATGATCCAGATCAGCCGGAACGGAAACGATCGCGGCCGCACCTGGCACTGGTTTCAGGACGACGCGCTCTACAAGCGCACCCTGATCAAGGAACGCCGGGTGAAGTAGGGCTCGCATTTTCAGTCAGGACTGACTACATAACGCGCTTCATTCATTCGCCGCCGGCCTTGAACCGGCGGGGGAGAGGTAAGATGGCGAGTTTGATCTCGAACGTTCCGGCGCGGGCGCCCGCCCCGCCGGGGGTGTCCGCCTTTAATGCGGATAAAGTCGATGCGCTCATGGCCGAATACGGCCTGGTGGGCGATTTCCTGAATCTGGGCGGCGATCCGTCCAGCCACCGCGTGGTGGCGGCAATGTCCGGCGGCGTGGATTCCAGTGTGGTGGCGGCGGTGCTGCACCGGGCCGGCTATGACGTTGTGGGCATGACGCTGCAGCTCTACGACCACGGCGAAGCGATCCATCGCAAGGGCGCGTGCTGCGCAGGTCAGGACATCCACGATGCGCGCCGCGTGGCCGAGGCCATGGGCTTTCCCCACTATGTGCTGGATTACGAAACCCGCTTCCGCGAAGCCGTGATTGAGGATTTCGCCGACACGTATCTGGCCGGCGCCACGCCGATCCCCTGCGTGCGGTGCAATCAGTCTGTGAAGTTCGCCGACCTTCTGGCGACCTCGAAACAGCTCGGCGCCGATGCGCTGGCCACCGGCCACTATATCCGCCGGGCCATGACCGGAAACCGCGCCGAGCTGCGCCGCGCCGCCGATGCGGGCAAGGACCAGTCCTATTTCCTGTTCGCCACGACCCCTGAGCAGCTGGACTATCTGCGCTTTCCGCTGGGCCATCTTGAAAAGGACCAGACCCGCGAACTCGCCGCGGCCATGGGCCTTGTGGTGGCGGCCAAGCCCGACAGCCAGGACATCTGCTTTGTGCCCGACGGCGATTACGCCGCCGTGGTGGAGAAGGTGCGCCCGGGCGCCAGCCGCCCCGGCGAGATCGTCCATGTGGACGGCCGGGTGCTGGGCGCCCATGAGGGCGTGATCCGCTATACGGTGGGCCAGCGCCGCGGCCTTGGCGTCTCGGTGGGCGAGCCGCTGTTCGTGGTGCGCCTGGACGCCGCGGCGGCGCAGGTCGTCGTCGGCCCGCGCGAGGCGCTGGATGTGCGCCGTATCGCCCTGAAGGACGTGAACTGGATCGGCGACGGCGATCTTTCCGACGCGGACGGTCTGGCGGTGGGCGTGAAGGTGCGCTCCACCCGCCCGCCAAGCCCGGCGGTGCTGGAGATCACCTCCGACGGCGCGGTTCACGTGCTGCTGGATCAGGGCGAGGAAGGCGTCGCGCCGGGCCAGGCCTGCGTCTTCTACGACGCGCCGGGCCATGACCGCGTGCTGGGCGGCGGCTGGATTTCCGGCACGGCGGGTTAGGCCGGACCATCAGGGTGAGGCTGCGGCGAGCCTGCGGCGAGCCCGGGGGGCAGACAGGGCGTGAAACCGAGGCGGGGCGGCTCAGTCCGGCTGGTTTCCACTTGCCTTTTCAGCCGCTCCGGGGTCCGGTGCGCGACAGCATCAAAAGGACGATCCGATGACCCTGACAGACCTGCTGCTTCCCAGCTATATCCAGACGCTCAAGGCGCTCTCCGCCTGGCTGTCGAAAGCGGCCGGCGAGCGGCCGGCAGACGCCGACGCGCTTATGGCCGCGCGCCTGGCCGACGACATGTTTCCGCTGGCGACCCAGGTCCGATTCGCCTGCATCCAGGCTTATGAAGGCGTCCACCGCCTGCGCCACGAGCCGCTCCCGCAGGTCGTGGATGTGCTTCGCCGCGAAGCCACGGGCGAGGATGAAGAGCCCGGCACGATCGCGGACGCCGTGGCCCATATCGACGCGACGCTGGCCTTTCTCGAAAGCCAGCCCGGCGACGCCATGGACGCCGGCGCCGGACAGCCGCTCGCGCTCGAGCTTCCGGTGGGCATCGCGTTTGATTTGCAAGGCGAGCAGTATGCGCGCGACTGGGCGCTGCCGCAGTTCTATTTTCACGTCATGGCGGCCTACACCATTCTGCGAAACCAGGGCGTGGCGCTCGGTAAGGTGGATTTCGTGCCTCACATGTTCGCTTTTCTGCGCCCGGGGACCGGGCCCAAAAGCTGATCTCGCGAACCTGCCGCGCCAGGGCGCCACGCCGCAAAGCGAATCGCTCTGCTCTGTGTCTATACTGATCAAATGACCCGTCGCTCCATCCAGCTTGGCGATCGCGAAATCGCCTACACGGTGGCCCGCTCCAAGCGCCGGCGCACGATCGGGCTGCGCATTGGCGAGGAGGGTCTGGTGATCACCCTGCCGTCGAGCCTGGGCCTGCACCATGCCGAGCGCGCGGCCCGGGAGAAGGAAGGCTGGATCCTCGACCGCCTCGAGCGCGCCGCCTCGCGCGCCCGTGCAAAGCTGCGCGGCGTGGACGGCGAGGCGGTGGGCTGGCTGGGCGGTGAGCTGGTCCTCACCGTGACCTCCCACCCCAAGGCGCGCACAGTGGTCGAGCGCGGGCCGTCGAGGCTGGAAGTGCGCATCGACGAGCGCCTGGAGCCTGACATGGCCGCCTCCACCGTGCGCCGGGCCCTGCATCGATGGCGCAAGGACGAGGCGCTGGCGCTGATGACGCCGAAGCTGGAACACTACGCCGGCAAGCTGGGCGCGAAACGCCCCAAGGTCTTCGTGCGAGAGCAGGCGGCGCGCTGGGGAAGCTGCTCCAGCGACGGGTCGATCCGCATGAATGCGCGGCTGATCCACTTTGACGAGGCGCTGATTGATTATGTCTGCGCCCACGAGGCCTGCCACCTTCTGGTGATGGACCACTCGCCGCGCTTTCACGCGCTCATGGCCACCGTGTCGCCGGACCATAAACGTCTGCGCCGCCTCATGCGCGAGACCGTCCCGCCGGGGGTGGAGTTCTAGCGCGAAAGCCGTCCGCCCGGCGCAACGGGCGGGGCCGCATGGCGTTTTTAACATAAAGCAAATTCAAAGCGGCGTCGCAGGCGCATCGCGCTGTGGCCAAGCGGGCGCCGCAAGGCTATACCCGCCAACCCTCGCTTAGAGTGAACCGATCCATGAGCCGCCTCATCATCTTCGACGTGGACTCCACGCTTCTGGCTGTGGAGAGCCTGGACTTCGCCGTGGAGCGCGCCCTTGAGGCCGCGCCTGACGGACCAAAACGCACACGCGAACTCAAAGACATCACCGATCGCGGCATGGCCGGCGCGCTCGATTTTCGCACCTCGCTCGAGCAGCGCCTGGCGATCGCTTCGCTGGCGCGCAGCCAGGTGGAGGAGGCGAGCGAAGCGCTGCGCTCCCACCAGACCGCCGGCATGGCCGATCTGATCGAACGCCTGCGCCAGAAAAACTGCGACGTCGCCGCGGTGTCGGGCGGATTCATCGATCTCGTTGAACCGGCGCTTAAGGATATGGGCCTGTCGCCGGGCGAAATGCGCGCCAACCGCTTCGTCTATGACGAGGAGGACCGGGTGGCCGGGTTCGACCGCGCCAATCCGCTGTCTCGCTCGGGCGGCAAGGCCGGCGTGGTCAAGGGCCTCAAAACCCTCACCGGCAAGCCGCTGGCGGTGATGATCGGCGACGGCATGACCGATTACGAGGCTTTCGCAAAGGGCGCCGCCGACAGCTTTATCGGCTTCGGCGCCATCGCCGACCGCGCCCCGGTCCGCGCCAAGGCCCCGGCCTATGTGGACAGCGTCGACGCGCTGGAAAAGATGCTGCTGGGGTGAGCCGCGGTCCGCGTCGCGGATCAATTGGCCCGGTGGGCCAATTGAAGCGAGCGAACGGGCCGGCAGGCCCAGGGGGAAGCGGCCCCTAAACCGGAAACGCCACGCCGCTGAGCAGGCTCGCCACCAGCGCGATGATCGGGGCGGCCACCAGATTGATGCGGAAGCCCGCCTTGATCATCTGCTTCATGCTGGCGGCGCCCGACGCGTAGACGATGGCGTTGGGCGCTGTGGCCACCGGCAGCATGAAGGCGCAGCTGGCCGCCAGGGCCACCGGCACGATGAGATGTTCGGGCGGCACCCCGGCCTGGACCGCCACTGCGCCCAGCACCGGCAGGAAGCCGGAGACGGTGGCCACATTGCTCGTCAGCTCGGTGAGAAACACCACGATCAAAGCCAGGATCAGCACGGTGAGCGGGGTGGGCAGCGCCGCGACCCACAAAAGATGCGAGCCGATCCATTCGGCCAGCCCCGTGGCCTGGATCGCCGCCGCCAGAGACAGGCCGCCGCCGAACAGGAGGATCACCTCCCAGGGCAGGCGTCTGGCGGTGTCCCAGTCCATCAGGGCTTCGCCCTTGGCCGCGCCGCCCGCCGGGATCAGGAACACGGCCAGCGCGCCGGCCATGGCGATCTGGGCGTTGCCCAGCTGCGGCGTCACCGGCAGGCCGATCTGCGCCGACGTCCAGGCCAGCAGGGGATTCCACCCGAAGGTGATCCCGTCCAGACCGATGAGAAAGCCGGGAAGCTCACGCCCCATCCACAACAGCGCCACCATCCCGAAGGCCAGCGCCACGCGGATCTCCGGCGTGGTCATGGAACCGAGGGCGCGCCTCTGCTCCAGGATCACCGCGCGCCCGGCCCCGCTCGGCGCCTTGTCGGCGACCTTGAAGGCGAAGCGGGTCAGGATCAGCCACATGGCGGGGATGATCAGAAGCGCGCTGGGCACGCCCACGATCATCCATTGGGGAAAGCTGATCACACCGCCGAACTCGCGGTCGAGAAAACCCATGGCGATCAGATTGGTGGGCGTGCCCACCGGTGTCATGATCCCGCCCACCGAGGCCGCGTAGGCGACCGCCAGGGCGAGCGCCGGCGCGAACATTGTCGCGTCGACGCCCTCATCCTTGACCGCGTCGGCGACTTTCAGGGCGATGGGGATCATCATCAGCGTGGTGGCGGTGTTGGAGATCCACATGGACAGGATCGCGCTGGCCACCATGAAGCCGAGGACCATACCGGCCGGGCGCGAGCCGAAGGCGGCCACAACGTTGAGCGCGATGCGGGCGTGGAGATTCCACCGCTCGATTGCGAGCGCCACCACGAAACCGCCCAGCAAAAGCATGACGATGGGATCAGCGTAGGGCGCGCTGGCGCTGCGCATGGAGATGATGCCGAACACTGGAAAGAGGGCGAGCGGCACAAGCGCGGTGGCCGCGATGGGGATCGCCTCGGTGGCCCACCAGCTGGCCATGAGCAGGGCCAGGGAGGCCAGCAGCCAGGCTTCGCGCGACAGGCCTTCAGGCAGGGGGATGAGTTGGAGTCCGACCGCCAGAATGATGCCGGTCCAGAACCCGATCGTCCTGGTCCGGTCCGGCTGCGTGTGCGCCGCGCCTGTCTCGCTCATGCTGTGCGCCCTCCCCGTCAGGGGGAGAGTGAAGCCGGGTTCGCAAGCAGGGGCAAGACGAACTGGGGCGGCGCCTTAGCGCGAATAGCGGCGCTTCACAGCGAACAGCAGGGCGACGGCGGCGAAATAGATGAAGGGACGCGCGGTGGCGGTCAGGCCGTGCATGTCCATGCGGGCGAACGCCAGATCCATAGCGAAATTGGCCGGCATGTCCCCGGCGCTTAAGAATTCCATGGCGAAGCGCAGGACCACGTCGATGCTGTAGGCGATCAGCGTCGCCGCCAGAAGCTGCGACCAGCTTCGCATGGCCAGCGCCGTGATCAGGCTGGCGCAGGTCATGAACAGGAGGTCGAAAGCGGTGAAGCCCGCCAGCACCATGCCGAGCGCGTTCTGGCCCATGTAACGCCCCCCTGTCGACGCAAATCAAGCGAGGAGACTATCCCGGTTCGACGCCGCGCTCCAGCGCTGCGGCGAGGGCCGCCACGTCCTTTGCGGCGTCACAGCCCGGAAAGCGGGCGGCCAGCGCGGTCTGGGCGCGGATCGCGTCGCCCACATGGGGATCGCGGCGGATGATGCCGGCCAGGGGCGGCGTGAATCCCAGAAAGCTGCGGCAGGTCCGCCCAAAGATCGCATAGGCCTTTTTCGCGGCTTCAGTGTTGGGCGCGTTATTGACCACCACGAAGGGCGCCGCGCCTTCATCGCGCAGGCGCAGCGTCTTCACAAAGGCGTAGGCGTCGGTGAGCGCGGTGGGCTCGTCATTGATGACGATGATGACGTCGTCGGCCGCCGCCGCCAGACGCACCGTGGAGCGCTCCGCGCCGGCGGCCAGGTCGATGAGCATGCGGTCATAATCAAGGCTCGCCGCCGCCATGCCGGCGGCCAGGCGCCCCACCGAGTTGATGTCCAGGCTCGCCAGCGCCGCCGACCCGGACGGCCCGGCGATGACGTCGAACCCGCCGCGCTTGTCCGCGCCGCCGCAGGCCGGGCTGACGGCCTCTTCGATGGACAGACGGCCGGCGACAACCCCGCCGATATCGCCCTTGGTGTTCAGTCCTAGCTGCACATCCACATTGGCCATGCCCAGATCGGCGTCCACCAGCAGCGTGCGCTGCTTGCGGCGCGAGAACGCCTGGGCGAGGGCGGCGGCGAGCGCGGTCTTGCCGACCCCGCCCTTGCCCGACGCCACGGCGATGACCGGCCCGGCGCGCCGGGGCGCGCGGTGGGCGGTTTCGGCTTCAAAGGCGAGCAGACTCATATCTCGTCCTCCCAGCCGGTGTCTTCCAGAAGGGCGCGCGCCAGGCGCAGGGCGGTGGCCGGCGCCAGCCCCGCGCCGATATAGGGCGAGGCGGAGATGTGGGCGTAGGCGAGACCGGCTTCGCCAAAGCTCAGCAAGGCGCCCAGCCGGCGCGCCGCGTCGATCTTGGTGGCGATGATCCGTCCGGCGCCGATGCTGGCGAAGAGGCTGGCGGCGTCCTCGCCGTCGCCCGGTGCGATGCCGGCCTCCATCACCGCGAGGATTTCCGCGTCGCTGGCTTCGGCCAGGTCCGACAGCTCTTCAAGATCATCCAGCTCGAACGGGTTCACGCCGGGAGAGTCGATCAGGACCGGTCCGTCCGGCAGGCGCGCGAGCAGGGTCTGCAGCTCGCGGGGTCCGGCGACGCTTTCAAACTGGCAGCCCAGCGCATGGGCGTAGGCGGCCATCTGCTCGCGCGCTCCGGCGCGGGCGTCGGCGGAAATGATGTAGGGCGCTCCGCCCGAGGTGACGGCGCGCGCGGCCAGCTTGGCCAGCGCCGAGGACTTGCCCGCGCCCGGCGGGCCGGCGATCAGCAGCGGGCGGTCATGGTCGATTTCGGCCGGGTGCACGCCGTAACGATGGTCCAGGGCGCGCGCCAGCGTGGCGGTGGCCTCGCCGTCCTCCATCTGGACGGCGGCTTCCATGATCGCTTCGGCGGCGCGCTCGCCGACCTGGTGCCAGACCAGCGCCCGGGCGATGCGGTTGAGGCCCTCGGCGGCGTCGCCGCGGCCTTTGAGCCGTTCGGCGTCGCGGCGCTTCAGATTGGCGTCGGCGGTCTCGCCGGATGCGGCGACGGCGCCGCGTTCGGCTGCGGCGCGCACTTCAACCCCGCCGCCGGGCGCGTCCGCGGTGGTGACGATCACTGCGTCGGGACCCAGCTCGCGGCGCACCTGTGACATGACTTGGCTCAGCGAGGCTCCAGAGAAGGTGCGAAGGCGCATCGGGCTCTACTTTCGCTAGACCTGGCCCACGGTTTTCAGCCGCGCGCCGGGATGGATCTCGTTCTGGCTCATCACCACCGTCTGCGGCCGGAACCGTTCGGCGAGCGAGCGCACATAGGGCCGGATCTGCGGACTGGTCAGCAGGACCGGCACGTCGCCCGTAGCGCCTGCGCGGTCGAACGCGTCGCGCACCTGGGCCACAAAATCCCTCAGGCGAGAGGGGGCCAGAGCAAGCTGACGGCGTTCGCCGTCTCCGACAAGAGCCTCGGCGAAGGCCTGCTCCCATTGCGGGGTGAGCGAGACCACCGGCAAGGCGCCGTCCGGTCCGCGGTTGGAGTAGCAGAGCTGGCGCGACAGGCGCGTGCGCACATGCTCGGTGATGGCGTCGAGATTCTGCGACGCGCCGGAGGCCTCGGCGATGCCCTCCACGATGGCGGCGAGATCGCGGATCGAGACGCGCTCCTTTAAGAGGTTCTGCAGCACGCGCTGGATGCCGGCGCGGGTGACCTGGCCGGGGGTGATGTCTTCGAGCAGCTTCTTGTGCTCCTTCGACAGGGCGTCCAGCAGCTTCTCGGTCTCCGCGTAGGACAGAAGGTCGGCCATGTTGTCGCGCAGGATCTCGGTGAGGTGGGTGACCAGAACCGCGGCCGGATCCACCAGCGTGTAGCCGCGGAAGGTGGCCTCCTCGCGCATGCTTTCCTCGATCCAGGTGGCGGGCAGGCCGAAGGCAGGCTCCTTCACATGGGTCCCGGGCAGGTCCACCTGGCGCCCGGTGGGGTCCATGGACAGAAGATGATGCATTTTCAGCTGGCCGTGGCCGGCGTCCATCTCCTTGACCTTGATGGAATAGTCCTCGCCGGACATCTGCATGTTGTCGACGATCCGCACGCTGGGCAGAATGAAGCCGGTCTCCTGGGCCAGATTGCGCCGCAGCGCCTTGATCTGGTCGGTGAGGCGGCGGCCCTCCACATCGTTGATCAGCGGCAAAAGCGCATAGCCGAGCTCGATCTTCAGCTCGTCGATATGCAGCGTGTCCTCAATGGGCGGCTCCGTGCTCGCGGCCTCCTGGGCCTCGTTGTCGGCGAGATCGGCCGCCTCGCGCGCCACGTCCTCTGCGGCGCGCGTCCGGTCACGGCCGCCGAAGAAGGCGATCGCGCCCGCCCCGGCGGCCAGGGCGGCGAAGGGGAGGAGCGGCATGCCCGGCAGAAGGCCGACGGCGATCGCCGTGCCCGACACCATGGCCATGGCGGCCGGGTTGGCGGAAAGCTGGCCGAACACCGCCTTGTCCGCCTGACCTTCGACACCGGCCTTGGAGACCAGCAGGCCCGCGGCGAGCGACACGATGAGGGCGGGGATCTGAGAGACCAGACCGTCGCCGATTGTCAGGGTGGAGTAGGTGTTGGCCGCGTCGCCGAATTCCATGCCGGACTGGGCGACCCCGATGATCATGCCGCCGATCAGGTTGATCGAGGTGATCAGGATGCCGGCGATGGCGTCGCCGCGCACGAATTTGCTGGCGCCGTCCATGGCCCCGAAGAAGTTGGACTGGTCCTCCAGCTCCTTGCGGCGGGTCTTGGCTTCCTGCTCGGAGATCAGTCCCGACGACAGATCGGCGTCGATGGCCATCTGCTTGCCGGGCATGGAGTCCAGGGTGAAGCGCGCCGCGACTTCCGCGATCCGGCCCGAACCCTTGGTGATCACCACGAAGTTCACGATCACCAGAATGATGAAGACGATGATGCCGATGACGAAATTGCCCTGCATCACGAAATTGCCGAAGGCTTCGATGATGTCGCCGGCGGCTTCAGTGCCGCTGGCGCCCTCCGACAGGATCAGACGCGTGGAGGCGACGTTGAGGCCCAGCCTCAGCATGGTCGCGATCAGAAGGATTGCAGGAAAGGCGGTGAATTCCAGCGGGCTCTTGATGAACAGCGCCGTCATCAGGATCAGCACCGAAAAACAGATGGAGATCGCCAGCGCCCCGTCCAGCAGGAATTTCGGCATGGGCAGGAGCAGCATGACCAGAAGCGCCAGCACGCCGACGCCCATGGCCACATCGCCGCGAAGGGCGCGCCGGCCGATGCCGATCAGGCTGAATCCGGAACCGGAGGAGGCGGGTGCGTCAGCCATTAGGTGCTTTCAAAGCTTTCAAATCTGCTGGGAGGAAGGAAGGCGCAGGCGCTTGTAATCTTCACCCCGCCGCCCGGCTTTCGCCGGGGGCGGGGATGGCGGCGCCGTGTTCGGAGTAGAGCTTCAGCTTGTTGCGCAGGGTGCGGATCGAGATGCCGAGAATGTTCGCCGCATGGGTACGATTGCCCAGGCAGTGATCCAGCGTATCCAGGATCAGATCCTGCTCCACCTCGGCCACCGTCTTGCCCACCAGGTTGATGGCTTCGTCGGCGGCTTCGCGCGCCTTCTGGGCCACCGAGCCGCCGCCGGAGAAGGGGCGGCCGTCGGGCATGCGGATGGCGTCGGGCGTGATCTCGGCGCCGGCGCCCAGCAGTACGGCGCGGTGCATGGCGTTTTCCAGCTCGCGCACGTTTCCGGGCCAGTCGCGGCTGGTGATCTGCACCTTGGCGGCTTCGGACAGGGGGCGGAACTCCACCCCGTTGGCCTTGGCGTATTTCTTCAGGAAGTGATCGGCCAGCGCCAGCCCGTCCTCGGGCCGCTCGCGCAGAGCGGGCACCGCCAGATTCACCACGTTGAGGCGGAACAGAAGGTCTTCGCGGAAACTCCCGTCGCGCACCGCCTTGTTCAGATCGCGGTTGGAGGTCGCCAGGACGCGGATATTGACTTTCACCGGCTTGGAGCCGCCCACCCGGTCGATCTCGCGCTCCTGCAGCGCACGCAGAAGCTTGGCCTGCAGGCGCACGTCCATCTCGCTGATTTCGTCCAGCAGAAGCGTGCCGCCGTCTGCTTCTTCAAACTTGCCGACCCGGCGGGCCACGGCGCCGGTGAAGGCGCCTTTCTCGTGGCCGAACAGTTCGGACTCCAGAAGGTTTTCGGGAATCGCGGCGCAGTTGACCGAGACGAAGGGTTTGTCGGCGCGCTTGGATTTTTTATGGACGAAGCGGGCCATCACTTCTTTACCGACGCCGCTTTCGCCGGTGATCAGCACGCTGGCGTCCGACGGAGCGATGCGCTCGGCCAGGCGGACCACTTCCAGCATGGAGGGATCGCGCGCCACCAGCGGGCGCTCGTCGTCGGCGACGGCGGCCAGCACCGCGGCGATCAGGTCGGGATCGGGAGGCAGGTGGATGAATTCCTTGGCGCCCGCGCGGATGGCTCCGGCGGCCGCCTCGGGCTTCACGCTCACCCCGCACGCCACCACCGGCACCGAAATGCGCTCGGCCTCGTTGGCGTCGATCAGGGCGCGAACGTCCAGGTTGACGTCCACCAGAAGGATGTCGGCGCCCCGTCCGGCGCGCAGATAGGCGGTGGCCTGGTCGATCGTGTCCACATGAGCGACCTTGGCGCCGCGGTCCATGGCGATCTTGGTGGCGGTGGACAATTGCCCGCCGAGGCTTCCTACGATCAGAACGCGCATGTTTCTGCTCCTTCAGCGGTCGGGCGGGTCATCCCGTATCCCCGTCCTTGATGATTTCGGTCATGGTCACGCCCAGGCGGTCTTCGACGACGACGACTTCGCCGCGCGCCACCAGGCGGTTGTTCACATAGATGTCGATGGCCTCGCCGACCTTGCGGTCCAGCTCGAGCACCGAGCCGGAGGTCAGCCTCAGCAGCGAATTCACGTCCACATGGGCTTTGCCCAGCACCGCAGAGATGTTCACCGGCACGTCGAAGACCGGGGCGAGGTCCACCGCGGTGCGAATCTCTTGATCAATCAGGGACTGACGCGTCGCGCCGTTGTCGGCGACCGGTTCGGACTCCTCCGCTTCCGGCGCGCCGCCAGCGAGGTCGGGCAGGTTCATTTCATCGCTCATCATCTTCTCCTTCGGCCGGTTCAGGCCGCCGCGCCGCCGCCGGCCCCGGACTGAGCCCCGGGCTGGGCCGCGTCACGGTCTTCGTCGGGACGCGCAAGCCAGGTCTCCACCGCATCGGCGATGCGCTGTTCGATCTCGGCGGCGGTGCGTTCCACCGCGCCGGCGCGCCATTCGATGACGCAGTCTCCGGCCGCCGCCTCTTCATCGGCGCGCACCACCACGGCGCCCTCGAAGCCCTGGCGCTGGGCGTACTCGTAAATCCGCTCGCCCAGCGCGTCGGCCAGATGGGGCGCGACGCGGATGGCGATGCGCGGCTCGGCGCGCAGATCGGTGAGCGCCTCGCGCACGCACTGCTCGACCGTGTCGGCGCCATACTGGCCAAGCGCGGCGCCGGCCACGGCGCGCGCTGCGGCGATGGCGAGCCGCGCCGCGTCATGGCGCAGGGCTTCGCTCTCGGCGTCCAGGCGCGCGATCATGGTCTGCAGCTTGCCGGCGACCTGCTTGAGCGCGTCGGCGGCCTCCTGGGCGGCGCGGGCCTCCTCGGCGTTGCGCGCCGCGCTGGCGGCGCTGTCGGCCATGGCTTGCGCTTCGGCCTCTGTGAGCATGCGCTTGATCTTGTCGCCGTCGCGCAGAACCGTGCCGTCCGAGGCGTATTCCCGGTCGAAGGCGAAGCGTTTGAAGCTGTCGGTCATGCTCGCATCCTCCCTAGTAGATCAGCTCGTCCTCGCCGCCGCCGTCGGCGATGAGGATTTCGCCCTTGGCGGCGAGGTCCTTGGCCAGGTTGACCATGGTCTGCTGGGACTGGTCGACGTCTTTCAGGCGCACCGGGCCGAGCGCGGCCATGTCCTCGCGCATGATCTTGGCGGCGCGTTCGGACATGTTGGAGAAGAACAGGTCGCGCAGCGTGTCCGAGGCGCCTTTGAGCGCCAGGCCCAGCTGATCCTTGGGCACCTGGCGCAAAAGGGTCTGAACCCCCTGGGGGTCGAGCTTGCCGAGATCTTCGAAGACGAACATGAGCGAGCGGATCTTTTCGGCGCTGTCGCGATTGCGCTCCTCCAGCGTCGCCAGGAAGCGGTTCTCGGTCTGGCGATCGAAATTGTTGAAGATGTCGGCCATGAGCTCATGGCTGTCCTGCTTGGAGGTGCGCGCCAGATTGCTCATGAACTCGATGCGCAGCGTTTCCTCGATCTTCTCGATGATCTCGCGCTGCACCGGCTCCATGCGCAGCATCCGCATCACCACTTCCAGAGCGAAATCCTCCGGCAGGGCGGCGAGCACGCGCGCGGCGTGGTCGGGTTTCACTTTCGACAGCACCACGGCGACGGTCTGGGGGTATTCGTTCTTGAGATAATTGGCGAGGACGGCCTCGTTCACATTGGCCAGCTTGTCCCACATGGTCCGGCCGGCCGGACCGCGCAGCTCCTCCATGATCTGCTCGACCTTCTCCTGCGGCAGGAAGGAGGTGAGCAGGCGATGGGTCTGTTCCACCGAGCCGACAATGGCGCCGGTGGAGCTCATGGAGCCGACGAATTCCAGAATCAGCTTTTCAACCGCGGCGGCGGTGACATTGCCCAGCCGCACCATGGCCTGTGAAACGACGCGGATCTCCTCGTCGTCCATCTGCTCCCACAGCCTGCGCTGCTCGTCGCCGAGCGCGAGCAGGATCACGGCGGCCTTTTCCGGGCCTCCCAGATCGGTGGGATCTTCGATACGGCGGGGCTTACTGGTGGCCATCAGGCGCCCTCATGCATCCAGCCGCGCAGGATCGCCATGGTCTCGTCGGGGTGTTGCTCCACCAACGCGGCGACCTTGCGGACCGACGATTTCTTCACCTGGCCGTCGATATGGGCGACGTCGATACGCTCATCGTCGCCGTGCGAGTCATCGGGCAGCAGCGCGCGCGCATCGTCGCTGTCCGCGCCCTGGTTGGCGATGCGGGCCTGACCAGGCTTGCCGGGCAGGGCCGCACCGGTGCGCTGATCCTCGATCGCGGCCGGGCCGGAGATCGCGCCCTTCACCAGCGGGCGGGCCACCAGCACGATGATCAGCAGGGCGGTGATGAACAGGACGGCGATCTCGGAGATCCGCATGATGTCCAGATCGGCGATGGAGAACCCGGCCGGCGCCGGCGTGCCTGCGTTCAGGTCAGGCCGCGAGAAGCGCATCTGCTGAACTTCCAGGATGCGCGTGCCGTCCATGTTCTCTGCGCTCGCCGAGATGCCGGCCGCGGCGGCCACCAGGGCGCGGATCTGGTCCATCTCCGCCTGGCTGCGCGGCTCGAACACAAGCGTGCCGTCTTCGGCCCGGCGGGTGAGCTCGTCCACCACGACCGAGACGGCAAGGCGCTCCACGGCGCCGGCTTCGCGCACCCTGGTGGTCTGGGTGGAAGAGTTTTCAAAATTGCGCTCGGTGACCTCGCGCTGGGAGCGGGCCAGGCGCGCGGCGGCGCCCTCCGCCTCCGCCTCGGGCTGGTTTTCCGACACCGAGACCGCGCCGTCATTGAGCGGCTCCTCGCTGGATTCCTCCTCGGAACGCCGGCTCACCTCCACCTGGGTGTTGGGATCGTATTCCAGCTGGGTCTGCGTGACGCTTTCCCGGTCAAGCTCGGCGGTGACCACCACCCGCGCCGCGCCGGAGCCGACAACGCCTTCCACCACGTCCAGGATCTTGCGGCGCAGGCTTTCCTCGACGCCGGCGCGGCGGTCCTCCAGCGCCGCGCCGCCCAGGGCGTCGCCGTCATTGGCGCTGGCCAAAAGCCGGCCTGAATCGTCGGCGATGGTGATGCGGGTGGGCGCAAGGCCGGCCACCGCGGTGGCCACCAGATTGCGGATCGTCTCCACCTGGCCGTTGCGCAGCTCGCCGTTGACATTGATCACCACCGATGCGGACGGCTCCTGCTGATCGCGCGAGAACAGGCGGCGCTCGGGCAGGACCAGATGCACGCGGGTGCCAGAGACGCTGGCCAGCGTGTTGATGGAGCGCGCTAGCTCGCCTTCCAGAGCGCGCCGCGCGTTGACGTTCTGAACAAAGCTGGTGGTGCCCAGCGCGTCGGTCTCGTCGAAGATCTCATAGCCCACCGAGCCGAATCCCAGCGCGCCGCCGGACGCCACGCGCATACGCGCCTCGTCCACCGAGCCGGAATCCACATAAACTGCCGTGCCGCCCTCGCGCAGCTCGTAGTTCAGGCCCGCCGCGTCCAGACGCTCGGTCACCGCCGCGGCGTCATTGGGCTGAAGGCCCGAATAGAGCAGGGCTTCGCCGTTGGAATTCATACTCATGGTGAAGATCACAAGCGCGGCCGCAGCCCCGGCGGTGAGGCCGAGAATCGCCGTGAGGCGGCCGATTCCAAATCGGGCGAGCTGTGCTTGCAAGGCTTCCACGGCGAAACGGCCCCTCGTGATTCGCCGCGCCCTGATGTGTTACGCGGCGGCTAGGCAAGTTTTTCCCACCATCCGCGTAAACGAGGCCTTAACAGATTGATTCAGAATGCACGAAAGGCGCACGCCTTGCGGCGCGCGCCTGTCGAAAACTCATGATTTATGGCGCTTGCGCGCGGCCTATTGCCGATAGTGCTGGATCCGCGTGGTGCGCAGTCCGGCCAGGCCGTGGCGCTCGATCGCGCGCTGCCAGGAGAGGAATTCCTCCACCGTCAGCCGGTACCGGTCGCACGCCTCGTCAAGGCTGAGCAGTCCGCCGCGCACGGCGGCGACCACTTCGGCCTTGCGCCGGATCACCCATCGCTGGGTGCCGGGGCTGGGCAGATCGGCGACGGTCAGCGGGCTGCCGTCCGGTCCGATCACATAGTTTTCCTTCTTCGCTCGACGTTCCATCCGACCCATCCGTAATAACGAGCCTGTCTGACGCAGGCCCTTGATGGGAGCTGTTATACCTGACGGGCCTTTCAGAACCTCTAAGGCGCAGGGTGAATCCCTCCTGAATCAGGAGTTTACCGCGCCTTAAGAAAAAAGGGCCCCGGCGCGCGTTGCGCCGGGGCCTTCAGGATCACCGGTGGGACGGTGGGAACGGGTCAGAGCTTACCGCTTCATCTGGATCGCCTCGGCGAGCATTTCGTCCGCCGTGGTGATGATCCGCGAGCTCGCCGAGTAGGCGCGTTGGGTGATGATCAGGTTGGAGAACTCGGTGGCGATATCGACATTGGAGTTCTCCAGGGTGGAGGCCGAGATCGTGCCCGACGAGCCGACGCCCGGCGCGTTCAGGGTGAAGGCGCCTGAGTCCTTGGTGATCTGGAAGCTTGCGCCGCCCACCGAGGCCAGGCCGTTCGGGTTGAACACCGTGGCCACGGGGATCTGGTAGATCTGACGGACCACGCCGTTGGTGAACCGGGCCGAGACAAAGCCGGAGGCGCTCACTTCAACGCCGGCGAAATCACCGAAGATCGCGCCGTCCACCACGGTGGAGTCCAGCGTCGAGGGGCTGTCGAACTGGGTGATGCCGCCCGGGCTGCCGGCATTGCCCAGATCAAGGGCGATGTCCTGGGCGCCGACGCCGGTCGCCGCCGACCATTGCACGTCGGTGGCGCCGAGCGCTCCGATGTTGTCCGAGCCCAGGAAGCTCAGATTGGTGTCCAGCGTGGTGTTGGCGCCGTCGATCTCGCCATTGGTGTCGAAGGCGATGATCCCGGTGGCGATCTGGCCGTTGTTCAGGCCTGCGCCGGTGGTTACGTCGGTGGCCGGCTCGACATGCAGCTCGGCGTGCCACTGATTGGCGTTGGTGGCCGATTTCAGCAACGACAAGGTCACCGAGCGCACACCGCCCTGGGTGTCGTAGATCTGGATCGTGCGCTGGAAGTCCGGAGTGACCGTGCCCGAGGCCATGTTGTTGGCTGGAACCCCGGCGTTATAGGTCGCCGCGTCCGGGGACACGGTCTGGCTGGCGCGCAGATTGGCGTTAACGCGCACCGAGCTCGTCGCGCTGGCGGTGCCGCCGATATTGGACAGGTTGATCGCTTCCAGCTGATCCAGATTAGACGGGTTCTGGGCCACGGAGCCGTCGGCCTGGACCGGCCAGGCGAACAGGTACTGGCCCGCGTCATTGCGCATGAAGCCCGCATCGTCGGTCTGAAATCCGCCCGAGCGGGTGAACAGCACTGGGTCCGATCCGGTGGCGTTAGTCGGGCTTGGGCGCACCACGAAGAAGCCCTGGCCGTCGATCGCAAGATCGGTGGGCGAGGAGCCGGGGTTCAGAAGCCCGGGCGAGGAGACGTCCAGGCGCGAGTTGGAGGTCACGCCCGAGGAGGCGTAGCGCGCCTCGCCGCCGCCGCTGACCTTGTAGTTGGGGGTGAACAGCGTTTCGACGCGCTTGTAGCCCACCGTGTTCACGTTCGCGATATTGTCCGAAATCGCCGCCAGCGCGGACGAGTTGGCCAGCAGTCCGGACGCGCCGGCGGCCAGGGCCGAGTTGATGCTCATGGGTTTGCTCCCAGTGTCCAAAAGGTGAGCCCGCACCGCCGTTTTGGCGAAGGAGCTATTTTGTTGTGTCGCGACGCGGCTTTATGCGCGCGCCGCCGGGCCGTCTTGTGCGGCCCTTGTCTGGCCGGGCGCCTAGGCGCCCGCGTCTCTCACGCCGATGACGCGGCCGGCCGGCACGCGCAGCGCGCCGATCTCCACCACCACATCTTCGCCGCTCATATCCACGCCCGTCGCGCGGCCGGTGACGCGCACCGGCGCATCCAGGCGCTGGCCGTCATTGTCCTTGGCCACCGCCTCCAGCGTATAGAGGCCGGGCGGAAGCTGATTGCCCGCCTGGTCCTTGCCGTTCCAGGTGAAGGTGTGGGCGCCTTGGCCGGTCTCCTGGTTCTGGACGGTGGCGACCACACGGCCCGCCGAATCGCTGATCATGAGCTCGTTGGTGGCGGCCTGGCGGGGCAGGGCGTAGGTCCATTCCGCCTGGCCGTCCTGCAGCGGGGCTTCGCTGGAGGAGACTGTCACGTCGCGCCCGATGAAGTCGGTGGCGCTCATGCGCGCGTTCGCGCTTTGCAGGGCCAGCAGCGTTTCCAGGCTCTGGTTGGAATTGATCAGCTGCTCGACGCTGGAGAACTGGGTCAGCTGCTGAACGAATTGCTGGGAGTCCATGGGATCGAGGGGATCCTGGTTCTGCAGCTGCTCGGTCAGGAGCGTCAGGAAGGTGTCGAAATTCTCGGTCAGCGAAGCGCCGGCCGCGGCGGTCTCTCCGGACTGGCGCGCCAGGCTTCCGGTGCTGGGCAGCGCCAGGCCGATCGGGTTCAGTTCATTCATCTCAGATCCTCACATCGAGGCGCGCGCGGGCGTGCAACGCGAAGCCGTAAAGGGTTGCCGGGCCCGGCGGGGCGCTGCTCGCGGCGGCCTCGCCGGTCATGATTTCGGTGTCGATAAACGCGGGAGCGAAGCGGCCAGACCCACGCTCCTGATCCTCGCCGCCCTGCGAAAGGGAGAATTCCAGCCCGTTCTCGGCCAGGTCCAGGCCGGCGTCTTCCAGCGCCCGGACCAGATCGCGGGAGGTGCGCTGCAGCTCGGCCAGCGTGTCGGCGCGTTCGGCGCTGAGCACCGCGCGCACCGAATTGTCCGCGCCCATCTCAAGGCGCACGCGCACACGGCCCAGCTCGGCCGGATCAAGGCGAATGTCGAAGGTGCGCCCGCCATCGGCCGCCGCCTGGGCCACGCGCGCGGCCAGGTGCTGGATGGTGTGCGGGGTGAAGCGCGCGGCCTGACCGGCCTGGCCGGGCGTGCGCAGGGCGTCGGCGCGAATTTCAGCGCGCATCTGGACTGGGTCCATCACCGCCTCGCCGTCGCCGGACAGCAGTGGATCAAGGCTGGCCGCCTGCCCGTCCGGCGCCAGCAGCGCGCCCTGGGCCAGGGGTTGAAGCTGCATGGCGATCAGCTCGGCCAGCGGACGGCTGGCGGCCGGGACCGGTCCGGCGGAGGCCGGCGCCGTCGCCGTGGGCCGGGCTTCGGCTGCAGGGCTGCTGGATTGGTCGCGGCCCTCGCGGCGCGCGCCGTCATTGCGCGACTGACCGAACGCCGCGCGCTGGGCCGCCGGCGCGTCGGCGCGCATATCCGGGCGGGCCTCACCGGCGCCGGGTCCGGCCTTGGTGTCGGATTTCAGCCCCGACAACCCTTGAGCGGACGGCTCGGCGGCGGCTTTGGCGTCTTGCTTGCGCATGTCCGTGGCGGGCGTCGCCGCGGTGTCGGCGTCACCGGATTGCTGAGACGTCTTGCCGGCCGCAGTTTCGGTCCACCCCTGGGCTCCGCCTTGTGTCGAATTCCGGCTCGCCTCCTGGGCCGCCGGTCTGGCGCCGGACCGGCTGAGATCCACCGGCTCGCCTGACGGTCCGGCGGACGCCGCGCCGGACTGCGCCCCGGCCGCCGCTTTCGCGTCGCCGGCTTTCGCGTCACCGGGTTTCGCAACGGGGGAGTTCGCTTCGGCGCCCGGCGTGACGCCGGCGCCTGTGTTCGGTCCCGCATTCGCTGCCGGCGCCGATCCGTTTGTCTGGCCGGGCGCCTGAGTCTGGTCCGGCGCCGGTTTCGCCGGGGCGCCTGACTTTGCTTCCGACTTTTCGCCCGACGCCGCGACGCCCTGTTCGCCGGCCTCATTCGCGGCGATCGGAGCTTCCTGAATCGTTTGGCCGTCGCCCTGTGGGCCGGTGATCTGCGCGCTGGTCTGGGAGGGCGTCTGAACGCCGCCGCCGGTTTCCGCGGCGATCGCGTCCGCGTCCGGATCGGTTTCGGCATCCTCAGATGCGGCTTGTGACGAGGACGCCTCGCCCGTCCGCCGGCCTGTGTCGCCGGGCTGGCCATTATCGCCGCGCCGTGCGGGCGTTTCGCGGACCTGAGCGGTCTGGCCGGCGGCCGCGAGTTCGGCTTCGAACCCGGTCTGCGCAGCGCCCTCGGCTGACGTCGTCACGCCCTTCGCGCCGCTCATGCGCGGTGCGGTCGGCTGGGCCTCGGCGGGAACGCCGGCCATGGAGGGCGGAAGCGAGAGCATGCGCGCGGACAGGTCCTTGTCAGGTTGATTGCGCGCGTTTTGCTGCGTCTTCGAGAAGCGCCGCCCGTTTTGGGCGCCGATGCGAGAGAGGGGTCTGCAAGGGACGCGCCACAGTCTCGATCTCGAAAAAGATATACAAATCAGTGCTTAATAAGGATTTAACGATGTAGTTCGGCGCCGCGCGGCAGACTCTGCCGGGCGCCGTGCGGCAGAGTCTGCCGCCGCGGGCTTTCATGGGCCTCGATTGTGTTCGCCCCCGGCTCATCCGTGCTCGCCAGCGTCCCAAGCCCCTCAACGGCGGCCCGGTTTCGCTTCAGGTCGCCGCTCTGGCCCGGCGCTTGCGCATGACGAGTCACGACCAACCCAGCGGTGACACGCCGCCGAGGATCTGATGTGGAAAAAAGCGCATATAACATAGAGGCTTATGTCATTTTGGCCGGTTCAGGCGCAGCGCGTTCGGCGCCGCGCCGCCCGGCAAGTCTTGCCCGGAGTGCGGTGAAAACTGCCGCCCCGGCTGCGCGCGGGAGGGTGTAATGTCGCTCAACGGAGTTATCGGCAACGCCTTGTCAGGGCTGCAGGCCGCCCAGCTTGGCATGCGCACCGCCTCCAACAACGTCGCCAACGTCAACACCGACGGCTATGCCCGCACCGAGGTCAAGCAGACTGCGCGCAACGCCGGCGGTCAGGGCACCGGCGTGGAGATCACCGGGATCCAGCGTGTCTCCGACCGCTATCTCCAGGCCGCCTCCATGCGTGCGAGCTCTGATTCTGCGGCGGCCACCGTCATGGCCGAGGCGCTGGACCGGCTGCAGGCCCAGTTCGGCTCCACCGATGATGAAGGCTCGCTTTTCGGCCGTCTAAATCAGGCCTTCGCCTCCATCGGCGCGGCGGCGGCCGACAGCGCCGAGCGGGTCTCGCGCCTGTCCGCCGCAAGCGACATGCAGAGCTTTTTTGACGAGGCCCAGCGGCTGTCGGTGGAAGTGCGCGCCTTGCGCGACGAGGCGGACAAGCGGATCGGCGCCGGGGTCGGGCGCGCCAATGAAATCCTGGTGGAGCTGCAAAGTCTCAATTCGGAAGTCCAGTCGCTGAACGCCAGCGCCTCCGACACCACCGGCGCCCAGAACCGCCAGGCCGAGCTGCTGGACGAGTTGTCCTCGCTGATGGATGTGAAGACAGAGATCCAGGGTGACGGCCGCCTGTTCATCCGCACCGAAAACGGGGTGGGCCTTCTGGACAACGCCCGCCTTGAGCTGAGCTACACCCCGGCGGGCACAGGCGCCTACGGGGTCGATTACGGCCAGATCACCGCCACGGTTTCCTCGTCCGGGGCCGTGGTGGACGTGACCCCTTCCATCCGGTCGGGCGAGCTTCGCGGCTTCATGAATCTGCGCGATACAGAGCTGCCGGCCATGGCCGGCGGGCTTGCTGAGTTCGCCGCGGGCGCCGCCGACGCCCTCAACGCCGCCCATAACGACGCCTCGGCCTATCCCGCACCCAATTCGCTGGACGGGCGCAATACCGGGCTTCTGGCCGGCGACACGCTGAGCGGGTCGGGCCTGGCGCGCGTGGCGGTCACCGGCGCCGACGGCGCGCTGGTGCAAAGCGTGGAGGTGGGCGTCACCGCCGCCGGCTTCACCGTGAACGGCGGGGCGGCCAACACGATCGGCGATCTGGTGACCCAGCTGAACACCGCGTTCGGCGCAAACGCGACAGCCAGCTTCACCAACGGCCAGCTCTCGATCTCCGCCACCGACCCGTCCCAGGGGATCGCCACGGCGCAGGATCCCACCAGCCCGTCGGCCATCGGCGGGCGCGGCTTCGCCCATTTCTTCGGGCTCAATGACGTCATCGACAGCGCCCGGCCCGGCTTTTTCGAGACCGGGCTGACCACCGCCAGCGCCCACGGCTTGAACGCAGCCGGCGCCGTCGGCTTCAAGGTGGAGACCCCCCAGGGCGTGCGCGCCATGGACGTGACCGTGCCCGTCGCCGGGACCAGCATGGCCGACCAGCTCAACGCCCTGAACAACGCCACCACCGGGCTCGGACGCTACGGCGCCTTCTCGCTGGACGCCCAGGGGGCGCTCACCTTCACCGCGGCGCCCGGCTATGGCGAGTACGAGGTTTCGGTGACCTCGGACTCCACCCAGCGCGGCGCCACCGGCTTGTCCTTCACCCAGCTGTTCGGGTTTGGCGAGGCGGCGCGCCTGAACCGGGCGGAAAGCTTTGAGGTGAACTCCACGCTTCGCGCCGATTCCTCGCGCCTGGCCTTCGCCAAGGTCGATCTTGACGGCGCGGCGCCCGGCGATTTCGTGCTGGCTCTGGGCGATAATCGCGGCGGCCAGGACCTGTTCTCCGCGCTGAACGCCAAGCGCGGCTTCAACGCCGCCGGCGGGCTGGCGGGGGGGCAGGCGACGCTGGGCGAGTACGCGGCGCGCCTGGCCGGCGATGTCGGCGGACGCGCGGCGCGCGCCGAACGCGCGGAGACCGCGGCCAACTCGGTCAAGGCGGCGGCCGATCAGAAGCGCTCGGACGTGGAGGGCGTCAATCTGGATGAAGAGCTGGCGCGCATGACGCTTTACCAGCAGGCCTATAACGCCTCGGCCCGCCTTCTCCAGGCGGCCAAGGAAATGACCGATACGCTGCTCAACATCTAAGGAAGGCGACCCATGCGCATCTCCACACAAGCCGCCTCCCAGTCCGCGCTCATGGACCTGATGAAGGCGCAGCGCGACAGCTTCGACGCCCGCGAGCAGCTTTCCACGGGTAAAAAAGCACCCGATCTCAAGGGCTATGGCAACACCTCGGAGACCATCCTCACCGCCCGCGCCGCACAGGTGCGCGGGGACAGCTTCGTGAAGGCCAATGAGCGCCTGGCCAACCGGCTGGAGGTGCAGGATCTCGCCTATCGCGAGATGTCCGATGCGGTCGATCAGCTGCGCACCGCGCTGACCACCGCCGACGGCACCGCCATGATGACCCAGGTGCGCGAGTCCTTTGACCGCGTGTCCGGCGCCCTGAACACCAAATTCTCCGGCAGCTTCGTGTTTTCCGGCGCGCGCACCGACGTGGCGCCGATCACCGCCGACACCCTGGCCGATCTGCAGGCGGCGGTTCCCGACACCTCGGCGGTGTTCACCGATCCGAGCCGGCGCCAGACCGCGCGCATCGATGAAGACACGACGATCGACGTCAACCGCACCGCCGAAGAAGTGGCCGGCGGGCTCATGGGCGTGTTCGAGCGCATCGCCGATTTTAACGCCGGCGCCGACGGTCCCTTCGACGGGCCGGTCACGTCCGCTCAGCAGACCTTCCTGCGCACCGAGCTCACCAACATCATCGCTGCGTTCGAGACCATCAACGACGCCATGGGCGAAAACGGGTCCAAGCAGGCCCGCATCGACTCCTCGATCCAGTCGCACAAGGACCGCAATGATTATCTCGCCCAGATGATCGCCGGTCTTGAAGACGCCGACATGGCCGAAGCCGCCACCCGCTTTCAGCAATCCCAGACCGCGGTGGAGGTCTCCGCCCGCACCTTCGCCAGCCTCAGCCAGGTCAGTCTGCTGCCGTTTCTGAGGTAAGTTTCGCGTGATGCAGGCTTGGCTTCAGCTAAGCTTGGCGCCGGACCGATCGGCCGGCGGGTTTTTTTAAGAGACACGCCATGACGCAGGATATTCTCGCCTTTAACCAGGCCGCCTGGGATCGCGAGTCGGCGGCGGGCGGCGCGTGGTCGCGGGCGGTGGACGCCGCCACGATCGAACGCGCGCGCCGCGGCGACTGGTCGATCATCCTCACCTCTGAAAAAGCCGTGCCGCGCGCCTGGTTTCCCGCCGATCTGAGCGGTGTAAAGCTGCTGGCGCTGGCCGGATCGGGCGGACAGCAGGCGCCGGTTCTGGCTGCGGCGGGCGCCTCGGTCACGGTGTTTGATCTCTCCGCCGAGCAGCTGGCCCGCGACCGCGAGGTCGCGGCGCGCGACGGTCTGCCCCTGGTGCTGGAGCAGGGCGACATGGCCGATCTGTCGCGCTTTGACGACGGCGCGTTTGATCTGATCGTCAATCCCTGCTCGGTCGGGTTCGCGCCTGATCTTGAACCCGTCTGGCGCGAGGCGGCGCGTGTGTTGCGCCCCGGCGGGCGCCTGATGACCGGGGTGATCAACCCGGCTTTCTTCCTGTTCGACCATGACGCCCCGGGTCAGGCGGCGCGCTTGGCGCGCTTTGCTCTGCCCTATCGCGGCGATGCGCCGGAGCACCGCGCCCGCGCCGAGGCGGCCGGCGAGCCGATGCAATTCAGCCATTCGCTCGAAACCCTTCTGGGCGGTCAGATGCGCGCCGGCCTGCACCTGATCGATCTTTACGAAGATCGCTGGCCCGGCGCCGATGTGGCGGTGGACGACCTCACCCCGCTCTACATCGCGACGCTTGCGCGCAAACCCGCCTGACTCCCGAATGATGCAGGCCGGCCATTGCGCCGCCGCCGCGGCTCTGAGATAGGGGCGGGGAAAGTCCCTGCACCTGGCGCGGACTTTAGCGGAGATCCCATGGCGCAATCACCAGCCGCCGCGCCCGAGGGCGCAACCGACGCACGCGCCGCGCTGACCGGCGTGCTGGCGCTGCTGGCGGCCGCTTGCGTGCTGGGGTTCGCGCCAATCCTTGTGAAGGCGTCCGAGCTTGGCCCCCAGGCGATCGCCTTCTGGCGGCTGGCCATCGCCCTGCCGGTGCTGGGCGGCTGGCTCTTTGTGGAGCGCCGGCGCGAGCGTCGCAGGTTCGCGCGAGCAGGCGGGAGCGCGGCTGGCGGCGAGGCCGACATCCCGGCGCCGGCCCGGCCCCCGGGATTCAGGATGCTCCTGCTGGCCGGGCTGTTCTTCGCCGGCGATCTGGCTTTCTGGCACGCCGGGATCAAGCTCACCACGGCGGCTAACGCGACGCTGCTGGCCAATCTCACGCCGATCCCCGTGACGATCGCGGCGCTCTTCCTGTTTGGCGAGAAAATCACGGCGCGCTTCATCATCGCCGGCGCTTTGGCGCTGTGCGGCGCCGGGCTGTTGTCCATCGCGAGCTTCCAGTTCGCGCCCGAGCGGCTGCCCGGCGATCTGCTCAGCGCGCTGACCTCGTGCTGGTATGCGGCCTATCTGCTGGCGGTGCGCGCGGCGCGCCGGGCCGGGTCGGCCACGGTGCAGGTGATGTTCTGGTCCACCCTCATCGCCACCCCGCTAACCCTGGGGGTGGCGCTGGTCTCCGGCGAGGCCCTGGCGCCGGCGAGCCTTTCCGGGTGGGCGCCGCTGATCGCGCTGGGCCTGATCGTCCACTGCGGCGGGCAGGGCGGGGTGGCGTTCGGGCTGGGGCGCACGCCGGCTGCGCTCGCCTCGCTGATCATACTGGTCCAGCCCGTGGTCGCGGCGGCGGCGGGCTGGTGGCTGTTCTCCGAAGCGCTGGTTCCGGTTCAGTGGGCGGGCGCGGCGCTTGTGCTTCTGGGCGTCTACGCGGCGCAGCGCACCCGGCCCGCACTCTCGACGCCCGCGCCGGGCGCGGCTAAACGAGGCCCATGACCGACACACGCGCCGCGAGCCCCGCCAGCAAGACGCCCGTGAATAAAACAGGCGACGATCCGTTCCGCGCCGAGGGCGGGCCGTTCCTGCGCGATATCTGGTATGTCGCCATGACCGCGCGCGCGCTCAAACCCGGCAAGCTCCACAAGAAGATGTATCTGGGGGAGCCGGTGGTGATGGGACGGCGCGGCGACGGCGCGCCGTTCGCGCTTCGCGATATTTGCCCCCACCGCGCGGTGCCGCTGTCGGCCGGTCAGATGACCCGGGAAAGCGACGGGACCGACACGGTGGAGTGCGCCTATCACGGCTGGCGCTTCGGCGCGGCCGACGGGGTCTGCAAGCATATCCCGTCCCTTGTGGAGGGGCAGGGCTTTGACGTCTCCAACATCGCCGCACGCACCTACACCCTGGCCGAGCAAGACGATCTGATCTGGATCTACATGCCGTCTGAGCCGGGTGGAACGCCGGACGGGCCGCCGCCGCGCTTTGACCGCATGGTGCTGAAAGACGGCGCGAGCGAGGGCCGGGTCTCCTATGTGGAGACCGCCGAGCTGGCCTGTCACATGGACCACGCGGTGATCGGGCTGATCGATCCGGCCCACACGCCATTTGTTCATAAAAGCCCGCTCTGGCGCAGCTCCAAGACATTGAAGGAAAAAGAAAAGCATTACGCGCCCAGCGAAATGGGCTTCACCATGCTGTCTCACGAACCGATCAATTCGCCGCTCTACACCTGGCTTCTCGGGCCCGGCGTGAAAGTGGAGATCCAGTTTCTTTTGCCGGGTCTTCGCGCCGAGAGCATCTCCACCGAGCGCCATTCCTTCCTCGGCCTCGCCGTGATCACGCCGATCCGCGACGATCTGTGCGAGATTCGCGAGATCATGTACTGGAACGCGCCGACGCTGGATTTCATCAAGCCGTTCGCGCGGCCCTTCACCAAGACCTTCCTGGAGCAGGACGCCCGGATCATGCGGTTGCAGGGCGAGGGGCTCAGCCATAGCCCGCCGCTCATGCAGATCCCCGACGCGGATACGCTGATGGTCTGGTATCGCCGCCTGAAGCGGGAATGGGCGAAATCGCGTGAAGAGGGCCGCGCCTTCGACAATCCGGTGAGCGAGAAGGTGCTGCGCTACCGCACCTAGGGTGCACCCGGCGGATGATCCTAGCGGGCGCGAAGACCGCCCAGAACGATGTCGAGCCGGGCCGACAGGGCCTCGCGCGGGTCGGCGCCCGGCTCCTTGCAGGTTTCGCGAAGGGCGCCGAGCAAGAGATCGTTGAGCGCGCTCTGGGCGGCGTCCTCATCGAGATCGGCGCGCAGCTCGCCCGCCTTCACGCCCGAGCGCAGCGTGCGCCGCACCGAGGCCCAGGCGAACTCCATGCTCTCAAAGGCGGCCTGATAGGTCGGATCGGACACCAACCAGGAATGGCCGATGGCGGCGGCGAACAGCTCGCCGTGGCGCGCATGGGCGTCGAGCAGCATGTGCAGCAGCGTGTTCAGACGCTCCGGCGCGGGTCCCGACAGCGCGCCTTCCATCTGCTCGCAGGCCTCGGCCATGGCTTCGTATTCATTGCGCAGGATCGAGACCAGCAATGCGGCCTTGGACGGCTCGGCGTTCAGCACGGTGCCGGGCGAAACGCCGGCTTTGTCGGCGATCGCCTTGATGGTGGCGCCGTCAAAGCCCTGGGTGAGGAAAACCTCGCGTGCGGCGTCGAGCACCGCAGCTTTCGTGGCTTCACGGCGCATGTCGCGCCGGGTCACCCGACCATTCCCCAAATCACGCATATTTTTTGATCTCGTCAAGCGGGCCCGCACCCTGTCTAACAATCTAATTGAATACAGACAATATGGCTTTTAAATTCTTACGTTCCACCTGGGTGCTGCTTTCGCCTTCGGCGCCGCAGCAAGGCGCGGCGGGCCGCCGCAGGGCGATTGCCAGATGGGCGCCGCAGGCTTATTTCCGCGGCTATGATCCAGTTTCTCGATATCGTTCTCTACATTCTGCTCGCCGTGGTTTTTCTGGTCCTCGCCGCGGGCATTTTCGCGCTGTTTCGCGGCGGCGAGTTCGGCCGAACCTGGTCGAACAAGCTCATGCGCGCCCGCGTGCTGTTCCAGTTCATCGCCATCCTCGTGGTGGTCGCCGGCTTCTGGCTGAAACAGCACCTGGGCGCCTGAGCGTCCGGCGCCCCGCCTAGGGGCGCAGCATCGCCAGCAGGGCGTCATTGGTGGGGCCGGCCACCGCGTCGGCGGCGCCGGAATTGACAGCCGCCACCGCCGCGCAGCCTGCTTGCGGCGACACGACCATGCGCATGAACCACATCGTGTTCGAGCCGGCGTGGAGCAGCGCCCCGTCCGGCTGCACGCCCCATCCCAGCGCGTAATCGCCGCCGTCCGGCGCCGTGTGCAGGCGCTCCCAGCTCTGCGCAGAGAGATAGTCCTGCGGCTGGACCAGATGGGCCTCCAGAAAATCCATGAGATCATCAAGCGGCATGTGGGCGCGGCCGGCCGAGTTATAGGCGGGCGGGTTATCGGCGCGCGCGCCCGGTTCGCGGGCCGACAGGCCGAACAGGCCCGGCGCATGGCCGCGCGGCTGATCCTCGGCGCCGGCCTCGCCGGGCGCGCCCCAGCCGACATCCTCCATGCCCAGCGGAGTGAACACCTCGCGCTCCATTAGCGTCTCGTAAGACGCGCCCGCCGTGGTTTCCAGCATCAGACCGGCGGCGGCGTAGCCGGCGTTCGAGTAGAGAAACGCGCCGCGCGGCCCCGCCGGCGGTTCGCCGAAAAGGGCGCGCGCCAGGGTGATCCGGTCCTGGGAATAGTCGCGGTCCGCATCGGCGCCGGCCAGCCGGATCATGGTCACGACGCCGGCGTTGGCCATCATGCCTGAGCGGTGGGACAAAAGCTCCAGCAGCGTTACGCCGGCCAGATCAGGGTGAATCTCCACATCAAGCCCGGCCAGCATCTCGCCCAGCGTGGTGTCCCACGCGATCACGCCCTGCTCCACCAGCCTTGCGGCCAGGGTCGCCGTCATCGCCTTGGTGTTCGATCCCAGATGCCAGAGGTCGCCGGGCCGAACCGCCGCCGCGCCGTCCTGGATCCGCAGTCCGGCCACCGCCTCGCTGCGCATTCCGTCGCAACTCAGCGCCACCGCGCCGCCCGGCGCGCCGGCGGCCTCCACCATGCGCGCGGCGATTGGCTGCAGCGCGTCGCCGCCGGACGATTGCAGGGCCCCGGCCGCCAGCAAGGGCGCCAGAAGCGGGGCGAGCGCCGCGGCGGAAAGACTGGAAAGATTGATCATGGCGCACTCCTTTAGTAACCTTTGTGTTACATCTGAGTGCCAGCCCCGGGGCGGCGCGTCAAGAGTAACCTTCACGTTACATCAACGCGGCCCCTGCGTCCAACCGCTCGCGGCTCGCAGGTCGGCGGCGTTGCGCCTGCGCCCGCGCGCCGATAGCGTCGGTCCCATCAGGGAGTGTTCATGGTTCGACTGACGACGATCTACACCAAGGCCGGCGACGCCGGACGCACGCGGCTCGGCGATATGAGCGAGACCGACAAGCATGATCCGCGGGTTGAATCCTACGGCACGGTGGACGAGGCCAACGCCACGATCGGCCTGGCCATCGCGGCGCTTGGCCCCGATCACGAACTCACCGTGCTGCTGACCCGTGTGCAGAACGATTTGTTCGACCTGGGCGCCGATCTGTGCGTGCCCGACCGTGGGGAAAAGCTGGAGTTCGAGCCCCTGCGCATGACCGCCGAACAGACGGTGCGCCTGGAAAACGAGCTCGACGTGCTCAACGCCCGGCTTGAACCGCTGGACAGCTTCATCCTGCCCGGCGGCGGCGAGGCGTCGGCCCGCCTGCATCTGGCGCGCACCGTCACGCGCCGGGCCGAGCGCCGGGTCGTGGCGCTCGCCTCCACCGGCGAACCGGTGAGCCCGACGGTGATCACCTATCTCAACCGGCTGTCGGACCTGTTGTTCGTCGCCGCGCGCATCGCCACCGAGAACGGCGATATCAAATGGACCCCCGGCGCGAGCCGCTGACCGGGTGGGCGGACGCGCGGCGCCCGTTCTTTCCAGGACGGAAACCTGATTTTTCGCGGGCAAGGGTGGCGCAACGCGCCTGCGACGCCCAAGTATCGGCGTGCGGCGCAGAGCCGCATCGAATTTTCAGCTGGAGGGACTCCCCCATGAAGACCGCCTATGCCGCCGCCTCGCTGGCGGCCTTCCTCGCCGCTCCCGCCATGACCACGGCTGCCTTCGCCGAACCGTCGGCTTACGAGTTCGACAAGTCGCACACCACGATCCGTGCGAGCTGGATGCATCTGGGTCTGTCCGAGCAGGCGATCCACTTCACCGACTATGACGGCGTTCTGCTGCTCGACTTTGAAGAGCCGGAAAACTCCACCGTCGACATCACCTTCAACCTGCCCGGCGGGTTCTGGGTCGGCGCCAATCAGGAGCGCTTTGAGGGCCACCTCAACAGCGACGATCTGTTCAACACCGCCGAGTATCCCAGCGCGCGCTTCGTCTCCACCGGTTTTGAAACCGAGGACGGGGAAACCGGCGTGATGACCGGCGATCTCACCCTTCTGGGCCAGACCCATCCGGTGAGCCTGGACGTGACGCTGAACCAGAAAGGCCCTCACCCCATGAGCGGCGACATGGTCGCCGGCTTCTCGGCTTCGGGCACGCTGATGCGCTCCCAATGGGGTCTCGGCTATGCGGCTCCGGCGGTCTCTGACGAGATCACGCTGGACATCGACACCGAGCTTGCTCTGATCACGGACGAGGACATGGCTGAAGACGACGCCGAATAGGCCCGCCTTTACTACAAAGCCGATACGGCCGGCGCAGGGCGAACACCCTGCGCCGGCTTTTTTACGTCCGAACGGTCGCGCGAGCCTTGCTCGAACAGCGCCCGGACCCTTGTGTGATCTGACACGAAGCGGGCCGGGCGCGTGCGACGCGTTGACTTACCCGGGTGTCGGGGGCAGGTTCCGCGCCTAGTTTGCAGGCTGATATTCGTCCGGCGCGCCTTGGACACCGTCCAGGCTCGCTTGTTCAACACAAACACCAATCCGGAGCCGTTGATGAAGATCCTCGTCCCCGTCAAGCGGGTGGTCGATTATAACGTCAAGGTCCGGGTCAAGCCCGATCAGACCGGCGTTGACCTGGCCAACGTGAAAATGAGCATGAATCCCTTCTGCGAAATCGCCGTGGAAGAGGCCATTCGCCTGAAGGAAAAGGGCGTGGCGGAAGAGATCATCGTGGTCTCCATCGGCCCGGCCCAGGCTCAGGAAACGATCCGTACGGCGCTCGCCATGGGCGCCGATCGCGGCGTTCACGTCACCACTGACGCCACCGTCGAACCGCTCGCGGTCGCCAAGATCCTCAAGGGCGTGATCGAGGCTGAAAGCCCCGAACTCGTCATCCTGGGCAAGCAGGCGATCGACGACGATTCCAACGCCACCGGCCAGATGCTGGCCGCGCTGCTCGGCTGGCCGCAGGCGACCTTCGCCTCGGAAGTCGAGAAGGACGGCGACGGCCTCAAGGTCACCCGCGAGGTTGATGGCGGCCTGCAGACGATCAAGATTTCGCTGCCGGGCATCGTCACCACCGATCTGCGCCTCAACGAGCCGCGCTACGCCTCGCTGCCCAACATCATGAAGGCCAAGCGCAAGCCCATCGATGCGAAAACACCCGACGATTACGGCGTCGACATCGCGCCGCGCCTGGAAGTGATCAAAGTCACCGAGCCGCCCAAGCGTGAAGCCGGCGTGAAGGTGGAGAGCGTCCAGGAGCTGGTCTCCAAGCTGAAAAACGAAGCGGGGGTGATCTGATGTCCGTTCTCGTCATTGCAGAACACGACAACAAGACGCTGAACGAGGCCACGCGCGCCGCCGTCACGGCGGCCAAGGCCATCGGCGGCGATATTCATGTGCTGGTGGGCGGTGAAGACTGCGGCCCCGTGGCCGAAGCCGCCTCGAAGCTGGACGGCGTCACCAAGGTCTTCCACGCCGAATCGCCGGCGCTGAAGAACAAGCTGGCCGAAGCGCTGGAAGCCCTCGTGGTCTCCATCGCCGACGGCTATGACGCGATCCTCTCGCCGGCCAC
Source organism: Oceanicaulis sp. (assembly GCA_965284655.1). GTDB lineage: Bacteria > Pseudomonadota > Alphaproteobacteria > Caulobacterales > Maricaulaceae > Oceanicaulis. The sequence continues at coordinate 1,571,862 of OZ260104.1, forward strand.
CACCGTGGGCAAGAACTTCATGCCCCGCGTGGCCGCCCGTCTGGACGTGGCGCAGATCTCCGACATCACCTCGGTGGAGAGCGCGGACACCTTCGTGCGCCCCATCTACGCCGGCAACGCCATGATGACCGTTAAATCGTCCGACGCGACGAAGGTCATCACCGTGCGTCCCACCACGTTTGAAAAGGCCGGCGACGGCGGTTCGGCCAGCGTCGAGACCATCGACGCGCCGGCGCCGACCGCGTCCTCGGAATTCGTCTCCGAAGAGCTGTCGAAATCCGATCGACCGGACCTGGCCAGCGCCAAGATCGTCATCTCCGGCGGTCGCGGCATGGGCAATGGCGAGAACTTCGCCATTCTGGAAAAGGTCGCCGACAAGCTGAGCGCCGCCGTGGGCGCCAGCCGTGCCGCGGTGGACGCCGGCTTCGTGCCGAACGACTACCAGGTCGGCCAGACCGGCAAGGTCGTCGCGCCTGACCTTTACATCGCGGTGGGCATTTCCGGCGCGATCCAGCACCTGGCCGGCATGAAGGACTCCAAGGTGATCGTTGCGATCAACAAGGACGAAGAGGCGCCGATCTTCTCGGTCGCCGATTACGGCCTTGTCGCCGACCTGTTCAAGGCGGTGCCGGAACTGGAAGAAGAGCTGGGCAAGGTCGGCTACTAGGCCGCATCCCAGCCTGAAACGACAAAGCCCCGGAGCACGATGCTCCGGGGCTTTTTCTTGGTCGGCTTGGGGATGGGGGGCGCTAGAGCGCCTCCACCGCCTCGCGGATCGGGGTGTCGCCTTTGATGATCTCGAACGTCTTGCCGATGGAGCCGGGGGTCTCCAGCGTCGCGGCCAGGGTGTCGGCCACGTCGGCGCGGCTGATCACGGCCTTGTCGCCCTCGAAATGCGTCCCGGTCTGGATGCGCCCCGTGGGGTCGTCATCGGTGAGCCCGCCGGGGCGTACGATGGTCCAGTCCAGATCGGATTTGGCCAGATGCTCGTCGGCGACCTTTTTGGCGCGTAAGTAAGGCTGTAGCTTTTCCGGCCCTTCGTCAGGGCGATCGGCGTAGATTGAGCTGAGCATGACAAATCGGCCGGTTCCGCTGTCGCGCGCATGGTCGGCGAGATGGATCGCGCCGTCGCGGTCCACATCCTCCACCGCCTCGCCGCCTGAGCCGGCGGCGAACACCACCGCGTCGGCGCCCGACAGCGCGGCGTCGAATTGTTCAGGGCGCGAGAGATCCAGCATCGCCGGCGTGGCGCCCAGCGCCGTCATCTCGGCGAACTGGCTTTCCTTGCGGACCCCGGCCGTGACGTCATGGCCGCGCGTGCGAAGCGCGCTGACCAGTTTTAATCCAACAGCCCCGTGGGCGCCGGCGACGAGCACTTTCATGGCGTGCCTCCTTTAAGTGAGTGACACGCCGCCAACCGTTCTGCTGAGCGCTTCGTTCCGCGTAGTGAGCGGTTCAGGCCGGGGTCAGTCCGCCGGCTCGAACCCGCTGTCCACCGGCCAGGCCTCGTCTGCGGCGCGCCAGGCGATGGAGGCGACCTTCCAGGCGTCGCCTTCTTTCACGATGACGAGGGTGTTTATGCCCACCGCCACGGTTTCGCCGGTGTCGGTGCGCACACCCTCATAGGCGCTCAGGATCGTCGCCATTTCGCCGTACAGGAAAGTCTCCCGGCGGGTCTCGGTCTCGGTGAAGCCGATGCTGACCAGGTTCTCCGCGCTGCGCTCGACATAATCGTCCGGGCTGAGGCTGACGATCCGCGTTCCGTCCTCGGAGGGGAGCACGATGGTCATGCGCGCGCCTTCGACGAACAGCGACCGGAACCGGTCCCAGTCGCGCGCCTCGCCCACAGGGCCTGAAATCACGTCATAGAGCGCTTCCAGCGCCTCGCCGGGGCTCTCCTGAGCGTGGGCGGGCGCGGACGCGGCGATGATGGCGGCGATCAGGGCGCCGGCGGCTGTTGCGATGCGGATCATGGATCTGTCCTCCCCGGTTGATGGAGGGAGTGGAGCGCGAAGCCGCGCCCTGTGCAACTGACAGGCTTTTAATCTTCGGGCGCGGCCGGGCCTGTCATGGCCTGGCGCATCATCTCGGCAGTGGCGGGGTCGAGCGCGGATTGATGGCGCACCACCTTCCAGACGCCGTCGACCGCCTCCAGCGTGTCGACATTCACCGCCGATCCGACGAAGTCGAGGTTCGCGGCGCGTTCGAACACGATGAGATAGGTGGTCACCACCAGCTGCTCGCCGTCGCGGTTGATCACCGGGTTGGCGGCCACGTGACGCTTGTTGGTGATGAAGGGGCGCACCAGCTCCAGCGCGGCCGCGACCTCTTGCGGGCCCACGGCGTCGCCGAAATCGGATTCAAACACGCCGTCCTCGGCGAAGAACGAGCCGTAGAGCGCGTAGTCCCCGGCGTCGAGCGCGTGGTTGAGCCGGGCGATCACCTGGCGCGCGGCGAGATCGTCCGCCACCGCCACCTCATAGGGCCGGGCGATGTATCCGGTCGCCGCGGCGTCCTGTTGAACCGATGCCATGGAGAGGCCGGAGAACATGGAGAAGGCGGTGAGCGCAGCGAGCGCGTGAGCGGCGAAGACCATGACTGTCATCCATAAGCGGTTGTCGATCCGCCATAGATTAGCAGCTCATCGAGCCGCGCACCGGCGGTCAGGCTGGAGCATTTTCGGGGCGCCCTGGCCGGTTTCGCTGCAGGGCGGTGCGCGAAACGCGCCGGCCGACGCTCGCTCAGTACCGCTCCAGCGCCGCCTCGATCAGGGCGAACGCCTCGTCGCTGGCCCATTCGGCGTCGCCGTCCAGGCGTCCGATCTCTCCGCCATTGCGGTCATAGAGCACGGTGAGGGGCAGGCCGTGCGCTCCGGCCACCATGGCCGCGCTGAAGGACTGGTCGTGATAGAGCGCCAGATTGTTCAGCTCCTGCTCGCGATAGAACGCTTCGGCGTCCTCGATCGTGCGATCCATGGAGATGGCGACGACTTCAAAATCATCCGAGCCGTAGCGCGCCTGCAGCGTGTCCAGATAGGGCATCTCCACCACGCAGGGCGCGCACCAGGTGGCCCAGAAATTCACCAGCACCACCTTGCCGCGCTTGTCCGCCAGCGAGATTTCGCGCCCGTTTGAGGTGAGCAGGGTGGTCAGCGGCTGGTCGAGCGCGTCGGACACCGTGCGGAAATTGCTCATGGGGCCGACGGCGAAGCTGTCCAACGGTCCGCTTTCGGAACTGACGAGGGCGGACCCGATGACGTATACAATGGTCGCAAGCCCGATAAGGAGCGCCGCGATGATGCCGTTCTTGACTGTCAGCAGGGATGTCATCGCTCGCTCAGGTCTCCATGATGATGGCGCGCCCAGCGCGCCCGCCGCCAGTTATAAGGATCGCCCATGACCGAGGACACCGCCGATCAACCCGCCCCGAGCGGCGTCTGGGGCGGGCGTTTCGACGCCGGCCCCTCCGCCGTGATGCAGGCGATCAACGCCTCGGTGGACGTGGACCGGCGCCTGTTTGAACAGGATATCGCCGGCTCCCTCGCTCATGCTGCGATGTTGGCTGCAACGGGCGTGATTTCAAGCGAAGATGAGCAGGCCATCCGCGACGGATTGACCGCCATCGCTGAAGACATCCGCGCCGGACGCTTCACCTGGGACCCCGCGCTGGAAGACGTGCACATGAATATCGAGGCGGCGCTGAAGGCGAAGATCGGCGCGCCGGCGGGCCGGCTGCACACTGCGCGCTCGCGCAACGACCAGGTCGCCACCGATTTCCGGCTCTGGCTTCGCGAGGCGCTGGACGCCGCCGCCGAGAGCCTCGCCGCCTATCAGGCCGCTCTTGTGAAACAGGCCGAAATTCACGCCGACTGGGTGATGCCCGGCTTCACCCATCTGCAGACCGCCCAGCCGGTCAGTCTGGGCCACCACCTCCTGTGCTGGGTGGAGGCGGCCGAGCGCGACAAGGCCCGCTTTGAAGATTGCCGCAAGCGCCTCAATGAAAGCCCGCTGGGCGCCGCGGCGCTGGCCGGCACCGCCTTTCCCATTGACCGCGACCAGACTGCGAAGGCGCTGGGCTTTGACCGGCCCATGGCCAATTCGCTGGACGCGGTGAGCGCGCGCGATTTTGCGCTGGAGGCGCTGTCCGCCGCCACGATCTGCGCGGTGAATCTCTCCCGCTTCGCCGAAGAGATCGTGCTGTGGAGCTCGCGCCGCTTCGGGTTCGCCAGCCTGTCGGACGCCTATTCCACCGGCTCCTCCATCATGCCGCAAAAGCGCAATCCCGACGCCGCCGAGCTGGTGCGCGCCAAGCCGGGCCGCATCGCCGGCGCGCTGCAGGGGCTGATCATCGTCTGCAAGGGCCTGCCGCTGGCCTATTCAAAGGATCTGCAAGAGGACAAGGCGCTGGTCTTCACCGCCTTTGACGATCTGGCGCTGGCGCTGGCCGCCATGACCGGGATGGCCGGCGATCTCAGCTTTCATCAGGCCGCCATGGAAGAGGCGGCCGGAGAAGCCTATTCGGACGCCACCGATCTCGCCGACTGGTGCGTGCGCGAGCTGGACATGCCGTTCCGCGACGCCCACCACGTGGCGGGCTCGGCGGTGAAGCTCGCCGAAAAGGAGGCCTGCGCCTTGAAGGACCTCTCGCTGGAGCGCTACCAATCCATCGACGCGCGCATCCATGAGGGGGTTTACGCCGTCCTGTCGGCGCGCGCGTCCATGGAAAGCCGCACCAGTTTCGGCGGAACCGCGCCGGTGCGGGTGAAAGAGCAAGTCAACGCCTGGAAAACCCGCCTCGGCCTCTAAGTCAGGGCCGCCTGTGATCTTTAAAGGACGCCGCCATGATCCGCATCGCCATCGCCTTCCTCGCCGCCGCCGCCGCGCTTGTCCTGTCCGGGTGCGGGATTCGCGGCGACCTTGAACGCCCGCCGCCGCTCTGGGGCGCCGAAAGCCGCCCGCAAGCCGCCGAAATCGCCCATGCGCCCGCCAGCGGAGCCGGCGAGGCGGCTGATGAGGACCGCGAGCGCCAGGCCATGCCTTAGGCCGGGCTGCGCCGCCCCCCGTGCCAATTTCAATATTCGCGACTATCTTTGTCGTTGATGACGCGTCCTGATCCGATCCGCCGCACGCCGGTGCGCCTCGCCTGGGCCGCGCTCCTGTGGGAGCGCGTAGCGCCGGTGCTGGCCGGGCCTCTGCTGGCGCTGGGCGTGTTTCTTGTCCTGGCTCTGTTCGGGGTGTTTGAACGCACCGGCGATCCGGTCCGGGCGCTGGCGCTGGCCGCCATGCTGATCGCGGCCTTCGTGTCACTGCGCGTTTCGTGGCCGCGCTTCACGGCCCCCACGCTTCGCGAGGCCGAGCGCCGGGTGGAAGCCGACAGCGCCATTTCAGGGCGGCCTTATGAAGCGCTGCGCGATGCGCCCGCCAGCGGCGACGCCGGGCTCTGGGCCGCGCACCGCGCCCGCATGGCGGCGCGTCTGGGATCCGCCCATGCGCGCCGTCCCAAGGCCGCCTGGGCGCGCTTTGACGCCTATGGCGCGCGGGTGTCGCTGGTGGTGGTGCTGGGCGCCGGCGTGTTTCTCGCCGGCGATCTGGCGCCGCTGCGCCTGGCCGATGCGTTTGCGCCGCGCGCTCTCTCCGGCGGCGGCGTGCAGGCGAGCGTCGAGTTCTGGGTGGAGCCGCCCGAATACACCGGCCAGCCGGTGATCTATCTGCGCGACCGGCGCAGCGTGGAGGCGCCGGAAGGCTCCCTCATCGCCGCGCGCGTGACCGGGCTTGACCGCGATCCCGCGGTCGCCGGCGCCCCTGCCGAAATCGAAACCCTGTCCCGCGACGTGCGCCAGATCACCTTTGCGCCCACAGAGGCCGGCGAGATCGTCATCCGCTCCGGCGCCCTGCGCGAGCGTCTGGCCGTCACGCTGCTGGCCGATACGCCGCCGCGCGTGCGACTGGCCGCGGAACCCGAGGGCGACGCGCAAGGCCGCCTGATCCTGGAATTCACCGCCGAGGATGATTACGCGCTGGAGCAGTTCGTCTTCGAATACGCCGCTGCGCCGGCCGATCCTCTGGCCGCCTTCCCGGACGATTTCACCGCCCGGACTTTGAGCCCCGGCGAGGTGAGCGCGCCGGACGGCGATGATCTGCGCACCGCCACCATCGACGTGGCGCGCTCGCCGCTCGCCGGTGAGCGGGTGTTGATCCGCATGGCGGCGCTGGACGGCGCCGGACAGCGCGGCGCGTCGGGACCTATGGCGATCACCCTGCCCGAGCGCGTGTTCCTCGATCCGCTGGCCAAGGGCGTCGCCGATGAGCGCCGCCGCTTCGTCATGGCCGGGGGCGAAGCCTACGCGCCCATGCCCGAGGGGCCGTCCTCGGCGGTCACCGGCGGTTTCATGGGCGATGAACCTGAACGCCGCATCGAACGCGCGCCGGCGCGGGTGCAGCGCTTGGCGCTCGCGCTGGACGCCTTCTCCGACGCGCCGCCGGTGTATTTTGACGATCCGCTGGTCTGGATGGGTCTGCGCGCGGCGCTCAACGAGACCCGGCGCGCCCGCGAGATCGAGGCTTTGTCCCATCTTGACGAGGATCTCTGGCAGATCGCCCTGCGCGCCGAGCTGGGGAGCCTGGCTGACGCCGAGGCGGCCCTGCGCGCGGCCGAACGCGCCATGCAGGACGCTCTGGCCCGCGGCGCCGACGCCATGGAGCTTTCCGCTCTCATGGACGCCTATGAGCAGGCGGTGTCGCGCTATATGCAGCTCTTGATGCGCGAGGCCGCCGAGGCCGGGCGCATGGCCGAGGGCGGCGGCATGGGCGGGATGACCGCCGACAGCCTGCAGGCTTTGATTGACGCCCTGCGCGAGGCCGCCGAGCTGGGTGACGCGGAAGGGTCGCGCCGGGCGCTGGCCCAGCTGCAGGAGCTTCTGGAGAACATGCAGATCACCCTGTCCCAGGGCGGGCAGGGCGGCGAGGGCGAGGAAGGCGAAATCGCCGAGGCCCTGCGCGAGGCGCTCGAAGAGCTGGGCGAAACCATCGGCGAGCAGCGGTCGGTGATGGAGGACACGTTCAATCAAGAAGGCCCGGGCGCTCAGCAGGGCGAGGGCCAATCGGGCGAGGGTCAGCCCGGTGAAGGCCAGCCGGGACAGTCGGGCGAAGGTCAGCAGCCGGGTCAGGGCGAGCCCAGTGCGCCCGGCGCCTCAGGCCAGCCTGGCGGGCAAGCCGGAGCGGATCAGCCCGGCGAAGGTGCGGCGCCCGGCGGCGATGGCGGCGAGACGGGCGGCGGACTCAGCGAGCGCCAGCGCGCTCTGGCTGAAGGCCTGGACGGCCTCGCCGGACAGATGGAGAGCGGCGAAGCGGGCGAGGCCGGCCGCGCCGCCCTCGACGACGCGCGCGAGGCCATGCAGGAGGCGCAGCGCGCGCTGGAGGCCGGCGACGGCGAAGCGGCGCTGAGCGCACAGGACGAGGCGCTGGCGGCGCTGCGTGAGGCGGCCCGTGAGGCGTCCGAACGTTATGAAGAGGCGCGCTCCGGCGGCCAGCGTGGTCAGACCGATCCGCTGGGCCGTGAAGGCGGCGGGTCCGGCGCCGGCGGTCCGGGCGCCGAAACCGGCGTGCCCGATGCGCTGGAGCGTCAGCGCGCCCGTGAAATTCTTGAAGAGCTGCGCCGCCGCGCCGCCGAGCGCGGACGCGCTCAGGACGAGCTGGACTATATCGACCGGCTTCTGGAACGCTTCTAGTGCGGCGCGGAGGCGGCCGGAGCGGCATGAGCCTGCGAGGCTTGCGGCGCCGGGTGAGACTCGGTGGACGGGCTGGCCGCGTGACCCTGCGCCGGTGATTCGTGGCCTGAAGCGGCGATCACCACGTCGACCCGGGCGCCATGTTCAGGCGGGGCCGGGAAGGTGGTGCGGAAGCGTTCGATGGCGCCCGGGTCCAGCTGTGTGCTTTCCAGCGCCAGCGACCATTCGGCCAGCACCGCCCCGGATGCGTCGCGCACCACGGCGGTGAGCGGCGCGGTGTCGCGGATGGAGCGCGCGACGTTGCGCACCAGGCCTTCGACCACCAGCACCGGCGCGCCGTCTTCTTCGATCAGTTCGGCCTGAAGCTCTTCGACAGCGAGCCCGACCGGGTCCACGTCGACGCCCACCGCCGCATAGGCACCCGCGGCGCGCGGCCAGGCGTCCACCACATCGACGCGGAACACGAAGGCCGCGCCCAGCACGGCGACGAGGCAGGCGGCGACGCCGGCCCAGCCGGCGCCTTCCACAGTCGCGCGATTGCGCTTGGCGCGCGTTGCGGCGCGCGCGCGAATCGCGGCGTGGGGCTTTTCATTAATGGCGGGAGCCGGCTCGGCTTTCAGGCCCGAGGCGGGCTCGACAGGCGGTTCGGGTCTGGGGGCGGGTTTGGGCGCGGCCTCGGCCACGGTCCAGACATGGGCGCACGAGGCGCACTTCACCCGGCCGCCGCGCGCTTCAAGCGCACTTTGCTCGACGCGGTATTTCGCCTCGCAGCTGGGACAGGTGACGATCATTTACGCGCGCCTCGTTCTTCCTGCATAGTTGGGCTCGAGCCTCTTTCGCTCAAGCAGGATTTGCTTTGCACCCCATGGCCGACGCCTCAGATGACACACGCGACGCCCGAGCCGTTCGGTTTGACGCGGTGGGCATGCGCTACGGGCGCGGGCCTGAAGTGCTCAGTGACCTCAGCTTTCAGTTACCAAGCGGAAGTTTCCATTTCCTCACCGGACCGAGCGGCGCTGGAAAATCCTCGCTGCTGCGGCTTATTTATCTCGCTGAACGCCAGTCACGCGGTCTTATAACCCTGTTCGGGCGCGATACGGCCATGCTGGAGCGTACCGCGCTGCCCGGGATTCGCCGGCGAATCGGCGTGGTGTTCCAGGATTTCCGCCTGCTCAATCATCTCACCGTGTTTGAGAACGTCGCCTTGCCGCTACGCGTGGCCGGTCAGGCGCGGGCCAGCTACGCCGACGATGTGAACGAGCTTCTCACCTGGGTCGGGCTCGGCGACCGGATCGAGGCCTATCCGCCCACCCTGTCGGGCGGCGAGCAGCAGCGCGCGGCCATTGCGCGCGCGGTGATCTCCAAGCCCGACCTGCTGATCGCCGACGAGCCCACGGGCAATGTGGACCCGGCCATGGCGCGCCGGATCCTGCGGCTGCTGGCCGAGTTGAACAAGCTGGGCACCACGGTTCTGGTGGCCAGCCACGACATCGCCCTGGTGCGCTCGCTGGATGCGCCGATTCTGGAGCTCGCCGACGGGCGGCTGATCTCCGGCGGCCGGCGGGCGGCATGAGCAAGGCGCCGCGATCCGCCCCGCTTCTGCCGCCGGATGCGGGCCGGGACCGGCCGCTGTTTGCGGTGGCCGCGATCCTGGTGTTTCTCGCCTGCCTGTCCGCGCTCGGCGCCGCCGGCGCCTGGCGCGCCGCAGAAGGCTGGACCGCCCAGCTCACCGATCAGATCACCGTCCAGATCCTGCCCGGTGAGGACCGCGACGCCGATGAGGACGCGCGCTCAGCGGCGAGCCTGATCGCGAACCTGCCCGGCGTCACGAACGCGCAGGCGCGCACCCGCGCTCAGTCAGAAGCCCTGCTGGAGCCCTGGCTCGGCTCGGCGGGCCTGCCCGAGGATTTGCCGGTGCCGCGCCTCATCGCGGTGACGGTCAGCGCCCAGGAGCCCCCCGCGCCCGGCGCCATCGAGGCGCTGCTCGCCGATCAACCCTATGAGCTGGCCGTGGACGACCATGGCCGCTGGGAGGGCGCGGTGCGCCGCGCCGCTGCCGCTGTGCGCTATTTCGCATTGGGGCTGGTGGTTCTTCTCACTGTGGCCGCGTCGGCGGTGGTGGCGTTCGCCGCCCGCGCCTCGCTGGCCGCGCGCTGGGACGTGGCCGAGGCGCTGCACCTGGTGGGCGCGCCCGATCGCTATGTCACCGCGCTGTTCCAGGGCCGCTTCTTCTGGCTGGGGCTCAAAGCCGGGCTCGCCGGCGCGATCTTGGCGGCGCTGGCCGCGGCGGGGCTGTCGCTTGCCGGCGGCGCGGCCGGGACGGTGTTCTTCCTGCCCAGCTTGGAGCTCGGGTGGACCTCGGCGGCGATCCCCGCCGTCGCGGCGTTGATGTCGGCGGCAATTGCGGCGCTGTCGGCGCGTCTGGCGGTCTCCGCCGAGCTGAAGGCGCGGTGGTCATGACCCGTTTCACCCTGGTCCTGCGCGCGCTGGCCTTCGTCGTTCTGGTGGCGTTCGTGACCGGGTTCGCCCTGTTCATCCGCGAGGCGCGGACGCTGACCCTGGACAGCGATGTGCGCGCCGACGCGATCGTCGTGCTCACCGGCGGCGAGGGCCGGGTCGTCACCGGGGTGGATCTGCTGAAAGATGGACGCGGGCGCAGGCTATTGATTTCAGGCGCCAACCCGGGAAGCCCGCCAGAAGATATCGCCCGCGCCGCCGGCGCGCCGCTCGCCCTGTTCGAGTGCTGCATCGACACTGGCGATGAGGCCGCGGACACCCGCGGAAACGCCACCGAGACCGCCACCTGGGCGGCGCGCAACGGCTACGCCTCGCTGATCATCGTCACCAATGACTACCACATGCCACGCGCGCTGCTTGAACTGCAGGCCGCCATGCCCGATACCCGGCTCATCGCCTATCCGGTGCGCGCGCCGAGCCCCTGGTCTAGTGCGGGCGAAGCGCGCCGCTGGATGCAGGAATACGCCAAGTACGCCGCCGTCTACGCCCGCGAACGCACCGCCTTTTAAGGCGCGCGCACCGGGTGAGCGCCAGGGAAGGGCCGGGTTTGAACACGCTGCGATCAATCGTCTTCATGTTCTGGATGTACGGCCTGATGGTCGTGATGGGGGTGATCTGCGCGCCGAGCCTGCTGGGGCCGCGCGACTGGGTCCGGGCGGTTTTTCAGGCCTGGCTCAAGCTGGTGCTGGGCGGGCTCAAGCTCATCTGCGGCGTCGATTACGAGGTGCGCGGGCGCGAGCACGTGCCGTCCGGCGGGGCGCTGGTCGCCTCCAAGCACCAGTCCATGTTCGAGACGCTGGCCTTCTGGGCGATCCTTGAAGATCCCGCCATCATCCTGAAGAAAGAGCTGAGCTATCTGCCCTTCTTCGGCTGGTATGCGATGAAGCTGAAGAATATCAAGGTGGACCGCGCCGCCGGCTCGAAAGCCCTGCGCGACATGCTCAAACAGGCCCGCGATCGGGCGCACGAGGGCCGCCAGGTGGTGATTTTTCCTCAGGGCACGCGCCTGAAACCGGGCGAAGCCGACAGCTACAAGCCCGGCGTGGTGGGGCTGTATTCGGCCATGAAGGCGCCGTGCGTGCCGGTGGCGCTCAATTCGGGCCTGCACTGGCCGGCCAGCGGCGTCACCCGCACGCCGGGCCGCATCGTCATCGAGTTTTTGCCGCCCATTGAGCCCGGCCTTGACAAGAAGGCGTTCCTGGCCGAGCTGGAGACCCGCATCGAGACCGCCTCCAACGCGCTTCTGCCGGCGGATTTTCACCGGACCAAAGCGGAGGCCGCGTGATGGGCGCTTTGTTCCGACGGTTTCGCCTGGGTCTGGCCCTGCCTTTCGCCGCGCTGCTTGTGGCGGTGGGGGGGCACGCGATCTACTGGGTCGTGGTCGCCGGCGGGGTCGATAAGCGCGCGCAGGCCTGGATCGTGGCCCAGGAGCGGGCCGGCTACGAGATCGAGCATCAGGGCCTGAATGTGGGCGGCTATCCGTTCCGGTTTTCGGTCCGCGTCGCTGCGCCGGTGGTCGGCGCCCCCGCCAGCGACGGCGGCTGGCGCGCCGAGTTTGACCGGCTGGACGCCACGGCGCAGTTCTACAATCTTGACCACTGGATCGTGACGCTGGGCTCTCCGGCCCGCCTGTCCACGCGAATCGACGGCGAAGCGGCGGTGTATCTGTTGAACGCCGACGCCGCACGCATTTCGCTGGCCGCGTCGTCTGGAACCACCACGCGGGTGGGCGCCGATCTGGACGGCTTCACCCTGCGCGCCGAGTCCGGCCCCCCGGCGCTGGTGGAGCATGTGGGACAGGTGCGCCTGTCCGGCTTCCTGGATGCGCAGGACCGGCTGAGCTTTGCGCTGGAGGCGCTGGACGTGCGCCTGGCCGAATCGCAAATGGAGCCTGAGGTGATCAGCGCTTTTGGACGCACCGCGCAGCGTGTGCGCCTGAGCGGAGCGCTGAGCCACTGGAGCGCGCTGACCCGGGCTGTGGATCCCTATGTCTGGACCGGCGCCGGCGGACGTCTGGAGATCGCCGCCGCGCAGCTGGTCTGGGGCCCGGCCGATATCAACGGCTCCGGCGAGATCACGCTGGACACGGCGATGCGGCCCACCGGCCGGCTGTCGCTGGTGGTGACCGATCCCGACACGCTCATCGGGGCGCTGGAGGCGTCGGGGCTTGTGTATGACGAGCAGGGTCAGGCGCTGCGTCTGTTCGCGCTGATGGCGCCGCGGCGCGACACCGGGATCGCCCTGCCGTTCCGGCTGCAGGATGGCGGGCTGTTCCTCGGCCCGGCGCGGATCGGCAGTGTCGGCGCGCTGAACTAGAGCCTTTTCAGCAGAAGTGGGCCCCGGTTCTGCGGCTCGAAAAAAGGCGCTAGGCGGTCTGCGCCGCATGCGTCCCGCGCTGGCTGATCAGGCGCCATACGATGAGCGGCGCGGCGATCACCAGCGCGACAAGTCCGAACACGGCGCCGAATAGCGCGCCGGCCAGCAGCACCGCGCTCGCGAGCCCGACGACGATCAGGGCTGTGAACCAGTGCTCGCGAATATCTTCGACGATCACCACGAAGGCCGGCAGCAGCATCAGGATCGAGATAGAGGCGAACACCAGCCCGGCGCCCAGCGAGACCGCCATGGGGATCAGGAACTGGGCCTGCGGGCTTTGCTCGGAGATGATCGGCAACAGCCCCAGCGCCGTGGTGAGCGTGGTGATCAGGACCGGGCGAAAGCGCCGCCCCGCCGCTTCCGCCACGGCGTCCACCGGCGCCAGGCCGCGCTGGTTTATGTTGATGTTGTAGCGGTCGATCAGCACGATCGAGGCGTTCACCACCACCCCCGACAGCGCCACCGTCCCGAAGATGGAGGGGAAGGACAGATCGTAGCCCAGTAAAAAATGGCCCAGCACCACCCCGCCGATCCCGAAGGGAATGGCGATGAGGATGATGAGCGGCTGAAGATAGCTGCGCAGCTGGGTGGCCAGGAGGGTGTACATGACCAGCAGCGCCACCATCAGGCCCTGGCCCAGCGAGGCCAGATCCTCGGACTGTTCGCGCCCGGCGCCCGAGAGCCGGTAATCCAGCCCGTCATACTCGGCCACCAGATCCTGCAGGATGGCTTCGGCCTGGGCGCGCGCGTCACCGGGGGTGACCACGCTTTCGTCCACGTCCGCCGTGGTCTCGATGATGCGCCGTCCGTCGATGCGTTCAATCTGGGTGTAGCTGCGGGTTTCGGTGATGCTGGCCGCCACCGAGAGGGGCAGGGCCTCGCCCTGGGGCGTGCGGATGCGCAGCTGGGCGAGATTGGCGATGTCGTCGCGCAGGCGTTCTGGATAGCGCACATAGACGCGCACTTCCTCGCGTCCGCGCTGGATGCGCTGAACTTCTTCGCCGAAGAAGGCCTGGCGCACCTGGCGGGCGATGTCGCTGGGGGTGAGCCCGGCCGCCTCACCGGCGGGGGTGAGCTGGAAGTTCAGCTGGCGCTTGCCGAGATCGAAGCCGTCATTGATCTCCGTCGTGCCTTCAATGGAGTCCAGCGCGTCGGCGAAGCGGCGCACCGCCTGCTCCAGCACGTCATTGTCGGGGTGGGTCAGCTCATAGGCGATGTCAGCGCTTTGGGGCCCGGCCGAGGACACGATGTTCAGCCGCTCCACGCCGGGAATGCGCCCGATGCGCTCGCGCCACTGGCTCTCCAGCTCTGACGAGCCGACCGTGCGCTGGGAGGCGCTGGTCAGCTGTAGCTGGATCTGGGCGAGATTGGAGCTGATCGTGGTGCTCTGGGTCGAGCCCGGCCCGCCGGCCAGGCTGGTGCGCCCGCCGATCGTGGCGACGACGGAATCGATGACCGGCTGGCCCTGGTCCTCGTAATCGGCCTGAAGCGCCTCGGCCGCCTCGATCATGCGCTCGGCGGCCGCCCGGGTTTCCTCAAACGGCGCGCCCTCGGGCAGGGTCAGGCTGGCGGTGATCTGCTCGGCTTCGATAGCGGGGAAGAAGACAAAGCGCACCACGCCGGTGACGGCCAGAGACATCACCATGGCCAGCACGGCGATCCCGCCCAGAGCCGTAAGCCAGCGCGTGCGGGCGGCGAAGCGGGCCCAGCTCTGCACCGGCCCGTCGGCGAAGCGCGTCAGCGCGTTGGCGACGAATTTCTGTATGCGTTTGAGCGGCCCGCGCGACCAGTCCGACCCGTGCGACAGGTGGGAGGGCAGGATCAGGAACGCCTCCACCAGCGAAACCGCCAGAATGCAGATCACCACGATGGGGATCGGCCGCACGATCTCGCCGAACTCCCCGCCGGAGAAGATCAGCGGCCCGAATGCGGCCATGGTGGTGAGAACACCCACCAGAACCGGCGCGGCGACGCCGGTGACGCCGGCGATCGCCGCTTCTCTGGGGGTGCGCCCCTTGGTGCGTTCGCGGTCGGTGTTCTCGCCCACCACGATGGCGTCGTCCACCACGATGCCGAGCACCACGATCAGGCCGAAGGTGGTGATGAAGTTCAGCGTCACGCCCACCATGCCGAACAGCGCAAATCCGCCCAGAAACGCGATCGGCACGCCCATGGAGACCCAGAACGCCAGGCGCAGATCCAGCATCAGCACCAGGAGCAGGAAGACCAGCGTGAAGCCGATGATTGCGTTGCGCGCCAGAAGCGAGATCCGTTCTGTAAACACGGTGGACTGGTCGGAAACGATGGTGGCGGTGATCCCGTTGGGCAGGGACGCCTCGCTCTGGAGCCAGGCGACGCTGCTGTCGCGCACGTCCAGAAGGTCTTCCGAGCCCTGGATCTGAACGTCCACGAACACGGCCGGTTCGCCGTTATAGGTGGAGATGAGCGGCTCTTCCTGGAAGCCGTCGCGAATCTCGGCCACGCCGCCCAGGCGCACGCGCGCGCCGGTGGACGAGGAGCGCAGGATGATGTCCTCGAACGCGTCGCCGGTTTCGCGCCGCGCGTTGGTTCGCAGCAGGATGTCGCCGCCAGCGGTGCGGATCTCGCCGCCCGACAGGTCCAGCGAAGCCGCGCGCACCGCCTGGCTCACCTCGTTGAAACTCAGACCATAGCTGCGCAGCGCGTCTTCGGAGACCGCGATGGCGATCTCGTACTGGCGCACGCCGCGGAGTTGAACGGTGGAGATGGCGTCGCGCGACAGAAGATCGCGCTCCACTCGCTCGCCGGCTTCGCGCAGCGTGCGCTCGGATACCGGACCCGTGAGCGCCAGGGTCAGCACCGTGCTCACCGGCTGGGGCACGCGCACCTGCACCTGCTCGGCCTCGGCGGGCGGGAAATTGGCGATGGAGTCCACCGCCGTCTCCACATCGTCCTTGACCACTTGCGCGTCTGCGAAGCGGCGCAGCTCCACCGTCACCGTGCCGCGCCCTTCCGACGCGACCGAGCGCACCCGGTCCACCCCGTCAATGCCCAGCACCGCCTCCTCTATGCGCCGCGTGACGCTCTCCTCCACATCGCCGGGGGTGGCGCCGGGATAGATCACGCTCACCTGCACCCGGCTCGGCGACTGGGTGGGGAAGACTTCGGTGGGGATGGTGACGAAGGCGGTGACCAGCCCGCCGATCAGGAACAGCACCATCAACAGATTGGCCGCCACCGGATTGTTTACAAACCAGCCGACCAGGCCGACGCCTGGCCAGTTGGCGGCGCCGTTCTCGCCGCCCCCGTTCTCGCCGCCCCCGTTCTGGCCGCCGCCGCCGCTTTGCGGTGCGCCGTCTTTATCGTCGCTGCTCATCCGCCCGCTCCCGGGCGTTCGCCCGAGTCGCCGGCGTCATCTCCAGAACCGGGGCTGGAATTGGGGCCGGAACCGGACGCAGCTTGCCCCGAGACGGCCGCCGGCGGCGCCACGCGGTCTGCGATTTCGGCGTCGCGGCCCACCGCGCCTTCCGGCAGCGGCGAAACGATCAGGCCCTCATGGACGTCAAAGGCGCGGGCGATGATGCGGCCGCGCGGGCGATCGAGCACGTCGATGCGCTCGGACACGATGACGCCGTCTTCCACCAGGCGCACCTCGTTCAGGCCGGCCACCGCGGCGGCGGGCAGGATCATCACGTCCTGCAGTAGCGGGCCTTCGACCTCCACCGCGGCGAACAGGCCCGGCTGCATGGCCTCGCCCTCGCGCTCGGGATCGATGAACAGATCAATGAAGCGCGTGCGCTCATCAAGCCGCGCGCCGATGCGTTCGATCCGGCCGTCAAAGTCAGGACCGCCGGCTTCCAGCGACAGGCGCACAGGCGCGCCCTGAGCCTGACCCACGCGCGCCAGATCAGCTGGCGAAATCGGCGCCACGATCTCCACGGCTTCGTAGTCATACGCCTGGCCATAGGGCTGGCCGGCGCTCACCAGGGTTCCCGCTTCAAGCCGGCTCTCGGTGACGCGGCCGGCGAAGGGGAGCGACACCGTGGTGCGCTCCAGATTGAGCTGGGCCTGCTGCAGATCGGCCTGAGCCGACAGAAGCTGGCTGCGCGCCGCCTCCTGCTGGGGTTCGCGCGCGGCCAGCGGGGTGATGGGCTGGCCGGGATAGAGCCGGTCCCATTCCTCGCGAGACACCTCCGCCTCGGCCTGAACCTGTGCGAAATTGGAACGGGCCTGGGCCAGCGCTGAGCGGGCGCGGGTGACGGCGACCTCATAGTCGCGCGGATCAATCTGGAACAGCACTTCGCCGGCCTCGAACGAGGCGCCGGCGCGCACCGAGTCCGACACCGACATGACCCGGCCTCCCACCTGGGGGGTGAGATCGACAAAGGCCGTGACGGTCACCGTGCCGGTCAGCGCCACGGTGACCTGATGATCGGCGGTGACAGGCTCGGTGACTCGGACCGGAACGTCGGGGCTTTCCGGCGGGGCGATGTCGGGCTCGTCGCCGCCGGCGGACAGCCAGATCGTCACGCCGGCGGCGGCCAGAATGACCAGCACCACGCCCGCGATCTGCAGCCAGCCCACCCAGGCGCCGCGATCTTCGTCCCCGTGCTCAGCCGAGCCGGCCCCGCGGTCATTATCTTGGCGCAATCTCGAAGTGTCCTTCGTCATGAAATGATCCAGGTCGGGCCACACAGTCGCGGGAAACAATCTAAACGCAAACTAGGCCCCGTGACCGCTGTTTGCCATCGCCGCGCCCCAGCCGCCTGAAATTTTTTCGGTCCTGTCTGACTTCCATGTCACGATTTGGCGCGCCGGGTGTTAGACCACCGGGCCGCAAGGTTCGAAGCTTAACGAGGAAGATGATCGCCGTCCGCTTAATCATCAACGGTTTCACGCTGCGCTGCGTTGTGGCGGCGCTGCTTCTTGCACTCGCCGCCTCTGCGCTGTCTTCGGCCGTGGCCGCGCCGCTGGCGCGCATCGAAGGGCTGGAGGACCAGCGCCTGCGCGAGGAGCTGCGCGCCGCTTTGGGCGAAGCCGAATCCCCGCCGGAGGATCGCTGGCGCGCCCGTGAGCAGGCCCGCGACGCCGCCGATCGGGCGCGGCGCTGGCTGGAAAGTCAGGGCTATTACGCTGCGGTGGTCGATCCGCGCCTCACCGATGACGGCGCCCCGGTGATCCGGGTGCGCCCCGGCGCCCGCTTCACCTTCCAGACCGCCCAGGTGATCTTCGACCAGGCGCCCGGCGTGCGCGAGCCCGACCCGGCGGCCCGCGACGCGCTCGGCCTCGACGTGGGCGATCCGATCACGGCGCGCGGCGTCATCGATGCGCGCGCACGCGTCCTCGCCGAGCTGCGCCGGTCGGGCTTTCCTGAAGCGATGGAGGGCGAGCACGAGATCATCGTCGATCACGCCGTGGACGCGGCCCGCGCCGATTTCATCTATCGCACCGGCGATTACATCACCTTCGGCGATCCCGAATTCGCCGGCGGTCTGGCCCGGCTTGATCCAGATTACATCGACCGCCTGGCGCCCTATGAGATCGGCGATCCGGCGAGCCAGCCGGCTCTGTCCGAATTCGCCAGCCGCCTGCAGGGGCTGGAGGCGATTTCGGTGGCCGATGCGCGCCTGGCGCCGCCGGGAATCACCGACGAGGCCGGCAACCGGCTGGTGGACGTGCGCGCCGATCCGGCGCCGAAACACCGGCTTGAGGGCCTGGTGTCCTTCTCCACCGATGAAGGCGTCGGGACCGAGATCGCCTGGACGCGCCGCAATCTGTTCGGCAAGGCGGAACTGCTGACCCTGTCGGGCACGGTCGCGGAGCTGGAACGCTCGGTGTCGGCTGAGTTCGTCGCGCCTCACTGGCGGCGCTTCGGCCAGGAACTCACCCTGTTCACCGAGGCCGCCCAGGAGCGTACCGACGCCTTTGATCAGGATGTGATCCGCGCCAGCGCCATCGTGGCGCGCCAGATCGCCGAGCGGATCAACGCCTCGGCCGGCGTCGAGCTCTCCACCGCCGAGATTCGCGATGCGCGCGGCGAGCGCCGGATCAACACCGTCTCCGCGCCGCTGGGCGTCGCTTATGACGGGCGCGATTCCGTGCTGGATCCAAGGCGTGGGATCGCCGCCGACATCGCGGTGCAGCCCGGCTGGTCGTTCGGCGATAATGACGTGCGTTTCGTGCGCCTGGAGGCGGGCCTTCGCGGCTATCAGGCGGTGGGCGACAAGCTGGTTATGGCCGGGCGGGTGCGCGTCGGCTCGCTGCAGGGCGCGTCGGCTTTCCGGGTGGGCGTCGACGAGCGCTTCTACGCCGGCGGCGGCGGATCAGTGCGCGGCTACGCCTATCAGAGCCTGTCGCCCCTGCTTGAGGGCTTCAACACCACCGCGCTGGAGCCGTTCGGCGGCGCTTCGCTGGCCGAAGTCAGCGCGGAGGCGCGCTGGCGCTATTCGGACAGTCTGGGCTTTGTCGGCTTTGTCGACGGCGGCGCGGCGACCACCGGCTCACAGCCTGATTTCGGCGCCATGCGCTACGGCGCCGGGGTGGGCGTGCGCTATTATCCAGGCTTTGGCCCGCTGCGCATCGACATCGCCACGCCGCTCGATCGGCGTGAGCGCGACGACATCATCCAAGTCTATATCTCCATCGGGCAGGCGTTTTGAGCAACCAGACTCACACCCGGCCGCGCCCCTGGCGCTGGGCCCTGACGCTCTCGGCCTGGCTGGCCGGGGTGGTCGCGCTCATCGCGCTGATCGTGGTCAGCGCGGCGCTCACCCTTACCGGTCCGCTGGGGCGTGAATGGGCGCGCGAGCTCCTGAACGACCGCGAGATCGCCGGATACGGCGCGCTCCAGGTGGGCGCTATCGAGGGCAATCTGCTGGGCGATTTCGAGCTCGCCTCTCTGGTGCTGGAGACCGAAGACGGCGCCTGGCTGCGCGCCGAGGACGTGGCGGTCTCCTGGGATGTCGTCGCGCTTTTGACCCGGCGCATCGAGATCAACGCCGTCACGATAGACCGGCTGGAGCTTCTGCGCCGCCCTCAGCGCGAGCAGACGCAAAGCAGCGGCGGCGGCGGATCGTTCGACTGGGACATTGATCTGTCCACCTTCGATATCGCCACGCTGCACCTGGCCGACGGCGTCGCCGGGCCGCAGGCGGAGTATTCGGTTTCCGCCGGGTTCGGCCGTGTCGGCGGCGACTGGGACGGCCGGCTGCAGGCCGAACGCCTGGACGCGCCGGGCGACATGGTCGACGCGCGGTTTGAATATGGCGACGCGATCTCGGTGGATGCGCGCATCGAGGCCGCCCCCGGCGGTCCGCTGGCGCAGCTGTTGCGCGCCGATGACCTGGGCGCCACCGCTCAGGTGGATGCGCGCGGCGGGCTCGATCAGGGCTCGGGCGAGGCGGTGCTGGACGTGGGCGGCGAGGATGCGCTGCGCTTCACTGCCGACTGGACGTCGCAGGCCCTCACTGCGCAGGGCCGTGTGCAGCCGGCGCGCTGGCCGAGTTTCGAACGCCTTCAGACCCTGCTGGGCGGACCGGCGGACTTCTCCTTAAGCCTGCCCCTGGATGGCGGTCTCTCTGATCCGAGTCTTGAAGAGGCGACGATCCGGGTTGAAGCGCCCGAGGCCGAGCTCACCGTGCGCCCGCAGCCGGGCCGGGTCTTCGCCATCGACGGCCGGGCGGGGCCGGGCCTTGTCTCCACAGCCACCGGCGGCCAGGTGACGGCTGAGGCCGTGAGCATCGAAGACGGCCGGATGGATCTCTCCGGCGAGGACTGGGCCTTCTCCGGCGACATCACGGCGCAGACGTTGGGCCTGCCCGGCGATTTCGCATTTGCGCGCCTCAACGGCCCCGTCACCGTGTCCGGGCCCACGCAGCAGGTGAGCGTCGAAGCGGATCTCACCACTGAAGGCGCGCGCTACGGCGTTGCCGTCCTGGGCGATCTTCTGGGCGCGTCGCCGGGCGTGGACGCCGCGGTCGTCTATGACCGCGAGGCGCGGCGCCTCTCCATCGAGCGCGCCCGCGTGCGCGCCCCGTCCGGCCGGCTCTCGGCCTCCGGGGTCGTGGATCTGGACGCAGAGCGCCACGACCTGGACCTCTCCAGCCCCAATTTCGACATCGCCCGGCTCACCGATCAGCTGTCGGGCCGCGGCCCGGTGGAGGCGTCGGTTCAAGGCGGCTTCGACGGCGCGGTGGAGTTTGACGCGTCGGCGTCGGGTTTTCAGCCCGCCGGCGGTCTCGCTGATCGCCTCTCCGGTCCGATCAGCGCCGAGGCCGAGGGGCGCCGCTCGTCTGACGGCGCGCTGGAGTTTGACCGGCTTCAGGTGCAGAGCCCGGATCTGGTGGTGGACGCCACCGGGCGCCAGGATGGCGAAGTCTTCGATTTTTCCGGTGAGGCGGTGTATTCCGGCCAGTCTCCGGTGGCGGGCGTCGCGGTGGCCGGCACGGTGCAGGCCGCGTTCGAGGCGCGCTACGGCCCGCAAGGCGTGGATGCGCGCATCGACGCCAGCGCCGGGCAGGTCTCCGGCGGTCCGGTGGAAATCAACGAGGCGCGTGTGCGCCTGGCGGTCTCCGGCGCCCTGGACGCGCTGTCCGGCGAGGCGCGCCTGACCGGCGAGAGCCCGCGCGGGCCGGTGGATCTGGCCGCAAACTTCGCCCGCGATGGCGAGACCGTGAGCGTCACCGGGCTTTCCGGGCGCGCCGGCGGCCTCAACGTGGAAGGCTCGGCTGAGGCCGGGCCCGGCGCCCTGCAGGCCGATCTCGACATTGCGCCCGAGGAAGGCTTCGGCGCGCTCTCGGTGCAGGCGAGTCTTGAGAACGGCGCGCTGGACGTCACGGCGTCGGCGGAAGATCTGGTCGCGGGGGATTTGAATTATTTCGATGTTTTCGAGTTCACCCTCACCGGCCCGCCCGAAGACGCGGCGTTTACGCTGATGGCGGACGGCGCCTATGGCGCGCCGTTCAACGTCACCTCTGAAGGCCGGCTCCAGCTCGCCGGCGGACCGTTTCAGGCGCGTGCGTCGCTGAACGGCGCCTATGGCGGCATTCCGATCACTTCGCGGTCCCCGCTGAGCGTGACCGCCGGCGATCCCGTGACCGCCAGCGCCGATCTTGGGGTGGGCGAGGGCTCCATGACGCTGGAGTATCAAGGCGGCGAGGCCGAGCGCATCACCGCCAGCCTGCGCGATGTTCCCGCCGCCATTCTTGCGCTGCGCCGGGCGCGCGAACCGCTGCAGGGCGCGCTGTCTGGCGAGCTGAACCTGTCGCGCAGCACTGGCGTGTGGACCGGTCAGGCCATGGTGCAGGGCGACGGCCTGCGCCCCGCCGACGTGGATCTTGATCGCGCCCTCGACGGCGCCGTGACGCTGGATCTCAACACCGAGCGGCTGGAAGTGGGCGTGCGCGCGGACGGGCCGGAGTTCACGGCGCTGGCCGATGCATCGGTGCTCACCGGCCCGGTGTCCGGTCCCGGCGATCTTGCCGATTCCGCCAACGCCATCAGGGCTGATGTTCAGGTCAGTGGCCGTATCGGGCCGTTCGCCGCCTTCCATCTGGCGTCCGGTCAGCGCCTCTCCGGCGATCTTCAGCTGGACGCCCAGGTGTCTGGAACTGTGGGCGCGCCCGACCTGGTGGGCGACGCCGCGCTCACCGGCGCGCGCTTTTCCGACAGCCGGGCGGGCCTGTCGCTGGAGGAGCTTGTGGTGCGCGCGAACTTCACCCAGAGCCGGGCGGAGATCACAGAGCTGTCTGCAGTGGACGGTCAGGGGGGCACGGTCACCGGCGAGGGAGCGCTGGAGTTTGCAGGCGGCTTGAGCGCGCAGGCCGAGGCGGCGTTTCAGAGCTTCCAGATCATCGACCGCGACGACGTGTCGGCGGTGGCCAGCGGCGATGTGGCGTTCAACCTGTCAGGCGGTGAGGGCTCGATCACGGGCGCCGCGACCGTCGAGCGCGCTGAAATCAGCCCGCCGGATTCCGGGCGTCCGTCGATTCCCGATATTGAGGAAACCCAGATCAATCTGCCCGGTGGCGTGCGCAACCCGGAGACGGCGAACGGCGATGACGGGCCGACGATCTCGCTGGATTACACGGTCGACGCGCCGCGCCGCATCTTCGTGCGCGGCTCCAATTTCGACACCGAGTGGGGCCTGAATCTTCAGATCACCGGCACGGTGAGCAATCCTGAGGTCTACGGCGTGGCGCGCGTGGCGCGAGGCCGGGCCGATCTTCTGGGCCGGGTGTTCGACATTGAAAGCGGTGAGGTGCGCCTCACCGGCGATCCCACCAACGCCCGCCTGCAGCTCACCGCCGTGCGCGAGGAGCGCGACATCACCGCGCGCATCGTGGTGGAGGGCCCGGTGACGAGCCCCAGCATCAGTCTTCGCTCATCGCCCAGCCTGCCGCCGGACGAGGTGGCCAGCCGCATCCTGTTCGGCGAGGGCGCAGCCAATCTCTCCGGGCTGCAGGCCGCCCAGCTCGCCGCCTCGCTGGCGTCGCTGTCGGGCGGCGGCGGGTTTGATCCGCTGGGCGCCCTGCGCCAGGCCTCGGGGCTTGATCAGCTGGGCGTGCGCCAGGACGCGGGCGGCGGCACGGTGGTGTCTGGCGGCCGCTATCTCACCGAAAACGTCTATCTGGAGCTGGAAAGCGCGGGCTCGTCCGCGGCGCCGTCCACCAATATCGAATGGGAGCTGACGCGGCGATTCACCCTGCTCTCGCGCCTGTCGTCGGACGGCCAGGCCGGCGTCGCGCTGAGCTGGCGCACCGAGTATGACGACGACCCGTTCGGCGAGGGTGGCCTGTTTGATTTCGACCGGCTGAACGTCTTCGGCTTCGGGCGCGGCGAGGAGGCGGAGGAGGAGTCTGGCGACGCGGCGCTGGAAGATGCGTCCGAAGGCGAAATCATTCCCCAGGCGCCCCGCGATCCGGACGGCGCCGCCACCACGCTGCCGCGCAGCGGCGATGGTGAGTAAAATTTGTCCGAACAATTGACGGGCTGGGCGGCGGGCGGCTAAGCTCTTTTCACCGTTCTCCGATAGCGGTGATTGCTTGCAGCTCTCCGGCGCCTGAGCCGGATCCTCCTTTTGGGGCGGACGCGTTTGCGGTGTCCGCCCTTTTTTGTTGGGACGGCGCCATGGACAGCCAGACCCTTTATACCGGGCTCTTGTTTCTTCACATCCTGTTGTTCGTCGCCTGGCTCGGCGGCGACATCGGCGTGTTCATTCTCGGCCAGCATTTTCGCAAGCGCGACGTCTATCCGCTGGAGACGCGCCTGCAGTTTCTCAAGCTTCTGGTGCTGAACGACATGGCGCCGCGCACCGCCTGGGCGCTCATGGTGCCGGTCTCGCTCTCCATGGTGGCCACGGGCGGCTGGGCGGCGATGTCGGGCTTGGTCGTGGCGGCGAGCTGGGCGCTGGGGCTGATCTGGCTGGCGCTGGTCTGGTGGACCTGGGCGGAAGGTCAGGGTCCACGCGCGCCCACTCTGAAGAGGCTGCAGTTCTGGCTCACCGTCGCCCTGTGCCTCTTCTATGCGGGGCTGGCGGTCGCCGGATGGCTGGAGCTGTGGGCTGCGCCGTTCTGGCTGTGGCTGAAAGCTGGCCTCTTCGCGCTGATCTTCGCGGCGGCGATCATGATCGACGTGGCCTACAAGCCGGTGGGCCCGCTGCTGGCGCGCCTCATCGCCGAGGGTTCCAGCGACGCCACCGAGCTGCCCCTTCTCAAAGCCATGAACTTCACCCGCATCTGGGTGCTCGGCCTTTACGCCCTGCTTGTGGTGATTGGCGTGGTGGGCACGTTCAAGCCGGAGCTTTAACGCCCGCCGCCTGAACCGCCCTCGGCCAAACCATCCTCGGTCGCGGCGCCCTCGGCGGGCGCTGCTTCCGCCGCCGGCTCATCAAGCACCGGTTCACCGCCGCCGAACAGGGCCTGGCCGATATCGGGCCAGTCGCCGGTGGCCAGGAAGGGCAGCGACAGCGCCATGGCCACCGAGATAACAAGCCCGATCCCGGCGCGCACGACGTCGGTGGCGACGTCGAACGCCGCTTCGCCCTTGCTGCGCAGATTGGCGATGATGGAGATCGCCAGCTCGCGCCCCGCAAGCAGCCCCAGGAACACCCAGGTGGTGCTCATGGGGATGTCGTTGATCTCCTTGAAATACATCAGGATGACGCCGAAGGCGAAGTCGACGATGGTGGCCGAGCGCACGTCCACCGTATTGGTCTTGGACAGGACGATCTTCTGAATCTCGCCGCCGCGAATGGCGAAGATGATGGCGTGCAGCCCCACCATCAAAAGCGTGGCGAAGATCAAAAGGCCGATGGAGAAGCTGACCTGCACGTCGCCAGAGGCCGTCACCACGGTTTCGCGCGGCAGATAGACGAAGATGTTCGCCAGATCCTGCATCAGCCATTGCGACCACAGGAAGCCGGTCGACAGCCATTGCATCACGAACCAGGTGTTGAACCGGTTTGTGGCGACCGCGATCCCCACCGCTGCGAGCGCCGTGATCACAACCGCGACCCAGTTCAGGGCGGCCAGGTCGGGCAGGGTCGGTCCCTGGGTGAGCAGATAGACCAGGACACAGATCAGCAGTGCGACGCCGGGAATACCCCACCAGCCGCCGCCATGGTCCTCGACTTCGCTCTTGAAGACCCATTTTTCAAAGGTGCGCGAGATCAACCCGAACAGGACGGCGCCGGCGCCGAACGCCACCAGATAACCCAGCAGCGATTTGACCATCATCGAGCCGAGCACGCCCGCCGTGGCGACGCCGCCGGTGAGCGTGAAGATGGTGAGCACCAGGAAGGTGGTGGAGACCGGGATCCCGAACCGTGTGAGCACTAGAAGCACGAGCGGCGGCAATACGTGCCACCACTGGATCCCGCCTTCGGGATAGGGGATGGAGTTCAGGCGATCATAGGCGATGTCGCCGTCATAGCCGAACCAGCCATAGAGCATGACCGCGACGATGATGGAGCTGGCGAACGCCCACAGCACGATCCAGGGCCGTTTCGCGTTCGACGCCAGGAAGGTGCCCAGAGTCTGGATCACATCGTTGGCGACGATGGCGTAGGCGGCGATGCAAAATCCCACCAGCGCCAGCAGCGGCACGCCGAAAACCGCGATATCGGTCATTGTGTACTCCGGGACCCCGTCAGCGCGGTTTGCGCGCACTCGTGGGCCCCGATAGCAAGCGGGCGCGGTCCGGTGAAGTGAAACCGGCCGCGCCCGACTGCAATTTCATCAAACCGTCATCGCAGGGATGAGGGTCTGGACGGCTCAGGCCGCCTTGTGTGCGGTGAAGTCCGCGGTGAGGCGCGCGCCGATATCAGGCGTGTCGGCCTGATCGGCGGCGCGATCGATCTCCCAGGAAAAGCAGGACTGGTCGTCACTGGACGCCCAGACCGCGGCCTGCTTGGGGCGGAACTCCAGAAGCCGAAGCTTTGGATCTTCCTTGCCCTTTTCAAACCAGGCGGCGGTGGTCTTGTCCCAGTGCTTCTCGATGAGCGCGCCCGACGTAACGTCGGTGAGCTCACCCTCCACCGAGGCGAACAGGTCAAAGTCCTTGGCCGTCACGATGCAGGTGACTTCAGGCGCGCTCTTTTCGCCGCCGAGACCTTTGTAAAGGTCGCTGTCGGAGGCGGCGAAGAAGCGCAACACCTGCGCCTGGCGGTCGACCTTCGGGCTCATGGGCTGGAAGGTGCGGCCCTGCTTGGGATTGCCCAGCATCACGGCCACCGCATCTTCGGCGGCCTTGAAGATGGCGTCCTGGGGATGGGTTTTGAACGCGGCGATATCAGTCATGGAGCGCTATCCCTCCGTATTTGCTGCGTTGAATATTGATGTGTGGGGGGGTGACCGCCCTAGCGGCGTGTGACGATGATCCAGACCGCGTGGATGATGCCGGGGATATAGCCCAGCAGCGTCAGCAGGATGTTCAGCCAGAAATGCAGGCCGAAGCCTACTTGGGTGAACACGCCCAGCGGCGGCAGAAGAACTGCGAGGATCAGGCGGAGAATGTCGCCGCCGGTCAAGCCGCCGCCGGTAGCGTTGTCGGAATGGGCCATCGATAGCCTCCTTGTCTTGTCGCCGGGACTTTGCGTCCCGCTCGCCAAAGACAATGCGCCGACGGCCATTCGCGTTCCCAAAAACCTGGCGCGAATCGCTTAATCAGGCCGGTGTATCAGCGCACATGGCTGGCGCCGTTCACATCGATCACTGATCCGGTGGCGCTGCGGCAGGCGCCTGACAGCAGGAAGGCGCAGAGCGCACCGAGCTCGGCGGGGCTGGCCATGTCGCCCAGCGGCACCTCGGCCAGAGCCGCCTTGCGGGCTGCAGGTTCTTGGGGCGCCATTTCAGTGTCGATCCAGCCCGGCGCCAGCGCATAGGCCAGCAGGCCGCGCCCGGAATAGGCGCGCGCCAGCGTCTTCATGGTTGCGATCAGTCCGGCCTTGGATGCGGCGTAGGCAGGATGGTCGGCGTCGTCGCCGCGATTGGCCGCGCGCGAGGCGATGGCCACGATGGCGCCTTCAACGCCTGACTCCACCCGGTCGCGGGAGAACAGGCGGGCGAGATCGGCCGCGCTCTGCAGATTGATCTGCAGCGTGCGCGTCCAGTTCTCCGCCCATGCCGTATCGTCGTCGTGGACGCTGGCCGCTTCAAAGACGCCGTGATTGAGCACCAGGCCGTGGATCAGTCCGCCTGCGATCTCGCACGCCGCGGCGTAGGCCGGCCCCGCCGAGCCGGCCTGCGCGAAATCGGCCTGCACCAGCCCGGCGGCCTTGTCGCCCAGCTCTGCGGCGACCGACTTCGCCGCCTCGATATTGCGCGCATAGCCAAGGATCACCTGCGCGCCAGCGCGGGCGAGTTCCTTTGCGATCCCCGCCCCGGCGCCCCTGGAGGCGCCGGTGACGAAGACGGTCCGGCCTTCAAGCGTCATCTAGGACTCCGCGTTGAGCCAGCGTTTGGCTTCCAGGCGCGCGATGGTGCGCTCGTGCACCTCGTCGGGTCCGTCGGCCAGGCGCAGCGTGCGGATACCGGCGTACATGGCCGCCAGCGGGAAGTCGTCGGACACCCCGCCGCCGCCATGGACCTGGATCGCATCGTCGATGACGGCCAGCGCGGCGCGCGGACCGGCCACCTTGATCATGGCGATCTCGCCGCGGGCGACCTTGTTGCCCACGGTGTCCATCATCCACGCCGCTTTCAGGCACAACAAGCGGGTCTGCTCGATATCGATGCGGGCGCGCGCAATGCGATGTTCCCAGATGGAATGCTTGATCACCGGCTTGCCGAAGGCTTCCCGGCTCATGGCCCGCTTCACCAGCAGCTCCAGGGCGCGTTCGGCGGCGCCGATGGTGCGCATGCAGTGGTGGATGCGGCCCGGGCCGAGGCGGCCTTGCGCGATCTCGAAGCCGCGGCCCTCGCCCAGAAGGATGCTGGAGGCGGGCACGCGCACGTTCTCCAGCTTCACTTCCATATGGCCGTGGGGCGCGTCGTCATAGCCGAACACCGGCAAGTGACGCTCGATGGTCACGCCCTTGGCGTCGGCGGGCACCAGGACCATGGATTGCTGGCTGTGCACGTCGGCGTCCGGATTGGTCTTGCCCATGAGGATGAAGATCTTGCAGCGCGGATCGCCGGCGCCGGAACTCCACCATTTGCGGCCGTTGATGACGTACTCTTCGCCGTCACGCCGAATCGAACATTCGATATTGGTGGCGTCGGACGAGGCCACCGCCGGCTCGGTCATCAGGAAGGCGGAGCGGATCTCGCCGGCCAGCAGGGGTTTGAGCCACTTTTCCTGGTGCTCCGGCGTGCCGTAGCGGGTGAGCACTTCCATATTGCCGGTGTCCGGCGCGGAGCAGTTGAACACTTCGGAGGCCCAGACCACCCGGCCCATCTCCTCGGCCAGCGGGGCGTAATCCTGATTCGAAAGCCCGGCGCCCTCGGTGGAGTCCGGCAGGAAGAGGTTCCACAGACCGGCGTCCTTGGCCTTCTGCTTCAGCTCTTCGATGATCGGCAGCACCTGCCAGCGATTTTCCCCGAAGCCCTTCAGCTGCGCATGATAGGTCTTCTCGTTGGGATAGACGTGAGCGTCCATGAAGGCGCGGACCTTGGCGAGGTAGTCCTTGCACAGGTCGGAATATTCGAAGTTCATGAGCGGAAGGCTCCTCCCCTTGGGGCGCAGCTTGATCGCCGCGCTCGGTCTGACTTGCGTCCCACCATAACGATCACACTGAAAATTCCACCCGTGACATGACGCCCTTCCTGTTTTTCGCTGCGGTTTTTCTCACCGCCCTGGTCTCGGCGGTCTTCGGAATGGCCGGCGGGCTGATCCTCATGGGCGTGCTCGCCGCGCTCTACCCGGTCGCCGGCGCCATGGCCGCCCACGGGCTGATCCAGAGCGTCTCCAACGGCTGGCGGGCGGCGCTTCTTCGCCGCTTCATCCTGTGGCGGACGGTCGCGCTGTTCGCCGCCGGCTCGGCAATTGCGGCGGCTGCGCTGGCGCTGGTCTCCGTCACGCTGGAAAAACCCGTGCTGTTTCTGGTGCTGGGCCTTGTCCCGCTGCTGGTCTGGATTCCAAAGGACCGGTTCGCGCTGGACGCAAGGCGGGTCGTGGACGGGATCGCCGGCGGCGTGCTGGTCACCGGCCTTAATGTGGTGGCCGGCGTGTCGGGTCCGCTGCTGGACGTGTTTTTCCAGCAGGTGGACTCCGACCGGCGCGCCGTCGTCGCCACCAAGGCCGCCACCCAGGTCGTCTCCCACGCGGTGAAGATCGCCTACTACGCCGGCGCGGCGTTCTCCCTCGCCGGATCGCCGCCGCTCTGGATGCTGGCGCTCGCCGTCCCGCTCTCCATCGCCGGAACGACGATCGGCGCGCGCGTGCTGGAGCGAATGAGCGACGCGCATTTTCGCGCCTGGACCAAATGGATCGTGACAGGCGTCGGCGCGGTCTATGTCGTCAGAGGCCTGCTTCTGATGGAACCCGGATAAAGTGTGACGGCGATTGTCAGACGAGGATGAAGGCGCGTCTTGCTAAGATCGAACGATCGCCGCCCGGGCCAGGGGCGGTGTATGAATACGCTGCGGATGTTGAGGGGGGGGGACACGTCATGAAAGCGATCGATATCGCCGCGGCTCTGGCCGTGCTGTCGGCCGTGCTTGCGGCGCCGGCCTGCGCCCAGCTTGGCGCCCCCGCCAACGCCGCGGCCGACGCTCCTGCCGGAACTCAGGCGAGCCGGTTTCCCATCGAAATCGTCACGCCGGACGCCTTCGTCACCGCGCTGGAGGGCGCGCGCATCCGCATGTTCTATGACGGGATCGGCCAGGACTTCCTGTTCGAGCTGCAGGACCGGGATGTCGCTGATATGTTCAGCTACGGCTTCCCGCCACTGGACCAGTCCATCGGCCAGTCCGACATCGTGGTGGTGGTGCGCGAGGACTGGAATGCGCTGGTGGACGCCTGGGACAGCGTGGGCATTCCCGCGATCACCAATTCCATTCGCCCCTACGCCATGATGGTGGCCGGTGCGCCCCATGTCTCGGTGACCGGCGTGACCGCGCCGGACGGCCATACGATCCGCGTCTATAACTTTGTCCGCATTGCGGAGGGCGAGGTGCAGAACGAGCGCTGCATGGCCCGCAACGTGATCGACGACACCTATGCCGGCATCGATGAAGGCCGATTCAATTCGTTTGAATGCTCGCGCTCGCTCCGGTGAGATGAGGGCCGGAGGCCTGACGGTCAGACCCGCCGAAACGCCTCGAAACAGATCGTGACGGGCGGGCGTCCGGTTCGTGGCTTAAGAGGGCGCTGCGCCTGACCGGGAGCCGACATGGATCTGACCTCCGCCACTCTCTCCAACGCCTTCGTGCGGCTTGAACCGCTGGAGGAGCGCCATCGCGCTCCTCTGCGCCCGCTGGCGGCTGATCCCTCGCTCTGGGTGCAGACCAGCCTGAACGCCAGCACGCATTTTGATCCCTGGTTCGACGCCATGCTGGCCGCCAACGCGAAGGGCGCGCAGATCAGCTTTGCTGTCTTCGACAAGCGCCGGGCCGCTTATGCCGGCCATACCGGGTTTCTGGCCATTGCACCGGACCATGACCGGGTGGAGATCGGCTGGACCTGGTACGGGGCGGCGTTTCATAAAAGCCATGTGAACCCGGCGGCCAAACGCCTGCTTCTGGCCCACACCTTCGGGTGCGGCGCCGTGCGCGTGGAGCTGAAGACAGGCGACCAGAATCTGCGCTCGCAAGGCGCCATGGAAAAGCTTGGCGCCGTGCGCGACGGCGTGCTGCGCAGCCACACGAAAACCTGGACCGGCGCGCGCCGCCACAGCGTTTTCTATTCGATCCTCGCCGATGAATGGCCGGGCGTGCGCGACCGGCTCGACGCGCGGCTTCTGGCGCTTTCCGGCCTGCACATCGCCGAGGATGACCCGGCCGCGCCCGACGTGACCGCGCTGCTCAAACGCCACCTCGCCTTCACCGCCGAAGCCTCGCCGGCGGGGACCTGCTTCGCGCTGGACGTGGACGGGCTGAAAGCGGGCGGCGTGACCTTCTGGACGGCGCGCCACGACGGCGTCGTGCTCGGCTGCATCGCCGTGAAGGCGGGCCATCTGGAGCCAGATCACGGCGAGATCAAAAGCCTCCACTGCGCCGCCGAAGCACGTGGGCGCGGCGTCGGCGCCGCGCTCATCACCACCCTTGTGGAGCACGCCAGACAGGGCGGCCTCACCCGTCTCAGCCTTGAAACCGGGCGTTCGGACGGCTTCGCGCCGTCGCGCCGGCTCTATGAAGCCATGGGCTTTGAATCCTGCCCCGCCTTCGGCCCCTATGAGGACGATACCTTCAGCTTCTGCATGACGCGGGCGGTGTAGGGCTGCTGAATGCCGGGCGGCAGCTGGCGGGCGTGAAAGATGCGCACCACGGTGAGGGTCGCCACGCCCCCCGCGCCTTATGCGCTCAGTTCGATGTCGTAGGTTTCGATCACCGGGTTGGCTAAAAGCTTGTCGCACATCTGGGCGACGCGCTTGTGGGCCTCTTCGGCGTCGGCGGTGTTGAGATCGATTTCGATCAGCTTGCCCTGGCGCACCGCGGCGACTTCGTCAAAGCCCAGATGGGTCAGCGAGCCGGCGACGGCCTGGCCCTGGGGATCAAGGACGCCGGGTTTGAGATAGACGTGGACGCGCGCTTTCATGACACCTGCTCGTCGTTTGCGTTCTGACCGGCCTCGCGCATGATGCCGAGGCGCCGCGCCACTTCAGCGTAGGCCTCGGTGACATTGCCAAGGTCGCGGCGGAACCGGTCCTTATCCATTTTTTCGTTCGTGTCCATGTCCCAGAGGCGGCAGCTGTCCGGGCTGATCTCGTCGGCCAGGATGATGCGCGGCTCGTCGTTCTGATCGTAGATCCGGCCGAACTCCAGCTTGAAGTCCACCAGGCGTATGCCCACCGCGGAGAACAGGCCGGAGACGAAATCATTCACTCGCAGCGACATGGCCAGCATGTCGTCAATGTCCTGGGTGGTGGCCCAGTTGAACGCCGTGATGTGCTCTTCAGACACCATGGGATCTTCCAGCGCGTCGTCCTTGTAATAGAACTCCACGATGGAGCGGGGCAGGGGATCGCCCTCGGTCAGGCCGAATCGCTTGGCGATGGATCCGGCCGCGATGTTGCGCACCACCACTTCGAGGGGGATGATCTCCACCTCGCGCACCAGCTGCTCGCGCATGTTGAGCCGCTTGATGAAGTGGGTGGGCACCCCGATGCGGTTCAAGTGCTCCATGATGAATTCGCTGATGCGGTTGTTCAGGACGCCCTTGCCCTCCAGCACCGCTTTCTTCTGATTATTGAAGGCGGTGGCGTCGTCCTTGAAATACTGGACGATGGTGCCGGGCTCGGGGCCCTCATAGAGGATCTTGGCTTTGCCTTCGTAGAGCTTTTTGCGGCGGGACATGGTCGCTCCGGTCTCGGGGCCGCGCCGGTCAGTCGTCGCGGACGCCTCGTCGAGAAATGCGAAACGGCCCGCATCACGGGCCGCTCCAGTCACTGATGATACTCCTTCGCGCCAAGTCGCGGCAACCGCGCATGTAAGCGCGCGGGATTCTTCAGCGCACCGCCTGCAGTTTCATTTGAACGCACGCGCCTGGAGCAGTACGTCTGGACGCCGCAGTCAGTGTTTTGAGGAGGGCGCGCCATGCCGAGTTTTGACGATCGCGAGAAGGCTTACGAGAACAAGTACGCTCACGACCAGGAGCTGGAGTTCAAGGCGGTCGCGCGCCGCAACAAGCTCCTCGGGCTCTGGGCCGCCGAGCTGATGAGTCTCGATGAAGACCAGTCGCTGGACTACGCCAAGGCGGTGGTGAAGGCCGATTTTGAAGAAGCCGGCCACGAAGACGTGTTCCGCAAGATTCGCGGCGATTTCGACGCCCGCGGCATCGAGCAGACCGACCACCAGATCCGCCACAAGATGGAGCAGCTCCTGGAAGACGCCCGCAAACAAGTGCGCGAGCAGAGCTAGAGCCTTTTTAAGCGAAAGTGGATACCGGTTTCGCGGTTCGAAAAGGCGACGGCTCAAAGATCTAGAGCGATGTTGGTCGATCAGAATTGATCGAAATCGCTCTTGGCGCGGCTACTCGAACGCCGCCGGGGCGGTCTCGATCACCGGTCCGGCGGCGTCTGCGTTCGGGTCAGCCCCGTTGGGGTCCTGGTCCTTTGCGACATAGGTAAGCAGGCCCCAGTCGCTCCAGGCGCCGGTTTCGGGATCGCGCTGCTGGAAATGCTGGATGACATGGCCGCTTTCAAGCGGCGTCCAGGCGCCGCGAAACTCGAAACTCTGCGTGCCTCGCGCGCTCCAGTAGGTGATCTCGCCGGTGAGCACCATGCGGCCCTCGCCGTCGAGCCCGCCATCATAATCGATGCGGTGACCGCGCCCCACCCAGATCTGACGCCAGCGCCCGGTCGCGGGCTCGACGAAGTTGAGGCTGTGGCCCGTGCCGCCGCGGGCGCTGGTCCAGGTTTCAGCCAGCACGCAGCCGGCTGATCCCGGCGTGATCGTGTTTTCGCCGGCGTACTGGCCGCCGGCCGCATAGACGTTCCAGTCTCCCGCCCAGAAGTCGAACTGACGGTGAAGCGCGCTGTCCATGCAGCCCGGAGAGGCTTGCAGGGCGAGGGCGGTGAGTGCGGCGATGATCATGGCGAGGCCTCCCTGGGTGATCGACGGAGAGTGAGTATCGCCCGACTTCGTCCGCCCTGTCCCGGCGCCTGCGGTCAGGCGCTGCGAGCGCGCGGTGAGCGGTGCGCTCTTGATAGCGGCCGCGCGACGCCTTAAGCCTCGGCCTCGGTTTTCACCGCCGTACGGAGCATCCGCACATGTCGAACGTGGTGGTCGTCGGCGCCCAGTGGGGCGACGAGGGCAAGGGCAAGATCGTGGACTGGCTGTCCCACCGCGCCGACCTGGTCGTGCGCTTCCAGGGCGGCCACAACGCCGGCCATACGCTGGTGGTGGGCGGGGTGACTTACAAGCTCTCCCTGATGCCCTCCGGCGTGGTGCAGAGGAAGCTCTCGCTCATTGGCAACGGCGTGGTGGTGGACCCCTGGGCGTTCATCTCCGAGATCGAAACCGTGCGCGCCCAGGGCGTCGACGTGACGCCCAAACTGGTCCGCCTGGCCGAAACCGCCACCTTGATCCTGCCGGTGCACCGCGAGCTCGACGCCCTGCGCGAGAACCGCGACGACGGCATGAAGATCGGCACCACCCGGCGCGGCATCGGCCCGGCCTATGAAGACAAGGTCGGCCGGCGCGCCATCCGGGTCATCGACCTGGCCGACGAAGAGCGCCTGAAGAGCCGCGTCACCGAGCTTCTGCATCACCACAACGCCCTGCGCCGCGGCTTTGGCGTGGAGGAGGCGAGCGCGGACGAGCTCATGGCCCAGCTCATCGAGATCGCGCCGAAAATCCTGCCCTACGCCGATCCGGTCTGGAAGACGCTGGATGCGGCCATCAATGACGGCAAGAAAGTCCTGTTCGAGGGCGCCCAGGGCGCCTTCCTGGACGTGGACCACGGCACCTATCCCTTCGTGACCAGCTCCAACACCGTGGCCGGTCAGGCCTCGGCCGGCTCCGGCGTCGGGCCTGGCCGCGTCGGCTATGTGCTGGGCATCGTGAAGGCCTACACCACGCGCGTGGGCGAGGGGCCGTTCCCCACCGAACTCACCGACGATGTGGGCAAAAGAATCGGCGAGCGCGGCCGCGAGTTCGGGACCGTCACCAGCCGCCAGCGCCGCTGCGGCTGGTTTGACGCCGTGCTGGTGCGCCAGAGCGCCAAGATCAACGGCATCAACGGCGTCGCCCTCACCAAGCTGGATGTGCTGGACGGGTTTGACGAGCTGAAGGTCTGCGTCGGCTACAAGCTCAATGGCGAGATGTATGACCGCCTGCCCGCCGGCGTCACCGCCCAGGCGAGCGTCCAGCCGGTCTACGAAACCTTCGAAGGCTGGGAAGGCTCCACCGCCGGCGCGCGCAGCTGGGCCGATCTGCCCGCCCAGGCCGTGAAATACGTGCGCCGCATCGAAGAGCTCATCGAATGCCCCGTGGCGCTGGTGTCCACCAGCCCGGAACGCGACGACGTCATCTTGATGCAGGACCCGTTCAAAACCTAGGGCGAGCCATAGCGCTCAGATCACGCCGCGCCGTGGCATTATTTCATAACTGGGCTCGCGCGGCTCATGCTAGGCTTCTGTCCGACAGGACAGGGGGCCTCCATGAGCGACGTTGCAGTTTCACCGGCGGGGGCGGCTTCGCCGACGGGGCGGGCAGAGCGCATCGATACGCTTGATATCGTACGCGGGTTTGCGTTGTTCGGTATCTTGCTCATGAACATCGTGGCCATGGGCCTGCCCGGCCAGGCCTATTTCAACCCGGCCGCGCTTGGCGAGCCGACGGCGGCGGAAACCACCACCTGGTTCATCACGCACAGTTTTTTTGAAGGCACGATGCGCACCCTGTTCTCGATGCTGTTCGGAGCGGGCTTCGTGCTTTTGCTTGACCGGCTCGACGCCAAGGGGCTGGGGATGGCCGGCGCCAAGATCTATATGCGCCGCATGCTGCTCCTGATGGGGTTCGGCCTCATCAATATCGGTCTTCTGGCCTGGTATGGCGACATTGTCTTCGCCTATGGCCTGTGCGGCGTTTTCCTTCTGGTCTTCTGGCGCTCAAAGCTGCGTGGCCTCTTGGTCTGGGCGGCGATCTTCTTTGCGGCGACGACGCTCATGAATGTCGGCGGCGGCTTCAAGATGGGCCAGCTCACCGCGCCCTATGAAGAGGCGGTTGCGGCCCGCGAGGCCGGCGAAACCCTCAGCGAGGAGCAGGAATCGGCCATCGAGTCCTATGACGAGATGAGCGCCTGGTTCAGCTCCGATCCGAAGGCGATCGCGGAGAGCTTCGAGCCCTATGAAAACGGCTGGCTGGCGGTGGGCGCCAGCAATATGGGCGAATACTTCGGAGCCTCGCTGGCTTTCTACGCGCCGTTTCACCTGTTTGATCCGCTGGCGGCCATGCTGCTGGGCATGATCGCCTTCCGCATCGGCCTTCTGCAGGGCGGCTGGGGCTGGAAGCCGGTGCTGGCCCTCACGGTGGGGGGGCTGGTGATCGCGGTCCCCGTGAATCTGCGCGAGACGCTGCTGATCCAGGACGGCGGATATAGCCCGGAGGCGATTTTCAGCTCCCTGGCGACCTATGATCTGGGCCGCGTCTCCATGGCGCTGGCCTGGCTCGGGATCTTTCTGCTTTTGTGCAAGAGCCCGCTCTTCGGCCTTCTTAAAGCCAGCGTCGGGGCGGTGGGCCGCATGGCGCTGACCAATTATCTGGGGCACTCGCTCATGGCGGCGATCCTGTTCATCGCCATGGGCTGGTATGGCGAGCTGGCGCGCAACGAGCTTTACCTGGTGGTGGCCGCCATGTGGGCGGTGAACATCGTATTCTCCATGGCCTGGCTCTCGGTGTTCGCCATGGGGCCGCTGGAATATCTGTGGCGCGCTGGAACCTATGGAAGCTGGCCGCAGCTTCTCAAGGGCAAGCCGGCCGCGCCGGAGACGCCCGCCCCGGCGCTCTAGAACCTTACGCCCAGACCTTCATCGCCTCGGCGGCCGACTCGTGGAGGAAAACGTGGCGGGGGCGTGTGCTGCGGCGCTAAATCGGCGAAAGCGTCACGGGTCGTCGCGACGCGCGGGCTCAAGTCCTGGATCTGTCCCAGGTCCTGTCCGATGGACACGGCCACCCCGTCATCGACGCTCGGGCAACGGCAGTTAACGCTTCGCGATTCGCGCCGTCCCGGGCCATGACGGACAATCCTTGAATGACGGTGATGGCGAGGTCGGCCAAACAGCCGGAATCCGTGTCAGGCGGCAGCGATCCCTCAGCCATATCCATCCTGATCCGGTGCGCGACGACCGCCCTGATGGAGGCCCGCACTTGCGCCACTGCAGCGCGCACCTCGGCCGCATCCTTTGATCCGGTCGCCGTTGCGCTGGCGAGGAGGCAACCTCTCGGGGTCGCCTCGCCCGTGAAATGCGTCGCGGCGTCTTCGATCATCCCGGCGACGGCGTCACGCGCCGTCGGTGCGAGGGCGAGCGCCGCGGCGAGATCGTCAGGATCGCCGGCGTAGCGGCGCATCGCCTCGAGAAACAGGCGCTTCTTATCGCCGAATGCGGCGTAAAGGCTAGGCGCCGTGATCTCCATCGCGGCCGTCAAATCATTGATCGACGTCGTCTCGTAACCGCTTTCCCAAAAGGCCAGCATCGCCTTTTCAAGCACGACATCGCGATCAAAGGAGGCGGGGCGACCTGCCTTACGGCGGGAAGTTTCAGCTTGTTTCATAGTGATCACTATAAAAAATTTGACGCCTGCTCGCAAGGCTGCCATCAGCTTCCGTAGTGATCGCTACAAAATAAGGAAGTGCGAAATGCTCGTCCCAAATTATCGCGCCCTCGGGC
Source organism: Oceanicaulis sp. (assembly GCA_965284655.1). GTDB lineage: Bacteria > Pseudomonadota > Alphaproteobacteria > Caulobacterales > Maricaulaceae > Oceanicaulis. The sequence continues at coordinate 1,609,448 of OZ260104.1, forward strand.
GAAGCGGTCTTGTCGTCAGCCCATTGTGCCTTGGCGCCATGACCTTCGGGCCCGGAGACTGGGGGGCGGACGAAGCGACGTCGCGCGAGATCTTCAGTGAGTACGTGGATGCGGGTGGGAACTTCGTCGACACGGCGGACATCTATTCAGGCGGTGTCAGCGAGGAATTCGTGGGCCGCTTCATTGAGGAAACCGGCTCGAGAGACAAGATCGTTCTGGCCACCAAATTCGGGTTCAACGCCTCCTCCAGTCCGCTCACTGCCACGCAGGGGGGCGGCGGCAACCCCCATGCCGGCGGCGCGGGATCGAAGAACATTCATCGCGCGCTGGAGGGGTCTCTCAAACGGCTCAGAACCGATTACATCGACCTGTACTGGATGCACATCTGGGACGGGATCACCCCGGTCGAAGAGATCGTACAGACCCTGGGCGATCTGGTGCGCGCCGGCAAGATCAGGTATTTCGCGTTCTCCGACATGCCTGCCTGGGTGGCGATGAAAGCGGCGACTATCGCGGCGGAACGCCGGGCGCCGGGGCCGATCGCGATGCAGCTTGAATACTCTCTCGTCGCGCGTGGTGTGGAAGCCGAGCATTTCCCCGCAGCCCGCGAGGCGGGCATGGCGATCATGCCCTGGAGCCCGCTCGCAGGGGGATTTCTTTCCGGAAAATACAGTCGCGACGACACCCGTGGGAAGGGTCGATTGAGCGGAGCCAATCCGTTCGGATCCAGCAAGTTCACGGACCGCAACTGGACGATCCTCAACATGTTGAAAGAGGTCGCCTCCGAACTGGAATGCGAGCCGGCGCAGGCGGCGCTGGCCTGGACTGTGGCGCGTCCGGGCGTCACCTCCACGCTTATCGGGGCGCGGGGCCGCGCACAGCTCCAGAGTAATATGGCGGCGCTAAACATCACTTTGAGCGAGGATCAGATGCAAAGGCTGAACGCCGTCAGCGCACCGGACGAGAGCTTCTCTTCGGCTTTGACCGCGCCCGCGGTCCGCAAGATGCTCTATGGCGGTCATGACGTCGCTGGTTGGGATGCTTAGTCGACCGTGTGCGGGGCCTCAAACCCTTGTGATAGCAGCCGAAGCGAAGCGCGGAGCCTGACTCTCAAGCCGGCAACGTCTTTTCTGAAGTGTCCGCCACAGCGTCGCGGTTCGGGGAATGACAGATCCTTGCCCTCACGCCCAGATTTTCATCGCCTCGGCGGCCGCCTCGTGGAGGAAGGCGTGGCGGCGGGCCAGGGCGTCGAGATCGCGCGAATAGCCGCCGCCCAGAACGCCGACGATGGGAATTCCGCGCTTCATCACCGCGTCGAACACCATGGCTTCGCGGGAGCGCAGACCTTCATCGGTGAGGTCGAGCAGGCCCAGCCGGTCGTCCTGGTGCGGGTCCACCCCGGCGTTGAAGAAGACAAGATCGGGGCGGCTCGCCTCCAGCGCGTCATCCACCGCTTCGCGGGCGATTCCCAGATAGGCCGTATCCCCGGTCCCGCGCTCCACGCCCACATCAAGGTCGGACATCGCCTTTCGGCGCGGCCAGTTCTGCTCGCAATGGACCGAGAGGGTGAAGACGCTGGCGTCTTCTTCAAAGATCCGCGCCGTGCCGTCGCCCTGGTGCACATCGAGATCGATCACCGCGATGCGCCGGGCGAGCCCCTCCGCCTGGATCAGCCGGGCGGCGACGGCCACATCGTTGAAGACACAGAACCCCGCCCCGCCGTCTCGCGCGGCGTGATGGCTGCCGCCGGCGGTGTTGCAGGCCGCGCCGTGTTCCAGCGCCAGGCGCGCCGCCAGCGCCGTGCCGGCCACCGCGCAGCGTGAACGCAGGGCCACCGGCGCGGTCATCTTGAACCCAATCACCCGCTCCAGCGGCGCCGGTACGCTGGCGGTGAGCACCTGGCTCACATATTCAGGCGAGTGGGCCAGTTGCAGCCAGGGCTCCGGCGCAGGGGCGGGCTGATGAAAGCCGTCAAAATCCGCCACCAGCCCCAGCGTCACGCAGCGCTCGGCCACCGCGCGGAACTTGCCCATGGGAAAGCGGTGCGTGGCCGGAACGTCGCGCGCCACATAGGCGGGATGGTGGATGATGGGCAGCATGGAGGCGAATTTAGGCGGCGCGGCCTCAAGTTAAAGCCCCAAGTTCAACCCCTAAAGAAAAGCCCCGCACGCTTGCGCGTACGGGGCGTTCCCATGTCGAAGGCGGCGGGCCCTAGAGCCTTTTCAGCGAAAGTGGATACCGGTTTCGCGGTTCGAAAAGGCGACAACTCAAAGATCTAGAGAGATGTTGGTCGATCAGAATCGACCGAAATCGCTCTAGAAGTTCACCCGCCGGGCGGTCTGCAGTCCGTCAAGCACCGCGCGCGCATCGTCGGCGGGCTTGCGCTTGCGCTTGTTCTGCGGCTGGTAGGCGAGCTGGCCGTGGGCTTCGCAATAGGCGGCGCCAAGACCCGAACGCCGGCCGCAGAAGCGGAACTCGGTGTCAGAGGGATCCCCGATCGGCCATTTGCACATGCCTTCGCGCAGGGTCAGCACGGTGGCGTATTCGCCGTTGGGCATCCGCTTGGCTTCCGCCGGCGCCGTCATCGGCGTGCCGGGTTTCGCCTCGCGCGCCGGGGTTTGCGCCACAGCGGCGACGGCGGGTTTCGCCTCGCCCTGAGCGGCCTTCGCCAGGGCGGGCTTGGCCGCACGCGGCGTCGCCGGACGGGCCGCCGGGCGGCGGGCCGGGCGAGAGGGCGCGGCGCGGCCTGAAAGCCCCAGCCGGTGCACCTTGCCTATCACCGCATTGCGGGTGACTCCGCCCAGGTGCTTGGCGATCTGGCTCGCGCTCAGACCGTCCGCCCACAATTTCTTCAGTGTTTCCACACGCTCGTCGGTCCAAGCCATGGCGGTGCGCTCCTCGCCTGCTACGCTGTCCATCCACAAAAAAGCGGTCGAATCTGCGAAATCTGACCGCCAGCCCTAGTGTCAGGTTCTTCGTGGAACCCAACATCTTGGGGCGCGACACAAGATAGAGTATCCCACTGACCTCCGCGCACAAGGTGTTCCCAGCGCGCACCTGTGGATAGATGATTCGATTTCTGCACATGGCGTGTGGATTTTCTAAAAAGCCTCGCCGCCGCCATGGCTGGACGGCGCCAATCGGTGCTTTGCAACACGAAAAAGCCCCGGCCGTTTCCAGCCGGGGCTCGTCTGTTCAGCTTGCGCCGCCTATTGGCAGGCGAGGCATTCGTCGTAATCGGTGGGCGCGGCCTGTTCCATGCTCGTCACGATGTCGGACTTGTCGCTGGAGCCGGCGTAGGCGGCGCGCTGGATCGACTTGGAGCGGCAGTAATACAGCGATTTCACGCCGCGCTCCCACGCCGTCCAGTGCAGCATGTGCAGATCCCACTTATTCACGTCGCCGGGCAGGAAGATGTTCAGCGACTGGGACTGGCAGACATAGGGCGTGCGGTCGGCGGCGTGCTCGATCACCCAGCGCTGGTCCAGTTCAAACGCGGTCTTGAACAGCGCCTTCTCGTGCTCGTCCAGGCACTCAAGATGCTGCACCGAGCCCTCATGTTCCAGGATGGAGGACCAGATGAAGGGCGAGTTCTGGCCTTTCTCCTCCAGCACCTTCTCCAGATACGGGTTCTTCACGGTGAAGGAGCCCGACAGGGTCTTGTGCGTGTACACGTTCGCCGGGATCGGCTCGATGCCCGCGCTGGTGCCGCCGCAGATGATCGAGATCGAGGCGGTCGGCGCAATGGCCAGCTTGTGCGAGAAGCGCGCCTTCACGCCGTTCTCGGCCGCGTCCGGGCAGGCGCCGCGCTCTTCAGCCAGCTTCACCGAGGCTTTGTCGGCTTCCTGGCGGATATGCTGGAACAGGCGCTTGTTCCAGGAGGTCGCCATGGCGCTTTCAAACGGCACGTTCATCTGCTGCAGGAAGGAGTGATAGCCCATCAGGCCCAGACCCACCGAGCGCTCGCGGAAGGCGGAGTATTTCGCGCGCTCCATCTCGTCGGGCGCGCGGTCGATGAAGTCCTGCAGCACGTTGTCGAGGAAGCGGAAAATGTCCTCGATGAAGCGCTCGTCATCCTTCCACTCGAGATATTTCTCGGCGTTGAGCGAGGACAGGCAGCACACCGCGGTGCGGTCGATGCCCATATGGTCGACGCCCGTGGGCAGCATGATTTCCGAGCACAGATTGGACTGGCGCACCTTCAGGCCCAGCTTGCGCTGGTGGGCGGGCAGGTTGTTGTTCACCGTGTCGGAGAAGATGATGTAGGGCTCGCCGGTCTGCAGGCGCAGCTCCAGAATCTTCTGCCACAGCTTGCGCGCGCTGATGGCCTTGACCACTTCGCCCGATTTGGGCGAGCGCAGATCAAAGTCCTCGTCGGCGCGCACGGCTTCCATGAAGGCGTCGGTGATGTTCACGCCGTGGTGCAGGTTCAGACTCTTGCGGTTGAAGTCGCCCGACGGCTTGCGGATCTCCAGAAACTCTTCGATTTCCGGGTGGTGCACGTCCAGATACGCCGCCGCGGATCCGCGGCGCAGCGAGCCTTGCGAGATCGCCAGGGTGAGCGAGTCCATCACCCGGATGAAGGGGATGATGCCCGAGGTCTGACCGTTCTGGCCGACTTTCTCGCCGATGGAGCGTACGCCGCCCCAATAGGTGCCGATGCCGCCGCCATTGGAGGCGAGCCAGACGTTCTCCGTCCAGGTGCCCACGATGTCGTCCAGGGAATCGGCCACCGAGTTCAAAAAGCACGAGATCGGCAGACCGCGCTCGGCGCCGCCATTGGACAGGACCGGGGTGGCCGGCATGAACCACAGGCGCGACATGTAGTCATAAAGGCGCTGGGCGTGCTCGATATCGTCGGCGTAGGCCGTGGCGGCGCGCGCGAACATGTCCTGATAGGATTCGCCCGGCAGCAAGTAACGATCGACGAGGGTCTTCTTGCCGAAATCGGTCAGAAGCTCGTCGCGCGAAGGATCGGTGATCACCTTGTCGACAAGGCGCAGATTGACCGCTTTCGGCTTGCCGCGCGGGCCCTCTGCAGGGCGGGCGCCGGCCGGGCTCGTCGATTGGGCGTTATCAAAAGGCGTCATGTCATCGTCCTTCCAGCTGCGCGCAGCTTGGGTGTCCGCGGTGGCGCTGACCCCCGCGCGCGGCTTAAGAAAACCTATCTGTGGTGCAGGGTCCCCCGAGGAACCGCTACATATAGTGCTCGCGGTGTTCCGGGTCGTCAACGGCCCAAACCCGCTCAAACGTGCTTTTTTGGTAAACAAAGTCTTACCGCAAAACCGTCCGCGCCCGGAGTCGTTAAGGAGTGCTCACGATGTGTAAACCGGCTTTACCTGTGGATAGATGCAGTCCGCGCTGCAGTGCCTTTTACGAACGCTTTTACGCATCCTCTGGCGCGTCGCTCACCTCAAGCGCGGCGTAGCGGGCGAGACCCGCATGACGCCTGGGAATGACGGCCCGGACCGGCTGGAAGCCCCGGTCGGCGGCCAGCATTTGCGCCGCCGCAAGCGAGTCGCCCATGAGCGCCGCCCCGCCGTTGTCGCTCACTAGACACGTGTCGCAGCCTGTCCTTGTCCAGGCGCCGGTGCGCGGTTCGAATCGATACAGCGAGGCCAGCCGGTCGCCGAAGCGCGCCAGCTGGGCCACCGCCTTGATGAGGTAATCGCGCTCGGCCGTGCTCATGGACCAGTGCAGGCTCACGCGCACCCAGCCGGGGCGCAGGCCCGCATATCCGTCCATCACCGCGTCGCGGTGGGCCTGCGTCTCATCGCCCGACAACCCCAGGATATGGTGTCCATAGGGCCCGGCGCACGAACAGCCCGCCCTTGCCTGGATTCCGTAAAGATCATTGAGCAGCCGCGCGGCGAGCTTGGGATGGAGCGGATCGCCGCCGCCGGGCCGAAGGACCAGGCTCACCAACCCGATTCGCCGCTCCGGATCAGCGGAGCCCAGAATCTCCACGCCCTCAAGCGTCGACCAGGCGCTCAGCGCCGCTTCAAGATGAGCGTGCTCGCGCGCCTCGATCTCGTCCCAGCCGATCCGGCCCAGCAGATCCAGCGCTTCGGCGGTGCGCAGCGCCTGGGGCAGGCCCGGCGTGCCGGCGCGTTCGCGCGCTTCTATGTCGGTGATGAAGTCGTGGGCGTCCGGTGTGACATAGCGCACCGTGCCGCCGCCGCTCACCGACGGGGCGAGCTCGCCGCGATAGAGCGCCTTGCGAATCACCAGCACGCCGCTCGCGCCCGGCCCGCCGATCATCTTGTGGGGCGAGAACGACACCGCATCCGGCGCCGCGTCCGGATCGCCAGGGCTCATATCGAGGGGCAGATAGGGCGCGCTCGCCGCCGCATCCAGGCACAGGATCGCTCCGTTCGCGTGGAGCAAGCGGGCGAGCGAAGCCACATCGGTCTTCACCCCGCTGACGTTGGAGGCCGCCGAGAACGCGCCGATCTTGCGCCGTCCCTCAAACCGGGGATCCGCCAGCTTCGCCGCCAGATCCTCAAGATCGATCCCGCCGTCTTCGCCAAGGCCGATGGAGACGGTTTCGGCGAGGCTTTCCCGCCAGCTCAGCTCGTTAGAATGGTGTTCATAGGGGCCGACAAACACCACCGGCCGCGCCGCCGTGAGGCTCGCCAACACGGCGTCGCGCAACGCCGGATCCAGCGTCTCTTCCAGAAACGCGCGCGTCGCCGGGGGCAGGGCCACGCCCAGTATCGCCTGCAGGCGCGCAATCGCCCCGGTGGCGCCGGCGCCGTCGAGGATCAGCGCGTGCTCCGGGCCCGAGTTCACCGCTCGCTTGATCCGCGCGCAGGCTGCGTGCAGCGCCGCCGTCGCCGCGCACCCGGTGGCGCTGTCCTCGTTATGGGGGTTGGCGTAGAGCGCCAGCTGCGCATCCACCGCCGCGTCCACCAGCGCGCACGGCCGGCCCGACGCGCCGTAATCGGCATAGACCAGCGGGCGCGCCCCGAAGCCGGTCTCGATCACCGCATCCTGCCCGCGGATCGCCGCGCGCACGGCCTCAACGGTGAGGCGCGCAACATCAGGCGGCGGAGCAAGGGCGGCGGCGGGCGGGGTCATGGCGGTCTCTCTTAAAGCGTGATGGCCATCCTGCCATGGCCGGCGGAGAGAGTGTCGCCAATTTCCATGGACTTCCGCCGGGTTTCTGGTGATTTTCACCACGGTGAAGCACGGAGAGAAACATGGATGACTATGACCGCGCCCTGTTGAAGGCGATTCAAACCGACGCCGACCGCACGGTGCAGGAACTCGCCGACGCCATCGGCCTGTCGGCCACGCCCACAGCGCGGCGTCTGAAACTGCTGGCCGAACGCGGGCTCATCGAAAAGACGGTGAGCCTCTTGAGCGCCCAGGCGCTGGGTCTTCGCACCACGCTGTTCATCTTCGTGCGCACCAGCCGCCATGACGAAGCCTGGCTGAAACAGTTCTCCGAAGGCGTCGCACGCATGCCCGAAGTGGTGGAGTTCTACCGCATGGGCGGCGAGATCGATTATCTGTTGAAGATCGTCCTGCCGGAAATCAGCGCGTATGACGAGGTCTATAAACGCCTCATAGCCGTGGCGCCCCTGGCCGACGTCTCCGCCGCCTTCGCCATGGAAGCGATCAAAAACACCACCGAATTGCCGATTCCGGCGGGCTAGCCGGTTCCCGGTTTCATCCCCGGACACAGGTCCGGGGGGAAGACCGGGATCTACGTTTCTTAAAGGATCAAGCGCCCGGCCAGCCCCGCCGCCCGCTCAACGTTGCACCCAGCGAGCGCCGTAGATCCCGGTCTCGCCCCCGGCTTTAGGCCGGGGACCGAACCGGGAACCGGTCAATCCAGATATTCGCGGCGCAGCTGCTCGCTCAAGGCGCGGCCGCGGGCGGCGAGGCGGCGTTCCTGCAGCTCGGCTTCGGCGCCGCAGCGGGTGCGGTTTCGCTGCTGGGACCGGAAGCCTTCGTTGAAGCTGGCGATCAGCCGGTCGCGGTGGCCGCCGCGGGTGGGCGCTTCGTGTTCCAGCAGCTCCAGCATGGTGTCGCGCCAGACCTGGGCGTCGCGGCCCGAGCAGTTATAGTCGATATAGTGCAGCTCGCCGATCACGCCGGCGAGCGCCTCCACCGGATAGGAGTCTGCGCTCTGGGCGAGAGCGGGCGCCGCGCAGACGGACAGGGCGAGGGCGGCGAGCGCGGATTTAGCGGGTCGGATCAGGGCCATGGCGGTCGATCTAGCTTTGCTTCGCGGCGGGATTTTGACCAAGCACGGCGCGTGACGCGTCCAGCGCCTGGCGCGTCTTGTCCCAGGTCAGCGCTTTGAGCGCGTCGTCATATGCCATAAAGCGGGCGTCGCGGGCGTCATCGCCCGCGCGCGGCTCGCCGGACAGCCAGCGCGCGGCGTAGTCGACCATCACGAAATGGCCGTGCTCGCCGATGTTTTCAAACACGTCGATGAGGCCGGCGATCTCGGCGGTGGTTCCGGTCTCCTCCAGCAATTCGCGGTGGGCCGCCGCCTGCAGGGCCTCGCCGGGCTCCACCCGGCCGCCGGGCACCGACCACTGGCCTTCAAAGGGCGGCTTGCCGCGCCGGATCAGCAGCACCTCCTCGCCGCGCCACACGACGAGGCCGACGCCCAGCGTGATTTTGGGCGGGGCGGACGCGTTTGATCCGGTCACCGGCTTGACGCGCGGGCGGGGCGGGGGAGAGTCGCTTTCATGTGCGGACGTTACGTCATTTCCCTCACCCTCGACCAGCTCTCGAACCTGTTCGAGATCCCGGAGTCTATCAATGGTCGGATCAATCTGGCCGCCACCTGGAACGCCGCCCCGACACAGGCCCTGCCCATCGTGCGCCGGGGGCGAGAGGGCGGGACGCGCCTGTCGCAGGTGCGCTGGGGGTTGGTCCCTCACTGGTCGAAAACCGGGCCGGACAGCTCAAAACCCCTGATCAACGCCCGCGCTGAAACCGCAGCCGAGAAGCCGACTTTCCGCCAGGCGCTGAAACGCCGGCGCGCGCTGATCCCGGCGGACGGGTTTTATGAGTGGGCCAGGACCGACGAGGGCAAGCAGCCTTACTTCATCACCCGCACCGACGGCGCGCCTTTGGTGTTCGCCGGGCTGTGGGAGCGCTGGGGGGAGGGCGATGAGACGGTGGACAGCTTTGCGATTCTCACCGCCGCGGCCAACGCCGACATCTCTCACCTGCACTATCGCTGCCCGGTGATGATTGCGCGTGAAGGCTTTGCTGACTGGCTGGACCCGGACATGGATCCGCAGCCCTTCCTAGTCCCGCCCGCCGACGGGACGCTCACCGCGCGCCCGGTCTCCACGCGCGTCAACAAAGTCGCCGAGAACGACGCGTCGCTGCTCAATCCGCTTTGACCATGTCCCGCTTCAGGCCCGGCAAGCCCACCGCCAGGGTGAGCGCGCGCGCCGCATAGTAGAGCAGGAAGGCGAGCCAGAGCCCGGTGACGCCCAGCAGGGGCCGCAGGGTGAAATCCAGCGCCAGATAGATGAGCAGCGCCGCCACCATGGCGTTGCGCATGAGGGGGCCGCGCGTCGTGCCGATCATCAGGCCGTCGAGCTGCCAGCTGGGCCAGCCCACGATGGGAACCAGCGCGCACCAGAGGATCGCCGCTTCAGCGGCGGCGCGCGCCGCCGGGTCGTCGGTCATGGCGGCGATGAAACTCTGCCCCGCCACAAGAAAGCCCAGACCCAGCAGCACCGCGCACGCGGCGGCCAGCTCGCTGGTCAGCCGGAAGGCGCGTTTGAGACGCGGCCAGTCCTTCGCGCCGGCGGCGCGCCCGGTTTCAGCCTCGGCCACATGGGCGAAGGCGTCCAGGAAGAAGGCCGAGACGGAGATGAACTGCAGCAGGATCGCATTGCCCGCCAGCACGTCCGCGCCTTCGCGCAGGCTCGCCTCATTAAACCAGTAGAAGCCGGCGAGGAGGGCGAGCGTGCGCAGGAAGATGTCGCGATTGACCGCGAACAGGCGGACGAGGCGCCCCCGGTCCAGAAGCTGGGCGCGCCCCGGTTTTGAGCGCGCCTTCAGCACCCCGTGTGCGATCACCGCGCCCGCGGCGAGCTGGATCCACTGGGCGAGCGCGCTGGCCGCGCCGACGCCGCCGACGCCGAGATCAAGGCCCAGAACAAACCACAGCGAGAAGCCGGCGTTGGCGATATTGAGCACGATCTGCAATACCAGCGCCCGGCCTGTGAGGCCCAGCCCGATGAGCCAGCCATAGAGGGCGAAGCCGGCCAGCGCCGCCGGCGCGCCCCAGATGCGGGCGTCGAAATAGGCGCGCGCGCCAGCCTCCACCTCCGGCCCGCCGGAGAAGGCCAGAAGGATCACCGGCGCCAGCACGGTTTGCAGCGCCAGCAGGATCAACCCCAGCACCACGCCCACCCCGGCGCCGCGCCACAGCAGGGCGGCGGTCTCGCCCGGCTCGCCCGACCCGACGGCCTGGGCGGCGAGCGCGGTGGTTCCCATGCGCAGAAAACCCAGCGACCAGTAGAGCGCGTTGAAGATCAGCGTGCCCAGCGCCACCGCCGCGATGGCCGCCGCAGAGCCGGTATTGCCGATCACGGCGAGATCCACCAGCCCCACCACCGGCGTCGCGATATTCGCGCCCATGATCGGCGCCGCGCGCTTTAAAAGCGCCAGGCGGGTGAGGCCGGGCATACGGGCGCCGGGTTTGGGAGCGGGGTCGGTCATGGCGCGGACTTAGCGCGCCCGGCGCGCTTTGTCTTCGGCGGGCGTGGGCTCAGTCCCCGGCGAGCGCCTCGCCCAGCGCTTCGCCCGACGTCCAGGCGTGCTCGGCCCGGCCGCCCAGGCGCCAGTCGCCGCCGGCGCCCACCGTGCCGGTTTCATCCAGGATCATCGCCGAGCCGGCGGGCGTCTTCACCTGGGCGTAGCGCCAGCGATGGGCGGCGCTATACACCGGCGCCGGCATGTTGAAGCGCACGAACGCCTCCTCGCACAGCATGCGCGCCACCGTGTCCGGATCGTCCTCCAAAAGCCCCGCCGACCAGTCGGGCGAGGCCTGGATCACGATGGCTTCGTGCTCGTCGCGCCCCGGCCGGCTCGCCATGCGCGTCATCCAGCGTATCCCGCCGCCATAGATCTGCGCGCCGTCAAACCCCGGATCGAAAGGCGCGTCCAGCAGCGCCATCACCGTCCAGCACGGCGTGATCTCGACTCTGTGGGCGGCGGTGATGATTTCGGGAAAATCGCCATCGGAAAGCGCGAGAAACTCGATCAGCTGTTCAGGCGGCAGGGTGAGGGCGACGCGTTGGAACGGGCCTTCGGTCGCGCCGTCCTCGAACACCACCGTCCAGGCGCCGGGCCGGCCCTTCAGCTTGCGCGCGCGGCGGCCCATGTGCGGCTCAAGGCCGTCCAGCGCGGCGCGCACCAGCGTGTTCATGGCCGGCGCGCCGACCCAGCGCCGCTTCTCGCGCAGCGGCTCCAGATTGGCGTAGCGATCAATGGAGACCAGCCGCTTGGTCCACAGCGCGGCGCAGCCGTCCCGCGCGGCGTTTTCCAGGAAGGTTTCAAAGCTTGGCGTCTGGGCGGTGACGAACTGGGCGCCGTGATCAAAGCGCACCTCGCCCAGCGGGGTTTGCGCGCGCTTGGTGGACATGCGCCCGCCGGGCCCGCGTCCCTTGTCGAACAGCACCGGCTCGGCGCCGCCCGCACGCAGGCGCCGCGCCGCCGCCGCGCCCGCCAGTCCCGCTCCGATCACCGCTGCGCGCATGCGCTCATTCGCCCCTGTGCGATGGCCCCCGAAGACCCTAAGTCTCACGATATGGAGTCGAAAATGCAAAAAACGACTGAACAAGATGAGCTAACGCGAGATGAACCGGGCGGCCAGGACGGCCCCGCCGTGTTTTATGACGGGTCCTGCCCGCTCTGCCGGGCCGAGATCGGGCTGTATCAACGCCTGAAGTCGCAGGCGGAGTTCGTCGATATCTCCGATGGCCAGGGCGCGCCGGAGGAAATCGGCTGCGCCGCGGCGATGAAGCGGTTCCATGTGCGCCGCGCCGACGGGGCGCTGCTCTCCGGCGCGGCCGCGTTCGCCGAGCTGTGGAAGGCGACGCCGGGGCTCTGGCGTCCGCTGGGCCATGTGGCCGCGCTGCCGCCCTTTGTCTGGATCGGGGAGGGGCTCTACCGCGTCTTCCTGCTGATCCGGCCCTCGATCCAGAAACTGGTGCGCGCCAGGGCGACCTGATGTCGGAGGAGATCGTCTGGTTCAAGCGCGATCTGCGCGTCCATGATCACCGGCCCCTGGCCGAGGCGGCGGCGACCGGGCGCAAGCTTGTCTGCCTCTATGTGATCGAGCCTCAGCTCTGGGCGCTGCCCGAGTATTCGGCGCGCCAGTACGCCTTCCTGCGTGAGACGCTGGAGAGCCTCGACGCGGCGCTGAAAAAGCGCGGCGCGCAGCTCACCGTGCGGGTGGGCGAGGTCGTCGACGTGCTGGACGCGCTGCACCGCACCGAGCCTGTGAGCGCGTTACGCGCCCACGAGGAAACCGGACTCGCCTTCACGTTCGAGCGCGACAAGGCGGTGGCCCGCTGGGCCAAAGCGAACGACGTGGCCTTCATCGAGCATCCCCAGCACGGCGTGATTCGGTGTCTGAAGAACCGCAATGGCTGGGCGAAGCGCTGGGACGCCTTCATGGCCGAACCCGCCGCGCCCGCGCCTTCGCAGATCGCCTGCGCGGATGTGGCCAGTGATGCGATCCCCGACCCGGGTGCGCTCGGCCTGGCGCCAGACCCTTGCCCGGGCCGCCAGCACGGCGGGCGCGCGGCCGCGGTGGCGGATCTGCGCAGCTTTCTCTCAACGCGCGGCGCCGGGTATCGCCGGGCCATGTCCTCGCCGCTCACCGCCTTTGACGCCTGCTCGCGCCTCAGCGCCCCTCTGGCGCTGGGCTCGCTCTCGATGCGCGAAGCGTATCAGGCGGCGGGGCGGGCGCTGGCGGACAAGCGGGCGGCGGGGCAAACCACCTACGCCCAGTCCATCGACAGCTTCATCTCGCGCCTGCACTGGCACTGCCACTTCATCCAGAAATTTGAGGACGCGCCCTTCATGGAGACGGCCGACCTGCACCCCGCCTATCGCGGCGCGCGGCCCGACCCGGACGCGGCCAGCCTTGAAGCCTGGATCGAGGGGCGCACCGGCCTGCCGTTTCTGGACGCCTGCATGCGCGCCCTGGCCCATACGGGCTGGCTCAATTTCCGCATGCGGGCCATGGCGGCGGCGGTGTCGAGCTATCATCTCTGGACCCACTGGAAGCAGCCGGCCGAGAGGCTGGCGGCGCGCTTCACAGATTTCGAGCCGGGCATTCATTACCCTCAGATGCAGATGCAGTCGGGCGTCACCGGCGTGAACACGCCGCGCATCTATAATCCGGTCAAGCAGGGCCACGACCAGGACCCGTCCGGCGTCTTCATCCGCCGCTGGGTCCCGGAGCTCAAGGCGCTGCCGGACAGCTTCATCCATGAGCCCTGGCGTGCGCCGGAGAGCGTGCTGGAGACCGCCGGCGTAAAGCTGGGCGTGACCTATCCCCATCGCCTGGTGGATCACGAGCTGGCCGCCCGCCAGGCCCGCGCGCGCATCGGCGCGATCCGCAAGGGCGAGGATCACAAGGCCGCCGCCGACGCCATTCAGCTTAAGCACGGCAGCCGCAAATCGGGCCTGAAGGCAACAGGCTCCGCCACAAGCCGGCGCAAGGCCAAGGCCGCCGATCCCGCCCAGACCCGGTTTGATTTTTAAATGGCCAAGAACGTCAATCGCGGGCGAAAGACCGCCAAGGCCGACCTGCCGGAGAAGATCTGCGCCGCCTGCGGCCGGCCGTTCTCCTGGCGCAGGAAATGGGCGCGCGACTGGGACCAGGTGAAGTATTGCTCGAAACGCTGCGTCGGCGCGTAGCGCGTCCCGCCAGCTTTCCGCCACCACTTCGATAGACCTCCGCCCGCCGCGCTGCGCTTTGCCGAAAGATTGCCGTTTCGAAACGATGGGGACAGCGTGCGGCAATGTGGCGCGCGTCACTCTCTCGTCCATGGGTTCGCAGCAAGAGGCGCGGCGTCAGATCGCTCCCGGGCGGACCCTTTGGTCGAACTAAAGAGAGGTCATCCCCATGAAACGCTTCAACACCCTGATTCTGCCTATCGCCGCCGCAGCGGCTCTGGGCGCCTCGGTCTCCGCCGTCGCGCAGGACGCGCCGCAGACCGCCGTGGACTACAAGATCAGCGAGCTCGCCACGCAAACCGGCCGTGACGCGGTGCGCGAGCGCCTCCAAGACGCCGCCCGCGATGTCTGTCAGGTCCCGCACCGTGCGAGCCTCCAAATGCGCCAGTTGCAACGCGCCTGCATCGAGCAGGCCCTGGCGAGCGCCGAGGCCGAGCTGGAGCAACGCGTCGCCGCCGCTGAGCGCGAGGGCCGCATCCAGCTCGCCGACTCGCGCCGCTAGCGCACAGTGCAGTCCGTCTTTCGATCGTTCCCCGAATGACGGCCCGGCGGCGCCCCAACGCCGCCGGACTTCGGCCCCGCCGCCCGCACCCCTCGCGAGCTGCGGGGCCTTTTTCTCGCGGCCCTTTTCTCCGTCTCCGCCGCCCGGCTTCACCCTTCCCCCTCGCGTCGCGCGGTCATCCGTTCTATATCCAGACCCAAGCGCTTGAGACGAGGCCGTTATGGGTATTGAAGACCACACACGGGTACGCCCCTGGCGGATGATCGACCGGCGGACCAGCCGCAAGATCCGCGTCGGGTCGGTGGAGGTCGGCGGCGACGCGCCGATCAGCGTCCAGTCCATGACCAACACGCTCACCAGCGACGCCCGCGCGACGCTGAACCAGATCCACCAGCTGGAAGAGGCGGGCGCGGACATCGTGCGCGTCTCCTGCCCGGACACAGACAGCACCGCGGCGTTCAAGACCATTGCGCGCGAATCGCGGGTCCCGCTCGTGGCCGACATCCATTTTCACTACAAGCGCGGCATCGAGGCGGCCGAGGCCGGCGCCGCGTGCCTGCGCATCAATCCGGGCAATATCGGCTCCATGGACCGGGTGCGCGACGTGGTGCAGGCGGCCCGGAATAATGGCTGCTCCATCCGCATCGGCGTCAACGCCGGCTCGCTGGAGCGCCACCTGCTGGAAAAATACGGCGAGCCGTGCCCCGAAGCCATGGTGGAGAGCGCGCTGGAACATGTGCGCATCCTCGAAGACCTCGATTTTCACGAATACAAGATTTCGGTGAAGGCCTCCGACGTGTTTCTCACCGTCGCCGCCTATCAGGCGCTGGCCGAAGCCACCGACGCGCCGCTGCATCTGGGCGTCACCGAAGCCGGGGGTCTGCGCACCGGCGGCATCAAGAGCGCCATCGGTCTGGGCTCATTGTTGTGGGCCGGCATCGGCGACACGATCCGCGTCAGCCTCAGCGCTGATCCGGTGCAGGAGATCAAGGTCGGCTACGACATCCTCAAATCGCTGGGCCTGCGCACCCGCGGCGTGAACATCATCTCCTGCCCCTCCTGCGCGCGTCAGGGCTTTGACGTGATCAAGACGGTGGAGGCCCTGGAAGAGCGCCTGGAGCACATCTCCGAGCCGATCTCGCTGTCGATCATCGGCTGCGTGGTGAACGGCCCCGGCGAGGCGGCCTACACCGACATGGGCTTCACCGGCGGCGGCGCCGGCTCCGGCATGATGTATTTCGCCGGCAAGGCCGAAGAAAAAGTCTCCAACGAAACCATGGTCGAACGCATCGTCGAAGCCGTGGAAGACAAAGCCGCCCGGATGAAAGCGGAGCGTGAAGCCGCCGAAGCGGCCGAAGCGAGCGCGGCGGAGTAGACACTCGCCGACAGGTTTACTTGCCGGCGCCCCTCGCCGATAGTTCGGTGGGAGGCGGTGTCGTGGCGAAAATCAAATTTATCTTCGTGGCCCTCGGATTCTTCTTGATGGGCGGCTGCGTGTTTGCAGGCAGCTTGGCCGCGGGCGCGGCTGAGGGGGCGCTCGATTTCACCACGTGGAAGCCCTATGCGCTTGGCGTTTCGTCGCTGACCAGCGCGGTTGGTCTGGGTTTGTCCGTGTGGTCGGTCGTCTTCGCGTCCAAACCGCTTACGCTTGGCGAGTTCGTTTCGCGGTATTCAGTGTTGAAGCGCCGCATCAATGATGTCGACTGGACCGTCACCGAAGAAGCGACCCAGACCCGGCGGACCGTGCAAGAGGACGGCGAGGCGACCCGGGCGGAACTCGCCGCCATGGAGGCGCGGTTGTTTGAGGCGTTTCAGGCTGGATCAAACCGCCCCCTGGGCGCCGACGAAGCCCGATCAATCAAAGAGGCGGTGGCGCAGATCTTCGCCTCCAAGGAGGCGCGCAAACGCCCGGTTCAGGAGGCTCTGTCCGAACGCCGGTTCGACGAGGCCGCCTCGCAGCTGGAAGGCCTGGCGCGCCAGTCGGAAGCGGCGAAAGACGACTTTGCCGGCGACGCTGCGGACTCCTATCGCGAGGCCGGGGCGCTCTGGCTTGGCCGAAATACCGGCCGCGCCATCGAGAACTTTGAAAAAGCGCGTGAAAACGATCCGAATCATTTCTGGACCCACATCGAACTTACACGGCTCTATAGTCTCGCCGGGCGGACCGCCGACGCCCACCTGGCGGCGGAGCATTCAATCCGCCAAGCCGCGTCGGACCGTGACCGATCTGTCGCCCTGGATGCACTGGCGAATGCGCTGGCCGCCCAGGGCCGCACCGGCGAGGCGCTGACGGCGTACGAAGAGGGGCTCGGCATGCTTCGCGCCTTGGCTGCGGGCGATGGGGACAATGCGGGCGCCCGCCGGGATGTGTCTGTGAGCCTTGAACGGGTCGGTGACATGCTGGCCGCACAGGGCCGGACCGGCGAGGCGCTGACGATGTACGAAGAGGGGCTCGGCATGCGCCGCGCGCTTGCTGCGGGCGACGCGGACAATGCGGGCGCCCGCCGGGATGTGTCTGTGAGCCTTATTCAGGTCGGTAACATGCTGGCCGCCCAGGGCCGGACCGGCGAGGCGCTGACGATGTACGAAGAGGGGCTCGGCATCACCCGCGCGCTTGCTGCGGGCGACGCGGACAATGCGGGCGCCCGCCGGGATGTGTCTGTGAGCCTGGAACGGGTCGGTAACATGCTGGCCGCCCAGGGCCGGACCGGCGAGGCGCTGACGATGTACGAAGAGGGGCTCGGCATCACCCGCGCCCTTGCTGCGGGCGACGCGGACAATGCGGGCGCCCGCCGGGATGTGTCTACGAGCCTTGAACGGGTCGGCGACATGCTGGCCGCCCAGGGCCGGACCGGCGAGGCGCTGACGATGTACGAAGAGGGGTTCGGCATCGCCCGCGCCCTTGCTGCGGGCGACGGGGACAATGCGGGCGCCCGCCGGGATGTGTATGTGAGCCTTGTTAAGGTCGGCGACATGCTGGCCGCCCAGGGCCGGAGCGGCGAGGCTCTGACGGCGTACGAAGAGGGGCTCGACATCGCCCGCGCCCTGGCTGCGGGCGACGCGGACAATGCGGGCGCCCGCCGGGATGTGTCTGTTAGCCTCGGTAAGGTCGGCGACATGCTGGCCGCCGAGGGCCGGGCCGGCGAGGCTCTGACGTCTTACGAAGAAGGGCTCGACATCGCCCGCGCGCTTGCTGCGGGCGACGCGGACAATGCGCCCGCACGACGGGGTGTGATTGTCTCGCTGGCCAAGCTCGCCTCGCTTAAAGGCGGCGCGGATAGCGCGGTGCTATGGCGCGAGGCCCATGAGCGAGCCTGCGCCATGGACCGAGACGGCGTGCTGGGCGCGCCCGACCATTGGATGATCGAGGACACGCGCCGCAAGGCTGAGGGTGCGGCGGAGTAGGGGCGTTTTTCGTTCGGCCTCTTCAAGGTCGAGCTTTCAAGCGCCGCCATCACCCCCTCCGTCCGGCTCCGCCGGACACCTCCCCCGGATGGGGAGGGCGGGCGCGCCGTGAGGCGCGGTCGGGCGGGGTGGAGCGGCGCGCGCGAACTTGGATGAGTCGGCGCAGCCCACCCTTCAAAAACGGGGGCTGGGCGCCGCCCTCTAGAGCACGCCCGTCGCCGCGCCGATCAGGCCTGAATTGCGCAGGCCCACGATGACGAACTCCACCGCCAGGGCGGCCAGGATGATGCCCATGATGCGGATGGAGACCGTGCGCGCGCTCTGGCTGATCACCCGGTCGATGAGGGGCGCGATCATCAGGGCGAGGAATAACAGGCCGACGACGATCAGCAGCACGGCGCCGAAAACGCCGGCGCGCACCGGCGTGGTGACCTGTTCGGAGAAGATGATCAGCGTGGCGATGGTGCCGGGGCCCACCGTCATGGGGATGGTGAAGGGATAGATGCCCGGATTGTCCACGCGCTCCATCTGGCCGCGCTCGCGCTCGGTGCCGGCGCTGGAGGTGTGGCGGGCGCCGCCGATCATGGTCAGGGCGATGCTGAACAGGAGGATGCCGCCGGCGATGCGGAAGCTGTCGATGGAGATGCCGAACAGGCCCAGCACATGGCGGCCCACCAGCGCCACCGCGACGCACGCCACCAGGGTGGCGATCACGGCGGTGAGCGCGGTGCGCCGGCGCGAGGCTTCGCTCTCGCCTTCGGTGAGGGAGAGAAACACCGGCATGGCGGCGATCGGGTTCAGCATGGCGAAAAAAGCGGCCAGAAACCGGTAGAAGAATTCGACGTCCATGGCGCGCAAGCCCGCATCCTGGCCGCCCCTGCGGCCTCGCGGCCCGTTTAGGCGCGTGCGCCGGGCCCGGCAAGCGCGGCGGCGAGCCCGTGCGCGCAGGGCGGGGATGCAAAATCGCAGGGCGGTCTGAGCGCCCGCTTTTCTAGCGGGCCGATGCTCGTCCAGCCGCGCGCTTAGGAGGCGCGCCCTAATACCGTGTGGGACGCACGCGCGCTTCGATGAAGGCCAGCGAGTCGGTGACGCCGTAGAGGGAGAAGGTCGCCAGCCGGTCGACGCCGCTCATGTCCACATACTGCACCGTCAGGCGGCCGCCGCGGCGCATGTCGCGGATCAGCGCCTGGGTGGCGGCGGCGTCGGACAGCACGAACACGCCCTCCCCGTCGGCGCTGTAGCCCGAATAGGGGCGGAACACGACCGGGTTGCGGCCGTCCACCCGCACGGCGATGGCGCGCGCGGCGTTCACCGGCCACTGATTGGACGTGAAGAGGACGTTATAGCCCCCGCCCGCCGGCCGGGTGACCACGTCCAGGCGATGGTCGGTGCGGCCCTCGGCGCCGGCGGTGGTGTAGGCGCCGCACAGCCCGGCGCGCCGGCACTGGGCGGTCCAGTCGCGATGGGTCTCGGTCTCCAGCGCGCAGAAGCGGCCCTCGCACGGCTCGCCCGGGGCGTCGGGACCGGCGTCGGGATCGATCTGGGTGGCGAGCTCTGTCAGGCGCGCGGTCTGCTGGCGCAGAAGCGACACCCGGCAGCTGGTGGCCTGCAGCGCGCTGGAGGCGTAGCTGCGGCCCAGCATGGCGCCTTCAAAATCGCACTGGAAATCGATGTAGGAGCGCCAGGTCTCGCGCGCAAAGCGCAGCGCCTCCGCCTCTTCGGCCTGCACGAAGGCGTCGGCGCGGTTGCGCACCAGATCGTCGAGCACGTCGATGGAGACCTCGTAGGCGCTTTCCGCCTCCAGCAGCAGGCGCGACAGACAGGCGCGCAGCTCCAGATCGCCCTGGGTGCCGGTCTGGCACTCCTGCAGCGGGGTCTCCGCATAATAGCCCGACCAGCGCGAATTGAACGGATCCCACTGGGAGTCCCATTGTGAATTGTCCGCAATGGCCGGCGCGGCGGCGAACACGGCGGCGATGGCGGTGATGCGCACAGCTGCGGTCCAAGACATGATGCGTCCCTCTTAAAGCCCCTTCAAACGAGCCCCGACAGCCGTCGCCGCTTCTGCGCCCCTGTCCCCGGCGCCGCGGCGCAGGCCCTCGGTTTCGGCCCGTCGCCCGTTAACCATAGCGCAGGAAAAGCGGCGAAAGTAGGCCCCGGTTAACGATTTACGAAATTTCCATGTCCGTGGGGGCCGGGCCTGCATCGCGCGGCGGAAAGCCGAGCCGGGCGGGGAACTTGGGACAGGGGCGCCGGGTTGTCATGGGGAGAGCCGGGTCTAGATGATCCGGCGAGCGACAGGGAGGATGTCCATGACCGTCCGAGTCCGCAAGAACAAGGCCCGTGGTGGCGAGCGGCGTTTCGACCAGGAGAAGATCTTCGCCTGGTCCATCATTCTGGGTGTGATCTCGCTGGGCGGCGTCACCGCCGCGGTGATGATCCTGCGCCCCTTCTAGACCCGATCCCGTCCCGGCCCGATTCGGGCGCGCCACCGGCGCCGCCTGATTCCGGCCATCCATCCCCGATCAAGACAGCTTACCCAAGGAGGCTCACCATGAGTGACGCGCTCAATTCCGATCTTCGTTCCGAAGAAAACCCGCACATCTCCGTCGCCGATGCCGATTCGCGCAAGAAGCTAGCGGCCCGCATGGCTGCGGCGACCGCCGACACCTATATCCTGCTGGCCAAGACCCAGGGCTATCACTGGAACGTCACCGGTCCGCTTTTCGTCTCGATCCACGAGCTCACCGAAACTCAGTATCAGGATCTGTTCGAAGCCGCCGATGATCTCGCCGAGCGCATCCGCGCCCTGGGCGAAGCCTCGCCTGGCTCCTACAAGCGCTTTGCAGAGTTGTCCGCCGTCGACGAGGACGACGGCCAGCCCAAGAGCGCGAAAGCCATGGTCGAGGCGCTCGCCCACGATAACGAGCTGGTCGCCCGGCGCATGAAGGCCGCCAGCGACGTGGCCGAGGATCTGGGCGACAAGGTGAGCGAGGACATGCTCATCGAGCGCATGCAGGTGCACGAGCAGAACGCCTGGATGCTGCGCGCCATCGTCGCCGACACCGCTGGGGAGGCCAGCCGCCACTAGGGCGCGACCGCTCGCCGGCACAAAACAGTCCGGGCCCCTTGCGGGGCCCGGATTTTTTGTGCGCGCCTTTGATCGAGATTGCGAACCGGTTGCGATCTGATAAAATATGCGTCTGTGACGCCGCCCTGACCGGCATTCCGCCGAGGGGCTTTAGCGGCGCTCACCTGGAGCTTTGATCTGTCCATGAAACGCATTCTTCTCGCTGCGGCCGCCCTGGTCGCGTTCTCGTCGGCGGCGTTTGCTGAAGGCCCGGCCGGCCAGAGCTTCGACCTGGTCTCCGGCGAGACCGTGTCCACCGTCACCTTTTCCGATGACGGCGTCTTCACCCACACCGCCGGCGACATGACCGCCGAGGGCGCCTACACCTACGCCGACGGCGAGCTGTGCGTCACCGGATCGGCCGAGGGGTCTGAACCCATTTGCGGCGCCTGGACCGATCTGGAGATCGGCGAGTCCGCCGTCACCAGCGAATTCTCCGCCGACGGTGCGGAGATGACGATCACCCGCACCGCGTAAACGCCGCGCCTGATCGGCAGGCTTGCGTCATGAACGACCCGCCCCGCCGGCCCTCTCCGGCGGGGCGGTTTCCTTTTGGAGCAGGGATAAGCCGTCAGCCGCGCTTGAAATGCTTGGCGAGTTTCAGGCCCTGGGCCTGATAGTTCGACCCGGCCGCGCCATAGGGCGTCTCCACCGCTCCGGCCATGGGTTCGTAGACCAGGCGGGCCACCGCCTGACCGTGCTCCAGGATGAACGGCACGTCGCGCCCGCGCACCTCCAGCACGGCGCGCGATCCGGCCCCGCCGGCGGCCTCGACGCCGAATCCAGGATCGAAAAACCCGGCGTAATGGGCGCGAAACTCGCCGATTTCCGGCGCGATGGGCGCCATTTCGGCGGCCTCTGTCACCGGCACGCTCACCGCCTCGCGGCTGGCGAGAATGTAGAATTCGCCCGGATCCAGCACGATGCGCCCGAGCGCGGGCAGGGGCTCCCAGAACTGCGCCGGATCATGGGCGCCGGTTCCAGCCAGGTCCACCAGCGGGGAATGGCGCTTGGCGCGGTATCCCGCGATCCCGCCCGCGGTTTCCAGATCCACCGACAGCGTGATCGCGCGCAGCGCCTCATGGGCGCCGGCGCGCAGGCGCACTTGCACCAGCCGGTCGCCGGGGCGCGCCAGCACCGAAAACGTGCGCGGCGCGATCTCCACATAAAGCGGCCCGCGATAGCCTTCGGGCAGCTGGTCGAACGCGGTGGACCCGTCGCCGATGACGCGGGTGAAGACGTCCAGCCGCCCGGTGGAGCTTTTCGGATTGGCCAGCGCCGAAACCCCTTCGGGCAGGTCCAGGCGCTCCTCCATTTCAGCGAGATAGACGCACCCGGTCTCCAGCACCGCGCCGCCGTCCAGATCCAGCTCGTGCATCACCAGATCGCTGGTCAGGCGCTCCGCGACGGTCCGCCCGGGCCCCGGCAGGAAGCTGGCGCGCAGCCGCCAGACCCGCCGGCCCAGCCGCAGATCCAGGCTCGCCGGCTGGATCTGACCCGGCGCCAGCGCGCAATCCGCCCCGATCCATCCGGAGTTGGCCGCCTCATGCAAAGCGCGGTCGGGAAGAATGCCGGTGGAGCCTGTCATGAATGCCTTTGACGGAATCGGGGGCGGAAGGGACTGTGACTTTTCCAGCCCGGCGCGCGCGGAGTCCAGCGCGGGGCGCCTGTTTTCCTTGAGCGCGGACCCGGCTCGGTGCGAAGTTGGGTGGCTGCAGAACCGGCCCGGCGGAGAGCGATCATGTATGTGGAAGAGACCCAAGGCGTGGTGATCCGCGTTCAGCCGTCCTTTCTGGCGGAGGATTCTGACCCCGATGAGGGCCGCTACATGTGGGCCTACACGGTGGAGATCGAAAACACCGGCGCCCAGGCGGTGCGGCTGTTGTCGCGCGAATGGCGCATCACAGACGCCATGAACCGCACCGAGATCGTGCGCGGCGACGGCGTGGTGGGCGAGCAGCCGCATCTGCAGCCGGGCGAGCGCTTCAGCTACACCTCGGGCGCGCCGCTGGCGACGTCGTCGGGCTTCATGACCGGCGCCTATGTCATGGAGCGCGCCGACGGGGTGCGCTTTGATGCGGCGGTGCCCGCCTTCGCGCTCGACACCCCCGGCGGCGGCCCCCAGGCCTCCGGCGCGGTCCACTGACCCGGCCGGGCCCCGCGGTTTGAGCGAGTCTGCGCGCACAGTTCTGTTCGTCCTCGGCGTTCTGGTCGCCTCGCTGGGCGCGGCCATGCTCGCCCCGGCGATCGCGGACCTGCAGGACGACAGCCGCGCGGCCCACGCGTTTTTCGGCTCGGCTCTGGCGGCGCTGGCCGTGGGCGGGGTGATGGCGCTGTCCGGCCGCGGCTCCAGCAACCGGCTCACCGCGCGCGGCGCCATCATCCTCACCGGCGGCAGCTGGGCGGTGCTGGCGATGGTGGCCGCTGTCCCGCTCAAGCTGGCCTTGCCCTGGCTTAGCTGGACCGATGCGATGTTCGAGGCGACATCCGGGATCACCACCACCGGCGCCACGGTGCTCACCGGCCTCTCCGAGCTGCCGGCGGGCGTCTTGCTGTGGCGCTCCATCCTGCAATGGATCGGCGGGGTGGGGATCATCGTCACGGCCATGGCGATCTGGCCGCTTCTGGGCATTGGCGGCATGCAGCTTTTTCGCCTGGAAAGCTCCGACACCAGCGAGAAGGCTTTGCCGCGCGCCGGTCAGATCGCGGGCGCGGTGGGCCTGATCTATCTGGCGCTCACCTTCGCCTGCTTCATGGCGTATCTGGCGGCCGACATGACCGCCTTCGACGCGGTCAACCACGCCATGACCACGGTGGCCACCGGCGGCTTCTCCACCCGCGACGCGTCCCTGGGCGCCTTCACTGCAGGGGGCGCGGATCTGGTGGCGCTGGTTTTCATGGTGCTCGCGGGCCTGCCCTTCATGCTCTATGTGCGCGCCGCGCAAGGCCGCCCCGATCTTCTGCTCCTGGACAGCCAAGCGCGCACCTTCCTACTGGTGGCGCTGGCGGCGGCGACCCTTCTGACGCTCTATCTCGTCACCAGCGACCCCCACGCCGTCGGCGGGTTGCCCGCCTGGCGCCTGGCGGCGGTGAATGCGGTGTCGGTGCTCACCGGCACTGGATACGCCTCCACTGATTTTCACGCCTGGGGCGGCGGTGCGGCGGCGATCTTCTTCGTGCTGATGTTCATCGGCGGGTGCGCGGGCTCCACCACCTGCTCGGTGAAGATCTTCCGCTACCAGATCGCTGCCTCGGCGATGAACGCCTATATCGCCCAGTACGCCCGGCCCCACGCGGTCAAGCCTGTGCGCTACCGCAACCAGGTCGTGCCCGACGAAACGGTGCGCTCGGTGCTGGGCTTCTTCTTTCTGTTCTTCGCCACTTTCGCGGTGTCGGCCTCGCTGTTGTCCTTTCTGGGCCTGGACACCGTCACGGCTGTGTCCGGCGCGGCCACGACGCTCGCCAATGTGGGCCCGGGGCTGGGCCCCATCATCGGCCCGGCGGGCAGCTTCCAGCCGCTGCCTGAAGCCGCCAAATGGGTGATGACCGCCAACATGCTCATCGGCCGGTTGGAGATCATGGTCATGCTTGTGATGCTCGCGCCGGGTTTCTGGCGCCGATGAGGGGGGCTGGTACGCCCCCCCCTTTGATGCGGTGAGCCTGCCGAGATCGATCAGGGGAAACGATCGAACAGGCGAACGTCCGGCGTAGCCGGACGGAGGGGGTGGCCGCGCCCGGGTTTCAGATCATTGCGCCCGTCACCCCACCCGACCCGAGGCTTCGCCTCGGCCCACCCTCCCCATCCAGGGGAGGGACAGAGCGCGCCTTCGACCCGCCTACTTCGTCGCCGCCATCAGATAGTTCACGCCGGAATCGCCGGAGATGAAGAAGCGGTCTTTCAAGGGGTTGTAGCTGACGCCCACGGGCGCGCGCACGCTCAGGCCTTCGGCTTCCAGGGCGGCGCGGGCCTCTTCGGGTTTCACCAGTTTTTCAAACTGGTGGGTGCCGCGCGGCAGCCAGCCCATGACGTATTCGGCGCCGAAGATCGCCGTGGCGAAGGCGCGGGCGGTGCGGTTGATCGTGCCCACGATCATCATGCCGCCGGGCTTGGCGAGCTTGGCGCAATCGCGCAGGAACGCTTCCGGGTCCGCCACATGCTCCACGACTTCCAGATTGAGCACCACGTCGAACTGGCCCGGACCGCCGGCCTCCAGAAGCTGTTCGGCCGTGCCGTGGCGGTAATCGATGGTCAGGCCGCATTCCTCGGCGTGCACCAGGGCGGTCTTGATGTTGGGCTCGGCGGCGTCGACGCCGGTGACCGAGGCGCCAAGGCGCGCCATGGGTTCGGAGACGAGTCCGCCGCCGCAGCCGATATCAAGCAGTTTCAGGCCCTTGAGCGGTTCCGGACCGCCGGTGCGGAAATGCGCGGCCAGCGTCTCGCGGATATAGGTCAGGCGCGATGGGTTGAATTTGTGGAGCGGCGCGAACTTGCTGTCCGGATCCCACCAGTCGGCGGCCATCCTGGAGAATTTCTCCACCTCGGCCGGGTCGATGGACGGGGTGGAGAGGCGTTGCGGTGCGGCGGCCTGGGCCATGGGGCGCTCCTTGAGGGTTCGGCGCGTTTGCGTGGCGCGCGCCAGTTCTCTAACTAACGCAGCGCAATATGGTCTCAAGGCCGGCCTGAGGCGAGCCTTGAAAGCGCAAGCGGTGAGAGTTTGAGCAAGACGGCGGGTGATACGGCGGGCGGCCAGACGGGTAAAGGCGCGCCCCTGGTGTTGAAATTCGGCGGCACCTCCATGGGCGACCCCGTGCGCATCGCCCACAGCGCGGCCATCGTGGCGCGTGAGGCGCGCGCGGGACGCCAGGTCGCGGTCGTCGTCAGCGCCATGGCCGGCGAGACCGACCGGCTTTTAAAGCTGGCCGAGGCGCTGGGCGGCGGGCTCGGCGAGATCGAGACCGACACGGTTCTGGCCGCCGGCGAGCAGGCGAGCGCCGCCCTCATGGCGCTGGCGCTGAAGAAAGTGGGTCTGGACGCCCAGGCCGTCATGGGCTGGGCGCTGCCCATCCATGTGGAGGGGCCGCCGGGATCGTCGCGCATCTGCGCCATCAACGCCGAACCGCTGGAAGACATGCTGCAAAAGTCGATCATCCCGGTGGTCGCCGGCTATCAGGGCGTCAATGCCGACGGGCGTCTGGCCACGCTGGGCCGGGGCGGCACCGACCTCACCGCTGTCGCAGTGGCGGCGGCCATCAAGGGCGAGTGCGACATCTATACCGATGTGGACGGGGTCTACACCACAGATCCGCGCCTGGCGCCCGAAGCCGTGCGCGTGGAGCGCATCAGCCATGACGTGATGCTGGAGCTTGCGGCCATGGGCGCCAAAGTCCTGCAGACCCGCTCGGTGGAGTACGCCAAGGCCAAGCAGGTGCGCCTGCGGGTGCGGTCGAGCTTCGAGGCGCCCGGGATGAGCGCCGGCACCGAAGTGGTCGAGGACGCCGCCATCGCAGAGCGCCGCGTGGTCTCCGGCGTCGCCTATGTGCGCGATCAGGCGCGGCTTTCGCTCAATGGCGGCGACGGCGCGGCGCCGGCCGAAGCGCTGTTCGGGGCGCTGGCCGACGCCGGCGTGGCGGTGGACATGATCGTCCAGGCGCGCACGGCGGCGGGCGGCGACGTGGTGGAGTGCTCGGTGGCCGGCAAGGATTTGCCGCGCGCGCTGGGCGTGGCCGAGGACCTGGGTGCGCCGGGGGTGACGATCCGCTCCGAAACCGGGCTGGCGAAGGTCTCTGTGGTGGGCACCGGCCTTCGCGGCCGGGCCGACGTGGCGCGCACGCTCTATGGCGTCCTGGCGCGCGAAGGCGTGACGGTGCGGATGGTGGCCACCAGCGAGATCAAGATCTCGGTTCTGGTGGACGGCGACCTTCTGGAGCGGGCGGTCAAGGCGCTCCACGGCGCGTACCGGCTGACTGCGGTCAATTCGCGAACCTGACGCCGGCGCGCTCGCGCGCGCGCTCCGCGCCGGTTACACTGCAAATTCGATCGAGTGTTCACCGGCCCTGATCAGCCCCCCTTGAAGGATCTCGAGCCGCTCCATGACGCCGCCTGAAACCCTGTCTCCCGCCGTGCGCGGTCCGCGCCGCCTGCTGTCGCGCATCCGCGATCTCATGGCGATGCAGGAGGACGCGCAGGCGCGCCTCGACCGGCTCACCGACATCATCGCCGAGGAGACCGGCTCGGACGTGTGCTCGATCTATCTGGTGCGCCCGTCCGGCGCGCTGGAGCTTTCGGCGACTCATGGCCTGAAGCCTGAAGCGGTGCACACCGTGCGCCTGCGCGCCGGCGAGGGTCTGGTGGGTCTGGTGGCGCGGCGCGCGCGGCCCTTCGCGGCCGAGGACGCGCCGTCTCATCCCAATTTCTCCTACAGGCCTGAAACCGGCGAGGAGCCGTTCAAGAGCTTTGTCGGCGTGCCGATCCTGCGCGGGGGGCGCCTTGTGGGCGTGCTCACCGCCCAGACCCAGGCCATGCGCCCCTCCACCGAGGAGGAGCTGGAGACGCTGCAGACCGTCGCCATGCTGCTGGCCGAGATCGTCGTGTCCGGCGATCTTGTGGGCGCGGCGGCGTTCTCCGGGCTCGAGCTTCGCCTGTCCAAGCCGGAGCGCTTCCAGGGCCTGGCGCTGTCGGGGGGCCTGGCCAAGGGCGTCGCGGTGAAGCACGAGCCCCATGTGCGCGCCACGCGCATGGTCGCCGAGGACGCCCAGGCCGAGGAGACGCGCCTGTCCGACGCGGTGGCGCGCCTTCGCCGCTCGGTCGACATGCTGCTGGACTCAGGGCGCGTGCCCGCCGGCACCCCCTCGCGCGAGGTGCTGGAAGCCTATCGCATGTTCGCCCACGACCGCGGCTGGATCGACAGCCTGCGCGAAGCCGTGCGCGCCGGCCTCACCGCCGAGGCCGCCGTGGAGCGGGTGCGAAACGAGCACCGCGCGCGCCTGATGAAGGCCCGCGACGTGCATTTTCGCGAGCGCCTGCACGATCTGGAGGATCTCGCCAACCGGCTGCTGCGCCATCTGGCGCGCTCTGAAGACGCGGGCGAGAACACCCTGCCGGAGAACGCGATCCTGATCGCGCGCAGCGTCGGCCCGGCCGAGCTTCTCGACTTCGACCGCTCCAAGCTGAAGGGCGTCGCGCTTGAGGAGGGCAGCTCCACCAGCCACGCCGCTATCGTCGCCAAGGCGCTGGGCATTCCCATGGTGGGCCGGGTGGAGGGTGCGCTGGACCGCATCGAGGACGGCGATCCGGTGATCCTGGACGCCGAGTTCGGGCTTCTGCACGCGCGCCCCACTGCGGACGTGGCCGACACCTATGACGAGCGCATCGAGAGCCTGGCCGCGCGGCGGCGCGCCTACGCCGATCTCAGCGCCGCGCCGGCGACAACCAAGGACGGCGTGCGCATGCACCTGTCCATGAACGCCGGCCTGCTGGTTGAGCTCTCCCACCTGGAAGACAGCGGCGCGGAAGGCGTGGGCCTGTTCCGCACCGAGTTCCAGTTCATGGTCGCCGACACCCTGCCGCGCCTGCAGGCCCAGTGCGATCTCTATCATGCGGTGTTCGAGGCGGCCGGCGACCGGCCGGTGGTGTTCCGCACGCTGGATCTGGGCGGCGACAAGGTCACGCCCTATACGCCCTCCATGCGCGAAGCGAACCCGGCGCTGGGCTGGCGGGCCTTGCGCATGGGGCTCGATCGCCCCGGCCTCACCCGCTACCAGCTGCGCGCCCTGGTGCGCGCGGGGCGCGACCGCGATCTCAACGTGCTGTTCCCGCTGGTGACCTGCCCCTCCGAGCTGGCCCGCGCCAAGGACATGCTCGAGCACGAGCTGGATTATGCTGAAGCTCACGGCCACGGCCGGCCGTCCAGCGTGCGGCTCGGTTTCATGCTGGAGACGCCGGCGATCGCGTTTTCGCCGGACGCCTGCCTTCAGATGGCCGACTTCGTGTCGCTGGGCGCCAATGACCTGATGCAGTATTTCTTCGCCGCCGACCGGCAGAACCCCAAGGTCTCAGATCGCTACGACCCGATCAGCACGCCGTCGCTGAAAATGTTCAAGCAGGTGCGCGAGGCCTGCGACCGGCACGGCAAGCCGATCAATGTCTGCGGCGAGCTGGCCGGGCGGCCCATGGAGGCCTGCGTCCTGGCGGCGCTGGGCTATCGCACCCTGTCCATGGCGGCCGGCTCCATCGGGCCGGTCAAGCGCGCCCTGTCGGGCTGTGATCTGTCGAAACTCGGCGCGTTTCTTGAAGACGCCATGGCCGGAGGCGACGATCCGCGCGGCCCCGGATTGCGGGCGCTTCTGATCGACGCCGGCGAAAAATCCGGTCTACCGCCGGAATGTGTTGATAAAATCAAAACCATTTGATTGAATGGTGTTGCAGTGCGGCAGGGCGGCCACACTCACTGAGGGAGCGCCCATGAGGCGCTTGAAGCTTGACCCATATGACGACGAGCAAGCCGGAATACGACCGGGCGGACGAGGATTATGTACCTGTCGACGCAGTCCTTTCTGACTCTGCGTCAGAGTGCGCCGACGACGCCGACCTGTCTCTGGGCGAGCGCCTGCGCAAGGCGCGAATCCGCGCCGGCCTGACCCTTGATTCGGCGTCGGCGCGCACCCGCATCAAGCGCGATTATCTTGAGGGTCTGGAATACATGGACCCGCGTGCGCTGCCGTCGCGCACCTATGCGGTGGGATATCTGCGCACCTACGCCCGGTTTCTCGAGCTCGACGCGGATTCCTGCGTCGCCCGTTTCAAGGCGGAAATGGAAGTCGACGCCGGCCGCGCCACCCCCACCGCGCCGCAGGAGCGCAACGAGTTTCGCCTGCCGCGCGGCGCGGTCGGCGCGGTGCTGATCCTGGGCGGCGTGATCGCCGCGGCGGGCTGGTACGGCAACTACATATCGCGCAGCAATGTGAGCGGCGATGTCAGCGCGCCCATGGATACGCTCCTGGCCGCCGAAGCGCCGCTGGTGGCGATGAACCAGCGCCCGGCCCCGCGCCTGGAGCGCATCTGGTCGGGCCTGCCCAGTACAAACAGCGCCGGCGCCCTGGTGCTGGAAGCGGCCACCCCGGCCTATCTGGAGGTGCGCGACGCTTCGGGCCGCATTCTGATCGCCCGCGATCTGGACGCAGGGGAGGTGTATCGCGCCCCCGACGAGCCGGGCCTGACGGTGTCCACCTCCGACGCCGGTGCGGTTCTGGTGCGTGCGGGCGGCCGCGCCCTCGGCGCTCTGGGAGAGCCCGGCGAGGCGGTGGACAATGTCTCCGCGGCTGAATTCGTCATTGTCGCCCTGCGCGCCGAAAGCGCCGAAGCAGGCGGCTAGACGCGCCTTCCGGGCCGCTCGCGGCTTGTCCCGGCGCCGGCCCTTTGTGTGACTTTCGTCAGGAGAGGGCGCGCGCGAGGACGGCTTCGATGGCTTCGGGCGTCAGCAGGTCGCTTTTGCTCACCGGTCCGAACAGGACAACCCCCGCCGGCGCCGGCGGCGGGGCCTCGTCGGTATAGGCGCTGATCAGCACCACCGGCCCGCGCCAGCCCGTGGCGGCCAGCGCCGGAACCCCTTCGGCGAAGCTGTCATGGGGCGGCAGGCGCCGATCCAGCAGCACCAGATCGGCGTTGGGCATCGCGTCTTCAAAGGCGGCCAGGCTGCGCGAATGAACCAGGGTGTGCCCGTCCTGGCCGTGCTCCAGCATATCACCCAGGATCATCGCCTCGGTGGCGTCGTCATCAATCAGCGCAATCAGGGCCATCAGCCGACCTCCCGCGATCGCCGGGCGAGCGCGCCCAGGGTGCGCAGCAGGGCGTCTGCATCAAGTGGCTTCACGAAGAACCCGTCCGCGCCTAGCGCTCGGGTCTCCTCGCTGGCTTCCGGCGTCGCGTCGGCGGAGACGATGTAGACCGGCAGGTCCGGCGAGCCCGCCTCGCCGCCCCGAATGCGCGCCAGCGTCTCCCGACCGTCCATGCCGGGCATGTGCAGGTCCAGAAGCACCACGTCCACAGGTCGCGCGCTCAGCGCGCTCAGCGCCTCTTCACCGCTTTCGGCGGTTTCGCACCCATGCCCCGCCTGAGTGACAATCTCCGCGGTCACCGCGCGATTGACCGGATGATCTTCGACCACTAGGACGCGCAGGCGCCGGGACGCGGCGACAGGCCCGGCGTCCCTTGCTGCGCCGCGCGGTTCAGGCACGGCTTGCGCAGCCGCCGGGGCGGGAATTTCGATCCAGAAGCACGCCCCTTCGCCGGGCCGCGAGCGCACGCCGGCCACGCCTCCGGCCAGCTTGGCGAGCTCGTGCACGATCGCCAGC
This sequence comes from Oceanicaulis sp., assembly GCA_965284655.1. GTDB lineage: Bacteria > Pseudomonadota > Alphaproteobacteria > Caulobacterales > Maricaulaceae > Oceanicaulis. The sequence continues at coordinate 1,640,794 of OZ260104.1, forward strand.
CCCAGCCCGGAGCCCTGATGGGGGCGGCTCGCCGACATGTCCGCCTGGGTGAATCGTTCAAACACCGCGTCATGCATGTCTTCAGCAAGGCCGGGCCCGTCATCGTCCACTTCAATGCGCAGAACGCCGCGTTCAGGCCGCATCGCCGTCACTCGGACGCCCCCGGACTCCGTGAATTTCACGGCGTTGCCGATCAGGTTGGCGGTCATCTGCCCGACCCGGCGCGGATCGACGTAAACCGGGCGGCTCAGGGCGCCGCTCACAGAAAGGGTCAGCTCAACGCCTTTCTCCGCCGCCAGCGCGCGCGAGGGCGCCGCGGCCTGCTCAAGAATGTCGGAGACCAGTGTTGGCTCGGACTTCAGCCGCAGCTTGCCCGCCTCAATGCGGGAAATGTCGAGCACGTCCTCGATCACTTCGCTCAGCGAGCGCCCCGAGGCCTTGATCGTCTCCACATAGCGGGTCTGACGCGCGTCCAGATCGGTGCGCTCTAGCAGCTGAACGACGCCCAGCACGCCATTCAGCGGCGTGCGGATTTCATGACTCATCGTGGCGAGGAATTGCGATTTGGCTTCATTGGCCTTGCCCGCCGCTTCCGCCGACTTGCGCAGCAGCGCTTCGGTGGCCTTGATGCCGCTCAGATCCTGAACGATGCCGATCAAACGGGCGATCGATCCGTCTGCGGAGCGCTCGGCGACGCCCACATCGGCGCGCACCCAGACCTCTTCGCCGTCCGGGCGCACGATGCGATGCTCATTGCGCACGCTGGAGAGCTCGCCCTTGTAAAGCCGTGCGAGATCGGCGTTGACCCGGGGCAAATCGTCCGGGTGAGCCGCTCTCTGGATGTCCGTGTTCGGCCTCGCCTTGCCGGCAAGGTCCGGGGCGCCGAGCAGATCAGCCAGGGTGGCGTCGACAATCACCGTGTTGGTCTCGGCGTCAAACTCCCAGACGCCCAGATGCGCCGCTTCCAGCGCCAGTTGCGCCCGGCGGCCGGACAGCCGCGCCTTGGCCTCGGCCTCGATCTCCTCGGTGACGTCATTGGCCGACCCGCAAAGCCGCAGCGGCCGGCCCATCGCGTCGCGCAGCACCCCGGCGCGCGAGCGCAGATGACGATAGCCGCCGTCGGCGTGGCGCACCCGCATCAGGATGTTCAACGGCGCGCCGGTTTGAAGCGTAATCTGTGTTGCTTCGCGCGCCCGCTCGCGGTCGTCGGGATGGATACGCTCCAGAAAATCGCCCAGCATCTCCGTGCGTTCCACCGCGCCCAGGCCCAGCATCTCACCCAGACGGGCCGACCAGTAGAGCTCGCCGGTTTTCAGATTCTGGTCCCAGATCGCGGTCAGGGCGCCGGAGACGGCGAGATCATATCGCTGCTTGGACTCGGCCAGCTCCATTTCGGCGGCTTTGCGCTCGGTGCGGTCTTCGAACACGCCGATTATGCGGCGCGGCTTGCCGTCCGCCCCGCTCTCGATGACGCTGATGCCTCCGCCCACCCAGGCGATCGAGCCGTCCGGCCGGACGACGCGGTGCTCGAATTCCGTCCTGTCGATCCGGCCGGCCTCAAGATCCAGGACCTTGGCTTCGGCGATGGCCCAATCGTCGTCATGGATATAGCGCAGCCGCTGGGCGGTCGACCCCGGCTGGTCGGCCAGCCAGGGCCGGCCCAGAATCTCGGCGAACCGCGAATCCGCCGTCATCACGCCGGACGCCAGGTCCCAGTCCCAGATGCCCAGCTGGGCCGCTTCCAGGGCGATGTCGGCGCGGGCGCCGGCGATCACTTCGCCGCTGATATCGCTGAGCGAGCCGCACACACGCACCGCCGCGCCACTCTCGTCACGCAGGATGCCGCCGCGCGAACGCACCGTGGCGTAGCCGCCGTCGGCGCGCCGCAGGCGGATGATCTGGTCATAGGGCGCATCGTCGTTGACCAGCGCCCGGAATGCGCGCCCGGTCTCCTCGCGATCGCCAGGGTGGATGCGCGCGGTGAACGTCTCTGCGTCCTCGTGGCCTTCCTCGGGGCCCAATCCCAGGATTTCTCCCATGCGCGCCGACCAGTAGACCTCACCGGTGATGAGATTCTGGTCCCAGATCGCCATATGGGCGACGCCGACCGCCAGATCATAGCGCTCATTGGCGCGCGCCAGATCGCGCTCCACCTCCTTGCGCGCGGTGTGATCGACGATCACACCGGACAAAAGGGTGGGAGCGCCGTTCTCATCACGCCGCGTCACGACCGCCACCGTCTCGGTCCAGAGTGTGGAGCCGTTCGGGTGAACAAGACGATGCTCGGATTCAAAGCGGTCGCCGCCGCTCTCGATTAGTTGGAGTATGCGGGCGTCGACCTTGGCGCGGTCGTCTTGATGGATGAACGATCTGGCCTGCTTGAAGGTCACTTCGCGCAGATCGGGCAGGCCGACGAGGCGGGCGAAATTTTCATCGCCGCGCAGGGTTTTCGATGTGAGGTCCATTTCAACAGGACCGATCCCCGCGTGGCGCGCCGCGAGGCTGATCTGCGCCATCGCTTCGGCGGCGGTGCGCTCGGCGTTCTGTTCTTTGGTGAGGTCCTGGAGTGACCCGACCATCCGGACCGCGCTGCCCGAAGCGTCGCGCACGCTGGCGCCGCGCGAATGAACCGGAACCCATCGCCCGGAGCTGTGGCGCAGTCTGAACTTGAGATCATAGGTCGCGCCGGTCTCCCTATGGTCGTTCAGGCCGGCCTCGACCCGCGCCCGGTCCTCGGGGTGGAGCCGCTCGTTGAAGAACGTGCGCCGGCCGTAATAATCCACGGGCGTGAGCCCGAGCATGATGAACATTTCGTCTGAACAGACCAGCTCGTCGTTCTCAATATTCCAGTCCCAGATCGCGATGTGCGAGCCGTTCACCGCGAGATCGTAGCGCTCCTTGGCCTGTGCCAGACCCCGCTCCGCCATGCGGCGTGCGGTGTGATCAATGATCACGCCGGACAGCAGGGTCGGGGCGCCGTGTTCATCGCGCCGCGTCACCACCGCCACGGTCTCGGTCCACAGCGTCGAGCCGTCCGCGCGTATGACGCGATGCTCAGACTCAAAGCGGTCCGCGCCGCTTTCCGTCATACGCAACAGCCGGGCTCCGAGGGCGGCCCGGTCTTCGCGGTGGACGAACGCCATGGCATGCTGGAGGTCGAGCTCGCGTACGCCAGGTTCGCCCAACAACTCGACGAGCGATTCGTCGCCGCGCATCACCTCGGCCACCATGTCGATCTCCAGCGGAAAGATGCCGGCATGGCGGGCGGCCAGGCTGATCTTCGCCATCGCCTCGGTGGCGCTGAGTTCGGCGTCCTGTTCGGCCGTCAGATCCAGAGCCGATCCGACCATGCGGACCGCGCGGCCCGAGGCGTCGCGCACGCTGGCGCCGCGCGAGTGAATCGGCACCCACCGGCCGGAGCTGTGGCGCATCCTGAACTGGATATCGTAGGCCGCGCCGGCCTCTACGTGGCTGGTCAGCGCCGCTTCGGCCCGGCTTCGATCTTCGGGGTGCATCCGGTCGTTGAAATCGTTGGTTCGTCCGGTCACATCATCGCGCGTGAGCCCGAGCATGCAGAACAAATGATCCGACCAGACCAGCTCGTCGGTTTCAATGTTCCAGTCCCAAATCGCGATGCCCGAGCCGTTCACCGCCAGCTCGTAGCGCTCCTTGGCTTCAGCAAGGGCGAGCTCGGTGCGCTTGGCTTCGGTGCGGTCCACCACCACGCCGGCGGCGATCGGTGCAGCCCCGTCGGGTTGTTCGAGGACACCGGCATGGCCGCGCACCCAGATCGTGCGGCCGGTGGCGGTCAAGAGACGGTGGTCGGTCCGGAAGGTGTGGGTGCGGTTCTCAAACACCATGTCCAGCTCCTGCTGGACCAGCGTCTGGTCGTCGGGGTGAACCGCGCTGAGCACGTCCTCGCGGGTGAGCGGGCGGCCCTCCAGCTCGGGCCAGTCCAGTAGCGCTGCGAAGCGGGCGTCCAGCGTGATCAGATCGGTTTCGCCCTCCCAGCGCCAGGCCGCCAGACCCGCCGCGGCCAGCGCCACGCCGGAGAACTCGCCGGCTTCGCGCGCCTGGCTCTCCAGCGCGATCTCGCGGCTGATGTCGATCTGCACGCCCACCATGCGCAGGGGCGCGCCGTCGGCGTCGCGGATCACCTGGCCGGTGGAGCGGATCGTGGCGTAGCCGCCGTCCTCGCGCGCCAGGCGGAAGACGCGGCGATAGGGCTCGCGCCCCTCCAGCGCCGCCTCGATGGCGGGCATTACAGTTGCGGCGTCGTCGGGGTGGAGGCGGCTGCGATACAGCTCTAGATCGGGCTCTGTGGTGTCCGGCAGGCCCAGCATCGCCTTCAGAGAAGGGCTCCACCACAGAGTGTCGGTGGCGATGTTCCAGTCCCACACCGCCGCGTCGCTGCCGGTGAGGGCGAGCTCGGCGCGCTCAGCCTGCAGGTCGCGGTCGGCCTTGGCGCGCTCGGCGACCATGATCGCGGCGAGCGCGATGGTCAGCGGCGCCAGATCGTCCGCCAGGCCGGGCGGATGTCCGCCCTCGACGCCGCCCAGACCCACCAGCCCGATCATCTCGCCGCCATAGATCAGAGGCAGGCCGAGCCCCTCGGCCTCGACTTGCGGGGCGGGCGTTTCAGAGGAGGGGGCGCCGGTCCCGGCGAGCTCCAGACCGTGACGGCGGGCCAGCGCGGCGACGGGCGGGGAGGCGGCGCTCCAGTCCGGGCCGGTGCTCGCCAGCGGCTTCAGAGACGGCGCGCCGACGGTGTCCCTGACGACCTCGCCGATGAAGCCGCCGGGCGCGCCGGTGACCTCCAGCAGCACGTCCAGGGCGCGGGTGAAGGCGGCCGCGAGATCGAAATCGCCGGAGATTACAGAGGATTGCAGGCTGTTGATCGCCTCCAGGACCCGGCCGCGCCCAAGTCCGGACCGGGCTCCGGACGAGGCGGAGTCAGCCTTGAGGTCTTGTCTTGCGTCCCGCCCGGCCATCACGATTTCGCACCCGCTTCAAACACGCCTGGATTTTTCACACATGCGTTTAAATTAGTATGAGCCGAGTCGACGGATGCGGTCACCTGTGACAGGCAGCCGCGCGCGCCCGCTTTCGCTCCCGGGGAAGGCGCGCTATATCCGGGTCGGACACCGCCGCGCCGCGTGCGCGTTTACACTGAAGGAGACATCCCATGGCCGCCATGATCGCCCTCGCCCTCTGCTTCGGCGTTTTCGCCATCCTGAACCTCATCGACACCAAGCGCCTCGACTAAGCATAGCCGGCCCCGCGCCGCTTCAAACATCCCAGCCCTTGAGCCCCTAGCGAACGGACAGGCCCCGCCATGCCCGATCTTGTGATTTTGCTGCTCCTGGTGCTGGGCGGCGTCGTGGTGCTCCTGACCGGGGGTGAGTTTCTGGTGCGCGGCGCCACGGCGCTGGCGCGGGCGCTGGGGATACCGGCGCTCATCGTGGGCCTGACCATCGTGGCCTTCGGCACCAGCGCGCCGGAGATGGTGGTCAGCGCCGCCGCGGCGATCCGCGAGGCGCCGGGTCTCGCCATCGGCAATATCGTCGGCTCCAACATCGCCAATATCCTTCTGGTGCTGGGCCTGCCGGCGATTCTGGCGCCCATGGCCACCAACACGCCGGGCGTGCGGCGCAACGCGGCCATCGCCCTTGTGCTCACCGGCGTCTTCATCGCCATGGGATTCGACGGCGAGCTCAGCCTCGTCGACGGCTATATTCTGGCGGCCCTCATCGCGGTGTATATCGCCTATCTCGGGATCAGCGCGCGCGGAGCCAAGGACGATCCGGTGATCGCCGAGCTCACCGATATCGACCATATGGAGGGCCTGCCCAAGGGGCGCCTGGCCATCGCCGGCTACACGCTTCTGGGCCTTGTCCTGCTGCCCGTGGGCGCCGAGCTCATCGTGCGCGGGGCGACAGGCATCGCCGCGACGCTGGGCGTGCCCGAGGCGATCATCGGCCTGACCATTCTGGCGCTGGGCACCAGCCTGCCGGAGCTGGCCACCGCCATGGTCGCCGCCCTGAAAAAACAGGCCGAGATGGCCATCGGCAATGTCATCGGGTCCAACATCTTCAATATCTGCGCGGTGGGCGGCATCACCGGCATCGCCGCCACAGCCGCCACGGGCAACCCCGCCCCGGTGGACGCGGAATTCATCCGCTTTGATTTCTGGGTCATGGCCGGCGCCATGCTGGCGGCCAGCGCGCTGGTGTTCGCGAAAAAGCCGGTGGGGCGCCTGGTGGGCGCGATCTTCTTCGCCAGCTATCTCGCCTATATCGGCTTTCTGGCGTGGGGCGCGCTGACCTAGGACGCCCCGTCCGCAGCCTCGTCCTCCGCCTCATCCTCATACAGGCGATCGGCCGGCCCCGGCCCGAAATGGCCGGCGATCCCGGTGCCCACGCCGCCGCAGCGGTAATACTGGTCGGCATAGGGCGTGCCTTGCAGAAACGCTTTGGTGGTGGCCCAGCCGGGCAGCGCGGTGATCTTGCCCTCCAGCGCCAGCCGCACCCAGCTCTGGCAGCGCTCGAACAGGCCGTCGCGCTCGGCCAGGAGGCGCGCCTCCAGCTCCAGGCTCACCCGCGCCTCCCAGAGGCCGTCACCGCTCCCGTCACCGCCTCCCGCACAGCTGCCTGTATCGGCGGCCTCGCGATAGCGCTCGGCCAGCTTCAGCGCGGCCTCCGCCTCCTTCAGTCGCCCGCCGCGCGACAGCGCCATGGCCGCGCGCGCACAGCGGTCGGCCTCGGCCCTGAGCTGCTCGGCGGTTAGCGGCCCGGCCTCTACAGGAGAGGGTGCGTCAGGAGGCGCCTCCACAGAGGCGCGCGCGTGCGGCGGCGTGTCGTCGTGGCCGGCGCCGGGCGCTCCGGCCTCCCGCGCGGCGCCCCCGCCGGAGCCTGGCGCGCCGTCCGCAGACCCGCCCGGATCGCCCTGAGGTCCAGACCCGGCGCCGGCCCCGGCCCCGGCCCCGGACTGAAGCGCGCGGTCCGCCTCGGCCATGGCCGCCTGCGCCGCCGCCTCGGCCAGGTCGCAGGCGCGCCAGCGCCCGGCGGCGGCCCATTGGTTCAGCGTCGAGGCCGGCACCCCGACGCGCAGCGCCACCTCGGGCATGGGGATCCCCTCCACCCGCATGGCGCGAGCCTCACTTTCCAGCCGGGCGCGCATCGCCGCAGTTCGTATCGTGTTTGCCATACCCGCCAGTCTACGCCCGCCACCGGGGGAGGGGGATAAGTTGCGCTTTGTCCTGCCGGGTCCTTCGAGGCTCGCCCCGGATCAAGTCCGGGGTCACACCTCAGGATGAGGGTGTAGGGAGGCCTCAAACGGTCCTCATCCTGAGGAGTCTTTTTGCAGAGCAAAAAGCCTCGAAGGACGCACGCCTCTGAAGCTGCGACCGCTCCAGCGTCATTTCCGCCCCGGAACGCCCTTTGATGCGCCCGTACACTGGCGCTGAGCAGCAATGGAGGACCCGATGCTCTATTTTGAATGCGGCGTTTGCGGAGAGAAGCGCCAGCATGCCCTGCACGTTTATGAGCTTTACTGGCTGGAGGCCTACAACATACCAGCTTGCCGTACCTGTCTGAGGTTGAACTGTGACGGCTGGTCCCCATCCCTGGAGCGCCCCCTGTTGGCATACCTGCGAGCGAACAACCTCCCGGAACCCCGCCGCTTGTCAAACGGCATGCTGCCAACCGATCCGCCCAAGCATTGGTAAGTGACCTCGAAGCGTCATCCCCGCCGGTAGTTTTTGCGCAGGCGTGGAGACCAACGCTCACCGCCCGCCCGTCAGATTGCTTTATAGAAAGACTCGCCTAATGGTAGAAAGTCGTTAACAGCCAGCCAAGGAGGCGAATATGCCCAACTACATCGTGAACACGAACACCGACGAAAAAGGCAAGCATGAGGTCCACGAAACCACGTGCGGCCACCTTCCGGATGCAAAGAACCAGCACTCGCTGGGCTGGATGACCAATTGCCAGAGCGCCCTCACGGCGGCCGCAAGCGCCGGCTATTCGCCCGCCGACGGGTGCTTCTACTGCTGCGAAGCCTGCCATACCGGGTGAGGGATCTTCGTCCGCCTAATGGGGACGGATAGGCGGTCTGCGCCAAACGCCCCCTTTACCCCACAGCCAGCAATTTTCGCAGCGCGCCGGACGGGTCAAGGCTGACCGGGCTTCGCCCGGTCACCGCTCCGCGGCGGCCCGAAGGGCCGGCCTTGACGCGACCGGCTTAAGCTGCGGAAGACTCGGCATGGGGTTAAGGTGAGGGGTGGAAATGGGTGTGTGTCCCGGGTTTCCCTACAAACGCTCGATGCCTATGGCATTCACGTTTGCGATAATTGCGCGAATGGCAACTTTGATGGTTGGGCCCCCACCTCGAAGTGAAACTGATCAAGGTCCTAAACGCACGTGGATTGCCTATACCAAGCCGGAATGAAAAGGGCCTGCTTCCGTTAAATCCGCTGCCGTGACGTGGACCACCGCTTTCCCTCGTACTGGGCCTTCAAATGCTTAAGTCGGCTGCGTCAACGCTGATCAGCCTCACGACTTTCGCAGCCGGCTGCATCCAACGCCAGCTGGCGCTTCTCAAAGAGGTCTTTACCGCGCAGCCTACGTGCATGAGTAATAGCTACAACGTCCTTCAGTTGCTCGGTCTGCTTTCCATTTAAGAGACCGCCCCCTTGCAAATAACGGATCACGCCATTAAAAGCTATAATGAAAACGGTATTTCTTATGTTGTCCCATTTCTTTTCAATGTCCACCGCAGACATGATATAGTTCCAGCTATCTGAAAATACCAAATCCCTATCAATACCTTCGACGTCTTGGTAATGGAATAATATTTTCGCCAGCGTAGTATAGGAAAGCGGATGCCGCTCTAAAGATACGGCATGTTGAGCGTGCTGTACACTTTGTTCAATTAATATTGTGTCAGACCTATCAGAAAGGTACCAGTCTAATTTTAAAAGCGACAATTGCTCCCAGTACCGAGCGTTCCAGTCCCACTCATCTTTGATTTCTCGATAGAATCTTTCTGACTGGTCACCCAAAAACTCACGCACGACTTGATCATAATCCAGAAGCCGCCCTGATATGCGCGACTCAGGCGATTTATTCCGTATCGTCGCGCGGGATACACGGGGGGCGATCGCTTTCGATAAATTTACAAAAGCATTGAAGAGCCGGGGATCATTATTTTGCTTCATTATGAAGAGGCAACGGTCTGCTATTACCGCGTTGTACGGTACCACATAACCCTTCCTCCGATTAGTATACTGAAGAGAAAGCGGATTGCTTGGGTCCAGAAGTTCAGAAACTGGGATATCGCTATCAGAGTGTATGATCGACGAATGCACTCCACCCCCAAAACAAAACCGAGCGAGTGCAGCGAAGAGGTAAGATTTAAACGTTGATCGGTCGCTATCGGTAATTAGTTCTCTGACAATTCGATCGAAAGGTTTGAAATTGCCTCTCACCCTGCAGGTTGCAATTCCTATCTCTTCTCCAGCGATGTCTCGAGCAAGCTCGTCCGACCTTCCGGGATATAGCTTACCAATGTTGGTAAGTCCGGCTCTATGCATTGCAGTGATTAGCTTGCTAGCCTCCGCCTCACTAAACGCGACTTGATTTTTAATCTGTAGAAAATTTTCTCCAGACAAGGCGTTTTCAAGGAAAGATTCGCGGTAAGTCCGTTCAAAAGCGATAAAATATATCGGCTCATCTCGGAGCTCGTCTAAAATAGGTCTAATTCGAGAAACAGTATCTGCAAAATTATCTACAAAAACTAAAAGCGGCTTTTCCGCCCGAGATAGCAAATCGATTATTATGTCATCATCAACATTTGAATGTTCGACAAATTCGAGGCTCTTATATCCGGCTTTATTAACCTCAGCAGCGACCCTCTTCAGTAGGGTACTTTTTCCGGAGGCAGGTTGATCAAGGACCAAGAGCAATCGTTCATCATTGCTCTTTGAGAATTCATAAATTTGATCCAACAAATCCAGGGTCATATCTCGCGGAATGTCGATGTTTTCCGCAATTGTCCCCCAAGTTGGCTCGGCACCTATATAGAAACTGAATGGATTTTTTTCCCGCTCCGGAGCATCTTCGATTGGAGAGAAGGTCGAAAAGAAACTAATAGCTTCTTTTGGAGAAAGATCTTCTTTAAATATACTAAATGACTTTTCCGGATAAACGTCAATGACATCAATATCGATGCCTGACATCTTTTTGAGCGCATTAAAGAATTCGAGAGTGGTGCCGGTGAAGAGGTGCAAGTGGTTGGTATCGCAAAAATGCTCAGTGATACGGTCTGGAAACGGCTCTATGAGTACAGAGGGAGCTACATCTGTTCTTGTTGGTCGCGCGCCGCGTTGCTCTAGATAATAAGCTACATCAATTTCGTTCATTGATGTGCCGGAAACGATGAAAGGTTCGCTAGCGAGTAGCTGTGCAAACGTGTTTGTCCACGTGCCCGTTCGTGAAATAGAGCGCGCGTACTCGTTATGGCTAAATACGTACCCCCTGCCAGGCTGTTTTACCGAGCCATGAAGGTGCGCCACAATACATTCGTCCTCGGATTTCCGCTCGATGAAGTCATCGCTAAAGTGTTTTGGTATGAATTTCTGGATAAAGCGTTGCTGGGAAGATAATTCGACTGAGGCAGTTTCTATTGCGTCATCAATATTAAGGGTGAAAATTTGGCGCCAAGCATGGCCCGCTAATGCCTTCGCGGTTTGACCGGGCTGAACGCAAGTATAGGGATCGGTAAGGAAATCAGATACATCTTCCGGCGTTAGTAGTGGATAGACTTGGTGTAATGACCGTGTTCTACCGACTTTTGCTGAAATGGATAGTGATGCCTCTAAATCAGACACCGATGGCATCGGCCCTTTTTTCCCGATGGAATCGAGGCTGACCCCAGAACCAAGAAAAAGGTAGTAGTTACCGCGCCTCAACGTATTGGCTATAGAGCGGATATCTACATCGGAAAGATTCTCGAACTTAGGCATACGTCATCCAGCATTGAGCTATCAGATTGAGAAATTGATCTGAGCCTGCCATTGTGCAACCGTCAAGTGGAGGCGCATGTTTTAGCCCGATCAGGTCGCAAATATTTATGCTATAAGTTGCATGGTGGTTGGGCGGAGCTTTACGCTCCGGTTCATGCAACGCTACGCATTTGCTAGGGAAAACCGTCGCGCCCCGCCGCCAGTGTGTCACTCCCGGCCCAGTTTGACGCCCCGAACAATAACCAACCTCACCCAGCCTCCCTCTCCAACCGCTTTATCTCATCGCGCAACCGCCCGGCCTCTTCGAACTCCAGGTTCGCAGCCGCCTCGCGCATGCGCTTTTCCAGATCGGCAAGCGCAGCGCGCAGATTGTTCGGTTCGAACTTCGCCTGGTCTTCGGCCGTACCGCCGGCGCGTTTCTGGGAGCGGGCGCGGCCGCGGCCCTTGGCGGTTTTTTCCATCACGCCTTCGAGGACGTCGGAGACGCCGCGCACGATCGTTGTGGGGGTGATGCCGTGCTCGGTGTTGTGGGCGATCTGGCGGTTGCGGCGGCGCTCGGTCTCGTCCATGGCGCGCTGCATGGAGCCGGTGACGCGGTCGGCGTAGAGGATGACGCGGGCGTCGGCGTTGCGCGCGGCACGGCCGATGGTCTGCACGAGGCTGGTCTCTGAGCGCAGGAAGCCTTCCTTGTCGGCGTCGAGAATGCCCACAAGGCCGCATTCGGGGATGTCGAGGCCTTCGCGTAAAAGGTTGATGCCCACCAGCACGTCGTATTCGCCCAGGCGCAGATCGCGGATCAGCTCGATGCGCTCCACCGTGTCCACGTCGGAGTGCATGTAGCGCACGCGCAGGCCCTGCTCGTGCATGTATTCGGTGAGGTCTTCGGCCATGCGCTTGGTCAGCGTTGTGACCAGCGTGCGATAGCCTTTGGCGGCGGTCTGGCGCGCCTCCTCGATGATGTCGTCCACCTGGCTGAACTGGTCTGACTGGACCGGGCGCACCTCCACCGGCGGATCGACGAGGCCGGTGGGGCGGATCACCTGCTCGGTGAACACGCCGCCGGTCTGGTTCAGCTCCCACTTGCCCGGCGTGGCGGAGACGTGGATCGTGTTGGGGCGCATGGCCTCCCACTCCTCGAATTTGAGGGGGCGGTTATCCATGCAGGAGGGCAGGCGGAAGCCGTGCTCGGCCAGGGTGCGCTTGCGGCTGAAGTCGCCTTTGAACATGGCGCCCAGCTGCGGGATGGTGACGTGGCTCTCGTCGACGAAGACCAGCGCGTTGTCGGGCAGGTATTCGAACATGGTGGGGGCGGGCTCGCCGGGCTTACGGCCGGTGAGATAGCGCGAATAGTTCTCGATGCCGTTGCAGCTGCCGGTGGCCTCCAGCATCTCCAGATCGAACTCGGTGCGTTGCTGCAGGCGCTGGGCCTCCAGAAGCTTGCCGTTGGCCTCCATCCAGGTGAGGCGCTCTTGCAGCTCGGCCTTGATGGACTTGATGGCCTGGTTCAGCGTCGGGCGCGGGGTGACGTAGTGGGAGTTGGCGTAGACGCGCACCTTGGTGAGGTCGCTGCTGGGCTTGCCGGTGAGGACCTCGAACTCGGTGATGGACTCGATCTCGTCGCCGAAAAAGCTGACGCGCCAGGCGAATTCGTCATGGTGGGCGGGGAAGATCTCGATGGTGTCGCCGCGCACCCGGAACGTGCCGCGCTGGAAGGCGGCGTCGTTGCGCTGGTACTGCAGCGCCACCAGGTTGCGCATCACCTCGCGCGGATCTTTCTCCTCCCCCACCGCCAGATCGAATACCATGGCGGTGTAGGTCTCCACCGAGCCGATGCCGTAAATGCAGCTCACGCTAGCCACGATGATGACGTCGTCACGCTCCAGGATCGACCGCGTGGCGGCGTGGCGCATCCGGTCGATGGCCTCGTTGATGGAGGATTCTTTCTCGATATAGGTGTCGGTGCGCGGGACATAGGCTTCGGGCTGGTAATAATCGTAATAAGAAACGAAATATTCCACACTATTATACGGAAAAAAACTTTTAAATTCTCCGTATAACTGAGCCGCCAAAGTCTTGTTCGGCGCCAGAACCAGAGCCGGTCTCTGAAGCTTTTCAATCACTTTCGCCATGGTGAAGGTTTTACCCGACCCGGTGACTCCGAGGAGAACCTGGTCTCTCTCCGACCCGGCGGACTCCACCAGCTCCTTGATCGCGGCGGGCTGGTCTCCGGTGGGTTCGTATTCGGACACCACCTCGAACTGCTTCCCGCCTTCGCTCTTCTCCGGGCGTTCGGGACGGTGGGGCGTCCAGTTGGCCGGCAGGGACAGCGGGTCTTTGATGTCGGCGCCGGGCACGCGCTCGTCCAGCGTGAAGTCGGCCTGGCCCATGTCGGAGACGCCGGGCGGGGTGAAGGCGGAATCGTCTTTGGTGATTTTGACCATGGGCGCAATATGGACCTCGGCGCCGGTCTGGAACAGGGGTGGAACTGACGCCGGGCCGCTGCGGTTTCCTCCCTGACGCATTTGGCATCCAGAGGGAGACTCGCCCATGACCCAGCGCGCCGACATCGCCGATCAGACCGCCGGAGCCGGAACCGGCCCCGCAGGCGACGGAACCAGCGGAGCCGCCTACGGCTCGGGTCAGACCGGCGCACGCGTCATGCTTGGCGCGTTGGTGGCGGCTTGCGCTGTCGGTCTGGTCTGGGCGTTCTGGCCGGAGGATCGCTCCAGCTCCCTGCTCACCGACGCGGGGACCGAGCAGGCGCAGAGCGCGGCTGGCGAGACTCCGGGGACAGACGAGATGTCTGTGGCGCCGGGGACCGACCGCGTCGAGGAGAACTCGCTCAGCCCGGAACCCGCCGACGTGGATCCGGCCGATGCGGGTGAGGGCGCCGGGGTGGACCCCGATCTCGACACCACCGATGAGGAAGAGCCCCGCGACGGTCCGGAGATCGACCCCGCCGATTTGGCCCCGCCCGCCGCTCCTGATCAATAGCGCTTACTGACGCGGGATTGGTCAGCCGGTGCGCTCCGGTCTAGGGTCGCCCTGACCTGAGCCGCACCGGAGCCCGCCATGAGCTTGACCCTTCACCATCTCAATCTTTCGCGCTCCGAGCGCATTGTCTGGCTCCTGGAGGAGCTGGGCGTGGAGTATCAGCTGCAGCGCCATTCGCGCGACGTGCAGACCCGGCTGGCGCCCGAGGCGCTGACCCGTCTCCACCCGCTGGGCAAAGCCCCGCTGCTGGAGGATGACGGCCAGGTGATCGCCGACAGCGGCGCGATCGCCCAGCACCTCCTGGAAAAGTTCGATCCCGACCACAAACTCCACCCGGCGCCCGGCGCGGCCAATCGCGCGGTGTTTCTGGAATGGCTTCACGCCGCTGAAGGCGCGGTCTTTCTGCCGTTTTTGATGAACACCTATCTGGAGGCCACCGGCCTCACCGACTCGCTGCTGGCCGGCTACATGGCCGGCGAGCGCGCCAAGGCGCTCGCGGCGGTCGAAGCCCATCTCACCGAGAACGCCTTCTTCGGCGGCGACGCCTTCACCGCCGCCGACATCATGATGGGCTTCCAGCTGGAAAGCGCGGATAAGCGCGGCGGTATTGATCAGGACAGCCCGGTGAAGGCTTGGCTCGCCAAGCTTCAGGACCGCGAAGCCTGGCACGCCATGCGCAGGGTCACGACCGCCGATTAGGCTGGCGTGCAAGGGCGGCGGTCAGGCTCAAATTCAGGGCCGCCGCCGCGCTCACCCCATGGCTTCGGCGATGAGATCGCCGCTGGCTTCTTCCAGAAGTGCATCGCCCGCTTCGCCGTGAATCGCTTCGCGGCCGATCTCCAGCATCACCGGCACGGCCAGCGGCGAGACGCGGGCGAGGGCGACGTGATCGACCCGTCCCGCCACCCGCGACAGCGCGTCGGCCAGGCGGCGCACGTCCAGAAGGCCCTTGGCGGCGTCCTGCCAGGCCGCCTGCAGCAGGATATGGTCCGGCTCGTTATCGCGCAGCACGTTGTAGATCAAGTCGGCGGAGAACGTGACTTGACGTCCGGTCTTCTCCTGACCGGGCAGGCGGCGCTCGATCAGGCCGGCGATCACCGCGCAGTTTCGAAACGTGCGCTTCATCAGGTCGCTCTCGGCGAGCCAGGCGTCCAAATCGTCGCCCATCATGTCCTCTGAAAACAGCGCCGCCATGTCCGCCGCGCCCAGATCCTTCAGCCCCCAGACCGACAGCGCATACTCGTTGGCCACAAAGCCCAGCGGTCTGAGCCCTGCGCGCTCCAGCCGGCGGGTCAAAAGCATGCCCAGCGTCTGGTGGGCGAGCCGGCCCTCGAACGGATAGCAGACCAGATAGTGTTTCCCGCCGCGCGGAAACGTCTCCACCAGCAGGCGGTTAGGCGCAGGCAGTTGTGATTTTTGTTGCTGCACTTTGAGCCAGTCCTGCACCTGACCGGGCAGGGCCGCCCAGCTCTCAGGATCGTGAACCATCTTGCGCACCCGCTCGGCGAGATAGGTGCTCAAGGGAAACTTGCCGCCGTTATAGCTCGGGATCTTGGGATTCTCGGCCGTGGAGCGGCTGACCAGGCAATCGGCCTCCTGCGCGCCTTCAAAGCGCAGCATCTGGCCGGCGAACAGGAAGGTGTCGCCGGGGCTCAGCTGATCGGCGAACCATTCCTCCACCTGCCCCAGCTTGGCCCCGCCGGCGCGGATCTGTTTCTTCTTCGCGCCACGCCCCCCTGGCGCGCCACCGGACGCCCCGGCGCTCGCAAGGGTGGAGGTCGCGCCTGCGTCCGCGGTCGCCTTGGCGCCGCCGCGCACCAGGCGCACGTCCAGCATGGGGCTTTCCACGATGACGCCGACATTCATGCGGTGGCGCTGAGCGGCGTCGCTGGTGCGCGCCCGCCACAGCCCGTCGCGGCCCTTCACGATGCGCTTGAACCGGTCATAGGAGCCCAGCGAATATCCGCCGTCGGACACAAACGCGAGCACCCGGTCGAACGTCTCGCGCGTCAGCTCGGCATAGGGCGCGGCGCTGGTGATTTCGGCGTAGAGATCGTCCTCGGCGAAGGGTTCGCCGCAGGCCCGGCCCATGACGTGCTGGGCCAGGGCGTCCAGCGCGCCGGCGCGCAAGGGCTCGCCGTCCAGCGCCTTTTCCGCCACCGCCTCGCGCGCCGCCTGGCATTCCAGATGTTCAAACCGGTTGGTGGGCGCCAGCACCGCCCGGCTCACCGCATCCAGACGGTGATTAGCCCGCCCCAGACGCTGGATCAGCCGCGCCGAGCCTTTCGGCGCGCCCATCTGGATGACCAGATCCACATCCCCCCAGTCGATCCCGAGATCGAGGGTGGAGGTGCACACCACCGCCTTCAAGGATCCCGCCGCCATGGCCGCCTCCACCTTGCGGCGCTGCTCGACGGCGAGCGAGCCATGGTGGAGGGCGATCGGCAGTGCGTCCTCATTGACGCCCCACAGCATCTGAAACGTCGCTTCGGCCTGGCTTCGCGTGTTCACGAAGACCAGCGCCATCTTCGCCGTCTTGATCAGCTCATAGACCGACGCGATGGCGTGGCGCCCGCTATGGCCGGACCAGGGGATGCGGTCTTCGGGGCTGAGGATGGACACGTCCGGCTCGGCCCCGCCCTCGCCGCGCACCACCCGGGCGAACCGGCCCGCTTCGCCTGATTGGGCCGACAGCCAGCGCGCATGGCCGTCCACATCCTTCACCGTGGCCGACAGCCCGATGCGGCGGGCCTGCGGCGCGTAGCGGCTGATGGTGGCCAGGCCCAGCGATAGAAGGTCGCCGCGCTTGCCCGGCGCCAGAGCGTGAACCTCGTCCACGATCACCGCCTGCACATGTTCAAAAAACGCCGCGCCATTGGCCTGGGCGCAGAACAGGGCGAGCTGTTCGGGCGTGGTGAGCAATATGTCCGGCGGGCTCTGGCGCTGGCGCGCGCGCTTGGACTGGGGCGTGTCGCCGGTGCGCGTCTCGATGCGCAGATCAAGGCCCATCTCGGTCACCGGGGTCAGGAGATTGCGCGCCACATCCTGGGAGAGCGCTTTTAGCGGCGAGATGTAAAGCGTGTGCAGGCGGTGGGGCCGCGCCTTCCCACCCTCACGGGCGATACGTTCAAGATCCACAAGGCTGGGCAGAAACCCGCCCAGCGTCTTGCCCCCGCCTGTGGGCGCGATCAGCAGCGCATCCTCGCCGGCGCCGGCCGCCGCAACCATCTCACGCTGGTGCGCACGCGGCGCCCAGCCCCGGCTGTGAAACCAGGCCTCGAAGATGTCGGGCAGGGCGGGCAGGGTCTGAGGCTCCATGGCTCCCAACCTAGCGCGAATGGGGCGAGTGTCGCTTGTTTCGGGCGCCGCCACCCGCTCCGTCCGCTACGCGGACGTTCGCCTGTTCAATCGATCCCCCGGATCGATCTCGGCAGGCTCACCCCCCATCAAGGGGGAGGATAAGCGCAGTGATGTTTGTCCCTCCCCTTGATGGGGGTGAGGCGCCCAAGGCCGGTCGGGGGATCGGTCGACGCGCCGAACGGGCCGAGGCGAAGCCTCGGGCCGGGTGGGGTGAGATAGCGGGCGCGACTCTCTCTGAAGGACGCCCCGTCAACTATCCTCGTCCTCATAGCCCACCAGCGACAGTGGTTTCGCCTTGTAGCCGTTGAGCTCGGCCCAGCGGGCGAGGGCGTCTTCGCGGCCGTGGGTGATCCAGAGCTCGTCCGGGTTCACGTCGGCTACGGTCTGGGTCAGCTCGTCCCAGTCGGCATGGTCGGAGAGGATGAGCGGCAGTTCCACGCCGCGCTGGCGGGCCCTTGCGCGAACCCGCATCCAGCCGGACGCGAAACAGATCACCGGGTCGGGAAAGCGGCGCGCCCAAGCCGTCTGGAAGCTGGAGGGCGGGCCTAGAATGATCTTGCCGGCGAAATCGGTCTTGGCGCCGTCTTCGTCTTTCAGCGTCGCGTTTCGAAGTTCGCCCAGGGCGACGCCGTGCTCGCGATAAAGATCGCAGAGCTGTTTCAGGGCGCCGTGAATGTAGATCGGGTCGTGATAGCCGGCCTCGCGCAGCAGCATGATGACGCGCTGGGCCTTGCCGAGCGCATAGGCGCCGACCAGGTGGGAACGGTCGGCAAAGCGCCTCACGCTGGCCAGAAGGCTGGCGATTTCGCCGGCATCGTCGGGGTGACGGAAAACCGGAAGGGCGAAGGTGGCTTCGCTCACATAGATATGGGCGGGCACCACCTCGAACGGCGTGCAGGTGGGATCGCGGCGGCGCTTGTAATCGCCGGAGACCACGATGGTGAGCCCCTTCCATTCAAGGCGCGCCTGGGCCGAGCCCAGCACGTGGCCCGCCGGATGAAGCGAGACGTCCACCTCGCCTATGCGAATTTTCTCGCCATAGGCCAGGGGCTGGCGGCTGGCGGTGAAGTCCCCGCCATAGCGCGCCTCCATGATCGCCAGCGTCTGCGGCGTGGCGGCGACTTTCGCGTGCCCGGCGCGGGCGTGGTCGGCGTGGCCGTGGGTGATCACGGCGCGCTCGCTGGCGCGCATGGGATCGATAAAGAAGCCGCCCGGCTCGCACCACAGGCCCTGATCGGTCTCGCGCAGGAGCTGTTCGGGTTTGATCATGGCGTTGATTTAGGCGCGCGGGCGCAAGATTGCGAGCGCAGAGGCGGCTAGATCAGCGGCTCCGGCATGGGGCGGTTTTCCACGATCGCGGCGACGAAATTGGCGATGGCGAGATCCATCTGCTCCACGCCGGGGCGCTCCACGGGAAAATGCCCCGCGCCCTGCAGGATCACCCGGCGCTTCACCACCGGCAACAGCTCGAAAAAGCCGTCGCTCACCTCCACGTCGGTCCAGTGGTCGGCTTCAGGATGCACCATCAGGACCGGGCATTGATCAAAGCTCTCCGGCGGCGCCATGGGCGGGCTTTCCAGCCAGGAGCGCAGGAAGCCCAGCGGCATTTTCGCGCCGCCGGCGCGCCGGTCCGCGGTGATGGCGCACACCAGGGCGGGGTCATTGGCCACGGCGCCCATGTTTCCCGCCAGCGCCATGGGGATCATTGCGCCGTTAAGGGCGTGCGGCAGCCGGTTCAGGGCCGGCTCGATCAGGCCCGCCATCCAGGGCTTTCTCACCAGGGCGCGGCGCACCGCCTTGCGGGTGGGATCGAGAAAACAGGTGGCGATCAGCCCGTCCACCGCGCCGGTGATCGCGCACGCATCGTAGGCGAGCATGCCGCCCATGGAGAGGCCGAACACGAAGAGCGCGCCGCCGCGCCGGCGCTCGGTCTCGATCAGTCCGGCGGCGACCTCGCGCCAGTGATCATAGACGAGCTTTGTTTTCTTCGGCGTGCGCGTGAGGCCGTAGCCCGGCAGGTCCGGGCAGATGCATTCAAACCCGTGCAGGGCCAGCGACCAGGCGTAGGGGCCCAGCAGTCGCCCATGGCCGCCGCCGCCATGCAGAAGAATGACGCGGGCGCGCGCCGAGGGCGCGATCCAGCGGTCGATATGCACGTCGAACCCGGCGATCCGGCGCCATTCCTCCTGCACCGCATAGGGCCGCGGCGGCGCCAGATCTTTGGGCAAGGCGGCGTAGATCGCCCGCCAGGCGGTCTCGTCCTCCCAGCTGGGCAGGGTGGACGCGTGCGCCATGGCTACCCGTCGACCGCGTCTTCAATGACCTCGCCGGTTCGCGTGATGTCGCGGCCGACGCCCTGGATCGTATTGCAGGCGGTCAGAGCCAGAAGGCTGAGCCCGGCGAGGAGGATGGCGAAGATGGATTTCATGGCGGGGATCCTGACACAAGAAGGCCGGCGGCGAGGATATCCCGCCACCGGCCTTTAAATTATTAAGTTTCGCCGCAGGAGTCTGCGAAATTCGCGGGTCAGTCCGCGGCGTCGTCCGCCCCGGTTTCGGGAGGCGTATTGCCGGGCCAGCCATAGGCGAAGGTGATGATCCGGTTGAGCGTATTCTGCTCCATCGTTCCGTCCACCAGATGCGCCCAGGGCCCGCGCGCGAATGCGATCACGTCCTCGCCCGAATGGGTCTCGCTGCCCATGGGAACAGCCGACTCCTGGCGATAGTCGGGATCCAGAGCCTGCTCCTGGGTCAGCGCGCCTTCTTCTGGACGCTGATGGGGGCCGGTGTAATAGCCCAGCGTCGTATAGGATCGGCCGTCCTGGGCCGGCGAGGGCGGGGTCGGATCATCGGTGAGGTCCGGGGCGGGCGGATGCACCAGCCCGAGGATCGGATTGCCGCGGCGCGGATAGCCGGCGATGCTGAAGACATGGCCGTGATCGGCCGTCACCAGGATCAGCGTCTCGTCGGGATCGGTCATCTCGGCGGCCGCCTCCACGGCGCGCGAGAACGCCAGCGCGTCGGTGAGCGCGCGGTGGGCGTTCGACCCGTGATGGGCGTGGTCGACGCGGCCTGATTCCACCAGCAGGAAATAGCCGTCCTCGTCGCGCGACAGGCGCTCCACGGCGAAGCGGGTCATCTCCTCCACCGACGGCTCATCGGCGTCGACCCGGTCATGCTCATAGGCCATGTGCGAGCGGCTGAAGAGCCCCAGCGTGCGCGGCGCGTCCACGGGAAGGGCGCGAAGGCCGGCCGCATCCTCGACATACGCGCCGCCCAGCTGCACCCATTCGTCGATGAGATCGCGATTATCCTGGCGCTGGCCGCCCTGGTCAGCGGTGAGGAAGGCCGCGCGACCGCCGCCAAGCACGACCTCGGGGCCGTCGCCCGGCCCGAACAGGGTGTCGATGAGCTGCTCGGCGATGTCGCGGCAGCCCGCCGCCACGGCGGCTTCGGGCATGACCGCGTCCACCTCCCAGCCCCGGTCGGGCACGTGGGCGTAGGCGGTCGCCGGCGTGGCGTGGGTGATGCGCGCGGTGGAGACGATGCCGGTGGACAGGCCGCGGCTCTCGGCGGCCTCCAGCGTCGTCATGGGCACTTCCGCGTCCGGTCCGCAGCTGTCCAGGGCCTGGCGCGCATAGACGCTGATGGCGCCGATATGGCTCTTCACGCCGGTGAGGAGCGCAGTGGCGGTGCCGGCGCTGTCGGCGACCTGGGCGTTCTCGTTATAGGTCTTGATCAGCGCGCTGTGGCCCCATTCTTCAAACGGCAGGTAATTCTCCTCGCCGGTTTCGCCGCGCTGCTGACCGTCCAGGATGCGCGCCGCGGTGATGGTGGCCAGGCTCATGCCGTCGGCGACGAACAGGATGACGTTGCGCGCCTGGCCCTCGCGCTGCGGGCGGTTCAGGCGGGCGGTGAGTTCGGCGTCGGCGATTCCGCGCCAGTCCGCGCCGGGTCCTTCGTGGGAGGCCGCGATCGGCGCCGGATTGCGCGCCGGCGGCGGACCGTCCGGAGCGTCCGGGGCGGGCGTCGTGGCCAAGGTGGAGCAGGCCGCGAGGCTCAGCCCCGAGGCGGCGGCGAGAAGGGCGCGAAAGGTCATGATCAAACTCCGGCGTGAGGCGGCAGGTTTGATTAGTGTTCTAACGCGTCCACGTGACGGTTCAATCACATCTCGCCGCCACGCTCCCCGTCGCGCCGTCCCGCTGCGTAAGGGGGGCTCGCGCCGCAGCCGCCGGCGCATTATCTTGCATCCCATGACTTCAACGACTCACACGCCCGACGCCCTGGCCACAGCAGAGCGATACTGCGCCCGGCGAAAGCTGTCCCTGACCCCGGTGCGCCGGCGCGTGCTCGAGCTTCTGATCGAGGCGGGCGGGCCGGTGAAGGCCTATGACCTTCTGGCGGCGCTGAAACCCAATGGCGGCGCGCAGCCGCCCACCATCTACCGGGCGCTGGATTTTCTCACCGGCGCGGGTCTCGCCCACAAGGTCGAGGCGCTCAACGCCTACACCGCCTGCCTGCACGGGGCGGACGAGGGCGCGGCGCAATTCTTCATCTGCGAATCCTGCGGCGCGGTCGAAGAGCGCCACACCCACGCCGAACCGAAGAACGCGCCCCAGGGCTTCGCTGTCGCGCGCTCGGTGGTGGAGCATTACGGCCTTTGCGCGGCGTGTGCGGCGTAACCTGTCGGCACGCGCCGTCAGCCCCCTGACAAATCAGCGCGAAGCGGCCTAGGCTCGTGTGACTTAAAGGAGGGGGCCGTCATGGAATTGCTCTGGCGCGGCAATGCGAACGCCTGGGAGTGCGACGAGCTCGGGCACATGAATGTGCGCTTCTACCTGGCCAAGGCGGCCGAGGCGGTGGGCGTGCTCTCCCAGATCATCGGCATGCGCGGCGCGGTCCGCGCCGGCGCCACGGCGACGCTTATCGCGCGCGAGATGAGCGTGCGCTTCCTGGCCGAAGCGCGCCCCGGCGTCCCGCTGGAGGTGCGCGGCGGCGTCATCGACCATGACGAGACCGGCTTCACCGCCGCCCTGATCCTGCACCATTGCGCGCTGGATGCGCCGGCGGCGGCCTTCACCGTGCGCCTGGACCATGTGGCTCCGTCCACCGGCGCGGTGTTCGCCTTCGCCGAGCGCACGCGCACGGCGCTGGAGGCGCTGCGCATCGAAAGACCGGCCGCGTGCGAGACACGATCGCTCTCGTCCGGCCCGCCTGAAACGCTGTCTCTAAAAGGGGCGGATGCGCTGGGCCTGGAGCTGCTGGCCCGGGGGATGGTCAATCCGGACGAGACCGATGTTTTCGGGCGCATGCGCCTTGAGTTCGCCTTCGGCAAGATCTCAAGCTCGGTGATTCATCTGCAGAGCGGCTTCGCCGAACAATGGGCGGCCTTCCGCTCCGGCGCGCCGCTCACCGCCGCCAGCGCGGTGCTGGAGGCGCGCCTCATCTTTCGCCGCTTCCCGCCGGCGGGCGCGGGCTATGTCATCCGCTCGGGCATTTCGCAGGTGAATGAGAAGGTGCGCACGCTCACCCACTGGGTTTGCGATCCCGAAACCGGCCAGGGCCTTTGGTCCATGGAGGCGGTGGGCTGCCTGATGGATCTGGACACCCGCAAGCTCAAGCGCGTCGATGACGAAACGCTGGCGCTGATGCAGGGCCATGTGGTGAAGGGGTTACGGCCTTAGGACTTCACACGCCGGCGCCACCCCCTCCGTCCGCTTCGCGGACACCTCCCACATCAAGGGGGAGGAGTAAGGCGCTCAAGACTTGGGCGGGCCAAGAGCCTGCACGGCTAGTTCGCTTTCTTCGCAGGCGTCGGCGCGAAGGGTTCAGGCAAGGGGGCGCAGGGGACGCCGTCTTCTTTGAGCTTTTCGCTCTCGGCCGGGGTGGTCTCGCCATAGATCAGGCGTTCGGGCTTTTCGCCTTTATGGATGGCGCGGGCCTCTTTGGCGAAGTTCTCACCCACATAGTCGTAATTTGACCGGATATGGGCCTGAACCTTGCGAGCCAGAGCGGCGAGGTCGGGGGCGCCGTCCTCGCCGGCGCCGCCCAGCGTGGTCTGGCGCGCCTCCTTGCGGCGGGCGGTGGAGACCGCCGGCGCCATGATCTGCTTTTTCACCGCGATGGAGCCGCACCGGGGGCATTCCACCAGCCCGCGCTCGACCTGGCTGTCATAATCGCTCGAGGTGGAGAACCAGGCCTCGAAGTCGTGCTGCTCGTCGCAGACGAGCGCGTAGCGGATCATGGCCCGGTGATCTCGCGATCGCCGGAGAGCGCCGGGATGCGGGCGCGGGCCTCCTTCGCGTCGTCCGGGTCGATCTCGGCGTAGAGCAGACCCGGCTCCTCGTTTTCGAGCTCTGCGATCACCTCGCCCCATGGGCCGATGACCAGGGAATGACCCCAGGTCTTTCGCCCGTCCTCGTGCTTGCCGCCCTGGGCGGGTGCGATGACGAAGCTGCCCGTCTCGATGGCGCGGGCGCGCAGGAGCACCTCCCAGTGGGCGCGGCCGGTGGGTTTGGTGAAGGCGCTGGGGACGGTCAGGATCGTCGCGCCGGCTTTCGCCAGCTTGCGGTAGAGATAGGCGAAGCGCACGTCGTAGCAGACGGAAAGGCCGAGCCGTGTTCCCGCCGCCTTGACCACCACGGCCTTGTCGCCGGGGGCGTAGTTGGCGCTTTCGCGATAATACTCGCCGGGCCCGATCTGCACATCGAACATGTGGGCCTTGTCGTAGACCGCCAGAAGCGCTCCGTCGGGACCAAAGACGTGCTGGCGGTTCACCGCCCGTCCGTCCGCGCCCTTGAGAGCCAGCGAGCCGATCACCAGCGTCACGTTCAGCGCGTCGGCCAGATCGGAAAAGCGCACCAGGGCCGGCTCTTCCTCGGGCGTGCAGAGCGTGGCGAAGAGCTGCTCTGTGTCGCGCTGCATCAGATGGGTGGTTTCCGGCGTGGCGATGAGGCGCGCGCCGTTTGCGGCCGCCTCGCGGATCATCGCTTCGGCGTCGTCGATATTGCGCGCCGGGTCGGTCCCGGAGCGCATCTGGACCAGGGCGAGCTTCAGCTTGGTCATGCGGCGTCCGACAGCATGGGATCAAGCTTGCCGGACCGGTCCAGCGACAGCATCTCGTCGCATCCGCCGATATGCGCGTCGCCGATGAAGATCTGCGGGAAGGTGCGCGCGCCGTTGGCGCGCTCCATCATTTCTTTCTTCTTGCCCATGTCGAACCCGGCGTCGATTTCCTCGAAATCCACGCCCTTCTTTTTCAAAAGCGACACTGCGCGCACGCAGTAGGGGCACATGGGGCGGGTATAGATGGTGACGGTGGCCATGGACGGGGCTCCTTGTCGAGTCGGTCATTTGCAGCAATGCCGCGGCGCGAGTCTCACGCCGCAATCATCTCAGATTATTTAAGCGTTGAAACCGGTTTAACAACGCGCGCCAGGGTCAGGGCGTTCACGTTTGCGGCGCCCGATCGCTTCAGCGCCCGCACACAGGCCGACAGCGTGGCCCCTGTGGTGTGCACGTCATCGATCACGACAAGCCGTTGTCCGCTCACCCGCGCCTTGGTCATGGGCCGCACAGAAAACGCGCCGGCGACATTGCGCGTGCGGCTCTTGGCGCTGAGCCCGCCTTGCGTCCCGGTGCGCCGCGTGCGCGCCAGAACATGGGCGTCCACCGGCACGCCGCTGGCCTTCGAGACCGCCAGCGCCAGAAGAAGCGACTGGTTGAAGCGCCGCGCGCGCAGCCGCGACGCGTGCAGCGGCACCGGGATCAGCGCGTCGGCGCTTTCCAGTGTTTCCGCGCCGGCCGTCGCCATCCAGCGGCCATAGGCGGCCAGCATGTCGGTGCGCCCGGCGTGCTTTAAAGTCAGCGCGAGGCTCCGGCTGGCGTCGTCATAGACCAGCGCCGAGCGCGCCTTGCCCCAGACAGGCGGGTGGGCCAGGCAGGGCGCGCAGGCCATGCCCTCATAGGCGGCATAATCGAAGGGGGCGCCGCACAGCTCGCACAGGGGCCGGGCGATGAAATGCAGCTTTGCGAAGTCCGCGCCGGTGAGCGCGCCCGCCCGGTCCACCGGGTCGCCCGACAGCGGCGAGACCGGCGGCCAGATGAGATCGGCCATGAGCTTGAACGCCTGACGGGCTTTGCTTTCCAGCCCGAACCGGCCATATCGGCCCCATGGCGAAGAATTTGATCTCGGCAAAGCCCGCCCCGCCCCCTGAAGATGGTCCGCCGCGCCTGTTCGACCGGGCGCTGCTCCGCGCGCGCAAGGATCGCGCGGCGGGAGAGTTTCTAGCATTTGACTTCCTCCATGCGCGAGTCGCCGATGAGCTTCTCGACCGGGTGGAGTCGGTGAGCCGCGATTTTGAAACCTGCCTGGTGATCGGCGGCGGCGGCGCGGTTGGTCGCGCCCTGAAAGATCGGCCCGACGCGGCGAAAAAGATCGGCACGCTGATTGAGGCCGATACCTCCGCCGGAATGGTGAAAATGTCAGGCCATAAAGGGCTGGTGCTGGACGAGGAATATAGTCCTATCGCCGAGCGCAGCGTGGATCTGGTGCTGTGCTGCCTGTCGCTGCACTGGACCAATGATCTGGTGGGCGCGCTGATCCAACTCAATTACGCGCTCAAGCCCGACGGGTTCCTGGCCGGTGCGATCTTCGGTGGCGCCACGCTCATCGAGCTGCGCCAGTCCATGAAGCAGGCCGAGACCGCCCTGGGCCGTGATGCGGCGGCGCGGGTCTCGCCGTTCGCCGACGCCATCGACATGGCCGGGCTGTTGTCGCGCGCCGGCTTCGCCATGCCGGTCTCCGACGTGGACCGGGTGACGGCGCGGTATGGCAATTCCTTCGTGCTCATGCGCGATCTGCGCAAGATGGGCGAGACCAGCGTGCTGGCCGAACGCCCGCGAACGCCGGGGACCAAGGCGCTTTTCGTCAAGACCGCGCAGGCCTACGCAGAAGCCTTCGCCCAGGAAGACGGGAAAATTCCCGCCACCTTCGAGATCATCCATTTCGCCGGCTGGGCGCCCCATCCAGATCAGCCCAGGCCCAAACGCCCCGGATCGGCGCAGGCGCGCCTGGCCGACGCGCTGGGCGTTTCAGAGCGGCCCGCCGGGGACAAGGCGGGTTAGGGCCTTTTTAAGCGAAAGTGGATACCGGTTTCGCGGTTCGAAAAGGCGACAACTCAAAGATTTAGAGCGATGTTGATCGATCAGAATCGACCGAAATCGCTCTAAGCGCGCTTTCGACACCGCCCGGACACAAAAAAACCCGGCGCTGGGACCCGCGCCGGGTTTTTCGTCAGGTATGGCCGAAGCCTACCAGATGGAGACGCGCTGCTCGGGCGGCAGGTAGAGATCGTCGTCTTCGCTGACGTCGAAGGCGGCGTACCAGGCGTCCATGTTGCGCACTACGCCGTTGACGCGGAACTCCGACGGGCTGTGCGGGTCGGTGGACAGGCGCGAGATCAGATTGTCCTCGCGATACAGCCGGCGCCAGACCTGGGCCCAGCCCAGGAAGAAGCGCTGATCACCGGTGAGCCCGTCAATGACCGGCGCCTCGCCGCCGTAATTGGCGTCCACATAGTCGCGCCAGGCCGCATAGGCCATCTCGACCCCGCCCAGATCGCCGATGTTTTCACCCAGCGTGAAGCGGCCGTTGACGGTGTAGCCGTCCAGCGGCTCGTATTCATTGTACTGGGCGACGAGCGCGTCGGAACGCGTCAGGAAGAGCTGGTTGGTCTCTTCGGTCCACCAGTCGCGGATGCGCCCCTGCGCGTCGAAGCGGCGGCCCTGATCGTCGAAGCCGTGGCCGATCTCGTGGCCGATCACCGCGCCGATGCCGCCGAAATTGATCGCCATGTCGGCGTTCGGGTCAAAGAAGGGCGCCTGCAGAATGCCGGCGGGGAAGGTGATCTGGTTGAGCAGCGGGTTGTAGCTGGCGTTGACGATTTGCGGCGGCCAGCTCCATTCGCGGCGGTCGACGCCCTCGGCCAGGTCTTCCAGCTGACCGTCCCAGCTGAACTGCGACATGCGCATGCGGTTGGCGAAATAGTCGCCGTCCGTGATCTCAAGTCCGGTGAAATCATCCCAGACTTCGGGATAGCCGATGCGCGGCTCGAAGGTGGAGAGCTTCTCCAGCGCCTGGGCGCGGGTTTCCTCGTCCATCCATTCCAGCGTTTCCAGGCGGGCGCGGAAGGCGGTCTGGAGATCGGACACCAGGCCTTCCATGGCGGCCTTGGAGCTCGGCGGGAAGTGGCGGTCCACATAGATCTGGCCGATGGCGTGGCCGAGGGCGCCGCCGATCAGATCGACGCCGCGCTTGTCGCGGGCGCGCTGCTCTTCGACGCCGTTCAGGGTGCGCGAGTAGAAGTCGAAGCTCGCCTGATCAAGGTCGGAGGAAAGCCAGCTCGCCCGGTCGGACAGGAAGTGGAAGCTCATCCAGGCCTTCAGCGTGTCCAGGTCCTCGCCCGAGAAAATCTCGCCGGCCGCGGAGACGGCGCTTGGGGTGGTGACCACGAAATGGTCACGCCCGCCAAGGCCGAGCGCGTCCAGATTGACCGCCCAGTTGAACTCCGGCGCCAGCGCCTGAAGGCCGTCCAGCGTATATTCGTTGTAGATCTCGGTGATCTCGCGGGTGCGCTCCTGCTCCCAGTGCGCCTCGGCGAGGCGGGTTTCCAGATCCATCACGGCGCGGGCCTTCTCGGCTCCGTTTTCGATGCCGGACAGGGTGAAGACCTGCTCGATATAGTCGACATAAGCATCGCGGTAGCGCTGGGACGCCTCGTCCTCGTTGAAGTAATAATCGCGGTCGGGAAGGCCGAGGCCGGACTGGCCGACGAACAGGGTGTAGCGGCTGGTCTCGGCCGGGTCGGGCACCACGCCGACGCTGTAGGGCGCGGCGTAATGGACGGTGGCGAACAGGGCCGCCATGTCCTCAAAGCTCGTCGCGGCGTTGATCCGGTCAAGATAGGGCTGGGCGGGCGCCACGCCGCTGGCGTCGATGGCGTCCACATTCATCCAGCTGGCGTAGAGATCGCCCACAAGCTGCGCGTTGGAGCCGGGCGCCGCGTCGGGGGTGGCCGAGGCGTCGTCGATGATCGCCATGACGTCGTCGTCGGCTTCAATGGCGAGCTTGGTGAACATGCCGTAGTTCGAGCGGTCGCCCGGGATCTCGGCCTCGTCCAGCCAGGCGCCGTTGGCGAATTCGAAGAAGTCGTCGCCCGGATCGACGCTGTCGTCCATGCCGGCGATGTCGAAGCCGAACTCGCCGATCACCGGCGCGGCGGCCATGGCGGCGTCGCTGGATTGTGTGGCCTGGTCTGCGGAGCTGGTGTCGGCTGGATTGGTGTCAGTCGGAGCGGAGCAGGCGGTCAGCGCGATCACCGAAGCGGCGCTGAGGAGAAGTGCATGACGCATGATGGTCCTCAATTTTCAAAAAGATGGGGCGGACCGTCTCCGGTCCGCCCCGCCAATGCAAATTACATTATTTTAAGTGTGGGCATAAGGGTTATTCAGCCGGGGCCGGAGTCGGGCCGCCTCGGCTCTCCCCGCGCTGATCCTCACGGGCCTTGCGGGCCGCCTCGTCCTCTTCGGCGGTATGCCCCACGTCCACCCCGTCGCGGTGGTCGAAGCCGATATAATCGGTTCCGATCCCGCCCAGCTTGCGTTTGGTGAACAGGTTCAAGGCGGTACGCTTCATGTCCACGCCGATGGCGTAGAGCGAGGGCACCAGGAACAGGGTGAGGAAGAGCGCGAAGATCACCGCGAACCCGAGCGCGATCACCATGGGCTTGAGGAACTGCGCCGCGGTGGAGCGTTCCGCAATCATCGGCATCACGCCGAGGAAGGTGGTCACCGTGGTCAGAAGGATCGGGCGGAAGCGCTGCACGCCGGCGTCCACCAGGGCCTGCATGGCCCCTACGCCGCGCTCTCGCAGGCGATTGACGAAGTCCACCAGGACCAGGTTGTCGTTGATCACGATCCCCGCCGCGGCGCCGATCCCGAAGAAGGAGAACAGCGCCATGGGCGTACCCATGATCATGTGCCCGAACACAGCGCCTGCAAACGCGAAGGGGATCGCGGTCATGATCAGCAAGGGTTGGGCGTAGGACCGGAAGGCGACCGCGAGCAGGGCGTACATCAGACCGATCATGATCAGCTGTAGATTCATGATTTCACTCATGAACTCCTGCTCGTCCTGGGCCCCGCCGATGGCGCCGGTGGTGAGGCCGGGATAGCGCTCCTTCCATTGCGGGAAGAAGTCCGCTTCCAGCTCGCGGCGGATCTCGCCGGCCACGTCCGGATCGCTCAGCTCGGCGCTGACCGACACGGTGCGCTGGCGTTCGCGCCGCCGGATCCGGTCGATCCCGGGAGCGAAGCTGACTTCGGCCACCGCCGCCAGCGGCACCTCGCGGCCGTCCGCGGTGCGTACCCGCAGATTATTGATGGCGTCGAGATCCTCGCGCGCCTCGCGGGGATAGCGGACCATCACGCGCACGTCCTCGCCGTTGCGCGGGAGGCGCTGGACCTCCAGCCCGTAGAAGGCCTGGCGCACCTGGCTGGTGACGTCGGCCAGATTCAGGCCAAGCGCCTGGGCGTCGGGCCGCAAGGCCAGGCGCACCTCGTCGGCGGAGGCCTGGAGATTGTCCACCACGTCATAGGTGGTCTCATAGCTGCGCAATTGCTCTTTAAGCTCGGCTGCGGCGGCGCGCAGGGTCTCCAGATCCGGATGATTGAGCGCGAACTGAATCTCCGGCCCGGTCTGGTTCAGCGTCGCGTCAAAACGGATCTCCTCGGCGTCCGGGACAGGGCCGAGCGCATCGCGCAAGCGCTGGGCCACGTCCGCCGTCGGGGTTCGGCCCGGCCGGCTTTCGGGCGGGGCGATGGTGATCCAGGCGCGCACCGAGCCGTCGAACGCCATGGTGGCGCGCGAGAGGATCATCTCCTCGCCGTCGAATTCCTCGCGATAGTGGGCCTGCACCTCGGCCTCGACATTGTCGAGCCGGTCGCGGATTGCGCTGGTGCGGCTCCAGGGCGTGCCCTCGGCCAGCTGGATGCTCACCCGGATCATGTCGGATTCGATCTCCGGCATGAAGCGCATGGGCACGCGGCCGCTGGCCATCAGCACGATCGCCAGGACAAACAGGCCGATGAACAGCGTCAGCGTGGCGTAGCGCAGGCGGATCGCCATCTCCAGGCTCGGTCCGTAGACCCGGCGGGAGAAGAAGGTCAGGCTGTCGGCGATCCGGCCCTGGATGCGCAGCAGCGGCGCGAAGAACCCGCTCTCGCGCGGCGGCTTAAGGTGCGCCAGGTGCGCCGGCAGGATCAAAAGGGACTCGATCAGCGAGAACAACAGCGCCGCGCAGATCACCAGCGAGATCTGGCTGGTGAACTGGCGCTCCGGCCCGGACAGAAGCATCCAGGGGCCGAACGCCATCATGGTGGTGATCACCGCGAAGACGACCGGCTTGGCCACCATCTGCACGCCCACCACCGCGGCGGTCAGTCCGGTTTCGCCGCGCTCGGTCCTGTTGTGGATGTTCTCGCCGACGATGATCGCGTCGTCGACGATCACGCCGATCACGATCAGGAAGGCGAACAGCGACAGGAAGTTCAGCGTCACGCCCATGAAGGGCAGGATCAGGAAGGCGCCGGCGAAGGCGGTGGCGATGCCCACCGTCACCCAGAACGCCACGATCGGACGCAGGAAGAGGATCAGCACCGCCAGCACCAGCGCCAGGCCGATCATGGCGGAACTGCCGATCACGGTGAGCTGGGAATTGTACTGATCGGCGCCGTCCCACCATTCGGACAATCGCACCGTTTCGGGCAGCTCCTGGTTCTTGCGCGCGGCGTAGGCCTGCAGGCCTTCCGAAAGCGTAACGATGTCTGAGCCGCCGGTGGAGCGGATCGAGATCAGCACCATGGGCTCGCCGTTGAAGGTGGCGTTCAGATTGGCGTCGGAGAGACCGTCAATGACACGGGCCACGTCGCCCACCCGCACCACGCCGCCTGCGGGCGTCTGGCGCAGGACGATGCTTTCAAACTCTTCGGCGTTATCGGCGAGCTGGCGCGAGGTGATGCGCACATCGCCCAGATCGGTGCGCACAGAGCCGGCCGAGGCGTTGATCGAAGCGTTGGAGATGGCGCGCGAGATCTCCGAGAAGGTGACTCCATAGCGGCGCATGTTCTCTTCGCTGACCTCGATGGAGACTTCCTCGCCCAGCACCGCGTCGACTTCCACCAGCGTCGCTTCGGGGACGGTGGCGGAAATCTCGTCGCGGATGTCGCGTGCGATGCGCTGCAGCTCGCGCCGGTCGACCTGACCATGCAGGGCGAACCCGGCCACCTGTTCGGAGTTCTGCCAGCGGCTCACCGTGGGCCGGTAGCTGTCGCGCGGCAGGTTGTTGACGGAGTCCACGCGCAGCTTGATCTCGTCGATGAATTCAGCCGCATCCTGATTGGGCTGGCCGGAGACATAGACCGAGCCCGAACCCTCACGGGCGATGGCGGTCAGTTCATCCACCCCGTCGAGGTCGGACAGGGCCTCCTCGATGCGCACGATGATCTGTTCCTCGATGTCGCGCGGGCTGGCGCCGGGCCAGGCGACGGAGATCGAGGCGCCGGGGAAGACCGCCGCCGGATTGTTCTCACGCTGCATCGAGGTGAAGCCGATGATTCCGCCGATGACGGCGATGATCATCAGAAGGTTCGCGGCGACCGAATTGCGCGCCCACCAGGCCAGAAAGCCGGTATGGGTCTGTTCGTCAGGACGTTCCACCATGGGACGCTCTCCTTGAAATTCAGGGGCCTAGCGCGTCGCGCTGGCGTCTGCGGCCATGACGGAGCCGGACTGAGTGGTGTCCGACTGTTCGCCTTCGGGTTCGATGGGGTCGCCATCGGGATTGAGCGGGGTGACCGACATGCCGGTCGCCGCGGCGCGGA
This sequence comes from Oceanicaulis sp., assembly GCA_965284655.1. GTDB lineage: Bacteria > Pseudomonadota > Alphaproteobacteria > Caulobacterales > Maricaulaceae > Oceanicaulis. The sequence goes on from OZ260104.1 coordinate 1,673,110, forward strand.
GAGGTGAGGTGATCACCCGGTCTCCGGCTTCCAGGCCGGAGGTGATGACGACACGCTCCGAGCTGGTGTCTGCGACCGCGACCTGGCGGATATCCAGCGTATTGTCGGCTTGGATCACATAGGCCTCGTCGGCGCCGCGAAGGGCGCTGCGCGGCAGGGAGAAGGCCGTCGCCACGTTACGGCCCTCGATGACGGCCTCCACGAACAGACCCATCACCAGCGGCGCGCCGGCCGCCTGCGCCGCGACGCCGTAGGGATCTTCGACCTGAACGATGGCTTGCAGGGTGCGGGTCTGGGGATCGATGGCGCTGGCGGTGCGCACGATGTAGGCGTCCCAGGTGCGCCGCTCGCCCGAGACCACGGCCGAGAGCCGCACCGGCGGGCCTTCACCCGGACCGGAGGCCTCGAACGCCAGCGGCATGCCCAGAAGGGAAAGCTCGCGATCGCTTAGCGGCAGGCTGACCTCGGCGGTGTCGGTGGAGAACACCCGGCCCAGACGCGAGCCCGCGCCCACGAACTGGCCCAGATCGGCGGCCTTGGTGCGCACGCGTCCAGCGAAGGGCGCGGAGATACGGGTGCGCGACAGGTTCAGGCGCGCTTCGGCGAGAGTCGCCTGCGCGCCGGCGAGGCGGGCCTGGGCTTCGGCCATTTGCGGCTGGCGCAGGGTCAGCGGGCTGGCCTCACCCTCGCCCAGAGCGTCCCATTCTTCGCTCGCCAGCTCGGCTTCGGCCTCCTCGCGCACCAGCATCTGGCGCATCTGGGCGACCTGGGCTTCGGCGCGGGTCACCGCCAGGCGGTAATCGGCGTCTTCAAGCCGGATCAGCACTTCGTTCGCCTCGAAGAACCCACCCTCGACAAAGGCCGGATTGACGTATGCGATGCGCCCGGAGACCTGCGCGGTGAGGTCGATCTCGATGGTGGGACGCACCTCGCCCTGGGTGCTGACGCTGAGCTGCACCGGCTCGGCCTCGGCCGTGGCGAAGAACACCGCCGCCGGCCGGCTGACCGTATCGGTTTCCTCCGGCGTCGGCCGGGTGGCGAAGAGCGTGAAATAGACGAGCACGAACAGGGCGATCAGACCCAGCGGCGCCCCGATTGCGAGTATGATTCCGACCGGCTTGTTCATGACCAACCTCTTATATGTCCCTTAAAAACCCGGGTCTTTGCGCCCGGCTTTTCTTGTCTAGTCGTCGAGCGCCGGGGCGTAGCCGCCGCCGGCCTGAAAATCCCCCGCTACGGCCAGGTGAAGGCCGATACGGTTGTCCACCCGCGCCGCCCGCGCCGCGATGAGCTGGCTGTCGGCGTTGATCAGGCGGGTCTGGGCGTCGATGAGTTCAAAAATCGTGGCGACACCGGACGCGTATTGGCGCTCCACCAGCTCCAGGGCGGCCTCGCCCTCGGTGACGGCTTCGGCCAGCGCGACGACGCGTTGATCCAGGCGCATGTCCGCGTCGATGGCGTCTTCGGCTTCACGCAGCGCCGTGAGCACGGTGTCCACATAGCGCGCGGCCTGCTGGCCAGCCTGGGCCTGGGCCTGGTCGCGCTGGGCGCGCAGCTGACCGCCGCGGAAGACCGGCGCCAGGATGGAGGCTGCGACCTGGCTCACCAGATCATCGAAATCGAGCACGTCTTCGAGATTGCGCCCGGCGTCGCTGAGCGAGGCTGAGAGCGAGAGGCCGGGATAGAGCGCCTTGCGCGCGGCGTCGGCGGAGAAGCCGGCGGCTTCAAGGCGCGCTTCGGCGGCGACGATGTCGGGGCGGCGCGCGAGCAGCCCTTCCGGCGTGCCGGGATCGGGCAGGGCCCCCAGCTCCGGCAGGGCGCCGGCGGCCGCGATGGCGTTGGCGGGATACTCCGCGATCAGGATTTCCAGGCGGCGGGCCGCGGCGGCCTCGGCGCGTTCGCGTGAGGCAAGGGCGGCGCGGCTGGAGGCCAGCGCCGAGCGCGCGGTGCGCACGTCGGAAGAGCGCGACACGCCGCGCTGAAAGCGCCGTTCGACAATGTTCAGCTGACGCTCGCGGGTGTCTACATCGCGCTGGGACAGCGCGGTTTGCAGCGCGCTCTCCGCCAGGGAATACCAGGCGCGGGCGGTGGCCGCGGCGATGGACAGGCGGGCGCCGCGCCAATCGGCTTCGGCGGCTTCGGCGTTGAGATAGCCGGCGCGGGCCTGATCGGAGAGCCGGCCCCACACATCGGCCTGCCAGCCCGCTTCAAGGCCCAGCGAGAAGCTGGAGCCGGATTGAGCGCCGCCGTCGCTCTCGCTGGCGCGCAGGCTGGCGTCCAGGGTCGGCAACCGGCCGGCGTTGGCGATGCGGGCCTGGGCGCGCGCCGCGGCGAGCCCGGCGCGGGCGATTTCCACACTGGGATTGCGGTCGAGCGCCAGGTCCACAAGGGCGATCAATTGGGCGTCGTCGAACGCGGCGATCCAGTCGTCATTCGCCGGGGCGAAGGCCTCTGGCAGAGCCGCATAGGAGTCGCGCGCCGGAACCGGCGCCGACAGATCATAGTCCGGCCCGCTCGCGCAGGCGGCGAGAGCAAGAGCGGCGAGGGCGGGCGGAAAGGCGCGAAGCAAATCAGGCTCCTTAGGGCTTGGTGTGGTCTGCGTGACAATCGGCACCCTACGCAGGGCTTCGCGAAAGTCAATCAAAGTTTATCGAAAAACAACGAAGATTTCTCGAATTACGAAAAATTCATCCAGCGTTTGGCTAACCGTAATGTTGCCGGGCGGCGCGGCGAGTGGACGCGGGTCTCAAGGTTGGATGCACTCCAGCGGGTAACTGGATGCAGCGGCGAGGCGGGTCAATAACCCTTTTTGCATAGGGGCGATGCGCACCCGGCGTGTCTACGCCCGGGGTCGCTCCTGCGCGCGGGGCGGGCGCGCATTGTGGTCTGCGCAGTGTCACAATCCTATGCTAGAAAAGGGCTATGGCCGATTTGAGACGAGCATCGAAATCCGCATCCGCCGACCGTCCGCGTCGGCGCGACATCGCTCTGACCGCCGGGCTGGGCGTGGGGGTGCTGGCCGTGCTCGGCCTGTCGGGAGAGCTGTCGGGCCCGGCTTTTTTCGCCAGCGCCCTGGCGGTCTCGGCCCTTGCCGGGGTTTATTATTTCACCGCTTTGAGCGCCACCGAGCCCGCGCCGCGGCCCAGTGCCGCGCTCGCCACCCGCGATGTGGAGGGCGAGGCCAGCGAGGCGATGCTGGAGCGCCTGTCCATTCCTGTGCTGCTGATCGGTCCCGGCGGGCGAATCGAGCGCGCCAATCCGGCAGCGCGCGCCTTTCTCGGCCTGGGGGCGGAGCGGGGCCTTCTGTCCACCGTCCTGCGCCAACCGCGCGTGCTGGAATCGGTGAGCGCGGCCCTGCGCGGGGAGAAAGGCGCCACGGTGGAGTATTCCACACTTGCGCCGCTGGAGAGCCATGTGCGCGCCTTCGTGGAGCCGATCCGGCTGCCGGTCCCCGGTCCCATGCCGTTTCGCGCCATGCTGGTTCTGTCCGACGACACCAGTTCCAAGCGCGCCGAGCGCATGCGCGCGGACTTCCTGGCTAACGCCAGCCACGAGCTGCGCACCCCGCTGGCTTCGCTGTCGGGCTTTATCGAGACGCTCACCGGCCCGGCCCGCGACGACGAGGAGGCGCGCGACCGCTTCCTCACCATCATGCGGGTGCAGACCGAGCGCATGCGCCGGCTGATCGACGATCTGTTGTCGCTCTCGCGCGTGGAGATGAACGAGCACATGGCGCCCACCGGCGCGGTGGACCTGAACAGGCTGGTGAGTGAAGTCACCGAGGCGCTAGGCGCTGCACCCGGTCATCGAGGCGCGCGGCCTCTGACCCTCAATCTCCATGACGGCGACGCCCCGGTGAAGGGTGATCGCGACCAGATCTACGAGGTGGTGGAGAATCTCGTGGAGAACGCCGTGAAGTATTCCGGCGACGACGCGAATATCTGCCTGTGCGTTTATTACGGTCGCACCCGCGATGGATCCGAGCATCTGGCCGAGCGTCTGGATCCTGAGTCCGGCCGCCTGACCATCGCAGCGCCCGCACTCGATCCCGATGCGCGATACGGCGTGGTGCGCGTCACCGACAGAGGCGCCGGCATCGAGCGGCGCTATCTGCCGCGGCTGTCGGAGCGCTTCTTCCGCGTCGACGGCCAGAAAAGCGGTCCCACCTCGGGCACCGGGCTGGGGCTGGCGATCGTCAAACATATCGTCAGCCGTCACCGCGGCGGCTTCACCGTGGAGAGCGCGCCGGGCAAGGGCTCGGTGTTCACCGTCTTCTTTCCGGTTACCGCGCCGCGCACCGAAGCGCGGCCGCCCGACAGCCTGCAGGCCGCCCCCGGCGACGCCGCCGAATAGCGCGCTCCACAAGCGCCGCCCGCGCTGTCACAAAACCGTTGTGCGGTTGTCATATTCAATTGACCGATTGCACCCATGTTCGCCCACCACTTCAGCCAAGAGCGCCGGTCCGTGAGGAATCGCGGGGCGAGGGCGCCCACAGAGTCGTTTGATGCAGCTTTCCGTCCTTGTGACGTTGACGCTTCTGGTCCTGACCGCTTTCGGCTTTCTGGTCGGACGGCGCCGGGCTGCGTCTGCGGCGGGCGGGACGCCGGCTTCGCTGCACTCGCTGCCGAATTACTACGGATACTATATCGCCCTCTGGACCGGGGCTCCTGCGCTGCTTCTGGTCTGCGTTTACGCGGTGCTGGGCGCAGGCCTGGTGAACGGTGTCACCATGTCGGCCCTGGAGCGCGAGGCCGCGCCGCTGGTGCGCGCCTATGAAGCGGCGCTGGCGGACGATCCCCAGCTGCAGGCGCGCCTGGCCGAGGCGAGCCAGGCCGACGCCGAGATGCGCGCCGCCCGCGACGCGCTGGCGCGCGCCCGCACCGAAGGCGGCGACACCGGGCGCTGGGCGCGCGAGCTGGCCGACGCCACCGATGTGCGCAACCAGCTGAACGCCGCCATCGCCGAACGCCGCGACGCCGTGGCCGCCTTCACCGCCGCGCGCGCGCCGCGCACCGAGCCGGGCTATCGCGCCCAGGCGGGGTTTGAGTACTGGCGCGCCCCGGTGGAGGAGCGCGAGCTGTTCCTGGCCGATGCGCGCGCCATCGCCTTCAATGAAGGCCTCGCGAGCCGGGACACGCTGCCCCTGCGCGCTGCGGCCCGCGCCCTGCGCCCGTGGGAGGATATCTTCCGCTGGTCCCTCGCGGCGGCGGCCGCCGCAATCGCGGTGGCGGGCCTGACCTGGGGCCGCTCGCGCGTCACCGCCGGCTTTCGCGCCCGCGACCGGGTGGAGGGCGCGCTCGGCGCGGTGCTGGCGCTGGCGTCGGGGATCGCGATCCTCACCACGCTGGGAATCATCTTCTCGCTATTGTTTGAATCGATCCGGTTCTTCGCCTCCATCGACTGGCGCATCCACGAGTTTCTGTTCGGCGTCCAGTGGAGCCCGCAGACTGCGATCCGCGCCGATCAGGTGGGCCAGTCGGGCGCGTTCGGCGCCGTGCCCCTGTTCGCAGGAACCGCGCTGATCACGCTGATCGCCATGTCGGTCGCGGTGCCGGTGGGCCTGTTCGCGGCGATTTATCTCTCCGAATACGCCGGCCCGCGGTTTCGCGCCTGGGCCAAGCCCATGCTGGAGATTCTCGCCGGCGTGCCCACCGTGGTCTACGGCTTCTTCGCGCTTTTGACCGTGGGGCCGTTCCTGCGCGATGTGGCGCTGTTTCTCGGCTATGAGAACGCGGTGACCCAGAGCGCGCTGTCGGCGGGCCTGGTGATGGGGGTGATGATCATCCCCTTCGTCTCATCTTTGTCCGACGACGTCATCAACGCCGTGCCCCAGTCCTTGCGCGACGGCTCCTACGCCATGGGCGCCACGAAGTCTGAAACCGTGCGCCGGGTGCTGCTGCCCGCGGCGTTGCCGGGCATTGTCGGCGCGGTGCTGCTGGCCGTCAGCCGGGCGGTGGGCGAGACGATGATCGTGGTCATGGCCGCAGGCCAGGGCGCGAACCTCACCGCCAACCCGCTGGAAAGCGTCACCACCATCACCGTGCAGATCGTCATGCTGCTCACCGGCGACCAGGAGTTCGACAGCTCCAAGACCCTGTCCGCCTTCGCGCTGGGCCTTGTCCTGTTCGGCCTGACGCTGATCCTGAACATCATCGCGCTGCGCGTGGTGCAACGCTTCCGTGAACGCTATGAATAGAGATACGCGCACGATCCGCGACGCCGTGGAGGCGCGCCTGGCCAAGCGCCATCGCGCCGAGAGGCGGTTCCAGTTCTACGGCCTGGCCGCGATCGCGCTGGCCGTGGGCTTCCTGGCGCTTCTACTCATCTCCATCATCGGCCAGTCGGTCACCGCGTTCTCGGCGCACCGCATCACCCTGCCTGTGACGCTGCAGGCGGACCTCGTGGATCCGGCCGGCGATTCAAGCGAGGAGAGCCTTCGGCGCGGCCAGTACAACGCCGCGATCCAGGCCGCCCTGCGCGAGCAATTTCCGGGCGTGGAGGACCGCCCGGCCCTGCGCGAGCTGTTCGGGCTTTACAGCGCGGTGAATGCGGCGCGCCTGCTGAACACCGTGGTGGATGATCCGGGCCTTGTGGGCGGGACGGTGGATTTCACCCTGCCGCTGGGCGACGACGCCGATCTCTATCTCAAGGGCGCCACGGTGGAAGAGAGCCTGCGCCGCGGTCCCGCCACGCTTTCCATCACGTTTGAAGACAGCGGCGCGCGCCTGTCGTCCGACGCCGCGGTGTTTGGTGATTTCGCCGACACCGTGCGCCGGGTCGCCGGGGCGCGCATCGACACCGCGCTCGCCCGCGCCGCCGCCGCCGAGGCCCAGGCGGCGACCGTGACCGACGCCGACGAGCGCGAGATCTTAGCGGCCGAAGCCGAACGCGCCCGCGCCCTCGCTGCCACGCTGGAGTCGCGCGCCGATGGAGCCGGCGGCCTCACTTTGAGCCCTCAGACTCCGAGCCTTCTGGTGCGCGCGGCCGGCGGCGTCTTTGCGCTGGAGCAGATCGCACCGGGCGCGGCGTCAGCGCGCGCCTCGGTGATCGTGGCGCCGGACGCCGCGCTCACCGGACCGGTGAGCGACTGGACGCTGTGGGAGCTGGAAACTCCGCCCGCGGCGCGCCTGATCACCGATCGCCAGATCGCCTGGACCCGCACGCTGGAGTCGCGCGGCCTGATCGAGAACGGCTTCAATCACTGGCTCTTCACCAACGCCGACAGCCGCGAGCCGGAGCTCGCCGGTATCCTGGGCGCGCTCATCGGATCGATCCTGACCATGATCGTGACCATGTTCCTGGCGGTGCCCATCGGGGTCGGTGCGGCGATCTATCTGGAAGAATTCGCGCCGAAGAACCGCTTCACCGACTTCATCGAGGTGAACATCAACAATCTGGCTGCGGTGCCCTCCATCGTGTTCGGACTTCTGGGCCTTGCGGTGTTCATCAATGTCTTCGGCATGCCGCGCTCGGCGCCGCTGCTGGGCGGCATGGTGCTGGCGCTGATGACGCTGCCCACGGTGATCATCTCTTCGCGTGCGGCGCTGAAAGCGGTGCCGCCTTCCATCCGCGAGGCGGCGCTGGGGGTGGGCGCGTCGAAGACCCAGGCGGTGTTCCACCATGTGCTTCCGCTGGCCGCGCCCGGCATTCTCACCGGTTCGATCATCGGCCTGGCCCAGGCGCTGGGCGAGACCGCGCCGCTTTTGATGATCGGCATGGTGGCCTTCATCGCGGATCCGCCGAGCCTGGGGTTGTCCGGGTTCACAGAGCCGGCGACCGTGATGCCGGTGCAGATCTTCCTGTGGTCCACCGGCGCCGAGCGCGCGTTCGAGGCACGCACGGCGGCGGCGATCCTGATCCTTCTATTCGTGATGATTCTCTTCAATGCGGTTGCGATCTATCTGCGCCGCCGCTTCGAACGGAGATGGTAGTGACCAGTTACGCCAATCTGGACCGCGACGCGCGCGATGCGCCCGAGACGCCGGCCGCCACCGTCTATCACCCTGCTCCGGCGGGGCAGACGGTGAAGGTGTCGGTGAAGGACGTCGCCGTGACCTATGGCGGCAAGGCGGCGCTGTACAAGGTGGGGATGGAGATTCCCGACCGGTCGGTGACCGCCTGCATCGGCCCGTCCGGCTGCGGCAAATCCACCTTCCTGCGCTGCATCAACCGCATGAACGACACCATCGACAACGCCCGCGTCACCGGCTCGATCCTCATCGACGGCCAGGAGGTCAATGACCGTTCGGTGGATCCGGTCGTGCTGCGGGCGCGCGTGGGCATGGTGTTCCAGAAACCCAACCCGTTTCCCAAGACGATCTACGAGAACATCGCCTACGGTCCGCGCATTCACGGCCTGGCCGCCAATCGCGAGGAGCTCGACCAGATCGTGGAGACCAGCCTTCGAAAAGCCGGGCTCTGGCAGGAGGTGGCCGACCGCCTCGCCGCGCCGGGCACCTCGCTTTCCGGCGGTCAGCAGCAGCGCCTGGTCATTGCGCGCGCCATCGCGGTCAATCCCGAAGTGATCCTCATGGACGAGCCGTGCTCGGCGCTGGATCCCATCGCCACGGCGCGGGTGGAGGAATTGATCGACGAGCTGCGCGAGAACTACGCGCTGATCATCGTCACCCACTCCATGGCCCAGGCCGCGCGCGTCAGCCAGATGACCGCCTTCTTCCACCTCGGGTCGCTGGTGGAATACGGACCCACAGAAGAGATCTTCACAAATCCCCGCGATCAGCGGACTCAGGATTATATTACCGGACGGTTCGGGTGAGCCCCCTCGAAGCGTGCATCCCTCTGGGGCGTGAAAGGCGAAGCAGATGACCGGACCGGTCAAGGCGCCGCACATCGTCAAGGCGTTCTCCGAAGAGCTCGAGCAGCTCTCAGCGGACGTGTCCGCCATGGGCGGAATGGCCGAGGCCATGGTGGCCGACGCCATCGAAGCGGCCACAACGCGCGACGGCGATCTCGCCGGCGAGGTGGTGGCGCGTGACGTCCAGGTGGACGACATGCAGCGCGACATCGAGAAGAAGATCATTCGCCTGCTCGCCCTGCGCCAGCCCATCGCCCAGGATCTGCGCGTGTGCATCGCGGCGCTGAAGATCGTCGCCGATCTGGAACGCGTCGGCGATCTGGCCAAATCCATCGCCCGGCGCGTCCCGACCCTGAATGAAAGCGATCCCACCCCGTTCGCCGGATCGGTGGAGCGGATGGGCAAGCTGGTGCTCAGCCATCTCCACCAGGTGCTCGACGCCTACGCCACCGGCGAAACCAGCCGGGCCGTGGGCGTGTGGGAGCGCGACGACGATGTGGACGAACACTACAACGCCCTGTTTCGTGAACTGGTCCAGGCCATGGCCGACGACAGCCAGATGATCGGGCCCGGGGCGCACCTTCTTTTCGTGGCGAAGAATCTCGAACGCATCGGCGACCACGCCACGAATATCGCCGAGGTCATCCATTATCTGGTGACCGGACGGGAGATCGCGTCGGAACGTCCGCGCGGCCCCCGCCCGGAGACGTCTTAAGGGGCTTTGAGGACACATGCAGCCGCACGTCTTGGTCGTTGAGGATGAGGACGCCCTGTCCGAACTTCTCCAGTACAATCTGAAAAAGGAAGGCTTCCGGGTCTCCGTCGCCGCCGACGGAGAGGAAGCCATGATGCTCGTGGAGGAGCGCCAGCCCGACGTGGTGGTGCTCGACTGGATGCTGCCGAAGATCTCCGGCATCGAGGTGTGCCGCCGGCTTCGCAGCCGCCAGGAGACCCGCAACCTGCCGATCATCATGCTCACCGCGCGCGGCGAGGAAGCCGACCGGATCCGCGGGCTCGACACCGGGGCCGACGACTACATCGTCAAACCCTTCCTGATGAAGGAGCTGTTCGCGCGCCTGCGCGCGGTGCTGCGCCGGATCCGTCCGGGGCTCGCCGAAGACCGGGTGGTGGTCGGCGAACTCTCCATCGACCGGGTCGCCCACCGCGTTTCGCGCTCGGGAGAAGAGGTCCATCTGGGCCCCACCGAGTTTCGCCTTCTGGATTATCTCATGCAGCATCCGGGCCGCGTTTTCTCCCGCGAGCAGCTTCTGGACGCGGTGTGGGGCTCGGACGTCTATGTGGAGGCGCGCACCGTCGACGTGCATATCGGCCGTCTGCGCAAGGCGCTCAGCAAGGCCGGCGACGGCGACCCCATCCGCACCGTGCGCTCGGCGGGGTATGCGCTGAACGCGGCGGGGTGAGCCGCGGTCGGCTTTAGCCGATCAATCGATCCAGTGGATCGATTGAAGCGAGCGAACGGGCCGGCAGGCCCCGGGGGAGGACGGGCGCGCACTCTGCCCGCTTCGCGCTTTCGCCTGTTCGATCGATGCCCCGGATCGATCTCGGCAGGCTCACCCCCCATCAAGGGGGAAGACAAGGCCCCTAAAGCTCCAGCACCTGCGCGCCGCCGTCTTCGCCGACGATCACCATGCGGGTGAGGTTGATGAAGAGGCCGTTTTCGATGACGCCGGGCACGGTGTTCAGCGCCAGGGCGGCTTCTTCGGGGTCGGGGATTCCGCCGCAGGCGCAGTCCAGGATGTAGTGGCCGCCGTCGGTGAGCAGGGGATCGCCGCCGTCGGCGAGCCGGCGCAGCGACACTTCCGGCCGGGCGACGCCGCAGGCGCGCAGCACGTCGAACACCTTCTTGGCGGTGATGGTGAAGGCGAACGGGTCCACCTCCACCGGCAGCGGAAACGCGCCGAGCGTCTCCACTAGCTTGGTTTCATCCACCACCACGGCCATGAGGTCTGAGGCGTGGGCGATGATCTTTTCACGTAAGAGGCACGCGCCGCCGCCCTTGATCAGGCGGAAGCGGCCGTCCACCTCGTCGGCGCCGTCCACGGTCAGATCGATGCGCACCACATGGTCCACATCGATGAGCGGCACGCCGGCCAGGCGGGCGGCTTCGGCGCTGGCCTGGCTGGTGGGAACCGCGACGATGCGGTCCAGCTCGCCGGCCGTGATCCGGGCGCCCAGCTGCTTGATGAAGATCTCGGCTGTGGAGCCGGAGCCGAGGCCCAGCGTCATGCCGGACTCCACAAGCTCCAGCGCGGCGGCGGCGGCGAAGGCTTTCTGGCCGGCGGCCCCGGTCACTGGTCCACCCCGCCCAGAAGGACGAATTTGAGCTCGGTGAACTCCTCCACGCCCCACTTGCCGCCCTCGCGGCCGATGCCGGACTCCTTGACCCCGCCGAACGGGGTGGCGGGCGAGCCGACCATGGGCGCGTTGATCCCGATCATCCCGAAATCGAGCCCTTCGGACAGGCGGTGCACGCGGTTCACGTCGCGGGTGTAGACATAGGCGGCCAGGCCGTAGGGCGTGTCATTGGCGAGCCGGATCATCTCCGCCTCGTCCTTGGCGCGATAGACTGAAGCCACGGGGCCGAAGATCTCGTTTCTGAACAGGGCCAGCTCGAAATCCTCGCCGCCCTCGATGAGTGTCGGCGCATAGAACGCGCCGCCCAGCTCGTCGGCCAGCGGGGTTCCGCCCAGATGGACGGTCGCACCGCGAGACTTGGCGTCCTTCACCAGCTCATCGACGCGCGCCACGGCGGCGTCATGGATGAGGGGGCCGAAATTCACCCCGTCCTCAAAGCCGGAGCCGACTTTCAGCTTCTCCATCCGCGTCTTGATCGCGGCGATGAGCTTATCGGCGATGGGGGCGTGGGCGATGATGCGGTTGGCCGAGACACACGTCTGGCCAGCCGCGCGGAACTTGCTGGCGATCACGCCGTCGGCGGCGGCCTCGATGTCGGCGTCGTCCATGATCAGGAAGGGCGCGTTGCCGCCCAGCTCCAGCGCCACACGCTTCACGCCGTCGGCGGCCTGGCGCATCAACAGCTTGCCGACAGCCGTGGAGCCGGTGAAGCCCACCATGCGCACCGCGTTGGAGCCGGTGAGCACCGGGCCGATCTTGTCGGCCGCGCCGCACACCACGTTGAACACGCCGTCGGGAATGCCGGCGCGCCGCGCCAGCTCGGCCAGCGCCAGGGCGGAGAGGGGCGTTTCCGGCGCCGGCTTGCAAACCACAGTGCAGCCTGCGGCGATGGCCGGGGCGCATTTGCGGGTGATCATGGCGGAGGGGAAATTCCACGGCGTGATGCAGGCGACCACCCCGATGGGCTGATGGATCGTCCAGCCGCGCGAACCGGGAAACGGCGTCGCCAGCGTTTCGCCATGGATGCGCTTGGCCTCTTCGGCCGACCAGCTCACAAAGCCCGCGCCATAGGCCACCTCGCCGCGCGCTTCGGTGAGCGGCTTGCCCATTTCAGCGGTGATGATGGTTCCCAGATCTGCGACGTTTTCCAGGATCAGGTCGTGCCAGCGCTGCACCAGGCGTGCGCGTTCATAAACGCTGGTCTTCTTCCATTTTTCGAACGCCCGCGCCGCCGCGTCCACGGCGGTTTTCGCGCCGGCCTCGCCCACATCGGCGACCTTGGCCACCAGCGACCGGTCGGAGGGGCAGATCACGTCGAAATTCGTCTCACCGCCGGCCCACTGGCCGTCGATAAAGCTCTCGGTTTTGAGAAGGCTCTTGTCCTTCAGGCGGTTTTCCAGCGTCATCAGCCCGTCTTTCATGTCCGCCTAGTCCTTCTTCTGCTTGTCTTTCCTGGCCTGCATCGCCTTGCGGAAACGCGCGGCCCATCCGTCCTTGACGACCTGCTTGGCGCGGCCCAGCGCCAGGGCGTCGTCGGGCACGTCGTCAGTGACCACCGTGCCGGACGCCGTCATGGCGCCCTTGCCGATGGTGACCGGCGCCACCAGCGACGAGTTGGAGCCGATGAAGGCGCCGTCGCCGACGACGGTCTTGTTCTTGAAGAAGCCGTCATAATTACAAAAGATCGTGCCCGCGCCGATATTGGCGTGCGCGCCGACATCACCGTCGCCGATATAGGACAAGTGGTTCGCCTTGGCCCCTTCGCCAAGACGGGCCTTCTTCACTTCAACAAAATTTCCGACCTTCGCGCCGGTCTCCAGCACCGCGCCGGGGCGAAGGCGCGCATAGGGACCCACCTCGCAGCCGCCGGCAACATGGGCTCCCTCCAGATGGGAGAATGCGCGGATCACCGCGCCGGACCGGACCGTCACGCCGGGGCCGAAGACCACGTTGGGCTCGATGGTGACATCGGCCTCGATGATCGTGTCATGGCTGAACACCACCGTGTGCGGCGCGATCAGGGTGACGCCCGCCTCCATGGCCTCGCGCCGGCGCCGGTCCTGCCACGCGGCCTCGGCCTGGCTCAGATCAAGGCGGGAATTGACGCCCAGCACTTCGGCTTCCGGCGCGCGCACGGCTTTGGCGGTGAGCCCGCGGGCGCGGGCCAGTCCCACAAGGTCGGTGAGGTAGTATTCGCCCTTGGCGTTGTCGTTGGTGATCTCGGACAAAAGCTCGAACAGGATCTTGCTCTCGCACGCCAGCACGCCGGAATTGCACAGGCGCACCTGCAGCTGTTCCGGGCTGGCCTCTGAGGCTTCAACAATCGCGTCCAGATCGCCTTGCCCGGTTTCAATCAGGCGGCCGTACTGGCCCGGCTCGTCCGGTTCAAAGCCCAGCACCGCGACGCTCGCTCCGCCCGACAATGCGTCGAAGACCCGATCCACGGTTTCAGGCCGGATCAGCGGCGTGTCGGCGTAGAGCACGATCACATCGCCGTCGAAATCGCCTAAGGCCTCGGCGGCCTGCTTCACCGCGTCGCCGGTCCCGCGGGGCGGGTCCTGCAGCGCGGGGATGGCGCCGGCGGCCTGTGCGGCGTCTCGGATCGCGGGCGAATGGGCGCCCCAGATGACGATTTTGCGCGTCGCGCCGCTGGTCTCAGCCAGATCAAGCGACCAGTCGAGCATGGAGCGCCCGGCGACCGGGTGAAGCGGCTTGGCGCGCTCTGATTTCATCCGCGTTCCGTGTCCGGCGGCGAGGATGATGGCGGCGCGGGGCTTATGCGGCATGACGAGGCTCCACAAGCTGAGGCAAAGTGCGTTGAGCCGGTTGAACGCGACTGGAGCGGCTATAGCCTATCGCCCATCGGCGCGCGACCATGCGCAGTGAGAATTTTAAGCAAGGACTGGCCATGGCGCCTGACTTCTCCCGGCTGAATCGTGCGCGCATCGCCTTTGATCTCGACGGCACGCTGGTGGACACCGCGCCTGACCTTGTGCGCGCGCTCAACGCCGCCGTGGTTCCTGAAGGGCTGGAGCCCGTGCCGATCGCGGCGGTGCGCGCCATGGTGGGCCGCGGCGCGCGGGCGCTTATCCAGCGCGCCTATGAACGCGCCGGCGCGCCCGCCCTCTCGGACGAAGCCCTGGAGCAGCGCCTGGACATCTTCATGGACAGCTACCGCGCCGGCATCGCTGATCAGTCGCGTCCGTTTGACGGCGTGCTGGACGCGCTGGACGTGTTTGCGGCCAACGCGGCCGAGCTGTCGGTTTGCACCAACAAGCCCACGAGCCTTGCGCGGTCTCTGCTGGAGACGCTGGGCATGGCGGATCGATTCGTGCGAATCGTCGGGCCGGAGGACACGCCGGAAAAAAAGCCCGATCCGCGCCATCTGGAATCCGCCATCGGCGGCAAGGCCGACGATCGGACGGTCTTGGTGGGCGATTCCGAACCGGACGCAAAAGCAGCTCGCGCAGCCGGGGCGTGGTGCGTGATTTTCGAGGACGGATATAGTGAAAAGCCGGTCGGCGATCTTCGCGCCGACCGGCTTTTCAAGCATTGGAACGAGCTGCCCGCGTTGGTCGCGGATCTGCTCAAACCCAAGTGAGCAATAGCTGTCTGCGCTTACGCGCTGCGGCGCTCGGCGCCGCGATCATTGGCGTAGCCAGGCATGCCGTTGATCATGTTGGAGCGCACATCGGTGCGCGCCGAACGCATGGCGGGCATGAAGCCGGCCTCGTGCAGCTCGATGGAGACATCGAAGCCGCGTTCTTTCCAGTAGGCCTCGATCCGTTCTTTCAAACGAAGCGCGCCTTCACGAGTGCAAAAATCATTACTGGCCATGGGGAGGACCTCCTTCGTCACGCGCGCTGCCAGGGCGCCCGTGCGGGGCTTGTTATGGTTTGGAAACGGACGCTCACTCTACTAAGTTCCAAGCGTTCGATGGGCATATAGGTGATATTTCTGTTTGACGAAAGTGTGACGAAGCCCTTTGGCCTAAAAAAAATATTACGCCGCGTCTGAGATTATATGTTTGCGCGTTCGCCGCGAGTTCGGCGAATTCAGGTTTGGCGACGAGAGTCTCGGCGGTCCGGCGATCCAGACCGCGGGCGAATCCCGGCGCCGTAACGGCTTGACCCTGCAGGTCCCGTGGCGTAAACGACGCCTCCTCTTTCGGGCGGCTAGCTCAGCGGTAGAGCACTTCGTTCACACCGAAGGGGTCACAAGTTCGATCCTTGTGCCGCCCACCATTATTCCGGCTTTTGGGCCGTTCAGACCCCCGCCGGTTCGTCCGAGCGGGGGTTTTTGCTGTGACGATGCACCGCAGTGTCCCGCCATCCAGGGAACCCGCAGACCGGGCCCCGCCGCTCCGGAGGGCCGCGCCGGAATGACGGTGTCATTGATTTTCGTCCATCAACTGATCTGGGTCGGCCTTGGCCTGGCGTATAATGGCGCAAGCGCGGCGATGATCGCGCTCGGCGGCGCAGGGCTGGCGCCGACCAACCCCGCGGCGGGCGCGGTCTTCGTGATGGTCTTCGCCGCGTTCGTCATGGCGGGCGTGCTTGGCTGGAGGCGGATCCATAAAGCCGCGCTGCCGGTCCTGAGCCTGGCGCTGATCGGCGCCGGCGTTCTGCCTCATCTCATGGCGCTGACCGCAGAGACCGGACTGAGCGGTTACATCTCGCCGCTCGCCTGGGGCGCGGCGCTGGCGATCAATGTCTATGGCGTGGGCGTTTTCGGGATCGCCACCTGGACCGCGTACCGACGCCCGGCCTGAGCGCCCGGCCTGATCAACCGCGCGCCCCCTTCGCCCGCCCCGCGGCAGGTCGGGCGTTGCCAAGCTCGTGTTTGATCCGCAGGCTCCCCGCCACGACGTGCCGATGATCGGGGGGGGCCAGGCGTGCGCATTCTTACAGGTGTAACACTGGGCGCAGCGGCGCTCGTAATCCTTGGGGGCGCGGCGCTGTGGGCGGTCCTGCCGCACATCAATGACCGCCAGACGAGCGGAACCCTCAACCTGCCAGGTCTCAGCGCTGAGGTCCGGGTGGTGCGCGATTCCCGCGGGACGCCGTACATTCATGCTGAGACCTTTCAGGACGCGCTGCGCGCCCAGGGCTTCGTGGCCGGGCAGGACCGCCTGTTCCAGCTGGAGACCGCCAAGCGCGCGGCGACCGGGCGGTTGGCCGAAGTTTTCGGCGCGGGGCCGGACGATGTGGTGCTGAACCTTGACCGGGAGGCGCGCGTCATCGGCTTTCACCGGCTCGGCGAACGCCAGGCCGATGTGCTGGCGCGGCGACCGCGGGAGAACCTTAAAGCCTATGTGGACGGGCTGAACGCCTATATCGAGACCCGCTCCGGCGCCCACCCCCTAGAGTTTCAGTTGGCCGGGTTCGAGCCGGAGGTGTGGAGCCAGGCCGACATGCTGGCGGTCATGTATTTCCTGGGATGGTCGAGCTCGGCGAATTTCGACGCCGAGCTGCTGGCCCAACGCCTGATCGACGGCGTCGGCGCCGATGCCTTTGAAGAGATCGCGCCGCTGACCGTGAATCCCGATGACCCAGACGCCGCCGGGGGCGGCGAAGCAGACGATCTTGCTCAGGCCGCAGCGGGGCCGGGCGGGCGCTGGACCGGACCGTCTGCGCTCGCGCCGGGCTGGACGCAGGGCGGCTGGAGCGTCAGCGGGGCCGGGGGCAGCAATAACTGGGCGATGAGCGGCGCCAAGGCCGGCGCCCCGGCGGCTGTCGTCACCAACGACCCCCATCTTGATAGCCGCATTCTGCCCGGGCCCTGGCATCCGGTGGGGCTGATCACGCCGGACCTGCGTATCGTCGGGGTCAGCGCCGGCATGCCCGGCGTGGTGATCGGGCGCAATGAACACATCGCCCTGGGCGTCACCAACGCCTACGCCGATGCGGTGGATCTGTACGTGGAGACGCTCGATCCCGAAGATCCGGACCGCTATCTGGAGGGCGAGCGCTCTCTGCCCTTCGAGACGGTGGTGGAGACTATTCGCATCAAGGACGAGACCGCCGAGACCGGTGTGCGCGAAGAAGCGCTGCCGGTTCGATTCACGCGCCGCGGCCCGGTGATCACCGATCATGATCCGGGCCGCGCCGCGGGTCATGTGCTGAGCCTGCGCTGGGCGACGGCGGAATACATGTCGCCGCAGCTGGGAATCGAGCCGCTGATGACCGCGCGAAGCGTGGAGGAGGCCGTCGCGGCGATCCAGCAGGTGCGCATCGTGTCGCTGAACTTCGTGGTCGGCGACACCCAAGGCCGCATCGCCCGCCACGCCAGCGGCGTCGCGCCGATCCGCCTTCGCGGGAACGGCATGGCGCCGTTTCCGGTCACCGACGGGGTCGACAACTGGGCCGGTCCGATCCCGCCGGAAGAGATGCCCGGCGAAATTGATCCGCCGCGCGGCTGGACCGGCAGCGCCAATCATATGACGGCGCCGGCCGACTATCCTTATGTCTACACAAGCTACGCCTCCCCCGCCTATCGCTACCGGCGCATGCAGGCGCTGTTCGACGCGCCGCAGGTGACGGCCGAAGACGCCTGGGCGGCGCAATACGACACGCTGAACCTGTTCGCGCGTGATCTTGCGCCGATCCTGTCTCGCGCGCTTGTCGCCGCCGACGAGCCGGCCCTTCAGGAGCTGGGCGAGACGCTGGGCGCCTGGGATCACCATGACGACCAGGACGGGGTGGAGACCACGCTGTTTCAAGAGACGATCCGGCATCTGGCGCGCCTGACCTTCGAGGACGAGCTGGGGAGTGAGCTCACCACGGATTACCTTGATAACTGGTATGTCTGGCAGGAGCGCTTTGACGCCATGGTGCAGGCCGGCGACTCTCCCTGGTTCGACGACGCCGCCACGCCGCAGACGGAGACCCTGCCGGTGCTGATCCGGCGCGCCGGGTCTGCGGCGCTGGACAGGCTGACGCAGAGTCATGGGCCGAACCGCGCCGACTGGCGCTGGGGCGCGGTGCATCGCATGCGCTTTCAGGGACCGCTGCGGCGCGACGGTCTGGTCGGCCGGCTGACCGGCAATCAAGACCTTGCCATGTCCGGCTCCGGCGAGACGCTTCTACGCGCGCTCTATCCGTTCAATCAGCCGTTCGACCCCCAATGGTCGGCCTCGCTGCGCATGACCGCCGACCTCAACGATCCGGACAAGGTGCGCGCCGTCCTGCCCGGCGGCGTTGTGGGGCGGACCTTCCACCCGCACCTGTCGGATCAGACGGCGCACTGGGCCACGGCGGAGCCGGACACTTACTGGTGGTTCAGCGATGAAGCGATCGCCGCCGCCGCCCGGTCCGAGCTGGTGTTGCGACCGCCGGCGCCCTGACGGTCGGCGGGCCTGTGACGGCCGGACCCGCCCCGAAAAAAAAGCCGCGGCCCCGATCAGGCCGCAGCTTTTGTCGATTCAGTCAGAGCCTGACGCTAGCCCAAAGCGTCAGCCACGCCTTCAATGACGCTGCGAAGCGCCGCGGCGTGGGAGCCGGAGTCGCCGGCAGGCGCGCCGGACAGAGCGCGCAGGGTCGACGCCAGGTCCTGATCCTGCGCGCCGGCCTCGATCGGCGCGATGGCCTGCTGCAGCGCGTCGGTAAGCGCCTCGGCCTGCTCAGCGCTCAGGGCGTCGCCCCGCACCATCTGGTCCACATAGGCCAGAGCCACGACCGGATGGTCCGGCCAGGTCACCGGCGTCTGCTGCTGGGGATTGAACGCTTCGCCCTGGTCGGCGAGTCGGGCGGCGGCGATCTCGTTGGCGGTCAGGAACTCGCTTTCCACCAGCTCGAACACGTCCAGCCCGCGCCCGATCTCGGTGGCGTAGATGCGCCCGTCATACCAGTAGCTCGACCAGTATCCGCCCGACGCCAGAATGTCCGGGTGGACCGGGCCGCGGTCAAAGAAGCCGATCTCGTAAGGCTGGCTCGCATCGGTGAAGTCCATCACCGTAATCCCGCCCTGGTACCAGGACTGCACGAAGATATCGCGGCCCGGCACCGGGATGATGGAGCCGTTGTGGGCGACGCAGTTCTCCACCTCCGACTGGGCGGTGGGGATCTTGAAATAGCTGGCGAATTCCAGGCGGCCGTCCTGGATTTGATAGATCGCGTCGGCGCCCCAGGTGTCTGGGTCCTGCGCCCGGCAGCGCGGCCGGCCGCCGCCGCCCCACTCGTCGGTGAACAGGACTTTGGTCCCGTCATTGTTGAACGTCGCCGAGTGCCAGTAGGCGAAGCCGGTATCGGTGACCGCGTCGATGCGCGTCGGGGCGCGCGGATCGGAGATGTCGAAGATGATCCCGTTGCCCGAACAGGCGCCCGCGGCGAGATCGAGCGAAGGGAACACCGTGATGTCATGGCATTCGTCGGTGCGCGACGTGCGCTGCGTGCCTTCGCCATGGTCACCGCCGGTCCAGAGCCCGGCGATGCGCCCGGTCTCGTCGTCGGCGAACACGCGCGGGCGACCCACGATCTGCGCGGCGCCGGGATTGCTGACGGGAATCTCGATCACGTCGATGCTGAACAGCGCCGTGTCGGTGTCCCCGGGTAGGCCTTCCACGCACCCGGCGAGCTCCTCTTCCGGGCGCACCGAGCTGGTGCCGGAATTATAGACGATGATCGTGTCGTCATCGCTGGAGACCACCGAGTGGGTGTGCGATCCACGGCAGGTCTGGACCAGGCCCACCTGCTGTGGCGTGACCGGATTTGAGATGTCGAATATGCGCAGGCCCCGGAACCGTTCCTCGCTCACGTCTTCGCTCACGCCCTGACGCCCGCAATCGACGCGGGCCCGCGTGTCCTGGACGGAGACAAGGAGCAGATCACCGACGATCGACACGTCGCCCTGGCCGCCCGGACACACCACCGAGCTGATCAGCTGCGGTGCGTCGCCGCCCAGGCGGTACAGATTGAAGCCGTGATAATTGCCCGCCGCCAGAATATCGCCGGCGAACGCCATGTCGGTGTTGGAAAAGCTCAGGAAGGGCGAGCGGTCGCCAAAGCGGGGGGCGGCGTCTTCGCCCGCGTCTTCCGCGTCGGCGGCCTCCGCGTCACCGCCGTCCTCGTCACCGGGCAGTTCGGGCGGGAAGCCGGCCGGGTTTTCCGGGTCGAAAAAGCCGGTGGGCTTGCCCAGGCTGGCGACCAGTTCGAGGTTCAAGATCGCCTCTTCCGCGTCGCGGAACCCCGCCGCCAGGCCGGCGCGCGGATCGTCGGACAACTCGGCGAGGATCGCGACCATGCGCCGGATCTCGGCGCGCTGCTCGCTGCGCACGTCATTGACGAATTCAAACAGGAGCGGATCGTACGCCGTGCCGCGCTGGTCCAGCAGCCGGTCGACCATCACGATCGCGCCTTCATGGTGCGCGATCATCAGATTGAGAAACTGCAGGTCGAACCCGGACGCGGATGCGGCGGCCAGCGCCTCCATCTGCTGCGGACTGGCCATGCCCGCCATGGTGCGGTGAGCGCCATCACCCATAGCGCTCATGTCGTGCATGGCGTGCGGGTCCGAGCCCGGCTCGGGCGCGGTCTCGCCGCGCTGGCGCAGCCAGGTCTGCATGAAGCTGATCTCGTCGGCCTGGGAGGCGTCGATGCGCCCGGCGATATCGACCAGAGCCTGCGTATTGGTGCGGTCGCCGACCAGGGCGGCCATCTGCACCGCCTGGTGATGGTGCACGATCATGTCCTGCATGAAGCGCACATCGTCTTCGGAGTATCGGTTGGACGCGATTCGCGAGGCTTCTTCTGCGCTGAGTTGACGCGCCGCCTCGCCGGGCGCGCCGGGCTGCACGATCGGCGCTTCCTGAGCGTGGGCGGCGCCCTGCGCGCTAAAACCTGTCACAAGCGCAACAAGGGCCGCGCTGACCAAAAACCGTGTCCGTCCAGACATGTCACTTCTCCCAAAGACTATCGAACGGCAGGCTAGCCGCCGATGCGGCGCCTGCAACCCCTGTTGCGCTGAACCGGTCGGCCAGGGCCGGCGGCGTCTATTCGAGTTCGTAGAGAACGCGAAAACCCACATGGCTGGCCGAGAAGTCCCATTCCTGGGGCTGGCGGGCGGCGGGGCGGAAGCGGGCGCAATAGTTGGGCGCGCACAGGAAAGACCCGCCGCGGATTGTGCCGGTTTCTTGCGACGCGTCGAACGGGCTCGACGTCCACTCCCAGACATTGCCCGCCATATCGTAGAGCCCGTAGCCGTTGGCCTCATAGCAGCCCACCGGCGCCAGGCCCTGATACCCGTCATCGCCGGTGTCGATCACCGGGAAAGGTCCTTGCCAGGTGTTCGCCCGCCAGGTTCCGTCGGGGCGAAACGCCTCGCCCCAGACAAAGTCGGCGCCCTCAATGGCGCCGCGCGCCGCGATCTCCCACTCGTCTTCGCGGGGTAGCCGCCCGCCCGCCCAGTCGGCGTAGGCGGCGGCGTCCTCATAGGCCACATGAACCACCGGCAGGGGGCCAAGCCCGTTAATATCGCTGCCCGGTCCCTGGGGCGTGCGCCAGGACGCGCCCGGGACAAAGCTCCACCAGAAGCCGCCACGCGCCGGATCGACGCCGAACACCGCCGAGCCGGGCACGAGCAGATCGGGATCAATGCCGGGGTGGTCGGCCGGGTCGGGCGCGCGTTCAGCGACGGTCACATAGCCGGTCTCCGCCACAAAGCGGGCGAACCGGGCGTTTGTGACCTCGGCGGCGTCCAGGGTGAAGTCCGGCGTCTCCACGGTGCGCGGCGGGCCTTCCTCGCGATTGCGCGCGTTGGTTCCGATCAGATAGGCGCCCGCAGCGATCCGGGCGGCGTCCGGCGCCGTCGCCAGGCACGCCGCGATCTCAGGACCGGCCCCGACGCTTGTGGGGGCGTCGTCTGAGCCGCACCCTGCAAGGGCGCCGGCCGCCAGAGGCGCCAGGCTGAACACCCGCATCAGAAAATTCGTGTTCAAAGCGCTCTCCAGCCACTTCTGGCGGCGTTGTTCGACCGTTCTGTCCGGACCGGCGCCGCGCCGGCGTTGTCCAAGGCTGTTACGTCGCGACCTGGAGCGCAAGGGCATCCACCGCGCATACGCGCCGCCACCAGGCGCGGCGCGCGGCGCACCGCCGCACTTGCGAAACATTCTCAAAGGTGACAAGAGGGGGCCTGAAACCGCGCAGCCGGGCTCCGGCGCGCAAACCAAGCGGAGACGCCATGACTTCTTTTCGCGCCCCGATCCATCGCCTGGCGCTTCTGGCCGGCGCGGCTCTTTTTGCTCTGTCAGCCTGCGGTGCGCCGGATAGCGCAGACGAGGCCGCCGGCGGCGCCGCCTCGCCGGGCGAGGTGAACGTCTTCTCCGCGCGCCATTACGCCTCGGACGAAGCGGTCTACGCGGCGTTCACCGAAGAGACCGGCATCGCGGTCAATGTGGTGGAGGCCGGCGGCGATCTTCTGATCGAACGGGTTCGCACCGACGGCGACCGCAGCCCCGCCGATGTGGTGATCACCGTGGACGCAGGCCGCCTCTGGCGCGCCGAGCAGGCCGGCCTGTTCCAGCCGGCGCCGGAGCTTGAGGACGCGCTCGCCAGCGTGCCGGACAATCTGGTGCATCCTCAAAACGGCTGGTTCGGCTTTGCGACGCGGGTGCGCGGAATCGCCTACGCCGCGGACCGGGTGGACCCGTCGGAGATCGCCGATTTCACTAATCTCGCCGGGGAGCAATGGCGCGGCCGCGTCTGCGTGCGCTCGTCGAATAATGTGTATAATCAGTCGCTTCTCGCCGCGCTGATCGAGGCTGAGGGCGCTGAAGCCGCTGAAAGCTGGGCGCACGGCGTGGTGCGCAATCTCGCCCGCCCGCCCCAGGGCGGCGACACCGACCAGATCCGCGCCGTCGCGGACGGCCAGTGCGATGTGGCGATTGTGAACCATTACTATGTGGCGCGTGTGGAACGCTCCGAAGATCCCGCCGACCGTCAGGTGGCGCAGGCGGTCGATTTCGCCATGGCCGATCTCGCCGGCCGGGGCGCCCATGTGAACGTCTCCGGCGCCGGCCTCGCAGTGGGCGCGCCCAATCGCGACAACGCCGTGGCGCTCCTGCGTTTCCTTCTGTCGGAACAGGCCCAGCGCGCCTTCGCCGAGCTGACCAATGAATATCCGGCCGTCGAGGGCGTCGCCTACGACAACCCGGTGCTGGAGGCGTACGGCGCGCCCCAGGCCGATCCGGTGAACGTCAACGCGCTCGGCGCCAACGCCGCCGAGGCCCAACGCATCTTCGACCGGGTCGGATGGCCGTAAGCGCGCCGCGACGCCGGTTCGACCCGGTCTGGCCCGCCGCTTTCGCGGCGCTTGTTTGCGCCGCACCGCTTCTTGCGGTCGCGGCGCTCGCCGTTTTCGGGCCCTGGACCGACTATATGGTCCATCTGGTCCAGACCCGGCTGCCGGCCTATCTCGGACACACCGCGCTGGTGACGATCATCGCCGCCGGGCTGGCCGGCGTGATCGGCGCGCCTCTGGCCTGGCTGGTGGCACGCTACGCCTTTCCCGGACGCGGCGTGTTTGAATGGCTTGTGGCCCTGCCGCTGGCCATGCCGGCCTATGCGGCGGCTTACGCCTGGTATGATCTTACTCAAGGCTTCGGACCGCTGGGCGGCTATGTACCCACCGTGCGCGGCCCGGTGGGCGCGGGGATCATCTTCGCGGTGACGCTTTACCCTTATGTCTATCTGCTGGCGCGCGAAGCCTTCGCGGGTCAGTCCGCCGACGCCTATGACGCGGCGCGCACGCTGGGCGAATCGCCGCGCGGCGCCTTCCTGCGCGCCGCCCTGCCGCTGGCGCGTCCGGCCATCGCGGCGGGTCTGGCGCTGGTGGTGATGGAGAGCCTGGCTGATTACGGCGCGGTGGTGCATCTGGGCGCGCCGACGCTTTCTGTGGGCCTCATCCGCGCCTGGGCGGGCGAGGGCGCCACCGCCGACGCCGCGCGCCTTGCCATGATCCTTGTTGCAATCGCCTTCGTGCTGTTCGCCGTGGAGCGCAGCCAGCGCCGCCGGGCGCGCCAGAGCGCGCCCAGCGGCAAGCGCCGGCCGTCGCGCCGCGTCACCCTGACCGGTCCGGCCGCCGCGCTGGCGATCCTTGCCTGTGCGACGCCGGTCATGCTGGGTCTGGTGATCCCCATGGGCCGGCTCGGCGCGCGCGCCCTGAACGCGCCGCTGGCGAGCGATCTCCTGGAGTCGGCGGGCAATTCCCTGTTCCTGGCGAGCATTTCCGGCGCCGTCGCCGCAGTGCTGGGGCTGGCCGCGGCCTATGCGATTCGAAGCGGGCGCAAGCGGGCGGTGTTCGCCGCGCGCCTTGCGGGCCTCGGCTATGCGGTGCCCGGATCGGTGGCGGCGCTCGGGGTTCTGGGTCTTTTCGGGCTGGCGCAGAGCTGGCTGGACGCTGGCTGGACGACCCTGTTCGGCGGCGTGTTCCCGGCGCTCCTGACCGGCTCGGTCTTCGCGCTCATCTTCGCCTACCAGTCGCGCTTCGCCGCCGCGGCGATCAGTCCGGCCGAAAGCGCGCTGGCGCGGGTCACGCCCACCCTGGACGCCGCGAGCCGGACGCTGGGCGCCGGGCCGGGCGAAACCGCCTGGCGGGTTCACCGTCCGCTGATCAGTTCGGGCGCGCTGCTGGCCGCCCTGCTTGTTTTTGTGGAGGTTCTGAAAGAACTTCCCGCCACCATGATCCTGCGCCCGTTCAATTTTGAAACCCTGGCGGTGGCCGCCCACAACTACGCCAGCGACGAGCGCCTGGGCCAGGCGGCCGCGCCGGCGCTGCTCATCGTGCTTATCGCCCTGCCGCCCATGATCTGGATCGCGCGGCGCATCACGGGCGGACGAAACGGGCGGGAGATCACCAAGTGAAACCGGGCGCCCTCAATGATCGCCGCCTTGCGGTGGACGGCGCGGTGGTGCGCTTCACGCCGGGACGCCCGGCGGTGGACGGCGCGGACCTGACGCTGACCTGCGGCCGGATCACTGCGCTTCTGGGGCCGTCGGGCTCGGGCAAGTCCACGCTGCTGCGCGCCATCGCCGGACTTGAAAAGCTCGACGAAGGCGCGGTCCGGTTCGAAGGCCGGCTCTGGTCTGGCGAGGGCGTGCACCTGCAGCCGGAGACAAGGCGCTGCGGCGTGGTTTTTCAGGACTATGCTCTGTTTCCCCACCTTACCGCGCTGGGCAATGTCGCCTTCGGCCTGCGCGGCTCCACGCGGGCGCAGAAGCGCGAGGCGGCGCTCGCCCGGCTTGAAACGGTGGAGCTGGCGCATCGCGCCGGCGCCTATCCTCATGAGCTTTCCGGCGGCGAGCAGCAACGCATCGCGCTGGCGCGCGCTCTGGCGCCGGGCCCGGATGTGATGCTGCTGGACGAGCCGTTCTCCGGCCTCGACCGGCGCCTGCGTGCGAGCCTGCGCGAAACCACAGCCGACGCGCTTCGCGCCAGCGAGGCCGCGACCCTCATCGTCACCCACGACGCCGAAGAAGCGCTGGCGCTGGCGGATTCCATCGCGCTCATGAGCGCAGGGCGGATCATCCAGCACGGCGCACCGGACCAGCTTTACCTCAAACCCGCCTCGGTGGAGGCCGCGCGGCTTCTGGGCGCGGTGGAGGTGTTTGACGCCCGCATCGCGGCGGGCCGGGCGGACACCCCCATCGGCGCGGTGGAGGCGCCCGGCTTTGACACCGGCGCGCTCGTCCAGGTTCTGGTGCGGCCCGAGGGCGTGACGGTGGCCCGCGCCGACGCCGAGGGCGCCCTGGCCGATATCGTCTCGCGCCGCGCTGCGGCCGGGTACGTCAAGCTGATCTGCCGGCTGGAGAGCGGCCGCGAGGTGGAGGCCCGCGCCTCCCTCGCCGATCCTTTACGCGCCGGCGATGCGGTTCGGCTGGCGCTCGATCCCCACTTCGCCAGCGTTGTGCCGGTGTAGAGGCGTCCCGCCGCGTCCCGGAGCACCTCTCGGAAGGCCACGTGTCGCCCGCAAAAAAGCCCGCGCCTTTCAGCGCGGGCTTTTCACTGGGCGGTCGCCTTGGGGCTTACGCCGCGGCTTTTTTCTGGGCGGCCGCTTCGGCGATGCGCTCGCGCGCGATCTGATCGGAGACGATATTGGCCGGACGGCCTTCGCTTTCCGCCTTGTCCAGGATCTCCCCGAGGGTCGATTTCAGGGCGACGAGCTTGCCTTCGACCCACTTGGCGTTGAAGCGGGGATCGATCTCGCCCATGACGTTGATGATGCCGCCGGCGTTGATGACATAGTCGGGGGCGTAAAGGATGCCGCGCTTCTGAAGCTCGGCGCCCATGTCGCGGGTGAGCAGCTGGTTGTTCGCCGCGCCGGCGACGATCTTCACCTTCAGCCGGTCGATCGTGTCGGGATTGATCACCGATCCCAGCGCGCAGGGCGTGAAGATGTCGGCCTCCACGTCATAGATCGCCTTGGGATCCTCCACGATCGTCGCGCCGGTCTCCTCGGCCAGGGCCTTGAGTTCGGGCTGGCGGATATCGGCCAGGAACAGGTCCGCGCCGGCCTTGGCCAGGTGGCGCACCAGATAGGCGCCCACATGGCCTGTGGCGCCCTGAACGGCGATTTTCTTGCCGGTGAGATCCTCAGACCCGAAGCCGCGCTTGGCGCAGGCCTGAATGCCCAGGAACACGCCCTTGGCGGTGATCGGCGAGGGGTCGCCGGTGCCGTCGGGCAGGCCCACCACGTGGCGGGTGTTGCGCCGTGCCGCGACCATGTCGTCGGGCGAGACGCCCACGTCTTCAGCCGAGATATAGGCGCCGCCGAGACCCTCCAGCGCGCGGCCGAAGGCTTCAAACAAAGCCTGGCGGTCAAAATCGCCCTCGGGGCGCATGATCACCGATTTGCCGCCACCGATGGGCAGGTCGGCCATGATGTTCTTGTAGCTCATGCCCTGGGACAGACGCAGCACGTCGGTCAGCGCCTCTGCGGAGCTTTCATAGCTCCACATGCGGCACCCGCCTACGGCCGGGCCGCGCACGGTGGAGTGCACCGCCAGGATCGCCTTGAGGCCGGAAGCCGGGTCGGTGGCGAACAAAACTTTCTCGTGGTCGTCGAACGCCTGATGTTCGAACACGCTCATGGGCGGAGAATCCTCTGATGCGGATGACCTAAAATCGCCGTCCAGAAAAAGCGCGGCGCGCCGTCCGGTCACGAAAGCCGGGGTCTGCTCGCCAGGCGCTCAGCGGAACGCGGGCGCGGTCTACCGCTCCGGGCCCAGCGGCGCAAGTCCCGGTTTTTTCTAAGGCTTTGTCCGGTCAATCCGGATTCTCAAGGATGCTGCGGATGCGTTTGCGCAAGTCCGGCAAAACATCGTTTTCGAACCATGGGTTACGCGCGAGCCACACATTGTTGCGCCCGCTGGGATGCGGCAGCGCAGCAAGGCGGGCGGGGTGTTTTCGCCACTGCGAAACGGTCTCGGTGAGCGTCTTTTGCGCAAAATCACCCAGCCCCCAGCGCTGGGCGTGGGCGCCGATCAGCAGGGTCAGCCGAACGTTTGAAAGCGCCGCATCGCACCGCGCCTGCCACAGCGGCGCGCATTCGCGCCTGGGCGGTTTGTCGTTTCCCTTGTGATGGCCGGGATAGCAGAACCCCACCGGGGTGATCGCCACCACCCCCTCGTCATAGAACTCCGCCTCGCTCAGCCCCATCCAGTCGCGAAGGCGCGCGCCGGAGGGATCACGGAACGGCTCGTCCAGGGCGTGGGCGGTGGCGCCGGGCGCCTGGGAGATGATGCGAATCGCGCTGTTGGAAGATCCGCGAATGATCGGCCGGCATTGATGGTCGAAAAACGGCTGGCAGACCCGGCACGCGCGGGCGGCGCGTTTCACATCTTCAAACCGCTCGGGTTCAGAATTCTCGGAAATGGGCGTCTCTCAGGAAAGGCTGGGTGAGCGTCGCGGCGCCACGTCAGGCTATGTAGAAGAACTCTTCGCGGACGACTTTAGCGCCTTTCACCGTATAGAGCGCGATCTCCGAGCTCTGGGTGCGCTCGCCGGTGTTTTTATCGGTGACGTCCATGGTGAAACGCACGGCGAAGCGGTCGGGATCAAACAGGAACGGGCCGTCCACCTCGCCGCCATGAAACTCCATGTTCGCCTCCCACCAGGCGTGCTTGCCGCGAATGGCGTCGAGGCCTTCGGCGGCGCGGGGCATGTCGCCCATCTGGGCGGCCTCCACCGAGACGCAGTCCGGTGAATAACGCGTGGCGAGCAGCGCCGTCGTATCGCCGCTGCGATTGGCGTCCACGAGCTCCTGGGCGATCTCTTTCAGGGCGGGGTCGAACATGGGACTATCTCCATCCGGCGCGGGGGTGCGCGGACGGAATGATCGCTTCAGCAAGGCGCGGCGTCGAGCCTGAAAGCGATGAACGGATCAGGTTTCGCCGTCAGCTTCGGCCGGGGGCAGGGCGAGGCGGTACACGCCCTTGAAGTTTTCCGGGTCCGCCGGCTTGCCCTTGCGCAGGATCGTGATGCGGCCCTGGCGCGCCAGATGCACCGCCGTGGAGCGCACATGGCGCATGTGACCGTTCCACTCATCGCCGAACGCTTCGCGCGCGGCCTCTGAGGGACAAATGGATTTTCCCACCCCGCGCTGTTCGACAAGGGTGAGAATCGCGGTTTCGATACGATCTTCGCTCATAGCTTCGAGATAATCGCTTCCATGCGCCGTGACCACCGCCCTTACTGGATGCACGCGCTGTGGGAGCGCTTTGAAAATGTCTGGGCCGCGCGCTTCCTGGCGCCCCATTTCGAGGCGCTGGGCGATCACGCCAAGATCGTGCGGCCCTGGAATGTGGAGGTGTTCGGCCCCAATGTGCGCGCCGGCAAGGCGATCCACATCGTCAGCCGCTCCGACCAGCCGGTGAGCTTTACGGTGTGGTCGCCAAAAGACACGCCGGGCGAGATCGAGATCGGCGATTGCTGCTTCTTCGCCGGCGGAATTCGCATCCTCGCCGCCAGATCAATCCGGATCGGTGACGGAGCCCTTATGGCCAAGAGCGTGACCATCACCGATTCCGACTGGCACGGGCTTTATAACCGGATTGATCCCGCGCCTCCGGCCGAGCCTGTGGTGATCGGGAACAATGTCTGGATCGGCGACGGCGCCTTCATCTCCAAGGGCGTGCGCATCGGCGACAACGCCGTCATCGGCGCGCGCAGCGTCGTCACCAAGGACATCCCCGCCAACACCGTCGCCGCCGGCAGTCCGGCGCGCCCGGTGAAGACGCTGGATCCGGACGGCCCGTTCAGGACCCGCATGGAATTGATGGGAGACCCTGAAGGCCTCGATGATTTCATGGAGGCGGCCTATCGCGAGGTGCTGGCCGCAAACTCCACGCTTGGCTGGCTCAGGTCGAAATTTTTCCCGCGTCGGGGAGACTGAAGCGAAGTCACCGCTGCGGGGCGGCTAAAGCCGCGCCTTCAGGCTCAACAGATCGGCCCAGGCTTTCGCCTTTTCCTGAGGGCGCCGGACCAGGAAGGCCGGGTGGAAGGTGGGCAGGGCCGGGATCGTCGCTTCGCCGGCTTTCAGCTCCGCCCATTTGCCGCGCAGCTGGGTTATGCCGGCGCGCTGGCGAAGCAGCGTCTGCGCGCTCATCCCGCCGGCCAGCAGGATGAAGTCGGGTTTCGCCAGCTCGATATGGCGCTCGGTGAAGGGGCGGCAGGCTTCGATCTCGGCGTCGGTGGGCTTGCGGTTACCCGGCGGGCGCCAGAACACGATATTGGTGATGTAGGCGCTGGTCTCGTCCAGCCCGATGGCGGCGAGCATGCGATTCAGAAGCTGGCCGGCCTCGCCCACGAAGGGCTTGCCCTCGCGGTCCTCCTCCCGGCCCGGCGCCTCGCCGATCACCATGACGCGCGCCTGCGGGTCGCCCCGCGCAAACGCCGCCTTCGTGGCGGTGGCCTTCAACGGACAGCCGTCGAAGGCTTCCACGGCGGCCTTGAGATCGTCCAGTGTCGCGCAACTGGCGGCGATCGCTTTTGCGTCTTCGCCTGCGGCGCCGCCATAGCCGGCGGCGCGCGCCGCTGCCGGGGTGGCGCGCGGCGGCGCGGCGGCGCCGGAATCCGGACCTGCATCCGGGCGTGAGCGAGAAGCCGGTCCGCCGGCTCGCTCCGACAAGGGACGTGCCTGATCGTCCGGTGGGGCCGGCGCCCGGGCGCGCACCTCGCTTGCCGGGATCGGCGCGGTCTCCACGCCCGCCTGGTCCCACCAGTCGATGAGACTCTGCAGCGCGCGGAAATCGGCCTGGTTCAACTCAGCGCTCATTGTCGGGCGTGCACCTGTCTGTCGCGGCCGCGTGCGCTGGCCTTCGCCCGCGCGGCGCCCTAGCTCATGAGGAAAGCCTAGGCTAAGACAGGCTAAACGGCTGCGCCAGCGTCAGCGGCGCTAATGGCTGAAAGAGACAGGAGACGACATGGCTGAAGAGGCGATCGAGCGCGAATCCATGGACTATGACGTCGTCATCGCAGGCGCGGGCCCGGCGGGCCTCGCTGCAGCGATCCGGCTGAAGCAGAAATGCGAGGAGACGGGCAAGGACCTCTCCGTCGCGGTTCTGGAAAAAGGCTCTGAAGTCGGCGCGCACATCCTCTCCGGCGTGGTGTTCGATCCCAAGGCGCTCGACGAGCTCTTCCCCGACTGGCGCGATGACGAGACCCAGCCCTTCGATACTGAAGTGAGCGAAGACAAGTTCGTCGCCCTCGGCGAGGCCGGTTCGGCGACGCTGCCCGGCTTCGGCATGCCCGGCTTCATGCACAACAAGGGCTGCTATGTCGGCTCGCTGGCCAATATGTGCCGCTGGCTCGGCGAGAAGGCCGAGGCCATGGGCGTGGAGATCTATCCCGGCTTCCCGGCCGCCGACTACATCGTCGAGGACGGCGTGGTGAAGGGCGTCGTCACCGGCGATCTGGGCGTCGCCAAGGACGGCTCTCACAAGGACATGTACCAGCCCGGCATGGAGCTGCGCGGCAAGTACACCTTCATCGCCGAGGGCGCGCGCGGCTCGCTGTCGAAAAAGCTGATCCGCGAGTTTGACCTGTCCAAGGACCGCGAACCGCAGAAATACGGGCTCGGCATGAAGGAGCTGTGGCGCGTCAAGCCGGAGAAGTTCAAGAAGGGCCTGGTGCAGCACACCATGGGCTGGCCGCTGGACAACGAGACCGGCGGCGGCAGCTGGATGTACCATTTCGGCGACAATCTGGTGTCTGTCGGCTTCGTGGTGCACCTCAATTACAAGAACCCGAACCTGTTTCCGTTCGGCGAGTTCCAGAAGTTCAAGACCCATCCCGACATCGCCGAGATCTTCGAGGGCGCCGAGCGCCTGTCCTATGGCGCGCGCGCCATCACCGAGGGCGGCTATCAGTCGGTTCCCGAGCTGGTCTTCCCCGGCGGGGCGCTGATCGGCTGCTCGGCCGGCTTTGTGAACGTGCCGCGCATCAAGGGCAGCCACAACGCCATGAAGACCGGCATGATGGCCGCCGAAGCCGCGTTCGACGCGCTCACGTCCGAGCGTCAGCATGACCGGCTGGACGCCTATGCGGCGGCCTATGACCAGTCCTGGGTTAAGAAGGAGCTGAAGAAGGTCCGCAACGTCAAACCGCTCTGGACCAAGTACGGCACCCTGGTCGGGGTCGCGCTGGGCGGTCTGGACATGTGGACCAACGAGCTGTTCGGCTTCTCCATCTTCGGTACGCTGGGCCATGGCGGCGCCGACTACGAGGCCACGAAGCCGGCCGACCAGTGCAAGCCGAAAGATTACCCCAGGCCCGACAACGTGCTCACCTTCGACCGCCTGTCCTCGGTGTTCATCTCCAACACCAACCATGAGGAAGACCAGCCGGTTCACCTCGTGCTCTCCGACGCCCAGCTGCAAAAGGAGAGCGAGCTGAAGGTCTTTGGCGGTCCGTCGGCGCGCTACTGCCCTGCGGCGGTCTACGAGTGGACCGAAGAGGACGGCTCGGGCGAGCAGAAATTCGTGATCAACGCGCAGAACTGCGTCCACTGCAAAACCTGCGACATCAAGGATCCGAACCAGAACATCAACTGGACCACGCCTGAAGGCGGGGGCGGTCCCAATTATCCGAACATGTAAGGGGCGCGGGGCGGCGATGACCGGTCCCGCGAACGCCATGGTGCGCGCCGGCGCGATCATATGTCTGGGCCTGTCCTTGAGCGCCTGCACGGCGGGGCCGGCCGGCTTCATGGCGCCCGACGCCCGGTCCCAGTCGGCCTATGGCGCGTTTCTCGCCGCCCGCTACGCCGGCGCCACGCGCGATGTGGACGCGTCCGCCCGCCTTTACGCCGAGGCGCTGGCCTTCGAGCCGGGTTCCGAGCTGATTTCCGAACGCGCCTTCCTGGCCGCCTTGCTGGCGGGTGATTTCGGCCATGCCGACGCCGTCGCCGGGGCTGCCGCCGGCGATCAGGGCGCTTCGCGTCTGGCGCGGCTGTATCTTCAGGCGGCCGTCCTGGCCGGCGCCCGGCTTGAGGCGCCGGAGCGGGACCCCGCGCCCGATCCGTTCTCGGCGATGATCGAGGAGATGCTGCACGCCTGGACGCTGGTGGACGAGGGGGAGCGCGACGCAGCGCGCGAGCTGGCCGCGGGCTCCGACACGCCGTTCTCGGTGACGGGCCACCTTCTGGTCCATCGCGCGCTGATCCTTGAAGCCGCCGGCGAGCTCGACGCCGCCGAGCGCGCCTATCGCTCAGCGGACACCACGCTGGGCCTTGATGATTTCACCACGGTTTTGCTGGGCGAATTTCTGGAGCGGCGCGGACGCCGGGATGAAGCGGCTGAGGTGTATGAACGCCGTCTGGCCCAGACGCCGCGCCGCGAGGACCCCGAGGTCTCGCAAGGCCTTCAGCGGGTGAGCCAGCGGCGCCGCGCGCCGCGCTTCCCGCGCCCCGCCGAGGCGGCCGCGCGCGCGCTCTATGCGCCGTCCGCGCTTTTGACCTCCCAGGCGCCGGTGGATTACTCGGCGCTTTATCTGCGCGTCGTGCAGCGCCTGGATATGAACTTCCAGCGCAACACCATGGCTCTGGCGCAGATGCTGGAGGAGCTGACCCTCAATGACGAGGCGGCGCGCGCCTACCGCACCATGGGCGACGGCGCATTCAGCCCCGAGGCGTCTGTGAACGCGGCCTGGCTGGAGTTTCGCTCCGGCGCGAGGGCCGAGGCGCTGGACGAGGCCCGCAGGCTGGTGGGCGAAACCCGGCGCGAGGCGCCGAAGCTCTTGCTGGCCGACATGCTGCGCGCGTCAGACCGCTGCGATGAAGCGGCCGTGCTGTACGAAGAGGTGACGGCGGCGCGCCGCGAGGCCGGCGAGTCGCTGGACTGGCGCCCGATCTATTACGCCGGGGTGTGCCGCCAGACGCGCGAGGGCTGGGCGTTGGCCGAGCGCTACTATCTCGACGCGCTGGAGATCGCTCCTGATGAGCCGCGCGTGCTCAACCATTTGGGCTATAACTGGATCGTGCTCGGCGAGCGGGTCGAGGAGGGCTTCGAACTGGTCTCGCGGGCCGCCCGGCTGGCGCCGGAAAATGGCGCGATCCTGGATTCGCTGGGCTGGGGCCATTTCAAGCAGAACCGGCCGGGCGAGGCTGTGACCTGGCTGGAGCGCGCGGTGGAGCGCAGCCCGTCCGACCCCACCATCAACTGGCATCTGGGCGACGCCTATGCGGCCGTGGGCCGTGATCTGGAGGCGCGCTTCCAGTGGCGCCGGGCGCTGGAGCTCAATCCCGATCCGCGCGAACAGACCCTGCTGGACCGCCGCCTTGAGCTGGGCTTTGCAGCCGGGCCGGACGATCTGGAATGAGCGACGGCGCAACGGAGGTCGCGCCCGCCAAGGTGAATCTCACCTTGCACGTGGGCCGGGCGCAGGCGGACGGGTATCACCCGCTCGCCTCGCTCGTCGTGTTCGCCGACTGGGGCGACACCCTGACCGCCGAGCCGGCGCAAGCTCTCACCCTCACGCTCACCGGCCCCGGAGGCGAGGCGCTCTCGGCTGAGCCGCAGAACCTAGTGCTCAAAGCCGCTTACGCCCTGCGCGCTGCGGCGGGAAAGCCGGAGCTGGGCGCGGCGCTGACCCTGGACAAGCATTTGCCGGTGGCCGCCGGTCTCGGCGGCGGCTCGGCGGACGCGGCGGCTGCGCTGCGCTTGCTGAACCGGATCTGGGATCTGGGATTCTCCAGAAAGGCGCTGGCCGAGATCGGCTCGGTGGTGGGCGCGGACGCTCCGGCCTGCGTCCATGCGCGCCCGCTCCTGATGACCGGGATCGGCGAACGCATTGCGCCGCTGGTGGCCTGGCCCGCGCTTCACGCCGTGATCGCCAATCCCGGCGTGGGCCTGAGCACCGGCGCTGTGTTCAAGGCCCATGATGCGGGCGAGCGTTCCCCGCTTGAGCCTGTGCGCCTCCCGGTCGCGGGAAGTTTCGAGGCGGCGCTGGCGGTGATCGC
Source organism: Oceanicaulis sp. (assembly GCA_965284655.1). Classification (GTDB taxonomy): domain Bacteria; phylum Pseudomonadota; class Alphaproteobacteria; order Caulobacterales; family Maricaulaceae; genus Oceanicaulis. The sequence goes on from OZ260104.1 coordinate 1,707,750, forward strand.
GGCCGGGACAAACCATCTTGAAGCGCCCGCCCGCACGCTGGAGCCGCTGGCCGGCGAAACGATCGACGCGCTGGCTGCGCTGCCCGGCGCGCGCCTGGCGCGCATGTCGGGATCGGGCGCCAGCGCCTTCGCGCTGTTTGAAACTGAGGCCGCCGCAAACGCCGGGGCCGACACGCTCGCCGCCGCGCGCGCGGGATGGACGGTGCGCGCCGTGACGCTGGGCGGCGCGGCGTGAGCGGCGTGTTCCTCATCGCCGGGCTGTGCAGCCTTCTCGTAAGCCTTCTGGTGACGCTGCTCGCCATGAAGGCCGGGGTGATCGACCACCCCAATGAACGCTCCAGCCACAAGACCCCGACGCCGCGCGCCGGCGGGCTGGGGATCGCCGCCGGGCTGGGCGCGGGGCTCGCCGTGGCGAGCGCCTTCCCGGTGGGCGGTGCGGCGCTGGCCCCGGTGCTCGGGGTCATCGCTCTGTTTTGCGCCCTGGGGCTCGCCGACGATCTGGTGACTTTGGACGAGCGCGCGAAATTTCCCGCCTTCGTCATACTCTCCGTGGCGCTGGCCTGGTTCGCCGGCCCGGTGGGCTGGATCGGTCTGACCCCTGATCTGGCCGTATCCCTCCCCTTGTGGGCGGGGCTTGCGGGATCGAGTCTGTTTGTCTTCGTGGTGGTTAATGCGGCCAATTTCATGGACGGCTCGGACGGCATGCTCGCCGCGGTGCTGATCCCGGCGGGCCTGGCGCTCGCCGTCGCCGGACTGGTGGCGGGCGTGCTCAACGCCAACCTGCTGGGCGCGGCGCTGGCGGCGGGGCTCGCCGGCTTCATCGTGTTCAACTGCCCGCCCGCCCGGGTGTTCGCCGGCGATTGCGGCGCGCTGGCCGCCGGCGCGGCCTACGCCGCCGGCGCGCTGACCATGGCCGGGCAGGGATTTTCCGGTTCGCTCTGGCTGGCGCCGCTCTTCGTACTGGTGTTCCTGGCCGACGTGCTTTTGACGCTGTTGCGCCGGGCGCGCCATGGCCGTTTTTCGCTCAGCGCCCACCGCGAGCACGCCTATCAGCGCCTGATCGCGGCGGGCTGGAGCCACCGGCGCGTGGCGCTGGTCTATGGCGGGCTCACCGCGCTGATGTGCGGGGCGGGGCTCGCGGCGGCGCAGGGGCCGGACGCCGCGGTCCCGATCCTGTTTCTCGTGTGTGTGACGGGGCTGTGCGTGCTCTACGCCGCGGTTGACCAGGTTCATCGAGCCTGATGGGGTCTTGTGCTTTCTTTCATCGCGGGGCGGACTATTTTTTGAACGAATCGCACTCATACCCTTCCGACACACCGGGATAATGGAGCACGCCATGGGCGAGGGCTTGCCGATCACATGGATCATCGCCGGAATCGCCGCGCTCGCGGGGGCGGTGATGGGGCTTCTCAGCCTCGTTAATCCGCGCTGGGGTCAGAGTGTGGTGCGCCTGGCGCCGGATCCGCGCTGGAAGGGCGGCTGGGCGGAGTTTCGCGCCAGCTATGGCGGCGCGCTGATGTTTCTGCACGCGGCGGTTCTGCTCACCCTGGCGATGAGTTTTCAAGCCGGCGCCGGGGCGGTGATGGGGTCAAGCTTCGCCGCCGCCTGCTACTGGCTCGGCATGGCGATCGGCCGCGTCCTGTCGATTCTGGCCGACCGCGAGAAGGAGACCGCCACCGGCTACAATATCGGCGGCGTGGCGTTCGAGATGGTGATGGCCGTGGCGCTGGGCCTGCCTTTCCTGTCCCATATCGGCGGCTAGGCGGCGGCTTCTTCTGGATTTCCTCAAGCAGGGCTGATATCGGCTTGATGGTCTTGAGGGATTTCAGATGAAACGCCTGTTCTCGCGGCGCCGCTCCGCAGCCTCCATCGTCCTGTTCGGATTCGCCGTGGCGCTGATCGTGTTCGTCGCCGATCAGGCCACCAAGCTGTGGATTTTGAACGGTCTTGATCTGGACGCGCGCGCGCCGGGCGACTCGATCATCCTCATCGATCCGGTCTTCAAGCTCACCATGGTGTGGAATCGCGGCGTCAGCTTCGGGTTGTTTCCCGCCGACAGCTGGTGGCAGCGCGGGCTTCTGATCGCGGTGTCCCTGGTCATCTCCGGCCTGCTGGCGGTGTGGATGTTCTCGGCGACGCGCCGGCTTCAGGCGCTGGCCTTCGGCCTGATCATCGGCGGCGCGCTGGGCAATGTGCTCGACCGCTTCTTCTATGGCGCGGTGGCCGATTTTCTGGATTTTTCCGGGATGTATTTTCCCTGGGTGTTCAACATCGCCGACGCGGGCATCAGCGTGGGCGTGGCGGTGCTGATCCTTGATCTGGTGCTGCACGGCGACAGGGACGCTTGAGCGCGTCGTCTCGAGGGCGCCGAGAAGGCTGGCTTTTTGCTGCGCGCCTCTGTTAGAAGTTCAGCAAGTATTTTTAAGCGGAAGGCTCCACGACATGGAAATCCGGTCCCTGCTCATTGTTTCGGCGGCCGCCCTGATCGGCGCGAGCGCGTGCACCTCCGGCGTGCGCCAGGCTCTGGGGGCCGAGCGCAACACGCCCGACGAATTTCGCGTCGTGACGATTGCTCCGCTCACCGTGCCGCCCGAGTATAATCTGCGTCCGCCCCAGCCGGGCGAGCTGCGCGCTGAAGACATCTTCCAGGATCGCCAGGCGCGCCGCGCCCTGTTCGGTGATCTGGATTCCTCGCGCGCCACTGACGGCGAGATCCTGTTCGCCGCCCGGGCCGGCGCTGCGGACGCCAATCCTGACGTGCGCGCCCTGATCGACGGCGAGACCGCCGGCATCGTGCGCAAGCGCGAGGGCCTGGCCGACCGCGTAATGTTCTGGCGCGATAATGAGCGCCTGGTGAATGACCAGGGCGAGCCGCTGGACCCGGCCGTAGAGGAGGCCCGCTTGGAGCGCGTCACCGGAGGCGGCGAAGTGGAGATCACCCGCCGCCGCAGCGCCCAGTCCAAGCTGCCCGGCCTTTAAGCGCCTGCAGTCATTTTGAAATCACCAGACAGCCCGGGCGCCCGCCCGGGCTGTTTTCGTATCGGCCCGGGATTTGACAGGGCCGCGCGGCGTGCGGATGAATGGCCCCAACGATAAATCGGGGAGAGAACCATGATCCGCATTGCTCTGGCCGGCGTCTGCGCCGCCGCCATGTTCACCGCGTCCGCATTCAGCCAGGACGAGGCGGGCGAGCCGCTCACCGTCATCCACGCCGGCACGCTGATGGCGGCGCCGGGCGAGGACCAGCCGCAAACCGGGATGTCGATCCTGGTGCGCGGCGATCGAATCGAGGCGATCGAAAGCGGGTATGTGACCCCTGACGGCGCCGAGATCATCGATCTCTCCGACGATTACGTGATGCCGGGCTTCATCGACGCCCATGTGCACATCACCAATGAGCAGGGGCCGGGCCGGCGTATCGGCGCGTTCTCCGAGGGCGTCGCCGATCGCACCATTGACGGCGTGCTCTACGCCGGACGCACCCTGCAGGCCGGCTTCACCACCGTTCAGGATGTGGGCGGAAACATCGAAGCGGTGCGCGCCCTGCGCGACGGGGTCGAGGCGGGCGATTTCATGGGCCCGCGCCTTCGCATCGCCGGCGGCTCGGTGACGCCCACCGGCGGCCATGGCGATGTAAACGGCTGGGCGGTGCAGGTGCTGCGCGAGAACGGCAGCCCCTATGCCTGCAACGGCGCGGCTGACTGTTCGCGTGCGGTGCGACAGCTGGTTCAGGAAGGCGCCGACGTCATCAAGATCACCGCCACCGGCGGGGTGCTCTCCTCCACCGGCGCCGGGGTGGAGCAGCAATTCTTCCAGGAAGAGCTGAACGCCATCGTGGAGACCGCCCACATGATGGGGCGGCGCGTCACCGCCCACGCCCACGGCGTCACCGGCATCAACGCCTTTCTGCGCGCCGGCGGGGATTCCATTGAGCACGGCACCTATCTGGACCGGGAGTCCATGCGCCTGTTCCGCGACAACGACGCGGTGCTGGTGCCCACCGCCATGGCCGGTGAATGGGTGGCGAACCAGGCCGATTCCGGCTGGATGACCCCGTTCCAGGCCGCCAAGGCGCGCATGGTCGGTCCCCAGATGCTGGACATGGTCCGCCGCGCCCATGAGGGCGGCGTGACCATCGCCTTCGGCACCGATTCCGGCGTCTCCGCCCACGGCGACAACGCCCGCGAGTTCGAGCTTTATGTGGAGGCCGGCATGACCCCCATGGAGGCGATCGCCAGCGCCACCACGGTGGGCGCGCGCCATGTGCGCCTGGAAGACGAAATCGGCCGTATCGCGCCGGGCTTCTCCGCCGATATCGTGGCCGTGGACGGCGACCCGCTAGGCGACATCTCCGAGCTCACCGACGTGGACTTCGTGATGGCCCGCGGCGCCGTGGTGAAGCACGAGGAGTAGGGGGGCGCTGTCCCAGACCGCCATTTTGAAGTCCCCGGTCGAGCTGCGCCCGCCCGGGACTTCATTCTCCATCAAAAGAGTGATGCATGTCCCAACTCGACGACGCCTTCTCCGGCACCAAGCCGGTCGCCGACGCCCTGAAATTCGACGAGGCCGCGCTTGAGGCGTGGATGGCGTCCCATGTGGACGGGTTTGAAGGCCCGCTCAAAATCGAGCAGTTCAAGGGCGGCCAGTCCAACCCCACCTACAAGCTGGTCTCCAAAAGCGGGCGCTATGTGCTGCGCCGCAAGCCGCCGGGCAAGCTTCTGCCCAGCGCCCATGCCGTGGACCGCGAGTTCAAGGTGATGGCGGCGCTGGGAGCCCAGGGCTTTCCTGCGCCGAAAATGCACGGGCTGTGCGAGGACGAGAGCGTCCTGGGCACGGCGTTCTATGTGATGGATTTCGTCGAGGGCCGGATTTTCTGGGATCCCTACCTGCCCGATCTGGCGGCGGATCAGCGCGCGGCGATCTATGACGCCTCAAACGCTGCGCTCGCCCAGCTGCACGCCATCGATTACGAGATGGCGGGCCTTGGCGATTACGGCAAGCCGGGCAATTATTTCGACCGCCAGATCGGCCGCTGGACCAAGCAGTACAAGGCGGCCGAAACCCATGAGATCACGGCCATGGACCGCTTGATCGAGTGGTTGCCCGCCCACGCGCCCGAGCAGCAGCGCACCAGCGTGGTCCACGGCGATTTCCGCCTCGACAACATGATCTTCCATCCCACCGAGCCGCGCGTCATCGCGGTGCTGGACTGGGAGCTTTCGACGCTGGGCGATCCGCTGGCCGATTTCACCTATCAGCTGATGCAGTGGCGCACGCCCAAGGATATCCGCTCCGGCTTTTTGGGCGTGGATCTGAAGGCGCTTGGGATCCCCACCGAGGATGAATACGTCGCCGCCTATTGCAAGCGCACCGGCCGGGACGGCATCCCCAAGCTCGATTTCTATATCGCCTACAACATCTTCCGCCTCGCCGGCATCGCCCAGGGCGTCTATGCCCGCTCGGTGCAGGGCAACGCCTCCAACGAGCGGGCCAAGGAGCTGGGCGCCCTGGTGGAGCCCATGGCCGAATACGCCTGGGAGATCGCGAAGGGGGCGTAGAGCCCCCTTCGACCCCGGCGCGCCTTACTGGGCGTCGGACAGATCGCCCGCGCCCGGCAGATCGCCACTGCTCATCTTGGAGCGCAGCAGATCAGTGGCGGCCGAGACGTCGCCGCGATTATTGCCGATCACCGAGGTGATCTGATCGCGCTGGGTCTGGGCGAGCCAGATGCCCACCACCTGCACGTCGACGACCTGCAGCTGGCCGGACTCGCCTTCGAGAACCCGCCAGTTCACGTCATAGGTCCCGCCTTCAGGACCGCCGGTGATTTCGGTCTCGACGATGTAATCGCCGGGGCTGCGCGTCACCGAGCCGGTCACGTCCAGCGTCTGGCCGGCGTAATTGGTCAGCTCGCTCTCATAGACCGAGAAGGCGTATTCGCGAAACGTCTCGCGGAAGGTCTCAAGCTGGGCCTCGTCCGCCGTGCGGCGATAGCGGCCGAGCACGAAATTGGTGATCCGGTCGACATCGGCCAGCACCTGGATGCGCTCACGGAAATCCGCGCGCACGGCGTCCAGCTGAATCTCGCCGGCGTCCAGTTGCTGCAGCGATGAGACCACCTCCTGGGCGTTCTCGGCGATGAAGTCTTCGGCCTCCCGGGCCGAATCTGTCTGCGCGAACACCGGTGCGGTCCACACCGCAATCGCGGCGAGGGCGGTGACGGCGAGGGTGTGGAGTTTCACGGTCATGGCGTCATCCTTCCAGCCGGCCGCGCCAGGGGCGGCGGCCGGGTGTCGTGTCAAAGTCTCAACTTAGTTGGGAGCGGAATCTCGGCGTTTCGAGGGCGGCTCACCAAGATGTGAGGCGCCTATTCGAATTCAGGCAGATCCTCGTAGCTGTCCTGCGCGGACTCTCCGTCGCGAATCGCGCGCTCGCGGTTCTGGCGCCAGGCCGAACGCAGCTGGACGTACGGGTCGATGGCGGTGCGATCCAGCGTGTCCATGGCGTTCTGCGCCCGGGCGCGGGCGTCGATTCCGTTCAGGCCCCGCAAGGCCCACGCCTCCCCGGAGCTTGAAAACTCCTCATTCCAGTTGAACGGGTGAGGATAGCGATCGACGAAGCGGCCGGTTCCGTCGCGCACATTGCTGGGACCGAGAACCGGCAGCATGAGATACGGGCCTTCGGGCACGCCCCACACCGCGAGCGTCTGGCCGAAATCCTCGCTGGGCTGGGGAACGCCCTTGGCCTCGGCGATGGCGAAAAGACCGCCCAGCCCGAAAACGGTGTCCACGGCGAAGCTGGTCAGTACCTGTCCGGCGCCGGTCATGTCGCCTTGCAGCACCGTGTTGGCGAACACCACGGGCCGGTTGAGATTGTGGAAGACATTGCGCACCCCGGTGCGTGCGAATCCAGGCGTGACGGCGGTGTAGGCGTCGGCCGCCGGCTCGATCACCGCAGCGTCCAGCGAGGAGTTCACCTGAAAGATCGTGCGATTGACCGGCTCGAACGGGTCATTGGCCTCGCGCGCCTCGGGCGTCGAGGCGCAGGCGGCGAGCGGGAGCAGCAGAGCCGCACAAATCAGCGGTGTGAGTCTGGAGATTGAGATTTGAGCGATTTGAAACTCTCCGGGTGGTTGGGGCCGGCGAAGGCGGAAAAATCAACTTGGGATGCGAGAACGTCAACGCCAAGGGGCCTGTTCCCGGTCGGCTGCGCTTGTGTGTGCCGTAAAAGACGCATTGAACAGGAGCAGATAATCGCATAAAGATATCTTTATATCGTGCGGCGGACTGATCCGCCGCGTAGCCGATCAAAGGTGTTTCATGACGATCGCCGCTCGCAGCGCGCCCGGTCAGAGCCGGGACATGAAAGTCTCCTTCGAGTTCTTCCCGCCGAAGAATGAGGATATGGAGGCGCGCCTCTGGGAGTCCATCGGACGCCTGGAGCCGCTGAGCCCCCACTTTGTGTCCGTGACCTATGGCGCGGGCGGATCCACCCGTGACCGCACCCACCGCACGGTGCGCCGGCTGGTGACCGAGACCGGGATGAAACCGGCCGCCCACCTGACCTGCGTGTCGGCCAGCAAGGACGAGATCGACGGCGTTATCCAGGACTATTGGGACGCAGGCGTGCGCCATATCGTGGCGCTGCGCGGCGATCCGCCCGAGGGAATCGGTGAGAAATACGTCCCCCATGAAGGCGGGTATGTGAACGCCTCCGATCTGGCCGCCGGTATCAAGAAAGTCGGTGATTTCGAGATCTCGGTGGGCTGCTATCCCGAAAAGCACCCCGAGAGCCTTGATTTCGATTACGATATCGATCTGCTCAAGCGCAAGATCGACAATGGCGCGACCCGGGCGATCACCCAGTTCTTCTTCGAGGCGGACACCTATTTCCGCTATCTGGAGCGGGTGCGCAAAGCCGGGATCGACATCCCCATCGTGCCCGGCATCATGCTGCAGCCCAACTTCAAGGGCCTCAAGCGAATGGCCGGCATGTGCGGCTCCTCCGTGCCTGAGTGGATGGACGAGCTCTATGACGGGCTTCAGGACGATCCCAAGACCCGCGAGCTGGTTACGGCCCACGTGGCGGCGGAGCTGGCCTCCAAGCTCGCCGACGGCGGCGCCGACCAGTTCCACCTCTATACGCTGAACCGGGCTGATCTGGCGCTGTCCACCTGCGCGCTGCTCGGTGTGAAACCTGAATCGGAACAAGCCGCAGCTTAGGCGCGGCGAAGCGAGACATGATGACTCGACGTGAACGGATTGAAGCGCTCGAGGCCTTGAGCCGCGAGCGAATTTTGGTGTTGGACGGCGCCATGGGCACCCAGATCCAGACCTACAAGCTGGTCGAAGAGGACTATCGCGGCGAACGGTTCGCCGACTGGTCCTGCTCGATTCAGGGCAATAACGAGACGCTGAACCTGTCGCGGCCCTCCCTGATCGAGGAGATCCACACCGCCTTCTTCGAGGCGGGAGCGGACATGATCGAGACCAACACCTTCTCGGCCACCCAGATCGCCCAGGCCGACTACAAGATGGAGAGCCTCGCCGCGGAAATCGCCGCCGAGGGCGCGCGGATCGCGCGCGCCGCCGCCGACAAGCGCGAGAAAGAGACCGGCGAGCCCAAGGCCGTGCTGGGCGCCATCGGGCCGACCAACAAGACCCTGTCCCTGTCTCCGGATGTGGAGGATCCCGGCTTTCGCGCCGTGACCTTCGATCAGGTGCGCGACACCTATGCCGAGCAGGCCCGCGCCATGGCCGAGCATGTGGATTTCTTTCTGATCGAGACGATCTTCGACACGCTCAACGCCAAGGCCGCGATCAAGGCGATTCTGGAGTGCCGCCGCGACGGCGAAATTCCCGACGACATTTCGATCATCCTGTCGGGCACCATCACCGATGCGTCGGGCCGCACCCTGTCGGGCCAGACCACCGAGGCGTTCTACAATTCGATCCGCCACGCTCAGCCCTGGGCGGTGGGGCTCAATTGCGCGCTAGGGGCCAAGGAGCTGCGTCCCTACGTGAAGGAGCTCAACCGCATCGCCGAGTGCAAGGTGCTCGCCTATCCCAACGCCGGCCTGCCCAACGCGTTCGGCGAATATGACGAGACCCCGGAAGAGACCGCCGCCTTCGTCGCCGAGTGGGCTGAAGACGGTCTGGTGAACATTCTCGGCGGCTGCTGCGGCACTACGCCAGCGCATATCGCCGAGATCGCCAAGGCCGCCCACGCCGGCACGCCGCGCAAACCCATCGAGCGTCCGCAGGCCATGCGCCTTTCAGGGCTTGAACCGTTCGAACTGGCTTAAGGACTGTTATGACTGAAGAGACGACGACCGAGACCCCCAAGTCGCGCGCGATCTTCGTCAATGTGGGCGAGCGCACCAACGTCACGGGCTCTGCGCGCTTTCGCAAGCTGATCAAGGACGGCGACTATGTCACCGCCCTGGAGGTCGCCCGCCAACAGGTGGAGAACGGCGCCCAGATCATCGACGTGAACATGGACGAGGGACTGCTGGACTCCAAAGAGGCCATGGTCACCTTCCTCAACCTGATCGCGGCCGAGCCGGACATTTCGCGCGTGCCGATCATGATCGACTCCTCCAAGTGGGAGGTGATCGAGGCCGGCCTGAAATGCGTCCAGGGCAAGGCGATCGTCAACTCGATCTCCATGAAGGAAGGCGAGGAGGAATTCCTCGCCCACGCCCGCGCCTGCCGCGATTACGGCGCCGCGGTCGTGGTCATGGCCTTTGACGAAGAAGGCCAGGCCGACACCGCCAAGCGCAAGACCGAGATCAGCGAGCGCGCCTATCGCCTGCTGGTCGACAAGGTCGGGTTTGATCCCAGCGACATCATCTTTGATCCGAACATCTTCGCCGTGGCGACCGGGATCGAGGAGCACAACAACTACGCCGTGGACTTCATCGAGGCGACGGGCTGGATCCGCAAGAATCTGCCGGGCTCCCATATCTCCGGCGGGGTGTCGAACATCTCGTTCTCCTTCCGCGGCAACGAGCCGGTGCGCCGGGCCATGCACTCGGTCTTCCTCTACCACGCCATCAAGCAGGGCATGGACATGGGGATCGTCAACGCCGGCCAGCTCGACATCTATGACGAGATCGATCCCGAGCTGCGCGATTTGTGCGAGGACGTGATCCTTAATCGCCGCGACGACAGCACCGAGCGCCTTCTGCAGGCCGCCGACCGCTTCAAGGGCGACGGCAAGACCGAGAAGAAAGAAGACGCCGAATGGCGCTCGCGCCCGGTTGAGGAGCGCCTGAAGCACGCTCTCATCAAGGGCATCGACGACTATGTGGTGGACGACACCGAGGAGGCCCGCCAGGCCGCCGAGCGTCCGTTGCACGTCATCGAGGGCCCGCTCATGGACGGCATGAACGTGGTCGGCGACCTGTTCGGCGAAGGCAAGATGTTCCTGCCCCAGGTCGTCAAATCCGCGCGCGTCATGAAAAAGGCCGTCGCCCACCTCTTCCCCTTCATGGAGGAGGAGCGCAAGGAGATGGGCCTCGACAAGCAGGCCGCCGGCAAGGTCGTCATGGCCACCGTGAAGGGCGACGTGCACGATATCGGCAAGAACATCGTCGGCGTCGTGCTGCAGTGCAACGGCTATGACGTGGTCGATCTGGGCGTGATGGTCCCGCCGGAAAAGATCCTGCAGACCGCGAAAGACGAGAAGGCCGACATTATCGGCCTGTCCGGCCTGATCACGCCGTCGCTGGATGAAATGGTCACCGTGGCGCTGGAAATGCAGCGCGACGGCTTCGACATTCCGCTTTTGATCGGCGGCGCCACGACGAGCCCGGCCCATACCGCGGTGAAGATCGAGCCCGCCTACTCCAAGGCGCCGGTGGTCCATGTCCATGACGCCAGCCGCGCCGTGGGCGTGGTCTCCAAGCTTCTCTCTGAAGATCAGCGCCAGCCCTACTGGGACGAGCTGAAAGGCAAGTACGCCAAGATCCGCGAGACGCGGGCCCGCACCCAGGGTTCGCGCGACCGCCTGAAGCTGGAAGAAGCCCGCCAGAAGGCGTTCGACGCCGATGTGGACGGCTATCGCCCGGTGACGCCGAAAAAGCTCGGCCTCACCACGATCGACGACGTCACCCTGCGCGATCTGGAAGACTATATCGACTGGACGCCCTTCTTCTTCGCCTGGGACATGAAGGGGACGTATCCGAAAATCTTCTCCGATCCCAATCGCGGCGAGGCGGCGAAATCGCTGTTCGCCGACGCCCAGGCCATGCTGAAGCAGATGGTCGAGGAAAACTGGCTCCAGCCCAAGGGCGTGGTCGGTCTCTGGCCGGCCCAGCGCAAGGGCGACGATGTGGAGATCTATAGCGACGAGAGCCGCAAGACGGCGGTCGGACGCTTCCACGGCATCCGTCAGCAGACCAAGAAGGATTCCGACAAGCCGCACTATACGATCTGCGACTACGTCTCGTCGACGCAGAACGATTATATCGGCGGCTTCGCGGTCACGGCCGGCAAGGCCGAAGAGGCGTTCATCCAGAAGTTCAAGGACGCCAACGACGACTATTCGGAGATCATGTTCAAGGCGCTCGCCGACCGCTTCGCGGAGGCTTTCGCCGAGTATCTCCACGCCCGGGTCCGGCGCGAGCTGTGGGGCTATGCGCCCGACGAGGCCCTGTCGGCCGAGGAGCTGATCAAGGAAGAGTATCAGGGCGTGCGCCCGGCGCCGGGCTATCCGGCCCAGCCCGACCACACCGAAAAAGACCTGCTCTTCAAGCTTTTGGAAGCCACCGACCGCACCGGCATCGAGCTGACCGAGAGCTGGGCCATGAACCCGCCCGCCAGCGTGTCAGGCATGTATTTCGCCCACCCCGACAGCGCCTATTTCGCCGTCGGCCGGATCACCAAGGACCAGGTCGAGGACTATGCCGGGCGCAAGGGCTGGACCTTGCGGCGCGCAGAAAAGGAACTCGGCCCGATCCTGGGCTATGAGCCGGATGTGGAGGACACCGCGGCGGCCGCCGCCGAGTAGCCGCCGAGTGGCGCTAGTCAGATTGCGGCCGTGCTGTTCGAACGGGTGCGGCCGCGCTAGGCTTCCGGTCTCTGCGAGATTGGAAGGACATGATGATGAAGCGCATCTTGATGACGGCGAGCATGCTGGCGGGCCTCGGCCTGGCCGGGTTCGGCTCTGCGGCCTTCGCCCAGGACAGCGACACCACCAGCAATTTCGGCGGTCAGGGCGGCGCCAATCTCGACATCGAGGCGATCGAGCCCGCAAGCGAAGCTGTGCGGGTCGGCACGGCCGGCGACGATCCGGCCGACATTGCGCGCTATTTGCTGGCGTCGGGCGCGCGCGGCGCGTCCCTGTCGCCGGATGGCGAGACAATCGCGTTTTCGTGGTCTGTCACCGGCGAGCCCCAGCTTTGGGTCATGCCGGCGCTCGGCGGTCAGCCGAGGCGCCTCACCTTCGGCTCCGGCGTCACCTTCTACCGCTGGCTGCCCGACGGGTCGGGCCTGCTTTACGGCGCGGATAATGACGGCGATGAACAGCCGGCCTTCTTCCGCATCAGCCTGGACGGGACCGAGGAGTCTGTGGTCCTCCCCGCCGCCGAGGGCGGCTTCAGGGTGTTCGGCGATTTTGCAGACGGCGGCGATTTCGTCTTCTCCTCCACCGAGCGCAACGGGCTCGATTTTGATATCTGGCGCGCCGATCTCTCCGGCGATGCGTCCCTCGTTTATGAAGGCACGTTCGGGTACTTCGCGCGCTCGGTAAGCCCGGATGCGCGCTATGCGCTGGTGGCCGAAACCGTCGGCGAGGACAGCGATAATCTCTACCTCCTGGATCTCGAAACGGCGGAGCTTTCCACCGTGTCGAGCCCGGATCCGCGCGCCAACCATTCCGACGCCGGGTTTGAGTGGGCGCCGGACGGGTCGGGCTTTTACTACGCCACCAATCGCGGGCGCGAGTTTGCGGCGCTGGAATTTTATGACATCGCCAGCGGTGAAAGCCGCGTCGTGGAAGAGGCGGACGCCGATATCGCGTCGCTGGAGCTTTGCGGCGCCGAGGACGGCTATCTCGCCTGGACGGTAAACCGGGACGGCTTCTACACGCTGAACACCCGTAATCTCTCCACCGGCGAAGCGGTGGCCGCGCCGGACCTGCCCGAGGGCGTATACGGCCTGTCTTGCGGCGCCGACACCGACCGCATGGCCATCGGCGTCAACGGCTGGGCGACCCCCGGCGAGGTCTATACGCTCGATCTCGCCAGCGGCACGGCGACGAAGAGCTTTGACGCCAACCTTGCGGGGCTCGATCCCGACCGCTTCGTGCGTCCGGAAAGCATCCGCATCACCGCCCGCGACGGGGTGGAGCTTCAGGGCCTTTTGTACACCCCCGATGAAAGCTCGCGTCAGGGCGACGGCCCGGCGCCTGTGGTGTTCGACGTCCATGGCGGCCCGACCGGCCAGTCCATGGCGACCTGGAACGCGGACATTCAGTATCTGCTGGATCGGGGCGTCGCCGTGTTCCAGCCCAATGTGCGCGGCTCCACCGGCTTCGGGCGCACCTATGTGACGCTGGACGACCGGGAGAACCGCCTGGATTCGGTGCGCGACCTGGTCGATATGCTCGCCTCCTTCGAAGACGATCCGCGCATCGACGCCTCGCGCGCGGCCGTACGCGGCGGCTCCTATGGCGGCTACATGGTCAATGCGGTGCTGGCCGCCTACCCGGATGCGTTCGACGCGGGCGTTTCGCTGTTCGGCGTCGCCGACTGGGTCACCGCCCTCGAGGTCGCCTCGCCGGGCCTGAAGGCCTCCGACCGCATCGAATACGGCGATATCACCGAACAGCGCTGGAGGGATTTCTATCAGGAGAACTCCCCGATCCGGCAGGCCGGTAGAATCGCCGTGCCGGTGCTGTACTCCCATGGCGTGATGGATCCGCGCATCGACATCTATGAGACCGAGGTGATGGTTCAGACCCTGCGCGAGAACGGCGTGCGCGCCGACTTCATCCGCATCCCCGACGAGGGCCATGGCTGGCGCAAGCTGGAGAACCAGCTCTTCTACTTCCGCCGTGAAGCGGAGTTCCTGGAAGAAATGCTGGTCGAGGACAGCAACGGGTGAGGGGGCTTCGCACCCTCATCGGCGCGGCGGCGGCGCTTCTGCTCCTCGCCGCGCCGGCGTGCGCCGATGACCGGCCGGGGGCGGTTTATGATCCGCAAGCCGATGCAGGCGCTGACATCGACGCCGCGCTTGCGGCGGCGCAGGCTCGCGGCGTGCCGGCGCTTTTGGTCTTCGGCGCAAACTGGTGCCATGACAGCCGGGGCCTGGCCGCCCACTTGAGCGAGAATCCGGCGCTCGCCGCCTTCATGGACGAGACCTATGAAATCGTCTTCGTCGATATCGGCGAGCGCGACCGCAATCTGGATCAGCTGGCGCGCTTTGGCGTGGGCGCCGTCTACGGCACGCCGACGCCGGTGATCGTGGAGGCCGACGGGACGCCGGTTCAGGCCCAGACCGTCCACGCATGGCGCACAGCATACGATGCGGGACCTTCCGATCTCGCCGCCTATTTCGCCCGCCATTCGGGCGCAGAGGCGGCGCCGGTCACTGCAGAGGCGTCCGCCGATCTCACCGCCATCGCTCAAAACTGGCCGAGCTATCGCGCGGCGCTTGAGGCGCTTGAAGGCCTGCCCGAAGGCAGGCGCGCCGACGCGCGCGCCTATGTGGACGGCCTGGCGGTCTCCATGGCGCGCCTGTCGCTGGGCCGGGTGGCGCGCGACCTGGACTACGCCGCCGCCGACCGCGCCGATCTGGAGGCGCTGAGCGCCGATCCGGGCGTGGACCTGGACACCGAAGTCGCCGAGCGGCTGGCGGGCTATGAGATGGACCTCATCGCGCGATGGCGCGAACAGCGGGGCTAGGCGGGTTGAACGCCGGACCGCCGCCCCCGGCGCACCATCGCTTTGAGGGTGAGAAGCGCCGCCGCGCTTGCCGCCGTCACTTGCCGGGCGTAAACGCTCGGCGATGACCGACGCTCCGCCCTCCCTGCCTGTGAAAGCCGCGCGCCCGGCGGCGACGATCTTCGTCACCGCCACGGTGCTGATTGATGCGCTGGCGTTCGCGCTTATCATGCCGGTGCTGCCGGCGCTCCTGATGGAGCTCACCGGCGAGGGCGTGGCCGAGGCTGCGCGCTGGGGCGGCATCGCGACCTTCATCTTCGCACTGGCGCAGTTTTTCTGCTCGCCGGTGATCGGTGGGCTGTCGGATCGTTTCGGGCGCCGGCCGGTGCTGCTGTTGTCGCTCACCGCGCTGGCGCTCGATTTTCTGCTCATGGGGCTGGCGCACGCGCTCTACGTCTTCTTCGCCGCGCGGCTTCTGTCGGGGATTTTCGCGGCGACCCACTCCACCGCCAACGCCTATATCGCCGACGTGCATCCGCCGGAAAAACGCTCCAACCAGTACGCCATGCTGGGCGCGGCCATGGGGGCGGGCTTCGTGTTCGGCCCGGCGCTGGGCGGGCTCCTGGGCGAGCTCAGCCCGCGCACGCCCTTCTTCGCGGCCGCCGCCCTGGCCGGCGCCAATGCGCTCTATGGCTGGTTCGTGGTGCCTGAAAGCCTGAAAGCCGAACGCCGCCGCGCGTTCTCCTGGAAGCGCGCCAACCCGTTCGGCACGCTGGCCCGCCTGCGCAAGGCTGAAGGCGTCGGGGTGCTGGCGCTGGTCTATCTGTTCTCCCAGCTCTCCGGCTTTGTCTATCCGGCGGTCTGGGCCTATGTGGCGATCGCCAAATTCTCCTGGAGCGAAGCCCAGATCGGCATTTCGCTGGCGGTTTTCGGCGTCATCTTCGTCCTGTCCCAGGCGGTGGTGACGCCCTTCCTGCTCAAGCGCATCGGCGAGCGGCGCGCGATCTGGATCGCGCTTTCCATCGAGGCCTTCGCGCTTCTGGGCATGGCTTTCGCGCCCACCGGATTCTGGGTCTATGTGTTTTTGAGCTTCGCGCTGATCACCGGCATGGAGGGCCCGGCCCTTCAAAAGGTGATGACTGAGCGGGTCTCCGAAGACGCGCAAGGTGAGTTGCAAGGCGGGCTCGCGGCGCTGGGCGGCGTTGTGCTCATCGTCAGTCCGCTTCTATACACCCAGCTCTTCTTCGCCTTCGCCGGCGGAGGCTCGCAGCTGGACTTTCCCGGCGCGCCCTTCGTCATGGCGTCGGTGTTTTGCGCGGCCGCCGTGGCGCTGTTCCTGTCGCGGGTGAAGCGCTCAGGGTGAGCGCGGCCTTGCGCCTCAGCCCGTCGCCTCGCGCCTGTCCGGCGAGATTGAGTTCTGTAGCCAGGTGTCGCGTTCTTCGTCCAGCGCTTGAAAAAGCGGCGCCAGGCTGTCGGGGCGCCAGTCCTCCATGGCGAAATAGCGCGCCTTGACGCTCTGGTGCAGGCGCACGTTCGCTACGGGCTTGGGCAGGGTGCGGGTGCGGTTGCCGGGTTTCTGCAGGCCCCTCGGCCGCGCCATCCTGGCGATCGGATCGGGCCGGGCGATGTCATACAGATCGGCGTTGAACGTCAGCCCCGCCGCTTCGGCCTCGCGCACCATCCAGAGCAGGGCCGCGTCGGCGAAGGGGCGCGCATCGCGCTCGCCTCCGCCGACCCCGCCATGGTGGCCGGGAAACCACATCTCCGCCACCTGATCGTCCGGCGCCTTGTCGGAGGGCTGCATGGCGGTGAGCGGGAACAGCTTGCGGTCCTCGTCCAGGGCGCAGGCGTGGCGGGCGCGCTTGACGGTGTGGTTGATCTTGCAGTCGTGAAACCCGTGCGAGCGATTGAAGAAGCGGTCAAACGGCAGATTATCAAACAGGTTGGGCATGCCGTTCATGCCAACCGTGTCAAAGCAACCCAGCATCTCGACCGGCACGCGGGCGCCGTGGGAGGCGCGAAAATCGCGCGCTTCCTTGTCGTCCGGCTTCACCGCTTCAGAGCGGTACATCTCATAGGCTTCGTCGATCCAGTCCAGGCGGTTGCGGCCCACCAGGCCCGAGGCGTAGATCAGACCGCACAGCGAGCGCGCCGTGAAGGCGCCGCGCGAAAACCCGAAGACATAGATCTTGTCGCCGGGCTCGTAATTGCAGGCGAGAAAGCGGTAGGCGTCGAAGATCTTCTCCTCCAGCCCGTCGCCGATGGCGCCGCCGAGCATGCTGGTGATTTTGTCCTTCACCCCGTCCAGGAAGTTGTCGTCGTCGGCGTCGAACGCCGCGCCGACCCCGCTGTCGTAATAGACGATCTGGTGCGCGCCGTCGGTGGCGTTCACGCCGGTGAGATACATGGCCAGCATGGCGACATTGGTGGGCGTCTTCTGGCGCAGGGTCTGCCAGGTGCCGTCACAGCAAACGATCAAATATTTCATCATGGCGCTCCGCTATCTTGGGGTTGAAAGCCTGCGGCCAAATTCCCGCAAAGGCAATCGTCACGATAGCAGGCCGCGGCCGGACCGCGGATAACTCAGCCGAGCCGGTGCTCCAGCACGGGCAGCATGCGGCCTGGCACCAGCTTACTCGCCCGCTCCTCCACCAGCACCGCGCCCATGGCGAGGTAGAAGGCGGCGGCGTTGGGATCGGAGAGAATAACCAGGCGCTCGCAGTCGGCCGCGCGGGCCTGATCCACCGCCCACTGATAGAGGATCCGCCCAAGCCCGGTGCCGATCGCCTCGGGCCCGATGAACAGCAGGTCCAGATCCATCACCCGGCCGCCCGCATCGTCCAGAGGTTCAGAGATCTGCGCCACGCCCAGCGGCTCGTCCCCGCGCCAGCCCGCCATGGCGCGCCCCGCCGCCATGGCGTCGGGATCCAGCTGAAGCACCCGCGCCATGATGTTCATCATCTCCGCGTCATAACCCCAATGGGCCTTTGATCGCAGGATCAGCTGGTTCAACGCGTCGGCATGCTCGGGCCGCGCGGCGCGGAGGACGAGGTCGGTCATGCAGATTGTTGTGAGCGTATTGCCGCAAAAGCGCAACGCCGCGCCAAGCCCCCGCACTTGGCCGCTTTCCTCGTGGAGGCTGGTATAGGCGAATCTCAAGACCTATCCGGCCAGGTTTGCGCTCGAATATGATGAGCGCTCGCCGCCCGTGCTCCGTTTCAGGGCTTGTGCAAGCGGGCTTAAAGTGAGCTGGCGGCTGGCGCCGTGAAGTAGTCGGCCAGGTCATAGGGTTCACTCGCCAGCACCAGCAGCATGCTGCCGGGCTTGATATAGCGTTGCTCAGAAATCGTCTTTGGGGGAATGACAAGCCCGCAGCCGCCCGGTGAAAGCAGCCGTTTGGACGGTGTGTTCCGCGACAGGATGGTCACCTCGATCGCGCCCGCCAGCGCGATGAGAAATTGCCAGCAATTGAGATGACCGTGCCCGCCTCGAACCTGCCCGGCCGGCACGCTGCCTATCGTGAATAATCGCTGCGGCTTGAAGGGCAAGTCGTTGAATTCAACAGGCGTGAGTACGCCGCGGGCGTCGCCGAATTGTTCGAGCGTGATTTCGTCAGTCATGGTCTTAGCGTGTCATGCCGAGCTTGCCAGAAGCCTTCGTTCTTGTTCGTCGACCCTGGCTGGGCGATGGTGGGCGGAACCCTGATGGGGTCGTGGCTGGCGTGAAGGGGCGGAGGCGGGCCGGCGTTTTTGAAGTCATCAGATCGAGCCATTTATGTCTGATCCGATTTGCACGATATGCATTCCGACCTGGAATTCTCAGGACTTCATCAAGCGTACGCTGGACAGCGCTCTGTCGCAAACCCGGACGGATATTGCGGTTCACGTGTCGATCGACGCCAGCGACGATGCGACAGCAGAGCTGTGCCGCCAACGGGCCGCCAGCGATCCGCGCCTGCGCGTCTGGCGCCAGGAGAGCCGTCTTGGCTGGGCAGAAAATTGTAACTTCCTGATCGACCGGGTGAACAGCCCGTATTACTTTTTCTTCTTCCATGATGATTTGATTGAACCGGTTTATGTTGAGCGTCTTGTCGCTCTGCTTGAGGACACCAACGACGCCGCCTCCGCCCATGGCGATATGGTGCATTTCGGCGCCACCCGTCACCGGACGCCGGGTCTGGCGCTTGACGGGACGGCGACAGAGCGGCTGTTCCGGTTTCTGGAGACGCCCTCGCAACCGGTCTTCCTGAGAAGCATGACTCGAACCGAGGCCGCGCGCCGTGTCGGACTCAGGTTCGAACACATCTGCGGCGCGGGAGTGGGTGCGCACCATGTCTACGACTTCCACCTTCTGGCGTCCGGCCCTGCTTTGCATGCCCCCGAAGTGCTGTATCACCGCTGGAATAACAGGCCGGGTGGTCTGACCGACGGCTGGAAGACGCTGGAGCTGGAAACGCTGGTTCAAGCGCTTGGCGAAACCGCGCACGCAGTGATGCGCCTGGCGGAGAGCTTCGGCTCACTGCAGCAACCGGTGTTGGACGCGCTGGCCTATCTCTATGTCATCACCCGCCTGCGCCGCGGGGAACTGGAACGCGGCGTGCTCACCCCTCTGGACCCTTCGGTCATCGCGCCGGAGTTCAGCGGCGGCTTCACCATGGCCAGGTTGACCGGCCAGTCCGTGGCGGTTCAGCAAAGCGCTCTCGCGGCGTTCGCAGGGGTGCTCGCCCTGGAGGCGGATCAGGCGGAACGCCGAAGGGATTTTGGCGCCGCCGCAAAAGCGTTCGCCGCCGCGATCGTCGCCGATCCCGAGACGCCGCGATATCCTGCCCGAATGAAGAATATCAGTCTGAAAGCAAAATTTGATTTTGACGCTTTCGTTGGTCGACGCCTTGATGAGACGCCGTTCCTGGACCTTGAGGACCGGATCGCTCTGGTCGATCGACTGAGCGAGCTATGCCGCCCCAATCGGGCTGTGGTATGTTAAGTGGCTGAAACTCCAAAGCATGTCGCCGTCCTTGGCGCCGGAATCATGGGGTCGTGTCTGGCTCTCTATCTGTCGCGTAAAGGCCATCGCGTCTCGCTCTTTGAGTCGGCGCCCCGCGCGATGAACGGCCCCAGTCGCTGGAACGAGGGCAAGATTCATCTGGGATTTCTATATTCAAATCACGGCGGTGGCGGCACGGTCTCCAGGCTGATGCCGGGTGGACTTCTATTTCAGCCCTTGTTGGAAGACCTGCTGGCGACCGACATCAGTCCGCTGGTGACCGTCCCGGATGATCTTTATCTCGTCCATGCCAATTCAGTGGTCAGCCCGGATGACACGGCTGCGCATTTCTCGAAGGTCATGGACACCGCGCTTGAGGCTCCGGGTTGGAGTGCCTATTTCGGCGGCGTTCTGCGGCGGGGCGTCCGACGTCTGAGCCGCGATGAGCTGGAGGGGGTTGGCGCAGCGCCGCAATCCATAACGGCCGGGTTCGCAACACCGGAGCGGTCTGTGGACACCCAGGGTGTTGCAGATCTGATCGAGGCGGCGCTCGCCGGCGCTGACGGCCTGACGTTTGAATTTGGCCGCACAGTCACGTCGGTGGAGCAGCATGAATCGCGCGATCAATGGAGTGTGGTTTGCGCCGATGGCCGCGAAGGGCCTTTTGACTGTATCGTCAACGCGTTGTGGAACGGTCTGCCGGAGATTGACAGGGCCTTGGGCCTTGCTGGCGGCGAGGACTATTCCCATCGGCTGAGGCTCAGCGTCTTTGGTCAAACCCCGCCCGGATTCGAGCCGCTCTGCGCCGTTGTCTGCACCGGGCCGTTCGGCGATATCAAGACCTATCCAGATGGAAAGTTTTATCTGTCCTGGTATCGCGACGGGCTGGTGGCCGAAGGGGTCGGCGCGGCGCCGCCGGCCGCCATCCCGCCCGGCCGCGAGGAGAAGGCCGCAATGGCGGCCCGCAAGGTCGCCGCGATGGGCGCGCTCCTGTCCCCTGTCAATCAACTGGCCAGCGCTCAAGGCACGGCCCGTGTCGAAGGCGGGTGGGTGTTGGCGCTCGGATCGGGATCGCTCGCCGACCCGAAGGCCAGCATCCACCGCCGGGATCGTTTCGGGGTGGCTCAGCGCGGCGGCTATATATCGGTGAACACCGGTAAATACTCCATGGCCCCGCTCCTCGCCAAATCGATTGCGGACACACTGGCGTAGGCGCCAGGCGCGCATGAGTTTGCGACCCGCTCAGAGCCGGTCAGGATTTCTCGCGCATCAACCGGACGGGCAGCGACGAGGCGCCGCTCATCCCTCATCCTTACCCTCTCCCATCGGGGAGGGGAGCGGGTATAGACAAATCTCTATAAAATTAAATTTAGCGAGGAGCCTTGCGGCGAGCCGCCCAACAAAACATTGAGGGTTCCCCCTTAAGGCAGTTTACCGACCAGCTCGGCGGGCCTAAATCACTGTGGCTTGGTTCAGTTCCCGCTTGCCTCAACGCAATCATATCCCCTCGCAGTATTATCAGCCAAATCACGCGCAAGGACATTGGCGTTGGGGATTGATCCACGGATATAGCCGATATGACATGACTCTGGGTCAGCTCCCGGATTAAGCGCTGTGACGATAAGGACGGAGGTGCGAGTCATTTCGCCGGATGTATCCGTCTCCATTGAATAGTACCGATGGATCGTGGCGAATGGCTTACCTGAACTATCGAGCCGCCACTCTACTACATTGTGAAAACTCCCGAAATTTCCGACATACCCACCATATTCCAACACCGGAATATCCGAGCTTTCACTGTAGGCGCCCCATTCGCCGTGATCATCGGCTCGTCGGTAGAGTGTCCAGTCCCCAACTCCCTCGCAGATCCCCACAGTCTCATACCGCCCCTCAATCTCCCCCTCGGTGAGGGTTCTGCACGTGTCTTCATTGAGGTTTGTATAGACGCTTTGCGGCGCCTCAGCGGGTAAGGCCAAGCCCGCAATTACCACAAACAAAAGTACAACCGATTTCATCTTTTCCCCCTCGTTCGAATTTCAAGCTAATTGAAGTGTTTCATGGACACTGTTTTACGCGAGCATCACTATAAAATGCTACAAAAAATAAGGCGCCAAATGGGCGCCTCAAAGTAATTATTTGTATCAATCTAACGGCTCTGGACGCGCCTCGGGGGGCGATTTCCGAGGCCGGGTACAATACTGGCGTCATAGTTGTAATCAGCTGGATTATTATTCGGTCTGGCAATTACAGTAAAGGGCACACTACCACCTTGATTGAGGGTGGGTATCCAACTCGGTATTGCGACTAGATTTTCTCCAGTCTGATTTATTGGCCTAATTGCTATAGGCCGTTGTTGTCGACGCCGAGGAGATGACCCGGGCCTTGCAATGGAGGCCGCGGCCATCTGAGGCTCGCCTTCATCCAGAACGGGCCGATAGATATCATGATCAACCAGACGCCACGCAACCGCCGAACCAAGAGTACGCCATTGATTGTTTTGACGCGCCTCCCAAAAAACGGTGGCGGTGTCATGGTCAGGGTCTACACGAATCCTAACTCGGTCGCGGGAAACACCGTCATGCGCTGACGGATCGAAGATCCGAACAAACCGGATTTCGCGACCATCCGCTGATACATCGTAGAAGTTCGCACCCGGATGGGGGAGATTGGAGATGAAGCGCGTTTCACCTTCCGGAACGATGAAATTCATCTCAGCGCCATCGAGATTTTCGCACGCTGTCTGCACCACCAGCTCTCGCGAACCGTTTGTCATCTGCCGGAAGTCCATCTGAAGGGCGAAGGCGCAGTCGGGGCCATAAGCGCCAATCGGGTCTCCCCGATACTCCACGCCCGCCCACGATGTATCATTCGCAAATGGCAGGCTATCGAACTGCGGGGCCGATTGCGCGAACAGACTGGCCGACGAAATGGTCGTCATCGCGGCGCCGGCCACGATGGTTAAAACTAATGCATTGAAACGCATTTTCTTTTCCTTCCGCTTGATCCAATCTCTATCCTGGCGCTTCGGGCGGTTATGATCCTGAGGAGTTGATGAAATCATTTTGAGAAAATTCTGAAATCACGGTCAGCGCGTCTAAAGGCTCAAACAAATGACACCGCCGGAAGCGTCAGACACCAGATACCTCAAAGCGGGCGATCTGCTGATTGATCGTGCCCGCGAAGCCGTATTTGTGGACGGCAAGGACGTCGACCTTCGCGGTCGGAACTACGCCGTCCTGTTGATGTTGATGGAGCGAGCTCCAGCCCTGTTGAGCAAGGACGAAATCCTGGACACGGTCTGGAAGAATGTTGCGGTCACAGAAGGCGCTCTAACAACTGCGATTAAGACAATACGTCAGGCGATTGGGGATATCGCCAGCGATGCTCGTCTTATCGAAACGCGCTATGGACGCGGCTACCAATTTACCGCTGCTGTTCAAGCTACAAATGTCCAGAGGCAACCGGCCGAGGCGTCGCCAGCGAAACTCTCTACCATCCAGCTGCTGTCCCGAAGGGGTGGCTTATATTTGTTGGTTGCGGGCTTAACTGCAACTTTACTCGCCGTTTGCGCAGCCCTGTTCTGGCCTGATTACATCAATGAAGAAGGTAACGGATTGCAGGTCGTGGTTGATGATGAAATTGCGACGCTGAATCATCATATCGAGCGAGAATTCCTTAGTGCAGGCCTGACTACGAATGATCAATATTTATCCAGATTTAAAATCGAATTGAAGTGGCGCGAGAGTGACGGGCGGACATTTGTCGATCAATACCTCTTTGACCGCGAAACTGAAAAGTTGATTGATCTGCGGCCTTATCCGCTGGATTTGATATCAGAAGCTGATTTTTCTCTCCGCCTTGCAGTGGAGAATGCGAACAATTTTTCTTGCTTAGGCGCCCTCGGCACAGCTGCGCGTGATCACGGGCTTGATCCAGATCCCCTGGCCAGTGATTTTCTTCAGTTTTGCCGGACGATGAGCTTTCCTGATCGCGCCCACGATCCTGCTGCGATTGCGCAACGGATGCTCAACGAAGCGCCCAATGAGCCATTCTTGAAAGCACTGTTCGCTTTGGCGATTTTTGCGCAACAGGAGCGCTTCAGCTTTGGCCGCTCAGTTGAATCGGATACCCAGCTTCGGGCGTTGGCGCGAAACTTGGTGATCGAGGCGGAAGCCGAAAGCCCGGCTTCTGACTTTGTAAGCACGGTTGCTGTGCTCGCGCGTCTAAATAATTTGTCGCTTGACCAGAGACTTGAGGCGCTGTCTCAAATCACGCGTACAGATCACGTTGGCATGTATGCGATGTTGCAACGAGCTACATTGCTACGCCAGGCCGGAAGGATCAGTGAGGCGACCTATGTAGCAGAACGCTATTTGGTGAGCCTGCCCTACGATCGGCACGCAACTATCGCGTATGCGCTCTCGGCATACGCGTCCGGGCGACCAGCGAGAGCATACAATGCACTTCGGTCTTATCTGGAGCTCTATCCCGAGCAGCTAGAGATAGAACGTCTACTGCGCATTCAGACCCTTTTCTTCGGACCAGAAACTGCGCGCACCGAGCTTCTTGAAGTCGGTTTGCCGGAGTCGTTCGACGAACTGCTGGCCTGTTTTGAGCTGCCCCAGCAAGCTCCGTTAACTGACCGCCAGATTCATCTGCTCATCCAATCCTGCAACCGGTTGGATCTGGTGTTCGCAGCACGGCAGCTGGCTCGGTCTGGCGAAACAAGTCTCGCTCTCGATATGTTGGAAAGCATAGAGCGAGAGGCGTCCGGAATATCTGTAATCTTCTATTATCCAGAGTTCCAAGCCGTAAGACAAACAGACCGCTTCGCTGCGATTGCGGAAGCGTTTGGGTTGATTAATGTCTGGCGTAATTCGGTTCTTCCAGATTTCTGTTTCGAGAGCGCTGAGATACCAGTGTGTGTTCAAGCATCAAGTATATAACGCGTGCACCCACGTTTGGGCGTCGAGCTGTTTTACAGCTTTGCTTGTGATCCAATCCATTCAGCGCTCTTATGTACCGCTTGCCGGTCCGTTCAGTGACCGGTTGTCAGCAGCCGCACCAACCTCTGCCTCAGCCTACTCGTCCCTTTACGCGTCTCCACAAAATCCGCCTTCGCAAGCTCATGCCTGTGTTTGCCGTCCTTAGGCGGCGCTCACCGCGCCGTGGCAGTGCTTGTATTTCTTGCCGGAGCCGCAGGGGCAGGGGGCGTTGCGCTGGACGCGGCCCCAGGTGGAGGGATCGTCCGGGCTGACGTCCGCGGTCGCCTGACGAGTGGCCATGGCCGAGGCGGTGCGCCCGGAGACCGGCGCGTTCGGATCGCCGGCCATCTCGTTACGCCCGCTCACCGGATCGATATGGCGCGCCTGCATGTCCTTGGGCGGTTCGGGCATGGCGGGGGCGGCGCGGCTCGGCGCCAGGCGCATGTTGAACAGGGTGCGCGTGGTTTCAAACCTCAGCTCGTCCAGCAGGTGTTCAAACAGCGAGAAGGCCTCGGTCTTGAACTCGTTGAGGGGATCGCGCTGGGCGTAGCCGCGCAGGCCCACCACAGAGCGCAGCGCGTCCAGCTGCTGCAGGTGGTCGCGCCAGTTGGTGTCGATGGTCTGCAACAGGAGCTGCTTCTCGATACGGCGCATCAGCTCCGGACCGATATCGGCGGCCTTCTCAGCGTAGGCCTCGTCGACGGTCTTTTGCAGGCGCTCCTTGATCTCCTCGTCGGCGATGCCTTCCTCCGCCGCCCAGTCCTTCACCGGAAGCTCAAGGGCGAAATACTTCTTCACCGCCTCGTCCAGGCCGTCCACATCCCACTGGTCGGCATAGGCCTTGGGCGGGATATGGCGCTCGACCAGGCTCTCCACCGCGTCGGCGCGCATGTCCCTGATCACGTCGGAGACGTCTTCGGACGTCATGAAATCGATGCGCTGCTCGAAGATCGCCTTGCGCTGATCGTTCATCACGTCGTCGTATTTCAGGATATTCTTGCGGATGTCGAAATTGCGCTGTTCGACCTTCTTCTGGCTGGTCTCCACGGCTTTCGACATCCAGGTGTGCTGGATCGCCTCGCCGGGCTTCATGCCCAGCGTGCGCATGATGGAGTCCAGACGCTCCGGCGCGAAGATGCGCAGCAGATCGTCCTCCACCGACAGGAAGAAGGCCGAGCGGCCCGGATCGCCCTGACGGCCCGAACGGCCGCGCAGCTGGTTGTCGATCCGGCGGCTTTCATGGCGTTCGGTGCCGATGACGAAGAGGCCGCCGGCCTCCAGCGCCTTTTTCTTCTTCTCGGCAACGTCGGCGGCGATCTTTTCGCGCTCGGCCGCGATCTCGGCCTCGGTGGGCTCCTTGCCGGCTTCCTGTTGCTGTTCCAGCCATTCGGTGATGCGGAAATCCACGTTGCCGCCCAGCTGAATATCGGTGCCGCGACCGGCCATGTTGGTGGCGATGGTCACAGAATCCGGCACGCCGGCCTGGGCGATGATCCCGGCCTCCTGCTCGTGATAGCGGGCGTTGAGCACCTGGTGGGGAATCTTCTTCTTCTTGAGAACCTCGGAGAGGGCCTCGGAGCGCTCGATGGAGACCGTGCCCACCAGGATCGGCTGATGCTTGGCGTTGGCGGCCTCGATGGCGGCGACGATGGCGTCGTTCTTCTCGTCCATCGTGCGGTAAAGCTCGTCTTCCTCGTCGATTCGCGCCACCGGCTTGTTGGTGGGGATCTCCATGACGCCGAGGCCGTAAATGCCGGCGAATTCCTCGGCCTCGGTGGCCGCGGTGCCGGTCATGCCCGCCAGCTTGTCGTAGAGGCGGAAGTAATTCTGGAAGGTGATGGAGGCGAGCGTCTGGTTCTCCGGCTGGACCTCGACGCCTTCCTTGGCCTCGATCGCCTGGTGCAGACCGTCCGACAGGCGCCGGCCCGGCATCATGCGCCCGGTGAATTCGTCGATCAGGACGACCTTGTCCTCGCGGACGATATAGTCCTTGTCCTTGTTGAAGATCTTGTGCGCTTTCAGGCCCTGATTGACGTGGTGCACGACGGAGATGTTCTCCACATCGTACAGATCGCCGCTCTCGATCAGCTCGCGCTCTTTCAGCAGCGTCTCGATATGCTCGTTGCCGTCCTCGGTGAAGGTGACCGAGCGGGCCTTCTCGTCGATCACATAGTCGTCTTCGTCCAGAAGCGGGATGATCGCGTCGATCGTCTTGTAGAAATCGGTGCGGTCTTCGGTGCGCCCGGAAATGATCAGGGGCGTGCGCGCCTCGTCCACCAGGATGGAGTCCACCTCGTCGACGATGGCGTAGTGGTGGGTCGCGCGCTCCTGGGGCCGGCCGCCGAACTGGGTCATTTCGGCCAGCGAGTACTTCATGTTGTCGCGCAGATAGTCGAAGCCGAGCTCGTTATTGGTGCCGTAGGTGATGTCGCAGGCGTAGGCGGCGCGGCGCTGATCATCGAACAGGCCGTGCATGATCACGCCGGTGGTCATGCCCAGCTTGGCGAACACCCGGCCCATCCATTCGGAGTCGCGCTTGGCCAGATAGTCGTTCACCGTGACGATGTGCACGCCTTTGCCCGGCAGCGCGTTGAGATAGGCCGCCAGCGTGGACACCAGCGTCTTGCCCTCGCCGGTCTTCATTTCGGCGATATTGCCTTCGTGCAGGACGATGCCGCCCATGAGCTGGACGTCGTAATGGCGCTGGCCCAGCGCCCGCTTGGCCGCTTCGCGCACCGCTGCGAAGGCCTCAGGCAGAAGCTTGTCCAGGGCCTCGCCGCCCTCAAGGCGCTGGCGGAACTCGGCGGTCTTGGCCACCAGCTGGTCGTCGTCCAGCGCCTCGAACTCCGGCTCCAGCGCATTGATGCGCTCGACGGTGGGGCGCATTCGCTTGACGATGCGGTCGTTGGAGGATCCGAAGAGCTTGCGGGCGATGTTCAGCATGACGTATCAGCCTTGGCGGGCGCACAATGAAGAAACCGGCGCGCCGCCCTGGCGCCTGGCCAGGCGGCGCGAGCGCGAAGGGGGCCTTAACCCCCACGCGCGACAATGATGATTGTGACTTAAGGAGGCCCTGTTTGACTGTCAATCAAGCCCGCCTGTCGGCCGTGGCCTTCGCCCTTGCCAGCTTGATGGTTCTTGGCGCCTGCGGCGAGGGAGAGCCGGGCGCGCAAACCGGCGCCCGGGCCGGCGCGCCCGCGCCTTCCGGGCTGCGCTTTCTGGAGACCGATCCCCCGCCCGGCGCCCGTGTCGCGGCGCGCGTGGGCGGCACCGCGATCACCTTCGCCGACGTGCGGCGCGAAGCCGCGGTGCGCGAGCTGGTGGACGACCCCGACGCGCTGACCCCGGCCGACGCCGCCTTCCGCGAGGCGCTGGACGAGCTCATCGATCAGCGCCTTCTGGCGCTGGAGGCTGCGCGCCGCGATCTGCAGGACGAGACCGAGGCGCGCCGGCGCCTGGCCGCAGCCGAGGAGCGCATCCTGGGCAATGTGCTGGTGGAGCAGGCGGTCTCCGATGCGGTGTCGGAAGAGACGATCGCGCGCGTCTATGAAGAACAGTCGCGCCTGGCGCCGCCCGCCGAGGAGATCCGGGCGCGCCATATTCTGGTGGCCGCCCGCGAGGAAGCCGAAGAGGTCGCGCGCCTGCTGGCCGAAGGTGCTGATTTTGCTCAACTGGCCGCCCGCGTCAGCCAGGACCCGGCGACCCGCTTTGAGGGCGGGGATCTGGGGTATTTCACCCGCGAGGGCATCCTTCCGGCCTTCGCCCGGATCGCCTTCGCCACGCCGGTGGGCGCAGTGAGCGCGCCGTTCGAGACCGAATACGGCTGGCACGTGGTCACCGTCACCGACCGGCGCAGCCAGCCGCGTCCGGGCCTTGAGACCATGCGGCCCAGCATCGTGCGGTTCCTGACCCTGCAGGGGATCGATTCGCTGCTGGCGGAGATTCGCGAGACCTACCCGGTGACCATCACCGCCGGCGCCGCGCCCGCCGGGCTTCGCGCCCCGGCTGCTGAGGCGGACGGGGAGGCGGCGTCTGATCCAGGCTCTCAAGGCGATGATCCGGACGCGACGGTTGACGCAGAGCCCGGCGAGGGCGAAGGCCGGGACTAGGCTCAGGACCGGGACGTGGACGCTCCAGGCGTTAGCGCTTCCTTCACCCTGACCCGCGGCTTCGCTTCAAACAGGACCCTGTTTCATGGCAGACTTCAAAGATCGCCTTCTTCTCGTTGCGGCGTGCGCCCTGCTTGACAGCGATGGCCGCGTGCTGATCGCGCGGCGCCCCGAGGGCAAGGCCCATGCCGGCTTCTGGGAGTTTCCAGGCGGCAAGATCGAAGCGGGAGAGAGCCCTGAACAGGCCCTGATCCGTGAGTTGCGTGAAGAGTTGGGAGTCGAACCATGCGAACAGTGCCTTCAGCCTTTCGCCTTCGCCTCCGAGCCATTGGAGGACGGGCGCGTCCTGCTAATGCCGCTCTTTGTGTGCCGGCGCTGGGACGGGTTCGTGGATCCCAAGGAAGGCCAGCAGATCAAATGGGTGAGACCGGACAAGCTCTCCAGCTACGACCTTCTGCCCGCCGACCGGCCCCTGGCGGCGGAGCTTCGCGACCGGCTGACCGGAGCGCGGGTCTGAAGCGCTTCCTGGCCGATGAGAGCGGCGCCACCGCCATCGAATACGGCCTTCTGGCCGCCATGCTGGGTCTGGTCATCATCGGCGCGGTCACCGCGCTGGGCGGCGGCAATGGCGGCATGTGGTCCAATAACTCCGATGAGCTCACTGCAGCCATGGGCGGCGGCTAAGCCCCACCCACAAGCCGACGCGGGATTTGCGCTTTGAGCGCCCCCCGCCTAGCCTCCCGCCAAATTGGTTCGGGAGAGACTCATGCGCATTTCGATCACACCCGCGTTTCTGACCGCGGCGGCGGCGTTTCTGGCGGCGGGCTGCCAGAGCATGGCCGCCGGCGGGCCCGGCGAGCCGCAGCAGCGCGTCGAGATCGAGCGCGAAATCGTCATGGACCACGGCCTGCGCGGCGACGGTGCGCTGCCGGTGGACGCAACTGCGCTCCATGACCGCGTGCTCACCATGGATACCCATATCGACATTGATGCGGGCTACGCCAGCTACCGGCTCGATCCCGGCGTGTTCAACCGCGCCCAGGTGGACCTTCCCTCCATGCGCGCGGGCGGGCTCGATGCGGGGTTCTTCATCGTCTATGTGGGCCAGGGCCTGATCAGCCCCATGGGCTATGAAGAGGCCGCCGCCATCGCCGACGACAAGTACGACGCGATCCTGCGCATGATCCGCGCCTATCCAGACCAGATCGCGCTGGCGGTCACCGCCGACCAGGTCGAGGAGATTCACGCCGCCGGCAAGCTCGTCGCCCTCATCGGCATGGAGAATTCCTGGCCGCTAGGGACCGACATCTCCAACGTCGCCCTGTGGGCCGATCGGGGCGTGCGCTATGTCTCCATCACCCACTTCGGCAATAACCAGTTCGGCGGCAGCTCCAATCCGAACCTCGCCGCCGGCGATCCGCCCGAGGATCCCGGCCTCACCGATCTGGGGCGCGAGCTGGTCGCCGCGCTCAATGATGAAGGCGTGATGGTCGACGTCTCCCACGTGGGCAAGACCACCATGCTGGAGGCCATCGCGCTGTCTCGCGCGCCGGTGATGGCGTCGCACTCCGGCGCCCGCGCCGTCTACGACCACCCGCGTAATCTCGATGACGAGCAGCTGCGCGCGATCCGCGATAATGGCGGCGTCGCGCAGATGGTGGCCTTCCGCCGCTATATCGCCGAGATCGACCCCGACCTGGCGCAGGCCGAGCAGGATCTCGCCGCTGAATTCGGCCTGGATACGCCCGAGGGCCGCCAGGCCGCCAGCCAGGCGACGCGCGACACGTTCAACGACCGCCTGAGCGCGCTCAGGGCGTCCATGAACGATGTCACGATCGAGCACCTCGCCGACCATATCGACCACGCCGTCCAGGTGGCCGGGATCGACCATGTGGGCATCGCGTCCGACTTTGACGGCGGCGGCGGCGTCGGCGGCTGGGAAGACGCCACCGAGACCCCGGCGGTCACCGCCGAGCTGATCGAGCGCGGCTATAGCGAGGCCGACATCGCGAAAATCTGGGGCGGCAATCTCTTGCGCGTCATGCGCGCGGTGGAAGCGGCGGCGGATTAGGCCGCCGCCGGGCGCCGGCGCAGCCGCGCCGCGCCCGACCTCACAAGGCGGGCGAGCGCCGGGCGCAGGGCGAGGGCGGGCCGTTCCACGCTGATCCGCATCAGCCAGCCCAGGGCCACCGCGCTGGCCAGCATCGCGGCGAACAACACATGGGCGGGCAGGTGCGGCCAGGCGTTCAGAACAAGCTGGCCCACCGGCCAGTGCAGGATGTAGACGCCGAAGCTGACATCCTCGACCTCGCGCACGGCCCCTCCGGCGCGGCCGGGCAGGCGGATGAAGCCGATCAGCAGGCTGACATAGGCCACCG
This sequence comes from Oceanicaulis sp., assembly GCA_965284655.1. Classification (GTDB taxonomy): domain Bacteria; phylum Pseudomonadota; class Alphaproteobacteria; order Caulobacterales; family Maricaulaceae; genus Oceanicaulis. The sequence goes on from OZ260104.1 coordinate 1,739,092, forward strand.
CGATCTGGCCGGAGACCATCGCCAGGGGCGTGCCTGACAGACACGCCGCGAACGCGGCCAAGGCAAGCGCGGGCAGCGGCGCGAGCGGGATCCGGTCGCGGGCGGCGAAAAAGGCCGCGCCCACCATGAACGCGCCGCCGAAGCGGGCGATGGCGAACAGCGTGTCGTCCAGCGGCCCTTCATAGGGCGCGATGGATTCGCTCACCGACCAGGCCGCGGCGGCCGCGGCCATCGCCAGGATCGCCGGCGCGCGCCGCCACAGCCCCGCCGCCGCCATGAGGCCGGCCACCAGATAGCAGGCGAGTTCATAGCGGATCGTCCACAGCGGCCCGTCCATGAAAGCGAGCGGGTGGTCCTCGAAGACGCCAGGCAGGCCCGCCTGGGGGGCGATCTGACCGATTACGGCGACGGGAAACAGCCAGGTGTCGGCGCGTGAAAAATAGTCGGGAAGCGCCAGCGTCGTCGAGAGCGGGCCGATGAACAGCCAGCACGCCAGCACCGCCACGGCGAGGCCGGGGAAGATCCGCACGATCCGGGCCGCCGCGAAATCGGCCAGACCGCCGCCGCGCATGAGCGAGGCGGTCAGCATGTAGCCTGACAGAATGAAGAAGCCGTCGAGCGCGTACTGAACCGCGCCGTCCACCGCGCTCGCCCAGGCGCCGGTGACCGGAAGCCCCACCGGCAGCATCAGCGCGTGGCCGTAAACAATCAGCAGGGCGAACCCCAGCCTTACGGCGGTGAAGTTATTGCACCGGTCCTCGATACGCCCGTGCGGCGCCAGAAGCAGGCGGCCAAAACCGGCCGGTCGAGCTTGAGTGTCTTGAATTGGGGCGACCATGGCGACGATCCTCGATGCAACGCCGTCGCGCTGCATCGCTCGTGCCGGTTCGCCAGGATTGATCAGTCAGGATCGGCCAGGCCGTGTGGAGGTCCGGCCTCCCTCGCCGGAGACAGCGCTGTCGCCTGGATCATGTTGACGTTCAATAGCGGCGCGCCGGCATGGCCGCGCACGGTGAGCCGCTCGCCGATCTCCAGATCGATATCGCCCAGCCTGTTGCGGGAAATGTCGCGAAGGCCCTCGGCGCGCACCTGAAACTTGCGGCCCTGATCATCTCTGAGGGTGAAGCGCTGATCCTCCACCGCGATCACCTCGCCGGCGATCTCCACGGCGCCGGACGCATAGGGCGCCGCGCCGGCGCCGACCTCCTGGCCGCGGGCGGTCAGCGTGAACAGCCCGAGGGCGGCGGTGGCCAAAATCAGGGCGGCCGCGGTGTCGCGCCGGGACATCAGCGCACCTGTGGTCTGCGAAACGGGGAGCGGTGAGGTGGAAGAGGACGGCCCGATGCGTCATCGGGAAGGGGGGAGGGATATCCGCGCCGGGCCGGCCTCTTCACACCGTACAAACGCCGTCAAACCCGCCCGGTTCCGCGCAAGACTGCGCGAGGCGCCCTAGGACGCGGCGGCGCGCTGCAGGCGCTGGATCGTGCGCATGGAGGCGCCGCACAAATGGGCCACCTCGGCCGGCGACGCGCCACGGCCCAAAGCGCACGCAGCCATATAGCGGCGCACGCTCTCGATGAATCCCGATTTGGACTGGATCTCCACATAGCCGTTCTGGCCGGCGTTATTGAGCAACACCGAAATAAAGCGCGCCGAGCCGGGGAGCTCTTCGAGAATCTTCAGCGTGCTCAGGCGTTTTGACGCGTAGAGATCGAGAAATTCGAGGCTGCGTACGACGCCGTGATGGAAAAAGATCTCGGCGGTGAACCAGTTGAGATACGGGGTCAGCTGTTCGAAATTCGCTTCAATGAAGGCCGCCAGAGACGGCTCTCGAAATGAGTTCAGATCCGGCGAGATCAGCCCGTAAGGAAACGCCAACTTCATCTCGCCACCCCTGTCGCGCCGGTTGTTCCGTCGCATTCCTGTTTCACCCGGACCCGCGCCATACGTGTGTCAGGCGCCAGTGCAGGTTTATCCATTCAGAATGCAGGCGTTAAAGTCAATTACAGCCTGTGGTGACAATGTCGCCGTTCTTCTTCTCGTGTCGATTGTCGTAAAGGTTTGGGGGAACGGAGGCGAACACATGACCGACAGCTCAAGCGTCAATGGAAAGATCACCGACGCGGTCGCACAGACCGCGGTCGGCGTGCTGGCCGAGGCGCCCGCAGTGGCTGTCGGCTCGCTCTACCAGGCGGCCGCCCACTCCAACGGGCTGGCCATGGAGAACGCGGTCTCCAATCAGCAGAACCTCAACGCCCTGAACCCCGCCATCGTCTCCCAGGCGATCGCCAAGATTAACGGCGGATAGGAGGCGACGACATGGCCAAGCGACCCACCCCAAGCCAGATCGCCCGCGCCGCCGCGAAGCGGGAGGCCGAGATCCGCGCCCGGTTTGACGCGGCCCGCGCCGAGGCCCGGGCGGCGAGCGCGGTTGCAGGCGCTTCGGACGATGAGCCGGACAAGGCCGCCGGCGCGGATAAAGAGCCCCGCCAGGACGCCCTGTCCGCCGCCAAGGCCAGGATCGAGGCGGCGGGCGCAAAGACATCCGAAGCCGGGCGCTCACGGGCGTCGAAGGCCAAGGCCGACGCCGGCGCTGAAGGCGACGCCGGCTCGGACGACGAGGTCGAATATCTCGGGCGCGCCTCAGGCGCGGAATTCCTGTCCAGTCTCAACGCCATGCGGAGCGCCCAGATGGCGGCCTCCCAGAGCGCGGCGCTGGACAATCTGGCCAACCCGCTCGGCCAGCAGTCCGCGGCCATGATGACCGAGGACTATCGGTCATTCCTTCAAGGGTCCGAGCAGCTGATCCTGGCGACCTCGGGTCAGGCCATGGCGATCCTGCTCGAAGACCAGGTCAAGGGTGCGGAAATTCTGGCGGTGATCGCTGTGTACCAGGCGGCCATCACCGCGTTCGGCGCCGAAGTGTCGGTCGTAGCAGGCGTCATGAAAGGCGAGTTCAGCTCATGAAACGGTCAACTCAACTCCTCACCGGTCCCGCGTCCGGCTATTCCGGCCTGCAAAAGCCGGTCTTCGCGCCCGAGCTGCCTTCGATCGAGGAGGTCAGAGGCCTGTTCTTCATGGAGCTTCAGCACGAGAGCTACGACGCCTCGGGGGCTCCGCGCCTGCAGTTCGGCGTCGCCGGCGACGACACGCTGGCGCTGACCCGGGTGCGCATCGCCGAGAGCGATATGAGCCCGGCCCTGCGCCAGGTGTTCATCCCGGAGCATCCCGACAAGGCGAGCTTCATGCTGGAGGCCGCCGACGGCGAGCCGGGACTGGTCATTCTCAGCCTGGGTGCGCCGGTGGGGCCTGAGGTTCAGGCCAGCGTCATCGTCGCGCCCTTCACGACCCTGGCCCAGATCTCCCAGGGCGACCATGACGGCGTGTTGCAGATCAATCCGCCCACTACAGAAACGGTGTGCACGACCCTGATTCTGACCGCCGGCGAGACCGGGTATTTCAAATATCGCACCCGCGGCACGTCGGTGAGCTTCTCGGCCCTGACCAGCGATGAAATCACCAACGCGGTCCGCCGCGTCGACGGCGAGATCGCTGATCAGATCGCCGCCGTGCTGTCCCAGTTCGCCTTCGAAGTCACGCCGCCGGACGCGTCCAGCCGCGCCCTTGTCTGCGCCGGGCTCGCGATATCGCCGACCACCAAGAAGGTGCTGATCGCGCTGTTGCAGATCACCGGCCTGCTCGCCACCGGCGGCGGCGGGATCATCGGGCTGACGGCGACCGCCGGCGGCTGGTTGTCAAAGCTTGGAACCGGCCTGTCCATGGCCGGGGGCCTTGTGCGCGGCGTGACCGGGCTGTTCGGCACGTTCGCCGGCACGCGCGGGGCGGGCAGTCCGGTGGTCACGGGCACGACCTACGACTTCGTCCTGACCAATGACGCCACCACCATCACGCTCACCTGATCACAGGCGGACCCCGCTCAGCCATGTCCATGCAAGAGGAAATCAAGGCCGAAGTGGCCCGGCAGGTGAAACCGCTCAGAGAGGCGCTCGAGGCCATGTGGGACCAGATGCAGGCGGCCCAGGCGGCCGCCGCGGCGGGACCGGATCCGGACGCCTGGCCGCCCACCGGCTGGTTCAAGCCGGGCGGCCAGGGCGCGGGCGGGCAGGGCGCGTCCGGGCCCCGGCCCGCGCGGTCCGCCGCCGCCGATGAAGCGATGGCCGCGCACATGGAGCGCCACGCCGCCGAACGCGCCCGCGTCAAGCACGCCGCGGTCCAGTCCCGGATCGCCCGCATCCAGCAGCACGCCGCGGCCCGCGGCGCATGGAGACACAGCCAGGGAGGCAAACCATGAGCGAAGAGAAGAAACCGGCCAAGGACAGCCGTACGCCCGCGCCGGCCGAGGAGGCTGACGCCGTGGAGGAGACGCGGGTCGTGATCGAGGTGCGCGGCTGCGGCGGCTATGACGGGGCGGGGATCGTCGACATCAGCGCGGGCCACTCCCTGGCCCAGCTGTTTGAAGGCAGCGTCCAGACCCAGCTTCACGCCGCGAACATCCTGGCCGCCACCACGGCGCGATGCGTGAACATGATCCTGACCGGCGGGGCGCGCGAGCGCGCGGCCGAGCTCGATGCACTGATCCGCGAGGATCGATGAGATTCTGACGCGTCGAGAGCGCGTTCAGAATGTGGAGGGAGCGGGAGGCGCCATGTCGCCCGGTCGCCTTGACAACCCGGCAGCAAAAAGGAGATCGAGATGCCGCTCGTGAGTGAACAGGTCACCGATGCAGTGACCCAGTCCAACGTCAAAGTCGTCGGCGAAGCGCCGGCCATGGCGATGGGCAATCTCTACCAGGCCCTGTCCCATTCCCATGGCCTGATGTACGAAAACTCGGTGAACGCGCAACTGCACGGCTTCACCAGCGCCCAGGCCGCCGCGACCCAGGGCGTGATGCAGATCTATTCGGTGGACACCGTCTCCGACGCGATCGCCATCTCGCGCATGCTTGCGCCGACCTAAGGCCGGCGAACGCCGTGCGGGGCCTTGCGCCCCGCCCGGCCGCGCCGGATCAGCCCGCCTGGAGGGTCCGCATCGCGGATCGCCCCGGGCGGGCTTTTGCTTTGAGGGCGGGGCGCGCCCCCTTGCATCACGGCGCGGCCCGCTTCATGGTCGTCTCACACGTTCCAAGGGGTGTCCGGCGTTTCGCGCCGGGCTGAGAGCTTACCCTTAAGGACCGGATCCGGGTCATGCCGGCGTCGGGATGGAGCAGATGGCGAAGGGCTTAGACGCCCGCTTTCTCTCTTCGCGGCCGGCCGCAGCAGTGAAAGCAAGACGCCATGAACAAGCCCACAAACCAGGCCGAATTTCCCACCCCCACCGTCACCACCGGGCCGATTCAGGGCTCGCGCCGGGTCTATTCCAACCCCGCCGCCGCGCCGCACCTGAACGTGCCCCACCGCGAGGTGGAGCTGCATCCCACGGCGCTGGAGCCGGCGGTGCGCGTCTATGACTGTTCAGGCCCCTATACCGACCCGGACCAGACCATCGATGTGGAGGCGGGGCTTTCGCGCGCCCGCGACGCCTGGGTCGTCGCACGCGGCGGGGTGGAGCAATACGAGGGCCGCGCGCCGACGCCGCTGGATAACGGCAACGCCACCGGCAAGTATCTCGCCCGCGAGTTTCCCGTGCGCCGGCGGCCCCTGCGCGGCGTCGGCTCGGCCCCCGTCACCCAGATGGAGTTCGCTCGCGCTGGCGTCATCACCGACGAGATGATCTACGCCGCTGAGCGCGAAAATCTCGGCCGCCGGCAGGCGCTCCACGACGCGGCGGTGCGCCACGCCGACGGCGAGCGCTTCGGCGCGGAGCTGCCGGAATTCGTGACGCCGGAATTTGTCCGCGATGAGATCGCCCGTGGCCGCGCGGTTCTGCCCGCCAACATCAATCATGGCGAGCTGGAGCCCATGGTGATCGGGCGCAATTTCCTGGTGAAGATCAACGCCAATATCGGCAATTCCGCCGTCGCGTCTTCGGTTGAGGAAGAGGTCGACAAGATGGCCTGGTCGATCCGCTGGGGCGCGGACACGGTGATGGATCTCTCCACGGGCAAGAACATCCACAACACCCGCGAATGGATCCTTCGAAACTCCCCCGTCCCCATCGGCACCGTGCCCATCTATCAGGCGCTGGAGAAGGTGGGGGGCGTCGCCGAAGACCTCACCTGGGAGATCTTCGCCGACACCCTCATCGAGCAGGCCGAGCAGGGCGTGGACTATTTCACCATCCACGCCGGCGTGCGCCTTCCTTACGTGCCCATGACCGCCGACCGGGTCACCGGCATCGTGTCGCGCGGCGGCTCGATCATGGCCAAGTGGTGCCTCTCCCACCACAAGGAGAGCTTCCTCTATGAGCGCTTTGGCGAGATCTGCGAGATCATGCGCGCCTATGACGTGACGTTCTCGCTCGGCGACGGCCTGCGCCCCGGCTCCGTGGCCGACGCCAACGACCGCGCGCAGTTCGCCGAGCTGGAGACGCTGGGCGAGCTCACGCAAGTGGCGTGGGAGCGCGGCTGCCAGGTCATGATCGAAGGGCCGGGCCACGTGCCCATGCACAAGATCAAGGCCAATATGGACAAGCAGCTGGAGACCTGCGGCGAGGCGCCCTTCTACACGCTGGGCCCGCTCACCACCGACATCGCGCCGGGCTATGACCACATCACCTCAGGCATCGGCGCGGCCATGATCGGCTGGTTCGGCTGCGCCATGCTCTGCTACGTCACACCCAAGGAGCATCTGGGCCTGCCCGACCGCGACGACGTGAAGACCGGCGTCATCACCTACAAGATCGCCGCCCACGCCGCCGACCTCGCCAAGGGCCACCCGGCCGCAAAACTGCGCGATGACGCGCTGAGCCGCGCCCGCTTCGAGTTTCGCTGGGAGGACCAGTTCAACCTCTCCCTGGACCCCGACACGGCGCGAAACTTCCACGACCAGACCCTGCCGAAAGAAGCCCACAAGACCGCCCATTTCTGCTCCATGTGCGGCCCCAAATTCTGCTCCATGCAGATCACCCAGGAAATCCGGGATGAGTTCGGGACGGCGCGCAGCCCGAATTTCAGCGCCGAAGCCGAAGACGGGATGGCGGAGAAGGCGGAGGAGTTCAAAGCGCTGGGCAGCGAGATTTATTTGACTGAGCAAGGGTCGGCTGAGCCGAAAAATTGATCCGGGGGATCAATTTTACGCAGCGAAGGCCCCGGCAGGAGCTGGAGTAGAGCTTGATCCTGAGGGTCCTTCGAGGCTCGCCCCGGATCAAGTCCGCGGCTCGCACCTCAGGATGAGGATGAGGGGGAGGGGTTTGGGGCAAACGCCGGGGCAAGCACCCCCCCAAACAAAAAGCCTTTAAAGGACGCACCACGCATCTCTCGCGGGTCCTTTAAAGGCTTGATGGGTGCGCGTCCCTGAAAAGGGAGCGCGAGGGGCGGCCCGGACGGGCGCACCTCATAGGCCGCAAACATAGCTGAAGGGCGGAGGGCCTACTGCCCGCAATAGGGCGATCTTGCCACGCTGTGAGCCCGGCACGCATCGTGGTCGTTGCGCGCCCTGTTACCGGTTGGATCCGCCTTTTCACGCGCCGGCCAAGCGGCTTATAGTCAGGACGCACGCCATGACAGCGCGCAGTCACTCATACAGATGAAAGGCCGAGCCTGATGAGAACGATTATCGCCGCATCTGTCGCCGCGCTGATGGGCGCCTCTGCTTCGGCGCAAGAGTGGGGCGGCTGGTTTACCGAAGAAGGGGCGAACCCCATCACGGACGTTTACACGGCGACCCTGTCCAATCGGCAGGAGGGCGCGACGGGCGCCTCGATTGAATGGATGTGCGCGGTGATCCCGATCGAGGAATCCGGCGACAGCCGGGTCGATTTCGGTCTGGTGATCAGCGACGGCGGCGTCCAGCGCGAGCAGCAGAACCAGACGCCGATTCACTACCGTGTGGACTCGCAAGAGGCGCGCACGATCTACGCCAACCGGAGCCTCAACGGGCGCTACCTGCTTATCGGGCCGGAGCGGGCCCGGCAGGTTTTCACCGAAATGACGACGGCGAATGAGCGGATCGTCTTCACGATCAACCATCTCGATTACTTCACCCTGCCGGTGACCAGCCTCGGCGAGGCGGCTCGAAACTTCGCCCCGCGCTGTGGCATGAGCCTTGAAGAGCCGTAGCGCTTTTCGGCGAGCGCAGACCCGGTCTAAGCCCTTGAAGCAGCTGGTCCTGTAAAACCGGTGCAAGCTGACTCCTGCCGACGGGTCCGTCATGGCCTGCAGGTTTCAGTCTGCGAACGCCGAGGCAGGGCCCAGTCCCGGGTAGCGGCAGCCGAGGGGCTTGGCCGCCATCGCGTGGCAGGTGCGCCTACTTCTTCTTGTTGTTCATGTGCTCGAGCCCGCCGACCTGGCCGGTCTTCTGGGACGGCTCGGAGGCGTTGTGCTTTTTCTTCATGTTCTTTTCGGCTTTGGGCTTTTTCGCCTCGCGGCCTTGTTTTTGTTGGCCTTTGGCCATGGGGTTCGTCCTTTGAAGAGGGCGGGACGCCCTCCGCGTCTTGCCGGCTGGTCGCCTGCAATGGGGTCATTATACCACACCGGATAAACCGCGTATCCGGGATTTTGCGCCTGGCGAAATGCGGCGCGGCGCAAAACTTATCCCCGTCCCTCCCTTGCGCCCGCATACTTCTCCGCCTCGCCCCGCAGGCGGGGGCGCTGTCCGGAGGCGTCCGGGTTTTGAGCGGGGGGAGGGCGGCGCCTCGAGCGTCCCGGGTCGCGCCGGGCGCAAAAGAGCGGGCGGGAACGCCAGGCCGCGTTCCCACGGTCCGGTCAGAAGGGGCGGGCGCCGGCTGCGTTCGTACGGATGGCCCTCGACCTCGATCCATCTCGCCAAGCGACTGCGCCGCGAGGAGGGAGGTGTTAAGACCAAACGTCGCCGGCGGACCCGAGCGTGGACTCGCGGGGCTCGATCGACCCCGTCCACGCCCTTCGGTCCGGCTCACGCCTGGCGGGGATAATCCGCCGGGGCCGAGCCTGGATAACGCCGCCGCGCGCGGGCTGTCCTTTACGGGACATGCCGGCCTTCGCCTGGCCTCGCCAGGAGCCTACGCCGTGTCTGGTCCTTCGGGGCCGCCCGCGCGCACCCCGCCATCTATTCCCGCCGGCGCTGGCGCCGGGCGGCGCTTTGGCGTGCCCGGGTCTGGCCTTCGGGTTTACCGGCTGCGCGACGCCTCGATCCGGTGGACCTCGCCTTCAAGGACAAGCGACCCGTCACCCTCCAGGCTCAGCCGGCTCACGCCGTCCAGCGCCGCGAGCAATTGCGCTTCGCGGGCCATCAGGCCTTCGGCGCAGGCCATGCGCGTGGTGCGGGCCGGGCTGACATCAATCGTCTCGCCGGTGAGGGTGTAGGCGGCGCCGAATGTGTTGCACCCGGTGGAGCCGCCGATCTCGCCGTGGGTAAAGCCCAGCGTGGGCGCGGTTTCGACTTCGCTCACAGGCTCGCCATTGATGGCGGTGACGGTCCAGTCGTCCCCGGTGAGCAAAGTGCGCGTATCCCCGCCGCATCCGGTGAAGCTGCGCTCGCCCAGGCGCACTTCCACGGTGTAGGGGTGAGGCATGCCCGACGCGGCGAGGCAGCGCTCATCGCTCACCCGCACACGCAGGTCCGCGCCGGGCGTGGCGGAATCGGGCACGGTGACGCGGGCGCCGCCCTCCATCTCGCGCATTTCATACCTGTCGGCGGTGAGGCTCTGCTCACCGTAATCATATTGAAAAGACAGGGTTTCCTCGCCGATCTCCAGCAGCCAGCCCGGCTCGTTTCCGCGGGCGGTGAGGGGGATGATCGCGCGCGCAAACGCAGACGGGGCGGCGCCCGCCTCGAAGCTCTCCGCGCCGCCCAGCAGTCCGTCGCTAAGCCGCGGCGCGGAGTCCGGGCGGCTGGCTTCAGCGGCGGGCCGCTCGCCGGCTTCGCCCGGCTCATCCTCCCCGCCGCCGCCACAGGCGGCCAGGAGCGGCAGGATAGCGGCGCAGGCGAGCAGAGTACGAATGGACATGAGTCCCCCAAAGACTGGCGGCGCGCCGCCGGGCCCGGCGGCGCGCATTGAATCCACAACGCGCGAGGCGCATCAGAGGGTCATTCAAACAGGGGATAGAGGCCTAAAAGCGGCCCTGCTGGCGTTCCATCATCGCCTCGCGCCCCTTGTCCTCGGTGCTCGCACTCCTCGCCGCGCATGGGTCCCGTCTCAGGCGCCGCGCCCGTCCGCGACGTGCTCCACCGGTCCCAGCGGGACGACGCCGCTCGGGTTGATCATGTCGTGGCTCTCGTAATAGTGGCGCCGGGCGTGCTCCAGATCGAACAGATCGCCCACGCCGTGCCCGGTGTGCAGCCGGCGCGCATAGGCCGACAAAGCCGGATACTCGGTCAGCCGGCGCAGATTGCATTTGAAATGGCCGTGATAGACGGGATCGAAGCGCACCAGCGTGGTGTAGAGCCGCCAGTCGGCTTCGGTGAGCGTGTCGCCGGTCAGATAGCGCCGCCCGTCGCTCAGGCGCTGCTCCAGCCGGTCCAGCGCGTCGAACAGCTGTGTGACCTCTTCGCGATACACGTCCTGCGAGGTCGCGAAGCCGGATTTGTAGACGCCGTTGTTCACATGGGCGTAGACGTCGGAATTGACCGCGTCGATCTCGCTTCGAAAGGCTTCCGGATAATAGTCGCCGGGGGCCGCGCCGACACGATCGAAGGCGCTGTTGAACATGCGGATGAGGTCCGCGCTCTCGTTCGAGACGATCGTCCCTTTGTCCTTGTCCCACAGAACCGGCACCGTCACGCGGCCGGTATAGTCGGGTTTGGCGGCGGTGTAGACCTGATGCATGAACCGCGCGCCGTGCAGCGGATCAGGAATGACGCCCGGCCCGTCGCGGAATTCCCAGCCGTTCTCTTTCATCCGCCAGTGCACCACCGACAGGGAGATCATCTCCTCCAGCCCTTTCAGGCGGCGAAAGACCAGCGTGCGGTGCGCCCACGGGCAGGCGAGCGAGACATAGAGATGATAGCGGCCCGGCTCGGCCTTGAATCCGCCCTCGCCGGAGGGGCCGGGCGATCCGTCGGCGGTCACCCAGTTGCGGAACACGCTGTCCTGACGTTTGAACCGGCCTCCGGTGGATTTGGTGTCATACCATTTGTCATGCCAGACGCCGTCGACGAGCAAGCCCATGGGTCGCTCCTTTGGTTTGAACTGAAGAAAAAGGGGTGCGCAGCGCGGCCTAAAAGCGGCCCTGCTGATAATCCATCATGGCCTGGCGCACTTCGCCTTCGGTGGTCATGACGAAGGGGCCGCCCGACACGATGGGCTCGCCGATGGGCTTGGCGGCGGCGAGGATGACGCGCGCACCGTCGGGCCCTGCGGTGAGGCGGATGACGTCGCCGGCGCCGAACACGCCCAGCATCGCCTCGCTCAGGCGTGCGCCGCCGCTCTCCACCGAGCCTGAATGCACGGCGGCGAAGGCGGTCTTGGCGTCGCTCACCGGCTCTTCAAACACCGCGCCCGGCTCCATCACCAGCTCGGCGTAGAGCGGCTCCACGGTCACCCCGGTCACCGGCCCTTCAACGCCGGTGGAGGTGCGCCCCGCGATGATCTTGGCGGCGACGCCGGGGCGGTTGTCCTCGGCCACGCTGGCGGCGTCGTATTCCTGATACGCGGCCGGCTTCATCTTCTCGGCCCGGGGCAAATTCACCCACAGCTGGAAGCCGCTCATCAGCCCGTCTTCCTGCTCGGGCATTTCAGAGTGGATGATGCCGCCGGCCGCGGTCATCCACTGCACGCCGCCGGGCTCGATCACGCCTTCATGGCCCTTGTTGTCCTTGTGGCGCATGCGGCCCTCGACCATGTAGGTCACGGTTTCAAAGCCCCGGTGCGGGTGCGGCGGAAAGCCGGCGAGATAGTCTTCCGGGCGGTCCGAATGAAACTTGTCCAGCATCAGGAACGGGTCGAGCACGCGCAGATCCGGCGTGCCCATGAGGCGGGTGAGCTTCACCCCGGCGCCGTCGCTGGCGGGCATGCCGCGGGTGATCTTCACGATGGGGCGTTCAGTGCGGCTCATGGCGGGTCTCCTTGGCTGGAGCCATCAAGATCGGGCCTGAGGGGTGTTTTGAACAGGGGCGCCGGCGGAGGCTGTGTGTTTCCGGGGCGGAAACGACCGGCCCGCGCGGGCCTTCTCCCGTGGACCTTTGGCGCCGCGCGCGCTAGGCCTTCGCGGCGCCGCATGAGGATCAAGACGCAATGACCGACGAACCTTTCGTCCTGGGCTGGGAAGAGTGGGCGAGCTTTCAAGGCCTGGGCCTGCCCGCCATCAAGGCCAAGGTGGACACCGGCGCACGCACCAGCGCGCTGCATGCGGTGGCCGTGGAGCCGTTCGGTCCCGAGAGCAAACCCCAGGTGCGCTTCGTCATGCATCCGATTCCCGACCGGCCCGAGGTGGAGGTGGTGTGCGCCGCCCCGGCCGTGGACCGGCGCGAGGTCACCAGCTCCAACGGCGAGACCGAGCTGCGCTGGGTGATCGAGGCGACGGTGAAGATCGGCGATCGCGACTGGCCCATCGAGGTCTCGCTCACCAATCGCGAGACCATGCAGTACCGCATGCTGCTGGGCCGCACAGCCATTCGCGAGGACATGGTGGTCAATCCCACCCAGTCCTGCGTCCAGGGTCAGCTGAGCTATGATCTCTACGCCAACGTGCCGGCCAAGAAGCCGGTCAAGCGCCCGCTGCGCATCGCGATCCTGACCCGCGAGCCGAAGAATTATTCCTCGCTGCGCCTGAAAGAGGCCGCCGAGGCGCGCGGGCATGTGGCCGAAATGGTCAATACGGCGCGCTGCACCATGGCGATCAATGCCATGAATCCGGCGGTGTATTACGACGGGCGCAAGCTGGCGCGCTATGACGCGGTGATCCCGCGCGTGGGCGCCTCCATGACCAATTACGGCATGGCGGTGATCCGCCAGTTCCAGCTCACCGGCGCCTATATCCTCAATTCCGCTGAAGCCATCGGGGCCAGCCGCGACAAGCTCTACGCCCACCAGGTGCTGGCGCGCGCCGGCATCGGCATGCCCACCACCGCCTTCGCCCACTCGCCCAAGGACACCGGCAACCTCATCGAGCATGTGGGCGGCGCGCCTCTGGTGGTGAAGCTTCTGGAGAGCACGCAGGGGCGCGGCGTCGTGCTTGCCGAGACCAAGAAGGCGGCCGAAAGCGTGATCGACGCCTTCAGGGGGCTGGACGCCAACTTCATCGTGCAGGAATTCGTCAAGGAGGCCGGCGGCGCCGACATTCGCTGCTTTGTGGTGGGCGGCAAGGTGGTCGCCGCCATGAAGCGTCAGGCCCAGGCCGGCGAGTTTCGCTCCAACCTCCATCGCGGCGGCGCCGCCGTGAAGGTGCGCATCACCAAGGAAGAGCGCCAGGCCGCCGTGCGCGCCGCGCGCGCCATGGGGCTGGGCGTCGCCGGGGTGGATTTGCTGCGCTCTGAAAGCGGCCCGAAAGTGCTGGAGGTGAACTCCTCACCGGGCCTGGAAGGCATCGAAGCCACCAGCGGCAAGGACGTCGCAGGGCTGATCCTGGAGCACATCGAATCCCATGTGCGCACCGTCCACCGCCCGCCGGCCCGCCGCGCCAAGGTGAAGGGCGCCGGCGGAACCTAGCCTCGCGGCTCCCTCACGATTGAAGCCTGGCCTTCGGGCGAAATGAAACCCCCGCCACCCAGGGGGACGGGCGACGGGGGTCTTTAAGGCTGATGCACGCCTGGACCGGGGAGCCGGACGCGCGATGGGTCAGCCTTACATGCCGGGCATGATCACCTGGTCGATGGCGTGGATGACGCCATTAGACGCGTCCACGTCGGCGATGACGACGGTGGCGCCGTCAACGGTGACGGTTCCGTCTTCACCGACGACCACGGTGACGCTCTCGCCCTGAAGGGTTTCCAGCTCGTACTCGCCGGCCGGGGTTTCAGCGGCGAGATATTCGCCGGGCACCACGTGATAGGTCAGGATCGAGGTCAGCTGATCCTTGTTCTCTTCCATCAGCAGGGTGTCGACCGTGCCGGCGGGCAACGCCGCAAAGGCGTCATTGACCGGGGCGAACACGGTGAAGGGGCCTTCACCGGAGAGGGCGTCGGCCAGGCCGGCGGCCTGAACTGCGGCGACCAGGGTGGAGAAGTTCTCGTTGCCCGCGGCGATCTCGACGATCGTCTGCGGCTCGCTGTGATGATCAGCGGCGCCGTGATGGTCGGCGAGGGCGGGGGCGGCGGCGCCGGCGAAGGCGAGCGCGGAAGACGCAAGAAGGGTGGCGAAACGCATGAAATCAGCTCCGTTTCAGCTGGCACGGTTTGAAGGACGGCGCGAGGGCCGCCCGTGTTCTATCGTCTATAGAACATACCAACATACGGGGCGCTCAAACGGTTGGATCACCGCCTGATGGAAATTAACGAAATTTAACCTTTGGTTTGGGACTGCGTCTGCGCTGAACGGCCAAAGAAGAAAGCGTCGGCGCCGCCCGCGAAATCGCTGAGCCAGCTGACGCCTGGATGCTCAAGCACGGCAGGGTCGGCCACAACGCTCTCGGTGCGGATCACGCGAAAGGGCCAGTTGAACAGGCTGGTTTCACTGGCGCCCATGTCCAGCAGGGTGAAGGCGCCGTGGCGCGGATCGTCCCAGACCTTCTCGACCACCTGGCGAATTTCGCGTGGATCCCCTTCAATAGAGCACAGGCAGTGGCGGCCCGACAGTAACCACACGCCCGTGATGCCGACTTGCGCGTGTCTCTGCGCAGCCAGGACGGCGATGCTCTCAATTTCTGCTTCGCCCACCCCGCTATCAAGCGTGGAGCGATACGCGACACGAAACATGCTTCCATCCCGACCGACCCTGTTCATCTCTGGTTCAAAGTTGGTATGCAGGGAATAGAATAACTCTATGCTGAATGCATTTACTCAATAAATGCGTTCAAGATGTAGCATCGCCGAGTTCGGTCCGGTCGCCTCGCCTAGCGTCCCGCCCCGAAACCGCCCCCGCCAGGGGTCTCGATCTCGATCCGGTCACCGGGTTTCAGATCGACCCTGAAACGCGCCTCCAGCGGCTCTGGGCTTTCGTCCGCGCGCACCACGCGCTGGCGGCCGGGCGCGCCGTCCGCGCCGCCGTTCAGGCCGGGCGCAGCGATCCGCCGGCGCCCCGACAGGAGCGCAGCCTCCATGGGTTCGAGAAACTCGATCCTGCGCACCGAGCCGTCGCCGCCCCGGAACGCGCCGGCGCCGCCTGAGCCATGGCGCACCGCATGCTCCAGGATGCGCACAGGATAGCGCAGCTCCAGCACTTCGGGGTCGGTGAGACGCGAATTGGTCATGTGGGTGTGCACGGCGCTTGCGCCGCCGAACCCGCGCCCGTCGAGGCGCTCGCCCGCCCCGGCGCCGCCGCAGATCGTCTCGTAATACTGGCGGGTCGAATCGCCGAAGGTGAAATTGTTCATCGTGCCCTGGGCCGCCGCCATGCGGCCTGTGGCGGCGAACAGGGCGTCCACCACCAGCTGGCTGGTCTCCACATTGCCGGCCACCACCGCGCCGGGCGGGCGGGGGTCCAGCATGGAGCCGGGCGGGATGATCAGATCGATGGGCTTCAAGCAGCCCTCGTTCAGCGGAATGGCGTCATCCACAAGGCAGCGCAGGACATACAGCACTGCGGCGCGGGCCACCGCGCTGGGCGCGTTGAAATTATCGCCGAGCTGGGCGCTGGTGCCGGTGAAATCGATGCAGGCGGTGCGCGCGGCCTGGTCCACGGTGATCTTCACGCGGATCACCGCCCCGTCATCCAGCTTCATCTGCGCCTCGCCGTCGTGCAGCGCGCCGATCACCCGGCGCACGGCGGCTTCGGCGTTGGCCTGGACGTGGCCCATATAGGCGCGCACCACCTCGAGGCCCTCGCTGTCCAGCATGGCGTGGAGATCACGCGCCCCGCGCGCACAGGCGGCGAGCTGGGCCTTGAGATCGGCGATGTTCTGGTCGGGCCGCCGCGCCGGATGGGCGCCGCTGGCGAGAACTTTGCGGACCGCGTCGGTCTGGAAGCGCCCGCCCGTAAGGATATTCACCCCGTCAAACACCACGCCTTCTTCGTCGATGGTTTTTGAAAACGGTGGCATGGAGCCCGGTGCGATCCCGCCGATATCGGCATGGTGGCCGCGCGCGGCCACAAAGAAGAGCCGCTCGCCGTCTTCGGCGCACACCGGCTGAATCACCGTGACGTCGGGCAGGTGGGTGCCGCCGTTATAGGGCGCGTTCAGGGCGACCGCGTCCCCGGGCCCCAGATCCGGATGGGCCTCCAGCGCCGCCTTCACGCTGGCCGACATGGAGCCCAGATGCACCGGCATGTGCGGCGCGTTGGCGACCAGATCGCCGGCGGTGTCAAACACTGCGCAGGAGAAATCCAGCCGTTCCTTGATGTTGACCGAGTGGGCGGTGCGCTCCAGCACCACGCCCATCTGCTCGGCGACGCTCATGAAGCGCCGGTTGAACAGCTCCAGCGTGATCGGGTCCAGCGCCGCGCTGGCGCCGCCCGCGCTCGCGGCGGTCTCACTGCGGGTGAGGACCAGCATCCCGGTGGCGCCGCGCTCAGCGCGCCAACCAGCGTCCACCACTATGGTCTGGTTGGCGTCCATGATCAGGGCCGGGCCGTCGATCTGTGCGCCCGCGCCCAGTTCCGGCAGGGTGAAGACCGGCGCAGGCTCAAACCCGCGCCCGGTCCACAGCCGCGCCTCGCCGGCCGGGGTGACGGCGCCGACCTGTTTCGCTAGTGAACTTTCGACACCGCCGGCGCCGGCCGGTTCGCCCTCGGCTTCCGCCGCGACGCTGTCGATGATCAGGCCGCCGCTTTCCGGCGCAAAGCCGAACAGGCGCGCATGGGCCTCGGCGAAGCGGGCGCGAATCTCGGCTTCCTCGCCCCAGGGCACGCCGATGGCGGTGTCCGATCCTTCAGCGCGCAAGCGGATCTCGCGCGCCGTGCGCAGTCGGGCGCCGCCCTGACGCTCGACGCTTGCCGAGGCCTCGTCCTCCAGCGTCTCAAGATCGCGCGCGGCGCGGGTGAGGCCGGCCGCGTCGAAGGCGATCTCGAGGCCGAGTTCACGGGCGTCGCGGATCGGCGCCAGACCGATGCCGTAGGCCGAAAGGAGACCCGCCTGGGGGTGGATCAGGGCGGTGGTCATGCCCAGCGCCTCGGCCACCTTGCAGGCGTGCTGCCCGCCCGCGCCGCCAAAAGCGTTGAGCGCGTAGCCACGCGGATCGACGCCCTGCGCGGTGGAGATCTGCTTGATGGCGTCGGCCATGGCCTCGACGGCGACCGCGAGGAAGCCTTCGGCGGCCGCCTCCGAGCTCCCCAGCCCCATGTCCTTTGCAAGCGAAGAAAGTGCGGCCCGGGACGCCTCGGTGTCCAGCGGCCCGTCATGGTCCGGCCCGAAAACCCTTGGAAACCAGTCAGCCTGGATGCGGCCGAGCACGACATTGGCGTCGGTCACCGCCGGCGGCCCGCCGCGCCCGTAACAGGCCGGGCCGGGATCGGCGCCGGCGCTTTTCGGGCCGACGCGCGCGCGCTCGCCGTCAAAGGCCAGGACCGAGCCGCCGCCCGCGGCCACCGTGTGCACGCTGAGCATGGGCGCGCGCAGGATCCGGCCGTCCAGGCGCGCCATGTCGGTGCGCGCATAGCTGTCGCCGTCAAAGCGCGACACGTCGGTGGAGGTGCCGCCCATGTCAAAGCCGATCACGGCGTCAAAGCCGGCCTTGCCGGCGGTGATGGCCATGCCCACCACGCCGCCGGCCGGGCCGGAGAGGACCGCGTTGCGGGCGTTGAAGCGGCTGGCGTGGGAGAGGCCGCCGCCCGATTGCATGAAATACAAAGGCGCGCCGGCCAGGCCCCGGTCGACCCGGCCCACATAATCGCGCAGCACCGGCTGCAGGTAGGCGTCGATCACCGCAGTGGAGGCCCGCGGGACCAACTTGATCAGCGGACTGGCCTCGCTGGACAGGGTCACATGCTCAAACCCCGCCTCGCGCGCCAGCGCTTCAAGGCGCCACTCATGGGTGTCATTCACATGCGAATTAAGAAGCGCGATAGCGACGCTCTCAAACCCCTCGGCCCGGGCCTCCTGAAGCGCCTTGCGTGCGGCCGCCTCGTCCAGCGGCTCGATTTTCGCGCCGTCAAAGGCCGTGCGTCCGGCGATCTCGACGCTGCGGGCCAGGGGCGCGGGGCGTTCGATCTCGAGGGCGAAGATATCGGGGCGGGTCTGATCGCCGATCTGCAGGATGTCGCCAAAGCCCGTCGTGGTGAGGAACAACGTTTTCGCGCCGTCGAGCTCGAGCAGCGCATTGGTGGCCACGGTGGTGCCCATCTTCACCGCCGTCAGGGCGCCGTCCGGGATCGGCGCGCCGGTCTCAAGGCCCAGAACGCGGCGCACGCCTTCGGTGGCGGCGTCTTCATAGGCGTCGGAATTGGAGAGGAGTTTCAGCGCGGTGAGCGCGCCGTCCGGCGCGCGCCCGATGATGTCTGTGAAGGTGCCGCCGCGATCAATCCAGAACTCGAAATCGGTCTTGGCGGTCGCGGTGTCGGTCACGGGCGGCTCCTTTGCGGGGTGGAGGCGCTATGCAGCACGGATGGCGGCGTGGCTTCAAGCGTCGCGCCGCGCCGGGTGTGCGCCGGCATGTCGACTGCGTGCGGCGACTCAGCGCCTTGACGGGGCGTGGGCGGGGCGGGAGTCTGGGGTATGGACCAAGACGGGTCCGGTTTGGCGCGTGAGACTCGACCATGAGCTTCTGGCGAAGACTCGCCGACCTCATCATGGGGCCGCGCGATCCGTTCGACAGCGAAGACGAGGACTGCCCGCCGGGCCGGCGGGTGGACGACGCCGATTACGCCATGGCGCTCATCGGGCTGGGCGCGAAAATGGCCAAGGCCGACGGCGAGGTCACTACCGACGAGGTCGCCGCCTTCGCCCAGGTCTTCCGCGCGCCGCCCGGATTTGAAAAGCCGCTGCAGCGCGCCTTTGATCTGGCGAAGCAGACCACGTTGGGTTTTGACGGCTACGCCAAACGCCTGGCGAAGAAATTCCGCCATCACCCGGCCGTCCTCGAAGACGTGCTCGACGGGCTGTTCCACATCGCCAAGGCCGATGGACGTGTGACGCCGGACGAGGAGGACTATTTGTCGCGCGTGGCCGGCATCTTCGGGTTCGCCTCGCTGGAATACGAGCGCATCAAGGTCGCCCATCTCGGCGCGGCGGAGGGTGATCCCTTTGTGTTGCTTGGCGTTTCGCCCACGGCGAGCGAGGAGGAGATCAAGCGCGCCTACCGCAAGGCCGCCGCGCAGAACCATCCCGACCGCCTGATTGCGCGCGGCGCCCCGGCCGAGATGCAGAAAATCGCCGATGAGAAGATGGCCGCGATAAACGGGGCCTACAGCCAGATCATGATGCGGCGAAGGGCTGTTGAGGCGGTTTGAAACGGCGCAGGGCCGGGGCGGATCCGGCTTTGCTGCTTCTGCGGGCCGGGCCCCTGCGCATGGCCTGGAACAGGGCTTGCTTGGTGAAGGTTGCACATTGGTAACCTTGGTTGGGACGTGCGCCCATTGACCCGAAGCGCGCCGCACCCAACTATGAGCATGGCCGGGTCGAAGAAGCCGGAACTTTCAGGAGAGCGCCATGACGCATCAACAGGCCTTTTCCAACGTTGGAGTGATGAACGGCGTCCGCGCCGTGCTCGCCGGCGTCATCGCCGTCGCTCTGGTGGGACTTGTCTTCGTGCTCGCCGCGTTTCTCACCATGGCCGCCCTCGTGGCCGCCGGGGTCGCGGCGCTCGGCGCATCGGCCTACTGGCTCTACCGCAAGGTTCGCGGCCGCAAGGCCCAGGACGGACCGACCATTCTGGTCGCGCGTCGGGGCCCGCAAGGCTGGACTGTGGACGGCGATCAGGCGCGCGGCGCATAAGCGCCAAGACGGCCTCCAGCGCTTGTAAGCTGGGCCCGGCACGGGTTAGAGCCGTCTCATGAGTCTTCGCCATTTCGCCCTTCTGTTTGCGATCTGCCTAATCTGGGGCGTCAATTTCGTCGTCGCGAAATGGTCGCTGTCGGGAACGCCCGAGCTTGTGCCCGGCTTCACCGGCGCGCCGCCGCTTTTCTTCGCCTTCCTGCGTTTCCTGCTGCTCTATGCGATCTTGGCGCCCTTTCTGCGCCCGATCCCCAAACAGATGGGCCCCGTGATCGGCGCCGCGCTCACCATGGGCGCGATCCAGTTCGCACTCCTGTTCATCGGCTTGCGCTACGCCACGCCGTCCGCGATCGCCATCGTCGTCCAGTTGTCGGTGCCGTTCACCACCGTGCTCTCCATCCTGTTCCTGTCTGAACGGGTCGGCTGGGTGAGGGGGATCGGCATGGGCATCGCCTTCGCCGGCGCCGCGCTGGTGGTTTTAAAGCCTGCCGAGTTTTCCTTCACCATCGGCCTGTTCGCCGGCGTCGGCGCGGCTCTGGCTGCGGCGGCGGGCGCGATCTTCGTCAAGCGCACCGCCGTGCCGGCCCTGTCGCTGCAGGCCTGGATCGGGCTGATCAGCTGGCCGCCGCTGCTGCTCTGCTCGCTCCTTCTGGAGCAGGACCAGATCGCCCAGTCATTCGCCGGCGGCTGGACGTTTTTCTGGACGCTGATCTTCACCGTGGTGCTGGTGAACGTGTTCGGCCATGGCAGCTTCTACTTCCTCCTGCGCCGCTATGACGCCTCGCTGATTGCGCCCATGACTCTCATGGCGCCGCTGATCGGGGTGATTTGCGGCGTCTTGCTTCTGGGCGACCCGGTGACCTGGCAGCTGATCCTGGGTGGGCTTCTGGCGCTGGCCGGCGTCGGCGTCGTGGCCGCGCGCCGGTCGCGCACCGCGTCTCCGGCGGACGCCCTTGGAAAGCCGCGCTGATGCAGATCGCCGAGCGCCCCTCTCCCAATTTCAACGACCGCAAGCGCGCGGTCTCCCTGCTGGTGCTCCACTACACCGGCATGGATGACGCCGGGGCCGCCATCGAGCGCCTGTGCGATCCCGAAGCGGGGGTCAGCGCCCATTATGTGGTGGCCGAGGACGGCGCGGTGAGCCGGCTCGTGCCCGAAGACCGGCGCGCCTGGCACGCCGGGGCCGGGGACTGGCGCGGCGAGGGCGATGTGAATTCCGCTTCGGTGGGCATCGAGATCGTCAACGGCGGCCATTGCTACGGCCTTCCCGCCTTTCCCGACGCCCAGATCGCGGCGGTGGCGGCGCTGTCAAAGGCGATCCTGGCGCGCCACGCCATCAAACCCTCCGGCGTCATCGCCCACAGTGATCTGGCGCCGGAGCGCAAGCTGGATCCCGGCGAGCGCTTTCCCTGGCGCTTTCTGGCCGGCGAGGGCGTCGGTGTCTGGCCTGCCGGCGTCACCGGCGACCGCACTGTGCGCTACGGGCCGGACCGCGGCTCTGGCGACACGCTGGCGCGCCTGCAGGCGCGCCTTCGCGCCATCGGCTATGGCGAGCCGGGTGAGGGTGAGTATACGCCGCGCACCCGAGCAGTCGTCGCCGCCTTCCAGCGGCGCTTTCGTCCCGCCCATGTGGACGGGCTGATCGACGGCGAGACCGCCAGCCTCATCGACGCGGTCGCCAAGCTGACGCGCTGAAGGCTTGACCGGGGCCGGGTTCGGAGCGAGTGAAGGCGCGTCAGGCGGCTGGGCGGCCGCTCCTGCAAGCGCCGAAAGGCCGCAGGAGAGGAAAGTCCGGGCTCCATGAAGGCAGGGCGCCGGGGAAAGCCCGGCGGGCCGGTTTACCGGTTCAGGGATAGCGCCGCAGAAAACAAACCGCCGGGATCGCTCGCTTGCGGGCCCCGGCAAGGATGAAACGGTGGGGTAAGAGCCCACCGCCCCGACCGCAAGGAAGGGGGCACGGCAAGCCCCGCCCGGAGCAAGACCGAATAGGGATGCAACGGCGGTTCGTCCGCCAGGCGCGCCTTCGCGTTCGCATCCGGGTAGGTCGCACGAGGCGGCGCGCAAGCGCCGTCCCAGATGAATGGTCGCCGCGGGGTCCGCCCCGTACAGAACCCGGCTTACAGGCCGCCTGACGCTTCTTCCCGATCGCTTTTTTCATGCGGCACCAACGCCGTTCCCATGCCTTCGCGCGCTCTCGGCCCGGCGCGCCGGCCTCGGCGCCCGGCGTTCGGATGGGAATGAAGCCGTTAACCATGATCGGCCAGGATTCGGTCAGGATATCGTCAAACCCGCCGGCCACATCGCCTGCGCGGCGGGACGCGATGAGCACGCATGGGAATGCTTGGGACGGATCTGGTGAGTTCTTTGTCTGTTCTATTCGTTAACGCGGAAACCCGGTCATCTTGACTTTATCCACAGGGTAAAACCGGCCAATGTGGAGTCTTGAGGCATTGTTTCCCATGCTGGCCCATGTTATCCCATAGTTAACCGGTTGGCGGGGTGCGAGCCGGATTTGGGGAAGTCACCGGCCGTCATGTTTGTCTCCACCACCACCAACGGCATCGATGCGAAAGGTCGGGTTTCGGTCCCGGCCGAATTTCGCGCGACGGTGACCGCTGAGGGGTTTTCGGGGATTTACGTCTGGCCGTCCTTCAACGGCGATTTTCTCGAGGGCGGCGGATCGCGGCTTCTGGAGAGCTATGCCGACGCCATCGAGGAGATGGACCCCTATGACGACGCGCGCACCTCGTTCGAGCGGGTGATCTTCGGCGGCGCCAAGGCGCTGATGTTTGATTCCACGGGCCGCGTCTCGCTGCCCCGGCCCTTCCTGGACCACGCCGGCCTGTCCAAGTCCGCCCTCTTCATCGGCATGGGCAAGCGCTTCGAGATCTGGGATCCGCAGGCCCATGAGGACCGCGCCTCCCATGCGCTGAAATTCGCCCGCGAGCACAAGGGCGCCCTGCGCACCACGCGCCGCAAGCGGGAGCTCGACTCATGAGCCATGTCCCCGTCATGCTCGATCCGGTCCTGCGCGCGCTCGAGCCGCGCGACGGCGGCCTCTACATCGACTGCACCTTCGGGGCCGGCGGTTACACCCGCGCCATCCTGGAGGCGGCGAGCTGCCGGGTTCTGGGCGTCGACCGTGACCCTGAAGCGCGCGCCATCGCCCAGCAGATGAAGCCCGCCTATGACGGCCGGCTCGCTTTCGCCTTCGGTCCGTTCTCCATCTTCGACACGGTGATGGAGGAGGCCGACAGCTCCGGCGCCGACGGGATCGTGTTTGATCTCGGCGTCTCCTCCATGCAGATCGACCAGGCCGAGCGCGGTTTTTCCTTCCAGAAGGCCGGTCCCCTGGACATGCGCATGAGCCGGTCGGGGCCCAGCGCCGCAGACGCGGTGAACGGGCTGGATTTGCGCGATCTGACGGCGATCTTCCGGGTCTATGGCGAGGAGCGCCAGGCGCGCCGGGTCGCTCAGGCTATCGTGCGGGAGCGCGAGGTGGAGCTAATCACCGACACGCTGCGCCTGGCCGAAATCATCGCCAAGGCCGTCGGCGGGAAGCCGGGGCGCATCCATCCGGCCACCCGCGCCTTTCAGGGCCTGCGAATCTACGTCAATGACGAGCTGGGCGAGCTCATGCGCGCCCTGGCCGCCGCCGAGCGCCGCCTGAAGCCGGCGGGCCGGCTGGTGGTGGTCACCTTCCATTCGCTGGAAGACCGCATTGTGAAGAATTTCCTGCGGGAGCGAGCGGGTCTGGTTCCCGGCGGATCGCGCCACCAGCCCGAAGTCCTGCCCGAGTTCGCGCCGAGCTTCTCGCTGCTGTCGAAAAAAGCCGAAGCCGCCTCCGAGGCCGAAGCGCGCGAAAACCCGCGCTCGCGCTCGGCCAAGCTACGCGCGGCGGTGCGTACCAGCGAGCCCGCCTTCCCCGAACCTGAAAGCGCCTATCCCGGTGCGCCGTCCTATCAGCGCCTTGTGGAGATCGCCCCATGATCCGCATCGTTGAAATCATCGCCGCCTGCGTCGCCGCCGCGTTGCTCGCCGCGCTCTATCTGGCCAAGTCCGGCGCCGCGAGCGACCAGCAGCGCCTGGCCGAGCTTCAGGCCGAGATCGGCCGCGAGCGCGCCCGCATCGGCCATCTCCAGGCTGAAGTGGCGCTGCAGGAGGATCCGGAGAACCTTCGCCGGCTCGCCCGGCTTTATCTGGGCTTCGAGCCGCTGCGCCCCGAGCAGGAATGGTCGCTGGCTGATCTGCCGCGCGCGCCCCGCGACGGCGCGCCTCAGACCGAGGACCCGGTGAGGGCGGTGCGCGCAGGCTATCCCGGCGAAGGGCGCTGAGGCGATGAAAGTGTTTCGCCGCCTCCTTCGCAAGGTCACGATTTCGCGGCGGGCCGAGCCGGCGCCGCCGGCCGCGGGCGAGGGCGCCCCGGCGCAGATGACCCGCAGCCTGAAGCTCTCCGCCGCCGTGACGCCGCCGGGCCGGGCCCAGCGCCGACTGCGCGTCGTCGGCCTGATCCTGGCGGCCGGGTTCGTCATCACCGCGGTGCGCGCGGTGGACGTGGCGGCCTTCAGCGAGACGCGCGAGGGCCCGGCCCTTTCCGCCGCCGCAGAACCGGTGACGCGCGGCCGCATCTATGACCGCAACGGCGAGATTCTCGCGGCCACCATCGAGACCTACACCGTTTACGCCGATCCCTACCTGGTGTGGGACACGAGCGAGGTGGCCGAGCAAATGGGCGCGATCCTGCCCGATCTTGACACCGAGCGGCTTCGGCGCCGGCTCGATGCGAACACCCGTTATGTGGAGATCGCGCGTAACATCTCGCCCGCCACGCGGCGGGCCATCCTTCTGGCGGGGCAGGCGGGCGTGTACACCAGCGCCACGCCGACGCGGATCTATCCCAAGCAGCGCGCCGCCGCCCATGTCATCGGCTATGCGGGACGCGATCTGCAGGGGCTCGCCGGCGCGGAGCTGGCCTTTGACGCCGAGCTCACCGAACCCAATGGGCGGGTTTCGCTGTCCATCGACGTGATCGCCCAGCACCGGGTGGAGAGCGTTCTGCGCGAGCGCATGGCCTATTACCGCGCCGAGGGCGCCTCGGCGGTTCTGATGCGTGTGGGCACCGGCGAGATTCTCGCCATGGCCTCGCTGCCCGATTTCGATCCCAATCTCTATCAGCAGGTCGAGGCGCCGGGGCCGGGCGGGGTCGACCCCATGTTCAATCAGGCCGGCTCGGGCGTCTACGAGCTGGGCTCGGTGTTCAAGCCGCTGGCGCTGGCGGCGGGACTCAATGCGGGCGTGGTCACCCTTGAAGACACATTCGACGCCGGCGAGCCAGTGCGCATCGGGCGCTTCACGATCCGCGATTATCGCGGCGAGAACCGTGTTCTGACCGCCCGCGAGATGATCCTGTTCTCCTCCAACATCGCCGCGGCGCGCATGGCCGACCAGATCACCGGTCCTGTCCTGTCAGACTTCTACCGCGATCTGCGCCTGTTCGAAGCCGCGCCCATCGAGCTTGCTGAAACCGCCCAGCCGCAACTGCCCGAGCGCTGGGGCCGGGTGCAGACCATGACGGCGGCCTATGGCCACGGTCTGTCTGTGAGCCCGCTGGCGCTGACCGCCGCCTATGCGGCGCTGGCCAATGGCGGCGTCTACACTCCGCCCACCCTGCGTCCGGTGGCGCCGGGAGAGACGGTGGCGGGCGAGGCGGTGACCACGCCGGCCATCGCCGCTCAGGTGCTGGGGGTGATGCGCGAGAACATCGTGCGCTCCCAGACCGGCTCTGCGGATGTCCCCGGCCTGGCCGTGGCGGGCAAGACCGGCACCGCCGAGCGCGTCGTGGCCGGCAGCTATGTGGAGGGCAACCGGTTCAACACCTTCGTGGCGGTGTTCCCCTTTGATGATCCCCAATATGTGCTGACCGTGACGCTGGACCGGCCCCAGCCCACCGCCGAGACCCACGGCTTCGCGACTGCGGGCTGGACTGCGATGCCGACCGCCGGCGCGATCCTGACTGACCTTGCAGGCGTCCTTGACATTCACCGCCGTGACGCCGACCCCTCGGCGCGCGCCGATCTGGTGCGCGAACTGTTTCTGCCAAGGGCGCCCGCAGTGGTGCCGGCTGAAGAGCCGGTCCCCGTCCCGCTCCCAAGCGCCGCGCTGGACGCTACGCAATGACCACGCCGCTCAAAGATCTGCTCACGCCTGACATGCGCGCGCCGCACGGCGCCGGTGATCTTGCAATCGCCGGGCTGGCGCTGGACAGCCGCAAGGTGGCCCCCGGCGAGCTGTTCGCCGCTCTGCCGGGTGTGAAGACCGACGGGCGCAAATTCATCGACGCCGCGGTGGAGCGCGGCGCTGCGGCCGTGCTCGCGCCGCCGGGAACCAGTGCGGGCGTTCCCGTGATTGAAGCCGAGGACGTGCCTGGCGCGCTGTTTGCCATGGCGGCGAAGTATTATCCGGGTCAGCCGGCGACCATCGCGGCGGTCACAGGCACCAACGGCAAGAGCTCCACAGTGGAGTTCCTGCGCCAGATCTGGGCCATGGCCGGGATCGAGGCGGCGGCGCTGGGCACGCTCGGGGTCACCCGCGCCTCGGGGCGCACCGATGTGGGCTACACCACGCCGGACGCCATCGCGCTGCACCGATCCATCGACGCGCTCAGCCAGGAAGGCGTCACGCATCTGGCCATGGAGGCGTCCAGCCACGGCCTGAAACAAAAGCGCATGGACGGGGCGAAGGTGACGGCGGCCGCCTTCACCAACCTCACCCAGGACCATCTCGATTATCACCCGGATTTCGAGGATTACTTTAGGGCCAAGCTGGGCCTGTTCACCCGCGTGACCGCCGACGGGGCGCCGGCGGTGATCAATATGGATTCCGACTGGTCTGCGAAAATGCTCGAAGGCGCCAAAGGTGCGGGGCTCGATGTCGTCACCATCGGCTGGCGCGGGCGCGATCTGGCGATCACCGAGATCGTGCCGCACCCCGCAAGCCAGACCCTCCGCTTCACCTGGCGCGGCGCCGAGTTCGAGGTGGAGCTGCCGCTGATCGGCGAGTTCCAGACCGCCAACGCGCTCACCGCCGCCGCGCTGGCGATCGTCACCGGGGTGGAGCCGGCGAAGGCTTTTGGGGCGCTGGCGCACCTTGCCGGCGTCGCCGGGCGCCTTGAAGAGGTGGGCAAATCCAAAGCCGGCGCGCCGATCCTCATCGACTACGCCCACACGCCTGACGGGCTGGATAAGCTGTTGCGCGCTGCGCGTCCGCACACGCAAGGGCGCATTGTCCTGGTGGTGGGCGCGGGCGGCGACCGGGATCCGTCCAAGCGCGCCAAGATGGGCGCCGTCGCGGCCAAACTCGCCGACATCGTGTTCGTCACCGACGACAATCCGCGCTCTGAAGATCCGGCGGAGATCCGCAAGCAGGTCATGGAGGGCTGCCCGGACGCCAAGGAGATCGCCGACCGGGCACAGGCCATCAAGACCGCGATCCAGGTCCTGAAGGCCGGTGACACCTTGTTGATCTCGGGCAAGGGCCATGAGACCGGCCAGATCGTCGGCGACCGGGTCCTGCCGTTCAATGAATCTGAAATCGTTCGCAGCCATCTCGCGCAGGTGGGCCCATGACCGCGAAGCCCCCTCTCTGGACCGCGAAAGCGGCCGCGTCCGCAGTCAGCGGCCGCCTTGAGGGCGGCGAGGGCTGGACAGCCACCGGGATCTCCATCGACACCCGCAGCTTAAAGCCCGGCGATCTGTTCGTGGCGCTGACCGACGCGCGCGACGGCCATGACTTTGCTCAGGCCGCTCTCGACAAGGGGGCGGCGGCGGTGCTGGTGTCGAAGCCTGACTGTGCCGGCGGGCCGAAGCTGGTCGTGAATGACGTGCTTGCGAGCCTTCGAACGCTCGGTGAGGCGGCGCGCGAGCGCAGCGACGCCTGCCGTGTCGGCGTTACCGGCTCGGTGGGCAAGACCAGCGTGAAGGAAGCGCTCGCCGCAGTGTTTCGCGCCGCCGGCAAGGCCCACTGGAGCGAGAAAAGCTACAATAATCACTGGGGCGTGCCGCTGACCCTGGCGCGCATGCCCGCCGACACCGAGCGCGCCGTCTTCGAGATGGGTATGAACCATGCCGGCGAGATCCGCGATCTGGTGTCCATGGTGCGGCCCCATATCGCGATGATCACCAGAATCGCGCCTGCCCACCTTGAAAATCTGGGCTCCATGGAGGCGATCGCCGACGCCAAGTCGGAGATTTTTCAAGGCCTTGTCCCTGATGGCGTCGCGGTGGTCCCCGCCGATGACGAGTTCGCGCCGCGCCTGACCCGCGCGGTGGAGCGATCGGGCGCCGGCTTCCTGCTGGAGTTCGGCCGGGCGAAAAATGCGGCGGTGCGCGTCCTCTCCTATGAAGACGGCCCCGACGGCGGCGTGGGGGAGATGGACGTCATCGGACGCACATTCTCCTTCCGTCTAAAGCTCACCGGCGCCCATCAGCCGGTCAACGCCGCCGGGATCGTAGCCGCCGCCTTCGCCGCGGGGGTCGATCCGGAGCTGGCGCTGGACGTCCTGGCCTCGCTGGAGCCGGCGGACGGGCGCGGCGCGGTGTTCAACACCCGCCTGGACGCGCGCATGCTCACGGTCATCGACGACAGCTACAACGCCAATCCCGCCTCCATGCTCGCCGCCCTCGGGGCGCTGAAGGCGCGGCCCCCGCGGGGCGCCGGACGCCGCGTGGCGGTGATCGGCGAGATGCTGGAGCTCGGGCCCAGGGCCGCGCAGATGCACGCCGATCTCGCAGGTCCGCTGAAAGACGCCGGCGCAGAGCTTGTTGTCACGGTGGGCGCCGGCGCAGAGCCGCTGGCCGAGGCGCTTGGCGGTGATCTGGACGTTGTGGCGTGCAAAGACGCCGAAGCCGGGCTGGCGCTGCTGAACGCGCGCACGAGGGACGGCGACGTGGTGTTAATCAAAGGATCGAATGCTTCGGGCGTTCACAGAATCGCCGCCTCACTGAAACAGGGTCGCGAGACCGTTTGAACCCAGGGCCGGACCTTTCATGCTTTATCTTTTCCTTTCCCCTTACGCCGACCAGTTTCAGCTCCTCAATGTGCTGAACTACCTGACTTTCAGGACCGGCGCTGCGCTGATGACGGCGTTCGTCATCGCGCTGATCATCGGCAAGCCCTTCATCGGCTGGCTTCGAAAACAGGGCTCCCAGCCGATCCGCGATGACGGGCCGGAGGGCCACATCCTGACCAAGGCCGGCACGCCGACCATGGGCGGATTCATCATCCTGGTTTCGATTCTCGCCTCCACGCTGATATGGGGTGATCTGTCCAATCCGTATCTGTGGGTGGTGATCTTTGTCACCGCCGGCTTTGGCGGGATCGGCTTCATCGACGACTGGCGCAAGGTCAGAGAGAAGTCCCACAAGGGGCTGTCGGGCAAGGGCAAGCTGATCCTGCAATTCGCGCTCTCCTTCGTGGCGGTGCTGTGGATGGTGCAGCTGCTGGACGGTGCGCCGGGCACGCCGGACGATTTCGCCACTTCGGTGGCGGTGCCCTTCTTCAAGGATCTGCTGGTCCCGCTCTCCTTCGCCTTCTATCTGTTCGGCATGGTGGTGATCGTGGGCGCGTCCAATGCGGTCAATCTCACCGACGGGCTGGACGGTCTGGCCATCGTGCCGGTGATGATCGCGGCGGGCTCGTTCGGCTTCATCGCCTATTTCGTCGGCTCGTCGGTCTACGCCGACTATCTGTTCTTGAACTTCACCCCCGGCACCGGCGAGCTCGCGGTCATCTGCGGCGCCATCATCGGCTCTGGGCTGGGCTTTCTCTGGTTCAACGCGCCGCCGGCCATGGTCTTCATGGGCGACACCGGCTCGCTGGCGCTGGGCGGGGCGATCGGGACGATGGCGGTCGCCGTCAAGCACGAGATCGTGCTGGTGATCATCGGCGGCCTGTTCGTGCTGGAGGCGGTGTCGGTCTTCGTCCAGGTCTTCTCGTTCAAGGTGTTCGGCAAGCGCGTCTTCAAGATGGCGCCGATCCACCACCATTTCGAAAAGCAGGGCTGGGCCGAGCCCACCATCGTGATCCGTTTCTGGATCATCGCCTTCGTGCTCGCCCTGATCGGGCTGTCGACGTTGAAGCTGCGCTAAAAGGGAGATGCGCCATGGTCCCGGTCCGGGGGTTCGCGGACCGACGCGTCGCGGTGCTGGGCCTGAAAGGTCCCGGCATGGCTGCGGCGCGCGCGCTTGCAGCCGGCGGCGCCGCGGTCAGCGTCTGGGACGAGGACGGGCCGGAGCGTTTCAACGCCCATGCCGGCGGGCTGACGGTGGAGGACCCCACCGAGCGCGACTGGGGTGACCTGGCCGCCTTCGTCATCGAGGACGCCCGCCTGATCACCGCCGAAGAGCCGCCGCGTCTCATTGAGCTTGCGCGCTCGGTCGGAGCGCCTGTCCTTGCTGCACGCTGCTTGCTGGCTGAAGCCGCGGCGCGCGAACCCGACGTCAAGCTCGCCCTTGTCACCGGACGCCACGCCCAGGCCGCGGCCGATCTTGCGCTCCATCTCATGGATGCGGCGGGCCTGAGCGCCCATGACCTGCTCGCCCCCGGCCAGCCGCGCGCCGGCGGCTGGGTGATCGGCGCCCTGAGCGGTGACGAGATCGCCGGCCTGCCCGACATCGTGGAGGCGGACGCCTTCGTCGCGCTCTCGCCCGGCGCCGGAGCCGGCCTTGAAGCAGGGCGGGGCACACTTTCCAACACCTTTGAACGCCTGGCCGACGGGGCCGGGCATGCGCTGATCGCCACGGCGGAGGCGCGCCCCTGCGCGCGCCTGATCGCCAATCGGCGCGGCGCCCACACCGCCGCAATCTCCGGCCGGCACGTGCTGGGCGGCGGCGTCTACGTATCGGGCGGGGCGGTGTTCGACGCGCTGGGCCCCAGGGCGGTCAGGGCCGGCGCCGTGGCGGCGTTCGCACCGAGGGAGGCTGTCGCCGCCGGCTACGCCCTGGCGCGCCGTCTGGGCGTCGGCGCCGAAGCCGCCGCGCGCGCTCTGGGCGACTGGCCGGGCGCGCCGGGCTTCGGGCGACGCGTGCTGGACTTCGGCCCTGTGAGCCTTGTGGACTGGAGCGCGGCGCGCACCCCCGCCGGCGCCGTGGACGCGGTGTGCTCAGCCGCGCCTTCGGTGTGGATCGCCGGTCCCGCGCTGGACGCCCACGCCGGCGATCTTCTGGCCGAGGCGAGGGGCGCGGTGCGCGCAGTCCATCTGGTCACCGACCGGGGACGCGCCGCCAGGACGCTGAAAAAATCGGTTCCGTGCACGGTCCACCGCACGATGGCCGCCGCCATCGCCCACGCCGCTCATGACGCGCTGAAGCCCGGCGCACTGAAACAGGGGGCGGGCGGCTGCACGCTCGTTTACGCTCCGGGAAGCGTTTCAGGCGAAAGCTCGCAAGGCTTCGAGGCGGCGGCAAAAGCGCTACTGTCGCGAGCGCTCAAAGGAGACGCCGCATGAGCCGCCCCGCCCGCCGCACGAGCCTTTGGAGCGGCCTTGACCGCCCGATCCTGGTGATCCTGATCCTTTTGATGGTGATCGGCGTAGTGTTGTCCTTCGCGGCGAGCCCTGCGGTGTCCAGCGCTGTGGACCCCTGGCACTATCTGAAGAAACAGCTCGCCTTTTCCGGGTTGTCGCTGGTGGTGATCGCGGTCACTGCGGCGCTTTCGCCGACGGGCGTGCGGCGTATGTCCGGCCTGGCGCTCGCGGCGAGTTTCGTCTTGCTGCTGGCGGTGGTGGTGATCGGCCATGAAGTGAACGGCGCCACGCGCTGGATCCGGGTCGGCGGGATCGGCGTGCAGCCCAGCGAGATCTTCAAGCCGGCCTTTGTGGTGTTCATCGCCTGGCTGTTCGCCGAGGAGGATCGCGGCGCCCCTGCGCCCGGGCGGCTGATCGCGCTCGGGCTCTATGTGATCGCAGCGGGCCTTATGATGCTGCAGCCCGATTTCGGACAGACCGTGCTCACCTCGCTGGTGTTCGGAGCGATGCTGTGGGCGAGCGGGCTCTCGTGGAGGCACACCACGGCGCTGGCCGGGATCGGCGCCGCCGGCGCCGGAGCGGCGATTGCGATCTTTCCCCACATCCGCCATCGCCTGATCGATTTCGTCACCCCCGCCAATGAAGCCGCACGCACACAGACCGACATCGCCATCGACGCGATTGCGCGCGGCGGCGTGTGGGGCGCCGGGCCGGGCGAGGGCGAGATCAAGCACATCCTGCCTGAGGCCAACACCGACTTCGTGTTCTCCGTGGCGGCCGAGGAATTCGGTCTGATCGCGTCCCTGGCCATCATCGGGCTCTATGCGCTGCTGTTCGCGCGCGCCTGGATGCTGGCGATGCGCCTCACCGATCCCTTCCAGCAGATGGCCACCGCCGGGATCGCCCTGCTGTTCGGGCTTCAGGCGCTTGTGAACATCGCGGTGAATCTCGATATCGCCCCGCCGACGGGCATGACGCTGCCCTTCATCTCCTATGGCGGATCATCCATGATGGCTCTCGCGTTCTCTGCGGGACTGCTGCTGGCGCTGACCCGGCGCCGCCCGGGCGCCTACACCGCCGCAGCCCGCTCCGCCGCCGCCTGAAGGATAAATCATGGCCAAGCGCTTGCTGATCGCCGCCGGTGGCACCGGCGGGCACATGTTTCCCGCCCGCGCCACCGCTGACGCCCTGATCGCTCGCGGATGGCAGGTGCAGCTGGTCACCGATGCGCGCGGGGCGCGCCATGCGACCGGCTTTCCAGGCGCGCCGGTGAAGGTGATCGAGGCGTCCAGCCCGTTCGTGAAGAACCCGGTGAAGCTGCCCGGCGCGTTGGTTAAGCTGGGCAAGGGGTTTGGCCAGGCGCGAAAGCTCATGGCCGAGTTCAAGCCCGACGTGGTGGCCGGGTTTGGCGGCTACCCCGCCTTTCCCGCGCTCGCCGCGGCGCGCCTTTCGGGCGTTCCCTTCATCATCCACGAGCAGAACGCGGTGCTGGGCCGGGTGAACCGGGTGTTCGCGCGCGGCGCGGCGGCGGTGGCCTCCGGCTTTGAACGCCTTGACCGGGTGAGCCAGCGCGCGCTGCATATCGTCACCGGCAATCCGGTGCGCGCCTCGGTGCTCAGCGCCAGCGATACGCCCTACCTGGCGCCGGCGCCGGGCGGTGAAATTCGGCTTCTGGTGCTGGGCGGCAGTCTTGGGGCGCGCATCCTCTCCACCGTCGTGCCCGACGCGGTGTCTCGGCTGCCTGATGATCTGCGCGGCCGCCTCAAAATCACCCAGCAGGCGCGCGAAGAGGATATCGATCAGGTGCGCGCCACCTATGAGGCGGCGGGCGTCGAGGCCACGCTCTCGCCCTTCTTTGAAAACATGGGCGCGCTCTACGCCGACGCCCATCTAGTGATTTCGCGCGCGGGCGCCAGCTCGGTGAGCGAGATCGCCGCCACGGGGCGTCCGGCGATCTTCGTCCCGCTGGCCATCGCCATGGACGATCACCAGACCGCCAACGCCCACTCGCTCATGCGGGAGGGCGCGGCTGAAAGCGTTCCCGAGCGTGACCTGACGCCGGAGCGCCTGTGTGAGCATCTTGCAAGACTGCTGAGCGACGGCGAAGCTTTGCAAAAGCGCGCCGAAGCGGCGCGGGCGCTGGGAAGGCCCGACGCCCATGACCGCCTCGCCGATTTGATTGAATCTGTTTCGGAGACCTGACTTTCATGCCGCCCATCGACCTCGCCGCGTCCGTCGCCCCTGTTCATTTTGTCGGTATCGGCGGCATCGGCATGAGCGGCATCGCCGAAGTGATGCTCAATCTGGGCTATTCGGTCACCGGCTCCGACATCAAGGACAGCCCCAACGTCCAGCGCCTGCGCGACAAGGGCGCGGTCGTGCATATCGGCCACACGGCGCAGAACGTGACCGGGGTCGGCGCTCTGGTGGTCTCCAGCGCGGTGAAGCGCGACAATCCCGAGCTGGTGGCGGCGCGCGAGCGCCGCATCCCCGTGGTGCGCCGCGCCGAAATGCTCGCCGAACTCATGCGCCTGAAACACGCCGTGGCGGTGGCCGGCACCCATGGCAAGACCACCACCACAAGCCTTGTGGCCGCCTTGATGGATGCGGCCGGGTTTGATCCCACCGTGATCAATGGCGGGATCATCTCCGCCTACGGCTCCAACGCCAAGATGGGCGAGGGCGAGTGGATGGTGGTGGAGGCCGACGAAAGCGACGGCTCTTTCCTGAAGCTGCGCGGCAGTGTCGGGATCATCACCAATATCGACCCCGAGCACATGGAGCATTACGGCAGTTTCGACGCCCTGAAGGACGCCTTCGACCAGTTCGTGCACAACCTGCCTTTCTACGGATTTGCGGTTTTGTGCATCGACCATCCCGAAGTGCAGGCGCTGGCCGCGCGCATTGAGGACCGGCGCGTGATCACCTATGGGGTCTCGCCCCAGGCTGATGTGCGCATCGTGCGCCTGACCATGGACCCCGGCGGCGCCGGCTTTGATCTGATGTTCCAGAACCGCGACGGCGAGCCGGAGGTCTGGCGCGCCCTGGGCCTGCCCATGATGGGAGAGCACAACGTGCTGAACGCAGCCGGCGCCATCGCCGTCGTGGAGGCGCTGGGCGGACGCGAGGCCGAGATCCGCCAGGGCCTGGCCGGCTTCTCCGGGGTGAAGCGGCGCTTCACCATCACCGGCGTGACCAACGGCGTGACGGTGGTGGACGATTACGGCCACCACCCGGTGGAGATCGCCGCCGTGCTCAAGGCGGCGCGCCAGCGCGCCGGCGCCGGCAAGGTGATCGCGCTGGTTCAGCCCCACCGCTACACGCGCCTGCATGATCTGTTTGAAGAGTTCTGCACCTGTTTCAACGACGCCGACAGCGTGCTCGTGGCGCCGGTCTACGAGGCCGGAGAGGACCCCATCGAGGGCGCCGATCAGGCGAGCCTGGTCCATGGCCTGATCCGCCACGGCCACCGCGACGCGGTTCCCACCACCCGTGAAACCGCGCCCGATGACCTGGTGGGCCGGGTCGCCCCGGGCGACGTCGTGCTGTGCCTTGGCGCCGGCGACATCACCGCCTGGGCCGCCGATCTGCCGGGGCGCATGGAGGGAAAGATCTGAGGGCCAAGGCCCTGGAGAGTCCCTGAAGTTCGAGAAAGATCCCGCCGTTCATGACCTTCCCCTCGCTCACCCATCGTCTGCCGGAGGTTCGCGGCAAGTATGTCGAGAACGCGCTTCTGAGCGAGATATCCTGGCTGCGCGTAGGTGGCCCGGCGCAGGTGCTGTACATGCCCGCCGACGAGGCGGATCTGGCGCGGTTTCTGGCCGAGACGCCGCGCGATATCGAGGTGCGCGTCATCGGCGCCGTGTCCAACACGCTGGTGCGCGACGGCGGGCTGCCCGGCGTCACGATCAAGCTGACGCCTGCGTTCGGCGCGGTGAGCGTCGAAGACGGCCAAAGAGTGCGCGCCGGCGCCGCGGCGCTGGACAAGATGGTCGCGCGCAAGGCGGCCAAGGCCGGGTTAAGCGGGCTGGAGTTCTTCGTGGGCGTGCCGGGCACGATCGGCGGGGCGCTGGTGATGAACGCCGGGTGCTACGGAACCGAAACCTGCGACCGGCTGATCGAAGCGGTGGCGCTGGATCGCCGCGGCCGCCGCCAGATCGTTCCGGCGGCGCGGTTCGGGTATTCCTACCGCCACAGCGACATTCCCGAAGACTGGATCTTTACGCAGGCGCTGTTCCAGGGCGAGGCGGACGATCCAGCCGCCGTCACCGCGCGGATGGACGAGATCACGCAGCGGCGCGAAAGCTCCCAGCCGATCCGCGAGAAAACGTCCGGGTCCACGTTCAAGAACCCCGACCCGGACCAAAGCGGCGGCCGCTCGGCCTGGCAGCTGGTGGATGCGGCGGGCTGGCGCGGCAAGCCGGTGGGCGGCGCCCGGTTTTCCGAGCAGCACTGCAATTTCCTGATCAATGACGGAAGCGCCACCGCCGCCGATCTGGAGACGCTGGGCGAGGCCGTGCGCGCGGACGTGAAAGAGAAATTCGGCGTCGAGCTTCACTGGGAAGTGCGCCGCGTGGGGGAGCCCGTCCATGGCTAGAAAGATCGCTGTTCTTCTGGGCGGGCTGTCCTCCGAGCGGGAGGTCTCCCTAGTCTCCGGGCGCAAATGTGCTGAGGCGCTCAAGACCAGGGGCCATGAGGTGATCGAGATCGATCCGGCCGATGAGCACTGGCCTGAAAAGATCAAGCAGGCGGCGCCGGATCTGGCGTTCAATGCGCTCCATGGCGAATGGGGTGAGGACGGGCGCATTCAGGGCGTGCTGGAATATCTTCGTCTGCCCTACACCCATTCCGGCGTGCTGGCCTCGGCGCTGGCCATGGACAAGCAGCGCGCCAAGGGCGTGCTGGAGTCCGCCGGCGTGCGCTGTCCCAAAGGCCTCATCGCCAACCGGTTCGAGGCGGCCAGAACCCATCTCATGGACCCGCCCTATGTGGCCAAGCCCAACGACGAAGGCAGCTCGGTGGGGGTGCTGATCGTGAAGGCGGGCGCGAACCGGCCGCCGGACGTGCTGGGGTCTGACGACTGGCCCTATGGCGACGAAATCCTGATCGAGACTTTCATCCCGGGCCGTGAGCTGACCACCGCGGTGCTCGGTGACCGGGCGCTGGGGGTGACAGAGATCGTTCCCAAGACTGCGTTTTATGATTTTGAAGCAAAGTATTCCGACGGCGGCTCGGTGCACCAGATTCCCGCCGACATCCCCCGCGATATCGAGCAATACTGTCTGGATGCGGCGTTGAAAGCCCATCAGGTGATCGGCTGCCGCGGTCTGACGCGCTCTGATTTCCGCTACGATCCTGAAACCGGCAAGGTTTGGTTACTCGAAATTAATACCCAACCGGGCATGACTCCGACATCGCTCGCGCCTGAACAGGCGGCTTTTTGCGGGATCTCATTTGCGGATCTCGTCGAGTGGATGGCGGAGGACGCGTCTTGTCTAAGGTAGGACGCGCCGGCGTTCGCGACTCTACCAAAGGCGCAGGCTCCCGGCGCAAGGCAAAGCCCAAAGTCCAGCCCGGCGCCAACAAGGCGGCGAACTGGGCGGCTGCGCAGGTGCGCGCGGCGCGCAATCGCGCCAGCTACGCTCTGCGTCTGGGCGCGCTGAGCGCCATCTTTTTGTTCGTGCTCGCGCTTGGGGTGCTGGCGGTGCTGGGCCGGCTCGGTGATGCGGGCGGATCGGTCATGGCCGCCGGCGAGCGCCAGCTGACACGCGCCGGCTACACCGTCACCTGGCTGGATGTTTCCGGCGCGAACCGCCTGGGCGCTGACACGATCGCCAGCCTCATCGGCGCCGAAGGCGGGACCGGTCTGGCCGAGATCAATCTGGCTGAAGCCCAGGCCGTTCTGGAATCGCAAAGCTGGATCAAATCCGCCGAAGTGCTGCGCCTGTGGCCGGACCGGATTGCGGTGCTGATCACCGAGCGCGCGCCCGTGGCCCTGTGGCAGCTGGACGGCGAGCACCGCGTCATCGACGCCGACGGGGTGGTCATCGAGGCGGCTGATCCGGCTGAGTTCACCACGCTTCCCCGTGTCGTCGGCGTCGGCGCCAACACCGGCGCCGCGCGCATCACGGCATTGATCGCCCGCCACCCCGAAATCGCCGCGCGCACCACCCATGTCATCAAGGTCGGCGAGCGGCGCTGGTCGCTGCGGCTTGAGCAGGGCGGCGAGGTGTTGCTGCCCGAGGACGACCCGGCCGGCGCCCTGGCCATGCTCGCCGCGCTCCACGAAGAGCGCGCGGTGCTCGATTACGACGTGCAGTTTCTCGATTTACGCAATGATGGCGAGATGGTGATACGGCCCTGGCCGGACCGCGCAGACACCGCCGAACACACCGCCGGGCGAGGGGCCTGATCCAATGGGCATGACAAGCGTTTTCAAGTCCAAGGCCGAGGCGCCCGCCGTGTCGCGCAAGCCCGGCGTGTTCGCGGCGCTGGATATCGGTGCGGCCAAGACGATCTGCTTCATCGCCAAGACCGAGCAGACGCTCGCCGGGCTTCGTCCGCGCGTCATCGGCGTCGGTCATCAGTCCACGCGCGGCGTGCGCGCCGGCGCGGTGGTGGACATGGAGGCGGCGGCTGAAAGCATACGCGTGGCGGTGGAGAACGCCGAGCGCATGGCCGGGCACACCGTGACCGAGGTGATGCTCGCGGCGTCGGCCGGTGCGCCGGCCTCTTCGCGCATCGCGGTGGACATGGACATCGCCGACAGCGAGGTCACCGACCGTGATCTGCGCAAGATTCTCAGCTCCGCCCTGCAGGAGCATTACGAGCCGGGCCGGGTGATCCTGCATGCCCTGCCGCTGTCCTGGCGGGTGGACGGCCATCGCGGCGTGAAAGATCCGCGCGGCATGTTCGGCACGGCTTTGGGCGTCGATCTGCACGTGGTCAGCGCGGCCGCCGAACCGCTGCAGAACCTCATCGCCTGCGTGGAGCGTTGCCAGCTCTCGGTGGCCGGCGTGGCGGCGACGCCCTACGCCTCGGGTCTCGCGGCGCTGTCGCCCGACGAGATGGAGCTGGGCGCGCTGCTCATTGATATGGGCGCGCACACCACGACGCTGTCCGTGTTCGCGGAGGGCGCGCTGCAGCACGTGGACGCGCTTCCTGTGGGCGGCGCCCATGTGACCAGCGACATCGCCCGCGGCCTGCAGACGCCGATCACCGCCGCGGAGCGCATCAAGGCGCTCTATGGCTGCGCGCTCGACAGCCCCGACGACGATCAGGTGATGATCGAGACCCCGCCCGTGGCCGGCGGTCAGCAGATGATCCAGCAGCCGCGAGCGCTGTTGAACGCCATTATCCGGCCGCGCCTTGAAGAGATTTTCGAGCTGTTGCGCGACCGGCTGGAAGCGGCCGGCGCGGACCGGGCCGCCGGCCGGCGCCTGGTGCTCACCGGCGGCGCCTCGCAGCTGCCCGGCACGACGGAGCTGGCCGCGCGGGTGCTGGGCAAATCAGCCCGCATCGGCCGGCCCGAGCACCTGTCGGGCCTCGGCGATGCGGTGGCGGGTCCCGGCTTTTCCGCCTGCGCGGGGGTCATCCATCGCTGCGTCAGCGGACCCGTGGAGGCGATCTCGGGACCGCCGCGCTTCATCCAGACCGGCCCGCGCCGGCGCACCACCCTGCCGGGCGAGCGGGGCCCCAAAGCCGTCCTGCGCTGGTTCGCAGAGAGCTTCTAGGTCCTCACGCCTCCCAGCGTTTGACCTCTTCGCTCAGAAACTCGCTGAAGGCCGCGATGCGGCGGGAGCCGCGCAGCTCTTGGGGGTAGAGCATGTAGACCTCGAACGGGGGGCCGGCCTGATCGGGCAGGACGCGTTTGAGCCGGTCGTTCTCGCGCGCCACATAATCGGGCAGGCCCGCAAGCCCCAGCCCCGCCTCGCAGGCCTTCATCATGCCGTTGATCGTGTTCGCCTCGATCACCGGCTCGCGCGGCGTCTCACCGGGTTTCAGGCCCAGGACCAGCGGCCAGTTCAGGTTCGGGATCGGCGCCAGGTGCTTGGGCCCGTAGGCGACGAATTCGTGGCGGTCCAGATCGCCCTCGCCCATGGGCTCGCCCATGCGCGCCAGATAGGGCTCGCTGGCGTAGAGGTGCTGGTCCACCTGCATGAGCTTTTTCTGGATCACGTCGTTCTGGGTCGCCGCCCAGGGCCGGATGGCGAGATCGGCCTCCAGATTGGCGATGTCCAGCTCATGGTCCACCAGCAAAAGCCGGATGCGGATCTGGGGAAACTGCTCGCGGAAGCGGGTCAGGCGCGGCGCCAGCCAGATGGCGCCCAGCGCCGTGGGCGCGGTGACGCGCAGCATTCCCGACGGCTCGTCGCGAATATCCTGCAGATGCGCTTCGGCGAGGGCGATCTTGGCGGCCACTTCGGCTGTCGCGGTGAACAGCACCCGGCCCGGCTCGGTCAGCAACAGGCCGCGGGTATGGCGGTGAAACAGCTTCGCGCCGAGCTCGCCTTCCAGCGCCGAAATCTGCCGGCTCACCGCCGACTGGGAGAGGTTCAACAGCTCCGCAGCGCCCGTGAGCGATCCCGCTTCCGCGGCGGCGTGGAAGGTTTTCAGCTTGTCCCAGTCCATGAATATTCCGAATCCGTCAGTCGCTCCCGCAGCGACATCCATTATGGCGGTCCATGACGCGAATGGCGAGATAACCTCAGGCGCTGCGCAGCCCGGCCCCTAGAGCCGCACCGTCATGCCGTCGGCGAGTGAATTGCGGTAGGCCCGCCAGGCCGGGAT
Organism: Oceanicaulis sp.; assembly: GCA_965284655.1. Lineage (GTDB taxonomy): Bacteria > Pseudomonadota > Alphaproteobacteria > Caulobacterales > Maricaulaceae > Oceanicaulis. The sequence goes on from OZ260104.1 coordinate 1,779,402, forward strand.
CAGGCCGAGAACCGCGGCGGCGCCGGTCACCAGCGCGATGATCGCAAGATCATAAAGGCCCGGCACGAGACCCGGCAGCAAGAGGCCGAAGCGCGCCTCGATCAGCGGCGCGCCGATCGCCAGCCCGCCATAGGTCAGGCCCGTCCCGATCACCGCGCCGGCCAGCGCCAGAAGCGCGCTCTCGGCCACCAGCAGCACAAAAATCTGGTGCGGGCGCGCCCCGAGCGCGCGCAGGATGGCCATTTCGCGGCGGCGCTCATTGAGGCTTGTGAGGATCGCGGTGAGGATCGAGACCAGCCCCACCAGGACCACAAAGGCCGCCACAGCCGACAGCGTGCGCTCGGCCGCACCAACCACGCTCCATAACTGAACCAGCGCCACGCCCGGCAGGACGGCCTGCAGCGGCTCATCCGGATAGGTGTTCACCTGACGCTGCAGGCGAAGCGCGGCCACCGGGCTGGTCAGCCCCACATAAAACGCCGTGATCTGTTCGGGCGAAAGATCGCGGGTGCGCAATTGCTCGGCGGTGAGGCTTGTGCCCGTCCCTGTGGAGCCGCCCAGATGGATCGCCTCGATGGCCTCCAGACCCACGAAGACCGAGCGATCCAGCGGGGTTCCGGTGGGCTGGAGCACGCCGGTGATCCGGAACGGGTTGCTGTCATGCTCGACAAAGCTCACCGAGCCCGTCCCGTGGCCGACGACGATCTCGTCGCCCACCGCATAGTCCAGCTCGCGCCCGACGTCCGCGCCCGCCACAGCGCTGAACAGATCGTCAAAAGGCTCGCCTTGCGCAAAGCGCACCGGGCGCCCGTCGCCATACTGGTAATGCTCGAAATAGGCCGGCGTGGTGCCCACCACGCGGTAGCCGCGATGGGAATCCCCGAGGCTCACCGGAACCGTCCACGCCACGCCCGGCGCGCCGGCCACGGCCTGATAGCTGTCCCAGGTGATGTTGTTGGTGGCGTCGCCGATATGAAAGACCGAGTAGAGCAGGAGATTGACCGGGCTGGAGCGCGCCCCGACGATCAGATCGACGCCGGAAATGGTGTTCTCAAAGCTGGCGCGCGCGCCATGGCGCACCTTCTCGACGCCCAGGAACAGCGTCACCGAGATCGCCACGGTGAGGATGGTCAAAAGCGCCGTGCCCGCCCGGTTGGAGATCGAGCGCAGCGCCAGGGAGAGGATTGGGAAACGCCCGCTCATGCGTGGGCTCCCTGCGGCGCTCCGGCTGTGCCGGCCCGCGCGGTGTTCAATTCTGACAGGTCCAGCGCCCGGTCAAAATGGCTCGCCAGGCCGCCGTCATGACTGACGAAAAGAAGCGCCGCGTTGCTGGCCTGACACTCGTCCTTGAGCAGCGCGATGAAGCTGTCCCGGCTGTCGGCGTCCAGGGCGCTGGTGGGCTCGTCGGCCAGGATCAGGCCCGGCCCGCCGATCAGCGCGCGCGCCGCGGCGACGCGCTGCTGCTGGCCCACCGAAAGCTCGGCGGCGCGCCGGTCCCAGACGTCTGCGGTGTCAAGGCCGAGCCGGGAGAGAAGGCGCCGGGCTTCGGACTCAACGCCGCCGGCCGCCTGCGCCGCCGTGGCGCGCGCGGCGGAGAACCGGCACGGCAGGGTGACGTTGGCGCCCACCGGCAGATAGGGCAGCAGGTTGAACATCTGGAAGATCACGCCGAGATGGGCGGCGCGGAACCGGTCGCGTTCAGCCGGGCTCATCTTGGCGAGCGGTTCGCCGAGCACGCGCAGCGCGCCCTCGCGGGGCTCCAGAATGCCGGCGATGAGGCCCAGCAGGGTGGACTTGCCCGATCCGCTGGCGCCCTTGAGAAACACCCGTTCGCCGCGCGCCAGTGTGAATCCCGCGATGTCGATCACGTCCGGCGCGCCGCGCCGATAGGCGAAGCGAACACCGGACAGGTCAAGGGCGGGCGAGGCGTCGGTCATCCCTGCGGTTTACTCCGGCGAGGATCGACGTCCAAGGGGTTCAGATGCCGCGGCGGGGCCGCCGCGTCAGGACCCGTCTCGGCTGGGCAGATTGACGACCACGTCGCCATCCCCGCGCTGCCGGGCCGGTTGGGCCGGCTCCTCGGGAGCGGGGCCGCCGTCCGACGGGGTCGGGATGTCGCGCACGGTCACCCGGCCGATCTGTCCGCTGCGCAGGAATTCCAGGCGCCGCTCGATCACGACGTTCAGCAACTGGGCCGCTTGAGGCGGAAGGACGTCGCAGTCGGCCGCGTTGCTCCGGCCGCCACCGGCGCCATCGACGATGGTGATGTTCATGCCCGCGGTGACGCCTGAACAGCCCTGGCGGCCATTGGTCATGTCGGCGACGTTCCAGTCGAAGGGCAGATAGTCCGGGGCGCCCTCAATGGCGTCGATATGGGCGCGCACTTCTGTGTTCGCGAAGGTTCGCAGATGAGCCTTGAGGTCGTCGGGACCGGCGAACAGGACGGCGAAATCCTCATAAAGCGGCGAAATGCGCGGTCGGCGTCCGAGACTGTCGACGCCGCGCAGCGCCGTGACGAATTCGCGCGCATTGGATTCAAGCTGGCTCCAGACGCGGGCGCCGGTGAAGGCGTCGTCCTGCAAGGACGGGCCGCCGATCGCGCCAAGAAAAAATCCGTACATGACCCGCGGATCGTCCCAGTGTTCGGCCACTACGCGCAGCCGGATATCATTCAGGCTCATCGTCACGCCGTCGACCGTGACCACAGGAGCGTCCAGCAGCGCAACGCCGTCAATTTGTTCCCGATCAACCCGGCGTAGAGGATAGCGTTCCTGCAGAAGATCAATGATTACAACGTTGTGAAGGTTGAGCCAGTAGGCGAGTTGTTCGTCGCGCGACAGCGCTGACAAGGCGATCTGCTGGGGCAGGGCCTCAAGTTCCGCGCGATATTCAGAGATGGTTTCGCCGTGAATGTCCTCGAACAGGTGCAGCGCCACCCGGTTGCCCTCATAGCGATAGACGCTGTTGGACTCCGGTGAGATACGGCTGCCCGTGATCCGCAGCTGGGGCCCGGCCGGCCGCCGGTTGGAGTGGCCGACATCAAACACAATGTTGTTCAGGATCATCGTGAAGGCTTCATAGTCCACGCGCGGTCCGGCTTCATCGGCGCCGGCGGTGAGTCTTGTGGCCTGGGCGGGGGTGATGTCTGCGGCCGAAGCCTGCGCGGACATCAGACACAGCGCCGATAGCGCGGCTCCTGCGAGAACAGTGAAGCGGATAGACATGGATTTTCCCCTAGGGCAAATGCGGCGCGCGCGCTCAAATCACACGCTAAGACTAGCACGTGAAAGGAGAATTCCACCCTACATAAAGATTAAATACGTGTAATCGTTACGCCGCGTCGGTGGCCTTTTCGCTGTCCTCGGCGGATTTTACGCCTTCTTCGGCGCTTTCATCCGGGCCGTTCATCGTCGCGTCCTGTTCGGCCAGCCAGCGCTCGGCTTCCAGGGCGGCCATGCAGCCCATGCCGGCCGCGGTGACGGCCTGGCGGTACTTGTCGTCGGTGACGTCGCCCGCGGCGAACACGCCGGGGATCGAGGTGGCGGTGGAATCAGGCCGGGTGACGAGATAGTCGCCCGTCTTGGTCTCCAGCTGGTCTTTGAACAATTCGGTGGCCGGGGCGTGGCCGATGGCGATGAACACGCCGTCGGCCGGGCGCTCGGAGGTTTCGCCGGTTTTCAGGTTTTTCAGCCGCACGCCGGTGACGCCCTTCACCGGCTTGTCCTCGCCGGTGACTTCTTCAAGCGCGCTGTCCCAGACCACTTCGATCTTGGGATGGTTGAACAGGCGGTCCTGCATGATCTTCTCCGCGCGCAGCTCGTCGCGGCGGTGGACCAGGGTCACCTTGCTGGCGAAATTGGTCAGGAAAAGCGCTTCTTCCACGGCGGTGTTGCCGCCGCCGACCACCACGACCTCTTTCTCGCGGTAGAAAAACCCGTCGCAGGTGGCGCAGGCCGACACGCCGAAGCCCTGATAGGCCTGCTCGCTTTCAAGGCCGAGCCATTTGGCGCTGGCGCCGGTGGCGATCACCACCGCGTCGGCGGTGTAGATCGTCCCGCTATCGCCCTTCAGGGTGAACGGCTTCCGGGTGAAATCGGCCTCCACCACGAGATCGTCGGCGAAATCGGTGCCCACATGTTCGGCCTGGGCGCGCATCTGCTCCATAAGCCAGGGACCCTGGATGACGTCGGCGAAGCCGGGATAATTCTCCACATCGGTGGTGATGGTCAGCTGGCCGCCGGGCTGCATGCCCGAGATCAGAAGCGGCTTCAGCATGGCGCGCGCGGCGTAGATGGCGGCGGTGTATCCGGCCGCGCCCGATCCGATGATGACAAGCTTAGCGTGGCGGGTCTCGGCCATGGTGTGTCCTTTATGGGTCGAAGCGCAGCGTACAAGGAGCGCGCATCAAAGCGTGAGTCGGGCGCGCGTGCAGCCGCGCCGGTTCCGTCGCTAAACCTCGGTGTTCGAGGCGAGGATTTCAAGCACGCGTGACGCGGCTCTCTCGGTTTCGTTCAAGGGGGAATAGTCCCAGGCCTGTAGCGTTCCAAGCCAGGGACGCAGCGCGCCATGGCCTTCAAGCCCGGCGTAAAGCTGGCGGAACTTGCCCGGCGAGCCGTCGACTCCAAGCTTGAACACCGGCGCGCCGGTCGCCGCGGCCTCGGTGAGCATGTTGGTGGAATCTTCGGTGACGAAGACGAAATCGGCGCCGGCCAGAAACGCGAAATACGGATTCGCGCCGTCGCCCTGGTGCAGCCAGACATCGTCTTCGCCGGTGTAGCGCCCGGCCAGCGCTCGGGCGAGGTGAGGCGGCGTGCGCCGGCTTGTGGTGATCATGAGCGACAGGCCCATCTGGCGCACCTGCTCGATCCGGCCCAGCAGGTAGTCGCAGGCGGGCTTTGAAAACCGGTGATGCTTGCTGTCGCCGCCGATGAGAAACGCGGCGCGCGGGCCGGGCAGGCGGGCGAGCTCGGCGCTGAAGCTGTCTTCGGCCTCATCCAGGCGCCCGGCGTGGATGCGGTTGGGCGAGCCCAGAATAGGCAGCACGTTGCGCCCGGCGAGCCGGTCATGGCGGGGCGGCACGATCAGGTCGAACACCTCATGGTGGGTGCGCGGATCCTGGACATAGACCATCACCGCCTTGGGGTGGGCGCGCCGGAAGCCCGGCGCCGCCTTCACTGCAGCCCGGCCGCAGCCGATCCAGAGATCCGGCGCGATGGGTCCGGGGTCCGGCGGATCGCCGCCCTTGTCCAGATGAATCGGAAAGGTCCGCACCGGGCGCACGCGCCCCACCGCATCGGCCAGGCCCAGGGCCTGGTTTTCGATGCCGCGCCGCCCGTCGGAGACCACGAAACAGGAGAGTTCTCTCATGCCCGCCATCGTGAGCGAGGGGGCGCCGGGGTCAAGGGCGCAAGGCGGTCCGCCAGCAAAAACGCCGGAGCAAGGCCCCGGCGCTGTGCAAAGGTGAGCGGCGGACGCACGGGGCGCCTATTTCCACTCGACCTTCAAGATCTCGTAGCTCTTGGTGCCGCCGGGGGCGGTCACCTCGACCACGTCGCCGGGCTCCTTGTTGATCATCGCGCGGGCGATGGGCGAGGAGAGGGAGATCTTGCCCGAACGCACGTCCGCCTCGTCGTCGCCGACGATCTTGTAGGTGCTCTCCGCCTCGGTGTCCTCGTCGATAATGGTCACCGTGGCGCCGAACTTGACCTGATCGCCGGACATCTTGGAGGTGTCGATCACCTGGGCTCTTGCGAGCTTGTCCTCGATCTCCGACAGGCGGCCTTCAATCCAGCCCTGACGATCCTTGGCCGCATGATATTCGGCGTTTTCGCTCAAATCGCCGTGCTCACGCGCCTCCGAGATCGCCTGGATCACGGCGGGACGCTCCACGGACTTCAAGTGTCTGAATTCGTCGTCGAGCGCCCTATGGCCCTCGGCGGTCATGGGAATCTTCTGCATGGGTGTACTGTTCTCGCGTCCTAATCACGCATTTACGACCGGCTGCATGAATCGCTTCAGCCGGGCGCGGAGTCCTTACGATATGACTGGAGCGAGCGCGGTTCAAGTTGGCCGGCGTCAATTGCAGCAATAGACTTCACCGCGGCGCGCGCGGCGCTGGCCGTCGTATAGCACGGAACCCGCATTTCCAGGGCCGTTCGCCGTATCGTATAGCTGTCTGAAAGCGAGCGCGCGCCTTCGGTTGTGTTGAACACCAGCTGGACCTCGCCGTTCTTGATCGCGTCCACGATATGGGGCCGGCCCTCAAAGACCTTGTTGACGCGGCGAACGGTCACGCCGGCGTCTTCCAGCGTCTTCGCCGTGCCGCCGGTGGCCAGGATTTCAAGACCCATGCCGGTGAGCGTGCGGCAGGACTCGATCATGGCCGCCTTGTCGGAATCCTTCAGCGACACGAACACCGCCCCGGTGCGCGGCAGGTTCACCCCGGCGCCCAGCTGGGCCTTGGCGAAGGCGGCTTCAAACCGGGTGTCGATGCCCATGACCTCGCCGGTGGAGCGCATCTCCGGGCCGAGCACGGGATCGACGCCGGGGAATTTGGCGAAGGGCATGACCGCCTCCTTCACCGCGATGTGGCCGGGCTCGTCGGACGGGGTTTCGATATCGGCCAGCTTCGCGCCGGCCATGACCTGGGCCGCGATCTTGGCCACCGGCGCGCCGATGGCCTTGGCCACGAAGGGCACGGTGCGGCTGGCGCGCGGGTTCACCTCAAGAAGGTAGATGTCCTCGCCCTTCACCGCGAACTGCACGTTCATCAGGCCTTTGACGCCGATGGCCTTGGCCAGCGCTTCGGTCTGGCTGCGCAGCTCGTTCACGATGGCCGGAGACAGCGAGTGCGGCGGCAGCGAGCAGGCGCTGTCGCCGGAATGCACGCCGGCTTCCTCGATATGCTCCATCACGCCTGCGATCCAGACGTCCTCGCCGTCGCACACCGCGTCCACATCCACTTCCGCCGCGTCGGAGAGATAGCGGTCGAGCAATAGCGGCGCCTTGCCGGAGACATGGACCGCCTCGCGAATATAGCGCTCGAAGCTTTCCTGCTCGCGGACGATCTCCATGCCGCGCCCGCCCAGCACGTGGCTGGGACGCAGCACCAGCGGGAAACCCAGCTGTTTTGCGGCCACGGCGGCCTCGGCCTCGGAGCGGGCGATGGCGTTGGGCGGCTGCTTCAGGCCCAGATCGTCCAGCAGCGCCTTGAAGCGCTCGCGGTCTTCAGCCAGATCGATAGCGTCCGGCGCGGTGCCCAGAATCGGCACGCCCGCCTCTTCAAGGCCGGCGGCGAGTTTCAGCGGCGTCTGCCCGCCATACTGCACCACCACGCCCAGAAGCTCGCCGGAGCGCCGCTCGACCTCGATGAGCTCCAGCACGTCTTCCAGGGTCAGCGGCTCGAAATACAGCCGGTCGGCGGTGTCATAGTCTGTGGAGACGGTTTCAGGATTGCAGTTCACCATGATGGACTCGATGTCCATCTCCGCGAACGCGAAGGCGGCGTGGCAGCAGCAATAGTCAAACTCGATGCCCTGGCCGATCCTGTTCGGCCCACCACCCAGAATGATCGCCTTCTTGCGGCCGGTGGGCATGGATTCGTCGTGCCCGCCCGGCTCGTAGGTGGAGTACATGTAGGGCGTCGCCGCCTCGAACTCGGCCGCGCAGGTGTCCACGCGCTTGAACACCGGGCGCACGCCGAGGCGCCAGCGCAGGGCGCGCACCCCGTCCTCGTCGGTTTTTGACAGCATGGCCAGGCGGGCGTCGGAAAAGCCCATGGATTTCAGCGCGAAGAAGCCGTCGGCGTCTTTGGGAAGCCCGAGCATGCGCACCTGCTCCTCGGCGATCACGATCTCTTCGATCTGGCGCAGGAACCAGGGCTCGTATGCGCACGCCTGGTGCACGTCCTCCACGGTGAGGCCCTCGCGGAAGGCCTGGGCGATGACGCGCAGCCGGTCCGGGGTGGGCTGGGAGAGCGACGCCATCACGGCGGTGCGCCGCCCGGCCTGATCCTCGGCCAGATCCAGCCCTTCAATGGCGATCTCGTCAAAGCCGGACAGGCCGGTCTCCAGACTGCGCAGGGCCTTCTGGACCGATTCCTGGAAGGTGCGGCCCATGGCCATGGCTTCGCCCACCGACTTCATGGAGGTGGTCAGGCTGGCCTTGGCGCCGGGATATTTTTCAAACGCAAAGCGCGGGATCTTGGTGACCACATAGTCGATGGTCGGCTCGAAACTGGCCGGCGTGGCGCCGCCGGTGATGTCGTTGTCGATTTCATCCAGCGTGTAGCCCACGGCGAGCTTCGCCGCGACCTTGGCGATGGGAAAGCCCGTGGCTTTCGACGCCAGCGCCGAGGAGCGCGACACGCGCGGGTTCATCTCGATGACCACCATGCGCCCGTCCTTGGGGTCGACGGCGAACTGCACGTTGGAGCCGCCGGTCTCCACCCCGATTTCGCGCAAGACCGCGATCGAGGCGCTGCGCATGCGCTGGTATTCCTTGTCGGTGAGGGTGAGCGCGGGCGCCACGGTGATCGAGTCGCCGGTGTGCACGCCCATGGGATCGATGTTCTCGATGGAGCAGACGATGATGCAATTGTCGTTTTTGTCGCGCACCACCTCCATCTCGTACTCTTTCCAGCCGAGCACGCTCTCTTCGATAAGCACTTCGTTGACCGGCGAGTTGTAGAGGCCCGAGGCGACGATCTCGCGGAATTCCTCGATGTTATAAGCGATGCCGCCGCCGGTGCCGCCCATGGTGAAGGAGGGCCGGATCACGGCCGGCAAGCCCAGCTCGGCCAGCACGGTCTCGGCTTCGGCCATGGTGTGAACCGAGCGCGAGATCGGGCTTTCCAGCCCGATGGAGTCCATGGCGATGCGGAAGCGCTCGCGGTTTTCGGCCTTGTCGATCACGTCGGCGCGCGCGCCGATCATCTCCACGCCGAACAGCTCCAGCACGCCGCGGCGGTCCAGCTCCAGCGCGCAATTGAGCGCGGTCTGGCCGCCCATGGTGGGAAGAAGCGCGTCGGGGCGCTCCTTCTCGATGACCTTGGCGACCATTTCCGGCGTGATCGGCTCCACATAGGTGGCGTCGGCCAGGTCCGGATCGGTCATGATCGTGGCCGGGTTGGAGTTCACCAGGATGACCCGGTAGCCCTCCTCCTTGAGCGCCTTGACCGCCTGCACTCCGGAGTAATCGAATTCGCAAGCCTGCCCGATGACGATGGGCCCCGCGCCGATGATCAGAATCGATTTGATGTCTGTGCGCTTGGGCATGGGGGCGGACTCTCTTGTCTTTGCGCGCGCAAACGCCCGGCCGGAGGAAGGAACTCCGGACAGGATCTGCACGACGATGAACGCTGAAACCCGTCTCTAACGCGTGAGGGCGGGTTTGGCGAGGGGAGAGTCAGGGGGCGTGCCTGCTGGCGTGAGGGGCTCGTCCCGGCTCGCTTTATCCCCGCGATGGGCCGGCGTATGATTAGGCGTCTGTTTGTAATGAACTGCGGTGTCTCAGCATTGAAAGAATTCATTAGCGGATACGGATTGTCTTCGTTCGCGGCGCAGGACGTTGAAGCTGAGTTCGCCTTGTGGATTGACGAACAAAAAATAGAGTGTCGCGTCGAATTTAAATCGAAACTTCTAAGCCCGTTCCATTACGTTCACGACGCCCCTGCGCTCATCCCCGGCGTCTCGAGGGGTGTGAGAATAATAGGCGCGTCAATCCGCCCTGAGACTTCCAGATTCGCCGATGAGGACGGCGTTGTCCGGCAGGTTTCAGGCGTGATCGGCGTCACTCAAACCGGTGCGCTGGTCAAACAATCAATCAAGCAAGCTGGAGACCGGCTGATCAATCTGATCGCGGCGCTGGACTCGATGTCCGCGTCAGGCGGATCTGGCGTTACAGATCTGCTCCTAGATTTTCGAAGCGGTCTTTCCGATCAATGAAGCGCCGGAGGCTGGCGAACAGCGCTCGGTGGAAATCCATTTTTGGCCCGTTCGCGGATATCGAAGCAGCGATCAGCGCCGCCCTATCCCAGCTCCAGGTCGCGCCAGAGCTGGGGCTGGATGTCGTCGGGGACGCTCAGGCGCGAGCCGACCATCCAGTAGGCCTTTTCAAACAGGAGCGGGATTGAACTCGCCTCATCCAGGAAGATGCGCTCGGCCTCCTCCAGAAGGCCTGCCCGGGCCACTGGGTCAGGCTCGCCATTGGCTGCGGCGATGAGGGCGTCGAAGGCGGCGCGGCGCGGGCCGGTCCAGTTGGTGTTGTCTGCAAATCCGTTGCGGGTGAAGGGCTGCATCATGAAGTCCGGGTCCGATTTCAGCCCCCGGTCGAAGCGCGCCAGCGCCAGGTCGTACTCACCGGCGTCCACCGCCTGATAAAGATCCAGCGGGTAGCTCGCCAGAAGCTCGGCGCGCACGCCGGCCGCGGCCAGATCGTCCATCATCGCCACCGCCAGCCGGTCGCGGTCGCCGGCGGTGGCGCGCAAGGTGAGGGTCAGCGGGTTCTGCCCGTCAAACCCGGCTTCGGCCAGCAGCATGCGCGCCGCGTCCGGCTGCGGACCGGCCGCGGGCGGCGCTTCGGGATCGGGGATCACGCGCGCCGTCGGGGTGGCTTCGCCGTTGAAGAATTGCCGGTTCAGCCGGTCTCGGTCGATCGCCAGGGAGAGCGCCCGGCGAACCCGCGCATCGGCCAGCTGCGGGCTGGCGCAATTGACCTTCACATAGCTCAGGATCGGCGCGTCATAGGCGCGCAGCTGATCGCCCAGCCGCTCGCGCAGGAAGCCGATCTGATCGCCCGGCGGCCGGTCGGCGAGATCAAGATCGCCGGCGCGAAACGCTCGCGCGCGGGCCGCGCCGTCCTCGATCACGGTTACCTCAATGGCCTCGACCCCGACGCTGTCCACCGCGGCGAAGCGGGGGTTTCTCATCAGCCGGTAGCGCAGCGCGCCCTGATCGGCCAGCAGGTAGGGCCCGGCGCTCACCCAGTTTTGCGGTGCGATCCAGTCATCGGGGTTGGCGTCCACCGCATGGCGGGGCAGGGGGTAGAATTCGCGCATGAGCACCGGAAACAGGCCCACGGGTCGGTCCAGCTCGAACACGACCGTGCGCGGATCCGGTGCATAAACGCCGATATCGGCTGGTGAAGCCTCGCCGCGAAGCGCGGCCGCCGCGCCGGCCACCGCAAAGAAATCTCCCAAATCAGCAAAGCCGGTGCGCGGGTCCACGGCCCGGCGCGCGGTCCACACCACGTCCTCGGCGGTGAGCGGGACGCCGTCCGACCAGACCAGATCCTCGCGCAGGGTGAAGCGCCAGCTGCGCGCATCGCGGCTGCGCCAGGTCTCTGCGAGGCCCGGCGCCAGCCCGCCCGACGGCGCGTACTCGGTGAGCGGAGCGTGAAGCTGTTTGTATAAAAGGGCGCTGGAAGCGAACTGGCCTTTCAGCGGATCCAGGCTGTCGGGTTCGCCGTCGATGGCCACGCGCAGCAGCGGATCCGACGCGCCCGGACGTCCTGAACAGGCCGCCGCCCACAGGGCCGCGCTTGCGGCGATCAGGCTGCGGCGCGACAGGTTGAAAGCGGAGGTGCGCGCCATCGCCTACACCGCCAGGAAGACGAAATTATTGACATAGCCGGGCTTGCCGGCGAGGGCGCGGTGGTCGCGGTCCACATCCAGGCGTCCGCGGTCGATGAGGCGGCCGTCCTTGAGCGCGAGGGTGCGGTAGCCAAGGCTCTCCACGAAATCCAGCTCGCCGTCGAGATCGCGTCCGGTATGGCGTTCCTCGATCTCCACGATCATGGCCGGCTTGTCGCGGGTGATCAGGCCGCGCGCGCCTTCCAGAACGGCGCGCTCATGGCCCTCCACGTCGATCTTGAGAAAGCCCGACGGCGGCGGATCAAGATCATCCAGGCGCGCCGTGGTGACCGATACGCGTATATGGGTGCTATTTCCCACCTTGGCGGGATTGGGGCCGGCGCCTTGGCTGGAATAGCGGCCCGCCTCGCCAGGCACCAGAAGCTCGGCCTCGCCGCTTTCATCGGACAGGGCTTCGGCGCGGCAGGTCACGGTCCTGGCCGCGGCGCCGGCCAGAACGGCGTAGAGCTTGGGATTGGGTTCGAACGCCCACACGGTCTGGCATACGCGCGCCATCTCATGGGCCCAGATGCCGCGATTGGCGCCGATATCCATGGCCGCTCGGGCCGGGTCGAGCAGGAAGGGCAGAAGGCGCAGCCCCGCCTCGCCCCTGCGCTTTTCACGCGCCACGATGCGTTTGAGCTCCAGCCGCGGGGGGACGAGGGCGCGCTTGACCCGCTCTTCGAGCGAGGAGGGGCGCGCGCCCGCTTTGTCTACCACGTGGTTCGAAGTCCCGCCCACAAAAGTCCCTCATCCTCCGCGCCGGCGATATGGCCCGGATCCCGGGTGAAACGCGCGGCGATATTGGCGGCGGTGCGCTCGTTCAGAGCGACGCGCCATCCCGCTTCCAGCGACAGCTCGCGGCCCGAAGGTGCGAGCGCCGCCGTGCGAATCTCGTAACCGAGCCTGTTATCCGCGTCCACCGAGACGGGGATGCGCGTGGAGACCGAGCCGGACTCCACACGCAGCGGCTGGGCCAGGGTCAGGCCGAAAACGCCGCCGGCGAAGCCGCGCTCGGCGCCGACGCTCCACGCGCTGGCGGTCACGCCCTCGCGCAGCGCCACGAAGTCGGGCAGAGCGATCTCGGCGCTAGCCGCCTCGAGACGCGCCGCACCGCGCCATCCCCCGCCCAGCGGGCCGGACCACAACGCTGCGGTGAAGCTGGATTGCGTCTGATCCTGCGCGCCGAAGCGCGCCGCAAACAGCCCGCCCAGGGCGCGGTTCGATTCCCGCCCGGCGCCGGCCTCGACGCCGAAGGCATGATCTCCGGCGTGATACAGGGCGCTGGCCGCCGAGAAGGCGTCTCCGCCCGTGCCCGACGCCCTGAAGCCCACCGAGACATCGCCGATGCGATAGCTCATGGAGGCCCATTCGCGCTGGCTGGTGAGCCGGGTGACGGCGCCGGAGAACAGGCCCGGGGAGAGCGCGCTTGCCCCCGCCGTCTCGCCGGGCGCCTCGGCTGCGAAGCCGCGGCCGGCCGACAGCGTGAGCCCGCCCGAGCGGAAGGCGAAGCGCACGTCGGGCGCGTCGTTATAGGTCTCCGCCGGCAGGTTTCTCAGCGCATGGGGGCGCTGCTCGGAAAAGCGAAGATTGATCTCGGCCGGTCCGGCCACCGTGCGCGACGTGCGCGCCAGAGCGCCCTCGGCTGCGGCCTCCATGGCGGTGAGGCCGGACGACTGCGCCGGCGCACGGGGCGCCTGCGGGTCGATGGCGAAGGCGCGGCGATAGCCGTCCTTCATCATTGCGCCGTCCAGAAGCCCCGAATGCCAGACCCAGTCGCCCGCCGCGCCGGACGGCGCGGTGGTCAGGGCGGTGATCAGCACCGCATCGCCGCGCGATCCGCCCACCTGGACGGTGGAGGCCCCCACCGGCCGGAAGGCGGCTTCAAGATCGAGAAGGCCGACGCCGTAGACCGCATCGGGACCCGGATCGCCAAGATCTTCGGCGGTGTCGAACAGGATGGACAGGGCCTCGTTGCCGGTCAGGTCCGGGAAGGCCTGCAGCAGGAGGGCGAGGGCGCCGGCCACATGGGGCGCGGCGAAGCTGGTGCCCGACCATCTGAAATATTGCGGCTCCCCCTCATCGCTGTCTTCTCCCGGAGAGACGATCCGGACGCCGGGCGCGGAGAGGAAGAAATTCTCCGCCCCCTCGGCGCGATTAGAGAAGTCGGCGATCAGCTTGTTTTCGTCCACCGCGCCCACGGCGACCGCGAAGCCGCCCGCCCCAAGATCATTGACGAAAGTGGCCGGGAAACCCGGCGACGGGTCGGGGGCGTCCTCATCCTCGTCCTGATTGCCGGAGGCCACCACCAGGAAGACGCCCGCCTGGGCGGCGCGGCGCATCGCCGCGAAGGTCAGCGTCGAGCCGTCGCCCAGACTGGAGCCGCGGCCAAGCGAGAGATTGATCACCCGGGCGCCGCGCGCCACGGCGGTGTCGATGGCTTGCGCGACATTGCTGTCGGAGAACGTGCAGCCTTCGCCGCCGTCGGACTCGCAGGACCCCTCCGTGTCGGCGCGGATCGGCAGGATCAGGCTTTCAAAGGCCACGCCGTGTACGGCGCGCCCGTCCTTGTTGGCCGCAATCACGCCGGCGACGCCGGTGCCGTGGCCGTCGCCGGTGTCGCCGGCGCCGCGAGAGCCCGCCACATCGACACCGTCGAGCAGCCGGCCAACGAATTCTGGATGGTCGAGCACGATGCCGGTGTCGACCACGGCCACGGTGATTCCGGCGCCGGTGGCGCCCTGGGAATAGGCGAAGGAGGCGTTGATCAGCCCCAGCCCGTACTGCTCAAGATACTCGCCCGTTTCAAACGTGGCCGGCGGGGGAGGCGGCGGAGGCGGAGGTGGTGGAGGAGGGGGCGGAGGAGGTGGCGGCGGCGCCGGGGGCGCCGTGATCGGTCCGCCTGTGGAGCCTCCACCGCCGCCGCCGCCACAGCCGGACATCGCCACGGCCGTGCCCACAAAGACCGCCGTCATCAAAGCCTTCTTGAACGTCATCTCGTCCCCTCACGCCGGGTTTGGCCATCGCCGGATCTTCGCCCGGCTTCAGAATATGATTCAAACCTAGCGCGAGGATTGTTAACGGCCCAAGTTATTTTCGGCGTGAAGTGTCAGGCCAGCTCGGCGACGAAGCTGGCGAAGACGTTGAAGCTGTCTTGAGGGCCCGGGCTGGCTTCGGGGTGGTGCTGCACGGCGAAAACCTTCTTGTCGGTCAACCGGAAGCCGCAATTGGTGCCGTCGAAAAGCGAGACATGGGTTTCGAGCGCGGTGTCGGGCAGGCTGCCCCGATCCACGGCGAAGCCGTGATTCATGGAGACGATCTCCACCTGGCCGGTCTCGATGTTTTTGACCGGGTGGTTCGCGCCGTGATGGCCCTGGGTCATCTTCAGCGTCTTGGCGCCGATCGCCAGGGCGAGCATTTGATGGCCCAGGCAAATGCCCAGCACCGGAACGCCGGCGTCGATCACGCCGCGGATCGTTTCCAGCGCATAGGCGCCTGTCG
Source organism: Oceanicaulis sp. (assembly GCA_965284655.1). Classification (GTDB taxonomy): domain Bacteria; phylum Pseudomonadota; class Alphaproteobacteria; order Caulobacterales; family Maricaulaceae; genus Oceanicaulis. The sequence goes on from OZ260104.1 coordinate 1,794,532, forward strand.
CCGCCGGGTCGCCGGGCCCGTTGGAGACCAGCACGCCGGCCGGTTTCAGCGCCAGCACGTCCGCCGCGCTGGCCTTCGCGGGCGCTACGGTGACGCGCGCGCCGGCCGATACGAGGCGGCGCAGGATGTTCGACTTCACGCCGTAATCGAGCACCACCACGAGCGGGCCGTCTTCAGGCCCCGTGGTGAATCCGTCCGGCCAGTCCCAGCCGCCTTCGTCCCAGTTTCCGGCCGTGGCGCGCGACACCGCGCCGGCGAGCTCCGCGCCTTCCATGGAGGCGGCTTCGCGCGCCGCCTTGCGGACCGCGTCAAGATCCAGCTTGCCGTCGCGGGCGTGCTGAACGGCGGCCATAGGCATGCCGTGCTCGCGGATGGAGCGGGTGATGGCGCGGGTGTCCACCCCGGTGATCGCCACGACGCCGCGCGCCCCCAGCCATTCTTCAAAGCTCTGCTCGGCGCGCCAGCTGGCCGGCGCGGTCAGGCGCGCCCGGCTCACCATGCCGGTGGCGGCGGTGCGCGCCAGTTCGCTGGAGGCTTCCTCGTCCTGGCGATTGGCGCCGGTATTGCCCACATGGGGGAAGGTGAAGCAGACGATCTGACCGGCGTAGGACGGGTCGGCCAGGATTTCCTGATGCCCGGTCATGGAGGTGTTGAAGCACAGCTCGCCGATGGCGGTGCCCGAGGCCCCGGCGCCGTGGCCGAAGATCAGCGTTCCATCGGCCAGCGCCAGGACCGCGGTGGCCCAGTCGGGCGCCGCGTCATTGTGGTCCGCTGGTGAAGTTGATCGGGCCCGCTCTTGATTCTCGATCGCTTCCGGCATACGTGCTCGCCTCCAATGAGCGCCGGCCGCGAGCGAAGGCTCAAAAGCGGCGGGCGGGTAAACGCGCGGAACCTAGGCTCGAACACTGTCAGGGTCAAGCAGGCCGCGCGCAATAAAAAACGTGTTTTTTCAATAGCTTGGCTCCACGGGGAAGCCAGGTGCTGATGAAAGGCGCCCCATGTCGCTGCGCGACAGAATACAGGCCGATCTTAAAGACGCGATGCGCAACAAGGACCAGCTGCGTCTGGCCACCCTGCGCCTGATCCAGGCTGCGGTGAAGGATCGCGACATCGCCGCGCGCGCCGAAGACCGCTGCGACGGCTGCGGTCAGGGAGAGATCATGGCCCTGCTCCAGAAGCTGGTGAAGCAGCGCGAGGAAAGCGCCGACACCTATGAGCAGGCCGGCCGGCTGGACCTGGCGGAGCGCGAGCGGACCGAAGCCGCAATCGTGCGCGAATATCTGCCCGAGCCCATGGATGACAAAGAGATCGCCGACGCCGCGCGCGGCGTGGTCGATGAGCTGGATGCGGCGGGTCTGAAAGACATGGGCAAGTGCATGGGCGCGCTCAAGGAGCGCTATACCGGCCGCATGGACTTCTCCCAGGCCGGCAAGGAAGTGAAGACGCTTCTCCAGACCCGCGCGTAAGCCCTGCGCTATAGCCGCCGCGCGGCGTCGCGGGTAAGCTTTTCTGCTTCAATGGCGAGCGGGCGTTCATGGCGATCCCTGACGGCTTCATCGACGAAATCAAGGCGCGAATCCGCCCGTCCGACCTGATCGGGCGCACGGTTGCGCTCAAGCGTCAGGGCCGCGAGTTTGCCGGGCTGTCCCCGTTCAAGAAAGAGCGCACGCCCAGCTTTTTCGTCAATGACGAGAAGGGCTTCTACCATTGCTTCGCCAGCCAGGAGCATGGCGACATCTTCACATGGCTGCAAAAGACCCAAGGGCTGAGCTTCATGGAGGCGGTGGAGACGCTGGCCGCTGAAGCCGGGCTCGACGTGCCCAAGGACGAGCAGCGCTCGCCCCAGGCCGAAGCCCAGCGCAAATCGCTGCTGGAGTGGATCGAGGCGGCCCAGACTTACTTTGTGCGCCAGCTGCAGAGCCCCGCCGGCGAAGAGGCGCGCGGCTATCTGGAACGCCGCGGCCTCACCGCAAAGGACATGGAGCGCTTCGGCCTTGGGTTCGCGCCCGACAGCCGGCGCGGCCTCACAAGCGCGCTTCGCCAGAAGGGCGCCAAGGCTGATCAGCTCGCCGAGGCCGGTCTGGCGATCCTGCCCGATGACGGCGGCGAGCCCTATGACCGGTTTCGCGGCCGGGTGATGTTTCCCATCACCGACACACGCGGCCGGCTGGTGGCGTTCGGCGGGCGCGCGCTCTCCAAGGAGGCGCGGGCGAAATATCTCAACAGCCCGGAGACCCCGCTCTTCCACAAGGGCTCGATCCTCTATCGCTATCACGAGGCGCGCGCCTTCGCCTCCGACCCCAAGGTCAAGGCCAGAGGCTTGATCGTGGCCGAAGGCTATATGGACGTGATCGCATTTGCGCGCGCAGGCCTTGGACAGGCCGTGGCGCCGCTGGGCACGGCGCTGACCGAAAACCAGATCAAGCTGTTGTGGCGCGCCGGACCGGAGCCTGTGGTGTGCCTGGACGGCGACGCTGCGGGCGTGCGCGCCGCGGCGCTGGCCGCTGAGCGCGCTCTGCCGCTTCTGGAGCCGGGCAAGACGCTGCGCTTTGTGTTCCTGGAAGACGGCGCGGACCCGGACGATCTGTTGCGCGAGAAAGGGCCCGAGGCGCTGAAAGAGGCGATCGCCGGCGCCAGGCCGCTGATCGACGTGATCTGGGAGCGCGAGGTCGCCGCCGAGCCGCTGGACGATCCGGACCGGCGCGCCGGCTTTCGAAAACGCCTGCGCGCCTTGGCGGCCAAGATCGAAGATCCGGACGTGAAGACTGAATACCGCGCCGAGCTGGAGGCGCGCATGGAGACGCTGTTCGCCCGCGCCCAGCCCTTGCGCGCCAAGTCCGGCGGATTTCAGCGCATGGGCGGCCAGGGCGGCGGCGGATATGGGCGCGGCAAGTTTGCGCCGCCATCGCGTCCCACTGGTGAGCTGCTCAAGGCGCGCCGTACCGCCCACGCCGATCCGATGGCCCGCCAGCTGCTATTGGCGGCGGTGGAATATCCCGAAATAGCAGAGGCTGAGACCGAATCGCTGGCCGAAACACCGTGCGGGCCGCTTGACAGCCTGCGTGACGCGATACTAGACGCGTGCTCCGCTGGGGAATCCGTACTTGACGGCGGCCTGCGTGAGGCTTTGATTCGCCGGGGTTATGGATCTGATCTTGCGCGCCTTTCGGTGGACATGGCTCCGATGCGCGCGAGCCTTGGGGGTGAAGAAGCTGATGCCGACAGCCGTAGCGAGGCTTGGCGCAGGCTTTCGACCTCCTATATGGAACGAGTCGCTCGAGACGCCCGCATCGCCGAGGAGCGCGCACGCCAAGCCGACGTATTCGAAAAGGGCGATTCCGACGCACTCCATTCTTTCCTCGCCGCCGTGAGGCGGGGACGACACCGACGCTGAAGCGCGCGCCGCCGCATTCGCGCGCTGGGAACGCCACATCCTCCGGGAGCACGTAACACCGTATGAGCAAAGCCGCTGAAACCGCCGAAGCGCCCGCCGAGACCCAGGACGGGCCGCTGCTGGACCTGAGCGACAAATCCGTCAAGGCGATGATCAAGACCGCGCAAAAACGCGGCTATGTCACCCATGACGAGCTCAACAAGGTCCTGCCCAGCGAGGAGTTCAACTCCGAGCAGATCGAGGACATCCTCGCCCAGCTGTCCGAAAAGGGCATCACGGTGGTGGATAACGAGGACGATGTGGACGCCGAGGATCAGGCGGCCGCCGATGCTTCGGACGACGAGGACGACGAGGACAAGCCGCGCGCGGTGGCGGCCAAGAAGAAAAACGAAGTCGCCGGCCAGAACACCACCTCGGCCCAGGATCGCACCGACGATCCGGTACGCATGTATCTGCGCGAGATGGGCTCAGTGGAGCTTCTGTCGCGCGAAGGCGAAATCGCCATCGCCAAGCGCATCGAGGCGGGCCGCAACGCGATGATCCGCGGCCTGTGCGAAAGCCCGCTGACATTTGAAGCCATCATGGTTTGGCGCGAAGAGCTGCAGGAAGGCCAGGTTCTGCTGCGCGACATCATCGATCTGGACGCCACCTATGGCGGCGTGCGCGAGGACGCCACGGCGCCCGCCAGCGATGACGACGCCGACAGCGAGGACGGCGAAAGCAAGGACGGCGACGCCGAGGCCAAGTCGGGGACCAAGTCCGGCTCTGACGAAGACTCCGACAGTGAGGAGTCCGAAGGCGAGGGCGAAAACGCGTCTTCCGACGACGACGATGACGACGACGCCGGCAACATGTCGCTGGCGGCCATGGAGGCCGAGCTGCGCGACGGCGTCATGGAGACGCTGGACGCTATTGCAGTGGATTTCGACGCCTTCCGCCGCCTGCAGGACAAGCTGGTGGGCCTGCGCTTGTCGGGCAAGGACTTCTCCAAGAAGGACCGCGACACCTATGAAGGCGTGTTCGAGCGCATCGTGGCGAACCTCAATTCGCTGCACCTGAACAACGCCCGCATCGAGGCGCTGGTCGAGCAGCTGGACGCCATCAACAAGAAGCTGGTGGGTCTCGAAGGCAAGCTTCTGCGCATGGCCGAAGCCCACGGCGTGCCGCGCCTTGATTTCCTGAAGGAGTATCAGGGCCGCGAGCTGGATCCCGACTGGGTCTTGAACATGGCCGGCAAGTCGAAAGCCTGGGATCGCTTTGTTGATCGCGAATCGACCGACGCCGCGACGCTGCGCGATGAAATCTCCCAGATCGCCCAGGACGCCGGCGTGCCGGTGGACGATTTCCGCCGCATCGTGGCCACCGTCCAGAAAGGCGCGCGCGAAGCCAGCGTCGCCAAGAAGGAGATGGTCGAGGCCAATCTGCGCCTGGTGATCTCCATTGCGAAGAAATACACCAATCGCGGCCTGCAATTCCTGGATCTGATTCAGGAGGGCAATATCGGCCTGATGAAGGCGGTGGATAAGTTCGAATATCGCCGCGGCTATAAATTCTCCACCTACGCCACCTGGTGGATCCGTCAGGCGATCACCCGCTCCATCGCCGACCAGGCGCGCACCATCCGCATCCCGGTGCACATGATCGAGACGATCAACAAGATCGTGCGCACCAGCCGCCAGATGCTCCACGAGATCGGCCGCGAGCCGACCCCGGAAGAGCTGGCGGAGAAGCTCTCCATGCCGCTGGAAAAAGTGCGCAAGGTGATGAAGATCGCCAAGGAGCCGATCAGCCTTGAAACCCCGATCGGCGATGAAGAAGACAGCCATCTGGGCGATTTCATCGAGGACAAGAACGCGGTCCTGCCCATCGACGCGGCGATCCACTCAAACCTTCGTGAAACCACCACTTTGGTGCTCGCCAGCCTGACCCCGCGCGAAGAGCGCGTGCTGCGCATGCGCTTCGGGATCGGCATGAACACCGACCACACGCTGGAAGAAGTCGGCCAGCAGTTCTCCGTCACCCGCGAGCGGATCCGCCAGATTGAAGCCAAGGCCCTGCGCAAGCTGAAACACCCCAGCCGCAGCCGCAAACTTCGCAGCTTCCTGGACAGCTAGGCTCACGCCTCAGTCCCAAGAAAAAAGCCCCGGTCGGAAACGGCCGGGGTTTTTTGTTGCTCAGACCGGGATCCATTTCGCTTGAAGGGTCAAGCGCATCACCAGCTTCGTGGTCTGCTCAGCGCTCTATTCATGGAGCGCCGTAGATCCCGGTCTCGCCCCCGGCAGGGCGCCGGAAATCGAACCGGGACCTGGTAAAGGGCGGTTTGGTGCGTGTGCGCAGCAGGATCTGGCGAAATCGGACCGACGAGGATGGCGCTCTTTAGCCCTTAAGGGTTTGTAACTTGAGCGTACTTTAGGCGCACCTATGGTCGGGGCTTTCAATCTGGAGCCCACGATGACCCTCTTAACCTTCGCTATCGGCAGCCTGGTGGCCAACATGGCGGCCGTACAAGAGGCGCCGCGGATGGAAGCGGTTGATGCGGTGACCGAGGCGCTGATGCAGCAGGGGCGGTTTCCTGGCGCCGTGGTTGCGGTGACGCAGGACGGTCAACCGGTGCATCTGGGCGGCTACGGGCTGGCCAGCCTGGCCCATGAGGCGCCGGTCACTCCGGAGACGGTCTTCGAACTTGCGTCCCTTACAAAACACATGACGGCGCTCGCCGTGTTGACCCTGGCCGAAGAAGGGCGGCTCAGCTTGAGCGACCGTCTGGTGAATTTCGTCCCGAACGCCCCGGATGAATGGTCGGAGATCACCATCGACCACTTGCTCAGTCATGTGAGTGGGCTGGCGCACCGGTTTGAAGAAAAGCCCAACGGCGAGTTTCTCCTGAACTACTCGACAGCGGACATGCTGGACTCCGCCATGCAGACACCGACCCTGTTCGAGCCGGGCGCCGATTGGAGTTATTCGGACCAGGGCTATTTTCTGCTCGGTATCGTGGTCGAGGCGGTGACCGGCGACAGCTTTGAAGCCTTTCTCCGGTCGCGATTCTGGGAGCCTTTGGGGATGTCGCAGACCGCCATGCTCGATCAGTCCGCCATCGTTGCCCACCGGGCCGAAGGGTATGGCGTGTACGACGGAGTGGTGGCGCGTAACCGGCGGGTCTGGCAGTTTGGCCTCACCTCGCATTTCGGAGTCACCACCTCCATGCATGATCTCCTGATCTGGGAGGCGGAGCTGAACGATCCGCAGCTGCTGAGCGAGGCGGTTCTCGACCGCTCGGCTGAAATTCAGCGCGTGTTCGACACCGGCGAAACCTGCGAGCGGTGGGGCTATGGGCGCGGCTGGCAGAGCTATGAGGTCGATGGACGGAAACTCACCAGCCATGGCGGATACTCAGGTACGGCTTATTTGCGGGATCTGACCACCGGCCAGTCCGTCATGGTGCTCACCAATCGCGAGGATGGTCCTGACTTGCTCTCGCCGATGGCGATTGTCTGGGCCGCCGCTCACCACGCTGGGATGGACGTGCCTGAAGGCGGGCTGACCTGCTGGCGCTAGCGCCCTCCCGCTTCGTCTGCCGCGCGCCTGGTCTCGCCCTCGCCTGGGCGCCGGGGATCGAACCGGGCCCCGATATTCTACTGGTTTCAAGCTTGCCGGCTCCCACGGCGCCGAGGCGCGCCGCGTCAGCCGTCCAGAAATTCGCGCTTCAGATCCACCGTGCCGGTTTCGCCCACCTTTGCGGCGTTCGCCTCCAGCCACGCAAAGCCGGCTTCGCGGCCTGCATCGCGCAGGCCGGTGAGAAAGCGCCAGCTGGTGTCATACTTGCTGCTGGCCGGATAGGCCTTCAGCGCGTCGTCGGCGCGCACGGCGTGGACGCGGATATTGCGCAGCTCCGCCTTGCCCGCCTCGGTAAGCCGGTCTTGCGCGTGCAGGCGCTGGACGAAGGCCACGGCGCGCAGCTCGGCCAGCAGGCTGGCGTTGAAGGTGATCTCGTTTGCGCGGTCTATGATGTCGGCGGCGGTCTTCGGCGTGCATTCGCGCAACATCGGATTGATGTGCACGATCAGGAGATCGTCGGGCGCATCCGCGTAGAAAAGCGGCCAGAGCGCCGGATTGCCGGTGAAGCCGCCGTCCCAGAACGCTTTGCCGTCGATTTCCACCGCCTGGTGGAGGAAGGGCAGGGTGGCGCTGGCGCGCACGGCGTCCAGCGTCACGTCCTCGCCGGAGAAGATCCGCGCCCGCCCGGTCTCCACGCAGGTCGCCGAGATGAAGAGCTGCGTGTCCTTACAGGCGTGCACCGCCTCAAAATCAATCTGCTCGGCCAGAATTTCGCGCAACGGATCATAGCCGAACGGATTGATGTCATAGGGGCTGGTGATCCGTGTGAACGCGTCGAGCAGCGGGAAGAGCTTGCCCAGCCCGGCCGGCCGGAACGGGCCGCCGGCCGTGCTCACCGCGCGCCAGAAGCGCTCCAGCGCGGCGCGCGCGCCGTCAGCGCCGTTCTCCACGCGGCCCATGGCCAGCGCGCAGGCGTTCATGGCGCCGGCGCTGGTGGCGGTGATGGCGCGAATATCCAGCCGGCCGTCCTCCAGAACCGCGTCCAGCACGCCCCAGGTGAAGGCGCCATGGGCGCCCCCGCCCTGAAGGGCCAGAGACACCGGCCTTGGCGCGGGGCGCGCCATTACTTGGCCGACCAGCCGCCGTCGACGGTGATCGCCGAGCCGTTCAGGTTCGCGCCGTCATCGCTGACCATGTAGAGCAGGGCGCCGATCAGCTGGTCATAGGTGACGAATTGCTTGGTGGGCTGGGCCGCCAGCATGACGTCGCGCACCACCTCTTCCTTGCTGATGCCGCGCGCCTTGGCGGTGTCGGCGATCTGGTTCTCCACCAGCGGGGTCTGGACATAGCCGGGATTGAGCGCATTCACCGTCACGCCGGTCTCGGCCAGCTCCAGGGCGGCGGTTTTGGTCAGGCCGATCACGCCGTGCTTGGCGGCCACATAGGCGGCCTTGAAAGGGCTCGCCACCACGCCGTGAACCGAGGCCAGATTGACGATCCGCCCGCGACCGGCCTTCGTCATGAGCGGAATCGCCGCCTTCATGGCGTGAAATGCGCTGGACAGGTTGATGGCGATGATCGCGTCCCACTTGCCTTCCGGAAACTCGGCGATCGGCGCCACGTGCTGGATGCCGGCGTTGTTCACCAGAATGTCGAGACGCCCAAACTGGTCGTGGGCGAAGGCGATCAGCTCGGCGATCTCGGCCGGCTTGGTCATGTCGGCGCCGTGATAACGCGCCTTTACGCCATGCTCGGACTCAAAACGCGCGCGCAAGGCCTCGATCTCGCCAGCATCGCCGAACCCGTTGAGCACGATATTCGCGCCGTTCCTCGCCAGCCCTTCAGCCAGCGCCGCTCCGATGCCGGAGGTGGAGCCGGTGATGACGGCCGACTGGCCGGTAAGATCCACGCGCACCGCGCCCATAAACTGCTCCGCTCACATGCTTTTGTTGCAGTGCAGAAACACCCAAGCCGGGTCACTGGTCAAGGGGCGTGGGCCGCCCGCTCCGGCGGTCCGCCTAGCGTTTCCTGGCCGGCTGGGGGCGAGTGAAGAGCAGGGTGTCGTCGGTGGAGCCGGCCGCGTCGAAGGCGTAGCCGTCCAGATTGAAGTCCTTCAGCTTGTCCGGGTCCTCGATGCGGTGCTCGATGATCCAGCGGGCCATCATCCCGCGCGCCTTCTTGGCGTAAACCATGAGCGCGCGAAGCTGGCCGTCCTTCTCTTCCTTGAAGTCGGCGTTGATCACGCGAACGCCCAGCGATTTCAGCTTCGCGGCTTTCGAATATTCCTGGGAGGCCAGATTGACGATGGTCTTCGAGGCGTGGCCCTCAAGGTCGCTAATAAGCTGGTCGGCGATATCGTCGCCCCAGAACTCATAGAGATTGGCGCCTTTGCGGGTCTTCAGCCGTGTGCCCATTTCCAGCCGGTAGGGCTGGATGGCGTCCAGCGGGCGCAACACGCCGTAGAGGCCCGACAGGATGCGCAGGCGCGCTTGTGCGTATTGCAGGTCCTCCGCGCTCATGGCCGGCGCGTCCAGGCCGCGATAGACCTCACCGTCGAACGCCATGGCGGCCGGGCGCCCGTCCGTACTGTCGGGGTCGAAGGCCTTGAACCGCTCCCGGTTCAAATTGGCCAGATCATCCGACAGCCCCATGAGGTCGGCCAGTTGCGGGGCCGTGAGCCGGGCGGTGGTCTTTGACAGGGCCTTGGTCCGCTCCATCAGGGCCGGGCGGGTCATGGTCGGGGCCTGGCCGCGCTCTGAAAAATCGAGCTGCTTGGCCGGCGAAAGCAGAATCAGCATGGGTCGCCTCCGGTACGCTTTCCTCCGAGATAGGCGCCCAGCGCCCCGAGAGCAAATGTGTCACTCGCTGGGTGCGTCGTCGGACAGCAGATCGGGGTCTCCGGCGTCGGCGCGTTCGCGTTCCACGCGGCGCTTGATCGCCTCGTCGGGCTTCGTGTCGGCGGCGATGGCGGATTTGGCGCCAGACTCAGTTCCAGTTCCAGTCTCAGACCTGGTCACAGTTTCAGGCCCAGCCTCGGCTTCGGACGCTTGGCGCGGCCTTTCGTCCGGCGCCCCGGCGGCGCCGGGCAGGGCGGGCGGCTGATCAAACCGCAGCCGGTAGATCGGTTCGGGCAGGGTGAAGCCGCCGTGCTCCAGCGCCATCTTCACCGCGGCGAGCCCGGCCGAGCGCGATTTCACAAAGTCGGATTGCGTCTGGTCGATCCAGGCGCTGAACCGCAGATCGAGGGTGGAATCGCCCGCCTGCTCGATGAAGCCGAGGGGTTCGGGGTCGAGAAGCACGAAGGGCAGCGCCTTCAGCGTCTCCACGCCGGCGCGTGCGGCGGCCTCGCCGTCATCGTCGGCGTCCACACCCAGCTTGAAGTCGAAGCGCCGATCGGCGTTGCGGGTGTAGTTGAGGATCACCGCCTTGAAGACCGCCGCGTTGGGAATGCGCAGATGATTGCCGTCCAGCGTCATCAGAACCGTGGCGCGCGAGGTCAGCCGGATCACCCGGCCTTCCTTGCCTTCGATCACCACATGGTCATTCGGGCGAAACGGCTGGCGCACAGAGAGCATGACCGAGGCGACATAGTTCTCGATCGTGTCTTTCACCGCAAAGCCCAGCGCCAGACCCACCACGCCGGCCAGGCCGAGCAGCGCACCCAGAAGCGCCGTGGCGTCCAGAAGGCTCAGCGCCGCCACGACGCCCAGCACCACCGATACGGCCCGTGCGCTGGCTGCGACCAGTTCGGCGACGAAGAGATTGGGCGTGACCCGGCGCCACAGCGCCCTGCGCCCGGTGATAACCCAGCCGAGCCCGGCGATGGCCAGGAAGACCAGCACGGCCAGCCCCACCAGCGGCAGGGCGCGTACACCGGCGCGCACCTGGTCGACGGCCTGGCCAAGGGCCGGATCGACCCGGCCTCCCAGCGACACATCGCGCTGGATTCGGTTCTCCACCGTGGCGACGCCCTCCACCCGGGCGGCGAGCGTTTCCGCGCGGCGGGCCGCCTCGGTGCTCGCGGTTTCGCCGGACAGGGTCGCCACGCCCGCCTCCACCGTCACGGCGACGTTGGACAGAGCGTCGATTTCAGAAAAGAGCTGCTCGATGCGCCGTGTTATGCGTGCGTCGTCCTCCGGCGCGCTCTCGGCGGCGATGGTGGCGGGCAAGGCCTCTGCGGGGCTGTCGCCGGCCTGGGCGAAAGCCGGGCCGGCGGTGAGCGTCAGAAGCAAGAAGAGTGCAGGGATCAAGCGAAGCATGAGCCGATAACGGCTCAGCTCGCAAATGGATCAACCGCCGTAAAAATTAGTCTCGGATCCTTGGGCGAGGTCCGCCTCGATATGCACCGTCACGGTCACCGACGGGCCCACATCGCCCCAGTCGCCACCGCCAACGCCGAAGGCGGAACGGTTGAGGCTGAAGGCGCCGTCGGCCACGGCGCGGTCACCGTCGATCTGCAGCGTGAACGGCAGGGTGAGCGGGTTGGTCTCGCCCTTGATCGTGAGTGCGCCCACCGCCTCATAGCCGCCGTCCACGGCGCGGATGTCCTCGGAGACGAAGCGCGCCTCGGGGTGGGCCTCAACGGCCAGTCCGGAGCCGCCGGAGAGGCTGGAGCTGTACTGACTGTTGGAGAGGGCGAAGCTGGAGGTGTCCACCACCGCCTCGATGCGCGCGCCGGAAAGGTCCGCCGGGTCCAGGCGAATCTGCGCCGAGAAAGTCTCGAACTCGCCGGTGAGCGGCGCGTTGAACGCTGTGGCTTCAAAGCCGACCGCGCTCGCTTCCCGGTCCATGACCCAGTTCGCGGCCGGGTTCTGGCCCTGGCCCTGGGCGAACGCGGGGGCGGTGAGCAATACGGCGGTGCACGCGGCGAGAACGGTAAAGCGCATGGATGTCTCCTGTCGGCGGTGTCTCGCCTTCAGGTACGTTTGAATGCGCCGCGAACAAGGCCGCTCACGGAAACGCGATGCTTCCGCCGCGGAAATTGCCGCCCGGAGAAATCGGCGTTGACGCGCGCCTACGCCTTGTCCTGCTTGGGCATGTTCAGGCCGGGGATCATGCGCAGCAATACCCCGTCCCGGTCCAGCAGATGGTGCTTGAGTGCTCCGCCGGCGTGGAGCGCCAGCAGCACCAGGATCACCCAGCCGCCCACGCCGTGGGCGGAGCCTGCAAACTCGCGAAAGCCTTCGGTCTGCGGGACCGGCAGCTTGGGCAGCGTGACTTCATTGAGGAACAGGATGGGAAACATGTCGCCGAAGCTGGAGGCGACCACATAGCCGCCGAGCGGCACGCCGATCATCACCGCATAGAAGGCGACATGGGTGAAGCGGGCGACAAACTTCTCGTAGGATTTCATGTGCTCGGGCAGGGCGGGCGGCTTGTGCGAGAGCCGCCAGGCGAGCCGCGCCAGCGACAGGACGAGGATCGTGATCCCCACGGTCTTGTGCCAGTTATAGGCCCCGCTCAGGAACCCGATCGAGATCTCACCGGCGCCCAGCGCGTCGCGCAAATCCTCCATCCACCAGCCATAGAACACCATGCCCACAAGCAGAATGGCGATGATCCAGTGCAGGGCGATGGCGACTGCGGAATAGCGGCCCGAGGGCGCGGCGGGGGAGGGGGCGAGGGCGTCTGACATGGGCTTCTAATCCTCACTTTGAAGGAACTCGGCTTCTATTCGTACCCGAACTTCATCGCCGATAAAGTTTCCAGGCAGATTTCCGATCCCGAAATCGGTGCGGTCAATTGTCATATCCGCGCCGAAGCCCAGCACGCGCCGGCCCGCGAGCGGATTGAAGAGCCCGCCATAGAACTCCGTCTCCAGAACCACCGGCCGGGTGACGCCCCTCACGGTGAGATCGCCGTGAACCCGGCCCGTCGTCTCGCTCAACGGGTCAATCCGGGTGGAGCGGAAGACGATCTCGGGATGGCGCTCTGCGGCGAACCAGGATGAGCCGCGCAAGGCCTGATCGAACTCCGGATCGCCGGTGGAGATGGAATTTGCGTCCACGATGGCGGTGATCTGCGCGCCTTCGGGATTTTGCGGATCGAACTCCAGGCTCGCCTCGGCGGTGTCGAACCTTGCTGTGTACCAGGACAGGCCCAAGTGACGGATCCGCCAGGTGACGCTGGCGTGGGCCGGATCCAGCGTCCAGGCGCCGGCGGGCAGCTCGGCCGGATCGGTCCGGGGTGCGGACACGCAGCCGGCCAGGCACAGCACGGCGATAAACAAAGCGGAGCGGATCATGATCGTCACGCTACCACGCGCCGGCGCGAAGAGAAGTTGCAAAACATAAACGGCCCGCCCGGATGCGCCGGGCGGGCCGTGTCGACTCACGTCGTCTGCTCTGAAGTCAGGGCGGCGAGGGGGCAAGGCCCGCGCCGGTCCTTGCGGCGTCTAGCGTCCGCGAACCGAGGCGACCATGCGGTCACCGCCGGTCTGATCGGTGTGATAGCCGTCAAGGCGATCATCGCCGACGGCTTCCACCACGTTGGAGATCACATCCAGGCGGCAGCGCGCGGTGGCGCGCCGGTCGGTGAGATCCAGCGCCTGGCAGTAACGCCCGGCCTCGGTCTCAAGGCGCTGATAGGCGCGGCGCACATCGGTCTCGCTGGTCAGGCTGGCGCGCTCGACGGTGAATTCGAAGGTCGGCGCCTGCTGGGCGAGCGCCGGGGCGCTCAGCGCAGCGGCTGCAAGCGTGGCGGCCAGGGCGGCGCGGGAGAAAAGAGCTTTCATGTCGGGTCTCCTTTCGGGAGGGGCGAGCGGCTGGCGTAGGGTGAGCGCCGAAGAGCCCGTCCGGACGATTTCTTGTTATGGTTCTGTCACCCCAATGTCACAAAACAGTAATACCTCCGGGTCCGGATGAAAAGCGCTATTTTACAAAACTGTCGTATTTCCTGTGAGGCAGGCCATAAAGCTTTGATTTAAAATGTGCGAAAGCGTCGCCTCCCGGCGAGCTGACCTGGGCTTTGGGGCTGTGCCCCGGCGATCTTTTGTTAATCAAGGGGGTGGAGGGGGCAAAAAAGAGTCGCTTTATGAGCAGCTCGCCCCGCCCAGCACGCAGAACTGGGCGCAGAATTTGTGGTTCAGAGCCACCGGGCGCAGAGCATCTTTGAGCGTCTCGCCCATTTCAAACGCCTCGTCATAGGAAATCAGCGTGCACGCCAGCACGACCGGGCGGTCCGCGCCGCGCCGCTTCACCACCATGCGGCTGGACGCGCACATGATCGCGGCCGGGTCCTTGCCGAGAATTCCCCAGCACGCGGTGGTGATCTCGGGCGGGTCGCCGGCCGGGTCCATCTCCGGGAAGATCACAAGGCGCGCGGGATCCTCAGCCGGGATGTCCGCGCCCAGGCGCTCGAACAATCGGGCGAAGCCGGCGCGCGCGCCCGCTTCATCCTCTTCGAACACAGACCGCCCGGCCGCAGAGAGCCGGAAGCCATGTCCCGCCAGCCATTCCACACCCTCAAGCGTCGCCTTGAAACTGCCCGCCCCGCGCTCGGCGTCATGGGCGGCGCGGCTGTGATGGTCGATGGAGATGCGCAAGGTGAGGCGGTCACCAAAGCGCGCTTGCAGGGCCAGCAGCGCCTCCTGCACCTTCGGGCGCATCATCGGCTTCATGGCGTTGGTGAGAATCAGGACCTCGTGGCCACGCTCCAACGCCATTTCGGCCAGGCGGGCCATGTCCGGATTCATGAACGGCTCGCCGCCGGTGAAGCCGATCTCGCACGGGCCGAGTCCCAGCGCGTCGATCTCGTCAAGATAGGGCGCCACGTCGTCCGGCGTCAGATAGACCAGCCGGTCGTTCGTCGGGGAGCTCTCGATATAGCAATTGGCGCAGGCGATATTGCACAGCGTGCCGGTGTTGAACCATAGCGTCTCCAGCGCCCGGAAATCCACGCTGGCGCGGGTCTCGCCGCGAGCGGTGGTTTTCGGGTCTGAAAATTTGAGCAGGGTGTGCGGGGAAGAAAGATCGTCGGGGGTCAAGCCAGGCCCTTCGCTGTGTTCGCTTTGGGGTTCAAAGCTATAGCTCGAAGCGCCGCGGCGCCAAGGCGCAGGCCCATCACAAGGCTGAGAGCGGGGGCCGAGCGCCGGTCGTGCGCGGCGTTCGATGCTTGGCAAGGGCTCGGCCCCTCTGATAAACACCATCTCCGGTCCGGGCGGGTATGATGTAATGGTAGCCTGTCAGCTTCCCAAGCTGAACGCGCGAGTTCGATTCTCGCTACCCGCTCCATCGCGCCGGACACGCCCCTCGGTGATTTTAGATTGGCGGCCTGCGTTCAGGCGAATGTCGGCTCCGCCATGCGGCGGCGTGCGGCGACCTCCATGGCGAACGCGATGGCGCTGACCAGATAGACGACGGCGACCCCGAACGCGATGACGGCGCAGGCGCGCGCCGGATCAGGGATGGCCGTCGCCGCGGCGATCACCAGCGGGACGCGCAAGCCAAGATGCAGATAGCCGACCACGCTCTTGTACTGCCAGCCCACCACCGCCCAGATCGGAGCCGTTGACAGCCCGAAGGCGACGGGAAACAGCTCCGGCGCCTGCTGAATGATCATGATGGTGACCGGCCAGTGCAGATTGGCGGTGATGACAGCGGGCGCGAGAACGCCGTTCAGCGGCGACTTCGCTTTGAAGAAAGGCGAGCGCAGGGGCTTTTGAAGCAAAATGGCGATCGGGAAGATCATGCCCAGCCCCATGCACGCAATGGGAATCCAGGCCTGGTAGTCCAGAAAGAAGACGGCGCCGCCCAGGGCGGCCCAGACCAGCATGCCCGACACGGGCATTGAGAGACCGGCGTTGGCGGCCAGTTGCAGGCGGATGCGTTCGGCGTTGAGTGAGTCGATGGAAAGCATGGGGTGAACCTTCAGCAAAAGCACTTTAAAATATAAACTACATCACACGGCATGAAGTGCAAGTCTGAAGATCCCCCGGTTCGGCGTTGTGACAGGACGGGCGCCCGGCTATCGGCTAATGCCCCTTGCCATGTGGTGGATCGGGCGTTATGCCCCGCGCTCAGTTTTTAAGGCGGCCGCGCGCGCCGTCCGTGTGCAGTCCGAAGCGTGAGGATCACGACGATGGGTAAGGAAAAGTTTCAACGGTCTAAGCCGCATGCCAATATTGGCACGATCGGTCACGTGGACCATGGCAAGACGACGCTGACGGCTGCGATCACGAAGTATTTCGGCGATTTTCGCGCGTACGACCAGATTGACGGCGCGCCGGAAGAGAAGGCTCGCGGGATCACGATCTCGACGGCTCACGTGGAGTACGAGACGGACAACCGTCACTACGCCCACGTGGACTGCCCGGGCCACGCCGACTACGTGAAGAACATGATCACGGGCGCGGCGCAGATGGACGGCGCGATCCTGGTTGTGAACGCGGCCGACGGCCCCATGCCGCAGACGCGCGAGCACATCCTTCTGGCCCGCCAGGTCGGCGTGCCGGCTCTGGTGGTGTTCCTCAACAAGGTCGACCAGGTCGACGACGAGGAGCTTCTGGAGCTGGTGGAGATGGAAGTGCGCGAGCTTCTGTCCTCCTACGACTTCCCGGGCGACGACATTCCCATCGTGTCCGGCTCTGCGCTGGCGGCGATGGAAGGGCGTGATCCTGAGATCGGCGAGAACAAGATCCGTGAGCTGATGGCGGCCGTGGACGAGTTCATCCCGACGCCGGAGCGTCCCATCGACCGTGACTTCCTGATGCCCATCGAGGACGTGTTCTCGATCTCGGGCCGCGGCACCGTTGTGACGGGCCGGGTCGAGCGCGGCGTTGTGAAGGTCGGCGAAGAGATCGAGATCGTGGGCATCCGCGACACCGTGAAGACGACGTGCACGGGCGTGGAGATGTTCCGCAAGCTGCTCGACCAGGGCCAGGCGGGCGACAATGTGGGCGTGCTGCTTCGCGGCGTGGACCGCGAGGGCGTGGAGCGCGGCCAGGTGCTTTGCAAGCCGGGCACGATCAAGCCGCACAAGAAGTTCGAGGCCGAGGCCTACATCCTGACGAAGGAAGAGGGAGGCCGTCACACGCCGTTCTTCTCCAACTATCGTCCGCAGTTCTACTTCCGCACGACGGACGTGACCGGCGTCGTGACCTTGAAAGAGGGCACCGAGATGGTGATGCCGGGCGACAATGTCGAAGTGGTGGTCGAGCTGATCAACCCGATCGCGATGGAAGAGAAGCTGCGCTTCGCCATCCGTGAAGGCGGGCGCACGGTGGGCGCGGGCGTGGTCTCGAAAATCCTCGAGTAGACGCGTCAGCCTCACCCCAGGCGACTTTAGACAGGACGGCCCGGAGCACACGCTCCGGGCCGTATTCGTTCGCGGGCGGGGCAGGGACGAATCGTTCGCGCCGCACCGGTCAGAGGCTCCAGGGCGGCGGCAATCCGATCTGGCGGGGGGGGCGTTTCACTCAAGTCAGCGCCGGCGCCGGCCCTCCGGTTGTCGGGGCCGGACCCCACATGTCCGGGCGTTCGTTGCGGCCGGGGGGCTTGCAGCAAATATGTCACATCAGCGCGCTTGTTATTCCAACACGGCGGACGGAGTTTGCTCCGCATATTAAAAAGCATTTAGTTTAGTCACATACGGTTCACAGATTTCGTTGTGAGCCGTGATTGCTGCAATCGGGGAGAATATGATGCAGAGCAAGCAACTCAAGGCGTGGGCGCTCGCGACCACGCTGCTGTCCGGGGCCGGCGTGTCGGCGCCCGCATTCGCTCAAGAGGCTGATGAAGCAGAATCAAGCGATCGGATTGTCGTTACGGGTAGTCGTCTTCAGACGAACTCCAACCTTGTGGCCGCTAGCCCGGTTCTGAGTGTTACGGGCGAAGAAGCCGACATTCGCGGCAACATCCGCATCGAAGACTTCGTGAACATCCTTCCGCAGGTGTTCGCCGGTCAGGCCAGCGAAGTGTCCAACGGCGCTTCGGGCACGGCCAACCTGAACCTTCGCGGCCTGGGCGCCAACCGGACGCTCGTTCTGATCGATGGCCGTCGCCTGCCGTATGGCTCTTCGCAGACCAGCGCACCGAACCTCGACATCATCCCGACCCAGCTCGTCGAGCGCGTCGACATCCTCACCGGTGGTGCGTCGGCCGTGTACGGCTCTGACGCCGTTGCTGGTGTCGCCAACTTCATCCTCGTTGACGACTTCGAGGGCTTGGAAATTCACGCTCAAACGAGCATCAGCAATTCCCCGAACGGAAATGCAGTTTTTGACGAAGTTCTGCGGGCTGGCGGCGTCGAAGTTCCGGGCGAAGTCTGGGACGGCGCAGAGTACAGCCTCAGCGTGACGATGGGCGCCAACAGCGACGATGGTCGTGGTAACGCCACGATCTTCGCCTCCTATGAAAACCGTGAAGCCATCACCCAGGATGACCGGACGATCTCCAGTTGCGCTCTGGGCCAAGCTTCCGGCGCCGGCAGCTTTGGTGGATTCGGCTGTGTGGGTTCGGCCAACTTCCGCGCATTCGGCGGCGATGGCGGCTTCGGCTTTCAGCAGGAAGACGGCACGATCGTTCCGTTCGTCGGTGGTCCGTCGCAGACCTATAACTTTGGTCCGCGCAACTACTTCCAGCGCCCCTCCGAGCGCTTCAGCGTCTACGGCCGCGCTCACTACGACATCAACGACGACCTGCGTGCGTTTGCGGACGTCTCGTTCGTGCACAACATCTCCAACGCTCAGATCGCCGAGACGGCGTCCTTCGGTTCTTGGGACATCAACTGCGATAACCCGCTGATCCAAGGCACGCCGGGCCTCGATATCGCCACCGACCTGTTTGACTGTTCGGCTGCAGATATCGCCAACGGCGTCGTCAAGAGCAGCCTGTTCTCGTCTCACCGGAACGTCGAAGGCGGTCCGCGTAACTCCGACCTAGAGAACATGGCGTGGCGCTTCGTGGGTGGCCTCGAAGGCACCTTCGCCAGCCACTGGGACTGGGAAGCGTTTTATCAGTACACCCGCACCGATGACACGCAGATCTCCAAGAACGACTTCATTGGCGGCAATGTCCAGCAGGCCTTCCTGGCGGTTGACGATGGCGCCGGAAACGTCGTGTGTCAGGATCCGTCCGGCGGTTGCGTGCCCTACAACATCTTCCAGCGTGGTCCGAACGGCGAGTCCCTCGTGACTCCTGAGCAGTTCAACTTCCTGCAGGGAACCGGCATCATCACCGGTGTGACCGAGCAGCAGCTGTTTGGTGCTGACGTTCAGGCCGACCTTGGCAATTATGGCATCTCTTCGCCGTTCTCTGATCTGGGTGTCGGCCTCCTGATCGGTTTCGAGCAGCGTAAAGACCAGCTGACTCGCGATCCCGACGAAATCTTCCAGGTCGACGGCGGCGGCTTCACCGGCCTCGGCGGCGCGACCAAGCCGGTTAGCGGTGAGCTGGAAGTGTTTGAAATCTTCTCCGAGCTTCAGGTCCCGCTCGTCACCGGGGCCCAGTTCGCTGAAGAGCTGACCTTCTCGGCTCAGTATCGCTACTCTGACTATGAAACTCAGGGCGGCAGCGGCACGGCCTTCTCGACCAACTCGTTCTCGACGGACTCCTACGCCCTGCAGCTGGCCTGGGCTCCGGTGAGCGATATCCGCTTCCGCGCTCAGTTCCAGCAGGCTGTTCGGGCTCCGAACGTGATCGAGCTCTACACCGCTCAGGACGTTGGTCTTCCGAACCTCAGCGCCTTCCCGGGCGCCGGCGGTGCGTTTGATCCGTGCTCGGGCCCCACGCCGTCCCTGCCGCTGTCGGCTTGCGCCAACACCGGGGTGACCGCAGCTCAGTACGGCGGTATCCTCGACGTGATCTCTGGTCAGACCCAGTCGATCACCGGTGGTAACCCGAACCTGCAACCTGAAACGGCTGAAACGATCACGCTGGGTGTGGTCTTCACGCCGTCCTACGTCGACAATCTGTCGATCTCGGTCGACTACTTCGACATCGTCGTCGAAGACGCTGTCGGTTCGGGTGCGTCGCCGCAGACCATCCTGAACGAGTGCCTTGCCACTGGTAGCACCGAGTTCTGCAGCCTGGTCTCTCGTGCCGCGAACGGCACGCTGGCGTCGGGCTTCGGCACCGATTACGGCTTCATTCAGACCGGTCTGAACGCCGCCGAACTCAGCACCCAGGGTGTTGACGTGCAGGTTGTGTACTCCATGGATCTGGAAGACATTGCACCGGCGCTCGCCGGCTACGGTGGCCTGCGCTTCGATTACGCAGCGACCTTCCTGACCGAACTGAACGAGATCGCGTTCACCGGTGCTGATACGGTCGAATGCGCCGGCTTCTTCGGCAACGCTTGCGGTACGCCGTCGTCCGAGTACCGTCACCGCTTCATGGCGACTTGGGAGGCCCCCTGGGACTTCGAAATCGCTGCGACGTGGCGTCATTTCTCGGCCACGGATAACGACAACGCGGCTGAGACCCTGGAGACCGATATCCCGGCCATGGGATATCTCGACCTTTCGGGTAACTACCGTGTTCTGGACAATGTCGTCCTTCGCGGCGGCGTCCTGAACGCCTTCGCCGAGCAGGCCCCGGTGTTCTCGAGCGCCGGTCCGCCCCTGGGCAACGGCAACACCTATCCGACCGTGTTCGACACCTCTCGTGTGTTCTTCGCGTCGGTGACGGCGAGCTTCTAAGCTCAAGGGCTTAGGTGTAATGAGATGGGCCGGCGGTTCTCCGCCGGCCCATTTTATTTGCCGCGACCTTTTTGATGAGGCGATGGTGGCGGGACCGCAAAGTGAGCCTTGATCCTCCAGCCGCATGTTCGGACATGCGCTCAGTCGTTTTTTTTCATTGAAAGGGCTTTCCATCGCTGTGCCGTATCGCTACAAGACCCAGCTCTGAATACAGTCCGTTCGGTCTGGGCTCGCTGGTTTCCATCGAGGGACGACCACGCGGGCTGTTTCTCTTAGGGGTGTAGCTCAGCTGGTAGAGCGACGGTCTCCAAAACCGTAGGTCGGGGGTTCGAGCCCCTCCGCCCCTGCCAGGCGCCGGCGACCAGCCACCGGCGCGAAGATAGCGGCCGAGCCGAAGGGACGAAACGTTTTAAGCATGGCGCGAAACACGAAAAACCGCCAGCCCGCATCGACGGGATCCAGCGGCAAGTCCGGCGCGTCTTCAAACGCCGCCGCCCCCGCGCCTGCGCGCAAGAAAACGACGAACCCGTTCAAGTTCTTCTCCGAGGTGCGTCAGGAGGGCCGCAAGGTCACCTGGACGAGCCGTCGCGAGACGATCATCTCCACCATCATGGTGCTGGTCATGGCGACGATTGCGGCGATTTTCTTCTTCGCCGTCGATTCGCTGATCGGCTTCGTTATTGATTTCCTTCTCGGTCTTGGAGCGTCTTAGAACCATGTCGGCGAAGTGGTATATCGTTCACGCCTACTCCAACTTCGAAAAGAAGGTGGCCGAGGCGATCCGCGCCGACGCGGCGATGAAGGGTCTTCAGGACAAGTTCGAGGAGATTCTCGTGCCGACCGAAGAGGTCGTCGAGGTGCGCCGCGGCCGCAAGATCAACGCAGAGCGCAAATATTTTCCCGGCTATGTCCTGGTCAAGATGGACATGACCGACGAGGCCTATCACCTCGTAAAGAACACCCCCAAGGTCACCGGCTTTCTGGGCTCGGGCAAGCGCCCGCTCGCCGTGCCCGAGGGCGAGGTCAAGCGCATCATGGGGCAGATGGAGGATGACGCCGAGAAGCCGCGTCCCACCGTCACCTACGATATCGGCGAAACCGTGCGCGTGACCGACGGCCACTTCCAGAGCTTCAACGGCATTGTCGAGGAAGTCGACGATTCCAAGGGCCTTTTGAAAGTGGCGATCAATATTTTCGGCCGGGCGACTCCGGTCGAGCTGGAATACGGCCAGGTGGAAAAGACCACCTGACGTAAATCGGTGCGGGAGGGTCCGGGAAGTCCATTCCGGGTCCGTGACCGCGCCGCCCAAAAAGGACCGGACCATGGGGTCCGGTTCGTCATCAACTGACGCGCCGCCGATGCGGTGCGAACAGAAGGTAGGGATATGGCGAAGAAGATCACAGGTTATATCAACCTGCAGGTTCCCGCCGGCGCGGCGAATCCGAGCCCGCCCATCGGGCCGGCCCTGGGTCAGCGCGGCGTGAACATCATGGAGTTCTGCAAGGCGTTCAACGCCAAGACCCAGGAGATGGAAAAGGGGATGCCGATCCCCACGACCATCACGGTCTATCAGGACAAATCATTCACCTTCATCACCAAGACCGCGCCCGCCGCGTTCTTCCTGAAGAAGGTCGCCAAGGTCCAGAAGGGCTCGGTCGAGCCTGGCAAGGCGGCTCCGATCGCCCAGGTGACCAAGGCGCAGTGCCGCGAGATCGCCGAAGCCAAGATGAAAGACCTGTCCGCGAACGATCTGGACGCGGCGCAGAAAATCATCGAGGGCTCCGCGCGCTCCATGGGCTTTGAGGTGGTGGGTTAATCATGGCTAAAATTGCAAAACGCACCGCCGCCGCCCGTGAAGGCATCGACCGCGACAAGATGTATGCGCTCGACGCTGCGGTGAAGATGGTCAAGGAGCGCGCCAAGGCGAAGTTCGACGAAACCATCGAAGTCGCCGTCAATCTGGGCGTTGACCCGCGTCACGCCGACCAGATGGTCCGCGGCGTCGCCACGCTTCCCAACGGCACCGGCCGTTCGGTGCGCGTGGCCGTGTTCGCCAAGGGCGCCAAGGCTGAAGAAGCCCTGAAAGCCGGCGCAGACGTGGTCGGCGCCGAAGACCTGGTGGAAAAGGTCCAGGCCGGCGAAATCAATTTCGACAAGGTGATCGCCACGCCCGATATGATGCCGCTGGTCGGCCGTCTGGGTAAGGTGCTCGGTCCGCGCGGCATGATGCCGAACCCCAAGGTCGGCACCGTCACCATGGACGTGGCCAAGGCCGTGGAGAACTCCAAGGGCGGCGCCGTCGAGTTCCGCGTGGAGAAGAACGGTATCGTTCACGCCGGCGTGGGCAAGGCGAGCTTCTCTGAAGGCGCCCTGGTCGAAAACATCCGCGCGCTGCTGCAAGGCCTGATGAAGGCCAAGCCGGCCGGCGCGAAGGGCGTGTACATGAAACGGATCGCTCTGAGCTCCACCATGGGCCCGGGCGTGAAGATCGACACCGCCGAAGCAAGCGCGTCCACCGAGGCCGCGTAGTTACGGCGTATGAGTTTCCCCGCACCGGCCTGGCCGGAGCGGGGGTGTAGGACCGGAGGAAGGCTCGCCTTTTTTCCGGTCCGACCTGTCCGAGATCCCGGGGGAGGGGGCGTTTGACGCCGCCTCTTAATTCGAACGGCCCTGGGTGAGACAGAGCGACAATCGATTTCTCCGACGCTCGCGTCGGGGTGTCGGTTCGAGCCCTGGGGCAGGCGCATCGCCGTACGGCGGTTTCGCTCCTTGGGGCGGAGGCGTCGTCCGGCGGCTTGAACGAGCCGTCCATGGGGGACGGCTCAACTAGGGAGACCGCAATGGATCGTATGACCAAAGAGACGGCGGTCCAGGAGCTGACGGACATTTTCGCCAGCACCGGATCCGTCGTTCTGGCCAACTACTCCGGCCTTACCGTTGCGGAAATGACGAAGCTGCGCATTCAGCTTCGCGAGCAGGGCGGCGCGCTCAAAGTGGTGCGCAACCGTCTCGCGAAGATCGCGTTGAAGGGTCAGAAGGGTGAAGGAGCGGCCTCGATGTTCGAGGGTCCGATCGCCATCGCCTATTCCGACGATTTCACCGCGGCGCCTAAAGTGGCCGTCGAGTTCGCGAAATCGAACGACAAGTTCGAAATCGTGGGCGGGTTCATGGAAGAGGAAGTCATGGACGCCAAAGGCGTCGACGCCCTCTCCAAGATGCCGTCGCGCGAAGAGCTCATCGCCACCGTCGTCGCCCGTCTGCTGGGCCAAGCCAGCGAAGTCGTCTCGCGCCTCACCGCGCCGGGCGCCACGCTGTCCGCCCAGATCCAGACGATCAGCGAGCAGGCCGAAAGCTAAGTCGTCTCCGCAGACCTTCGAACCGACACCTGACAAACGCAAGGAAACACAACCATGGCCGACGTCGCCAAACTCGCCGAAGACCTCCTGGCTCTGACCATTCTGGAAGCCAAGGAACTCAACGACATCCTGGAAGAAAAAGGCATCAAGCCGGCCGCCGCTGCGGTGGCCGTTGCTGGTCCCGCCGCCGCTGCTGAAGCGGTCGAGGAGAAAGACGAATTCGACGTCATTCTCGTCTCCGCCGGCGACAAGAAGATCAACGTGATCAAAGAAGTCCGCGCCATCACCGGCCTGGGCCTCAAAGAAGCCAAGGACCTGGTGGAAGCCGGCGGCAAGGCCGTCAAAGAAGGCGCCAACAAGGCCGAAGCCGAAACGATCAAGAAGAAGCTCGAAGACGCTGGTGCGAAAATCGAGCTCAAGTAAGCCGCTTCAGGTGAGGGCGCTGCGCGTCTGATCCTGACGGTTTTAGAACATCCGGCGGGCGCGCGGAGACCGAGTCTCTGCGCGCCCGTCGAGGCGTTCGAAAAAAGAATTCGCCGACTGGTCCGTCCGTCCCGGGGCCGATCGGCGCTTCAGGCAGTTCGCCGCCCCTTGTCAGGCGGACGCCTGGATATCTCCGGGACGGCCGACGGGGCCGGAGCACCCCGATGCAAGCGCGAGGCTATGAAGCCTTCGAAGGGAGCGGAAATGGGTCTGTCGTTCACCGGCAAGAAGCGCATTCGCAAATCATTCGGTCGAATTCCCGAAGCGGTTGAGATGCCGAACCTCATCGAGGTTCAAAAGCACTCCTATGAGCAGTTCCTCCTGAAGGACACCGCCACCGCCGACCGGCTCGACGAGGGTTTGCAGGCGGTTTTCAAGTCCGTGTTTCCGGTCAAGGATTTCTCCGAGCGCTCCGTGCTCGAGTTTGTGTCCTATGAGTTCGAACCCCCGAAATTCGACGTCGAGGAATGCGTCCAGCGCGACATGACCTATGCGGCTCCGCTGAAGGTCAAGATGCGTCTGATCGTGTTTGATGTGGACGAGGAAACGGCGGCGCGTTCGGTCAAGGACATCAAGGAGCAGGACGTCTACATGGGCGATATCCCGCTCATGACGGACAAGGGCACCTTCGTCATCAACGGCACCGAGCGTGTGATCGTCTCCCAGATGCACCGCTCGCCGGGCGTCTTCTTCGATCACGACAAGGGCAAGACTCACGCCTCGGGCAAGTATCTGTTCGCTGCGCGGATCATCCCCTATCGCGGCTCGTGGCTCGATCTTGAGTTCGACGCCAAGGACATCCTGCACGTCCGCATCGACCGGCGCCGCAAGCTGCCGGCGACGACCCTTCTCTACGCGCTCGGCCTCGACAAGGAAGAGATCCTCGCCACGTTCTACGACCGGATCGTCTTCGAGCAGGTCAAGAACGGCTGGACCATGCCGTTCCTCAAGGATCGCTGGCGCGGTGTGAAGCCGCAGCGCGATCTCATCGACGCCAAGACCGGTGAAATGGTCGCCGCGGCCGGCAAGAAGCTGTCGGCGCGCGCCGCCAACAAGCTGGCCGAAGACGGGCTTGAAAAGCTGCTGGTGAGCTCCGAAGAGCTCCAGGGCCGGTTCACCGCGGTGGATCTGGTGAACATGGAGACCGGCGAAGTTTACGCCGAGGCCGGAGACGAGCTCACCGAAGAAGTGATGGCCGTCCTCGCCGAAGCCGGTGTGGACACGCTGGACGTGCTCGACATCGATAATGTGTCGGTCGGCGGCTATATGCGTCAGACCCTGGCGGCCGACAAGAACGACACGCGCGACCAGGCGCTGGTGGACATCTACCGCGTCATGCGTCCGGGCGAGCCGCCGACGCCGGAAACGGCCGAAGCCCTGTTCAACGGCCTTTTCTTTGATTCCGAGCGCTACGACCTGTCACCGGTCGGCCGTGTGAAGATGAACATGCGCCTGGATCTGGAATGCCCGGACAATGTGCGTGTCCTTCGCAAGGAAGACATCATCGCCGTGCTGAAGGTCATTCTCGGCCTGCGCGACGGCAAGGGCGAGATCGACGATATCGACAATCTCGGCAATCGCCGGGTGCGTTCGGTCGGCGAACTCATGGAGAACCAGTACCGCGTCGGTCTTCTGCGCATGGAGCGCGCCATCAAGGAGCGCATGAGCTCGGTGGATATCGAGACCGTCATGCCCCACGACCTGGTCAACGCCAAACCGGCGGCGGCGGCGGTGCGCGAATTCTTCGGCTCCTCCCAGCTGTCGCAGTTCATGGACCAGACCAACCCGCTCTCTGAAGTCACCCACAAGCGCCGCCTCTCGGCGCTTGGCCCGGGTGGCCTGACGCGGGAGCGCGCCGGCTTTGAAGTGCGCGACGTGCACCCGACCCACTATGGCCGGATCTGCCCGATCGAGACGCCGGAAGGCCCGAATATCGGCCTGATCAACTCGCTCTCCACCTATGCGCGGGTGAACAAGTACGGCTTCATCGAGAGCCCCTACCGCAAGGTGGAGAACAGCAAGCTCACCGACCAGGTGGACTATCTGTCCGCCATGCAGGAAGCGCGCTTCACCATCGCCCAGGCGAACGCCACGGTGGACGAGAACGGGATGCTGGCGAACGAGTTCGTCAACTGCCGCGTCGGTCCGGGCCGTGACGCGACCCTGATCCCCAAAGAAGACGTGGACTATATCGACGTGTCGCCGAAACAGGTCGTTTCGGTCGCCGCCTCGCTGATCCCGTTCCTGGAAAACGACGACGCCAACCGCGCCCTCATGGGTTCGAACATGCAGCGTCAGGCCGTTCCGCTGGTCAAAGCCGAAGCCCCGCTCGTGGGGACCGGCATGGAAGCGGTCGTGGCCCGCGATTCCGGCGCCGCCATCGCGGCTCGCCGTGAAGGCGTGGTCGAGCAGGTCGACGCCCAGCGGATCGTGATCCGGGCGACCGGCGATATCGGCGCGGCCGAAAGCGGCGTCGACATCTATCGCCTGGCCAAGTTCCAGCGGTCCAACCAGTCCACCGCCATCAACCAGCGTCCCATCGTGAAAGTGGGCGACGTGGTCCATCAGGGCGACATCATCGCTGACGGCCCGTCGACCGATCTCGGTGATCTGGCGCTCGGGCGCAACGTGCTCGTCGCGTTCATGCCCTGGAACGGCTATAACTTCGAGGACTCCATCCTCATCTCCGAGCGCATCGTGCGCGATGACGTGTTCACCTCCATCCACCTCGAGGAATTCGAAGTGATGGCGCGCGACACCAAGCTCGGCCCGGAAGAGATCACCCGCGACATCCCCAATGTCGGCGAGGAGGCCCTACGCAATCTCGACGAGGCGGGCATCGTGGCGATCGGCGCCGAAGTGGAAGCCGGCGACATTCTGGTCGGCAAGGTCACGCCGAAGGGCGAAAGCCCGATGACGCCTGAGGAGAAACTCCTGCGCGCCATCTTCGGTGAAAAGGCGTCCGACGTGCGCGACACCTCGCTGCGTCTGCCGCCGGGCACCACCGGCACGATCGTGGAAGTACGCGTGTTCAACCGCCACGGTGTGGACAAGGACGAGCGCGCCATCTCCATCGAGCGCGACGAGATCGAGCGCCTTGGCGAAGACCGCGATGACGAGCTCGCCATTCTCGAGCGCGACATTTTCGGCCGCTTCAAGGATATCCTTCTGGGCAAGAAGGCCGTCGCCGGCCCGAAAGGCTTCAAGAAGGGCGAGGTGACCGAAGAGTCGCTGGAAGACACGCCGCGGTCGCAGTGGTGGAAGATCGGTCTCGACGACGAGAAGGCCATGGCCGAGGTCGAGGCGCTGAAAGCCCAGCATGACGAGGGCAAGGCGCGTCTGGACCGCCGCTTCGAAGACAAGGTCGAGAAGCTGCAGCGCGGCGACGAGATGCCGCCGGGCGTGATGAAGATGGTCAAGGTCTTCGTCGCGGTGAAGCGCAAGCTTCAGCCGGGCGACAAGATGGCCGGCCGTCACGGCAACAAGGGCGTGATCTCCAAGATCAACCCGATCGAGGACATGCCCTTCCTGGAAGACGGCACGTCGGTCGATATCGTTCTCAACCCGCTGGGCGTGCCCTCGCGGATGAATGTGGGCCAGATTCTGGAGACCCATCTGGGCTTCGCCTGCAAGGGTCTGGGTCGTCAGATCGGCGAGGCCTACGAGGCCTATCAGCGCACCGGCAAGTCCGAGGAGCTGAAGCTGTCGCTGAAGAAGGCGTACGGCGAGGACCAGGAACTGCCGGAGACCGACGCGGAGCTGGCCGAGCTGGGCAAGAACCTGGCGAACGGCGTTCCCATCGGAACGCCGGTCTTCGACGGCGCGCGCGAGCCGGACATCGTCGAGCACCTCAAGCTCGCCGGGTTTGACGAGAGCGGCCAGTCCATTCTGTATGACGGTCTGACCGGCGAGCAGTTCCGCCGTCCGGTCACCGTGGGCATCAAGTATCTGTTGAAGCTTCACCACCTGGTGGACGACAAGATCCACGCCCGCTCCATCGGCCCGTACTCGCTCGTCACCCAGCAACCGCTGGGCGGCAAGGCGCAGTTCGGCGGCCAGCGCTTCGGCGAGATGGAAGTGTGGGCGCTGCAGGCCTACGGCGCCGCCTACACCCTGCAGGAGATGCTCACCGTGAAGTCGGACGACGTGGCCGGGCGCACCAAGGTCTATGAAGCCATCGTGCGCGGCGACAATGCGTTCGAAGCCGGCATCCCGGAGAGCTTCAACGTGCTGGTCAAGGAGATGCGTTCGCTGGGTCTCAATGTCGAGCTGACCAATCAATAGCTCTCGACCTGAATAAGCCGACGCGTTTGGATATCTAAAGGCGGCGGGCCGTCCCCTCGGACCCGCCGCCGCCACCGTCAAGGAGACGGACCATGAACCAAGAGGTCATGAACATCTTCAATCCCTCCGTCGAAGGCCCGTCCTTCGACCGGATCCGGATTTCGCTCGCCAGCCCGGAGAAAATTCTCTCCTGGTCCTTCGGCGAGGTGAAGAAGCCCGAAACGATCAACTACCGGACGTTCAAACCGGAACGTGACGGTCTGTTCTGCGCGCGGATCTTTGGTCCGACCAAGGACTACGAGTGCCTGTGCGGCAAGTACAAGCGCATCAAGTACAAGGGCATCATCTGCGAGAAATGCGGCGTTGAAGTCACGCTCGCCCGGGTCCGGCGCGAGCGCATGGGCCATATCGAGCTGGCCGCGCCGGTCGCGCACATCTGGTTCCTGAAATCGCTGCCGTCGCGCATCGCGCTGATGATGGACATGGCCCTGAAAGACGTGGAGCGCGTGCTCTATTTCGAGGCCTATATCATCATGGAGCCGGGTCTGACCCCGCTGCAGCAGAACCAGCTTCTGACCGAAGAAGAATACTACGAAGCCGTCGACGAGTACGGCGAGGACGCCTTCACCGCCGGCATCGGCGCGGAAGCGATCCGGGACATCATGATCAGCATGGACCTCGCAAAAGAGGTCGAGCGCATGCGCGAGGACATGAAGGAGACCGGCTCCGAGCTGAAGCTGAAGAAGCTGGCCAAGCGCGTGAAGCTCATGGAGAGCTTCATGTTCTCCAAGAACAAGCCGGAATGGATGATCCTCACCGTGGTGCCGGTGATTCCGCCCGAGCTGCGCCCGCTGGTGCCGCTGGACGGCGGCCGTTTCGCCACGTCCGACCTGAACGATCTCTACCGCCGGGTCATCAACCGCAACAACCGCCTGAAGCGCCTGATCGAGCTTCGCGCGCCGGACATCATCATCCGCAACGAAAAGCGGATGCTGCAGGAATCCGTCGACGCGCTGTTCGACAACGGCCGCCGCGGCCGCGTGATCACGGGCGCCAACAAGCGTCCGCTGAAATCGCTCGCCGACATGCTCAAGGGCAAGCAGGGCCGGTTCCGTCAGAACCTGCTCGGCAAGCGCGTGGACTATTCGGGCCGCTCGGTCATCGTCGTGGGTCCCGACTTGAAACTGCACGAGTGCGGCCTGCCCAAGAAAATGGCGCTCGAGCTGTTCAAGCCGTTCATCTATGCGCGCCTTGACGCCAAGGGTCTGTCCGGGACCGTCAAGCAGTCCAAGAAGATGGTCGAGAAAGAACGCCCCGAAGTCTGGGACGTGCTCGACGAGGTGATCCGCGAGCACCCGGTTCTCCTGAACCGGGCGCCGACGCTGCACCGTCTGGGCATCCAGGCGTTCGAGCCCAAGCTCATCGAGGGCAAGGCGATCCAGCTTCACCCGCTGGTGTGCGCCGCGTTCAACGCCGACTTCGACGGCGACCAGATGGCCGTTCACGTCCCGCTGAGCCTCGAGGCCCAGCTGGAGGCGCGCGTCCTGATGATGTCGACCAACAACATCCTCAGCCCCGCCAACGGCAAGCCGATCATCGTGCCGTCCCAGGATATCGTGCTGGGGCTCTACTACCTCTCCATCGCCAAGGACGGCGAGCCGGGCGAGGGCATGGCGTTCGGCTCCATGAGCGAGCTTGAAGCCGCGCTCGACGCCGGAGTCGTGGGTCTGCACGCCAAGATCAAGGCGCGCTACGAGACCGTGGACGAGAACAACGAGCACATCGTCAAGGTGATCGACACCACGCCGGGCCGGATGAAAATCCTCGAGCACATGCCGCACCACCCGCTGCTGGGCTCGAAAATGCTCGACACCCTTCTGACCAAGAAGGCGATCGGCGGCATGATCGACGAGGTCTACCGCCACACCGGTCAGAAGGCGACGGTGATCTTCTGCGACAAGATCATGGCGCTCGGCTTCCGCGAAGCGGCCCGCGCCGGCATTTCGTTCGGCAAGGACGACATGCTGATCCCGGACGCCAAGGCGGTGCTGGTGGGCGAGACCCGCTCGCTGGTGGCCGATTACGAGCAGCAATACGTGGACGGCCTGATCACCAAGGGTGAGAAGTACAACAAGGTCGTCGACGCCTGGGCGAAATGCACCGACAAGGTCGCCGACGCGATGATGGACGAGATCTCCAAACCCATCGCCATGGAAGACGGCCGTGAAGGCGAAGTGAACTCGGTCTTCATGATGGCCCACTCCGGCGCCCGCGGTTCGAAGAACCAGATGAAACAGCTCGCCGGGATGCGCGGCCTGATGGCGCGTCCGGACGGCTCCATCATCGAGACGCCGATCATCTCGAACTTCAAAGAGGGCCTGACGGTTCTCGAATACTTCAACTCCACCCACGGCGCCCGTAAGGGTCTGGCCGACACGGCTCTGAAGACGGCGAACTCGGGCTATCTGACCCGCCGTCTCGTGGACGTGGCCCAGGATTGCATCGTCACCGAAACCGATTGCGGCACTTCCGACGGCATCACCATCGGTGCGGTCGTGGACGGCGGCGATGTGGTGGTCAGCCTCGATCAGCGCATCCTCGGCCGCTACACGGCCGAAGAGGTCAAGGATCCGTCCTCCGGCGACGTGCTGGCTCCGGTCGACACCTATCTGGACGAAGATCTCGCGCTGGCCCTCGACCATGCCGGCGTGACCACCGTCAAGGTGCGCTCGCCGCTGACGTGCGAAACGCGCGTGGGCGTGTGCGCCACCTGCTACGGGCGCGACCTGGCGCGCGGCACGAAGGTGAACATGGGCGAGGCGATCGGCGTGATCGCGGCCCAGTCCATCGGCGAGCCGGGCACCCAGCTGACGATGCGGACCTTCCACATCGGCGGCACCGCCCAGGTCTCCGAGCAGTCCTTCTATGAATCGACGTATGAAGGCCAGGTCGCCTTCACCGACCGCTCCACCGTGAAAACGGCCGACGGTTCCTTCATCGTGATGAGCCGGAACATGCAGATCTCGATCACCGACAAGGACGGCAAGGAGCTGGAAAGCTACAAGCTGCCCTACGGCGCCCGGGTGCGTCTGGACGCCGGCGACAAGGTCAAGCGCGGCACGCGTCTGGCCGAGTGGGACCCGTACACCATGCCGATCGTCACCGAGGTGGGCGGCAAGGTGAAGCTGCTCGATCTGGTTGAAGGCGTGTCGGTGCGGGAAGAAACCGACGAAGCCACCGGCATCGCCTCGAAAGTTGTGATCGACTGGCGCGGCACGGGGGCGAAATCCAACGCACTCCAGCCGGCGGTGGTGATCTCCGACGATCAGGGCGAGCCGGTGCGTCTGCCCAACGGCTCCACGGCCAACTACATGCTGTCGGTGGGGGCGATTCTCTCCATCGCCGACGGCGACAAGGTCCTGCCGGGCGAGATCCTCGCCCGCGTGCCGACCGAAGGCGCCAAGACCCGCGACATCACCGGGGGTCTGCCGCGCGTGGCCGAACTGTTCGAAGCGCGCCGTCCCAAGGACCACGCCGTCATCGCCGAGATGACGGGCCGTGTGGAATTCGGCCGCGACTACAAGAACAAGCGCCGCATCGCCATCGTGCCCGAGGGCGAGGACGCCGAAGCGGTCGAATACCTGGTGCCCAAGGGCAAGCACCTCACCGTGCAGGAAGGCGACATCATCCAGCGCGGCGAGTACCTGCTCGACGGCAATCCGGCGCCGCACGACATCCTGCGCATTCTCGGCGTCGAGGCGCTGGCCGACTACCTGATCAACGAGATTCAGGAGGTCTACCGGCTCCAGGGCGTGCCGATCAACGACAAGCATATCGAAGTGATCGTGCGCCAGATGCTGCAGAAGATGGAAGTGCTGGACTCCGGCGATTCCGGCTATCTGGTCGGCGAACACATCGACAAGCTGGAGTTCCTCGAAACCAATGAGGGGCTTGAAAAGCGCAAGAAGAAGCCGGCGCGCGGCGAACCGGTGCTGCTGGGCATCACCAAGGCGAGCCTGCAGACCCGCTCCTTCATCTCCGCGGCCTCCTTCCAGGAGACCACCCGCGTGCTCACCGAAGCCGCCATCCAGGGCAAGGTGGACATGCTGGAGGGCCTGAAAGAGAACGTCATCGTCGGCCGCCTCATTCCGGCCGGTACCGGCGGTCTGATGCGCGAGTACCAGGCCGTCGCCGACGAGCGCGATCGCAAGCGTGTCGCTGAACAGGAAGCCGCCACCGCAGCGGCCGGCGAAGAGGCCCTTCCGGCCGAAATCGCCGAAGCCGCCGAAGCGGAAAGCGCCGAAAGCGGAGAGAGCTAGACCCTCAACCCGCCCTTCGGGGCCTGAGACCTAAGAACGCCCGCCGGAGCGATCCGGCGGGCGTTTTTCTTGGACAGAAGCCGGGCGAGCGCGCGACCCGGACGATGCGCTTGCACCGCCCGCGACTCACGCCGGTGGGCGCACAGATTATCAGGGTCACCCTCAGGAATGACCGGCCCAGTGTCGGCGTCCCTCCGGCGGTGACATTGTTTCGTTTGTTACCTGGTGCCCGGCTGTCCTCGCTCCGCCATCTCAAAAACAATGCTCGCGGCAGGCTCTTGATTGAAACTAGCGGTGCGTTCCGCCGGCGGGCCGTTTTTCGCCGCTCGGTAGCGTTTCGGTGGCCGTAGCTTCATCGCATCATTCGTCCCAGGCACGCACCGCTGACGCAATATCGTGCTATAATAGCTGTATCGGATGGATTTTCGCGGGGCGAACCGACACGGCGAGCTTCGGTCCTGGTGGAATTCTGGACGAAATCCCGCCCTGGAACCGGCTCTGACGGCGGCCTTTTGTTTATCGTCGGCACCGCATCCTCGCTCGCCAGGTGCGCCTTGCAGACGCCATCGGCATGGCTCGAGTCTCAAGTTGCACGAGATCGAGCCGGTCCAAGCGGCTGAATGTGGGATTTCTCCTCTGCAAGCCCGCTTGACGGAACCGAGTCACATGAGTAGGTTCCGCGCTCGTTTTCGGGGGTGAGCCGTAGCCTCGCCGGTATCGGCATGGCTAGACGTCGCCCGGAACAGTGACATAACGCCTTGAACACCGTCCGCGGACGAACGGCTCGTGCCGTCGCGCCCGGCCGGTCTTTCGCGTTCCGACACCTGCGTCGGTCGCGCAACGGGAAACAGGAACGGACAGAGGCCTGATGCCTACGATCAACCAGCTCATCCGCAAGCCGCGGCAAGACAAGCCCAAGCGCAATAAAGTGCCGGCCCTCCAGGCTTGCCCGCAGCGCCGCGGCGTCTGCACGCGCGTCTACACCACCACCCCGAAGAAGCCGAACTCGGCGCTTCGTAAAGTGGCCAAGGTGCGTCTGACCAACGGGTATGAAGTGGTGAGCTACATCCCCGGTGAAGGCCATAACCTGCAGGAGCACTCCGTCGTGCTCATCCGCGGCGGCCGCGTGAAGGACCTTCCGGGCGTCCGTTACCACATTCTGCGCGGCGTTCTGGACACCCAGGGCGTCAAGGACCGCCGTCAGCGCCGGTCGAAATACGGCGCCAAGCGTCCGAAATAAGGAGCAGTCTTCATGTCCCGTCGTCACCGCGCAGAGAAGCGCGAAATTCTCCCTGACGCGAAGTATCACGACCGCGATCTCACCAAGTTCATGAACTACATCATGATCGACGGTAAGAAATCCGCGGCCGAGCGCATCATTTACGGCGCGCTCGAGATCGTCGAAGGCAAGCTCAAGCGCGAGCCGGTCCGCGTCTTCCATGACGCGCTGGAAAACGTCGCGCCCGAGATCGAAGTGCGTTCGCGCCGCGTCGGCGGCGCGACCTACCAGGTCCCGGTCGAGGTTCGCCCCGACCGCCGCAAGGCGCTGGCCATCCGCTGGCTCGCCGCGGCGGCCCGCAAGCGCAACGAAAACACCATGCGTGAGCGCCTGGCGGCCGAATTGATGGACGCCTCGGCCAATCGCGGCTCGTCCGTCAAGAAGCGTGAAGACACGCACAAGATGGCCGAAGCCAACCGCGCCTTCGCGCACTATCGCTGGTAAGACACCGCTAGAATTCCGCTCCTGACGAGGACCCTCCCCATGGCCCGCGATTACGCAATCGAGGACTACCGCAACTTCGGCATCATGGCGCATATCGACGCCGGAAAAACCACGACGACCGAGCGGATTCTCTACTACACCGGCAAATCCCACAAGATCGGCGAAGTCCACGACGGCGCCGCGACCATGGACTGGATGGAGCAGGAGCAGGAGCGGGGGATCACGATCACCTCCGCGGCCACGACCTGTTTCTGGAAGGGCAAGCGCCTCAACATCATCGATACGCCCGGCCACGTGGACTTCACCATTGAAGTCGAACGTTCGCTGCGCGTGCTCGACGGCGCCATCGCCCTGCTCGACGCCAACGCCGGCGTGGAGCCCCAGACCGAGACGGTGTGGCGCCAGGCGGACAAGTACAAAGTCCCGCGCATGATCTTCATCAACAAGATGGATAAGCTCGGCGCGGACTTCTATCGCTGCGTCGAGATGATCAAGGAGCGCCTGAACGCCAAGCCGCTCTGCATGCAGCTGCCCATCGGCTCTGAGACCGAGTATGAGGGCTGCATCGATCTCATCACGATGAAAGAGTTGATCTGGGAAGCCGAGAATCTCGGTGCGGAATGGCGCATCCAGGACATTCGCCCGGAGCTGGCCGACAAGGCCGCCGAGTATCGCGAGTACATGATCGAAGCCGCGGTGGAGCAGGACGAGGCGGCTCTGGAAGCCTATCTCGACGGGACCGAGCCCACCGAAGACAAGATCAAAGAGCTTGTGCGCAAGGGTACGATCGCCCTGGCGTTCAACCCGATCCTGTGCGGCACCGCGTTCAAGAACAAGGGCGTGCAGCCGCTCCTCGACGCCGTCGTGGACTTCCTGCCGGCGCCGACCGACGTGCTCAACATCAAGGGCATTGACGCGAAGACCGAGAAGGAAGTCGAGCGCCAGTCGTCCGACGCCTCGCCGCTCTCCATGCTGGCCTTCAAGATCATGAACGATCCGTTCGTGGGCTCGCTGACTTTCTGCCGCGTCTATTCGGGCATGCTGAACACCGGCAGCTCGGTTCTGAACACGGTGAAGGACAAGAAAGAGCGCGTGGGCCGGATGCTGCTCATGCACTCGAATTCGCGCGAAGACATCAAGGAAGCGTTCGCCGGCGACATCGTCGCCATCGCGGGCCTCAAGGACACCACCACCGGCGACACGCTGTGTGATCCGGCCCATCCGGTGATCCTGGAGCGCATGGAGTTCCCCGATCCCGTGATCGAGATCGCGATCGAGCCGAAATCCAAGGGCGACCAAGAAAAGCTCGGCGTCGCGCTGCAGCGCCTGGCGGCCGAAGATCCGTCCTTCCGCGTCTTCACCGACGAGGAATCCGGCCAGACCATCATCGCCGGCATGGGCGAGCTGCACCTGGACATCCTGGTCGATCGCATGCGCCGTGAATTCAAGGTCGAGGCCAATGTCGGCCAGCCGCAGGTGGCCTATCGCGAGACGATCGGCGCCACCTACGAGATCGACTACACGCACAAGAAGCAAACCGGCGGCACCGGTCAGTTCGCACGGGTCAAGATCCGTTTCGAACCGAGCGAGCCGGGCGAAGGCTACGTGTTTGAGTCCAAGATTGTCGGCGGTTCGGTTCCCAAGGAATACGTGCCGGGCGTTGAGAAGGGCATCAATTCGGTCCGCGAGAACGGCCTTCTGGCCAACTTCCCGGTGATCGACTTCAAGGCCACCCTGGTGGACGGCGCCTTCCACGACGTGGACTCCAGCGTGCTGGCGTTCGAAATCGCGTCCCGCGCCGCCATGAAAGAGGCCAAGAGCCAGCTCAAGATGAAGCTGCTCGAGCCGATCATGAAGGTCGAAGTGGTCACCCCGGACGAATACACCGGTTCAGTGATCGGGGACCTGAACTCCCGCCGCGGCCAGATCCGCGACCAGGAAATGCGCGGCAACGCTACGGTCGTGAACGCCTTCGTGCCGCTGGCCAACATGTTCGGCTATGTGAACAATCTGCGGTCCGGCACTCAGGGCCGCGCCCAGTTCACCATGCAATTCGATCACTACTCGCCGGTGCCGCAAGCGGTCGCCGACGAAGTGATCGCCAAGATCGCGTAAGCATCATCCACATCCCGGCGTGCGCCGGCGCATAGACAGGATAAGACGATGGGTAAGGAAAAGTTTCAACGGTCTAAGCCGCATGCCAATATTGGCACGATCGGTCACGTGGACCATGGCAAGACGACGCTGACGGCTGCGATCACGAAGTATTTCGGCGATTTTCGCGCGTACGACCAGATTGACGGCGCGCCGGAAGAGAAGGCTCGCGGGATCACGATCTCGACGGCTCACGTGGAGTACGAGACGGACAACCGTCACTACGCCCACGTGGACTGCCCGGGCCACGCCGACTACGTGAAGAACATGATCACGGGCGCGGCGCAGATGGACGGCGCGATCCTGGTTGTGAACGCGGCCGACGGCCCCATGCCGCAGACGCGCGAGCACATCCTTCTGGCCCGCCAGGTCGGCGTGCCGGCTCTGGTGGTGTTCCTCAACAAGGTCGACCAGGTCGACGACGAGGAGCTTCTGGAGCTGGTGGAGATGGAAGTGCGCGAGCTTCTGTCCTCCTACGACTTCCCGGGCGACGACATTCCCATCGTGTCCGGCTCTGCGCTGGCGGCGATGGAAGGGCGTGATCCTGAGATCGGCGAGAACAAGATCCGTGAGCTGATGGCGGCTGTGGACGAGTTCATCCCGACGCCGGAGCGTCCCATCGACCGTGACTTCCTGATGCCCATCGAGGACGTGTTCTCGATCTCGGGCCGCGGCACCGTTGTGACGGGCCGGGTCGAGCGCGGCGTTGTGAAGGTCGGCGAAGAGATCGAGATCGTGGGCATCCGCGACACCGTGAAGACGACGTGCACGGGCGTGGAGATGTTCCGCAAGCTGCTCGACCAGGGCCAGGCGGGCGACAATGTGGGCGTGCTGCTTCGCGGCGTGGACCGCGAGGGCGTGGAGCGCGGCCAGGTGCTTTGCAAGCCGGGCACGATCAAGCCGCACAA
Source organism: Oceanicaulis sp. (assembly GCA_965284655.1). Classification (GTDB taxonomy): domain Bacteria; phylum Pseudomonadota; class Alphaproteobacteria; order Caulobacterales; family Maricaulaceae; genus Oceanicaulis. Next base: position 1,832,348 of record OZ260104.1, read on the forward strand.
GAAGTTCGAGGCCGAGGCCTACATCCTGACGAAGGAAGAGGGAGGCCGTCACACGCCGTTCTTCTCCAACTATCGTCCGCAGTTCTACTTCCGCACGACGGACGTGACCGGCGTCGTGACCTTGAAAGAGGGCACCGAGATGGTGATGCCGGGCGACAATGTCGAAGTGGTGGTCGAGCTGATCAACCCGATCGCGATGGAAGAGAAGCTGCGCTTCGCCATCCGTGAAGGCGGGCGCACGGTGGGCGCGGGCGTGGTCTCGAAAATCCTCGAGTAGACGCGTCAGCCGGCTCACCCCAGGCGACTTTAGACAGGACGGCCCGGAGCACACGCTCCGGGCCGTTTTCGTTCGCGGGCGGGGCAGGGGGACGAATCGTTCGCGCCGCACCGGTCAGAGGCGCCAAGGATGCGGCTGGCGGGGGGCGCAGGCCCGCGGCCGGGGACGACCATGCCGATAGCGCAGATTTCGCAGTCCTGGCGCCGCGGTTCAGCCGGTTCCAGCCCTGCGCCCGCCGGTTTGCGGGACGCTTTCGGGTCTGGCCCGTCGGATCGCGCGCTGATGACGGTCCGATGCTGCGGAAAGGCTGCGTGATCTCGATCATTTGCGTGACAAGGTGTTGACGCCCGGCGCCCAAGCGCGTATCAACCGCGACCTCAGAAGGGCTGGCAGCGCCACTGGCGAACGCAGTCCATTGAAGCGAACATATTTTGAAAACGCATGAGCTCGCGAGGGGCGGTCCCCGTCCTGTCGCGTCTCTTGTGCATGTTGGGACCGGACCGATGGCGCAACAAAACATCCGAATTCGCCTCAAGGCGTTCGATCACCGCGTGCTTGACAGCTCCGCGACCGAGATCGTTTCCACCGCAAAGCGAACGGGCGCGAATGTACGCGGGCCCATTCCGCTGCCGACCCGCATCGAGCGCTTCACGGTGCTGCGCGGTCCGCACATTGACAAGAAATCCCGCGAGCAGTTCGAGATCCGCACGCACAAGCGTGTCCTCGACATCGTGGATCCGACGCCGCAGACGGTGGACGCGCTGATGAAGCTCGACCTGTCGGCCGGCGTCGACGTCGAGATCAAGCTGGGAGCGTAAGGCCATGCAACAGGCTGAAAAACTGCGCACCGGTCTTCTGGCCAAAAAGCTGGGCATGACGCGCGTCTTCTCCGAAGACGGCAACCATGTCCCGGTGACCGTGCTGCATCTGGACGGCCTTCAGGTCGTCGCGCAGCGCACGATGGACAAAGACGGTTACACCGCGCTCCAGCTGGGCGCGGGCAAGGCGAAAGCCAAGCGCACCACGAAAGCGCTTCGCGGCCATTTCGCGAAAGCCTCGGTTGAGCCCAAGCGCAAGCTTGTGGAGTTCCGCGTGAGCGAAGACGCCCTGGTCGAAGCCGGCGCGTCTTTGTCGGCCGAGCACTTCGCCATCGGCCAGCGCGTCGATGTGGCGGGAACGTCCATCGGTAAAGGTTTCGCCGGTGCGATGAAGCGCTGGAACTTCGGCGGCATGCGCGCCTCGCACGGCGTGTCCATCTCGCACCGCGCCCATGGTTCGACCGGCCAGTGCCAGGACCCGGGCAAGGTGTTCAAGGGCAAGAAGATGGCCGGCCATCTCGGCGCCGAGCGTGTCACCACCCAGAGCCTGGAAGTGGTGCGCGTCGATGCTGAGCGCGGCCTGATCTGGATCAAGGGCGCCGTGCCGGGTTCGGCCGGCGGCTGGGTCGAGATCCGCGACGCGGTGAAGATCAAGCGCGCCGACGATCTGCCGTATCCGGCCAAGCTGCTTGAAGCCGACAAGCCGGCTGACGCGGCGGACGCCCCGGCTGAAGCCCAGAATGAAGGGGCTAGCGAATAATGAAACTCGACGTCATCAAGCTGGACTCCGGCAAGGCCGGGTCGGTCGATCTCGACGACGCCATTTTCGGCATCGAAGAGATCCGCGCCGACATCCTGCAGCGCGCGGTCAAGTGGCAGCTGGCTCGCCGCCAGATTGGCGCGCACAAGACCAAGGGGCGCTCGGAGATCAAGCGCACCAAGAAGAAGATGTACCGCCAGAAGGGTACGGGCGGCGCGCGCCACGGTGCGCGTTCGGCTCCGATCTTCGTCGGCGGCGGCGTGGCCCATGGCCCGCGCGTCCGCAGCCACGCCACCGAGCTTCCCAAGAAGGTCCGGGCGCTGGCGCTGATGCACGCGCTTTCGTCGAAAGTGGCCTCCAAGCAGCTCATCGTGCTCGACGAGGCCCGCCTCGACGCGCCGAAGACCAAGGATCTCACCGCCAAGCTTGAAAAGCTTGGTCTGAAGAACGCCCTGGTCATCGACGGCGAGACGCTGGACGAGAACTTCGCCCGCGCCGCGCGCAACATTCCGCTTATCGACGTGCTGCCGGCGCAAGGCCTGAACGTTTATGACGTTCTGCGCCGCGACACCCTGGTCCTGACCAAGGCGGCGATCGAGAAGATCAACGAGCGGCTCGCGCCGCAGGAGGCCGCGTGATGCCCTCGCCGAAGCACTATGACACCCTGATCGCGCCGGTCATCACCGAGAAGTCGACCCTGCTCTCTGAAGAGAACAAGGTGGTCTTCCGGGTCCCCCTGAGCGCGAACAAGAAAGACATCGCCGAGGCGGTCGAGGAATTGTTCAAGGTCAAAGTCAAGGCCGTGAACACTCTCCGCCTCAAGGGTAAAACCAAGCGGTTCCGCGGCATCGCGGGCAAGCGTGACGACGTCAAAAAGGCGGTCGTGACCCTCGAAGAGGGCCACTCCATCGACGTCACCACCGGCCTTTAGCGCGGCCAGGAGGAGTAGCAACAATGGCTCTGAAGACTTTCAAGCCGACCTCGCCGGGCCGCCGCAGCCTGGTCCTTGTGGACCGCTCGGACCTGTTTGTGGGCCGTCCCGAGAAGACCCTCGTCGAGGGCCTTCGCAAGAAGGGCGGACGTAACAACACCGGCCGCATCACGGCGCGTCGCCGTGGTGGCGGCGCCAAGCGCCTGTATCGTCAGATCGACTTCAAGCGTCGCAAGTTCGACGTGCCGGCGACGGTCGAGCGTCTCGAGTACGACCCGAACCGGACCGCGTTCATCGCCCTGGTGAAGTACGAAGACGGCGAGATCGCCTATATCCTCGCGCCGCAGCGTCTGTCGGTGGGTGACACCATCCTGGCCGGCGAGCGCGTCGAGGTCCGTCCGGGCAACGCCATGCCGCTCAAGGCGATGCCGGTCGGTACGATCGTGCATAATGTCGAGCTGAAGCCTCTCAAGGGTGGCCAGGTGGCTCGCTCCGCCGGGTCGTACGCTCAGCTGGTCGGTCGTGACGCCGGTTATGCTCAGGTACGCCTGATGAGCGGCGAGCTTCGCATGGTTCATCAGGATTGCATGGCCACTGTGGGCGCGGTTTCAAACCCCGACCACATGAACATCAACCTGGGCAAGGCCGGCCGTACCCGTCACATGGGCAAGCGTCCGTCGGTTCGCGGCGTCGCCATGAACCCGGTCGATCACCCGCATGGCGGCGGCGAAGGCCGCACCTCGGGCGGCCGTCACCCGGTCACGCCATGGGGCAAGCCCACCAAGGGCCGCAAGACCCGCCGCAACAAGTCGACCGACAAGTTCATCATCCGCTCGCGCCACGAGCGCAAGAAACGTTAAGGGACCGGCTCATGCCTCGTTCTGTCTGGAAAGGTCCGTTTGTGGACGGATACCTCCTGAAGAAAGCCGACGCCGCGCATGACGCGGGCCGCAAGCAGGCGATCAAAACCTGGTCGCGCCGGTCCACCGTCATGCCGCAGTTCGTGGGTCTGACTTTTCAGGTTCACAACGGCAACAAGTTCATTCCCGTGCTCGTGTCCGAAGAAATGGTCGGTCACAAGCTCGGTGAATTCGCCCCGACGCGGACCTACTACGGTCACGCTGCGGACAAGAAAGCCAAGAGGAAGTAGCGATGGGCCAGGTCAAGAACCCCCGCCGCGTCGCTGAGAACGAGGCTCGCGCGAAGCTGCGCATGCTGCGCATCAGCCCGCAGAAGCTGAACCTCGTTGCGGCGATGATCCGTGGCAAGAAAGTCGAGCGCGCTCTGAACGATCTCGAGTTCTCGCGCAAGCGCTCGGCCAAGGACGTCAAGAAGGTGCTCGAAAGCGCCATCGCGAATGCTGAGAACAATCACGGCCTCGACATCGACTCTCTGGTCGTGTCCGAAGCCTATGTCGGCAAGAACCTTGTGATGAAGCGTTTCCGCGCCCGCGCTCGCGGCCGTGGCGCCAAAATTCTCAAGCCGTTCTCCGAGCTGACGATCGTGGTGCGTGAAGTCGAGGAGGCCGCATAATGGGTCAGAAGATCAATCCGATCGGCCTTCGTGTCGGGATCAACCGCACCTGGGAGAGCCGCTGGTTCGCCAAGGGCGAGGAATACGCCGAGCTGCTGCATGCGGACATCAAGATCCGCGAGTTTCTCAAGGCGCGCCTCAAGAACGCCTCGGTTTCGCGTATTGTGATCGAGCGTCCGCACAAGAAGTGCCGCATCACCATCCACACCGCCCGTCCGGGCGTGGTGATCGGTAAAAAAGGCGCCGATATCGAGAAGCTGCGCCGCGAAGTCTCCAAGATGGTCGACGGCGAAGTGTTCCTGAACCTCGTCGAAGTCCGCAAGCCGGAGATGGACGCCGCCCTGGTGGCCGAGTCGATCGCTCAGCAGCTGGAGCGCCGCGTGGCGTTCCGCCGCGCCATGAAGCGGTCGCTTCAGACCACCATGCGCATGGGCGCTCTGGGCTGCAAGATCATGTGCGGCGGCCGCCTCGGCGGCGCCGAGATCGCGCGGACCGAGAAATACGCTGACGGGTCCGTGCCGCTTCACACGCTGCGCGCCGACATCGATTACGGGTTCGCCGAAGCCAAGACCGCGATGGGCATCATCGGGATCAAGGTCTGGATCTACAAAGGCGAGATCCTGGAGCACGATCCGATGGCGCAGGAAAAGCGCATGATGGACTCCGGCGAGCAGCGCGCTCGTTCGGGACGTCAAGCGGCTTAAGCGGGGCGAGGGAGAAGAACGATGCTTCAACCGAAGCGCACCAAATTCCGCAAGGCGCACAAGGGCCGGATCCACGGCAACGCCAAGGGCGGCTTCACGCTGAACTTCGGGTCCTATGGCCTGAAGGCGATCGAACCGGAGCGCGTCACCGCGCGCCAGATCGAAGCCACCCGCCGCGCGATCACCCGTCACATGAAACGTGCGGGCCGCGTCTGGATCCGTATTTTCCCCGATCTGCCGGTTTCCAAGAAACCGACCGAAGTGCGGATGGGTAAAGGTAAAGGTTCACCCGAGTTCTGGGTGGCCAAAGTCAAGCCGGGCCGGATCATGTTCGAGATCGACGGGGTGTCAGACGAGGTCGCGCGCGAAGCGCTGCGCCTCGGAGCCGCCAAGTTGCCGATCAAGACCAAGGTCGTGACCCGGCCGGGCGAGTAGGAGAGAGTTCGATGAAGGGTGAAGACGTTCGCGCCATGAGCGACGATCAGCTTCAGGACGAGCTCCTCAAGCTGAAAAAAGAGCAATTCAATCTGCGTTTCCAGGGGGCCACCGGCCAGCTGGAAAACACAGCGCGCTTCAAGCAGATCCGCCGGGATATCGCCCGGATCAAAACGGATACCCGCCGCCGCGCGCTGCAAACCCAGGGGAGCTGAGGCCATGCCGAAGCGCATCCTTCAAGGCGTCGTCGTCAGCGACAAGCAGGAAAAGACTGTGATCGTGCGCGTCGAGCGCACCTTCCTTCATCCCCTGCTTCGCAAGACCGTGCGCCGGTCGAAGAAATATCACGCCCACAATGAAGCGGGCGGGATCAAGGTTGGCGAGCGCGTCCAGATTCAGGAATGCGCGCCGAAATCGAAGCTCAAGCGGTGGGAGGTCGTTCCGTCCGGGGCGTAAGCCTTTGTTCGGGATGATCCGCTGATAACGGAGGATCCGCGATGATCCAGATGCAATCCAATCTGGACGTGGCCGACAATTCCGGGGCCCGCCGCGTGCAGTGCATCAAGGTGCTCGGCGGCGCGAAGCGCCGGTACGCCGGCATTGGCGACATCATTGTCGTCTCGGTCAAGGAAGCCACGCCCAAGGGCCGTGTGAAGAAGGGTGACGTCCGCCGCGCGGTCGTCGTGCGCACTGCGCGCGACATCAAGCGTCGCGACGGCAGCGTGATCCGCTTCGACACCAACGCGGCCGTTCTGCTTAACAACAACAACGAGCCGATCGGCACGCGGATCTTCGGTCCGGTGCCGCGTGAGCTGCGCGCCAAGCAGCACATGAAAATCGTCTCGCTCGCGCCGGAGGTTCTGTAAGCCATGGCTGCGAAGATCAAAAAAGGCGACAAGGTCGTCATCCTGTCTGGCAAGGACAAGGGAAAGACCGGTCAGGTCACCCGCGTCATGCCGAAGGAAGACAAGGTCGTTGTCTCCGGCGTCAACACTGTGAAGCGCCATCAACGCGCGACGCAAACGAACGCCGGCGGCATTGAAGAGAAGGATGCGCCGCTCCACGTTTCCAACGTGGCGCTGGTTGATCCCAAGACCAACGAACCGACCCGCGTCGGCTTCGAGGTCCGGGACGGCAAGAAGGTTCGCATCTCCAAGAAATCCGGCGAGGTGATCGATGGCTGACGTCGCTGCATACGAACCGCGCCTCAAGACGCTGTACCGCGAAGAGATTCGCGCGAAGCTGAAAGAGAAGTTCGGCTACAAGAACGACATGGAGATCCCGCGCCTGGACAAGGTCGTGATCAACATGGGCGTCGGCGAGGCCGCTCAGGACTCCAAGAAGATCCAGGGCGCTCTGGCGGACCTGATGGCGATTTCCGGCCAGAAGCCGGTCGCCACCAAGGCCACCAAGTCGATCGCCGGCTTCAAGCTGCGCGAAGAACAACTGATCGGCGCGAAGGTCACCCTTCGCAAGGATCGCATGTACGAATTCATCGATCGCCTGATCACGATCGCTCTGCCGCGAGTGCGCGACTTCCGCGGGCTCAACAGCAAGAGCTTTGACGGGCGGGGCAATTTCGCGATGGGCATGAAAGAACAGATCGTGTTCCCGGAAATTGACTACGACAAGGTGGATACGATCCGCGGCATGGACATCATCGTGACCACGACCGCAAAAACCAACGAAGAAGCGAAGGCCCTGCTGGCCGAGCTCGATTTTCCGTTCACGAGCTGACGCGGCAGGAACGCGGAGCCAGGGTGGTTCCGCACGCGAGGAGAAAGATTGAATGGCTAAGAAGAGCGCTGTCGAGCGGAACCTGAAGCGTCAACGCCTGTCGGAGAAATACTCCGCCAAGCGCGCCGCGCTGAAGGCGATCGCCCGCGATACGTCCAAGCCCGTGGAAGAGCGTTTTGGCGCCCAGCTCAAGCTGGCCGACCTGCCGCGCAATTCCGCGCCGACCCGTGTGCGCAACCGGTGCCTGATCACCGGCCGCCCGCGCGCATATTACCGCAAGCTGAAGATGTCGCGCATCGCGCTGCGTCAACTGGCCAGCCACGGGCTTATCCCGGGCATGGTCAAGTCGAGCTGGTAGGGAGGAGGACCCATGTCCGTGAACGATCCGCTCGGCGATATGCTGACCCGCATCCGCAACGCCCTGATGCGCAAGCGCACCACCGTGTCCACGCCGGCTTCCAAGCTGCGCGGCCGCGTGCTCGAGGTGCTGCTCGACGAAGGGTATATCCGTGGTTATTCGGAAAGCGCCGACACCAAAGGCTTCAAGCAGTTCGACATCGAGCTGAAGTATTATGAAGGCGCGCCGGTCATCTCCGACATCAAGCGCGTCTCCAAGCCTGGCCGCCGCGAATACCGTAAAGTCCGTGACCTGCCGCTCGTTCAGAACGGGCTCGGCATCGCGATCATCTCCACCCCCCAGGGTGTGATGAGCGACGCCGCCGCCCGCGCAAAGAATGTCGGCGGCGAAATCCTCTGCCACGTCAGTTAGGGAAGGAAGGCGCATGTCCCGTCTAGGCAAGTTGCCTGTCGATATTCCCTCCGGCGTCACCGCGACGGTGAACGGCGGTCTTGTTTCCGTGAAAGGTCCGAAGGGGGAACTCTCCTTCGCCGCGCCCACCAGCGTGCGCATCCTTCACGAAGACAACGCCATCCGCGTCGAGCCGGTAGAGAATTCCAAAACCGCCAAGATGATGTTCGGCACCGCGCGTGCGCGCATCAAGAACATGGTCCATGGCGTCACGAACGGTTTCGAGAAATCCCTGGAGCTGGTGGGCGTGGGTTACCGCGCCCAGATGCAGGGAACCGATCTCAAGCTGTCGCTCGGCTTCTCCCACGATGTGGTGTACACACCGCGCGCAGGGGTGACGCTCGCGACGCCCAAGCCGACCGAGATCAAGATCGAGGGGCCTGACGCCCAGGCCGTCGGTCAGACCGCAGCGGAGATCCGCGGCTATCGTCCGCCCGAGCCCTACAAAGGCAAGGGTGTGAAGTACGCCGGCGAGCATGTCCGCCGCAAGGAAGGCAAGAAGAAGTAGGGTCGGTTATGAAAACGCCTCGAGAACACATGCGCCGCCGCGCGCAACGCAACCGCGCCCGGCTTCGCAAACTGGGAGCCGGTCGGCCGCGTCTGTCGGTCCACCGCTCCTCCAAGCACATCTACGCCCAGATCATCGACGACGCCAACGGCGTCACGGTGGCGGCGGCCTCCACGATCGAGCCGGGGCTTGACGCTTCCGGCGCCACGGTCGCGGCCGCTCAGGAAGTCGGCCGCAAGGTCGCCGAACGGGCCAAGGAGAAGGGTCTGACCGAGGTCGTCTTCGACCGCGGGGGCTACATTTATCACGGGCGCATCAAAGCGCTCGCCGACGCCGCCCGCGACGGCGGCCTGAGTTTCTAAGGGAGCGAACGCATGGCTCGAGAAGACAATCGCGGTCGCGACCGGCGTCGCAAGGACGACAACGACGAACCGGAACTGATCGACAAACTCGTTCAGATCAACCGGGTCGCCAAAACCGTGAAGGGCGGCCGGAACTTCCAGTTCGCCGCGCTTGCGGTGGTCGGTGACGGCAAAGGTCGCGTCGGTTTCGGACAGGGCAAGGCGCGAGAAGTGCCGGAAGCCATCCGCAAGTCGACCGAAGAAGCCAAGAAGACGATGGTCCGCGTGCCGCTGCGCGAGGGCCGCACCCTGCATCACGACGTCAAGGGACGCTGGGGCGCGGGCAAGGTCGTTCTTCGCGCCGCGCCTCCGGGCACCGGCGTGATCGCCGGCGGTCCGATGCGCGCTGTTCTGGAAAGCCTCGGCGTCCAGGACGTGGTGGCCAAGTCCACCGGCTCGTCGAACCCCTACAACATGGTGCGTGCGACGTTCGAGGCCCTTAAGGCCCAGAATTCGCCGCGTTCGGTCGCCGCCAAGCGCGGCATGAAAGTGGCCGACTTGGTCGACCGCCGCCAGGACGGCGCCAGCGCCCCTGAAGCGATTGAATCGTAAGGAGAGCGCGTAATGGCTAGTAAGAAAACCGTTCGCGTGCGCCAGACCGGCAGCAGCACCCGCCGTCCGCCGAGCCAGGGAGCGACCCTTCGCGGTCTGGGCCTGGGCCGGATCGGCAAAGAGCGCGAGCTTGAAGATACGCCGTCGGTTCGCGGCATGATCGCCAAGGTCGCCCACCTGATCGAGATCGTCGAGTAGCGCCGGGGCTTGATGCCCTGCGCTCCTGACAAGGAGAGACAACAATGCGCTTGAACGAATTGCGCGATAACGATGGCTCGACCAAGCCGCGCATGCGCGTCGGGCGTGGCATCGGCTCCGGTAAAGGCAAGACCGGCGGCCGTGGCGTCAAAGGTCAGAAGTCGCGCTCCGGCGTGGCGATCAAGGGCTTTGAGGGCGGCCAGATGCCGCTTCACCAGCGCCTGCCGAAGCGGGGCTTCAACCAGCCCAACCGCTCGAAATTCGCCGAGGTCACCCTGGGCCGTCTGCAAGCCGCGATCGATGCGGGCAAGCTGGACGCCAAGTCGGAGATCACTGCGGACGCTCTGGCCAAGGCCGGCGTCATCCGCCGCGTCAAGGACGGCGTGCGCGTCATCGGCGGCGGCGAGCTTAAAGCCAAGCTCACCCTGACCGTGGCCGGCGCCTCCAAGCCGGCGGCTGCGGCTGTGGAAAAGGCCGGCGGCACGGTCAGCCTGGTCAAGCCTGCGGTCGAGCCGGCTGAAAAGGCCGCAAAGACCAAAAAGACCAAGTAGTCTCGCATTTGCGGGATCGGCTTCCTAAGTGAAGCCGGTCCCGTTTCGCTTTTACGTCCCGAGTTCAGGAGCATACGACAACATGGCGTCAGCCGCCGAACAGCTCGCTTCGAACATGAATTTCGGGGCGTTCGCCCGCGCCAAGGAGCTGCAGCAGCGGATCCTGTTCACGCTGCTCGTGCTCGTGATTTACCGTGTCGGCACCTATGTGCCGATCCCCGGGATCGATTTTGAGCAATTCCGCCTGGCCTTCGAAGGCCAGCAGGGCGGCATTCTGGGCGTCTTCAACATGTTCTCGGGCGGCGCCGTGGAGCGCATGGCGATCTTCGCCCTGAACGTGATGCCCTACATCTCCGCCTCGATCATCATGCAGCTCATGGCCGCCACCGTGCCGAGCCTGGAGCGCATGAAGAAGGAGGGCGGAGAGCAGGGCCGCAAACAGATCAACCAGTATTCGCGCTATCTCACCGTGGTGCTGGCGACGGTTCAGGCCTTCGCCATCGCGCTCGGCATGCAGGCCGTGGATCCGGGCACCGGCGCCTCGATCGCGATGAACCCCGGACCCTTCTTCCTGGCCTCCACCGTCGTGACGCTGGTGGGCGGGACGATGTTCCTCCTGTGGCTCGGTGAGCAGATCACCGCGCGCGGCGTCGGCAACGGCGTCTCCCTGATCATCTTCGCCGGCATCATCGCGGAAATGCCCCGTGCGCTGTTCCAGGCGCTCGAGCAGGGCGCCTCGGGCACGCTGCCGGGCGGCGTCATCGTGGCGATGCTGGTGGGCATCATCGCGGTGCTGACCTTCGTGGTGTTCATCGAGCGCAGCCAGCGCCGGCTTCTGATCCAGTATCCCAAGCGCCAGGTGGGCAACAAGATGACCGGCGGGGAATCCAGCTTCCTACCGCTGAAGCTGAACACCGCCGGCGTGATTCCGGCGATCTTCGCCAGCTCGCTCCTGCTGCTGCCGGCCACCGTGGCTGGCTTCTCGGCCCAGTCCGGTCCCGACTGGCTGCGCCAGGTCGTGGCTCTGCTCGGCCCGGGCCAGCCGCTGTTCATCGCCTTCTACGGCTCGATGATCATCTTCTTCACCTTCTTCTACACCTCCATCGTCTTCAATCCGGAAGACACTGCGGAGAACCTGAAGAAGTATGGCGGCTTCCTGCCGGGCATCCGTCCGGGCAAGCGCACCGCAGAATATCTCGACTATGTGCTGTCGCGCCTCACCGTGATCGGGGCCGGGTATCTGACCATTGTCTGCCTTCTGCCCGAGATCCTGAAAGCGCAGTATAGCGCCATTCCCTTCTATATCGGGGGCACCGCCATCCTCATCGTGGTCTCGGTGACCCTTGATACGGTCGGCCAGATCCAGTCTCACCTGCTGGCGCACCAGTATGAGGGGCTGATCAAGAAGACGAAGCTGCGGGGGCGGAAGAAATGAATCTGGTTCTGTTCGGACCGCCAGGCGCCGGCAAGGGCACCCAGGCCAAGCGCCTGGTTGCAAACCGCGGCTGGGTGCAGCTTTCCACCGGCGACATGCTGCGCGCAGCGCGCAGCGCCGGGACCGAGCTGGGCCAGCGCGTCGCCGGCATCATGGACCGCGGCGATCTGGTGTCCGACGAGATCGTCATTGCATTGATCGAAGAGCGTCTGCCCCAGGCCGAAGCGGCCGGCGGCGCGATCTTCGACGGATTTCCGCGCACTGTGGCCCAGGCCGAGGCGTTAGACCGCCTGCTTGAGGGCCGGGGTGCGCAGATCGACAAGGTGCTCCGCCTTGTGGTGGACCAGGACGAACTGGTGGCGCGTATGGAGAACCGCGCCAAGGAGGAAGGCCGCCCCGACGATACGGTGGAAGCCTTCAAGAACCGTCTGGAGACTTACAACAGCCAGACCGCGCCGCTGATTCCGTACTATGAAGGCCGGGGCAAACTGGCCGATCTGGACGGTATGGGCGGCGTTGACGAGGTCGCCCGGCGGATCGATTCCGCCGTGGACGGCTAGAGACACGCGCGACCGGATACAGCTGTCCGGCGCAAAAAACCGTTTCCCCGGCGCGCAACGCGGTTGACGCGGCGGGGGCTGTGACTATAAGAACCGCCCTTCGCTCGCATGGGGCAGACATCGTTTCGGCGCCGCCTGAATCGGCCGCGCTTTCGGTCTGTTTCGCGTGCTGGGGCTGATGAGGACAAGGAGAGCGTCGTGGCACGGATCGCGGGCGTCAACATTCCGACCAACAAACGCGTCACCGTGGCGCTTCGCTATATTCACGGCATTGGCGAGACCAAGGCTGCGGAAATCTGCGAAAAGGTGGGCATCGCCGCTGAAAAGCGGGTCAACGAGCTGACCGACGCAGAAATCCTGTCGATCCGTGAAACGATCGACGCGGGCTACACCGTGGAGGGTGACCTCCGCCGTGAAGTCGCGGTGAACGTGAAGCGCCTGATGGATCTGGGCTGCTATCGCGGCCTGCGCCATCGCCGCGGCCTTCCGGTTCGCGGCCAGCGTACGCACACCAACGCGCGCACCCGCAAGGGTCCCGCCAAGCCGATCGCCGGCAAGAAGAAATAAGGAGCGAGGGCCATGGCCAAAGAAACAAGCCGCGTCCGCCGTCGCGAACGCAAGAATATCACGGCCGGCGTCGCGCATGTGAACGCCAGCTTCAACAACACCATGATCACCATCACCGACGCCCAGGGCAACGCGATCTCTTGGTCTTCGGCCGGCACGATGGGCTTTAAGGGATCGCGTAAATCGACCCCGTACGCCGCCCAGGTCGCCGCCGAGGATGCGGGCCGCAAGGCTCAGGAGCACGGCGTGAAGACGCTTGAGGTGAAGGTGTCGGGTCCCGGGTCAGGCCGTGAGAGCGCCCTGCGCGCCCTGCAGTCGGTCGGTCTGACGATCACCACGATCCACGACGTGACGTCGATTCCGCACAATGGTTGCCGTCCGCCGAAGCGCCGCCGGGTCTAGCACGCGCGGCGGGGTTCCCCGCTGGCCGCGTATTTTGAATTTCCAGCCGGCGTGAACGTCCCCCTCGACGTTCACGCCGCTCGCCTGAAGGGGTGATGTCCGTGATTGAGAAGAACTGGCAGGAACTGATCCGCCCGATGAAGCCGGAAATCCAGCCCGGCCATGATGCGTCTCGCCACGCCAAGATCATCGCCGAGCCGCTCGAGCGCGGCTTCGGCATGACGCTCGGCAACGCGCTGCGCCGGATCCTTCTGTCTTCGCTCCAGGGCGCCGCGATCACCGCGGTGCAGATCGACTCCGTCCTGCACGAGTTTTCCTCGATCAAGGGCGTGCGCGAAGACGTCACCGACATCATCCTGAACCTCAAGCAGGTCGCTCTGCGCATGCACGGCGAGGGCCCCAAGCGCCTGACGCTGAAGAAGAGCGGCCCGGGCGAGGTGACCGCCGGCGATATCGAAGAGACCGCCGACATCGAGGTCATCAACAAGAACCACGTGATCTGCACCCTCGACGAAGACGCCGAGGTTCGCATGGTCCTGACGGTGAACACCGGCAAGGGTTATGTCCCGGCCGAGCGCAACCGTCCTGAAGATGCGCCGATCGGCCTGGTGGGCGTCGACGCCCTCTACAGCCCGGTCAAGCGCGTCGCCTACCGGGTTGAGAACACCCGTGAGGGCCAGGTGCTCGACTATGACAAGCTGATCCTGGAAATCGAGACCAACGGCGCTGTGACTCCTGAGGATTCGGTGGCCTACGCCGCGCGCATCCTGCAGGACCAGTTCCAGATCTTCGTGAATTTCGACGAGCCCAACCAGGCGCGCGTCGGCGACGACGAGAAGCCGGAGCTGGACTTCAACCCGGCGCTTCTGAAAAAGGTCGACGAGCTTGAGCTGTCGGTCCGCTCGGCCAACTGCCTGAAGAACGACAACATCGTCTATATCGGCGACCTCATTCAGAAGAGCGAAGCGGAAATGCTGCGCACGCCGAATTTCGGTCGCAAGTCGCTTAACGAGATCAAGGAAGTTCTCGCTCAGATGGGCCTGCATCTGGGTATGGACGCGCCGAACTGGCCGCCCGAGAACATCGAGGAACTGGCCAAGAAATACGAGGACCAGATCTAGAACGGAGCGTCGCGAGACGGCCCGCTTCTTAGACTGAAGGAGACATCCCATGCGCCACGGCGTCGCCCACCGCAAACTGAACCGTACGGCCAGCCACCGCAAAGCCATGTTCGCAAACATGGCCGCCTCGCTGATCGAGCACGAGCAGATCGTCACGACCCTGCCCAAGGCCAAAGAGCTGAAGCCGATCATGGACAAGCTCGTGACCCTGGCCAAGCGCGGCGACCTGCACGCGCGCCGTCAGGCGATCAGCCAGATCCGCAACAAGGATCAGGTCGCCAAGCTGTTCGAAACCATCGGCCCGCGCTACACCGAGCGCAATGGTGGCTATACCCGCGTGTTGAAAGCCGGTTTCCGCTATGGCGACAATGCGCCCATGGCCGTGATCGAGCTTGTGGACCGCGATCCGGAAGCCAAAGGCGCCGTCGACCGCGCCCGCGAAGCCGCGCTGGACACCGCCGGCGAGGACTAGGCTGACCCAAAACCGACGATGAAGAGGCCGCGCACCGCAAGGGCGCGGCCTTTTTCATGTCTTTGGCCTGAAGCTTTCCCCAGGTCTGTTCGGGAAGCTTCGACTCACCGGCCCGGCGCGCGGTATCCTCACGGTGATTCGATTCCTCTTCCCGTGCGGAGCCTCGCCATGGTCCAGCGCCGTTTGACCCGTCCCGACGCCGATATCGCAGAAGGGATCGCGTTCGAGAGCCGCGCGGTGCTGCCCGCCGACCCGGATGCGCTTGATGCGGGCCAGGCGCGCGCGCGCGTCCCCGCTCACTGGCCGGCGCGCGCCACAGCCGCCTTCGCGGCGCTATCGGGGGCCGATTTCGACAGTGAGATTGACTCTGCGCAAACGCTGGCGGCTCTGGCCCAGGCGCTCTCGGCCCCGTTTCAGGACGCCGCCGCGGCCCAGGCCGAATTCACCGCATCCCTGCTTCATCGCGAGGCCGTGCCCGCGCCCGCCCTGTGGAGGGGCGAGGGGCTCGCCCAGCAGGCGCCGGTGTTCGCAGCCGACGCCGAGGATCTCGGCGCGATTCTGGACGAGCTGAACGCCGCCGCCATGGGCGAGGCGGCCGCGGCGGTGGGCGCGCGCGTTCTGGCCGAGCGGCTGGAGGCGGTGGCGATCGCCTGCGTCAATTGTGACGGCTCGGCGGAGGAGTGCTTTGATCCGCGGCGCAATCGCGCTCTGGCCCGCGCCGTGCGCGCCGCCCGCCGCGACGGCGCGCCCGACGCCATGATCGAGCGGGCCATCGCCCGCGCCCGCCAGGGGGTCACCGCGCCGGAAGCCGGTCTCAACGCCGCGCCGGCGCCGGTGGAGACGCCTCTGGTGCATCTCGACGCGTCGTTTTTTGATCTGGCCGAGGCCGACGGCGCGCTTGAGGACGGGACGCCCGCCCGCGCGCTCCTTACCCGCCTGGGCGAGGCTTTGTGGACCCATGGCGCCCCGGCGCTCGTGTTTGAAGCGCCCGCGCCGGCCTTGCCGCTCGGAGCGGCGCTTGATCTCTCCCGCTTCATCGTGGATCAGCGCCTGGATGAGTCCGCGCTGGCTCAGGCCTGCGCCCTGTGGGGCGGCGCCTGCGAGGCCGAGGGGGGCGCGCTCGCCCTGACAGGGCTTGGCGCCGCGCTCACCGCCTGCGCGCTGCCCTATGACAGTGACGGTGCGCGCGATCTCGCCGCGCGCATGCTCACCCTGGCCGCCGAGGCCAGCCCGGCGCCGGTGACGCTGGAGCGCCCGACCGAGCTGATGCTCGCCTTCCTCGACGCCCAGTCGGTGGGCGTTCACCCGCCCGCGGCTCTGGATGCGCCCGGCGGCGTGACGCTGGCCGCGCCGATCCTCGCCGCGCTCGGCGATCTGGACGATGAGGTCCGGGAAGCTGCGCGCCGCCATGCCCTCGGCGCGCGCTCGCTTGCCGGCTTCACCGCCGAATGGCTCTCCCAGCTTTCAGAGCAGGGCGTCGACGACGGGGCTTTCGCGCGCATCGACGCCGCCCTTGGCGACGGCGTGCCGCTGCGTTTTGCCATCAATCGCTGGAGTCTGGGGCCGGAAATCGCCCGGCGCTGCGGGCTTTCGCCCGACCAGTTCGACAAGGCGGGGCCGCGCCTGCTGGAGGCGCTTGGCGTGGATCCGCTGGATATCGCCGCGGCCGAGCGCCACGTGCACGGGGCGGGGCGCCTGGATGATTGTCAGGGCCTCGATCCCGAACGCCGGGCGGTCTTCGCCGACCCCAGCCCCGAAGCGCGCCTTGCCATGGCCGAGGCGGTGGAGGGGGCGCTCGGCGCGCCTTGCGGGCTGGAGATCGCCCTGCCGGGATCGGCCGGGATTGAAGAGGCCGGCGCTGTCGCCGTCTCCGCCGCGCGCCGCGGCCTGAAATCCATCGTGATCCGCCGCGAGGGCGAGGCGCTCTACGACCTTCTCAACACGATCGAGTTTGAAGGCGGCGATTACGGCCGACGCGATTTAATCGCCGAGGAACGCGTGGTGGAACGCGTCGTGGAGCGGATCGTCGAGCGCAACGCCCAGCGCCGCAAGCTGCCCGACCGCCGCAAGGGCTATATCCAGAAATCCACCGTGGGCGGGCACAAGGTCTATCTGCACACCGGCGAGTTTGAAGACGGCGAGCTGGGCGAGATCTTCATCGACATGCACAAGGAAGGCGCCGCCTTCCGCTCGCTGATGAATAATTTCGCCATCGCCATCTCCATCGGCCTGCAATACGGCGTGCCGCTGGAGGAGTATGTGGACGCCTATCTGTTCACCCGCTTTGAACCCGCCGGCGATGTGGAGGGCAATGAAGCGATCAAGCACGCCAGCTCGATCCTCGACTATGTCTTTCGCGAGCTGGGGGTGAGCTATCTCGACCGCGCCGATCTCGCCCACTCGGAGGCGTCGCGCCACGATCCTTCGGGCATAGGCGACGGTGTCGCGAAAGAGAAATTCATCACCGAGACCGACGCCTCCAGCCTGATCTCCAAGGGCTTCTCGCGCGGCCAGCTGCCCGACAATGTGGTGATGCTGGGCTCGCGCCCGGCCAGGCCCGCAAGCGGCGAGGGCCGCTCCACCGGCGCGCGCGCCGTGGCCGAACCCAGCCCCAAGCGCGATTATCACGGTGAGCCGTGCCCCGATTGCGGCCACTTCACCCTGATCGAAACCGGCGCCGAGCTCGATTGCGACGCCTGCGGCTGGTCCGGCCCTCCGCCGGGCGGGTAGCGGCGGGCGCGTGCATGAAGTCCTGGACGGCGAAGTCCATCCGGAACCTACCTGCGAGTGTGGCGCCTTATCCTGCACAAGGTCCCGGTTCTGCGCCTTCGGCTTGGCCGGGAGTTCAAGGCGGGGGGCTTGATCCTGCGGGTCCTTCGAGGCTTTTCGCTGACGCGGAAAGACGCCTCAGGATGAGGATTTCAAAAAAGCTCTCCATCTTCCTCATCCTGAGGTGTGAGGCCGGCGAATAGCCGGGCGAGCCTCGAGGGACCCTCAGAATAGAGCGCTGACAAAAAACTTATCCGCCCCCTTCACGCCCGCCCGCATAATAACCCCTGTCATCTCGCAGGCGAGGCCGTTCCGGAGCGTCCTGTTCGGGCGGGAATGACGGGGTGTCCCGAGTGAGTTCCGGCTAACGCACCGGTCCGCAAACAGGCGGGTTAGGGGTAGACGGGGAGGTTCCGTTGAGTCCCGCTGACCGAAAAATCACCTCAGCGGCGCGGGGGTCGTATCCGGCCTCCAACACACAAAGAGAAACGGCCTGGATCCTCCCGCGCCGCCCTCGCCATCCTCACAGCCTCGCGCAAATCTTGCGGCGGGCCGCTTTTGCGTGTCGTCCTTGTGGCCGGGCCGACTGTGGGCGCCTTGAGGCTGCGATTGAAACGCGGCGCACGCGGGCGTAAATACATGCCCATGACCCAGCAAATTCAGACTTTCCACGTGAAGGGCGGGCCCGAGTTCGGGCGCGAGAACCTTCCCAAGCTTCGCAAAGCCCTCAAAGACTCCGGTCTCGACGGGTTCATTATCCCGCACGAGGACGAGTATAATAACGAATACCTGCCCGCGAACGCCGAGCGCCTCACCTGGGCTACTGGCTTCACCGGGTCGGCGGGCGCCGCGATCGCCATGACCGACCGCGCTGCGGTGTTCGTGGACGGGCGCTATACCGAGCAGGTCAAGAACCAGGTCGACAGTGATCTGTATGAGTACGCCGACCTGACCGGCGAGGGGATCGCCGGCTGGATCCGGTCGAACGCCAAGCGCGGCGAAAAGATCGGTTATGACCCCAGGGTCCATTCCCCCGATGCGCTGGCCAGGCTTGAGGCCGCCGCCGAGCGCGCGGGCGCCGAGCTTGTGTGCGTGGACCAGAACCCCATCGACGCCGCCTGGGAGGATCGCCCGCCCGCGCCGGCCGAAGCCGTCCATCCCCACCCCATCGCGTTTTCCGGCGAGGAGCACGGCGACAAACGCCGGCGTATCGCCGGCGATCTTGAGGATGCCGGCGCGGACGCGGCGGTGATCACCGATCCGGCCTCCATCGCCTGGCTGTTCAATCTGCGTGGCGGGGACGTCTCGTGCACGCCGCTGCCGCTCTCGGCCGCCGTGCTGGAACGCGACGGGCGGGCGACGCTGTTCATCAACGAAGACAAGCTCACCGACGCCGCCCGCGCCCATCTGGGCAATGAAATCGCGGTGCGCCCCGAGACCGAGTTCGGCGAGGGGCTGAAGGCGCTCTCCGGCAAGACCGTGCGGGTCGATCCGGCGGTGAGCTCGGTCTGGGTGTTCCAGCAGCTGGAAACCGGCGGCGCGAAGATCAAGCGCGGCGCCGACCCGGTGGCGCTTCCCAAGGCCTGCAAGAACAAGGTGGAGATCGACGGCTCGAAAGCGGCGCATATCCGCGACGGCGCGGCCATCGTGCGCTTCCTGCACTGGATCGATACGCAGGCTCAGACCGGCGATGTGGATGAAATCGCCGCCGCCGTGAAGCTTGAGGAGTTCCGGCGTGGATCGGCGGAGCTGAAGGATATCAGCTTTGAGACCATCAGCGCCTCGGGCCCCAACGGCGCCTTTCCGCACTACCGGGTGAACACCGCTTCGACGCGAACGCTGGAGCCGGGCTCGCTCTATCTGGTGGATTCCGGCGGGCAGTATCCCGACGGCACCACCGACATCACCCGCACCGTTCCCATCGGTCAGCCCAGCGAGGCCCAGCGCCGCCACTTCACGCTGGTTCTCAAGGGCCATATCGCCCTGTCCATGATCCGCTTTCCCGAAGGCACGACCGGCGGCGCGCTCGACGCGCTGGCGCGCGCGCCGCTGTGGATGGCCGGTCATGATTATGATCACGGCACGGGCCACGGCGTGGGCAGCTATCTGGGCGTCCATGAGGGTCCGCAGAACATCTCCAAGCGGCCCAACACGGTGGCGCTGAAAGCCGGGATGATCGTCTCCAACGAGCCGGGCTATTACAAGGTCGGCTCCTACGGCATCCGGATCGAGAACCTGCAATTCGTCACGCCGCCCGCCGATGTGGCGCCCCATGGCGACCGCAAGATGCTGGGCTTTGAAACGCTGACCATGGCGCCGATCCATCGCGGCCTGGTGGATATCACCCTGCTGACGCCGGAAGAGACCGCCTGGCTCGACGCCTATCACGCCGAGGTGCGCGAAAAGGTGTCGCCGCTGGTGGACGGCGAGGCCGCCGCCTGGCTGGCGAAGGCCTGCGAGCCGTTTTACGGGCGGACTCCGTGAGGCTGACGACGGCGCTGCGCCTTGCAGCGGTCAGCGCCGTCGCGCTTGCGCTCTCGGCCTGTTTCACCAGCCAGCGTGAGCTGATCGGCTTCTGGGGCGCGGATACGCCGCTTCAGGAGGGCGTGTACGCGCACTGGCCCACCCATCCCGACGGGACCGAGTGGGACTTCGAGACCTGGCGCGGCGGCGTTGAGGCGGAGCGCCGGCGGTACGTCTCGCAGGCGCCGAACTTCCCCCATGAGGGCGTCCGCTTTCGCCGGATCAGCGCGAATATCTATCTCGCCCAGCTGCCGCGCGAAGGCGGGATCGGCTACGGCGTCGCCTGGGTCTATGAGGAGGGCGCGGTGGTCAGCTATCACCAGCCCGATTGCTCGGTGCTCAACGACGCGATCCGCGAGGAGGCGGGCACGGCGCTGGACCCTGAAGGCTATTGCCGGGTGGAGGATCTCGATCAGATCGAGCGCCTCATGGGCCATTATCTTGATGCGATGGGCCAGGACATCGTCGTCCACGGCGTTTATCGCCGGGTGGAATAGCAAAACGCCCCGCCGGTGAGGGCGAGGCGTTTTACTGTCCCCCAGACTTTGACGACGGCTTAGTCGAACAAGGAGTCGATGGCGTCCTGATCCATGGCCATCAGGCTGTCCACATCGTCCTGCTTGGTTTCCGGACCGCCCTGGGCCGGGCCGTTGAGGTGGAGCCTCTGCTGGCGCTCGGTTTCGGCGCGCTCGTCTTCGGTGGCCTCGGCGTCGTGCACGCCCATGGTGGAGGCGAAGCGCGCCACCCGGTTCTCGATGTGCTTGAGCGAGGTGACCACCTTGGACACGCGCTGACCGGAGAGATCCTGGAACGAGCAGTTCTCGATGATCCGGCACATGGCCGCGTCGACCTCGGCCTTGTACGCGGCGAGATCATCGGGTTCGGCCGACATCAGCACCTCGGCCTCGCTCATGATCGCCTCGGTGGCCTTCTCGGTGTCGGTGACGACAGCCTCCAGCTCGGCGCCGGCGATCGGGATGCGCTGCTCCCGGATATCGTTGGGACGCAGCTGCGCGATCTCATCGCGGGTACGGGCGATGTAATTGGCGATGGAGATGAATTCGTCGTGGATCGAGCGATCCAGCGAGCCGAAGAACATCTGCATTGTGTCGGTGAGTTGCTGGGCGAGGCGAAGCACCTCGATCAGCTGAGGGTCCTTGAGATCGGCGGCTTTGACCGATTTCAGGCTCTCGCGAATTTGCGCTGCGACTTCTGCGGCGGGCATTGTGTATCCTTCCCTCAGGTTGCGGCGCCGGGATCGCTCGCGCTTGAAGGCGCTGCGAGGCGAAGGCGCCAGTCCTTGGGCGAAATGAAAACCGGACTAAAAGTCGCCGATGACGGCGGTCATCTTCGCTTTAAGGGTTCCCGCATTGAACGGCTTGACGATATAGTTGTTCACCCCGGCCTTTTTCGCCGCGATGACGTTTTCCGTCTTGGATTCCGCGGTGACCATGATGAACGGCGTCGCCTTGACGCCTTCGTCGGCGCGAACTTTTTGCAGCAACTCGTAGCCGGTCATCGGCTCCATGTTCCAGTCGGAGATGACAAGCCCATACTTGCGCTTCTTCATCATCTCGAAAGCTTCGGTGCCGTCCGAGGCTTCGTCCACGTTTTCAAATCCGATCTGCTTGAGCAGATTTTTGATGATGCGGACCATCGTCTTGTAATCGTCCACAACCAGTATCGGCATCGTCATTTCGACCGCCATCGCCCCAACTCCGTATAAATCATCCACCACCTGAGACGGCGATTTCTCGCGTTCACCGTCCCTTCTGAGACGAGAAGCTAGACAAGTGCGGTCAAAAATCGGTTAAACACGCGGCGAGACTCGCAGGAGCGCAAAATCATGAGCGATTTCGAAGGCTACGCCATCACCGAGCTGGAAATCGGCCAGTCCGCCGAGATCACCCGGCTCGTTGACGAGGCGGCCGTGCAAAAATTCGCCGAGGTGTCAGGGGACTTCAATCCCCTTCACATGGACGAGGCCTACGCCTCCCGCTCGGCTTTCAGGGGCCGCATCGCCCATGGCGCGCTGGTGGCCAGCTACATATCGTGCGTGCTGGGCAATCATCTGCCCGGCCCGGGCGCGGTGTTCGCCGGCATGAGCATGCGGTTCGAGCGCCCGGTGCGCATCGGCGACACCGTAATCTGCCGCGCCACGGTCACGGATGTTGACGTCAAGGCGCGCCGGGTCAAATTGGCCTGCGTGTGCGAGGTGGACGGCGAGACCTGTATGGAGGCCGACGCCGAAGTGATCGTCCGGAAACGCCGCAAATCGGCGGCCTAGGGGTCCATGAGCGTCTATTACGGCCATGCCGGCCTGCCCGAAACCGCCCGCGGGGCGGTTGCGGCGCTGGGCAATTTCGACGGGGTCCATCGCGGCCACACCGCCGTCATCGGCGCTGCGGCGGCGCTGGCGGCCGAGCTGCGCGCCCCTGCGGCTGCAGCGGTGTTCACGCCCCATCCAAGGCTCATCTTCCAGCCCGACGCCGAGCCCTTCGCCCTTATGAACGACGCTCAGCGCGTGCGCGCGCTGCAGGCGGAGGGTGTCGATATCATTCATCACATCGCCTTTGACCGCACGCTGGCTGCCATGACGCCGGAGGCGTTCGTAGAGGAGGTGCTAGCCCGCGGGCTGGGGCTGAAAGGCGTCGTCACCGGCGCTGATTTCTGCTTCGGCAAGAACCGGGCGGGCGACGCCAGGGCGCTCAAGGAGATCGGGGCCCGCTTCGGAATCGAGGCGCAGGTGGCCGAAGCCGTGAGCGAGCCGGGCGTCGATCACAAGATTTCCAGCTCCGATGTCCGCCGCGCCCTGCGCGAGGGCGCGCCGCAGACCGCGGCGACGCTTCTGGGCCGGCCGTTCGCCATCGAGGGTGTGGTGGCTGAAGGCGACAAGCGCGGCCGCACGATCGGGTTTCCAACCGCCAATATCGCGCTGGGCGCCTATGTGCGGCCGGCCTTCGGCGTCTATGCGGTGAGAAATCGCCTGACCGACGGCCGCACGGTCGCCGGCGTCGCCAATCTTGGCCGCCGCCCCACGGTGGACGGGACCGAAGCGCGCCTTGAAACCCATTTGTTCGATTTCGCCGAGGACCTTTACGGTCAGACGCTGGAGGTCGAACTGCTCGACTTCATCCGCGGGGAAACGAAGTTCGACGGGCTGGAGGCGCTCACCGCGCAGATCGCACGTGATTGCGACACAGCCCGGTCGATCCTGGCGGCGCGCTAGGGCTTTTTGCGGCGGTCCTTGAAGAACGCCTTGAGCATCGCAGAGGATTCCGCGGCGCGCACGCCGGCGGTCACGTCCGGGCGCCAATGGCAGGTGGGCTGCTGAAAAAACTGCGGCCCGTGGTCCACCGCGCCGCCCTTGGGATCGGACGCGCCATAGATCACCCGGCCGATGCGCGCATGGCTGATGGCGCCCGCGCACATGGCGCAGGGCTCCAGCGTGACGAAAAGCTCAAGGCCTGTGAGCCGGTAATTGCCCAGCTTCGCCCCGGCGGCGCGAAGGGCCGCGATCTCGGCGTGGCAGGTGGGATCATGACCTGCTATGGGGGCGTTGGCGGCCTCGGCGATGACCTGATCGGTGCTCGGATCGACGATCACCGCGCCCACGGGAGTCTCTCCCGCCGCAGCGGCGGCTTGCGCTCGGGCCAGAGCCAGCCCCATAAAGCGGTCTTCGCGGGTTTCCATGCCCGCTCCTCTAGTCCTGACCGGAGCGATCCGTAAAGCCTTGGCTGACGAAAACACCCCCACAGACGGCGCGGAAGACGGCGCGGCTCCGGGCGAACGCATCGCCAAGGCGCTCGCCCATTCCGGCGTCGCATCGCGGCGTGAAGCCGAGCGCCTGATCGAGGCCGGCCGGATCAGCGTCAACGGCAAGACGCTGAAAAGCCCCGCCTTCAACGTCATACCGGGCGACGATATCCGCCTGGACGGCCAGTCGATCGGGCCGCGCCCGCCCACCAAGGTCTGGCGCTATCACAAGCCGACCGGCCTTCTGACCACCCATAACGACCCCCAGGGGCGCGAGACCGTGTTCGGCCAGATGCCCGAGGATATGGGACGGGTGATCAGCGTCGGCCGACTGGATCTCAATTCCGAAGGCTTGCTTTTGCTCACCAATGACGGCGAGCTGGCGCGGGTGCTGGAGCTGCCGGCCACCGGCTGGACAAGGCGCTACCGCGTACGCGCTTATGGCCGGGCCGACGATGCGGCGCTGAAAAAGCTCGCCGACGGGGCTGTGGTGGACGGCGTCGTCTATGGACCGGTGGAGGTCACGGTGGACCGGCGCACCGGCGCCAATGTCTGGCTCACCATCGGGCTGAAAGAGGGCAAGAACCGCGAAGTGAGGAAGGTGCTCTCCAGCGTCGGCCTCACCGTGAACCGCCTCATGCGCACCGCCTACGGCCCGTTCCAGCTGGGATCTTTGAAGCGCGGCGACACCGAGGAGGTCAAGCTCTCGGTCCTGCGCGATCAGCTCGGCCGGCTCTACCCGCTCGATCGCGACGGCAATCTCATGGCCGAAGGCGCCCAGGCCGGACCGGAAAAGACCGGCACCGCGACGGCGAGGCCGCGTCCCACGGCCGGCGAATCCGGCTTCAAGCCCAAGAAGCCGGGTAACAAGGCGGGATGGGCGAAAGCCAGCCCGAAAACCGAACCCGGTCACAAGGCGCGCAAGGCTGCAAAGGCGGCCAAGGCCGCGGCCGGCGAGACCCGGCCGCCGCGCAAGTCCAGCGCCCAGACGCCCGGCGCTCAGAGGGCGGGCGCCGGGCGGGCCGGCTCGGCGAAACCGGCTCCCGCGACTCCTGGCTCACAGAGGACCGGCTCCAAGCCCCCTGACTCCCAAAAGCCAGGTCCCAAGAAAGCCGGCCCCCAGAAAACCGGCGCCCAGAAGCCGGGCTCCCCGAAAACCGGCTCCCAGAAAGACCGGCGTGACGCCTCCAAGCGCGGCGAGCTGACGAGTATGAAAGACAATGCGAATCGTCGCCGGCGCCCATAAGGGCCGCGCCATTTCAGCCCCCAAAGGGCTCGCCACACGTCCCACCACGGACCGGGTGCGCGAAAGCGTGTTCAACAAGCTCGCTCACGCGTCCTGGGCGCGAAAGCTTGAGGGGGCGCGCGTGATCGATCTGTTCGCCGGCTCCGGTGCGCTGGGGCTTGAGGCGATCAGCCGTGGGGCTGAGTTCTGCCTGTTCGTGGAGACCGAGGCGAACGCTCGCGGCGCAATCCGCACCAATATCGAAGCGCTTCAGCTCTATGGCTGCACCAAGCTGCACCGGCGCGACGCCACCGATCTTGGCAGGAAGCCGGAAAAGGTCGGCCCGCCCTTCGATCTGGCCTTCATGGATCCGCCCTATGGTCAGGGCTTGGGCGAGCGCGCCCTCGAGGCGCTTACCCGCGGCGACTGGCTCGCCGGCGACGCGCTGGTGGTGCTTGAAGACAGCGCGCGAGTGACGCTGCGGCCGACGCCGGGGTGGGCGGAGCTGGATCAGCTGGCGGCCGGAGACACGATCGTGCGGTTCTTCCAGCGCACGCCGTGAGGGCGCGCGCTGCGTGTCCCGTCCTTTGCAAAACCCATTGCCATTCCACGGATATCGGCTCAGCCTTTCAAAAAAATGGGAGGGCGATATGAATGCGATCGACCAGGCTGGCGAGACCCAGCTTTGCAATATCGAGGCGAAGACCGGCAAGTCGCGCGACGCGCTTGGACGCGAAATCCTGGCCCAGGGGCTACCCAAGCATGGCCAGATGGTCCAGTGGGTGAAGGATAATCTTGGCCTTGGTCATGGTGACGCGAATACGCTGGTTCATGTGGCGCGCCGGGCTGCGGAGGCGTCGCAAGCCTCCCCCGCCGGCGATCCGCGCGATGAGATTTATGTCGGGCCGAAGGCGCATCAGCGCGCGATCCACGACGCGCTCATGACCCAGATTGAAGACTTTGGTCCGTTCGAGATCGCCCCCAAGAAGGGCTATGTCGCCCTGCGGCGGGCGCGCCAGTTCGCCATGCTGGGCCCGAAGACAAAAGACCGGTTCGAGCTTGGCGTGAATCTGAAGGAGGCGGCCGGGCATCCCCTCATGAAGGCGATGAAGCCCGGCGGCATGTGCCAGTACGTGATTTCGCTTCATGGCGTAGATGAGATCGACGCCGGGGTGATCGACATTGTTCGCCGGGCCTATGCGGCGGCCGGCTGATCCGTGTGGCGAGCCGGACCGGCCCGCCTTGCAGGATCAGCGGCGCCCGAAAAGCCGTTCAATATCCGCCAGCTTAAGCTCCACATAGGTGGGGCGGCCGTGATTGCACTGGCCTGAATGGGGCGTCGCCTCCATTTCGCGCAGAAGCGCGTTCATCTCGTCGCCGGTGAGCCGCCGGCCGGCGCGCACCGAGCCGTGACAGGCCATGGTGCCCACCACTTCTTCGAGCTTTTCTTTCAGCGAGAGCGCCTCGTCATATTCGGCCAGCTCATCGGCGAGGTCGCGTATGAGGCCCTGCACATCGAGTTTTCGAAGCAAGGCGGGTGTCTCGCGCACACAGACCGCGCCGTGGCCGAAAGGCTCAATGACGAGGCCCAGCTCGGCCAACTCGTCGGCGCGGTCGAGTACGCGGCGCGCCTCGGCCTCGTCGAGATCGACGATTTCCGGGGTCAGCAGCGACTGGCGCGCCACGCCGGCGGCGGCCATCTGCTTTTTCATGCGCTCATAGACGAGGCGCTCATGGGCGGCGTGCTGGTCCACAATCACAAGGCCGTCCTCGGTCTGGGCGATCACGTACGTCGCGTGCACCTGGGCGCGGGCGACGCCCAGGGGCAGGCGGGGCGCAGCTTCGCCCGGAGCGCCGTTCCGGGCGCCGTCCGGATCGCCTGGGTCCGGCTCCACACGCGCGCTCATGCCGGGGGCGAAATCGCCGCCATAGGGGTCGCGGTGGGGATCGCCGTGCTCGTACCCGCCGGATCCGGCCTCGGCCAGGCTGCGCTCATAGTCCAGATTGCGCTCATAGGCGGGCGAGGGACGGCTTGCCCAACCGCCGGCGCGCGCCAGTGGCGGTGCGCCGGCGCCGGGCTGAACCCGGCCCAGCGCATAGCCGGCCACGGTGGTGGAGGCGCGATGGCCCGCGCCGGCCAGCGCATGGCGCAGGGCGCCCACGATCAGGCCGCGCACAAGACCGGAATCTCGAAACCGCACCTCGGCCTTGGCCGGGTGGACGTTGACGTCCACCTGACCGCCGGGCAGATCCACGAACAGGGCCACCACCGGATGGCGGTCGCGCGCCAGAAAATCCTGATAGGCGCCGCGCACCGCGCCGATGATCAGGCGGTCCTTCACCGGGCGCCCGTTGACGAACAGGAACTGATGCTGAGCCGAACCGCGATTATAGGTGGGCAAAGACGCAAAGCCGGTCAGGCGCACGCCTTCGCGCTCCTGGTCGATGGCCAGCGCGTTTTCGCCGAAGTCCGATCCCAGAACGCTGGACAGGCGCGACCGGCGCGCCTCCACCGGATCGTCCTCGGTTTCAGCCGGGATCGACAGGCGCGAGCGGCCGTCGCTGGTGAGGAAGAACCCCACATCGGCCCGCGCCAGCGCCAGGCGCTTGAGCGCGTCGGCCACCGCGCTGGTCTCGGCGCGTTCCGATTTGAGGAATTTCAGCCGCGCCGGCGTGGCGTAGAACAGATCGGCGACCTCCACCCGCGTGCCGCGCCCGCCAAGCGCCGGGGCGGGGCGGGGACCGTCGGTCCGGCCGCCGTCCACGCTCAGCTCAAAGCAGGATCCCAGCTCCTCGGCTTGGCTGGTCAGCGTCAGGCGCGCAATGGAGCCGATGGAGGGCAAGGCCTCGCCGCGAAACCCCATGGAGTCGATGTTTAAGAGATCGTCCTCGCCGTCGGCGCCCACCGGCAGTTTCGAGGTGGCGTGGCGCAAAATCGCGGTCTCTAGGCTCTCCGCGTCCATGCCGCAGCCGTCGTCTTCCACAGTGATGCGCGTCAGTCCGCCGTTTTCCACGCCCACGTCGATGCGGTGGGCGCCGGCGTCCAGCGCGTTCTCCACCAGCTCCTTGACGGCGCTGGCGGGGCGCTCGACCACCTCGCCGGCGGCGATGCGATTGACGGTTTCCGGGGACAGGCGGCGAATGACGGGCATGGCCGCAGAGTCAGGCCCCCAGATGAGTCGGTCAAGCGCGCGCGGCCGCCTGCTGCGCGCGCTGCTGCTGAAAAACCGCGCCCGGACGCCCGTGGGCGGCTTCCGCGTCCGCCGGGGGGCGTGATAAGCTCTCGCCCATGACTGGAGACGCCATGACCGCCTTTGACCGTGACTTCACCGGGGAAGCCCATCTCGAATACGGGGATGCGGATTATCTCATCTTGAAGCCGGGCGCCTATGTGACCTGCGCCGTGACCGGAGAGAAGATCCAGATCCCGGCCCTGAAATACTGGAGCGCAGAGCTGCAGGAGCCTTATGTGGACGCCTATGCGGCCACCAAGCGCTGGCTGTCGCTCAATGGCGGGCCCGCCGGCGCGCCCGAGCCGGGAGCCCGCTGATGATCCTCGATCTGGTGTTCGCGCTCGTGCTTGTCGCTGCGTCTCAGGACATGCCAGCTCCTCAGGCCGATCCGGTCGCGGAGCTGATCACCGACATCAACGCCGCAAGCGACGCGGGTGCTGAAACCGCTGTCGACACCGCGCCGATCCAGTGCGCCGGCGTGCATCGCCAAGGCGCCGCCCTGATCTGCCTCGCCGCGCCGGGCGCCGAGGTGGCGCTGGGCGACGTGTCCGTCACCGCCGGGCCGGACGGCTGGGTCGTCCTCGGACACGACCGTGACGCTGGTGAAGAGACCACGCTGTCGGTGCGCGAGGGCGGGTCGATCTGGGAGCAAGTCGTCGCGGTCGAGCAGCGCGAGTACGACATCCAGCGCATTGAAGGCGTGCCACAACAATATGTTTCACCGCCGCCTGAAACGTTGGAGCGGATCCGCGCGGAAGGGCGCCGAAAAGCCGCCGCCTATACCTCGCTGTGGGAGACGCCGGGCTTCGCTGAAGGCTTTGCAGCGCCGGTGCAGGACGCCCGGATCACCGGGGTCTACGGCTCCCAGCGCTATTATAATGGCGAGCCGCGCCGGCCCCATTACGGGCTGGACTACGCCGCGCCGGCCGGCACACCGGTCATGGCGCCGGCGGCCGGTGTGGTGACGCTGGCGGATTCCGACATGTATTATGAGGGCGGACTGATCTTCATCGACCACGGTCAGGGCTTCATCAGCGGCTTCCTGCATCTGTCGCAAGTCGACGTGGCTGTCGGCGACGTGGTGGAGCAGGGCGATCGCATCGGCGCGATCGGCGCGGGCGGACGCTCCACCGGCGCCCATCTTGACTGGCGCATCAAATGGCGCGGCCGCTATATCGACCCGGCCGAAGTGCTGGCGGTTCAGCCTTCGGACTTGCGGTAAAGGCTCTTTTCAAAGCGGCGATGCACCCAGAACCATTGTTCGGGCGCGCGCATGATCCAGGACTCGATGAGGGCGTTGATGCGCGTCACGGTCTCCAGGATCGCGGCGGCGTCAGAGCCTTCGGGTTTCTCCAGGGGCTCGTGCACGGTCACCTTGAAGCGGACGCCGTCCTTCCTGACGATGCTCATAGGCACCAGCGGGCAATCATAGCGCAGCGCCATGCGCGCGGGGCCCGAGGCGGTCATGGCGTCACGGCCCAGAAACGGCGCGGCGATCCCGTCATTCATTTTCTGATCGTTCATGAGCGCCACCGAGGCGCCGCCCTTGAGCGCGGCCATCAGCTCCTTGGCGCCTGAGCCGCCCTTGGGCGCCAGGATGTTCACGCCGTACGCCTTGCGCTGGTCGATGATCGCCCGGTCGATGGCGGCGTTGTTGGCGTGGCGGTAGGTGATGCGGCAATCCTTCATGCGCCGCACGATGACCGCGGCCATGAGCTCCCAGTTGGCGAAATGCCCGCCGATCAGCACGGCCGGCTGCCCGGCGCGGTCGAGCTCTTCGAGAATCTCCGCGCCCTCCACCTCGATCTGATCGCTTTCGCCGGAAAAATCGAAGCGGTGCGTGTTGGGAAACTCTCCCAGAAGCCGTCCGAAATTGTCCCACATGGCGTCCAGCAGCTGATCCAGCTCACGCTCATGGGCGTCGGGAAAGGCGATGCGCATATTCACGCGCGCCACATGCTGAACCGAGGCGAGGGGGCCGATCTTGCGCAAGAGGCCGGCGCCGAAATCGCTGGCGCGCTGCAGGCCCATGGAGCGGAACAGGCCCTGATAGGCGTTCCAGCCGAGCGTCTCCGCGCCAAAACTGATCTTCCGGGTGAACGAGGTCATGTCGTTTAGCTACCCCCGCCCGTTGAATGCGTCCACCGCGTCTTGAACAAGAGCGTCCAGCCTTGCCGGATGTTCAAAGCGTGCGCGCACCGGCCAGGCCGTGACCGAATGCTGCACGTCTCCGGGCAGGCGCACCCAGTCCTTCTCGGTGGTGATGAGGCGCGCGCCATGGGCGCTGGCCAGATCCGCCAGTTGATCGATCTCGCCGCGGGTATAGGCGTGGTGGTCGGGAAAGCTCGCCGTATCGGCCAGCTCGCCGCCGGCGGTGGTCAGCGCATCGAAGAATTTTTGCGGCCGGCCGATCCCGGCGAACGCCAGAAGCTTTTCCGGCGGCGGGCTGCATTGCGGCTCCAGCCAGGCCTTTAGAACCGGTATGGTCAGCTCGGTGAGGCCGAGCTTTGCATAATCAGGCTCGTACGCGGCGTCCGGCGCCATCACCACCACTGCATGGGCGCGCGCCAGACCGGCGGCCACGGGCTCGCGCAAGGGGCCGGCGGGAAACACACGGCCCGCGCCCCAGCCGGCCGCCGCATCCACCACGACGATGGAGCACGTCTTTTCAAGCTTCGGATTCTGGTGGCCGTCATCCATGACGATGAGATCGGCGCCTTCGCTAACCGCCAGGCACGCTCCCTCCACCCGGCCGGGATCGATATAGGCTGGGCCGGCGCGGGCGATGAGCAGCGGCTCGTCACCCACATCGCGCGCGCCGTGAAGACCTGGATCCACCCTCAACGGACCTTTCAGCGCGCCGCCCCAGCCCCGGCTGAGGCCGGCCGGTTTAAGCCCGAGGGCACGGGCGGCCTCCATCAGGGCGATCGTTACCGGCGTCTTGCCGGTCCCGCCAAGGGTGAGGTTGCCCACGCAGATGACCGGCGCCGGCGCCGGGGCGGGTGTCGTACGGGCGATCCGCCGCGCGGTGGCGGCGGCGTATAGCGCCCCCAGCGGCGACAGCAGGGCGCGCGTCAGGCGGCCGGAGGATCGCTCTCCATTCGCATCCCAGAACGCCGGTGGTCTCATGCTTGCGCCTCCAGAAGCGTGGTGAGCGCGTCCAGCGTCACCGTCAGGGCGCCGCCGGACAGGCTGGCGAGGGCGCGTTCGGCCGAGGCCGGCGTGGGGCCGCCGCCGGCCCAGATCTCCCGCACCGCGCGCGCGGTCTCGGCCGCGTTGGAGCAAACCGTGCGCGCCATTTCCCTGTCATAGGCGGCGAAGACATCGTCGAAGCTTGCGGTATAGGGGCCGCTGATGACGGCGGCGCCGGCGCGGGTGGCCTCGATGGGGTTATGCCCGCCAATGCCGTCGATATAGCTGCCGCAGATCACCGCCGCCGGGGCGAGGGTGAACCAAAGCCCCATCTCGCCCAGCGTATCGGCCAGCCAGACTTCAGTCTCCGGCCCGGGCGCCTCGCCATTTGAGCGGCGCACATGGGACAGCCCGGCGTTCGCCAGCGCGGCTTCGGCTTCGCCGGCGCGCTCTGGATGGCGGGGCGCCAGGATCATCAGCGCGGCCGGGTGGTCCTGCAGGATCTGGCGGTGGGCCTCGGCCAGGATCGGCTCTTCGCCTGAATGGGTGCTGGCCGCCACAAACACCGGCCGCCCGGCGATCGCCGCGCGCGCCGCCGGCAGGCGGTCCGGGTCCGGATCGGGCGTGCCGGTCTCCAGCTTCAGACTACCCAGCATGGCGATCTCGCGCCCTGCCAGTTTGGACAGGCCTTCAGCGGTGCGCAGGTCCGAGGCGCCGATCCAGTCAAAGCGCGACAGCAGGGCGCGTGCGGCGCCCGGCCAGCGCCGCCAGCTGCGGATCGATTTTTCGTTCAGGCGCGCATTGACCAGGGCAAGACTCGCGCCCGACGCGTGGGTGGCCTCGATCAGGTTGGGCCACAGCTCGCTTTCGGTGAAGACGGCGAGATCGGGCCGCCAGTGCGCGACGAAGCGCTGCGCCCAGTCAGGCCGGTCCACGGGGGGAAATTGATGGATCACCCTTGGCGCAGCGCGCCGGGCGATCAGAGAGGCGGAGGTGAGCGTGCCCGACGTGATCAGGCAATGGGCGCGCGGCCGGCTTTCACACAGCGCCTCGGCCAGGGAGAGCGCGATCATGCTTTCGCCGACGCTGGCCGCGTGCAGCCAGATCAGCTCGCCCTCGGGCCGGGCGACGCTGGCGACGCCGCGGCGCTCGCCAAGCCGGCTTGCGTCTTCCTTGCCGGCGCGGGCGCGGCGCGCCAGAAGCGGTCCGGCCAGCGGTCCCACCAGGCGTGTCAGCGCGCGGTAGAGCGCAAGGCCGGGCGCGCTCACCGTGTCTCCTTCGCCGCTGCCGGCCGGATCGGCTCAGGCCGGCACATCCGGTCGGCCTGCTCGGTCACCGCGATCAGGCGGCGCTCAAGCTCGGCGGTCAAAGCGGTGATGGTGTCCGCGTCGGCGTCGTCTGGAACCTGAATCGGCTCCGCATAGACGATTGCCCCTTTTCCAAAGGGGAGCGGGATCATCGCCCGGTCCCAGGAGGTCATCACCGCGGCGTTGGACATGGACCAGGCCACCGGCAGGCAGGGCGCGCGCGTGACCCGGGCGAGCTTGATCGCGCCGGATCCGGCGCGCATGCACGGCCCGCGCGGGCCGTCGGGCGTGATGCACATCAGCCGGCCGTCCTGCACATGGCGCAGCATTTCGCGGAACGCCGAGACGCCGCCCTTCTGCTTGGCCTTCTTCTCATTGCGCGATGAACCGCGCACGGCGGCCACGCCGAACCAGGCGGCGAAGCGCGCGATCAGGTCGCCCTCGCGCGACCGCGAGATGAGCACGGTCGGCGCTTGGGCCGATTTCGGCCACAGCGCCACCGACATGGTCAGGCGCCCGTGCCAGATGCAGCCCACCACGCCGGACCCTGACGCCCAGACCGGCTCCACATGCTCCAGCCCGACGCGCGACCAGCGCGTGGTCGCGCGGCAGAACGCGACATAGCCCGCGAGGATCGCAGCGATCACGGCCTGAACCGGGGCGGATTGGAGGATGTATTTCACCATTGTCGGTTCTGTGCTTCGCCGTCGCGGGCCGGTTCGTCAAGCGCCAGAGCCGGACAAGGCGCAGGGTGATGCATTGCGCGTTGGCGCGCAGCGCCTTACTTCAGCGGCCCATGAGTATCGATCTGAACAATCCGGCCGAATACAAGCGGGCCATGCGCGGGCTGATGTGGGGCGACCACGGCGTGCTGCGCCTGCGCTTCTCCAACATGCGCCGCGTTGGCGGCGAGATGTGGCGGGGCAACCAGCCGAGCCCTGCGCGCCTGAAACAGCTGCGCGACATGGGCTTCAAGACGATCCTCAATCTGCGCGGAACCCAGCCGGGCCGGCATTATTACGATCTGGAGCATCATGCCTGCAAAGCGCTGGGGCTCGACATAGTCGATCTGCCCTGGGGGTCTCGCGAGGCGCCCTTTGTGGAGCGGATCGAGCATCTGATCGAGGTTTTCGACACCATCGAATATCCCGCCTTCATGCACTGCAAGTCCGGCGCGGACCGGGCCGGCATCGTCGCGGTGATGTACAAGCTGCTGCACGAGAAGGCGCCGTTCGAGGAGGCCGTCCAGCAGCTCTCCTTGAAGTACGGCCATATCAAGCACGGCAAGACCGGCATGCTCGATCATTTCTTCGAGCTTTATCGCAAGCGCAACGAAGAGAGCCCCATCGAATTTCTCGACTGGGTGCGCACCGAATACGACCGCCAGGCCTGCCATGACGGGTTCATGGCCAGCTGGTGGGGCTCGGCGCTGACCGAGGGTCTCCTTAAGCGCGAATAAAGCTATGGATCGCGCCATCAGAAAGTGCAATTCCGCCGTCGTTGGCGGCTATGACAGCGGCGGATATGGAGGCCTCTACAACATCCCCTGATCCAATAAGGTATCCTATCTGGGGTGCTCGCGGTGATTGCGGTCACTCCATCAAGATAAGGAAGGGTTTCTTGTGTTGATGAGGACGATAATTTCAGGGCTTCTGTCTGTCAGCGCTCCGCAGCCCGAGGGCGCTGCGGCCTTCGCTGAGGCGCTGGACCTCGACCTGGATCTTTCGGAGATGAGTGAGTGCCCGCAGGCTGCGCTGGACCTTCTTACCCCTGCCGAGCCAGAAGAGACGGCCGCCAACGGACCTGCGCGCATATTCTGCTTCACAGCGCCGGCCGGTCGTCTCGAAAGCGTGGTCGCCGCGATTGAAGACGAACTGCTCAGGAAGGGCTTCGAGCCCCGCCTCTCAGAAGGCGGCTCGGAGGTCTACCAGAAGGGCGAACGCCTCGTGCAGGTGGCGGGCGTGCCAGTCCCCCCGGACATGGCGCCGGATGGGCTTATGGTGTTTTTCGCCGTGCGATGATGCGTCGAGCTTCCGCGGCTGCAGTGTGATCTCCGTCGGTGTATAGATCATGGCCGCTTGTGAGGCCTTCAGCTTCGTCAATTGGGCCCCTGTGCTGGCGGCGGGCGGCTTGCGTGATCAGGCGGCGGCCGCGCCCGGATATGCGGCGTTGCGATCCTACCTCGATAAAGGTGCAGCCAATCGCATTCTCATGGATGCGCGCCTGGCGGGCAGTATAAAGCACGGCAAGACCGGCATGCTCGATCATTTCTTCGATCTCTACCGCAAGCGGAACGAAGAAAGCCCGATCGCGTTCCTCGACTGGGTGCGGACAGAATATGACCGCCAAGCCTGCCATGACGGGTTCATGGCCAGCTGGTGGGGCTCTGCGTTGACCGAAGGCCTGCTCAAGCGTGAATAACTACGTTCGCTGATCGCGTGTAAAGGTTCTGGTAAACTCGTAACGCTAGATTTTTACGCGGATTCAAGGAGCGCAAGCGATGAGCGCGACAGAAGCATTCAGCATCACCGGCGGCGTCCTGATCATGGTGGTCGGCGGCGCGCGCGATCAGCGGGCCGGCCAATGCGGGTATGAAGCGTTCAAGGCGCATCTGGAAAAGGCCGGAACGCGACGCGTCCTGATGGACACAAGGCTCGCCACCAACACCGAAGAACCTGAATGGCTCATGGATCGCGCGCGCACGTTCGGCGCGGCGACGCCGCCCTGCCAGGTGGCGATCCTGGCGCGCGCCATGGACGGCGAGTTCGCCCGGGTATATCGGCGCGCCCTGGTCGGCACCGGCCATGACGCCCAGGTCTTCACCAGCGTGGCGGAGGCTGAAGCCTGGCTTTCCAATGAATCCGAGGCTGACCGGCTCTACCTCGCCTGACTGGAACGCTGCTTGCAGAGCGGTGTCTTCCTGGAGGAGGACCGCTATGCACGTTTCCGCTCATATCCGCGCCCTGCAAAGCCGGTTTCCCGCCCTTGTGGATGCGAAAGCAGGCGCGCAGCGGTTTGTCAGGCGCACGCTTCGCACGCCGTTCGAGGCTGATTTCCGCTTTCTCGCGCGCTGGGCGCCGGAGCCCGGCGAAGTCTTCCTGGACGTGGGCGCCAATCGGGGCCAGAGCATCGACGCGATCCGCCTGTATCATCCTGACGCACTCATTCACGCTTTCGAGCCGAACCCCAATCTCGCGGTTCAGCTCGCACGCTTGTTCGAAGATGATCCGGCGCTGGCGGTGTATCGCTGCGGGCTGGCCGAGCGCGAAGAGACGCGCCGCCTGTTCGTACCGGTCTATCGCGGCTTCGTGTATGACGGCCTGGCCAGCTTTGACGAGGCGGAGTGCCGTGACTGGCTCAATGAGGAGACCATCGCCGGCTTCGACCCGTCCCAGCTTGAAGTGATGGCGTTTGAAGCCAAGGCTTTTCCGCTGGATCAGCTGGCTCTGCCGGTGGGCTTTCTCAAGCTTGATGTTCAGGGTTTTGAAGCCTCGGTGCTCAAGGGCGGCGAGCAGACCCTCAAGGCCTCCGCACCCATCGTCATGATGGAAAACAACGACCCCGCCGACGCTTACCTCACTGGCGAACTTGGCTGGATGCGCGCGGCGTTCAACGGGCGGGGCCTGCGCGCCGACGCCTGGGGCGAGCTGAACACGTTCTACATCGCGCCCACGCGCGAGGTGTCGCTCCGTGAGCAGGGGCTGTGGGCCTAGCGCAGCTGCAGCTTGCTGAGCTCGGCGTAGAGCCCGCCTTGCGCCATCAGCGCGTCATGGGTTCCCGCTTCAACGACGCGGCCGTCTTTCATCACATAGATCCGGTCGGCCTTGCGCACGGTGGACAGGCGATGGGCGATCACCATCGTGGTCCGGCCTTCGCTGAGCCGCTCAAGCGCGATCTGCACGCGCGCCTCCGACGCCGCGTCCAGCGCGCTGGTGGCCTCATCCAGCAGCAGGATCGGCGCGTCTTTGAGAATCGCGCGCGCAATGGCGATGCGCTGGCGCTGTCCGCCGGAGAGGTTGGAGCCTTTCGGGCCCGCCGGGGCGTCATAGCCGTCGGGCAGCGCCATGATGAACTCGTGGGCGTCGGCGGCCGTCGCCGCGGCTTCGATCTCGCCCCGTGACGCGTCCAGGCGTCCCAGGGCGATATTGGCGGCGATCGTGTCGTCGAACAGGGTGACGTCCTGGCTCACCAGCGCCATAGAGCCGCGCACCGAGGCCAGGGTGGCCTGCGCAATGTCCTGACCGTCAATGGTGACGCGGCCCGATCTGGGATCGTAGAGCCGGGCGAAGAGGTTTAGCAGCGTTGACTTGCCCGATCCCGACGGGCCGACGAGGGCGATGGTCTCGCCGGGCGCGGCCTCGATCGTGACGGTCTCAAGGGCGCTTTGCTCGGCTGAATATCCAAAGGAGACGGCCTCGGCGGTGATCGCGCCCTTCTTCAGCTTCAAGGGCTTGGCGTTGTCCAGTTCTGTGAGGCCTGGCTGTTCGTCGAGCAAGTTGAACACGCGGTCGAGCACCGCAAAGCCTTCCTGCAGCACGCCGGACAGCGAGGCCAGCGCGCGCGCCGCCGGACTCAACACAAGAAGCGTGACGATGAAGCCCAGAAGATCGGACAGGTCGGTGGCCCCCTGTACCGCACGCCAGCCTGCGAAGCCGAACACGATCGCCAGCGCGAGCCCGCCGGCGATCTCCATCACCGGCTCGATCCGGGCGCGTTGGGCGACCATGGAGAGGACCAGCTTGTAGCGGTCCAGAAAGCGGGTTTTCGCCCGGCCTCTGGCCCAGGGCTCCAGCGAGAACGTCTTCACCATGCGCGCGCCGGAAAAGCTTTCCTCGAGAAAGCTGGAGACGTCGCCCATCTGGGTCTGGACCGCGTCGGCGCGTTTGCGGATCACCTTGCCGATCTTGAGCACGGGCTGGGCGGCCAGCGGCAGCACCACCAGCACCACCAGCGTCAGGGCCCAGTCCAGATACAGCATCACCGCGATGCAGCCGGCCACGGTGAGCGTGTCGCGCATGAGGTTGTTGGCCGCGCGGATGAGCCCATCGCGCAGCATGGTGATGTCGTTGGTGAAGCGCGAAATGATCGACCCCACCGGCTCGCGCGAAAGACGGGCGAAGTCGGCCGTGATCAGCCGGTCGAACATCGCGGTCTGAAGATCGCGCATCACCGAGAGCGCCAGCCGGTTGGTGGCCAGGGTCTGGAAATACAGGCTGATCGAGCGGGTCAGGACGATGGCCAGGATCAGCGCCGGCGCAAGCCACAGAACGGACATGTCGCGGCTTTCCAGAAGCTGTGAGGCTTGCTGGACAACCAGGCCGTAGCCCGACGCCGCCCCGGCGGTGATAGCCGAGAGCAGGAGAGCCCAGCCGATCAGGCCCGGCCGGTTGGCCAGCCAGCCCTTCCACAGCCGTTTCGCCAGCGCGCGCGATTTCGCTGGCCCGGGCTTTTTCGGCGTTTCAACCGGAGGGCTGGGCGCGCTGGCGGGCTCTGGCCCGGACTGGGCGGTTTCGTTCAAGGGTTCAGCCCTGCGGCCCGCCGCTCGAGGGGTCCAGCAGCTTGTGGGCGTGGATGATGAAAAAGCGCATGTGCGCGTTGTCCACGCTCTGTTGCGCGGCCGAGCGCCAGGCGTGTTTCGCCGACTCGTAGTCGGGATAAGCGCCCACGAACTCCACGTTCGCAAGGTCTTTGAATTCGATGGACTTCGGTCCGACGTCTTTGAGTTCTCCGCCGATGACGATGTGCAGGAGCTGGCGTTCGTCGCTCATGTGTCCTCTCCATTGTTGAGGCGCTCTATTAGCAAGGCGTGCAGCGCCGGGCCAGCCGCCAGAGGCGCCGGCTGGCGGGGCGGATCGGCGTTGAAGCGCAAAGGCGCGCCCGACCGGTCGGTGATTCGGCCGCCAGCCTCGGTGATGATGAGGGCGCCGGCGGCCAGATCCCAGTCCCATTTGCCGCGCACCGCCACCACGGCGTCATGGATCCCTTGGGCGCACAGCGCCAGACGCAGGGCCGCAGAGTTCACGGTTTCCGCTTTTGCGCCCAGCGCCCGAAGATCGGTGAGCCGGCCGGGATCGCCCAGCAGGCGTGCGCCCTTGATCTCGCTCTGGCGGGAAATCGAGATGGTCAGCCCGTTCATGCGCGCGCCCTGGCCGCGCGCCGCGTCCCAAAGGCGTTCGGTGGAGGGGTCGTAGAGCGCTGCGGCCACCGGGACGCCGTCCTCGATCACGGCGATTGAGACGACGAATTCGGGGCGGTTCTTCAAAAACGCGCGCGTGCCGTCGATGGGATCCACCACGAAGCTGCGCCGGGCGGCGAGCCGCGAGCGGTCGTCGGCGGTTTCCTCCGATAGCCAGCCATAATCGCGCCGCGCCGGCTTCAGGCGCTCCTGCAGCAGCGTGTCGGCGGCCAGATCGGCCTCGCTTACCGGATCGCCCTTGGATTTCTCCCAGCTTTT
The DNA here is from genome assembly GCA_965284655.1 of Oceanicaulis sp. GTDB lineage: Bacteria > Pseudomonadota > Alphaproteobacteria > Caulobacterales > Maricaulaceae > Oceanicaulis. Next base: position 1,871,517 of record OZ260104.1, read on the forward strand.
CAGCCCGCGCGCCCGGAAGGCGAGGGCGAGCTTGCCGGCGTCTCGCGCGGCGGCTGCGATCAGATCCCGGTCGGCTCTATCGTCCGCCAACCGAGAGCCCCTCCACCAGGACGCTCGGCGCGTTGACCGCGTGCTCGAATTCCAGGTCGGAGCCGGGGATCATCCGGGCGAACATCTCCTTGAGATTGCCCGCCACGGTGACTTCGCTCACCGGTCCGGCGCGCTTTCCGCCGGTGATCTTGAAGCCGGCCACGCCCACAGACCAGTCGCCGGTGTTGGCGTTCAGGCTGGGGCCGAACATCTCGGTGACCAGCAGACCTTCGCCGGCCTGGGCCAGCAAATCGTCAGGGCTCAATTCGCCAGGCTGCAGGTGGACGTTGGCGGCCGATACGCCCGGCGGGCCGCCAAGGCGGCGCGCGGCGTGGCCGGTCAGCTCCATGTTCAGCTGGCGGGCGCTGGCGGCGTTCATCAGGAAGGTGGTGAGCACGCCGTCCTCGATCAGGGCGCGAGGTCTGCACGCCACGCCTTCGCCGTCGGCGGCCCTTGCGCCGAAGCTCCAGTCTCGCAGCGGGTCTTCGATGATGTCGATCCCGTCGGCGAAAATCTTCTTGCCGAGATCCTCGCGCAGGAAGCTGGTGCCGCGTGCGATGGCGGGCCCCGAAATCGCGCCCAGCAGCGAGGAGATGAATGTCGTCGACACGCGCTTGTCGAATACGACCGACATCTTGCCCGAGCTGAGCTTCTCGCCGCCCAGGCGCGCCACAGCGCGCTCGCCGGCGCTTGTTCCGAGCTCCAACGCCGTCTTCAGCGTGGACAGCCGGCGCGCGGAGTGGGAATCGTAGTCGCGTTCCATGCCGTCGCCATTCTTGGCGATCGCGGCGACGCCGAGCCCGCAGCGCGATCCGCGCCGGGCGCGCTCGAAGCCGTGGGAGGTCACGAAGGCTGATCCGCCCGCCCCGATGCTGGCCCCGGCCGACATGGTGGTGTGAACGCCGGGCACGTTCCGCGCGGCCTCTTCAAGGGCGAGGGCGTAGGCTTCAAGCTCCGCCTCGCCGATGGTGGCGGCTTCATAGAGCGCAATGTCAGGCAGGGTTTTGGACAGCTGTCCGGGATCAACGAGGCCGCAATAGGGATCTTCAGGCGCGGCCTTGGCCATGGCGATCGCGCGCTCCACGGCCATGGCCTGGCCGGCCTCGGACAGATCGGAGAAGGCGACACCGGCCTGGCGCTTGCCGATGATGACGCGCAGGCCCGCGTCACGGGTTTCAGACCGCTCCACGGTCTCCAGCGCGCCTTCGCGGACGCCGGCCTCCACCGACCGGCTTTCGCTGATGGCGGCTTCGCACTGATCGGCTCCGGCCTTTCGCGCGCGCTCCATGAGCGTGCGGGCGAGATCAAGCAGGGCGCCGGTGTCGGGCGCGCCGAGGGCGGGAGCGGCGGTGGAGGCGGGGGAGGGGCGGGTGTCTGTCATGCCTTCGCTCTTAACGCCTCGCCCGCCCGTCGGGCAATCACCGTGCGCCGATTAAATCACGGCGTGGGCGATCAGTCCCCCGCCGAGGCCGATATAAACCAGATAGGTCAGGATCATGCCCGAGATGCGTCCAAAGCTCGGACCGGGGCTGCCGAGCAGTCCGAACACCAGCAGGACCCGGCCCAACGTCAGCATCACGCCCAAGACGTGGATCGCCAGCGCCGGCGCGCCCAGATGGGCGGCGACCACAAGGCCGAGGAGCGCGCCCGGCAGCCATTCGGTCGAGTTGCCGAACGCGCGGCAGGCCTGCTGCAGCTTGCCCTCGCCTTCGCCAAGGCTGGTCTGGGACGCTCTGCGCTGCAGGCTCACATTGATGCCGACCAGAAGCAGGAGCAGCAGGTTGAGGCCGATATAAAGGCCGGCGGCGGCCATGTCGGGCGATGCGAAATCGTTCATCAGGATCTTCCCTTTGAGGACGCTTACTGGTCCTCGGCCGGCGGCAGGCTCGCCGCCTTTTTTATAGCGTCGGCGAGCACGGGCGGGGCTTCCGCCCCGGACACGGCGAACCGGCCGTTGAAGATGAAGCAGGGCACGCCCTGGACGCCGAGCGAGCGATAGAAGCGCTCCTCGGTGAGCACCGCGCCGGCGTCCTTGTCGCTGGCCAGAAGGTCGGCGACGATCTCTTCCTCCATGCCGTTGGCGACCGCGATTTCGGTGAGCACCCTGGAATCGCCGATATCGCGGCGCTCTTCAAAGAACGCCTTGTGGACCGCGTCCAGCACCGGCTCGCCCAGGTCCTGCCCCTGGGCCCAGCGCACCAGGCGGTGGGCGTCCAGCGTGTTGGGCCGCATGGGGATTTCATCAAAATTGAAGACGATGCCGGCGTCCGGGCCGGCGGCCTCCAGATGGGCGCGCATGGCCTTGAAGCGGTCGCTCGGCCCGCCGCCGAATTTCTGTTTCATGTAGTCGGAATACGCCACGCCCGCTTTCGGCACGGCGGCGTCCAGCTGGAAGGGCCGAAGGACGGTTTCGACCTCGATTTTCGGGACGAGGGCGCGCGCCTGCGTCCAGTAACGCAGGCCCAGCCAGCACCACGGGCAGACGGGATCGGTGACGAGATCAACGTTGACAGCACTCATGGCGCGAAAGCTAGCCCGCAAGCTCAGCCGGAGAAAGGGGGGTCAGGTGTGGCGCGCCTCTTCGGCGCTTAATTCAGGCCCGTGCTCGCGGGTCAGGATGCGCGTCGCGGCGAGGTCGCCCGTCACGTTCACGCTGGTGCGCGCCATGTCGAGAAACCGGTCCACGCCGAGCACGAAGACCAGGCCCTGGGGCGGTATGCCGAACGTAGCGATCAGGCCCGACAGGATGGCGATGGAGACTCCCGGGGCGCCCGGCGCGCCGATGGAGGCGGCCACCAGGGTTAGAACCATGAAGGCGGTCTCGGACGGACCCAGCGTGATGCCGGCGATCTGGGCGACGAACACCACCGCGGCGCCCTGATACAGCGCCGTGCCGGCCATGTTCACCGTGGCGGCCAGCGGAATCACGAAGCTCGCCGTGGACGACGGCGCGCGCAGCTTCTCCACAGCGGTTTCGATGGACAGCGGGATCACCGCCGCCGACGAAGAGGTGGAGAAGGCCAGCAATTGCGCCTCGCCGACCGCTTTCTGGAAGCGCAGCGGGGACATCCGGCCCAGCCCCGCCACCAGCGCGAAATACAGCGCCAGCAAGCCGGCGAGACCCAGCAGGACGACGCCCACATAGGCGCCCAGCGCTACCAGCGACTGGGCGCCGAGTCGGGCCAGAAGCTGGGCGGTGAGGCCGAACACCGCGTAGGGGGTGAGATACATGGCCCATTTGGCCACCGTCATGGAGACTTCCAGCATCGCCTCCAGCACCCGGATCAGGGGATCGAGGCGGGCCTTGTTGGGCGAGGCGACATAGGCGACGCCCAGAAAGATCGAGAAGATGACGATGGCGAGCATTTCGTTTTGCACCGCGCTCGCCAGCGGGTTTTCCGGCACCAGGTCAGCAATGAGGCGCGGCGCCTCCGCGGCCATGTCGGCGAACGGCGCGGTGGAGGCCTCTGTGGCTTGCTCGGCCGGCTCAGGTGGAACCGCTGCGGCGCCGGTGACAGCCGGCGTGGCGACAAGATCGCCGGGCTTGAGCCACAGCGCGAGGCCGGCGCCGATCGCGGCCGCCGCAGTGGTGGTCAGCGCGACGAACGCGGCGAGACGGCCGCCGACGCGGCGCAGCTTCAGCGGATCAGATGCGCCGGCGGCCAGCCCGAGAATGATCGAGCAGGCCACCAGCGGCATCAGCACCATCTTGATGAGCGAGAGAAAGATATGGCCGGGCAGGGCCAGCCATTCGCCCAGGGGATCCGAGACTGCGCGCTCCACCAGGCCGGCGTCCGGGCTCAGCGCCAGACCTGCGGCCACGCCGGCCAGGAGGCCGGCGAGCACCTGAGCCCACAGGCGCGACCGCATCCAGGCGTCCGCCCGGGTGGCCAGTTCGCGGTAATGGATGCGTTGCGGCGCTCGACGAGCCATGAATGACGTTAGCGCAAGGCGGCGGCGGATTGAACCTCGACCTAGGCGCTCACGTCGAGTAATTCGCCGATCATCTCATCGGCGGCGCGGATCACGGTCGCGGCCACAGCCGCCTCTTGATTGGCGCGGATCATGTCGATGCTGGCGGAGATGATCGACCCATCGAAAGAGGCCGCGCGGCCGCCGGGTCCGGCGGGTGGTGGGGGGGCGACGGATTGTCCGGCGACCGCGCGAGGGAATGTAGCGTCTGGGGAGGACGCTGCAGGGATGGTCGATGGGCGAGCGCGGGCGATCTGGTCGGCTGCGTTCTCAAGACGCGCCGCAGCGGTCTGGAATGCCTGGAGCCCGGATGCGTTGACCGCGTTCATGCCGATGATCATGCGCATGCCCCGCGCCGATTGCACGCCGATTTGATAACCAAGGTGAAGGAAGGCTTAAGCCTTCCGGGCCGCCCTTCAGTCGGCCTCTGCGGCCAGGCGGGTCAAAGCGTCGTAGACGATGTTCGCGTCGTCCTCGCCCAGGCGCGCGGCGAGGTCGGCGTTGAGGGCGCGCAGCACCTGATCGGCGCGCTCGGCCGACTGGCGTCCCGCTTCAGTGAGATCCACAAGCGCCCCGCGCCTGTCACCGGTATCAATGCGCTTTGTCACCAGCCCGGCCTTCTCCATGCGGCCCACCAGTCCGGTGACCGCAGGCGCGCCCAGCGCCAGGGTCTCGCCGATGGCGCCCATGCGGCGCTCGCCGCGGCGCAGCAGCAGAAACAGGACGGCGGCCTGGCTGGCGCTCACGCCGGCCTCTGCGGCCAGACGCGCGTCCGCCTCCCGGTGAAGACGCCGGGCGGCGATTTCGACAAGAAGATAAAGCCGCCGGTCGACGGCGCGAACGCGTGCCATGCGAAGATTGTGTTCCGATTCGTTCGCAGGTGAAAGATTCGCGCCGCGTGCTCCCGCTTGCCGCGAGCCCGGCTTGGATGTAGCCAAAGCCTCGATTTGTCCGTTCAAAAGGAAACCGGCCGCCGTCATGACCGATACGCCCGCAGCCCTGTCGCATATCAAGGTGCTCGATCTCTCCCGCGTCCTCGCCGGACCCTGGTGCACTCAGATTCTGGCCGATCTCGGCGCGGACGTGATCAAGGTGGAGAATCCTGACGGCGGCGACGACACGCGTAGCTGGGGCCCGCCCTTTCTCAAGAACGAAGACGGCAGCGACGCCGATGCGGCCTATTATACGTGCGCCAACCGCAACAAGCGCTCCATCGCGGTGAATCTGCGCAGCGAGGAGGGCCGGACCATCGTGCGCGACCTGGCCGCCCAGAGCGATGTGGTGATCGAAAACTACAAGACCGGCGGGTTGAAAAAATACGGCCTGGACTATGAAAGCCTCAAAGCCGTGCGCGACGACATCATCTATTGTTCGATCACGGGATTTGGCCAGACCGGCCCCTTAAGCGCGCAGCCGGGCTATGATTTCCTCATCCAGGCCATGGGCGGGCTCATGAGCGTCACCGGCGAGGACAAGCCCATGAAGGTGGGCGTTCCGGCGGTGGATCTGTTCACCGGCGTCTATGCGGCCGGGGCGGTGATGGCGGCGCTCATCGCGCGCGACAAGGGCCTTGGCGGCCAGCAAATCGACATGGCGTTGTTTGACGTGCAGGCGGCGATGCTGGCCAATCAGGCGGCGAATTACTTCGTCTCCGGCAAGACCCCTGGACGCGGCGGCAACGCCCATCCCAACATCGTTCCGTATCAGGATTTTCCCACCTCTGACGGGCGCATCGCGGTGGCGGTGGGCAATGACCGCCAGTTCGCCAGCTTCGCCAGCGCGTTGGGCCGGCCGGGCTGGGCGGCCGATCCGCGCTTCACCAGGAACGCCGCCCGGGTGGCCAATCGCGAAGTTTTGGTGGCCGAGATCATCCTGGAGATGTCTCGCGAGCCCAGCGCCCACTGGGCTCGTGTGCTCGATCAGGCAGGGATTCCCAACGGTCCGATCCGCTCTGTGGGCGAGGTGTTCGCCGACCCCCAGGCGCAGGCGCGCGAGCTTTCGTTCACCTTGCCGATGTCCGGCGCCGGTCCGGCGGCGATGGTGGCCAATCCCATGCGCCTTTCCGCCACGCCGCCGCGTTATGTAAGCGCGCCTCCGCGTTTGGCCGAGCACACCTCACAAGTGTTGCAGGAACGCCTCGGTTTGAGTGAAAACCAAATCGAAACCCTAGTTGAACGGGGTATTTTAACCGCTTGAGCCAGGGTTCGGCCCCGCTTTCAGTGGCGTCTATGGATCAAATCGGATATTGAAGCGTTGGAACGTCGTGTCTGGCGAAGACACTGCCTTAAACAAGGCGTCCATTAAAGCTCACACGAAGGGCGTACGCCCGGAGGGGGATTAGGAATGAAGAAACGGCTTCTCACGGCCGCGGCCGTTGGCACCGTTCTCGCCGCACCGTCCATGGCGGTAGCGGATGAGGGCTGGTACCTCAGCGGCGCGCTCGGCTACGGCGCACCTGGTAACACGGATTTCTCCGGCAGCCTTAACGGCGAAGTTCAAGGTACAAGTGATCTGCGCGAAAAGCTGGCTCTCGGTTACGAGTGGCCCAGCAATTGGCGCATGGAGGGCGAACTCGCCCACCGCTTCAACGACACCGGCGCCGTCGGCAATTTCGAGGATAGCTCCTCGGACTTCCAGATGTGGTCCGGCATGCTGAACCTGATCTACGATTTTGATCGTGGATCCTGGTTCGAGCCCTATGTGGGCGCCGGCATCGGGTGGGTTCAGTCTGACGTGTCTGCGTACGGCTGGACGACCGGAACGCGCCCGTCGCCCAACACGGGCGCGGCTGATCCGCGGTTCGTCACTGTTCAGGACAGCGACGTCGCGCTCGCCTATCAGCTCATCGCCGGTATCGGCTGGGGGCTGACGAGCAATCTGACGCTGGACACCGAGTATCGTTACTTCGGCTTCGGCGAGACCGACTACACTCCGGGTCTCCAGGTCGATCGCGTTGGTGGTCACGAGGCCTGGGTCGGCCTGCGGTATCTCTTCGCCGCGCCTCCGCCCCCGCCGCCTCCGCCCCCGCCGCCGCCGCCTCCGCCCCCGCCGCCTCCTCCGCCTCCGCCGCCGCCTCCGCCGCCGGCCTGTGAGGACATCGGCTTCGTGGTGTACTTCGAGTGGGATCGCTCGAACCTTACCGACCAGGCTCAGACCGCGGTCAACGCGGCCGTGAACCAGGCGCGTAACTGCGGCGTGGCTTCGGTGGAAATCGAGGGCCACACGGACCGCTCCGGTTCGGCCGCCTACAACGTGGGTCTCTCCCAGCGCCGCGCTCGTGCGGTCCGCGACGAGATGGTCCGCCTGGGCGTTCCCGGCGCGGCGATCTCGACGGAAGGCTTTGGCGAACGCCAGACCGCCGTTGAAACGCCGGACGGTGTGCGCGAGCCGCTGAACCGCCGTTCGGAAGTGATGATCGACCTCAACTAGGTCTTTCTGATCCGAGCAGTCGGACGAAAAGGGACGGCCCGGCGTGGAGACACGCCGGGCCGTTTCCATTTATCCGTCTTGCGGCGATCGCTCCGATCACAGGGCGACTTGAAAGCTTTGTCCGGACCTGGCCCGCCCGGCGCCCGCGCTTCGGCCCGCCGGGTTGACCCGGATCGCCCGGCGTCGCAAGAAGCGCCTATTCCCGTTCCCCCGGTGCGGATGTTCGCGCAATGCGCGCCCGCACTCACCCCATGTAAGGATCGCGCCATGAGCAAGCCGGACACGCCCTATCGCAAGCGCGCCCTCGGCGAGCGGGCCCTGAGCCCGGAAACCCTGATGATGAGCTATGGCTTTGACGCCAAGCTGTCTGAAGGGTCGATCAAGCCGCCGATCTTCCAGACCTCGACCTTCGCGTTCGCCACGGCCGAAGAAGGCGCCGCCTTCTTTCGCGTGATGGGCGGACGCGCCCAGGCCGGCGACCCCGCCCAGGCCGGGCTTTTGTATTCGCGCTTCAACAACCCGAACATGGAAGTGCTCGAAGATCGCCTCACCCTGTTTGACGGCGCCGAAGACGCGCTGGTCTTTTCCTCGGGCATGGGCGCGATCTCCACCGTGATCATGGGCCACTGCCATTCCGGCGACGTGGTGCTGCAGTCCACCCCGCTTTATGGCGGCACCGAGACGCTGATCCGGTCGATCCTGCCGCAATACGGCATCGCCAGCGCGGACTTCTTCGCCGGCGCCCGCGAGGACGAGATCCGCGACGCCATCGCCGAGGCCCGCAAGAAGGGTCCGATCGCGATGATCTACACCGAGACGCCCACCAACCCGACCAACGAAGTGGTCGATCTTCAGCTCATGAAAAAGCTCGCCGACGAGCTTGAGCAGGAGCAGGGGCGCCGCCCCGTCGTGGTGGTGGACAATACGATTCTCGGCCCGATCGGCCAGACTCCGCTGGCCCACGGCGCCGACATCTCGCTTTATTCGCTGACGAAGTATATCGGCGGCCACTCCGATCTCATCGGCGGCGCGGCGATGGGCTCGCAGGCCATGATGGCGCCGGTGCGCAAGCTGCGCTCGGGCATGGGGACCAATCTGGACCCGAATACGTGCTGGATGCTGGCGCGCTCGCTGGAGACCGTGAAGCTGCGCATGGAAGCGGCGTTCGCCGGCGCCCGCAAGGTCGCCGAATTCCTCAAAGGCCACCCCAAAGTGGAGAAGGTGCGCTATCTCGGTTTCCTGGAAGAGGGCAGCCGCGACTACGAGGTTCACCATCGCCAGGCCGGCAAGGATGCATACGGCTCCACCTTCGCTTTCGACGTGGCAGGCGGCCAGGACGCGGCCTTCCGCATGCTCAACGAGCTCAAAGTGCTGAAACTGGCTGTGAGCCTTGGCGGCACCGAAACGCTGATCTGCCATCCCGGCTCCACCACCCACGCCGCGGTGTCGCCGGAGCTGCAGGAGCGCTGCGGCTTCCAGCCCGGCCTGGTGCGGATCTCGGTGGGGATTGAAAACCCTGAGGACCTGATCGCCGATCTCGATCAGGCGCTGAGCTACGCATAGACCGCCTCAAGGCAGGAGACTTCATGAGCGAGCTGAGCCTCGACACCGAAGAGCGCAAGATTCTCGACTTTGTGGATTCGCGCGCCGATCACATGATCGCCACGGTGAAGGACTGGTCGCGCATCAATTCCGGCAGCCGCAACGCGGACGGTCTGGAACAGATGCGCAAGGTCTTGTCCGACGCTTTCGCCGAGCTTGAAGGCGAGGTGAGCGCGGTGGAGCTTGAACCCTCCACCACGGTCGAGCTCGACGGTGAGGTGCGAGACGTGCCCTACACCCCGTCCATGAAGGTCTCCAAGCGCCCAGATGCGCCGGTGCGCATCGTGCTCACGGGCCATCACGACACGGTGTTTCCCAAAGGCTGCGGCTTTGAAGACTGGCGTCTCACCGACGAGGACACGATCAACGGGCCGGGCGTCGCCGACATGAAGGGCGGGCTTCTGGTCATGCTTCACGGGCTTCTGGCGCTGGAGCGCAGCCCGTGGCGCGATCAGATCGGTTATGACGTGCTGGTCAGTCCCGATGAAGAGATCGGCTCGCTGGGCTCCGGCCCCGTGCTCGCCGCGCTTGGCGCGAAAGCGCATGTGGGGATGACCTATGAGCCGGCGCTCGCCGACGGCTCCCTGGCCGGGGCGCGCAAGGGTTCGGGCAATTTCTCACTGCGGTGCCTCGGCAAGGCCGCCCATGCCGGTCGCGAACACCATCTAGGCCGTAACGCCATTGTCGCGGCCGCTGAATTCGCCAACCGGCTGGACGCGCTCAATGCGCAGCGCGAGCAGGTCACCTTCAACGTTTCGCGCATTGACGGCGGCGGCGCGCCCAACGTGGTGCCGGATCTCGGGATCTGCCGGTTCAATGTGCGGGTGAAAACCGAGAATGACGCGGCGTGGGCCAAGGCCGAGATAGAGGCGTTGGTGCAGGCGGCCAATACCCGCGACGGGATCACCGCCGACCTCCATGGCGGTTTCACCCGTCCGCCCAAGCCCATGAGCCCGGCCAATCAGCGCATGTTTGAATGGACGCGCACCGCCGGTTCGGCGATCGGTCTGGACATTCGCTGGAACGACACCGGTGGAGTGTGCGAAGGTAATAATCTGTGGGCGTCGGGCTGCCCCAACGTGGATACGTTGGGCGTGTGCGGCGCCGACATTCATTCCGACCGCGAGATCGCGAAGCTGTCCAGCTTCGCCGAGCGCGCCCGGCTTTCCGCGGTGATGTTGATGGCGTTCGCTCGCGGACGCTTCGACGCCGGAGAAGCCCGCGCTCTCGCCCGGTCCTGAGGAGTAGAGCATGCTGGTGGTACGAGCGGCCCGTTCGGCCGACCATGACGCGTTTGTGGAACTCGCCGGCGCGGCGGGACCCGGCTTCACCTCGCTCGCGCTTGAAGACGAGGCGCTGAACGAGAAGCTTCTCAACTCCGAGAAAGCCTTCGAGGGCAAGCTTCCAGATCCGTGCGACTGCGCCTACCAGCTCATGCTGGAGGATTCAGAAACCGGCCAGGTGCTCGGCACCGGTGCGGTGAAAGCCATGGTCGGCGTGAAGAAGCCGTATTTCGATTTCAAGATCTTCACCTTCGCCCAGTCCTCCAAAGAGGGTGATCGGCGGTTCGACATGGACGCCATGCTGCTGGTGAATGATTTTGCAGGCTCCACCGAGGTGGGCTCGCTCTTTGTGCGCGACGGTCTGCGCGGCACGGGCGCGGGGCGTCTGACCGCGCAGGCGCGCTATATGCTGGTGGGCGCGGACCGGAGCCGGTTCGGCAAGCGCATCCTTTCAGAGCTACGAGGTGTGGTGGACGAGCACGGAGATTCCATCTTCTTCGAACACGTGACCCGGCCGTTTTTCCGCATGACGTTCGAGGAGGCGGACCGGCTGTCGGCGGCCACCGACAACCAGTTCATCCTGGATCTGATGCCAAACCACCTCGTCTATCTCGACCTTCTGCCCAAGGGCGTGCGTGAGGTGATCGGCCAGACCCATCCCCATGGCGCGGGCGCGCTCAAGCTCCTCGAAACCGAGGGCTTTCGCTATGAGCGTTATGTGGACATATTCGATGGCGGCCCTCTCGTCTCTTGCGGGATGGACGAGGTCGCCACCCTGCGTGACAGCCGGCTGATGACGGTCGCCGGCGAAAGCGCAGGCGAGCGTGTGCGCGCGCTGGTCTCCAATGACCGGCTCGCCGATTTCCGCTGCGTCCAGGCCGAGATCGGCCTTGGCGAGCGGGATGTCGCGCTCGATGAGGAAGCCCGGCGTACGCTCGACGTCACGTCTGGTGAGACCGTCCGGATTTGGACCAGGGACTAACACCATGACCAATTCGGCTTTTATCGCCGGCGTCTGGCGCGCCGGTGCGGGAGAGAGGTTCGCCTCCACCGATCCGGCCTCCGGCGAGACGATCTGGCAGGGCGCCGCGTCCGACGCAGGCGATGTGCGCGAGGCCTTTGCAGCGGCGCGCGGCGCCTTCGCGAACTGGGCGCTGGCGGGGTTTGAAACCCGAAGGAAAGTCGTTGAAGCCTTTGGCGAGCTTGTGAAAAGCCGTGCAGACGAGATCGGCGAGCTGATCGCGCGCGAAACCGGCAAGCCGCTCTGGGAAGCCAAGGGCGAAGCCGGCGCCATGGCCGGCAAGGCGGGCGTGTCGATCAAATCTTATGAAGACCGCACCGGGCGCACCCGTACCGAAACCGAGTTCGGCGAGCAGGTCCTCGACCACAAGCCGCTGGGCGTGATGGCTGTGCTCGGCCCTTATAATTTCCCCGGTCATCTGCCCAACGGACACATCATCCCGGCCCTGCTGGCGGGCAATACGCTGGTGTTCAAACCCTCTGAACTCACCCCGGCCGTGGGCGAGCTCATGGTGAAGCTCTGGGAAGAGGCGGGCCTGCCCGCCGGCGTGCTGAACCTGGTGCAGGGCGCGCGCGAAACCGGCGCTGCGGTGCTCAGCGACGCCGAGCTGGACGGGGTGCTTTTCACCGGCAGCTGGACCACCGGCGCCATGATCCACAAAATGTTCGCCGGGCGCACCGGCGTGCAGCTGGCGCTGGAGATGGGCGGCAATAATCCGCTGGTGGTGTGGGGCGCCGAGGACGCTGAAGCGGCGGCGCGGGTGGCGGTTCTCTCCGCCTATATCACCGCCGGTCAGCGCTGCTCGTGCGCGCGCCGTCTGATCGTGCCGGCGGGCGAGGCGGGCGACGCCGTGATCGCGGCGATCGCCGCGGCGATCCCGAAACTTCCCGTGGGAAAGTACGATTCAAGCCCGGAGCCGTTCATGGGGCCGCTGATCAATGCGCGCGCCGCGCGCGGCGTTCTGGCCGCCCAGGAGAACCTTCTTAAGCTCGGCGCCAGGCCCATCGTCGCCGCCGCGCAGCATGAGGCCGGCGAGGCGTTCGTCAGCCCGGGGCTTCTGGACGTGGACGGCGTGGACGCGCCGGATGAAGAGGTCTTCGGCCCGCTCCTGCAGGTGCGCCGCGCAAAGACGTTCGAGGACGCCTTGAAAGAAGCCAACAACACCGCCTACGGCCTGTCGGCCGGGCTCGTCAGCGATGACGATGCGCTGTGGAAGGCGTTCTGGGCAGGATCGCGCGCCGGCATCGTGAACCGCAACCGGCCCACCACCGGGGCGGCGTCCTCGATGCCGTTCGGCGGTCCGGGCCAGTCGGGCAATCTGCGGCCGAGCGCCTACTACGCCGCGGACTACTGCGCCTATCCGGTCGCCACGCAGGCCTCTCCAAAGGCCGAGCGCATGGCCGTGAAGGGGCTCGACTGATGAGCGCGGTGGAGGCCAATTTCGACGGGCTGGTCGGCCCGACCCATAATTACGGCGGTCTCGCGCCGGGCAATCTGGCCAGCGCCAACAATCAGGGTTCGGTCTCCAGCCCGCGCGCCGCGGTGTTGGAAGGTCTGGCCAAAGCCAAATCCCTGGCCGATGCGGGGCTGGTCCAGGGCCTGCTGCCGCCCCAGGAACGGCCGTTCATTCCCGGCCTGAAGGCGCTGGGCTTTTCCGGGCGCACCGATGGCGAGATCTGGGAGACGGCCTACAAAGCCGAACCCGCGCTGGCGCTGAACATGCTGTCGGCCAGCTCCATGTGGGCGGCCAACGCCGCCACGGTGAGCCCCGGCGCCGACACGGCGGACGGGCGCGTGCACTTCACGCCGGCCAATCTCGTCACCGCGCTTCACCGCTCCATTGAAGGCTTCCAGACGAAACGCGCGCTTGAGCGAATCTTCACCGACGAGGCGGTGTTCGCCGTCCATGACCAGCTGCCCCACCAAGGCAATTTCGCCGACGAGGGCGCGGCGAACCATGTGCGGCTGTGCGCCGAGCACGGCGCGCCGGGTGTTGAGATCTTCGTCCATGGCCGGGACGCCTACGAGCCTTGGCAGGCGAAGTTTCCCGCCCGCCAGACGTTGCAGGCCTGCGAGGCGATCGCGCGCCGGCATGGGCTGGATGAGGCGCGCACCGTACATATCCGGCAGTCGCGCGCGGCCATCGAGGCGGGTGCGTTTCACAATGACGTGGTGTGCGTGGGAACCGGCCCGGTCCTGTTCTTCCACGAGCATGCGTTTGAGGACAAGGACGCCGCGCTCGGCGCCATCCGCAGGGCGGCCGAGGGCCTGTTCGAGCCGGTCTTCGTGGAGGCGCCCGAGGCCGATGTGCCGCTGGGCGACGCGATCACGGCCTATATCTTCAACTCCCAGCTCCTGATCTGGCCGGGCGCCGACCGCCAGGTCCTGCTGGCGCCCCAGGAAACTGACGAGACCGCCTCCACCAACGCCTATTGCGACGCGATGACCAAAGGCAACGGTCCCATCGGCGAGGTGAAGTTCGCCGGGGTTCGCCAGTCCATGCGCAATGGCGGCGGGCCGGCCTGTCTGCGCCTGCGCGTCGTGCTCGACGACACACAGCGCGCCGCGGTCAATCCGCGCGCCTGGATGGACGCCGACCTCCATGACGCGCTTACGGCCTGGGCCAACACCTACTACCGCGAGGAGCTGGGCCCGGCGGATCTGGGCGATCCGGCGCTGGTGGAGGAAAGCCGCGCCGCGCTGGACGCGCTGACCGGGATCATGGGGCTGGGCTCGGACTTCTATCCGTTTCAGCGCGACTGACGATCTGCTCATAGTGGTCGGCGACAAACCGCATGAACCGCTCTGCGGCGGCGTTGCGCACACCCGGCCGCAAGGCCACGCAAACGCTGTGCACGGTCACCGACCAGCCCGGCAGCACCGGCGTCAGCCGGCCGGTGTCGACGAGGGGCTGACCCACAAAGGTCGGCAGCCGCCCGATCGCCAGGCCGGCGCAGGTGATCTCCGCCACAGCGTCAACCTGATCGCTGCGCAGCGGACAGCGCACCACCACCTGCTCCACCGACCCGTCGCCATGACGCCACAGGGTCCAGTTCTGACGCTCGCCGCCGTCGCAGTCGGAGCTGACGAAGGCGTGGCCGACGAGATCGCCAGGTCGCTTCGGTTCGGACGCGGCGGTGAAAACGTGCGGCGCGGCGTAGAGGCGCGCCTGCAAGGTGCCGAGCGCGAAATGACGCGTGTGGGGCGGCGGCTCCATGCCCACCAGAAAGCCCACATCCGCATCGCTGGCGGTGAGGTCGAAGGCGCGCGGCGCACTGATCAGTTCGATTTCGGTGTCGCTGGCCGACTTGAGAAATTCAGCCACCAGACGTCCGGCGAGTTTCTGGGCGAACGGCGCGGGCGCGATCAGACGGATCTTGCCGCCGTCGCGGGCGGGTCGCGGCGCCGATGTCCGGTCCAGCACCGTCAGGTCGGAGATCGGCCCGGACGCGGCGGCGTAAAGCTTTCGACCGGACGCTGTAAGCCGAACCGGTGCGCCGGGTTCTGCGGTGAGCAGGGCCTCGCCCAGCTCGCTCTCCAGCCGGTTGAGGTGGCGTGACACCGTGGAGCGCGGCAGCCCGAGCGCCTGGGCGCCGGCGGCCTGGGAGCCGGCCTCGACGATCGCCACGAAGGTGCGCAGATGATTGAGTGAGAGCATGGAGCGTTTCCGGACAGGGGGCGCCGGTTTCGCAGTCTCTCCGACGATCAGGCTTTCAGCTTATCGTACCCGGCACCCAAGGGAAGGAAGATTCATGCTCAAGTTCACATGCGTCGGCGCGCTGTTTCTCGCCGCATCCTCGGCGACAGCCCAAGACCTCACGGCGTTTAATCAAAGCAATGACCGGCTCAATCCGGAGAACACGGTTCTGATATATGTCGATTATGTGACCGGCCTGGATAATCTGATCAATACGATCCCACCCGAAGTTTTCTCAAACAATGTCGAGGCGTTCACCAAGTTCAACGCCGGCTTTGAGATCCCTGCTGCAATTCTGGGTGAAGAGAACGACTATTACGGCACGTTTCTGCCGGCGGTGACCGAGAACGTCACCTTTGAGGCGGAGCGTTTTCCGCGCACGCTGATTTCCGGTTTCACCCCGGCCATGGAGGCCTGGCTGGCCGAGCAGGGGCGGCCGAACGTGGTGATCGGCGGGATCTCGATCGACAACTGCACGATGCACACCAGCCTCGACCTGCTGGAGGCGGGCTACAATGTGTATGTCGTCACCGACGTGTCGGGAACCAACAGCACGCTGGCGGAGACGACGGCGATCGAACGCCTGGTGCAGGCCGGCGCCGTGCCGGTGAACTGGCTCTTCGTCCTCACCGATCTCGGCCATGACTTCGCGGGCCCCTACGGCGGCTTCATGTCCAGCCTGGTGCGCGATCACTGGCCGGCGTCCACCATCGGAGAGACGGTGGACACCACGCCGGACGGGCACGGCATGCAGCCGGTTCGCCCCTGATCAGTTCACGCAGACAAGATCCACGAGCACGGCGCGCGCGTTGACGGCCGAGCGGTCGCCGACGGCCCAGGCCTGGCCGTAGGGCGCGCGGGCCTCGCCGCTCCACACCGCGCGGGAGAGCCCCGCGGCGCGGCAGGCGAGATCCGCGGCTTCGCGGCCGCACTGGCGCTGGAACCGGTCGGCGCAGGCGGCCAGCGGATAGCCGTTCAGTTCAGGACGGGCGAAAAACACCGTGTCGACGCCGCGCACACCGCCGGTGAGCCGGTCGCCGGCGCCATACCCTGAGCCATAGCCGCTGTCGTATCCAGTGCCGGGATAGCCTGGATTCGGGGCGGGCGCCGGGTCGTTTCGCGGCACGCCGTCCGGCCCCATGGACGAGAGCCGCGCCTCCATGCGGTAGAGCGTCAGATCAGCGGAATCGCGCGACAGCTCGACACAGCGGCCGCCGAAATTACTGTCCTCGCACAAAGTCCAGCTGCCTGAATGGACGCGGATCGAGCGGGCGTCGTCATTAAACCCGTCGCGGCGCAGATCATTGGTTTCGCGCACGATGGTCACCGAACGGCCGGTATAGTTTTCCCCGGCGTACAGCGTCACGCCCTCGCGCCGGTCGCGGCGGGGGCGGTGGATGGCGCGCACCGAGGTGATGCGGTCATTGAACGCCCACTGGGTCATGTCGGGAAGTTCGGTGGAGAGCACCTGGCAGGTGCCGCGAAAATCGGGCTCCAGGCAGACCTCCCACTGGCCGCCGTCAAAGCGGATCGAGCTGGCCATGTCGTTCATCTGCACCCAGCGCAGGTCCGGCGCGTCGCCGTCCAGCGTGACGGACCGGCCTTCATAGCCGGGACGCTCATAGAGGGTGATCGTAGGATTCTCGCCGCTTCCGCCGCCGCGCTGGGCGTTGGCTGTGGCGGTGAAACAGGCTGCGGCGAGAACGGCGAGGGCGAGAGCGGTGCGCATGGCGGATCATCCAATAAACAACGGTGACCCAGCATACACGGCAGGCGCATGAACCGCAGCTGAAACGCGTCAGTCGATGAAGGCGGAGTTGGATTCCAGGGTGAATAATCGCGAGGTGTGCCGCACGATGTCCAGCCAGTCCTCCAGCGTCGCAGAGCTGTCGGCCAGAAAATGACCGGGCTGGCGCATGATCGAAAACAAGCTGCTCGGATAGATCTTGCAGGTGGAGCAGTCGATGTTCGGGGTTGAGCATTTGCCGTTTGATTTGCGCGCGTCGGTCGCGAATACGGCGTGTTCAGCCATATTGCGCGACAGGCAGTTCGAGGCGAGCCCGTCCTGGTCCAGGGTGAACCAGGAGCCTGGGCGGGTCATCACCCGGTTGAAGGCCTTGGAGTGCCAGACCGTGTCGGGATAGGCGTCGATGGCGTCCTCGATCGCCGCGCGGGCTGCGGCCAGGCTGGCCTCGTCCCAGACAAGGTTCTGCTCCGGGGTGGAGACGCGAAAATACTGATCGTCGTTTAGCGCCCGCGTGCGGAGCTTGGCCAGATACTGCTCGGTCGGCGCGAAATAGTTGAAGAACAGCTTGCCGCCTTCATCGCGAACCGCCCGGGCCACCGCATCAATCTGGTCGATATTGAAGCGGTTGACCGTGAACAGGAAGCGGGCGCGCCGGTCGCCGCCAAAATTGCGCATCACCTTTGTGAAAATCGATCCGCCACGAAAGATTTTCTCGAAATCGTTTTCGCCCCAGACCGCCACGTGGAGCGGCAGGGTGATGTCGGGGCGCATGCGGATCGTGCCGTTGGTGTTGATCGAGCCGCGCGGAATCATCTGCGACGCCATCACCAGGCGGTCCTGAACAAGGGCTGGTTCGGCGCCATGGATGAAGGCGAACTTTCGCCCCTGGGCCTTTTGCTCGGTGAAGAAGCGAGCCCAGACGGTCTCATCGGTCTCTTCTTTCACCGTCAGCCAGTGGTCACCCTCGTAAAAAAAGCAGCCTTCGCACTTCAGATTGCAGCGGGAGGTGATGTCGATATTGATCGGGTGTTCCACCGCCTGGCGGAACGCCTTCGTGGCGTTCACCCTGGCGCGAAGCGCGGGCTCCTGGCGTAGGCGGGCGCGAATCGCGGTCGGCATCCGCACCGACGATGCGTCGGCCCCTCCCTTGACCGTCTCGGACCGCACCATGAAATCATCAGCCATCAACGGTGTGCTCCCGGTTTGATGTCGGACAGCATCATATCCACCGCCGCGTTGATCTCCTCATCGCCCCACCGGTTCAGCAGTCCGTGACTTTTGGTCTCCAGCGGAAACAGGCGCACACCCGGACAGCCGTCCAGATGCTCTGCGTAGCGCGCGTCGGCGGGCCGGCCGACGCCGTACCAGAGGTGCGCCGCACCGTCCCAGGATTCAAAGAGGGGCCGCAAATCCATGCGATGCTCGCCAACCAGCTTGGCGACCCGCTGGCGGTAGAAGGCGGCGCGCGCCTCGGTGGGATCGTGCAGGGTGGGCGCGGACAGCCCCATGACGGCTTTGATGCGTGAGCGTCCGGCGAAGTAGAGCGCGCTGTAGCCGGTCGCCGACTGACCGAGATAAAACGCCTTGTCATAGTCGGCCGCGATGTCTTCCAGCCAGTGGATCGCGTCGTTCAGGCGCCGGTAAAAGCTTCCGAACCCGCCAAGATAGGACAAGTCCAGCCCGTCATGGAGGATCAGCAGGGATACGCCGCGGCTTCGAAGCGCACGCTCCAGAAAAAAATCGTCGATCGTGGCGTCCATCTTCCGCGGTCCGAAACTGCGGGCGAGGCGTATCGCCAGCGCGTCCGGCCCGTTGTCGAACAGGCGCGCGCCGTCAAACGGCTGCAAATTGCGGCCGCGACGGGCGAAGTCGCCCAGCTCCCCCAGCGTGAACTGCACCTCCCGGGCGTGATAGGGCCCGGCGAAACGAAGCGAGTCAGGGAACTCCGCGGTCCGATCAAGGAAGGTCTCCGCCGCTGCGTCGAAACCGCGGTCGAACATGATCGGCCAGCAGGCGTCGATGATGATCTTGATGTGCTTGAACGGGACCGCGTCGTCGCTCTCGCGGCGAAGGGCCCGGATCGCTTCAAGGTGTTCCTCGATCCGCGCGTCCCGGTCGTCGGACGCCGTCTCCAGCCCCGGCGGCAGAGTCTGTCCAAGCCGTTTCATGCCAAAGCCCTTGCATCCAATCCCGGTTTGGATACTCGCCAAACGGGTGCGGTCAACTTTCAATTAAGGGAAACACGAAAATCCTGCGACTCAAAGCGCCACGGCGCTGCGTCGTCGCAGTCCTTTGGCCGGATCCGCCGCTCTGGTGAATGCACGCCTCCAGCGGCACGCAGCGCGGTCCCACAATGAGGACGCGCAGCGCGCGCCGCCGCCGCGGCGCGCGCCTGAAACCAAACAAAGCAGGAGGGCCTAGTAGCCTTGGGCCGCGCCGTCCTTGCGCATTTCGCTAGCGCCGAACAGGACGCCGGTTTCCGGATCGCGGCGGATCGCCTGATAGCCGCCGAAGCCGCCATCGCCGTCCTGCACGACGTGGCCCAGCGCCTCCAGCGCCTCGCGCACGCTTTGCGGTACGCCGCTCTCCACCCGTACGACGCCTTTGCCGCCTTGCAGCGTCACGGGGTCGGTGGGCTCGGTGGAGCCTTCATGGCGCCAGCGCGCCGCGTCGCCGGCTTCCTGCACGTTGAGGCCGAAATCGATCATGTTGGAGATGATCTGCACATGGCCCTGGGGCTGCATGCCGCCGCCCATGAGGCCGAAGCTCATAAACGCCTCGCCGTCGCGGGTGACCATGGCCGGAATGATCGTGTGGAAGGGGCGTTTGCCCGGTGCGTAGACATTGGGATGCTCCGGATCGAGGCTGAACAGCTCGCCGCGGTCCTGCAGCATGAAGCCGAGTCCGTCGGGGACGAGGCCGGAGCCCATGCCGCGATAATTGGACTGGATCAGGCTGACCATCATCCCTTCGCCGTCAGCGACGGTGAGATAGGTGGTGTCGCCGTCTTCAAGGATCGCCGGATCGCCGAACGGCACGCTCTCCATGGCCTGATCCATGGAGATCAGGGCGCGGCGGCTGTCGGCGTACTCCTCGCTCAGCAGCGCCTCCAGCGGGATGTCGGCGAAGTCGGGGTCGGCGTAGTAGCGAGCCCGGTCTTCAAACGCGAGGCGCTTGGCCTCGATCATCAGGTGAAGCGTCTCGGGGCTCATGAAGCCCATCCCGGCCAGGTCGTAGCCTTCCAGGATCTGCAGCATTTGCAGCGCCGCGATCCCCTGGCCCTGGGGCGGCAGTTCCCAGACGTCATAGCCGCGATAATTCACGCTGGCCGGCTCCACCCACTCAGAGCTGTGGCTCGCGAAATCCTCATAGGAGATGTACCCGCCGATGCGCTCCATATAGGCGTGGATGGTGCGCGCGATATCGCCTTCATAGAACGCGTCGCGCCCGCCTTCTGCGATCTGGCGCAAGGTGTTGGCGAGATCGGGATTGCGGAAAATTTCGCCCTCGCGCGGCGCGTCGCCGTCCGCGGTGAGATAGGTGCTTTGCGCGTTGGCGAACTCTTCAAACTCGCCGCGCTCGAAGCGTTCGGCGAAGATCGTCATGTTGCGATCCCAGTAATACCCGATGGTTTCGGTGACCGGGAAGCCGTCCTCGGCGTAGCGGATCGCCGGCGCGAGGATTTGATCCATCGCCATGGAGCCGAACCGGTCGTGCATTTCAAACCAGCCGTCCACCGTGCCGGGCACCGAGACGGGCAGCGCGCCGAGCGGCGGGATGGAGCCGTCTTCGCCCACGATGTCCACCAGCTGGTCATAGGACAGGTTCTGCGGCGAGCGCCCGGCGGCGTTCAGCCCGTAGACCTGACTTGTTTGCGGATCCCAGATGATGACGAAGAGATCACCGCCGATGCCGTTGCCCGTGGGCTCCATGAGCCCGATGGCGGCGTTCGCCGCGATGGCCGCGTCCACGGCGTTGCCGCCGGATTTGAGAATGTCGAGCGCCACCTGGCTGGCCAGCGGATGGGCGGTGGCGGCCATGCCGCCGGTGGCGATCACCGGCGAGCGGGTGGCGTAATGGTCTCCGCTCACCCGGTCTCCGGGAAAGCGGGTCTGCGCCTCGGCGGGCGCTCCAAACTCGGAAAACGCCATCAGGCCGACGGCTCCTGCGATAAGGGTTTTGGCGATTGGCGACATGAAATCTCCCCGTTTCGCGCTCCTCGGGCGGGCGCGCTTCACACGGGGGGAGTAGATAGGCCCGGGCGTCACGGATCAAGGTGGCGGCCAGGCCGGACCCCCTAGCCGTCCTGCGGCTCGTCCTCCGCAGGCTCTTCTTCAGCCGGCGGATTGCGGCGGCGGTTCAGCAGGTCGCGCAGCAGGCCCGCGGGTGAATCGTCCTGTTCAGCCTCGCCTTCAGCCGGCCGGTCGCCGCCAAGGGCGTTGCGCAGGGCGTCGCCGGCGGCGCGCCGGGCGGCGTCCTCCACCGACTGGCCTTCACCCAGCGCCCGGCCTACATCGCCGCCGATCAGCGTGCCGGCGCGGGCGCGAACCAGGTCGCGCGCCACCGCTTCAAAGTCGACGCCCACGGAGACATCGTTGAAGCCGCCGCGAATGCGGATCGGCACGGCGAGGCCCTGCAGATCAAGGTCGCCGCCCTGGCCGGTGAGCTGCTGCACCGCGCGCGGGGTGATGCGGTATTCGATCTGTTGTGCGCCGAGATCCACCTGGCCGGCGCCCTCCACCCGCAGAAGCGGGCTGAGCATGGCCAGATCGAGATTTCGGGCGACGCCGTTCTGGATGTTCAAAGAGCCGGTGAGGGCGGTGAAGTCAGTCTGCTGGCTCTCTGCAAAGCCGGACGGCAGCGAGCCGGTCTGGATCGCCTGCTGCACGGTGCGGATCACCTGGGCGAGATTGACGCCGACGATGGCGCCGTCGGCGAAATTGAACCCGCCCTGCCCCGTCAGAGAGTTCATGATCGCCGCCGGGCTGTTCCCGGTCGCTTCAAGATCGAGATTCAGCGCGCCGATTCCGGCGAGCCGATCAAATCCGGCCGCAGCGGTGAGAAAGGGCAGCGCCTCAAGCGAGGTGATGTCGGCGGTGAACTCGTAGCGCGGCGTCGCCGCATTGGCGTTCACCCGCGCCACCACCTGGCCGCGCCCGCCATAGAGCTGGAAGTTCGACAGGGTTGCTGCAAGCCGGCCATTGGTGAGGTCCAGATCCACGGTGACGTCGTCGGCCTGGATGTCGCGGGCGATGAAAGTGTCGGCGCGCACGGTGAGATCCGCGTCGATCGTGGTCAGCGGCGCCAGATCGATGGGCTCCTCGCTCCACGGGCCGACCCCGCCGCCGCCGCCGGAGCCGCCGCCTGCGGATTCAGCGGGGATATAGGGCGTCAGGTCCAGGCGCGGCGTGTTGAGCGTGCCCGACACCAGCGGGCGCACCCGGTCATAATCCAGCCGCAGATCGCCCGTGGCGCTGATATCGTCAAAGCCGATCTCGGCGTCTGTGAGGATGATCCGGCCCGGCGCGCCGGAGAGCAGCGTGCTCGCCCGGAAGGTCTGGAAGATATCGCCCTCGGGCAGGTCGGCGCCCAGATAGCGCGCCAGCGCCCGCAGCGGCAGGCGGATATCGGCCTCGCCGTCAAACGCGACGGCCTCGCCTTCCAGAATGTGTCCGTCGAACGAGATATCGGCGAGGGCGCCGGTCATCTCCAGGTTTACAGGCGTGCGCCCGCCTTCGAAGAACGCCCGCAGCGAGCCAAGGCCAGCGTCAAAGTTCATGGGTCGCCCGTCGGCGCTGAAACCGCCCGAGAGCTGCAGGGGCTGGTCCACGCCGGGCAGCGCGACCTGGAGATTGAATTCCTCGATGCGCCGGGTCTGGGTTTCGTCGGAATAGATCACCAGCCCGTCGATGACCCGCACGTCGCCGAAGCTCGCCTCGAAGGGCAGGGCGCCGGGTTCGCGCACGAAGCCCGCGCTTGAGGCCGGCGCCGCGGCGTCGTCGGATGAGCGCGCGCCCAGCGTCCAGTTATTGGCGCCGCCGCGCGCCTCCAGCCGGATCGTCGGCTCGACCAGCACGAACTCCTGAACCTCGATATTGCGCGACAGAAGCGGCGCCAGCGCCAGGGCGAAGCGCATTTCGCCCATCCGTGCGAACGCTTCGTCGGAGAAGCCCTCGGCGTTGGCGATGCTCGCCTGTGTGGCGCGCACCTGAACGCGGGGCAGAATGCTGAGCTCGATCTCGCCCTCAAGCGTCACCTGGCGGCCCAGCGCTTCGCTCGCCGCCTGCTCCACCCGCCCGCGCAGGGCGTCGCTGGGAATCAGGCTTGGCAGCACGAAGGCCGCGCCGATCACGGCGAAGGCGAGAACCAGAAGAATGACGAGGAGGCGGCGCATGGAGGAGTCCTTTGAGGGGCGGGCGTGGATCAGACCGAGCGCAGCGGTGACGGCGCGCTCGACTTGTGAGACTATTGTCGCGCAAAGGGCGTGGCGATTCCATGGCGGAACCGGCCTGCATCCCACGCTTGGCCGGTTTTTTTTGGAACCTCGCCGGGTTCACCGCGCTTACACCCGCGCCGGGACCGGCGTCAGGGCAGGCGTGAGGACCGGCGCGATGGAACCGGTTCGAGGACCGGAGGGGATGAGGACATGACCGAGATCAATATCGACAAGCTGCCGCGTGTGACCATGGGTCGGCGCGAGATTTTGCGCGGCCTGGCCGCGGGCACGGTGTTTCCGCTCACGGCGGCCGGCTGCGCCAGCGGCGGGCTCGCCGAGGCGCTGGTCTCCGATCAGCAGATTCTGCAAGCCTCCCAGATGGCCTGGCAGGAGGCGATCGCCGAGCAGCCGGTCAGCCGGGATCCGGCCCTGCGCCGCCGCGTGGAACGCGTGGGCCAGCGCATCGTGCCGGCCTCCGGCATGACCCAGTATGAGTGGGAGTTCGTCGTCTTTGATTCCGACACCCAGAACGCCTGGGTGCTGCCGGGCGGCAAGGTCGCCTTCTATCGCGGCATTCTGGAGACCATGGAAAACGACGATCAGGTGGCCACGGTGATGGGCCACGAGGTCGGGCATCTGGCGCGCAATCACGCCGCCGACCGGGCGCGCCGTCAGGCCACCGCCGGGGTGGGCCTGGGAATCGCGAGTATCGCGCTGGGCGGCGCCGGGGTGGAGAATCCGGACGCCTGGTCGCGCATTCTGGGCACCGGCCTTACCTATGGCGTGATCCTGCCCTATTCGCGCGAACACGAGCTGGAGGCCGACCGGCTGGGCGTCGATTACATGGAGCGGGCCGGATACGATCCCCTGGAGGCGCTGCGCTTCTGGCAGGCCAAAGCCGAGGCTGGCGCCGCACGCGGCGGCCCGCCCGAATTCGCCTCCACCCACCCGTCGGATTCCACCCGCATCAGCCAGCTTACCGAGATCCTGCGAAGCAAGGGTTACCGGGTCTAGGACCCGCTGGCTCGTAACGGGTCAGCGGCGCCGGCGAGGGCGGGTGCACCGCCCGCCGGCGCTTCGCCCGAAACGCCGTGACCGAACCTGCGCGCCATGTGTGGACGCCGCATGGCGCCTCTTGCAAGCCGGCGAGAGCGAAGCTAGTTTCCGCGCCCTGTCGAGAGGCCTCGCCCCTCGGTCAGCCCGCTTGATGGCGAGCCGCCTTAGCTCAGTTGGTTAGAGCGCTAGATTGTGGATCTAGAGGTCCCCTGTTCAAACCAGGGAGGCGGTACCATCGCAAAGCCCGGAAAATCAAGGCGAAAGCCCGCTTGGGCGGGCTTCTTTTTTGCCGCTGGCAACGGGTTAGTCGCCAGCATGCGCCATACCTGTTAGCGCATTGTTTTACCAAGCGTTCCCATCTGCTCCGGCCTTGGTTCGCATCCGTTGACGATGGCTCCCCGGCACATGACTGGTCCAGACAATGGACCTCACTCGCGAGGTTCAGCGATCCGTCCGAGATGCTTTTCTTGCTCGAAAGTCGAACGGTTCGATCCGCTCACGAGAACGCGGCGACGGAGTTTGCGATGCGGTTGGTGAACTTGTTGGCGGCGGGTGTCGCGATGGCCGGGTGCTCATTCGAGTCAGGTCATGATTAGGCGGTCACCCGTCGGTCAGAACCGTCTTGGGACCCGGGTCACCGTGCAGGCGTGTCTGGATCACCGCCTGCGAGACAATTCACCGTCGGGTCCATGGTGTTGATCTCTCCGCCTTCCGGCCGGCGCTGGCCGGTGATGAGCCGGGTGTAGGCGTCGAGGGCGTCTGCCATCACCTCTCCAAGATCAAGCGCGTCCATGGCTCGACTGGTGGCGTAATGGGTCAGGAGGGCGTGCGCCGCCTCGCGATCGCCGGACTCGATCAGGATCCGCGCGGACCGTTCGACCCAGTCAAGATCGCCGCGCGTCTGCGCTTCGAAGCCTGTGAGCATTTGCGTCACCGGCGGCAGGAGCACATCGGGAGCCGAGCAGGCGTAGTACATCACCTGCTTGAACAGGCGGCCTGCGAACTGTGTCGCCTCCTGCATCTGGTAGTCCGGATTGAGGAAGGTCGAGGCCGCGTCCTTGGTGAGATAGCGGTGCTGGGCGTACTCCATGGGAACGTCCTGCACGCCCAGCCACCAGACATTGAAGGGCGCGGTCACCGAGCTGGTGGGCGCCACCCACATGCGGATGAGGTCGGGATCGGGCGTCCCGGCGTGAAGGCTGACGACCTGGCCGTAACCGGCGTCGTCATCGACCACGCGCGGATCGCGCACGCGCTCGATGAGGTCGGTTTCGCTGACCGGAGCCATTGCGCGCGTCGCCTCCTCCATGTCGGCGGGCGACATCAGCTTGATGCCTGGATTGCGAAAATCCTCGATCGTCTGGGGCCCGTAGACGCGCGCCGCATTGAAGTCTCGCCCTGATGCGCGGTCGTACCAGCCCTGCGCCTCGGCGAAGCTGATGAAGTTCGACGACGCCATGAAGTCCGGGTCGTTCTCGATGTCGAACGGCACCTCGCCGATTCCGCCGGGATAGAGGACGCGAACCTCGTCCGGGCCGAGGCGTTCGGCGACCCAGAGACCCTGCCCTCCCGCGAGCTGCCAGACCACCCAGCCTTCGTCGGGGTCGGCGATCAAATGGGTGTTGCCGCCATAGGTGGCGAAGCCGTGCTCGGCGATCAGCTCGCCGATGATCTCCACCCCTTCGCGGGCGGTCGTGGCGCGCTCCATGACGATACGCGCAAGATCGGAGTATTGCAGTCCGCGCTGGGGGTTCGGCGTCATCGCGACAAGTTCGTCGCGGCTGGGCGCCCAGACATCGCGCACCGCGA
The DNA here is from genome assembly GCA_965284655.1 of Oceanicaulis sp. Classification (GTDB taxonomy): domain Bacteria; phylum Pseudomonadota; class Alphaproteobacteria; order Caulobacterales; family Maricaulaceae; genus Oceanicaulis. The sequence goes on from OZ260104.1 coordinate 1,897,659, forward strand.
CCTGATGCTCGTTGACGCCGCCATTGGTCAGGGGCGCGGGAAAGCCCTCGAAATCGGAATAGGCCATCTGCATGTAGCGGAAGGTGTGCGCCGCTTGCGGGATTTCGATGAGTTCGCCGGGCAGCACCGCCTCGCCGGTCACGCCCACCGTGATCATGGCGCCGTGGGGATGATCGCGGGCCGGGACGATCTCGAGCCAGTGGCTGGACACCTCTTCGCCGGTTCCCCCCACCATGACGCTGCCGTCCTCCGTCAGGTTCTTGCCGACATAATAGGCGTAGCTCGCCTGTGCGGACGGGGTGAGCGCCGAAACGGCCAGAACCACCGCCCCCAGGGCCGCGCCGAGGCGGCGGCCGTCAATGTCCAAAAATCCCACGGGTCTCGATCTCCCTGTCGCTATATCGCGGAACGGAGGCGGCCGGCGCGCATCCTCGCACCGGCCGCCGGCCCGGTCGCACCGGATTGGGTCGACATAAGCCGCCAGTCTAGAGCGGTTCGCCTCCGAACTTGTAGGTCAGCTGGAGGTAATAGCTCCGTCCGATGCTGTCGTACCAGGAGGAGTTGTAATACGGGTAGCTGGCGTGGCTGGGATCCTCGACCGGATCGCTATCCAGCAGATTGTCCACGGTGGCGCTGATCCGAACGCGATCGTTCAGATAGTATTGGCCGGAGAGGTAGAACCACCAGCTGTCGTCGATCTTATCGTCCCAGTTCCAGTTGGTCATCTCCCCGGTATAGATGGTTGAGAGCGTGGTGGAGAACCGGTCGGTGCTCCATGTGACATGGGCCCGGCCCTTGTCCCGCGGGATTTCGTAACCGCTCACCGGCTCGAATTTGTCGATGATCGGGTCCTGGGGATACTGCTGGATTGTGTTGTCGATCACATAGGTATAGCTGGCGCCGAACGCGAGGTCGCCGAGCGAGCCGATGTCGAAACCGGCGTTAACCTCCACATCAATCCCGTCGGTCTCCTGCTGCGCGATGTTGATCGGCAGGAGATTGATCAGCCGGAGCTCGCCGGTGCTCGCACCGCTGGTGAAGCGGCTCACCCGGTTCAACGCATCGACGCAGGTCGGCGAGTTGGTGTCGACGGCGCTTCCGTCAAAGTCCGTGCCGATGCGGCACGCGGCCTCGTCCCGCAGGAGCTGGTCGACGCTGAGGTTGGCGACCTGGTCGTCCAGCTCGATCCGGAAATAGTCCACCGAGAGGTCGAAATTGTCGCTCGGCGCCCAGACGAAGCCGGCGGTGAGAGATTGCGCGGTCTCCGGCAGCAGCTCGGGGTTGCCCGCTCGCTCGTTGACGAAGCCTTCAAAATAGTCGTTCACGCAGTCGGCGGCGGTCGGATTGGTTTCGGTGGTGCGGCAGTCGAAATAGTCCGCGCCGCTCCCGTTCACCGTGCCTGGCCCGCGATAGACGTAGTGCAGGTCGGGTGCGCGGAAGCCGGTGCCGATCGCGCCCCGGATCAAGAGTTGATCAAGCGGGCGGTACTCCAGCCCGAAATTGTAGGTCGCTTCTCCGAAATCGTTCTGCGCGTAGCTGTAATGGTCGTACCGCCCGGCTGCGCTAAGGCTCAAGGCTTCGAAGATCGGAACCCTGAATTCAGCGCCGGCGCCATAATGCTCGCGGTCGCCCGAACCGTCGGAGTCGCGAATGCCGACATAGTAATTGGTCAAGGCCAGGGGATCGGGGTTGACGTCGTAGCCCTGGGTTCCCGCCTCCGCCACCGCGGCGAAGCCGACCGGCCCGGCGGGCAGCTCAAACAGGTCCGCCGTGGTGATCGTGCCCTGGAAATTATGCACATAGGTTTCCGGCTCATAGACCGTATAGGCGGAGATCTGCTGGTATTCGGCCGGCGTGAGGGCGGTGAAAAGCCGGGCCGGATCGGCGTCAAAGCGCGTATAGCCGGTGGTGTTGTTCGGGTCGTCGACCGGGGCGCCGAGGAAGAAGGCGTTGCTGGCGTCGATCACGATTTCCGGCCAGGCCATCTCCGACGTATAACGGGCGTGATTGTAGTAGGCCTCGTAATCCCAGTCGCTCTCGGAGCCGAACGATCCTCTCACGCCGGTCGTGATATTGAACGTGATCGACTCGTTTGTGATCATCGCGTTATCGAACCCGCCGACCTCTTCGGGCGTGAAGACGCGATACCAACCGTCGAGCTGGTCGAGCCAATATGTATCAATGGCGTCCAGGTTTCCGGGGTTGTAGAACAGCCCTTCCTCGTTTTCGCCTTCTTGGTAATACCAGGACTTGAATCCGTTAAACACGCGGGTGTCCAGAAGGCCGATCTGGGCGTCCAGGAAGAGTTCCGCGCCGTTGTCAAATTCCAGGGTCGAGGCGGAAAAAAGGTTCAGCGCCTCGCGATCGGACTGGATATGGCCGTAGCCGATCGCCTCGTTGCTGCCGCAGAAATATCCGTCGGTGGCGGCGTAACCGTTGTTGACATCAAACCCGAAGCCGTCGCGTGGCGCGTAATACGTCGTTCCTTCATTGGTTGAGCCAACCCCGGCGCACGCAGCCTGCCCAGGATCGATGTAATAACCACCGGAATCGTAGCGCAGAAAATTGCGCACGGCGAGCGGCTCGGTTCTGGTCGGGTTATCCGCCGTAGAGTCCTGGATTTCCCGCTCAAAACCCCAGATCGGCTCTTGGTTGCGGTATTCTGCGCCAAGCAAGGTGCGAAAATTGCCGGATTCAAACCCGGTCGAGCCCGTCAGCCTGAACGTCGTGCCGCCGCCGCGCTCGGTCGTCCCGATCTGGAAATCGATGCGCGATCCATCGACCTCGTCCTTAAGGACAAAATTGACCACGCCGGAGATCGCGTCAGAGCCGTAGATCGATGACGCCGCGCCGCTGAGAATCTCCACACGGCCGATCAGACCGATCGGGATGTTCGAGATATCGGCGACATTGCTGTTGCCGCTGTAGGGCATCGGGAAGTCCGCAACGCGTCGACCGTTCACCAGCACGAGGGTCCGGCTCGGCCCGAGGCCGCGCAGGTCCACCTGCTGGGCGCCGGGCGTAAACGTATTGGCGCCGAAGCTCTGGGTCGTCTGGGTTTCACCTGCATTCTGGGTCATCGCCCGCATCAAGCCGGGGATGTCTTGAAAGCCTTGCGCAAGGATGTCTTCGGCGGTGATGGTGGTGACCGGCGCCGGACCTTCGATCTGAGTGCGTGGAATACGCGAGCCCAGGACGGTGATCACGTCCGCACCTGGCGTTGCAGCTTCGTTCTGGCTCTGGTCGGAACTGGCCGCCTGAACCGGAACGGGCTCATTGGACGGCTCGGCGTCCTGTGCGGACGCCGCCGCGGTGACCAACAGACTCGTTCCAGCGGCAAGAATTTGACGACGCATTGTAGTCCCCCTTCGCTTCACGGCCGCCCGGTAACCTTTGGCGACTCCAACACCTTTATCTTGTGCATGAGTGGAAACCATAGCAGCGAGACCGCTCGCAGCTTTGTCAATTTTTGATCAAATAAAGCCAGGTTTTGTAGAATTTTGCATTGAAACGACGAATTCCGTCGCCAATGCCGCAAGCGCGACCAAAGCAGGCGTCATATGGACCGCGAGCTGAAGGCGGCAGATGAACCCTTGCGGCGTGTCCGCCCGATGCGGCGCGCAGGTCGAGCGTCAGGACTCCAGAATGGGCATCGCGCTGCCGGACTTCAGCACATTGATCACGATGCAGGTCTTGAAGCTCTTGATCCTGTGACGATCATAAAAGAACGATCGCGTGAATTCATCATAGTCGTCCATATCGCGAGCGACGATGGTCAGGACGTAGTCAGCCTCGCCGGTGATATAGAAGCCCTGCGTGATTTGCGGGGTGGTGCGAACATCCTGCGCGAAGCGCTCGATCACGGTGCGATCTTCGCGCTCAAGCGTGACCAGCACGATCGCCATGATGTTCAGTCCCAGGGCTTTCGGAGAGATGACCGCAGTCTCCTTTTCGATCACGCCGTCCGATCGCAGTTTCTTCAACCGCTTGAGCGCCGCGGTCGGAGATAATCCGCACGCCGCGCCCAGCTGGTCGGCGGTGAGGTGTGCATCCTGCTGAACAGCGTCGAGCAGCTTGCGGTCAATCAGGTCCATTTTTGACATCTGGCTCTAATACCTCCTTTTTCAGCATAATACGTCCAGAATTGATCATATAAAGACAAGTTCTGTCTTTATTTTCTGCAAGACTGCCAGCGAAGAGCCATTGATCCGGGAAATTCCATCGGGTTCGTGGCGCACGGGCTGTGATGATCCGGGGGCGCGTTTTGCGCCGGCCGATCCGCACGACGCTGGCGCAAGCGGCAGCGGGCCCGCAGGTTTCGGGTTGGGGAGAGGGAGTTAAGGGTGCGCCTGAATTCACTAGCAATCGCGGTGTTCGCCATGCTGTTCGCCGGCCCGCTGTCGGCGTCTCCTGTCCAGGCGCCGGCCGAGCCGGGATACCGCTACTACGTAACGGGAGATGTCGGCGCCGCGACCCCTCAGCCTCCGTCCTTCGGGATCCTGATGATCGGCGGAAGCGACTGGAGTCCGCCGGCCTGGCGCTGGTTCCTGGAAAAGGCGGGCCATGGGCATCTCGTCATTCTGCGCGCCTCCCAGGACGGCTCCGACGGCGAGTGGATCTTCAACGAGCTTGGCGGAGTGGCCTCGGTCCAGACCCTGGTGTTCACTGATCGCAGTGCTGCATTCGACCCCCGGGTCGAAGACATTCTGTCGAACGCCGACGGTGTCTTCATCGCCGGAGGAGACCAGTCCAACTACGTCCGCTTCTGGAAAGACACGCCGGTCGAGGCGGCCCTGAACGCTCACGCTGCGCAGGGGCGCCCGCTGGGCGGGACCAGCGCCGGTCTCGCGATCCTGGGCGGCGCCGGCTACGGCGCCATGGCCGAGTTCGCGGTGGATTCACCCACCGCGCTCGCAGATCCGAACGGTGTGGGCGTGACGCTGGTGCGCGACTTCCTCGATCTGCCGTTTCTCGAGCACGTGATCACCGACACCCATTTTTCCGAGCGGGGACGCCTTGGCCGGCTCATCGCCTTCATAGCCCAGAGCCGCGCCACAGGCGATCCGCAGGCGGTCGGCATCGGGATCGATGAGGATAGCGCGCTGGCGATCGACGCCGACGGAACCGGCCGGTTCTATACGCTCAGCGGTGGCCACGCCTGGCTCGTCGAGCCGGTCGGCGCCCCCGGATTCGCGCCGGACGGGGCGCTTGAATGGCCCGCGGTGGCGCTCACCGCGATCGGCCCCGACAGCGTGCTGGATTTGACGTCCATGAAGGTTCAGAACCCGGCCGTCTCCGCAACCGCCCGGGTCGAGCACGGCGCGCTGTTCGACGCGCCCAACGAGCGCCCATAGCACCAGGGCCGCCGGGCGCGGGGCGCCTTCAATGCGGCCTGCGACCGGCGCCTCTGCAGAGCGCGTCCAGATTCAACGGGGAGACCAAGCCGATGGCTACGACAGATCAAAAGCCGCCGAGCGGTGCAGGCCGCAAACCCTCGACCATCGCCACTCAGAAGCCGTCCACCATCGCGGTCTGGGGCGGGGAGGAGCACCCGCTCGCCTTCGGTGCGGCGCAGGTCCCTATCGTTCAGAGCGCGCCGTTCGCTTACGAGGACATGGACGAATGGGCCGCGGTCGCGCTCGGCCGGTCTGAAGGGTTTATCTACAGCCGAAACACCAACCCGACCGTCGCGGTCTTCGAGGAAAAATGCCGCCTGCTTGAAGGCGGCGAGAAGGCGATCGCGTTCTCCAGCGGCATGGCGGCGATCTCCAATACGCTGTTCACCCACCTCTCGCCGGGCGATCGGGTGGTTTCGATCAAGGACAGCTACGGTGGTACGAGCCGGCTTTTCCTTGATCATGTTCCGCGCATGGGTGTTGAGGTGGATCTGATCGAGACCAGCGACAGCGACGCGATCGAGGCCTCGATCGCCAAGGGATGCAAGCTGGTCTACCTGGAGACCCCGACAAATCCGACGCTGAAGATCATCGACCTGCGCCGCGCCATCGCCGCCGCGAAAGCCCAGGGCGCGATCACGGTGGTGGACAATACGTTCGCCACGCCGATCAATCAGACCCCGCTGGCGCTCGGCGCGGATCTGGTGCTCCATTCGGCGACCAAATATCTCGGCGGCCACGACGACGCGATGGGCGGCGTGCTGATCGGCCGGCGGGACCTGGTGCAGGCCGTCTATGAATACCGGGAGATTTGCGGCGCGGTCCTGTCCGCGTTCTCCGCCTATCTTCTGCTGCGCGGTATGAAGACGCTGGATCTCAGGGTGCAGAAGCAGAACCAGACCGGCCTCTCGGTGGCGCGCTTCCTGAAGGCCCATCCGCGGGTGAAGGACGTATTCCACCCGGGCCTTGAGACCCATGACAAGCACGATGTCGCCAAAAGCCAGATGTCCGGATTCGGCGGGATGCTCAGCTTCTCCATCGACGGCGATTTCGACGCGTTGAAGCGTTTTGTGGGCCATCTCAAATACGTGCACCGCGCAGCCAGTCTCGGCTCGGTCAACACCCTTATCGGGCCACCCTCGGTCACCAGCCACGTGGAATGCACCGCAGAGCAGCGCGCTGCCCTCGGGATCCCCGAAACTTTGCTGCGATACTCCTGCGGCGTCGAAGACGCCGACGACCTCATTACTCAGCTTGACGAGGCGCTGGATGCGATTTGATCAAGCCAGGCGCGGCTGAGAGGTCAGCCGCAAGCGCCGGGAAATGGCGAGGCCCTGCCGCCGGGGCCACTCGAGCGTTTGGTGTCCGGCGCATCCCAAGCGGTGGACACCTTCGCTGTCAGGCGTGCGCGTGACCGGTGAACTGGACCGTCTCATCGAGCTCCAGGCATAGCCCCGCATAATCGTCGCCTACGGGGGAGCGACGTCCATGATCGGTGTCGCGGTTATTCAGACCCTTGTCTGAGCGGATCGGGTCCGCTCACGCTTGCGGCGGTGACCCGGCGGCAAACCATGAGGCGCGCCAATCCGGCCGTCTCCATGATCACGGCTCTTCTGGACGGGCGCGCCTTAGCGCCGCTTCACGCCGGCTCGGGATCGCTCAGCGGTTTGAACACCGGCGTCTCAACCGCGCACAGCTGCGCGCTGAGATCCCAAAGGCGTTCGGCGCGGGCCTGATTGTTGGCCTGGGCGGAGAGTTTTTGGTGGAAGGCGTCGCGGCCGGTTTTCTGGCGATTGCCCCAGCTCCAGTGCACGCCGGAGGTCTCAAACCCCTGATCGGCGACCACCTGGGCGACGCGCTCGCCAGAGATGTCCTGGCTGACATAGCCGCCGGTGATGGTCTTCTGAAACCAGGGAAACACCTTCTGGAAAACCGGCGGCGTGGCGCGAAACAGGGCGGTGTCGGCGACGCAGCCGGGATAGAGCGTGCTGAAGACGATCCCGGTGGTGTGGTGATAGCGCCGATGCAGCTCGCGGCTGATGATCATGTTGCAAAGCTTGCTGTCTTTATACGCCTTGCCGGCTTTGAACGGCCCGCCATTGATCATCGCCACCGGCTCCTTGAATCCGGCCTCCAGGCCCTCAAGCTCGCCCAGATCGGCCGGCGCGGGGATGGGAATGCGGCCGCCGAACTCTTCGGAATTGGCCGTCACCGTGCCCAGCGTGATCAGCCGCGGCGAGCGCTTTGATTTCGCCAGATCCTCCAAAAGAGTCAGCGCCAGCAGGAAATGGCCCAGATGATTGGTGGCCACCGAAATCTCGTAGCCTTCAGGCGAGCGCTTGGGCTCTTTTAGCAGCGGCAGATAGACCGCCGCATTGCACACCAACGCGTCCAGCGGGTGACCCGTGGCGCGAAAGTCGCGGATGAAGCTATGCACGCTTTCCAGTGAGCCCAGATCCAGATGCATGGGAAGGGCGCGGTCGCGCGCAATGCCGGTTTCGCGGATCGCCTTGTCGGTTTTTGCAATGTCGCGGCAGGCCATGACGACCCGCCAGCCGCGCTCGGTGAGTGCCTTGGTCGTGTAAAGGCCGACGCCCGAGGATGCGCCGGTGACGATGGCTGTCGGCATGTTGGTCGAAACCACTGCGAACCCCTTGTGAACGATCTGGTTTGGACTGGACGTAAACGTATCTTTACGAAAGGCTCAAGACCGAAATGGCGAGAGCCGGACTATTCCCGGGCAAGGGCGGAGATGAGTAAAGTGCTTATTATCACGGTCGCGGTCATCGTCCTGATTGCGGCCGCCGGGGCCTGGCTGTGGACTCCCGACCTGTCCCGCCAGCGGCTTGAAAACGCCTATCTGCGAGCCCCGTCCGACATGATCGAGATCGCCGGCGCGCGGCTGCACGTGCGCGCCGACGGACCTGAGTCCGCGCCGGCCGTGATCCTGATTCACGGCTTTGGCTCCAGCCTGCACACCTGGGAGGGCTGGGCGCAGGGGCTCCAGTCGCAGTTTCAGGTCATCCGGTTTGATCTTCCCGGCTCAGGCCTGTCGCCGCCCGATCCCACCGGCCGTTATGACGATGCGCGCGCGTTTGAGCTTCTCGACGCTCTGATGGCCCATTACGGGCTTGAGCGGGCTTCTCTGGTGGGCAACTCAGTGGGCGGGCGCATCGCCTGGTCCTACGCCGCCGCGCATCCCGACCGCGTCGACCGGCTGGTGCTGGTGGCGCCGGACGGCTTCGCCAGCACCGGGTTTGAATACGATGAGGCGCCCGAAGTCGGCGTCGTCACCAACATCATGCGCTTCATCCTGCCGCGCTTTCTGGTGCGGATGAATCTGGTGCAGAGCTTCGGCGATCCCGAACGGCTCGAGGATCAGACGGTGCAGCGTTATTACGACCTTCTGCGGGCGCCGGGCGCGCGTGCGGCGCTGATCGCGCGCATGGAGCAGACGATCCTTCGCGATCCGCGCCCGCGCCTGCCGAGGATCACCGCGCCGACCCTGCTGGTGTGGGGCGAGAAGGACGGGCTGATCCCGGTGGCCAACGCCCAGGATTATCTGGGTCTGCTGCCGAATGCGCGCCTTGAGACCTTTGATGATCTGGGCCATCTACCCCAGGAAGAAGCGCCTGAGCGCAGTCTTGCTGCGGTGAAGGCGTTCCTGTCCGCCGATTCTGACGCCGCCTGAACGACCCGCGCCTAGATCCAGGCCTGCAGGGTCTCTCGCAAATCCATGCGAATATTCAGCGCCGCCCCGAGCAGGTAGAGCCCGGCGAACTTGCGCTGGATGAACAGGAGGTCCGGCGCCGGCTCGGGCGCGAAACCATCGCGCTGCAGCGCGACCCCGCCCTCTCTCAGGGCTGTGAGCCGGCCCGTGTCGGTGAAATCAAACCCGCCTTTCTCGCCGCTCGCCCGCACGGCCGAGAACAGCTGATCCGCCAGCGCCACCAGCGCGTCGCGGTGGGCCGGCGCGGTGTCCGGCTTCAACGCGCCCAGCTCGCCCAGCGCCGCCGCCATGGCCGCGTCATCACCGGAAAGCCCGGCGCGCAGCACCGCGCGACAGGCCTTCGTCATCTGAGGATCAATATCGATCACCGCGCCAAAATCGATCAAGCCCACAGCGAGACCGTCGCCGGCGTACAGAAAGTTTGCGAAGTTGGGGTCGCTTTGCATCAGTCCCATGGCGAACAGCTCGCGCAGGGTGAGGTCAAGAAGCGCGGTGAACACCCGCATGCGCTCGGCTTCGTTTGCCTGGGCGGCGTGCTCGATCCCGCGTCCCTCAAACCAGTCCATCGCCAGGATGTCCGGGCCGGAGAGGTCGGCGTCCACCTCCGGGATCACAAAGTCAGGGTCGGGCCCGAGAGCGGCCTTGTACCGGCGCAGATTGTCCGCCTCGCGCTCATAATCAGCTTCGTGATGCAGCGCGGTCTTGGCGGCCGCCAGATAGGGGGCGAGGTCGAATTCGGCGCGCACCGCGCCGGTCAGGCGCGCCAGCCGGCCCACAGAATCAAGATCTGAATCGATGCTGTTGCGCACGCCGGGATACTGGATCTTCACCGCCAGAACCCGGCCTTCCCTGGTGACCGCCTTGTGAACCTGGCCGATGGAGGCGGCGGCCGCCGGGCGCGGTTCGAAGCGCTGGAAGCGGGTCATCCAGCCCTTGCCCCAGCGCCGGTCGAGCACGCGGCGCAACTGGCGCGGCGGCATGGGATCAGCACCGGCGCGCAGGCGTTCGGCGGCGGCGGCGAATTCGGGCGGCGCCACCGCGCCGATATCCATGGAGACAAGCTGGCCGAGCTTCAGCGCCGCACCGCGCAGGCGCGACAATTCCTCGGCGAAGCGCCTGGCGTTAGAGGGGCTGAAGGCGTGGGTGGCCAGATCCGCCCGCTCGCCCCGGGCCCAGGCGTTCACCGCGCTGGCCGCGGTTCCGCCGGCCATGCCGGCGCCCAGCGCGGTGAGGCGCGCCATGCGTTCCAGCCGGCCTCTGGGAACGGCGCGTCCACGCCGTGAATCGCGTGGTGCATCAGGCCTGCTCAACTCAGCAAATCATCGTAGAGCGCGGCAAATCGTCGGTGGCCCGAGCGATCGCGGCCGAGGGCGAGGGCGCCGCGCGCATTGAAGAAGCGGTCGCGCCTTGACTGGCCCTTACAGGTGCGTCGCGCCGCGCTGGAATGATCTTTCGTACGGGAGGTGTTGGTCGTGGAGGACATGGGATGGCCCCTCAAACAGCTTACCATCGCTTACGACAAAGCGGCCCCGCCGGATCAGGCGCGATCAGCAGGTCTTGCCGGGGCGGGGCGGGGGCGCGTAGCCTCAGCGTCCATCTAGGAGGACCCGCCATGGATGATCAGACGAGCGCGCGCGCCCGGTTTCGCGCCATGACCGACGGCACGGCCGAGGACTGGGGCCGCATCGCGCGCCATTTCGGTCCGTTCGCGCGGGCGCTGCCGGACCGGGTTCTGACCCATCTACGGCTTCTGGACGGCGATTATGGCGGCTTTCCCATCGACCGGCTGGAGCATTCGCGCCAGACCGCGACGCGGGCCCTGCGCGACGGGCGGGACGAGGAATACGTGGTGATGGCCCTGCTGCACGATATCGGCGACACGCTGGGCAGCTATAACCATCCCGATATCGCTGCGGCGATCCTGAAGCCCTTCGTCAGCGAGGAGAACCACTGGATCGTCGCCCAGCACGGCGTTTTCCAGGGATATTATTTCTTCGAGCATCTGGGCATGGACAAGAATATGCGCGAGCAATTCCGCGACCATCCCCATTTCGCCGCCTGCGCCGAGTTCTGCGAAAAATACGACCAGGCCGCCTTTGACCCCGATTATGACAGCGAGCCTCTGGGCGTGTTCGAGCCGATGGTCCGGCGCGTTTTCGCCGCACCGAAGAACTCTCTCTACGCCGCCGCCGCCGAGCGGTGAGCCGAACCGGGGCGCCCCGCACGCCCGCCCGGCAAACGCTTGTTTCAGAACAATGAAACACCCCGGTTGGCGCGGCGCGCGCGCGGGTCTAAGTTGGCCCCGATCAACGAATCCACATTCGCCTGGAGCGCACCCGCATGACCGCCGCCGTCATCCGCTCGACCGGCCTTTTCACGCCGCAAGAGTCCATCTCCAACGCCGAGCTGGTCGAAAGCTTCAACGCTTACGTGGCCAAGTATAACGCCGATTACGCGCCGGAGATCGAAGCCGGCGAGCGCCAGCCTTTATCGCCCAGCTCGGTGGAGTTCATCGAAAAGGCGTCCGGCATCAAGAGCCGCTATGTGGTTGATAAGAAGGGCGTCCTGGACATCAACCGGATGACTCCCTTCATCCCAGAGCGCGCCAATGACGAAATCTCCATCCTAGCGGAGATCGGGGTGAAGGCCTGCCGGGACGCTCTGACGCGCGCCGGGCGGACCGCCGCGGACGTGGACGGGGTCATCGTGGCCGCCTCCAACATGCAGCGCGGCTATCCGGCCATTGCGGTGGAGATTCAGGACGCGCTGGGCATCGAGGACGGATTCGGCTTCGACATGAACGTGGCGTGCTCCTCGGCGACATTTGGCCTGCAGGCCGCCGCCGACCAGATCGCCTGCGGCCATGCGCGCGCCATTCTGGTAGTCAATCCGGAGATTTGTTCGGGCCATCTCAACTGGCGTGATCGCGACAGCCATTTCATCTTCGGCGACGTGGCCACGGCGATTTTGCTGGAGCGCGACGATCTGGGTGAGGGCGGCTGGAAAATCCTCGGCACCAAGCTGAAGACCAAGTTCTCCAACAATATCCGCAATAATTTCGGCTTCCTGAACCGGTCCGAAAAGCCCACCGGCGACAACAAGCCGATCCAGAACGGCGAGCCCAAGGACGACAAGCTGTTCGTTCAGGAAGGCCGCAAGGTGTTCAAGGAAGTCGTGCCCATGGTCTCGGAGATGATCCGCGGCCACATGGACGAGCTTGGACTGTCGGCGGACGACATGCGCCGGGTCTGGCTGCACCAGGCCAACATCAACATGAATTTGATGATCGCCAAGAAGGTGTTCGGCCGCGACGCCGGCGGCGAGGACGCGCCCACTATCCTGGACGACTACGCCAACACCAGCTCGGCGGGGTCCATCATCGCCTTCCACAAGCATTCCGATGATTTATCGTCCGGTGACAAAGGTGTGATCTGTTCGTTCGGCGCCGGATATTCGGCCGGAACGGTATTTGTGGAGAAGCTGTGAGCCTGCCTCCCGACGCGGCCCTGTTCGCACGCATCCTTGCGAAGACGAACGAGTATCTCGATTTTCCAAGCGTGGTCGGGCATGAGACGCCCTATCTCGATCATTTGGCGCGTGACTTCGAGGCGCTGGGCGCCGGCGTGGAACGGCCGCGCAATCTGTGCGTCGTGCGCCTGGGCGAGCAAGCTGGGGGTGAAGGGCCGGTCTATCTCGCCCATGTGGATCGCCACGGCGCGGTGACGGCCGAGGACGGCGCACCGGTCTACGCCGCCCACGCTGTGAAGAACTCCAAATATGGTGACGCCACCAGCCCGAGCGCGGATTTCGCCGAGGCGATCTCCAGGCGCTACGCCGGCGAGGAGATGTTCGCCTATGACCGCAGGACCGGCGGGCGCATCGCCTATGGCGACGTCACCGGCGCAAAGCTGGACGCGGACAATCGTCTTGTCCTGACGCTTAAAGACATGCCGGCCCTGCCGCCGGGCACCCCGCTCGCCTTCGCGCGCAAGCTCGATCGCAGCCAGGTCGGCTATGTGACCGGCCAGCTGGACAATCCGGTCTCCGCAGCTGCGCTGCGGGTGGCCGCCGAGTTCGGTCTGAAAGGCACGATCGTCTTCACCGCCGAAGAGGAGATCGGCCGCTCCGCCGAGCATTTCCTGACCTGGGCGCAGGCCGGCGGGATCAAGCCGGGCCGCGAGCTCATCGTGCTGGACACCACGCCCTTTGACGACGGCGCCGCGGCGCTTGCGGGAGCGGTGATCCTGCGCCGGCGCGACGCCACGGCGCGTTTTGATCCTGAAGCGGTGCGCCGGCTGGAGACCGCGGCGTCGGGCAGCGGCGCGCCGATCATCTTCAAGGACAGCTTCATCGAGCGCGAGAACGACGCCCGCGCCCGGCGCGGCCAGACGCCCAAATCCATGGGCCTCACAGAGCTCGGCCGCATCGCGCGCGATTCAGACGGGCGCTATACCGGCGCCACGCTGCAGGTGCCGACGTTCAATTACCACTCGAACAATGAAAGCACGACGCCGCGCGCGCTGACCGCCTTCGTGCGGACCCTGTCGAAGGTGGCGGCGAGTTAGGGACAGCATCCGGCACGGCAATTGGTGCTGTCAGAACAGCACCCCCCGCAACAGGTTATACAGAAAGTGCTGCAGCAGTCGCTTCGCGCTGCAAGGAGGGCGCTCGCGCTGAGCAGTTTCGGCGAGCTGTCCCCATCGAACGCGCAGTCCGAAAGCACTTTGGCGCCGCCATTGCTGGAGAGCTAACTTTCGTCGACTTCGACAATCACCAGCTCAACAGCAAGGTGTTCGATATAATCGTCGGTCGTGCGGCGCCTGAACGACTGAGCATGGGTGTCGATAGTGGCTGTCGCGCGCACGCCTCCCTCCACAAGGAAAGTCGGCCGCGCAAGCTCGCTCCATTCATTCCCAGAAGGGAGAAAGACCTGCGCGTCCGCACGCAACCGCGTTCCCGCGCTTTCCAACTGAAAGGCCTCGGCGTCGGCAGGCGATGCGTCGTTTATCGTTATTTCCAGGCCATAGCCGCGGTCCCCGGCGACTCTGACCGAGCCAGGCCGTCCCTTACGAACGGTGAGGGTGGGCGCACCGATCAGATCACCATTCTCATAAATGAACGCGGAGACCGAATAGACCTCCTCTTCCGAGCCGCCGAGCGATTCAGTCTGTGTTGTGACCAAGCTAAACGCGAGCGCTGCAACTAACCCAAACATGATCGCCCTAATGTGTATGCAAAATACAATCTGTCATTTTTCGATGACAATTGGATGACGCCGCGAACTCTGATCTCAAAAAAATGGCCCCGCCTCAGAAAAGCAGGGCCAGTCAGGGAGGTAAGGTGTGGAGGCGGGCGCGCCCCTCGCACGCCCGCCCAAACGGCCCGTCAGGCGCTTTCCCCATGCAGCGCCACGTCCAGGCCGGTGACTTCGTCTTCGGGATCGACCCTGAGGCTCATCACCCGCTCCAGCAGCCAGAGGATGATGAAGGTCGCGATCGCGCACCACGCCGCTGCGGCGAGCGCGCCCCAGGTCTGGGTCCAGACCAGCATCCAGTTTCCTTCCACCGCGCCGCCGGTTCCGCCAACCGCAGTGCTGGCGAAAACACCGGTGAGGATGGCGCCGGCGAAGCCGCCGATCCCGTGCAGGCCGAAGGCGTCCAGGCTGTCGTCATACTTGCCGAGCTTCTTCACCAGGGTGACGCCGTAATAGGCGGCGAGCGAAGCCAGCGCGCCGATGATGAAGGCGGCGTACGGCTCCACGAAGCCGGCGGCGGGCGTGACGCCGACAAGGCCCGCCACCGCGCCGGAGGCCGCGCCCAGCACGCTGGGCTTGCCGCGAGTGATCCATTCGATCAGCGCCCAGGTGAGGGCGGCTGTGGCCGCCGCGATCTGGGTGACAAGGGCGGCATGGGCGGCCATGGCGTTGGCGCCCAGCGCCGAGCCGCCGTTAAAGCCGAACCAGCCGACCCACAGAAGGCCGGCGCCGATCACTGTGAGCACCAGATTATGCGGCGGCTGACCTTCTTTGGGATGGCCGCGCCGCGGACCCAGCTTCAGCGCCAGGACCAGCCCGGCGACGCCGGAATTGATGTGCACCACCGCCCCGCCGGCGAAATCAAGCACGCCCGCCTCGTACAGGAAGCCGCCGCCCCAGACCCAATGGGCGATGGGGGCGTAGACGATCAGAAGCCAGATGGGCGTGAACACCATCCAGGCCTTGAAGCTCATGCGCTCGGCGCCGGCGCCGGCGATGATCGCCACAGTGATGATCGCAAAGGTGAGCTGGAACAGGATGAAGGCGGTCTCGGGAAGATCGCCCGAGGCGCTGTTCACAGTGAGGCCGTTGAGGAAAATCCGGTCGAAGCCGCCGAACAGCGCGCCTTCGCCGCCAAACGCGAACGAATAGCCCGCGATCGCCCAGGCCAGGGTCACTACGGCGGCTGCGCCCAGCGCCTGCATCAGGGTGGAGAGCACGTTGGTGCGCCGAACCATGCCGCCATAGAACAGGGCGAGCCCCGGCAGGGTCATCATCAGCACCAGGGCGCAGGCGGTGAGGATCCAGGCGATATCGCCGCCGGCGAATTGTGTCTCGTCCATGACGCGCTCTCCTTCGGCAGAACTGGAGGTGAGCTTAAGCAGGCGCGCCGGGGAGTCAGGCGTGCGGACAAATTTTGCGGTGCAGCAAGCCGGCGGCGCCCACAAATGAAGCGCCCATGCACATCAAACGTGCACACGCGCGCCCCTGGCCTGACGTCTCTTCAGGGGAAAATCAGACTGGATTTCGGCTGACAGGCGAAGCGCGGCGGCTTATGTCTTGTGGTGCTAGCTTGCCTTCAGGCGACGAGAGGCCATGGCGGACAGTAAGATCGACACGCCCCATTATCACGGCCACCGGGACCGGCTGCGCGCGCGATTCGCCGATGCGGGCGGAGACGCGCTGGCCGATTACGAGCTGCTGGAGCTGGCGCTTTTTCGCTCCATTCCGCGGCGCGACGTGAAGCCGCTCGCCAAGGACCTCATCAAGCGGTTCGGTGACCTGGGACGGGTCTGCGCGGCGAGCGTGGATCAGCTCACCGGCGTGAAGGGCGTGTCGGAAAAGACGGCGCTCGACCTCAGGCTCATGCAAGCGATGGCGATCCGGATCGCGCGCGAGCAGGTGACGGGGCGCACGGTGATCTCGTCCTGGTCGGCGCTGCTGGACTATCTCAGGGCCGCGCTGCAGCACGCCTCCACCGAGGAGTTTCGCGTGCTTTATCTGGACAAGAAAAACCGGCTGGTCTCCGACGAGTTTCAGGCGCGCGGCACGGTGGACCACGCCCCGGTCTATCCGCGCGAGATCGTGAAGCAGGCGATCGCCCTGGACTCAAGCGCGCTCATTCTTGTGCACAACCATCCCAGCGGCGATCCCACGCCCAGCCAGGCCGATATCGAGATGACCCGCCGCATAAAGGAGGCGGCCAAGCCCTTCGACATCGTGGTCCATGATCATATCATCGTGGGCCGCGAGCGGACGGCGAGCTTCAAGGCGCTGGGCCTGCTCTGACGGGCGCCCGGGTTTTCCACAGACGGTGTGAGCAAGGGCGGGCTTATCCACAAGGATCGCGCCGATGACGCGGTCTGGGTGGTTCGCAAGGGTTAACGACTCGGCCATTTTCGTTAACCTTGTCGATCGCGCGGACGCTGCGCGGCGAAGGGGAGACGACGATGGCGCGCCTATGTGAAGACGGTCGGGCGAATTTCGTAATTCTGGACGAGAACCCGATCTACAGCTCGCCGGACATTGACCGGATCTGCGAGCGCCACGGCGTCGAGGAGCATCATCGCAGCGCTCTGTGGCGCCGGCTCGAAGCGTCGGGGCGGGCGTTTCTCGATCAGCGCCGGCTGCAATCCCAACCGGCCAAGCTTGCCCGCATCCGCCAGGATCTGCGCCTGGGCCGGCAGCTGGCGGCCCAGCTGGCCGAGCTGGCCCCGGAAGCCGGGCAGATCAGCGCCGACAAGGGCAGCGTATCGCTCAGCCGGTGCCATCTTTCAGCCCTGCGCGAGGGCGAGCGGCGCACGGGGTCGGGCGCTGCACCGGGCGCGCGCCTTGATGAAATCCGCGCCACGCTGTTCTGGTTGTCCGAAGTGTACGAAACCGCACTGGAGTCATGCACGCGAACAGGTGATGACGCAGGCGAGGTCTGGCGCGCCAGCCTGACCGAGTTCTACACGCGCGTCCTCACCCGGCCCTGGACCGGAGCCGGGGAGTCGGGCGGCGAGCGTTTCCTGGCCGATTGCCTTGCGGTGCTGGAGCGCGGCGAGGCGGTGGACGCCGCACCGATCCCGGCGTTGAACCTGGCGGCGCGCGCCTAGAGTGCGGTCCGAAAATTGGGAACCGGTTTTCGGAAAAATTGCACTCCAGATCAGAGGATTAGAGCGCTCGACCTGACGCAGTCAGGTCCGATCGCGCTCTAGTCGCTTTCGCTGGCGGCCGCGGCGCGCTGCTCGGCCTCTTCCAGGCTTTCCACTTCCTCCACCGTATCAATGGCGCAGCGCCAGCCGTCATCGGGAATGACATACTCCACGATGGGCGGGCACAGGCGGGCGTTATCGCCGAAGCTGGTGCCGATCTGGGCGCCGAAGCGCAGGCCGGAGCAGCGTGAGGTGGTGGTCACCAGATAATAGCGGCTGGCTCCGCCGGTGAGCACCAGGTGCTGATCGTCGATCACCTGATAGCCGTTCACGCCGCGCAGATTGACGCATTGGCTTCCGGCCTCGCTCGCCTCTCCGGCGGGCTCCTGAGCAAACGCGCCGGCTCCGGCGAATAGAACGGCCGCGCCTGCGGCGGCGGTCGTCAGGGCGGTAAGGCGTGCAGTCTTGACCATGGGATTGGCCTCTCAATGGCTCTATCTGTGGGTCAACGCTCGTCAGACCCGAAGGTTCGCTCGAACGCATGACCCCTAATATAGTGCGAAATCATGGCCTGCGCATCGCCGTCGTCGGCGCGGGCGCCGCCGGGCTTGCAGCGGCCTGGCAACTGGCGCGCGCCGGACATGGCGTGACCGTTTGCGATCGCGGCGATCCGGCCCGAAGCGCGCTGTGGGCTTCGGGGGGCATGCTCGCCGGCGGATTCGAGGCCGGGGCCGAGCTTGATCCCGCCCATCCCTTGGCCGGAGCGTTCGCTGATCTGGCTCGGCGCGCCGCCGGGCTGTGGCCGGACTGGGTCAAGCGTCTGGAGGCGGAAACAGGCCTGGCTCTGGGCTACGAGCAGCGCGGCTCGCTTCTGCCCGCCTTTACAGCCGAGGAGAGCGAGCGCGCCAGCGCGGTGATGGAGCGCGCCCGGGCGCTGGGCTATGAGGCGAACCGGTTGGACGCCGCGGCCATTGCGGCCAGCGAGCCCGGCCTTGCGCCCAGCCTTGGCGGGGTGGAGTTTCCCGGCGACGGTCAGCTGGACAATCGCGCCCTGCGCGAGGCGCTGGTGGATGCGGTCCGCCGGGCCGGCGGCGTGTTTGAAACCGGCGAGGCGCGGATCGAGACCGTGGCGGGCGGCGCGCGCGAAGTGGTGATGGATGAAACCCGGCGTGTGACAGCCGACCTGATCGTGCTGGCCGCGGGCGCTTTCGCGGTGAAGGGCGGGCCGGCCGCCGCCATGACCGAGCCGGTGAAAGGCCAGATGGTCGCCTTCGCCGCGTCACGCCCGCTGGCGCCCAACCGGATCGTGCGCGGCTTCTCCATCTATCTCGCCGCAAAGCCGGGCCAGCGCCTTGTGGCCGGCGCCACGTCGGAGCCGGGCGAGGCGGGGCTTGAGACCGATGACGAGGCGATCGAGCGCCTGGTGGCGGCGGCGCGCCGCGCCGCGCCGGGGCTCGCCGCCGTTCCGGTGACCGAGCGCTGGGCGGGCCTTCGTCCGCGCTCGGCTGATCTGATGCCGGTGATCGGCGAGGCGGGGCCAGGCCTTCTGGTGGCCGCCGGCGGATATCGAAACGGGGTGCTGCTGGCGCCGGCGATCGCCGAAGCCGCCGCAGCCTACGCCGAGACCGGAGCGATCCGCGGCGCCGCCGAACCCTTCGGCCCGGATCGCGCAAGCCTGACCTTAAAGGCCTGACCTCCAAGGGCTGAAGGCGAGGGGCAGATCTTGCCGCGCTGACTGGCGCGCGGTGATGTTAACGAAAGCTTATGGCGTGCCCTGCGAGTTTAGGACTTTCCGTGATTCGCCGTCAGCGAGGCGTGTGCCGTGTCCGAGATCGAAGCCGCCGCCCAGACCAGTTTCTCCCCGCGACGGGTGATCGCTGACGCGGCCCGGCGCACCGGCGCGGATTTTGATTATCTCATGCGCACCGCCCAGCGCGAAAGCAGCTTTGACGCCGGCGCCAGGGCGCGCACGTCCAGCGCGTCGGGCCTGTTCCAGTTCATCGACCAGACCTGGATGGCGATGGTGTCGCGCCATGGCGAAAAGCACGGCTATGGCGAGATGGCGGCCGCGATCAGCCAGGACGCCAACGGGCGGTTTTCCATCTCCGACCCCCAGATGCGCACCCGGGTCCTTGATCTGCGCTTCGAGCCGGAGGCGGCCAGTGTCATGGCTGGCGAGCTGGCGGCGGAGAACGCCGGGCGCCTGCGCGCCGCCATCGGCCGCGAGCCCAGCTCCGGCGAGCTTTACGCCGCGCACTTCCTTGGCGCCGGCGGGGCATCGCGCCTGATCAACGCCGTGCAGGCCGAACCCGGCGTCAACGCCGAGACCCTGTTTCCAGAAGCGGCCGCCGCCAACCGCGCGGTGTTCCGTCCCGAAGGCCATCCGATCCGTGCGGCCGATCTTCTGGCGCGCCTGAGCGGGGAGGGCGGCGCGGTCAGCGCGCCTGACCGGGTGGCGTTGGCGGCCTCCGACAGCGTTCCGCCCCAGGGCGCGCCTTCATCACGGCCCGGTCCCTCGCGCCCGGGCGCCGGTGGTTATACCGCCTTTGGTGCGGCCGGCGTGCTCAGCCCGGCGCTGGTTGAGCTTTTGGCGTCGCTGGACGCGCCTGCGCCGGCGCGCCGGCGAGGGTGAACACCGCTTTAAGCGAATGACGAAATCAGCTGTTAAGACTTGGCGCTCAGTCTGAGTGTCGCGCCGCAATTTATAAGGGTGAGCCATGTCCGTGCAGACTCTTCGCGCCCGTTTGAGCCACGCCGATATTGGCCGCCTGGTCAATCAGGGCGACCCGGAAACCCGCGCCCTGGCGGCCCGCAAGTTCTGTGCGCGCTACGCGGAGGGCGATCTCAGCGAGGCTGACCGCACGCTGGGCGCCGAAGTGGTGCGCATCCTTGCCGGCGACGCCGCCGAGCTGGTGCGCCGCGCGCTGGCGGTCACCCTGCAACGCTCGGCTCATTTGCCCCCGGATGTGGCCCGGCGCCTGATCGAGGACGTGGAGTCCATCGCCGTGCCCATCATCGCCGGTTCGCCGGTGCTGGAGGACGAGGATCTGATCCGGCTCGCCAGCTCTGCCCCGGCCGCGCGCCAGATCGCCGTGGCCTCGCGCCAGACCGTCTCAGAGGCGGTGGTCGAAGCCCTGGTCGAGCACGCCGCGCCCGAAGCCGTGCGTACCGCGGCGTCCAATGACGGCGCCGCGTTCAGCCCCCGCGCCTACGCCGGATGCTTCACACGGTTCGAGGATGATCCGAGCGTGCTTGAGGGCTTCGTGGCGCGCCGCTCGCTGCCCCTTGAAGTGACCGAAAAGCTGATCGCCCACATCTCCGACACCGCGATCCAGCGCCTGGTGCACCGCCACGCTTTGCCGGCCCAGCTGGCGGTCGAACTCGCCGAGGGCGCGCGCGAACGCGCCACAGTGGACCTGGTGGACCAGGCCGGCCTGTCTGAAGATCCGCGCCGCTTCGTCCAGCAGCTGCAGATGAACGGCCGGCTCACGCCTTCGCTCATGCTGCGCGCTCTGTTTCGCGGCCACATGACCTTCTTTGAACATTGCATCGCCCAGCTCGCCGAGATCGACCACGCCAAGGCCTGGCTTCTGATACATGACGCCGGCCCGTTGGGGCTGGAAGCGGTGTTCAAGCGCGCCGGCCTGCCCGAGCGGGTCCTGCCTGCGGTGCGCGCCGCGCTGCAGGCCTGGCACTCGCTGGAGGTCGGTCCCAACGGCTCACGCGACATCATCCGGCTGCGCAAGCGCCTGGCCGAGCGGATCTTCACCCAGTTCCAGGGCGCGCCGGAAAGCGAGCTGAACTATGTGCTGGAACGCCTGGACATGGACGAGCGCATTCTGGCCGAACCCGAAGCGGGAGCGGCCTGACCGGCTCCTCTCATAGGACGGCGCATGATAGGGCGGCTCCGGTGGAGCCGCCCTTTTTCTGTCTGGCCTGACCGAAACGCTTACTTGCGTTCGCCGACGAGGGCGACGACCCGGGTTTCCAGCTCTTCGGCGAGCTGGGCGCCGACGGGATCGTTCGCGTCGCGGATATTCTGGATGATCGCCGCCTTGATCGCGCCCACATGGGCTTCCACCAGGCCTATGGGGACGGTTCGGCGTTGCTCGGGCGTTTCAATCAGCTTGGACAGGGACGCGGCGATCCGCGTGATGATGGGATATTCGTAGGTCGTGCCCAGCCCGCGCAGATCGTGAGCGCAGGTGAACAGCATCTCGCCCATATCCCCGCCCATGCCCTGGCTCTTGGCGGCCTTGAGATATTCCTCGAGCTTGGTGACTTCTTCAGCGAGCCAGTCGCCGAACTCGCTCTTGAGATTGTTCAGCGCGTTTTCCGCGCGCGCGATCATGGCCTGATCGGCGTTTGGCAGTTTTCCGCCAACCTTCACCTTCAACATGTTGGGCGGATTGATGATCTCGATGGGCTTTTCGCGCTGGGTCATAGGGGTTGGCTCCAGGTCAGGGCGTCAGGAAATCGGCGCATCGTCGCGCCGCTCGGGGCCGTTGAAGTCGGCTTCCAGGCGGCGGCGATCCGGCCCGAAAAAGGCTTTCGTCCGCACGAAGGGGCGCGGACGGTTCACAATGACGGCGAGGCGGCGGTACAGCGCTTCGGCGCAGAAGGGTTTCACCATGAACTCGGTCACCCCGGCGTCACGCGCTTCGCGCACCTTTGACGGTTCGCCATAGGCTGTGAGCATGATCACCGGCAGGAACGGGTTGGGGCTGCGCTCGGGATCGCGGATCAGCCTGACCAGTTCAAGCCCGTCCATGGGCTGCATTTTCCAGTCCAGGATGAGGATGTCGATCTGCTCCGACTGCAACATCGACAGGGCGGCCTTCGCATCGGCGGCCTCATGCACTTTATCGCAGCCCAGGGACGCCAGAACCGCGCGCACGATTCCACGCATCGCCGCGTTGTCGTCAGCGACGGCGATGCGCAGTTTCGACAGAGCCTCGGTCGGGTCTGAAAGTTCGGCCGGCATGGACTCATCCACTTAAATTAGATGACCCCACCGTAGGGCTATTTGCTTAATGGCGCGCTAAGCTAGCTGCTGTCAGGCCTGTTTATGCGCTCAGGCATGCGCGGTCAGTCCGGGGCGAACTGCTCGACCAGAATGCGTTCCTCCAGGGCGCGCCCCTCGTCAAACAGCATGGTGAGCATGCGGTCGCGGGCCTCGCACACGGTCACGGTCTCCGCGTCGCGAAACTCCTTGTTGTCTGCGACCACCGAGACCGGGCGCTTTTTCGGCTCCAGAACATCAAAGCGCACTGTGCTGGAGTGGCGAAGCAGCGCGCCGCGCCAGCGCCGCGGCCGGAAGGCGCTGATCGGCGTCAGCGCCAGAAGCTGGGCGTCCAGCGGCAGGATCGGGCCGTGTGCGGAGAAATTATAGGCGGTTGAGCCCGCGGGTGTGGCCACGAGCACGCCGTCGGCGACAAGCTCCTCAAGCCGGGTCCGGCCGTCCACCGAGATGCGGATCTTGGCGGTCTGGCGGGTTTCGCGCAGCAGGGAGACCTCGTTGATGGCCAGGCTTTCGAAGGTCTGGCCGTCGGCCCGCCGCCCGATCGCCCGCAAGGGGTGGATGCGGGCGCGCTCCGCTTTGCGCAGGCGTTCCGGCAGGTCGCCGTCGTCGGGCTCGTTCATCAAAAAGCCCACCGAGCCGAAATTCATGCCGTAGACGGGAATATCTTTTCCCATCACCGCATGGAGCGCATCCAGCATCAGCCCGTCGCCGCCGAGCGCGATCACTACGTCGGCCTCGGCCATCTCCACCGCGCCATAGCGCTGTTTCAGCCGCTCCATGGCGGCGCGCGCGTCGTCGCGGTCGGCGCAGTGATAGGCGAGGCGCATGAAACTGTCCTTGAAACCGGGAAACCGGAGGGGACCGGAAAACCGGGAAAACCAAGCGAAACAGGGCTAGTGGATTGAAGCCCCGGCGCCAAGCCGGTGCAAGGCGCGCCGTGCGTCGTCGCGGGCGTAGGCGGTGTAGATCTCCTCGCAGGCGTCGGCCAGGTGGTCCGGCGACAGCGCATGGACCCGTCCGTATTCGGCCAGGGCCTGGTGGAAAGCGGCGGCGTCGGCGCCGGGCAGGGCGGCGGCGCGCGCGCACAGTAGGCAAGCGCGCAAGGGCGAGCGGGACAGAGCCCGGCGCCAGTCGGCGGTTTCCAGACCGGTCAGGCGCGCGGCGATATGATCGGTGAAGGCGTCGCGGCCGCCGGCGGCGGCGCGAACAAGATCGGCGGCGCGGAGATGGCCCTGACGCGCCAGCCGGTCCACCAGAGCGGCGGCCTGTGCGTCCGCATCCTGGTCTTCAGGCGGGGCGGCGGCGTCTTCGATCGCGCTGGACAGGCGCTCCAGCTCCAGATCCGGCCAGCGTCCGGCCAGATCGGCCCTGACGGCGTCGGCGGCCACCGCCATGAGCGCGCGCGCCAGCCCGGGACGCAGATCGTCCCGGCTGGCCAGGCTGCGCTGCAGGTCCGGCGCGCCGCGCGCCACGCTGGCGAAGTCTGCAGCGGAGGTCTCGCTCAGCTGCGCGCCGCGATTGCCGGCCAGCACCATCAGGCAGTCGGGTTCGCGCCGGGCCGCGATCAGGGTCGAGAGACGTTCGCTCACCTGCGCCCGGCCGGCGAGCGCGCAGCGGTGCGCGGCGTCAATCGCGGCCAGCGCGTCCAGATCGGCGTCCGCCAGCCTTTTTGAACGCTCCAGGATCGGGCGGGCGATCTCGATTTCGTCGAAGGCGAGCAAGCGCACCGCCTCCATCGGCGCCCAGTCGCAGGCGCTCAGGCGTAGCGCCACATCCGCGCGCACCGCCGCGATCGCCTCGCCAAGCAGGCGCACCAGCATCGCGTCCACCTCATCAAGCACGGGTTCGGGCAGCGGCCGCAGCGCGCACAGCCTCGCCAGCATGCTCGCTTTCGCCTCACCGGGCGCGGGCGTCGGTGTGTCTTGCGCCGTCACTGATCGTCCCTTCCGTCCTTGCCGAATCCGTTCAACAAGGGCGCTCAGGGTGGCTCGGGCACGGTTAGCAATGTCTTAGCGCACTCAAACAGGCTTCGACTGCGGGGGGCGTGGCTCGTTTGACGGGGCCGACGCGAAGCGCGATCATCGCCGCAAAACAAGACCACCGCATCGCTGTCTGGGAGGACCGCCATGGACGACGCCGCAAACATCTCCGTGAAAGATCAGGTAAGCGAGGACGAATGGAAGGCGCGCTGCGATCTCGCCGCGCTTTACCGCCTGGTGCGCATGCATGGTTGGGACGATCTGTTCTTCACCCATATCTCCATGCGTGTGCCGGGACCGGACGAGCACTTCCTGATTAACCCGTTCGGCCTGCTTTATGAGGACGTCACCGCGTCCAACCTGGTGAAGGTGGATCTTGAGGGCAACGTGCTGCCGCCCAGCCGCTACGGCATCA
The DNA here is from genome assembly GCA_965284655.1 of Oceanicaulis sp. GTDB lineage: Bacteria > Pseudomonadota > Alphaproteobacteria > Caulobacterales > Maricaulaceae > Oceanicaulis. The sequence goes on from OZ260104.1 coordinate 1,922,593, forward strand.
ATCCGGCCGGCTTCACCATCCACTCGGCGATCCACCACGCCCGCCCCGACGTGAAGGTGGCGATGCACCTCCACACTGATAACGGCGTGGCGGTGGCGGCCCAGAAGCGCGGCCTGTTGCCGATCAGCCAGCTGGCCATGAACATCCTCGATGACGTGACATATCACGACTATGAGGGCTTGGCGCTGGACGAGAGCGAGAAGTCGCGCCTGGTGGGCGATCTGGGTGAGAAGAATCTGATGATCCTGCGCAATCACGGCACGCTCAGCGTCGGCGATCATCCGTTCAACTGCTATCTGCGCATGTATCTTCTTGAGCGCGCCTGCGCGATCCAGACCAAGGCGCAGGGCGCGGGCGGCGAGCTGATCGAGTGGGGGTCCGAGATGCAGACCCGCGTGTTCAAGCAGGGCTCTGAAGGCGTGACCAACGAACTCTTCCTGGGGATCGCCTGGGCGGCGCTGCAGGACCGGGTTCGGCGCGAAAGCCCCGGCTTCGACCATTAAGCGCCTTCAGCGCGAGTTTCTCTGGACATTTCCCCTGTAAGGCGTGCGTAATATCCGCATGACGGGCAGGGGAGGCCGGATTGGCGCGCGCGCTGTGTGCGATATTGCTTGCGGTTCTAAACGCCGCGCTCACGGTCTCGGCCTGTGCGCCGGACGCCCGCGCCCAGTGGACGCGCCCGGCCGGCGACCGGCTGACCATCACGACGGTGAGTGTTCACCGCCTGGATAGCCAGGCCGGGCGGCCTGACCTCATCAAGGAGGAAGTGGCGCTTTACGGCGAGTTCGGCTTGACCTCCGCCGTCACCCTGATCGCGCGGAGCGCCGTGCAGTCGCTGCGCGAAGACGCGCCGGTGCGGCGCCGGGTCGTGGTGATCGACAACAAGAAGACAGAAATCCTGATCCCTTCCGAGCGCGAGTTCGGCGTCGGCGGGATTGAACTGGGCGCCAGGTTTCGATTGCGCCGCAAAGGGCCGTGGGTCGTTTCGGCCCAGGGCGTCTTCGGCGTGCAGGGATCGGGCGAGAACCAGATCAACGCCCGCTTCGGCGAAGGCGGCGGAGACACCGATCTGCGCCTGCAGCTGGGGCGCGCTCTGGGTGAGCACGGCTTTGTGGCGGTGTCGGGCGGCTGGCGCGACCGGCGCGGCGCCGATCAGGATGAAATTCGCCTCGATCTGACGGCGGGACGCGCGCTGGGGCGCGGTGTTCACGTTTTTGTGCACTCCTATTCAGTCTGGTCGATCCGGGAGGGCGCCGGGGCGCCCCGCGATTATTCCGGCCACAGGCTTCAGGCCTCTCTTGTCGTGCCCGTAAGCCGCAGAATGCGCCTGCAGGTCGGGGTGATGGGAACGGTGCGCAGCCGCGGCCTGGCGCGCGAGCAAGCCGCCCTGGTCTCTCTCTGGCGCCGGTTTTGACCGCGCCGGCGTGTCTCGCCCTTTGATTTTCGGTTAAAACGGCGCATATCCGCTGCAAGTTCAATCATTCGCGAGTCCTTGATGCGCCGCTATATCTTCATCGCTTTCGTCGCCGTCGCGTTCGCCGTCATGGCCGTCGCCGTGACATTCCGCGCGCTCACGTCCGGGGGCGATGAAAGCGCCGGATGGGGCGGCGGCGCGACTCCGGTTGCTGTCTACACGGTGGAGACTCGTGAGTTCGCCGACATGGTCGAAGCGCTGGGCACCGCGCGCGCCAATGAGAGCGTGACGATCACCTCCAAGGTTTCCGACGTGATTTCGCGCCTTGAGTTTGATTCCGGTCAACGCGTGGAGGCGGGCGCCATCATGGTGGAGCTCGCCGACGCCGAGGAGGCCGCGGGCCTGTCCGAAGCGCGCGCCACCTTGCGCGAAACCACACGGGACGTGGACCGGATCCGCGATCTTACCGAGCGCGGCGTCGCGCCACGCTCGCGTCTGGACGAGGCGATCGGCGCGGTCGAGCGCGCCCGCGCGCGCGTCACCGCGATCGAGGCGCGCGTCGCCGACCGGATCATTCGCGCGCCGTTCACCGGCTTAGTGGGCCTGAGAAACGTGTCCGAGGGCGAGCTGGTCGGTCCCGGCGACGTCATCGCCCAGCTGGACGACACCAGCACGATCAAGCTCGACTTCACCGTGCCGGAACGGTTTCTCTCCGTGATCGAGCCGGGCCAGGGCGTGCGCGCCAGGTCCGACGCCTGGCCGGACGCGGTGTTTGAAGGCGATGTCGCCATGGTGGACAGCCGGGTGGATGAAGCCACGCGCGCCGTCACTGTGCGCGCGCTGATCGACAACGCCGAAGGCCGGCTTCGTCCCGGCATGCTGATGACTGTGCAGCTGCGCCGCGCCGAGCGCGAACGCCCGGCCATACCCGGCGCCGCAGTCGTGCGCCTGGATGAGGCCGCCTATGTGTTCATGGTCGAAAGCGCGGAGCCGGACGCCCGCGTCGTGCGCCGCGATGTGGAGTTGGGCCTTCGCACCGAAGGCATGATCGAGGTGACCGGCGGGCTTCAGGCTGGTGACCGGATTGTCGCCGAAGGGGTCCACCGGCTGACCGACGGTGCGCTGGTTCAGGTGGCTCGCGAGGTGAATGCGCCCAATCGCGCAGTTTCGGGCGAAACCGACGCCGGCCCCGCGGCCGCTCCCGCAGCCGGCTAGGAGAGCCCCGCCATGACGCTTTCAGACGTAGCCGTCCGCCGCCCCGTGCTCGCTTTCGTGACGAGCGCGCTCATAATCGTGTTTGGCGTGCTTGGCCTGCGCGGTCTTCCCTTGCGCGAGCTTCCTGATGTGGACCGTCCCGTGGTCTCGGTGGAGGCGGTCTACCCCGGCGCCAACGCAGAAGTGGTTGAGAACCGGGTCACCCAGGTCATCGAGGACGCACTGTCCGGGATCGATGGGGTGGAGACCATCACCTCTCAGTCCGAAGACGGCGAGAGCGACGTCACCATCACCTTCACGCTAAGCCGTGAGATCGAGGCGGCGGCCAATGATGTGCGCGACGCCATCAGCCGTGTACGTCCGCGCCTGCCCCAGGACGTGGAGGACATCCAGGTCTCCAAGCAGGACAGCGATGCGCGGCCCTTCATCTGGTACAATCTGCTGTCCGACCGGATGACGAGCGAGGAACTCACCGACTACGCCGAGCGCAACATCGTCGACCGGTTCTCGGTGATCGACGGCGTCGCCTCGGTGCGCGTGGGCGGCGCCCGCCGCTACGCTATGCGGATCTGGCTTGATCCCGCCGCCATGGCCGCACGCGGCGTGACAGTCGCCGATATCGAGAACGCCCTGCGCAGCGAAAACGTCGAAGCGCCCGGCGGTGCGGTGGAAACCAGCGACAGCCAGCTTTTCGTGCGCGTTGAGCGGCTGTTCACCGAACCGGAAGCTTTCGCCCGCCTGGCCGTGCGTGAAGGCGAAGACGGCCATGTCATCCGCATTGGCGAGGTCGCCGAGGTGGAGCTTGCGGCCGAAGAGGACCGCTCGGTTTTCCGCGGCAACGGCCAGAACATGATCGGCATCGGCTTCGTGCGTCAGTCCAAGGCCAACTCGGTCGCGGTGGCTGACGGCATTCGCGCCGAGGCCGAGCGCCTCATGCCGCAAATTCCTGAAGGCATGGAGCTGATCGCGGCGAGCGACGACACCGTCTTCATCAAGGAATCCATTCGCGAGGTCTGGCGCACGCTGCTTGTGGCCGCGACCTTCGTGGTGCTGACCATCTATCTGTTCCTGGGCAGCATCCGCGCCGCCCTCGTCCCCGCCGCCGTGGTGCCGGTCTGCCTGATCGGTACGTTCGCCGTGCTGGCCGCCTTCGGCTTCTCCATCAACATTCTCACCCTGCTGGCGCTGGTCCTGACCATCGGGCTTGTGGTGGACGACTCCATCGTGGTGCTGGAGAACATTCAGCGCCGGGTCGATCTCGGCGAGCCGCCTGCGCTGGCCAGCCTTCGCGGCGCCCGCCAGGTGTTTTTCGCCGTGGTGGCGACCACCGCGACCCTGGTGGCCGTGTTTGTGCCGCTGATCTTCCTTCCGGGCCTGATCGGCCGGATCTTCACCGAACTTGCGGTGACGATCACCGGCGCAGTCGTGCTGTCGAGCTTCGTGGCCCTGACGCTGTCGCCGATGATGACCTCCAAGCTCCTGCAGCCGTCCCGGGAGGCCAGGGGGCCGGCGCGCTGGGTGCAGACCGGGGTCGCGTGGCTGCGCGAGCGCTACAAGGAAAGCCTCGACATCGTCCTGAAGATGCCCGCCAGCGTCATCCCGCTCGTTCTGCTCGCGGTCGGCGGCGCCTGGTTCATGTTCAACAACCTGCCTGGCGAGCTCACCCCGCCGGAGGATCGCGGCAGCTTCTTCGGCCGGTTTGCGGCGCCGGAAGGGGCGAGCTTCGAGTATCTTCAGCAGCAAGCCAACGCGGTCGAGGACATCATGCTCGACTATCTCGACGAGGGTGAGCTGGAGCGCGTGCTCGTGGTGGCGCCGGGCTTCGGGGGCGGGTCCAGCTTTTCCTCCGGGCTCGTGATCGGCACCATGGTTCCGTGGGATCAGCGCCGTCCGGGCGAAGAGATCATGGCGGAGATCAATCGCGATCTTGGTCAGCTCACCGGCGTGCGCGCCTTCGCCTCCATGCGCGGCTCGTTCGGTGGCGGTGGCGGCGGGGATGATATCGAGTTCGTTCTGCAGGGCCCCGACTACGACGTGCTCTACGCCTACGCCGAACAGCTGATCTCCGATATTCGCCAGACCAATCCCGGCCTGCAGCGTCCGCGCTCGGACTACCAGCCCACCACGCCGCGCCTGATCGTGGATATCGATCGCGAGCGCGCCGCGTCGCTCGGCGTCTCCGTCGCCGATATCGGGCGGACCCTGCAGACTCATCTCGGGTCGCGCCGGGTCGGCCAGTTCATTGATCGCGGCGAGGCCTATAACGTGATCCTGGAGAACCGTCAGGCTGAACGCTCGACGCCGACGGATCTCGAGAGCCTGTATGTGCGCGCCGACAACGGTCAGCTGATCGCCCTGTCCAACCTGGTGACCATGCGCGAGATGGGCGAGGCCGCCGAGCGCAATCGCGTGGACCGACAGCGCGCCATCTCGGTGAACGCCACTCTGACCGACGACTATACGCTGGGTCAGGCGGTGAACTGGCTCGACAGCTGGGCGCAGAGCGAGCTCCCGCCGGAGCTGAGCTCCACCTATCTGGGCGGCGCGAAGGAGTTTCTGGACTCAAACCAGGCGGTGCTGTTCGCCTTCGGCATGGCCCTGCTGATCGTGTTCCTGGTGCTCGCGGCGCAGTTTGAAAGCTTCCTGCAGCCGGCCATGATCATGCTCACCGTGCCGCTGGCGGTCGCGGGCGGATTGTTCGGCCTCTACATGGCCGGGTCCAGTCTCAACATCTACTCGCAGATCGGTTTGATCATCCTGATCGGACTGGCCGCGAAAAACGGCATTCTGATCGTGGAGTTTGCAAACCAGTTGCGTGAAGAGGGCATGAGCGTGCGCGAAGCGACGCTGGAGGCCAGCGCCGTGCGCTTCCGCCCGATCCTGATGACCGGCGTCTCGACCGCCATCGGCGCACTGCCGCTGGTGCTGGCGAGCGGGCCGGGCGCGGAGAGCCGCATCACCATCGGGGTGGTGATCTTCACCGGCGTGATGGTGGCGACGCTCTTCACCCTGTTCGTGGTGCCGGCGGCCTACGCCGCGGCAGGCAAGTACACCAAGACGCCCAACTGGATGACGCGGCGCCTGGAAAAGGAATCCGACGCAACGCCGGACGCCGGCGCCGGCGCGAGCCAAGGCCCGAGCACTGGCCCGAGCTCCGCCCCGGCCGAGTAGGCCGGGACGGTTCTCAGGCGGGCTTTGTCTTCGGGACTGTCGAGGACGTGGAGCGGGGCGCTAGCTGAACCGCACCAGGAAGCGCTTGGCCTTGCCCACGGACAGGATCACGGCGTCGGCGCCTGCCTTGTGTGAGCGCAGATCAGCCTGTTCATCGGCGAGTTTTTCGCCATTGGCCGAGACCGCGTTCTGCTTGATCAGGCGGCGGGCCTCGCCCTTGGAGGCTGCGGCCTCCACCGACACCATGGCGTCAATGAGCGGGCAGGGCTCGCCGGCGGGCGCGTCAAGCGTCGGCACGGCGCGCCCGATCATCGCGACGAGCGCTGGCGACAGCGTGTCGGCCTTGCCCTTGAAGATCACCTGGCTCGCCTCTTCGCACAGCGCGGTTTCGTCCGCGCCATGGACGCGCGTGGTCAGGAGTTCGGCGAGGGCCTTTTGCGGCCGGCGCTCATGGGCCGGCGCGGCTTTCAGATCCTCAAGCGAGCTGAGCTCGATATCTGTAAGCCAGGCGAGAAATTTCGGCGCGTCCACATCGGCGGTGTTCAGCCAGAACTGGTAGAATTCGTAAGGGCTTGTCAGCTCGGGGTCGAGCCAGATCGCGCCCTTTTCCGACTTGCCGTATTTCTTGCCTTCCGAATTGGTCAGCAGCGGATAGGTCAGGGCGTGACCCTGCACGCTTTCCATGCGCCGCATCAGATCGACGCCGCCCACGATATTGCCCCACTGATCCGAGCCGCCCATCTGGATGCGGCAGCCATGCTCGCGGTGCAGGTGCACGAAGTCATAGCCTTGCAGGAGCGCGTAGCTGAACTCGGTGAAGCTGATGCCCTGATCGCGGTTCTCGATGCGGTTCTTCACCGAGTCCTTTTGCAGCATGGCGTTGACCGAGAAATGCTTGCCCACATCGCGCAGGAACTGGATCACGTCCATGTCGCGGTACCAGTCGGCGTTGTTCACAAAGATCGGCGCCGGTCCTTCGGTGCGCGCAAACAGCGCCTCGAACTGGGCGCGTTGGCTGGCGATGTTGTCCAGCACCGTCTCGGCCTGCTGAAGGCTGCGCTCTGTGTCCTTGCCGGAGGGATCGCCGATCATGCCGGTCGCGCCGCCCAGCAGCACGATGACCTGACCGCCGCGCCGGCGATACCGGTCCATTCCCAGCAGCGGCACGAGATTGCCCGCATGCAGGCTCGGCGCGCTGGGATCAAAACCCACATAGAGCGGCGGACGCTCGGCCTCGATCACCGCATCGGTGAGCTCGGGCGTCTTCTGATTAAGAAGTCCGCGCGCCTCCAGGTCGGCGAGGAAGGACGTGGCGGTCGGATCGGCGAGTTTGAAGCTCATGGAAGGGTCTCGCGGCAGGACGGGGCGCAGTTCGACGGCTTAGCCGCGCCCCACCCGGTTTGCAACGCTTTGGGCGCTCAGTCGCTGGAGCCGGGTTCACGCGGATCGATGGCGTCGCCCGACGGACCCGCGATGAACACGGTCCGGGTCGGATAGGCGAAGTCCACGCCTTCCTTTGCAAAGCGCCGCATGATCGCGAGGCTCGCCGCCTGGGTCTTGTCCATCAGAACCACGTATTCGGCCGCCTCCACCCAGAACACGATCTCGAAATTCAGCGAGCTGTCGCCAAAGCCGGTGAAATGCACCCGGTCCACCGTGACGTTTTCGATGGGTTCCAGGTCTTCGCGGATCCAGCCGGGGATCGCCTCGATCACGTCGGCCGGCGTCTGGTACAGCACGCCGATCCGCATCAGCTGCCGGCGGCGCATGAGGCGCTGGAAGTTATGCACGCGCTCGGAGATCAGATCGGTGTTGGAGACGCTGATCTGCTCGCCCGACAGCGAGCGGATGCGCGTGGTGCGAAGGCCGATCTCCTCCACCGTGCCGGAAATCGTGCCGAAGGTGATGAAATCACCCTTCTTGAACGGCTTGTCGAACAGGATTGAGAGCGAGGCGAAGAGGTCGGAGAAGATGCCTTGGGCGGCCAGACCGATCGCGATGCCGCCGACGCCGAGACCGGCGATCAGGGCGGTGACCTGCACGCCTGCAGTGTCGAGCAGGACGATGATCGTCAGGATCCAGATCGCCCCGATGATCAGCCATTTCAGAACGCTGACCGCGCTTGAGATGTCTGATCCGCCGTCTCCGGCCCGCGACGCCTTGCGCTGAAGCAGCGAGACCGCGATCTCCTGGGCCAGCGAGGAGACCTGCAGGACCGCTGCAACTAGAACCAGCCAGGACAGGAGGTCGTCGAACACGCCCGGTATCGGATAGAGCCGCGCCGTGACGGCCAGAGCCACCAGCAGAAGGAAGATCGAATTGATCTTGCCCACCGCGCGCCCGACGATCGCCGGGAAGGCGGTTTCGTCCCGGCGCCCGATGCGCTTGAGCGCAGCGTGCGACACCATGCGCAGGATCAGCATCGCCACATAGAGGCCCGCCGCCACGGCGACCGCGCTCAGAGCTTCGGTCTCGTTGGTGCGCGCCCAGGCGACAAGCTCGGAAAACCCATCGCCGAGCCGCTCAAAGCCGCGGCTCACGGTGTCGGTGATCTCCTCGTCGATCAGCGCCGGGTCGTTTGGCTGGGCGTCCTGCTGCATTGTCGAATCCGTCGTTCAGCTTGCTCCGGCTATCATGGCCCAACTCGAAGCCGACGCGAAGGCTCGCTTCAGGAGCTGGTCTTGTAGGGTGGTTTTTCCGCCTCCGCCGCGATGGGATCACCGGAATCGCGCTCGGCGACAGCCTGCTTGAACCCCACCTCTTCGGCGCGCTCCTTGAACCAGACGCCTTCGGGCGAATGGCGCGCGACGCCGTCAAAGAAGGTGGCCAGCATCTGGGTGTTGGACAGGCCCATGGCTTCATAGGCCTGATTGACCACCAGCTTGGTCATCATCAGCTGGTTCTTGGGCACGCCCTGCAGGCGCCCGGCGAGCCGGTCCACCGCCGCGTCCAGCTCGGCCTCAGGGACGGCTTCCAGCGCCAGACCGATACGCTCGGCCTCGCGTCCGTCAATGAGCTCGCCGGTCATCATCATCCGTTTGGCCTGCTGGGGGCCCAGCCGATAGACCCACATAGCCGGGGTCGGCACGCCCCAGACACGCGCCGGCGGATATCCGATGCGGGCATCCTCCGCCATGATCACGAAATCACAGCACAGAGCGATGTCCGATCCCCCCGCCGCCGCAGCGCCGTGGATGCGCGCGATCGTCGGTTTGCGGCACCGCCACAGGCTCATGAAATCCAGCGTGTTCTGGTGCATGAAGGCGTAATCGATCGCCGGGTCCCAGGGCATGTCCTGGCTGCCCGGGATGTCGCCCTCGGCTTCAGCGTAGTCCACCAGATCATAGCCGCCGCAAAAGCCTTTGCCGGCGCCCTTCACCACGATGACATGGACTTTGCGGTCGGCCTCGGCGCGCTTCACCGCGGCGGCGATTTCGCCGGGCATCACATCATTGATGGCGTTCAGACGGTTCGGACGGTTCAGCGTGATGGTGGCGACGCGGCCTTCGGTTTCATAGAGAAGGGTGGTGAAATCGCTCATGCCGGCGCCTTGCCTGTCACGGCTTGGATGATTGCGGCCGGAACGCCGGCCGCTTCCAGCACGGCCCGCGTGTCGTGGCCGGGCCTCGCGTCCACGGTTTCGCCAAGGCCCGGGCGCTCGCCGTCAAAACGGGCCGGGGCGCCGGGCAGGCGAACGCGGCCCGCGCCGGGCGCGTCCGCCTCGTAGAGGAAGCCGCCGGCGTGAAGCTGCTCGTGGCCGGCGATGTCCTCAGAGGTGTTCACCTTGCCGGCGGGCACGCCCATCTCGCGCAGCCGTCCCAGCACGGTTTCAAGATCCTGCTCGGCGACCCTGGGCTCGCACACCTCGCGGATCACATCCCAGTTGGCGAACCGGCTGGCCATGTCGGCGCATCGTGCGTCGCCCAGCAGGTCGCTGGCGCCCACCGCATCGCACCAGGCTTTGAATTCCTTCTCCGACAGCATCACCACCACGAACCAGCCGCCCTTGGCTTTCCAGGGGCGATAGACCTTGGCGATGTTCGGGCCGGCCTGCAGCGGATCCTGGATGGTGAGCGGCATGTGCACGTCCATCCAGGAAAACGCGGTCGCCGCTTCCAGCATGGACACTTCGACCCGGCGTCCCAGCCCGTCGCGTTCGCGCGCCGCGATCGCGGCGGTCACCGCCTGGCACAGATACATCCCGGAGACCTTGTCGCAGATGTATTGCGGGTAAAGCTCCGGCTCGGGCCTGTCGGGTCGCGCTGCGAGCCCGCTTTCCGCCTGGATCACCGGATCATAGGCGCGGACGTTCTTCAGCGGATCCCAAGGTCCGAAGCCGGTCACTTCGCCCAGGATCAGCCGCGGATAGACCTTGCGCAGCCGGCTTGCATCAAGGCCCAGCTTCTCCACGGCGCCGGGCCGGTAATTGTGCAGGAGCACGTCCGCTTCGCCGATGAGCGCTTCCAGCGCGGTGCGGCCGGCGTCCGTCGTCAGGTCCAGCTCCACAAGCTCCTTGCCGCGATTGAGCACATGGAAGGTGGAGCTTGATCTGTCCTTAGCGATGAAGCCCAGGCGCCGCACCAGGTCGCCGCCGGGCGGCTCCACCTTGATCACGCGCGCGCCCTGTTGGGCGAGGATGAGGCTGGCGATCGGCCCGGCGACAACGGTCGTCAGATCGAGAATCGTCAGCCCGTCGAGCGGTCTGGCTGTGGTCATTTCTGGTCTCCTCCCGGAAGCGGCGCGTTTTCGCGCTCATTCTTTCAAGAGCTTGGCGCAGGCGGCTGGCGCGGGCAAGAAGGCCTGCTAGTTTGACCGGACATACGCCGTGCGGGAGGGCTTCTTATGCGCGAACCGGTCACCATCACCGCCGTCCAGGCGCTCGCCGAGGCCGATCCCGCCTTCATTGACGCGACCTGGTTCATGCCCGCCAGCGGCAAGACCGGCGCGGAGGCGTTCAAGGCCAACCGCATCGCCCGGGCGCTTCATTTCGATATCGATGCGATCTGCGATCCCACATCGGGCCTGCCGCACATGGCGCCGGGCGCGGCGCGGTTTGCGCGCTGGCTGTGCGAGGCGGGGCTGAAGGGCGAGGAGCGCTTCGTTGTGTATGACCAGAATGGCGGCATGGCCGCGTTCCGGGTCTGGTGGACGCTGCGCCGGTTCGGCTGCGACGCGCGTGTCCTCGACGGCGGTCTGGAGGCCTGGCGCAAGGCGGGCGGCGAGATCGAGAGCGGGTTCATTCATCCCAGAGCCCGGGCGTTCGAGCGCGGCATCCGCCTGATCCGCGACGACGCCGTCACCTGGGCCGACGTGCTGCACCATGTGAACACGCGCGACGCTCTCATCGTGGATGCGCGCTCGAAGGGCCGCTTTGACGGGACAGAGCCCGAGCCGCGCGAAGGCCTCGCCTCGGGCCATATCCCGGGCTCGATCTCCCTGCCGTTTCAGAGCGTGCTGGGCGCCGACGGCAAGCTTCTCAAAGAGGACAAGCTCGCCGCGGTGCTGCCTGATGCGGCCAAAGACCGGCGGGTGATCTGCACTTGCGGCTCCGGCGTAACCGCCGCGATCCTGCACGCCGCCTTCATCTGCGGCGGATTTCGCGATGTGCGGCTCTATGACGGCAGCTGGATCGAATGGGGCGCAAGAGACGATCTGCCGGTGGAGCGGTGAGCACGCAGAGCGCAGCGAACGGGGCTTCCATGTCGCTCAAACCGCGCTAGCTTGGCGGCGAACACTGTTTACCAAAAACACCACGCGGGGAGAGACATGGCTGGACTGGAAATTCTCAAAGGGCGCATGAGCGTGCCGGTGATCGCAGCGCCGCTCTTCATCATCTCCAATCCCAAGTTGGTCATCGCCCAGTGCAAGGCCGGGGTGGTGGGCAGCTTCCCGGCGCTGAACGCGCGCCCGCAAAGCCAGCTGGACGAATGGCTCGACGAGATCACCTCCGAGTTGGACAGTTATAACGCCGCCAATCCGGACAAGCCCGCCGCGCCGTTTGCGGTGAACCAGATCGTTCACCGCTCCAATGACCGGCTCGAAGATGACTTGGCCACATGCGAGAAGTACAAAGTCCCCTTGGTGATCACCTCGCTGGGCGCGCGCGAGGAGCTCAATCAGGCCGTCCACAGCTGGGGCGGCAAGACGCTGCACGACATCATCAACATCAAGTTCGCCCACAAGGCGCTGGAGAAAGGCGCCGACGGCCTGATCCCGGTGTGCGCCGGCGCGGGCGGCCACGCCGGTGAGCTCTCGCCGTTCGCGCTGATGGCCGAGATTCGTGAATTCTTCGACGGTCCGGTGGCGCTTTCGGGGTCCATCTCCACCGGCGGCGGCGTGCTGGCGGCCCAGGCCATGGGCGCGGACTACGCCTATATCGGCTCGGCCTTCATCGCCACCGACGAGGCGCGCGCGAGCGAGGATTACAAGCAGGGCATCGTGGACGGCCGGGCGGACGACATCGTCTATTCCAGCCTGTTCACCGGTGTGTCCGGCAACTACCTGAAACGCTCCATCCAGAACGCCGGGCTTGATCCCGACAATCTGCCCGAGAGCGATCCCAGCGCGATGAATTTCGGCTCCGGCGGCGCCGCCAAGGCCTGGAAGGACATCTGGGGCTCGGGACAGGGCATCGGCTCGATCAAGAAGATCCAGGGCGCCGGCGCCTATGTGAGCGAGCTTCAGGCGGAGTATGATGCCGCCAAGCAGCGGGTGATGGGCTAGGTCTCTACAAGCGGTTCTTTTTTTGAAAGGCCCGTCGCTGACGCGAGGGGCCTTTCTTTTATGCGAGCGTTTGACCGCTCATTCCTCCACCTCATGCACGCGCATCAAAATCGCACGGATGGCGGCGTCGCGCTGTTCAGACGTGCGCGCACTGAGCTGGAGCGGGCCTTCAGCGCGGCCCGAGATGATGAGTTCGGCGAGGCCATGCACCACCGACCAGGACGTCATCATCAGGGTGGTGCGCGTCTCGGGGGTCACATCGCCGGGATAGAGTGCGGCGACTTCGCGCTCCAGCTTTTCGAAGGCCGCCATGGAGGTTTCGGCGAACAGCGGATGGCTACGGTCGGGCTTTTCTGATGCAAACATCAGCTGAAAGAGGGCCGGGTGCGCTTCGGCGAAGTCGATATAGCCGAGCCCTGAGGCCATGAACTGGTCCACGACGCCGGACCCGGCCTCCGCCTGGCGCCGGTTCTGGGCCTCCACCAGCCGGCGATATCCATCGGCGGCGAGGGCGCTCAGCAGTCCCGTCATGTCCTTGAAGTGGTGGGCGGGGGCGGCGTGGCTGACATTGGCTCGCTTGGCGGTGGCGCGCAGCGAAAAGCGCTCAAGCCCCGTCTCCGAAAGCTCCTCCTCCGCCGCCTGAAGCAACAGGGCGGGCAAATCCCCTTTGTGGTAGGGCTGTTTAGCGCTCATGGCCGGTTTTCCGGGATTGCTCACAATTTCAAACTTGACACTGACAAGATGGGTCGCCTACCTTATCTTGACAATGGCAAGATATAGGGCGCGGTCGGACGTCTCAAGGAGAATGACATGGTGAAATGGGGCCTTCGGATTCTGGGCGTGTTTTTGGTCCTGAACGTTCTGGGAGCGATCGGGGCGTATATCGTCATCGACCGCTCGGTCGTGGAGATGTTTGGCGGGCGCACTCCGGTCATCTCGTTGGCGCCGTCTGACGACACGCCCGAGCGATACGTGCTGGCCGATGTCCGCGTGCTGGAGCCGGGCTCGGAGCGCTTCTCCGAGTCCGTGGACGTGCTGATCGAGGACGGCCTGATCGCCCGCATGGGACCGGATATCGCCGGTTCCGGCGGCGCGCCGGTCATGGACGGCGAAGGGCGCTATCTGATCCCGGGGCTGACCGATTCCCATGTGCATCTGTGGAACAGCCAGAATGATCTCGCGCTCTATCTCGCCCATGGCGTGACCCAAATCCGGGAAATGCACGGTCAGCCCCATCATCTGGAGTGGCGCGGCCAGGTCACGGATGGCGATCTGCTGGGGCCGGACATCTTCGTGGTGGCCGCCCAGATCGCGACCTACGACTTTGCAGAAGGCCTGTGGCAGTCCTGGACCTCCAAGCGCAATGTCGCCCGCACGCCTGAGGCGGCGGATCAGATGGTCCGCGATCTCGCGGCCGACGGCTATGACGCGGTCAAGGCTAGCAGCTATCTCAGCCTGAGCGGCTATCAGGCGGTCAGCGCCGCCAGTGAGGCGGTGGGCGTCCCGCTGGTCGGACATGTCCCGGTGGCGGCGCGGCTTGATGATCTGTGGGCGTCCAACCAGAGCGAGGTCGCCCATGTGGAGGAGCTGATCAAAGGCCTCGACCGGGATTTTGGCGGCTATGGAGTCAGCAATGCGTCTGAGTATCTCGACTATGTGATGGAGCGCCGCGAGGCGGTCGCCCAGCATATGATCGATAATGAAATCGTGTTGGCGTCGACGCTGGCCATAGTCTCGAGCTTCGCGCGGCAGAAGACCGATACCGAAGACGCGCTGGCGACGGCGCCGGTGGGGCTGGTCAATCCCGGCGTCGCCGAAGGCCGCGCCATGGGCTGGCTGCCGGATGTGAACATCTACTCCGTGCCGCAGCAATACCGCAGCGAAGGCTGGCGCGACCGCTACCAGACGTATTGGACCGCCTATGCCGAGGCGCAACAGCTGATGTTTGAGGCGGTGCTGGCGGCCGGCGTGCCCATGGTGGCGGGAACGGACGCCAATGTGCCCGTGATGGCGCCGGGCTATTCCCTGCATCAGGAGCTTGAAGCGCTGACCCGGGCCGGGATGACGCCGGCCGAGGCGCTGGAAGCCGCCACGGGAACGCCTGCTGATTGGATGGACTGGAATACCGGCCGCATCCTGCCGGGCTTTCGCGCCAATCTTGTCTTGTTGCGTGACAACCCGCTGGAGGACATTCGCAACACCCGCAGCATCGACGCGGTGGTGATCCATGGCGAGCTTCTGTCACGCGAAACGCTGGACGCCATGCTGGATGCGGTGGAGGCCGCCAATGACCGCGCGCGCCATACGCCGCTCGACCCGGCATGGACCGAGGCCGCAGCGCAGTAGAGCCGCCTGTGATCCGACCGCAAAGAAAAACCCCGGCTCATTGAGCCGGGGTTTTACGTTGGTGCTGCAGCGGCGCTACAGAACTGTCAGCCACTCCGGCGTCTTGAACGGGACGCCCAGATCGTCGGCGACTTCCTTGTAGGTGATTTCGCCTTCTGCGACGTTCAAGCCGTGGGCCAGGTGGATGTCGTCATTGAGGGCCTTGCGCATGCCCTTGTCGGCCAGGGCCAGGGTGAAGGGCAGGGTGGCGTTGGTGAGCGCTTGGGTGGAGGTGCGCGCCACGGCGCCAGGCATGTTCGCAACGCAATAGTGCACGATCCCGTCAACGATATAGGTGGGGTCCTGGTGGGTGGTGGCCTTTGAGGTTTCAAAGCAGCCGCCCTGGTCGATGGCGATGTCCACCAGAACCGCGCCCTCGTTCAGGATGGACAGCATCTCGCGGGTCACAAGCTTGGGCGCCGCGGCGCCGGGAATCAGCACCGCGCCGATGACGAGATCGGCGTCGGCCAGCTCGTCGGCGATGGCCCCGGTTGTGGAGTAGCGCGTCGTCACCTGACCGCGAAACAGCTGATCGATCTCGG
Organism: Oceanicaulis sp.; assembly: GCA_965284655.1. Taxonomy (GTDB): domain Bacteria; phylum Pseudomonadota; class Alphaproteobacteria; order Caulobacterales; family Maricaulaceae; genus Oceanicaulis. The sequence goes on from OZ260104.1 coordinate 1,938,043, forward strand.
CCAGCTTGGGCAGGGAGCGGTCCATGACCGTGACGTTGGCGCGAAGGCCCACCGCCATCTCGGCGGCGTGGCTGCCGGACACCCCGGCGCCCAGGATCACGACCTTGGCCGGGCGCACGCCCGGAACGCCGCCCATGAGCACGCCTCGGCCGCCGGCGGCCTTGTGCAGCGCGTTGGCGCCCACATGGACGCTGAGGCGCCCGGCGACTTCCGACATGGGACGCAGGAGCGGCAGCCGGCCGGAGGAATCGGTGACGGTCTCATAGGCGATCGCCGTGCAGCCCGATTTGCGCAGGCCCTCGGCCTGCACCGGATCGGGCGCCAGGTGCAGGAAGGTGAACAGCGTCTGGTCTTCGCGCAGCATGGCGGTCTCAGACGGCTGGGGCTCTTTCACCTTCACGATCAGCTCGGCCTCGCCGAACACCGCCTCGGCGCCGTCCAGAAGAGAGGCGCCGGCGTCGGTGTATTCCTCGTTGGTGAACCCGGCCCCGAGCCCGGCGTCCTTCTGCACCACGACCTGGTGGCCATGGGCGATCAGTTCGCGCGCGCCGTTCGGGGTAAGGCCGACACGGTATTCATGGTTCTTGATCTCTGTGGGAACGCCGATGCGCATGGAGGATCTCCCGGGGCGGCGCCTGGGCCGCGATCTGGTGCGAATTTGCGCGGAAATTACCTGACGCGGCCCATATCCAGCAAGCGGGTTTTGAATGACCGAATATTCTTGCGATTTATGAAATATTTGCGCAAATAATGATCAAGTTGGTTTGAAAATCACCCCTTGCGCGCACGAGTTTCGCCATGACCCGCCTTGACCGCGTCGACGCCGCCATCCTCGGTTTGCTCCAGCAGGAGGGCCGGCTGTCTAACTCCGACCTCTCCGAGCGGGTCGGGCTGTCGGCTTCGGCCTGCCACCGCCGGGTGAAGGCGCTGGAGGCGGACGGGGTGATCAGCGGCTACACGGCCCTGTTGCAGGCCGAGGAGGTGGGGCGCGGCCTGACCGTGATCGTTCTGGTGACGCTCGAGAACCAGAAGCGCGAAACCATGGAAGCGTTTGAAAAGGCGGTCACCGAGATCGAGCACGTCACCGATTGTTATCTGACGACGGGGGCTGAGGATTATTTGCTGCGGCTTCAGGTGCGCGACGCCCGCGACTATGAGCGCGTCCACCGCGAGCACCTTTCCGGCCTTCCCGGCGTCGCCCGGCTGGTCTCCAACATCGCCATGCGCACGGTGTTTTCCCGCCGCGCTCTGAGTGTGAGGGCCGCATGATCGAGCTTCTCGCCGGCCTGGGGGCCATGTGCGCCCTGCTGTGCCTGCTATTGGCGGCGTTTCTGCTGGCGTCAAAAGGGCGGCTGGCGCATGCGAACCAGTATCTGGCCGTATTTCTGGCGCTGACCGCCATTGATCTGATCGGGCTGGTTGGATTGCTGGCGCCGGGCGATCTGCAGGTCTGGATCGCGTACCGCGCGCCGCTCAGCTTCCTGCAGATGCCGTTGTTCTACGGCTATATCGTGATGCTCTGCCGGCCTGCAGGCAAAATGGGCTGGCATGTGATCGGGGCGTGCGTTCTGGTCGCCCTGACGGTCGTCGATATGGTGTTTCGGACAGAAGCGCAGCTTCCGGCCTGGGCGATGCTCGGCCTGCATGTCCAATTCTATGTGTATCTGGGGCTGTCCGCCTGGACCGCCTTTCGGTTTCGCCAACAGCTCAAGACACGCCGGTCAGAGCCTCAGACCGCTCAAGTGCGCTGGATGTGGGCTGTCATAGGGACATCCTTCTTCGCTCATAGCCTGGTGGTCTTGCGCACGCTCTCCGTTTTCGGCGGCTGGCCCCTGTCCTTTGGCGGATTACAGCTGATCACCGCCTTCATCGCGCTCGCGATTCTCTGCGCGATGACCCTGACGGCGCTCTTGCGGCCTTCACTGTTCAGACCGTTGGCGCGTGAAGAGGCTCCGAGGTCCGAGCCGTCTCTTTCCGAAGCTGACATGGCGGCGCTGGCGCTGAGGCTGGAATCGTTCATGGCGGAGGGCCGCCCCTATCTTGAACCGGCTCTGACTCTGAAAGTGCTGGCGCGCCGATTGAGTGTGGGAGAGCGAGACCTCTCCGCCGTCCTGAACCATCATGTGGGCCTGCACTTCTTTGACTTCGTCAATCGATGGCGGATCCGACACGCCCAGACCCTGATCGTGCAGGACCGGGGGCGCTCCCGGACCTTGCTCGACATCGCCTACGCGTCGGGTTTCAACAGCAAGTCTTCCTTCAACACCGCCTTCAAGAAGAATGCGGGTCTGACGCCGAGCGCGTTCAGGGCCTCACAGGATTCCGGCTGATAACGCGTGTCCGACTTCGCGTAGTCGGACGACGCCTGTCCGCACAGGGTGGCAATCCCTCCATCGACTGAAGTCTGGAGGACCCCATGAACCTGAAATCCGCAATCCTATCTGTTGTGATCGGCGCGCTCTGCGCTGCGCCGGCGGTCGCTGCGTCTCCCTTTGATGAGGAGGCGGCGCGCGAAGCGATGCGCGAGGCCTTGGCCCCCTGGGCGGGCGAGACAGCGGGCCCGGGCGCGATCATTCAGGTCTCTCGCGAGGGCGAGCCGATCCTCGTTGAAATGGCTGGATACGCCGATCTGGAGCATGCCGCGCCGATCACCGAAGAAACCCGCTTTCATGTCGCCTCGGTATCCAAGCAGTTCACCGCCTACGCCATTGTCCGGCTGGCGAGCGAGGGCCTCATTGATCTTGATGCGTCGCTGGCCGCCTATATCCCAGAGTCCGAGGTGTATCGCGACGTGACCGTGCGGGATCTGCTGTCTCACATCCACGGCATCAGAGACGCCATGAGCCTGATCGGAGCCAGCGGGCTTCGGGCTGAAGACGTCGTGACCAACGCCCATGCGCTGGACCTGATCCTGCGTCAGCGGGCCATGAACGCACCGCCCGGCGAAGCCTTCGCCTACAATAATTCCGGCTTCATCCTGCTGGCTGAGATGGTTGAACGCGTCACTGGCCAGAGCCTCTCCGAATACTGCCGGGAGTTGATTTTCCAGCCGCTGGGTATGGACGATACGGTTTATGTCGACAGCCTGGCGACGGTTATTTCCAACCGCGCTCAGTCCTATGCCTGGACCGGTGAGGCGTATGGGCGCGCACCGTTCAATTACGCGCTGACGGGATCGACCGGCCTGACCACGACGGGGCGCGACCTGGCGCTGTGGGCGGCCCATCTTGACCGCCTGGCTGAGGCTGAGCCGGCCTTCTACGCCGCATTTCATACTCTCGGCGTTCTTAATGACGGCGGCCTCACGACCTACGCCTATGGTCAGGAGCGCCGGGTCTACCGGGGCCTTGAGACCTGGAGCCATGGGGGCCGGGATGCGGGCTATCGGGCGTTTCTGTTGCGCGCTCCCAGCGAACAGCTGAGCATATCCGTGCTCAGCAATGCGGCCGATTTTGATATCGCCCGGACCACCTATGCGGTGCTCGACGCTCTGCTCGATTCAAGCCTGGTCCAGGACAGTGTCGCAACCACGACCCCTTCGCCGGAGCAACTCGCCGCCTATGAAGGCGATTATGCGCTGTTCCCCGGCCTGATCTTTTCTTTCCGGGCTCAGGAGGGAACGCTTGGTTTCGCCGTGCTGGGGCAGCAAGGGTTCACCACGCTTGCGGCCTTGTCAGACCATGAGTTTGAGCTCAACCCGGTGACCAATCTGGCGATAGTGTTCGATCCCGAGGTTGACGGGTCGGCCGAGGGGTTCGGGTATCGGATCGGCCTGCTGGGCGTGCTGCCGGCGTCGCGGATCGAGCTGGAGCCCTTTGATCCGGAAACGGTCGATCTGGGGGACTTTGAGGGAACATTTTACAGCGCCGAGCTGAACGCTGCGTATGACGTCGTTGTCGAGGACGGGCGGCTGTTCGCGCGCCACCCTGCAGTGGGGCGCATCGCGCTGTCGCCTTACCAGAGCGACGTGTTCAACAGCTCAAACAACTATTTCCAGAACGTCGCCTTCCTTCGCGACGGGGCTGGCCAGGTGACGGGATTCCATCTGTCGGGCGCGCTGATGGTCGACGTGGTGTTTGATCGGCTGCCCTAGGCGGTGGTGGTTCGAAGCGGCGATGGCGCATCTGCGCCATTGCCGCCGGGCCTGCCCGGCGCTACATGCGCGCTCATGACCGAAGAGCGCTACTCCAAGCTGGACATGCTGGGCTCGGACGCGAGAGCGGCCGAGCGCCCTGAAGACGCGCGACTGGAGCGGGTGGAGAACCCGACCCCGGACGCCGACTACATGATCCGCTTCGCCTGTCCTGAATTCACCTCGATCTGCCCGGTGACCGGACAGCCCGATTTCGCGCATATCGTGATCGACTATGCGCCGGCGAGCTGGATCGTGGAGAGCAAGTCGCTGAAGCTGTTCCTGCAGAGCTTCAGAAATCACGGCGCCTTCCACGAGGCGTGCACGATGATGATCGGCCAGCGCCTGGTGGACGAGATGCAGCCCAAATGGCTGCGCATCGGCGGCTACTGGTATCCGCGCGGCGGCATTCCCATCGACGTGTTCGGCCAGTGGGGCGAAGCGCCCAAAGGCCTGTGGATTCCCGATCAGGGCGTCCAGCCCTACCGCGGCCGCGGCTAGGCTTTCATCCGAGCGCACTGTCAAAGATGGAGCCGGCGAAAAAGGCGCAGGCCAACTCACACGGCGCCGGCCTGGTTCTCAATGATCAGAGCCGGCCGGCCGGGCCTGGCCTATCGCGCAGATTATCGCTTTTTGGCCCTTCACCGCACCAGGGATGAACGCCGCGCTCATCTAACCCAACGCCGGGTGAACGCTCTGCTCCGCTTGCGTTCACCCGCGCCCTGCAAGTCTCCCTCTCGACAGGCGCGGACCGCCTGCATCAGCAAGAGGAGACTTCACCATGAAACTCAAAATGCTTCTGGCCGCCGGCCTCAGCCTCGCCGCCATCGCTGGAACCGCTTCAGCCGCCGAGGCGCAGCAGCGCAACCGCGTCGACATCAATCAGTCTGGCTATTCCAACGAAATCGGCGGCCGTCAGGTCGGTCACCGCAACCGGCTCTCGCTGGAGCAGCGCGGCTCGCGCCAGTACATCTCCACCTATCAGGACGGCCTGCGCAACGGCGCCACGGTGGCCCAGTACGGTCACGGCAACAGCGCCGCACTGGACCAGTACGGTCAGCGCAATTCCACCGTGATCGGCCAGGACGGGCGGTACAACAACGCCTACGCCTACCAGCAGGGCTATCGCAACGAGGCGGGCATCGCCCAGTTCGGCAGCGGCCACAGCGCCGTCACCGATCAGGCCGGCTCCAATAACGCCGTCGGCGTGATCCAGGCCGGCTCGGGCCAGCGTGCGAACGTGCGCCAGACCGGATCGGGCAACGTCACCCTTGTGATCCAGGGCAACCACTAGGCCCTGCCGCGACCCTTCCGCCGGGCCTGAGCCCGGTGGAAGGGGGCGGGCTCCCGCTCCTCCGCTCTTTCATCCGTCCTCTCGAGAAAGGAGACTGTCATGAAAACCCTGTTCATCACCGCCGCTCTCGCCATCACCGGCCTTTCGGCCGTCGGCGCTGCGGCGTTCGCCGATCCGCCGGGGCGCATCGCCCCGCCGACCCTGGTTTCACCGGCCCTGAGCGGCCACTGCGCCCTGCGCATTGAAGGCGGCGCGCTTGTGGCGCTCGCCGCGCCCTGGAACGCACGCGACTGGAGCCTGTCGGTGCGCGCGCCCGGCCTTGAGGCCGACCAGGGCGGCGATCTTTACGGCGATGCGCGGCGAATGGAGCGTCTCAGCCAGATATATTTGATCGAAACCGTACCGACGCGCGGCCGCCAACATGCACGCATCGACTCAGAAGACGTGCTCAAGCGCCCGCTTCGCGCCGAGTTGACGGTGACCGGCCATGACGGACGGACCGTCTGCACCGACAGCCTGCACCTCGCGCCGGAACGCGGGCCGATCTTCCCCCGCCGCCCGTTCTAGGCGCTTGCAGTGCGGATCATAGCCGCGTCGAGGGTGCTCAGAGCGTCCTCGACGCCGCCGTGAAAGCTCATTGCGTCCAGGATTCTCGGATCCGCGAAGCCGGTCTCGACCACATGGCGCATCAAGGTCTCCAGCGGGCCCCAGAAGGCGCTGTCGAGAAACGCCGCCGGCTTGGCGTGGCGGCCCAGCTGGGCGAGCATGACCATGTCGAACACCTCCTCCAGCGTGCCCGCGCCGCCGGGCAGGATGAGGAAGGCGTCGGCCTCCTCCACCATCATCGCCTTGCGCGCGGCCATGGTCGCAGTGATGCGGATCTCCACGCCGTCCTGACAGCCCTCCACGGGGATCAGGAATTCGGGGATCACGCCGAACACCTCGCCGCCTTCGGCGAGCGCGGCGCGGGCGGTGACCCCCATCAGCCCGGCCTTGGCGCCGCCATAGACCAGCCGCATCCCGGCGCGGGCGATCGCGCCCCCGGCTGCTTGCGCCAGGGCCTCATAGCGCGGTTCGCCGCCTGTCTTTGTACCGCAGAAGACGCAGATACTCCGCATTTTCGCCTCATGGTCAGGTGAGATTGCCCGCACAGACACGTTGAACCGCGCCCGTCTTCACGCCACTCTAGGCCAGTCCCGCTTTATGGCGCGAGCCTTGCACGGCGTCGCGCGGTGACGAAACGCAGCCAGGAGACGCCCATGGCCGCCACGCGGTCCTTTCTCATTGCAACGGTTCTGCTTATCGCAGCCGTCGCAGCCGCCGCCGCATTCATCGTGACCCGCCAGGGCGCGGACGATGCGGACCCTGTTCCAGCAGCGCGCTCCGAGGCCGGTCAGTCGGTCGTGGAACGCGAAGCCGGAGAGCGCAGCGCGCTCGCCCCGCCCACCTTCGACATTGTCCGGGTGGATCCGCGCGGAACGGCCGTGGTGGCCGGTCGCGGCGCGCCGGGCTCGCGCGTGGCGCTGATGGCCGGCGAGCGCGAACTGTCTTCGGTTGAGGTGGACGGGTCCGGTGAGTGGGTGATGATCATCAATGATCCCCTGCCGACCGGATCTGCAGAGCTGTCCCTGCTCATGACCACCGCCGAGAACCAGGAAATCCGCTCCGAACAGGTCGTGGTTGTGGCCGTGCCCGAAAGCCGCGATCAGACTCCTCTGGTGGTCCTCGGCCGACCGGGCGAGGCCAGCCGCGTCTTGCAAAGCCCGTTCGACGGCGTCTCCACCGGTCCACTGGCGCTTGAGACCGTAGACTATGACGAAAGCGGCACCGTGATCTTCTCCGGCCGCGCCACGCCGGAGATGCGCGTGCGCGTCCTGGCCAACGGAGAACAGATCGGCACGGTGCTCGCCGATTCCGACGGACGATGGTCGCTGGAGGCGGGCGCCTCGTTCGCCCCGGGCGTCTATGATCTTCAGATTGACATGCTGGACGCCGAGGGCCGGGTCACCGCCGTAATCGCCCTGCCGTTCGAGCGCGCCAGCGCCGAGCAGGCGCTCACCGCGCGCCAGCAGGGTCGTGTCGTGGTCCAGCCGGGCAACTCGCTCTGGCGCATCGCGCGGCGTCTTTATGGCGACGGGTTTCAATACACCGTCATCTATCAGGCCAACCGCGACCAGATTCGCGATCCCGATCTGATCTATCCCGGCCAGGTCTTCCAGGCGCCTGAAGAGAATGGCGGCGGTTGATCGCGTCAGGAAGGTGGCGCCGACGCTCAGCTCGGCCTAAGTAGGAGGTGATGAGCCCACCTTCCTATAAAGACGTTCTGGACGGCCCGGCCCCCGAAGGCCGGCTCGACGAAGCCGTATCGCGGCTGTTCGACATCCTGAAATCGCAGGATATGCGGCGCTGGCGCCCGCGCATGGCGATCGCGTTCGCCATCACCTTGATCTCCAAAGGCTTCTCGGTGGCCGCTCCGGTGGCGTTCGGCGAGGGTGTGAACGTCATCTCCAACGCCGCGAGCGGTGAGGGCGGCGGCGTCGCCGTGGGTACGTTCGCCGCCGCAGGCGGGCTCCTGCTCGCCTACGGGCTCTTGCGCTTCGCCTCCACCGGCGCGCCGCAGCTGCGCGACGCCATCTTTGCGCCTGTCACCAATGACGCCCAGCGCCTGACCGCAGTGCAGGGCTTCGCCCATGTCCAGTCGCTGTCGCTGGGCTATCACCAGACCAAGCGGACCGGCGCGGTCAACCGGATCATCGAGCGCGGCGCCAACGCGGTCGATTTCCTGCTTCGCTTCCTGGTGTTCAACATCCTGCCCGCCCTTGTCGAGCTGCTGCTCGCCGCCGGCGTGGCGTTCGTGCTCTATGGCTGGGAATTCGCCGTGATCATCACCCTGGCCGTGCTCGGCTATGCAGTGATGACCTGGGTGATGACCGAGTGGCGGGTGAAGCTGCGCCGGCGCATGAACGAGGCGGACACTGACGTGAATGCGCGCGCGGTGGATGCCCTGTCCAATTTCGAAACGGTGAAGGCCTTCGCCGCCGAAGCGCGCGAGGCGGACAATTACAACGAGGCCAAGTCGCGCTACGCCGACGCCGCCTCGAAATCCCAGCAGAGCCTCGCCGCGCTGAACGCCGCCCAGGCGGCGATCATGAATGGCGGCCTGCTGGCGGTGGCCCTGGTGGGCGCGTGGAAGGCCGTGAACGGCGAGATGCAGGTGGGCGACATCGCCGCGCTCACCCTCATGCTGATGCAGGTCTATCAGCCGCTGAACATTCTCGGCTGGGCCTATCGTGAAATCAAACAGGCCAGCGTCGATCTCGAACGCCTGTTCCAGACCTTGCGCCTGGAGCCGGAGATCGCCGACGCGCCCACGGCCAAACCTCTCGTGGTCAAGGGCGGCGCGGTGCGCTTTGATGGCGTCAGCTTCGCCCATGACGGGCGCTCGCGCAGCGTCGATCAGGTCAGCTTCGACATCCCCCGAGGCGCCTATGTGGGCCTGGCCGGTCCTTCGGGGGCTGGCAAGTCGACGCTCCTGCGGCTGCTGTTCCGGTTCTATGATCCCGATCAGGGCCGGGTCCTGATCGATGGTCAGGACATCACGCAGGTCACCCAGGAAAGCCTGCGCCGCAATCTTGGCCTCGTGCCCCAGGAAGTGGTCCTGTTCAACACCACGCTGCGCCAGAATATTCTCTACGGCCGGCCTGAAGCCGATGACACCGCCCTGTGGGATGCGGTGGAGCGCGCGCGCCTGAAAGACTTCATCGAGCAGCTGCCCGACGGGCTTGATACGCGCGTCGGTGAGCGCGGCCTGAAGCTCTCCGGCGGCGAAAAGCAGCGCGTGGGCGTGGCCCGGGCGATCCTGAAGGATCCGCCGATCCTGATTCTCGACGAGGCCACCTCGGCGCTGGACTCCCAGACCGAGGCGGAGGTGCAGGATGCGCTGGCTGAAGCCGCGCGCGGGCGCACCACGATTGCGGTCGCCCACCGCCTTTCCACCATCGCCAAGGCCGACATCATTCTTGTGATGGAGGACGGCAAGCTCACAGAGGTCGGCCCCCATACCCAGCTTCTGGACGCCGACGGCCGCTACGCCGCCATGTGGAAAAAGCAGGGTGAAGCTGCGTAGCGCGAGGGTGGGACGGCCCGATCTCGAGGCGCGGCTCCGCGCCGCCCTTCGCCATTTCCCCGGCTCCGTGCTAACCCGCCTTCCATGAAGATCAGCTTCGACGCTTTCCTCGCCGACAAGACCGGATTCGACACGATCATCGACGTGCGCTCGCCGGGCGAGTTCGCCGAGGATCATGTGCTGGGCGCCGTCAATATGCCGGTCCTCTCCGACGAGGAGCGGGCGCGCGTGGGCACGATCTACAAGCAGGTCGATCCGTTCAAGGCGAGGAAGATCGGCGCGGCGCTGGTGGCGAAAAACACCGCACGCTGGCTGGAGACCGCGCTTGTCGACATGGAGGGGGGCTGGCGCCCGCTTGTTTATTGCTGGCGCGGGGGGCAGCGCTCCGGCTCTTTTGCGACGATCCTGAAAGCCATCGGCTGGCGGGTGTCGGTGCTGGACGGCGGATACAAGAGCTATCGCCGCCGGGTGGTGGCCGATCTCTATGACGGGCGGGTTGATACGCCGGTTATCTTGCTGGACGGCGACACTGGCACGGCCAAGACGGCGCTTCTCGATCTGGTCGCAGCGCGCGGCGTGCAGACGCTGGATCTGGAAGGCGCCGCCAATCATCGCGGCTCCCTCTTCGGCTGGCGCTCGGGCGGACAGCCGGGCCAGAAAGAATTCGAAAGCCGGATATGGCAGGGCTTGCAGCGACTGGACCCGGCGCGGCCGGTTCTGGTGGAGGCGGAGAGCGCCAAGATCGGTCAGCTGCAGGTGCCTCCGGCGCTCTGGGCGGCCATGGAAGCTGCGCCGCGCATGGTCGTGAGTGCGCCGCTGGAGGCGCGCGCCGCATTTCTCGCCGAAGCCTATCGCGACATTGTGGATGACCGCGCCCGGCTGCTGGACCGAATCGAGGCGCTCAAACCCTTCCAGGGCGGCGCGAGGATCGCGGAATGGCGCGCTCTGGCCGAGGCCGGCGAGATGGAAAGTCTCGCCGCCGGGCTGATGGCCCACCACTACGACCCGGCCTACGCCCGCGAACGCAGCCGCCATGAGCGACCGGTTCTGGCGCGCCTTGAAGCCTCGCGGCTGGATCAGACCGGGCTGGAGGCGCTGGCGGGCGAGATCGAGGCGGCGCTGGCCTAGCGCGCAATCCACTCATAATGGCTTAGCGCGCACGAATGCGGGCGTGCCCGTCGCCGCAAGCCTCCACGGTTCCAATCACCCAGACCGGCTCGCCGGCCTTTTTCATCAGGTCCAGGCGCCGCTGCGCGCGCTCTGGCGGCAGAGCGGCGAGCAGGCCGCCGGCGGTCTGGGGGTCCAGCAGAAGATCGGTGCGCGGGCCGGTGGACGCGTTGAGCTCGCTCCTGGTGAGCTGGTTCGCTTCAAACAGGCTGGAGCGCACGCCGGCCGCCGCCATGGTCTCGGCGCCGTCCAGCACCGGCAGGGCGGCCAGATCCAGCTTTGCGCATCCGCTCTCGCTTAAAAGGCTCAACAGATGGCCGGCCAGGCCGAACCCGGTGACGTCGGTCATGGCGCGCGCATCCTCGGCGAGCTGGCGCGCGGCGTCGCCTTGCGGTCTCGCCATGCTGGCCCAGCAGGCGGCGAGGTCCCGTCCGCCGGCCTGTAGGGCCATTTCGGCCGCCATCAGAACGCCGGTCCCGATCGGTTTGGTGAGCACAAGCACATCGCCCGGCCGTGCGCGGCCCTGGCGCAGAGCCTGGTCGGCGAGGCCGGTGACGGAAAAGCCCAGCGTGAATTCTGCGCCCGTGGCGGTGTGCCCGCCGACAATATCCGCGCCTTCGGGGCCGAACACGGACTGGGCGCCGGCCAGCACTTCTTTCAGCGTGGCGATCTGCATCGCCTCTCGCATGGGCGGCAGGGTGAGCTGGACCAATCCGGACTGGGCCGAGGCGCCGCACGCCCACACATCGCCCAGCGCATGGACCGCGGCGATGCGGGCGAACAGGTAGGGATCTTCAAGGAAGGCGCGCAGATGGTCGGTCGACAGGACCTGCACCCGGTCGCCGAAGGTCAGCACCGCCGCATCGTCGCCGCGTCCCGCGACCACATCGGCGCGCTGGGGCGCCGGCAAACCGGACAGGCCTTCCAGAAGCGGGCCGCGCGCAGTCTTCGCGCCGCACCCGCCGCACAGCGGCCGGCCGCCGTAAAGCGCGTCCACGCCGGCGGCGCGCGCGCCTTTCAGCTTGGGCGGCTCCATGGGTTTGAAGTCGGACAGCTTGTCCATGAAGGCCTGGTCGATCCGGTCTTTCAGCGACCAGACGGCCTCGCCCGTCAGGCTGACTCCCCACTTGGTCCCCACGGCGGTTTTAGAGCCGGTGGAGAGCAGCTTGAGATAATCGCCCTGGGGGTTGAAGGATTTCGACGGCTCCTCGCCCTGCAGCGCCTTGCGCAGATTGTCGAACAGGACCGGCGCTGCGCGCACCGCATAGACCCCGGCTTTCGGCCGCGGCGCATGGGTGAGGTGGGCGCAATCGCCCGCGGCGAAGACGGCCCGGCTTGAGATCGACTGAAGCGTTCGGCCGACCTTCACATAGCCGTCCTCGAGCGCCAGTGAAGACGTGCGCGGCCAGTCCCAGGGCGCGGCGCCGGCGGCGGCGATGGTGAATTCGCTCTCAACGGACGTCCCGTCGGCCAGCGTCACGGCGTGCGCGTCGACCCTCTGCAGGCCCAACCCTTTATGAACGCGCACTCCGGCGGCGTGCAGCGCGCTCTCAACCGCCCGGCGCGCCGATCGGCTAAGGTCGGTGAGTATGTCGTCCCGCGCCTCGACCAGACTCACCTCAAAGCCGTTGGGGTTTGATTGCGACAGGCGGTGGGCGCACGCCAGCGCCAGTTCGGTCCCGCCCGCCCCGGCGCCGATGACGGCCACCCTGGGCTTTGCGTCGCGCGCCTTGAGCCGGGCGAGGAAGGCGTCCCAGCGGTCGGCGAAGCGATCCAGCGGCTTGGCCGGCGTGGCGTATTCAGCCGCGCCCTCCACCTCGGGCAGGGCGCCCCTGACGCCGATATCCAGGCTCGCCACGTCGAAGTGGACCGGCTCGCGGCCTTCAAGCTGAATCAGCCCGGCGTCGGCGTCGATCCCGCAGGCGCGATCCAGAACCAGGCGCGCGCCGGCGTGGCGGGCCAGGCGCACAAGATCAATCTCCAGCGCCTCGCGGGCGTAATGGCCCGCCACATAGCCCGGCAGCATGCCGGTATAGGCGGTCACCGGCGATGGATCGATCAGGGTCAGGCGCGCGCCGGCGAGCGGCTTCATGCCCCAGCGCTTGAGCACCAGAGCATGGGCGTGGCCGCCGCCGATCAGGACGAGGTCGCGGGTGAGCGGCGTGGGAAGGCGCATGCGGACGGGAGCTCCTGACGGATGGCGACGCTGTGGTTCTAACCAATCGCGCCCAGGCGGCCTAGCTTTGCGGACTCTCTCTAACGCGCCGGCGCGTAGAGCTCTCCATCGCGCGGTCCAGGCGGGGCGGGCAAGGGAAGCCAAATCTGATGATCCGGTGTAGGGTTCGGCGAAACACGTTAAATGCGGGGAAAATCATGACCTTCACCAGTTTGCTTCTCACTGGCGCGGCTGCGGCTGCGCTCACCTCCGGGCCGGGCCATAACCATGGCGGACCGGAAGCCACCTCCGGTTTTCAGGAGGCGGCTGTGGTCGCTGAACCCACCGATGAGCCGGATGGCGACTGGGATGTGAACAATCCGCCGCTTGAGCGCCGCGAGATTGCGATAAACGTCACCGAAGGCACCTGGATGAGTCTGGATGTGAGCCCGGACGGGCGCACCATCGCCTTTGACCTTCTTGGCGATATCTACACCATGCCGATCACCGGCGGCGCCGCGACGCCCATCGCCTCGGGCATGGCGTGGGAGTTCCAGCCGCGCTTCTCCCCCGACGGGTCTCAGATCGCCTTCACTTCCGACCGCGCGGGAGGTGACAATATCTGGGTGATGGGCGCCGACGGCGCCGATCCGCGCCAGATCACCGATGAAAGCTTCCGCCTTCTCAACAGCCCGGCCTGGAGCCCGACCGGCGACTACATCGCGGCGAGGAAGCACTTCACCACCAGCCGCTCGGCCGGAACCGGCGAGATCTGGCTCTATCACGTGGCCGGCGGCGACGGAGTTCAGCTGGTGGAGCGGCCCAGCGAAAGCTTCCAGAAGGAGCAGGGCGAGCCGATCTTTTCGCCGGACGGGCGGTATATCTATTTCACGCTCGCGGTCTCTCCGGGCGCCGGCTTCAACTATGCCGACGACTCCAACACCGACCTGTTCAATATCCGCCGCTATGACATGGAGACCGGCGAGGTCGACACCGTGGTGTCCGGCGCCGGCGGCGCGGTGCGTCCCGAGCCGAGCCCGGACGGGCGTCACATCGCCTTCGTGAGACGCGAACGGGCGCATTCCATGCTGTATCTCAAGGATCTGCGCTCCGGCGAGGAGCGCCGGATCTACGCCGATCTCGACCAGGACAATCAGGAGACCTGGGGGATCAACGGCATGTATCCCACCTTCGACTGGACGCCGCAGAGCGACGCGCTGATTTTCTGGGCCGGCGGCAAGATCAACCGGCTCGACATCGCGAGCGGCGCGGTCACCGAGATTCCCTTCGAGGTGAACGACACCCGCGAGATCGTCGATCCGGTCCGCCCGCAGATCGAGGTCGCCCCCGACACCATCCGCACGCGCATGACCCGCTTCGCCCGCGTGTCGCCGGATGGGTCGCAGGTCGTGTTTGAAAGCCTCGGCCGGCTCTGGATCAAGGACTCCGGCGGCGGCGAGGCGCGCGAGCTGACGGGTGACTCCGAGGGCCGGCGCGAGCTCTTCCCCGACTGGTCGCCGGACGGACGCTCCATCGTCTTCGTCACATGGGATGATGAGGATCTGGGCGCGATCCGCACCGTGCGCGCCAACGGGCGCAGCGAGCGCGTGATCACGTCCGAGCCGGGCCATTATCGCCGCCCGCGCTTCTCGCCCGACGGCGAGACCATCGTGTTTGAAAAGGATGGCGGGGGATATCTCACTGCGCCTGAATGGTCGGAAGAGACCGGGATTTTCATAATGCCGGCGGACGGCGGCGCGATGTCTCTGGTCACAGATTCAGGATCGAGCCCTCATTTCAACGCGGCCGGTGATCGGATCTATCTCACCCGGGGCGGCGCCGATCGCACGCTTGTGAGCGTCAATCTCGACGGTCTGGACGAGCGCACTCACGCCGCGGCGGATCTGGTGGGCGAGTACGAGGTGTCCCCCGCCGGGACCTTCGTGGCCTTCCACGAAAACTACGACACCTACGTCATGCCGCTTCTACCTGGCCCGCAGGGGCTTGCGGCGGGACGCTCGGCCAATGCGGTGCCGGTGGTGGAGGCCTCGGGCAACGGCTCGAGCTATATGCACTGGAGCGAGGACGGCGCGCAGCTGCACTGGTCCATGGGCCCGGTGCTGTATTCTGCGGCCCTGTCCGATCTGTTCCCTGCGCCGGGCTCGGACGCCGAGTTCACACCGCCTGAGACCGGCCTCGACCTGTCCATCACCGCGCCGGCGGCAAAGCATGAAGGCCTCGTCGCTCTGGTGGGCGCGCGCGTGATCACCATGGCCGACGACGCCGGCGGCGTGATCGAAGACGGCGTTATCCTGGTGGACGGCGACCGCATCCTCTCGGTCGGCCCGCGGGGGTCCGTCGAGATCCCGTCGGGCGCGACCGAAGTGGACGTGACCGGCCACACCATCACGCCGGGCTTCATCGACGCCCACGCCCACGGCCCGCAGGGCGTGGACGAGATCATCCCCGAGCAGAACTGGGCGGCGATGGCGCATCTGGCGCTGGGCGTGACGACGATTCACGACCCCTCCAGTCAGGCCAGCGAGATCTTCGCCGCCGCCGAATACCAGCAGGCCGGCCTTCTGCTCGCCCCGCGCACCTTCTCCACCGGAGAGGTGATCTACGGCGCGCGGGCGCCGGGCTTCTACGCCTCCATCGAAGGCTATGAGGACGCGCAGGAGCATGTCTTCCGGCTGGCGAGCCAGGGCGCCCATTCGGTGAAGAACTACAATCAGCCGCGTCGTGATCAGCGCCAGCAAGTGGTCGCCGCCTCCCAGGAGGCCGGCATCATGGTCGTGGCCGAAGGCGGCTCGAACTATCACATGGACATGGCGCTGGTGGCCGACGGCAACACCACGCTGGAGCACAACCTGCCCCCGTCCATGCTCTACGAGGACGTGCTCAGCATGTATGAGCAGTCCGATGTGGGCTACACCCCCACCCTCGCCGTGACCTATGGCGGCCTGGCCGGCGATCCCTACTGGCGCATGGCGACGGATGTCTGGCGGCACCCGATCCTGTCGGCGCACGCCCCGCCGCGACAGCTGGAGGCAGGCTCGGTGCGTCGCACGATGGCGCCGGAGGAAGACTTCGCCGATCAGGTGAGCGCCGCCACCTCGCACCTGCTCTATGAGCGCGGGGTGCCGGTGGCCATCGGCGCCCACGGTCAGCAGCAGGGCCTGGCGGCGCACTGGGAGATCTGGTCCTTCGCCCGCGGCGGGTTCTCCCCGGTGGAGGCGCTGGACACCGCCACGCGCGCCTCTGCGATCAGCCTTGGTATGGACCGCGATCTCGGCACGCTGGAGGCCGGCAAGCTCGCCGACCTGGTGGTCATGCGCGAGAATCCGCTGGATAATATCCGCAACACCGAGACGATTGAGTATGTCATGCAGGGCGGTCGCCTCTATGACGCCGCCACGCTCAACGAGGTCGAAACCGGCGACGCGCGCCGTCAGCCGTACTTCTGGGAGTAGGGCTCACCGGCCCTGAATGAAGAGGGCGGGGCGCTTGAAGCGCTCCGCCCTTTTTCATGTCCGAATCGAACAGAACGCGGCGCCGCTGCGCCGCGACGGCGACGTTCGGCTCGATCTCTCGCTTTTCTGAAGGTCACCGTGGAAAGGTGAATGGCTCCCCGGGCCGGACTCGAACCAGCGACAAGCGGATTAACAGTCCGCTGCTCTACCAACTGAGCTACCGGGGAACACCCCATCCACGATGGAGGCACGGTCTTTAGCAACGCTTTTTCGCGGGCGCAAGCGCCGCGCTGCGCGCGTCGTCAGCCGAGTGCAGCGCGGCTTCGAAGCGGACAAAAAAAATCGGGAGCGCGAACGCTCCCGAAAAGGCATTGGGTGGATGGTGGGGTGTCTTCGAGGGAAGACATGTAAACAAATACTGAGTCGGCGGTTAACAAGCGCCTAACGTTAACGCCGGTTTTCGAAAAAGTTTTTCAAAGCTGAATCGCGCCGGCGGGCCTCAGGCTACGCAGGCGTCGCGCTAGGGTCGCGCATGTGCTATGCTTTTCAAAACAAAACCGGAGGAGACGCTCATGGCTGAACGCAGCGCATCTTACGACGAATTCTGGCCTTTTTATCTGCGCGAACACGCCGAGCCCGTCACGCGCTACCTGCATTACGCCGGCACCGTGATCGGAACGTCGATCCTGCTGGTCGCGATCGCCACCCAGACCTGGTGGGCGATGCTGCTCTGGCCGCTTTCCGGGTACGGCTTCGCCTGGGTGAGCCACGCCTTTGTGGAAAAGAACAAGCCGGCCACGTTCACGCATCCGCTCTGGTCGCTGATCAGCGATTATCGGATGACGTTTCTGGCGTTCACCGGCCAGCTCAAGGGCGAGCTTGAAAAGGCGGGCGTGCTGAGCCACCCGAACGCCCGGGCGGCTGAATAGACTGATCGCTTCGAACCTGAACGCGAAACGCCCGGACCGACCGGTCCGGGCGTTTTCTTTATCAAGTCGCGAATGAACTCTGGAGGCGCCACCCGGAATCGAACCGGGGTGCAAGGATTTGCAGTCCTCTGCGTCACCACTCCGCCATGGCGCCGTTCAGAGCGAAGCTGGATGCTTACCCAAAGCGACCGCTCGCCGCAACGGGCTTTGCGCTGTGAATCTCAGCAGATGGGCCGATTTTTCACGCACGCGCGGCGCCGCACGCCTTGCCGGGCCGCAACCGTCGGGGATATAAGCCGGGCGTCAAACAGATAAGAGGTCAGCGTCCGCGCCATGTACGATTACGCCAAGGCCCGCCTGGCGATGGTGAACAGCCAGATCCGCCCCTCAGACGTCACCGATCACCGCATCCAGGACGCCATGGGGTCGATTCCGCGTGAGCTCTTCGTGCCCAAGTCTCAACTCTCCAAGGCCTATGCCGACGCCGAAGTGGCGCTGAGCGAGACCCGCGCCATGTTGCGCCCGCGCGAATTCGCCAAGCTGGTGCAGGCGGCCAAGGTGAAGCAGACCGACGTGGTGCTCGATATCGCCTGCGGGCGCGGCTACTCCAGCGCGGTGCTGTCGCGCCTCGCCGAGACTGTGATCGGACTTGAGGACGCCCAGAGCAAGCTGGCCGCCAAGACCGGCGACCGCCTGTCGAAAGTGGGCGCGGACAACGCGGTGGTCATCGAAGGCGATCTCGCCGCCGGCGTGCCTGGCCAGGGGCCCTTCGACGTGATCCTCGTGAACGGCGCCGTATCGGCTCCGGCGCCGGCCTGGATTGATCAGCTGGCCGAGAACGGACGCCTCGCCGTGATCGAGCGTGAGGGCGTGATCGGCCGGGCGATGATCTACACCAAGTCCGGGGGCCATGTGGGCGAGCGCGCCGTGTTCGATGCAGCGCCGCCCTTCCTTCCAGGTTTCGAGCCGGAGACCGGTTTCGTTTTCTAAAACGAGCTCGGAACAGCGCGTTCACGCCCACTGGAAAACAGTCGAAAGTGAACACTGTTCACTTTCCTTTTCCGGCTTGCGCGTGCATATGTGGGGACGGGTCAGGGCCCAGGGGGCGTATCGGCCAAGGCGGAAGGGACGCTTTTATGAAATATCGGCTCGTTATCGGCGCCGCGCTGGCGTTCACGGCGCTTGGTTCCGCATCGGCTCAGACGCTGGAAGAGACCTTCAGCGCGGCTTACGCCTCCAACCCCACGCTGGCCGCCGAGCGGGCGCGGTTGGAGCAGACCGAGGAAGGGTTTTTCCAGGCCCGGGCCGCACGCCTGCCGACCCTTGGCGCGAACGCCTCGGTGACCGAACAGCATAACTGGGGCGGGGCGGGACAGTTCCAGCTCGATCCTGAAGGCTCCGCCAGCTACGGCGTCAGCCTGAGCCAGGCGATTTATCGCGGCGGGCGAATCGCCGGCTCCATCGACGGGGCGCTGGCGCGAATCCTGGCCGGGCGTGAGCAGCTTCGCTCGGTTGAACAGGGCGTATTCATCTCCGCCGTCGCAGCCCATGCCGACGTGGTGCGCGATCTTTCGGTGGTCTCCATTCGATCCAACAATGTCGAGGTTCTGGCCGAGCAGCTGCGCGCGGCGCGCGACCGATTCGAGGTGGGCGAAATCACCCGCACCGACGTCGCCCAGGCCGAGGCGCGCCTGTCCGGCGCACGCGCCCAGTTCTCCGCCGCGCAGGCGGCCCTGGCCGCATCGCGGGCCGCCTATCAGCGCGTCACGGGAATCGAGCCGGTGGAGCCGGCGGATCCCGCCGCGGCGCCGGTCACGCCTGATGACTACGCCGAAGCGGTTGAAGTGGCGATCTCCAACAATCCCGATCTGCTCGCAGCGCAGTATTCCGAGCGCGCCGCCGAGCAGGGCGTGCGCGTGGCCCGCGGCGCGCTTCTGCCGGAAGTCAGCGTCAGCGCATCGGCCAGCGAGAACCGCATGTCCGACTTCACCGGACAGGCGCGCGGTTCAGCCAGCGTGCGCGCCCAGGTCTCGGTTCCGATCTTCACCGGCGGGCTGAACCGCTCGCGGGTGCGCGAAGCGCGCGCCGGGGCGGATGTGGCGCGCCTTCAAGGCCTCGCGGTGCGCCGCCAGGTGGTCGAGGGCGTCTCCAACGCCTGGAACAACTATCTCGCCGCGCTCGCCGTGATCACCTCGAGCCGGGAGGCGGTGCGCGCCAACGAGATCGCATTTGACGGCGTGGAGCAGGAGGCTTTCGTCGGCCTTCGTACGACGCTGGACGTCCTGAACGCCGAGCAGGAATTGTTGAACTCCCGCCTGGAACTGGTCAGGGCCGAACGCGATCTGACGGTGGCGAGCTATGCGCTGATGCAGGCGATGGGCCTTTTACACACCGGCCGGCTCGCCCTGCCGGTGGAGACCTATGATCCCGAGGCGGAATTTGAGTCCGCACGCGGTCTCAACTTCGACTTAACGCCCTGGGATTAAGACCGGTCCTTACGACAGGTGAACGCTGGACTCTGGTTCCCGTGCGCGCCTAACCTTGGTTAACCCGTTAGCCCCTCGACGGATGAAGGATCGCCATGGCTCAGGAAAACGCCGAACAGGAACCGACGATGGAGGAGATTCTCGCCTCCATCCGGCGGATCATCAATGAAGACGAAGACGAAAAGCCGGCTGAAGCCGCCGCGCCTCAGGAAGAGCCTGAGCCGGAGGCTGCAGCTCCCGCGCCGGAGCCCGAAGCCGAGCCCGAGCCGGAGCCGGAACCGGAACCGGAACCGGCGTTCGAGGCGGAGCCTCAGTTCGACGCCGAAGCGGTGGCCGAGCCCGATGAGGACGACGTTCTGGAATTGACCGACCGTGTCGAGGACGAGCCCCAGCCCGCGAGCGAGCCCGTGTCCCCGGCCGACGATCTGATGATCCTCGACCGCGAGGAAGAGGAGCCCGAGACGGCTCCGATTCCCGAGCCGGCCGCTGAAGAAGAAGACAACCTTGTGGACGACGCGCCCGCCAGCGCGGCGTCCGGCATGTTCGCCGCCCTTTCGGAAAACCTGCGCGTCTCCTCTGACCAGGGCCAGACGCTTGAAGGCATCGTGCGCGAGCTGCTTCGCCCCATGCTGAAGCAATGGCTGGACGATAATCTTCCCACGATCGTGGAGGAGAAAGTCCAGGCCGAGATTGAGCGTATCGCACGCCGTCGCCGCTAGGCGCGCCTTGCGGTTTTTAGAAGCCAGTTAGACGGGCGCCGGAGCAGATCCGGCGCCCGTTTTCATGTCAGGGTCTGGTTCCCGCTCTGGAGGGATGAATGCGCGATCTCGAAACGGCCTGGAGCAAGGTGAAGCCCTGGCTGGAAGGTCTGGAGGAGCGGCGCAAGCACGCGGTGCGGCGGTTTTTCTGGGCGATTCCGCTGGCTATTGGTGCTGCGGTGGCCGGAGCCGTTGCGGTTTCGGCTTTCGGATTTCCGACGATCCCGGCCGCCTTTGGCGCGGTGGCGCTGGCCGGCGCGATCATGACGTTCGGCGCCAAGGAGATGCGCGCGCTGTCAGCCGAGCTGAAGGGCGGCCTCAACACCCGGATCGCAGAGGCGTTCGGCCTGCGCTACCAGCTGAATGCGTTCGATGCGCCGCGCTTTAACGCGTTTAACGAGCACGGCCTGATTCCCAATTCCGACCGCAGAAGCTTTGAAGACCATTTCGCCGGGGAGGCGCACGGCGCCGAGTTCGAGCTCTATGAGGCGCACCTCAAGCAACGCCGCCGCTCCAAGAACCGCACCTATTACGTCACGGTGTTTCGCGGCGTGCTGATTCGCATCGCCTTTCCGCGCACGGTGGAGGGGGTGACACTCATCACCCGCGATAAGGGCGTGTTCAACGCCTTTGAAAGCTTCGCCAACAAGACGTTCGGCAAGGCCGGGCGAAAGCTGGACCGCATCGGGCTTGTGGATCCCAGGTTCGAAAAGCTCTTCGAAGTCTACGGCACCGACCAGGTCATGGCGCGCTATCTTCTGACGCCAACCTTTATGGAGCGCTTGCTGGAGCTGGAGCGGCTTTTGTCCGGCAAGAATTCGCGGGCGGTGTTCGACGAAGCGCTGGCGCCTGAGGCGGGGCGCGGCGAGTTGCTCATCGCGGCCGAGACCGGCAACAATTTCGAGCCGGGCAGCCTGTTCAAGCCCTTGACCGATCGCGCCCGCGTTGAGTCGCTCTATGCCGAGATCAAGTTGATCGACGACATCATCGCGACCCTGCTGAAGCCGGCCGATTTTCGTGACAGCGAAGCGGGCGCAAGCGCCTAGCGCTTGGCCAGCTCCTTCATCGCCCGGTCCACCCCGTCGATCGTCAGCGAGAACATGCGTTCCGGGCCGATGATTTCCCGGATCAACTGAACCGAATAGGTGTGGGGCCACCAGTTTTCCGGCGTCGGGTTGAGCCAGATCGTGTGGGGATAGGTCTCGGTGATGCGCCGCAGCCAGGCGCCGCCGGCTTCCTCGTTCCAGTGTTCCACCGAGCCGCCGGGATGTGTGATCTCGGTGGGCGACATGGCCGCGTCCCCCACGATCACGACCTTGTAATCACTGGGGTATTTATGCAGCACGTCCATCAGCGGCGTTGTCTCGCTCATGCGCCTCTTGTTGGATTTCCACACCGCCTCATAGGGGCAGTTGTGAAAGTAGAAATATTCGAGATTCTTGAAAACCGAGGCCGCTGCGGAAAACAGGCGTTCGGTCAGGTCGATATAGGGGTCCATCGATCCGCCCACATCGAAGAAGACCAGCACCTTCACCGCATTGCGCCGCTCGGGGCGCATTTTCACGTCGAGATAGCCGCGGCGCGCGGTGGAGGAGATCGTGTCCTCCAGGTCCAGCTCCTCGGCCGCGCCCTCGCGCGCAAACCGGCGCAGGCGGCGCAGGGCGACCTTGAGATTGCGCGTGCCCAGCTCGCGGTCTTGGTCGTAATCCCTGAAGCGGCGGGTTTCCCAGACCTTCACCGCCTGCTTGTTCTTCGACTTGCCGCCGATCCGCACGCCGGCCGGATTCCAGCCTGAATGGCCGTAAGGGCTCGTTCCGCCGGTGCCGATCCACTTATTGCCGCCCTCATGACGTTCGGTCTGCTCGGCCAGGCGCTGTTTCAGCGTCTCCATGAGCTGGTCGAAATCCATGCCCTGGATTTCAGCCATCTCCTCCTCGTTGAGGTGGCGCTGCAGCTCGGCGCGCAGCCAGTCCTCGGGGATCTCCTCGGCCTTGAACAGATCGCCCAGCGCCTCCACCCCTTCGAAGAAATGGGCGAAGACCTTGTCGAAGCGGTCAAAATTGCGCTCGTCCTTGACCAGCGTCGCGCGGCTCACCGCGTAGAAGCTGTCAATGTCCTGGTCGATCGCGCCCTTCTCCAGCGCTTCGAGCAAGGTGAGATATTCGCGCGTGGACACCGGAATCTTCGCCGCGCGGAGATTGGTGAAGAAGCGATGGAAGAGTGCGTTGGCCATGGCCTCAATCTAGCGTGCGCCGGGCCTTGCGACAAACAGGCGGCCACATGCAAAACGCCCGCGCCGAAGCGCGGGCGTTGCGTGGGCCGGTGACGGCGTGAGGGCCGCCTATTGGGTTGGCGTCAGCGCGGGCACGACGACATTCTTGCGGTTCTTGAACTTGTCGCCGAGCTCCTCGGCTTCCTCGCCCTTGATGACGTCTTTGGCCTCGGGGAAGACCTCGTCCTCTTCTTCAGTCATATGGTGCTCGACCATATCCTTGAGGGCGGAGAACTTGCCGATCCAGGCGTCATTGCCCTTGGGCATGGCGTCGAGTTCCTCGATCAGCCCGTTGGCCGAGTGGTGCTCGCTCAGCGCCTCGTGGGCGTCGGCCTTGGTCTGACGCGCCCCGCGCAGCTTGGAATAGAACACCGCCTCCTCGATCTTGTGATGGGCCCACAGATCCAGCTTGAAGTCTTCGAACAGATCGGTGCGCGTCTGCTCGGCGTCGTTTGACGTATCCATGATCTGAGCCATCAGATCGCGGGCCTTGTCATGGTCCTGTTTGATCGCCTGATAAATGTCGGTCATGGCGGTTCCTCTCCAATTGCTTGGTTGGAGGGGGTAACGGATGGACCGGGAGTGGTGTTCCGGGGCGGCGCCGCCTCACCAGTGTCCGGAGCCGGGGGCGCCCTTGACCGGCCCCTTGATTCGCTTCGTCACCCAGCCGGCGTAAAGCCCACCCGGCTGAGGCGCCGCGCGCAGCCCGTCAATCCAGGCCTCGTCCACCAGCGCCGGATGAAAGGCGATCCAGCCGGCGATTCGCGAATAGCCCAGATCCAGATCGTCCAGGGGATCGGGATAAGCGAAGCCGGCGCGCCGGGCTGTGACGCCGCCTGCGGTGACGTCGAAATAGATCGCTCCGCCCTTCCACTCGCACAGGCTGGTCGCGGCGGCGCGTTTGAGATGATCCATCGCCACGTCGGCAGGCGGGATGTAGGGCACAGGCGCGCCGGCTGTTTCGCACATCTCCAGCGCACCTGTAGTGTCGGCGATGGTGACGCCCCGGTGGCGCACGATGACGCGGCCCGGCGCCGGGCGCAGAATCGGCGGGCGGGGATAATCCCAGACGCTTTCCTCGCCGGCTCCGACCGGCTCGGGCGTCACCTCGGGCGGGCGCGGACCCCAGCCTTCGCGGTGAGGCGCCAGGCGCCTGAGCAGCGCGCGATTGCGCTCTCCGTTCACCTAGCCGCCGTCGCGCCGGTTCATGAAGGCCAGGCGCTCGAACAGCTGCACGTCCTGCTCGTTTTTCAAGAGGGCGCCGTGCATGGGGGGGGATGAGCTTGCGCGGGTCGCGCTCGCGCAGGACTTTCGGGTCGATGTCTTCGGCCAGGAGAAGCTTCAGCCAGTCAAGCAGCTCGGACGTGGAGGGCTTTTTCTTCAGGCCGGGAACCGAGCGCAGCTCAAAGAACATGTTGAGCGCTTCGGAGAGGAGCCGGCCCTTGAGGTCGGGGAAGTGCACCTCGACGATCTTCTCCATGGTCTCCTCGTCGGGAAACGCGATGAAGTGGAAGAAGCACCGGCGCAGGAAGGCGTCGGGCAATTCCTTCTCGTTGTTGGAGGTGATGATCACGATGGGCCGGACCTCGGCGCGGATCGTCTCGCCGGTCTCGTAGACATAGAACTCCATCCGGTCGAGTTCCTGCAGGAGATCGTTGGGAAACTCGATATCGGCTTTGTCGATTTCGTCGATCAGCAGGACCGGGCGCTGGGGTGCGTCGAACGCCTCCCACAGCTTGCCCTTGCGGATATAGTTCTTCACGTCGTGAACGCGGTCATCGCCCAGCTGGCTGTCGCGCAGGCGCGCCACGGCGTCATACTCGTAAAGGCCCTGGCGGGCCTTGGTGGTGGACTTGATATGCCATTCGAGAAGCGGCGCGCCGGTGGCGGCGGCGACCTGGCGGGCGAGCTCGGTCTTGCCGGTGCCCGGCTCCCCCTTCACCAGGAGCGGCCGCTCCAGGATCATTGCGGCGTTCACCGCGGAAGCGAGCTCGTCGGTGGCGATATAGGATTTGGTTCCGTCAAAGCGCATGGCGGCCCTTGCTGAACTGATGCGGATAGTACAATCCTGAGTGACGATAGAGCGTCGGCCCGGGCGCGGAAAGGGTGCGTCTCACCGCAGGCCGGTCAGAAGCGTCCCAGTAGAACGCCGTCGTCGGGCGACAGACAGGAAACGCCGTAGAGCGAGGGATAGGCCATCGCGCCATCTTGCGCCTCGAAACCGCCGGGGACGGCGATGAGCGGGCGGCGCGTGAGCGGATCGGCGAGCCGGCCGGGCGCCGGGTCGCCGGGCGGATGAATTCGCGCCAGCGCGATCAGGCTGGTGGCGTTGTCCGGATTGACCGGGCTTTCGAGCCGCTTCCGGTCAACGATTTCAAAGCCCTCGAGCGCCTCGGCGGCCACGAAGATATCCTGGGCGTAGCCGTGGCGCTCCATCCGCGCGCGCATTGCGCTGGACGCGCTGGAGTAGTCCGGCTCGAAAAGCACCAACAGGCGCGCGGCGCAGCTGGCCGCGGCCTCCACCAGGGCGCCGGCGCTGGGCCCGTTCGGTTCGAGCGCGTGCATCGTGGTCACCGCGTCGAAGTCGAGGGCCGAAGCTGGCGGTCGGGCGATTTCGCCTTTCACCAGGGAGAGCTCGCGCACCGGCGCCCCGGCGAGGTTGCAGGGCGCCCAGCGCAGCCGGTTCAGCGACAGATCCAGAAGGCAGAGATGGTCCAGCGCGCCCGTCCATCCGTACCAGGCGGTGCCTTCTCCCGCGCCCAGATCGAGTACGGAGCGGCAGTGGTGCGTGGTGAACAAGGCGTGGAGCGCCGCGTGGATCTCTGCGCGGTAGGGTGGCGCGGCCGACGTGGTGCGCGCCGCGGTATAGGCGCCGCTCTGCAGGGCGTAGGCGATCTCGATGCAGGCGGCGCGAGGCAGCCCGGTGCCTTCGGCGAGGGCGTGCATCATGTTCGCGCCATCGCGGAGTGCGGCGCGCGCGATCTCTACGCCTTCGGCGATGTCCTGGGCGGCCGGGCGCAAGCGCGTCACGCCGCGCCCTTCCGGTTGGCCTGGGTGCGGTCCTTCAGTGTCTTGGCGATGCGGCCGATCGGATCGGCCCAGTCTCGGAACTGCTCCGGTGAGAACACGCGGGCGCGCGGCACCCAGGGCAGGCGGTCGGTGCCGAAGCTGGTCCATTGGTGCCGGGTGGGCGAGAGCAGCAGGGTTTCGCCGCCAAAGGAGTCGGCGAGCGCCAGCGAGGCGTTAAGCTGACCGATGGAGACATCCAGGAGCGAGCCAAGCGCGCCGACGCCCTCTAGTTCGTTCATCAGGTCGAGACCCTCGATCTGGTGGATGGTGACCCCGAACTCGCGCGCACACAGCGCCAATTCCTCCTCCACCTCTCCGTATTGCAGCGAAACGAAGGTGCAGCCCGGCGTTTCCAGAACGGGGCGCCACATTTCGAAGGGCGAGAAATACTTGGTGCGATTGCCTTTCATCAGCTTGGATTTCCAGCAAAATCCGACGCGGAGCCCCGGCGGCAGGGCGTCCACTTTCTCTTTCATCGCGGCCAGAGTCTCGTCGGCGGGGCGAAGAAATGCGCCGGTCTCGGGGAAGCTTTCAGGGGTGGGGCGCAAAGCGCGCTGTATCGCCCCCAACGGCGCCCAGAGATCGGGCTTGAACGCGGTCTCCGCGTCCAGCACAGAGCGGATCTGGCGGCCTTCCTTGAAGACGGTGGCGTGCCGGCCGACGAAGGCGAGCCTTGGAAAGCTGCGCTTGTACAGCTCCATAAGACGGCGCTCGCAGACCAGGCCCACCGCGCCGTCCGGCCCCACCGCGTCTATGGCTTCCTCAAGGGCGGTGCTGTGCATGATTTCGTCGCCGAGGCCCTGTTCGCCCACCAGTAGGAGGCGCTTGCCGGCGATGGCGTCCAGTTCTTCTCCCGACCAGTAGGGCGCGGTGACGTTGAAATGGACGCAGTTCTTGTAAAGCGGGGAGAGGCGGGCCTCGTAGCGCGCCCAGCCTTCTTTCAGCTCGCCTACCGACAGGAGCGCCAGCGACAGGCCGTGATCCATGGTGGTCTGATCCACCGGTGAGGGCTCAAGAGTGAGGGCCTTGCGAAAATGAGCGATGGCGCTGTCGATATCGCCGGTCAGGTCCTGACAAAAAGCGAGATTGTGGTGGGCGCGCGCGAAGTCGGGTTGGATGCGCAGGGCCTCCTGATAGAAGGTCATGGCCTGCATCGGATCCCCGCTTTCCAGCAAGGTGGTGCCGAGCGAATTCCAGAGATCGGGATTGTCCGGCCAGCCATAGATCGCAGCGCGCAGAAGCTCGACGGAATCGGCGAATTTCTGCTGGTCGCGCAAAAGGCCGGCCAAGTTGGAGACGCCCGCCAGCGAGCCGGGCTCCATCTGATTGTGCAGGCGCAGGAATTTTTCGGCCGCATCAAGCATGTCGAGCTTCCAGGCGATCATGCCCAGATTAAGATAAAGCTCGGAATTGTTGGGATCGAGGGCGTAGGCCTTCTGGTAGAAGCTCAGCGCCGTGGAGAGCCGGCCCAGGCGCTCCAGCGTGAGCGCCATGGCCTGGTGAGCCAGGGCGAAGTCAGGTGCGAGCTCGATCGCTTTCAGGCACAGCTGGGCCGCCTTCGCGGTCGCGGCGGGGCCATCGTCCATGGTCTTCACGGCCCGGCGCACGAATCCCAGCGCCTTGGGGCTCAGTTTTTTCGACCCCGAACTCTTGGCGTCGAGCGCTGCGGCGAGCGCCTTGCCGGCGCCGGTGCGCTCGCGCTCCACTTGGCGTTTGGCGTCCTCGCGGCCTGCAGCGAGTTCGGCGTCCAGATCAAAGCCGGCGGCCATGGCGGCTCCTTTGAAAGCTTGGGATAGAAATATGGACCCATGGCGGGCCGTTTCGATTAAGGTTTCGCTAACGAACCGCACACGGGCCTGCGCGCCGGGCCCGGCGCGAAACGCTTTGTTCACCCTGAGCTGAAAAGACTAGCGGTGAAGAGCAGCGAATCTGCTGTCCGTCACCGTGCCCGGAGGAGCCCGCATGCCGCTGAAGCTGTCACTGAAGCCCGGCGAAAAGTTCGTGCTCAACGGCGCGGTCGTGGAGAATGGCGACCGGCGCGCCACGCTGATCCTGCAGAACAAGGCCAGCGTTCTGCGCGAAAAGGACATCATGCAGGAGCACGAGGCCGATACGCCGGCCAAGCGTATCTATCTGCCCGTGATGATGATGTATCTGTCCGCTTCCAGCCAGGACGGTCTCTACGACGAGTTCGTCATGCGCATGACCGAGTTCATGAGCGCGATCTCCAATCCCGACGCGCTGTCAGACTGCGTTGCGGTGAGCCGCGAGGTGATGTCGGGCGAGTATTACAAGGCGCTTTTGCGATGTCGCAAAATCATCGCCTATGAGGCGGAACGCCTTGGCGGTGCACAGGGCGAGAAAGCCGGCGGCGAGGGCTGAATCCAATGTCCTATCAGGCCTACCAGACCGCGTCCGCGCGCAGTGAAGATCCGCGTTCGACGGAATACCGCCTCATGGGCCAGGTGACCCGGGCCCTGATGGAGGTCAAGGACGTGGCGCCGAGCGAGATTCGCAAGCGCGCCGCGGCGCTGGACTGGAATCGCCGGGTCTGGACCGCGTTCGCCGCTGATTGCGCCAGCCCGGACAACCGACTGCCGAACAATCTGCGCGCCTCGATCATCTCGCTGTCCATCTTCATCTCCAAGGAGACCAGCATCGCCATGCGCGGCGCCGGTGATCTGGATGTGCTCATCGATATCAACCGCACGATCATGCAGGGGCTCGCGCCCAAGGCCGCCGCCTGACGTCTTTGCAGGCTTCGCCAGTTTGAGACGCGCCGCGCCGGGCTCCGGGGCGGCGCTTTTCGTTTCGCGCCGGGCCGCGCCGGTCGGCGGGGTCTGCCCACCGGCCATTCTTGCCGGGGCGAACGCGCCACGCCCGCCGGGCGGCTCGCTGTCGCATTGACCCAAGTCATTCATTTATCTTGCAAAATGAGTTCAGGCGCGGGGTCCGTCACGGCACGGGGCTTGCGGGTGCCTGTGCGGGACAAAAGGTCCGCCGGCCGAGAACGGCCGTTCGCTTCCAGAATGGAGGAACCCCACAATGACAAATTCGGTGAACACCAACGCCGGAGCGATGATCGCGCTCCAGAACCTGAACAAGTCCAATATGGAGCTGCGTGAAGTGCAGAACCGTATCAACACCGGCCTCGAGGTCGCGAGTGCGAAAGACAATGGCGGCTTGTTCGCCATTGCTCAGCGCATGCGTAGCCAGGTGGCCGGCTATGGCGTTGTTCAGCAGTCTCTGGACCGCGGCGATGCGACGCTCGACGTCGCGCTCGCCGGGGGTGAAGCGATCTCGGATCTGCTTATCGAGATGAAGGAGAAGGCGCTCGCCGCTGCGGACACATCGCTGGATACGGCCAGCCGTTCGGCCCTGAACGAGGACTTCACGGCCCTGCGCGACCAGATTTCAACGATCGTCAGCAACGCCGAGTTCAACGGCCTGAACCTCATCGACGGATCGACCTCGGCTTTCGTGGCTCTGGCCAACGCTGACGGCTCGAACACGCTTACAGTGCCGGGAGAGGACTTGTCGCTCTCCGGCACCATCGTGACCGTGGCCGCCGCCGCCTCGTTCGCCACTGCGACCCAGGCCGATACCATCGCTTCGCAGATCGGGACCTCTCTGGACAATGTGAACGAGGCGCTCGCGCGTCTCGGCACGAAGTCCAAGGCTATCGAGATCCACTCCACCTTCGTCACCAAACTCTCGGATTCCCTGGACAAGGGGATCGGCAATCTCGTGGACGCGGACATGGCCAAAGAGTCCGCCCGGCTTCAGTCGCTGCAGGTCAAGCAGCAGCTGGGGATCCAGGCGCTCTCCATCGCCAATTCCGCACCGCAGAGCGTGCTGTCCTTCTTCCGCGGATAAGGGGTCAAGCCGGAGTCGTCCTGAGGGCGGCTCCGGCTTCTTTTTGCTTTCTTTGATACTTAAGCTTTTGCTAACCAAATCACCGATCGCGATGAATTTTTACCCTGCGTTTACCGGCAGATTATGCCGACACGGCAAGTATTGCCGAGCGACAGGGTTCAAATCCGGCAAATATTGCCGAGCGGATGAATGTGCGGCTTCAGGCCCATTTCTGTAAACGCTAAATACTTCAAGATGTTGACCGTTTTTTCTTGAGTGGAGCCTGAAACTGGCCCCGCCCTTGCTGTTACTCCAGTGGGTCAGAAGACCTGTCGCGCAAAAAGCGCGTCTCCAACGTAGAAACGTCAAGGAGCCAAGAAATGGCGACGATCAATACGAATCCGGGGGCGATGATCGCCCTCCAGAACCTGAACAAGACCAATTCCGAGCTGCAGACTGTCCAGCAGCGCATCAATACCGGTCTTGCTGTCAGCTCCGCCAAGGACAATGGCGGCGTCTACGCCATCGCTCAGGGCATGCGTGCGGACGTGGGCGGCTACAGGGCCGTCTCCCAGTCCCTCGATCTGGCCCAGTCCACCGTGGATGTGGCCCTGGCCGCGGGCGAAGCGATCTCCGATCTGATGATTGAAATGAAGGAAAAGGCGCTCGCTGCGTCTGATGCTTCGCTCGACACCGCTTCGCGCAGTGCGCTGAACGAGGACTTCACCGCGCTTCGTGATCAGATCAACACGATCGTCCAGAACGCCGAATTCAACGGCACCAATCTGATCTCCAACGGCGCCGCCGACATCACGGCGCTGGCCAACTCCAACGGCTCCAACGTGATCACGATCGGCGCGGAAGACCTGTCTCTGACGGGCACCACGCTGACCATCACCGCCGGCACCTCGATCGCCACCCAGACGAACGCCGCAGCTGCGGCCACGGCGATCGAGACCTCGCTGGACAACCTGAACTCGTCGCTCGCGCGTCTGGGTACCGGTTCGAAGGCGCTGGAGATCCACAAGACCTTTGTGGGCAAGCTGTCGGATGCTCTTGAAAAAGGCATCGGCAATCTGGTCGACGCGGATCTCGCCAAGGAGAGCGCACGGCTTCAGTCGCTGCAGGTCAAGCAGCAACTGGGCATTCAGGCGCTCTCGATCGCGAACTCCGCGCCGAGCTCGATCCTTGGTTACTTCCGGTAATCGAGACTGACGATTCTCCGGGGCCGGCGTAGAACGCGTCGGCTCCGGCGAACGCGTGCAAAACGCACGTGAAACCAACCGTAGAAACGGATCATTGAAGGAGCCAAGAAATGGCGACGATCAACACAAACCCGGGCGCGATGATCGCCCTGCAAAACCTGAACAAGACCAATTCCGAGCTGCAGACTGTCCAGCAGCGCATCAATACCGGTCTTGCTGTCAGCTCCGCCAAGGACAATGGCGGCGTCTACGCCATCGCCCAGGGCATGCGCGCGGACGTGGGCGGCTACAAGGCCGTCACCCAGTCCCTCGACCTGGCCGCGTCCACCGTGGACGTCGGCCTGGCCGCGGGTGAAGCGATCTCCGATCTGCTGGTCGAAATGAAGGAAAAGGCCCTTGCGGGGTCGGACTCTTCGCTCGACACCGCGTCGCGGAGTGCTTTGAACGAAGACTTCAAGGCGCTGCGTGATCAGATCAGCACCATCGTGGCGAACGCAGAGTTCAACGGCACCAACCTGATCGACGGTTCGAACACCGCCGGCATCTCGGCTCTGGCCAACGCCGACGGCTCGAACACGCTCGACATCGACGACGAGAACTTCAGCCTCGGCGGGTCCATCGTGACCGTCGCGGCGACGGCCTCGTTCGGCACCGCTGCAGCCGCCTCCACGGCCGCCGCAGCGATCGAGACGTCCCTGGACAACCTGAACTCCTCGCTCGCGCGTCTGGGTACGGGCTCCAAGTCGCTCGAAGTGCACAAGACCTTCGTGGGCAAGTTGTCGGATGCTCTTGAAAAAGGCATCGGCAATCTGGTCGACGCGGATCTCGCCAAGGAAAGCGCCCGTCTCCAGTCGCTGCAGGTCAAGCAGCAGCTGGGCATTCAGGCGCTCTCGATCGCGAACTCCGCGCCGAGCACGATCCTCGGTTACTTCCGGTAATCGATAGGGAAGAACGGCCGGGGCGTTCTGTGGGGTTCCTCCCGGCCGTTCAACCTTTCGCCCTTGAAGCATTCAAACTGAAAGGAGGCGCGGACGCAGCAAAAGCGTCTTGCGATAAAGCAAGATGGACATTGCAAAGCTCATGTCAGGCGGCGCGATCGCCCGTTCGGCCGATATGGCCGAGGACGAGATCGTGGTTCGCAAACTCAAACCCGCACCGCCGGCGAAGCCGGAGACCGTGGACCAGAGCGAAGATGCAGCGAAAGAAGACGAGCGCGCCGTTGTCGAGCGCATCGAGGCGATGCGGGCCGACATCAACGCGAACTCACGCTCGCGCCTGCAGATTGATCGCGAGGGCGACGCGGGACGCTTCGTCTACCGCATTCTTGATCCGGACACCGGCGAGACCATGCGCCAGTGGCCGCCGAAGAAATATCTCGAGCTCGTCGCCTATCTGCGTGATCAGCAGGGTGGTCTGGTGAACGAGCGCGCCTGAGCGACCCGGCAAAAAGCGACCGGTTCACAGGCAAGAATTAACCATGCGCACCCCCGTCGCGGCGACGCCCGGCGGGGTATTTTGTATCTAGGCATATGAAATAAATACGAGAAATCCCGCGGCGCCGTGTTGGCCCGCAGGTTGCTCCTGTTACCGGCGAATGCCGCCGAATGCGGCGCGGCCAGCCACGCGGGAGAATTCCAATGACGCTGAGCGTCCACACCAATACCTCGGCGATGATCGCCCTTCAAAACCTGAACAAGACCAATCAGTCGCTCGCTGATGTGCAGCAGCGCATCAATACCGGCCTGAAGGTGTCCGGCGCCAGGGATAACTCTTCGGTGTTCGCAGTGGCGCAAGGCATGCGCTCGGATATCGGGGCGCTGGGGTCTGTGGAATCTTCGCTGGACCGCGCGGTCTCGATCGGCGACGTGGCCATCGCGGCTGGCGAAAGCATCTCCGACCTGCTCATCGAGATGCGCGAGAAAGCGACTGCGGCGATGGACCCGTCCATCGATACGTTTTCGCGCCAGGCCTTCGACAGCGATTTCCGGTCCCTGATGGAGCAGGTATCGGTGATCATCGACAACGCCGAGTTCGACGGCGCCAACCTGCTCAACGGCACGCTGACCAACGGCATCGCCTTCCTGGCCGACGCCGACGCGACCCGCACCGTGACGCTGGGCGCGCAGGACATGTCTCTGGCGGCCACGCCGGGCGCGAACGCCATCTTCACCATACCCTCCGGCGCCAGCCTCGGCACGGCGACGCTCTCCGGCGCGGTGGTCTCCCAGATCCAGACGACGCTGGACAATGTCAATCAGGCTCTGGCCAACCTGGGCTCGGACCTGAAGAAGATGGAGGCTCACCGCACTTTCGTGGGCAAGCTCATGGACAGCCTGACCGAAGGGGTGGGCAATCTGGTCGACGCCGACATGGCCAAGGAAAGTGCGCGATTACAGGCGCTGCAGGTCAAGCAGCAGCTCGGTGTTCAGGCCCTCTCCATCGCCAACTCCGAACCTCAAATCATCCTGTCGCTGTTCGGCCGCTAGGTACCACGCCGCCTTCGCCCAAAGATCCGCCCGGCGTTTTTGCGCCGGGCGTTTTCTTGTGCGCTATCCGCGTTGCAGGGCGCGCCAGCCGATATCGGTGCGATGCACGCCTTCGGGCCAGTCGATTCTCGCCACGCCGTCATAGGCGCTTGTGATCGCCTGCTGCAGGGTGTCGCCCACGGCGGTGACGGTGAGCACGCGTCCGCCCTGCGCAGTCCACCAGCCGTCCTCGTTGACGCCGGTGCCGGCGTGGAAGACCGTGACGTCCTCCACCTCGCCGGCTTCCTTCACGCCCTTGATCACCGAGCCCTTTTCATAGGCGTCCGGATAGCCGGCCGTGGCCATCACCACCGTGGCGGCCGGCCTGGCGCCGGCCAGGTCCGGCAGCAGGCGCGCAAAATCGGACTCGGGCATGCCGCCGGTGGCGCAGGCCAGCAAGGCCGGCACGATGTCGTCGGTGAGCGAGGCCATCAGCACCTGACATTCCGGATCGCCGAAGCGCACATTGAACTCGACGACCTTCGGGCCGTTCGGGGTGACCATCACGCCGATATAAAGCACGCCCCGGTAAGGGTGGCCGGCCTCCCGAAGCCCGTCGATCATCGGCTTGGCGATGGTCTCGTCGACTTCTTGCATCAGCGCGGCGCTCATCACCGGGGCGGGGCAATAAGCGCCCATGCCGCCGGTGTTCGGGCCGTCATCACCGTCCAGAAGCCGTTTGTGGTCCTGGCAGGCTGGCAGGGTGAGGCGGTTCGTCCCGTCGGTGAGTACGAAGATGCTCGCCTCCTCACCGGGCAAGAACTCCTCCACCACAAGCTCGGCGCTCGCCGCGCCGAACTTGCCCGACAGCATGGCCTCGGCTTCCGCCTGGGCCTCCTCCAGCGTGGCGGCGATCACCACGCCCTTGCCGGCCGCCAGCCCGTCGGCTTTGAGTACGTAGGGCGCGGGCAGGGCGGCAAGGAAGGCCTTGGCCTCGCCGGCGTCGGTGAAGCGGCCATAGCCGGCGGTGGGCACATTGAACGTCGCCATCAAATCCTTGGCGAAGCCCTTGCTGGCTTCCAGCTGGGCGGGTTCACGGTCGGGGCCGAACACGTCAAAGCCGCGCGCACGAAGCCGGTCGGCCAGGCCGCCGGCCAGGGGCGCCTCAGGGCCGATGACGATCAGATCCGGCTCCAGCTGCAGGGCGAGCGCCTGCAATCCGTCCACATCGTCCGCCTTCACATCAAAGCACGGTCCGATCTTGTCCAGCGCCGCCGAGCCAGGCGCCGACCACACCGTATCCACAATCGGGCTCTGCGCGATCTTCCAGGCCAGCGCGTGTTCGCGCCCGCCCGAGCCGACGATGAGAATGTTCATGGCGCGCTCCGTTCCTTGCAGCGCGCTGAATGGCGGGCGCAGCGCAAAAGGTCAACGGGTCAGGACCGGCGGCGCATCGGGCGCCATGGCACGGGGGCGAATCCGTATTAGGTTGGGCCTATGACCGACGCGCCCGTTTCCAACACGCCCGAATATACCGTCTCCGAGCTTTCCGGCGCCCTGAAGCGCACGGTGGAGGACGCCTACGGCCATGTGCGCGTGCGCGGCGAGCTGGGCCGGGTGACGCGGGCGAAATCCGGCCACCTCTATCTCGACCTGAAGGATGAGCGCGCGAGCCTGGACGGGGTGATGTGGAAAGGCATGGCCGGCGTGCTGAACTTCCGCCCCGAAGAGGGGCTGGAGGTGATCGCCGAGGGCCGGCTCTCCACTTTCCCCGGCCGGTCCAAATACCAGATGATCATTGAGCGTCTCGAGCCGGCCGGCGAGGGCGCCCTTATGGCGCTCCTGGAGGCGCGTAAGAAGCAGCTCGCCTCCGAAGGCCTGTTCGCCGAGGAGCGAAAGCGCGCACTGCCTTTCCTGCCGCGGGTGATTGGCGTGGTGACCTCGCCCACCGGCGCTGTGATCCGCGACATTCTCCATCGTCTGGAGGACCGGTTTCCGGTCCATGTCCTGCTCTGGCCGGTGCTGGTGCAGGGCGAGAAGGCGGCTGAGCAGATCACCGCGGCCATTGAAGGCTTTAACGCTTTGCCCGCGGGCGGGCCGGTGCCGATCCCCGACCTCTTGATCGTGGCGCGCGGCGGCGGCTCGATCGAGGATCTGTGGTGCTTCAACGAGGAGAGCGTCGTGCGCGCTGCGGCCGCCTCGCGCATTCCGCTGATCTCGGCGGTGGGTCACGAGACCGACACCACGCTCATCGACTACGCCTCCGACCGGCGCGCGCCGACGCCTACAGGCGCCGCCGAGATCGCCGTGCCCGTGCGCCGTGAGCTCGCCGAGCGCATCGCCCAGGCCCAGCTGCGACTCGCCGGCGCCCTGCAGCGCGGCGTCGATCGCAAGGCGGCCGACCTTAAGAGCGCCGCCCGGGCCCTGCCGCGCCCTGAAACCCTGATCGGCGACGCCCGCCAGCGCCTGGATTACGCGGCCGGGCGCCTGGAAGGCGCCGGCCGCACGCTGGTCCAGACCCGCAAGAGCCGGTTCGAGGCGGTGGCGGCAGGCCTGCGCCCCAACGCGCTGCGCCGCGACATCGCGGAAAAGCAGCGCCGCTTCGCCCAGTGCGCCGACCGGCTGGCGCCGGTCTATGCGCGCTCGCTGACGCAGTATGAACGGACGCTGGTGAGCCTCGGCGCGCGCCTTGAGTCGCTGAGCCATAAATCAGTGCTGGCTCGCGGCTTTGCGCTGGTGACCGGCGCAGACGGAAATCTCGTGCGCGCGGCCTCGGCGCTGCATGACGGTCAGGCGGTGACGCTGGGCTTTGCCGACGGCGAGCGCGCGGCGCGCATCGGAGAGGGCGCCGGCGCGCTGGATGCTCCTGCGCCCGGTCCTGCTCGCGGTCCCGCGCCGGCGGTCGAAAAGCCGGCCGCGGCCAAGCGCCGGCCGGCGAAGCCGAAAACTCCGCCCGGGCAGGGTTCGCTCTTCTAGGGCTTTAAAGAATTATCTGCGAGGCCGCCTGCGGGGCTCGGGCTTGTCCTCGTCATCCTCGCGGCGCGGTTCGCCGGCGCCGTCTTCAGGATCCATGTTCGCCAGAAGGTCACGCCAGCGCCAGCCGCCGTCACGGCGCGCGCTCTCCGCGTCGGGCTTGCGGCGCGGCTCGTCCTGGCGCTCGGCGCCGGCGAGGTCCAGCGGCTCGTCAGGATCATCAACCTCAGGCTCGCTGAGCTCGAAGGGTTCGGGCTCCTCCGGCTCGGCGCGCGCAGAGCGGCGCGACGGCGCGGGCTTTGATTCGCTGCGGGCGTCTCCGCGCGGTTCCTGCCTCGCTTCCGGTCTTGCTTCCGGCCGAGCCTCGGAGCGCGCTCCGCGGCGGCCCGTGAGCGGATCTGGCACTTCATTGCTCGCCAGATCGATGGGTTTGCGCCCTGAGGAGACGCCGCCCATGCGCAGAATGAAGTCCGAGAGCAACTCGTAATTCTGGCGGATGCGCGCCTGGAACTGGGAGTCGATCTCGCGCGCCTGATCGCTGGCCTCGGCCGCAGTTTCGTTGAGGCGGGCGAGGCCGTCCTCCAGCATCCGCTCCATGGCGAGCACGCTCTCGCGCGCCGATTTCGGGGCGGCGTCCATCTTTTCGCGCAGACCTTCCAGCGCCGCCTCCATGGCGCGCCCCTCCTCGCGCGCAGACGTCAGCGTGTCGGCGAGCCGGCGCTTGACCGCATCGGAGGCGTCTTCGGCGGCGCGCGCGGCGCGTTCGGTCAGGTCTTCAGCTTCGCGCAGGCGCGCCTGGAAGGCTTCGTCGGAGCGGCGCGCGGCTTCAAAGCCGGCTTCGCTGACGCGCTCGAGCGCGGCTTCGGCGTCGCCGGCCTGCTTGCCCAGCGAGGAGCCCGCCTGTTCAGAGGCTTCGCGCGCGGCTTTCGCCGCGGCCTGCAGGCGCTCCAGCGCGGTTTCCTGAGCCTTGGCGGCCGCGGCGCTCTGACTGGCGATCTCGCTCGACAGGCTCTCGGCGCGTTCCAGGGCTTCGCTCACCGCGGTCTCGAAGACTTCGCCGGCCCGGCGCGCGGCGTTCTTGAGCGTTTCGGCTCCGCCCGCGGCGCTGCGGCTCATGGTCTCCAGCTCGGCCTTGTGGAAGTCCAGCGCGGCCGCGATCTTCTCCTGCTCCTTGCGCAGGGTCTCGCTGGCGTCGCCCAGGCGGTCCTTGTGCTTGAGATAGGCCGCCTCCAGGCCTTCCGTGCGCTCCTTGAGCCGGTCCGAGAAATCACGCAGCTCCGTGGCGCGCGCATCGAGCGCCAGCGCCACGCGGTCG
Source organism: Oceanicaulis sp. (assembly GCA_965284655.1). GTDB lineage: Bacteria > Pseudomonadota > Alphaproteobacteria > Caulobacterales > Maricaulaceae > Oceanicaulis. The sequence goes on from OZ260104.1 coordinate 1,975,717, forward strand.
CCGCTGTCCTCGGCCGACTTGCCGGCGCCTTCCAGGCGCTGGGCGGCGGCGCGGATCATCTTGTCGCCGTCATGGGCGCGCGATTCGGCGAGTTCCGCCGCGGCGGCCACCATTTTCGACTGATCCTGGATCGCAGCAGCGATGAGCGCGGCCTTGTCGTCCAGCGTCTCGGAGACTTCCGACAGCTTCTCACGCTCGCCGCGCAGGGATTTGACGAGGCTGTCGGCCTTTTCCTTGGCGCGTCCGGAGCTGTCTTCCAGACTGTCGGCGTGGTGGGTGATCACTTCCTCCATGGCGGCCAGGCGCGCGAGCGCGCTTTCCACCGCGGAGTTGACCCGGTCCACCTGCACCGAAATCGCATCGGCCAGGCGCGCTGCATCTTCGTCGGCATGGCGGGCCGGGCTCGCCAGACGGGCCACGGCGGCGTCGAGACGACGGGCGCGGGCGCCGGCGCGGGCGACTTCGCGGCCCAGCAGGCCGGCGACCATGAAGAGAAGCGCCGGGGCCACGGCGAAGATCGATACGCCGGCGATCTGGGCCGGAGTGAGGCTGGCCAGATCCATATAGCCGGCCAGATACGCGCCGGCGCCGCCCATCCACAAGAGGCCGAAGGCCAGTCCGGAAAAGGCGATCCAGCCGCCGCCTCCGCCGCCGTGGTCAGGCTCCTCGCTCGGCTCAGCGCGCATAGGCGCGCGCGCCGTGCGTTCGGTCAGGGCGCCGCCCTTGGGCGTGTCGAAACCGGTCTCGCCGGGACCTTCGGCGGTCTCAGACCAGTGTTCATCGCGTTCGGAAGCGTCTTTCGCGGCCATGGCGGCTCGTCGTCTCCCAGCCGCGTCTGACGCGCAGCTTCATCCACACAAGAGCCCAGACTGGCCTGAGTCGCGCTGAGCGCGACGCCGGTCAGGGGCGAAATCCTGTTGTACGTGTGAATTGCGCGAAATTAAAGCGCGGGCATCGCGAGGGCGCGGCGATCGGCCTCGCAATCCTCGATCATCTGCACGCGCGCCACGTCGTCGTCGCCTGCTTCGAACTCGACCGTCTCGACGATGGCGGCGGGCTGGAAGCGCACCGGATTGCACTCTTCCTCACGCTCATAGCCGAAACCAATCAGCGACAACGCTGCGGCGGCGACCAGATGAAGAAGATCAATCAGGATATGCATAGGTCTCGCGTACGCCCGCGCGGCGCCCTGGGCAAGCAAAACCGGCTTCGGCGAACATGAAACCTTGGTAATAAAGCGCCGCGCCCACCCCCGTTTAGGCTTGCCAAGCCTGCCGATCGCGGCGAGTTTTGACCCCTTGGTCACGCTTTGGGAGGGGCGATATGAGCGCAACCGAGCCGAACAGTGAAGTGCAGAGCGTCGCCGCAAACGCCGGGCCCGGCCCGGCGCCAGTCGCGTCAGCAGACCGGTATCAGAGTCTGGACGTGCTGCGCGGCGTGGCCGTGCTCGGCATCGCGATGGTCAATGTCCAGGCCTTCATGATGTATTACGGCGCGCTGACCTACCCGCCGGCCCACATGGATGCGACCGGGGCGAACGCCGCCGCCTGGCTCTTCACCCACGTCTTTTTCGAGCAGAAATTCGTGACCCTGTTTTCGGCCCTGTTCGGCGCCGGGATCATCTTGATGGTTGGCGAGGCGGCGGACGCGTCGCGCAAGATCCATTTTTCGCGCATGCGCTGGCTGCTGTTCATCGGCCTGATCCACGGCTTCGTGTTCTGGTTCGGCGACATCCTTACGCCCTATGCGATTGTCGGCATGATCGCCGTCGCTTTTCGCAAGATGGGCGTCGTCAAGTTGCTGGTCTGGGGCTTGCTGCTGGTCCTGCTCAGCAATGGCCTCATGGTCGCCGGTCTCTGGTCCACCAGCGCGATGCCGGGCGCGCTTGATCCGGCGCCGTTCAGCACGGTCCCGGACGCTGAAACGCTGGCCATGTTCACCGGCGCCTATCAGTCGGGCTTCCTCGAAAGCCGGATCTACAACGCCATCGGCAACGCGGTGGCGCTCCTGAGCCAGCTGACCCTGTTCGGCCCGCGCATCCTGGGCATGATGCTCATCGGCATGGCGCTGTTTAAAAGCGGCTTCCTGCTGGCGCGCTGGAGTCCCCTGGTCTATGGCGCGATCGCTCTCGTCTGCCTGGGCGCAGGCTTGCCCGGTCTCTGGGTCGCAGCGGCGCCCGCCGCAGCCGACGGGTTCCCGGTCGAGACGCTGTGGGTGCACGGCGCCGTCAACGCCTTCCTCAGCCTGGTGGTGGCTTTCGGTTACGCCAGCCTTGTCATGCTGATCTGCAAGGCGCCCTGGCTGAAGCTGGTGCGTCTGCCGTTTGCTGCAGCCGGGCGCATGGCTTTCACCAATTATCTCAGCCAGACCTTCGTCATGGTCGCGCTGTCCACTGGTGTGTTCGGGCCGGCCCTGTGGGGCGAGATCGAGCGCGTGGAGCAGGTGCAGCTGGTGATCGTGATCTGGGTCGTGCAGCTCATCGTCTCGCCGATCTGGCTCTCGGTGTTCCGCTTCGGTCCCTTTGAATGGCTGTGGCGGTCCCTGAGCTACGGCCAGCTGCAGCCGTTCATGAAGGCGCGACCCGCAAAGGCCGACGCGGCCTGACATGGCCGGCGGAGATGTCAAAGCCGGCGATCTGATCGCCGTGTACGGCCTGCTGCGCGCCGGTGAGACCGGGTTCGCGCAGTTCGGGCTGGCCCATGCGTTCAGGGATGCAGGTCCCTGCATGCTCACCGGCGAGCTCTGGGATCTGGGCCGTTATCCCGGCCTTGTGGACGGCGAGGGCCGGGTGCTGGGCGAATTGTTTGAAGTGATCGACCCGTCCGTCATGACCAGGCTGGACGCGTTCGAGGATTACTGGCCCGGCGATCCGGCCCGCTCGCGCTATGAGCGGCGCAAGGTCCAGCTCATTGAGCCGGACCGTCAGGCTTGGGTGTATGTCTGGCTTCTGGACCTCGGCGCCGCGCGGCGCATCGAGAGCGGGGACTGGCTGAACCGCTAGGTCTTGGGCGCATCCTGGGGCGCACCCGGCTGGTGTTCGGGCGCTGCGCGCTCAAGCGGCGCCAGGGCGCGCGCCGCGGCGTCGGCCGCCACCAGGCGCGGGTAGGCCGCCAGGTCCACGCCGAAGCGGCGGGCGTTGTACATTTGCGGCACCAGGTAGACTTCCGCCAGCGTCGGCCCGTCGCCGAACAGGAAGCCGTTCGTGCCGCTGTCGTCTTTCGCCGACTGCTCGGCCAGGCGCTCCAGCGCGTCGAACCCGGTTGTGATCCAGTGGCGCGCCCAGGCGGCGGCGCCCTCCTGATCGGCGCCGTAATCGGCCTTCACTTTCTTCAGCACGCGCAAATTCTGGATCGGGTGGATGTCGCAGCCGATGGCCGCTGCAAACGCGCGCACCCGCGCCCGCGCCGCCGGATCTGACGGCAAGAGCGGTTTTTCAGGAAAGACCTCCTCCAGCCATTCGAGAATCGCCGGGCTCTGGGTGAGAATCACGCCGTCCGCCTCCAGCGCCGGCACGAGGCCCTGAGGGTTGCGGGAGAGATAGTCGGGACGCGATTGCTCGCCTTCGACCAGATTCACAGGGACGAAGTCATAGTCCAGCCCCTTCCAGTTCAGCGCCAGACGCACGCGATAGGTCGTGCCGGAGCGGAAATAGCCGTGAAGAACCAGCTTCATGGTGTGCCTCCCTGCGCCCGTGGCGCCGTATGGGGGTGAATTTAGTTGCAAATGATACTATCCTGCTTCAGCAACGATGCGCGCGCGGCCCGGCGAACTCAAGCCCCCGCGCGACCACGCCGGATTTAAGGAGCGCGATCATGGCCGATCTGTTCGAGAACCCGCTGGGCACTGATGGTTTCGAATTCGTCGAATTCACCAGCCCCGAGCCGCAAAAGCTGGAAGAGTTGTTCAAGCTCCTCGGCTTCACGCCGGTCGCAAAGCACAAATCGAAAGACATCATCCGGTTCAAGCAGGGTGACATCACCTTCCTGGTCAATCGTGAGACCGAAGGCCAGGCGGCCGAATTCCGCGCCGCCCACGGCCCCAGCGCCAACGCCATGGCGTTCCGTGTGAAAGACGCAAAATCCGCCTACAAGGACGCGCTGGAACGCGGGGCCGAAGCCTTCACCGACGGTCTGTGGACCGATCATCTGCCGGCCATCAAGGGCATTGGCGGCTCGGTGCTCTATCTCGTCGACAAGTACGGCGATGAAGACATCTACGCCGACGAGTTTGAACCCACCGGCGAAGAAGACACCGGCGGCGCCGGCTTGGAAGTGCTCGATCACCTGACCCATAACGTGATCAACGGCAATATGGACACCTGGGCGGGCTTCTACGAGAACGTCTTCAACTTCCGCGAAATCCGCTATTTCGACATCAAGGGCCAGCACACCGGCCTTCTGTCGCGCGCCATGACCGGCCCGTGCGGCAAGCTGAAGATTCCCCTCAACGAAAGCTCGGACGACCAGTCCCAGATCAGCGAATATCTGCGCGAGTATAACGGCGAAGGCATCCAGCACATCGCGCTGACCACGCCGGACATCTACAAGACGGTCGAGAAGCTGCGCGCCGCGGGCGTGGACTTCCAGGGCACGCCGGAGACCTATTATGAGCTCGTGGACGAGCGCGTGCCGGGCCATGGCGAGGACCTTGCGCGCCTGAAGGAGAACAACATCCTGGTGGACGGCAATCCGGAAACCGGCGACGGCCTGCTTTTGCAGATCTTCACCACAACCAATATCGGTCCGATCTTCTTCGAGATCATCCAGCGCAAGGGCAATGAAGGCTTCGGCGAGGGCAATTTCAAAGCCCTGTTCGAATCCATCGAGCTGGACCAGATCCGCCGCGGCGTGATCAAGACCGACGCGGCCGAGTAAGACTTGGCCGGCGACACGCCTGACAAGACACCGGCAGGCGCAGGGGCTTCCCTGCGCCTGCCGTCGTATCTGCCCTACCGGCTGAGTGTAGCGTCCAACAAGGCGTCCGGTCTCATCGCCCGGGCCTATCAGGCCAAGTTCGGCCTCTCCATCTGGGAGTGGCGGGTGATCGCGGTGCTGGGCGAGGGCCGCCCGCTGACCGCTCAGGCCCTGTGCGAAGCCACCGCCATGGACAAGGTCACGGTCAGCCGCGCCATCCGCGCCCTGGACGAGCGCGGCCTGGTCCAGCGCGAACCCAATCCCGGCGACAAGCGCGCCAGCGACGTGACGCTCACGGCTCAAGGCGGCGAGGTTTACGCCGAAGTGGCGCCGTTGGCGCTGCGCTATGAGCAGGCGCTTCTTGAGGGCTTTTCCCAGGACGAGCGAGACCAGCTCATGGCGCTTCTTGAAAAGCTGGAGGCGCGGCTGGACAAGGGCGGGTTCGAGTAACTGATCGTCGATAGCGGTCGCGATTTGTGGTGAGCACAGTTGAGATCAGGAGGCGCTGGCGTCTGCGCTGCGAGCGTTCAGTCATTTCCAGTCCCCACCCCTGCGCATCAACCTCCGGAACACACACCGAGACTATGGATTAACTGGTTTGTGTGATTTTTCAGCGTGTTTGTCTTCGCTCTGCGGCATTTGCGACCGGCGCCTTGCGCAGAGATTTGCAAAACCCACTTCATGGCCCAACAATCGCACCAGGTATTGGAGACACCGACGATGACCCGCCCCGCCGAAGACACGCTGGACGTCCGCCGCGCCCCTAAAGGCGTGCGCGACCATATCGCGCTGGGGATGGTGCGGGTCATGCGCGTGTTTGTGGATGTCTTCTTCCGCAGCCGGTACGGCCATCGGGCGGTGGTTCTGGAGACCGTCGCGGCGGTGCCGGGCATGGTGGGCGGGCTGCTGCAACACCTTAAAAGCCTGCGTCATATCCGCGACGATCAGGGCTGGATCCGCGAGCTTCTCGACGAGGCCGAGAACGAGCGCATGCACCTGATGACCTTCATCGAGATCGCCAAGCCCAGCGGGTTCGAGCGCGCCCTGATCATGATCGCCCAGGCGATTTTCTATAACGCGTATTTCTTCCTCTACCTGTTTGCGCCGCGCACCGCGCACCGCTTCGTGGCTTATCTCGAGGAAGAGGCGGTGGTGAGCTATACGCGTTATCTGGAGCAGATCGACAGCGGCAAGGCGGAGAACGTGGCGGCGCCGCAAATCGCGCTTGAGTACTGGGATATGCCGTCGGACTCGCGCCTGCGCGACGTGGTCATCCAGGTGCGCGAAGACGAAGCCGGTCACCGCGACGTCAATCACCGATTCGCCGACGCCCTGTGCAAGAAGGCCGAGGCGAGAGCGGCTGAAAAGGCGAACGCCTGAGATAAACGCCAGTGCGCTCCGGCCTTCGGGCTGGAGCGCGCGTGCCTCGCCTCTCTTTTCAGATCAAAGTCTTAGCCCGTCACCCGCAGGCGCAGATAAAGCACCCGCCCGCGCGCGTCGTGGACCTTGGTGTCATAGCCCAGCGGCGTGCCGACAAAGGGCGCGTCCTCGTCGAAGACATTCAGAGCGCCCAGCGTCGCTTCGACCGGATTGCCGGCAATTTCAGTGCGATAGCCCGCCTGCAGATCGAGAACGCTCCAGGCGTCGATTTCAGCGTCGGCGTTTTCGTCGTCGTCATAGGCCGAGATATGGCGGACCTGGGCGCGGGCGGTGAGGGGGCCGTTCATCCAGTCGGCGTAGGCGGTGGCGCGAAGCTCGGGCAGGGAGCGGGCGAAGTTGGTGAAGTTTCGCGATCCGGCGGCCTGGATTTCCCTCGTGAGAACCGGGTCAAAAAGCGTGAACTCGTTCACATAGACCGCGTCCGCGCCGAATCCGAGCGCACCGTAGCGCCCGAGCGAAATCGGCTCGCGCGCCAGCGACAGATCGAGGCCCTGCGCCTCCACCCGGGGCGCGTTGGTGAAGCGGGCGCGCACCAGCACCACGTCGCCGGTTGCGCTCAGCTGCACGCGCGGATCGTTGTAGATCCCGTCATCGGCCAGATCGGCGGCGAGGATCGCGTTGGCGCTCTCTTCAACGATGAGATCCTCCACCTCGATGCGCCACAGATCGGCGCGCAGCGACCAGCCGTTCGCGGCGTAGTCGGCCGACAGCGTGAAGGTGTCCGCGCTTTCCGGTTCCAGATCGCGGTCGCCAACCGTACGCACCGGCCGGAACAACGACTGGGCGCCCAGGGTCAGGCTCTGCAGCGTCGTGCTTGCGCTCACCTGCTGGTGCAGCGACGGCGCGCGGAAAGACCGGCTCCAGCCGGCCGACAGGGTGACGGCGTCGCTGGCGTCAAAGGCGAGCGAGAGCTTGGGATCGGTGGAGGAGAAGCGCTCCAGATCCTCGTGGCGCACCGCGCCCTGCAGGCGCAGGCGCGAGGACAGCGGCACGATCGTTTCGGCGAAGGCGGAGATCACGTCGCGCTCGCCGGCATAGTCCGGCCCGCCGACGATGAACAGGAAGGCGTCGTCGTTGAACGTCTGGCCGTTGTCCACGTCCAGCGTCTCGCGCCGGATCTGGGCGCCCAGCACCAAAGAGGCGGGTCCGCCCGGCGCGGTGAAGGCGGCGTCGGTGCTCATGACGGCCTCGGCGCTGGTGAGCGTAGCTTCGCTGCGGCGCGTGTTCTCGCCGATCAGCCAGTCCACCAGGGCGGGATCGTTATAGCGCGGATCGCTGGCGTCCGTGACGACGGCGCCTGAGCCGAAGGGGTTGAAATAGCCGCAGCCGTTTGCGCCGGGGATCACGCCTGCACAGTCCGGACCGCCAAGACCCACGAGTGCGGCGTCCAGCCGGTCTGCGATGGTGTCGGTGATCGTGGCGGTGAGCTGGTTCTGCGAATGGTTCAGCGTCAGAACGCCGGTCCAGTCGCGCCCGGCCAGCGCAAAATCGCGCGCCGCCTCAGCGTCCACGCGAAACGTCTCATGATCAAAGCTGCGCCGCGCCGCGCCGGCGTTCACCCCTTGAGGCCGGCCGAGCCAGACCACGTCGCGGCCAAAATAATTGCCCGGATTGGCGGCCGGAATGGTGGGAAAGCTCAAGGCCGGCAAAGACGGCGAATTGCCCCTGGTGAGCTGCTGGTCGGCATAAGCCGCCCGGATCGTCAGGCGGGTTTCGCCAAAGTCCGCGGTAAGGGCGGAAAACGCATTCAAGCGCGTCTCGTCCGGGATCAGCGAGAAGAACTGGCCGTAATCCAGCTGGCAGAAGCCCGGTGCGCCGAACGCCGTGTCGGCGCCCAGCACCAGCGGGTTTCCGCCTCCGGCGGCGCAGTCGCGGTCGATGATCGCCTGGGGACCGCCGGAAGCCGTGGTGACTTCAAAGCCGCCGCCCGGCGCCGGGATGTAATAGGCGCCGGGCTGGCCCAGGGCGGACAGTCCGGTGCCGGGGATGAAGCCGGTCTCAAATCCTTCCACACCGTCCGTGTCGCGCCAGCTCACTGCGCCTGTGAGGTGCACAGTGTCGCTTAGCGCGCCGCCCGCGATGGCCGAAAGGATTGAGGTGAAGCCGCCCCCGCCGAACCTGTCAGGCCCGCGCGCCTCGGCCTCCATCGCAAAGCCTTCAAAGCGGTCGCGGGTGAGCACGTTGACCACGCCGGAGAGCGCGTCCGAGCCGTAAAGGGGGCTGGCGCCGTCTTTGAGGATCTCCACGCGGTCAATGGCGATGTCGGGGACAAGGGCGTTGAGATCCACAAAGCTGGCGCCGTCATCGCTGGCCACGCTCGCCGGGGTCTGGCGCTGGCCGTTGATCAGCACCAGCGTGGCGCCCAGGCCCAGACCGCGCAGATTGACGCTGGAGGTGCCGGACGTGTCGTTCTGGGTGCCCGGATCGTCGTTGAACTCAGAGCCCGTCACCGCAGGATCGAACGCCAGCGCGTCGCCTAGATCAGACAGCCCGCCGGCGCGAAGCGCCTCGCCGGTGAGGATCGTCACCGGCTGGTCGCCGGCCTCTCCCCCCGCCGCGCGCCCGCCGGTCACGGTGATGACGTCCGCCACCTCCTGCGCCAGCACCGGGCCTTCACCGATGGCGACGAACAAGGCGGCGGCGCTGGCGGCGCAGCGAAGAGCGGTGCTGGACATGGTGACCCCTGGCGCAGACGCACAAGGCCGGTGGTGAGCGCGGCGAGCCCGGTGCGGTTGAATTTCACGTGAGTGCGGCGCGGGAGGTAGCAGCGCCCACCGCGAGGGGCAAGGCCGCTCAGGTGCGCTTGTTCCCAGCGATCCGGGCCGTTTAGGGGCTCGACACCGCGCGCGGGCCGGGACCGCAACGCCCGCCGCTCGCCGTGTAAACCGCCCTGCGATCTGCGAAATGGGCGTTGCCAGCGTGAAACGAGCCGCCTATAAACCGCGTCCTCAGCGCGGAAAGCCCTTCGGTTTCCCGCCCTGGCCCGGGTAGCTCAGTTGGTAGAGCAGCGGATTGAAAATCCGCGTGTCGGTGGTTCGAATCCGCCCCCGGGCACCATTCCTTCTCTCGAACAATTCCTCTCAGTCGGCTGTCGAGAGCGCTGTATCCGGTCTCGGCGAGCTGGCGTTGCATTAGATCGCGCGTGGTTCGCTCGACCCGTCTGAGCATTCTGTATCCGGTTACCGCCCGTATCTTACCGGCGGAGAGGCCGGACTCGGCGAGGGTGATGGAGGGACGCTTCCGCAAGCCGTGACGGCTGCCCATGTCGATTTCTGCTTCACGCACCTTCGTTGGCGAACCAATAGTGGAAACTTGCTGCGCTCCGATATGCGCGCCGATGTTTCGACGAAGTATCTGGGAGGGGGCCGCTGCAGGTTAAGTCCAAGATGCGGCGGGCCACTGGACGCTGACGCGCGATTCAACAAAACAGTTCAAAACACAAGACGGACCTGGCGGCAAGCGCAACCTGTAGGCGTCAGCACAGATCAGCGCTCCATCGATTTTATTTTCCCGAATTATAAATGCTGTATACAACAAAGGAGTGCGCTTACTGCACAATTTTTAGGACCTAAATTTATGCGTTATCATTCAACTCTGAGCGCGGCCTTGCTCGCCGCCACTTGCCTGGCGACCCCTGCGCTCGCACAAAATTACAATCTGAATCCAAGCTACGGGACCTATAATCTGCAATCGGGTTTCCTCCCGGATCCGCAATTGATCCAGGTCGTCGCAGGCGGCTCCAATAACGTGTCGTCAATGACGGGCGGACAATGCGCCGGCTTCGCCGCCGAGGCGCCGGACGTGCGCGTCAACTTCACCGGAGGGTCTTTCAACGAAATCAACTTCTCTGCCCGGTCGAACGCGGACACCACGTTGATCGTCAACGACCCCAACGGCCAATGGTTTTGCGATGATGACAGCGGCGACGGGCTCAACCCGTTGGTCGAGCTGACGCCGATCAGCGGCCAGTACGATATCTGGGTGGGCACGTTCGGCTCGAGCACGGCACAAGCGACGCTGGCGGTGTCCGAACTGCCCTATGGCGGCGGGTCAGCCGGTTCGGCCCCCAGGCCGCCTACGCCTCCTCGCGGTCCGTCCGGCCCGGACTATTCCCTGGCTCCGGGCTACGGGACCTACTCTTTGGCTTCGGGCTTCACTCCTGACCCGTTTGAAGTGCAAGTCGTCGCAGGCGGCGGCAACAGCGCGTCCCAGTGGAGCAATGGTGAGTGCGCCGGCTTCGTCGCCGACGCCCCGGACGTGCGCGTCAACTTCACCGGGGGCTCCTTCAACGAAATCAATTTCTCGGCCCGGTCGAACGCGGACACCACGCTGATCGTCAACGATCCCAACGGGACCTGGCATTGCGATGATGACAGTGGTGGCGATCTCAACCCGTTGGTCGAGCTGACGCCGATCAGCGGCCAGTACGATATCTGGGTGGGCACGTTCGGCTCGAGCACGGCTCAGGCGACGCTGGCGGTGTCCGAACTGCCCTATGGCGGCGGGTCGGCCGGCTCGGCCCCCAGGCCGCCTACGCCGCCTCGTGGCCCCTCCGGCCCAGACTATTCCCTGGCTCCGGGCTACGGGACCTACTCTTTGGCTTCGGGCTTCACTCCGGACCCGTTTGAAGTGCAAGTCGTCGCCGGCGGCGCCAACAGCGCTTCCGACTGGAGCGGCGGACAATGCGAAGGCTTCATCGCCGACGCCCCGGATGTGCGCCTGATGTTCCAGGGCGGATCCTTCCCGGAGCTGTTTTTCTCCGCGGACTCCGGCGCCGATACGACGCTTGTCATCAATGGGCCGAACGGCGAGTGGTTCTGTGATGACGACAGCGGCAATGGAGGGTTCAACCCCCTGGTGCGCATGGCTCCGAGTTCAGGCCAGTATGATATCTGGGTTGGAACCTACGGATCATCGACGGCGAGCGCCGTTCTTTCGATTTCCGAACTCTATTCGCGATAGACGCCAGCACTGAGACGGACAGAGCGCCGCCGGACACAGATCCGGCGGCGCTCTTTTACACGCCCTCAACCGTGTTCGCTCAGATGAGGCGCTTTCCGGGCCGCCCAGCCTGATCCGTTAGGGCGTTTGATCGTCTGTGTGAGGTATGCGCCGTTCGTGCCGATGTCACCGCGGCGGGCTTGCAATAACCGGCTGAAGGCGGTCCGCAAATCATATCGACGCGGCTGGCGGAGAAATTAAGGCGAATTGAGCTCGCGTCGTTGCGAATATACTTTATTTGCATGCGGTTCCAGCCCACAAGACTTTATATATGTAAAGGGGTTCTAGAAGTGCGATTTACTATGAATAGGCAACACATTGCTATACTTGTCTGCGCTGGATTTATCTCGTCCGGTGCCGGTGCTTCAGCGGCGACGGTGCAAACTCAGGGCGATTGCAGCAAGCCTTCTCACGACGGGCGGCCGACCTGCCAGGCGGAATTGAACATCCAGAGGGGCTTTGCTGAATGGCTGGAGGAAAACAGGGCCGCAATCACCATGGACCGAAGCCACCAAGACTTTTCAGGCCAGCGTTTGACGCAGGTGGATTTCACCAACGTCACCCTGCGCCATACCAACTTCGGCAACGCCCAGCTCGACTGGGCGAACTTCACCGGCGCGGACCTGACCGGCGCAAACTTTGCCGGTGCAAACCTTTCAAGCGCGACGTTCACCAACGCCAATCTGACAAACGCCGATTTTAGCGGGGCCGATATGACGCGGACCCGGATCGACGGAGCGAATCTGACCGGTGCGCGGCTGTCTCGCGTTCAGAATATCGCCACGATCAATATGAGCGAGACAACGATCTTCTGCCGCACGATCGGGTTTAATGACGAGGTGTTCAGCTATACCTGCCCGGAGTAGCCGAGGAAGACAGCGTGGAGGGGGCGCCCCTCAATGCTTTCAGTCGATTAATCGCCCGGTTTCTCGTGATGGCTCGGCCGCGCGGGGCCCAGGCTTAAGGTTACAGGTGGTCTTTCAGCCTGATCTCCGGCGCCCAGCCGGGCGGTTTGATCGCTGGCGCCAAGACCCTCCAGCTCCAGCCCACACCCTCTGGAAAGGTCCGGACAAATGCGTCATGGTCTCCCGGTGTTTCCAGGGGAGTGTGTTCATGGTGTTTCGATCCTTCGCCGCCGCCGCGCTGGGCGCGGCCGCTGTTTTCGGCGCGCCGGCGTGCGCTGAGGGGGACCCGGAGCCGGGCTTTTCGGATGAGCGCATCGTCTCCGAGCCCTTCATCGCTGAAACCGGGCGGGGCTGGCAGGAGGCGATTGTCAGCGTGCGCGATCTGGCGCCGATCCGCGACTTCATGGTGGAGGTGGCCGGTTATGAGGTGATGGCGACCGGGGTGCTGGATCCCGCCTGGCTGGCCGCCTGGAACCTGCCGCAGGGCGCCGGCGGCGCGTACGCGCTCCTGCGCAGCCCCGGCAAGAGCGTGGGCTGGGTGCGGCTCGTGCGCTTTGACGGGGTGGAGCAGGACCTGATCCGTCCGGGGGCGCAGGCCTGGGACCAGGGCGGATTGTATTCCCTCATGGTGCGCAGCGAAGAGGCCGCCGACGTGGCCGACGCCGCCCATGCGCGCGGCTGGAGCGTGTTCAACCAGCCCCAGATCTTCCAGTTCGGCCCGCTGAGCATCAAGAATGTGGTGGTGCGCCTGCCCGACGGGGTGAATCTGGCGGTGTATTCACGCGTCAGTCCGCCGGTTGAGGGCTGGGACGATCTGGAGGGCTTCTCCTACCCTTTCAACACCATGGCCATGGTCCATGATATCCAGGCGGAGCGGGCCTTCCTTGAAGACGGGCTGGGCTTCTCCCCATTCTGGGAAGGCGATTACATCGACACCGAAGAGGTCGACACCAATTTCGCCATGCCCAACAATCTCTCCGTCGAGATTGCGCGCCGCACCGCCATCCTGCAGCAGCGCGAGGGCGAGGACGGGCGCATCGAGCTGATGCAGTTTATCGGGCTGTCCGGCGAGGATTTCTCGAACCGCGCGCTTCCGCCCAATCTGGGCATTCTGGGCGTGCGGATCCCGGTGGACGATCTCGCCTCGGCGCTGGAAAGACTGGAAACTCAGGGCGTTTCGCCCGCCGCTGGGCCGCAAACGCGCACTCTGTCGCCCTATGGCGAAATCACATGGGCGGCGGTGCGCAGCCCGAGCGGGATCCTCATCGAGTTATATGAACAGTCCAACCCTTGAGGGTGTGCGCAAAAGACACACTTCTATATCATTAGGTCCGGACAAATTGACGCGAGGGTCGGAACTCGTACTCTTGAGCGGCGCTTCGAGATCGGAATGACCGGTGGGCGCCGTTAAGGGAGAGACATCGATGACGAATGTGTTTCGTTCAACGCTCATGGCCGGCGCCGCGGCGGCCGTCCTGTCCACGCCGGCCTTTGCTCAGCAGGAGCCCGCGCCGAGCGCCGGCGGGGTCGAGACGATCACCGTGACCGCCCAGCGCCGCGCCGAGGATTCCCAGGACGTCCCCATCGCCCTGACGCCGATCAGCGCCGCCGACATTCAACGCCAGGCGATCGAGGAGATCACCGATCTGCGCTTCACCGCGCCCAATGTGAACATCCAGAAGAATACCGGCCTGGCCAACGCCGCCCAGGTCTATATCCGCGGCGTGGGCCAGGACGAGAGCTCGCTTTTTGCCGAAGTGGGCGTCGGAATCTATCTCGACGGCGTTTATCTGGGCAAGCAGAACGGCTCCACAATCGATCTGGTGGATCTTGAACGGGTGGAGATCCTGCGCGGTCCGCAGGGCACCTATTATGGCCGGAATACGAACGGCGGCGCCATTCGCTTCATCTCCCGCCGGCCCGAGCTGGAGGACACGCGCGGCGTCATCGACGTGGCGGTGGGAACCCAGGGCCGTCTGGATGCGCGCGGCAGCTGGTCGGCGCCCATCGTCACCGGCGAGAGCGGCTTCAAGCTGGATGTCTTCACCCGCAATCGCGAGGGTGATTTCGCGCTCGCCAACAACCCGCCCCCTGGTGGACAGGCCTTCACCTTCGATGCTGGCGATGATCCCAGCGACCCTAATAATGTCGAGCGCTACGGCGCGCGGGCGAGCTTCCTGTGGGACAGCTCCGAGCGCGACATCTCGCTCTACGTGGTGGGCGACTGGACGATTGATAATTCCAGCGCGTTTATTCCGACCCCGATCATCCGCCTGGCGGACGGCAGCGTCACCGAACCGTTCGGCCGGCGCGCCGGCGCCATGTCGATCGCGCCCTTCCACGAGTATGAGGGCGGCGGCGTCTCGGCGGAGCTGGCGATCGGTACGCCGCTGGGCGAGCTGACCTCGATCACCGCCTATCGCGCCTTTGGCCAGAACACGTCGGTGGATCTGGACGGCCCCGGCATTGTTGATCTCTATCAGGAGCTCACCGCCAATCAGTTCAGCCAGGAGCTTCAGCTGGTGGGCTCCAACGGCGCGTTCGATTACGTGCTGGGCGCGTACTATTTCAACGAAAACGCCGAGCAGCTGGCCGACAACCGCTTCAACGCGATCTTCTCCTTCCTGATCGGCCAGGCCTACGGCCTCAATGACGACGATCAGACCTCTGAAAGCTATGCGGTTTTCGGGGAGGGGACCTGGAATCTTTCGCCGCAATGGGCCTTCACCCTCGGCGGCCGCTTCACCGCGGACGAAAAGAACGCCGAGCGCGCTCTGCTCAATCCGGCGACGCTGGCCGATATCTGGCGCACCAATCCCAGCTATGAGGACGAGAATTTCTCATGGCGGGCCGTCGCCGAGTACATGCCCGCCGACGATCTGATGGTCTATGCGTCCTATTCCACCGGCTACAAGGCTGGCGGCTTCGGGGGCACGCGGCCGATCACGCCGGGCAATTCGTTCAATACCTACGAGCCTGAAGAGCTGGCGTCATACGAGATCGGTGCGCGTACCGATCTGCTGGACGATACGCTGCGCTTCAACGCCACGTATTTCTACGCCACCTACGATGCGCTGCAGTTGTCGGTGCTGGAGCCGGCGACCCTGCAGTTCGGCATCATCAACGCCGACGCCACCGTGCAGGGCCTGGAGCTGGAAAGCACCTGGCGCCCGGCTGACTGGGTGCTTCTCAGCGGCAATGTGGGCGTGAACGAGTTCGAATATAACGAGGGTTCGCGTATTGATCCGGCGGTGGGCGTTCCCTTCGACACCCTCGACGGCAAGCAGTTCCCCGACCTGTCCAGCCGGCTCAACGCCGCCTTCTTCCAGGACACTGCGTTCGGGGAGTTCTCGTTCGGCGGGTCGGCGACCTATTCCAGCGAGTTCTTCCGCAATGTGGGCAATTCAGACTCGGTGCTCTCGCCGTCGGTGACCACGGTGGATCTGTTCGCCGCGCTGGACAACGGCGCCTGGCGTCTGGCGCTGGAAGGCCAGAACGTCACCGATGAGGACATCTTCCTGGCCGGAAGCGCGGCTGGGGCCGCACCGGGCAGCCGGGGTAGCCGCTACTACACCCACGGTGCGTTGTGGAGCGCCAGCCTGCGGCTGGAGTTCTAGGTCCCGCTCAAAGTCCAAGGAAAGCGCCCCGGGGCCGGATGGACCGGGGCGTTTTGCTATCCGGCGAAAACCTGGCGCCAGATGAAGATCGCCACCGCGCCCTGAAAGAACAGACCGATGGCGAATCCGGCCGCGCCGGCGAACGCCGCCGCCAGAATTGCGAAAAAGCGCACCGGCAGCCGGACACGGTTGTCCCAGCGTTCGCGCGTGGTGGCGTAGGGGCTTTTGATGATCTCGGTGAGGTCGACGAACCCGCGGCGCATGAGGCTTGCGATCAGCCATAGCCAGAGCCCAACGAACAGCCAGCTGACGATGCGGGTCCATGTCCCGATGGCGGGATCTTCGAGCACCTGGCCCCAGAAATCCCCGCCCTGGAAGAACGCCTCCATCACGATCCCTCGTTCGGGCGGTGGGCGCGGCCTATCCCTCGACCCAGCCGGCCATCGCCTCAATCCCCTCGACAACCCGGTCACAATGGCGCTTCAGGAACGCGGCGTCGAGGTCCTCGCCCGCCGCCAGGGCGTCCAGCGCTGCGGCGCCGTCGAAATCCACGAAGGCCAGGCGCAGGGACAGTTCACTGTCCGGGCGCCCGAAGGCGGAGCCGGGCAGGGTGGCCACCCCGGCCTCGTCCAGAAGCCGCGTGCACAGCTCCAGGCTGGTGGTGACGCCGCGCGCGGCGAGGCGCTCGGCCAGGGGCGTGAAGTTAGGAAAGGCGTAGAAGCCGCCCTTGATGGGGTTCACCGCGGCGCCCGCATCCGTGAGGCGTCGGGAAACCATGGCGGCGAGCGCTTCAAGCAATGCGCGCGAGCGTTTGAGATACAGCTCCATCTCCGGCCCGCCCTCAAAGGCGGCGATAGCGGCGTGCTGGATCGGCGCGGAGACCGAGGTGTAGGTCTCGCTGGCCGCCGCCGCCATGGCCTTGCGAAGCCAGGCGAGGGATTTGGGAAACGCGAAGAAGCCGAGGCGCCAGCCGCCCGCGCCCGCCCATTTGGAGATCCCGTCGGAGATGATCGTGCCGCCGCGATAATAGCGCGCCGCCGAGCGGTGCTTGCCGTCGAACTGAACCCCGCCATAGATCTCGTCGGACAGAAGCAGCAGCCGGCGGATTCCGGCCACGCGCGCGATGTCTTCAAGATTTTCAACCGTATACGCCGTGCCCGTGGGATTTCCCGGCGAATTGAGGATGAGCAGGCGCGGGCGCTCGGGATCCTCGACGCAAACGGCGTCCAGCGCTTCCGCCGTGACGCCGAGCCCGGTTTCAGGGTCTGTGGGCAGCCAGCTGACGGGACGGCCGAGGATTCGGGCCTGGGGCGCGTAGCTCACCCAGCTGGGTGTCGGGATCACCAGATCGCCGTAATAGGCCATCTGCAAAAGGAACATGAGTTCCTTGGTGCCCGGCCCGATGAGGATGTCCTCCGGGTCAAAATCGAGATCCTGCGTGCGTTTCAGATAGCCGCAGATCGCCTGGCGCAGGGCGGGCAGGCCCTGCACCGCGAGGTAATCCTTCTGGTGGGTGTTCTGCGCCAGGCGGCGCTGCATGATCTCCGGCACGGGGAAGGGCGACTGGCCAAGCCCGAGCTTCGAGATCTTGCGGCCCGCCGCGATCAGCGCTGCAGACCGTTCATTGATCTCCAGCGTCGCCGACAGGCCAAGCCCGCGGACATTGAGATTGAGGTGAATGCTGGGGCAGGCGGCCTGCACGCCGGCGGGGGCGGGCGGGGGATCGGTGCGGTCCATCAGATCAATCCTCGCCCTTGGGGGTGAGGCCGGCGGTGAACAGCCGCGAGAGGTCCTGGAAGAAGCCGGCCATGTCCAGCGGACGCGTCTCTTCCCCCGCCAGCAGGCGCTGATGCAGCACCGCCACCAGAACCGGCGCATAGAGGAAGATCGCGGCGTGACGGACGGTTTCGGGCTGCGCGCCGCCCGGATCGACGCTGGGCGCAAGGCGGCGCTCCAGCGCGTTCAGCGACGGCTCGATGATCTGTTCCAGATAGGCGCGCGCCACGTCGCGGTCATGGATGGACTCCACGAAAGCGAAGGCGTGCGCCTGGGCGAACACGTCCGAGCGCGATCCCTCCATGGCCAGATCGCCATAGCCGTTCACGGCCGCTTCAAGGCTGGGCGCCGACCGAGCGGAGCGTTCCAGCCAGTCGCGCGCGCCGTCCGCGAAATAGCTGATGATGGTGATCACCACGCCGCGCCGGTCGGTGAAATAGTGGCGCAGCGTGGGTTCGGACACGCCCGCCTTGATCGCGAACTGGCGCAGGCTCACCGGCGCGCTGCGCTCGGCGATGGCGATGTGCGCCAGCATGGCCAGAAGTTCGCTTCTGCGGTCCGAACCCGCATTCGACTGCGCCGCCGCCGTGCTCATTTCGTTTCAAAGCCCCCGGTCCGCCGCGCGCCCTCTGGCGCGCGCTGACATTCATTCACCCAAGCCCACCGCGCGCGGCTGCGCGCTGACATCGAGTCACCACACGACACTCTAAACACCGCTCGCTCGGGCGCCACCCTGCCGGCGCGACGCGACAGTCTCGGCCCGCTGGCCAGGACGGGCGCGGGCGCCTGCGCCGTAAGGCTCAGGTCCTCATGGGATCAGGCTGAAACGAATCGCAGCCGGTTTCAGTTGGCTCCACCTCGACGGCTTGCCGCCAGATCGATGTATACCATATACGATATACGATAGCGCCGGATCCGCCGGCGCCGCAGCAAACGGGAGATTTCCATGACCCTGCTTTCTCGTCTCGCCGCCGGGGCCGCACTGGCCGCCATCGCGTCCACGCCGGCTTTGGCCCAGCAGTATGTGTCCGGCTCCGCCGGCTTCAACTTCCAGGCTGACAGCGACAATAGCGGCGCGTTCTCGCGCGACTTCACCACCGGGGACGGCGTGGCCGTGCCCGCCGGAACGGTGCTGCCGTCCGGGACCGATCTTGGCTGGACCACCGAGTTCGACGAGGGCCTCTTCCTGGCCGCCGCCTACGGCTACCGCTTCGATAGCGAGAACGCCTATGGCGGCTCGTTCCGGCTGGAGGGTGAAATCTCCTACACCTCGGCTGACGTGGACACCCATACCGGCGTCACGGCCGGCGGTGCGGCGCTTGGCGGCGCCGACACGGCGGTGCTGATCACCGGCGCTTCGCCGCTGGGCGCGACGGTGGCCGACACCGTGGCTGACGGCCAGGGCGACATCACATCGGTCGGCTATGCGGTGAACGGATATTACGACCTGCCGATCCAGGACACGCCGTTTTCCGCCTATGCCGGTCTCGGCGCCGGTATCGCGGAAGTGGACGTGGATTACTCCCCGTCCGGCGTCGCCATTGTGGACGACACAGAGATGGTGGGCTTCTACCAGGTCATGCTCGGCGGCTCCTACGCCATCTCGGAAGGCGTCGAGGCGTTCGGCGGCTATCGCTATCGCCAGAGCCAGGATGCGGAGACCGATTCGGTGCTCGTCCCGGCCTCGCTGGATATCGAGAACCAGAACCACATCCTCGAAGTGGGCGTGCGCTACAGCTTCTAGCGTCCCTCCCTTTCGGTCGCCGGAAACGCCCCGCGCAGTTCGCGCGGGGCGTTTTCTTGTGTGAACCGGGGCGGCGCCTCTATCGTGCGCGGCGAACACCTGTTCCCCCGGTACGGAGATGCCTGATGCGCGCCCTCGTCTGCAAAGACTTCGCCCCTTACGACCAGCTCAAAGTCGAGGACGTGCCCGAGCCCGAACTCGGCGAAGGCATGGTGATGATCGACGTGAAGGCGGCCGGGGTGAACTTCCCCGACATCCTGCTGGTCGAGGGCAAGTATCAGATGAAGCCGCCGACGCCCTTCGTGCCCGGCATGGAGGCCGCCGGAATCGTTTCGAAGCTCGGCGAGAAGGTGCAGGGGCTGGAAGAAGGCCAGCGGGTCCTTGTCGCCACCATGCTGGGCGCCTTCGCCGAAAAGGTGCCGGCGCACTTCTCCCAGGTCGTGCCGATGCCGGACTCTATGAGCTATGAGGAAGGCGCGGCGCTCACCACGATCTACGGCACCAGCTATCACGCGCTGAAAGACCGCGCGAAGCTGAAAGAGGGCGAAACCGTCCTGGTGCTCGGCGCCGCAGGCGGGGTGGGAATCGCCACCGTGCAGCTGGCCAAGGCCATGGGCGCGAGGGTGATCGCCGCCGCCTCCAGCGATGAAAAGCTCGCCTTCGCCAAAGAGAACGGCGCCGACGAGACGGTCAATTACTCCACCGAGGATCTCAAAGCGAAGGTGAAGGAGCTCACCGGCGGCAAGGGCGTGGACGTGGTCTACGATCCCGTCGGCGGTGATTTCGCCGAGCCGGCGCTGCGTGCGTCGGGCTGGGACGCCCGCTATCTGGTGATCGGCTTCGCGGCAGGCCCGATCCCGAAAATCCCGCTGAACCTGGCTCTGCTCAATTCGCGCAACATCATGGGCGTGTTCTGGGGCGCCTGGGTGGGCCGTGAGCCGCGCGCCAACGCACAGAATCTCAAAGAGATCTTCGACTTCTTCGAGGCCGGAAAGATCAAGCCGCAAATCTCCGCCAGCTACAAGCTGGAAGACGTCGGCAAGGCCTTCGAGGACCTCATGGAGCGCCGGGTCAAAGGCAAGGTCGTCCTGACGCCCTGACCTGAGGCGCTGCCTCAAGGCGGACCGCCGCCGCCCGACCCCACGCCGCGTATGGTGAAAAATCCGCACCTGGCGCGACCGGTTTTGCTGGAAATGGCCAGACGGGTTTCCTAGAACCCGAGCACGTTAGCGCGCTCGCGCCTTTGCGGAGCGACAAAAGGGGAGACGTCATTTGGGCCGCAAGCTCGTCTATATCGTCGTGCTCACCGTCGTGCTGGCGGTGCTGTGGCTGCTCCTGTCGGGCTTCTGGTTCAAGCCTTTGCTGCTGGGCTTTGGTGTGCTGGCGGTGGTTTGCGCCGTGGCGCTGACCCTGCGCATGGGCCTGATGGACGGTGAGGCCGTGCCGTTCGGCGGAATCGCGGCCTTCCTGCCCTACTGGGGCTGGCTCGGCGGCGAGATCTTCAAGGCCAATGTCCAGGTGGTGAAGCTGTCCCTTGCGCCCAATCTCAACATCAAGCCAGTCATGACGCGCGTCGCCGTCTCCATGAAGTCGGACATGGCGCGCGCCACCTACGCCAACTCCATCACGCTGACGCCCGGCACGGTGATGGTGGAGGTGGAGGAAACCGGCTTCATCGTCCACGCTCTGGATGAAAGCTTCGTCGACCAGGAGGGCTTCCGCGAGATGGAGCGCCGCGCCGCACGCGCCGCCGGGGAGTCGGTGAAATGATCGCGACCTGGCTCAATTTCGCCATCGCCATGGTCGTCGCGTTCGCCATGGGGCTGATGCTGATCCGCCTATTCATGGGCCCGACGCTCTACGACCGGGTGCTGGCGGTGAACAGCTTCGGCACCAAGACGGTGCTGTTCCTGGTCATCTTCTCGCTTCTGGTGGGGCGCGGAGACGGCCTCGACATTGCGATCCTCTACGCGCTGATCAACTTCATCGCCACGATCGCGATCCTCAAATTCTTCCGCTACCGCTCGCTGGACGTCGCGCTGTCCCAGATGGCGCTGCGCCGCGCGCTCGACCGGGAGGACGATGACCAATGAGCTTCAGTTTCTGGATCGACCTGGCTCTCGACCTGGCCTCGGCCGGCTTGATGATCACCGGCGCGGTGTTCGTGCTCGCCGGCGCAATCGGCATGTTGCGCCTGCCTGATTTCTACACCCGCATGCATGCGGCCGGCGTCACTGACACGCTAGGCGCCGAGCTGATCGTCATCGGGCTGATGCTGCAGTCGGGCTTCACGTTGATGACGGCCAAGCTTGCGCTTCTGGGCCTGCTGGTCTTCCTCACCAGCCCCACCGCCACCCATGCGGTGGCCAACGCAGCGTTCAAATCAGGCCTGCGCCCGCTGCTGACCCGGTTCCGCCCGCGCGGCGGTGATGATGGAGGCGCATCGTGAACGCAGGCGATCTCACCCAGTATTTCGACTATGTCTTCATGGCGATGCTGCTGTGCATCGGCTTTGCGGTGATCCGCATCCGCAATCTGTTCGCCGTGGTGATGCTCACCGGCGTGTATTCGCTGATCTCGGCGGCCTGGTTTGTTTCGCTGGACGCGGTGGACGTGGGCTTCACCGAAGCCGCGGTTGGCGCGGGCATCTCCACGGTGCTGTTGCTGGGCGCCATGCTGCTGACCGCGCGCGAGTGCGACAAGATCAGCCAGTTTCGCCACTGGGCGGCCTTCGTGGTCACGGTGAGCGCCGGCGCGGCGCTGTTCTATGCGCTGGGCGACATGCCGGTCTACGGCTCGGCGACCAGCCCCGCCAACGCCGGCGTCGGTATGGCCTATATCGAGCGCACGCCTGAAGAGATCAATATTCCCAACGTGGTGACCGCCGTGCTGGCCAGCTATCGCGGCTTTGACACCATGGGCGAGGTCTTCGTGGTGTTTTCAGCCGGCATCGGCGTGATGCTGCTTTTGGGCCTGGGATCCGGGCGCAAGGACGAGGAGGTCTGACATGGGCACGCATCTCGTTCTTCGCATTGTCACCAAGCTGTTGATTCCGCTCATCGTGGTCTTCGGCTTCTACGTTCACTTCCACGGCGAGTACTCGCCCGGCGGCGGCTTTCAGGCCGGCGTGATCCTGGCGAGCGCCGTGATCGTCTATGCGCTGATCTTCGGCGTCGACGCGGCCAAGGCCGCCGTGCCGCCCTGGGCCATGCGCGTCGGCATGGCGCTGGGCGCCTTCATTTTCGCGGCGGTGGGCTTCGTAACGCTGGCGTTGGGCGGTGAGTTTCTGAACTACACCGTGCTGCATCCCGACATCTCCCACGCCACCGGCCAGCATATCGGCATCATCTCGGTGGAGATCGGGGTTGTGACGACGGTGACCTGCGTGATGGTCGCGATCTTCTACGCCTTCGCCGGGCGCACCCCCGACCTTAAAGACGAGGAGTGGTGAACATGCTCGAGATGATCCTCGACCGGTTCAATTACGCCGTCATCCTCATCCTGATGATGGTGGGGCTCTACGCCGTCATCGCCACGGGCAACCTGGTCAAACGCATGGTGGGCCTGTCGATCTTCCAGACCTCGGTGTTCCTGCTCTACATCTCCATCGGCAAGGTATTCGACGGTGAGCCGCCGATCTTCGACTACAAGAAGCTCACCGAGCATGCGCTTGATGAAAGCGCGGTCTACTCCAACCCGCTGCCCCACGTGCTGATCCTCACCGCCATCGTCGTGGGCGTCGCCACGCTTGCGGTGGGCCTGGCGCTGGTGGTGCGCATCCGTGAGGCCTACGGCACGATCGAGGACGACTCCATCGCCGAGGCCGACTATTCGCTTGAACTTGAAAAGGGCGTGTAAGCCGTGAGCGAAGCGTTCTTCCTGCCCGCGGGCCTTGCGGTCCACGCTCCTGTGCTGCTTGTCGCGGTTCCGCTGATCCTGTCGGCGGTCTGTGCGGCGCTGCCGTCGGGCCGCGCCGCCTGGCTGGTCGCGCTGTTCGGCGTGACGGTCTCGCTTCTGTGCGCGATCGAACTGGCGGGCGTCACGCGCGCCCCCATGGCGGTCGTGAGCTACGCGCTGGGCGGCTGGGAGCCGCCCTACGGGATCGAGTTTCGCATTGACGGGCTGAATTCGGCCATCGCGCTTCTGCTCACAGTCATGGGGCTGCTGGCGCTGATATTCGGTGCGCCCAGCGTTGAGGACGAAATCCCCAAGGACAAGCGCTCGCTGTTCTACGCCGCTTTCCTGATCTGCTATTCGGGCCTGTGCGGCGTGGCGCTCACCGGCGACGCGTTCAACCTGTTCGTCTTCCTGGAGATCAGCTCCATCGCCACCTACGCGCTGGTGGCCATGGGACACGGCGCCGACCGGCGCGCGCTGACCGCCTCGTTCAACTATCTGGTGATGGGCACGATCGGGGCGACCTTCTTCGTGATCGGGGTCGGCTTCCTCTACATGGCGACCGGCACGCTGAACATGGCCGACATGGCCGCCGCGATCGGCGCTGCGGGCGACAACCGGGTCATACAGATCGGCTTCGCCTTCATCCTGGTGGGCATGGGGCTGAAAGCGGCGATGTTCCCGCTGCATCTCTGGCTGCCCAGCGCCTACGCCTTCGCGCCGAGCTTTGTGACCACCTTCATCGCGGCCACGGCCACCAAGGTGGCGTTCTACGTCATCATCCGGTTTTCCTACGACGTGTTCTCCATCGATTCAGGGTTTGTGGAGAACGCCATGACCTATGTGATCACGCCGCTGGCGATCGCCGGGATGCTGATCGCGTCGGCCCAGGCGTTCTTCCAGGTCGATGCGCGCCGCCTGCTGGCCTATTCCTCGGTGGCGCAGGTGGGCTACATGCTGCTGGGCTTGGGGATCGGCACCGGCGCCGGGGTCACAGCGGGCATCCTGCACCTCATCAATCACGCCTTCATGAAGGGCGCGCTCTTCATGGCGCTGGGCGCGTTCACCATCAGTTACGGCGTGCGACGCATCGACGACCTCAAGGGTCTGGGCCAGGCGATGCCCCTCACCGGTGCGGCCTTCACCATCGGCGCGCTGTCTCTGATCGGCGTGCCGTTCACGGTGGGCTTCATCTCGAAATTCTATCTCGTGCAGGCGGCGCTGGACCAAGGCTGGTGGTGGGCGGTCGCGGCGATCCTGGCGAGCTCGGTGATCGCCGTGTTCTATTGCTACCGTATGCTTCTGGCGTTGTGGGTCAGCCCGCCCCCAGGGGAGGGCCGTCTCCCGAACGGCGAAGTCCGCTCGACGCCGCTGATGATCCTTGCCCCGCTCTGGGTGTTGGCGATCGCCAATCTCTGGTTCGGCGTGGACGCCACGCCCATCGTCGATCTCGCCCGCACGGCGGCTGAAGCCGCGATCAACGGAGGGCTGACCCGGTGAGCTGGACTCCTGAACTCGCGCTCGCCCTGGCCCTGATCATCCCGCTCATCGGCGGGGCGGGCGTGGCTGCGCTGGGGCGTTATCCCAACTGGCGCGAAGCGGTCACCCTGATCAGCGCCGTCGCGCTGGCGATCAATGTCGCCTATCTGGTCGAGGCCGCCGCCGGGCGCCCGACCCTGACCCTCGCCGAGTTTGCGCCGGGCCTGACTCTGACCTTCACGCTGGAGCCGCTGGGCGCGGTCTTCGCCATGGTGGCCAGCGGTCTGTGGATCATCAACTCGCTGTATTCCATCGCCTATATGCGCGGGAATAACGAGAAGGATCAGACTCGCTTCTATGTCTGCTTCTGCCTGTCCATCGCTTCGGCCATGGGCATCGCGCTGGCGGGCAATCTGATCACGCTGTTCTTCTTCTACGAGGCGCTGACGCTCTCCACCTATCCGCTGGTGGCCCACAAGGGCGACGCCAAGGCGAAGAAGGGCGCGTCGATCTATCTCGGCATTCTTCTGGCCACCTCCATCGGGCTTTTGCTGCCTGCGGTGCTGGCCACCTATTTCCTGACCGGCACCACCGACTTTGAAGCCGGCGGGATCCTGTCCCAGGCGGCCGGGCCGATTGCGGGCTCGGTCCTTCTGGTCATGTTCGCCTTCGGCATCGGCAAGGCCGCGCTGATGCCGATCCATCCCTGGCTGCCCAACGCCATGGTCGCGCCCACGCCGGTCTCCGCGCTGCTGCACGCGGTGGCGGTGGTGAAGGCGGGCGTGTTCACCATGCTCAAAGTGGTGATCTACATCTTCGGGCCCGCCTATATGGACACGTTGCCCGCCGCCGACGTGCTGGCCTGGGTTGCGGGCGCCTCCATCGTGATCGCCTCGATCATCGCCTTCACCAAGGACAATCTGAAAAGCCGGCTGGCGTTCTCCACGGTCAGCCAGCTCTCCTACATCACGCTGGGCGCCATGCTCGCCAGCCCCGTCGCGCTTCTGGGCGCGGCGCTGCAGATCATCATGCACGCCTGGGGCAAGATCACGCTCTTCATGGCCGCCGGGAGCATCTACACCGGGACAAAGAAGGGCGAGATCAGCCAGCTGGACGGGCTGGGCTGGTACATGCCGGTGACGTTCGGCGCCTTTCTGGTGGGCGCGCTGTCGATCATCGGCGTTCCGCCCTTTGGCGGGGTCTGGCCGAAAATCTTCCTCATGGAAGGCGCCGCGGACGCAGGCCAGCCCTGGCTCATCGCCATGCTCATCGGCTCGACGCTGCTCAATATCGGCTATCTTCTGCCCATCGTGATCCGCGCCTTCTTAAAGCCCAAACCTGAAGTCAGTCCGATGCGGCCGGGCATGGCGCCGCCGCTGGCGTTCATCGCGCCGGCGATCACGGCGGCCGGCACGATCATCCTGTTCTTCGCGATCGGGCCGCTGATCGACTATCTCGCTCCCGTCTTCACCACGGAGATGACGCCATGAGCCGGGCCAAACCGCCTGCGCCGGGCCGGGTCCACCCGCTCGCCAAACCGTTCCAGCGCCTGTCCGGGCCGCGCACAGGGATGTTCGTGGTCGCCGCCCTGCTGGCGCTCCTCCTGATCAGCTTTGCGGTGGAGTTCGCCGTTACGGGCGGTGAAGGGTGGTCGAAATATCCCGAAGTTCTGGGCGGCTACGAAGTTCTGCCGGGCCTGGCGCTCGCCGCGGCGATTTTCGCTGGCTGGGCGGTGCGCGGGCTGTTGTCGGCCAGCGCCGGCTTTTACGAGCGCGGCGACCCCGCCGATGATCAGGGCGGATCCGGCGGCGTCGAGCAAGAAGAGCCCAGGAGCGCGGCCCGTGACTGATCTGTTCGGATTCCTCCACGGCCTGTCGCCGGCCTGGCCGCTGATCCTCGGCGGCGTGGTGGCGCTCGCCGTGCCCCAGCAGGCTTTGCGCAAGGCGATCATGATCGCCGCGCCGCTGGTCGCGATCGCGTGCTGGTTCGCCACGCGCGAGCCGGGGATTTACGGGGTCATCGAGCTGGGTCCGGTGACGCTGGAGACCTACCGTTTTGACGCGCTCTCGCGGGTTTGGGCGCTGGTGTTCGTTCTCATCGCCTTCATCAACGCGATTTACGCCTTCCATGAGCGCGGGCCGATCTCCGACGCCAGCTCGCTGATCTACGCCGGCTCGGCGGTGGGCGCGGTGTTCGCCGGCGATCTGCTGACGCTGTTCTTCTTCTGGGAGCTGACGGCCATCGCCTCGGCGCCGCTGATCTTCGCGGCCGGCGGGGCGAAGGCGCGGCGGGCGGGCCTGCGCTATCTCGCCATCCAGGTGCTCTCCGGCGTGCTGGTGCTGGGCGGCGCCGCGATGTGGGCGAGCGAGACCGGATCTTGGGCGTTCGAGGCTCTGAACCTTGAAAGCGCCGCCGGCTGGCTGCTGCTCATCGGGTTCGGGATCAAGGCCTGCTTCCCGCTTTTGCACATGTGGATGCCCGACGCCTATCCCAAGGCGACGGCGTTCGGCGCGGTGGTCCTGTCGGCCTTCACCACCAAGATGGCGATCTACGCCCTGGCGCGCGGATTTCCCGGTGAGGAGCTCCTGATCTATGTGGGCGCGGTCATGGCGGTGTTCCCGATCTTCTTCGCCATCGTAGAGAACGATCTGAGGCGCACGCTCGCCTACGCGCTGATCAACCAGCTGGGCTTCATGATCGTGGCGATCGGGGTGGGCACGCAGCTGGCGCTGAACGGCGCGGCGGCCAACGCCTTTGTCGGCGTCATCTACATGGCGCTGATGTTCATGGTCACCGGCGCGATCCTGAAACGCACCGGAACCACCAAGGCGACCGAGCTGGGCGGCCTGTTCTCGGCCATGCCGGTCACCGGCGTGTTCGCGGTTCTGGGCGGGCTGGCCGTCGTCGGCGCGCCGCTGTTCTCCGGCTTTGTCGCCAAGACGCTGATCCTTTCCAGCGTGCACGAGGCGCACATCACCTGGCTCTATGTGCTGATGATCTTCGCTTCCGCCGGGGTGATGGAGCAGAGCGCGCTGAAAGTCCCGTTCTTCGCCTTCTTCGGCAAGAAACGCGCCTGGCGCGTGGAGGAGGCGCCCACCGGCATGCTGGTCGCCATGGGGCTGTGCGCCTTCCTCAGCGTATACATGGGCACGCACTATCAGGCGCTCTACGGGCTCTTGCCCTTCGAGATGGACTACAAGCCCTACAAGCTGGATTCGGTCATAGGCCAGCTTCAGATCCTGGCTTCGGGCGCGCTGGCATTTGCGGTTCTGGTCTGGCTGAAGCTGTATCCGCTGAAAGACGACCGCACGATTCTCGACGCCGACTGGTTCTATCGCTACGCTGGCGACGCGCTGGCGCGGTGGGGCGCGGCCATGGGCCGGCTTCTGGTGGGATATCTGGAAAGCCTGATCGGCCTTGGCTTCAAGCGCTTCGGCGGACGGCTGGTCAATGTATTCAGTCCGGCCGGCGCCCTGTCGCGGGAGTTTCCTTCCGGCCTGATGGCGCTCTGGACGGCCGTCGTGCTGGCCGGTGTTCTGCTTGTGGCGTACTTCTCCCCGTTGTAACCGGCTCGCCTCAGGGGCGATGCTCTAGCGTGCGCAAGAAAACAGCGCACCTATAATAGGAAAGTTATCCTCGCGTTCCTCTCTTGTTCCTATCATGCTCCAACCGAGCGGGTTGGACGGATATGAGAAGAACGGGAGAAGGACGTGGCTCAATCACGCGATTTGGAGGACCGGGCGCGCGCGCGCCTGGCGTTGCAGACTGTAGCCTATGCGCTTGGCGTTCCAGCCGAAGAGATCGACCAGCCCACACGCGGCGCGGCGCGCGCGTCGCTGGCGCGGCAGGTGGCGATCTATCTCACCCATGTGGCCTTCGAGATGAGCCTGCAGCGCTGCGCGTCGGCGTTCGGGCGCGACCGATCCACAGCCGCCTATGCCTGCCACCGGATCGAGGATCGGCGCGACGAGGCGGAGTTCGACGCATTTCTTGACGATCTTGAAGCGTGCCTGCGCGCCGCACCGCAGCCCGCGCGGCTGCTGGAGGGGGCGTAATGAGCTGGGTCCGGCGTCTGGCCCGGCCGGGCCGGATCCTTGCGCCCCTTCCGGCGGGAAAACCGGGCTATGGCGTCTTCGCCGCGGGCGACCGGCGCCGGCGCCCGCTGGCGCTTGTCGGCGAGGCCGAGTTGCGCCGGGCCCTGAGCGACGGCGCCCTGGAGCCGGCCGGCGGCGGGTACACGCTGACCGGCGAAGGCGAGGCCCGCGCGCGCCGCGACGAGGTGGGTGCGGCCGGCTTCGCGGTTCAGCATGAGCCGGTGGAGCGGCGCATCGTGATGGAGGCCGAGGGCGAGCGCTCGGTCTTTGCGCGGTCCGGAGGTCCGCTGGCGCGCTATTTCAGGACGCGTAACGGCAAGCCGCCTCTGCTTGAACCGGTCCACGCAGCCGCCGCGCAGATTCTCCTGCGCGACTATAATCGCTCGGCCCTGCAAAGCCGCGTGACCCAGGACTGGTCGGGGATGCCGCGCGCGGGAACCCGCGCGGCGCCGAAGGACCGCACCGAAGCGCCGGTCTCAAGGCTCGACGCCCAGGAGCGCGTCCTGGCGGCCCTTGATTCGGTGGGGCCGGGCTTTGACCGGCTCTTGATGAATGTGGTGATCCGCGAGACCGGCATGACACGCGCCGAGCGCGAGCTCGGCTGGCCCGAACGCACGGGCGCGCCGGCTCTCAAAATGGCGCTGGACCGGCTGGCGATCCACTACCGGCTGAAGCGGCGCGAGCGGGTGGTGGCGGAAGACGCCGGCCGGCGCCCCTGAGCGATCCTGGCCGGTCACCCGGGTGGCAAGGTTCCGCTCTCGAAGCTTTGCACCAGAGACCCCACGACAAGTCGCCAGCCGTCCACCAGCACAAAGAAGATCAGCTTGAACGGCAGCGAGATCACGATGGGCGGCAGCATCATCATACCCATGGACATGAGGATGGAGGCCACCACCAGGTCGATGATCAGGAAGGGGATGAAGAGAAGGAAGCCGATTTCAAACGCACGCCGCAGCTCTGAAATCATGAAGGCGGGCGCCACCACGTGCACCGGCGTGGCTTCGGGCGAGTCCGGCTCGATCTCGGCGATCCCGAGGAACAGTCCCAGATCCTCCTCGCGGGTGTGGGCGAGCATGAATATCTTCACCGGCTGGGTGGTCTCGGCGAAGGCCTCTTCGGTGGTCAGCTCACCGTTCAGGAGCGGCTCGATTCCCTGCTGATAACTCTGGGTGAAGACCGGGGCCATGATGAAGGCGGTGAGAAACAGCGCCAGCGAGATCAGCACGGCGTTGGGCGGGCTCTGCTGCAGGCCGATCGCGGTGCGCAATAGCGAGAGCACCACGATGATGCGCACGAAGCTGGTGGTCATGATCAGGATGGACGGCGCCAGGCTGAGCACCGTGAGCAGCGCGATCAGTTGCAGGACGCGCTCGGTCAGCCCCGTGCCCTCACCGAAATCAACGCTGATCGCCGGCTGGGCCAGCGCCGGCGCGCCAACCAGCAGCACAATCCCGGCCGCGAACGCCGCCAGTTTCAGCGCGCGCGCGATCATTCGGCGGCCCTCAGGCTGGCTTTCTCGGGGGACTCTTCTGCTGGGGGGGCGTCCTGCTCGCCTTCGAGCGCGTCGTCTCGCCGGTCCCTGGCATTGGCCTCCGACTCGTCCTCCAAGTCTGCGGGCGCTATGGGCGCGAACACAGGCGCCGCCTTCACCGGGCGGGTCTCCAGGACGGTTTCGCGTTCGGGGCCGAGCAGAAGCACGTGCTCCACATCATCGCTCTTCACGATGACGATGCGTCGGCGCGGATCGAGGATCAGGCTGTCCTTAACCGAGAGGCGGCGCTCGCGCCGGTCCAGGCCCTGAAAACTCGCCAGTCCCGACGGCAGCCAGCCCTTGCGCAGAATCACCGCGACCCCGCCCAGAAGGCCGAGCACCACCAGAAGGGCGGCGAAATAGCGGGAAAAGTCGATCAGATCCAAAGCGCTGCAGCCCTTGCCCGCGCCGGTGCGGGGCGGCCCCCGGCGCTTGTCTGACCCAAACAGCTAACGGGAGTCGGGCCGGTCGTTAAGCCCGGTTAAGCGCCTCTTAACCGACGCGCTGCAGGGTGAACATTCTCGTAACCCATGGGAGCCGACCGACATGGCTTTCGACGACATCAATGTTCTGTCCACGCTTCGCCAGGCGCTGGGCTATCACACCGCCCGCCAGCGCGTGCTGGCGGAGAACGTGGCCAATGTGAACACGCCGGGATTCACCCCCGGTGAAATCTCGCAAGGCCAGTTCGAGCGCGTGCTGAACGGACAGGCGAGCGCGTCGTCCGGCGGCCTGCGCGTGACGGATCCGCGCCATTTCGGCGGCGGGACGGCGGGATCGAGCGCGGCCTACAGCACCGAGCAGCGGCCCGACAGCGAGACCACGGTGAACGGCAACTCGGTGGTGATCGAGGAACAGATGGTTCGCGCGAATGAGAACCGCATGAAATACGAAACCGCGCTGAGCCTCTATCAGAAGAGCCTCAACATGATCCGGCTCGCGGGCCGGCCCCCTGGTCAGTAGAACAAGGAGCTAAGTCTTGGATAAAGCTTCAGAAACGCTCCAGATCGCGGCGGCGGGCCTGCGCGCCCAGGCGTCGCGCATGCGCGTCATCGCGGAGAACGTCGCCAACGCCGATTCCACCGGTCAGACCGCCGCGGACGATCCCTATCGCCGTCAGATCCCGGTCTTCGACGCGGTGATGGACCGCGAGCTGGGCGCGCGGGTCGTGCGCATGGACAATGTGCGCCCCGATGAGAGCGAGTTCCGCAGCGTTTATGAGCCCGGCCACCCGGCGGCGGACGCTGAAGGGTATGTGAAGTACCCCAACGTCTCCAGCCTCATCGAACTGATGGACATGCGCGATGCGCAGCGGTCCTACGAAGCGAATCTCACCATGGTGGAAGGCACGCGCCGCATGCTCGAGCGCACGCTCGACCTTCTGCGCCGTTAAGGAGCTAAGCCATGGATCTCGCCGCCCTTCGCGCCTACGCCGCCGTCGCTCAGCAGGCCGGGCGGGTCGGCGCACCCAATCCGGCTGAAGAAGCCGGCGCCGCAGGAGCGGCCGGCGCGCCGGATTTCGCCGGCATGGTGCGCGAGGCCGTTGGCTCGGTTGAGGCCACGGTCCGCGGCGCCGAATCCATGACCAGCGCCGCGGCCACCGGCCAGGCGGAAATGGTCGACGTGGTCACGGCCGTCGCCGCCGCGGAAGTCCAGCTGGAGACCGTGATCGCGGTGCGCGACCAGGTCATCCGCGCCTATCAGGAAATCCTCAGAATGCCGATCTAGCGGGTCTTGCCCGCTTAAGGGATCGAACTCCGCCACATTAAAAGGCCCGCCCCATCGGGGCGGGCCTTGACCGTTTACGGGACAGGGTTTCGCCTAGCCCGCCTTCACTTCGGCGATCCAGGCCTCCACGCGCTGCTCCAGCAGCGGCAGGGGCAGCGGGCCGGCGGTGAGGACGGCGGAGTGGAAGCCGCCCCAGCTGAAGTCCTCGCCCAGCTCGTCCTGGGCCTGGGCCAGCAGGCCCTGGATGGTCAGCATGCCGATCTTGTAGCTCACAGCTTGGCCGGGCCAGACGATGTAGCGCTCGACTTCCGGCGTGATGTCGCCCTCGGTCATCGGCGTGTTCTCCATCATGTAGGCGATGGCTTCTTCGCGGGTCCATTGATGGTGGTGGATGCCGGTGTCGACCACCAGGCGCACGGCGCGGAACACCTCATAGGACAGCCGACCGAAATCGGAATACGGATCTTCGTAAAAGCCCATCTCCTTGCCCAGCCACTCGGTGTAGAGCGCCCAGCCCTCGCTATAGGCCGAGTTCCACGCCAGACGCTGGAACAGCGGGACCTCGTCCAGCTCCTGGGCCAGCGCGATCTGGAAATGGTGTCCGGGCGCGCCCTCGTGCAGCGAGAGGCTCTCCAGAAGATAGGTCGGATTGTCCGGCATGTGCGCCAGATTCACGTAGTAATAGCCCGGCCGCGAGCCATCCAGCGCCGGACGCGAATAGAACGCCCCGGTGGCCGTGGCCTCGCGCCAGGACTCCACCTTGCGCACTTCCAGGCCCGCCTCGGGCAGGCGGTCGAAATAGTCCGGTGCGGCGATCATCACGCGGTCGATCACCTCGGTGGCGCGATCGAGATATTCCTGGCGGCCTTCATCGGTGTTGGGCAGCTGGAATTGCGGATCGGTGCGCATGAACTCGAAGAAGTCCTGCAGCGAGCCCTCAAAGCCCACCTCGTCCATGATCGTGCGCATCTCGGCGTGGATGCGCTCCACCTCCGACAGGCCGATCTGGTGGATGTCCTCGGCGGTGAGATCAGTGCGCGTGGTGAACTGCGCCAGCGAGGCGGCGTAGGCCGCTTCGCCATCGGGCAGTTTCCAGACGCCGGCCCGCTCGTCGGCGTCTGCCTCCATTTCGGTGAGGGAGGCGAGATAGCGCTCCACCGCCGGGGCGAAGTCCTCGGTCAGAGCGGTGCGGGCGTCGGCGAGCAGGGCCGTCTCGGCGTCGTCATCAAGCTCGAGCGCCTCGACCTTCTCCTTGAAGTCGGCGTAGAGCGCGTTGTCCTCGCCCTCTTCAAACGGGTAGCCGGAGATCAGGGCGCGGCCGCTGGATTCAAGGCGCGGATAGGCGAAAATCGGCAGGCGCACGCCGTTCTCCGCACGCCGGAGCGCGCGCTCGGTCAGCACGTCGACCTGGGTGTCGATGCCTTGAAGGCGGCTCACATAGGCCTGCACATGCGCTTCGCTGGCCACCCGGTGATTGTTGATCAGGAAGGTCACGAGGCCCGAAACCGCGTCGCCCATGGGCGAGAACGCATAGCGGCTTTCGCGCACGGCGTGCTGGCGCGCGTCGTTTTCACTCTGCAGCAGGAAGAAATCGTAGGAGAGCTTCGCCTCGTCGGAGAGGGCGTCATAGTCGAACGACTCCTCCATGTCGCGCGCATAGCCTTGCATACGCTCGAAGTTCTCCACGATCGCCTCGTCCGAAGTGTCGTCCCATCGGCCATAGGCCTCGAGATCGGAGATCATGCCCAGCGAGGTCATCGCCTGCGGGGAGCGGGCGATCTCGGCCTCGAACACCTCCTGGAACCAGGCGTAGAGGCGCTCGCTCTCGGTCTGCTCGGCGCTGGTTTCGGCGGCCTGGGCCGCGGCGCTGACGGCGAACGCCGGCGCGTGCAGCTCATGGGCGAATCCGGCGCTGGTGAGAAGCGCGACGGCGGCTGCGCTGGCGAGTAACAGTTTCAGCATGGTCTTCCCCTTGAAAGGCGTATCGTTTGGCGTGTTTGCGTGATTTCGCGCAGTTAAGCACCCTCGGCGCCGAACGCGAAGGGCCTGGCCGCGTCTTTTGTCGATCATGACGACAGTTTCAGCGATCGCACGCGAGAGCCGCTGTTACGGCCCGGCGCCGGGCGAGGGCGCCTAAAGATGCTCGCGGAACCGATTCAGGGTCTGCGGCCCAAGGGCCGCCTTCAAGTCTTCAAGGTGCGGCTCCACGGCTCTCCATGCGCCCACACCCTCGCGGTAGAGCGGCTGCCGAACCTGCTCGCTGCTGGCGGTGCGCACGGCGCGTCGGGTCTCGTGAAACTTGAGGCACCGGGGTTCAAACTTCACGCCGACACCGGCCAGAAGATTCTGGATCACCGGTTCGGGCGACCTGACCAGATCTTCATACTGCACGTGCAGGACCTTGCCGGGCAGGACGCGATCCCAGTGGTCCATTATCTTTAGATACCCGTTGTAATATGAACCTATGTCCTTGAGACTATAGCTGAATTCTACGCCTTGCGCGAAATGTTGCTTGAACAGGCTGAATCCGCAATCCATCGGATTTCTTCGCACGTCGATGATGACCGCGTTCGGCAGAATCTTGTGGATCAACCCGACATGCTCGAAATTATTGGGCAGCTTGTCAGTGAAGAAAGCGCGGTCCCCGGTGCGAAACAGCGCGCTCTCGTCCAGATAGGCTTGGCCGAGCTCCTCCAGATCGCTTTGAGGCAGGCGGCCGATATTGGACAGATAGTCGCCGCCAAATCGCTCAACGCAGCGCAGATGTGCGGTCCGCTTCACGGCCGGCAGAGTGGGTTGCTCGATCGTGGCTTCGATCTGTGAGTGGCTGGCCAGAATCTGCTCAATCAACGTCGAGCCGGCGCGCGGCAGGCCCACGATGAAAACCGGCGTTGCGGTTCCAGTCGCGCCCCGAGCTTGCGTCGCCAGCGTTTCGGGCGTGTAGGACTCCCGAAGCCTGTCGGCCGCAGCGTCAAAGCGTTGCGGATCAAAGGCATGGTCAGGGTGAAGGGCGTTCGCCTTGATGTAGAGCGGCATCGAGGCCGCCCCGTCGCCTTCCATTTCGTGCGCCCTGGCCAGAGCGAATGTGGCGACGCTTCTCTGCTTCCGGTCGATGTCCGGCCGCGCAGACAGCTCTCTGATCGCCTGTTGTTCGGCCGGCGAGAATGCATAGGTCTTCATGTCCGCCAGCGCCCACCAGGCTGCGGCGTTGCGGGGGTCGTCGGCGAGGCTTGCGCGGAACAGGTCGATGCTCGCCTCGCGATTTCCCTGGATCCGGCGAATCTGGCCGCGGACCAGCTTGACCGCGCTGTGTTTCGCCGGGTCGGACTTCACGTGGCGCTCCGCCCGATCGCAGGCCGCGAGCGCCTCATCGTTCTGGCCATAGCGCAACAGGACCGTGATCAGGGGCCAGAGCGAGTCGAACGACTCCTCAATACGGGCCAACTCCTGCGCCGCCGCGACAGCACGCCGGTAGTCGCCGGCGTGCTCCAGCGCGCCGATCAGCATCGTGCGCAGGACGAGATTGGCTGGAGACAGGTGAAGCGCGCCTTCCAGAATCTCGACGGCGCCTTCGTGATCTCCCTTGGATGAGGCGAGATGCGCCAGGGTGAAGACCGCCCGCGGATGGCCTGGATGTTTCGCCAGCATTCTTTCCGCGCTCGTTTTCGCCTGCGCGAAGTCGCGGCTCTGCATGGCGCGCTGGATGAGCTGGAACTGAGGCGTCATTGGATCTGCGCGCTCGGCGGCCTTCACCGCCCGAACCGCCTCGGCGTAGAGCTGCTCGTGGTAGAGCAGGTTTCCAAGCCTGATCCAGGCGTTGAAGGCCCCGGGGTTCGCCTCGACAAGGCCTTTTAACGCGGCGATCGCCTCGCTGCGCTCGCCGCGGGCCGCCATGTTCTCAGCCTCTCGCATCGTCGCGGTATTGAGGGTGTCAGGGTCCATGAGATCTCTATAACAAAAAAATGCGGAGGCTTTCGCCTCCGCATTCCATTTCCTTCGCTCTGAGCGTCTTAGCGGGTGTAGACCGCGCCCAGGAAGAAGAACCGCCCGCGCGGACCGACCGGCCAGGCGGTCTGGGTCGAGAACGGCTCTTCGTCGGTGAGGTTGTTCACGCCGCCGTAGAAGCGCAGCGAGTCGCTGAACTCATAGGCGCCGTTCAGATCCAGGATGTAGATTTCATCAAAGAACCCGGCTTCGCCCAGATCGTCGAAATCCTCGATTTCAGTGGCGAATTGCTCACTCTGATAGCTGGTCTGAAGCGCGGCGCTCCAGGGGCCGCGATCCCAGCCCAGGGTCAGGTTGCCGGACCATTCCGGCAGCTGGATTTCCTGCACTTCGGGATCCACGTCCGCCGCATCGAGCGGATTGAAGAACCGGTCCAGCTTTTCCTGGTGCGAGCCGACGAGGCTGGCGCTGAACGTGTTGGCGCCGACGTCGTGGGAATAGTTCACCGCAAAGTCGACGCCGGAAGCTTCCAGGCTGGCGAAGTTGATCTGGCCGGATTCCAGCGAGTTCAGACCACCGTCGCCGCGACGCGTGAAGAACGAGCAGAAGTCCAGCGCCGGGTAGTTCGACGAGTCCAGACAGCCGTTCAGGATGTCAGCCGCGCCGACCGCAGAGATCGCGTCCTCGATGGTGATGTCCCAGTAGTCCACGGTGATGGACAGATCCGGCAGGAAGCGAGGCTGAATGATCGCGCCGACCGTGAAGGTTTCGGCGGTCTCCACCTCCAGATCGGGGTTGCCGCCCGAGACGCCGGAGAACCGCCCGGTGAGCGGGTTCTGCCACGCATACGCGCCGCCTGCGTCCAGGATTGCTGAATCTGCAACGCCCGCGGCCCGAAGGTCTGCGATGCAGTTCGCCTCGCGCTGGGCCGGGTTCGCGCCGCTGCCCACATTGGTCAGATCGCAAGGGTCGGCGGTGGCGCTGATGAAGATCGGCAATTGAGGATCGAAAAGCTCGGCGATATTCGGTGCGCGAACGGCTTCGGAGATCGTGCCGCGTACGGTGAGATCCCGCACCGGCGTGTAGGTGCCGCCCACGCTCCACGTGGTGGCGTCACCGACGGTGGAGTAATTCGATGTGCGAACCGCACCGGAGAGGGTGAGATCTTCGGCGAACGGCCGGTCGCGGAAGATCGGCAGTTGCACTTCCAGGAAGATGTCGGTGGCGTCGTATTCACCGCGCGTATTGAACTGCTGGGTGTTGTCGATGCTCGTGAAGGAGTCCAGGAACGGATCGACGGAGCTCACCAGCACGCCCGGCGTGAAGGACGTGCCCTGGGGCAGAACGCCCAGCGTGAGCGGGTCGAGCTTGTTGTTGCTGCTCTCGTCGCGATATTCGACGCCGCCGGCGTAGCCGAGCCCGCCGTCGAGCGCCCAGTCGAAGAGGTTGAATTCACCCACGACGATCGCGGAGAACACAGTCTGCTCGATCTCCAGCTCGTCCCTCAGATTGGAGGTGACGAAGTTCTGAGCCTCCGGGCTGGCCGAATAGGTCCCGAACGGGTTCAGCGGCTGACATTGCCCATCGCCGGGTGTGAACGAATAATAGCGGTTGGAGGCGAAGCCGCCGTCCGCATACCCGTTGCCGGCGGTGAAGTAATCGATTTCGTAGAACGCCGTCGGGTCCAGGTCGGAGCGGCAGACGATCTCGCCGGTCGCCGGATCAACTGTGGAATCGATGGCGGCGAAAACCCGGTCGAGATAGAGGCCGGTCTCGAGCGATTCGGTGTTGAAATTGCCGTGGTTGGCGGAAATTTCGAGCATATGGCCCGGAGCAAACTCCCACTCGACGCCGCCAACGATCCGCAGGGTTTCGCGCGTATACTGGAACGAGTTGTTGTCGCTCCAGTCGAGCGGATCCTGGGTGAGCAGCAGACCGCCGCGCGCGGCGACCACCGGATCAAGCTGATCGGGAATGAACGGGTTGTCCGGCAGGATGAAAAGCGTGTCGTAGAAACTGTCCTGTTCGCCGAAGGTTCGCGAAGTCGCCTGGACGAACTTGACCTCCCCGAAAATGCGGACGGTGTCAGTGAGGTCATACTTGGCGTTCACGTTGAACACGGCCCGGTCGGTTTCGGGCATCAGCGTGTCGCGGTTGAAGTTCACCCGGCCGCCGTCGCCGCCGATTCCCCAAAGACCGTTCAGGACGGTGCCGTCCTGATTCACTCGCACGGAGCCGTCCGGGTTGGTCAGCCAGCACCCGGCGAGGAAGCCGACGCGGCCGCCTTCTGATTCCTGACAGTCCGCAGTCCCGTTGCCGTTGATATCGACGTAGGTGACGCCCCGGCCGCCGAAGCCTGGCGCGATGGAGCCTTCCTGAGAGGTGAGCCAGAAGCGTGGATCCTGAACGATCGCGCGCGGGGGCGCGTTGGGATCGGTAAGGCTTGCAGGATTAGTCTGCACCTCGTCGATACCGTTATCGCGCGACCAGTCCCGGTCGCCGAATGTTAGAGCGGTGTCTTCCTCGATCGTGATGCCAAGCACGATGTTGCCGCGGCCCTGGTGGAAGTTATTCCCCATGAGCAGGTCGGCGGAATAGTTCTCTGCATCGCCTTCGCCTGACACACCGCCGCGAAGGTTCAGCTCCACGCCTTCAAAATCATCCTTCAGGATGAAGTTCACCACGCCGGTCACGGCGTCGGCGCCGTAAATCGCCGACGCGCCGCCTGTGGACACCTCTACGCGCTCGACGAGCGCACGCGGGATCGTCCCGGTGTCCACCGCCTGAGTGCCGCGGAAGCCGGCCACGTGGCGCCGACCGTTCACCAGCGTCAGCGTGCGTTCCCCGCCAAGACCGCGCAGGTTCAGCGAGTTTGCGCCGGTGAGCGAATTTTCCGCCGTCAATGAAGAAATCAAGGCCGGAATGTCGTTGACGACGTCCGCGATGTTCAGTTCGCCAGAGCGCAGGATCGACTCTGAATCCACCGACTGCACCGGAACCGGGGCTGTCAGGTTGGGATCGCGGGCGATGCGCGAGCCGGTCACAACCACCCGGTCGGACGGCGCGGCGGCTTCCTCACTGTCATCAGCGTCCTGCGCGAAGCCCGGCGCTGACGCCAGAACGGCGAGCGAAGCGCCCGCAAGCGCTGCGCGACGCAAGTGCGACAAGCTGGTTTTACGAATAACGGCCATTGTGATCTCCCCGGTTGATCTCGGGCGAGCCGACGCTGTTGCGCTCGACCCACCGACAGATCTCAAGGCTGCGCTGAGATGTTGCGGCGCAGCAAGGTGTGATTAATAAATTCATGAGGTAAATATTACGAACGTTGCAATTTTGTCATACATTCGACGGGGATGAAAAATTGTGGCTGCATATAATCCGTCTACGGACAGGTTAACGCATCTTCAATCTTCCTTAACCGCTTACGTTAACCTTTGCGTAAGCGCATAGAATCCGCGCAAGAGACCTTTGAACGCTGCAGGAAGCGGCGTGAACGGAGACCGGTCATGACGGGCGGCGAAGTCCTCGACATCGGCGCAGAAGCTATCTGGACCATGCTGGCCATGGCCGCGCCGGTCATGCTGATCGGGCTCGCCGTGGGCGTCGTGATCGCGCTTCTGCAGGCGCTGACCCAGGTTCAGGAGATGACGCTGGTCTTCGTGCCGAAGATCATCGCGATCTTCCTGGCCCTCTTGATCTTCCTGCCGCTCATGGCGGCGCTTCTGTCCAGCTTCATGATGACGATCGTCGATAGAATCGTCGCAGGCTGACCGCCATGGTCGCCGGGTTAGACATCTCCATCACAGTGTTCGCCGCAGCCCTGGTGTTCGCGCGCCTTGGCGCGATCCTGATGCTGCTGCCCGGCATCGGGGAGAGCACGATCCCGCCGCGCATCCGGCTGTCCTTCGCGCTGGCCTTCTCGCTAGCGGTGGGGCCGCTGATCGCGCCGGGACTGCCGGTCATGCCCGAGAACCTGGCGGAGGCCGCCGGCCTGGTGGCGCTGGAGGTGCTGATCGGGGTGATGATCGGGGCGGCGTCGCGCATCCTTCTCATGGCGGGCGCGGTGGCCGGTCAGATCATCGGCTATCAGACGGGGCTGGCCATGGCCCAGAGCTTCGACCCCACCCAGGGTCAGTCCGGCGCCCTGCCGGCGCAGTTTTTGAACCTGATGTTCATGGTGCTGATCTTCGTCACCAATCTGCACCATTACCTGCTGCTCACTGCGGCGCAGAGCTATGAAATGATGCCCGCCGGATCGGCGCCGGCGGTGGGCGACGCGGCCAGCTGGGCGTTGCAGCTTTTCATCGACGCGTTTGCGCTGGCGGTCCAGATCGCCTCGCCGCTGATCGCGTTCGGCCTGATCTTCTATCTCGGGCTCGGCGTGCTCTCGCGCCTGATGCCGCAGGCGCAGATCTTCTTCATCGCCATGCCGCTCAACATTCTGATCGGATTTGCGATTCTGGCCATGACGCTGGGCGCCATCGCGCTCGTGTGGCTTGAGCGCTTCGAGCAGTTCGCGGTGACGATGAGCTGATGGCCGAGGAAGACAAATCCTCCAAGACAGAAGAGCCGACAGAGCGGCGCCTGAAAAAGGCGCGCGAGGACGGCGACGTTCCCAAAAGTCAGGAGATCTCGGGCTGGTTCACGCTGGCCGCGGGCCTTGCGGTGTTCGCCTTCATGGCGCCGGGCGTGGCCAGCGATCTCACCCGCATCCTGACGATCTTCCTGGCCCGGCCCCACGAAATGAGCCTGGACACCGGCGCGGCGATGGAGCTGGCTGCGGCGACGGGGCTGCGCCTGATCGTCATTCTGGGCTTTGTGTTCCTTTTGATCATGGTGGCCGCGACCGCCGGCAATCTGGTGCAGCACGGGCTGATGTTCACGCCCAAGAAGATCGAGCCCAAGCTCGACAAACTGAACCCGGTCAACGGGCTGAAACGCATGTTCGGCCCCGAGGGGTGGATGAATTTCTTCAAGGGCGTCGGCAAGATGGCGCTGGTGGGCGGCGCTGTGGCGGTGGTGATGTGGCCGCGCCGCGACGAGCTTCTGGCGTTGCCGGCCCTGGCGCCCATCGGGTTGCTCAGGGAGGTCTATTCGGCGTCGGTGGAGCTCCTCATCGCCGCGCTCATCGTTTACGCCTTCATCGCCGCCGCCGATTTCGCCTTCCAGCGCCATCAGTTCATCGACCGCAACAAGATGAGCCAGAAGGAAATCAAGGACGAGTACAAGGACACCGAAGGCGATCCCATGGTGCGCGCCAAGCTGCGCCAGATCCGCCAGGAGCGCGCCCAGCGCCGGATGATGGCGCGCGTGCCCGACGCAGCGGTGGTGATCACCAACCCGACCCACTACGCCGTGGCGCTGGAATACGTTCAGGGCGTCACCGGCGCGCCGGTCTGCGTGGCCAAGGGCGTGGATGACGTGGCGCTGCGGATCCGGGAGCTGGCCGAGGCGAACGGCGTGCCGATCGTGGAGGATCCGCCGCTGGCGCGCGGGCTTCACGCCAGCGTCGAACTGGAGGAGGCGATCCCGCCTGAACAGTTCGCCGCCGTGGCCAAAGTGATCGGCTACGTGCTCAGCCTCAAGAACCGGCGATAGGGGGCGCCTTCAGCCCCGGGTTCTGAAATTCGCGTGCCCGCACGAAACTATGGTTAACCTAGAGGCGCCACGATTGAAGGCCGAATCAGACTCACCGGCCAGGGAGCCCGCCATGACCGACGCCCCCGCAACGAAAGCTCCCGAAGAGGCGCCCGGCGCCGAGGCGGAGATTGCACCCGCGCCTGCATCTGCAGCGCCGCAGGCTCCCGCCGCCGCGCCGCCACCCGCGGGACGTCTGGCGAAACCACTGACCCGCACGCTGTTCTGGGCCGCAAGCTTGTTGGCGCTGGCCGCCGCCGCAGTGGCGATCATCTCCGGCGC
The DNA here is from genome assembly GCA_965284655.1 of Oceanicaulis sp. Taxonomy (GTDB): domain Bacteria; phylum Pseudomonadota; class Alphaproteobacteria; order Caulobacterales; family Maricaulaceae; genus Oceanicaulis. The sequence continues at coordinate 2,017,706 of OZ260104.1, forward strand.
CGGGGCGGGCTGGCAGGGCGTGGTGCTGCTGTCAGGGATCTCGGCATGCGCGCTTTTGCTGATGTACGCGCTGGCCGCCGGCGAGGCCGCCGGGCGGGCGCTGGGCGAGGGACCGCGCGCCGATGCTGCGTCCGGCCTGGCCCAATCGGCGCTGGATGCGCTGAGCGACCCGGTGCTGATCACCGGCGCCAAGGGCCGCGTGGTCTGGGCCAACCGGGCCTATAAGGATCTGTCCGGCGGCGGCCGCACCGGCCTTGGCGGCGCCGACGCGCCCGCGCCCGAGCGTCTCTTCACGGGCGCGGCGTCCGGCGCGGTCTACCGCCTGACGAGGGCGGCGGACGCCGGAGAGTCGGCGCGTGAAACCCTGGGCCCGCTCAGTCTGCAGGGCGAGGGCGCGTCGGTGTATGTGGGTGATGTCAGCGCAATGCCCGGCGGCGGCGCGCTGTGGCGCTTTCAGATCGCGCGCGAGGAAGACGGCTCGGCCGCCGACGCCGCGCCGGACTGGGCCGAACACGCGCCGGTGGGCCTGTTCCTGGCCGACGCCGAGGGCCGGGTGCTGGCCGCCAACGCCACGCTGCGCGCCTGGATCGACGCCAAGCCGGGCCAGGCGCTCAAGCTGACCGATTTTCTCGCCGGCGATGCCGCGTCTGTGTTCGCCCGCTCGCGCGGGGATGAAGGCGCGGTGCGCCTGGATGCGCGCATGGTGGCGCGTGAAGGCGTCGAGAGCCCGGTGGTGCTGTGCGTGGAGTGGGGTGATGAACGCCCGGCCCGCGCACGGTGCGTGGTCTATGGCCTCTCCGCCGCCGGCACGCCGCCGGGCCTGGCGCAGATCGCCCGCCAGAGCGGCGCCAAGGCGGGGCGCACGTTTGACGACATGTTCGCGTCCGCACCCTTCGGCGTGGCGCGACTGGACGCGGCCGATCCCATGTCGGCCATGGTGGAGGACGCCAATCTCGCCCTCGTGCACCTGTCCGGCGGCGCGGCCGTTCCCGGCGCGCGGTTTGTGGATCTGTTCGACGCCGAGAGCGGCCTCGACGCCGCCTTCGACCGGGCGTTGTCAGGCTCCAGCGAGCCGGGAGAGGCGCGCCTGGCCGGTGAGGACGGCAAGCCGGTCCACGTGTTTCTCGCTCCGGCGCGGGGCGGCAAGCGGGCGGCCTACATCGTCGACATCTCCGCCTGGAAGGCGCTGGAGACCCAGGTCGCCCAGGCCGGCAAGATGCAGGCCGTCGGCCAGCTGGCCAGCGGCGTGGCCCACGACTTCAACAACATGCTCACCGCGATCCGGCTCAGCGTCGGCGAGCTTTTGAACCGCCACCCGGTTGGCGATCCCAGCTATCAGGATCTGCAGCAGATCAACTCCACCGTCACCCGTCAGGCGGGTCTGGTGAGGAAGCTGCTGGCGTTCTCGCGCAAGCAGACCTTCCGCATGACCGTGTTCGACATCTCCGACGTGTTGTCGGACTGCTCGGTGATGCTGGGCCAGATCCTGGAGGAGACGGTCAAGCTGGAGATCCGCCACGGGCGCGAGCTTCCTCTGATCCGCGCCGACCGCAACCAGATCGACAATATCCTGGTCAATCTGGCCACCAATGCGCGCGACGCCATGAGGGGGCAGGGCGGCGGCGTTCTGACCATCACCACCGAGATGGTGGACGCAGAGACCGTTCGCAAAGCCGGTGCGCCGAACCCGTCCGAGGGACGCTGGGCCGCGATTCATGTGGCCGACACCGGCTGCGGCATGGACGAGGCGACGCGGCGCAAGATCTTCGAGCCTTTCTTCACCACCAAGGAGACCGGCGAGGGCACCGGGCTGGGCCTCGCCACCGTCTACGGCGTGGTCAAGCAGTCGGGCGGCTTCCTCTTTGTGGACTCAGAGCCCGGCGAGGGCACGACCTTCTCCATTTATCTGCCGGGCCATGTGCCGAGCGCCGAGGAGACCGCCGAGATCGAGGCCGAGATCGTGGCCAAGACCGCCGAGCCCAAGCCGTCGGATCTGGCCGGTCACGGGCGGATTTTGCTGGTCGAAGACGAGGACGCGGTGCGCAAGATCGCCGCCAAGACGCTGGTGCGCCGCGGCTATGAGGTGGTCGAGGCGTGCGATGGCGAGGAGGCGCTGGAGATCCTCGAGGAGAACCCGGAGAGCTTTGATTTGCTGATCTCCGACGTGGTGATGCCGGGGCTCGACGGCCCGTCGCTTTTGAAGGCCGGGCGCAAATATCTCGGCGGCGCGCGAATCGTCTTCATCTCCGGCTACGCGCAGGAGGAATTTTCCGACACGCTGTCGTCAGATCTGGATATCTCCTTCCTGCCGAAGCCCTTCGACATCCAGCAATTGGCTGAACGGGTGAAGGAAGAAATCGCCGCCGCACGCCGATAGGCCCCTTGTTTCAAGGGGGTGGAGAAGCTGGCGGTCCATCGGGACCGCCCGTTTTCTTTCCGCCGAAAATGTTCCTGTTGCGTTCTTGGAACAAAATAGGTACGAATATGCATGACTCGCGGCGCCGCCGCTTCATTGCCCGACTCAGGCGATGCATGAAATAAAAGGGATCACGACAATGGCTCAGGCGAGGCTTCAAGTGGTTAAAGAAACCGGCGACAACAAGCAGAAGGCGCTCGACGCCGCCCTTTCCCAGATCGACCGTGCGTTCGGGAAGGGCTCCGTGATGAAGCTCGGCTCGAAGCCGAACCAGAATATCGAGGCGATCTCCACCGGCTCTCTGGGCCTGGACATCGCGCTGGGTGTGGGCGGTCTTCCCAAGGGCCGGATCGTGGAGATCTACGGACCGGAAAGCTCGGGCAAGACCACGCTGGCGCTCCACGTGGTGGCCGAATGCCAGAAGGCTGGCGGAACCGCCGCCTTTGTCGACGCCGAGCACGCGCTGGATCCGCTCTACGCCAAGAAGCTAGGCGTGGACGTGGCCGAGCTTTTGGTGTCCCAGCCCGACACCGGCGAGCAGGCCCTTGAGATCGCCGATACTCTGGTGCGCTCCGGCGCGGTGGACGTTCTGGTGATCGACTCCGTGGCCGCGCTCACCCCGCGCGCCGAGCTTGAGGGCGAGATGGGCGATTCCCTGCCCGGCCTGCAGGCCCGTCTCATGAGCCAGGCGCTGCGCAAGCTCACAGGTTCGATCTCGAAATCCAACTGCCTCGTGGTCTTCATCAACCAGATCCGCATGAAGATCGGCGTGATGTTCGGCTCGCCCGAGACCACCACCGGCGGCAATGCGCTGAAATTCTACGCCTCGGTGCGCCTGGACATCCGCCGCATCGGCGCGCTGAAGGACCGCGACGAGGTCATCGGCAACCAGACCAAGGTCAAGGTGGTCAAGAACAAGGTCGCCCCGCCCTTTCGCGAGGTGGAGTTTGATATTCTCTACGGCGAGGGCATCTCCAAGACCGGCGAATTGATCGATCTGGGAGTGAAGGGCAATATCATCGAGAAGTCCGGCTCCTGGTATTCCTACGACTCCCAGCGCATCGGTCAGGGCCGCGAGAACGCGCGCAAATTCCTGCTTGAAAACACGTCGATGTCTGCAGAGATCGAATCCAAGGTGCGCAAGAACGCGGGCCTTATCGCCGAAGAAATGCTCGGTGGACCCGAGCCCGACGCCGATCTCGGCCCCGAAGACGAAGAAGCCGCCGGCTAGGCGGCGACGCCCCGGCGCGCAGTCAAAAGCGCGCCGGGGCCGCCCGCCTGTATTCGGCGGGCTGGAAGCGTTTCGTCCTCAGGCGGCCCCACGCCATTGCGCGGCGTCCGCAGCCTGTCTCGATAATGACGCCGGTCGCGCAGCCCGCTCAGTCGCCGGCCTCCGGCGCCTCCAGCCGCTCATCGAAGAACCGGAATATCGTCGTCCACAGGTGGGTTTGCAGTTCCGGCGGGCGCACGCCGTGGCGCTGGCCGGGATAGGTCATCATTTCAAAATCAGCATTTTGAGCCTGCAGCTCCAGGAACAGCCGGGTCGAGTGGTCGAACGTGACATTGTCGTCGGCCATGCCGTGAATGATGAGGGTCGGCGTGGCGTAATTCTCCACATGGGCGAAGGCCGAGCCCTGCTCATACCCGCTCTCATTGGCCTGGGGCGTGTCCATGTAGCGCTCGGTGTAGTGGGTGTCGTAGAGCGACCAGTCGGTGACCGGCGCTCCGGCGACGGCCGCGGTGAAGGCGCCGGGCGCCTGCAGCGTCGTCATCAGGCTCATATACCCGCCATAGGACCAGCCCCACAGGCCGACCCTCTCCGCATCCACAAAGGCCCGCTCCTGCAGGAACTCCAGCCCCGCGAGCTGGTCCTCGACCTCGACCGCGCCCATGGCGTCATGGATCTCCGCTTCAAAGGCGTGACCGCGATTCCAGCTGCCGCGATTGTCGAGCTTGAACAGGACATATCCCTGGTCGGCGAAGAGCTGCTCGCGTGGATTGGTCCACCCTCTTGAGACGGTCTGCACATGGGGTCCGCCATAGACCTGGACGATGGCCGGGCAGGGCGCCTCTGCGGAGCAGTGCTCGGGTTTCAGCATCGACCAGTAGAGTTCCGTCTCGCCGTCCGGCGCGGTGATCGTGCCGTAGTCCGGGGTCAGGTGACTGGAAAGATGGGGCGCATAGGGATGGTCTTCATCAAGGGCGTTCTCCTCGACCCAGGCGATGCGCTCGCCGTTGATCGCGTAGAGCCCTGTTCGGGGCGGGGTGTCCGGATCTGAATAGGTCCCGATATAGGCCCCGGCGCCGTCGCCGAGATTGACGCTCCAGCGACCCTGGCCCGAGGTCGTGGGAACCGGCTCTTCGCGGGTGGAGCCGTTCATGTCCGCCGCATAGAGGTGGCGCTCCAGCGGGGTGTCCCTCCAGCCTTCAAAATAAACCGTCCCGCCGTCGCTTGAGACGCCGCTGATCTCGTCGACGACCCACTCGCCTTCGGTGATCTGCGTGGTCTCTCCGTTGGGCGTGACGCGGTAGATATGGCGAAACCCGGTCCGCTCGCTGGTCCAGAGAAAATCGCCGCCTTCAAGCGCCGTGAAGTCGTTGGTGAGATTGATCCAGGTGGGCGCCGTTTCGGTGAGCACTTGCTCACTCTCGCCCGACACCGGATCGACTCCCAGGAGATCGAGCCGGGTCTGCTCACGGTTCTGGCGCTGGGCGTAGAGCCGGTCGCCGGCCGCGTTCCAGTTCACCCGCGCCAGATAGATGTCGCTCTCCTCGCCCAGATCCACCTGCACGCGTTCGCCGCTGGTCAGGTCAATCACCCAGAGCTCCACAAGGGCGTTGTCGGTTCCGGCGCGCGGATAGCGCTGCTCGCTGACCGAGACCCCGTCGGGGCCGATGCCGAAGCGGGGCACGATCTCCACCGGGCTTTCATCAATGCGCGCCACGGCGATGCGATCGCTGGTCGGGCTCCACCAATAGCCGGTATAGCGCTGCATCTCCTCCTGGGCGACGAACTCGGCGACGCCCCAGCTCACGGCGCCGTCGCCTTCGGTGGTGAGGGCGCGCGCCTCGCCGGTCTGAAGATCGTGGACCCAGAGATTCTGGCCCCGGATGAAGGAGACATGGCGCCCGTCCGGGCTGACCTTGAAGTCGGTCTCGAAGGCCTCTGTCTCCATCAGCCGTTCGGCCTCGCCGGTGGCGACGTCCACGTAGAACACGTCGCCGTCCAGCGGGACCAGAACCGCCTCGCCGCTCTCGTCCCAGTCATAGGACACCACGCCGCTTTGGGAGATCCGCGCCCGCTCGCGATACTGGATCTCGGCCTCGGAAAGCTCCCGCTCCTCCGGCGCCAGCACGGACGCGTCCACCAGCCGGTAGGTGCGCCCGTCGGCGACATCCATGGCCCACAGATCCAGAACCGTGCGGTCCTCGTCCTTGGCCCGCAGGAAGGTCACGCGCGTGCCGTCGGGCGAGAATTTCAAGCTCCGCGGCGTGGGGCCGGAGAGGCTGGGCGAGGCGAAGACCCGCTCGATGGTCAAGGCGGCCGGATCGTCGACCGCGCCCTGCGTCCGGGTTTGCGCCTCCTGCTGACCGGCCGCCTGGCCGGTGTCGGTGCAGGCGCAAAGCGCCAGGGCGGAGGCGGACAGGATAAAGGCGGCGCGGAACATGGCGGTCTCCCAAGGGGTGATTTCAGCGCCGGGGAGACTAACGCCGTGACGCCCCAAGACAATGTGGGCGGTGACAATGCGGGGCGTGACAATGGGAGAGGGTTTCGTAAGGCCTCGTAAGCATTCTGTTGCGAGACTGATCTCAGTCTGGAAGCCATGTATTCCGGGAGACGCCCATGCCGGGTCTGACCCTTACCCTCGCCGCCAGCCTGTCCGCCGTCAGCCTCATCGCGGGCGCACAGGCCGAGCGCTTTCCCACCATCGACGTGCCCAATGATCCTGCGGCGCGCTACGACGTGTTGATGCTGGTCCCCGTGCGCGACGGCGCGCTGGAGATCGTCACCCGCCGCGTCGGCGGCAGCGAGGCGACCTTCGTGCAGCGCGAGATCGACTGCCGCGCCGGCACGATGCGCTATCTGGGCCAGGGCCACAGCGTGGACGAGATGAACGCCGACCACCGCCCCTACGTCCTCGACTCCATCGACCCGGACTCCATCTCCGGCCATATCGCAGACTATGCCTGCGCCCATGTGGAGCGGCCGGATTAGGGCCGGGCGCCGAGGTGCGATTTTCCACCATAGGATCAGGGGTTGAGCGTCGCCGGTTTCGGACCTGAAAACTCGTTTATTGCACGGCGCGCGACGAGCACTGTGAGCGCGCCAATGAAAAACACGCCGAGCTTCAGGAAGATCAGGCTCAACACGCTCAGGCTCAGGATCAGGGCGAGCATCCGCCATCCCGGCGCCAAACTCACTTGGCCCGGTGACGCCGCCGCATGGCGAGCCCGGACGAACGCCGCGAGCAAGGCGGACGGAGTGACGACGATCAGCGCCAGCAAGAGCGCTAACATCCGCTCGCTGGTGAAGGCGCCGGCCGCCAGGGCGCCGTCGCCGCTGAACAACGTCATGAACCAAATGCCAACTTTGCTGAATTCACCCGAGGATATCGCTTCAACGCCGGCGCTGAAGGGTCGAAACAGATAGGCGCTGAAGTTTTTGTCGTTGAAGCTGCGCAGGTAGTCGTTCCATAGCGCATAGGCATAGATGATCGACATCGCCGCCAGCGTGCTGACTCCCAGGAAGACCGAGACCGGGCGCAGCGCTCGGACCACTGAGTAGTCAGGCGCGCCCTCGCCGGTCTGCGCCGGAATGCCGAACTTGATGTTGCTTTGGCCAAGCTGGGCCGCCCAGAGCCACCACACCACCTGCCAGGCGAACAGAAATCCCGAAAGGGTGAGCGCCCCGCAAAGGATCAAAAGGTAGATGGTCACGGCCCAGGTGAAGATCCCGACCTGCCTGCCCCATTGCGCGGATTCCAGGCCTCCGGGGGGCTGGATGAAGAGATGAGCGACGCTCCAGTCGATTTCGTGACTGCCGCGCGCTTCGCACGCGAGGTCGACCGGGTATCCGCCTTCGCCTGGAAACTGGTTGCGGTAATGGCTAAGGATGTTCTTGCGTTCGTTCGGCGATAACAGCCTTTCACATTGGGCTCGTTCCTCCTGGCCGGCCGGCTTCGCCTCGTCCGGGGCGCTCGCCTCGCGCTGGTACATCTGCTCATAAACTGGCGCAGCGTTCACATGCTCCATCGAGGTTTTGTACATGGAGACGGAGCCGAAGACGGCGACGATCGCGGTGGCGGCAAGGCTGATGCAGCCGATATAGGTGAAGGTTTCGTCGAGAGCGTGCTCGATCTGACCGCCCGCGACTGGCTGGCTGGTTTCGCGATTCAGGATCAGTCCATCTTCTTGAAGGCCCAGCAGGGTGGTCTGGAAGGCGTTCGAGAACGCGAAGAGCATCGTCACGCAGACCGGCACGAAAATGATGAGGGTCACCGACCAGTTGATCGCGTGCCAGAAACCGACCTCGCGGTCCACCGCGCCGCAGCCGCAGGGGTTTGAGACCCTCACGTTGTCAATTCCAATCACGTACGCCCAGACTGCGAAGGCGGCGCCAAGTAACAGCAGAGCCGGAAAGAGGGCGGCCGGCTTGACCGCAACAATTCGCCTGAGCCGGCGTCCAAGCCAAAGCATGGTGGGGCCTCTTAGGGTTAACCAATCAAGCAAAGGTTGACTTTCAAGAAGGCGTAGCATGCTCTCGCGCTTGTGGTAAGCTCAATCAAGACGCAAGGATAAAGGGGCCCGCGTGAAGGGGATCTGGACAGGCTCCGCCATGCTGGCTTTCGTCGCAGGGCTTTGCATGACTGTATTTTTGGTCAACGCCTGCGCGCCGACGCCGCGATTGGACGTTCGTGTGCCTGACCCTCTTCCGGTCGCAGACAATCAGCTCACGGTCGCAATCTGGAATCTGGGTTACGGCGCCCTTGGCGACGACGCGGACTTTGTCGCCGACGGCGGGCGATCCTTCAGGGCCTCCGACCGTGATCGCATCGAGACCAATCTCGCCGCCATAAAGGCGCAACTGCAGGACATAACAGCGGACATTCACCTGCTGCAGGAAGTCGCCGGGCCCGGCCTCATGACACGGGGCGTGGATCTTCGCGGCGGCGTCCTCTCGATCTTCGACCAGCGCTGGACGGCGACCTCCAACGATGTAGCGACGCGGTTTCTGCCCACGGCGATCTCGTTCGAACACGGCCTGATGACAGCCTCGCGCCTTGCGGTTGAAAGCGCTGAGGTCGCGGAAATCATGCGTGAGCCGGGCCGCATGGGAGGAGTGCTGAAGCGCGCCTACCACGTCCAGATCACGCGCCTGGCCGGCCCGGAGCGTTGGACACTCATCAATATTCATTTGTCCGCCTTTGACGAAGGCGAGGTACGCTTGCGTCAGCTTTCCGACGTGCTGGACATCGCCCAGGCAGAGCATCGGGCGGGGCGGCGGGTCGTGGTGGGAGGCGATTTCAATCAGCGCCTGGCGCCGACCGGCTTCCCGCACACCACTGCGCAGGAAAATCTGTTCTGGCTGCGCGACTTTCCATCAGACCGTCTACCGGCGGGATGGCGTGTGGCCGCCGACGCCTCGACACCCACGGTGCGCACACTGGAACGGGCTTACACGCGGGGAGAAAACTACACCGCGGTGATCGATGGTTTCATCCTCTCGCCGGGCGTCGCCCTTGTGTCGGTGGAGGGGCGCGCGACTGGGTTCGAGGCGTCCGACCATCAGCCCGTGGTCCTGACCGTTCGCGCCGAGTAGGTGCACGCCGCCGCTCCACCTCTTCGCGCACGACCACACCGATTGCGTGCCGGCCATGCTCTCCGCTATACGCGGGCGTGAGATCAATCCGCATCCCTCTTTGAAGGAGCGCGCACGCCTATGGCCGCGTATCAATACGTCTATCACATGGACAATCTGGCGAAGACCTATCCCGGCGGGAAGAAGGTCTTTGACGGTATTTCCCTGCACTTCCTGCCCGACGCCAAGATCGGCGTCGTCGGCGTCAACGGCGCCGGTAAATCCACGCTGCTGCGCATCATGGCCGGCCAGGACACCGACTTCGCCGGCGAAGCCTGGGCGGAGAAGGGCGTGCGCGTCGGCTATCTGCCCCAGGAGCCGCAACTGGACGCCGACAAGACCGTCTGGGAAAACGTCATCGAGGGCAGCGAAGACAAGCAGATCTACGACGCCTACAACGCCATCGCCATGAAGCTCGCCGAGGATTATTCCGACGAGCTGATGGAGGAGATGACCGCCCTGCAGGAGCAGGTGGACACGCGCGACGCGTGGGACATCGACGCCAAGATCGAAATGGCCATGGGCGCGCTGCGCTGCCCGCCGGCGGACGCCGACGTGACCAATCTGTCCGGCGGTGAGAAGCGCCGCGTGGCGATCTGCCGCCTGCTTCTGTCCAAGCCGCACGTGCTGCTGCTCGACGAACCGACCAACCATCTGGATGCGGAATCGGTCGCCTGGCTGCAGATGCACCTGGAGAAGTATGAGGGGGTGGTGCTGATCGTCACCCACGACCGGTATTTCCTGGACTCGATCACGACATGGACGCTGGAGCTCGATCGCGGCAAGGGCGTGCCCTATCAGGGCGGCTATTCCAGCTGGCTGGAACAGAAGACCAAGCGCCTGGCCCAGGAATCGCGCGAGGAAAGCGCCAAGCAGCGCGCGCTCGCCCGCGAGCTGGACTGGATCCGCGCCTCCCCCAAAGCGCGCCAGGCCAAATCCAAGGCCCGCATCAAATCCTATGAGGAAAAGCGCGACGAGGCCGATCGCGAGAAGATCAATCACACCGTGATCAACATTCCGCCGGGCCCGCGCCTGGGCGGCAATGTGGTGGATTTCGACCACGTCTCCAAGGGCTTCGAAGACAAGCTGCTGATCCAGGACCTGGACTTCAAGCTGCCGCCGGGCGGCGTCGTGGGCGTCATCGGTCCCAACGGCGCGGGCAAGACCACGCTGTTCAAGATGATCGTCGGCGAGGAGCAGCCTGATCAGGGCAAGGTGACGCTGGGCGAGACCGTGAAGCTTGGCTACGTCAATCAGAGCCGCGACGCGCTGGATCCGAAGAAGAATGTCTGGGAAGAGATTTCCGGCGGTAATGACATGATCGATCTGGGCGGCCGCGAAGTGCCGAGCCGGGCCTATGTGGGCGCCTTCAACTTCAAGGGCGGCGACCAGCAGAAAAAGGTCGGGCTCCTGTCCGGCGGTGAGCGCAACCGCGTGCACCTGGCCAAGATGCTCAAAGAGGGCGGCAATCTCTTGCTCCTCGACGAACCGACCAACGATCTCGATGTGGAGACGCTCTCGGCGCTGGAAAGCGCGCTTGAAACCTATCCGGGCTGCGCGGTGGTGATCTCCCACGACCGCTTCTTCCTGGACCGCATCGCCACCCACATTCTCGCCTTTGAAGGCGACAGCCATGTGGAATGGTTCGAAGGCGGCTTCACCGACTATCTCGCCGATAAAAAACGCCGCCTGGGCGACGACGCCCTGGTGCCCAAGCGGGTGAAGTTCCAGAAATTCGAGCGGTAGTCATCCGTTTCCCGGCCGCACCAGAAACCCCGGCGGAGCCGCTCCGCCGGGGTTTTTTGCGGCTCTGCGCGGCGCGTCTTGTGACGCTTTGCGCAAAGTGCGACCTTGCCCGTGATTTCCGTTTGCTGATTGGGGTTTTATCGTGAGCGAGACCAACGCCGGGGCTGCGACACCGTCCGGACTTCGAGACACCAGCTTTTTCGGCCACCCCAAGGGGCTGGCCATCCTGTTCCTTACCGAGATGTGGGAGCGCTTTTCCTATTACGGGATGCGCGGCCTTCTGATCTTCTATCTCACCCAGCACTTCCTGTTCGGTCAGGAAGAAGCCGGTCTGATCTACGGCACCTATGTGGCGCTGGTCTATGTGATGACCATTGTCGGGGGCACGCTGGCCGACCGCTATCTGGGGCAGCGCAAGGCGGTGACCTACGGCGCGATTTTGCTGGTGCTCGGCCACGGCATGATGGCGTTCGAGGGCGCCGGCTCCCAGGAGATCATGACCTATGAGGGCTCTGAATACGTGCTGGAGCTGGACGGGCGGGGCGGCGACGCCGACCTGACCGTGCGCAATGAGTCCGGCGTTTCTGTAGTGACCTTCGCCGAGCAAGGCCGCGAGATGATCGTCGAGGACCCGGCCGCGGTCGGTCTTCCCGCCACCGTCTCCATGGACGCGGTGGAGCGGCGCGTTGAGAAGCAGGCGCTGTTTGTGAACATTCTTTACCTGGCCCTGGCGCTGATCATTGCGGGGGTGGGGTTCCTGAAAGCCAACATCTCCACGATCGTGGGCGAGCTCTACGATCTGGGCGATCCGCGGCGCGATTCCGGCTTCACCCTGTTTTACATGGGCATCAATCTGGGCTCCTTCCTGGCGTCGATCTCGGTGGGGATTATCGGGTTCGTCTACGGCTGGGCCTGGGGGTTCGGGCTCGCGGGCGTCGGGATGCTGGCGGGCCTACTCACCTTCCTGTTCTTCCAGCACTGGCTGGAGGGCAAGGCCGAGCCGCCCAACCCCGCCAAGCTGAAGGAAAAAGTGCTGGGGCCGATCAATGTGGAGGTGGCTTGCTACATGGCCGGTCTCGCCATTGTCGGCGTGTCGATCCTGGCGGTGATGAACCCGCAGTATTCCGGCGGCGTGCTGGGCCCGATCGGCCTGATCATGCTGACCTTCCTGATCGGTTTCGCGGTGCTGCGCACCAGGGGCCAGGAGCGCGGCCAGATGCTGGCGGCGACCTATTTCATCCTGGCGCAGATCCCGTTCTGGGCGCTGTTTGAACAGGCGGGCTCCTCGCTCAATCTGTTCACCGACAGCTTCGTGGACCGGTCCATGTTCGGCGTGCGCGTGCCGGCGCCGGTGTTCCAGTCGCTCAACGCCGGCTTCATCATCATCTTCGCGCCGATCCTGGCGTGGCTGTGGGTGTTCCTGGCCAAGCGGCGCTGGAACCCGTCCACGCCGGTGAAGTTCGCCCTCGGCGTGTTCATGGCGGGTCTGGGCTTCTACGTTCTGGTGGGCGGGATCCAGCTCTCCGGTTCGGCGCTGGTGCCGGTCTACTTCATCTTCGCCATCTACTGGATCCACACCATGGGTGAGCTGATGCTTTCTCCGGTGGGCCTGTCGGCGGTGACCAAGCTGGCGCCGGCGCGGGTGGTCGGCATGACCATGGGCGCCTGGTTCCTGTTCTCGGGCCTCTCCAACTATCTCTCCGGCGTCATCGCGTCCTACACGGGCGCGGAGACGATCGGCGGCCAGCTCACCGACCGTGAGGCGGCGCTGGCCGGCTATTCCGAGGTGTATTCCCAGGTGGGTCTCATCGCCATGGCGATCGCGGTGGGCATGCTGCTCATCAGCCCGATCATCAAGCGCATGATGGGCGACGCGGCCAAAGAGATGACGCCGCATCCCAGAGAGACCGAAGCCGGCGGCCCGTCCATGGACCGCAATAGCGACGCGCCCTGAGCTGAGCGCCGCGCCTGAACCAATCGGCCCCGGAGGTGTCTCCGGGGCCGCGTTGCGGTCAGTCGGGCAGCTGGATCTGCGCGGCGCCGCGCTGGACAGGCTCATCGGGGCAGGCTGGAGCGCCTTCGGGGTAGGAGAGCTCGACCACGCCGCTGTCCCTGGCGATGGTGATCACCGCGCCCGCCAGTGCATCCAGTCCAAGCACCATGGCCGGCTCCCCCCGCCAGCCGAGCGCCCGGAAGATGTCGAGATCCGCTTCGATTCCCGTCATGCGCCGCGGACACAGCCCGCCCACCCGGATGGTCTCAAGGCGCATGATGCGGGCATCGTCCACCCGCACCAGATCGGCCATGTCGGAGACGCCCAGACGCAGAACCGGGTCGAAACCGGCCAGGCGCCGGGCGAGGGCCGGGTTGATCAGCGTCTGCGGCGCACCGGTGTCCACAAGCACATGGACCGGAGTCTCGAAGCGTCCCACACGCGCCGTGGCGAAGATCAGCCTGGTCTCCGGATCCACCGTGGCGTCGTGGCGTGCCGGCCCCGGCGCATCGAACGCAAGCCGTCCGTTCGCCAGGTCGATCTGAAGCACAGGGAGGTCGAAGGCGTCCGCGCCCAGCAGGCCGTAGGCGGTCAGCGTGTCGTCCGGCTCGATCGGCGCGATCACGCTGTCCAGCGTCTCGATCCGCAACGGGCCGATTTCGATCTCACGCACCACGAACCGCTCGGCGCGGTACCGGGTCGTCAGCGTCTGGACTTCGGTGTGGCGGTCCGCCGGGACGTGGCCGAAATGAACGGCGAGCGGCTCTGCTATCGCCGTGTGACTGGCGCCGGTGTCCACCAGAAACGGCCAGGGACCTTGCGCCTCGATGCGGACATCCACCGAATAATGGCCGCTGGGCGTGCGCAGGAGCGGCACGCCGCCGGAGTCGGACGCCGCAGGGAGGGCGGGTTGCATCGCGAGCATGGCGATGATCAGGACCGGCGGGCCCATAAGCGACTCCTGTGTTCCGACCCGGACCCACGGCGTTCATCCGGCTTCGAAATGATCGCTGTTCAGGATCAATCCGGGCGCGCAGGATCACCGCGGTCAGGTCTGGGGAGATATTAGAACACCCCGCTCACCTCCAAGTACACCGTGCCGTCAAAGTCCACGGTGCGCGTTTCGATGGCGACCGGTTCGCCAGTGTCGCGCGGCGCCGCCCAGGCGTAGCGGACGCGGTCCTGCCGGCCCAGATTGAGGTCGGCGCCCAGGCGTGCGGTGAGCCCGGAAAGGCGGCGGGTCTCGGCGAACAGGTCGAGATCGCCGCGCGGCGGCGTGATGCGTTCGAACTGGTCAAGGCGGTAAAAATCCTCATCGCCCTGAACGGAGTAATCAAAGCCCCAGGCGAAGCCTGCGGCCGGCAGGTCCTGACGAAAATCGATGCTGGCGCGCCAGTCTTCATCGCCGCGGAACCGCCGCTCCACGCCGGTGACCGGATCGGCGATCATCGTTTCACGCACCATGGCCGAGCCCGACAGCACGCCCCCGGACACGCCCAGCGCATCCAGCGGCGTCGTGAGGTCGGCCTGCAGGCGCCAGCGCCGCCCGTCGCCAAGATTGCCCGGGGCGTCGAACCGGCCCGCCAGCGGGACCAGGCCGGAGACGGCCTCCACCCATTCATGGCGCGCAATGAGGGTGAGGGAGCCTTCCCCGGCGAAGCGGCGCTCCCAGTCGGCCTGGAGCCGCCAGGTGCGCTCCGGCTCCAGATCGGGATTGCCCTGCTGGCTGGTGTCGTCATTGACGTTTATGGAGGAGATGAAGTCGCCGAAAGAGAGCTGGCCGACGAAGCGCCGGGCCGACAGGCGAAGCTGATTGCGGGCGTTCGGCGTCCAGCTCGCGGTGATCTCGGGCTTGAAGAAGACGAAGCTGCGCTCCTTCTGCGCGTCGCCGCTCTGGGTCAGGCGCGACATCTCCATCCCCAGCACCCCCTCAAAGGTCCAGGCCGGGCGAGGGCGCCAGATGCGCTGGGCCGAGACGTCGACGCGGTGCTCCTCGACCTTCGTATCGCTCACCGGCACGGTGATGGGGATCAGGTCTTCACCGTCGAACAGACTAAACGCGCCCTCCAGGAAATTGTACGCGCCCTCCAGCGCCAGCGTGGTGGCGTGGGTCTGGCCTTCGCTCTTGCGGGTTTCCAGCCGCAGGATGCTTTCCCCGGCGGTTTCGGCGTCAATGAGAGTCAGGCGACCGGCGAACCGCCCGTCCGGATCAAACTCGTCATAGACGTCTTCGCCGCTCTCCTCGGTAAGGCGCTGCAAGGCGGTGAGCTTCAGCGACCAGGCGCCGGGCAGGGCGTAGTCGAAGTCCACTGTCGCCTCGCCGCCTGTGGCCGCGGTGTCGCCAACGCCGAGCTCAAAGCCCAGGGGCGCGTCCGCGACCGTCTTCACGCCGCCATGGCGATTGAAGCCATAGCCCCAGGCCCAGGCGCGCGCATCGATTCGCAGGGCGTGGCCGGCGTCGAACTCGTGGGCGTAGGCCAGCGAGGCGGTGAGATCGTCGAACCGGTTTTGGGAGCGTTCGCGCTCGGCCGTGAGGGGCGTGAAATCCAAGCCCCGTACGATCCGCTCCTGGTCATCGCCCTCGGCGTGCGCGGACAGGTCGAGCCCGAGCGTCAGCGTGGTCTGCTGAGTCGCCCGCGTGGCGCTCATCTCGCCGGAGGGGACGACGCGGCCGCCTTCAAACAGCGTCGCGCGCCCGCGCCACGCGCCAGACCAGCCGCCGGTGCGGTTGGTGACGACATTCACCACCTGGTCCTGGCCGGCCATATCGACGCCGGGGATCGGCGCGCGGATCAGCTCGACCCGCTCCACCGTGTCCGACGCCAGGCGCGACAGAAGCGCGCTCACGCCATTCTTTGAGCTTGGCCGGCGCCCGTCGATCAGCACATTGCCGAGCCCGCCGGCGAGCCCGCGTCCGCCGCCGCCATTGGAGATAGAGAAGCCGGGCACACGCGCGACAATGTCGGCGGCGGTCTGGGGATTGTAATCGGCGAAGAAGGCCGGCTCGAACACAAGGACATCATCCTCGCCCGCGCCGCGCGCCTCGCCCTCAATGGAGCGTGTGGCGGCGGCGTCGGCCTCGGCCTCGGCGGTGTCGGTCGTGGCGAGGGCCGGAAAGCTGAGCGCGGCGGCGCACACGGACGCGCTCAGCAAGGCTTTGAAGCAAATCTCTATTCTCATGGCGGCCCAAGATACGGACACGCATCGTGAATAGGGATTTAACCTCAGTAACAATCATCACGAGGGCGTGATGGTGAAGTCGCGAAGTGAAGCGCTGGACGGCGCCGCCCAGGGCTAGCTGGTCTCTGACCTGTCCCTAGCCCGTGCCGCCGACGGTGAGGCCCTTGATCTTCAGGGTGGGCTGGCCGACGCCCACGGGCACGCCTTGTCCGCCCTTGCCGCAGGTGCCGACGCCGGGGTCCATCGTCATGTCGTCGCCGATCATGGAGATCTTGGTCAGCGCGGTGGGGCCGTCGCCGATCAGCGTCGCGCCCTTGATGGGCTCCTGCACCTTGCCGCCGCGCACGCGGTAGGCCTCGGTGCAGCGGAACACGAATTTGCCCGACGTGATGTCCACCTGGCCGCCGCCGAAATTCACCGCATAGATGCCGTCGTCCAGGCTCTCCAGGATCTCTTTGGGATCGTGATCGCCGGCCTCCATGATGGTGTTGGTCATGCGCGGCATGGTGGGGTGGGCGTAGCTTTCGCGCCGGCCGTTGCCGGTGGGCTCCATGCCCATCAGCCGCGCATTCTGGCGGTCCTGCATATAGCCCACCAGCACCCCGTCCTCGATCAGCACGGTGCGTCCGGTGGGCGTGCCTTCGTCATCAAAGGAGAGCGAGCCGCGGCGCTGGTCGATGGCGCCGTCGTCCACGATGGTGACGCCCTTGGAGGCGACCTGCTGGCCGATGCGGCCGGCGAAGGCGCTCGTGCCCTTGCGGTTGAAATCGCCTTCAAGGCCGTGGCCCACCGCTTCGTGCAGCAGGATCGCCGGCCAGCCCGGGCCAAGCACCAGATCCCATTCGCCCGCCGGGGCGTCGACGGCCTCCAGATTGACCTTGGCGACGCGCAGCGCCTCGTCGGCCATGGTTTTCCAGTTTTCCGGGTCGAGCCAGCGGGAGAACTCCGCCCGGCCGCCGGCGCCGGCCGAGCCGGTCTCGCGGCGGCCCTTGCGCTCGCAGGTGACGGCGATGTTCAGGCGCACAAGCGGGCGCACGTCGGCGCGCACGTCGCCGCCGGCGCGCACGATGCCGATCACCCGGCGCGACCCGGCAAGCGAGGCGCTCACCTGCACCACTTCGGGGTCCTTGGCGCGAAGATAGGCGTCGATCTCGGCCAGCAGCGTCGCCTTGGCCTCAAAGCCCGGCGCGCCGATCACGTCGATGTCGTCATAAAGATGCCGGTTGGTGCGCGCCGGCGGCGGGGCCATCACCGCATCGGCGCCCTTGCGCGCGGCTGAAGCGGTCTCGCCCGCCCGCATCAGGGCGGCCAGGGTGGGATCGGAGCTGTGAGCAAAGCCGGTGCGCTCGCCGAACACGCCGCGCAGGCCGAAGCCGCGCTCGGCGTCAAAATTGGCGACCTTCAGCCGCCCGTCGTCAAAGGCGAGGCTTTCGCTGGTGCTGGTTTCCAGAAACAGCTCGCCGTCATCGGCGCCGGAGAGCGAGGATTCCAGCACGCGGGCCGCGTCCTCGGCGTCGAATTCGAAACTGGCGAAGGGGTCGGCGGTCATGGCGGCTCCAGACGGTCAAATCAGCGTGCCTTTAGACATAGAGGCTAAGCCGGCGCGATGCGAGCGGGGCGTGTGTGATCATCGCGCGGCGGCGCGTTGCGGCGCAGGCGCGGATGATCGCACGACCTGGCGTGAGGCGGGGCGTGAAGCGGGCGGCTATCCCGGTTGATGGCGGCGGAAGCGCGCCGGCTGGGCCTGCAGGGTCGCGTCGTCCGGCGCGGCGCCGGCGGCGGCGACATAGGCGTCATAGGCGGCGTCATAGCGGCCGAGAGTCTCCAGCGCGACGGCCTCGTTGAACAGTGACTGCGCGCGGTCCGCGCCCAGCGATTCGGCGCGCCGCGCCGCGTCGACGGCGCCGGAGGCGTCGCCGGCCTTGATGCGCATGGCCGACAGGTTCAGCCAGGCCGGCGCCAGATCGGGCGCGAGCTGGACAGCCTGCTCAAGATCGTCGCGGGCGGGGCCCGCCTGGCCGCGGCGATGGGCGATCAGCCCGCGATTGATCAGCACCCGCGCCCGCATGGCCGCGTCCAGATCCGGGCTGCGCATGAGAAGATCACAGGCGCCCAGCGCCCGGGCGGTGAGGGCGCTTTCACGGGCCCCCGATTCGCACTCTTCAAGGGCGGAAACCAGGGCCGGGCGCTCCACGGGCGACTGCCCGTGGGCTTTGGCGTTGAACGCAAGAAATGCGGCCCCGGAGAAGGCCAGGGCCGCCCCGAACCCGCACAGGCCGCCGCGAAGCGCCTTGCCCAAAACCCTGTCCTGGATTGCGTTTTCGTCGCTCTTGTCGGCCATGGACCCCTCCTTCTGGCGCAGCATAAGGAAAACGTTACCAAATCCTTGTGCATGAGGCCAACAGCGTCTGTGGTGGCCATCGTCTTCAGGAGATGAAAAAACATCGGGCCTTGCGACAAAAAGGCGCTTATATCGCCCTGACAGCCAGCCGGCCGGGGCCTATATTCCGCCGCGATCCAAGCAGGGCGGCGTGTTCGCCCGGCTGCGAAATCACCTCTAGTCCCTCGGGGGAGCCATGCGTGTTACGGCCGCTCTCGGCGCCATCGGCGCCATGTTCTGCATCTTCACAGCCGCCGCGGCGGCGACGCCCGCCGGCCTGTCGGTGGACGGACAGCTGGGCTTCCAGCCGGCCGCGACGCCGGTCATGGAGATCATCCACAGCTTCCACACCGAGCTGTTGATCATCATCACCGCCATCACCCTGCTGGTGCTGGGCCTTCTTGTCTATGTGATGGTCCGCTTCAACCGCAAGGCCAACCCGACCGCCGGCAAGACCAGCCACAACACGCTGGTGGAGATCGTCTGGACGGCCGCCCCGATCCTGATCCTGGTGATCATCGCGATCCCGAGCTTCCGCCTTCTGTACTATCAAGACGTGATCCCGGAAGCCGACTTCACGATCAAGACGACCGGCAATCAGTGGAACTGGACCTACGAGTATCCCGATCACGGCGACTTTCAGTATGTGGCCAACATGATCACCGACGAGGACGTCGCGGGATGGCCCATGGAGGCGCACCGCAATCTGACGACCGATCTGCCCATGGTGGTTCCGGTCGGCGCCACCGTGCGCATGGAGGTGACCGCCTCCGACGTAATCCACAACTGGGCCATGCCGGCCTTCGGGATCAAGATGGACGCCATTCCCGGCCGTCTGAACGAAACCTGGTTCGTCGTCGACGAGCCCGGCGTGTTCTACGGTCAGTGTTCAGAGCTTTGCGGCCTGCGCCACGCGTTCATGCCCATTGAGGTGCACGTTGTGCCCCAGGACGTGTTCGACGCCTGGATCGAAGTCGCCAATGAAGACCCCTACGAGGCGCCCCGCGTTCTCGTGGCCCATTATGACGCGCTGCGCGGCGAAACCCGCGTAGCCTCCGCCCGGTAAGGAGTGCGATGATGACGGACGCCACTGCGACGCACCATCACGACGACCACACGCCCAGCCTCTGGGATTGGAAGCGTTGGGTCTATTCGACCAACCACAAGGACATCGGCACGATGTACCTCATCTTCGCGATCATCGCGGGGGTGATCGGCGGCGCCATGTCCGGCCTGATCCGCTGGGAGCTGGCCGAGCCGGGTCTCCAGGTCTTCAACAACGGATTCTGGGGCAACGAGCATAACTACAACGTGATTACGTCCATGCACGGCCTGATCATGATCTTCTTCATGGTCATGCCCGCCATGATCGGCGGGTTCGGCAACTGGATGGTGCCGCTCATGATCGGCGCGCCGGACATGGCGTTTCCGCGCATGAACAACATCTCGTTCTGGCTTTTGCCCTTCTCCTTCCTGCTGATCCTGATCTCGATGTTCGTGCCGGGCGCCGGCGGGGACAACGGCTTCGGCGGCGGCTGGGTGATGTATCCGCCTTTGTCCACCACCGGCCATAACGGGCCGGCTTTTGACATGGTGATCTTCGCCCTGCACCTCGCAGGCGTCAGCTCGATCCTGGGCGCGATCAACTTCATCACGACGATCTTCAACATGCGCGCGCCGGGCATGACCCTGCACAAGATGCCGCTGTTCGTGTGGTCGATCCTGGTGACGGTGTTCCTGCTTCTGCTGGCCGTGCCGGTTCTGGCGGGCGCGCTGACCATGCTGATCACCGACCGCAATTTCGGGACGACCTTCTTTGATCCCGCCGGCGGCGGCGATCCGGTGATGTACCAGCACCTGTTCTGGTTCTTCGGTCACCCTGAAGTGTACATCCTGATCCTGCCCGGTTTCGGCATGATCAGCCACATCGTGTCCACCTTCTCCAAAAAGCCCGTGTTCGGCTATCTGGGCATGGCCTACGCCATGGTCGCGATCGGCTTCATCGGCTTCCTGGTGTGGGCGCACCACATGTACACCGTGGGCATGAACGTGAACCTGAAGGCCTATTTCGTGGCTGCGACGATGATCATTGCGGTGCCCACCGGCATCAAGATCTTCTCGTGGATCGCCACGATGTGGGGCGGCTCGATCACCTTCCGCACCCCGATGCTGTGGGCGATCGGCTTCATCTTCCTGTTCACCGTGGGCGGCGTCACCGGCGTGGTGCTCGCCAACGCCGGCGTGGACCAGTCCCTGCACGACACCTATTACGTGGTGGCCCACTTCCACTACGTGCTGAGCCTTGGCGCGGTGTTCTCGATCTTCGCCGGGTTCTACTACTGGTTCGAGAAGATCTTCGGCGTGAAGTACAGCTCCTTGCTGGCGCGCATCCAGTTCTGGCTGTTCTTCGTCGGCGCCAATGTGATCTTCTTCCCGCAGCACTTCCTGGGCCTGGCCGGCATGCCGCGCCGCTATGTCGACTATCCCGACGGCTTCGCGTTCTGGAACATGGTCAGCTCCTACGGGTATCTGATCATGGCGGCGGGCATGTTGGTGTTCTTCGCGCTCCTGATCGAGGCGGCCCTGCGCCGTCGTCCGGCGGAAGCCAACCCCTGGGGCGAAGGCGCGACCACGCTGGAGTGGACGCTGTCCTCTCCGCCGCCCTTCCACCAGTTCAACGAGCTGCCGAAAATCAAGTAGGCCGCCGAAGACTGCAGTTCAGGGTCGGTTGCGATCCGACCCTGTAGCGACATCGCCCGGAGCGGCGCCGCGAAAGCGGCGTCGCCTCGTGCGCATATTGAGCAGTTTAAACCGCGTACGTGATCGCCGCCCGGCGGCGAACAAGGAATGGAAGCCTGATGGATTGGGACGAGTATTTCGCCGACGACCAGGAGTCGCGCAGTGCGGAATCCGCGCGTGGGAAAAAGCGGACCGTGACTGTCGGCTGGATGTTGCGCGCACCGAAGACGTCCGTCATTTTCTCTCCGCCAAAGCTGTTTTCGCGAAACGACCCCAAGCCCACCTCGTCAAAGTCCATCCAGCATTGCCCCGCTGCGATCGATTTCGACCGGCGCCATTTCGTGATCCCCTCGCCGGTGGACGTGACCCTGCATTTTGAGCGGCAGGCCGACGGCACGCTGGCGCTGAAGGATGCGAACGGTGAGAAATCGGCATTACGCGACAGCGCACTTTCCAGCATGCTCATGCTGGGCCCCCAGAATGAATGGCGTCATCCAGACAGGCCGCTGATTCAATTCATAACGCCCTATACGTTCGTCGCCGACGAGCCGTGCTTCGTCGTTCAGACGGCGCCTTATCTTCACTACTTCCCGGAACCGAGGCCGCGCGTTCAGATGGGCGGACGCTACCCCATCCATATCTGGCCGCGCCCCTTGAGCTGGGCCTTTGAATGGTATGATATCTCCAAGCCGCTGACGCTCAAGCGCGGGGAACCCTGGTTTTATGTCCGGTTTGAGACCGAGAACCCGTCTGCCCGCATCCGGCTGGTGGAGCAGGAACAAACCAAAGAAATTGACGATTACGTGAACAGCATCGCGGACGTTTCGGCGTATGTGAACCAGACCTATTCGCTGTTCTCCGAGGCTCAGCGAAAGCGGCCGCAAACGCTTGTCAAAGCCAAGAAGGAATAGGGGAAACCATGCGCGCGATGAGCGACGGCGCCCCGAACGCCGAACTGTCTTCCCTTTCCGGGCCGGGGGCATATTTCGACCTGATGAAGCCGCGCGTGATGTCGCTGGTGGTGTTCACCGCGCTGGCCGGCCTCGTCGCCGCGCCCGGCGGCATGAATCCGCTGGCCGCCGCCATCGCGATCTTCGCCATCGCCGTGGGCGCCGGCGCCGCGGGCGCGTTCAACATGGCCTATGACGCTGATATCGACGCGGTGATGAAACGCACCCGGCGCCGCCCGGTGCCGACAGGGCGCGTTCCGGCCGACGAGGCCTATATCTTTTCCGGCGTGCTGAGCCTGGGCTCGGTGCTGCTTCTGGCGCTCGCCACAAACTATGTGGCCGCCGGCCTCCTGGCGTTCTCGATCCTGTTCTACGCCGTGATCTACACGATGTGGCTGAAGCGCTCGACGCCGCAGAACATCGTCATCGGCGGCGCCGCCGGCGCGTTTCCGCCGATGATCGGCTGGGCCGCCGCCACGGGCGCGGTGAGCGTCGACGCGGTGATTCTGTTCGCGATCATCTTTTTGTGGACGCCGCCCCATTCCTGGGCGCTGGCGCTGTACAAGTCCGGCGATTACGCCGCCGCCGCCGTGCCGATGATGCCGGTGGCCAAGGGCGCCCGGTCGACCCGCATCCAGATCGTGGCGTACACCGCGCTCTATCTCGCCGCGACGGCCGGGCCGGTGGTCACCGGGCTTGGCGGTCTGGTCTATGCGCTCGCCGCCGGCTTCGGCGGGCTGTTGTTCGCGGTGCTGGCGCTGCGCGTGCTCAACTCTCGCGCCGGCGACGTGCCGGGCGCCGAGGACGAGCTTTACGCCGTGCGCGCCGGCGATAAGGCGGCGCGCGACTTGTTCGCCTATTCCATCGCTCACCTGTCGCTGCTTTTCGCCGCACTTCTGGCCGAGCACGGCGCCGGGGCGCATATCGCACTGGGACAGCTGTTTTAAGGAGCGATGATGACCCGCGAAACCATGAGCGACGAGCCGCCCGCCCCCGGCGGGGATCCGTTGCGCGACGACAAGCTGCGCGACGCCCACGGCCGGATCATCGAGACGGTAAAGCTCACGCCGGAAGAAGAAGCCGCCCGCAAGCGCCGCAACACGGCGATCGCGCTGGGGCTGGTGGCGTTCATCGCGCTGATCTTCGTGGTCACCGTCGTGCGCATGACCTCCAACTACAATTCGGGAGCCTGAGATGATCGTTCGCTGGCTCAGCACGCTTGACCGGAACATGAAGGTCGTCGCGGCGTGCGCCGTGGTGGTGTCGGGGATGGTGGGCATGGCCTACGCCGCCGTGCCGCTCTACGATCTGTTCTGCCGGGTCACGGGCTATGGTGGCACGACGCGGATCGCCCAGTATGATCCGGGACAGATCCTCGACCGGGGATTGACCGTGCGCTTCGACGCCTCGGTCAACCGCGACTTTCCCTGGACGTTCCAGCCGCTGCAGCGCGAAATGAGCGTGCGCGTGGGCGAGACGGCGCTGGCCTTCTACCGCGCCACCAACACCACCGACCGGCCGGTTACGGGCGTGGCGAGCTATAACGTCACGCCGTTCAAGATGGGGCCGTATTTTTCCAAGCTGGAGTGCTTCTGCTTCAACGAGCAGACGCTTCAGCCGGGCGAATCGATGGATATGCCGGTGATCTTCTTTGTTGATCCGTTGATGGACGAGGAAGAGCGGCTGGACGACGTCCGAACCGTCACGCTGTCCTACACCTTCTTCACTGCGGGCGAGGAGGGTGTCTATGACACGGCCCGCGCTCGGCAAGAGGGCGCGGAAGCGTCATAACAGCGCGCGCCCGCCTTAAGGCGCGCATCGCAATTGATGGCCGGTGGCGGCGGGGCTATACACGCGCCCGACCTGGTCAAAACCGAGAAGACTGGCAGGAGACGATTCATGGCCGGCGGCGCCGTCAAACACGACTACCATCTCGTCGATCCGAGCCCGTGGCCCTTCGTGGCCTCGCTCGGCGCGTTCACCCTGTGCTTCGGCCTGGTGGTGTTCATGAAAGGGCTCGTCATCGATGAGGCGAGCTGGGCCTATTTCTTCATGGCCAAGGGCGCGCCGTGGATCCTGCTGCTGGGCGTCGGGATGGTGCTCTATGTGATGTTCGGCTGGTGGTCGGACGTCATCAAGGAAAGCCGTCAGGGCGATCACACCCCGGTGGTGGATCTGGGCCTGCGCTACGGCATGATCCTGTTCATCGTCTCCGAAGTGATGTTCTTCGCGGCGTGGTTCTGGATGTTCTTTGAAATGGCCATCTTCCACGGCGTGCGCGCCGGACCGGAATGGTACGGGCCGGCGATCGGCGCGGATTTCTCCGGCTGGGCCGAGGGCGTGCCGGGCGTCGAGACGTTCGATCCCTTCCATCTGCCGCTGATCAACACGCTGATCCTGCTGCTCTCGGGCACCACGGTAACCTGGGCGCACCACGCGCTGCAGCATGACGACCGCAAGGGCGCCAAGCTGGGCCTGTTGCTCACCGTCATTCTGGGCCTCTGCTTCACCGCACTGCAGGTCTACGAATACTCTCACGCCCACTTTGATTTCGCGGGCAATCTCTACGGCGCGTCCTTCTTCATGGCGACGGGCTTCCACGGCGCTCACGTGGTGATCGGGACGATCTTCCTGGCGATCTGTCTGTTGCGCCTTCTGGCCGGCCACTGGACCAGCGAGAAGCATTTCGGCTTCGAAGCGGCGGCCTGGTACTGGCACTTCGTGGACGTGGTCTGGCTGTTCCTGTTCGTGTTCGTCTACGTGGCCTTCCAGGGCCTCGGGACATAGCCGGGCGCACACAGACGTTTTGACCGACAAACCCAACCCCGTCTCCGCCGGCCTTAAAGGGCGCTGCCCGGCCTGCGGAGACGGGCGTTTGTTTTCCGGTTTTCTGAAAATCACCGAACGGTGCGCGTCCTGCGGCGCCGATTTCAGCGGCGAGGACGCGGGCGACGGACCGGCCGTCTTCATCATGTTCGCGGTCGGGTTCATCGTGATCCCGCTGGTGCTGGTGGTGGAGGTCGCCTACACGCCGCCCATGTGGGTGCACATCGCCCTCTGGTTCCCGCTCTCCGGCCTTCTGATCGCGGCGCTCCTGCGACCCTTCAAGGGCGTGCTCTTCGCGCTGCAACACCAGACCAAGGCCCAGGAAGCCCGGCTCGACGAGGATGATCGACCCGGTGATCGCCCCATTGAACGACCCAGTGACCGGCCTGGCGGCGAAGACAGCTGAGCTTCGCCCGTCTATCCTCGCTTCAGGAGGACGCCATGGCCGAGAACAAGACCAAACCCACTGACATCAGCGTCGAAGCCTTCCTGGGCGCCGTCGAGCCCGATCGCAAGCGCGAGGAGGCGAAGACGCTGGACGCCCTGTTTCGCCGCGTCACCGGGTGGAACCCGGTGATGTGGGGACCTTCGATGATCGGCTATGGCCGGTATCACTACACCTACGAGACCGGGCGCCAGGGAGACATGCTGGCCACCGGGTTTTCGCCGCGCACGGCGAAGCATTCCATCTATATCCTGCCGGGCTATTCCGATTACGGCGCGATCCTGTCGCGCCTGGGCAAGCATTCCACGGGCAAGAGCTGCCTTTACGTCAAGACGCTCGCCGATATCGATCTGGACGTGCTGGCCGAATTGATCGAAACCGGCCTGAAGGATCTGGCGCAGCGCTGGCCGGTCCAGCCAAGCTAGAGCCTTTTTCAGCGAAAGTGGGTACCGGTTTCGCGGTTCGAAAAAGGCGACACGTCAAACATTCTGAGCGAGTTTGGTCGATCACAATCGACCGAAACCGCTCTAGCCGTTCGAGGACTCCCCGCCATGACCAAAACCGTCGTCATCCACACTGACGGGGCGTGTTCGGGCAATCCGGG
Source organism: Oceanicaulis sp. (assembly GCA_965284655.1). Lineage (GTDB taxonomy): Bacteria > Pseudomonadota > Alphaproteobacteria > Caulobacterales > Maricaulaceae > Oceanicaulis. The sequence continues at coordinate 2,043,844 of OZ260104.1, forward strand.
GCCGGGCGGCTGGGGCGCGATCCTGGAATATGGCGGCAAGGAGAAGGAGCTCTCCGGCGCTGAAAGTGAAACCACCAATAACCGCATGGAGCTCATGGCCGCCATCGTGGCGCTGGAGACGCTGAAGCGGCCTTGCGTGGTGCGCCTGGTGACCGATTCCACCTATGTGCGCGACGGCGTCACCAAATGGATCCATGGCTGGAAGAACAACGGCTGGAAGACCGCCGCGAAAAAGCCGGTGAAGAACGAGGATTTGTGGCGCCGTCTCGACGCGGCGAACGAGCGCCACCACGTCGCCTGGGAGTGGGTGAAGGGCCATGCCGGCCACCCCGAAAACGAGCGCGCCGACGAGCTGGCGCGCACGGCCATCGCGACGTTGGGGTAGGGGCGCGACCCGTCACGCCGGAGCGCTTGACGGGTTACCCGACCACAAACGGAAATGCGATGTAGACACATCCAAACACCGCCGCGCCGCCAATTCGCACCGCCAGACGCGGCAGCTTCTTATCCGTTTGCTCCCAGATCATGCCGCCCAGCCAGGCGCCGAGCAGTAGCGCGATCATGAATGTCAGGATTACTAGAGCGGCTTGCATGTCTCACCCCGGTCTGCGCCCGCCGGCGCGTCCGGCCTCTCGATCAAAGGTTCGTCCGCCCTGTCCCGCCAGCCTCAGGCATGCCCGCTGGCGGCGGTGAGAAATTCCGGTGTCACGCCCAGAAGGCCCAGCGCGCGGGCCCATTTGTCGTCATGGCCGGCGCTGAACAGCAAGTCCTCGTCGGCGTCCGCGACCAGCCAGGCGTTGGCGGCGATCTCGTCTTCCAGCTGGCCTGCGTCCCATCCTGAATAGCCCAGCGCCATCAGCGCGCGGCGCGGCGGCGTTTCACTCACCAGGCAGTCGAGAATCTCGCGCGTGGCGGTCAGCGCGGTGCGCTCGGCGATGATCAGGCTGCCCGGCCCGCACCCGGCGTCCGGGGTGTGCAGTACGAAACCGCGATCGCGATCCACCGGGCCGCCGTCCAGCACCGGCTCGTCGGCCGCCTTGCCGGCGCCGCTCACCTCCAGCTGATCGAGCAGTTCAGGAAGGAGCAGCCCGCCCATGGGCCGGTTCACGATCAGCCCCATGGCCTGTTCGTCGTCATGGCTGCAGACGAACACGACGGCGCGCTCAAAGCGCGGGTCGGCGATCAGCGGGCTGGCGATCAGAAGCTTTCCGCCCAGATAGCCGGATTGTGAAACGGGCTGGGTCATGGAGGAAGCTTCAGCCCTTACGCGCGGCCTGTCCAGTGCCGCGCCGTCATCGCTGCGCCTTGCCGCACGGGGGTGTCGGGTCTAAGTGCATGCTGACAATTTCAGAGAAAGGGCCCCCGCCATGACCATCAAAGTCGGCGACACGCTGCCGGACATCACCTTCATGACCATGACCGCGGACGGCCCCGAGCCGGTCTCCACCGACGAAGCGTTCGGCGGCAAGCGCGTGGCGCTGTTCGCCGTGCCGGGCGCGTTCACGCCCACCTGCTCGGCGCGCCATCTGCCCGGCTTTGTGGAGAAAGCCGGAGACCTGAAGGCCAAGGGCGTCGACCGCATCGCCTGCACCTCGGTCAACGACGTCTTCGTGATGGACGCCTGGGCGACCAGTCAGAAGGCCGGAGACCAGGTGATGATGCTGGCCGACGGCAACGCCGATTTCGCCGCCGCGGTCGGTCTTGAGATGGACGGCTCGAAATTCGGCATGGGTACGCGCTCCCAGCGCTACGCCATGGTGGTCAACGACAAGACCGTCGAACACCTGTTCATCGAAGAGGCCGGCGGCTTTGAAGTCTCCAGCGCCGAGCACATGCTCAGCAAGCTGTAGGACCGCACACGCGTCCTTCAACGGCGTTTAAGGCTGTCCTGGGCGCGCCTCGGGGTGAGGGGATCGTAGGTCCGACCCGTTCTCATCCCGGGGCGCCGCCTCTGGCGACCGTTTGAACGCGGCGCCGCTTTGCGGAACACCACGCCGCTTCGCCCCGTTGCCCTCACGCTAGCTAGCGTGAGGGTTTTTCATGTTTGTCGACACCATCAAGACCGACGGCCTGTCCCATCTCTCCTATCTGGTGGGCGACGGCGAGAAGGCGGCGGTGATCGATCCGCGCCGCGATTATCAGGCCTATGAGGATCTGGCGCTGAGGCGCGGCGTGCGCATCGCCTTCATCTTCGAGACGCACCGCAATGAGGACTTCGTCTCCGGCGGTGAAGGCCTGGCGCGGCGCACCGACGCGAAAGTGCTGCGCGGCCCCGCGCCGGACTATGACGTGGCGTACGCGCAGACCCCGCCGGAAGGCGAGCGCGTGCATCTGGGCCAGGCGAGCCTTGAGGTGCTGCACACGCCCGGCCACACGCTGGACTCCGTTTCGCTGGTGCTGCGCCATCTGGAGACCGGGGATACGCCGCTGGGCGTGTTCACCGGCGACGCGCTTTTCGTCAACGATGTGGGGCGCACCGATTTCTATCCCGGCCGGGACGATGAAGTCTCCGGCTTGTTGTACGACTCCCTCCACGACAAGCTTCTGGGGCTCGGCGATCAGACCATCGTGTATCCCGCTCACGGCGCCGGATCGGTGTGCGGGCAGAACATGGCCTCGCGCGATTTCACCACGATCGGCTATGAGCGCGCCCACAATCCGGCGCTGCAGACCGACCGTGAGGGCTTCATCGCCATGAAGACCAGCGAGCAGCATGAGACGCCGCCGTATTTTCAGCGCATGGAAGCGCTGAACACCGGCGGCGCCCCGCCGATCGGGCCGCGCCCTGCGCCGATCCAGCCGCTGGACGCGGACGCCTTCATCCGGCGCATGAATGACGGCATGGTCGCGGTGGACGTGCTGATGGCGGAAAGCTTCGCCGGCGCCCATCCGCCCGGCGCGGTTTCGCTGCCGCTCTCCATGCTGCCAGCTTTCGCCGGCTGGCTTCTGCCCTATGAGACCCCGCTGGGGCTCGTCGCGGCGAGCCCCGAGCAGGCCGACGCCGCCGCGCTGCAGCTGTCGCGCATGGGGTTTGACGATGTTCAGGGCTATCTCAACGGCGCTGTCACCGCCTGGGCCACATCCGGCTATCCGGTGGACCGCATCGACTCCATCGATGGGCCGGCGTTCAAGGCCGCGCTTGAGGGGCCGGACGCGCTGAACATTCTGGACGTGCGAAGCGCGCGCGAATTTCAGGCCGGCCATGTGGACGGCGCAATCAATATCTACGCCGGCGACCTGCCCGAACGCCTGGATGCGCTCGATCCCGAGCGGGAATGGATCGTCATGTGCGGATCGGGCCAGCGCGCCACCATCGCAGCCTCCGTGCTGCAGCGCGCCGGATTTGAGCGCTTGCGCATCTTCTGGGGCTCCATGAAGGCCTGCCAGAAGCTTGGCTGCGCGATGGCGGCGTGAGGTCAGGCCTCCGCCGGCTTAAAGCGACCCTCGATCCCGCTGCGCACGGCGGTGGCTGCGTCTTCGGGTTTCAGGGCGCGCGAAAACCGCCAGCCCTGTCCGAAATCACACCCGAGATCCGTGCACATGGCTGCGGCGGTTTCGGTCTCCACGCCTTCGGCCACGATGGTCATGGCATAGCTGCGCGCAATGGTGACGACGCTTTTCACGATGGCGCGGGCGGCGGCGTCGGCCAGGGCCGCGCGCACGAAATACTGGTCGATCTTCACCGTGTCGAACGGGAAGCGGTCCAGGCGCGACAGCGACGAATACCCGGTTCCAAAATCGTCAAGGGCCAGCGAGACTCCGGCCGCGCGGATCGCCTTCATGGCCGTCTCGGCGGCGTCGGGATCGCGCATCACTTCGCTCTCGCTCAGCTCCAGCTTGAAGCGGCGGGGCGGCAGGCCGGTCTCCTCCAGCATGGCCAGAAGCGTGTCGGCGAAGCCGGGCGTGCAGATCTCGCCGGCGGTGGCGTTGGCGGCCATGAAGAGCGGCTCGGCGACGCGCTCGCCGGTCAGGCGGGCGCCTTCGCGCCACGCTGCGGCGTCGCCGGCGGCGGACCGGCGCACCGCCCGCCCCAGCGTCGCGGTCAGGCCTTTTTCAGCGGCCAGCGGCAGAAAATCGTCCGGCGCGGTGATCTCTCCGTCTGGTCGGACCCAGCGCGCCAGCGCCTCGAAGCCGGCCAGGCGCCGGGTGGAGAGCGAGACGATGGGCTGGTGATAGGCGACGACGTCGCCGGCGCTGAGCGCCTCTTCAAGGGCGGCCTCAAGATCCATGCGCGCCCGCCCGCCGGTGGGTCCCGCGCCGGCCGGGATCAGCAGGCCGCGCCACACGCCGGCCTCGCCCGATCCCACCAGCCTTGCATAGCGCACCTGGCCGTCGGTCCCGATCATGCGCAGGCGTGCGTCCAGGTCAGACGCCGTGGACAGCGCGTCGAGAAGACCGCGATCCCCCGGCGCCGCGGCGGTTTTCAGCGCCGCGAGATCGGTGCAGGCGTCCGGCAGGTGCAGGCGCGCCTTGTCCCCCTCGAGGGTCAGCGCGTCGCTTGCAGGATCATAGGACAGGGCGAGGGCGCCGGCGGCGCCGGCCGCGGCGGTGAACAGGGACTCGGTCATCTCAACGGATCGGATCGTCGCGCAGGATCGCGAATTTGAGATGGTCGCGCCAGCGCCCGTTGATCTTGAGATAGCGCCGCGCCATGCCTTCCGGGGTGAAGCCGGTGGCCAGGAGAAGCTGGCGCGAGGGCTCGTTGTCCAGGCGCGTGGCGGCCTCCACGCGGTTCAGGCGAAGCGGTCCGAAGCCGAAGGCCAGCACCCGTCGCAGGGCGGCCCGCGCGTGGCCCTTTCGCACATAGGGCGCGCCGATCCAGTAGCCGATATCGGCCGCCTGCAGCACGCCGCGCCGCACATTGTTCAGATTGCATGCGCCCACCAGCACGTCGTCGCTGGCCCGGAACACGAAGAAGGGATAGCCCGAGCCGGCCTCCACATCGCTCTGATAGCGGCGCAGGCGCCGCTTGAAGGCCGAGCGCGTCAGCTCGTCCTCGGCCCAGCTCGGCTCGAAGGGTTCGGTATGGGCCCGGCTGGCGTAGCGCAGCTTCGCCCAGACGTCATAATCGTCCAGACACGGGTGACGCAGGCGAATCCCTTCGCCCCACAGCACCTGATCCTGTGTGTCTTCGCGCCACAGCGCCATCGCCCGAAGCTCTCCGTTGAACCCGTGTGTCCAGTAGACGGCCGTGCGTCCTAATTCGCAAGCAGAAGGGGCAGGCGGAGTTAGCGCCGGGTAACCGCCCCTTGCTTCCGTTGCACATCCGCCTTGTAGCGACCGCTACAATTCACTAGAGTGTAGCGATCGCTACATAAAGGAGTGACCTATGACCGACGCCGCCCTCCACCAAACTGCGACAAGCGTGAGCCGCACAGGCCTTGCCGCAAGACAAGTTGTCATCCTCACCATGGTGGGAGCGTCCGTTTGGCTGGCGGCGGCGCTCATACTGCGTCTGGTCGGCCCCATGGGGGCCTATGAAGGCCTGGGCCGGGCGTGGCTATATTTAGCCATTGTACCAGGCACAGTTCCCGTCATCTTTCTCGCCGGCCGCCTGGCGTCACTCAGGCGTGATCAGTTCGTAAGCGGTGTCGCGCTGGCGCTTATGACGGCTACGCTGCTCGATGGACTGGCGTTGGCCTGGTTTCCGGGCCTCTACGGGGCCACAGCTAGCCTCCAGGCGGGCGCTGGCGGAGCGATCCTTTGGGGGGCCGGAGTGGCTCTGGCGCTCGGATTCGTCTTCAACCGGAGTTAAGCGCAGCATCACTGAGATCGTTCAGTCCGAGAGCTCGCGCGATCACAACGCCTTCGAGCGAAATGAACAGGCGCGCCGCCTCTGCTGAGCGGTCATCGTCCTGGCGGACCGCGAGCTGGGAGGCTCCCCATGCGTGAAAGCTGCGCCCGATGGCTTCGCCCACGTTCGTATAGGGGGCTTCCCCGCGTGCGGCTCGCGCCGCGATTTCGAGCCAGAGGCGCATATATGGCGCGAGCGAAGCTTGGCCCATGAGCGCGGCCAGCCGCTTCAGCAGGGCCGGGCGGTCGAGCTTCGGTGCGCCGGTTCCGGCGTCGAGCATCGCTTGCAGGCGGCCGGCGGCGCAATGGAGGCCCGCTTCAATTACTGCAGCCTTATCAGAAAAATAGTACAGCAACATACGATCGCTCAATCCCGCCGCTTTCGCCAGCGGACGCAAGCTGGCCGCTTCGAGGCCTTCTGCGAGCAGGAAGTCGGCGACGGCCTCGGCGATAGCGGTACGCTTGGGGTCGCGGTTCACCATTGCAAACGCCCCGCCCGCGCGTGGAAGGCCAGGTAAACCGCGATCAGCGCCAGCGCCATGGCGAACCAGGTTATGGCGTAGGCCAGATGACGCTCTGGCGGGGTCTGGGTGAGATAGGACGGCGCCGCGCCGGTGTCGCGGGCGAGCCACCAGTCCGAAGATAGCGCGCCCGGCGCCAGGCCAAGCGCTTCACCCATGGCCTCCGGCGCGTAGGCGTAAAACCCGTCGGAGCCGCTTGTGGGCGTGAACACCCCCTCGCCGAGGGGGCGTTCAAAGCGCAGATCGGTGACCGCCGCCGCGCCGGCGGGAATGCCCGAGGCGCCCGAACGCGCGGTGTCCAGCGGTTCAAACCGGATCTCGGCCAGCAGCATCGCGCCCGGCGCGCAGTCGGGCGCCGGGACGGCCGCGAAGATCCGCCAGCCCGGCCCGCCTTCGGGTCCGATCCCGTAGACGCGGACCCGGCCATTGTTAGATATCGAGCCCGCCGGATCAAAGGTGCGCCCCGGCGAGGCGGCGCCTTCGCACAGGCCCTGGCGCAGGGTCACCGGCTCGGCTTCGCTCACCGCCTCGAAATCAGCCAGCAGATCCTGTTTCCAGGCGCGCCGATCCAGCTGCCAACTTCCCAGCCATAACAGCAGGACCAGGGCGGCGAGGGTGACCACGGTGAGGATCGGAAACGGGCGAAAGGTCATGGACGCGATATAGGGCGTGCGCCGCGCCCCTGTCACCTGTGCGGCGCCGAAGTGTCGCGGCCTGCGTCACGCACGGCTGAACGGCGTCAGAGTTTGAAGCGCCAAACCTTGGCCAGCGCCACATCCTTGTCTTCCAGCTCGCGGTCGGTCTCGGCGTCAAAGCGGGCGACAATCTCCAGGCGATCGCGGGGCAGAAAATGGCGGCCCGGATCGCCGATCAACACCGTCGCGCCGCGTTTCGCGAGGCCGTGCAGCCATCCGGCGATGCGCGATCCTGAGCCCGCCTCATAAAAGACGTCGCCGGCAAGCACCAGATCCCAGCCGCGATCCTCGCCAATGATATCGGCCTCGATGACCTCCATCGACACCGCGTTGAGCGCTGCGTTCGTCTCGGCGGCGGCCACCGCGAAGGCGTCGATCTCGGTGCCCAGCACATGGGCGGCGCCGGCTTTCGCCGCAGCGATGCCGGCCACGGCGCAGCCGCAGCCGAAATCAAGCACCTGCTTGCCCTGCGCGATTTCGGGGGTGTCCAGCAGATAGCGCCCCAGCGCCTGCCCGCCGCCCCAGGCGAACGCCCAGAACGGCGGCGGCAGGCCTTTTTCGCCCAACGCCTCCTCGCTCTCTTCCCACACGTCGTAGGCGTCGTCGGCCAGATGAAAGCGCAGTTCCGGGACCAGGGGCGTCGACCCGATCCGTGTGTGCGCGGCGATGAAGCGGACGGGATCAAGGATCATGGACGGGCCTTAGACCCCGCCGGTATGGCGGGCTAGTATGAAACACACGGGCGAGGAGACCGCGATGGCTGAAGACGTTCTTTATACCGAGCATGTGCTCGCCGTTCCCGATCTGGACGCCGCCGTGCGCTGGTGGCGCGAGGCGATGGGGTTCCAGGTGACGTTCGAGATTCCGGGCTGGACGTTTCTCGCCTCGGGCGGATGCCGGCTCAGGCTGGGGGCCTGCCCGGATGCGCCGGCGGTCGAGACGCTCGGTGACCACCAGTATTTCGCTGTCCTGCACGTGGAGGATGTCGACGCGTTCCACGGGCGGCTCACCCGGGCGGGCGCCTTCATCCGCAAGGCCCCGGTGGACGAGCCCTGGGGCTTGCGTGAAATGGCCGTCCAGACGCCGGACGGCCATCGCATCATGGTTGTTCAGGCGCTTTAGGCCGCGCCGGCTTTGGACGCCGCGTCGATCTCGTGCAGGCGCCCGGTGTCGACATCGTACATGAAGCCGTAGATCGGGATGTTCGCGGGCACCAGCGGATGGGCGCGGATCGCGCGGACATCCTCGATCACCGCCTCGGCGGCGTCCTTGAAGGTGAGCCAGTCCACGTCCGCGCCCTTGGGCGACCCGTCGTCTCCGCCCGGATCGGTCCAGCCGTCGGGGCCCGGGCTCGCGGTTTTCAGGCTGGAGGCCAGAAGCCGCTCCATGGTGGACTGATCAAACAGCGCCATGCCGCAATCGGTGTGGTGGATCACGAAGAATTCCTTCGTGCCCAGAAGCTTGTAGGAGATCACCAGCGAGCGGATCGCGTCTTCGCTCGCCCGGCCGCCGGCGTTGCGGATCACGTGAACGTCGCCAAGGTCATAGCCCAGCGCCTCGGCCGGCATGATGCGCGCATCCATGCAGGTGAGCACTGCGGCCTGCTTGGCCGGCGGGATCGGCTTGCCGCCCTTGTCGAAGGTTTCTGCGTAGCGCGCATTGGCGTCCACGGCGTGGCGGTGATTGTCGGTCATGGGAGTTTCCTGACTTTAGGCTTCACTGGGGTGTGGGACGAAGGCGAGCGCGACGCCGTTATTGCACCAGCGCTGTCCGGTGGGACGCGGCCCGTCTTCAAAGACATGGCCCTGATGGCCTTTGCAGCGTGTGCAGTGGTATTCGGTGCGCGGGGTCCAGAGCCGGTAATCGGTCTTGGTCTCCATGGCGCCCTCCAGCGGCGCCCAGAAGCTCGGCCAGCCGGTGCCGCTTTCGAACTTAGTGCGCGAGGAAAACAGGGGCAGGGCGCAGCCGGCGCAGACGAAAATCCCGGGGCGGCTCTCCCGGTTCAGTGGGCTGGTTCCGGGGCGCTCGGTGCCTTCGTCGCGCAGCACGCGGAACGCTTCACCGCTCAGCCGATCGCGCCACCAGTCTTCGCTTTGCGCTCCAAAATCAATGTCCGCTTCGCCCATGGGGACGATGCGCGGATCGTCGAACAGATCCGCATCAACGGCGGTCGCCGTAGCGTCCTGGCCGCCTTCGGCCCCCTGGGCGTCGGTCCGGACCCCGCAGGCGGCGAGTGCGGTGGTGGCGAACAGGAACAGGCGTCGATCAAAGTGCAGCATGGCGAACCTCGCAAAATCGCTCCTGCAATAACGTATGCGCCTTGAGACGGTTCTCCAGTCACGAGGTGGTGATGGCCGCGCTTCAGGCCGCCGCCGGGACCGGAACGCAAAAAAAAGGCGGGCCCGCGGGGCCCGCCTTTTCTGTGTCGGACCGGTTGAAGCCGGGCCTAGTTCTTCGACATGAACGGATCGCCGCCCGAGGCCGCCTTGGGCGGTTCGGCCTTGGCCGCGCTGGGCGGAGCGGCGGGCGCCGCCGGCGCCGGGGCGGGCTTGGGCGCTTCGGTGCGCGTTTCAGTCTTCGGCGCCGATTTGGCGTCGCTCAGCGGGTCCGAGGAACGCTTGCAGTGGCCGTCGAAATAGGCGCCGCTCTCGATGGAAAGCGTGGCGTGAATGACGTCGCCTTCAACGCGGGCCGTGGAGGCGAGCTGCACCTGGCGCGCACGCACAGAGCCCTCGACGCGGCCGCGGATGACGACGGTTTCGCAAACGATCTCGCCCTTCACGGTGGCTTCTTCGCCGACGGTGAGCGAGCCGGCGCGGACATCCCCCTCGACGACGCCGTCCAGTTGAACTTCGCCGTCCGAGAGGATGGAGCCTGTGACCGTAAGGTCGGCGCTTAGAATGGAGGGGGCTTTGGATTTCATGGCAGACCTCTTCGACGGGGCGGGAGCAGGCGCCGAAGCGTCGGCGGCGGCGTTGGTGTCTTTTTTAGTGAACATAGCGTCCAGCTCTGATGAAGCTTTCAGGATCAATGTGGTCCCCTTGGAACCACACCTCGTAGTGCAAGTGCGTCGCTGTCGATCGCCCGGTCGAACCCATGCCGCCTACGCGGTGGCCCAGTTCGACCATGTCGCCACGTCTTACGTCTACCGAATGAAGATGACCGAACCGTGTCCGGAAGCCGTAACCATGGTCGATTTCCACAGTCCGGCCATAACCCGCCCGCCAGCCTGCGTACACCACGCGGCCCGCGGCGGGCGCGACGATGGGCGCATTGCGATAGGCGCCGAAATCCATGCCCGCATGCATTGCAAGGCGGCGCGTGAACGGGTCGATGCGCGTGCCGTAGGGCGATGTCTGGCGGAACTCCCCGCTCACCGGCACGCCCAGCGGCGCGGCCAGAAGCAGCTGCTGCAGCTGATCGGCCTCGGCCAGGCGCGAGGCGATGCGGGCGATGCGGGCGTTGAACGGGTCTTCAAGGTTCAGGCCCTGTGAAAACAGCGGCGCCTGGTCCAGAGCGATCAGCGGACCGCCGGTGCCGCCTTCGCCGTCCAGCGGTCCGTCCTCCATGGCCTCGTCCACGCGCATGCCGGTCAGGCGCAGCACGGCGCGCAGATTGTCCAGCCGGCGCTGGGCGCCGTCTTCAGCCTGGGCCAGCGCGGCGTCCTGATCGGACAGCATCGCCGCGACCCTTTCTTCTGCAAGTCCGTCCGCAGAGCGTGCGGAGGCGACTTCGATCAGCGCGCTGCGCGGATCGGGATCGGAGGGCGTGGCCGCCATGAGGATGCGGCCCTCGTCCACCGACGGGCTTTCCAGGTCCTGGCTGATGGACAAATCGTCCGCGAAATCGAGCAGGCGGCGCAGCGTGTCGTGGCGCAGCTGGAACTCGCCGGCGGTGCGGTCAAACGCATTGGTGCGCGATTCCACATAGGCGATGGCGGCGGCCTCGGAGGCGCGCGCCTCTTCAAGCTCTTCCTCGAAGCGTTCGGCCTCGGCGACCAGGCGGTCGCGCAAGCGGTCCTTGGCGCTGTCATTGAGGATCATGTTGACCGAGGTCAGCGCAAGCCAGACCGCGAGGACGCACACTCCGCCGACGACAGCGAGCTGCATCTCCGTGGTGACGGCGAAATACCGCACCTGGCCTTCCGTGCGGTGATAGATCTGGCGCGTTGGAAAACGCGCCTTGATCTGCTCCCACGGACCCGCAAGAAGTCGTTTGACCATATTCGACCGTCAGCCTTGCTATTCGCCCCTCTGGGCGGAAAGTGGCACGAAAGCGCGATGATGTTCAACACGCGAGTGAACCAAGGTGAACCTCACGCGTTTGCACGGGGTTTACGGATTGGCTGAACTGCACCGCTGAATCAATCCCGGTTTCCACCATGGCGTGCGTTGCAGGTCGTATGCCAAGACCCGGTGAAGGCGATAACCCTAACGTCGCCAAGGCATTGCGATCCCTCGTCGGGTGCGCGCGTCTGACGGGCGAATGGGCGGAAAATTCCGTGGCGCCTCAATAATATCGCCTGTCAAAATTCGCGCCGGCTTGTTCTTTCGCGCCGCCTTCAGGGCATATACAGACAGTCCAATCGTTCAAATGACCGCCAGAGCGCACCGATGCGCACGCCGGGAGGCCTCCATGACCCAGATTGATCCACAGGACGAGGCGGCCGAGGCCGCCCAGTCCGACGAGGTGGGCGCTGAAGCTGCGCGCAGCCCGCTGACGCCGCTGCGCATCGTGCTGTGGTCGCTGCCTTTCCTGGCGTCGCTGCTGGTGCTGGCGGCCACGTTTGCGCTGAACTGGGAGCCCTGGTTCGGCTACGCCAGCGTCATCGCCGGCGCGCTGGGCTCGCTCATGGTCGCGGGCGAGGCGCTGGGCGCCAAGGGCGGCTAGGCGTCGTATCCAAACAGGTTGGTTAATCCTGGCGGGGTTTCATCGTCACCAGAGACCAGACATGGCCGAAGGGGTCTCGCACCTTGCCGTGCCGGCCGAAAAACTCCTCGGTCACGTCGCGGATCGGCGTGCAGCCGGCCGCCACCGCGCGGTCGAACCAGGCGTTCGCGTCATCCACATTGAGATTGACGGTGAAGGTCGTGCGCCCGCCAAGGCTCGGCGGCGCGGCGTTGCCTGTCATCGCTTCATGCTCGGGAAATTCGTCGGCGAGATAGACCGCCCCGCCGTTCAGCTTCAGCGCCGCATGACCCAGCTTGCCTTCATGCTCATAGACATCGCCGCGCTCTGCGCCGAAGGCCTTTTCGTAAAACGCGACGGCTTCAAGTCCGCCGCGCACGCAGAGATAGGGCGCCACCGGGCTCGGGCCGGGGCCGTCCGCCGGGCTTTCCTTCGCCGGTTCGTCATGCGATCCCATAACGCTCTCCTTTCGCCGTCTCACGCTTTCGTGGAGCTTGCGCCCGAATGAGTCTGTTTGAAAGCGCCGGCCTTGAAAGCGATGCGCCGCGCCCGCTGGCCGACCGGCTGCGCCCGCAAACGCTCGATGACGTGGTGGGCCAGGATCACATCCTCGGCCCCGAAGCGCCGCTGGGGCGCATGCTGGCGAAGAACCGGCTCTCCTCCATCATCCTGTGGGGCCCGCCGGGCGTGGGCAAGACCACCATCGCGCGGCTTCTCTCCGAGGCGTCGGGTCTGGAGTTCGACGCCATCAGCGCGGTGTTCTCCGGCGTCGCCGACCTGAAGAAGGCGTTCGAGCGCGCCCGCCATCGCCGCACCACGGGCAAGGGCACCCTCTTGTTCGTGGACGAGATCCACCGCTTCAACCGCGCCCAGCAGGACGGCTTCCTGCCGGTGGTTGAGGAGGGGGTGGTCACGCTCATCGGCGCCACTACCGAAAACCCGAGCTTTGAGCTGAACGCCGCTTTGCTCTCGCGCTGCCAGGTGATGGTGCTCAAACGCCTGGACGGCGAGGCGCTGGAAAAGCTGCTGGCCCGCGCCGAACGGCTGGAGGACCGCGACCTGCCGCTCACGCCGGATGCGCGCGAGGGTCTGGTGGCCATGGCCGACGGGGACGGGCGCTACATGCTCAATCTGGCCGAAGAGGTGTTCAATCTGGAACCGGTCAAGCCGCTGGAGCTGGCCGATCTCGCCGGGGTGCTGCAGCGGCGCGCGCCCGCCTACGACAAGGACCGCGACGAGCACTACAATCTCATCAGCGCGCTGCATAAAAGCGTGCGCGGCTCGGACCCGGACGCCGCGCTCTACTGGTTGGCGCGCATGCTCAACGCCGGCGAGGACCCGCTCTACCTCGCCCGGCGCATCGTGCGCATGGCCAATGAAGATATCGGGCTGGCCGATCCCGGCGCCGTGCACGCCGCGCTGGCGGCCAAGGACGTCTATGATTTCCTCGGCAGTCCCGAAGGCGATCTGGCGCTGGCCCAGGCGGTGATCCACCTGGCCTGCGCGCCTAAATCCAACGCCGTCTACAAAGCCTGGAAGGGCGCGCTTAGAACCGCCAAGGCCACCGGCAGCTTGAGCCCGCCCAAGCACATCCTCAACGCCCCCACAAAGCTCATGAAGGGCGAAGGCTACGGTAAAGGCTATGAATACGATCACGACGTCGCGGGCGGGGTCTCCGGCCAGGACTATTTTCCCGACGAAATGAGCGAGCGCCCGGTCTTCTACGAACCAAAAGACGGCGGCCGCGAAGCCCAGCTGAAAGAACGCCTGGACCGCTGGCGCGCACTCAGGAATGAGCGGCGCGGTTAGGCGGGCAAGCTTAGCGCCTCACCCGAACACCGCCGCGAACGGGAAGAGGAAGACAATCGCCAGCGACCAGACCGTGAAGATGATCGTCATGAAGAGGAGGGCGGTCTCTCTCTTGCCGGTGAGGATGGCCGGCACGGCGCCGGCGGCGACCCAGAGCGCCATGGCGGCGAGCTGCATCAGCAGGATCGACGCCATCTCCACCGGCCGCGCCAGCCCGGCCACCGCCATGAGGCCGAGCGACAGCTGAAACGCGCCCAGCAGGCGCAGATACACATTCACCTCCACCGCATCGTAATAGATCCGGCGCGCGGCGAGCTTCGGCGTGAACATCGTCAAAAGGCCCGCCCCGCCCATGCCGAGGACGGCGGCGAGGTAGAGCGCGCGAAGCGCGACGGAGTCGGCAAGGGTGAGCATGGCGGTCTCCTGTTGCGGTCCCCCGATAACGTGCTTCGGTCCGCTTCTGCTCCGTACTGCGCGGATTGTGCACATCAGACAGCTGCGCCAGGGCGCCTCGCCCTTGCCGCAGGCTGCGCCGCGCCCTACCCCTCTTATCCATGCCTCATCTGCTTCTCATCGCGATCGGCGGCGCGCTGGGCGCGGTTTCGCGCCACCTGGTCAATCAGGGCGCCATGCGCTTCATCGGACCGGAGCTGCCCTGGGGCACGCTGATGGTGAATGTCGCCGGCAGTCTGGCGATCGGCGTTCTGGTGGGCTGGCTGGCGTTTGCGGGGCGGTCCGACGGCACCGAGTTGCGTTTTGCGCTGGGGGTGGGATTTCTGGGCGCTTTCACGACCATGAGTGCGTTTTCACTGGATGTGGTTCTCTTCATCGAGAGAAAGGCTTATGTGAGCGCCGCCGCCTACGGGCTCGGCACGCTGACGCTTAGCGTCCTGGCCGTGTTCGTCGGCCTCATCATCGCCAGGAAAGTCATCGCGCCATGAGCCGCGTTCAAACCCTTAAAGTCACCGACGACGAGGCGGACATGCGCCTTGATCGCTGGTTTAAAAAGCACTTCCCCCACGTGCCCCACGGCATGGTGGAAAAGCTCCTGCGCAAGGGGCAGATCCGCGTCGAGGGCGGCCGTGTAAAGGGCGATCGCCGCCTGGCCGGGGGCGAGGAGGTGCGCGTCCCGCCGCTGCCCGATCCCGGCGCGGTGAAGGAAAGCCCGCCTTTGTCGGCCGAAGACGCCCGCTATGTACGCTCGCTGGTGATCTATCAGGACAAGACGTTGATCGCCCTGAACAAGCCTCACGGCCTCGCCGTGCAGGGCGGCTCGAAAACCACCCGCCATGTGGACCGCCTGCTGGACGCGTTCGGCAAGGGCGATCAGAAGCCGCGCCTTGTCCACCGGCTGGACAAGGACACGTCCGGCGTCCTGATCGTGGCCAAGACCGCCCAGAGCGCCAAGGCGCTGTCGCGCATGTTCCAGACCCGCGATCTGAAGAAGACCTATTGGGGTGTCGCGCTGGGGCTGATCACGCCCAAGGCCGGCGAGATCAAGGGCTTCATGAGAAAGGCCGCCGGCCCGGACGGCGACCGCGAGCTGATGGTCGCCGCGCGCCATGGCGAGGAGGGCGCCCACCACGCCATCACGCGCTACGCTGTGGCCGACAACGCGGCGCGCAAGGTCTCCTGGCTCGCCCTGCGCCCTGAAACCGGACGCACCCACCAGCTGCGCGTCCACCTGGCCGCCGCCGGCCATGCGCTTCTAGGCGACGGCAAATACATGTGCGACATCCCCGCGCCCGAGGGCCTGTCGCACAAGCTTCACCTGCACGCGCGCAAGATCGAAATCCCCCAGGAGAACAAGCGCCCGCTGGTGATTGAGGCGCCGCTGCCGCCCCACATGATCGAGACCTTCAACACGCTCGGCTTTAACGAGCATGACGATCTGACCCTGGTCGAGGAAGCGCTGGAATGAGCGATCTGAAGCTGGCCGTCTTTGATATCGACGGCACGCTGGTGGATTCCCGCCAAGTCATCACCGAGGCCATGCGCCGGGCGTTTGAACGCGCCGGCCTGCCCGAGATCGGCTATGAGCGCACCCGAACCATCGTGGGGCTGGAGCTGACCGAGGCGGTGGGCCGCCTGGCGCCGAAGGATTATCCGGCCGCGCGCCGCGCCGAGCTCGCCGGATATTACAAGCAGGCCTTTGTTCAGATGCGCGCCGAGGACGGCTTCAGCGAGCCGCTCTACGCCGGCGCCCGCGAAACCGTGGAGCGCCTCGCCGACGAAGGCTGGCTTCTGGGCGTCGCCACCGGCAAGGCGCGGCGCGGGCTGGACATCGTGTTCGAGCATCACGGCCTGCATAAACATTTCCAGACGCTGCAGACCGTGGACGGCGGCGCCGGCAAGCCTGATCCGCGCATGGTGCTGGACGCCATGGCCGAAACCGGCGCCCGCGCCGAAGAGACCGTCGTGATCGGTGACACCAGCTGGGACATGAAGATGGCCTGCGCCGCGAACGCCCATGCGCTGGGGGTGAGCTGGGGCTTTCACACGCCAGACGAAATCGCCGAAGGCGGGGCTCACGCAGTGCACCATGCGTTTGACGATCTCAACGCCTGGCTCGACGCGTTCCAGCCCCGTTCGGCCAGAGGAGTAGCACCATGAGCATGTCCAAGGCCAAGGCCGAAAACCGACAGCTTCCCAAGCGCTTTTATAAAGAGGCGGCGTACGAGGAGACCGAGACCGGCTGGCGCATCCTGCTGGACGGCCGCCCGCTGAAGACCCCGGCGAAGAACCCGCTGGAGCTGCCGATCGAAGGTCTGGCGCGCGCAATCGCCGGGGAGTGGGACGCGCAGGTCGAGCACATCAATCCCTTCACCATGCCGCTGACGCGCATTACCCACGTTGCGCTGGACCGGATGGCGCAAGCGCGCGAGGGCGCAGCCGCCGAAGTCGCCAAATTCGCCACCACCGATCTTGTCTCCCACCGCGCCGATGAGTCGGCGCTGGCGGCGAAACAGGCCGCGGTGTTCGATCCGTTCCTCAGCTGGGCCGAGACCGCGCTTGATGCGCCGCTGAAAGCCGCCGCGACGATCGCGCCGCTGGAGCAGCCGGAGGCTTCCATCGAGGCGCTGCGCCTGCGCGCCCTGGCGCTGGATGATTTCCGGCTCACGGCGCTGGTGAGCGCGGCGCCGATCCTGTCCTCGGCGATTCTCGCCTTTGCGCTTCTGGAAGAAGAAGCCGACGCCGAGACCCTCTGGGCCGCCTCGCGCCTGGAAGAAGATCACCAGGCGGAATTCTGGGGCGAGGACGCCGAAGCCGCGCTGGCCGCGGCCAACCGCAAGCGGGACCTGCTGGCGTGCGAGCGCCTGTTCCGCGAGCTGGACTGGGCCGAAGCCTAGCGCCCTCAATCGCTTGCATCATCTGAACGGCGCCGCCGGGCCGCGCATCGCGGGCCGTCTGAAGCATGCGGCGTCGGTGGCGAACCGGCGGCCTTCCGGACAATCTGGACGGGAGCCGGGCGAGCCCTGCGCACGCGATATATAAAGTCTTAATTCCATCTGCGCTCACTGATCGGGTTTACTCGAGGAGCGTGCATGCTGGACCACCGCGCAACCCTGGCCACGGAGCCCGACGCCGCGCTGCTCGCCGCGGCGGTGGAGGCGAGCGATGTCTGCATCACGATCTCCGACGTCACGTCGCCGGACGCTCCCCTGATCTTCGCCAATCGGGCTTTCACCGACATGACCGGCTATGACCGGGCCGAGGTGATCGGACGCAATTGCCGTTTTCTGCAGGGACCCGGCACCGATCCGGACTCGGTGACGGCCATGCGAACGGCGATCGCTGACGGGCGGTCGCTGCGTCTGGACCTGATCAATCACAAGAAAAACGGTGAGCCGTTCTGGAACGCGCTTCACCTTTCTCCGCTCCACGGCCCGGACGGAGAAGTACGGGCCTATGTGGGCCTTCAGGCCGACGTCACCCGGGTGCGTGCGGCGCGCGAGGCCGAGCAACATCGCCAGCGCATCGAGGCGCTGGGCCGGATGGCCGGCGGTGTGGCGCACGAGATCAATAATCTGCTGCAGCCGCTCGTCTCGCTGCCTGAACTCATCGCGGAGGATCTGCCCGCGGATGCGCACCGCGCCCGTGAGGATCTGCGCGTCATCGCTCAGAGCGCGCGCGACGGCCGCGATCTGGTGTCCGACGTTCTCTCCTACACCCGTGCCGCAAAACCGGAAGGGGCGCTGCTGGAGATCGAGCCTGCGCTGGAAGGTGCGCTTGAATTCGTCCGGCGCGGCCTCGTGGGGAAGGCGGAGATCGTGCAGGAGGGCTCCGCGCCTCACGGCGCGCGCATCGCGGGATTGTCGCGCGCCGGATTGCAGCAGGTGCTCACTAATCTGGTCCTGAACGCCGTCGACGCCATGGGCGGAACGGGGCGCGTCACCGTGCGCCTTCGCGGCGATGCAGGAAACGTCACCCTGAACGTGCTTGACCAGGGGCCGGGCATCAAGCCGGAGGCGGCGGCGCGCGCCTTCGAGCCGTTCTTCACCACCAAACCGCCCGGCGCCGGCGCCGGGCTTGGTCTTTATATCGTTCACCAGCTGGTCGAGCAGGCCGGCGGCGCCGTGACGATCTGCGCCGCCCCCGCCGGCGGCGCCTGTTTCGAAATTCGGTTTCCACGCGCCTCGACCGGCGCAGATCAGGAGTAGGGTCATGGGCAAGATTGTTGTCATTGATGATGTCGCCGGGGTCAGACGCTCGATCGCCGGTCTGCTCGTGCGCGCAGGCCATACGGTGGAGGAGGCCGGTGACGGCCGCGCCGGAGTGGAGCTGGTGCGGCGCGTGCGGCCGGACCTGGTGCTTGTAGACATGCTGATGCCCGAGCAGGACGGGCTGGAGACGCTGGAGCAGCTGCGTCAGGAGGGCCTGGGCGGCGCGCTGGTGGGCATGTCGGGCGGCGGCGCTTTGGTGGGCGCGGAGGACGCGCTGGCCGCGGCCAGCGCCGCCGCCGACGCGCTGGTGCGAAAGCCTTTCGAGAACGCCGACCTGCTGACGCTGGTCTCGCAGCTCATGAACGGAGAGAAGTGATGGCCTTTCTTGATGATCAGCCGGTCAGCCGCCGCATTACGGCCGGGCTCGGGGTTCTGGGCGCTTGCGTGATCCTGGTGGCGGGCGCCGCGGTGCTGTCGCTGACCCGCGTCTCCACCGCGTTCGACACCTACGCCAAAGCCTCCTTGGAAGTGGAGGCGGCCGACGCCCTGCGCCTGCGAACGTCAGACTTTGTCGGCGCCGCCCAGGAATACGCGGCGCGCAACACCGAGGCGCGCTATCGGTCGACCATGGAACTCTTCCAGTCGGTGGAGGCCGCCCGGGACGCCGCCCGCGCCGTGGCGCCGGATCCCGCCTTCGTCGCCGTCGTCGATGGCAGCTCGGACGCGCTTCTGGGCCTGCGCGCCGGGTTTGAAGCCATGGCTGCGGCGCGTGTTGAGCGCAACCGGATCGTGGACGAGGAGCTGCGTGCGCCCGGCACGCGGGCCCGGATCAGCATTTCGCAGCTGCGCCAGACCGCGGACCCCCTTGTGATGGCCGTTCTGGGCGACGCCGCGATCAATCTTCTCATGGCGCGCGACAATATGAATCGCTTCCTGGAAGATTTCGACGCTGACGCGCTGGCGCGCTCCCATGAGCAGATCGTCCAGGCGCGCACCCTGTTCGTCCAGAGCGGGATCTCGGAGCCGCAGGTCGTGGCCGATCTGGCGCGCTTTGAGGCGGGGCTGACAGCGCTGGAGACGGCGCTCGGCGCCGAACGGGCGGCCGCCGAACAGTTCTTCGACATGCATCTGCCGGCGGTGGACGCCGCGGTTGAAGCGATGATTCAGGTCGCCCACGCCAGCGAGGATGCGGCGCGCGCCGTCCTCACCGGGGCGAAATCCGCCGCGTATTGGGCGATCGGCGTCGTGCTTTTGCTGGCGGCTATCCTCGGCGGTGTGGTCAGCGTGGTCGTGTCGCGCTCCGTCGTCCGGCCGGTCAAGGCGCTCACCTCGGCCATGAGAGGCCTGGCCGACGGCGATCTTGAAATCAGCGTACCCGGTCTTGACCGCAAGGACGAGATGGGCGGCATGGCCGCCGCGCTTCAGGTGCTCAAGGACAACTCCATCGACCGGGTGCGTCTGGAGGATGACCGCGTGCGACAGGCCCAGTCCGCCCGTCACAGCCAGGACGCCGTCGATCAGCTGGTGGCCATGTTCGGCAAGTCCATCGCCGGCGTTCTGGGAAATTTCGACACGTCTTCCGCCGAAATGGGCGGCCTGGCCGCCGCCATGAAGGCCGCAGCTGACGACACCCACGCCAAGTCGCGCGCCGTGGCCGAGGCCATGAGCCGCGCCGAAGCGGCCATCGGCACCATCGCGGCCGCCGCCCAGGAAATGACAGGCTCGGTGGGCGAGATCGGCGAACAGGCCGGGCGCACCGCGTCCATGAGCAAGAGGGTGCGCGACAGCGCCGACGGCGCGCGCGGCGATGTGGACCGCCTGACCGAAGCGGTGGGTCGCATTTCCGGCTTTGTCGAGCTGATCGACGGAATCGCCGAGCAGACCAATCTGCTGGCGTTGAACGCCACCATTGAAAGCGCGCGCGCCGGCGAGGCGGGCAAGGGCTTTGCGGTGGTCGCCAGCGAAGTGAAGGTGCTGGCCGGCCAGACCGGCAAGGCCACCGAAGAAATCAGCGCCGCGATCAACGGCGTCGCAGGATTGTCCTCCAACGCCATCGCGGCCATGGAGCGCATCCAGGCCGCCATCGCCGATCTTGATGAAGTCGCCGAGACGGTGGCCGCAGCCGCTGAAGAACAGCGCGCCGCCACCGAGGAGATCGCCCGGTCCGCCGCTTCCCTGTCTGAAGAGGCGGGACAGATCATGACCGAAGTCGCGGCGGTGGAGTCCGCAGGGGCCGAGACCCGCGACAGCTCGACAAGGGTCGACTCGGTGTCCGGCGAACTGTCCGGCGAGGCGAAAATCCTCTCCGAAGAAGTGCGCGGCTTCCTGGACGGGATCGGCGACAGCGCGGTGCGCCAGAGCGTGGTGCCGCAAGCCGTGCGCATAAGCGCCGAGATTCTTGTCGGCGGCGAGACCCGGCAGGCGGTGACGGTGGTGCGCCTTTCACCGGCTTCGGTCGAGATCGAAGGTCCGGTGGCGGCTCCGGCGGGCGCCCGCCTGACCCTTGCGATGCCCGGCTGCGATCCGGTGATCGCGCGCCTGGCGGAGTCCGGCGAAGACGTCACGCGTCTGCAGCTGGCCATGGAGCGCGGCGCGCTGGACCGCATGGAGCGCTACATCATGACCGTCGTGGGCCGCCGCCCTGTGGAGGCCGCCGGGCAAGCCGGGCCGGAACAAACAGCCGGGAAGTCAGAAGGGACGACTGCGGCGCCGATGGTTGAGCGCGGAAAGGCGGCCTGAACCTTGAGCGGCTGAACGGTTTGCCCGCTCGCGCCGGACGGTGCTAGCTAGGCGCAGATTGTTTCACACGCCGGAGCGCCGTTTCATGAAAGCCGTTCTCGACCAGCTTGACGCTAAGCGCGACGCCGCCCGCATGGGCGGCGGCGAAAAACGCATCGCCGCCCAGCATGACAAGGGCAAGCTGACCGCGCGCGAGCGCCTGGACGTGCTGCTGGACGCGGGCTCGTTTGAAGAGTTCGACATGTTCGTCGAGCACGACTGCACCGAGTTCGGCATGGAGACCAAGAAGATCCCCGGCGACGGGGTGGTCACCGGTTCCGGCACGATCAACGGCCGACTGGTCTATGTGTTCGCCAAGGACTTCACGGTGTTCGGCGGCTCGCTCTCGCTCGCCCATGCGCGCAAGATCTGCAAGGTGCAGGACATGGCGCTGAAGAACGGCGCGCCGATCATCGGCCTGTTCGACGCCGGCGGGGCGCGCATCCAGGAAGGCGTGGACGCGCTGGGCGGCTACGCCGAGATCTTCCAGCGCAACGTGCTCGCCTCCGGCGTGATCCCCCAGATCAGCGTCATCATGGGTCCGTGCGCGGGCGGCGACGTGTACTCGCCCGCCATGACCGACTTCATCTTCATGGTGAAGGACACCTCCTACATGTATGTGACCGGCCCCGACGTGGTGAAAACCGTCACCAACGAGGTGGTCACCCATGAAGAGCTGGGCGGCGCATCCGTGCACGCCAGGAAATCCGGCGTCGCCGACGCGGCGTTTGAAAACGATATCGAGGCGCTGATCCAGGTGCGCCGGATGATCGATTTCCTGCCGCTGAACAATCGCGAAAAGCCGCCTGTGCGCGAGGCCCAGGACGATCCCGAGCGCTGCGAACCCAGCCTCGACACGCTGGTGCCGCCCAACCCCAACAAGCCTTACGACATCAAGGAGCTGATCGAGAAAGTCGCCGACGAGGGCGATTTCTACGAGCTTGCGCCCGACTACGCCGCCAACATCGTCACCGGGTTCGGCCGCCTGGAAGGCCAGAGCGTGGGCTTTGTCGCAAACCAGCCCTTGAGCCTCGCCGGCGTTCTGGACATCGACGCCTCGAAGAAGGCCGCGCGCTTCGTGCGCTTCTGCGACGCGTTTGAAATCCCCATCATCACCTTCGTGGACGTGCCGGGTTTCCTGCCGGGGACCAAGCAGGAATATGGCGGCCTCATCAAGCACGGCGCCAAGCTCCTGTTCGCCTACGCCGAGGCCACCGTGCCCAAGCTCACCGTCATCACCCGCAAGGCCTATGGCGGCGCCTATGACGTGATGGCGTCAAAGCACCTGCGCGGCGACATCAACTACGCCTGGCCCACCGCCGAAATCGCGGTCATGGGCGCCAAGGGCGCCGCAGAAATCATCCACCGCGCCGATCTGGGCGACGCCGAAACCATGGCCGCCCACACCAAGGAGTACGAAGACCGCTTCGCCAACCCCTTCGTGGCGGCCTCGCGCGGCTATCTCGACGACGTCATCCAGCCCCACAACACCCGCTGGCGCCTGATCCGCGCGCTAAGGACGCTTCGCAACAAGAAGCTCAGCAACCCGTGGAAGAAACACGATAATATTCCGCTTTAGGGGGGGCGAGGCTCTCCGCCTCGTCATCCCCGCGAACACGGGGACCCAGTACGGCCTCGCGGGCGCTCTGTGATCGCTGGGTTCCCGCTTTCGCGGGAATGACGTGCGAGAGAGCACAAAACCAAAAAACTTATCCGCCCCCTCTGCCTCCGCCCGCATAATCACCCCTGTCATCTCGCAGGCGAGGCCGTTCCGGAGCGTCCTGTTCGGGCGGGAATGACGGGGTGTCCCGAGTGAGAACCGGCTAACGCACCGGTCCGCAAAGCGGCGGGTTACGGGTAGACGGGGAGGTTCCGTTGGATCGCGTGACCGAAAAAACATCCCAGCGGCGCGGGGGTCGTATCCGGCCTCCAACACACAAAAGAGAAACGGCCTGGATCCTTCCGCGCCGCCCTCGCTATCCTCATGGCCTCGCGCAAACCTTGCGGCGGGCGGTTTTGGCGTGTGTGAGAGCCGCCCTAGCGCCGCACCAGAACGCCGCCCAGCTCCGCCTTGCCGCCAAGATCGGGGTGGGGAAACGCCGTGAAGTCGGCGTCGGCGGGCCAGATCCAGCGTTCTTCGGGAAACAGCAGGCGCATGGCGCCCAGCGAGCAGCCATAGGGCGGACCGCCGGGCTCGCCCTTCTGCATGAAGAGGGCGATGAGGCGGGCGCCGGGTTTCAGGACCTCGAACGCCATCTGCTCATAGCGCGGGCGGTCATGTGGGTGGATGGCGCACAGGAAGGTCTGCTCCCAAAGGAGATCGAACGGCACGGGCGGGCGCCAGTCGAGGCCGTCGGCCTCGAACACGGCGGCTTCAAGGCCCGCCGCCGTCATCTGCTCTTTCTGGCGTTTCACGGCGCTGGGCGCTACGTCGCTGGCGGTGACGCGCAGGCCGTAGCGGGCGAAGGCCACCGGCTCCGGGCTGCGTCCGCAGCCGGGCACATAGATGGACTGGCCTGCGGTGAGCACGCCGGCTTTTCGAAAATGCGCCGCCGCCGGGTGCAGGCCGCCCCGCTCCCAGGGGGCGTCGTCGGCCTTGAACCGTGTCTCCCAGTCAAACGGCGTGCGGTTTTCCGAAGCGGTCATGGCGGCTCTCCAGACAAGGTCTTGGCCCGATGGGCCGCGAAACGATATAACGCACTGCGAGGGACGAAAGAGGGGGCTTCATGTCAGCGCTGTTTCGCGCCGCCGCCGCGGTGCTCGCCAGTTGCGCGCTCGGCGCGGGCGCCGTCTACGCGACCCGTGCCCTGGAGGGGCGGGGCGTCGATCTGTTCGCCGGCGCGCCCGATACGCGCGCGCCGACGCCCGTTCCGCAGGGCGCGCGGGCAAACCCCGGCGCGGTGCTGGTGAGCTTCACGCAAGGGCGCGGCGCGCGCACCGCGCGGCTGGACGCGGTGGCCGAGGCGTGCGGCGGGTCCTTTGTTCTTCGGCGCGGCGATGTGGCCGGGGTCGCGCACGTCATCGCTTTCATCGCCGATGAGGCTGCGGGGGAGGGCGTCGAGGTGCGGCGGCTTTCCGCACCCGGCGATTTCATGCGCGCCGAGGCCGGCGTCGGCGTGCTGCGCCTGACCAGTCCGGACGGGTTTGAAGGTCTTGCCTGGGCGCTGGCCACGAACGCCGAAGCGCGAGCGCTGGGCGCGACATCGCGCGAGGCGCTGGAACTCGCTTGCGCCGATGCGGCGGCTGCGGCCGCGCGTTTTAATGCGGGCGCCGGAGAGGCTGGCGAGGCCGGGGCGGCGGATACGGCGCTGCGCTGAAGTCGAAGGCCGGCGGCGCAAGGCTCAAGCGCCTAGAGGGCGAACTTCAGGCCCGCCGCAGCGGCGACAATCAGGACCGCGCCGCCAAACACGGCCAGGCGAAAGCCCGGCGTGGTCTCCACCTGGTCAGCGTCGTCGCTGGATCCGGCGCGCGGCGCAGACCGAATCCGGCGAAACGGCTTGTCCGGTCCGGCGGATCGGAGTCCGGCGTCGGTCGGGGCGTCGCTGCGCGCGGCGGTGCGGCTGGACAGCTCGATCCGCTCGCGCTCGGCGTCCGCCGGGCGGCCTGCGGCTTCGTCATCGGTGCCCAGCGGCGAGGCGCCGGGATCTGGATAGCTGACCTTGTCGCGCTGGACGCCGCTCTCGATTTCGCGTTTGAGCTGGGCGGCGTTGCGCGCAGGGTCGGCATCGTCCCCGGTTCCGAGTTTAGGTTCAGCCATGGCTTCGCCCTCATTGCTTGCGGCTCAGGGCAAACAACGGGTGCGTTCGGCCTCGCGTTCCGGCCTCGCGCTCACTGCATCGCCGCGCTCGTCAAATCCGCGCGGCTCGCTTAAAAACGGCTGCGCTGCGGCTGTGGCGGAACTGGTAGACGCGCGTGGTTTAGGTCCACGTGTCTTACGACGTGGGGGTTCGAGTCCCTCCAGCCGCACCACTTTTTTCTGATGCTCAGGCCCGTCCGGGCCTTCGCTCCTCGCTGACACTGCGCACGGGCGGTCGCCCTTGCGGCGGCTTCGCCGCCGGTTTTTTTGTTTGGGGTTCAGGCCGGCCTGGCGCTTTGCGGCGGCGCAGCAGGCGGCGCTTGCCTTTTTGGCCGGGACGTTGACTTATAGATGTATTCAGCCGTTCCGGGGGGTGCGGCTTAAGGGGACGAAACGGCGTGTCGGGTCAGGATTCACTCACCGGCGTCATGATCTGCGGGGCGGGCCATTCCGGGTCGACCCTGCTCGGCATGGTGCTCTCCGGCATGCCCGGCGCCGTTTACATCGGCGAGGGCGCAAAAGTGCGCTATCTCGGCGACGCGTCCAAACCTCTGAAAAAGCGCGCCTGCAAGATTTGCGGCGATGACTGCGCGTTCTGGAACGGGTTTTCCTGGACCGAAGGAGAGGGCGAGGGGTTGTACGCCGCGGTGGCGGACCACGCCGGCGCGTCCATCGTCATCGATTCCAGCAAAAGGACCGACTGGATCGCCGCGCGCGCCGAGGAATTGCGCGCCGCCGGTCATCAGGCGCGGCTGATCTTTCTGACCCGCGACGGGCGCGCCGTGGTCAATTCGCGCCTGCGCAAATATCCAGACCGCGATCCGGCTGCCCAGATCAGCGACTGGCTGGAGCAGATCGAGGCGGCGCAAACGCTGAGCGATGCGTTTCCCGGCCCCGTGCTGCGCATCGCCTATGAGGATCTCGCCACCACGCCGCAGGATGTCGCACGGCGCCTCGCCCAGTTCATCGGGGCGGCGTATGATGCGGACATGCTGACCTTCGCCAGCCGCCCCCATCACCCGCTGGGCGGCAATAACGGCACGCAGTTTCTCGCCGCGCGCGGCACCGAAGGCGCGCTGGTGCGGCCCGGCGTCCGCTCCGCCGCGTATTATGAAGACCATCCAGACGAGATCCGCCTCGATCTGCGCTGGCGTGACGAGCTCAAGGCCGAGCACGCCGCCCTGTTCGATCAGCTCGCCGGGCCGGTCAACGAAACCATGAAGTGGGGGCCTTGATTGGCTAAGATCGACCTTGTTTTTCGCCGCATTGACGAGCGCACGGCGGATGTTTCGCTGGAGCTGGCGAAGCGTCATATCCGGCCGGACAACATCTACATCCTCAACGATGTGCGCCCGTTCACGGCTTGCGTCGAGCAGATGCTGCGAATCGAGCATGACTGCGACTACGTGGTCTATCTCGACGCCGACTGCCTGATCCTGGAGGACATGCGCGCTTTCATCGAGGAGTGCGACGCGGCCTATGTGGACGCTTATGTCTCCGACCGGTTCCGGGGCCGGATCCATTGCGGCGTGCACATCACGCGCATCGATCTGGTGCGCGCCATGGCGAAGGTCACTCCACCAAAAGACGATCTGAAATACGCCCTGCGTCCGGAATCGCGCCTGCGCAATCTGGCCATGAAGCCGCTGCGCCTGTCCAAGCAGTTCCGCAATTTCGATATCCTGCACGACTATTTCCAGGCCTATCGCCATATCTTCCAGAAATACGCCCTGCGCGAGCTGAGAAGCCGCACCAAGGTCCAGTTCAAGCGCCTGTCTTCGGCCATGTCGCGCTGGCCGGCGGCCGAGGAGACGGATCTGGACTGCCAGGTCGCCATGGCCGCCGTGGAGTACGCCCGCCGCCATGTGCCCAAGGGCGCCAGCGCGCAGGAAACCCACGACTTCATCGCCGCGCTGCCCGAGCACGCCGACCGGGGCCTCGCAGAGATGGGGCTGGTGGAGAAAGGCGACTTCACCCTGACCGATCTGGAAAGCTGGCTGGAGAGGAACGACCACCGCCAGGTCTATGGCGCGGCGGCGGACAAACCCAAGGTCTTCGGGCTGGGCCTGTCGCGCACCGGCACCCGCTCGCTCACCC
This sequence comes from Oceanicaulis sp., assembly GCA_965284655.1. Lineage (GTDB taxonomy): Bacteria > Pseudomonadota > Alphaproteobacteria > Caulobacterales > Maricaulaceae > Oceanicaulis. Next base: position 2,070,905 of record OZ260104.1, read on the forward strand.
ATGCGCTGCAGATGCTGGGCTGGGATTGCTCGCACTACCCCATCGACGAGGACACCTACACCGAGCTCGCCAACGGGCAGTACGATCTGACTTTGCTGAAATACCATGACGGGCTGACCGACATCACCTGCGCGCCCTACTACCAGCAGTTCGACCAGCAATATCCCGGCTCGAAGTTCGTGCTCACCGTGCGCGACAAGGACGCCTGGCAGCGCTCGTGCCGGAACCACTGGTTCAACCGGCCGGCTTTTGGCCACGCCGAAGATCCGGATCAGGAGACGCATTTCCTCATGCGCCAGCTTCTGCGCGCGGCGGTCTATGGCTGCTACACCTATGTGCCGGAACGGTTTTCCTGGGTCTATGACCGCCACGTCGCGGAAGTCATGGACTATTTCAAGGACCGGCCCGAGGACTTGCTGGTGATCGATGTCTGCGCCGGCGACGGCTTTGAAAAGCTGGCGCTCTTCATGGGCGTGCCGCTCCCGGCCGAGCCGTTCCCGCACAAGGGCGCGGTGCTGAGCCAGCGCGTCGACGCCGCCCGTGCGCAGGCGGGTGAGGGCGCGGACGCAGACGACGATGAAGACTTGGACGCCAACGCCGATACGGTGGCGGCCGAGTAGCCATGACCGACCGCGCCGAGGTTGAGACGCCAGGCGCGCGGCAGGCGCTGGGGCTCACCTTGCGGACGCTGGCGCTGGCCTGGGCGGCCAGCCCGCGCCTCATTCTGGGGATCGCCGCCCTGACGCTTGCCGCTGCGCTGGCGCCGGCGGTGGCGGCGTATCTGGGCAAGCTGATGATCGACGCGGTGGTGGCCGCGATCGACACGCGCGCCGTTGCGGACCGAAACCTCGCCCTGTCCTATGCCGCGGCTGAAGCGGGCGTGCTGGGCGCGCTGGTGGCGCTGCGGCGCATCACCGGCCATTACCGCACCGTCCTGCACGCCGAGCTGGGCTACGCCGTCGGCTCGAAAATCTTCGCCCGGGCGGCCGCCCTGCCGCTGGACGTGATCGAGCGCGCCGAGGTGCAGCAGCAGATCACCCTGGCGCGCCAGAACGCGGCCTCGCGGCCTTTTTCGCTGGTGGGACGGACGCTGGACGCCGCCCAGTTTGCGGTGACGCTTCTAAGCTTTGCCGGCTTGCTCCTTGCCTATTCGCCCTGGTTGATCCTTCTGGTGATCGCCGGCGGCCTGCCGCTGTTTCTGGGCGAGCTGGGATTTTCCGGCGCCGGGTTTCGCTATTACACCGGCCGCACGCCAGCCATGCGAAAGCGCTCTTATCTGGAAGGCCTGATGGTGTCGGCCGGCGCCGCGCCGGAGCGCCTTCATGCGGGCGCCTCTAACGCCTTCGCCGAGCGCCATGGCGGGCTGTTCGCCATGCTCTACGCCGAGGACCGCGCGCTGCAGGCGCGGCGCAGCTGGGGCGGGGCGGCGCTGATCCTGGGCTCCAGCGTGATCTTCATCGCCGGCAAGCTCTATGCGGTGCTGCGCGCGGTCTCCGGCGCGATTTCGCTGGGGGAGATGACGCTGCTCATCGCCGTGCTCAAGCAGGGGCAGAACACGGTCACAAACCTGCTCGCCGCGTTCAGCGGCGCCTATGAGGACGTGCTCTACGCGTCAAACCTGTTCGCGCTTCTCGACCGCACCGACGCCGCGCCGTCGGGAACTTTGACTGAAGGCCCGGCCCCCGGCGACGGCTACCGCCTCACCGATGTGCGCTATCGCTATAAGGGGGCCGCCCGCGACGCGGTGGCCGGGGTGAGCCTGCATATCCCGCCGGGCCTGCGCCTCGGGATCGTGGGGGCCAACGGCTCGGGCAAGTCGACGCTGGTGAAGCTCCTGACCGGGCTTTACGCGCCAAGCGCCGGGACCATCATGCTGGACGGCGCGCCGCTCGGCGACTGGGACCGCGAGGCGCTGGCCGGGCGCACCGCCGCGCTGTTCCAGCCGTTTCAGCGCTATGCGTTCACCGCGCGCGACAATATCGCCATGGGCCGCGGGCTTCGCGGCGCCGGGGAGCCGGAGATCGAGGCGGCGGTCGATTCCGGGCTCGCCCGCGACGTCATCGACGATCTGCCCCACGGCCTCGACACCGAGCTGTCGCGCCAGCAGCTGGACGGGGTGGAGCTGTCCGGCGGCCAGTGGCAGCGCCTGGCGCTGGCCCGCGCCATGCTGCGCGCCGGCGCGGACACGCTGATCCTGGACGAGCCCACCTCCGCCCTCGACCCTGAAGCCGAAGCCGCCCTGATCGATTCGGTGGCCCGCGCCGGCAAGACGGTGATCCTGATCAGCCATCGCCTGTCCAATCTGCGCGCCGCGCAGAGCATTCTCGTGCTGGAAAAGGGCCGTATCGCGGAAGACGGATCCCACGCCGCCCTGATCGAGGCGGACGGGCCGTATGCGAAGCTTTTCGGGGCGCAGGCCGGGTTTTATCGCGGCGAGGGGTAGGGGGTTCACACCCCTTTCACATCAACCGCCGTCCGCCCGTTGCGTCTGCGAAAGACGCGTGACATAACGCGCGCTCATTCCCGGCCGCCGCCGGGGCGCGCTTTTCGCTAGTGTCAAGCGGCGCCCTGCGTGCGGCGATGTATCCATGACAAGGCCTCGCCACGATGAACGTTGTTGAAAAATCTTCCGAAGGACTCTCGCGCACGTTTGAGGTCGTGGTGCCCGCGTCGGAGCTCGAGAAGAAGCTGACCGCCAAGATCGAAGAGATCCGCCCTGAAGTGCGCCTGAAGGGCTTCCGCCCGGGCAAGGTGCCGGCGAGCCACATCAAGAAGATGTTCGGCGCCTCGATCATGGGCGACATCCTTCAGGAAATCGTGCCCCAGGCCACCCAGGACACCCTGGACGAGCGCAAGCTGCGCCCGGCCTCCCAGCCGGCCGTGGACGTGAAATCCGACGCCGAGGACGTGATCAAGAAGGGCAGCGATTTCGCCTTCGAGATCAATGTCGAGATCATGCCGGACTTCGAACCGGCCGATCCCAAGGGCTTCAAGGTCGAAAAGCCGGTCGCGAAAGTCGCCGACGCGCAGATCGACGAAGCCATGGGCGAGCTGGCCAAGCAGGCTCAGGCCTATGAGCCCAAGGCCGCCAAGGCCAAGGCCGTAGACGGCGACAAGGTCGTGATTGATTTTGTCGGCTCTATCGACGGCGAAGAATTCGACGGCGGCAAGGCCGAGGGCGCCGAGCTTGTGATCGGGTCGGGGCAGTTCATCCCCGGCTTTGAAGAGCAGCTCATCGGCGCCAAGGCCGGCGACAAGATCGAGGTGAAGGTCACGTTCCCCGAGGCTTACCAGGCCGAGCAGCTGGCCGGCAAAGACGCCGTCTTCGCCACCGAAGTGAAGGAAGTTCAGGCGCCGGCCGAAAGCGCGATCGACGATTCGCTCGCCGAACGCCTCGGCCTGCCGAGCCTGGATGCGCTGAAAGACGCCCTGAAGGGCCGCTTCGAGCAGGAGCACGCCCAGGCGTCCCGCATGAAGGTGAAGCGCTCGCTCCTCGACCAGATCGACGAGGCCCACAACACGATCGACCTGCCCCGCAAGATGGTGGAGCAGGAGTTCGAGGCGATCTGGCGCGAGGTCAAGAACGCCATCGAGAACGATCAGCTGGACGACGAGGACAAGGAAAAGTCCGAGGACGATCTGCGCACCGACTACATGGCCATCGCCGAGCGCCGCGTGCGCCTGGGCCTGGTGCTCGCCGAGATGGGCCGCGCGGCCAATATCGACGTGACCCAGGAAGAGATCGCCCGCGCGGTGAACCAGGAAGCCCAGCGCTATCCTGGCCGCGAACGTGAAGTGGTTGACTTCTATCAGAAGAATCCGGGCGCGCTTCAGTCGCTGCGCGCGCCGATCTATGAGGAGAAGGTGGTCGATTACATCCTCGAGCTCGCCGATGTGAGCGAGAAAGAGGTCGATCGCGAGACCCTGTTCGCCGAGGACGACGCGCCGGAAGCCGAAAGCGCCAAGAAGACGGCGCCGGCCAAAAAGAAAGCCCCGGCCAAGAAAGCCGCGGCCAAGAAGGCGACTGAGAAAAAGGACGCTCCGGCCGACGGCGAGGAAAAGCCCAAAAAGGCCCCCGCCAAGAAAAAGGCTCCGGCCAAGAAAACCGCCGCGAAAAAGGCCTCCGGCGAGGACTAAGCTGACCGCAGCATTTGCGCCCCGCCGCGCCCCTTGCAAGAGTGCGCGCGGCGGGCCATTTCGCCCTTAGACGGCCGAGTGACGGGAGCAGAGAATGAACGATCCGCAGGAAACCATGATGAACCTGGTGCCGATGGTGGTCGAACAGACCGCACGCGGCGAGCGGGCGTTCGACATCTACTCCCGGCTCCTGAAAGAGCGCATCGTCTTCGTCACCGGCGTGGTGGAAGACCATATGGCGAGCTTGATGGTCGCCCAGCTGCTCTATCTCGAATCGGAAAATCCGAAAAAAGAGATCGCGATGTACATCAACACGCCGGGCGGCTCGGTGAGCGCCGGTCTCGCGATCTACGACACGATGCAGTACATCCGCTGCCCCGTGGCGACGGCCTGTGTCGGCATGGCGGCCTCCATGGGCTCGCTGCTGCTGGCGGGCGGCGAGAAGGACATGCGCTTCGCCACGCCGAACGCGCGAATCATGATGCACCAGCCCTCCGGCGGCTTCCGCGGCACCACCGCGGACATTGAGCGCCACGGCGAGGACATCCTGCGTATCAAGCGCCGCATGTACGAAATCTACGAGCGTCACACCGGCCAGACCATCGACCATGTGGCCAAGACGCTGGACCGCGACACCTACATGAACGCCGATGAAGCCCGCGACTTCGGGCTGATCGACCATGTGTATGCAAAGCGCGGCGGCTCTGAAGCGGCCTGATCGGCTTTATCACTGACAGCAAACCGGGCCGCGCTGCGCAGTGATCTGCGCAGCGCGGCTTTGCGCGCTTGATCAACGCGCCGGGCGTGTGGTCGAATACAGTATGAAAACGTTTCGCTAAGGTCCGGCCTTGATCTTGCGTATGTGAGGCGCATCGACTCGCGTCCGTCCCGATCGAGGCCATTAGGGCTCTGGCGGACGGCGCTGTAAGGTGCGCGAAGGCGGGACCGACTGGAGCTAGCATGACCAAGGCGACCACAGGCGACGGAAAGAGCACGCTGTACTGCTCGTTCTGCGGCAAGAGCCAGCACGAGGTCCGCAAGCTCATCGCGGGCCCCACGGTGTTCATTTGCGACGAATGCGTCGAGCTCTGCATGGACATCATCCGCGAAGAGAACAAAACTTCGCTGGTGAAATCGAAAGAGGGCGTTCCCAGCCCGCAGGAGATCTTCCAGGTCCTGCAGGACTATGTGATCGGCCAGCAAACCGCCAAGCGCGTCCTCGCGGTGGCGGTGCACAACCACTACAAGCGCCTCAACCACGCCTCCCAGAATCAGGACGTGGAGCTGTCCAAGTCCAACATCCTGCTGATCGGCCCGACCGGCTGCGGCAAGACGCTCTTGGCCCAGACTCTGGCGCGTATTCTGGACGTGCCGTTCTGCATGGCCGACGCCACCACGCTGACCGAAGCCGGTTATGTGGGCGAAGATGTCGAGAACATCGTGCTCAAGCTTCTGCAGTCGGCCGACTACAATGTCGAGCGCGCCCAGCGCGGCATCGTCTATATCGACGAAATCGACAAGATCAGCCGCAAGTCCGACAACCCGTCCATCACCCGCGACGTGTCGGGCGAGGGCGTGCAGCAGGCGCTGTTGAAGATCATGGAGGGCACCGTGGCCTCCGTGCCGCCCCAGGGCGGGCGCAAGCATCCCCAGCAGGAATTCCTGCAGGTGGACACCACCAACATCCTGTTCATCGTCGGCGGCGCGTTCGCCGGCCTTGAAAAGATCATCGCCCAGCGCGGCAAGGGCAGCGCGGTCGGCTTCGGCGCCGATGTGCGTGATCCTGACGCGCGCCGTCAGGGTGACGTGCTTCGCGACTGCGAGCCGGACGATCTGCAGCGCTTCGGCCTGATCCCGGAATTCGTCGGCCGTCTGCCGGTCATCGCCACGCTGGAGGATCTCGACGAGGGCGCCCTGGTGCAGATCCTCACCGAGCCGAAAAACGCCCTGGTGAAGCAGTATCAGCGCCTGTTCGAGATGGAGGGCGTGGGCCTCTCCTTCACCGAGGATGCGCTTGTCGCCATCGCCGAAAAGGCGATCCTGCGCAAAACCGGCGCCCGGGGTCTGCGCTCCATCATGGAGGGTATCCTGCTCGACACCATGTACGAGCTGCCCGGCATGGACGGTGTGGAAGAAGTCGTGGTCAACGCTGAAGTCGTCACCGGCGACGCCACGCCGCTCTACATCTACGCCAAGGCCAAAAGTGAAAGCGGCTCCAAGGGCGCGTAACAGCGCCTTTCCCGCCTTCGATCTGAGAAGCGCCGGGCCGGAAGGTCCGGCGTTTTTCGTTTGCGATCACATTTCGCCGGGGGACTTGATCGAGCGGCCCCTGGCCGAAATAGTGAGATGCAAGCGCCGCGCAGGCGGGCGCCTTCCGGAGGCGAGACCATGGTCCGACGACCCGCTCTGCAGGCGCTCGCCTGCGCCTGCCTGACGCTGGCCGGCTGCGCGACGGGCTCCGGCGACGGTCCCGCCCCGGCGCGTTTTGACGCTGTCGCAGAGAACGCCGCGTTTCCGATCGCTGCTTCGCCTCGCCATCGCATGCGCGGATATCTGGTCGTTCCAGAAGATCGCCGCGATCCGGCCTCGGCGATGATTCGCCTGCCGGTCGTCGTCGTGGCGGCGGCGTCCGGCGAGTCCGGCCTCGCGCCGGTCGTATTCATACCCGGCGGGCCGGGGGCGGGCGGCCTGTCCGCCGCAAACTACCCCGGCGCTTATCCGTGGACGCAGGATCGCGATTTCATCGTCTACGTCCGACGCGGCGGCGTCCATGCAGAGCCGTCGCTGGACTGCCCGGACTATGCCGCGGCGTCGCGGCGCAGCGGTCCTGACCGAGCGGCCGCGCTTGTCGACGCCGCCGCGTCGTGCCGCGCCGGACTGGAGTCCCGCGGCGTCGACCCCGACCAGTACAACACGGCCGCGCACGCCGCCGACCTGGAAGATTTGCGCCGGGTTCTGCGCTATGAGCGGCTGTCTCTGTTCGCCCTTTCCTACGGCACGCGGCTCGCGCTGACCTTCGCGCGCGAGCATCCCGGCTCGGTGGACTCCATGGTGCTGGACTCTCCGCTGCCGCATGCCGCCGATTTCGATTTCGAGTATCCGCGCAATCTCGAAGCGGTGACCCGGCGGCTGGCGCGGATCTGCGCGGAGGATGCGGAGTGCGAGGCGGCTTATCCCGACCTTGAAAGCCGTTTCTTCGCCGCGGTGGACGCGGCGGTCGACGCAGGCGATCGTGACCGGGCGCGCACGATCGCATTCTCTGCGGCGGTGGGCGCGGCGGACGACATCGCGCCGGCCCTGCAGGCCATGGACCGCGCCGCTGACATGAGCGCGGAAGATAGCGGCGGCGTGAGCGATTTCGTCTGGGGCTTGCGCCTCGCCGTCTGGTGCGCCGAGACGCCGGGCCGGCCAGCCGATCCAGACGCCTACGCCGGGCTTGAGACCGGTACGTTCCCGCCGGCGGTTTGCCAGGCGTTCGGCGCGGCGCGGCGTCCGGCGAGCGAGCTAGCGCCGACGCTCGCCGATGCGCCCACGCTCATTCTCGCCGGCGAACTCGATGCGCTGACCCCGACGCGGTGGGGGCGCGGTGCGGCGCGGACCCTCGGTCGGAGCCGGGTGATCGAACTGCCCTACGGGTTTCACACCGAGACCACAAATTGGAGCGGGGACGGCTGCGCCCTGTCGCTGGCGGCGCGGTTCTTCGAGGCGCCGGACTCCCTGCTCGGCGATCGCGCCGCGCCGGAGTGCATTGCAGCACGCACGCCGCCGCTCCTGATCGAGACGCCCTAACAAGCCGGTCACTGCACCTGGACAGCGTCGCGCATCGTTCACCCGCTTGAAGCCATGCCTGCGCGCCTCCACTTGTTTAAGCACACGAATGCGGCGAGGCTTTAGCTGACGAGGCGCGCCGCTCTTCGCCGGCGCCGCATTGGCGGGCCGGCGCCCCAGGGTTTCCGCGCGCCTCAACCGGGCGCGGAAGCGATCCGAAAGGACGAGACGAATGACCGAGACCAAAACCCTGCCGCTGCTGCCGCTGCGCGACATCGTGGTGTTTCCCCACATGATCGTGCCGCTCTTTGTGGGCCGGGAAAAGTCGGTGCGCGCGCTTGAAGAAGTGATGCGGGCCGACAAGCAGATCCTGCTGGCGACCCAGAAGAGCGCCGCGGACGATGATCCTGATTCCGACGGCATTTATGAAACCGGCGTGGTGGCCAGCGTGCTGCAGCTTCTCAAGCTGCCCGACGGCACTGTGAAGGTGCTGGTCGAAGGCGGGCGCCGCGTCAAGATCACGAAATACCTCGACAACGAAGCCTATTTTGAAGCCGAGGCCGAGCTTGTGGACGAGGAGGTCGCCGACCCCGCCGAAGTCGAAGCGCTGATGCGCGCGGCTGCGGAGAAGTTCGAAGACTACGTCAAGCTGAACAAGAAAGTGCCGCCCGAGGCCATGTCCGCCGTGGGCGAGATCGTCGAGCCGGCCAAGATGGCCGACACGATCGCGGCGCATCTGGCCGTGAAGATCGTTGAAAAGCAGGAGCTACTGTCCAACCCGTCCGTCTCCGAGCGCCTGGAGAGGGTGTTCGGGCTGATGGAGGGCGAGATCTCGGTGCTGCAGGTCGAGAAGAAGATCCGCAACCGCGTGAAGCGGCAGATGGAGAAGACCCAGCGCGAGTATTATCTCAACGAGCAGATGAAGGCGATCCAGCGCGAGCTGGGCGAAGGCGAGGACGGCAAGGAAGAGCTGGCCGAGCTGGAAGAGAAGATCGAGAAGACCAAGCTCTCCAAGGAAGCCCGCGCCAAGGCCGAGGCGGAGATGAAAAAGCTGCGCCAGATGAGCCCGATGTCGGCGGAATCCACCGTCGTGCGCAATTATCTGGACTGGCTGCTGAACATCCCCTGGAACAAGCGCAAGCGCGTGAAGGCGGATCTGGACAAGGCCGAAGCCGTGCTCGAGCGCGATCACTATGGCCTGGAGAAGGTCAAGGAACGCATCATCGAGCACTTGGCGGTTCAGGCGCGCACCAAGAAGATCAAGGGGCCGATCCTGTGCCTCGTGGGTCCGCCGGGCGTGGGCAAGACCTCGCTGGGCCGCTCCATCGCCGAGGCGACGGGGCGTGAGTTCGTGCGCATGTCGCTGGGCGGCGTGCGCGACGAGGCCGAGATCCGCGGCCACCGGCGCACCTATATCGGCTCCATGCCGGGCCGGGTGATCCAGTCGATGAAGAAGGCGAAGAGCTCCAATCCGCTCTTCCTGCTCGATGAGATCGACAAGCTGGGCGCCGATTATCGCGGCGACCCGTCGGCGGCGCTGCTGGAAGTGCTCGATCCCGAACAGAACGCCAATTTCGGCGACCACTATCTGGAGGTCGATTACGATCTGTCGGACGTGATGTTCATCACCACGGCCAACACGCTGAACATGCCTCAGCCGCTTCTGGACCGGATGGAGGTCATCCGCATCGCCGGCTACACCGAGGACGAGAAGGTGGAGATCGCAAAGCGCCACCTGATCCCCAAGCAGGTGAAGGCGCATGCGCTCAAAGACGGCGAATGGACGCTGCAGGAGGACGCGCTGCGCGACCTCATCCGCTATTACACCCGTGAAAGCGGCGTGCGGAATCTGGAGCGCGAGCTGGCCAGGCTCGCCCGCAAGACGGTGCGCAAGCTCGTTGCGGGCGACGTCACCGAAATCACCGTCAGCTCGGATAATCTCGCCGAGTTCGCCGGGGTGCGGAAATACCGCTACGGCGAAACCGAGACCGAAGACCGGGTCGGCCTCGTCACCGGTCTCGCCTGGACCGAGGTGGGCGGCGACTTGCTGACCATCGAGGCGGTGAAGATGCCCGGTCGCGGCAAGATGACCGTCACGGGCAATCTGCGCGATGTGATGAAGGAGTCGATCTCGGCGGCCAATTCCTATGTGCAGAGCCGGGCTCCGGCGCTGGGCGTGAAGCCGACCGTGTTCCGCAACACCGACATCCACGTCCATGTGCCCGAAGGCGCGACGCCCAAGGACGGGCCGAGCGCGGGCGGCGCCATGATCACCGCCATCGTCTCCGCCCTGTCGGGGATTCCGGTGAGGAAAGACGTGGCCATGACCGGCGAAATCACGCTGCGCGGCCGGGTCCTGCCCATTGGCGGTCTGAAGGAGAAACTCCTGGCGGCCCACCGCGGCGGGGTGAAAACCGTGCTGATCCCGCAGGAAAACGTGAAGGATCTCGAGGACGTGCCTGAAAACGTGAAGGCGGGTCTGGAGATCATCTCGGTGGAGACCGTCGACGAAGTGCTCAAGCACGCCCTCGCCGGCAAGGTCGAACCCATCGAATGGACCGAAGCCGACGACGCCGCGCTCGCCGCCCTGCCGGGCGAAGGCGCGACGGGCGAAGTGCGCGCCCACTAGCCGCGCTCGCCATGCTCAGAGACAGAAAAGGGCGCGCCTCGCAGCGCGCCCTTTTTTTTGTTCGCCTGTCAGGGCTGGCGCGTCGCCGCCCTTACTCCACCCGCACCGTTTCGATTCGCACCGGCTCGACGATGAATTGAGGATACTGGAAGTCCTCCGGCGCGCCGGCCAGGCTCGTCTGCGACATCCAGATCGCTTCGACCACGGCCATGCCCTCCACCACCTGGCCGAAGACCGCGTAGCCGGCTTCGTCGGGGTTGCGGGTGTCCGGGCCGGCGTCGAGGTCGGGATAGTCGGCGACCATGATAAAGAATTCGGTGGTGGCGGTGCCCGGCTCGTTGCGCCCCATGGAGATGGCGCCGCGTCCATGGCTGAGGCCGGTCATTTCGGTGGTTTCGTGGGCGATGCCGTCGGCGCCGGGTAGGCCGTCAAAGCTGTGCCCGCCCTGGATGAGGTTCATGGGCTCGACGCCGTCGCGCTCATTGTCGTCGCGCACCGAGCGGTAGAAGGCGCCGCCGTCATAGTGGCCGGCTTCAGCGTGGGCGAGGAAGTTCGCGCTGGTCACCGGAGCCGCGGTCTCGGCCAGCTCGACGGTGATGTCGCCCAGACTGGTGACGATGACCGCGCGCGCTGTGCTGGTTTCGTCTGCGGTGGTCGTTTCAGTCCCGGCCTGCGGCGCAGGCGCGCAGGCGGTGAGCGCAGCAGCAGCGGCGAAGAGGATGCAGTGTTTCATGTCGGGCCCCGGTTTCCAGTAACGAGAGGATAGCGGGCGCGTTAACGCTTCGCTTGTCAATGAATGCGGCCTCGCTTTGCGCGGCCTGAGAGCCGGTGCTACCTACACCCCATGAAAATCGACGATCCCACCCCGATGTCCAAGCGACCGCGCGGACGTCCCCCGCTGGGGCCTGAGCACCGCTCCCGCCTGATCAAGGCGGCGCTGACCTTGCTGGACAAGAAGGGTCTGGAGGGGCTGCAGGCGCGTCTGATCGCCGCCGAGGCGAAGCTGTCGGTGGGCTCGCTCTATAAGCTGGTGGGCGATATCGACGATGTGGCGCGCGAGGCCGCACTGGAGACCTATCGTGAGCTGTACGCCCATGAAATCAAGGTGTTCACGACTGTGAGCGACAAGCCGGTGCGCGAGCAGCTGATGGCGCTGGCGATGGCCTATTACGATTTTGTGGAGCGTCACGAGCGGCGCTGGCAGGCGATCATCGCCCGGCGCAAGGCTGAAGGCCGGCTTGAAGAGCTTTACGGCGTGGAAGAAAACCGGCTGCGCTCGGTGATCACCGAGCGCCTGGCTGAGCTGCCGGGACCGCCGTGCGAGTCCGCCCGCAACATCGCGGCGAGCGCGCTGTGGGCCTCGGTGCACGGAATCGTCACCGCCGCGCCCCATGCGGGCGAAAGCGCCGACGTGATCAAGCCGCTCATCGCGTTCATCGTGGATGCGGCGGTGGACCGGCTCATAGCGAATCCGGGTTGACCGTACAAAGCCGTCCGCCCATTCTGCAGCCATGATGACGAACGCGCTTTTTTCCGGCTTCTATTATATCGGCCCTTGAGGGGACCGGTTGAAGAGCGCATCCATCACGCGTTTAACCTCCGCCCCCGCCACAAACCGGCGGGGGTTTTTCGTTTCAAGGGGATGATTTGATGACCGCCGACACGCCCGCTCGCGACGACCGCGCCGCCCTTCGAAGCGCCATCGACGGCGCCGATCGCGAGCTTCTTCGCCTTCTCGCCGACCGGCGCCGGCTTGGCGAGGCGCTGGGGGCGCTGAAAGCCGGGGAAAGCACGCCGGTGCGCGATGTGGAGCGCGAGCGCGACGTGATCGCGCGCGCGGTGAAGGCTGGAATGGAGCAGGGGCTGGACGAGGGCTTTGTGGAAAGCCTGTTCCAGCTGATCATCGACGACAGCCTGCGCCGCCAGCGCGCGGGGCTGGATGCGCGCGCCGACCGCATGCTCACCGAGGCGCGCGTGGCGTATCTGGGCGGGCCGGGCAGCTATTCCCACTTCGCCGCCCATACCCATTTTTCGGGGCGATATTCGGCGGTCTCGCCGCTGATCAAGCGCGACTACCCGGCGATCTTCCGGGCGGTGGAGCAGGGTGAGGCCGATTACGGCTTCGTGCCCATCGAGAACACCGCCACCGGCGGCATCAACGAGGTCTATGACCTTTTACGCGACACCAAGCTGAAGATCGCCGGCGAGCGCCATCAGCGCATCGAACATGCGCTGCTGGGCAAAGCCACCGATCTGGGCGCCGTGCGCACCGTGTACGGCCACGCCCAGGCGCTGCGCCAGGCGCAGGTCTGGCTCAATGCGCGTCCCGAACTGAAGAAGATCCCGGTCAGCTCCACCACCCGCGCGCTGGAGCGGGCGCTGGACGAAGGCCCCACCGTGGCCGCCGTGGGTGCGCCGGAGGCGGCGGGCCTGTTCGGTCTCAACGTCATCGAGCCGAGCATTTCAGACCTGGTGGGCAACGAGACCCGCTTTGTGGCGCTGGCCCTGTCGCCGGCCTCGGCGAGCCCGCTTCTGCCCTGCAAGACCTCGCTGGTCTTCGTCACCTCCGATCAGTCCGGTTCGCTGGTGAGCGCGCTGGAGGTCTTCAAGGCTGAAGGCGTGAACCTCACCAAGCTGGAGAGCCGCCCGGTGGCGGGCGCCCCGTGGGAACAGATGTTCTTCCTCGACTTTGAAGGCCATGAGGACGACGCCCCGGTCAAACGTGCGCTGGAAGGCCTTGGAAAGGCCGCCAAGACCGTCAAGAGCTTCGGCTCCTACGGTTCGGACCGCTTGAAGCCCACCGCGCGCGAAGGCTAAAGGAGAGGGAAAGGGCGGTTAGCTCAGCTGGTAGAGCATCTCGTTTACACCGAGAGGGTCGGCGGTTCGAACCCGTCACCGCCCACCATTTTTCCTGTCCTCTTTCGCTCTGCTTAGTCGGCGGCCCATAACGGGCTGGCGCGCGGTCGCGCTTGCGGCGGCTTCGCCGCCGGTATTTCCTGCCCTCCTTCGCTCCGCTCAGTTGGCGGCCCGAAGCGCGATGCGCTCGAGGGTCGCTGTCAGTCTGTGATCCTTGTGACCGGCGGCGTATTCGCCGTGGCGATATTGGCGCTTGATGTGGTGAAGCGCATCTGCAACGGTCGCGCAGACAGGGGGCGCTAGGGGCGATCCGCCACCCGCTCCGCCGCCTCCAGAAACGCCGCCCAGTCGGCTTCGCGCACGCCGTGCGTGCCGTCGCGCAGATGGCTGGAGAGTTTTGTGTCCGGATCGACGCCGTAGAGGCGCCAGGCGGGGTGGGCTGCGCGCGCCGCAGTCTGTGCGCCCACAGGATCGGCCCAGGTGTCGCGATTGGCGCCGCCCAGATGCAGCGCGCGCGGCGCCACAAGCGCGATGAGCTGGTGCTGATTGACCGGGATCGCGTCTTCATCCGCCTCGGCGTAGCGCTGATAGGCCGGGGTGAACCAGTGGGGATAGCTGCGCGCCATGGAGGCGACCGGCTCGCCGGTCATGTCGTCATGGGGCGCTGCGCCGGCCGTGCCGGACTGATGGGCGAGCACCAGATCGATTCGCTGATCGCGCGCGCCGGCCAGCAGCACCGCCTTGCCACGCCGTGAATGGCCGTAGGTGAAGACGGGCGCGTTGCCGAGTTCGGGATCGGCCTCCAGCGCGGTGACGACGCTGGAGATCGTCCAGGCCCACAGCGACAGGACGCCGGGCCGGTCGGTCGCATCGGGATCAAGGCCCAGCGCTTCAAGACTTGCGGCAAGCTGGTCGCCGGAATCCGGCGCGATATCGCTCTCATGCCAGGCCGCGACCGCAAAGCCCTGGGCGAGGATCAGGTCCAGCGGCGGGGTGACGATATGGGCGCCGAACAGCGCGCCGATCATGCCGCCGGGCGGTCCGCCCGTGCCCTCCGGATCGCCGCACCAGGACGGGCGGAACGCGTCCGGCGGCGCGATACGGGCGTCGGAGAGCAGCGGTCTCAGGCCGCAGTCTGACGGGATCACAAATACGCCGCGCACGGGCGCGTCCGGCTTCAGGACCGCCACGCGCATCGTCGCCGGCTCTGCGCCCGGATTGGCCTCAGCCATACTCAAGGTGAGGGTGGACAGCTCCAGCCGTCCAGGCCCGATCCAGCCGGCGGGGGCGAGGCGTTCATCAAGGGTGAGGGAGACGTCAGGAGCGGGCGGGGCGGCGCCGTATACTTCGTCTGCGAAGACCGTCAGAAGCGCGTCGCGCCGGGCCCGCCAGTCCTCCAGCGTCGCGACTGGAGCCTGCCCGTAGCCTTCAGCCAGAAGCGGCGGCGTGAGGGCGGCGCGCGCCGGGGTGTTTTCGGCGGTGGCCAGGATATGGCGCAGCGGGCTGACCATGCCCGCGCACCCGGCTGCAAACAGCACGAGGCCGGCGGCGAGGGCGATTTTGAAGCGAAGGCGTGGGGTGCTCATGGGCGGACGCTAGCACGGCGCCAACCGCGCCGGCCCCATCAATTCGCGGTGAGGGCGCGAAGGGGCGGCGCGGGCTGCAAAACACTCTGCATGAGCCGCCAAAACCTGCTTGACCGGTTTCGCCCCCCGCTTTAGGAAAGCGCCTCTCCCGGACGCGGTCCGCCGCCCCGGGGAACATGATCTGGGCGGGTGTAGCTCAGTTGGTTAGAGCGCCGGCCTGTCACGCCGGAGGTCGCCGGTTCGAGCCCGGTCACTCGCGCCACTCAGATCGAAAGAAAAGCCGCCCCGACCGGGGCGGCTTTTTCGATTCTGGCGCCGGGCGGAGATCCAGCTTATTCGTGGCGCAGGGCCTCGATGGGATCCAGGCGGCTGGCGCGCAGGGCGGGATAGAAGCCGAAAACGACGCCGATCAGTGTGGAGGCGGCGATGGCCACCACCGCGATTCCCGGCTCCACCGCCACCGGCAGATCATCGATTCCCAGGCCCGCCGAGAAGCGCTCCATGGCGAAGGCCGCGCCGACGCCGAGGCCCAGCCCCATCACGCCGCCGAGGCTGCACAGCACCACCGATTCGATCAGGAACTGATTGCGGATATCGCCCCGGCGCGCGCCGATGGCCAGGCGAAGCCCGATCTCGCGCGTGCGTTCTGTGACCGAGACCAGCATCACGTTCATGATGCCGATGCCCCCCACCAGAAGCGTGATGAGGCCGGCCGCCGCCAGCAGCAGGCCGAGCACCTGTTCGCTCTCGTTAAAGGCCCGGATGAATTCGGCGAAATTTCGCACCGAGAAATCATCTTCGGCGCCGGGCTGGATACCGCGGCGCACCCGCAGATATTCGCTGATTTCCTCGGCGGCGCGGTCCATGTCCTCGCCGGACGCCACCTCCAGCCACACCGACTGCACCGGATCGCGCACGCCTGGATAGGAGAAGCCGGCGACGCGCTCGCGCACGGTGGAGATCGGCGCGATGATGATGTCGTCCTGGTCCTGGCCCCAGCCGCCCTGTCCAAGCTCGGCCAGAAGACCCACCACCTCAAACGGCTGGCCGTTCAGGCGCACCGAGGCGCCGATGGCGCCGCCGGTGGGAAACAGCTCATTAGCCACGCTCTGGCCCAGGACCGCCAGGCGGGAGGACCGCTCGTTCTCGGTGGGGGTGAACATGCGCCCCGACCCCAGCTCCCAGTCGCGCACCTCCATATAGTCTTGATGAATGCCGAGGATCTGGGTCGGCCAGTTCACGCCGTCGAGCACGGCTGTAACGCTGCTCTGCACCGTGCCGGACGCGGCCACGACCACCGGCACGTCCCGGCGCATGGCGTCCACGTCGTCGTCGGAGAACGGCGTCGCGCTGCCCGCGCCGCCGCGCCGGCCGCCGCGGCTGTCGGAGCCGGAGCGGATATTGAGCGTATTGGCGCCCAGCCCGGCGATCTGGTCTTCCAGCGCCCGGCTGGCGCCTTGCGTGAGCGAGACCGTGGCGATCACCGCGGCCACCCCGATGATGACGCCAAGGATCGCCAGGAAGCTGCGCAGCGCGTTCACCCGCAACGCGGTGAGGGCGACATAGATGGCGGCGGTGAAGCTCATGCCCGGTCCTCCACGATTTGGCCGTCGCGGAAGATGATCCGCCGGCGGGCGTGTGCGCCCACCTCTTCCTCGTGAGTGACGAGGATGACGGTGATGCCGGCCTTGTTCAGCGAATCGAAAATGCCCATGACGTCGGCGCTGGTCTGGGTGTCGAGCGCGCCGGTGGGTTCGTCGGCCAGAAGAATCGCCGGTTCGCCGGCCAGGGCGCGCGCGATGGCGACGCGCTGCTGCTGACCGCCGGAGAGCTGGGAGGGGTGGTGGTCCATGCGTTCGGCCAGGCCCACCATTTCAAGGCAGGCCTGCGCGCGCTCATGGCGCTTCTTCGCCGACCAGCCGCGATAGATCAGGGGCAGGGCGACATTGTCCAGGGCGCTGGTGCGCGCCAGCAGGTTGAACTGCTGGAAGACGAACCCCACCGACTTGTTGCGGAACGCCGCCAGCTCGTCCGGGCTGCGGTCGTTCAGCGCCTCGCCGTCGACCACCAGCGTGCCCGCGGTGGGCCGGTCCAGGGCGCCGAGCATGTTCATGAAGGTGGATTTGCCAGAGCCGGATGCGCCCATGACGGCGACATATTCGCCGGCTTCGATGTCGCAATCCACGCCGTTGAGCGCATGGACGTCGCCGCCGCCAAGACGGTAGACCCGGGTGAGACCGCGCGCGCGAATGAGCGGCGCGCCCATCAACCGGCCTCGCGCACACGGGTGACGACCGCGTCGCCCGCTTCAAAGCCTTCGCCAAGGATCTGCGTGAACTGGCCGTCCGACAGGCCCAGACCCACCGGGCGGCTTTGCAGACGCTCCTCGGCCGTCTCCACCCAGAGCTGGCCGCGGCGCACATCACTGCGCTGGCTCGCGCGCTCGGCGGCGAGGGCGTCATATCGCGCCATCTGTTCAGCGGTGAGCACGTCGGACAGCGCCCGGCGCATCAGCGCCTGGAAGTCGGGCGGGGCGCCGCCGCCGGCCTGAGCGGCCTGCATGCGCCGCCGGATGTCGGCGAAGGCCTCCTGCAGCGCGGCGCTCGCCTCGTCCTGCTGCGCCGCGGTCAGGTCGAGATCCTCGGCGAGGCGCTCGGCCATGGCGCCCATGCGGTCGCCGCCGCCGCGGCCCTGGCGTCCGCCGTCCTCGCTCTGCACCACCAGCGCCTCGGCGGCGCCGCGCGGCGCAAACCGCAGGGCGGCGTTGGGCGCGGCCAGCGCGCCTTCGACCCGTCCGGTGACGATGGAGACGTTCGCCGTCATGCCCGGCAGCAGGCGCTGGCGCGGATTATCGGCTTCGATCACCACGGTATAGGTGACCACATTGCCCTCGTCGGTGGCGGCCAGGCGCACCTGCACGACCTCTCCGTCAAAATCGAGATCGGGATAGGCGTCGACATCAAAGGTGACGCGCTGCCCGTCCTCGATCTCTCCGATATCGGCTTCGTCGATCTGGGCCTCGATCTGAACGCGCGTGAGGTCCTGGGCGATGAGAAACAGCACCGGTGCGTTGAAGGAGGCGGCCACGGTCTGGCCTTCGTCGATCTGGCGATCGATCACCACGCCGTCGATGGGCGAGCGGATGAAGGTGCGCTCCAGATCCACGCGCGCGCTCTCCAGATTGGCTTCGCGTTGCTGCAGCGTGGCGCGGGCGTTGCGCAGATTCGCATCGGCGACCGCCACGCCGGCGCGCGCATTCTCCAGGGCCGTGAACGCAAGATCATACTGGGCTTCGGAGAAGGTGCCGCGCTCGCGCAGGGATTCGGCGCGACTGAAGGCGCGTTCGGCCGCTGCGAACTCGGAGCGCGTGCGCGCCACATTGGCGTCGCTCACCGCGACCTGGGCGCGCGAGACCTCCAGTGCGGCCTCGGCTTCGCGCACGCGCGTCTGATAGGTTTGCGGATCGAGCCTTGCGAGCAGGGCGCCGGCCTCCACCTCGTCGTTGAAGTCCGCGTTCAGCTCCAGGATCTGGCCGGAGAGCTGGGAGCCCACTTCCACGGTGACCAGCGGCGCGATGCGGCCCGAAGAGGCGACGATGCGTTCCAGATCGCGCGTCACCAGCTCGCCGGTTTCGATTTCCAGAGCGCCGGCCCCGCCGGAGCCGTCCTCGCGCAGAGCGAACCACCACACCGCCGCCGCCGCGACCGCCACCGCCGCGAGGCCCCAATTCACTCTTTTCACGTGTCGTTCCCCGTCTCGATAAGCTCACGCTGTTTTAAAGGCGCGTGTCGCTTGGACGCGCTAACATGGGGTGTTCCGTCGGCGAAGTGAAATTCCGGTCACGCCTTGCGCAGCGATTGATAATCAGTTGCAGATAAACCGGGCGGAAGCGCGGCGAAATGGCCCAAAACCGCCGCGCTTTCGTCTTGCGGGGCAGGGCGAGCCGCTCTAGCTTCCGGCGCAATCGAGACCGGGGTCTTTCGCGAGCTTCGACGCAGGGTGTGCGCATGCGCCTCATCCCTGTCGACAAGCCCCGGACCATATGATGATCCAGCCGCCGGAAGGGTGACGCGATGAACGCGCTCCTGCTTGAATATCTACCCATTCTGATCTTCTTCGGGATCGCGGCCGGGATGGGCGTGGCGTTCATTCTGGCGGCGTTCGTGCTCGCCCCGTCCGATCCGGACCCGGAGAAAGTGTCCACGTACGAATGCGGCTTCAACGCCTTTGACGATGCGCGCATGAAGTTCGACGTGCGCTTCTATCTGGTGGCGATCCTGTTCATCATCTTCGATCTTGAGGTGGCGTTCCTGTTCCCGTGGATCTTCCCGATCTACGAGGGCAACATCTTCGCCTTCTGGTCGATGATGGTCTTCCTGGGAGTCCTTACGGTGGGCTTCCTTTACGAATGGCGCAAAGGCGCCCTGGACTGGGAGTAAGGCTCCATGGCTGACGCGACCACCCCGGCGGGCGGCGCGGCGAGAGCCGCGACCCCGCTTTATGATCCCAAAAAGCACGACCCGTTTTTCGACGGCGTGTCCGACCAGCTGGCCGACAAGGGCTTCCTTGTGGCTCGCGCGGACGACCTCATCACCTGGGCGCGCACCGGCTCGCTCATGTGGATGACGTTCGGTCTGGCGTGCTGCGCGGTGGAGATGATGCAGGCCTCCATGCCGCGCTATGACATCGAGCGCCTGGGCGCCGCGCCGCGCGGGTCGCCCCGCCAGTCCGACGTGATGATCGTGGCCGGCACGCTCACCAACAAGATGGCTCCCGCGCTTCGCAAGGTCTACGACCAGATGCCCGAGCCGCGCTACGTCATCTCCATGGGCAGCTGCGCCAATGGCGGCGGATACTACCACTACTCGTACTCGGTGGTGCGCGGCTGTGACCGGATCGTGCCGGTGGACATCTACGTGCCGGGCTGCCCGCCCACCGCAGAGGCGCTGATCTACGGCATTCTGCAGCTGCAAAAGAAGATCCGCCGCGAAGGCTCGATTGAGCGTTAGACGCGCGCGAAGGAGACGCTCAAGTGAGCAAGACCGACAGCTTACAGGAACTGGGTGAGCACATCACCGCGGCCCTCGACGAGGACGTCAAGAGCTTCGAGGTCGCCGTCGGCGAGCTGACCGTGGAGATCCACCGCGACCGCGTGGTCAAGGTGATGCGTTTTCTGCGCGATGACCCGGTGTGCCGCTTCACCACGCTGGTGGACATTTGCGGCGTCGACTGGCCCAGCCGTAGCGACCGCTTCGACGTGGTCTATCACCTGCTGTCCATGCACCATAACCAGCGCGTGCGGGTGATCCTGACCACCGACGAAGACACGCCGGTGACCTCCGTCACCGATCTCTGGCCGGCGGCCAACTGGTTTGAACGCGAAGCCTTCGACATGTACGGCGTCCTGTTCGACAACCATCCAGATCTGCGCCGCATCCTGACCGATTACGGCTTTCACGGCTTCCCGCTGCGCAAGGACTTCCCGCTCACCGGCTTCATGCAGGTGGTCTATGACGAAGAGCAGAAGCGGGTGGTCTACGAGCCGGTGACCCTGGTTCAGGAATACCGCGAGTTCGATTTCCTCTCTCCCTGGGAAGGCGCGAAATACGTGCTGCCCGGCGACGAGAAAGTGGAAGGCAAGGACGCCTAGCCATGGCCGAAACCGACATCCGCAATTTCACGATCAATTTCGGGCCCGTTCACCCGGCCGCCCACGGCGTGCTGCGCCTGGTGCTGGAGCTGGACGGCGAAGTGGTCGAGCGCGTCGATCCCCATATCGGCCTGTTGCACCGGGGCACCGAGAAGCTTCTGGAGCACAAGACCTATCTGCAGGGCATCGGATATTTCGACCGCCTCGACTATGTGGCGCCGATGAACCAGGAGCACGCCTTCTGCCTGGCGGCCGAGAAGCTGGCGGGAATCCCCGTGCCCAAGCGCGGCTCCTATGTACGCGTGCTGTACTCGGAAATCGGGCGGATCCTGTCGCACCTGCTCAACATCACGACGCAGGCCATGGACGTGGGCGCGCTGACCCCGCCGCTATGGGGCTTTGAAGAGCGCGAGAAGCTCATGGGATTCTATGAGCGTGCGTCCGGCGCCCGCCTGCACGCCCATTTCTTCCGCCTCGGCGGCGTCCACCAGGACCTGCCCCAGGCGCTGATCGACGACATCTACACCTGGTGCGAAAATTTCGGCCAGCATGTGGACGATCTGGAAACGCTTCTGACCGGCAGCCGCATCTTCCGCGCCCGCAATGTCGAAATCGGCGTGGTGAGCAAGGAAGACGCGCTGGCGTGGGGCTTTTCCGGCGTGATGGTGCGCGGCTCGGGCATGGCCTGGGACTTACGCAAATCCCAGCCCTACGAGGTTTATGACGAGCTGGATTTCAAGATTCCCCTCGGCAAGAACGGGGACAATTTCGATCGCTATCTGTGCCGCGTCGAAGAGATGCGCGAGAGCGTGAAGATCATGAAGCAGTGCTGCGAGTGGCTCTCCAAGTCGCAGAACCAGGGCCAGGTGCTGCCCACCGACACCAAGTTCGCGCCGCCGCGCCGCGCCGAGATGAAGCGCTCTATGGAAGCGCTCATCCACCACTTCAAGCTCTATACCGAGGGCGTCCATGTGGACGAAGGCCAGGCCTACGCCGCGGTCGAGGCGCCCAAGGGCGAGTTCGGCGTCTACATGGTCTCCACCGGCGGCAACAAGCCCTACCGGGTGAAGATCCGCGCGCCGGGCTACGCCCACCTGCAGGCCATGGATCATCTGAACAAGGGCCACATGCTCGCGGACGTCTCCGCCATCCTGGGCTCGCTGGACATCGTGTTCGGGGAGGTCGACCGATAATGCTCGCCGCCGCGACCGCCGCCCGTGAGGCCCTGAGCCCGGCTATTCTGGCCGAGCGTCAGCTCGCCGCCTATAACGCGCGCGATCTGGACGCCTTCGCCGCTTGCTTCGCCGAGGACGTGGAGGTCTATGACTTTCCCGGCGTGCTCTCGCTGTCGGGCCGCGAGGCTTTCCGCGCGCGCTTCATCGAGCGCTTCAAGAGCGAAGGCCTGGAGGCGATTGCGGTGCATCGCGCGGTGATCGGGGATCGTGTCATCGATCATGAGCGCGTCTGGCTGGACGGCCGTGAGGCCGGCGCGCCGATCGACCTCGTCGTTATTTACACGGTGCGCGGCGGCCTGATCGCCCGCGTCGATTTCATCAAGGAGGGGGCGCCCTCATGAGCGTTCGCCGTCTCAGCCAAGAGCAGCCCGACAGCTTCGAGTTCTCCAGCGAGAGCGAAGCCAAGGTTAAGTTCTGGCTCGCCAAATACCCCCATGAGCGCCGCGCCTCGGCGGTGATCCCGCTTTTGTGGATCGTGCAGAAGCAGGAAAACTGGATCCCCGAGCCGGCCATGCGCCAGATCGCGGAGCGGCTGGCCATGCCGTATATCCGCGTTTACGAGGTCGCGACCTTCTACACCATGTTCAACCTGGCCCCGACCGGGCGGCACCTTATTCAGGTGTGCGGCACGACGCCGTGCTGGCTGCGCGGCGCGGACGGGCTGAAGGCCGCGTGTGAGAAGAAGATCGGGCCCAAGGGCCGCAACCATGTCAGCGCCGACGGCAAGCTCGCCTGGGAAGAGGTGGAGTGCCTGGGCGCCTGCGCCAACGCGCCCATGGTCCAGATCTCCAACACCGAAGGTGACTTCTACTACGAGGACCTGACGCCGGAGGCGCTCGAGCAGATGCTCGATGATCTCGTCGCGGGCAAGGCGATCGAGGACGGGCCGATCACCAAGCGCCACGCCTCCGAACCGACGCAGGCCAAAGTCAAGGTGCTGGAGGACGCGAGCCTTTATGACGGCTCTCGCGCTCAGCCCATCGCCGAGCTGCCCCATACGGTGAAAAAGGCCGATCCTGCGCCGGTGGCCAAAGGCGAGAGCGACGCGCGCGAAAAGACCGAGAAGACCACCGGCCCCTCCGTCGCCAAGCCGGCGGCCAAGGACAAGGCCGAAGCCGAAAAGCCGGCCGCAGCCGCGCCGAAGACGCCGGTGAAAAAGCGCGCCGCCCCCAAGACGCCGGCGAAAACAACGGCGTCCAAGACACCGGCTTCAAAGACACCAGCGGCGAAAAAACCCGCGGCTAAAAAGCCGTCGGCGAACAAGAAAAGCGAGGAGTAGGGCATGACCCAGCTTCTGCAGGACAAAGACCGCATCTTCACCAATCTCTATGGCCGCCATGACTGGCGCCTGGAGGCTGCGAAATCGCGCGGCTCGTGGAACGGCACCAAGGAGATGCTGGAGCAGGGCCGCGACTGGATCATTGACCAGGTGAAGAAGTCGGGACTGCGCGGCCGCGGCGGCGCCGGTTTCCCGACGGGGCTGAAATGGTCGTTCATGCCCAAGGAAGTGGGCGCGCGCCCGCACTATCTGGTGGTCAACGCGGATGAGTCCGAGCCGGGCACGTGCAAGGACCGCGAGATGATGCGTCACGATCCCCAGCACCTCATCGAGGGCTGCCTGATCGCGAGCTACGCCATGCGGGCGCACGCCTGCTACATCTATATCCGCGGCGAATATCAGCTGGAGCTCTCCCGCCTCGAGGCGGCGATCAAGGAAGCCTACGACGCCAAGCTGATCGGCAAGGACAATATCCACGGCTGGGATTTCGATCTCTACGTGCACCACGGCGCCGGCGCCTATATCTGCGGCGAAGAGACGGCGCTTCTGGAAAGCCTTGAGGGCAAGAAGGGTCAGCCGCGTCTGAAGCCGCCTTTTCCGGCGAACGCCGGCCTTTATGGCTGCCCCACGACGGTGAACAATGTCGAGAGCATCGCGGTCGTTCCCACGATTTTGCGCCGCGGCGCGGACTGGTTCGCGGGCTTCGGCCGCGAGGGAAACACCGGCACGAAGGTCTTCTCCATCTCCGGCCATGTGAATGCGCCGTGCAACGTGGAAGAGGCCATGAGCATCCCGCTCAAGACCCTCATCGAGACCTATTGCGGCGGGGTTCGCGGCGGCTGGGATAACCTCAAGGCGGTGATTCCCGGCGGCTCCTCGGTTCCCCTGCTGCCCAAGGAGATCTGCGACGACGTGCTGATGGATTTCGATGCGCTCAAAGAGCACAAGTCCGGCCTTGGCACGGCGGCGGTGATCGTGATGGACCAGTCCACCGACGTGGTGAAGGCGATCGCGCGCATCAGCTATTTCTACAAGCACGAAAGCTGCGGCCAGTGCACGCCGTGCCGCGAAGGCACCGGCTGGATGTGGCGCGTGCTGGACCGCATGGCGCGCGGCGAAGCGCAAACAGCCGAGATCGACGACCTGCTGGACGTGGCAGGACAAGTGGAAGGCCACACGATCTGCGCGCTGGGCGATGCGGCGGCCTGGCCGGTGCAGGGCCTGATCCGCCATTTCCGCCATGAGATCGAAGAGCGCATCGAGAACTATCGCAGCGGCAAGCCGGTCTTCACGGGCGCTGTGGCGGCGGAGTAGGGACACGACATGACCGAAACCATGCGCACCATCGTCATCGACGGCGAGGAAGTCACCGTTCCGCAGGAGTATAATCTTCTGCAGGCTAGCGAGGCCGCGGGCCGGGAGATCCCGCGCTTCTGCTATCACGAGCGGCTCTCGGTCGCCGGCAATTGCCGCATGTGCCTTGTGGAGCTTGTGGGCGCGCCGAAGCCCGTGGCCTCCTGCGCCTTCTTGGTGAAGGACATGCGCGGCGGGCCCAATGGCGAGCCGCCGCAGATGCGCACGCTCTCCCCGCTGGTGAAGAAGGCCCGCGAGGGGGTGATGGAGTTTCTGCTCATCAACCACCCGCTGGACTGCCCGATCTGCGACCAGGGCGGGGAATGCGACCTGCAGGACCAGTCCATGGCCTATGGCCGCTCAGGCTCGCGCTATGGCGAAAACAAGCGCGCCGTTGAAGACAAGAACATGGGCCCGCTGATCAAGACGATCATGACCCGCTGCATCCAGTGCACACGCTGCGTGCGTTTCGCCACCGAGGTGGCCGGCGTACCCGAGCTCGGCGCCATCGGGCGTGGCGAGGACATGGAGATCACCACCTATCTGGAGCACTCCATGACGTCGGAGCTCTCCGGCAATGTCATCGATCTGTGCCCGGTGGGCGCGCTGACGTCGAAACCCTACGCCTTCAACGCGCGGCCCTGGGAGCTGACCAAGACCGAAAGCATCGACGTGATGGACGCGCTGGGCGCGAATATCCGCGTCGACGGGCGCATGGGCGCGGTGCTGCGCATCATGCCGGTGATCCATGATGACGTGAACGAGGAGTGGATCTCCGACAAGACCCGCTTCGTGTGGGATGGCCTCGGCCGTCAGCGCCTGGATCGTCCCTTCGCCAAGGTGAACGGCAAGCTCGCCCCGGTGGACTGGTCGCAGGCGCTGAAGATCGCCGCGGAGAAGCTCTCCGGCGACGCGAGCAAGATCGGCGTCATCGCGGGCGATCTGAACGAGGTCGAGGGCCTTAAAGCCGCGAAAGACCTGTTCGCCTCGCTGGGCGTCACATCGATCGATTGCCGCCAGGACGGCGCCAGGATCGGCGCGGGGCCTCGCGAAAGCTATCTGTTCAACTCCACAGTCGCGGGGATCGATAAGGCCGACGCCATTTTGCTGGTGGGGACCAATCCGCGCCTGGAATCACCGGTGCTGAACGCGCGCATCCGCCAGCGCTGGCTCAATTCGGATATCGAGATCGGCCTGATCGGTGAAGCCGTCGACCTGACCTATGGCTATGAGCACGCCGGGACCGGCCCGGCTGACCTTGAGGGCCTGGCGCGCAAGCGTTCGGGCATCATGAAGGCGCTCAAAGACGCTGAACGCCCGATGATCATTGTCGGCGCCGGCGCGCTGGCGCGCGCCGACGGCGCCGCTGTGCTGCGCGCAGCCGGCGCGCTGGCCGATACGGTGGGCGCGGTGGCCGACGGCTGGAACGGCTTCAACGTGCTGCACGCGGCGGCGAGCCGGGTCGGGGCTCTCGATCTCGGCTTCACGCCGGGCGAGGGCGGGCGCGACACCAACGCTATCCTCGACGGCGCGTCCAAGGGCGAGGTCGAAACCGTGGTGCTTCTGGGCGCCGACGAGATCGACACCGCAAAGCTTGGCGATTCCTTCGTGATTTATGTGGGCCATCACGGAGACGCCGGCGCCATGCGCGCCGATCTGGTCCTGCCGTCGGCGGCCTATACCGAGAAGAGCGGGCTTTATGTGAACACCGAAGGCCGCGTCCAGATGGGCGCGCGCGCGGTGTTTCCCAAGGGTGAAGCCAAAGAGGACTGGGCGATTTTCCGCGCGCTCTCGGCCGTCATGGGCAAGACGCTGCCCTATGACGATCTGAACGCCCTTCGCGCCGCGCTGATCGAAGAAAACGAAGTGTTCGGCCAGATCGACCACGCGCCGGGCTCAGCAAGCGCCGCTGGCTTCAAGGTGGCCGAGATCGGCGAGGCGGGCGAGATGTCCGACGCGCCGTTCCGCTCGCCGGTGACGGACTTCTACCTCACCAACGCCATCGCCCGCGCCTCCAAGACCCTGGCCGAATGCTCGGCCATGGTGGCGGCTGCCCGCGCTGAATTACAGGCGGCGGAGTAGACGATGGGCGCCTGGCTCAATACCAAGACGCTTCTCGGGGTGATGTTCGGGCTGGCCTTCGGCGCGGCCATGAGCTTCGTGCTGGGCGCGGCCGCCGGAATCCCCATGGGGCTGGGGCTGGCGCTGATGTGGGCCGTGGTCTTGAACGCGAGCCGGACCGTCGGCGGGCCGCAGACCGAGACTGAGACCGACAAGGACGCGGACTGATGTACGATTTCGTCACCGATCACGGCCCGCTGGTGGGCTCGCTTCTGGCGCTGGCCCAGATCATGGGTTTCGTGATCGTCCTGCTGCTGTCGCTCGCCTTCCTGCTGCTCATGGACCGCAAGGTCTGGGCGGCGGTGCAGCTGCGCAAGGGTCCCAATACGGTGGGCGCGTTCGGCCTGCTGCAGTCCTTCGCCGACTTCATCAAGTTCGTGCTGAAAGAGATCGTGGTGCCCGCGGGCGCTGACCGGGCGCTGTTCCTGCTGGCGCCGCTTTTGACCTTCATATTCGCCTTCATCACCTGGGCGGTGATTCCCGTGGCGCCCGGCTGGGTGATCGCGGATCTGAACGTGGGCATCCTCTACATCTTCGCGATCAGCTCGCTGGGGGTGTACGGCATCATCGTGGGGGGCTGGGCCTCCAACTCGAAATATCCGTTCCTGGGCTCGCTTCGTTCTGCTGCGCAGATGGTCTCCTACGAGGTCTCCATCGGTTTTGTGCTGGTGACGATCCTGTTGATGGCCGGCTCCATGAACCTCTCCACCGTGGTGGAGGCCCAGGGCGGCGGCTTCTGGAACTGGCACGTCCTGTCGCTGGACATGCTGCCCATACCCGTCTTCCTCATCACGATCCCCATGTTCGTGATCTTCTTCATCTCCGCCCTGGCGGAGACCAACCGGCCCCCCTTCGACCTTCCCGAAGCCGAATCCGAGCTCGTGGCGGGGTATCAGGTGGAGTACTCCTCCACCCCGTACCTGCTCTTCATGATCGGGGAGTACCTGAACATCGTGCTCATGTGCGCGTTGATGACGGTGCTGTTCTTCGGCGGCTGGCACGCCCCCTTTGACGTGGTTCCGTTCACCTGGGTCCCCCCGGTGCTGTGGTTCTCGATCAAGGTGGTGTTCTTCTTCTTCATGTTCGCCATGGTGAAGGCGCTGGTGCCGCGCTACCGCTATGACCAGCTGATGCGTCTGGGCTGGAAGATCTTCCTGCCCACCTCGCTGGGCGCGGTGGCCGTCATGGGCGCGATCGTCGTCTATTCCAACGCGGCTGCAGGCTGAGAGAGACTCACCCCATGAACCGGATCGCCCAAACCCTTCGCGGCGCCGCCCTTTTGGACTTCTGGGGCGCCTTCGCGCTCGGCATGAAGTATTTTTTCAGGCCCAAGCCGACGATCAACTATCCCTTCGAAAAGGGACGCCTGTCGCCGCGCTTTCGCGGTCAGCACGCGCTGCGCCGCTACGCCAACGGCGAAGAGCGGTGCATCGCCTGCAAGCTGTGCGAAGCGGTGTGTCCGGCCCAGGCCATCACCATCGAGGCCGAGCCGCGCGCCGACGGATCGCGGCGCACCACGCGCTACGATATCGACATGGTCAAATGCATCTATTGCGGCTTCTGCGCCGAAGCCTGCCCGGTGGATGCGATCGTGGAAGGCCCCAATTTCGAATTCGCCGTCGAGACCCGCGAAGAGCTCTACTACGACAAGGAGAAGCTCCTGGATAACGGTGATCGGTGGGAACGTGAAATCGCACGGAATCTCGAACTCGACGCGCGCTACCGGTAGCGCTATTACGGCGCGCGACTCCATAGCGGCCGAAGGGAGTCTTCCCGCGGCCGGCCAGTCCTGAACCGGCGGAGCGCTCTCGCTTCGCCGCCCGTCCCAAAGGGGGGAGACCCGTGCTGCAAGCGGCGGCCTTCTACATTCTGTCCGCGATCGCGATCCTGTCGGCGCTCATGGTGGTGTCGGTGAAGAATCCGGTGCGCGCGGTCCTGTTTCTGATCCTCACCTTCTTCGCGGCGGCGGGCCTGTTCGTGATCCTGGGCGCGGAGTTCCTCGCGATGATCCTGGTGATCGTCTATGTGGGCGCCGTCGCGGTGCTGTTCCTGTTCGTGGTGATGATGCTGGACATCGACTTCGCCGCGCTGAAAGCCGGCTTTGTCGAGAACGCCCCGCTGGGCGGCTTCGTCGCGCTGTCGCTGGCGGGCGTGCTGGCGGTGACCGGCTTCGCCTGGGTCAGCGCCGAAAGCGCGCCCGGCAATCTGGCCGCGCCGACGCCCGAAGGCGTCTCCAACGTGGAGGCCCTCGGCGCGCTGATCTACGACGACTACGTGCTCCATTTCCAACTCGCCGGCCTTGTTCTGCTGGTCGCCATGATCGGCGCCATCGTGCTCACCCTGCGCCATCGCGGCGGGGTGAAGCGCCAGGACATGCACCGCCAGGTCACGCGCACGCGCTCAGACTCGGTGGAGGTCGTCGATGTCAAATCCGGTGAGGGAATCGGCTGATGCTTGAGGTCGGACTCGGACACTATCTCGCGCTCGCCGCAATCCTGTTCACCATCGGGGTGTTCGGGATCTTCGTGAACCGCAAGAACGTGATCATCCTTTTGATGTCGATCGAGCTGATGCTGCTCGCGGTCAACATCAATCTGGTAGCCTTCTCGGCCCATCTCGGCGACCTGGTCGGCCAGATCTTCGCCATGTTCATCCTGACCGTCGCCGCGGCTGAAGCCGCCGTCGGTCTCGCCATTCTCGTCGTCTTCTTCCGAAACCGCGGTGATATCGCGGTCGAAGGCGCCAATCTGATGAAGGGCTAGCGCTAGAGCCATGGCCTATATCGTCGTCTTCGCGCCGCTGCTTGCAGCGATCATCGCGGGCCTTCTGCAAAAGCAGATCGGCGACCGCGCGGCGCAGATCCTCACCACCGGCGGGACCATTCTCGCCGCGCTCTCGGCGATCGCCGTGTTCGTGGACGTGGCCGTGGGCGGCAATGCGCGCACCATCGAGCTGGCGCGCTGGATCGCCATCGGCTCGTTTGAGGTGAACTGGGCGATCAAGCTGGACACGCTGTCGGCGGTCATGCTGGTGGTGGTCACCAGCGTGTCCTCGCTCGTGCACGTCTATTCGTGGGGCTACATGTCCCATGACCCCCACCGGGCGCGCTTTTTCGCCTATCTGTCGCTTTTCACCTTCGCCATGCTGTCGCTGGTGACGGCCGACAACTTCATTCAGCTCTTCTTCGGCTGGGAGGGCGTGGGGCTCGCCTCCTATCTGCTGATCGGCTTCTGGTACAAGAAAGAGAGCGCCAACGCCGCCGCGATCAAGGCCTTCGTCACCAACCGGGTGGGCGATTTCGGTCTGGCGCTGGGCGTGATGGCGATCTTCGCCGTGTTCGGCACGGTGCAGTTCGACGAGGTCTTCGCTCAAGTTCCGCAAGTGTCGGACGCGGTGCTCACCGTGTTCGGCATGGATTTCCTGGCGCTCGAACTGATCGCATTCCTGCTGTTCATCGGCGCAATGGGCAAGTCGGCGCAGTTCTTCCTCCATGTCTGGCTGCCTGACGCCATGGAAGGCCCGACGCCGGTCTCCGCGCTGATCCACGCCGCGACCATGGTGACGGCGGGCGTGTTCCTGGTGTGCCGGGCCTATCCGATCTACGAGCTGGCGCCGAACACCTCGGCCGTCATCACCTTCATCGGCGCGATCACGGCCCTGTTCGCCGCGACGGTGGGTTTGATGCAGAACGACATCAAGCGGGTGATCGCCTATTCCACCTGTTCGCAGCTGGGTTACATGTTCTTCGCCGCAGGCCTCGGCCTCTACTCGGCGGCCATGTTCCACCTGTTCACGCACGCCTTCTTCAAGGCGCTGCTGTTCCTCGGCGCCGGGTCGGTGATCCACGGCCTCCACGACGAGCAGGACATGCGCAAGATGGGCGGCGTCTACAAGCTGCTGCCCGCGACCTGGATCCTGATGATCATCGGAACGCTGGCGCTGACCGGCGTGGGGATTCCGCTGCTGGGCGTCGGCTTCGCCGGCTTCTACTCCAAAGACATGATCATCGAGGAAGCCTTCATGATGGGCCAGGACGGCCTGCCCTTCGGCATGTTCGCCTTCTGGATCGGCGTGTTCGCGGCGGGTCTGACCAGCTTCTATTCCTGGCGCCTGATTTTCATGACCTTCCACGGCAAGCATCGCGGCGATCCTGAACATCTCAAGCACGCCCATGAGAGCGGCTGGGTCATGCTCGTCCCGCTGATCCTGCTGGCGGTTGGCGCGGTGTTCGCCGGCGCCATGTTCAAGTCCGACTTCGTGGGCAAGGGCGCGCTGACCTTCTGGGGCGACTCGCTGCCGGCCGGCCCCTATGCCGAGTATAATTACGGCGAATACGCGCCGGAGGGCGAAGCCCTGCCTGGCGACGCGGTGGTCCCCGACGCCGCCGGCGAGGCCGCGGCGGTCGACGATCACGGCGCGGCCGAGGGCGATCACGGCGAGGGTGAGGGCGAGCATGGCGGCCATCATCCGCCGGTCTGGGTGCTGATCCTGCCGGTGGGCGCGACACTGATCGGGTTTGCAGCCTCTTGGTTCTTCTACATCGCCAATCCGGGCCTGCCCGCCCGCATTGCGGCGCGCGGCGGACCGATCCACACCTTCCTCTACAACAAGTGGTATTTCGACGAGCTCTATAACGCCGTCTTCGTGCGCGGGACCCGCGCGCTGGGCGATCTGTTCTGGAAGTTCGGCGACATGCGCGTCATCGACGGCTTCGGCCCGAACGGGGTGGCCGCCACCGCCATCGCCGGCGCCAAGCGCATCGCCCGGCTGCAGAGCGGATACGTGTACCACTATGCCTTCTTCATGCTGATCGGAGTGCTGGGTCTGGCGCTCTGGATCGTCGCACGCGCCGGGGTGTAACGCGGTAATGCTCTCTCAGCTTCCAATTCTGTCCGCCATCACCTTCCTGCCGGCTTTCGGGGCGTTGGCGATCCTGATCCTGCGCGCGTTGATGCGCGCCGAGGACGCCGACGCGCTGGACAAAAACGCCAAGGGCGTCGCCCTGTTCGTGACCGGCTTCGTCTTCGTGCTCTCGGTGCTGCTGGTGCTGGAGTTCGATTCCTCGAACCCGGGCTTCCAGTTCGTGGAAAGCGCCGTGTGGCTCGGGGATCTGGGCATCTCCTACAAGATGGGTGTGGACGGGATCAGCATACTCTTCGTGCTGCTGACCGCCTTTCTCCTGCCGATCTGCATCCTGTCCAGCTGGGGGCTGAAGAAGCGCGTGGCCGACTATATGGCCGCCTTCCTGCTTCTGGAGACGCTGGTCATCGGCATTTTCTGCGCCCTCGACCTGGTGCTCTTCTACATCTTCTTCGAAGGCTCGCTGATCCCGATGTTCCTGATCATCGGGGTGTGGGGCGGGGCGAACCGGATCTACGCCGCGTTCAAATTCTTCCTCTACACCTTCATCGGCTCGGTGCTGATGCTGGCGGCGATGATCGTCATGTTCATCCAGGCCGGCACCACCGATATCGAGGTGTTGCTGAACTTCCCGTTCGCCGAAAGCCTGCAGATCTGGCTGTGGCTGGGCTTCTTCGCCAGCTTCGCGGTGAAGATGCCCATGTGGCCGGTGCACACCTGGCTGCCGGACGCCCACGTGCAGGCGCCTACGGCCGGCTCGGTGATCCTGGCGGGCATCCTCTTGAAGCTCGGCGGGTACGGCTTCCTGCGCTTCTCGCTGCCCATGTTCCCGGACGCCAGCGCCTTCTTCCAGCCCATGGTGTTCGTGCTGTCGATCATCGCCATCGTCTACACCTCGCTGGTGGCGTTTCGGCAGACCGACATCAAGAAGCTCATCGCCTACTCGTCTGTGGCCCATATGGGCTTTGTGACGCTCGGGATTTTCGCCGCCAACGAGCTGGGTGTTCAGGGCGCGGTCTTTCAGATGATCTCCCACGGCATCATCTCCGGCGCGCTCTTCCTGTGCGTGGGGGTGATTTATGACCGCTTCCACACCCGCGAGATCGAGTTCTATGGCGGGCTGGTGCACAAGATGCCGGTCTACGCGGCGTTCTTTGCGCTGTTCGCCATGGCCAATGTGGGCCTGCCGGGCACGTCCGGCTTCGTGGGCGAGATCACCACCATGATGGGCGCCTTCCAGGTCGATCCGCGCGTGGCTTTCGGCGCCGCGCTGGGAGTGATCTTCTCGGCGGTGTACATGCTGACCCTCTACAAGAAGGTCGTGCTGGGCGAGATCACGAATCCGAAGATCGAGACCGCCACCGATCTCAACAGCCGTGAGTGGATCAACCTGTCGATCCTCGCGGTTCTGGCGGTCTATTTCGGCTTCTTCACCACGCCGATCACCGAGACGACGCGCGCCAGCGTGCAGCACCTCATCGAGCAATACGACGCCGCGACCGTGGACCCGCTTGAGGAGATGCTCTCCTCCGAGCCCGCCGCGCCCGCGCCCCAGACCGAATCCGAAGGCTAGCCATGTCAGCGTCCTCGCTTCTCAATGACCTCGCCTTGATGATCCCCGAGCTGATGCTCGCGGGGGGCGCGCTCGCGCTGTTGCTGCTGGGCGTCTACTGGAAGAACGAAGAGGCCGGCGCGCGCCTGGTGATGCGCCTGGCCACCGTGCTGCTGGTGCTTGCAGCCGGCGTGGCGGTGTTCACCGCCGGCGAGGTCAGCACCACCCTGTTCGGCGGCGCCTTCGCGGTGGATAATTTCGCGCTCTATTCCAAGACCGTCGTGTTCCTCGCCGGCGCGGTGGCCCTCTTGCTGGCGTCGAAATATCTGGAGACTGAAAAGCTTTCCAAGCCCGAGTATCCGGTCCTGGTGCTGCTGGCGACGCTGGGCATGGCGTTCATGATCAGCGCCGATGATCTGATGACGCTCTATCTCGGCCTCGAGATGCAGTCGCTGGCGCTCTACATTCTGGCCGCGTTCAACCGCGACAGCTTGCGCGCCTCCGAAGCGGGCCTGAAATATTTCGTGCTGGGCGCGCTGTCGTCCGGCCTGCTGCTTTACGGCTCGTCGCTGGTCTACGGCTTTTCGGGCACCACCTCGTTTGAAGGCATCGCCATCGCCGCGGCCGAGGAGGGGACCAATGTCGGCCTCCTGTTCGGCCTGGTGTTCGTGGTCTCCGGCCTCGCGTTCAAGATCTCCGCCGCGCCTTTCCACATGTGGACGCCCGACGTCTACGAGGGCGCGCCCACGCCGGTGGCGGCCTTCTTCGCCACCGCGCCCAAGCTCGCCGCCATGGCGCTTCTGGCGCGCGTACTGACCGAGCCGTTCGGCCCCATGGTCGAGGACTGGCGCCAGATCGTCATCGTGCTGGCTCTGCTCTCCATGGCGTTCGGCGCGTTCGGCGCGCTGATGCAGTCCAATATCAAGCGCCTGATGGGCTATTCCTCGGTGGGCAATGTGGGCTACGCGCTCGTGGGTCTGGCGGCGGGCACCCAGCTTGGGCTGTGGTCGGTCCTTTTGTACATGACGCTCTACGTGGTCGGCGTCGCGGGCGCGTTCGGCGTGATTCTCTCCATGCGCCGCGCCGAGGGCATGGTGGAGCGCATCGACGATCTCAAAGGCCTCGCGCAGACCCGCCCGGCGCTCGGCTGGGCGATGACGGGGCTGATGTTCTCCATCGGCGGCATGCCCTTCCTGGTGGGCTTCTTCGGCAAGCTGTTCGTGTTCTACGCGGCCGCGTCGGCGGGCCTCGTCTGGCTGGTGGTGGTCGCGCTGCTCTTCTCGGCGGTGTCCATGGCCTACTACCTGAAAGTCGTGAAGGTGATCTGGTTTGACGAGCCGGAGGGTGAATTCCTGCCGGCGCCGGCGGGCGTCGCCTTCGTCAGCCGGGTCGCGGGCCTCGCCACCGTGGTGCTTGTGCCGTTCGTGGCGATCCTGCTCGCTCAGGTGATCCGCGCCGGGACCGGCATCGGCGGATAGGGCGCGCCCTTGCGCATCGAGTTTAACGACGCGCTGGATTCCACCAATGAGGAGGCCAAGCGGCGGGCTCTGGCCGGAGAGGCCGGACCGCTGTGGATCGCTGCGCGCGCGCAGACCGCCGGACGGGGCCGCCGGGGCCGGGCCTGGGTCAGCGCCACGGGCAATCTCTTCGCCACCGGCCTGTTTCGCCTGAACGCCACGCCGGCCCAGGCGGCCAATCTCTCCTTCGCCGCCGCGCTGGCGGTGGGCGATCTCGCCGCCGCCCACATCGATCCCGACATCGTCCGCTTGAAATGGCCCAATGACGTGCTGGTGGCCGGGCGCAAAGTGTCCGGCATCCTGCTGGAATCGGGCGCCCACGCCGAGGGCGGGCTCTGGCTGGCCGTGGGGATCGGGGTCAATCTCGCCCACCATCCCGACGACGCCGAGCGCCCCGCCACCGATTTCGCCGAACAGGGCGCGGCGCTGAGCCCGGAGCGCGCGGTGGAGACGCTCTCCACGCGTTTCGAGCACTGGCGTGCGCGGTGGGCCGAAGGCGGCTTCGCACCGCTTCGTGAAGCCTGGCTCAGCCGCGCCCACGGGCTCGGGGAGCACTGCACGGTGAGGCTGGCCGGCGAGACGCTGGAAGGCGTGTTCGCCGACCTCAACGAAGACGGATCGCTCAGGCTTGATTTGCCGGGCGGGTCGCGGCGCTTTATCTCGGCGGGCGACGTGTTCTTTCCGCAGGGCTAGACCCGCGGCCATCAACAAAGGCAGCCCATGCTTCTCGCCATCGATTGCGGCAACACCAACACGCTTTTCGCCGTCCATGACGGGACGGACTGGCGTGCCCAGTGGCGCACCGCCACCCATTCCACGCGCACCGCCGACGAATACGCGGTCTGGCTTAACCAGCTTCTCCAGCTTCAGGACCTGTCGCTGAAGGACATCACGGGCTGCGTGATCAGCTCTGTGGTGCCGCAATCGTTGTTCAATCTGCGAAACCTGGCCCGGCGCTATCTCGGCGGCGAGCCGCTGGTAGTGGGCGATGCGAGCGTGGATCTAGGCGTCACGGTGAATTTGCCGCGCCCCCAGGAAGCCGGCGCCGACCGCTTGGTGAACGCGCTCGGCTGCCGGGTGGAATACTCCGGCGCGCTGTGCATCGTGGACAGTGGCACCGCCACCACGTTCGACGTGGTCAGCGCGGGGGGCGCCTTTGAAGGCGGGGTCATCGCGCCGGGAATCAATCTCTCCATGCAGGCGCTGCATCAGGCTGCGGCGCGTCTGCCGCGCATTGCGATTGAAAAACCGCAGCGCGTTCTGGGCACTGACACGGTGGGCGCGATGCAGTCGGGTGTGTTCTGGGGCTATGTCGATCTCATCGACGGGCTTGTGACGCGGCTGAAAGCCGAGTACGGCGAGCCCATGACAGTTATCGCCACCGGCGGCGTCGCCTCCCTGTTTGAGGGCGCGACCCGCACCATCGATCATTATGATCCTGACGTGACCATTCGCGGACTTCTGGAAGTCTGGCGCCGCAACGCGCCGGAGGCCGCGCAATGAACAAGAAAATCAAGAACACCGACGACAGCCAGGCGCTGTACTTCGTCCCGCTGGGCGGTTCCGGCGAGATCGGGATGAACCTCAATCTCTATGGCTACGGCGCCAGCGAGGAGGATCAGACCTGGATCATCGTGGACTGCGGGGTCACCTTCGGCGATCTCTCCACGCCGGGCGTCGACATCATCATGCCCGATCCCCGCTTCATCGAGGATCGCAAGCACCAGCTGGCCGGCATCGTGCTCACCCACGCCCACGAAGACCATATGGGCGCGGTGGCCCATCTCTGGCGCCGCCTGCGGTGCCCGATCTACGCGACGCCCTTCACAGCCTGGCTGATGCGCGACCGGCTCCAGGAGCACGGGCTGTTGAACGAGGCCGAGCTCATCGAAATCGGTCTGCATGACCGCTTCAATGTCGGCCCGTTCGATATCGAGCTGGTGACCCTCACCCATTCGATCCCGGAGCCCAACGGGCTGATCATCCGCACCCCGGCCGGCCTTGTCCTGCACACCGGCGACTGGAAGATCGATCCCGATCCGCTCATCGGCGCCTCCACCGACATCGCAAAGCTGGAAGCGGCCGGTGAAGAGGGCGTGATGGCCATGGTGTGCGACAGCACCAATGTCTTCACCAAGGGCGAGTCCGGCTCAGAGCTGGGCGTGCGCGAAAACCTCACCAAGCTGGTGGGCCAGTATAGCGGGCGGGTGGCGATCGCCGCCTTCGCCTCCAACGTCGCCCGGCTGGAAACCGCCATCAAGGCCGCCGAGGCCAATGGCCGGCGCGTCTGCCTTGTGGGCCGCTCCATGCACCGTATGACCCGCGCCGCCAAGGCGGTGGGCATGCTCGCCGACGTCCAGCCCTTCGTGGAAGAAGAAGAGGCGGGCTTCTTCCCCAAGGACAAGATCCTGTATCTGTGCACCGGCTCCCAGGGCGAGCCGCGCGCGGCGCTGTCGCGCATCGCCGAAGGCGCGCACCGCAACGTGACCCTCAACGACGGCGACGCGGTGATCTTCTCCTCGCGCATCATTCCGGGCAATGAGCGCGGGATTTTCGACCTGATGAACCGGCTCGCCTCGCGCGGGATCGAGATCATCACCGAGAAGGACGAGCATATTCACGTCTCCGGCCACCCGTGCCGCGACGAGCTGGCGCAGATGTACGCCTGGGCCAAGCCGCACGTGTCCATCCCGGTCCATGGCGAGCTGCGCCACTTAAAAGAGCACGCCGCCTTTGCGCTCGACCTGCAGGTGCCCCATTCGCTGGCGCCCCATAACGGCGCGGTGATCCGGATCACCAAGGACGGCGCGGCCATTGTCGACGAGGCGCCGTCGGGCCGCCTCCATGTGGACGGCAATTTCCTGGTCGACGCCGAAGCGGACTCCCTGAAAGAGCGCCGCCGCCTGTCGATCTCAGGCCATGTCACCGTCGCGGCCATCGTGTCGAACGGTGAACTTGTCGGCGCGGTGGACATTCGCTGCATGGGCATCGCCGAAACCGTGGCCTTCGACATCGAAGACTTCATGGACGAGCTGGCCGACTCCGCCGAAGAGGCGTTCAAGCGTCTGGGCAAGCGCGACAAGCGTGATGAGGCCGCCGTGGAAGAAGCGCTGCGCCGCGCCGTGCGCCGCGAAGCCAACCGCATCTGGGGCAAGAAACCCCATGTGGAAGCCATCGTGCTGAGCACGTAAAGGGAAGGGTGCGCCATGAAGATCGGCCGTCTCAACCATGTGGGCGTCGCCACGCCGGACGTGGACGCCGCCGCGAAGGTCTACGCCGATCTTTATGGAGCCGCCGACGCGACTGAGGCGAAGACCTTCGAGCATCTGGGCGTCAAGGTGATCTTCGTCACCCTGCCCAACATGCAGATCGAGCTGATCGAGCCGGTGGGCGCAGACTCTCCGATCCATAAATTCCTGGAGAAGAACCCCAAGGGCGGCCAGCATCACATGTGCTTTGAAGTGCCCGATATCCTCGCCGCCCGCGACGCCATGGCGGAACGCGGCGCCACGGTGCTCGGGACCGGCGAGCCCTATATCGGCGCCCACGGCGTGCCGGTGATCTTCGTCCACCCCAAGAACACCGGCGGCGTTCTGGTCGAGTTGATGCAGGATCCCGCGCTCTATGACGGGAAGGGCGCTTCGTGATCCGCAAGCTCTCCTGGGCGCTGGTCGCGCTGGCTGCGGTCCTTCTGGTCCTGCAGCTCTTTATTGCTGCCGGCGGGGTGAATTTCGTCACCGGGATCGTGGTTTATCTCATCGTGTGGTGGATGGTGTTCTTCTGCGTCCTGCCCCTGCGCGTTCAAAGCCAGCAGGAGATGGGCGACATCGAGCCGGGGTCCGAACCCGGCGCCCCGGTCGATCCGCAGCTGAAGTACAAGTTCAAGCTCACCAGCACGATCGCAGCCGGGATCTGGCTTGTGTATTTCGTGGCGTTCGAGTTCAGGCTCCTGACCCTGGACATGATCCCCTTCGGCCCGACCTACACGCCGATCCAGTAGCGGGCGGGCAGGGGAAGGACGGCGGCGGCTCCCGGGCGGCGCGGTGCGCTGGCCAATAAAGCTGACCCATCGCTTGCAACTTCAGGCGCGCGCGGTCTAATCATCGACCTACCGATAACGCCGCGAACGCGGCCTGCTCCCCGGATCCTTTCATGCGCCTGTCCCGCTATTTCCTGCCTGTCCTGAAAGAAACGCCGGCCGAGGCGCAGATCGTCTCTCACCGGCTGATGCTGCGCGCCGGCATGATCCGCCAGGAAGCGGCGGGCATCTACGCCTGGCTGCCGCTGGGCCACCGGGTGCTCAGGAAGATCGAGCAGATCGTGCGCGAGGAGCAGAACCGCGCCGGCGCCATCGAGATGCTGATGCCGACGCTTCAGCCGGCCGATCTGTGGCGCGAAAGCGGGCGCTATGACGGCTACGGCAAGGAGATGCTGCGCATCATCGACCGCCATGAGCGCGACCTGCTTTACGGACCCACCAACGAGGAAATGATCACGGAGATTTTCCGCGGCTCTGCGCGCTCCTACAAGGATCTGCCGAAAACCCTCTATCACATCCAGTGGAAGTTCCGCGACGAGATCCGGCCCCGCTTCGGCGTGATGCGCGGGCGCGAGTTTCTGATGAAGGACGCCTATTCCTTCGACATGGACGAAGAGAGCGCGCGCCGCTCCTATAACCGCATGTTCGTGGCGTATCTGAACACCTTCGCCCGCATGGGGCTGAAGGCGGTGCCCATGCGCGCCGACACCGGACCCATCGGCGGCGATCTCTCCCACGAATTCATCATTCTGGCCGAGACCGGCGAGAGCGAGGTGTTCCTGGATTCTGCATTGGTGGAAATGCCCGCGCCAGGCCTCGACGTGAATTTCGACGGCGATCTTCAGGGCCTCGTCGATCAGCGCACCAGCTATTACGCCGCCACCGACGAAATGCACGAGGCGGACCGTTTCGAGGCCGAAGTGCCCGCCGAGCGCCGCCTGACCGCGCGCGGCATCGAGGTCGGCCATATCTTCTATTTCGCCGACAAGTACTCAAAGCCCATGGGCGCGAAAGTGACCCATCCCGACGGGCAGGACCGCCCGGTCCACATGGGCTCCTACGGGGTCGGCGTCTCGCGCCTGCTGGGCGCCATCATCGAAGCCCATCACGATGAAAACGGCATGATCTGGCCGGCCGAAGTCGCGCCGTTCGGGGCCGGGATCATCAATCTGAAACCCGGCGACGAGGCCACCGACGCCGCGGCGCAGGCCGCCTATGACGCGCTGAGCCTGGCGGGCCTTGATCCGCTGCTGGACGATACGGGCGAGCGCGCCGGCGCCAAGTTCGCCACCATGGACCTGATCGGGCTGCCCTGTCAGCTTGTTCTGGGCCCGCGCGGTGTGAAAGAGGGCAAGGCCGAGGTGAAGATCCGCAAGACCGGCGAGAAGCACGAGCTGTCCATCGAGGACGCCGTGTCGCGTCTGGCCGAGGGCGCCTTCTCTTGACGGGGCGGAGCGGCGATACCGCCAGCGCCGGGTCGGAGCGCGGCGCGGGGCCGTTCGCCGGCTTCGAGTTCCTGCTCGCCTTCCGCTATCTTCGGGCGCGGCGCAAGCAGGGCGGCGTGACGCTGATCTCCATCATCTCCTTTGTCGGCATCATGCTGGCCGTCACCGCGCTGATCGCGGTGATGAGCGTGATGAACGGGTTTCGCCACGAGCTTCTGACCCGGCTTCTGGGCGTGCAGCCCCATGTCTATGTCTACCTGCCCCAGGAGGGCACGGCCGACGCCGGAGCGATCGCCGACGCCATCCTGGACCTGGACGGGGTGCGCCAGGCGGGCCCGGTCGCGGTGGGCCAGGCGCTCGTCACCTCCGGTCGCAGCGCCGCCTTCGCCCAGGTTTCAGGCGTGCGCCCTGAAGACCTTGCGCGCTTTGATCTCATCACCGGCGCGCGCGGCGCCGAAGAAGCCGGCGGCGGGCTGGTGCAGGGCTCGGCGGACAGCTTCGGGCAGGGCCGCAATGGCGGCGATGAAATCATCATCGGCTCGGCCATGGCCGGGCAGCTCGGCGTCCGGGCGGGCGATCAGGTGACCCTGGTGAGCCCGCGCGGCGCCCAGACCGCGCTGGGAACCACGCCGCGTTCAAAAGCCTACACCGTGGGCGGCGTGATCACCGTCGGCGTGCAGGATCTCGATCAGATCCTTGTCTACATGCCGCTGGAGCAGGCCGCCCTGTTCTTCAACCGACCGCCCGGCGGCGACTATATCGACGTGCGCATCGAGAATCCGGACGATCCCGATCCGGTGAAGGAGCGCATCCGCCAGATCACGCCGGAGAACACGCTGGTGTTCGACTGGCGCCGCCAGAACGAGGCGTTCTGGAACGCGCTGCAGGTGGAGCGCGTGGCCATGCGGCTCATCCTCATGATCATCGTGCTGATCGCGGCCATGAACATCATTTCCGGCCTCGTCATGCTGGTGAAGAACAAGACCCGCGATATCGCCATCCTGCGCACCATGGGCGCCAGTCAGGGCGCGGTGATGCGCATCTTCCTCATCGCCGGCGCCGCCGTGGGCGTTCTGGGCACCATTGCGGGCATTTGTCTGGGGCTGGTTTTCGTGGCCTTCATCGGCCCGATTCAGGATGTCGTCAGCTGGGCCTCGGGCACGCAGGTTTTTGATCCCAGCGTCTATAATCTCTACCGCCTGCCGGCGCGGGTGGACTGGGGCGAAGTGGCGTTCGTCGCCTTCTGGGGCTTCTTCACCGCGCTTCTGGCCACCCTGCCGCCCAGCTGGCGGGCCGGGCGCATCGATCCGGTGGAGGCGCTGCGCTATGAGTGACGACCGCATTCCGGCCTTGTCGATTCGCGGACTGGAGCGCACCTATGAGACCGAGGGCGAAAGCCTGACCGTGCTCAAGGGCGCCGATCTGGACCTCTATCCCGGCGAGCTGGTGGGGCTGGTGGGCCCGTCCGGCTCCGGCAAATCGTCGCTGCTTCACGCCGCGGCGCTGCTTGAAAAGCCCAACGCCGGCGAGGTGCGTCTGGCCGGACGCGACGGGCTGCGTTTAAGCGAGCGCGAACGCACGGCCC
Source organism: Oceanicaulis sp. (assembly GCA_965284655.1). GTDB lineage: Bacteria > Pseudomonadota > Alphaproteobacteria > Caulobacterales > Maricaulaceae > Oceanicaulis. Next base: position 2,112,517 of record OZ260104.1, read on the forward strand.
TGCGTCGGCGCGAGGTCGGCTTCGTCTATCAGTTCCACCATCTCATGCCTGAGCTGGATGCGCTGGATAATGTCGCGCTGCCCCAGCTGATCGCAGGCGTGGCCCCCAAAGCGGCGCGGGCCGCGGCGCGCGAGCGTCTGGCCTCGCTGGGCCTTGACGGGCGCCTCACCCACCGGCCGGGCCAGCTTTCCGGCGGCGAGCAGCAGCGGGTCGCCATCGCGCGCGCCCTGGTGAACCGTCCGCGCCTGGTGCTGGCCGACGAGCCCACGGGCAATTTGGATCCGGCGACGTCCGATCAGGTGTTCGACGCCCTTGGCGCGGCCTGCCGCGAAGCCGGGGCGGCGGCGCTTGTGGCGACCCACAATATCGCGCTGGCGCGCCGCATGGACCGGGTGGTCACGCTCCAGAACGGCCGGATCATCGCCTGGACCGAAGCCGAGGCCCAGGCCTGAGGCTTGCGGAACTTTTCGCGAACACCTTGATCCGTCTGCGCTTTTCCACAAACGAATCATTTTGCTTGACGCGCGGAACAAAAGCAGAAAACATGCAATGGAACAAAACAGGAAACGCTGCTCAGGGCGGCTGACTTGCAAGGAGAAGTCCCATGCGTGCTTTCGTCGAAGATCTCACCTCCGCCGCCGTCATCATCGGCTTCATCTGTGTCGCTCTGTCTGTCAGCGCCGCCTTCGCCGCCTAGGGCGGTTCGGCTAAGGTGACGGCCTGTCGAATCGTACGGGGCCGCAGAGCGGCGGGAGACCATGATGGCCGGGCCTTTCGTCCATTTGCGGATGCGGTCGCCTTACTCGCTTCTGGAAGGCTCGATCCGCATCAAGGAGACCGCGGCCCTCTGCAAAAAGATGGGCATGCCCGCCGCGGCGATCACCGACACAAATAATCTGTTCGGCGCGCTGGAGTTCTCCGAGACCCTCTCCGGCGAGGGCGTTCAGCCCATTATCGGCTGCACCCTCTCAATCCAGCTCGAGCCGCCCCGACCCGGCGAGCGCTCCACGCCGGACGGGACGCTGGTCCTGCTGGCCAAAAACGCCGCCGGATACGCCAATCTCATGAAGCTGTCCTCGGCGGCCTATCTTGAAGTGGGCGCCACGGACGCCGCCCACATCTCCATCGAGCGGGCGCTGTCCCACGCCGAGGGGCTGATCTGCCTGACCGGCGGCCACGATGGTGTCCTGAACCGGCTGGTCTGCAACGGGCGCACCGGTCCCGCGGACGCGCTGCTGGACCGGCTGGAGGCGGCGTTCGGCGACCGGCTCTATGTGGAGCTGCAGCGCCATGGCCGCGTCGATGACGTCACAGCCGAAGACTATCTGGTGGAGCGCGCCTATGCGCGGGGCTTGCCGGTGGTGGCCACCAACGAGCCGTACTTCGTCACCGCCGACAGGCACGGCGCCCACGATGCGCTCCTGTGCATCGCCGAGGGCGCCTATGTCAGCCAGACCGACCGCCGCCAGGTCACGCCTGAACACTACTTCAAATCCGCCGCCGAGATGGTCGAGCGGTTTTCCGATCTGCCCGAGGCGATCGAGGCCACTGTGGAGATCGCGCGGCGCTGCGCCTTTCGTCCGCGCACCGGCGCGCCGATCCTTCCCAGCTTTCCCACCACCGGGTCCAGAGACGAGGCCGCGGAGCTTCGCGCCCAGGCCATGGCCGGGCTTGATGCGCGCCTTGAGAAGATCGAGCCGTCCGCCACGCGCGAAGAGTATGACGCGCGCCTGGAATACGAGCTCGGAATCATCGAGCGCATGGGCTTTCCCGGCTATTTCCTGATCGTCTCCGACTTTATCAAATGGGCGAAGGCCAATGACATTCCGGTGGGTCCGGGCCGGGGGTCCGGCGCGGGGTCGCTCGTGGCCTGGGTGCTCACGATCACCGATCTTGATCCGCTGCGCTTCGGTCTGCTGTTCGAGCGTTTCCTGAATCCTGAGCGGGTGTCCATGCCCGACTTCGACGTGGACTTCTGCCAGGACCGGCGCGGCGAGGTGATCCGCTATGTGAAGGATCAGTACGGCGCCGACCGGGTGGCCCAGATCATCACCTTCGGCACCCTGCAGGCGCGCGCCGTGGTGCGCGATGTGGGCCGGGTGCTGCAGCTGCCGTTCGGACTTGTGGACCGCATCGCGAAGCTGGTGCCCAACAATCCCGCTCAGCCCACCACGCTGGCCGAGGCGGTGAAGCAGGAGCCCAAGCTTCAGGCCATGCGCGACGAGGACGATCAGGTCGCCCGCCTGATCGAGGTGGCCCTGCAGCTGGAAGGCATGTTCCGCAACGCCTCCACCCACGCCGCCGGCGTGGTGATCGGCGACCGTCCGCTCCAGGAGCTGGTGCCGCTCTATCAGGATCCGCGCTCGGATCTGCCGGCCACCCAGTTCAACATGAAATGGGTCGAGCCCGCCGGCCTGGTGAAGTTCGACTTTCTGGGTCTGAAGACGCTCACCGTGATCGCGCGCGCGCTCGACTATATCGAGCAGGCCGGCGGCGAGCGCCCGGACCTGGAGGCGCTGGGGTTTGAGGATCCTGCGACCTACGAATTGTTGTCGTCCGGCGGATCCATCGGCGTGTTCCAGCTGGAATCCACCGGCATGCGTGACACGCTGCGCAAGCTGAAGCCGGACACGATCGAGGACGTGATCGCGCTGATTTCGCTCTATCGTCCCGGCCCGATGAAGAACATCGACGTCTATGTGGACCGCAAGTTCGGCCGCGCCGAGCCCGACTATCTCCATCCGGATCTGGAGAAGGTGCTCAAGGAGACGTTCGGCGTCATCATCTACCAGGAGCAGGTGATGCAGATCGCCCAGATCCTGTCGGGATACTCGCTGGGCGAAGCCGACTTGCTGCGCCGGGCCATGGGCAAGAAAAAGCCCGAGGAAATGGCCAAGCAGCGCGAGCGCTTTCAGGAGGGCGCCCAGAAGCACGGCCTGACGCAGGACAGGGCCGACTATATCTTCGACCTCGTCGCGGAATTCGCCGGCTACGGCTTCAACAAATCCCACGCCGCCGCCTACGCCCTCATCGCCTATCGCACCGGCTGGTTGAAGGCCAACCATCCCGTGGCCTTCATGGCCGCGCTGATGAGTCTCGACATGGCCAACACCGACAAGCTCGCGGTGTTCTTCCAGGAGACCCGGCGCATGGGGCTGGAGGTGCTGCCGCCGGATGTTAACGCCAGCCGGGCCGACTTTTCGGTGGAGGCGGGCAAGGTGCGCTATGCGCTCGGCGCCATCCGCAATGTGGGCTTCTCCGCCATGGAGCACGTGGTGGCGGTGCGTCGCGAGGGCGGGCCGTTCAAGGATCTCTATGATTTCGCCGAGCGCGTCGATCCGCGCCAGGTCAACAAGCGCGCCTTTGAAAATCTCGCGCGCGCCGGCGCCTTTGACGCCATGGAGCCGGACCGGGCCCGGGCGCTGTCGGCGGCTGAAACCCTTCTGGGCATGGCCCAGAAGGCCTATCAGGAGCGCGAAAGCGCCCAGGTCTCCCTGTTCGGCGGGGGCGGTGAGGGCGGCGCATCGGGACTCGCCCGGCCGCGCCTGCCGGATGTGGAGCCGTTTGATCCGGTGCGCCGGCTGGATGAGGAGCTGGCCGCGATCGGCTTCTATCTGTCCGGCCACCCGCTGGACGATATGGGCCCGTCGCTGGCCCGGCGCGGCGTGGTTCTGTTCGCCGATCTGCCGGCCAAGGCCGCCGAGGGTGCGCGCGCGGCGCGCATGGCCGCCGTCGTGCGGCGCAAGCAGGAGAAGGTGTCGCGGCGCTCCGGCGAGAAGTTCGCCTTCGTCACGCTGTCTGATCCGTCCGGCGAGTTCGAGGCTCTGGTGCCGCCCAAGGTGCTGCGTGAGATTCGCGACATTCTGGAGCCGGGCGGCGCGGTGATCCTGGCCGCCAAGATTGAAGAGCAGGACGAGGGGCTGCGCCTGATCATCGACGGCGCCGACGTGCTTGATCCCAACGCCGCCGAGCATAACGGCGCCGGGGTCCGGATCCATGTGGACGCGCTCGAATGCCTTGATCCGCTTCGAAAGCGTATTGAGCGCGCCGACGGCCGGGAAGGCCCGCGCGGCGGCGTCCATCTGGTCGTGCCCCTAAGCGACGGGCGCTGCGCGGAGATTCGCCTGCCTGGCCGCCACGCCATCGACCCGGCCGCCAGGGCTGCGTTCAAGGCGGTGAGCGGCGTGCTCGAGGTGGAACAGCTCTAGGCGGGCGTCCAGGCGTCACGACCGGACCCTGCCGGGGTGTTGCCGGGGCGCTAAAGGCCGTGCGGCGCCAAGCGCAGCCGCGAACGCCGCTCATCGCTTGCGGGCGGGCTCACATCCCCGTATAAGCGCGCGCGATCCCGCACGCGGAGCTCGGCGTCTGAATGGTCAGACGTCGCTCCGGTGCCGCGCCGCGCATTTTCCCTCCAGGAAAGGCTCGGCCGGCTCCGCTCCGCGGAGGCCAACCGGAAAAGGAAACGATCAAATGGCCCTTCCCGAATTCTCCATGCGTCAGCTCTTGGAAGCCGGCGCGCACTTCGGTCACCAGACCCACCGCTGGAACCCGAAGATGAAAGACTACATCTTCGGCGAACGCTCCAACATTCACATCATCGACCTGTCGCAGACCGTTCCGCTGCTGCACCAGGCGCTGGTGAAAGTGCGCGACGTCGCCGCTTCGGGCGGCCGCATCCTGTTTGTCGGCACCAAGCGTCAGGCCTCCGAGCCGATTGCGCTGGCCGCTCAGCGCTGCGCGCAATACTACATGAACCATCGCTGGCTTGGCGGCACGCTCACCAACTGGCAGACGATCTCCCATTCGATCGCGCGCCTGCGCGAGCTGGAAGGTCTGCTGGACGCCGAGGGCGGCCCGACCGGCCTCACCAAAAAAGAAATCCTGATGCTGACGCGTGAGCGCGAGAAGCTCGAGCGTTCGCTCGGAGGCATCAAGGAAATGGGCGGCACGCCGGACCTGATGTTCGTGATCGACACCAATAAAGAGGCGATCGCGATTCAGGAGGCCAAGCGCCTGAACATCCCGGTGGTGGCGATCCTGGACACCAATTGCGATCCCGATCCGATCGATTTCCCGATCCCGGGCAATGATGACGCGGCCCGTGCTCTGTCGCTTTACTGCGACCTGATCGCCGAAGCCGTGCTGGACGGCATCTCCGACAGCCAGGCCGGATTCGGTATGGATCTGGGCGAGAGCGAAGCGCCGAGCGAAGCCCAGCTGGGCCTCGCCGAGGCTGAAGCTCCTGCCGCAGCCCCCGCTGAAGCGCCGGCTGAAACCACTCCGACCGAGGCCGCCGCAGAAAAGGCCAAGCCGGACGTGGACGCCGCCAAGGCCGCCGAGCCTGAGGCTGCGCCCGCCGCCGAAGCCGGTCCGCAAGAAGACGCCAAGACCGAATAGCGTACAGCGCTTTTTCAAGGAGACCTCCCCATGGCTCAGATCACAGCCGCCCTCGTCAAAGAGCTTCGCGACAAGACCGGCGCGGGCATGATGGATTGCAAGAAGGCGCTCGCCGAAACCGATGGCGACGTCGCCGCCGCCGTCGACTGGCTGCGCAAGAAGGGCCTGTCCAAGGCCGCCAAGAAAGCCGACCGCGTCGCGGCCGAGGGCCTTGTGGCCGTCGCCGCCGTCGACCGCGGGACCGGCATGGCCGCCGCCAGCGTGGAAGTGAACTCGGAAACCGACTTCGTTGCGCGCAACGAGGTGTTCCAGAGCGCCGTCGCCGAGATCGCCCAGCTGGCGATCGACACGCCCGACGTTGAAAAACTGACCGAAGCCAAGACCTCCAAGGGCGCCACCGTGTCCGACATGCTCACCAATCTGATCGCCACGATCGGTGAGAACATGTCGGTGCGCCGTGCGTCCGCGCTCGCGGTCGATCCCGGTGTGGTGGCGGCTTATGTCCACAACGCCGCGGCCGACAATATGGGCAAGATCGGCGTTCTGGTGGCGCTGAAGTCGGAAGGTGACAAGGCCGTCCTCCTTGAGCTTGGCCGCAAGATCGCCATGCACGTGGCGGCCGCTTCGCCGTCGCCGGCCGTGGCCGTCACCGAAGCCGAAGTGGACACCGCCATCGTGGACAAGGAGCGCGAGGTCTTCGCAGACCAGGCGCGCCAGGCGGGCAAGCCGGACAACATCATCGAAAAGATGGTCGAAGGCCGCCTGCGCAAGTTCTACGAGGAAGTCGTCCTTCTGAAGCAGCCTTTCGTGTTCGACCCGGACAAATCCGTGGGCGAAGCGGTCAAGGCGGCTGAAGCCGAGGCGGGCGCTCCCATCGAGCTCACCGGTTTCGCCCGGATGGTTCTGGGTGAGGGCGTTGAAAAGAAACAGGAAGACTTCGCCGCCGAAGTGGCCGCCGCCGCCAAGGGCTAAAGTCTTCTCTAGGCATGGCGAAGCCCGGGCGTTATCACGCTCGGGCTTTGTCGCGTCTCAGGCGCTAGGGTTCGAATCAGGGAGGTGACCGGCTTGACCGACGACGCACCATCACCGGCGAAAACGCCGCAAGGCCGTTTCAAACGGGTGCTGCTCAAAGTATCCGGGGAGGCGCTGATGGGCGACGAGGCCTACGGCATCGACATGACCACCGCCGACCGGATCGCGCGCGAAGTGGGCGATGCGGTGGAAGCCGGATACGAGCTGTGCCTGGTTATCGGCGGCGGCAATATCTTTCGCGGGCTTTCAGCGGCCGCCAAGGGCATGGAGCGCGCCGCCGCCGACTATATGGGCATGCTCGCCACCATCATGAACGCCCTGGCCATGCAGACCGCGCTGGAGCGCGTCGGCGTGTCCACCCGGGTGCAGTCGGCGATTCCCATGACCACGGTGTGCGAGCCCTATATTCGCCGGCGCGCCATCCGGCACATGGAAAAGGGACGGGTGGTGATCTTCGCCGCCGGCACCGGCAATCCGTTCTTCACCACCGACACCGCCGCGGCGCTACGCGCCGCCGAGATGGGCTGCGACGCCCTGTTCAAGGGCACCAGCGTGGACGGCGTCTATGATGACGATCCGCGCAAAAATCCCAAGGCGGAACGGTTTGAAACCCTTGACTACATGGACGTTCTGGCGCGCGATCTTAAAGTCATGGACGCCTCGGCGGTGACGCTGATGCGCGATAATCAGATCCCGATCGTGGTGTTCAACATCCGCGAGAAGGGCGGGCTCGCGCGGGTCCTCGAAGGCGAGGGCACGTGCACGATCGTCGGCGGTGCGCCGCGCGGCGGATAAAGGGAGATTTTCATGTCGGATTTCGACATCAAGGACATCAAACGGCGCATGGACGGCGCAGTGGATTCGCTGAAGAAGGAATTTTCCGGTCTTCGCACCGGACGCGCCTCGGCCAGCCTGCTCGATCCTATCAAGGTCGAGGCCTACGGCGCGCCCACGCCGATCAACCAGGTGGGAACGGTCACGGTGCCGGAATCGCGCATGATCTCGGTTCAGGTCTGGGACCACAACCTGGCCCCGGCCGTGGACAAGGCGATCCGCAATTCCTCGCTGGGTCTGAACCCGGTGATGGAGGGGCCCTCCATCCGCATCCCGATCCCGCCCCTCAACGAGGAGCGCCGCGCTGAACTGGCCAAGACCGCCGGCAGCTATGCTGAAAACGCCCGCGTCGCCGTGCGCAATGTGCGCCGCGACGGCATGGACAGCCTGAAGAAGGCCGAAAAAGACGGCGATATCGGCGAGGACGAGCAGAAAAAACTCTCCGATCAGGTGCAGAAGGCGACCGATGCAGCGATCTCCGAGATCGACGAGATGCTCAGAAGCAAGCAGGACGAAATCACCCAGGTCTGAGCCGCGCGCCGGCCGGACAAGGAGGCGCCGATTCATGGCCGATACCCAGCGGTCCTTAACGATACCCCGCCATGTGGCGGTGATTATGGACGGCAATGGCCGCTGGGCGGCCAAGCGCGGTCGGCCACGCGCCTTCGGTCATCGCGAGGGTGTGGAGGCGGTCCGCCGCACCGTGCGGGCCGCCGGGGACATGGGCGTGACCCATCTCACCCTGTTCAGCTTCTCCACCGAGAACTGGCGCCGTCCGGTCGACGAGATCGACGCTCTGTTCGATCTGCTGCGCCGCTATGTGGAGGCCGATCTGGAGCGGCTGACCGGGGAAGGCGTGCGGATCCGGGTGATCGGCCGCCGCGAAGGTCTGAGCCGGGAACTCCTGAACATCGTCGAGCGCGCCGAGACCCGCACCGCGCATAATGACAGCTTCCACCTCACCATCGCCTTCAATTACGGCGGGCGCGACGAGCTGGTCCGCGCCGCGCGCCGGGCGGCTGAAGCGCTCGACGGCGATCTGTCCGGTCTTGATGAAGCGGGCCTGGCGCGTTTCCTCGATACCGACGGCCTACCCGATCCCGATCTGGTGATCCGCACCAGCGGCGAGCGGCGCATCTCCAACTTTCTGTTGTGGCAGGCGGCCTATGCCGAGCTTGTCTTCGTAGACACGCTCTGGCCCGATTTCGACGCCGCCGCCTTCGCCGAGGCGGTGTCGGTGTATGCCGGGCGGCAGCGGCGCTATGGCGGTCTCGCCCATGGGTGACCTGTCTCCGGTCCGCCGGCGGGCGCCCGGCGATCCGATCTTTCGAAAACGCGTTCTGTCCGCACTGGTCCTGGCCCCGGTCGCGCTCGGCCTTGTGGTGCTGGGCGGGCAGGGCTTCGCCATTTTCATCGCCGCCTTCGCCGCCGCCATGGCGTGGGAATGGGTTCGCATGACCGATCCCGGCGCACCGCCGCGCGCCTTCGCCGCCGCAACGGGAACCGCCGTGGGCGCCGCGCTGCTGGCCGGGCAGGACGAGCAGGGCTGGACGGTTCTGTGGGTGATCGCCGGCGCAAGCTTTTGCGCTCTTGATCGCCGGCCCCGGGGCGACGCGCAATACGCCTTCGCCGGCGTCCTCTATGTGTCGGTCAGCGCTGCGCTCCTTGTGACGCTGCGCAATGGTGAGGCCGGTGGCCTTGGCGCGACGCTGTTTCTACTCGCCGTGGTGTGGAGCGCGGACACCTTCGCCTATCTGGCGGGAAGCTGGATCGGCGGCCCCAAGCTGCTGCCCGCGGCCAGTCCGAACAAGACCTGGGCCGGGTTGATCGCGGGGCTGTGCCTGGGGGTCGCCGCGGGCGTCGCCGTCGCCTACGCTTATGACATGACGCCGCTCCATGCCGGTTTGATCGCCGCGCCCACCGCGCTCGCCGCCGTTCTGGGAGATTTGTTGATGTCGCTCGTAAAACGGCGCTTCGGTGTAAAGGACGCCGGCACGCTCATCCCCGGTCACGGGGGTGTTCTGGACCGGGTCGACGCGCTCATGCTGGCTTGCGTGTTCGCCGGACTTGTCGTGGTGCTGGCGCCGCAGATCTGGCCCGGAGCGGGGACATGAGCGGGCGCACGGTCACGGTCCTGGGCGCCACCGGCTCGGTGGGGCGCGCCACGCTCGATCTCATCGCACGCGCGGCGCCGGGGCGCTTTGACGTGGTCGCCCTGACTGCGAACTCCAACGCCGAACAGCTGGCCGAGGCCGCCATCAGAGTGGGAGCGCGCTTTTGCGCCGTCGCCGACGAGGCCGCCGGTCCGGCGCTGAAAGAAGCGCTGAGCGGCAGCTCGATCGCATGCGGCGCCGGTGAAAGCGCGGTTCTGGAAGCCGCGGCCATGGACGCCGACTGGGTGATGGCCGCCATTGTCGGAGCGGCCGGGCTCAAGCCCACCCTTGAGGTGGTGCGGCGCGGGCGCTGCGTGGCCTTCGCCAACAAGGAGGCTCTGGTGTGCGCCGGCGAGCTCTTCATGGCCGAAGCGCGCCGGTCAGGCGCCACGCTTCTGCCGGTGGATTCAGAGCACAATGCGGTGTTCCAGGCCTTCAACGAGGCGCAGCGCGACGGGATACGGCGCATCATCCTCACCGCGTCGGGCGGGCCGTTCCGCACCTCCAGCGTGGACGCCATGGCCGCCGCCGGGCCCGCCCAGGCGGTCGCCCACCCCACCTGGTCCATGGGCGCCAAGATCTCGGTGGACAGCGCCACCATGATGAACAAGGGCCTGGAGATCATCGAGGCCTGCCACCTGTTCGCCCTCCCGGACGAGCAGGTGGACGTGCTGGTGCATCCCGAAGCCATCGTTCACGGCCTCGTGGAGTACGCCGACGGCGGGCTTCTGGCGCAGCTGGGCTGCCCTGACATGCGCACGCCCATCGCCCACGCCCTGGCGTGGCCGGACCGGCTGGACACGCCGGTGGAGCGCCTGGATCTGGCGAAACTGGCGACCTTGAGCTTCTCCGCCCCCGACGAGGTGCGCTTTCCCGCCTTGGCGCTGGCGCGGGCCGCCTATCGCGCCGGGGGCTGCGCGCCCACGGTGCTGAACGCGGCCAATGAAATCGCCGTGGATTCCTTTCTGAACGGTAAGATTGGTTTTCTTGACATCGCAGCGGTGGTTGCGGACGCTCTGTCCGAGGGGCGCCGGTCCGGTGTGACGGATGAGGGGGCGCGCGATTTCGAAGCGGTGTACGCCGCCGACGCCGAGGGGCGCCGGCTGGCGCGTGACGCCGTGGCGGTGCGCACCGGCGGCGTGAGCCGCAAGGCCGCAGAGTCGAGGTGAGACCATGTTCGATCTACTAGGCTCGGGGCTTTTATCCATCTTCGCCTTCGTGGCGGTGATCTCCTTCGTCGTGGTGATTCACGAGCTGGGACACTACTGGGCGGGCCGCCTGTTCGGCGTTCACGCCGAGGCCTTCTCCATCGGCATGGGTCCGGGCCTGTTCGGCTGGACTGACAAGCTCGGTACGCGCTGGCGCGTGGCGTCGCTGCCGTTGGGCGGCTATGTGCGGTTTCGCGGCGACGAGAACGCGGCCAGCGCCCCCGATCGAGAGGCGCTGGACCGCATGCGCCGCGACCATGACGCGCCGGACACGGTGTTTCACTTCAAGCCGCTGTGGCAGCGCGCCATCATCATCGCCGCCGGCCCGCTGGCCAACTTTGCGCTGGCGATCGTCCTGTTCGCCGTGCTTGGCCTGGCGGTAGGCCGCCCAGGCGAGGCGCCCGAGCCGGTGCTCACCGCAGTGGTGGAGGGCGGCCCCGGCGAACGGGCGGGGTTTGAGGTCGGCGACCGCCTTTTGACGCTGGACGGCCAGGAGATCGAATCCTTCGCCATGGTGCGCCAGTATGTGGCGACGCGCGCGGGCACCAGCATGCGCTTCGAGCTGCAGCGCGACGGCGCGCCGATGACCATCAACGTCACCGCCGAACGCACCATGCGCCCCGACGGTCTTGGCGGCGAGCGCGCCTTTGGATTCCTCGGCATCGGCGTCTCGCAAGAGGCGATCGCGCCGAACGAACCGGTGAGCCTTCTTGAAGCGCCGGTCTACGGCGTCACACAGACGGCGGAGATCGTCACGATGACCGGGGACTATCTGTTCCGCCTGGTGACCGGGCGCGCATCCACCGAGCTGATCAACGGTCCGCTGGGTATCGCCACCACCGCCGGTCAGATGGCGAACGCCTCCATGGCCGGCCCGGCGTCAGCGCAGGACGACGCGGTCGCGCGCGGCCCGGTGGTGCGAATCGCTGCTCTGGCGATTACGCTGCTCAGCCTGTCGGCGCTATTGTCTGTGGCGCTCGGCCTGATGAATCTTCTACCCATACCGGTACTCGACGGCGGCCACCTGGTGTACTACGCCTACGAAGCCGTGGCGGGGAGGCCTCCCAGCCCGGCGATCCAGGATGCAGGGTTCAGGGTCGGTCTGGGCCTCATCCTTTGTATGTTGGTTGTGGCGACCTGGAACGATTTGAGTTATTTGCGCGGCTTGTTCTCCTGAAAACAGGGTGAGCGCGCGGTTTACGACGAGGACTTGATGCAGCGGATTATTCAAGGCTTTGCGGCAATCCTGGCTGTTCTGGCGCTTACAGCGGCGGCGCAGGCGCAGGACGAGCAATCAGCCGGGCAGCCGCAAGCCGGCGCCCTCGGGTCCGGACAGGGCGCGCCGGAAACCGTCGCGCAGCCGCGTGCGGCGCAGCCGGTCCTCAACATCCAGGTGGAGGGCAATCAGCGCGTCGAAGCCGACACGATCCTGTCCTACGTGCTGATCCAGCCGGGCGAAGTTCCTGATCCGCGCCTGATCAACCTGTCCATCCAGACGCTCTACGGGACAAATCTCTTCTCCGATATTCGCATCGCGCTCGACGGTCCCAACATGGTGATCTTCGTGGAGGAGAACCCGATCGTGAACCGGGTGATTCTGGAGGGCAATCGCGCGCTCGCCGACGACAAGATCACTGATGAGATCGAGCTTCAGGCCCGCGCCATCTTCACCCGCTCGCGCGTGCAGTCGGACGTGCAGCGCATCCTGCAGGTCTATCGCCAGTCCGGCCGCTTCGCCGCGCAGGTCACCCCTAAAATCGTCGAGCTGACCCAGAACCGCGTCGATCTGGTGTTCGAGATTTCCGAAGGCCCGGTGACCGGGGTGCGCCGCATCGCCTTTGTGGGCAACCAGGCCTATTCCGACAGCCGCCTCGGCGGCGAGATCGTGACGACCGAGGCGCGCTGGTGGCGCTTCTTCAGCTCCAACGACAATTACGACCCCGACCGGATCGAGTTTGACCGTGAGCAGCTGCGTACGTTCTACAATGATCGCGGCTATGCTGATTTCCGCGTCACCTCGGTGGTCGCCGAACTCACGCCGGATCAATCCGATTTCTACGTCACTTTCGTCATGGACGAGGGCCAGCGTTATAATTTCGGCGAGATCGAGGTCGAGACCGGGATCGAGGAACTCAACACCGATTATCTCGAGGCCATCGTCCCGACCCAGCCCGGTCAGCTTTACAACGGCAGCCTCATCGAGGGCGCCATTGATCAGCTTACCTTCGCCGCCGGCGCGGCCGGCTACGCCTTCGTGGACATCTCTCCGCGCGTCGTCACCAATCGCGAAGATCAGACCGTCGACGTTCGCTACGTCATCGATGAAAGCCCGCGGGTGTATATCGAGCGCATCGACATTGTCGGCAATACGCGAACCCTTGACCGGGTGATCCGCCGCGAGCTCGACATCGTCGAGGGCGACGCCTTCAACCAGGCGCTGCTGCAGGTTTCGCGCGCCCGGGTCGGACAGCTGGGCTTCTTTGAAGATGTCGAAGTCGAGCCCTATCAGGGCAGCTCGCCGGACCGTGCGCGCGTGGAGGTGCGGGTCACCGAGCAGCCCACGGGCGAGCTCGCCTTCGGCGCCGGCTTCTCCTCCACCGACGCCTTCCTGGTGGATTTCTCGATCTCGGAGCGAAACCTGCGCGGCCGGGGCCAGTTCTTGCGCTTCCGCGTGTCAGCCAGCTCGCGCCGGCAGCAGATCGACATCCGCTTCACCGAACCGCGCTTCCTGGATCGCAACCTGGCCGCCGGTTTCGATCTTTTCCAGGTGCGCTCCGACTTCTCGCGGGAGGCCTCGTTCGAGACCCAGTCGACCGGTTTCACCCTGCGCGCGGGCTTCCCGCTCACGCGCGCCGTCCAGGCCGGGGTGAACTACACCCTGCGCACCGACGAGGTGAACGTGTTCGGCGGCGTGTCTGAATCGATCCGCAGGGCGGCCGGCTCGCGCGTCACGTCGCTGCTGGGTTATTCGCTGAGCTGGAACAGGCTGGATGACGCCCGGGAGCCTTCGAACGGATTTCGGGTCGCTTTCAACCAAGATTTCGCCGGAATTGGGGGGGATGTTCGCTACATCCGCTCTGAGCTTCAGGCGGGGTGGTACAAGAACTTCTTCCGGGACGACATCGTGTTCAGCGTTAACGGCGAGAGCGGCTATCTGTTTTCCTGGGGCGGTGACACGGCTCGGATCAATGACCGCTTCTTCAAGGGCGGAAACACGTTCCGCGGCTTTGAAACCGCGGGCATCGGCCCGCGGGTCGTGGCTCGCCGCGACACGCCGGATCCTGATGGAGACGAGTTCATCTCCGGAGACGCGCTTGGCGGCAATTTCTACGCCGTGGGCGCAGCAGAGCTCAGCTTCCCGCTGGGTCTGCCCGAGCAGTACGGCATCCGCGGCAGCCTCTTCACCGAGGTGGGAACGCTGGGCCTGCTGCCCCAGGACGACCAGATCGAAGAGGGTGCGACGGGCAGTCCGTTCACCGTCGATCGTCTGGCCCCGCGGGCCTCTGCCGGTTTGAGCGTGTTCTGGGACTCCCCGTTCGGACCCGTGCGGTTCGACTTCGCACACGCGTTCGTCAAGGAAGACTATGACCGGGCGCGCTTCTTCCGCTTCAGCACAAGAACAGGGTTCTAAGTCTATGATTCGCCAAGATATCGCAGCCATCGCCAAGCCGGTGCGCGCGATCGCCGCCGCGCTTACCCTCGCGGTCGGCTTCGCCGCCGTCGCTCAAGCGCAGCAAATCCTCGTCATGAGTGAGGAGCGCATCCTCACCCAGAGCGCGGTGGGTCAGCACATCGCCTCTGAAATCCAGCGCATCCGCGACGAAGCCAGCGTTACGCTGGAGGCCAGCTCCGCCAGGCTGACGCAGGAAAGTGAAGCGCTCAACGCGGAAACCTCGGCACTGTCCGAAGCCGCCCTGCAGCAGCGTGAAGACCTTCAGCAGCGCTATCAGGCCATGGCCAATGAGAGCGTGGAGCTTGAAGTGGAGCGCGCCGTGCTGCGTCAGGAGCTGATCGCCACGCAGAACGCCGCCATGGAGCCGGTGCTCACCGCGCTGCAGGACGTGCTGCAGGAAATCGTCGACGAGCGCGGCGCCGCCGTCCTGATCGACCGCGCCCAGGTGGTGTTCGCCGCCGAATCCGCGTCCATCAGCCAGGAAGCCATCAACCGCCTCGACGCCCGGCTTTCCACCACCCCGGTCAGCCGCGTGCGCATGAACGATGAACAGCGCGCCGCGGTTCAACAGCAAGTCCTGCAGCAATTCGTCGCTCAGCAGCGCCGCATGCAGCAGTTCCAAGCTCAGCAGGGCGCCGCTCAGCGGCAGCAGTAAGGACGTCAGCGATGGGGGCCGATGCGCGCTTCTTCGAGCGGCTCGGCCCGCTATCGGCCGGTGATCTCGCCGCGCTGTGCGGGGCCGAGCTCACCGGTGACGCCGCCCTGGCGATTCACGATGTGAACACGCCCAGCCAGGCCGGAGCGGGCGAGCTTTTTTTCCTCGCCAAGGGCGCGGACACCTCCATCCAGACGCCGGGCGCCTGCGCCATCGTCGCCGACGCTGCGACGGCGGAGGACTTGTCCTCGGCAGGCGCCGTGCTGATCGCGCGCGATCCGCGCGCCGCTTTCGGGCGGGCGTGCGCCGCGCTCTTGCAGGTGCGCGGCCATGGGGGCGAGGCCTTCATCCATCCGTCCGCGACCGTGCATTCATCGGCGCGCCTGAGTCCGGGCGTCGTGATCGGACCGGACGCCGAGATCGGCGAAGCGGTGGAGATCGGGCCGGGAGCGATCATCGGATCGGGCGTCGTCATCGGCGCGGGAAGCCGCATCGGCCCGCGAGCGGTGGTGCAGTGTGCGGTGCTGGGCGAGCGGGTCGAGATCCTCACCGGCGCCGTGATCGGCGAGGCCGGGTTCGGACTGGCGCTGGATCAGGGCGGCCTGTTGTCGATTCCCCATGTGGGCCGCGTGATCATCGAGGACGAGGTGGTCATCGGCGCCAACTCCACCGTCGATCGCGGCATGATCCGCGACACGATCCTGCGCAAGGCCTGCAAGATCGATAATCTGTGCCACATCGCGCATAATTGCGAAATCGGCGAGTACGCGGTGATGGCCGCATTTTCCGGCGTGTCCGGCAGCGTTCATGTGGGCCGCGGCGCCCAGTTCGGCGGCCGGGCCGGGGTGGCCGACCATTTGCGCATCGGCGACGGCGCGCGCCTGGCCGCCTTCGCGGGCGTCATGAAGGACGTGCCTGACGGCGAGACATGGGCGGGATCGCCCGCACAGCCGATCCAGCGCTTCATGCGCGAGATCGTCTGGATTCGACGTCAGTCCGGCGCCAAGAAAAGCGCGAAGTCGAAAAAGGATGAGCAATGACCGAGGCTGGGGGCGAGATCGTCGGACCCGATGAGATTCTGCGGCGCCTGCCGCATCGCTATCCGTTTCTGCTCGTCGACAAGTGCCGGGACTACCAGGTGGGTCGCTCGATCACGGGCATTAAGTGCGTAGCGGCCAGCGAGCCTCATTTTCAGGGCCATTTTCCTGAAAACCCGGTCATGCCCGGCGTGCTGATCATTGAGGCCCTGGCCCAGACCGGTGCGGTCCTGATGAGCAAGACGCTGGACGCCGACATCGCCACCACGGTGATCTATTTCCTGGGCGTGGAGCGGGCCCGCTTCAGAAAGCCGGTTCGGCCGGGTGATTTTCTGGAGATGGCGGTGGAGGTCGTCGCCAGCCGCCGTGGCGTGTTCAAATTCAAGGGTGAAGCGCGCGTCCAGGGCGTGAAATGCGCCGAAGCCGAGTTTTCCGCCACCTCAGCAGTTCGCGAAATCTGATGCCGACACTCCATCCCACCGCCATCGTCGATTCCGCCGCCACCCTGGCCGAGGATGTCCAGGTCGGCCCCTATTGCGTGATTGGTCCCCAGGTGGAGATCGGCAAAGGCTCGCGTCTTCTGTCCCATGTCACGATCGCGGGGCGTACGAAGGTCGGCAACGATTGTATCATGCACCCCTTCGTCGCGCTCGGAGAACCGCCTCAGGACTTCAAGTTCAAGGGCGGCGAGGTGAGCCTGGAAATCGGGGACCGCAATACCATGCGTGAGCACGTGACCATGCATATGGGCACCGAAACCGGCCGCGGCGTGACGCGCGTCGGCGCCGGCGGCTATTTCATGGTGGGCAGCCACGTGGCCCACGACTGCATCGTCGGCGACAACGTGGTGTTCGCCAATAACGCCTCGGTGGGCGGCGAGAGCACGGTGGGCGATTTCGTCATCATGGGCGGGCTGTCCGCGCTCCACCAGAAATGCCGGATCGGCAAGTACGCCTTCATCGGCGGCGGCGCGGCGGTGACCGGGGATCTCATTCCCTACGGCATGGCCGACAATCACGGCTGGCTGGCGGGATTGAACCTGGTGGGCCTGAAGCGGCGCGGCTTCTCGCGCGATGTGATCCATGATCTACGCACCGCCTATCGGTTGCTGTTCGCCGAAGAGGGCGCGTTTACCGAGCGGGTGGAGGACACGGCGCGCCTGTTCGCCAGTCGTCAGGAGGTGCAGGACGTGATCAGCTTCATCCGCGCCTCCGCCTCGCGCCCGCTGTGCTTTCCGGAGCCCCGGTGAGCCGATGGTGAGGCGACGGTGACATGGCGGCGTCCTACACACGACTGGGCCTGATCGCAGGCGGCGGAGAGCTGCCGGTTCATGTGGCCGCCGCGGCGGAGGCCGACGGGCGGCTCGGCTGCGTCGTTGCGCTCGACGGCTTCGCCGACCCGGCCCGTTTCACGCAGGCGACGCCGTGCGGACTCGCAAAAATCGGATCCATGTTCAAAGCCCTGCACGACGCGCGCTGCGACGCGGTCTGCTTCGCCGGCATTGTCGCCAGGCCCGATTTCTCAAAGCTGAAGCCTGACATGAAGGGCGTGAGCCTGCTGCCCAAAGTGCTCTCGGCGGCGGCCCGCGGCGATGACGCGCTGCTACGCGCCGTGATCGCCATATTCGAGCGCGAGGGCCTGGCGGTGATCGGCGCCGACGAGATCGCCGAAGAGCTAAAAGCCCGTCCCGGCTTGCTTGGCGGGATCGGTCCTGACGATACTGCGCGCGCCGACGCGCTCAAGGCCCTCCATGTGGCCGCGGTGATCGGCGCCGAGGATATCGGCCAGGGCGCGGTGGTCGCGCGCGGGCTGGTTCTCGCCGTTGAGGCCCAGGAGGGCACCGACGCCATGCTCGCGCGGGTGGCCGGCCTGCCCGAGGCGCTGCGCGGCGCCGCGGCGGCGCGAAGCGGCGTTCTCGCCAAGCGCCCCAAGCCGGTGCAGGAGCGACGGATCGATCTTCCTGTCATTGGCGTGCCCACCGTTGAAGCCGCGGCGAAAGCCGGCCTGGCCGGTATTGTCGCGCCGGCCGGCGGCGCCCTGATCCTTGGCCGGGACAGCGTGGCGCGCGCCGCTGATGCGGCGGGCGTGTTCGTCTGGATCGTCGATGAGCCCGTCTCCGGCTGAAGGGAGCCCGCCCATGTCCGCTGCCCCCCGCGTCTTTCTGGTCGCCGCCGAAGCCTCGGGCGACGCCATCGCCGCCGATCTGATCGACGCCCTGCGCCGCCTTCGGCCGGATGTGCAGATCGCCGGCGTCGGCGGAACCGAGATGGCCGCGCGCGGGGTGGCTTCGGCGGTGGATATCTCCGAGCTGTCGGTGTTCGGCATGTTTGACGGGCTGAAGATCGTCAAACTCGTCCATGAGCGCGCCGAAGAAACCGCCGCCGCGGCTGCGGCCTTCGATGCTGACGCCGTGGTGCTCATCGACAGCTGGGGCTTCATGCTGCGCGCCGCCTGGAAGCTGGAAGACCAGCTGCCGGATGTGGCGCGCATCAAATACGTGGCGCCGCAGGTTTTCGCCTCGCGACGGGGCCGGGCGAAGGTCGCCGCCGGGCATTTCACGCACCTTCTGGCCATCCACCCCTTCGACGCGGATTATTTCGAGCCGCACGGGCTGGAGACCCGCTTTGTGGGCAATCCGGCGCTGGAGCGCGATCTGTCCGGGGACGGGCCGGGCTTTCGGGCGCGCCACGCCGTCGACCCGGACGCCGAACTTGTCCTGATTCTGTTCGGCAGCCGCCGCAGCGAGCTGACGCGGCTGTTTCCCCGCTTCGCCGATGCGGCGCGCCGTCTGAAGGCCGAACGTCCGGGGCTGGTGCTCGCCACCGCGCTGGCGGCTTCCATCGCGGACGAGGCGCGCGCGCTCATCGCGAGCGAACCCGCCTTTTCTGGTCTGGTCGTCGCTGAAGCCGGCGAGCGGCGCGACGCCTACCACGCCGCCGATATGGCGCTGGCGTGCTCGGGCACCGTGACGCTGGAGCTTTCGCGGGTGGGAACGCCCACCATCGCCGCCTACCGCCTCGGCTGGCTCGCCTGGGCGGCGGCGCGGCTCTGGATGATGAAGGCGAAATATATCTCGCTCACCAATCTGGCGGCCGACGAGCTCCTGATCCCCGAATATGTCCAGACCGCCTGCACCGGGGAGAAGCTCAGCACGGCCGTGTCGGCGCTGCTGGACGATCCGGCGCGCAGGGCCGAGCTGTCGCAGCGTCTCAAGGCCGTCACACGGACTATGAGCGGGGAGGGCGGCGCGCCGTCCAAAAACGCCGCCGAGGCCGTCCTGGAAATTATCGCCCGCCCATAGACCTCCAGACTACAAAAAGCTCTCAGCTGTTGTTAATAGGCTATCATTCGTAGTATATATACTGCGTAATGAAGAGTGGAGGCTGCCATGCCCGTCAAAGGCCCGGATCACGCATTTCACATCAAGGACGCCAGCGACAGCCTGGAGGCGGCGCGCGCTTGGGCGCCCCGCGGCAAGAGGCGGGGTCTGGTCATCACGGTGCTTGCGGTTTTCTTTCTGTTGGCGGCGAGCTTCGCGCTCACCTTGCAGGGTCTCCTGTCCCAGGGCCCGGCGTCGCCTGTCCTTCCCGGCGCGAGCGTGGCGACGTTGGCGATCGCGGCCCTGGCCTTCTGGGTCGACCGGATGTTGTTCAAGGCGACGCGGCCCGCATTCGCGCTGCCCGGCGAAGTCTACGATGAGCGTCAGATCCGCCTCAATGACGAGGCCCGCCGCGGCGCACGCTGGATCAGCTTTGCTGTGATTGCACTGCTGACTCTGCTCGGCGCCCTGGGTGTTTCGGTGGGCGTGGTGCTTGCGGCGGGTATGGCCGGGGCCGGGCTCGTCATGTCCGGCCAGCAGCTTGTCCTCGCCTGGACCCTTGAGTCCGAAGACTTTGCGTTCGGCGACGATGCCTGAGATTGTCCGATTTCATAACCGGGTGAAGACCTATCGGGTCGATCGCGGTCTGTCCCGGCACGAGCTGGCGGACCGTGTCGAGGTTCACCCGCAGACCATCGGCGCCATTGAACGCGGCCAGTTCAATCCGACGATCGAGGTGGCGCTTCGGCTGGGCGAGGTGCTGGGGGTCGGGCTCGACGCCCTGTTTTCCCGCAACGAGTTTGGCGTCCTCTAGCCGCCTTCAAGCAAAGAGACGGCCGTAAAAAAACCGGCGGCGCCTGAGCGCCGCCGGTTCCTGGTCTTGGTTCGGCCTGGTGTGGCGCCTAGCGCTTGTCCATGGGGATGAAATCGCGCTGGGTGGCGCCGGTGAAGGCCTGGCGCGGGCGACCGATCTTCTGGGTGGGATCGTCGATCATTTCCGACCATTGAGCGATCCAGCCCACGGTGCGCGCGAGCGCGAACAGCACGGTGAACATCTCGGTCGGGAAGCCCATCGCGCGCAGCGTGATGCCCGAATAGAAGTCGATATTCGGGTACAGCTTCTTCTCGATGAAGTACTCGTCCTCCAGCGCGATCTTCTCCAGCTCCATGGCCACGGCCAGAAGCGGATCGTTCTTCAGGTTCAGCTCGTCGAGCACCTGGTGGCAGGTCTCGCGCATCACCTTGGCGCGCGGGTCGTAGTTCTTGTAGACCCGGTGACCGAAGCCCATGAGACGGAACGGATCGTCCTTGTCCTTGGCCTTCCTGATGTATTCGGGGATGCGGTCCACCGAACCGATTTCGGCGAGCATGTTCAGCGCCGCCTCGTTGGCGCCGCCATGGGCAGGGCCCCAGAGCGAGGCGATGCCGGCCGCGATGCAGGCGAACGGGTTGGCCCCCGACGACCCGGCCAGACGCACCGTGGAGGTGGACGCGTTCTGCTCGTGATCGGCGTGCAGGGTGAAGATCTTGTCCATGGCCCGGGCCATCGTCGGCGACGGCATATAGTCCTCCGCCGGCACCGAGAAGCACATGCGCAGGAAGTTCGTCGCGTAGTCGAGCTCGTTGCGCGGGCTGATGAAGGGCTGGCCGATGGAGTATTTGTAGGCGCGCGCCGCGATGGTTGGCATTTTCGCGATCATGCGGTGAGCGCTGACCAGGCGGGCCTGGGGATCGTTCACATCGGTGCTGTCATGGTAGAACGCGGCCAGCGCGCCCACCGTGCCGACCATGATCGCCATGGGGTGGGCGTCGCGGCGGAAGCCACGGAAGAACTGGTCGATCTGGTCGTGCAGCATGGTGTGCCGGCGGATCGTCCAGTCGAAATCGTGCAGCGCCTGCTTTTCCGGCAGTTCGCCGTTGATCAGAAGATAGGCGACCTCGATGAAGCTGGCGTTGTCGGCCAGCTGATCGATCGGGTAGCCGCGATACAAAAGCGTGCCTTCATCGCCGTCGATATAGGTGATCTGGCTTTCGCAGCTGGCCGTGGAGGTGAATCCGGGATCGTAGGTGAACATCCCGGTCTGCTTGTACAGCGCCCGGATGTCGATGACGTCCGGACCGACCGTGCCGGAAAAGATCGGCAGATCGATGGTCTTGCCGTTCACTTCAAGCTTGGCGGAGCCTTTCGGCTTGATCTTGTTTTCCATATCTCCAACCCCTTTTCATTCGTTGGCGGGCTGACCTGCGCCCCGGCGCCTCACGCCGGCCGCACGCTGGTCAGATGACGTCATCCAGGCGGGCCAGGACTTCTTCGCGTCCAAGCACCGCAAGAACCAAACTCATATCCGGCGCCGCAGCGCCGCCGGTGATCGCCGCGCGCAGCGGCTGGCCCACTTTTCCAAAGCCGATCTCTTCGCGCTCGGCGAAAGCCTG
This sequence comes from Oceanicaulis sp., assembly GCA_965284655.1. Taxonomy (GTDB): domain Bacteria; phylum Pseudomonadota; class Alphaproteobacteria; order Caulobacterales; family Maricaulaceae; genus Oceanicaulis. The sequence continues at coordinate 2,134,258 of OZ260104.1, forward strand.
AAGGGCCGCGCCCAGCGCGTCTTCGCTCCAGTCATGCATGTCGGCCAGGACGGCGCGCAGGCGGGCCAAACGGTCCAGCGCATCGTCCTTCAAGGCTTTTGCAGCCTTTCCGGTTATCTCCATCGGGCGCAGCCTGAGCAGAAAATAGACCTGATCTTCCAGTTCGGCGAGGGTCGAGGCGCGCTCTTTCAGCGCGCTCATCGCACGGGTCACCCAAGTCTTAGCCGTGTCGTCGGTGCGCAGACCGTCGCGGCCTTCGAAGCGCGCCCACAGCAGGTCCACGAGCCGGTCATCATCGGCCTGCTTCATGTGCCAGGCGTTGGTGTGCGCCATCTTGTCGAAATCGAGCCGCGCCGGCGCCTTGCCCAGCCCGTCCAGATCGAACAGCTGCGCCATCTCCGCGTCGGTGAACAGCTCCTTGTCGCCATGGGACCAGCCAAGCCGCAGCAGATAATTGCGCAGGCCTTCGGGCAGATAGCCCATGTCGCGATAGGCCTCGACGCCCAGCGCGCCATGGCGCTTGGAGAGCTTCTTGCCGTCCGGCCCGTGGATCAGCGGAATATGGGCGAACAGCGGCGCGTCCCAGCCCAGCGCGGCGTAGATCTGGCTTTGGCGGCCGGCGTTGGTCAGGTGATCGTCGCCGCGGATCACATGGCTGACGCCCATATCATGGTCGTCCACCACCACGGCGAGATTATAGGTCGGCGCGCCGTCGGCGCGCAGCAGCACCAGATCGTCGAATTCCTTGGCGCCCCAACGCACTTCGCCCTGGACCGCGTCGGTGATCACCATGTCGCTGTCGGGCGCGCGAAAGCGCACCGTGTGGGGCGCGTCGGGCGCGACGCCGCCGTCGCGCCAGGGCGAGCGGAAGGCCCGGCCCTCGCTGAACGCCTGCTCGCGCAGGGTCTCCAGCTCTTCTGGCGTGCAGTAGCAGCGAAATGCGGCGCCTCGGCTCACCAGGCTGTCCACGATCTCCACATGGCGTGCGGCGCGCTCGTGCTGGGAGACCGGCTCGCCGTCCCACTCAAGACCGAGCCAGGCCAACCCGTCGCGGATCGCATCCACAGCCTGCGCGCTATAGCGGGCGCGGTCGGTGTCTTCGATGCGCAGCTTGAACAGACCGCCATGGCGTTTGGCGAACAGCGCGTTGAACAACGCGGTGCGCGCGCCCCCGATATGCAGGAAGCCGGTGGGCGAAGGTGCGAAGCGGGTGACTGGGGTCTGATGCACTTGCGAATTCATGTTGCACTGCGAAGGAGCCGGTTCCTTAGCACGGGGTTGGCGCGCAGTGATAGCCTCCGCCTGATCTTCGCGCCATGATGAGCGTGTGGACGCGGTCTATCTTCCCTCTGCGCGCGAACCGGCGCGCTGGCGTACGCTTCTCGATGCCGTGCTCGGCGCCCGGCTGGGAGTGGGCGCGCCTGATCCTGCGCGCCTCATTCTGTGGGCGCCGCTGGCGCTTGGGATCGGCGGCACTGCCTATTTCGCCCTCACCGTCGAACCGCCCGCCTGGACAGGTCCGGCGAGTCTGATGCTCGCCGCAGTGTTCGCCGTGCTGGCGGTTCTTCTGCGAGGCGAGGCGGTGCGTCTCAGCGCCTGCGTTCTGGCCGCCGCGCTGGTGCTGGGCTTCGGCCTGGCGCAGGGCCGCACTGCGAGCCTCGCCCCGCCGCCCCTGGAGGTGAGCCAGCGGGCGGTGGGCGTGACCGGATGGATCGAGGCGGTGGAGCGCGGCGGATCGCGCCCGCGTCTGCTCATTCGCGTGGCCGGGCTTGAGGGCGCCGATGCGCCGCCCCACCGCATCAGGGTTCGCGCGCGTCTGGACGCGTTCACGCCCGGGGACGCGGTGCGCCTGCGCGCGGTGCTGACCCGCCCCACCGGCCCGTCGGCGCCGGGCGGATATGATCCCGCGCGCGCGGCCTGGTATGACGGCGTCGCGCTCACCGGCTTCGCCATCGCCGATCTTGAGCCGGCGGCGCTGGATCAGGCGCGCCTGCAGCGCGGCTTTGCAAAGATGCGCTGGACTCTGGCCGAGCGAATCCGGGCGAAGGCGGGCGAGCGCACCGGCGGGGTGGCCGCGGCCCTGCTCACCGGGGACCGCTCGGGCGTCAGCGAGGTCGACGCCGAGGCGCTTCGAATATCAGGGCTTGGCCATATCCTGGCGATTTCCGGTCTTCACATGGCGCTGTTCGCTGGCGGCGTTTACGTGGCGCTGCGCTATCTGTTCGCGGCGATCGAGCCCTATGCCCGCGCCCATGATCCACGCAAGCCGGCGGCGGTCCTGGCCCTCTTGGCGGCGTTTTCCTATCTGATCCTCTCCGGCGCCGCGGTCTCCACCCAGCGCGCTTTCGTCATGGCGGCGGTGGTTCTCACCGGCGTGCTTCTGGACCGGCGGGCCTTCTCGCTTCGCTCGCTCGCCATCGCGGCGCTTGTGGTGATCGTGATCGCGCCGGAAAGCGTCACCGAAGCGGGGTTCCAGATGAGCTTCTCGGCCGTGGCGGCGCTGATCGCGGTCTACGAGATCTGGAGCCGGGTGAAGCCGGAGCGGCTTGGCCGCGCAAATTTCCTTGAGCGCATGGGCGACACCCTGGCCGGGCTGACCACCACCAGCGTCGTGGCCGGCGCCGCGACCGGGGCGTTCGCTGCGTTTCATTTCCAGCGCATGGCGGCGTTCGGCCTGGTGGCCAATCTGGCGGCCATGCCGATCTTCACCTTCTGGGTGATGCCCGCTGGCGTCGTCGCCCTGGCCCTGGCGCCGCTGGGCCTCGACGGACCGGCGCTGGCGGTCATGGACGCCGGTCTGCGTCTCGTGCTGGCGATCGCCCACTGGACGGCGGGTCTGGAGGGCGCGGCTGTTGCGACGCAAGCGGCGCCGGGCTTTGTCATTGCGCTCTACGCCGCCGGGTTCGCCCTGGCGACGCTGGGCCTGGGTCTGGTGCGCCTCACCGGCGTCGTCGCCAGCCTCGCCGCCATGGGGCTCTGGCTCACCCAGACCCCGCCCTCCATGATGATCAGCGATGGCGGGGTGGTGGTGGCCCGCTTTGACGACAGCGGCGCGTGGCAGGCCAGCAGCCTGCGGTCCTCACGCTTTGACACCCGTGTGTTTCTCCAGCGCGCCGGGGCCGGGGGCTCGCGCGCCGAGCGCGCGCCGCTGCACTGCGATCCGCTTGGCTGCGTCGGCGAGACGGTGGACGGGCTGCGCCTGGCGGTGACGTCCAACCCTGAGAGCCTGCCGGAAGATTGCGCGCGCGCTGATCTGATCGTCTTCGACGGGCGGGCGCCGGCCTGGCGCAAGCGGCGATGCGCGGCGGTGCTGCTGGACGATCCCGCGCGCGAGGCGCTGGGCGGGGCGGAATTCTGGATCAGGGACGGCCGGGTGCTCCGCCTGCGCGGGGCGCAGGACCGCCGCCGGGACCGGATCTGGAGCACGCCGTGAGGCGAACACGCGCAGCGCTCCCAAAACCAAAACGCCCCGCCGGCGTGAAGCGGGCGGGGCGCTGACGGGATGGGCGTCGATGCGCGCCGAGGCCTAGTGGTACTGACGGATCAGACCCACGAGCTTGCCCTGAACCTTCACTTCGCCGGGACCGAAAATACGCGTTTCGTAGGCGGGGTTGGCCGCTTCCAGCGCGATGGACCCGCCCTTCTTGCGAAGGGTCTTCAGCGTGGCTTCCTCGTCGCGCACCAGGGCGACGACGATCTGGCCGTTATCAGCCGTGTCGGTGCGTTTGATCACCACGACGTCGCCGTCAAGAATGCCGGCCTCAATCATGGAATCGCCGTGGACTTCCAGGGCGAAATGCTCGCCGCCGGAGATCATGGCGTGGGGCACCATGAGGCGGTCGGTTTCATGCTGGATTGCGGAGATCGGCACGCCCGCCGCGATGCGGCCGAGAACCGGCACTTCAACACCGGCTTCAGAGGACGCGGCGCTGCGCCGTTCGCCGAAGGCCGGCTCGATGACGTTGTCGGCGCTGACGCCCGAGCGCGGCGCGGAGTTTTCGGGAAGTTTGAGCACTTCCAGCGCCCGGGCCCGGTGGGCGAGGCGGCGGATGAAGCCGCGCTCCTCTAGCGCGCTCACCAGACGGTGGACGCCGGACTTGGACGCCAGCTGGAGCGCGTCCTTCATCTCGTCGAAAGAGGGCGAAACACCGTCCTCTGACAGACGCTTGTGGATGAAGAGCAAAAGCTCGTGCTGTTTTTTGGTCAGCATGACGACCCTCAGGAACAAAACCGGAAAACGTTACCGATGTTCTATGCCTGTTCCAGGTTAAGGTCAAGTAAAGGCCGGTGCTGCGGTGTCAGAACCCCATGAGCGCCCGCGTCGCCGCCGTCACATCGTCCTGGCGCATAAGGCTTTCGCCCACCAGCAGCGCGCGCGCTCCGGCGGCCTGCAGGCGTGTGGCGTCGGCGCGCTGGAAAATACCCGATTCGGCCACCAGAAACCGGTCCGGCCCGGCCATGGGACGCAGCGATTCGAAGGTTGAAAGCGAGGTCTCGAACGTACGTAGATTGCGGTTGTTCACCCCGATCAGCGGCGAGGGCAGGGCCAGCGCGCGGTTCATTTCCGCCGCGTCATGGACCTCCACCAGAGCGTCCATGCCCCATTTGAACGCTTCCTCGATGAGCGCGGCGGCGATCGTGTCGTCCACCGCGGCGAGAATCACCAGAATGCAGTCGGCGCCCAGCGCGCGCGATTCGGCGACCTGCCAGGGCTCGTAGAGGAAATCCTTGCGCAGCACGGGAAGGGCGACCACCTCGCGCGCCGCCACCAGAAATTCATCCGCGCCCTGAAAGCTCGGCCCGTCGGTGAGCACCGAAAGACAGGCCGCGCCGCCGTCTTCATAGGCTTTCGCCAGCGCGGGCGGATCGAAGTCTTCGCGAATGAGGCCCTTGGACGGGCTCGCCTTCTTCACCTCTGCGATGAGGGCGAGGCCGTCGGTGGCCGAGCGGGCCTTGAGTGCGTCCAGAAACCCGCGCGGCGCCGGCGCTGCGGCCGCGGCCCCGGCCACCGCCTCATAGGGGCGGGCGGCCTTGCGCTGCGCGATATCGGCGCGCTTGTAAGCTTCGATTCTGGCGAGTACGTCGGCCATCAGGCCTCTCCGGACTTATTGGCGTGGCTGGCGGCCGCCAGGGCGTCAAGGGCCGCCGCGGCGTGGCCGTCATCAATGGCTTTGGCGGCCTGGCGCGCGCCGTCGGTGAAATCTTGCGCGAGGCCGGCGAGTTTCAGCGCGGCGCCGGCGTTGAAAAGCACGATGTCGCGATAGGGCCCGGTGACGCCGGCCAGAAGGCTGCGAATCGCCGCCGCGTTCTCCTCCGGCTCCCCGCCCTGAAGATCCTCCAGCGCGGCGGTCTCAAGGCCCGCGTCCGCGGGGGTCAGCTCATAGGTCTCGATGGAGCCGTCGGATTTCAGCTCCGCCACATGGGTGGCGCCGGTGGTGGTGATTTCATCCAGCCCGTCGGAGCCGTGGACGACCATCGCCGTCTGCGCGCCCAGATCGCGCAGCGCTTCGGCCACCGGTTCGAGCCAGCGCCGGTCGAACACGCCCAGAAGCTGACGCCTGGCGCCGGCCGGATTGGAGAGCGGACCAAGAAGGTTGAAGATCGTGCGCACGCCCAGCGTCCGCCGCGCCGGGCCCACATGGCGCACCGCGCCGTGATGGGCCTGGGCGAACAGGAAGGCGACGCGGGCCTCGGCCAGCGCCTGCTCGATCTGGGCGGGACTGGCGAAGAGATTGACGCCAAGGCTCTCCAGCACTTCAGCCGAGCCCGACTTCGAACTCGCCGCCTTGTTGCCGTGCTTGGCCACCACCGCGCCTGCGCCGGCGGCGACCAGGGCCGCGGCGGTGGAGATGTTCCAGGTGCCGCGCGCATCGCCGCCGGTGCCGCAGGTGTCGATGGCGCCGTCAGGGGCGGTGATCTTCGTCATCCGCGCGCGCATTGACTCGGCGCCCACGCGCAGCGCCTGCGGGCTTTCGCCCAGCGCCGACAGGGCCAGAAGAAAGCCGCCGACCTCCACCGGATCGGCTTCGCCCTCCATGAGCGCGTCGAAGGCGTCGCGCAGGGCCGCTTCGTCCGGCTCGCGCCCGGATCCGAGCGCGGCGATCGCCCCTCTCATGCCCGCCATCAGGCCGGCTCCGCCTGCACGGCGCTCATGCCGGCAAGGGTCATGAAATTGGCGAGCAAGGCGTGACCGTGGTGCGAGGCGATGCTTTCCGGGTGAAACTGCACGCCATGGATCGGCCGGGTCTTGTGGGCCAGGCCCATGATCTCGCCGTCGGCGGTCCGGGCGGTCACCTCAAGCTCGGTGCCGCTGGGCAGATCCACCGCCAGCGAGTGATAGCGCGTGGCGGTGAAGGGCGAGGGCAGGTCCTTGAACACTCCGGTCGCGTCATGGGTCACCGGGCTGGTCTTGCCGTGCATGATCTCTTTGGCCTGCACGACCGTGCCGCCGAACACCTGGCCGATCGCCTGATGACCGAGGCACACGCCGAAGATCGGCAGGCGGGCGGGCGCGGTGCGGATCAGCTCCAGGCAGATGCCCGCGCGGTCGGGATCGCACGGGCCGGGGCTCAGAACCACGCCGGCGGGGTTCAGCTCCAGCGCCTCAGCCGCTGACAGGGCGTCATTGCGCACCACATGGGTCTTGGCGCCCAGTTCCTGGAAGTAATGCACCAGGTTGAAGGTGAAGCTGTCGTAATTGTCGACGATGAGAAGCATGACGGGCCCGCCGCGTTTGGATCGAAGGGACCTTAGATAAGCCGATCCGCGCCGCCAACCGCGACTCGCTGTAACACATGTCCCATGGCGCGGTTTTCCTTCCCCTTTGTCCAGCTTGCGGCCGGCGCCGGCGCCGTGGCGATGGTGCTGACCGGGCAATGGCTTGGCGCACAGGACGCCGTGGAGCCGGTCCCTGGCACCTCCGTGCGCGTCGATCTGGGCTCTGTCACCATTGAAGGCGCGACGCGCGCTCCAGGCGCTGAAGCCCCGTCGCCCAGAGCCGCTGCACCGGTCCGCGAGCCCGCCGCCGAGGCCCAGGACCGCCGGTCAGCCGCACCGGCGACCTTACAGCCGCGCCTGGCGGTGATCATTGATGATATCGGCCATGATATCGAAGCGGCGCGCGGTCTGATGAGGTCGGGCCTGCCTGTGACGCTGGCGATCCTGCCCTATGCCGAGCACGCGCCGCAAATCGCCGCCGAGGCTCGCGATGCGGGCGTCGAAGTCTTCGTCCATCTGCCCATGGAACCAGTGGGCCTGGAGGATCCAGGTCCCGGCGCCATCACGACCGCGCTGCCGCCCGCTCAGGTGGCTGCGCGGGTGGAGGCGGCGCTGGCGCGGGTTCCAGGCGCAGTAGGGCTGAACAATCACATGGGCAGCCGCGCCACGGGCGATGCGGGCGTCGTCGCGTCCCTCTTCCAGGCGCTGTCGGGGCGCGATCTGATCTTTGTGGATTCGCTCACCCATCCACGTTCGTTGGCGGCGGCGGCCGCGCGAATCGCAGGCCTCGACGTGTTTGAGCGCGACGTGTTTCTCGACGCCGCCGGCGCCGATCCCGACGCCCAGATCGACGCGGCCATCGCGCGGGCGCTTGAGACCGGTCAGGCAGTCGCCATCGGCCATCCCCATGGCGACACGCTGCAGGCGCTGGAGCGCCTGCCGGAGAAGGCGCGGCTGGCGGGAGTTGAGCTGGTGGGGGTCAGCGCGCTGGCGCCCCGGCGTTCGGAACCGAGCTAGCGGCGGACAAAAGCGGGTTAGACGAAACGCCAGGCCTCGGCGGCCGCGCGAAACAGGGCGCGGGCCTTGTTCACGCTTTCCATGCGTTCGGCTTCGGGATCGGAATCCAGCACCACGCCGCCGCCGGCCTGCACATACATGCGCCCGTCTTTGATGACGGCGGTGCGCAGCGCGATGCACACATCCATGTCGCCCTGGGCGCCGAAATAGCCCACTGCGCCGCCATAGACTCCGCGGCGATGGGGTTCCAGCTCGTCGATGATCTCCATGGCGCGCACTTTCGGCGCGCCGGACACCGTGCCGGCGGGAAAGCCGGCGAGCAGGGCGCTCACTGCGTCCTCGCCGTCGGCAAGCTCGCCTTCCACATTGGACACAAGGTGCATGACCTGGCTGTAGCGCTCGATGATCTCGCGCTCGGTGACTTTCACCGTGCCGGCTTTCGCCACCCGGCCCACATCATTGCGCCCCAGATCGAGCAGCATCAGATGCTCCGAACGCTCCTTGGGATCGGCCTTGAGATCGGCTTCCAGCGCGGCGTCGGCCTCCGGGGTCTGACCGCGCGGGCGGGTGCCGGCGATAGGCCGGATCGTGACCTTGCCGTCGCGCAGGCGCACCAGAATCTCCGGGCTGGAGCCACAAATGGAGAAGCCGGGAAAATCGAAGAAGAACAGAAAAGGCGAGGGGTTGGAGCGCCGCAGCGAGCGATAAAGCGCGAACGGCGCCGCCGAGAAGGGCGCGGAGAAGCGCTGGCTGGGCACCACCTGAAACACGTCGCCGGCGCGAATATAGGTCTTCGCCGTCTCCACGTTGGCGCGGTACTCCGCCTCGCTCATATTGGCTTGCGGTTCGGGCGCGGACCAGCGCGCGCCCTCGCGCCTGGCCGGTCCGACCGCGTCCAGGCGGGCGAAGACCTGCTCGACGCTGCGCCGGGCCGCGTCGATGAGAAGCTCGGGGTTCATGCCAGGGGTCGGGCGCACCGGCGCGGCCACTGTGATTTCCTGGCGCAGGGCGTCGAAGATCACCATGGCGCGCGGCCGGATCAGCAGACCCTCCGGCGTACCAAGGGGATCGGGGCCGGCGTTCTCCGGCAGGCGCTCGCTTAAGCGCACCGTGTCATAGCCGAGATAGCCGAACAGCCCGGCCGCCAGCGGAGCGAGCCCGGTGGGCATGTCCAGCGCGCTTTCGTCCAGCAGCGCGCGCAGCGAGGCGAGGGGAGGCGTCTGTTCGGCCTGGAACGCGCCAGGCGCCATGCCGGGGGCGCCGGCGCGCGCGATTTCCGCCACGCCGCCGCGGTTGCGCCAGATCAGATCAGGATCAAGCCCGATGGCCGAATAGCGCCCGCGATAGGCGCCGCCCTCCACGCTTTCCAGCAGGAAGGTGTTGGACTGGCCCGCCGCGAGCTTGAGATAGGCCGAAACCGGCGTCTCCAGATCATCCACGCGCTTTGCGGTGATCAGCACGGGCTCCCCGCGCGCCGCGGCGGCGCGCGCGGTTTCCAGGTCGGGAGCGAAGTCGCGCATGGCGCTAGCGCTGGACGGGGTCGGCCCGGCCCAGGGCCTGGTCGATGAGCAGCTGATCGCGCCGGATGTCATAGCTTGCGAGCACTGCGCTCTCCAGGGCGGCGGCGAGATCGTCGCTCAGTTCGGAGGTGAGCGCCGCGCGGCGTTCCGGCGCCACCGGGTCTCCGGACGGGGCGAGAACATCGCTGACGATGGCGATCGCGCGTGTGCGCTGATCGCCGGCGCGCGCCTGGAAGGGCTGACCCTCGGAGGCGTTGAACGCAGCCGACACCAGTTGCTCATTGAACGGCCCCGCGGTTTCACCCCGGCCCAGCGTGGCGATCTCGACTTCAGCGCCGGCGCCGATCGACCGGGCGATGGAGTCGAGGCTTTCGCCGGCCTCGGCGCGCGCCATGGCGTCGTCAACGATGGTGGTGAGCGCGTCATCAACCTGGCGGGCGCGCCAGAAGGCGCTCGCCTGCTCGCGCACTTCATCGACTGTGGGCAGGCGCGATTCCTCGATGGCGTCGACGCGGGCGACGAAATAGCCGTTCTCGCCATAGCCGGTCACATCGCCGGGAAAGCCCACCGGCAGAGTGAAGACGGATTCAAGAATGGCCGGGGTCTGGGACAGCGTGGCGGCGGTCTGGCCCTCAAGGCTCTGACCGCGCCGGGTGACCAGGTCGAAACGTTCAGCAGGAAGCGCGGCGGCCCGGGCGGCTTCCTCCAGCGTGGCGCCGCCGGCGCGTGCTTCCTCAAACACGCCCAGCGCGTCCAGCATGTCGGCTTCCGACTGGTCGCCGGCGAGGAATTGCTCGAGGTCCGGGCGCACCTCTTCAAGGGTCGGCACGGCCGGATCATTGGCCGCCGTGATGCGCACGACCTGCCAGCCAAGGCGGCTTTCCACCGCGGTCACGTCGCCTTCGCCTTGCGCGAATACGGCGTCGGCGACACCGGCGTCGGGCACCTGGAAGGCCTCCACGTCGGAGAAATCCACAGGTTCGCCGAGCCCCAGATCCGCGCTCACGGCGCTGGCGGACTCTTCGCCGGCGATGCGTGCGGCGGCGGCTTGTGCGCTCGCCTGGTCGGGCGCCGACCACTGGGTGAAGCTGCGAGTCGCGGGCGGGGCGAGCTCGCCTGTCTCCACACGGAAATCATAGAGCGCCTGAATGTCTTCCTCGGAAATCTCGACATCCTGCTGGAACATGTCCGGCGTGACGCGCACGAGGGTGAAGCGGCGCGCTTCTGGCCGGGTGAACGCCTGGGGGTTCTCGGCGATGAACGCCGTGAGTTGGTCATCGCTGGGGTCGTCAACATCGCCGGCCAGGCTCGGCGGCAGAAGCAGGGCGCGCACGCGGCGGCGCTCCTGCTCATAGGCGCGCCGGGCGGTGGCCATGACGGCTGGGGCGCGAACCCCGCCCAGGACCGCGTCGACCAGCTGACCCCGCGCCAATTCTTCGGTGAGCTGGGCTTCAAACATGCGTGCGCCCATCTGGCCGGGATAGCCGTTCTGGTTCAGGACGCTGAGATAGGCCTCGCGATCAAACTCGTTGGTGAACGGGTTCTGGAACGCCTGGATCGAGCGCAGCGAGCTGAGCAATTGCTCGTCGGACAGGGACAGACCCAGCTCGGACGCCTTGGCGTCCAGCGCCGCCTGGGCGGTGAGCACGTCCACGATCCGGTCGCCCAGGCCCAGCTCCTCGGCCTGGTCGCGGGTGAAGCGGTTATTCTCCCGCTGGATTTGCAGAAGCTGACGCTCATAGGCGCGGCTGACCTCCTGCACGCCGACCCGTTCAGGGCCCACGATGACCGCGGCGGTCCCGCCGGTGCGGAAGATGTCGGTGACGCCGAACAGCGCGAACGCGGCGATCAGAAGAGCGATGATGAAGCCGCCGAACAAGGGCGAACGGGCGGCGGAGCGGATTGCGGACAGCATGCGGGCGTCTCGTCCCTTGTCTTCGGGCTGAAAAAAGTCGCGCGGACCCTAGCCTCGCCCGCGCGGGGCGGCAAGCTGGGGACGCGGCGCGTTGCCCGTTTTGCGCCCGCCTGATATCGCTTCGCGCCGATCTTTCGCCCGTAACGAGGACCGCCGCCATGCCCCGCACCGTTCTGATCGCAGGAAACTGGAAGATGAACGGTCTGGCGGACTCGTTTGGCTGGGCGCAGGCGCTGGCCGATCTGCTTGGCGGCGCGCCGTCCTTTGATGTTGCGGTGTGCCCGCCCGCCACGCTGATAGGCGCGCTCGCCGAGCGCCTGCCCGATTACATCGCGCTGGGCGGGCAGGATTGCTCACCGCACCCGCCCGGCGCGCATACCGGCGACATCGCCGCGTCCATGCTGAGCGATCTGGGGTGCCGCTATGTCATCGTCGGCCATAGCGAGCGCCGCGCCGGTCACCAGGAGGGCGATGATCTGGTCAAGGCCAAGGCGCGCGCCGCGCTGGACGCGGGACTGACGCCGATCCTGTGCGTCGGCGAGACGCTCGCCGAGCGCGAGGCCGGCCAGGCCGAGCAGGTGGTGATCGGCCAGCTCGCCGCCAGCGTGCCGGACGGCGTTCACGGCGGCGACATCGTCATCGCCTATGAGCCGGTCTGGGCGATCGGGACAGGCAAGACCGCCACACCGGACGACGCCCAGGCTATGCACGCCCGGATTCGACAGGCCTGGCCGGGCGAGGGCGCCGAAGCGCTGCGGGTGCTCTATGGCGGCTCTGTGAAGCCGGACAACGCCGCCGAACTGCTGGCCCGGAGCGATATCGACGGCGCGCTGGTGGGCGGGGCGAGCCTTGATGCGGCTGACTTCGCCGCCATCGTCCGCGCGGTTCGGTAAGGCGATCTTCAGAAATTTAAGCCATCCTTCAACGCTGGATAGTCGCGGCGAGACCTGCAGATAAGCGGGCCCGGGGATGGTGATGAGCGAGACCGATTATCAACGTGCGAACGTTGTGCTTTACGATCCCGTGAACGTGAATCTGCGCACCACCCGGTACGCGCTGCAGCAGATCGGATTCCGCGAGATCGAGTCGTTCTCCACCCTGCGCGAACTGAAGCGGCGGGTGCAGGAAGAAGCGCCGCATCTTCTGGTCGCTGAAACCGGAGACACTGAAGCCGAACTGTTCCGCCTGGTGCGTGCGGTCCGCGCCGGCGAACTGTCCAACAATCCGTTCGCCGCGATCCTGCTGACCAGCTGGAAGCGCGACACTGCGGTGGTGCGCCAGGCGATCGGATGCGGCGCGGACGATGTGATCATCCGCCCCTTCTCCACCACCTTCGCCGAGGAGCGCATCCGCGTTCTGGTGCGTGCGCGCAAACCCTTCATCGCGACAAGCGATTATATCGGCCCGGACCGGCGCAAGGATTCCCAGCGCGAGGGCGGCGCGCCGCCGATCGACGCGCCGAACATGCTCAAGGCCGTGGTCGAGGACGATGAGGAGGCGCTGTCCAAAGCGCGCGCCTGGATCGACGAGGCCCGGCGTACGGTGGATTCAGAGCGCCTGCGCCGGCTCTGCCTGCGCGTGATCATCGGCGCCGAGGCGGCCCTGCGCGAGCTTCACGCCGGGCGCACGCCGGCCATGGATGTGGGCGAGTTCGAGCGCGGCGCCGCGGAAGTCCGGGCGCGCCTGACCCGCGCCCGCTCCAAGGAAGCGCTGCGGGTTTCCAAGGCGTTGTGCGAAGTAGCGGCCGAGCTGACCGAGCCGGGCGGCTTCAGCGCGCCCAATCTCTCGCTCGCCAAGGAACTGGCCATGGCCGCCTATGTCGCCTTCGCCGGCGATGACGGGCTGGAGCGCTCTGGCAGTGAAATCGAGAAGGCCGCCGCCGCGCTGCAAAAGCGCATGGCGCAGGCGGCGAGCGGCGAGACGCAGCCTGACGGTGGCGCTTCGCGCGATGGTGGGCTAAAACGCGCGGCCAGCTAGCGCTCCGGCCGTTCGGGGCGTCTGTCTTTTACGCGATAGAGCGCCCGCCATGACCGCCGTACTTTTGATCATCCAGTTTCTCGTCGCCGTCGCCCTGACGGTCGTCATCCTGATGCAGCGCTCTGAAGGCGGAGCGCTGGGGATGGGCGGGGGAGGCGCCGGCGGCATGATGACGGGGCGCAGCGCCGCCAACCTTCTGACCCGCACCACCATGCTTCTGGGCGCGGTGTTCATCGGCAACTCGATCCTGCTGGCGGTTCTGTCGGGCGTCGACACCACCAACCGCTCTGTCATCGACCGGGCGGGCGAAACCGAGCAGAGCGATCTGCCGTTTGGAAACTTCGACGAAATCCCCTCCGACGACTCACCCGCCGCCCCGGCGCTTCCCGGCGCCGAGCCGGATGCGCAGCCGGAGCCCCAACAAGGCGCCCCGGATGAAACGGCTGGCGAGGACGAACCGCCCGCCGACCTTCCCAATCGCTAAGCGTCAAAAAGCCCGGTTCCGCCGGGCTTTTTCATGTCTGGAACTGCGCAACGCTGAAAGAGGACGGGGATAAGCGTCAGCACACGCTTTTGCCCGGCGCGATTCTACGCTAAGCCGTCCGCCCATGCCGCGATATATCTTCATCACAGGCGGCGTGGTCTCCTCCCTTGGAAAAGGCCTCGCCTCCGCCGCACTCGGCGCGCTTTTGCAAGCGCGCGGGTACAAGGTCCGTTTGCGCAAGCTGGACCCTTATCTCAACGTCGATCCGGGCACGATGTCGCCCTATCAGCACGGCGAGGTCTACGTCACCGACGACGGGGCCGAGACCGATCTGGATCTGGGCCACTATGAGCGCTTCACCGGCGTCTCGGCCCATCAGAGCGACAACATCACCACCGGGCGCATCTATTCGGAGATCATCGAGCGCGAACGCCGCGGCGATTATCTCGGCGCGACGGTGCAGGTGATTCCCCATGTCACCGACGCCATCAAGGCGTTCGTCCTGTCCGACGCCGGCGATGTGGACTTCGTGCTGTGCGAGATCGGCGGCACGGTGGGCGATATCGAGGGCCTGCCCTTTTTCGAGGCGATCCGCCAGCTGGGCCAGGAGCTGGGGCGCGACCGCGCCGTCTTCATCCATGTCACGCTGTTGCCCTTCATCAAGGCGGCCGGGGAGATGAAGACCAAGCCGACCCAGCACTCGGTCAAGGAGCTGCGCTCCATCGGCATCCAGCCCGACATCCTGCTGTGCCGCGCCGAAATTCCCATCGATCCGGGCGACAAGCGCAAGATCGCCCTGTTCTGCAATGTGCCCGAACGCGCCGTCATCGAGGGCCGCGACGCCAGCTCGCTCTATGACGTGCCGCTGGAATATCACGCCCAGGGCTTCGACACGGTGGTGCTGGAGCGCTTTGGCCTGGACGACGCGCCCATGCCCGACCTTTCGGTCTGGCAGGGCATCTCGCACTGCGTGCACAATCCCGACGGCGAAGTGACCGTTGCGATCGTGGGCAAGTACACGGTGCTTGCCGACGCCTATAAATCGCTGCTGGAGGCCCTCAACCATGGCGGAATCGCCAACGGGGTGAGGGTAAAGGTGCGCTGGCTGGACGCGAGCCAGTTTGAAAAGACGGACAATTTCTCCGCTCTGGAGGACGTCAACGCCATTCTGGTGCCCGGCGGCTTCGGCGAGCGGGGCGCGGAGGGCAAGATCGCCGCGGCGCGCTTCGCGCGCGAGCGCAAGATTCCCTATTTCGGGATCTGTTTCGGCATGCAGATGGCCGTCATCGAGGCGGCGCGCCACCTCGCCGGCATCGAGGGCGCCAACTCCACCGAATTCGGCGCAGCGAAAGTCCCCCTGGTGGGTCTGCTCACCGAGTGGGTGAAGGACAATGAGGTGATCGAGCGCTATGAGGGCGGCAATCTGGGCGGCACCATGCGGCTTGGCGCCTACACCGCCCGCCTGAAAGCGGGATCGCGCGTTGCCGAGGTCTATGGCGCGGGCGAGATCGAAGAGCGTCACCGCCACCGCTACGAGGTCAATATCGACTTCCGCGACACGCTGGAGAAGGCCGGGCTGGTCTTCTCGGGCATGTCGCCGGACGGGGTGCTGCCGGAAATCGTGGAATACGCCGACCATCCCTGGTTCATCGGCGTCCAGTTCCACCCCGAATACAAATCGCGCCCCTTCGCCCCCCACCCGCTCTTCGCCAGCTTCGTCGGCGCGGCGCTGACGCAGTCGAGGTTGGTGTAGGGGAGTTCAGGTCTCCGGGGCGGCGCGTGCACTCAGATAAAATACTCCGAGCGCGCCGCTGACAAGGCCTTGCAGCGGGGCGACTATTACCCTTTGGGCCAATCCAATATCAGTGGTCTCGGTCATCCCGAGAATGACCGCATACACGATAAGTAGCACGATAACGAGATAGAGGATGGAAAGCCCCAGCGTGAGGATGAAATAGGGCTTACCGACTTGCTCCGCGCGCGTTGAGGACATTGCATCGGCGGCGAGTGCGCTGACGATGAGGCCGGCCGTAGGAAGCGTCGCCGACATGAAAAAAGTCCATAACGACTCGGCCTTCGGGCAGAACAACGTGTCACCGTTGCATAAACCGCCGGTGAAGGTGTTCCAACTTAGACCCAGCACGACGAGCGCAAAAAGGCCGAGCCACGGCAGAGCGATCCACTGGCGCGCAAGTCGGGCGTAGATCATGTGCGCGGCTCCGAAAAATTGAAGCCTGCAGCTGTAAGGTGGCGCAGCCCTCCTACCGGGGTGTTCGCAAGGCGAGCCTCGTCGTGCGCGGTTGATTTTTCGAACTGATAGATAAACGCATAGACCTTCTCACTATCGCTTAATGGCTGAGACCCGATCGGGCCGAGCGAAAGGGCTCCGTCTCGAGCCCAATCGAGCACCTCTGCTTCGCTGGGCGCCCCGGTTGTGTGTCCGCCTGGATCCGATGTAACGGCGAACACGATGGTCCGGTAGTGCCCCTGCGGCGCATTGAAAAGGGCGAAGATCAGGTCGCTTGCGCTGAGCCGGGACCGTATGAATCTGTTTCGGATCCAACGCCGCGGCGAATAACTGTCGCCCGTCGGCATGATCTCCTCAGCGCTCGTGACCATGGCGAAGCCGGGAATGATCTCATCGGTATCCCGGTCGATAAGACGGTAATAGCCGGGCTGAGTGAAGCCTCCTGCTGTGGCTTGCGTTGCTATGGCGTCAGCCACGCTCTGGTAGTCTGAATACTGATCGGCCGGAAAGCCGCCGGTGAGCTCGACCGTCTCCGACGTTTCGGCCGGCGGCCAGTAAAATGCGGGAAACTCGTCGTCGGTAGGCGCCATTGAGGCGCAGCCATACAGGAGCGTGCACGCACCGATAATCGCCACTAAGAGACGCAGTCTCATTGCAACTCACCCCGTCCCAGCTCACTTGCACGTTCTAAAAAGTTAGCAGCTCATAGCCCCCGAGACAACTTCAACGAGATCAATGGTGAAAACATAAGCGTAAAGAGATAACTCGCACGCGAGACGCGCTTGGGCGGCCGGTTGTTTGGCTCTCAAATGGCCTCGTCAGGGCTTGCGTGTAGGATCGCCGAGAGCACGATCTTGAGTACACGCAGCTTGGTCCCGGCTCTGTGGCCGCTTGGCGGGCTTGACCAGGATTGCCGAGCAGCGCGTTAATGCTGTCGACATCGGCTTGCCTTCCCCGCTCAAACCAAGTATCACCCGCCGCTCAGCCGCGCCGGGTCACCGGCCGCGCAAGTTATTCGCGTCTCATTTAGTAGGAGAGACCCATGGCGGTCCCCAAGCGCAAGACCACCCCGTCCAAGCGCAATATGCGCCGGGCGCACGATTCGATCCGCACCACGGCCTATGTCGAGGACAAGGACACCGGCGAGCTGCGCCGTCCGCACCATGTCGATCTGAAGACCGGCATGTATCGCGGCAAGCAGATCCTGAACGTCGAAGAAGACTAGCCTCTTCGTTTCCCTGACGGTTTGAAAGGCCCTGCGCGTCAAGCGCGGGGCTTTTTGTGTTGGTGTGTTGGCGGCTTGCCCGCGCCGACGCGCGGACCTGTCTCGCTGCTCGCATGATTTCGCGCCAGTGACCCAGGGCGGTTCCCGGTCCGATCCCCGGCGCCGCGCCGGGGGCGGAACCGGGATCCACCACGCTTTGAAGGTTTGACGCTTTGCAGGCGGTGAAGCCGGCTTTGCGTTTCGCTCTTATGCGCTGCAGATCCCGGTCTTCCCCCCGGCTTGATGCCGGGGATGAAACCGGGAACCGGCGCTGTCGATTTGCGGCTGCATCCAGTTTCGACGGCTAATGAATGCGGTCGCATGTCGTCATCCCCGCGGCTTGTCCTCGCGGACGCGGGGAACGCGGGGACCCAGTTCGGCGTCGCCGCCGCTCTGTGATCGCTGGGTTCCCGCGTACGCGGGAATGACGAAGGAGCGGGCGATGAGCAAAAACTTATCCGCCCCCTCTGCCTCCGCCCGCATAATGCCCCTGTCATCTCGCAGGCGAGGCCGTTCCGGAGCGTCCTGTTCGGGCGGGCATGACGGGGTGTCCCGAGTGAGTTCCGGCTAACGCACCGGTCCGCGAAGCGGCGGGTTAGGGGTAGACGGGGAGGTTCCGTTGAGTCCCGCTGACCGAAAAATCACCTCAGCGGCGCGGGGGTCGTATCCGGCCTCCAAACATACAAAAGAGCCGGCCTGGATCCTCCCGCGCCGCCCTCGCCACACTTATAGCCTCGCGCACTTTCGTGCAGCGGGCGGTTTGGCGTGTGTGGCCGTCGTCCTCACCCGCAGCGGTGTGAAGAAAGCGCGCCGCGGCGCCCGCGCGCCCTTTGCGTTTGCGACGGTGTCCGTTATCACCCGCGCCACATGTCTTGTCCGGGGGGCCGTCTCCCGCGACCCACCGCGCCTGGGGATCCGCCATGACCGCCATCATCGACATCGTCGCCCGTGAAATTCTCGACAGCCGGGGCAATCCCACCGTGGAGGTGGACGTCACCCTGGAGGACGGCTCCATGGGCCGCGCCGCCGTGCCGTCGGGCGCCTCCACCGGCAAGCACGAGGCGGTGGAGAAGCGCGACGGCGGGGAGCGCTATGGCGGCAAGGGTGTGCAGGAGGCCGTGCGCATCGTCGAGAGCGAGATCTTTGAAGCGATCGCCGGCATGGAGGCCGAAGATCAGCGCCGCATCGACGAAGCGCTGATCGAGGCTGACGGCACCGAGAACAAGGCCAATTTCGGCGCCAACGCCATTCTGGGCGTGTCGCTGGCCACCGCCAAGGCGGCGGCGCTCGCCTCCGGCCTGCCGCTCTATCGCTATGTGGGCGGCGCGAACGCCCGCATCCTGCCGACGCCCATGATGAACATCCTCAATGGCGGCGCCCATGCCGACAATCCGGTGGATTTTCAGGAATTCATGATCATGCCCACCGGCTTTGACAGCTTCTCCGAAGCGCTGCGCGGCGGGGCGGAAATCTTCCACGCCCTGAAAAAGCAGCTCAAGGCCGACGGTCACAACACCAATGTGGGCGACGAGGGCGGGTTCGCGCCGAACCTCAAAAGCGCCGAGCACTGCCTGGACGTGATCATGAAGGCGGTGGAGTCCGCCGGTTACAAGCCGGGCGAGAACGTGATGCTGGCCCTGGACGTGGCGTCCACCGAATTCTTCAAGGACGGCAAGTACGTCATGGACGGCGCAGGCCGCACCGAGGACAGCGAAGCCTTCGCCAACTATCTCGCCAAGCTGGTGGGCGACTATCCCATCATCTCCATCGAGGACGGCATGGCCGAGGATGACTGGGAGGGCTGGCGGATCCTGACGGAAATGCTGGACGGCGAATGCCAGCTGGTGGGCGATGATCTGTTCGTCACCAACCCCGAGCGCCTGTCGCGCGGCATCGCCGAAGGCGCGGCCAACGCGCTGCTGGTCAAGGTCAATCAGATCGGCACGCTGTCGGAGACCCTGGACGCAGTGGAGATGGCGCTGCGCTCCGGCTATGGCGCGGTGATGAGCCACCGCTCCGGCGAGACCGAGGATTCCACCATCGCGGATCTCGCCGTCGCCACAAATTGCGGACAGATCAAGACCGGCTCGCTGGCGCGCTCCGACCGCACCGCGAAATACAACCAGCTCCTGCGCATCGAAGCCGAGCTGGGCTCCACGGCCGTCTACGCCGGCGGCAGCGCCATCGCGGCGGGATAATCGGCGGCGAACGCCGTCGCAAGCGCGACTGCGCGCCCGCAGCGAGCGGGGCTCGCCCCGCGCAGCGAGGATGGAGAGACAAAACCAGCGGCGAACGCCGTCGCAAGCGCGACTGCGCGCCCGCAGCGAGCGGGGCTCGCCCGCGCGCAGCGAGGATGGAGAGATAAAACCAGCGGCGAACGCCGTCGCAAGCGCGACTGCGCGCCCGCAGCGAGCGGGGCTCGCCCGCGCGCAGCGAGGAAGGACCGAGCACAGCGAGGAGGGGGAATCAAAAAACCAGCGGACTCGATTCGCCCTAACGCTTCTTTTACGCTGATTGATCTAGGCTCCTTCTCGAACGATCCGCAAAAGGCGGACGGTGGATGGAGGCGGGCATGAACGCGCTGAAGCGGTTCATCCCTTTATTGGCGCTGATGGGGGCGATCGCGTATCTGGGCTTCCACGCCTGGACGGGCGATCAAGGCGTGCGCAGCCAGATCGTGACGCTGGACCGCATCGAGAAGGCCGAGACCGAGCTTGCTGAAGCACGGGCGCGCCGGACCGGCCTTGAAGACCGCGTGGCGCGCCTGTCCGAGGACGGGTCGCGGGCCGGCGTCGATGTGGATTATCTTGAAGAGCGCGTGCGCGACGAGCTGCGCTTCGCCCATCCCCATGAAATCGTAGTGGACATTGCGCGCACGCCGTCGCGCTGATTTCGCGATGCTTCGCACGCGCAGCAATTCTCTCCTCTTGCCGGGTGAGCAAACTCCCTGTTAAACGCTGGTGAAAGCGTAAACAGGGAGCGCGGGCAATGACTTGTTCGCGTATGAACTAAATGGCGACGCGCAAGTCCTCCACGTCCTCCGGCACTTCATCCTCGAGCTCCAAGTCGAAGCCCAAGCTCAAGGTGAGCCAGGACCAGCTCATGACCTGGTACAAGGACATGCTGCTGATCCGGCGCTTCGAGGAGAAGGCCGGCCAGCTCTACGGCATGGGCCTCATCGCCGGCTTCTGCCACCTCTATATCGGCCAGGAGGCCGTCGTGGTCGGCGTCCAGGGCGCGCTTGAAGAGGGCGATCAGGTCGTCACGGGTTACCGCGACCACGGCCACATGCTGGCCACCGGCATGGACCCCGACGGGGTGATGGCCGAGCTCACCGGCCGCGAAGGCGGGTATTCCAGAGGCAAGGGCGGGAGCATGCACATGTTCTCGCGCGACAAGCAGTTCTTCGGCGGTCACGGAATCGTCGGCGCCCAGGTGCCCATCGGCGCCGGCCTCGCCTTCGCCAACAAATACAAGGAGAACGGCAAGGTCTCCGCGACCTATTTCGGCGACGGCGCGGCCAATCAGGGCCAGGTCTATGAAGCCTTCAACATGGCCAAGCTGTGGGATCTGCCGGTCCTGTTCATCATCGAGAACAACCAGTACGCCATGGGCACCAGCGTGAAGCGCTCCAGCGCCGAGACCCATCTGCACAAGCGCGGCGCAAGCTTCGGCATTCCCGGCCGGGAAGTGGACGGCATGGACGTGACCGCCGTCTACGAGGCCGCCAAGGAAGCCGCCGAGCATGCCCGCGCGGGCAAGGGGCCGTTCATCCTGGAGATGAAGACCTATCGCTATCGTGGTCACTCCATGTCCGACCCGGCGAAATACCGCACCCGCGACGAGGTCAACGAGTTCCGCGATCACAAGGACCCGATCGACCTGGCGCGCAAGATGATCCTGGATCAGGGCTGGGCCCAGGAAGACGCGCTGAAAGACCTCGACAAGGAGGTCAAGGCCCTGGTCAACAAGTCCGCCGATTTCGCCAAGGAAAGCCCGGAACCCGATCCGTCCGAGCTCTACACCGATGTTCTGATCGAGGGTTAAGTGATGTTGATCGACGCAAGCCTCCTAAGCCTTTCAATCGTGATTTTCATCGTGATGATCGCTGTCCAGGCGGTCTTCTCCAATATCGAGCATCCGCCCAAGGTGATGCTCGGCGCGCGCGACGGCATGGCCGATTCCGGCGTCATGACGCTGCGGGCCAAGCGCGCCAATCACAACATGATCGAGGCGTTGCTGATCCATGTGCCGCTGGTGCTTCTGGTGCTGATGCTTGACCGGACCAACGCCATGACCGCGCTGGGCGGCTGGTTGTTCGTCGCCGGCCGCGCAGCCTACGCGCCGCTCTACTGGCTCGGCGTTCCGGTGCTGCGCACCTTCGCCTGGCTCGCTGGTATTGCGGGCAGCGTCATCATCCTTCTGCAAGTTCTCCCGTTTTCCGGAGCCGCCTGATGCCCATCGAAGTGCTGATGCCCGCCCTGTCCCCCACCATGGAGGAGGGCACGCTGGCCAAGTGGACGGTGAAGCCGGGCGACCAGGTGTCGTCGGGCGACGTCATCGCCGAGATCGAGACCGACAAGGCCACGATGGAAGTCGAGGCCGTGGAGGAAGGCGTGATCGGCAAGCTCCTGGTGGAGGAGGGCGCCGAAGGGGTGAAGGTGAACGCCCCCATCGCGCTCCTCCTGGAAGAGGGCGAAGAGATGAGCGCGCTGGACGGCTATGAGCCCGGCGGCGCCCCGAAAGCCGCCAAAGGCGATGAAGACAAGGCCAAAGACACCAAATCCGACGACAAGGCCGACGCCGAGGATGACGCCTCCAAGGCGTCGTCCCCGCAGAAGGGCCGGAGCGGCGAGAAGGCGTCCGAGCCGCAAAAACCTCAGCACGCGCGCCCTCAAGCCTCCGATCCCGAGCTGCCGGCCGGAACCAAGATGGTGCAGATCACCCTGCGCGACGCCTTGCGTGACGCCATGGCCGAGGAGATGCGCCGCGATGATCGCGTCTTCGTCATGGGTGAGGAAGTCGCCGAATATGAAGGCGCCTACAAAGTCACCCGCGAGCTTCTGAAAGAGTTCGGCGGCAAGCGTGTGGTGGACACCCCGATCACCGAGCACGGCTTTGCAGGTCTTGGCGTCGGCGCGGCGTTCGGCGGTCTGCGCCCGGTCGTCGAGTTCATGACCTTCAATTTCGCCATGCAGGCCATCGACCAGATCATCAACTCTGCCGCCAAGACGCTCTACATGTCCGGCGGCCAGATGGGCTGTCCGATCGTGTTCCGCGGCCCCAACGGCGCGGCGAGCCGGGTGGGCGCCCAGCACAGCCAGGATTATTCCAGCTGGTACGCCCATGTTCCGGGCCTCAAAGTGATCGCGCCCTATGATGCGGCCGACGCCAAGGGGCTTTTGAAGGCTGCGATCCGCGATCCCAATCCGGTGATCTTCCTGGAGCACGAGCTGATCTACGGGGAGACGTTCGACATCCCCGACCATGACGACTGGGTGCTGCCCATCGGCAAGGCGAAGATCCGCCGCGAAGGCTCTGACGTCACCATCACCGCGCATTCGCGCATGGTGGGCTTTGCGCTGCAGGCCGCCGAAGAACTCAGCCAGGACGGCATCGAGGCCGAGGTGATCGACCTTCGCACCCTGCGCCCGCTGGACACCGCCACGATCATCAACTCGGTTAAGAAGACCAACCGCATCGTCTGCGCCGAGGAAGGCTGGGGCCAGCATGGCGTCGGGGCGGAGATCGCCGCGGTGGTGGTCGCCGAAGCGTTTGATTACCTGGACGCCCCGCCCGCCCGCGTGCACCAGAAAGACGTGCCGCTGCCCTATGCCGCCAATCTGGAGAAGCTCTCGCTGCCCGGCGTCGAGGACATCATCCTGGCGGCGAAAAAAGCCTGTTACGCGGAGTAGGGTGATGAGCGACCAGGACGCCGCCGACGACGCCATCGACGAAACGCCGGAAGAGTTTCCCGAAGGCGCCTATCCCTTCTTCGTGGCCTTTCGCACCAAGGACGGAGAGATCGGCGTGCAGCTGGATATCGAGGCGCTTGAAGCGCCCGAGCACGCAGGCGTGCTGCTGGCCGACTTTGCGCGCCATTTCGCCATGGCGTTTGCGCAGAGCGGCAAGGCGTCGAGCCCGGACGCCGCGCTTGATGAGATGCTGGACCTGATGGAGGACGAGCTGGAAAATCCCACCGACACGCCGCGCGGCGGAATTTCGAACTGAGGACGCCATGACCGAAGCCGACGTCATCGAGCAGATGGTGGAGTACCAGAACATCCTGCTTCTGGGCGTTTCCGTCTTCTTCACCGTCATCTCCGCCTATGTGGTGGCGGTGTGGGCGTTCCTGCGCCATGCCGGGTTCGGCCTGCGCGCGTTTTCGTTCTTCTTCCTGACGCTGACCACGGCGTTTCTGGTGCGCGTCGCCTATGGCAGCCAGCAGATTCATGACGGCTTCATCGCGACTCTGGTGGAGATCGACGCCGCGGTCGGCCTGTCGCCTACGGGCGACGCCGCGCTGAACAATGCGGTGACCGGCCTCGACGACGTGATCCAGCAATCGATGTTTTTCGCCGTCATCATCGTTTATATCGCCCTGTTTTTCCTGACCTTCTTTGCACGATCCACGCTGAGGAACGTATGAGCCGGTTCGGATTTCACGCGGGGTCTCAGGCCGTGACGGCCAGCGGGGCGACCTGGGTGACGCCGGCGTCGCAGGACTGCCTCGACGCCGTGTTTGCGATCGAGGCGGACGAGATGGCGCCGGACTGTTTTCCGCGGTTCTTCTTCACCCAGGCGCTGGGGCTTTTCGGGCCGGGCTTTCTGGTCGCCCGGATCGATGATGAGATCGCCGGCTATGCGCTCCTGGGCCGCCACGCCGAAGACCGGGACGCCGAGCTTTACTCCGTCGTCGTCGGCGCGCGCTGGCGCGGACGCGGCGCGGGCGAGGCGCTGACCCGGGCCTGTATCGAGGTGGCGCAACGCTGGACGTGCGACGCGGTGCGGCTGTCGGTCAGTCCCGGAAACGCGGTCGCGCGGCGCCTTTACGAGACGGTCGGGTTCGAACGCTGCGGTTTCGAGCCTGGGTATTACGGTGTCGGCGTGGATCGTGTGCTCATGCGCCTCGCGCTGTCGGCGGTGGCCGCATGACCGTCTTGAACGCCTTGACGCGCAGGTCTATCGCAAGCGCTGTACCTCAGCGCTGGTTTGAAATTCTTCTCTTTACGGGTGATGCCCCATGCCCATCGAAGTTCTAATGCCCGCCTTGTCGCCCACCATGGAGGAGGGCACGCTCTCAAGCTGGCTCGTGAAAGAGGGCGATTCGGTCAAGTCCGGCGATGTCATCGCCGAGATCGAGACCGACAAGGCCACCATGGAGGTCGAGGCGGTCGACGAAGGCGTGATGGGCAGGATCCTTGTCGCTGGCGGCACCGAAGGCGTGGCCGTGAACAAGCCGATCGCCCTGCTTCTGGAAGACGGCGAAGATCAGAGCGCCCTGGACGGCTACGAGCCGGAGGGCGGGTCTTCGGGCGGCGCCGACAAGGCCGCCGGCAAGACAGACCCTGAATCCCCGCAAGCGCCGAAAGCGGACTCCGGGGCCTCGAGCCAGGCTCGCGAAGAGGTCCCGGCTGGCAGCTCCGCCGCTTCCGGAAATTCAGGGGCGAATTCAGAAGGGAAGGCGCAGGAAACAAGCGCTGGCAAAGCGCCGCCCGCGCCTGTTGACGAGAGCGGGACCCGCATCAAGGCGAGCCCGCTGGCGCGCCGGCTCGCCGCCGAGGCCGGGATCGAGCTGGCCGATATTGACGGCTCCGGCCCCCATGGGCGCATCGTGAAGCGCGATGTTGAGGCGGCCAGCGAAAAGGGCGCCTCCAAACCGGCGAAACCGTCCGAAAAGGCCGGCGCCGGGGTGTCGCCCAGCGCCATGCCCGCCGAAGAGGCGCCCAAGCCCAAGGTGGACGAGCACGAGCCGCTGGCGCGCTACGGCATCGCGGCGGAGCGCTACGAGATCAAGAAGGCCGACGGGATCCAGAAGATCTCCGCCAAGCGCCTCACCGAGTCCTTCCGCGACGTGCCGCACTTCCCGCTCAATGTGGATTGCCGCCTCGACGCGCTTTTGAAATTCCGCAAACAGGTCAACGACAAGGCCCCCGAGGGCGTGAAGGTGTCGGTCAATGACATCTTGATCAAAGCGTCGGGTCTGGCGCTGAAACGCGTGCCCGAAGCCAACGCCAGCTGGATCGAAGACGGACGCGTGGCCTTGCACAAGCACGCCGACGTCTCGGTGGCCGTGGCCATTGAAGGCGGGCTGATCACCCCGATCATCGCCGACGCCGATCAGAAGGGCCTGGCGCGTATCTCTGCGGAAATGAAAGACCTCGCCACCCGGGCGCGTGATCGCAAGCTGAAGCCGGAAGAATACCAGGGCGGCACGTTCTCGCTGTCCAATCTGGGCATGTTCGGAATCAAGTCGTTCAGCTCCATCCTCAATCCGCCCCAGGGCATGATCCTGAGCGTAGGCGCGGGCGAGGAGCGTCCGGTGATCACCGACGGCGCGCTGGCGAAAGCCACCGTCATGACCGTCACGCTTACCTGCGATCACCGGGTGGTGGACGGCGCCGCCGGTGCGCGCTGGGTCGCCGCGTTCAAGGGCTTCATCGAAGACCCGATGACGATGTTGATGTAGTCGCCGGTAGAAAGATCGCGCCATGGCGAGCCTGAAAGTCATCAATCTCGACGCCGCTCACGCGCGCTTTTCAGAGCCGTGGTCGCCGCGCCGCATTGCGCGCGTGGATGATTACGAGGTGAAGCTCGCCAAGGGTGAGGGCGCGTTCGCCTGGCACGCCCACCAGCACGAGGACGAGATGTTCTACGTCACCGCCGGCGTGCTTCGCATCGAGATCGAGGGCGAAGACCCGATCCGGCTTCGCGCCGGTGATCTGACGGTCATCCCCAAGGGCGTGCGTCACCGCCCGGTGGTGGAGAAGGGGCCGGTGAGCCTCCTTCTGATCGAGAAGGCCGGCGTGGTGAACACTGGCGACGCTGAAGCCGGCGATCTGACCCAGGCCCTGGTCGACCTCGACTAGGCGGCGCCGATTGGGGTCCGCACCCGCGCCCTTCGGAACTCCGCTCCCGTACGCGCGTTGAATTTTTATCGGCTGATTTCGGGAGGAAGAGTTCCATGGGGCTGCGCAAGAGTTTGATTTCCAAGCCGATGATGGGCTGGTTTCGCGGGCTTCTGCCCAAGATGTCCGACACCGAGGCCCAGGCCATCGAGGCCGGCACGGTGTGGTGGGACGCCGAAATCGTGTCCGGCAAGCCGGACTGGGACTATCTGCGCAATCTGAAAGTCGGTGAACTCACCAAGGCCGAGCGCGATTTTATCGAGGGACCCACCCGCAAGCTGTGCTCCATGCTCGACGACTGGCGGATTGAGCATGAGCTCAACGATCTCCCCCAGGAGGTCTGCGATTACCTGATCAGCGAAGGCTTCTTCGCGATGATCATCCCCGAAAACTATGGCGGCAAAGGCTTTTCCGCCTACGCCCACTCCGAGGTCGTGCGGATGATCGCCACGCGCTCCATCAGCGCGGCGGTCACCGTGATGGTCCCCAACTCGCTCGGCCCGGGCGAGCTGCTGCTTTTGTACGGCACCGAAGATCAGAAAAATTACTACCTGCCCCGGCTCTCCAGCGGCGAGGACATTCCCTGCTTCGCGCTGACCGGCGTTGAAGCGGGCTCCGACGCGTCGGCGATGACCGATTACGGAGTCATCGTTGAAAAGGAGATCGACGGCGAGAAACAGCTCGGCGTCTCCATCACCTGCAACAAGCGCTACATCACGCTGGCGCCGATCGCCACGCTCGCCGGTCTCGCCGTTCGCCTGCAGGACCCGGACGGGCTCCTGGGGCACAAGGAGGATCTGGGGATCACCGTGCTTCTGGTGCCCACCGATACGCCGGGTCTCGACACCGGCCGGCGCCACTATCCCGCCGGCATCGCCTTCCAGAACGGGCCGGTGCGCGGCAAGGACGTGTTCGTGCCGATCGACCAGATTCTCGGCGGCAAGGAGCAAATCGGTCAGGGCTGGAAAATGCTCATGGGCGCGCTGGCGGCCGGGCGCGGCATTTCGCTGCCCTCGCTCAGCGCGGCCGGCGCCGCAGTGGCGGCGCGCTCGGCCGGCGGCTACGCACGCATTCGCGAGCAGTTCGGCATGCCGGTGGGTGGTTTTGAAGGCGTGCGCGAAAAGCTCGCGCCCATCGTGGCCACCGCCTACACGCTGGACGGGGCGCGGCTTCTGACCTGCGCCGGGATCGACGCCGGCGAGAAGCCCGCCGTCGTCTCCGCGATCATGAAATACCACGCCACCGAGCGGCTTCGCACCTCGATCAACGACGCCATGGACATCTTTGGCGGCAAGACGATCTGTGAAGGTCCGCGCGACCATCTGGCCACCGCCTACAAGGCTTTGCCGGTGGCGATCACGGTGGAGGGCGCCAACATCCTCACCCGTTCGCTGATTATTTTCGGCCAGGGCGCCATTCGCTGCCACCCCTATCTGCTGACCGAAATGGAGGCGGTGCAAAACGAGGACGAGAGCGCCGGGCTGGACGCCTTCGACACCGCGCTGTTCAACCATATCGGCTGGCAGCTCAAAAGCATCGGCCGGTCGTTCTGGCACACGCTCACCGGCGCCCGCTTCGCCCATGCCCCCGATGACGCAGGCGATCTGAAGCGCCATTACCAGCAGCTCTCGCGCGCCAGCGCGCAGCTGGCCGTGGCCACCGAGCTGGCGCTTGCCACAATGGGCGGCGCGCTGAAGAAGAAGGAGAGCCTGTCGGCGCGCCTCGGCGACATGATGGCGGAGATCTATCTGTTGTCCGGCGCCCTGAAGCGGTTCGAGCATGACGGACGGCCCGCCGAGGACCGGGTGATCCTGGATTATGTGTTTGAGGACGGGCTGCATCGCTTCCAGGAGCGTCTGAAGGCCGTACAGCGCCACTTCCCGAACCCGTTCTGGCGTGTGGTTCTGACCTTCATCACCAGCCCTGTGGGTCTGCATCGCGAGCCCCCCCACGACAGCCTGATGAACGCCGTCGCCGAGATCATTCAAAAGCCCGGCGAAACCCGCGAGCGGGTCGGCGCAGGCGTCTATCTGGGCTCCGACGGCGACACCATGGCGCTGATCGAGAAGGCGCTGCACGCGGTGATCCGCCGCGACGCACTCATGAAGCCCGTGAAGAAACAGAAGCTCAGCCTGGAGGAGGCCGTGAAATGCGGCGTCATCAGTCGGGCCGAACGCGACGAGATCGAGCAGACCGACGCGCTGGTGCGTGAGGTGCTCGTGGTCGACGATTTTGATCCATCCGAGTTGAAGGGAGCCACGCTATCGCCAAGCGCCCGCAAGGACGATTCCGCCGCCGCGTAGCCGTACTGGACGGCGCGCGCACCCCCTTCATCAAGGCCCGCGGCGAGCCCGGCCCGTTTTCACCGGTCGATCTCGCCGTGGCCGCCGGCCAGCCTCTGGCCCTGCGCCAGGGCGCGGCCATGGCTGCGGTCGAGGAAGTGATCCTCGGCTGCGGCGCGCCCACTTCCGAAGCGCCCAACACCGCGCGCGTGGCCGCGCTGCGCATGGGATTGGGCGAGGATGTTCCCGCCTATTCGGTGCAGCGCAATTGCGGCTCCGGCATGCAGTCTCTGGACAATGCGGTCCAGCAGATCGCATCGGGCCGCAACGAGGTGATGCTCGCCGGCGGGACCGACGCGCTCAGCCATGCGCCGCTGGAGCTGTCTGAAGACACCGCCGCCTGGCTTGGCCGGCTGCGCAAGGCCAACGGGGCCGGCGAGCGGCTTTCGGTCGCCGCCGAGTTTCGCCCGGCCATGGCCCAGCCGGTGGTGAGCCTTGAAAAGGGTCTCACCGACGACGTGGTCAAGCTGGGTATGGGCGAAACCGCTGAAGTCATCGCCCATGAGTGGGGGATCACCCGTGAAGAGGCCGACGCCTACGCGGCGCAGAGCCATCACCGGCTCGCCCGCGCGCAGCGCAAGGGTTGGCTCGATCAGGAGCTGCGCCCGGTGTTTTCGCGCGACGGCGAGGTTTTCGATCATGATGACGGCGTGCGCCCCGACACCGATGTGGATCAGCTCGCCAAGCTGTCGCCCGCGTTCGAAAAACCCCACGGCCAGGTGACGCCGGGCAATTCCAGCCAGGTCACCGACGGCGCGTGCTGGACGCTTCTGGCCAGCGAAGACGCGGTGAAGAAGCTGGGCGTCGAACCGCTGGGCTATATCGAGGACGTGGAATGGGCGGCGCTGGATCC
Source organism: Oceanicaulis sp. (assembly GCA_965284655.1). Lineage (GTDB taxonomy): Bacteria > Pseudomonadota > Alphaproteobacteria > Caulobacterales > Maricaulaceae > Oceanicaulis. The sequence goes on from OZ260104.1 coordinate 2,163,723, forward strand.
GGCGCGCATGGGCCTCGGACCGGTCCTGTCGGCGACGCCGATCCTGAAACGCAATCAGCTCACTCTGGATGATGTTTCGATCTGGGAGATCAATGAGGCGTTCGCAGCCCAGGTCCTGGCCTGCCTCGCGGCCTGGGAGGACGATGAATTCTGCCGCGAGCGGCTTGGCCTCGAGGCGGCCCTCGGCCGGATCGATCCGGACCGGCTGAATGTGGACGGCGGCGCGGTGGCGCTCGGCCACCCGGTGGGCGCCAGCGGAACCCGCATTGCGCTGCACGCCCTCTACGCGCTGAACCGCACGGGCGGAAAGCGCGCCATCGCCACCGAATGCATTGGCGGCGGCCAGGGCGGCGCCATGCTTCTCAGCGCGAATTAAGAGACTTGTCATGAGCCATGTTTTTACGACCGAATTTGATTCAGACGGCGTTTGCTGGGCGGCCTTGGACATGCTGGGCCGCTCCGCCAATTTGCTGGACCAAGCCGTGCTTCGCGATTTTGAGCGTCTGATCGAAAGCCTTGAATCCGAAACGCCGAAAGGTCTGATCCTCTACTCCACCAAGGAGGCCGGCTTCATGGCCGGCGCGGATGTGGAGATGTTCGACGCCATGAGCGCGGACGAGATCCGCTCCATGATCGAGCACGGCAAGGATCTGCTGGAGCGCCTTGAGGACCTGGATTGCCCCACCGTCGCCATGGTGCACGGCCATTGCCTGGGTGGCGGGTTGGAGCTGGCGCTGGCGTGCGATCACCGCGTGGCGCGCGATGATGCGCAGCTGGGCCTGCCGGAGGTGAAGCTCGGCCTGGTTCCAGGTCTTGGCGGGACCTATCGGCTTCCCTCGCTTGTGGGGTCGGTGGACGGGATGAGCCTGATCATCGCCGGCAAAAGCGTCGACGCCGGCAAAGCCGAAGCCATGGGCCTTGTGGACGAGGCGGTGCCCGAGCGCCATCTGCGCGCGGCGGCCAAGGGGCGTTTAAGCCAGACCCGCGAGAAACCCCATGGGCTGGAGGCGTTGAAGCGCGACGCCCTCGACACCCGCCCGGCGAGGGGCTTCGCCGCCGGCCAGATGCGCAAGAAAACCCGGGAGAAGATCCGCGAGGACCATTACCCGGCGCCCTTCCGGCTCATCGACATCTTTGAGGAGCACGGGCTGTCCCATGACCTCTTGGATGCGGAAACCGAGCTCTTCGCCGAGCTGTCCGGCTCCATCGCCTCGCGCAATCTTCGCAGGGTCTTCCTCTTGCAGGAAACCAGGAAACGCGACGCGCGACTGGATGACGACGCGCTGGAGATCAGCCGCGTGCATGTCATCGGCGCCGGCTCCATGGGCGGCGAAATCGCCGCCTGGGCGGCGCTGAAGGGCTTTGACGTCACCGTCACCGATGTGCGGCTTCAACCCATCGCCGATGCGGTGAAAAGCGCGAACGATCTCTTCGACGAAAAGCCGGCGAAAAATCGTGGGAGCCTTCGTCCTCCACGCAACCGGTTCATCCCCGACCCGAGCGGACACGGGGTGGAGCAGGCCGATCTGATCATCGAAGCGGCGCCGGAAAAGCTGGATCTCAAGGAACAGCTTTTCGAGGAGCTTGAGCCGCGCATGAAGCCGGACGCGATCATCGCCACCAATACAAGCTCGCTTCGCTTGAAGGACATGGCCTCCACCCTGAAGAAGCCGGGTCGGCTGGTGGGGCTCCACTTCTTTAATCCGGTCTCGAAAATGCCGCTGGTCGAGCTGGTCCGGCAGGGCCGTTCATCCAAGCGGGCGATGGCTCAGGGCGCGGCGTTCGCCGAGGCGCTCGACAAGCTTCCGGTCACCGCCAAGGACGCAGCAGGCTTTATCGTGAACCGGGCGCTGACGCCCTATCTGCTCGAAGCCGCGCGCCTGATGGAGGAGGGGGTGAAACCCGAACTCATCGACGCGGCGGCGGAAAAGTTCGGCATGGCGCAGGGGCCCGTCGAAGTGGCCGACCATGTGGGCCTGGATATCGCCCTTGATGTGGCCCAGCATCTTAAAGCTGACTTCCCCAAGGAAATCGGAGACATACCGGCTAATGTGAAACAGACGCTGGAAAAGCGCGGCGCCGGGGTGAAGAATGGCTGCGGCTTTTACGAGTACCAGGACGGCGAGGCGCGCAAATCGCGGGTCTCAGACGATGACCTGAACGACGAGCGCATTGATCCGATCTGCGACCGACTCATCCTGCCGCTGCTGAATGTGTGCGCGCAGCTGCTCCATGAAGGCGTGGCGCAGGAGGAAGACGACGTGGATACGGCGCTGATCTTCGGCGCCGGGTTCGCGCCCTTCCGCGGCGGTCCGTTCGGCTATGCCCGCTATCGCGGGATCGACACCGTGGTCGCCGACCTGGAACGCCTTGCTGAAAAGCATGGCGCACGCTTCGCGCCGAGCGAGGGATGGTCCATCCTCCGGCCATGACAGACACGTCCCCGAGCGATCTTGATGCCCGCGCCGACACGATCGTGCGTGAAACCATTGTGCGGGTCGGGCGCACGCTCGTGCTCGGCCTGCCGCTGGCGCTGGGCAAGGCGAACCACCTCGCGAACGCCTTCTACCGCGCCGCAAAAGCCGATCCCGCGCTTGATCTGACGATCTACACTGCGCTCAGCCTGGATCCGCCGCGTGCGCCCAATGCGCTGGCGGCGCGCCTGCTCGATCCCATCGCCGAGCGGCTCTATGCCGGCTATCCGCGTCTTGATTACGTCATGGACCGCGCCAAGGGCACCCTGCCGGCGAATATCCGGGTGAAGGAGTTCTTCCTGTCGCCCGGGGGGCTGATCTCCAACGCCCACGCCCAGGCCAATTATGTCAGCGCCAACTACACCCATGCCGGCCGCGAAATCCTTGAAAGCGGGCTGAACGTCATAGCGCAGATGGTGGCGCCCGATCCCGGCGGCGCACAGCAGTATTCACTGTCCTGCAATCCCGATCTCTCGCTGGATCTGTTCGAACGTCTGAAACAGCGCGGCGAAGCCGGCACGCCCACCGCGATCCTGGCGGAGGTTAACCCGGAGCTGCCCTGGCTCGGCCATGACGCTGTGGTCCCAGCCGAGAGCTTCGACGCGGTTCTGGAAACGGGTGGCTACACGTTGTTTCCCGTGCCGTCCGAAAAGGTCGGGGTCGCCGAGCATGCAATCTCCCTTCATGCGGCGGGGCTAGTGCGCGATGGCGGCACGCTGCAGATCGGCATCGGGGCGCTGGGTGACGGCCTCACCCATGCGGTGCGGCTGCGCCATGAGCAGGCGGGGCTTTTCGCCTCTGCGCTGGACGCGCTGGCGGGACCGGATGTGGATCCGGCGATCGGCGGGCGCGGCGCGTTTGAGACGGGGCTCTACGGCTGCTCGGAAATGGTCACCGAAGGTCTCATCAACCTACTTGAGCACGGCTTGCTGACGCGGGCGGTGTATGATGATCTCGATGCGCAGACCGCTGTAAACGCTGGCCGGCGACCCCGGGGCGGCGTGCCCGCCATCCGGCTTCACGGCGGCTTCTATCTGGGATCAACACGGCTTTACAGGGTGTTGCGCGATCTTCCTGATGATTTGCGCGACGCCATTTCCATGACCCGGATCGGCCGGATCAACCAGCTTTATGGCTCCGAAGCGCTGGACCGGGCCCAGCGCAGGCATGCGCGCTTCTTCAACACGGCGATGATGGTCAACGGGCGCGGCGCGGCGATTTCGGACACGCTTCATGACGGGCGCGTGGTGAGCGGAATCGGCGGCCAGTACAATTTCGTCGCCATGGCCCATGAGCTTGAGGACGGGCGTTCGGTGATCCTGGTGCGCGCCACACGCACCTCGGACGGCGAGACCCGGTCCAACATCGTCTGGGAAGGCGGCGAGGTCTCGGTGCCGCGCCATCTGCGCGACATCGTCGTCACCGAGTACGGCGTCGCGGACCTGAAAGGCGTCACCGACCGCGAGGTGGCGGTGCGCCTGGCGCGCATCTGCGACAGCCGGTTTCAGGACGGGTTTCTCGACGCCGCGAAAGCGGCCGGCAAGGTGGAGGCGGATTTCCAGCTGGATCGGGCCTATACCGACAACACACCCGGACGCCTGGCCGCGGCGCTGAAGCCGCTGCGCGATCAGGGCGTGCTGCCTGACTATCCGCTGGGCAGCGATCTGACTCCGGTGGAGCGTGATCTCAAGGATGCGCTGGGATTGCTGAAAGACGCCACCGCCACCGGCTTTGGGCGCGCCGCCACCGTGCTCAAGGCGGTCTTCACCGGCGAGCCTGACGATGACGTGGCCGAAGGTCTGGCGCGCATGGGGCTCGACACGCCGGGGTCGATCGGTGAGCGGATCGAGGCGCGGCTTGTCGCCTACGCCCTGCGCAGCATACGCGAAACCCGGTGAGCGCTGTCAGCTCAGCGAGACGGCCGTGCCCGATGCGCTGACCATCAGCATCGAGCCCTGCTCGCCGATCACCTCGTAATCAAGATCCACGCCCACCACCGCGTCCGCGCCGCGGGCGCGCGCCTCGTCTTCAAGCTCCTTCAGCGCAATCTCGCGGGCCTCGCGCAGGGATTTCTCGTAGGACCCCGACCGGCCGCCTACGATATCGCGAAGGCCCGCGAACAGATCGCGGAACAGGTGCGCGCCCAGAATAGCCTCGCCGGTGACGACGCCGTGGTATTTCGCGATGGTCCGGCCGTCGACGCCGGGCGTGGTGGTGACGATCATGGGAGCTCCTAGTCGATCTTTTTGCGGGTGTGATCAGCCGAATCGCTTGGCGAACGCGTCGGTGACGCGCACGAGTCCATCCACCGTGCCCGGCTCTCCGGCCGCATGGCCGGCGTCGTGGACGAAGTTGAGCTGGCTGCCCGGCCAGGCCTTGTGCAGCGTCCATGCGGCCTTTGGCGGGGTCACCATGTCATAGCGGCCCTGGACGATGGCGCCGGGAATGTCGGCGAGATGGCCGGTGTCCTCCAGCAGGATTCCGTCGCGCTCGAGAAAGCCTGCATTGACGAAGTAATGGGTCTCCATGCGCGCCAGGGCGTCGGCCCGGCGCGGCTCGGGACTGACCGTATAGGGGTCGGCGTGCAGGCTGATCAGCGCACTTTCCCAGCGCGCCCACTCCACCGCGTCGGCGCGGCGCTCGGCGGCGTCCTCGACCATGACCCGTTTATGATAGCTTGTCAGAACATCGTCCTGTTCGCTCACGGTCAGGCGCCCGGCGAACCGCGCCCAGGCGTCTGGAAACATCCGGTTGGCCCCGTCCTTGTAGAACCAGTCGATCTCCTCGGTTGTGCAGGTGAACACTCCGCGCAGCACCAGGGCGAGCGTCTGCTCGGGGCAGGCGCGCGCATAGGCGAGCGCCAGCGTGGCGCCCCAGCTGCCGCCGAACACCATCCATTTGTCGACGCCGAAATGGGCGCGCAGCGCCTCGATGTCGTTGATCAGGTGCGCGGTGGTGTTGTCAGTGATGGAGGCGAAGGGGCGCGACCGCCCGCATCCGCGCTGATCGAACAGCAGAATCCGGTATTTGCGCGGATCGAAGAAGCGGCGCATGGCCGGCGCGGCGCCGCCGCCCGGACCGCCGTGAAGGCCGATCACCGGAACCCCATCGGGCCGGCCGCATTCTTCATAATAGATCGAGTGGCCCTGTCCCACGGGCAGAAAGCCGCTGCGGACCGGTTCGATAGGCGGATAAAGCCCGAGGCGGCGGGCGTGACGATGGGTATCCATTGCGTTCAAGACCGAGAAGAAACGGCCCCTTCATGATTTTTCGGTTTGTTTATCCGGACAGTATGCCGTTTTATGGAGAGATCAAAGCGGTCCGGCGAGGGGTGGGCCGCACGCTGAGCGACGCGAGGGATCAGGCGTTGACCATTCGACCGGCGACCGGGCTGAAATACATGGCGTGCGCCTGCGCGCTAACCACGTTCACTGTTACCGGTTGCGCGAGCGGGCCAATCGACATGGCGCGCGCGCCGGACGAGCAGGCCAGCGTGATCGCCGAGGAAGCCGCATTGCGCGACGCCGCCCGCAGTCTCGCCGCCCAGGTGGAAGCGCAGGGCTGGACCTTGGCGCCGCCGCCCGGCGAGGCCGCACGCTCCTTTCTGGGTCGGCTGATCGGCGGTGCGGGCGATGAGGCTGAAGCCGGCGATCCGGTTTCTGACTATATCAACGCCGCCGCCAGCCTGAGGCGGATGACCGCCGACATCTCCGATCTCGGCCGGACGACGCTGCATGTTTCGGTGAACGCCGACGCGGTCGCCGCGGCGCCGGAGGGGCTGAGCCTCAGCGCCCTGGAGCGCGATATCGCGGCGGCGGAAACGGCGCTGGGCGCGGTGCGCCGGGCGCGGGCCTTCTTCGCCGAGGTGAGCGCGCGGGCGGGTACGCCCGGCGATGCGCTCTCTGAGGAACTCACCGAGCTTGCTGCGGCGGAGACCGCGCTGGCCGAAGCCGCCGACGCGCTGGCCGAGCGGCGCTGGTCGCGCCAGGCGGAGCCGCTGTCCGGATGAGCGCCGCCGTGCCGGGCGACGCCCTCGACCCCCAGACGATCAAAGGCTTTTTCGCGCCGGATGAAGGCGAGGCGCTGCAGGCCCATGCGCTGCAGGCGGCCGAGGCCGCGCCCGGTCCTTTCGTGGAGATCGGCAGCTGGTGCGGGCGCTCCACGGTGTATCTCGGGCGCGCCGCGCGCACCGCGCAGCGGCTTGTGTTCGCCATCGATCACCATCGCGGCTCAGAAGAGCATCAGCCGGGCGAGGGCTATCACGATCCAGGCCTCTTCGACGCCGAGCTCGGGCGGGTGGATACGCTGCCGGAGTTGCGGCGCACGATCGCGCGCGCGGATCTTGAGGACAGCGTCGTCGCCATGGTGGGCCGCTCCGCCGCAATCGGCGCCGCCTGGGGCGGGCCGGTCTCGTTCGCGTTCATCGACGGCGGCCACGCCATGGAGACCGCGCTGGGCGATTATCGCGCCTGGGCCGGGCATGTGGCGCGCGGCGGGCTGATGGCGATCCACGACGTGTTTCCGAACCCGGAGGACGGCGGCCGTCCGCCCTATGAAATCTGGAAACTCGCGGTCGCGTCAGGCCTGTTCGAGCCGGTGGCGCGGGTCAATACGCTCGAGATTCTGCGCCGGGTCTGAGCCAGGCGTCGGGCCGCGCATGGCGCACCAGCAAGTCTGAGCCCGGCGCGATCTGATAGAGCGCGTCGGCGGCCAGCACTACGGCGGCCGAGGTCCAGCCCGGCTGCTCCCTGGGCCAGACCATGCCCAGTTCAAACTGCCAGCCCATCCAGTAGCCTTCACCGCCGCGCGCCAGCGGGGCGAGGTCGGCGATCAGCGTGCGCGCCGCGTCGCGGCGCCCCAGCGTCAGGCAGGCGAGAGCCAGCTCTGCGGTTTCCGCCGTGGTGACCCAGGGCTCTTCGGCGACGCAGCGGCAGCCAAGATCGGCGACCACGAACCGGTCCCAGTCACGATCCAGGCGTTTCACCGCCGCGGCGCCGCACACTGCGCCGGTGAGGACGGGGTAGTACCAATCCATGGCGTAATTGCTGCGGTCCTCGCCCTTGCGGTCAAAGCGTTCCGGCGCGAGTTCGAAGGCGCGGGCGATGCCGGCGCGGGCGCGGGCCCAGTGGGGCTTTTTACGTCCCAGCGCATCGGCGATCCGCAGCCCGGCTTCAAAGCTTTTGTAGAGCGAGGCGTTGCCGGCGCGCAGCGAGTCCACATCGTCCAGGGGCTGGCCGGGATCCGGATCGCGCCAGACGATGTCGCCGGCCTCGCACTGGCGCGCCGCGACCCAGTCCAGAGCCTCGTTGATCATGGATTCGTGCCGGGCGATGAGGCGTGGGGCGTCCAGCGCCAGAGCCGCTCTGAGCAGCGTCACGGCGGCGTAGCCGGTGAAGTTTGTGTCGCGGGCGGTGACGGGGATGGCGGGCGGGGCGATGCGCTCGCCGGTCTCGTCCATGGGCACGCCGGCGCCCAGCTCTCCGGTCCAGCCGCCGTCTTTCTCCTGGCGCGCGGCGAGGGCGTCGAGCCCGGCCTCCACGGCGCGTTCGCGGCCCGCCACGGCCAGCGCCATGACGCTCTCGCCATGGTTCCAGGGATCCCAGACCCCGGCCTCGATCCATGGGATCGACCCGTCGCGGCGCTGCAGCGCCTCGATCCGGTCGGCGCACGCCACCACGTCGACGCCGATGGCGCGCGGGCTCATGAGCGCGCGTCCGTCTTGTCGAAATACAGCGCCACCGACTTGCCCATGAGCGGGTTCAGGGCGGCCTCGGTCCAGCGGGTGAGGCGAGGCTTTTCAAGCAGGTCCCATTCCAGCAGCTTTTTATAGGCGCCTACCATGCGGCTTTCTTCCTGGCGCTCCCACTTGGCGCATCGCAGCCACCAGTAGGGGCTGTGCAGGGCGTGGGCCCAGTGGCGCTTGTAGGCGGAGAAGCCAAAGCCCTCAACCTGACGCCGGAGCCCGGAATCCTTGAAGATCCGCACATGGCCGCCGGGCGTGTTCTGATAGCCTTCAGACAGGCTCCAGCAGATGGTTTCGGGCCAGTAGCGCGGCACCGAGCAGGCGAACTTGCCGCCGGGCTTCACGATGCGGGTGATCTCTTTGAGCGCGGAGTCCACGTCCGGCAGGTGCTCGAGCACTTCTGAGCAGATCACCACGTCGAAGCTGTCGTCGGCGAAGGGAAGGCGGTCGGCGTCGCCGACGCACCACACCGCGCTGCGCGGCGGCTCGGCCGGGGGCGGGGGCAGCTCGAAAAAGCCGTCCACGGCGCCTTTGAGGTCTTCAAGGCTCAAGTCCAGCATGACCACGTCCAGGGCGCGCTCATGCCAGTACAGCGCATGGGAATGACGGCCGCGGCCGCAGCCGAGATCGAGCACGCGCTGACCGTCTTTCAGATCCAGCGCATCAAGATCGAGGGTGACCATCATGGTGCGCCGGCTCCTGTCTTGCGGCCGCCTTGGGCCTCTAAAGCCTCACCGTAAAGGCCGATCGCCGCGGCGGCGTGGCGGTCCCAGCGAAAGGCGGCGAGGGCGCGCGCCGCGCTTTTTCCGCTCATCTTCGCCTGCAGGGCCGGGTCGCGCAGCACCTGCTCCAGCGCGCCGGCGAGCGCCACGGCGTCCTCCACCGGTGTGACGAGGCCCGCATCGCCGGCGACTTCAGGAAGCGCGCCGCCGGAGGAGACAATGACCGGCGCGCCGCAGGCCATGGCCTCGGCGGCTGGAAGGCCGAAACCCTCAAAGCGCGAGGCGGAGACGAAGACGCTGGCCTTCCGGTAGAGATCGCGCAGCGCCTCGCCGGATATGCCGGAGACGAAGCGCACCTGATCCATCAGTCCTTCACGCTCCAGCGCGCGTTTCGACGGCCCGTCGCGCAGTTTCCCCACCACGGTGAGGCGCGGCTGCTGGTTGCGGCGTTTGAGCAGCGCCAGCGCGTCGATGAGCACGTCCAGACCCTTCACCGCCACGTCCGCGCTGGCGAGCGTCACGATATGATCGGCGTCGCGCGGTATGGAAGCGTCAGCGCTGAACTGGTCATGGTCGATGCCGTTCAGCGCCACTGTGATCCGGTGCGGATCGATGCCGCAGATCGCCGCGTACTGATCGCGCGCCGCCTCGCTGACCGCCAGAAAGCGCGGCAGGCGGCGTCCGGCCTGCGCCTGCGTGTCCACAAAGGAATGCCAGCGCGCCTGCAGCGCCCGGCGCCACCACGAGCCGGCTCCGGCCACCGCGAAATCGCGGTCGATGGCGATGGGATGGTGCAGGGTGGTCACGACCGGGACCCGTCGGTTGATGCGCGCCATGGCCGGGGCGAGGGTCTGATTGTCGTGAATCACGTCAAAGCGATGGCCCTCGCGCTTGATGAACCGCTCCAGACGCAAGGCGAAGCTGGTCATCTCCGCAAAGGCCCCGGTGTTATGGGCGAGCCATTCGGTCATGTCGGCTTTTGAGGCCAGAAAGCCCGGCCTGAACGCGAAGAAGGCGTTCTTTTCCTCGAACAGGTCCAGAGAGGGCAGTTGTTCCAGCGCGATTCCAGGGTCGAGCTCAGGGTAAGGCGGGCCGGAGACCACCGTGACATCGCAGCCGACCGCGCGAAGCGCGCGCGTGAGCTGGCGCACATAAATCCCCTGTCCACCCACATGGGGGGCGGAGCGGTAGCTGGAGACCAGCACGCGCATTGCGTCGCCGCGTGGCGAGGGAGAGGGGGCATGGTCCTTCATCGGCGCGCGAAGCTACTGGCTCGCCTTCGCGAAACCAAGAGCAAACACCGTTCACAGTGTGCTTTAAGTAAGCCGGGCGACGCGCTACACGCTCGCCCATGACGCTGCGCCTCTTCCCCCTGCCGCGCCCGGCGCGCTTCGCCCTGTTCTACGGGGCGTTCTATCTGGGATTCGGCGCCTATCTGCCGTACATGCCTGTGTGGTTTGAATCGCGCGGGCTGTCGCCGGAACTGATCGGGCTCGCCGCCGGGGCCGGCATGGCGGGCCGGGTGATCGCCGCGCCGCTGGGCGCCGCGCTCGCCGACCGGATGAACAAGCGCCGCCACGCAGTCACCGGCTTCTGCATCGCGGCCGCACTGATCTTCGCCGCTCATATTCCAGCCCATCATCCAGGGCTCATCGTGGTGCTCGCCGCGCTGGCCGGCGGCGCCTATACGGGAATCGTCCCGATCATCGACGCGTTTGCGATCCGCGAATCGAAAACCCGCGGCTTTGCTTTCGGGCCGCCCCGGGCGTTGGGCAGCGCCGCCTTCATCGCCGGTAATCTGGGCTGCGGCGCGCTGATCGGCGCGCTGGGCGGGGAAGCCGCGCTGTACTGGACGCTCACCGGCGCAGGTCTCGCCGTGCTGGCCGCCCTGCTTCTGCCGGAGGGCCGCCGCGCGTCCGCCGCGGTCCGGGCGCGCGAGCACTCAGGCCTGCGCGACGTGGTCACGACGCTCTCGAGCGCCGGATTGCCGCTGGCGTTTGCGGCCTCGGCGCTGGTGCAGGGCGCCCACGGGTTCTACTACGCTTTCTCCGCAGTCGCCTGGAAAGCCGCCGGCGTCCCGGCGCAGGCGATCGGCGCGCTGTGGGCGACCGGGGTCGCGGCGGAGATTGTCTTTTTCACCCTGATCGCGAAGTATTTCACGCGGTTCAGCCCGGCCTGGCTCTTGGTGATCGGGGCGGGCGCATCCATCGCGCGCTGGGGCGCTCTTGCGCTGGCGCCGCCGCTCGTGGTGCTGTTTCCGCTTCAAATGCTGCATGCGCTCACATTCGGGGCGACCTATCTGGGGTTTCTGCGTTATGCTGCCGATAACGCGCCGGAACGCTACGGCGCTACGGCCCAGGCGGTGAATTCCGCGCTGTCCGGGGGGCTGGTGCTGGCGGGAGCGACCTATGCGTCGGGCTATGCCTACGCGGCGGTCGGCGCGGGCGGGTTCGTCGCCATGACGGCGCCGACCGCGCTCGGGCTCGCCTGCGCGACTTTGCTCGCCCTTAAAGGGCGCAACGCGCCATAATGGCGCCTAAACCCGGCGCGACGCTGTGAGTCGATGCTGCAAGCCGTGAGGGCGGGGACACGTGACTGCGACGACCTCCCAGACCGTTTCCCGATCGGGCCCCGCAAAAGCGGAGCTGACCCGGCGCAGTGAGGGCGACAAGCTCGTCATCGAACCGCGGGGCGACTGGGTGGTGGAGGCCATCGGCCGGTTCGACCGCGCCTTGTTGCAGATCGAAGAGCAGACAGATCCGGAAAACATCATCGTCGATCTCTCCTTTCTGGGCCGCATCGACACCTCCGGCGCGTATATCCTGGGACGGACGCTGCGCCGCTGCGGGGATCCGGATGGGGACTGGCATTTTGTCGGCGACCACGCCACTGCGCGCCGCCTGATGGAAGAAATGCGCCGGCGCATGGCCGAGTGCCCCAGTCCGGAGGAAGAGGACGGCGGCGTCATCGCCGTGTTCGCCCGCATCGGCCGTGCGGTGGACGATGGCTGGGCGGAAACGGTGGACACCTTCGCCTTCTTTGGCCGCACCGTGACCACCGCCATTTCCGTTGTGGCGATTCCAACCCGCATGCGCTGGATCGCTACGGTGCACTCCATGGAGGCGGTCGGGGTGAACGCCCTGCCGATCATTGCGGTTCTATCCTTCTTCATCGGCGCGGTGGTGGCCTTCATGGGCGCCAATTTGCTGGAGACGTTCGGGGCGGCGGTGTTCACCGTGGAGCTGGTCGCCTTCGCGGTGCTGCGCGAGTTCGGCGTTCTGATCACCGCGATCCTGCTGGCCGGGCGATCAGACAGCGCGTTCACCGCGGCCATAGGCTCCATGAAGATGCAGCAGGAGATCGACGCCATGAAGGTGATGGGCATCGATCCCTTTGAGGCGCTCGTCCTGCCGCGTGTCATCGCCTGCGTCATCATGGCGCCTCTATTGACCTTCGGCGCCATGATTTCCGGGCTGGTGGGCGGCGCGCTCGTGAGCTGGATGACGCTGGACATCTCACCCACCTTCTTCATCGCGCGCATGAGCGCCACGGTGGACTGGACCCACTTCATGGTGGGGATGTCCAAGGCGCCGGTCTTCGGCCTGGTCATCGCAATCATCGGCTGCCGGCAGGGGCTTCAGGTCGGCGGCGACGTGGAAAGTCTCGGCCAGCGCGTCACCACCTCGGTGGTGCAGTCGATCTTCGCGGTGATCGTCATCGATGCATTGTTCGCCATGATGTATCTGGAGCTCGATATATGAGCGGGTCGGACATGCTCATCGAAGTGCGCGGCCTGCGCTCCCAGTTCGGCTCCCATGTCGTCCATGACGGGCTGGACCTGGAGGTCCGGCGCGGCGAAACGCTTGGGATCGTCGGCGGATCCGGCTCTGGCAAGTCGGTCCTCATGAACACTATTCTCGGGCTGAAATCGCCCGATGGCGGCGAGGTGTTCTTCGAGGGCAAGCCCGCCTCGAAGATGGACCGCGCCGATCGTAACGAGCTGGAAAAGCGCTGGGGCGTCCTGTTTCAGGGCGGGGCGCTGTTCTCCTCGCTCACCGTGGCCGAGAACGTCATGGCGCCCTTGCGCGAGCATGTGAAGATGCCCGCCTCGCTCATGGCCGAGGTGGCCGGTCTGAAGATCGGCTTGTCCGGGCTTCCAGAAGAAGCCGGCGTGAAGTTTCCCTCCGAGCTGTCCGGCGGCATGAAGAAGCGCGCCGCGCTGGCGCGGGCGCTGTCGCTTGATCCCGATCTCTTGTTCCTGGACGAGCCCACAGCAGGGCTTGATCCCATCGGCGCGTCCCAGTTCGATGCGCTGATCAAGGAGCTCAGTGAAACGCTGGAGCTCACCGTGGTGATGATCACCCACGACCTCGATAGCCTGCATGCGATCTGCGACCGCGTGGCGGTGATCGCGGAGAAGCGGGTTATCGCCAATGCGCCGCTGGATGAACTGGCGCGCAATCCCCATCCCTGGATCCGGGAATATTTCGGCGGGCCACGCGGGCGCGCCGTGCTAAGGACCACGCCAGAGGAGGCGAGGTGATATGGAAACCAAAGCTCATCACGCCCTTGTCGGCTTCTTTGTCGCGTTTCTCGTGTGCGGCGGCGCGATCTTCGCGTTGTGGCTATCCTCGGTCTCGTTCGACCGGGAGTACCGCGAATACGACGTCGTCTTCGAAGGCCCAGTGCGCGGTCTTCGCAGCGCCTCCGAGGTGCGCTTTAACGGCATTCAGGTCGGCGAGGTCACCGATCTGGGGCTCAACCCGGACAATCCCGGCGAGGTGATCGCGCGCATCCGTGTGGACGCCGCGACCCCGGTGAAGGTGGATTCGGTGGCTCAGCTGGAGCCCCAGGGTCTGACCGGCCTGTCCTATATCCAGCTCAGCTCCGGCTCTCCGGACGCCGCCCGGCTTGAAAGCCGGCCTGGCGACCGTGCGCCGCGCATCTACGCGCGCGCCGCCCAGATCGAGGCGCTGGTGGAGGGCGGCGAGACGCTGCTTGAAAGCGCCCAGCTCATCGCAGGACGCCTGGGCCGGCTCCTCAGCGAGGAGAATCTGGAAAGCACGACCAATACGCTGAACAATATCGAGGCGCTCACCGGGGCTCTTGCCGAGGATGAAGACCTCATCGCGGACTTCCGGCTGGCGCTGAATAATCTCAACCAGGCGGCGGTGGACATCTCTTCAGCTGCGCAGGGCATCGAGCAGTTCGGCGCCACCGCCGAGGCCTTCCTCATCGACGATGTGGGGCCCATGGTCGCCGATGTCTCCTCGGCGTCGATCGAGGTGGATCGGGCGTCGCAGGAAACCTACGCCGCGATTGCGGATCTGCGCCCGGCGCTGGATGAATTCACCAATGACGGTCTCGGTCAGCTGACTGCGGCGGCGCGCGATCTGCGCTCGCTGGTGGCCGCCCTGGAGCGCGTCGCGCTGGAACTGGAACAGGATCCGGCCGGGTTCGTCTCGCAACCCGCCGGCCAGGAAGTGGAGGTGCCCCAATGAGGCGTTTTGGATTGATCGCCGCGGCCGCTGCGGCCTGTCTCACCGCCGGGTGCGTCTCGCTCCTGCCGGAAACCGAGCCGAACACGCTTTACCGTCTGGCCGGGACCGAGACCGACTCCACCGTGTCTCAGTCCGCCACGGTCACCGTGCTGGTGGACCGGATTGCGTCCCCGCGCGGGCTTGCGGGCGACCGGATCGCGATCCTGCGCGGTGACGCCATCGGCTACATGGCCGGCGCCGCCTGGATCAGCCCGGCGCCGAACCTGATCGAGACCGCGATCATGGATGCTTTCTACGAGACCGCGCCGGTGATGGCGCCGGCGCGCGCCGAGGACGGCGTGCGTGCGCGCTATGAGCTCAATCTGGAACTGCGCCATTTCGAGGCGTCCTATGATCAGGGCGACAACGCCGCCCCGCTGGTGCGCACGGCGCTTCGCGCGCGGCTGATCGACCGGGACAGCCGCAGTCCCATCGCAGCGCGCACGCTGGAGCGGACCGCGCGCGCTTCGGCCAATCGACAGAGCGCGATTATCGCCGCCTTCTCAAGCGCGGCGTCAGAATTGTCCCGGGAAGTCGCCGCATGGACGCAGGATTCTGTTTGCGCCGGCGATGACGCGCCTGAGGCCTGCACGCGCTAAACGGTTCGTCCCCAAAAAAGAACCGCCGCCCGGAGGGGCCCGGGCGGCGGATCGCGCACATTCTCGACCCGGGGACGGTCGATCAGGCTGCGCGAATATGATCCAGGAATCCGGCCACGTCGGTGCGTAGCTGCGCGGCCTGACGTCCCAGCTCCTCGGCGGCGCCGACCACGGCCCCGGCCGCGGTGCTGGTCTCCTGCGCGCCGGTGAGGACGTCGGTGATGGTTTCCGAGACCGAGCCCGCGCTTTTGGCGGTCTGCTCGGTGTTGCGGCTGATCTCCGCCGTTGCGGCGTTCTGCTGTTCCACCGCCGCGGAAATCGAGGCCGACACGCCGCTGACCCGCTCGATCGAACCGGACACGGCCTCGATCGCGGCGACGGCAGTTTCCACTACGGTCTGAACATGGCTGATCTGGGCGCTGATTTCCTCGGTGGCCTTGGCGGTCTGACTGGCCAGGCTCTTCACCTCGCTGGCGACCACCGCGAAACCCTTGCCGGCCTCGCCGGCGCGCGCCGCCTCGATGGTGGCGTTGAGCGCCAGCAGATTGGTCTGCTCGGCGACGCTTTCGATCAGGGTGACGATTTCGCCGATCTTGCCCGCGGCCTGCTGCAGCTCGCCCATGGTCTCGCCGGTGCGTTCAGCTTCTCCGCGCGCGGTGGAGCTGGTGTTGGCGGCTTCCCCGGCGCTGCGGGAGATCTCCGCGATAGCGCTGGTGAGCTGGGCGGCGGCGGAGGCGACCGACTGGGCGGTCACGGTGGCTTCTTCCGCGGCGGCCGCGACGGTGGAACTCTTTTCCGACGTGATGTCGGCGGTGCCGGCCATGGTGCGCGCGGTCTGGGCGAGCTCCTCGGAGGCGGCGGCGACCGCAGACACGATGGCGGAGACCGTGTCCTCAAAATCATTGGCGAGCTTGTTTCGCTCTTCGGTTTTGGCTTTCGCGCCGCAGGCTTCGATCGTGGACATGACCAGATCCATGTCCAGCATGGAGGCCTTCGTGAGCGCGTCGATATCGGCTTCCAATTCGTCCGGGTCGGCGCGTTTGAACAGGTTCTGGCTGGTCACCGCAGTGCGCGCCACGGCCTTGAGCAGTCCGCCGGCGATCTTGGCGTATCCGCCGAAATACCAGTTCGGTTTAAGGCCAAGGCGGGCATGGGTTTCCCCGATGCGCTTCACGCTGTCGATATAGTCCTGGCCGTATTGCGCGTCGCAGATTCGCATCCAGTGCTCTAACTGCTTCTCGCGGGCGTGCTTGCGCATCGCGTCGCTTTTGAACATCTCGTCGACTTCGGCATGTTTGGCGATGTCGCCGTAGAAGCTGTCGAGAATCGCCGGCAAGGCGGCGCTGACCGCCGGCTTCAGGCGCCGCAGCCGCGCTCTGTCAGCTTCGCCGAACTCGAGAAAATCAAAGCGCTCTTTCAGCACTGCATGGGTCATAGAACATCTCCCCAGCCAGGCTCGAATTTGAGCCGGGCGACGATACATTCATTCGCTGAATTGAGTTAATAGATTGCTATGGTTCTGATCTTGGCGACTCGCCTTCGGGGCGAGTCCGGTGGCTATTTCCCCTGCGCCGCGCGCCAATAGGGCAGGGCGGTCCACACTGACAGCACCGCCAGGAACCACACTGTTCCCACCCAGTAGTAGAACCACAGCGCAACCTGTGTGAAGCCGGCCAGCACCAGAACGAACGGCGCGGCTGTAACCACCATCTGAATCGCGGTCTTCACCTTGGCGTCATAGCTCACCGCCAGGGTTTCCGGCGCGCTGGAGCGCAGGCGTAGCGCCGTCACCACCATGTCGCGCACCACCACCACGGCCACCGGCGCAGCGAGCCAGACATCAAAGCCTGAAACCATCACGTAGGCGATGAGATAGGGGCCGATCAAAAGCTTGTCGGCGATGGGGTCCAGAAGGGCGCCGAGCGGGCTTTCCACGCCCAGGCGCCGCGCCAGCCAGCCGTCCAGCCAGTCGGAGGCCGCCGCGATCATGAAGATCGCCGCCGACGCAAGTCCGTAGCGAACCGCTTCGCTCTCCTGCCCTGCGCTGGCGCTCATGAGCAGAAGGAAGGCGCCCAGCGGGCCTGCGAGGGCGCGGGCGATGGAGATGATGTTCGGCAGATGCCGCATTGAGCGCTCCTTCATGGCGGGGCCGCTTTCCTGGCGCAGGAAGCGCGATGCAGCCCGCCCTTCATTCATTGAAATGGTCGAACACCTTGCGCGCCAACGCCTTCGAGACGCCGTCCACCGCTTCCAGATCAGCCAGGGCCGCCCGGCTGATGGCGCGCGAAGAGCCGAAATGCTTCAGCAGAGCGCTTTTCCGGCTCGCCCCCACGCCGGGGATGGAATCCAGCGGGTTTTCCTTGATCTGCTTGGAGCGCTTGGCGCGGTGGCCGGAGATGGCGAAGCGGTGGGCTTCGTCGCGGATGCGCTGCAGATAGTATAAAACCGGATCGTTCATGGGCAGTTTTATCGGCGCCTTGCCGGTCATGTAGAAGATTTCGCGCCCGGCGTCCCGGTCCGGTCCCTTGGCCACCGAGGCCACCGGCACGTCGTCTACGCCCAGCTCGGCCATAACCTCCATCACGGAGCTGAGCTGGCCCTTGCCGCCGTCGATGAGCACCAGGCCGGGCACCGGCGCGCCCTGATCGCGATCCTTCTGCAGGCGTGTGAAGCGCCGGCGCAGCATCGCCTTCATCATGGCGAAGTCGTCATTGGTGGCCGCGTCATCGCCCTTCATGTTGAACTTGCGGTAGCTGGTTTTTTCAAACCCTTCCGGGCCGGCCACGATCATGGCACCCAGCGCGTTCGTGCCCTGGATGTGGGAGTTATCGTACACCTCGATGCGGTCAGGCCGGGTTTCCAGGCCGAACACTTTCGCCACCCCGTCCAGAAGCTGGGCCTGGCTCTTGGTCTCGGCGAGCTGGCGTCCAAGCGCTTCGCGGGCATTGCGGGTCGCCGCCTCCACCAGCGCCTTCTTCGAGCCGCGCTGAGGCTGGCGGATCTCCACCGCGTGGCCGGCGCGAAGCGAAAGCGCTTCGGCCAGCAGATCGGCCTGTCCAGGCGCGTGGCTCGCCAGGATCAGCGAGGGCGCGGGCTTGTCGTCATAGAACTGGGCGATGAAGGCGGTGAGGACATCCTCCGGCGACGCGTCGGCCTCGTGCTTGGGAAAAAACGCGCGATTGCCCCAGTTCTGGCCCGCCCGGAAAAAGAAGATCTGCACACATGTCTTTCCGCCTTCCTGATGGGCGGCGACGACGTCGGCTTCCTCCAGGCCTTCGGGATTGATTCCCTGCTGGGTGGTCACCGCCGAGATGGCGCGGATCCGGTCGCGCAGGCGCGCGGCCTTTTCAAAATCCAGCGCCTCGGACGCTTCGGCCATGTCCTTTTGAAGCTGCTCTCGCAGCGCATTGGACTTGCCGCGCAGAAACTGCGTCGCCTCATTCACCAGCTCGCCATAGCGCTCCGGCTCGATCAGATCGACGCACGGACCGGCGCAGCGCTTGATCTGATAGAGCATGCACGGCCGGGTGCGGCCCTCATAGACGCTGTCGGTGCAGGTGCGCAGCAGGAAGGCCTTCTGCAGCGTGTTCAGCGTGTCGTTCACCGCTCCGGCGCTGGCGAAGGGGCCGAAATAAGCGCCCGTCTTCTTGCGCGAGCCACGATGCTTCATCAGCTGCGGCGCGTCGTGATCGGTGCGGATCAGGATGTAGGGAAAGGATTTGTCGTCGCGCAGGATGATGTTGAAGCGCGGGCGCAAGCGTTTGATCAGATTGGCTTCAAGCAGCAGCGCTTCGGTCTCGGTGTCGGTGACCACGAACTCCATCTTGCGCGTCAGGGCGATCATCAGCGCGATGCGGTTCGTGTGCCCGCCGGACTTGGCGTAGTTGGAGACCCGGTTCTTGAGCTTCTTCGCCTTGCCCACATAGAGAATTTCGCCGCTTTCGTCATACATGCGATAGACGCCGGGCTTCATGGGCAGCGTCTTCACATAGGAGGCGATGATGTCCGGCCCGGTCAGCGAATCCGATGGCGCCGGCGCGCTCGGGGCGGCGTCGTCGGAGTTCACAGGGGGTGCGTCGGGGCGTTGGGCTCTTGCCATGGCGCTAATCTAGGCTCTGGAACCTCGGTCGTCAGCGGGGCAGTGTGTTGATGGCGTCTCGCGCGGCGCCGGAGGCCCTCAGGAAAACCCCTACCGCCAGCGCTCCAGGCTCACGCCCACGCTGTCGGCGTCGTCCAGGGCGGCGAGCTTGTCGATGGACAGGGAGAGCCGTGTAATTCGCGGATCCGCAAAGCAGGCGTCCGCGATCTCCTGGGCGAGGTCTTCCAGAAGCGGATGATGCCTCGAGAGCGTTATACGGCGCGCCAGCTCGGCGATGGCGGCGTAATTGACCGCTTCGCCCAGCGCGCCCCCGGGATGGGCGGCTTCGGCGGCGACATCGGCTTCAATATCCAGACGCACCGGCTGCTTGCGCCCGTATTCGGACTCGTACACGCCCACTTCGGCGTCCAGGCGCAGGCCGCGAACGCGCACGCTCATCCGTTCGCCGGCATGGCCGGGGCGGGCTTCAACCGCCGGATTTGCACGCACTGCGTCGAGTTTCATAAAACCGCCCCTATATCTCGGCTTCAGCGGGATATAAGCCCGTTTCAGCTTGCGTTAAACCGCGCAGGTGAGAAAGCGGCCACGGGAGACGGATGATGGACAAAGGCGCGGCGCTGGTCACGGGTGGAGCCAAGCGGGTCGGGCGGGCCTTTATCGAGGCCCTGGCCGGGGACGGTCATCCGGTGGCGATCCATTACAACACGTCTTCCAGCGAAGCCGAGGCGCTGGCCGAAGCGATCAACGCCGCCGGCGGCCGGGCCGTCGCGATCGGCGCCGACCTTACTGATGCAAAGGCGACGGAAGCCCTGATCGGCCGCGCCGCAAAAGCGCTCGGCCCGATCCAGCTTCTGGTGAATTCGGCCTCGATCTTTGAAGACGATGCGCTGGACAGTCTCAGCGCCGAGAGTTTCCACCGCCACATGACCGCGAACACGCTGGCGCCGGCGCTTCTGATCAAGGCGCTCGCGGCCCAGAAAGACGGCCAGAAAGCTGGTTCGCCGCCGCAAGGGACGATGGTGCTCAACGTGCTCGACTACAAGCTCTTCAACATCAACGCGGATTACTTCAGCTACACCCTGTCCAAAGCCGCGCTGATGACGATGACGCAGATGCTGGCGCGCGATCTCGCCCCCAAAGTGCGCGTCAACGCCGTGGCGCCGGGGCTCACCCTGCCGAGCCCCTATCACAGCGAAGCCGAGTTTGAACGCCTGCACCACGATAATCCGCTCCGGCACGGACCGGACCCGGAAGACCTGGTGCGCGCCCTGCGCTTCTTCCGCGACAGCCCGGCGGTGTCCGGACAGATCGTTTGTGTGGATGGCGGCCAGCACTTTGATCCGCGGCTGACCAAGGACGTGTTCGGCGCGCTCTAGGCGCGGCGCACGACCGCTTTCTCGCCGCAGCTGGGGCGGCGGATCTCGACGCTGGACAGGCCGGGGAGGGCCTTGTCCAGGCGCTCGAACACCCAGTGGGCGATGTTTTCCAGAGAAGGGTTCTCCAGCCCCGGAACCTCGTTCAGCAGGCGATGGTCCAGCGCGTCGCGCAGCTTGGCGATCTCGGCTTCGATTTCCCAGAAATCCTTCACCATGCCGCTGTCATCGGCGCGCGCGCCCGTGAGCGTCACCGTTCCCGCAAAGGAATGGCCGTGCAGACGCGAGAACGGATGGTCCGCGTCCTTGTGTTCAAAATGGTGCGCGGCGTCGAAGGTGAAGTCCTTCGAGATTTCCAGGTTCAGATCGGACATGTCGGTTCAATCAGCTTGCAAGCCGCGCCCTATACAGGGCCGCGGGCCGGTTGAGAACACCGCGGCGCACGGATTATCCGGCAAGCGGCTCGTACCAGTCTTGCGGAATGCCGGCGCGGTCACGGGCGGGCGTGTTGAACGGGCGCTTCAGATCGCCCCTGAAATAGCGCCGGACCAGCGCCTGGAACCGGGCTTCGGGATCCTCGCCGTCGGCCCTGCACACTGTCTCGAACCAGCGACGGCCCGCGGCCACATGGGCGACCTCTTCGGTGTAGATCACCGTGAGGGCCGCCGCGCTGTCCAGGTCGCCGGCGCTTTTTAGGCGTTCGATCATGCCCGGCGTGACGTCCAGGCCGCGCGCCTCCAGCACCATGGGCGCCACCGCCAGGCGTCCGGCGAGATCGTCCGCCGTGGCTTCGGCCGCCGACCACAGCCCGTCATGGGCGGGCAGGTCGCCGTAATCGCCGCCAAGGGCGGCCAGGCGCTCGCGCAGCAGCAGGAAGTGGCGCGCCTCGTCGTCGCCGACGCCGATCCAGTCGGTGATGAAGGCGTGGCGCTCTTCGTTGCTGAGGCGCGCATCTCCGGAGAAGCGCGCCACCATGTCGAAGGCGAGATTGATCGCGTTGAACTCAATATGGGCCACGGCGTGAAGGAGCGCGACCCTGCCGGCGACACTGCCCAGGCGCCGGCGCGGGACCTGGCCGGGCGGTTTCAGCTCGGGGCGCTCCGGGCGCGCCGGCCGCTCCGGGGCGAGGCCCCGCGCGCCGCACGGGGTCGCAGCGATCTCGCCGGCCCGCCAGGCGCGCGCGATCTCGCGGGCGCGCGCCGGCTTGGCCGACGGATCACCCACGGCCAGCACCTGCGCCGCGCCGTGACGGATATCGGTGTCTAGAGCGATTTCACCGCCTCCAGCACCGCGTCCACATGGCCGGGCACTTTCACCTTGCGCCAGATCTGCTTCACATCGCCGTCCGGGCCGATCAGGAAGGTGCAGCGCTCAATGCCCATATAGGTCTTGCCGTACATCTGCTTTTCCACCCAAGCGCCATAGCGCTCGGTGACGTCATTGTCGGCATCGCTGGCCAGAATCACCTTCAGCTCATGCTTGTCGCGGAACTTGTCGTGCTTCGCTACCGTATCCTTGGACAGCCCGATCACCACCGCGCCCGCGGACGCAAACGCTTCGGCGGCTTCTGAAAACCCGATGGCCTCTTTCGTGCACCCGGGAGTGTCGTCCTTCGGGTAGAAATAAAGGACCACCGCCTTGCCCTTGAAATCGCTCA
The DNA here is from genome assembly GCA_965284655.1 of Oceanicaulis sp. GTDB lineage: Bacteria > Pseudomonadota > Alphaproteobacteria > Caulobacterales > Maricaulaceae > Oceanicaulis. The sequence goes on from OZ260104.1 coordinate 2,185,930, forward strand.
GCGAAACTTCGCGGCCGCCATCGGCGGGCAAGGTGAATTCCGGGGCCTTGCGTCCTTCGGTGACTTCGCTCATCACACCCTCCAGCTTGTTTGTGCGGCGGGACCCGCCCCGTCCGCGAAGCGGTGAAAATCGTCCCAACCGTCCGCCGCGTCCAGTCGCCAGCCTGATTTAGTCTGATCCATGCGTCGCACCGCCCGTCTCGCCATCCTTTACGTGCTCGAAGCGCTCGCCGCGCTTCTGGCGCTGGCGATCTTCGCGGCGGCGGCGCTGCTTTGGCGTCTGGCGGAAGGACCGATGGACGCCGAAGTGCTGCGCGACCGGGCCACCGCCGGCCTGCTTGAAGCGGTGGGCGGAGACGTGGCCTCCATCGGATCCATCCAGGTTGGCTTTGATCCTGGCCTGGGCGCGCTGGTGATCACCGCGCGACAAGTCACCGCGGCGCGAACCGGCGGCGAGGTCATCATCGACGCCTCGCGGGTGGAGACCGCGCTGGCGCTCGACCTGATGCTGACCGGCCGCGCCGCGCCGGTGCGCATCGCGGTGGACGGCGGCGCCTTCTCCATCGTGCGCACCGCCGACGGCCAGGTGTATGCCGGCCTCGGGGGACCGGAAGCCGTGCGCGGAGACGCTGCCGGCGGACAGGGGCGCGGCGATTTCGGCGCGCTCGCCGCAAGCCTGCAGACGCAAACCGGCCTGTTGTCACGCCTCACCGAGATTGATTTGCGCGGCGTTGATCTTCAGATCATCGACGAGGTGAGCGATCTGCGCTGGCGGCTGCGCGATGCGCGCGCTGCGCTCAGCCTGGCCGAGGGAGGCGTCAGCGCGGACCTCTCCGGCGGCCTCATCACCTCGGCGGGGTTGGCGCCTCTGGCGCTGCGCCTGGACGCCGGGCGCGAGCTGGAAAGCGTGTATCTGGATTTGCGGCTGCGCGATCTCAATCCGGCCGCCGCCGCGCCCCGCCGCGGACCGCTTTCGCGCTTGTCGGAGCTCGACGCGCCGCTTGCGGTGGATCTGGTGATCGACGCCTCCATCGAGGACGGGCTGCGCACCGCCTATCTGGAGGTGGAGGCCGAGCCGGGCGTGGTGCGCACCGGCGGGCGCGTCTTGGCCCTGGAGACCCTGTCGCTGAACCTGGATCTGGACGCTGACGCGGCGGTGCTGGATGTGAACACCGCGCGCGTGCGGTCAGAATTTCTCGATCTCGACATCACCGGACGCTTCTCCGACTTTTCCGATTTCGAGAACGCCTTGCCGGGCCGGGCGGAGTTCGCGGTGAGCGCGGGCGCCGGCCGGATCGACCTGACGCCGGTGTTTCCCGAACCCTTGGTCTGGGACTCCGTCGAGGCTCAGGGCAGCCTGGACAGAACCGCCCTGACGGCGCAATTCGATCGGCTCGCAGCCGTCCTGCCGGCTGCCCAGGCGGAATTTGAAGGCGCCTTCGGGCTGGAGCGCACAGAGGCCGGCTGGCTGCCGGTGATCCAGCTCGAGGGCCCCATCGAGGGCGTGGTCTCGAAGGCCGACATCTTGCGCCACTGGCCGAGCCAGTTCGCGCTCGGCGCCCGCGACTGGGTGAGCAACAGCATTGTCGACGGCGAGCTCTACGACGCCCGGCTATTCCTGGACATTCCCGCCGCCGCCCTGGCGCGCAAGGCGCTGGACAATGAACATTTGGAGCTATCCTTCCGCTTTCGTGATGCGGACGTGCGCTACGTGTCCACCATGACGCCGCTTCTGGGCCTGTCGGGCTCGGCGGTCCTGCGCGGGGACTCGCTGACACTGGAGGGCGCGGACGGCGCCATCGGCGCGCTGGAGATCGACGACATCTTTGTGGATATTCCCCGTTTTACACCCAAGGGCGGCATGGCCCGTTTTGGCGGGTCGGGGCGCGGAACGGTCACGGCCGTGCTCGGCCTGATCGACGAGCCCCCGCTCTCCATTTCGTCCAGCTACGGTCTCCACCCGGACATGTTCGGCGGGGCCGGCGAGATGTCGTTTGAAATCCGCCGGCCCATGCTGCGCTATGTGGCGCCGGAAGATACCGGCTTTTCCGTCAGCGGGCGGTTCACCGGCGTCACCGCCGCGGCGCCGTTCGGCGACCTGGACCTGACTGACGGGGTGGTGGAGATTTCCGCCGACCCGGAAGGCTTCGCCGCCGACGGAACGGCCGTTGTGGCCGGCGCGAGCACCGAGATCAGCTGGCGCGAGACCTTTGGGCTTCCCGAAGATCAGCCCTCCAGCCTGGTGACCGTGTCGGCGCTGGTGAGCGCGCGCGATCTGGACCGGCTCGGACTGCCTCTGCGGCGCTATCTCGACGGCGGGGTCGGGCTGGAGGCGCTGGTGCGCGGGCGCGGGTTCGACTTCTCCAGCATCGATCTGACGCTGGACCTCGAACAGGCCGCCGTCGCCGCGCCCGCCGATCTGTGGGCCAAGCCGGTGGGCGAGCCGGCCATGGCCCGCTTCGCCGGACGGATGGCGGCGGACGGCGAAATCGACCTTCAGGCGATGGAGCTGAACGGGGAGGGCGTCCGGCTGCGGGCCAATGCGCGCCTGGGCGAAGACGGCCGGCTCCTGGCCGCCGAGGCCGATCTCATCCAGATCGAGGGCCGCATGGACCTCAGCGCCACGGCGGAACGCCCAGCGGGACCGGACGGCGCGCTGCACCTGCGCCTCGCCGGAGACTTTCTGGATGCGGGCGAGCTGTTCAATCTGGACGGCGGCGCCGACGGCGATTTTGTCAGCGCGCCCTTGCGCCTGGAGGCCGCCATCGCCCGCGTTCTGGTGCGCGACGTGGTCTTCACCGGGCTCGGCCTCACCGCGGCACTCGGGCCCGAAGGGCTGGAATCAGCCAGCCTGGTCGCCCAGACGCCTGAAGGCGGGCTCGATTTTCAGCTCGGACCCGATCCCGGCGCGCCGGACGGATCGCGCCGGATGACGCTGGAGGCGGCCGACGCCGGGCGCCTGCTCGCCGCCTTCGCCGGGTATGACAATGCGCGCGGCGGCGCGATCAGTCTGGACGCTGTGGTCCCGCCCGTGGGCGTGATCGGCGCGGCCTCCGGGCTGGTCGACGTCCAGGGCTTCACGCTGGAGCGTATGCCGCTTCTGGCGCGCGTCCTGGCGGCGGGATCGCTGGAAGGTCTCGCCGGGCTCTTGAGCGGCCAGGGCGGGATCGAGTTTGAACGCCTGCAGAGCGCCTTCGTCTGGCAGGACGGCCTCCTGGAGATGCGCGAGGCGCGCGTGGCCGGCCCGGCGCTGGGCGCCACCTGGGCCGGGCTGGTGGACCTGACCGAAGAGCGCATGGATGTGGACGGCACCATCGTGCCCTCCTACGGGGCCAACACCGTGCTGGCCCAGGTGCCGGTGCTGGGCGAGCTGTTGACCTCGCGCCGGGGCGAGGGGGTGTTCGGGGTGACGTTTTCGGTCTCGGGACCCTTTGACGCGACGCGGGTCGTCGCAAATCCGCTCTCGGCCCTGGCGCCCGGCATTTTCCGGCGGATCTTTGAAGGCACGTCCGCCGAGCGCCAGCTCGACGCCCTGGAGGCCGAACGCCGCACGCTTGAAGCGCAGGACGCCGAGGCGGCCGCCGAGCCCCCTGCGGACGCTCAGCAAGACTCTGAGCCGCAGCCGGAGCCGGAAGAACCCGGCGCCGAGCCTCAGCCCGAGCCACAACTCCAGCCGGAGCCGCAACCATGAAGATAGTCGGCCTGATGAGCGGCACCTCGCTGGACGGCGTCGATGCGGCGCTGCTGGAGACAGACGGCGAAACCGTCACACGCTTCGGGCCGGGTCTCGAGACGCCCTTCACGGCGGCGGAGCGCGCAGTGCTGCAGGCGGCGGTCGACGCCGCGCTCGCCTGGCGCTTCAAGGGTCCCGAGCCGGCCGTCTTCGCCGAGGCCGAGCGCGTGCTCACCGACACCCACGCCCGCGCCGTCGAGGCGGTGTGCGCACGCGCCGGGCTGACATATAGCGAGCTCGATCTGGTGGGCTTTCACGGCCAGACCGTGGTCCATGCGCCGCCCGCCGGCGGCGCGAACGGCCAGACCCGCCAGCTGGGCGACGGGCCGGCGCTGGCGGCGCGGCTCGGCTGTCCCGTGGCGTTTGATTTTCGCAGCGCTGACATGGCGCAAGGCGGGCAGGGCGCGCCCCTGGCGCCCATCTACCACGCGGTTCTGGCCGCCAGCACCGGGCTGGAGCGCCCGCTCGGCGTTCTGAACATTGGCGGCGTGGCCAATCTCACCCTGATCGGATCGAGCGGCGCGCTCACCGCCTTCGACACCGGCCCCGGAAACGGCCTGATCGACGCCTGGGTGGCGGAAAAGACCGGCGCGGCGTTTGATGAGAGCGGCGCCCTGTCTGCGCGGGGCCGCGTGCTGGAGACGGGCCTGGAGGAGTTGCTCGCCCATCCCCATTTCGCCCTGGAGGGTCCAAAGTCGCTGGACCGCTGGGATTTCTCGCTGGACGCGGCGCGCAATCTCACCGTCGAGGATGGCGCGGCGACGTTGGCCGAATTCACCGCCCGCTCGATTTCGCTGGGCGTCGAGACCTGCCCCGAACGCCCGCAACGTCTCATCGTGTGCGGCGGCGGGCGCAAGAACGCCGACCTGCTCGCTCGCATCGCCCGCGCCTGCGATCTGCCGGTGGTGCCAGCCGAACATGTGGGCTGGCGCGGCGACCTCATCGAAGCTGAAGCCTTCGCCGTCCTCGCTGCTCGCACCGCGCGGGGATTGCCGATCAGCTTTCCTGGGACGACGGGCGTGAAGAAATCGACGTGCGGGGGAAGGATGGCGATGGTGTGAGGGAGGGCGCCCCTCCCCATGGGAGAGGGACGGCCAAAACCGCGCTGGGGCGATCCCATCAGCCTCAGTTTTGTATGAGGCGGAGAAGGGTTCCGTCGGGATCAGTCAGGTAGGCGATGGTGAGCCCGCTGTCCTCTCGCCGTGGAGGATGAAGGCGAGGCATGCCCGAGTTTTGCTCGGGCAGACCTGCATTCAGACAGGCTTGATAGAGAGCGGCCATGTCGTCCAGGCGGAGACAGCAACTGAAACTGCTGGTGGCGGGGTCCAGATCAGGGAATGGAAAGAATTCCAGGGTGAGCCCACCGCGCGTCAGGATCATCCAGCCTCCATCTCTCCAGGTCTCTTCAAAACCCAGACTTGAGTAGAAGCGCGACGTGGCTTCGAAGTCCCTTGACGGCAGATTGGGCGTCGCGTGATCCATCCGGTGTCCCCTATGGTGCCACTATGCGGCTCGCTCGCAGTGTCCGCATTCGAGCCTATCGTCTCGACCCCGCCGGCTGCTCGCGGCGTTCAACCTCCACCTCGGGCAGGCGGCGGTTGAGATAGGTCTCCACCGAGCTTTTCAGCTGCGCCAGATGGTTGGTGAACAGGTGAGACGCGCCGGGAATGATGTCGGTCTCGATCTGGATGCCCTTCTGGGTGCGCACCTTGCTCATGGCGCGCTGCATCTCGTCATGGGGCACGATGGCGTCGGCGTCGCCATGGGCGATGAGGCCCGAAGCCGGGCACGGCGCCAGGAAGGTGAAATCATACATGTTGGTGGGCGGCGCAACCGAAACGAAGCCGGCGATTTCCGGACGGCGCATGAGCAGCTGCATGGCGATCCAGGCGCCGAAGCTGTGTCCGGCCACCCAGCAGAAGCTGGCGTTGGGGTTATGGGCCTGGGCCCAGTCCAGCACTGTGGCGGCGTCCGACAGTTCGCCCAGCCCCTGGTCATAGGCGCCCTGGCTGCGCCCCACGCCTCGGAAATTGAAGCGCAGCACGGAGAAATCGCGCTCCTTGTAGAGCTCGTAGAGCATCTGGGAGACCGGGGTCTCCATATGGCCGCCGCCCTTGGGGTGGGCGTGAAGCACCAGCGCAACGGGTGCGCCGGGGGTCTTCGACGGGCTGTATTTGCCTTCAAGGCGGCCGGCGGGGCCGGGAATGATCACGTCAGGCATAAGAGGGTCACACGGGGGTTCGAGGTTTGTCCGACTCCTGTGCTCAGTCTTTGCGAAAGGGGCTGGGCACAGGTAAAAAGAATTTTCTGACCGAATTCTTGACCGGCGTACTTGGAGATCTAATTGACACCTTGCAACGCCGACCGCAAAAGCGAAGGGGCCTTCTAGCACAGGCCCGACGTAAAGGGCGAGCGGCGGGATGCGGCGAGTGAACGGGGAGGGAGAATAACCCGATGAAGCTGAGCACCAAGGGTCGTTACGCCGTCATGGCCATGGCCGATCTGGCCAGGGCCGGGCGAGAGCGTCCGGTTCCGCTGGGCGATATCGCCTCACGCCAGGAAATTTCTCTGTCCTATCTTGAGCAGCTGTTCGCAAAACTGCGACGCGCCGGCATCGTCAAATCGGTGCGCGGACCGGGCGGCGGCTACCGCCTGGCGCGCGCCGCCGGCGAAACGCGGGTGGCCGACATCATGCTGGCGGTGGAAGAGCCCGTCGACGTGACGCGCTGCCAGCACAAGCCGGCCGGCTGCATGGAAGACGGCTCGCGCTGCATCACCCACGATCTCTGGGACGAGCTTGGCCGCCACATTCACCTTTTCCTCAACGGCGTCACGCTGGAAGACGTCACCCACCGCCGGGTGCTCGGCATGTCCACGCGCCGCGACGGGGAACCCGCCCAGAAAATGGAGCAGGCCGCAGAGTGAGCGTTTACCTCGACCATAACGCCAGCGCGCCAGTGCGCCCCGAGGCGGTCGAAGCCGTCATGGAGGCCCTGCGCGTCAGCGCCAATCCGTCTTCGGTGCATGGCGCAGGACGGGCGGCGCGCGCGCTTGTGGAACGGTCGAGAGCCGCCATCGCCCGGTCGGTCTGCGCCCGGGCCGAGGATCTGATCTTCACCTCCGGCGGGACCGAGGCGAACAATCTGGCGATCCACGCGGCAAAAGCGCTGGGCGCCGAGCGCATCGTGATCAGCGCCATCGAACATGACGCGGTGCGGGCGGGCGCGAAAGCAGCCGGCCTGCCTGTCGAAGTCTGGCCGGTCAGCGCAAGCGGCCGGGCCGATCTTGACTGGCTGAGCGCCGATCTGGCGAAAAATCCGGGCAGGACGCTCTACGCGCTCATGGCGGCCAATAACGAGACCGGCGTGATCCAGCCTTTCGCTGAGGCCGGCGCTCTGATCGCCGAGGACGGACACCTGTTCCACATCGACGCCGTGCAAATGACAGGCAAGGCGCCGTTCGATTTCGCCGGCTCGCTGGCGACTTTCGCGGCGCTGTCGGCGCATAAGGCCGGCGGCCCCCAAGGCGTCGGCGCGCTTGCTGTCGCGTGCGACGCGCAAGTGGGCGCGCTGATCACTGGCGGCGGTCAGGAAAAGGGGCGCCGGGGCGGCACTGAAAATGTCGCCGGGATCGCCGGCTTCGCCGCCGCGACCGAGGCGGCGTCTTCTGATCCGGACGAGGCGGCGCGCATCGCGGCGATTCGCGCTCACGCTGAAGCGATGATCACGGCGAATGCGCCGGACGTAACGGTGTGGGGCGCGGGCGTGGACCGCCTGCCGGGCACGCTGTGCCTCTCGGCGCCGGGCTGGGGCAGTGAAATTCAGGTCATCGCCATGGATCTGGCCGGGTTTGCGGTGAGCGCCGGCTCGGCCTGCAGCTCGGGCAAGGTCAGAAAAAGCGCCGTGCTTGAAGCCATGGGGGCACGGGCCGAAGACGCCGCTAGCGCGCTGCGCGTCAGCTTTGGCTGGACGAATACGAAGGACGAAGCCGAGGCGTTCGCGAACGCCTGGCTCAACGACTACGCCCGCGTGCGACCGAGAGCCGCCGCGGTCAGCGCATAAAGGAGCGGGCATGCCTGCCGTCAAGGAAACCATCGAAGACGTTCGTCAGCTCGAGGCCGACAAGTACAAGTACGGCTTTTCCACCGAGATCGAGCAGGAGTACGCGCCGAAGGGCCTGAATGAGGATACGGTCCGCTTCATTTCGGCGAAGAAGAACGAGCCCCAATGGCTGCTGGACTGGCGTCTCGAAGCGTTTGCGCGCTGGAAGACCATGGCCGAGCCGGACTGGGCGAAGGTCGGCTATCCGCCCATCGATTATCAGGACGCGATCTACTACGCCGCGCCGAAAGACGCCGCCAAGTACAAGAGCCTGGACGAGGTGCCTCAGGAGCTTCTGGACACCTATAAAAAGCTCGGCATTCCCCTGAAGGAGGCCGAGGTCCTGCTGGGCGTGGAAGGCGCGGCCGAAACCGCCGCCGAGGCGCGCGACAAGCCGCGCATCGCGGTGGATGCGGTGTTCGACAGCGTGTCGGTGGCCACGACCTTTAAAGAAGAGCTCAAGAAGGCCGGCGTGATCTTCATGTCCATCAGCGAGGCGGTGCAGGAGCATCCCGAGCTGGTGCGCAAATATCTCGGCAGCGTGGTCCCGCCGACGGACAATTTTTTCGCGACGCTGAACAGCGCGGTCTATTCGGACGGCAGCTTCGTCTACATCCCCAAGGGCGTGCGCTGCCCCATGGAGCTGAGCACGTATTTCCGCATGAACGCGGAAGGCACCGGCCAGTTTGAACGCACGCTGATCATTGCCGACGAGGGGGCGTACTGCTCCTATCTGGAAGGCTGCACCGCGCCCATGCGCGATGAAAACCAGCTTCACGCCGCGGTGGTGGAGCTGGTGGCGCTGGACGACGCCGAGATCAAATACTCCACCGTGCAGAACTGGTGGCCGGGCGATGCGGACGGCAAGGGCGGGGTCTACAACTTTGTGACCAAGCGCGCCGATTGCCGCGGCAAGAACTCCAAGGTGAGCTGGACGCAGGTGGAGACCGGCTCGGCGATCACCTGGAAGTATCCCAGCTGCATCCTGCGCGGGGACGGCTCCCAGGGCGAGTTCTATTCCATCGCGGTGACCAATGGACGCCAGCAGGCCGACACCGGCACCAAGATGATCCACCTGGGCAAGAACACGAAATCGCGCATCATCGCCAAGGGCATCTCGGCGGGCCGCTCCGACCAGACCTATCGCGGGCTGGTCTCGGTGCACAAGAACGCCACCGGATCGCGCAATTTCACCCAGTGCGACTCGCTTCTGATCGGCGATCAGTGCGGCGCTCACACCGTGCCCTATATCGAGGTGAAGACGCCCAAGGCGACGCTGGAGCACGAGGCGACCACCTCCAAGCTCTCCGAAGAGCAGCTCTTCTACGCCCGCCAGCGCGGCCTCGACGAGGAAACGGCCGTGGCGCTTCTGGTCAACGGCTTCTGCCGCGACGTGCTCCAGGAACTGCCCATGGAGTTCGCCGTGGAGGCGCAGGCGCTCCTGAAGGTGAGCCTGGAAGGGAGCGTTGGGTGATGAGCCGCTACTGGTTCGCCCGCCGCCGCGCCGATTCCGCAGGCCAGTCGGCCCTGATCGGCAAGTTCCGGCCCGTCACCTGGGAGGGCTGGGCGTGTATCGCCGTGTTCGCCGGGCTGATGGTGCTGGGCGCGCTGTTGTGGGCCGAGACGGCGTCTCAGGGACTGGAGCGCGGCTGGCTGGGCTTTGCGTTCCCGACAATCATCGGAGCCGGGCTCCTGTTCGCCGCCGTGGGCGCGAAGGGAGATCCCGACCACACTGCGGCCGACTACAAGACCGGCCGCGTGAGGACCAAAACGAATGGACGTGAAAATGCTTGAGATCAAAGACCTTTACGCCCGCGTCGACGCCGAGGACGGCGAGGGCCGCGCGATCCTGAAAGGTGTGACGCTGTCGGCGCCCGCCGGCGAGGTTCACGCCATCATGGGCCCTAACGGGTCGGGCAAATCCACGCTCTCCTATGTGCTGTCGGGCCGCGACGGCTATGAGGTGACCGGCGGCTCTGCGACGCTGCACGACGAGGATCTGTTCGCCATGGCCCCCGAAGAGCGCGCGGCCAAGGGCGTGTTTCTGTCGTTCCAGTACCCGGTGGAGATCCCCGGCGTGCCGACGCTGACCTTCGTGAAGGAGGCGCTGAACGCCCAGCGGCGCGCCCGAGGCGAAGAAGAAATGAAGGCGCCGGAATTTCTCAAGCTGGCGCGTGAAAACGCCGCCAAGCTCAGCATTTCCAACGACATGCTGAAGCGCCCGGTGAATGTCGGCTTCTCCGGCGGCGAGAAGAAGCGCATGGAGATTTTCCAGGCGCTGATGCTGCAGCCCAAACTGCTGATCCTCGACGAGACCGATTCCGGGCTCGACATCGACGCGCTCAAAGTGGTGGCCGAGGGCGTGAACGCCCTGCGCAGCCCTGATCGCACCATGCTGGTGATCACCCACTATCAGCGCCTGCTGGATTATCTCAAACCCGACGTGGTCCATGTGATCAGCGCGGGAAGGATCGCCGAGACCGGCGGTCCGGATCTTGCGCACCAGCTGGAAAAAGAGGGCTATGACAAATACGTGGAGGACGCCGCGTAATGACAGCTCCCATCAAGCTTTCCCAGTTCGAGACCGCGCTCGCCGAGGCTCTGCCGGCCGGCGATGTGCGCGACTCGCTCACCGGGCGCGGCCTGCCGCACCGGCGGGTGGAGGAATGGAAATGGTCTGATCTGCGGTCCGTTCTGGCCCGCTTCGACACCAGCCGCGTCGCGCTGGTGCTGGATGGTTCGCGCCAGCCTGATTTTGAAGCGAAAGCCAATTCGCCCCACATCATGGCGCAGCTGGCCGCCGAGCTGGGCGGAGAGCCGCAAGGCTTCACGCTGAGCGAGGCTGAGACCCTGCGCCTTGATTTCGCGGCGCAGGCCGGTGCGGCTCATCAGATCATCCATGTGCGCGTGCCTGAAGGCGTCACAGCGACGCTGCAGGAGACTTATACCGCCAGCGAGGGCGCGTTCGCCAACATCGCCATCGCCATCACGGTGGAGGCCGGCGCGCACCTGACCCGCATCATCGAGCAGGATCGCGCGCCCGGCGCGGTCTTGGTGGTGACCAGCGAGATTGATCTGGCCGCCGGCGCGCAAATGAACCAGACGACCCTGGGCTTCGGCGCAAAGCTGGCGCGCCTTGAAACCCATGTGGCCCATGCCGGCCAGGGCGCGAAGCTGCGCCTCGACGGCGCCTATGTGGTGGGCGAGGGGCTGCATCTCGATCAGACCTCGCTGGTGCGCCATTCAGGGCCCGGCGGCAAGACCGATGAATTGTTCAAAGGCGCGGCGCGCTCCGGCAAAGGCGTCTTCCAGGGCAAGATCCACGTAGAGCAGGCGGCCCAGAAGACCGACGCCCAGATGCAGCATCGCGGCCTTCTGCTGGATGATCGCGGCGAGATCGACGCCAAGCCCGAGCTTGAGATCTACGCCGACGACGTGGTGTGCGCCCACGGCAACGCGCTGGGCGCCCTGGACGAGGACGCCCTGTTCTACATGCGCCAGCGCGGCCTGCCCGAAACCAAGGCGCGCGCGCTGCTGGTGGAAAGCTTTCTGGCCGAACCGCTGGAGCGCATTGCAAACGAGACCCTGCGCGAGACATTCATTGAGCGCCTGCGCGCGTGCCTGAAGGAGATCGCATGACCGCGCTCGCCAAAACAGCGCCCGCCTTTGACGCGCACGCCCTGCGCGCCGAATTCCCGATCCTGTCGCGTCAGGTGAACGGCAAGCCGCTGGTGTATCTGGACAGCGCCGCGTCGGCGCAGAAGCCGGAAGCGGTGATCGAGGTGGTGGCTAATGTATGGCGTCACTCCTACGCCAATGTTCACCGCGGCCTGCACACGCTGGCCAACGAAGCCACCGAGGCGTTCGAGGCGACCCGCGGCAAGGTCGCCGATCTGATCAACGCGCAGAGCCGCGAGCGCATCGTCTTCACCAAGGGCGCCACCGAGGCGATCAATCTGATCGCGGACAGTTTCGGCGCGACGCTGGAAGCGGGCGATGAAGTCATCCTCTCTCAGATGGAGCACCACTCCAACATCGTGCCCTGGCATTTCCTGAGGGAGCGCAAGGGCGTGGTGATCAAGTGGGTCCCCGTGGACGAGGACGGCGCTCTGGACATGGACGCCTACAAGGCGCTGTTCACCGAGCGCACCAAGTTCGTCAGCCTGGTGCACATGTCCAACGTGCTCGGCACGGTGAATCCGGCCAAGGACCTCACCCGCATCGCCCACGAAAACGGCGCCGCGATCCTGTTCGACGGCACGCAGGCGGCTGTGCACCTGGATGTGGACGTCGCCGATATAGGCTGTGATTTCTACGTCTTCACCGGCCACAAGCTCTATGGCCCCAACGGGGTCGGCGCGCTCTACGCCTCGGGTGACTGGCTGGAGCGTCTGCGCCCATATCAGGGCGGCGGCGAGATGATCGCGGAAGTGAGCGAGGACGGCGTCGTCTACGCGGACGTGCCGCACAAGTTTGAAGCCGGCACGCCCGCCATCGCCGACGTGATCGGGCTTGGCGCCGCCATTGACTGGGTGAACGCGCTGGACCGCACCGCGGTGATGGACCACGAGCGCGCGCTTCTGGACCGCGCCGAAGCCGGGCTCTCGCAGATTGAGGGCTTGCGCCTGTTTGGACGGACGCAGGACAAGGGCGCCATCGCCAGCTTCGTGATAGACGGGGCGCATCCCCATGATCTTGCACAGCTCATGGACAAGTACGGCGTCGCCGTGCGAGCCGGGCACCATTGCGCCCATCCGTTGATGAAACGCTACGGCGTACCGGGCACGGTGCGCGCCAGCTTCGCCGCCTACAACACCGAGGCCGAGGTGGACGCCATGATTGAGGCGTTGCACAAGGCCAAGGGCTTTCTCATCTAGAGGTCATGATGAGCCACGATATGAAAACCGAAAACCGCGAGCGTGACATGATCGACCTCTCCGCCGGAGCGGCCGAGCCCCGGGTCGAGGCGGTCGCTGCGCCTGCAGGTTCCCAGCCGGATCTGCCGGATGAAGAGATCGAGCGGATCACCCGCGACGTGATCGCCGCGCTGAAAAGCGTGCACGATCCCGAGATTCCGTCCGACATCTACGAGCTGGGCCTGATCTATCAGGTGGATCTGGAAGACGAGGGCGTGTTGAAGGTGGAGATGACCCTCACAGCGCCCGGCTGCCCTGTGGCCGGCGAAATGCCGGGCTGGGTGCGGGACGCCTGCGAGACGGTGGACGGCGTGGACCGCGCCGACGTCTCGCTCACCTTCGATCCGCCCTGGACCCCTGAGCGGATGTCCGACGAGGCCAAGCTCACCTTGAACATGCTCTAAGGAGACCGCCATGCGCGAACGTCCCAAGGCCGTCACTCTGTCCGACACCGCCGCCGAGCGGGTGAAATCGCTTATGGCGAAGACCGACAAGGCGTTCCTGCGTGTCGGTGTGAAAAACGGCGGCTGCGCCGGTATGGAATACGTCATGGAATATGTCGCCGCCCCTGATCCGCTCGACGAGCGGGTGGAGGATCAGGGCGTCGAAATCGTGGTGGACTCCAAGTCCCTCCTGTTTCTCCTGGGCGCTCAGCTCGATTACGAAGTGACGCCGCTGCACGCCAAATTCGTGTTCAGAAATCCCAATGAGACCGATGCCTGCGGCTGCGGCGAGAGCGTGACGCTGACCCCGGCCACGCTGGAGGGGTAGCTTTACAGCCCAGGCTGCAAGTTTCGCGAGCGTTTTAGAACTCACCTGATTTATTTGAAATCGCGGCCGCGTTGATTGGCCCGCGCGTCTTGCTGGCCTTCGACCACGTCCGGGGTGGATTGACGCGCACTTTTATTGGGGATTGTGATCTGTGAAGCTTTTTTATTCGCCCACCTCGCCCTACGCCCGCAAATGCCGCGCGCTGATCATCGAAAAGAGCCTGGAGCGCAAGGTTGAGCTGATCGAGTGCATGCCGCTCGACGACCCGGCCGAGCTGCTGGCGGCGAACCCGCTGGGCAAGGTGCCGGCGCTGGAGCGCGAGCGCGCCTCGACGCTGATCGATTCGCCGCTGATCTGCGAGTACATCGATACGCTGACCGACGAAAACTGGATCCCGCGCAACGGCGAGAGCCGCATCCTGGTGCTCCGCCAGCAGGCGCTTGCGGACGGCCTGATCGACCTCACCATCGGCCGGCGGATCGAGCTGACGCGCGATGAGAGCCTGAAATGGGATTTCTGGGTGACGCGCTGGGAAGCCGGGATCAAGCGCACGCTGGATCAGCTTGAGGCCGACCGCTCCCAGTTTGAGCGCTCGGTGGATATGGGCGCGCTCTCGGTCGCGGTGGCGCTGTGCTATCTGGATATGCGCTACGCTGAGCTTGGCTGGCGGGAGACCTATCCGGAGCTCGACGCTTTCGCCCGGCGCTGGAGCGAGCGCGAAAGCTTCAAGCTGACCGAACCGCCGGCGGCCTGACATGGCGGTGAGCGGCGAATTTCTCGACTTCGCTTGCGAGCTGTTCTCCGGTCTCGGGCCGGTGCGTTTCCGCCGCATGTTCGGCGGCGCCGGCCTCTATGCCAGCGAGGTGATGTTCGCCCTGGTCGCCGACGACGTCATCTACCTCAAGGGCGATGACGTGCTGGCCGCCGCGCTGGAGGCGCGGGGCTGCGAACCCTTCATGTTCACCCCCAAATCCGGTGAGCCCCAGCCCATGCGCTATTGGCGCCTGCCTGAAGAGGCGCTCGACGACGAGGAGACGGCGCGGCTGTGGGGGCGGCGGGCGCTCGATGTGGCGCTCGGCGCAAAGCGGGTGAAGGGCGGGGGGTGATAAAGGATAGTCGCCTCAGATCAGACGCGCGCCTCCGCCGCGAGCGCGCGCTTTTCCGCCCTGACGCCGCAAACCCATGAGACCAGGCCGATGAGGCAGAAGAGCACGCCGACAAATGGGGCGAGCGGGGAGGGCAGCGTGAAGGCGAGCGCCACGATCACACTGGACAACAGAGCCACACCGACCCCGTTCTCGATCTCGAAGCGTGTATAGGCGCGCTCGCGGGCGTCCAGACCGATATCGTCGGCGTGGGCCAGGGCGTGGGCGTAGAGCGCGGCGAAAGTGAGATAAAGGCCGGCGAAGAAGCCCCCATAGATCAGATACAGCCACGCCACCTGATCAAAGCTCAGCGCAGCGATGATTTCTGCGTCGTCGGCGAATCCGCCTGTGAAGAAGGCGACGACAAAATCGCTCATGAACTTAAGCGGATAGATATAGACTAGGATGAGAAAGAGCATGACGGCGTTCAAGGCGAGCGTGGTTCCGTCCTGCAGGTCGTACCGGCGGAAGAAGACGTGGTGGAGCCGCCAGATCAGCACCAGAAGCGCGAAGCAGAACGCCAGCGAGAGCGCATCGCGCCACAGGCTGGTCAGTTCAGCGAAGCTTTGCGGAACGCTTTGCGCAGCGGCCAGGGTGATGACCAGCGCGAACACGATGTCTGAGAGGTTTTCAACGCGCGACACATCGGCGCCGCGCCATTTGAAATTCTGCTCGCCACGGAGCTTGTAGCTTCGCATGAAAATCCTCCGTTGCGCCGCTAGACTGGCGCGAAACGGAGGCTTTGCAAAGGCTTCAGCCCGATCAGGCGGCCGCGACGCTCGCCCCGGCTGCGGCCCCGGCCGCATCGACAGTGATGCGGTTGCGGCCGGTCTGCTTGGATTTGTAGAGATTGGTGTCGCAGCGCTCGATCAGGCACTCCACCGACTCTGAATTGCGGTACTGGGAGACGCCCAGCGAGACGGTGATGTTGCCCAGATCCTCATTGGTGGATTTGCGAAGCAGGCGCTTGCTCTCCACCGTCGTGCGGACCTTCTCGGCGATTATGCGCGCTTCCTCAATGGACGTGCTCGGCAGAACAATACCGAACTCCTCGCCGCCATAGCGCGCAACCACATGATAATCCTTGGAGAAACGCGACAGGCAGGCGGCCACAAAGCGGATCACCTGGTCGCCGGTCTGATGGCCCCAGGTATCGTTGAAGCGCTTGAAATGGTCGATGTCGCAGAGGATGAGCGAGAAGGCCTCGCCCTTCACGTCGGCGTCACGGCGCCCCTTGCGCATGCTCTCATCGAACCGCTTGCGGTTGGCGACGCCGGTGAGGGAGTCGGTCATCGCTTCTTCGCGAACCTTCTCCAGATTGTTTCGAAGCTGATCAACCTCCTGCGAGGTCTCCTGCAGGCGGCGCTCCAGCTCACGCGACCGGCGCTGCATGCGGGCGGTGGCGGCCACCAGGCCTTCGACCATCCGCTTGACGCTGGCGGAGTCCGTCGCGCCGTCCAGCTGCCCCGATGCGCCGGCGAGCGCCTCGCCATAGGCGGCGGTGTCGCGTTCGGCCGCTTCCAGGGTTTTCACTACGGCGCCCAGCTCGCGGCTCATGGCGCCGCCGGCGTCCATGACAGCGTCCTGAATGCGGCGGAAGGTGAAGTGACGGTCGTACAGATCATCCAGCGCGTCCTGGGCGATCGGCCCGCCGCGGTCAAACAGGACCTGCAATTCGCTGCAAAGTTCAGGCGTGTTGTCGGAGACAAAAGCGGTGAAAACCGCATAGTTCTGCGGGCTGGGCGCCAGGGAGTAGCGAGCGATGAGATCGAGCGCTTTGCGAGCCAGCTCGATGCCCTCTGCGGTTTGAAGTCGTCCGTTCACCTGAACCCCCGATACGTCGTCGGCGCGCTTCTACGCCGCTCTGATGAGGCGGATCGTAGCGGGAATATTGGAAAGATCAGGTAAACAGGACGCCCTTAAAACGCCGGACGCAGCAGGAAATCGGGCACATGCTCGCCAAAACCGGGCGCATTGCGGTCTTCGCGCTCGGGGCGTGAACGGCTGGGCCGGCGCTCCTGGACAGCGATATCGGCCTCGTCGTCGTCATCGCTCTCGACCGGGGCCTCCACCGGCGCTTTCGCGCGCTCTTCGGTCCGGGGCTCGGCGCGCTCCTGCGGCCGGTCATCCGATCTGCGGCGGCGTCCGCGGCGCGAGCCGGACCGGGATCTCGTTTCACGCTCGGCCGGAGCGTCGCGCCCGGCTTCGGAACCGTCCTTCGCTTCGGTTTCAGGCTCCACGGCTTCGGGCGCGTCGTCGCGGCGCGCAGGGGTCTTGGCCGGGGCGGACGCCGGAGCCTCCGCCTTAGCCGGAGCCTTGGCGGCCGTGTCCGGTGCGTTTTCCACGTCGAGCAGAGCCGGCTCCGCGCCCAGCAGCTCAACCACTTTGGCCAGGGCTTTTTTGTCTTCGGGCGTCACGATGGTGACCGATTCACCGCTCATGCCGGCGCGGCCGGTGCGGCCGATGCGGTGAACATAGTCGTCGGCGTTGCGCGGAATGTCGAAATTGAAGACGTGGCTCACCGCCGGAATGTCGAGGCCGCGGGCGGCCACGTCAGACGCGACCAGGAGACGCAGCTCGCCGGATTTGAACTCGGCCAGGGTGCGCGTGCGCGTGGACTGATCCAGATCACCGTGGATCGGCGCGGCGGAGAAGCCGTGGCGCTGCAGCGAGCGGGCGACGGTGTCCACGTCGCGCTTGCGGTTGCAGAAGATGATGCCGTTCTTCACGCCGTCGCGATTGATCGCCTTGCGCAGCGCGTCGCGCTTGGTCTTGGGCTGACCGTCCTTCGTTCGAACCATGAGCTGGGTGATGGTCTCGGCGGCCGAGGCCGGGCGGGAGACTTCAACGCGCTCGGGGTTTTTCAGGAAGGTGTCCACCAGGCGCTGGATCTCCTTGGGCATGGTGGCCGAGAAGAACAGGGTCTGGCGCCGCTCGGGAAGGCGCTTCAGGATCCGTTCGATATCGGGGATGAAGCCCATGTCCAGCATGCGGTCAGCCTCGTCGATCACCAGGATCTCGATGCCCATGAGCATCAGCCCGCCGCGCTCCATAAGATCAAGCAGCCGGCCAGGCGTGGCGATCAGAATGTCCACGCCTTGGTCGATCAGGCGCTTTTGCGGCTCGAAGGCGACGCCGCCGATCAACAGCGCCATCGTGAGCTTGTGGTTCTTGGTGTAGGTCTTGACGTTTTCCGCCACCTGATCGGCCAGCTCGCGGGTCGGCGCCAGAATCAGAGAACGCGGCATGCGGGCCCGGGCCCGGCCGCGCGCGAGGCGCTCGATCATGGGCAGGGTGAAGCTGGCGGTCTTGCCGGTGCCGGTCTGGGCGATGCCCAGAACGTCGCGTCCGGTGAGCGCGATGGGGATCGCGCCGGCCTGGATGGGGGTCGGCGTTTCGTAGCCGGCGTCGGCGATCGCCGCGAGCAGGTCTGGGCTCAGCCCAAGGTCTTTGAAAGTCATGCGCCTCACGTGGGTGAAAGCTTGATCGATCGGCGTCAGGGATCAGCGTCGAATCCGATGCGCCGTCGTGGCGCGTGCGTTCGAGGCGGAACATAAATAGCCCGGCCGCGCTGTCAACGCGGCCGGGCGCTTAAAGGCTGACAATCAAGGCCGGTGTGGCCGTGAAGTCTCTAGTGCCGGTAGGCTTGGGCGCCTTCCCGGACCACTTCTGCATAACGATCACGCAGACGAGTTTGACGGGTCTCCATGGACTGGACTTCCCCATCGATGATCACAGCGGTCGGCGCGCTCATCACTTCAAGCGGATCGCCGTTCCAGACAACAACGTCGCCGGCATAGCCTGGCGCCAGGGCGCCGTAGCGATCCCCGACCCCGTAAATCTCTGCCGGCGTCAGGGTGACGGAGCGAAACGCGTCAGCCCAATCGGCCCCGTGCGCCACCGCGATGGCGGCGTGCTGAGGCAGCAGGCGCGGGTTGAAGTACAGGTCCGAGCCCGCCGTGGAATAGGCCACCTGAACGCCCGCCCGGTGCAGGATCGACGCGCCCTGGCTCGTAGAGGCCAGGCGGTCGAAACTGTCGGGCAGGTTGCGCATGGGATCGTAGATCACCGGAATGTCCGCCGCGGCGAGCTCGTCGGCCACAAGATGGGCCTCCGCCGCGCCCGCAATGATGAGGCGCATCGCTGGATATTGCTCGGCGAAGGAGAGGGCGCGGCGAATATCGCTGGCCCGGTCCATCATCATCACCAGCGGGATTTCGC
This sequence comes from Oceanicaulis sp., assembly GCA_965284655.1. Lineage (GTDB taxonomy): Bacteria > Pseudomonadota > Alphaproteobacteria > Caulobacterales > Maricaulaceae > Oceanicaulis. The sequence goes on from OZ260104.1 coordinate 2,204,816, forward strand.
CGCGCACGGCGCTGACCATGGCCTGGGCGTCATAGCGGTCGATGGCGTCGCCCTCATGGTGGGCCATGAAGCGTCCGGGATAGAAGCGGGCGTCCTCGATGGCCGCACGCAGGAACGCCCAGGAGGCGGTGCGCGCCCCGCCGGCGGTCGCCGCGCCGGAGCTGGACAGATCCACCACCATGAAGCGGCGGGTGGCGAACAGGCTGTCGAAATCGCCTGTGCTGCTGGCGAGCGCGCCACGCCCGGCGATGATCGAGGATCCGGTGGAGGGATACACGGCGAACCGCGTAATTCCTTCGGTGCGGGTTTCGTCGATATGAGTGCCGCTGGGATTGAACCCGTCGGCCACGTCCAGCGCGGCGGTGAAGCCGCTGTCATCGGCCGCATCGTCTCGGGTGGAGCCTTCAGCGCCCACCTCGATGAGCCCCAACTCGGTCATCGGGTGGAACAGGCCCGGCGTGATCCAGCCGCCCTGCGCATCGATGATGGTGACTTCATCGGATTCAAACTCTATCGGCTCGCCGACCGAGACGATGTCGCCGTCGCGGATCACGACGGCGCCTGACTCGATGACGCCGCGGTCGCTGTTGGTCACGACACGCCCGTTATTCACCACGATGGTCTGCTGGGCCAGGGCCGGGGCAGTCGCGGCAGCCGCCATGGCGAGTGAAACAAGGAGCTTTTTCATTCTAGTAGTCTCCTTCACCGGGCTGACCCAGCATGAAGTCACGAATGGTGCGGCGTTCGGGATCGTTACGATCGAACATCAGCGCGCCGTCGATATAGACATTGTCGGCCAGGGCGTAGCTAGAGAAGGGATGGGCCGACCAGATCACCAGATCGGCGCGCTTGCCGTCCTCGATGGAGCCGGTCTCATCGCCTATGCCCAGCGCTTCGGCGGGGCGTGAGGTGAACCAGGCCACCGCATCCGCGTCCGAAATGTCGAGCCCCATGCGCCGGCCGTCCGAAAGCGCCTTGGCGACTTCCTGATTGAGCCTCTGAATGCCGAGATCGGAATCCGAGTGGATCATGGCGCAGGCGCCGCCGGCATGGGTGAGGGCGAGGTTTTCGGGAATGGAGTCATAGGCCTCCATCTTGAACCCGCCCCAGTCGGCCCAGACCGCCGCGCAGGTGCCGTGCTCGGCCAGAAGATCGGGGATCTTGTAGGCCTCCACCGCGTGGTGGAACGTGCTGACCTGGTAGCCGAACTCGTCGGCCATATCCATGATCTGGACCATTTCATCGGCGCGGTAGCAGTGCATCTGCACCAGGATTTCGCCGTCGAGCACGCCCATCAGCGTGTCGAGCTCGAGATTGCGGGTCGGAGGGCTCGCGTCTTCGTCGCCAGCCTCGGCGGCCTCCCAGTAGTCGTTCCAGCTGCGGCGATACTCCACCGCGCGCTGCCAGGCTTCACGATAGCCGGCGACATTGCCCATGCGCGAGCCGGGCGCCTGACCGCGGCCGCCGTAAACCCGCTTGGGGTTCTCGCCGCACGCCATTTTCAGCGTGTAGGGTGCGTCGGGAAACTTCATGCCTTGCACGCTGCGCGAGGGCACGTTGCGCAGCGTCACGCCGCGCCCGCCGAACAGATTGGCGGAGCCCGGCAGGACGTGCAGCGTCGTGACGCCGCCGGCCAGCGCGGTGTCGAAGCCGGGATCCTGCGGCCAGACGCCGTGCTCAGCCCAGACTTCGGCGGTCACCGGACCGGTGACTTCGTTGCCGTCGCTGTGGGCGTTGACCGCCGGGGAGGGATAGACGCCGAGATGGGAGTGGATGTCGATGACGCCGGGCGTGACATAGCGGCCCACGGCGTCGATTACTTCAGCGCCTTCTGGCGCTTCCAGGCCTTGGCCGATCCCTGCGATGCGCCCGTCACGCACCAGAATGTCGGTGTTTTCCATTTCGCCGCCCACGCCGTCGAACACGGTGGCGCCGCGGATCAGCGTCACGCCGCTTTCGAACGGCTGATAGGTGGACTCAAACGGATTGGCGTCATAGCGGATGACCTCGACGTCGCCGGAAGCGGTGCTCTCGCCGCCGCTGTCCGTGTCGCTTCCCGTGTCCGCACAGCCGGCCAGCGCGATTGCGGACAACACCGCAAGCGAGGCCGAAAACCCCTTAAAGTCTCTAATCAAGTGTCTCTCCCCGGATATCTCGCACGCCAATGATGCGGCGCGCCCCGACATGTCGCCAAGGGTGGCGAAATTTGCCCCGGAAGGAAAGGGGGGGGGATCGTTACAGGTCTACTTCGCCCACGAACGGCGCGTGTTCCTGGATATAGCGGAAGCGCAGCTCGGGTTTTTTGCCCATGAGCGTTTCGACCAGCTGATCGGCGACAGCGCGCATGTCCTCGGTGACGGTGACGCGAGCGAGCGAGCGGGTCGCCTTGTTCATGGTGGTGGATTTGAGCTGGGGCGGGGTCATTTCACCCAGGCCCTTGAAGCGGCCCACCTCCACCTTGCCCTTCTTGAAGTCGGTCTCGATCAGCCGGTCCTTTTCCTCGTCGGTGTCGGCGTAAAGGGTCTTGCCGCCCTGGGTCAGGCGGTAGAGCGGCGGCTGGGCCATGAAGAGCCGGCCGGATTCGATGAGGCCGGGCAGGAAGCGATAGAAGAAGGTCGCCAGAAGCGCCGCGATATGGGCGCCGTCCACGTCGGCGTCGCACATGATGATGACGCGCTCATAGCGCAGATCGTCGATGTGGAAACGCTTGCCCGGCTGGACGCCCAGCGCGAGCAGAAGGTCGGAGATCTCCTGATTGGCCGCGATCTTGTCGGGGGTGGCCGAGGCGACGTTCAGAATCTTGCCGCGCAGGGGCAGGATCGCCTGGGTCTTGCGGTCGCGCGCCTGCTTGGCCGAGCCGCCGGCGGAATCGCCCTCCACCAGGAAGATCTCGGTGCCGTTGGCGTTGCTTTGCGAGCAGTCGGCCAGCTTTCCGGGAAGGCGCAGTCGGCGCGTGGCGCTCTGGCGTTTGACTTCCTTCTCGCGCTTGCGCTTCAGCCGGTCCTCGGCGCGCTCGATCGACCATTCCACCAGACGCAGCGCGTCCTTCGGGCGGCCGCCGAGCCAGTGATCGAACTGGTCGCGGATCGCCTGCTCCACAAGGCGCTGGGCCTCGTTGGTGGAGAGCCGGTCTTTGGTCTGGCCCTGAAACTCGGGATCCTTGAGAAAAACCGAGAGCAGGGCGCCGGCGCCGCCCATGACGTCGTCGGCGGTGATCTGATTTGCCTTCTTCAGCCCGATCAGCTCGCCGTGGGCGCGAAGGGCCTTGGACAGCGCTGCGCGGAAGCCCTGCTCATGGGTGCCGCCCATGGGGGTCGGCACGGTGTTGCAGAAGCTCTGGCAGAAGCCGTCATGCTCGCCGAATCCGTTGTCGGAGAAGGCCACCGCCCACTCCACCGCGCCCATGCGCCCGTCACGCTCAACCCGGCCGGAAAACGCGTCGGTCACAAGCTGGGCGTCGCCCTGCATCTCCGCCAGACGGTCGGCCAGACCGCCGGGGAAGGAGAGCACGGCCTCGGACGGAATGTCGGTGCCTTCAACCAGATGCGGCGAGCACTTCCAGCGGATCTCGACGCCGCGGCGCAGGAAGGCCTTGGCGCGCGCCATGGCGAACAGGCGCGCCGCCTTCATCATGCGGCCGCTGAAGATCTCGTGGTCCGGCTTGAAGCGCACCAGCGTGCCGCGGCGATTATTCACCGTTCCAAGATTCTCGATCGGTCCCTGGGCCAGGCCGCGTGAATAGACCTGGCGCCAGAGCGTGCGGTCGCGCGCCACTTCGACGACCAGCTCTTCCGACAGCGCATTCACGACCGAGACGCCCACGCCGTGCAGGCCGCCGGCGGTCTGGTAGGCCTTGTCGGAGAACTTGCCGCCGGCGTGCAGCGTGGTCAGCACCACTTCAAGGGCGGACTTGCCGGGAAATTTGGGGTGCGGATCCACGGGGATGCCGCGCCCGTTGTCGGTGACGGTGACATAGCCTTCGTCGTCCAGGCTCACCTCGATGCGGTCGGCGTGACCGGCGACCGCCTCGTCCATGGAGTTGTCCAGAACTTCGGCGAAGAGGTGGTGCAGGGCGCGCTCGTCGGTGCCGCCGATATACATGCCCGGCCGCTTACGCACCGGCTCCAGGCCTTCAAGCACCTCGATCGAGGATGCGTCATAGCCTGCTCCCTGGGCGCCGCCCGGAGCGGCGGCCGCCGCGGCGGGTTTCGGCGCGGCTCGGGGAGCCGGCGCCGGCTTCTTCGCCGCCCCCGGGGGTGGTGCGGGAGCGGGCTTGGCGGGTTCAGGCTCCGCCTTGCTCTCCGGGGCAGGCGCAGGCGTGCTTGGCGCAGCCGGCTTTTGCGGCTTCGGCGAGGAAGAAGCGGAAAAGAGATCGTCTTGCGAATCGTCAGCCATGGCGAGGACAACAGTGCACGTCCGCGAGGCGTTCAGGGAAGGGCCCGGCTCAGCGCGCGCCCGGCTTATCTACAGGAACGGGATCCAGTTGCGGTTCAGGCGGCGCTGACAGCCGTTGATCTGGGCGTCATAGCGCCTGGCGTCGGTCTCGACCTCGCGCGCCGCGCGGATCAGCCAGGACTTGCCGCTATAGGTCCGGCGCGAGAACCCGCCATGGCCTTCATGGTAAGCCAGGTAAAGACTGTAGGGGTCGTCCGGTGAAATTCCGGCGAGCCGGCCGCTCTGGTGATTATACCAACCGATGAAATCCACTGCGTCGCCGAAATCGTCCCGGTCGGCGCCGCGCCGCCCGGTTTCGTCGCGATACCAGTCCCATGTGCTGTCCAGAGCCTGGGCGTAGCCGTAGGCCGATGACGGCCGGCTCCATGGCACCACGCCCAAGAGGCGCCGGCGCGCCGGCCTTGCGTTATGTTCAAAGCTGGATTCACGTTTGAGGATCGCCAGCTGAACGCCGGGGGAGACTCCGTACCGGCTCTCGGTCCGGCGAAGATCACGCCACCAGGCGCGATTATCCTCCAGGATGAGGCAGGCGTCATAGACCTGGTCCGGCGGCCGGGTCGCACACCCGGTCGTCACGAGGGCCGCGCCAACCGCGCATATAAGAAACCTGGTCCACATGAGGCCGAGGATGGCGCGTCTTGGTTAAGCGCTAGTGAACTCATCACCATACTCGCTCGTCAGGAGAGCGGCTCGCCCATGGCCAGCGGTCAGGCTTGTGCTCAAAAAAGTAGGGCCGGTGCGTCTGCGCAAGCACCGGCCCCGGTCTCCACCGTCGGTTGGGGTCGGGACAGAGAAGACTTTGCAACCCTAACCAGATATCCATACGCGTGCAAGGATTATGCCTAGAAGGTGAGGCGGATCACCAGACGAGCCACATGGCGTACGAAATCGTCCCGGACATCGGCGTCATAAGCAAAGCTGAACGTCGAGTAGTTCGAACCGGCGCTCAGTCCGAAGCCCAGAAGCACGCCCGATCCCGACAGGCTCGATGAGCGCAGGGTGAAGGGAGATCCGGTCTCACCGAACTGGGCCGTGGTTTCGCCTTCCTCGCTCAGGAAGTCGCCGCGATACCCGAGATTGACCGAGGGCGCCCACCAGGACTGGTCGCCGCCGAACCGGCGCGACACCGTGACCGTGGCGGCGCCCAGAAGGGCTGCGCTTTCGCGATCGTCGACGATCAAGGCGAGCGGATCGTTATCGGGATTGTCCGCCGTCTCGGTGTAGCCGCTCTCGAACAGGGAGAGATAGGTCAGGCTCGTTTCCGGGCGCACGATCCAGCGATTGAAAGTGAAATCGCGTCCCGCTTTCGCGCTGGCCGAAACGTGCCAGCCGCTCCACTCCGCGGTGTTGGTGGAGGCGAACTCACCGACGAGAATATTGCGCTCACTCTCGAAATAGTCGTAGCCCAGCGACAGGGCGCCGGAGACGTCGATCCCGCCCAGATCCAGGCCGGCATAGGTTCCGATCTGGCCGGTCAGGGCGATCATGGGTTCGTCGAACCCGTCGATCTCCTCGACTTCGCTGGCCGAACCCAGAACATTGACGCCCACCGCGTAGAACGGCCCGACCGGCCGGTCCAGGCCAACCGCGATACCCACGCCCTGGCCGCGATAGCCCGAGCCGAACGCATTGGCGGACCGGTCGGCGTAATACCCGAATTCCTGAGCCCAGACGCCCGCCAGCTCGTCCGGAGACAGGCGTGCATTGGCCAGGCGCACGGAAAGCGCGCCGGCGGCGGCGTCATTTGATGCAAGCGCGAACTGAATGGCGCTGGAGGCGTACTCGGGAAGCAACTGGTTATAGGCGCTGAAGAAGTCCTGCTGCGTGCGCACGCCGGCGAAGGCCGCGCCCAGCGCTTCGACCGATTCGAATGCGGCCAGAGCTTCGCCGTAGGCGGCCGCGCGTGACTCGTCGAGGCCGACTTCCTGAGCCGTCTTGCGGCGCAGGGTCAGGACCAGGCTGTTGGGATCGTTCGCATCGCGCGACAGCGCCGCGTCGTAGAGGAAGGGCGACTCGGTGGTGTCGAGAATGGCTTCGTCAGCGATATCAAGATCGCCCGCGGTGATGATGGCGATCTGCGCGCTTTCGCCGACAAGATTGGCGAGCGACACCGACAGGTCCGCTCCGCTCGTGAAGCGGACAGCGCCGGAGGCGTTGAGGAAAGCCGCGGCGCGCGCGGTGGTGTCCACCTGCAGCTCCAGCACGCCGCCATCGCCGAAATTGGCTTCGGTGAGATTGAGCGCGTCAGAACCGGTGAGGACCAGGGTTCCGTCGGAGACATCAACCACGAGGTCGCCGTCAGAATCTGAGATCGTGCCGCTGAGCGAGGCGCCGTTGATGACCAGCCGGTCAGCCCCGTCGCCGAAGCTTACGTCGCCGGCCATGGCGCCGCCGTTCAGCTCCAGCGTGTCCGCGCCCGCCCCGAACAGCACGTCGCCGCGGATCGCGACTTCACGCACCGGCTCGCCGTCGCTGTCGAATTCTTGATTTTGAACGACGCGAAGTCCGCCGTCATGATTGCGCGCATCAATGGCGATCAGCTCGATCGAAGTCGAACCGTCCGCCCACTCGTCAACCAGGTTTTGTGTAATCGCCGAGATGACCGAGCTGTTCTCGATGCTCTCAAGGGCGTCGCTGTCGACCTTGATGGCCGTGGCGCTTTCGCCGCCGCCGACCACCCGGGCCAGGATGGACCCTTCGGTGTTCAGGATGCGGCTGATCTGCGAGCCCGCGTCGAGCACAAGGCCGAACGCCTGGCCGGTTCCGTAGGCGCTTTGACTGGTGGATGTGCCGTCGCCGAAACCGTCAGCTTCGAAACCCAGAACACTGCTCGCTGTGACCGAGCCGGTATTGGCGATTTCAAGTTCTTCGCCGGCGCCGGCGGTGACGCCCTGCCCGAAACGAAGCGCCGTGGCGTCGCCGTCAAACGCGGTGGCGCTGATGCTTCCGGTGTTCAAAAACCCGCCGGCTTCCAGAATGACTGCGCGCAGCAGGCCCTGGTCATCAAATCCGCCGATCAGGAAAGCGGTGTTGTCGCGCCCGTCATAAATGCCGGTCGAGGTGACCGATCCCTCATTGACCACCGAGTAGCCAAGCCGGTCGGGATCGGTGTCGTCATCGGTGCGGTCAGCGTTGAAATCGTCCGGCAGCACCACTTCGCCAAGGCTGATGGTCTGGCCGCCCGACCCGATGGACAACGCTGGAGCGCCCGAGGAGGCTTGGGTGATCGCTCCGCCGGCGGACACGAACACGCCGTCGCGCACGCTGCCGCCGATGACCACGGCGGACCCGGCGTCGATATCGTCGTCGCCGGCGTCCAGCAGCCTGAACAGCTCCTCGGAGACGCGTTGGGGAATGCGGTAGCCGTTGACGCTGATCCCACCGGTGAGTCGCAGCCCGCCGCCGATATCGCCGTTCAGAACCGCGCCCTGGCCGCCGGGAGTGCGCGCCGAGACGCCACTGATCTGCACGTCTCCGCCGATATCGGCCTCAACGGAAATGCCGGTGGAGCGCTCGCCGCGAATATTGATGATGCCGTTATTGATCAGGTCGCCCGTCAGGTCGGTGACGACACGAATTCCGTAGCTGTCCTGTCCGGAGACGTTGATGCGGCCCGAGGTCGAGTTCGTGACCGTGCCGGTGACCGGCGCCTGACCGGCGACAGGCGCAAAATTCCCGTCTACTTCACCGATCAGCAAGCCGGTCTTGTTGCGATCCGTGGCGAACGGCCCGTCGGCCTCACCATCGGGATCAGTGTCGTTTCCGTCATTGTTATAGTCGCCGAGATTATCCGTCTCGCTGTCCGTCGCGACATAGGTGTCCTCCAGCGTGATCCGGCCGTCATTGGTCAGATCGCCGGTGACGCCGGAATTCATCTGCACGCCGACCGCGCCGTTCAGATCAGCGTTTTCGCCGTTGGAGTCCGTGTCGGTGATCTGCACCTGGGCGCCGCTGGCGATCTCGAGCGAGTTGTCGGAATTGACCAGAACGGCGGGTCCGGTCTGACCGGTCGCGCCGTCAAGGATCACGCGGCCGCTGGCGCCGATGACGATGTCTCCAGGCGCGCCCCCGTCCGTGGTGGCGGTTTCCACCGGAGCGTTGACCTCCTCATTGATTTCAGTCGCGGTCTGCGCCCAGCTCTGGGACGAGGCGAGGGCGGCGATCGAGGCGGCTGCGAGAAGGCTGCGGCGCATGGACGTGTCTCCGGTTCGGCGCGGTTTGGCCGTTAGTTGATCGGACCTTGAGCGTCGGATCAAAACTTCTAGACCAAGGTTTCGCGCGCGTCGATATGCGCGCAAGTCTGCGGCGCAGCGTTTTGAGGCCATAGCGGACATGAAACGGCCGGCCCGGGAGGTTCCGGACCGGCCGCTCTTTCGGCGGGTCTGTAAGGCTAGACCTTGTAGTACAGCTCGAACTCAACCGGGTGGGGGTGGTGTTCGATACGGGTCACTTCTTCCATTTTCAGATCGATATAGGCGTCGATCTGATCGTCATCCATGACGCCACCCTTTTTCAGGAAGTCGCGGTCTGCGTCGAGGGATTCCATGGCCTCACGCAGGCTGCGGCAGACCGTGGGGATGTCCTTGAGCTCTTCGGCCGGCAGGTCGTAGAGATCCTTGTCCATGGCGTCGCCGGGATGGATCTGGTTTTCGATGCCGTCCAGGCCCGCCATGAGCAGCGCAGTGAAAGTCAGGTAGGGGTTGCCCGCCGCATCCGGGAAGCGGGTCTCCAGGCGCTTGGCCTTGGGCGAGGAGACGTGCGGGATGCGAATCGAGGCCGAGCGGTTGCGCGCCGAGTAGGCGAGCAGGACCGGTGCTTCGAAGCCCGGCACCAGGCGCTTGTAGGAGTTGGTCGACGCGTTGGCGAACGCGTTGATGGCGCGGGCGTGCTTGATGATGCCGCCGATATAGTGAAGGCAGGTCTCTGACAGGTCGGCGTACTTGTCGCCGGCGAACAAAGGCTGGCCGCCTTTCCAGATCGACTGGTGCACGTGCATGCCCGAGCCGTTGTCAGCATAGACGGGCTTGGGCATGAAGGTCGCGGTCTTGCCGTAGGCGTGCGCGACATTATGCACGATATACTTATAGAGCTGCATGTTGTCCGCCATCTTCAGGAGCGTGGAGAACTTCATGCCGAGCTCGTGCTGCGACGGCGCGACCTCGTGGTGATGCTTTTCAGGCTCGAGGCCCAGCTCGGCCATGACCGAGAGCATTTCCGAGCGCATGTCCTGGCCGGAATCGATCGGGTTGACCGGGAAATAGCCTCCCTTGGGACCCGGGCGGTGGCCCATATTGCCGCCTTCGATCTTCTTGCCCGAGTTATACGGACCTTCCTCGGAATCCAGCGCGTAGAAGGTTTCGTGCTGCGCCGTGGACCAGCGCACGTCGTCAAACACGAAGAATTCCGCTTCGGGGCCGAAGAAGGCCGTGTCGCCGATGCCTGAAGCCGCGAGATATTTCTCGGCCTTTTTGGCGGTGGTGCGCGGATCGCGATTATAGGGTTGCATGGTGGACGGCTCGAGGACGTCGCAGATGATCGACAGCGTGGTCTGCTGGTAGAACGGGTCGATCAGCGCCGTGTCCGGGTCGGGCATGAGCACCATGTCGGACTCGTTGATCGCCTTCCAGCCATTGATCGACGAGCCGTCGAACATGGTGCCGTTCTCAAACAGGTCATCGTCCACCATGGAAGGGTGGAAGGTGACGTGCTGCAACTTGCCGCGCGGATCGGTGAAGCGCAGGTCGACGAACTCGATGTCCTCGTCCTGGATCTGTTTCAGAATTTTCTGCGACATGGGAAACCTCTTTGAGGGTCTTGAAGGGAAGGGAGTGGACGGATCGCGGGGTTGCGGCCTCGCGGCTAGAGCGCGTCGTCGCCGGTTTCACCCGTGCGGATGCGGATCGCGGACTCGACGTTGGTGATGAAGATCTTGCCGTCGCCGATGCGCCCGGTGCGCGCGGCGGCCTGAATGGCCTCCACGGCTGCGTCCACACGGCTTTCGGACACGACCAGTTCGATTTTGATCTTCGGCAGGAAGTCGACGACATATTCGGCGCCGCGATAGAGCTCGGTATGGCCTTTTTGCCGTCCGAACCCCTTCGCCTCGGTCACCGTCAGCCCTTGCAGGCCGATTTCCTGAAGCGCCTCCTTCACGTCGTCGAGCTTGAACGGTTTGATGATCGCTTCGATTTTCTTCATGACAGAGCCTCCGTTCGTGCCGGCACGCTAAGCTCGCCCCGGGCGCGGACAAGCTGAACCGGCTGCGGCGTTGTGGAGTTTCCTTGCGGCGCCCGCTTGTGAGGCGCCCGTGCACGCCGCGTGGGCGCCGCCGCCCTGAAAAGGATGACTCCGATGACCGATCCACGACACGCCGTAATCAGCGTCGAAGCCATGGGTGCGGCGGACTCCTTCGCCATGGCGCATGGCCGCTCCGGCGGCGCGCTCATGGACGCGGCGGGCGGCGCGATCGCCGATGCCATTGCGAACCGCTGGAGCCCTCGCTCCATCGCCGTGCTGTGTGGTCCCGGCAATAACGGCGGCGACGGCTGGGAGGCGGCGGCTCAGTTGCAGGCGCTCGGCTGGCCGGTGGAGGTCTTCGCCATGAAGCCTGCGGCCGAACTCGAGGGCGACGCCGCACGCGCCGCAGACAAATGGACGGGCGAGGTCCAGGGGCTGGAGGCGTGTGATCCGTCGCGCTTTGCTCTGATTCTCGACGCGCTCTTCGGCGCCGGCCTCTCGCGCCCGCTGGACGGCGAGCCGGCACGCCTGGCCAGGGCCTGCGCGGAGCGAACCGTGATCGCCGCCGACGTCCCGAGCGGCGTCCATGGGGATCGCGCCCGCGCCGACGGCCCCGCCTTCAAGGCGGCGCTCACCGTCACCTTCCACCGCTACAAGCCCGCCCATGTGCTGCATCCGGGGCGGGCGGCCTGCGGCGAGATCGTGCTGGCTGATATCGGCGTACCGGACGGCTGGATGGACGCGGCGTCTCCAGTGGCCGAGCACAATCATCCCGATCTGTGGAGTGTGCCGGGTCTTCATATCGAGGCCGGCGCCCACAAGCATCAGCGCGGCCGGCTCTGCGTCCTCTCCGGCGGCCATGGCGCCTCAGGCGCCGCGCGCCTTTCGGCGGAAGCCGGGCTCACCGCCGGCGCCGGGTATGTCACGCTCCTCTGCCCGCCCGACGCGCTCACCGAATGCGCCGCCTCTCTGCGCGCGGTCGTGACCCGCGCCTATGATCTTACCGCCGATTTCGCCTCGGTGTTGGACGATCATCGCGCGCAGGCGGCGGTGATGGGACCGGGCGCCGGTACAAGCCGCGAGACACGCCGCCGCGTGCTTCAGGCGTGCGGGCAGGGTGCGTCTCTGGTGCTGGACGCAGACGCCCTGACGGTTTTCGAGCAGGATTCTGCGGCTCTCCATGAGGCGCTCCACGAGCGCTGCGTGCTCACCCCACACGCCGGTGAGTTCGCCCGGGTGTTTCCCGACTTCGCAGGCACAAGCGAGTCGTCAGGCGAAAACAAGATCGAGATCGCGCGCAAAGCCGCCTCGCGCGCCGGCGCGGTGCTGGTCCTGAAAGGCCCCGACACCGTGATCGCGGCGCCGGACGGGCGGGTGCGGGTGAACACCCACGCTTCGTCGCGGCTTTCGACGGCCGGGACGGGCGATGTGCTCGCCGGGTTGATCGGGGCGTTCCTGGCGCAAGGCGCGGACGCCTTTGACGCGGCGAGCGCTGCGGTGTGGGTTCATGGTGAGATGGGCCGGCGCATGGGGCCAGGCGATACGGCGGCGAGCGCGATCACTCTGCTGCCCCAGGCGCTGCGCCAAGTTCGCGATCTGCAATCGCGCAAGGCGGCTCTGCGGCGTCTGACCCAGCCGGGGCGCTAGCCGAGCGCCGCGCGTTTGCGTATAGCCGGACACTTCCGCCCGCCGGCTCTTCCCGCCCGCAAGGACCGCTCCAAGGACCGAAATGTCTGACGAACCCAAACTGTCCAAGACCGATGAAGAAGCGCTGGCCTTTCACAGCGCCGCCCCGGCTGGAAAAATCGCGTTGAAACCGACCAAGCCCATGGCGACCCAGCGCGATCTCGCGCTCGCCTACAGCCCCGGAGTGGCGGCGCCGGTGCGCGCCATCGCAGCAAACCCCGACGCGGTTTACGACTATACCTCCAAGGGCAATACGGTGGCGGTGGTCTCCAACGGCACGGCGATTCTCGGGCTGGGAAATCTCGGCCCCGCAGCCTCCAAGCCGGTGATGGAAGGCAAGGCGGTGCTGTTCAAGCGCTTTGCTGATATCGACGCCTTCGATCTGGAGATCAAATACACCGACGCCGACCGCTTCATCGATTGCGTCGCCGGGTTCGGCGACACGTTCGGCGGCATCAATCTGGAAGACATCAAGAGCCCGGAATGCTTCGAGATCGAGCGCCGCCTGCGCGATGAACTCGATATCCCGGTCTTCCATGACGACCAGCACGGCACCGCCATCATCGCCGCGGCCGGGCTGATGAACGCGCTCCACCTCACCGACCGTAAATTCGAAGACGTGAAGGTGGTGCTGCTGGGCGCCGGCGCAGCGGGGCTTTCGGTGCTCGAGCTGATCAAGTCGCTGGGCGTGCGCGACGAGAACGTCACCGTCGTCGACGTCAAAGGCGTCGTCCACGACCAGCGCAATGACCTGCACGACAAGCTGCGCAAGCACGCCAGGCGCACCCATCTGCGCACGCTGGACGAGGCGATGGTGGACGCCGACATCCTGCTGGGTCTGTCGGCCGGCGGCATCGTGAAGCCGGACATGGTCAAGACCATGGCCCGCGATCCGATCATCTTCGCCATGGCCAATCCGACGCCGGAGATCATGCCTGACCTGGTGCGCGCGGTGCGGTCCGACGCGATCATGGCCACCGGGCGGTCTGATTTTCCCAATCAGGTCAACAACGTATTGGGCTTTCCTTACATCTTCCGCGGCGCGCTGGATGTGAGGGCCACGACCATCAATGAGGAGATGAAGCTCGCCGCCGCCCGCGCGCTGGCTGATCTCGCGCGCCAGGACGTGCCCGACGAGGTGAGCACGGCGAACCAGTCCGGCGGCCTGAAATTCGGCCGTGACTACATCATTCCCTCGCCGTTTGATCCGCGCCTGATCAGCTTCGTGCCGCCCTATGTGGCGCAGGCTGCGGTGGATAGCGGCGTGGCGCGCATTCCGCTGGCCGACGAGCAGACGTATCGACGCTCGCTCGCCCGGCGTCTGGACCCCACCGCCGCCCTGCAGCAGCGCGTCACCGACGCCATCAAGGGCTCGGGCAAGCGCATCGTGTTTGCGGAAGGCGAGGAGCCGTCGGTGATCCGCGCCGCCCACGCCTTCCAGAGCCAGGGCCTCGGCAGAGCCGTGCTGGTGGCGCGCGAGGACGTGGCGCGGGCGAACATGCGCGAGCTGGGCCTGCCCGAAGGCGAGCTGGAGATCTGGAACGCCCGGCTTTCAGACCGCAACGCCGACTACGCAGACTGGCTCTATAAGCGCCTGCAGCGGCGGGGTTATCTGCGCCGGGACGTGCAGCGCCTGGTCAATAATGACCGCAACGTCTTCTCCGCCTGCATGCTGAAATTCGGGGATGCGGACGGGATGGTGACCGGGGTGACGCGCCACTTCACCAATTCGCTCGCCGACGTGCGGCTGGTGCTGGATGATGCGCCGGGCAAGACGGTGATCGGCCTGTCGGTGGCGCTGGCGCGCGGGCGGATGCTGGTGATCGCGGACACCAATGTGATCGAGTTTCCAGACGCCACGGGCCTGGCCGATATCGCCGAGGCGGCGGCCCATGCGGCGGCGCGCCTGGGCCTCAGCCCGCGGGTGGCCTTCATGAGCTATTCCACCTTCGGCAACCCGCCGGGCGACCGGACGGAGAAGGTTCAGGCGGCCGTGCAGATGCTCGACCAGCGCGGCGTAGCCTTTGAATATGAAGGTGAAATGGCCGTCGATATCGCGCTTGATCCTGACCACCACGCCATCTACCCGTTCTCGCGCCTGACCGACGCCGCCAACGTTCTGGTGATGCCGGCGGTGCACTCGGCGTCCATCGCCACGCGGCTTCTGAAGGCGGCGGGCGGGGCCACGGTCATCGAGGGCCTGCTGATCGGATTGGAGAAATCGGTGCAGGTGGCGCGGGTCGGCGCCAACGTCTCCGACATCGTCAATCTGGCCGGAATGGCGAGCTATGATCTGACCGCGGACGGGGTGGTTTCGGGCGAGTAAGCAGGACGAGTTATCCACGCCGGGATCTCGTGGGACGGCCCGTTTAGCGGGTGAAACCGGGCCCTGAAGTCGTGAAGCCGTTCATCTTCGAGCGGCTCGGTCGCGGCGGCGCCGCCAATTTCCGGATTCGACATGGCCGAGCGGGCCGGTTCGGCCTAGCTTCTCCGCCACGCTGCGATGCGAAGGACTCCCCATGGCCGCCGGCCGATCTGCAAGAGACCTGACCCAGGGGCCGGTGTTCGGCCATATCGTGCGCATGGTCGCGCCCATGAGCTTCGGCATCGTGGCGATGATGCTGGTGGGGATCACCGACTCCTACTGGGTCGGCAAGCTGGGCACCGCCCAGCAGGCCGCCGTGCAGTTCGTCTTCCCGGTGTCGATGCTGGTGATGAGCGTCGCCATCGGGCTCGGCGCGGGCGCGGTCTCGGTGGTGGCGCGCGCGGCCGGGCGCGGCGACGAGGGGCGCACCCGCCGGGTCGCCACCGACGCGGTGACCCTGTCCTTCCTGATCGTCGCCTGCGTGTCGGCCCTGGGGATCGTGATGATCGATCCGCTGTTTACGGCCATGGGCGCGACGCCGGAAATGATGCCCTATGTGCGCGAATACATGGTGATCTGGTTTGCAGGCATCGTGTTCGTCGTCGGCCCCATGGTGGCCAGCAATATTCTGCGCGCCCTGGGCGATGCGATCCTGCCCAGCGTCATCATGATCCTGGCCGCGATCATCAATATGGGCCTCACGCCGCTGTTCATCTTCGGCTGGGGACCGATCCCGGAAATGGCGGTTCAGGGCGCCGCGCTGTCGTCTCTGGCGGCCAATCTCTGCGTCTTCCTGATCGCCATGGCGCTTCTGGTGTTCCGCGAGAACTTGCTGGACCTCTCCTGGCCCGGCTTTCACGAGATCCTGTGGAACTGGCGCGAGATCGCGCGTATCGGCGCGCCGGCGGCCGGCTCCAACATGATCGGCCCGGCGTCCAACGCCGTCGTTCTGGCCTCGGTTGCGCGCTTCGGCGAGGCGGCTGTGGCCGGGTTCGGCGTGGCGATGCGGGTGGAGGCCTTCTTCATCATTCCGCTGTTTGCGCTGTCGGGCACCATCGGCCCCATCACCGGCCAGAACGGCGGGGCGGGCCGTACCGACCGCGTGCGCGAGGCGTTCGCCAAGTCCTTCCTGTTCTGCCTGATCTGGGGCCTTGGCATGGCCTGCGTGCTGTTTTTCCTGGGCGATTATCTGGCGCCGCTGTTTTTGCCCAGCGTGGACGGCCAGGTGGTGGCCTCGGTCTATTGGGACATCGCCCCCTTCACCATCTTCGGCTACGGAATCGCCATGGCCGCCGCCGCCGGCTTCAACGGGCTCGGCCGGCCGCTCTACGGCGTCGCGATCAACGCCGCGCGCGGCTTCGTGCTCATCGCGCCGCTGGCCTGGATCGGCGGCACGCTTGGCGGAACCACCGGCTCCATCTGGGGCGTCTTCGCCGCCAATCTGATCATCGGAATCGCCGCCACACTCTACGTCCTCAAACTCGCACCCCTCAGCGCCGAAGAAGGCCAACAGCGCCCGGCCGCGAAAGCGCCAGACGGCGCAAGCCCCGCCTCAGGCGCCGCACCTGCGTCAGCGAGCTACGCCGAAGGGCCAAGCACGCCGGACGGCGCGGCGGTGACGGCGACGAAGGATCGGGAGTAGGGGGTGGGAGATGTCACGCCCACGGCCTCCGTCGGGGAGACGAGGAGCGGTTTTGTGAGGAGATCGCGAATTCCCGTTCACTCTTAGCAACCAATTTTCGTAGCACGTCGGTCGCGTGAAGGGCTACCCAGCTTGGGTTAAGTGGCGGGGTGGGAAAGCGTTGCAGCGAACGCCGCGTTTGTCGTCGGCAAGAAGAAATTTCTTCTAGTATCCAATGCGGCGACGACCGAGACAGAGCAAAAGCCAAAGCGTCCTAACGATTCATTTGGTATCGCAGACAACCGTCAAATTGACATCGAAATGCGAAACCGTGATTTTCATTCGGCTGCTTCGGTTGGACAGAATCGCCTGCGAACATTTAATTTTTCCACGGCTATGTAACGTCAAGGCGCATAAACTCGTTCGACGTGACAGGCTTCGCCCGTGTATGCACGTAATCGACCACCGCGAATTTAGGTACGACACCAAATGACAATAAAATCCCTTGCCGCGGAAACTAAAAGCATGCCGCAAGAAAGGCCCCGTAAGCCGCAAGAAAGGACCCGTAAAGGGCAGGATGCCTTACGCGATTTACGCACAAACGAGTTGTTCATAGCGATCGTAGGCCCTGCAGGCGCAGGGGCGGGCACAGGTGCGAAAATACTTAAAAGTTTTTTGGAGGACGAAGGCTACGAATCCGAAATTGTAAAAGCGAGTGCGCTCATTCGCGCCGCCGCAGAAAAAATCGGCCAGCCTCTCCCAGACTTAAATGGCCGAAAATCACTAAACGCCGTTCGCCAAATGCAAGATCGAGGAGATGAAATTAGAAAAGGAGACATTTATAAAATTGAGGGTGATAACTCAGCTATTGCAAGACTTGCTCTCAAGGAAATAGCAAGATTAAGAGCCAAGCTTCAAGGTTCAGTTTTTGCAGGCGATGCTATATCTCCTGATGGAAAACCACGTGCTTATATAATTGATTCTTTACGTCACCCTGCAGAGGTTGCTCTTTTAAGAGAGGTATACCAACAGTCTTTTAGTTTAATTGGAATTGTTTGCGACCCTAAGAAACGAGAAAAAAGAATTAGAGAGAATTTATTTGATAGGCAGGAGTGGGGTCAAGAACAAGTCAAAGCCGAGGTAAATGATTTTCTTACGCGCGATGAAAATGCGCCAGAGAAATACGGTCAGCATGTAGCGGACACTTTCGAGCAATCTGATTTTTTTGTTGATAATACGGAGGATGCCGGTGAAGACCTTTCACTCACCGGCATGAACGATCAATTGCGTCGATTTGTCGGCCTGATAACACAAAACAAAATTATTCGGCCAAGTATTGCGGAAACGGCTATGCATCATGCGCGGTCCGCGCAGATGAGAAGTGCGTGTTTATCGAGGCAGGTTGGAGCAGCGTTGGTTGATTCAACTGGGAATATTGTTGCCACTGGGACAAATGATGCCCCAAAAGCTGGGGGAGGGTTGTATGGTGAAGATTTTTCTATCAAAATAGAACATGATGAACGTTGCGCCTTCCGCGAAACAGTATATTGTAGCAGCAATAAAGAACAAAATAAGATAATTGAGGATCTTATTAAGGAGTTTCCTGAGCTTGTCGACGGTAAAGATAGATTAGAAGTTATACAGAGTATTAGAAAAACAAGAATTGGCGGATTAATCGAATTTAGCCGCGCAGTGCATGCGGAAATGGATGCGATATTATCGGCGGCAATATCCGGAACCACGCCTCGCGGTTGCCGTATGTTTGTAACAACTTACCCCTGCCACTATTGTGCAAGACATATAGTTGCAGCTGGAATTGATGAGCTACAGTTCATCGAGCCTTATCCAAAAAGTAAAGCAACTGAACTTCACAATGACTCTATTTCCACGGAATCAACGGATTGGGTGCCTCCTTCGGAAGGAGGGACTCATGTGCTCTTTCGACCGTTCGTTGGGGTCTCCCCTAGATTGTATCGTCGGGTCTTCCTTAAAGACAGAAGTTACAAAGATAGTGTCACGGGTGAGTTCAATTTAGGAGAGCCAGAGTGGGGGCGGCCGGTCGAGGCTTATAGAATGGCATACTCTTCAATGGAAGTTGATTTGGCGTTGGAGATTGGGGATGGCTAATATCAAGCTTTGGCTTGTTCACAACTCGATAGACGCTGATAAGGCCGACGCTGACCGTCAGGTGTGGGGCTTTGAGAATGCGATACAGCCCGAGTTATTTGATGATTTGGACAGTTTTAAACTTTATGTTTTTGCAATCTCTGAAATTGACTATCATTCGTTTATGCGAGATTTAGCTCAGACAAATCCGAAGCTAATTATAGATATGCGCTCGTTTCCAGATTTTTTTGGCATCTTTGAATCAACGAAAGGTGCTTTGTCCGAATTCAAACGGCGCCGGATCGCGTATGCGAGTTTTGGCGCTTCAGGTGAGGCGTCTCATATCGAGGAATGGGAAAAATGGTCGCAGATCAAAAAGCTCACCTCGGATGTTTGCGATGCATTTCCCGGTTCATCAGTGTTTTTTTTCGCCAGCAACAAATATAAGAGAGACTTGGTGCTCAAGAGTTTGGATGCTTACTTTCATAGTGAGTTCTCAAAACTTTTAATTATTGAGAGACCATAATGGTTTTGACTTAGTATAGTTTGTATTTACGGCCATCTGATTTCGTGGGATTTAGCGTAGTCGATCATCTCCGGGACTTATTGGAGCGGTGTCTTTTGGGTGGAGCTTGGGCGACTTTCACGTGAGCAACGTAAGCTGTGGAAGCCTTGCTCAAACGGTTCAGGGGATGACTAGGCGAGGTGGCGGGAAATGGGGGCTTCCGTCGCTCCTGCCCCCCCCCCCCCCCTCAGCCTACTCCAGCTCCACAACCTCGACCCGGCCATTCTCCAGCACCAGCGCAATCTCGCCGCGTTTGAGTTTCAGGGCTTCGTCGCCGAAGACCTGGCGGCGCCAGCCTTGAAGGGCGGGGATGTCGGCGTCGTCGTCGGCGGCGAGGAGTTCGAGGTCCGGGACGGTGGCGATGAGGCGGGCGGCGACGCCCTCCTGTTCGGCGACGACTTTGAGGAAGACTTTGAGCATCTCCACCACCGGGCCGATATTGCCGGCGGGGGGCGGGCGCTTGTCGATCTGCGGCGCGTGCGCCTTGGGATCGGCGAGGACGGTCTGGAGCTTCTCGATCAGGCGCTCGGCGGGTTTGGAGCGTTCAAAGCCGCGCGGCACGGCGCGAAGGCCGGCGAGTTCCTCGGTGGTGATGGGCGCGGCCTGGGCGAGCTCGTAGAGCCCGTCATCCTTCATGATGCGGCTGCGCGGAATATCGCGGGTCTGGGCTTCGCTCTCGCGCCATTCGGCGGCGGCTTTCAGGGCGGCGAGGTATTTGGGGGTGGTTTTTCTGAGCTTCAGGCGCTTCCAGGCGTCCTGGGGGTCCATCTGGTAGGTGGCGGGGTTGGAGAGCAGGCGCATCTCCTCGGCGAGCCAGGCTTCGCGGTTCTCGTCGGCGAGCTTCTGCGCCAGGATCGGGTAGAGATCGCGCAGGAAGGTGACGTCGCCCAGGGCGTAGACCTTCTGCTTGTCGCTCAACGGCCGGCGCGACCAGTCGGTGAAGCGCGAGCCCTTGTCCACATCGCCGTTCAAAAGCACGCGCACCAGATTGTCGTAGCTGATGGAATCGCCCAGCCCCACGGCCATGGCGGCCACCTGGCTGTCGAACAGGGGCGCGGGGATGAGCCCGCCGCCCATGTGGTAGAAGATCTCCAGATCCTGGCGGCAGGCGTGGAAGACCTTCAGCACGTCCTTGTTCTTCAACAGATCGAAGAACGCGGTGAGGTCGATGCCCTCGGCCAGCGGGTCGATGAGCACCTCGCGCGTGCCGCCGGCCGCCTGAATCAGGCAGAGCTGGGGCCAGAAGGTGCTCTCGCGCATGAACTCGGTGTCCACGGCGACGTAATCGGCCTTTGCAAGGTCGGCGCAGGCGGCGTTCAGCGATGAGGTGTCGGCGATCCATTCCATGGGCGGCGTGAATAGACCCATCCGCCCGGTTTGGCGAGCGGCGCTTTCACGCCGCCTTTCACGCTCCTGTTCCCGCTGCCGTCTCGCGCCGCCGCACCATCATCCGCCAGGCGAAGAACAGGCCCGCCACCCCGGATCCAGAGGCCACGAACCAGAAGGCGGCCTCCACCGGCAGGCCCAGTCTTGCGAGGAAGAACAGCACGAAGGGGCCGATGGTCGCAGCCGCGCCGTTGAGGATGCCCGCCGCCGCCAGAAGGCGGCCCCGGCGTTCGGGATCGGCCCGCCGCTGGGCCATGGCCTGCAGCGGCACCAGGAACAGCCCGCCCGACACCGCCGCGCCGAAGAGATCAATCATCACCCGCCGGTTGGCGGGGTCGGCCAGGAAGGCGGGCAGGGCGACCAGCGCGCCGTCGGGCGTGCCGCCGCCGGCGTTGAGCGCCAGATCACCGGCGAACACCACAAGGCCCGCGGCGCCCACGACGGTGAAGATCAGCGCGTCCTCGCCGCGATTGAGCACGCCGGTCACAAGCGCGCCCAGCATGGCGCCCAGCGTGAACAGCACCTGGAAGAAGGCCACCACGCTTTCATCGGCGCCCAGTGTGTTGCGCGCAAAGAGCGGCAGGACGGTGAGCACGGCCGCGCTCATCATCCAGAACCACGCGACGCCCACCGCCGGGCGGAACACGTCTTTGGCGCGCCACAAAAAGCCCAGCATGCGGGCGGTCTCCGCCACGATGTTGGCGCTCACCTTCAGCGTCGGGTCGAAGGCCGGCGCCGGCGCGCCCTGGCGCATGCCGAGCCAGCCGAGGATCGCCACGATGATGAGGGTGACGCCCACGATGAGCGGGCCGCCGGTTTGCGCGATCAGCAGGGTCGCGCCGATGGCGCCGCCCAGGATCGCCACATTGATGGCGCCGGACATGACCGCGTTGGCGGTGACCAGCTCTTGCGGCGCCATCAGCGTCGGCATGGCCGAGGTGCGCGCCGGGATGAAGAAGGCCGTCTGCACGCCCATCAGGAACAAGACGCCCAGAAGCACGAAGGGCAGGGAGAAGATGAAGCCCACGGCCGCCGCGATCATCAGGAAGATCTCGATGAATTTGAGCACCCGCATGATCTTGGTGCGGTCAAAGCGGTCGGCCACCTGTCCGGCCACGGCCGAGAACAGGAAGATCGGCAGGGTGAAGAGGGTCGCCGCGATGGGCGTCATCTGGTCGGGGGGCAGATCAAAGACGGTGAGCCCCTGGAAAGTGGCGAGCACCACCAGCGACCAGCGGAACAGATTGTCGTTGAAGGCGCCGAAGACCTGACCGATCCACATGGGCAGATAGCGGCGTTGCCCCATCAGGGAGGCGGCGAGTTTCAGGCTCATCTAACGGCCCTCCGCCTCAAGCGCACGGGTGCGCGTTTCAATTCGGGTCTCAAGCTCGGCCATGAAGGCGTCCTTGTCCATTCCCGGCGAAATTGGATCGAGAAACTCCAGCACGACCCGGCCCTTGCGTTTGATGAAGCTCTCGCGGTCCCAGCACAGGCCCAGATTGGTGGCGACCGGCGTGCAGGGGCGTTGCAGCCCGTCATACAGACGCCAGACGCCGGTGCGGTAGCGGTGTCGCTCGCCTACGGCCGAGAGATGGCCTTCGGGATAGATCAGCACGTCGCGGGGGTCCTCGCGCAGCTGGTCGATGCCCTGCTGCAGGCGGGCGCGGGCCTCGTCGCCGCCGGCGTTGGACAGGCAGATCGCGCCGACCTTGGTCAGGATCCGGCCCACCAGCGGGAATTTCAACAGATGGTCGCCAGCCACAAAGGCGATGCGCGCCACCTGGCTGAGCATCACAAAGCCGTCGCCCCAGCTCTGGTGCTTGGCGGCGATCACCGCGGCCTCATCGGGCAGGCGGTGGCGGCCGCGAATCTCCACGGTGATCCCGGCGATCCATTTCATGGCCGCCACCTGCGCCGAGCCGTACATCTGGAGGCCCCATCCCAGAAGCTTTCGCCCCGGAACCAGCGCCAGAAGGCTGCAGACGAGGGCGAACACGCCCGTGATCAGCCAGTAGGCGATCTCGTAGCCGATGGAGCGAATCCAGGTTTCGACATCGGTTTTCGCCATGGCGGGCTCTGCGGTGGTGTTGCGGGTCTCGTGGGGAAAATCGGTCATGGCTTACGCCTCCTTCAGGGCGGCGTGGGCGGCGCGGGCCAGGCCGGCTGCACGGTTCACCATCAAGATGTCGAAGCGGCCCGCCATGCGGTGGGCGGCCGGCTGCAGCACCACGCCCAGGGCGGCGGCGGTCTTGATCTCGGCGTCGCCGCGCGGGCAGTCGCCGTCCGTCATGGCCTGCTCGATGCGTCTGGCGATCAGCGTGGTGGGATCGGGCCGGCCCGGCGTGTCGGTGCGGGCGAAGCGGAACATGTGGGTGATGTGGTATTCAAACAGCACCCGGTCCTCGTCGGCGGCCTTGCAATACGCCGCCACGACGCGCTGCACCGCCGCGCTGAAGTCCTCCGCGCCGTCCAGCGCCGCAGCCACCAGCGTGTAGATGCGCGCATGGATGGTCTCGAACAAGGCGAGCGCAAGAGCGTCCTTGTTTGAAAAATGGCGATAGATCAGCCCCTCGCTCACGCCGGCCGCGGCGGCGATCTCGCGCGTCGTGACCCCGTCCACGCCGTTCAGGGCGAACAGGGTGAGGGCGGCGCGCTCGATGCGCGCCTTGGCGCTGCCGTCGGCGGCGGTGACGCCGCGAACGTCCGCGCCCTGAAGGCTGGTCTCGCTGATCCCGTGTGAAGCCATCATCCCGTCTCCGTCTCATGCCGGCTCGTACGTCTTGCCGGCCAGAAATGTGAGTGAGCGTTCACTCACAATGGAGACTTTGCCTCAGGCGAAGGGCGGCGTCAAGGGTGAGTGAGCGTTTACTCACACTCCTTGCGCGTTAGACGAGGGCTGGGCCGGCGCCGTGTGATGAAGATGGACGGGGTGCGAAGGGAGCGGGCGTGAGAGCCCGCCGCAAGGGCGCAGGCGGCCAGTCTAAACCGGCGAGGGCGGGTCCCGGCGCCCCAAAGCTTCGGCCTCCAGGGCGCGGGTGCGGGTCTCCACCACGCGCTCCAGCTCAGCCATGAAGGCGCGCGAATCTTCGCCGGGCGTCAGGGGCGCCAGGAACTCGATCACCGCCTCGCCAGGGTGGAGGCGGCGCTCCTGCTCGGGCCAGAAGCAGCCGAGATTTGTGGCGACAGGAACCACGGGCCGCTCCAAAGCGCGGGCGAGCTTCCAGACGCCGCGGCGATAGCGCTTGCCGTGCCCGACTTTGGTGAGCCCGCCTTCGGGAAAGATCAGCGCCGGGCGGCCGTCGGCGGCCAGGCGCGCCACGCCTGCGTCAAAGGCGCCCGCGGCGCGCTTTCCGGCGGCGTCGTCCACCACCACCGCCTCGGCCTTCTTCAGGTACAGACCCGCCACGGGAAAGCGCAGCATGTGGTCGCCGATGACATAGGCGAGCTGCGGGTCGCGCGCGAGATGGGAGAGCCCGTCGCCATAGGACTGGTGCTTGGCCGCGATAATAGCCGGGCCGAGACCGGAGAGATGATGCAGGCCGCGATAGGTGATCCGCACGCCGCACACCCTCAGCCAGCCGCGAAACAGCTGTGCGAACACCCCCACCGCCCACACCGCCGGGCCGCGGCCGGGCAGGAGCAGCAAAGGCAGGCAGAGGATCGCCAGCCCGCCGGCGATGGCCCAGAAGCCGTATGTGAAGATGGACCCGCGCATGGCCGTGACCCTTGTCCTGTTTGCGGCGCGCCACAAGCTTGAGCGCAAAGCAGTGCAGGCGGCCGTCCGGGCCTGTCCCCGCCTTGACAGAAGCGCCGGTTTCCTTGCTTTTCCGCCCTTCCCAATACGCCGACCTATTCGAAACGGATTTTCCATGCACGCCTATCGCACCCATACGTGCGGAGAGCTCCGCAAGGCCCAAGTGGGCGAGACTGCGCGGCTGTCCGGCTGGATCCACCGCAAGCGCGACCATGGCGGCTTGCTGTTCGTGGACCTTCGCGACCATTACGGCCTGACTCAAGTCGTGCTGGAGCCGGACAATCCCAACTTCGAGACGCTGGAGCGCCTGCGCGTGGAAAGCGTGGTTCAGGTCACCGGCGAAGTGGTGGGGCGTTCGTCCGAGACGGTGAACGCGAACCTGCCCACTGGCGAGGTGGAGCTGCGGGTGGTGGACCTCTCCATCCATTCCGAAGCCCAGGAATTGCCCTTGCCCGTGTTCGGCGAGCCGGACTGGTCCGAGGAAGTGCGCCTGAAGCACCGCTATGTCGATTTGCGCCGCGAGAGCCTGCACAAGCGCATCGTGCTGCGCGCCCAGATCATCGACTCGCTTCGCCGCCGCATGGTGGAGCAGGGCTTTCTGGAATATCAGACGCCGATCCTGACGGCGTCCAGCCCGGAAGGCGCGCGCGACTTCCTGGTGCCCTCGCGCCTGCATCCGGGCAAGTTCTACGCGCTGCCCCAAGCCCCACAGCAGTTCAAGCAGCTGATCATGGTCGCGGGCTTCGACAAATACTTCCAAATCGCGCCGTGCTTTCGCGATGAGGACGCCCGCGCCGACCGCGCGCCAGGCGAGTTCTACCAGCTCGACATGGAGATGAGCTTCGTCGAGCAGGAAGACGTGTTCCAGGCGATCGAGCCTGTGCTGGCGGGCGTGTTCCGCGAATTCGCCGCCGGGCGCGGCGTCTCCGACGACGCCTTCCCGCGAATCCCCTACGCCGAAGCCATGCGCAAGTACGGCTCCGACAAGCCGGATCTGAGAAACCCCATCGAGATGGAATCCGTGACCGAGCATTTCGCCGGGTCGGGCTTTAAAGTCTTCGCCGGGATGATCGAGAAGAACCCCAAGGTCGAGGTCTGGGCGATCCCGGCGCCGAAGGGCGGCTCCAGAGCCTTCTGCGACCGGATGAATTCCTGGGCCCAGAAGGAAGGCCAGCCGGGTCTCGGCTATATCTTCTGGCGTGAAGAAAACGGCGCGATCGAAGGCGCCGGCCCCATCGCCAAGAATATCGGCCCGGAGCGCACCGACGCGATCCGCGCCCAGCTGGGCCTTGAGCCGGGCGACGCGGTGTTCTTTGCGGCCGGCCAGCCGAAAGACTTCGCCAGCTTCGCCGGGAGCGCCCGCAACCGGGTGGGCCGCGAGCTGGAGCTTTATGAGGACAATGTCTTCAAGTTCTGCTGGATCGTCGATTTCCCCATGTATGAGTGGGACGAGGAGAACAAGAAGATCGAGTTCTCCCACAACCCGTTCTCCATGCCGCAAATGGATCCCGACGTCTTCATGGCGCTGGACCCCAAGGACCACGACGCGCTCATGGGCATGAGCGCCTATCAGTACGACATCGTCTGCAACGGGGTGGAGCTGTCCTCCGGCGCGATCCGGAACCACCGCCCCGACGTGATGCTGAAAGCGTTCGAATTCGCCGGTTATGGCGCCGACGTGGTGGAGGAAGCGTTCGGCGGCATGCTCAACGCCTTCCGCTACGGCGCCCCGCCCCACGGCGGCATCGCGCCGGGTGTGGACCGCATCGTCATGCTGCTGGCCGGCGTCGAGAATCTGCGCGAAGTGGTGATGTTCCCGAAAGACCAGCAGGCTCGCGATCTGATGATGAACGCCCCGGCCTACGCCGAACCGCGCCAGCTCAAAGAGCTGCACCTGCGCACGGTGATCCCCGAAGAGAAGAAGTAGGGGCCTGATACCAGATTTGAGCGGCTGTCCCAGCGCGCCGGCGCGGTCAGTCGCTCAATCGATCAATGAGAGCGGCGAGTTGGGCTTCGCCTTCGCCTTGGACTTCAAGGTCAGGGCGAAGCGGCTCGCGGCCTTGTTCGCCGGACGCGCGGGTGAAAACATAGATCGGACTTTGCACCGTAAGCCCGCTATTGGGCAGGATGAAACGTTGCACTTGGCCAGACTGGTTCGCGGCGCCTTCGGTGGGTAAGCCGGCGAGGCGGGCGACGCCGAAGTCTTGGGCGGTCGCAGAGAACACGACCGCCTGTGAATAGGTTCCCGGTCCGATCAGGATCACGACCTCGCCTTCGAAACGGTGGGGCAGCGCCTCGGGCGGCTGAACCCATTGCGCAAAGGGTGTGGAGATGACCTGGCCAAGTTCCGAACCGGGGACCAGCGCCTGGTTCTCCGGCGTGATCCGGGCGGTGACCGCACTTATAGGCGTGTAACGCTGACTCGTCAGATGGATCATCAGACGGTCTGAGAGATCTCTGGCTCCACCGCCGTTATTGCGCAAGTCGATGATGAGCGTATCCGCGTCCTGATCTGCGATCGCTTCAAACGCATCGGTCAAAAACAGATCGAATTCGCTTTGATAGGACCGTGAGAAGGTGTCCACGACGAGGACGGCGATTTCTTCTCTGAACTGAAGCTCGAAGGGCGCCGCCGCCGTTCCGGCAGCACTCTGATTTGCATCGAGGCGTATTCCGGGGATCTGTGCATCGCCGCGTTGGACCGTTACGACATGGACGCTTTGATCGCCTGTGAGCGCCCAGAGCGCTTCCGCGAATTTTAGGCTCAGAACGCGTCGCCGGAGAGCTTCGGTTTCGCCTCGCATTCGCGGCAGCAGCGTGCTGAGCAGGCTTTCGGTCGAGCGACCGTTGATCTCAATAATCTGGTCGCCGCGCATCAATTGCGAGTTCTGCCCGGCCTCAGTGACAAACACACCGTTGGCGCGGACTTCCACGGGGGCTGGAAACGGCGATCCGCCCTCCGAACGCCAGGCCTCGAACGCCGTATCGGGCAGCCTGAGGCCGGCGTGCGCGTCGTTCAGCGTGGGATTCAGCTCTGACAGTGCGAACCAGGCGCGGCGTTGATCGTAAGTACCGTCGAACTCCCGGCAAGACACCTCGGCTCGCTGGCGCAATATGTCCAGATCAGACGACCATGAAAGATCGGGATGGGTCGCGAGCGTCCAACCCATCCAGGTATTCAGATCTTCGCACACTTGCGCGGCGGAGAGGGGGAAGGGCGCCGGCGTGGCGGACATTCCGCAAGCCGCAGCTGCGGCGCTCAGCGCGGTGATTGCCATCTTGAAACTCAAAACCATCTCGACCATCCTGATTTATGTTACCAGTTATGTAACTGGTGACATAAAATTGAGGGCTAGGCAATGACTGATCAAGACGGCCTTCTGGCGTTCGCTCCGGCGTTTTTCGGGTTGGCGTGCGACAGGCTGGTGGATCGCATCGTCGCCGAAGGCGGTGCGTACACTCAGCGGGTCGGCCTCTCCCCGCCCGTTCGCTCGATGTCGTCGCTTATGTTGCTTGATCAGAAGCCCCGTACGGTCACGGAACTCGCTGCGGCGCTGCGTATGACGCATGCGGGTGCGATCAAGGCGGCGGGGCTCCTAATTGACGCCGGGTTGGTGGAACGCACTGGCGATCCGTCGGATCGCCGGCGGAAAGTGCTATCTCTGACCCGGGCCGGACAGGATGCGGCGCGTGAGACGGCGGAGTTTCTCGAAATGGTGCGGGCGGTCTACGCCTCCCTCTTCAAGGAGATAGGGGTCGATGTCTACGCGGCGGTCGGCGCGCTCGAGCAAGCCCTTGATCGCAAGAGTTTCGACAAGCGCCTTGAGGAGTCAGCTTCTTTGAATTCAGCTGAGCCTTCGCCGGAGTAGTTCGCCGCGCATCAGCGTCGGCTCGTCGATGCATCGCGAAGCCGTCCAGACGCTTAGGTTGCTTCTTGGATTTTCGCCCCGCGAACGTGGCCGTGGCCGATGCCCCCGGCACGCCCCTTGCTCGGCTCGTCCCGATGACGCGTGAAGCGTCCCGCTTTGTGACGGGGAGCCCCTGATGACCGAGCCTGTCCTGATTGACTGGAATGACGAGAAGCGTTCGGAGTTTCGCAATGGCGTGATGGTGGCCCGTCACCGCCTGCACCAGGCCCCGGAGTTCACCGATCTGGCGCTGGCCGCGCTGTTGAACCGGCATCCGCGCAATCTCATCGACTATTGCACTATGGGCGATGATCCCGCTGACCGCGAGAGCTGGCGGGCCGGTGATCCCGGCGACATGAGCGGCTCCGAGCTTCTGGAGGCGGTGCGCCAGGGCAAGCTGTGGATCAATCTACGCGAGGCGATGAACACCGATCCGGTCTACAAGCCGCTCTTCGCCTCCCTGTTCTCGCAGCTGAAAAAGCTCAATCCGGGCTACAATCCGGTGCGCGCCTATGGCGGCATCCTGATCAGCTCGCCCAAGGCGCAGGTCTTCTATCATTCCGACGTGTCCGAGACGCTGCTGCTGCATGTGAAGGGCCGCAAGCGCTTCCGGATCTATCCGCCGCGCGGGCCGTGGCTGTCGGACGACTGCATGGAGAACATCCTGCACCGCACCCAGACCGAGGATGTGCCGTTTGACCCGAACTGGGACGCGGATGCGGCCACGGTGGATCTCACTCCTGGCGATTTCGTCGCCTGGCCGCTGCATGCGCCGCACCGTGTCGTGAATCTGGGCGGGCTGAACGTCTCGATCACCTGCGAGGTGGTGACGCGCGAGTCGGTGATGAAGAACGCGGTGCTGCACGCCAACGGCGCCCTGCGCCGCATGGGGATGGCGCCGCGCTCCACGCGCAGCGACGGGCTGCAGGCCTATGGCAAGCTCGCCCTGTCCAAGACCTGGAAGGTGATGGAGAAACTCACCGGTCGCGCCAGCCGGCCGCTGCCCAAGAGCGACTCCACCTTCGACATTGATCTCGCCAGCGACACCGGATTTCGAGATCGCGCCACCGCCTGACCTGTCAGGAATTTTAGTTGGGCGCGCGCGGGCGTGTCTCTAGTCTCATCGCGGGGGCCTTGAGACCGGAGACACGCCCGTCATGCGTTTGAAGATTGTCGCGACGCTTGGCGTCGCCTGCACCACCCTCGTTTTCGCCTCCGGTTCGGGCTACGCCCAGCTGCCGGCGCCGCTGGAGGCCGCCCTTTCGGTGGAAGCCGGTGATTTGCGGCCGTCCAGCCTCGACTTCCAGCTTGAGACCGACGGGGAGGGCGTCACCGTGCGCGTGGATCTCGCCGGCGGCGACGCCCGCTACACCCTGCTCACACCGTCTGAAAGCGATCTCACCGACGCCGAGCGCGAGATGTGGGAGGGCTTCCTCGATCCCGAAGACGACGCCTTTCGCCAGCAGGATGACGCAGACGGCGAAGGCCGCAGCGTCGAGTTTCTCGGGCCTTTGAGCCTGCGCGAGGTGGTGGGGTCCGAGGCGTCTCTGGCGCGCGAGGCCGACGGGCTTTTGATCTACAGCTTCATCCCGCTGGGGTTTCCCGGCGCGCAGGGCGAAGACGAGTCCATGGACGCAATGATCGAGCACCTTCAGGGCGAGATCGCCGTTGACCCGGCGCGCGGCGAGCCGGCCTGGCTGCACCTGTTCTCCACCGACAGCTTCAAGCCCCACATGGCCGTGCGCATCAATGACTTCTCCATGCGCCAGATCTTCACCCATGAGGCCGCCCTGGGCGGTCCGCGGCTTGCGCGCATGGAGATGGCGCTGGGCGGCTCGGCCGCGTTTCAGCGCTTTGAGCAGTCCATGGTGATGGCGGTGTCCAACATGGTGTTCGACGCCGCGCCTGCGCAGCCCGGCGATCTTGGCGACGGCGCGGAGTCGCCCTAGCTAGGGGGTATGGCTCTCAACCTCATCAAGCTCTGCGTCGGGGCGGACGGGATCGAAAATCTCGAAGCCTGGCGCGATCAGGTGGCGCCGGGCGACCGGCCCATGCCCCACACGACGCGCATGACGCCCAAGCGCGCCAAGGAGCTGCTGGACGGCGGATCGCTCTACTGGGTCATCAAGCGCGTGATCCAGGCCCGCCAGACCATTCTGGAGCTTGAAGACTTCGTCGACGAGGCCGGGATCAAGCGCTGCACGATCTGGCTCGACCGCGAAATCATCCCCACCGCCCCGACGCCCCGGCGCCCGTTCCAGGGCTGGCGCTATCTGAAATCCGAGGACGCGCCCGCCGACCTCTCGGTGCAGACCGGCGGTGAGGACCTGCCCGACGATCTCCGCCGCAAGCTGATCGAGATCGGCGCCTGGTAAGGATCAAACCGCCCGGTTGTCGATGAGCCGGGTCTTGCCGACCCGCACCGCGGCGAGCACGCGGGCGGGCTCCGCCAGCAGGCCGTCCGGCAGGGCGGCGAGTGTTTCAGCGTTGCGCGCCTCAATATAATCGACGCTGTCGAACGCCGCTTCGGCTTCGCTTTGCGCTGTCGCCTGCGCGTCTTCAACCGCCGCGCTGCTGCGCAGGGCTTCGGCGAAGTCCTTCAGGATGACGTTCAGCTTCGCCGCCCTCTGGCGGTCCTCTGCAGAGAGGTAGGCGTTGCGCGAGGAGAGGGCGAGGCCGTCGGGTTCGCGCACGGTCTCGCCGGCGACGATCCGCACGCCAAGATCGAGATCCGCCACCAGGCGCCGGATCACCAGAAGCTGCTGATAATCCTTTTCTCCGAACACCGCCGCGTCGGGGCGGACCTGATTGAGGAGCTTGGTCACCACCGTGGCCACGCCGGCAAAGAAGTGCGGCCGCGCCAGGCTTT
The DNA here is from genome assembly GCA_965284655.1 of Oceanicaulis sp. Classification (GTDB taxonomy): domain Bacteria; phylum Pseudomonadota; class Alphaproteobacteria; order Caulobacterales; family Maricaulaceae; genus Oceanicaulis. The sequence continues at coordinate 2,235,768 of OZ260104.1, forward strand.
CCAGGTCCTCCGCCGGGCCTTTCAGGCTCACCGTGCTGGAAAAGCCGTCGGGATACATCGCCGCGCCCGTGGGGGCGTAAACCAGGTGACAGCCGGCGGCGGCGAGCTTCTGCGCGTCGCTCTCGAGGGTGCGCGGATAGGCGCTGAAATCCTCGCCGGGCGCGAACTGGGCGGGGTTTACAAAGACGCTCGCCACCACCCGATCGCAGAGGGACAGAGCCTGCGTCACCAGGGCGATATGGCCGGCGTGGAGCGCGCCCATGGTCGGCACGAAGCCCACCGACAGGCCGGACTTGCGCCAGACGCTGACGATCGTGGCGACCTCGCCCGGATCAAAGGCGGCGTCGAGGGGCAGGGCGGGGCGAGGATTGGTCACGGCGGGCTCCGATTTGAACGGCGCGCGGACGCTAGCCGGGCTTTGCGCTGGCGCGCAAGCGGGCGACTCGCTTTAGACAGGGCTTCATGAAGCATCTTGCAGCCCCTTTGCTCTGTCTCGCCCTGACCGCCTGCGCCACCACCGCGCCGGGGCCGGCCTCGGACGCCGCGCCGCAGACGAGGGCCCAGGGGCTCGCCGCGCTGCTGATCGAGACGGAAGCTGCAGATCCCGCCCGCCTGGCCGCCGCCGAGCCTGAAATGTCTGCGCTGGAGGCGGCTTTGGTGCGGGCGCCAGAGATGTCGCAGGCGTCCATGCATAGGGTCCAAACGCCGGGGCCGGAAATTGATCTTTCCGGCGCACACAGCGTCATGAGCGCGGTGCACCTGGCCTCCTATCGCGATCCGGCGCACGCGCTGCGCGGCTGGGCCGAGCTGGAGGCGCGCCATGGCGGGCTCGCCGGCCTGCAGGCGCGCGCGTCGCGGGTGGATCTGGGCGATCGCGGCGTGTTCCTCCGCCTGAAAGCGGGACCGTTCGATACGCCCGCCGCCGCCGAGGCGGCCTGCGACGCGATCAAGGCGAGCGGGGAGTGGTGCGCCGTCACCGATTTCGCGGGCGAGGCCCTCTAGACCTCCGAGTCCCTGGCGCAACACATTCCAATTGCGCGCAGAGTCTCTTTCTTGCCGCCTTCGCTTGCTCCATATGAATGGTGTATGCCGTTTCTCCCGCCGTTTTGTCAGGGATTCGCGCCGCCATGAGCCCGCTCGCCAGCGCCGACATCATCAAGGCCGTCAAACAGGCCGAGCCCGGTTCGGGCGCGGCCGATATCATCGTGGTGGGCAATGAGAAAGGCGGGGCGGGCAAATCCACCGTCGCCATTCACCTGGCCATCGCTCTGATGCGTATGGGCAAGGCGGTGGGCGTGATTGATCTGGATGTACGCCAGGCCAGCCTGTCGCGCCATTTGCAGAACCGGCGCGCCTGGGCGGAAAAGCGCGGCGCCAAGCTGCCAATTCCCGCCGAAGCCCGCCTGCCGCTCTCGGCCGAGCGCAATCTGGACACAGCCGAGGCCGAGGAGAAGGCCGCCTTCGACGCGGCCGTCACCGATCTGAAAGCGCGGTGCGACTATCTCGTGATAGACTCGCCCGGCGGCGACACCCATTACGCGCGCCTGGCCCATTCCATCGCCGATACGCTGATCACGCCGATCAATGACAGCTTTGTCGATTTCGCGCTTCTGGCCGATGTGGACGCTGACACGTTCGAAGTGGGCCGGCCCAGCATCTACGCTGAAATGGTCTGGGAATGCCGCAAGCGCAAAGCCATGACCGACAAGCGCTCCATGGACTGGGTGGTGATGAGAAACCGTGTCTCCACCCTGGACGCCAAGAACAAGCGGCGGGTCGGCAAGGGCCTGCGCGCGCTGTCCGAACGCATCGGCTTCCGCCTGGCGCCGGGCTTTTCCGAGCGCGTGATCTATCGCGAGCTGTTTCCCACGGGGCTCACGCTCATCGATCTCACCGAAGCGGGATCGGCCATGACCTTCACCATGAGCCATGTGGCCGCCCGCCAGGAATTGCGCGAGCTTTTGATCATCCTGAAGCTTCCGGGCCTGGACGGCGCCCGCATTCCGTTCTGATGAGCATCCTCTTTGGATTGCTGGCTGTCCTCGCCGTTCTGGGCGGGCTCGCCTATGCGTTCGCCAAGGCTGACAGCCGCAAGGCGGCGCAGACCCTGCGCATCGTGCTGGGCGTGGGCGGGGTGATCGTCGGCGCGCTTCTGACGATTCGCGGCCTCGCCATCGCGGGCATTCCGATCATCACCGCGTCGCTGGGCTTTCTCGGCGTCGCCATGCGCGGCGGAGCCGGGGCCGGCGGGCAGGCGAATCAGGACGACGACACCGGCGCCGGGGCGGGCCGCAGCGGCGGTGCGCGCCGCAATCGCTCCATGTCGCGCCGGGAGGCGGCGCAGTTTCTCGGTGTCGCCGAAGACGCGGACGAGGCCACGGTGCGCGCGGCTTATCGCAAGCTCATGAAACAGGTTCACCCTGACGCCGGCGGCAATGACGCTCTGGCGTCAAAAGTCCAGGAAGCCCGCGACGTCCTGCTGGAGTCGCTCTAGGCGTTCGGCGCGACGGTGAAGCAGGGCTCGCCGCGGCGGGACAAGCGCTCGCAGGCGGCCCGGGCGGTGTCCGCGGACAGACCGGCGTAGCGCGCTCGCCAGAGCCGGTTCTCACCGCTCTCCAGAGGCTGCGCGAAGGGGCTGGCGTCCCGCAACAGATCCGAAACGCCCAGCTGGGCCACGGCGTCAAGCCGGGCGCGCGCGGCGATCTCGCTGGTGTAGGCGCCTACCTGTATCGACCAGCCGGCCGCGGTCGCAACGCGAATCGGCGCGGCGGCGCTGCTGCGCAACGGCGCCATCTCTTCGGCGAAGGTGACCTGTGCGGCGGGCGCGCCGCCGTCGGCGGCGCCCATGGCGGTGGGGCGGATCATGCCGGCGAGCTCGGCGGTGAGGGTTTCCTGCTCGCGGATCGGGTTCAGGCGGGGAATGTTCAGCGCGGCCAGTCGAACGCCGGTGTCGCGCGCCTCCATGGCGGTGTAGGCGGCCTCGATCAGCTCGCGGGCGTGGGCGTCGCGGGCGCCGGAGCTTGCGCCGCCCATGACCACTGCGACGAGCGGGCGTCCGCTGCGCTCGGCGGTTACGGCGATATTGAAGCCCGAGGCGCGGATATAGCCGGTCTTCAGCCCCGTCACGCCTTCGACCCGGCCGACCAGCGTGTTGTGAGTGGTGTGCGTCGTCGAGCCCCAGCGGAATCGGGTTTCGGAGAAGTAATGGAAAAATTGCGGGAAATCCCGGCGCAGGGCGAAGGCCAGGCGGGCCATGTCGCGTGCTGTGGTGATCTGACCGGCGTCGGGCAGGCCCGAGGCGTTGTTGAAACGGGTCGCCGTCAGCCCGAGCCCGGCTGCGCGCATGGTCATGGCGGCTGCAAAGGCGGGCTCGTCGGCGGCCAGCGCTTCGGCGACCACCACCGCCACATCGTTTGCGCTCTGGATGACCAGGGCGCGAATGGCGTCCTCGACCAAGATCGTCGTGCCGGCTCGTACGCCGAGCTTGGAGGCCGGGCGCGAGGCCGCCTCGGCGGAGACGGAAAGGGGGGTGTCCAGGGTCAGATCGCCGCGCTCCACCGCCTCGAAAAGCATGTAGAGCGTCATCATCTTGGTCAGAGAGGCGGGATGGCGCGGCGCGGTGTCGCGCACCGCGTGCAGCACCTCGCCGCTGTCCATGTCGGCCACGAACGCGGCGTAGCGCTCCTGCCCCACCGCGGGAGCGGTGAGGGCGGCGCAAAACAGCAATAGAAGAGCAAGGGTGCGCGCAAACATGGATCGGACCCTGCCTGAGAACGCCTTTCCGCCGTATTAACTCCAACCTGGTGCGACTTTTTGTGCGCTGCACAAAAAGGACTTGAAATCCGCACCGGGGATAGGCATATTTGCTGCAGCTGCGAAGAGCGGCTGAACCAAGGAGCGAAGAGATGGCGAACGAAGAGACGCCGAAATCCGCGCCGGCTGAAACGCCGAAAGCCGACGCGCCGCCTGCTGAAGCCGCCAAGGCTGATGCGGACGCCGCCAAGGCCGAAACGGTGAAGAAGCCGGCGGACGATAAATCCCACGCTCCGCAAGCAACATCCTCCCCGGCGATCGCTAAAGCGCCGGTGACCAAGGCGAAGACCGATCAGGCGAAACCGGCCGCGAAAGCGCCGACCAAGCCTGCAAGCCGGAAACCTTCGCCCCCGCGCAAGTTCTCAGGAGAGACACACATGGCCGCCGCCAAAAAAGATACCGCCAAAGAAACCTTCGAAACCGTCACCGCCGCTTCCAATGAAGCGGTGAAGGAAAGCTTCGAAAAGTCGATTAACGCGATGAACGAATTCAGCGCGTTCCAGAAAGACACTGTGGATGCGATGATCGCTTCTGCGACCACGACTTCCAAGTCGGTCGAGGAAATGAACACGTCCGCGCTCGCCTTCGCCAAGAAATCCATGGAAGACGGCGTCGCCGCCGCGAAAACCATGGCCGGCGCGAAGTCGGTGCAGGAGCTCATCGAGATCCATGCCGATTACACCAAATCGACGCTCGACGCGTATCTGTCGGAAGTGAACAAGAACACCGACCTGATGAGCGCCCTGGTCAAGGACGGCTTTAAGCCGCTCAACGACCGGATGGCCGCCGCCGTCGAAGTCATGCAGTCCGCCCGCTAAGGACTGTCCACAGGATTGTTTCGCCTTTCGGGGCGAAACTCCGTATCCTCCCTGACTGGCTCGGCGCTCCGGCGCCGGGCCATTTTTTTACCGCCTGACAGGCTGGCGGTGTGGCGAAACAGCAGGCGCGAAGCGCGGCGTTGATGTCACGGCGGTGCGTTTGCGCTGCGCTCAATCGTGCGCAGGGGCTTCCCAGCGGCGGGGCGATGCATATTTAATCGTATGTGAGATCATGCGAGGACGGAGAAGGACACCGCGAGCGCCGAATGGCTGACCCTCGAAACCCCGGCGATCCTGGACGTGAAAGCGGTGTCGCGGTCAAACCGCGCACCCGCACAAAGCGGCCGTCCATGTACAAGGTCCTCTTGTTGAACGACGATTACACTCCGATGGAGTTCGTCGTCGAAGTCCTGACAAGGATTTTTCACAAGAACCAAGAGGACGCGACTCGCATCATGCTCCATGTGCACCAACATGGAGTCGGGGTGTGTGGCGTTTTCACCTACGAGGTGGCCGAGACAAAGGTCGCCCAGGTGATGGACGCGGCGCGCCGAGCCCAGCACCCTTTGCAGTGCACCATGGAAAAGGATTAGGCGCTTGCCCTCTTTCTCTCCCGCCCTTGAACGGAGCTTGCATCGCGCCCTGACGGTCGCGAACGAGCGCAAACACGAATACGCGACGCTGGAGCATCTGCTCCTCGCCCTGTGCGAGGACGACGACGCCGGCGCGGTGATGCGCGCCTGCGACGTCGATGTCGACGAGCTTCGCGAGACCATGGCCGAATATGTCGACGATGAGCTCGACGGGCTCATCATCGATGACGGCGAGGACGCCAAACCCACCGCCGGCTTCCAGCGCGTCATCCAGCGCGCCGTGATTCACGTGCAGAATTCAGGACGCGACGAGGTGACCGGCGCCAACGTGCTCGTCGCCTTGTTCGCAGAGCGCGAGAGCCACGCCGCCTACTTCCTCGCCGAGCGGGACATGACTCGCTACGACGCGGTGAACTTCATCTCCCATGGAATCGCCAAAAAACCCGGCGCGGCGGAAGCGCGTCCCGCCCGCGGGGCCGACGATGAAGACGCCGAGGAAACCGTCATGGGCGGCGAAGACAAGGACAAGGACGACGTCCTGTCGGCTTATTGCGTCGATCTGAACGCGAAGGCGCGCGAGGGCGGGGTTGATCCGCTCATCGGGCGCGCCCACGAGGTCGAGCGCTGCATCCAGGTGCTGTGCCGCCGGCGCAAGAACAACCCGCTTCTGGTGGGCGATCCCGGCGTCGGCAAGACGGCCATCGCCGAAGGTCTGGCGCGCAAGATCATCGAAGGCGACGTGCCTGACGTGCTCGACGGCGCGGTGATCTATTCGCTCGACATGGGCGCGCTGCTCGCCGGTACGCGCTATCGCGGCGATTTCGAGGAGCGTGTGAAGCAGGTGGTCAAGGCGCTCGAAGCGCGGCCCCACGCCATCCTGTTCATCGACGAGATCCACACCGTGATCGGCGCCGGCGCGACGTCGGGCGGGGCCATGGACGCCTCCAATCTCTTGAAGCCTGCGCTTCAGGGCGGCGGTCTGCGCTGCATGGGCTCCACGACCTACAAGGAGTACCGCCAGCACTTCGAGAAGGACCGGGCCCTGGCTCGCCGCTTCCAGAAGATCGACGTGGTCGAGCCGACGGTGGACGACTCCATCAAGATCCTGCAAGGCCTCAAGCCCTATTTCGAGGACTTCCACGACATCCGCTTCACCAATGAGGCGCTGAAAGCCGCCGTGGAGCTGTCCGATCGCTATCTCGGCGACCGCAAGCTTCCCGACAAGGCCATCGACGTGATCGACGAGGCCGGCGCCTCCATGCGCCTGGTGCCCCAGAGCAAGCGCAAGAAGACGATCGGCGTCAAAGAGGTCGAAGTGGTGCTGGCCAAGCTCGCCCGCATCCCGGCGAAATCGGTCTCCAAGTCCGACGAGGCCGTGCTGAAGGACCTGGAAGGCACGCTGAAACGCGTGGTGTTCGGCCAGGACGACGCCATCGCCAAGCTGTCCAGCGCCATCAAGCTGGCGCGCGCCGGGCTTCGCGAACCGCACAAGCCCATCGGCTCCTATCTGTTCTCCGGCCCCACGGGTGTCGGCAAGACCGAGGTCGCCCGCCAGCTCGCCGCGAGCCTGGGGGTGGAATTGCTGCGCTTTGACATGAGCGAATACATGGAGCGCCACACCGTCTCCCGCCTTCTCGGCGCCCCGCCGGGCTATGTGGGCTATGATCAGGGCGGTCAGCTCTCCGACGCCATCGACCAGCATCCGCACTCGGTGCTTCTGCTCGACGAGATCGAGAAGGCGCACCCGGATATCTTCAATATCCTTTTGCAGGTGATGGATAACGGTCAGATCACCGACTCCAACGGCAAGAAGATCGACTGCCGCAACATCATCCTGATCATGACCACCAACGCCGGCGCGTCCGACGCGGCGAAAGAGGCCATCGGCTTTGGACGCGGCAAGCGCGAGGGCGAGGATACGGCGGCGATTGAAAAGCTGTTCACGCCGGAATTCAGAAACCGTCTCGACGCTGTCATCGGCTTCGCCGGACTGAAGACCGACGTGGTGGGCCGCGTGGTCGAGAAATTCGTGCTGCAGCTGGAAGCCCAGCTGGCCGATCGCGGAATCACCTTCGAGCTCACCGAGGCGGCCACCAACTGGCTCGCCGAGAAGGGCTATGATGAAAACTTCGGCGCGCGTCCGCTGGGCCGCGTGATCCAGGAGTACGTCAAGAAGCCGCTCGCCGAGGAAATCCTGTTCGGTCAGCTCAAAAAGGGCGGCGTGGTGAAGCTCGACGTGGACGCGGCGGACGAAACCCGCCTCGACTTCGAGATCATCCCCGCCGACCGGCTGAAAAAACCGACCAAGCCCAAGAGCGGCAAGAAAAAAGCGGAAGAGCCCGTGCGTTAAGCACAGGTTTTACGACGACACATGAAGCGCCCCGCGGTGAAAGCCGCGGGGCGTTTTTTGTCGACGTCAATCAGGCGGTGTCTTCCCACGCTCGCGGAGAGGTCTCGCCCCGTAAGCGGGAGGTGACATCTCTTTGCTCAGACGGTTTTCAAAAACTCCACCACCCGGCTCACAACCCGCTCATCCCTGAGCACGCCCCTGTGCCCCAGCCCGTCGAAGATCTGCAATTCCGCGCCTGGCCAGGCCGCCGCCATGTGTTCGCTGGCCTCAGGCGGGGCGATGGTGTCGCCGGAGCCGTGGCAGAACAGGGCCGGGATCGACATGGTTGGGGCGTCGGCTGAGACGGAGAGGTTTCGCGCGTCTTCGCCGAAGCGGTAGGAGACCGCGTCCAGCATCAGATCCACCGCCCGGTTCGAAAGCCCCATGTTTCGCGCCTGGAAGCGCACATTGCGGGGCAGGGCGTCGGGCGCGCCGAGCGCCACGACGCGCCCGGGCGCCAGCGCAAAGCGCGTCATGGCGATGACGGTGGCGGGAAAGCCCATGGAGTGGGCCACCACCGCGAAGGGCTCGCCGAAATGATTGCGCGCGGCGGCCAGGCCGTCGGCGAAGCGGATCATATGCGCACGATTTCCCGTGCTTTTCCCATGGGCCGGTCCGTCGATGAGGGCGACGCTGAAGCCCGCCTCCATCACGGCGCGCCCCATGGTGGAGAGATCGGCGCTGTCAGCCTCCCAGCCATGCTGGAAGAACACCAGCGGGCCGTCGCCGCCGGTCCAGGCGCGCTGGGTTCCGCACGGCGCGTCAAAATCCACCGGCGCCAGGCTTTCCAGCCAGTCGCGTCCGGTGTCGCTTTGCTTTTTCACCCGGGGCGTGACGAAGCGGGCGCCGGCGGCGCGCTTGAACGCCTCGGGCGTGAACCTTGCGGCGAGATTGACGGGTAGCATTTTCATGACGCGGTTGGAGCCGATTTTGCGTGCGCGATCAATGGAGAGGCGCCGCTGGGCGGTCCGCAGTCAGCCGCCACGCTTTAGAAGGCGCTCGGCCGCTTCGCTGGCGGGAAGCCGGCCTTCGGCCACGGCGCGCTCCAGCTCCGGCCCGGCGACCTTCACCGCCGGATCGGCCTTGAAGGCCTCCAGCACCCGGTCCTCGACCATGGACCAGAGCCAGCGCACCTGCTGACCCTGGCGCTTCTTGGCGAGGGCTCCGGCGGACTCCAGCGCCTTGCGGTGCGCCTCCACGGTCTCCCAGAGCTTTTCGATCCCCGTTCCGGACAGCGCCGAGCCGGTCAGGACAGCCGGCGTCCAGTGGGGCGATACCGGCGCGAACAGGTGCAGCGCGGCTTCCAGATCGCGCGCAGCGCGCCGGGCGCGGGTCTCGTTCTCGCCGTCGGCCTTGTTCACGAACAGGATTTCAGCCAGCTCCAGCAGGCCCTTCTTGATGCCCTGCAGCTCGTCTCCAGCGCCGGGCAACATCAGGGCGACGAACACGTCCACCATGTCGGCCACCACGGTCTCCGACTGGCCGACGCCGACGGTCTCCACGATCACCACGTCATAGCCCGCGGCTTCGCACAGCAGGAGGCTCTCGCGGGTCTTGCGCGCGACGCCGCCCAGCGTGCCGGCGCTGGGGGAGGGGCGGATGAAGGCGTTGCGGTCCACCGCCAGCTGGCCCATGCGCGTCTTGTCGCCGAGGATCGAGCCGCGCGAGCGGCTGGAGGACGGATCGACGGCCAGGACAGCCACCCTGCGTCCCTGCGCCGTGAGATGACCGCCCAGCCCTTCGATGAGGGTGGATTTGCCGACGCCGGGAACGCCGGTGAGCCCGATGCGCCAGGCGCCGCCGGTGCGATCCATCACGTCGGTCAGAAGGTCTCGCGCGCGCGCCTGATGGTCGGGGCGTGTGGATTCCACAAGCGTGATCGCGCGCGCAAGAGCGGCGCGATCCCCGTCCATGAGGCGCTGTGCGAGGTCGTCGATCATGGGGGAGAGTTCACACCGGTTCGCCGCATCGAAGCAAGGCGGGCGGGTGGCTCAGGGTAAGGGCCGGAACGCTAGACGGGCGGCCGTGCAAGATAGGCGGCGTCATAGGCCTCTTCCGGCTTGGGTCCGGACCCGGCGATGATCTCCAGCGTGACGATGGAGCGGCGTTCCTGGCCGGGGCTCAGGGAAATCCCGAGGCCCACGCCAGACGCGCTGAAACCGCCCGAGCCGAAGGTGCGGCCCACCGATCCCCCCACGCGCACGGGCGAGCGGTTATCGCCATCCTGTTCAAAGCGGCGGTCCACCACCTCGAACCACTCAAAGCCGTTGGTGAGCGACAGCTCTGCGGCGCGGCGCAGCGCCAGACGCTCCACCTCTTCACGGCTGGCTCCGGGCCCGCCTGTGAAGGTGACCCGCCAGCGGTCGTCCTCGACGCGCAGGGCGTCATAACCGACGCCCGCACTCATCGCGGCGGCGGGTCCGTAGGTGGTGGGTGTCGGCGCGCAGGCGGCGAGCCCCATGGCGATCGCGGCGGGCGGAAGGAGGAGAAAGCGCTTCATCTGAATGCTCCGGCTGTCTGCGTTGCAGCCTAACATAAACGCGAACGCCGCGCTTCAGGGTCCCGTCGGCGCGGCTATCGTCTTGCGAACATCGAAAAGACAAGTCCGCCTAGAGCGCCGGCGCCCGCGCCGATGAGCGGCAGTGCGAGCGCGCCTGCAAGCTGGGCCAGCGTGAGTGCGCCAAGATCCTGTCCGCCTGCAAGGCCCTGCAGAATCCCGCCCTCGTTCAGCCGGTCCAGATAAACCGCCACCGCTCCGAAGCCCGCCGCGGCGCCGGCCAGGATGGCGCCGGGGCCGGACAGGCGCAGGGCGGCGAATCCCAGCCACAGCGCGGTGAACACCAGGCCGGCCGGGTAGGCGAAGATCAGGGCGCCCAGCCAGATCCGGCCGGCCATGGGGAGCAGCGCAGCCACGGGAAGAGCGGCACCCTGCGGGTCGGTCATCACGAAATGGATCATCATGCCCAGCACGCAGAGCCCCGCTGCAAAGGCTGGAGCGATGACGAAGGCGGCGAACACGCCGCGCGGTGCGATCTGCATGGTGAAGCCCCCCGGCTGACAGGAGGCCACTCTAGAACAGAGCCGGGCGGCGGGGGAGTCTCAGCTGGAGCGTTTCATCACGCCCGCGCATACCCCTAGTATGGCCGCCATGAGCCCTGACCCCGCGCTTCGCATGAAGATCGCCGCCGGCGCCGCCCTTGTGGCCATGGCCGCCCTGTTCGCCGCCACCCATGTGTGGGGCGAGGACGCGGGCGTGTGGGGCTATGTGCGGGCGTTCGCCGAGGCCGGGCTTATCGGCGGGATGGCGGACTGGTTCGCGGTCACGGCGCTGTTCCGGCGGCCCCTGGGCCTTCCGATCCCCCACACGGCGGTGATCCCCAACAACCAGCAGCGGATCGCCGATGCGGTGGGGCGTTTCGTGGCCGAGAATTTCCTTGATCCCCGGCTCATCGAGGCGCGCCTGGCCGAAGCCGATCCCGGCCGCCGGGTGGGCGAGATGCTCGCTGATCCCGCCCAGGCGCGCTCTCTCTCGGCGGGTCTGGTGCGCGCCGCGCCGGACCTCATCGCCCTGATCGATGACGACGCCGTGGCCCGGTTCTGGCGCGAGCAAATCGGCCGCCAGGCCAGCGGCGCCAGGGTGGGCCCCGCCATGGGCTCGATTCTTGAAGCGCTCACCGCCGGCGGCAAGCACCAGATCCTCATCGATGCGGCCGTGCGGGAGGGGTTTTCCCTGCTGGAAGCCAATGAGGACCGGCTGCGCCGGGCGGTGCGCGAGCAATCGGGCGCGCTTCTGCGCTTCACCCGCATGGACAAGCGGGTGTCGGATGCGGTGATTGCGGCGGTGGAGGAGTTGCTGCACGAGACCGCCAATGATCCGGGCCATCCCCTGCGCGTGCGCATCACCGAGGCGGCGCGCGAGTTTGCCGCCGGTCTGCGCGAGGACGACGCGCTGCAGGCGCGCGTGGAGCGGATCATGGCGGACACGCTGACCCACCCGGCCGTGGCGGATTTCGCCGAGCAGGGCTGGCGCGAGGCGAAGACGGCGCTGCTGGCCGACGCCGACCGCGGCGAGGACAGCGAGGCCGGGCGCGCGCTCACCGACGCTCTGATGGCTCTGGGCAGGGCGATTCTCACCGAGGATGAGTCCCGCGCGGCGTTCAATGCGCGCCTGACCCCGCTGATCATCCATCTGGCCGAGCGCCACGGTGCGGATGTGGCGCGTCTGATTTCGGAGACCGTGGCGAGCTGGGATCCGGCGACCGTAGTGGAGAAAATCGAGGCCGGCGTCGGGCGCGATCTGCAATACATCCGCCTGAACGGGACGCTGATCGGCGGACTGATCGGCGTGGCGCTCCACGCGATCGTGACGATGACCTAGCCGGGATCTGGCCTGGACCTAGCCGGTTTCCTCGTCGCCTTCGCCGGATCTGAAGCCGCGCATGAGTGTCTCGCTGGTGTCCAGTTCCGCGAGTTCAGACACCAGCGCCGAGATGCGGGCGTCGCCCGGCCGCACAGCTTCATTGGCCACGGTGGAGAAGGCGCTGGCGTGTTCGGTGCGCGCCATGGCGGCGCCGTAGCGCGCTTCAACCCGGTCCATGGACGCCCCGTCGCCGGCCAGGGCGTAGGCGATGAGGGCGCGCAGCACGTCATGACTGTCGCGTCTCGAGAGCTCGTCATCACTGCGCCAGCGATCGCCCAGCAAAGCTTCGGCGCGGCGGCCGGCCTCAAGCCATTGCCGATCGTCCCACGCGATGCGCGCGCGTAGCCGGTCTGCGGGTTCGGTCCGGTCGTTGGCGATGAGCTCCTGGGCGTGCTCGGTGCGCCCGACGCCGGCCAAGGCACGGGCCTGAAGCAGGCGGCGTTCGGCCACCAGATCGCCGGAAAGGCCGGCGATCCGGGTTTGCTCGATGGCGCGCAGCGCCTGCTCGGGCCGCTCGTCCATCAGATAGATTTCAGCAAGATCGGCGGCGATCGCGGCGCGCGCCTGGGCGGTCATCGTGATCGCGCGCTCATCGACGAAATATTGCAGGTATTCGGCCGCCTGGTTCAGCAGGTCCACCTCGACGAGGCGCTCCACGACGCCGAGCACCATGCGCACACCGTCGGGCCCAGGCGGGGTCAGTTCTTGATGCTCGCGCCACAGGGCAACCGCGGTGAGCGGGTCCATGCGGTCCGCGCCGCCGTCCAGGAACAGGTCGCGGAACAGCGTGTCCATCTCCAGTCCGAGACGGCGCGCCACGGGACTTTCCGGAAAGCGCAGGCGGGTGGAGTCCATGGTGCTGAGCGCTTCGTCAAAGCGTCCGGCCTGCGCGTAAACCTGGCCGAGCATGGCGGAGGCCTCCACCTCGGTGTCGTCGCCGCGCCATTGAAAGCGCAGCGATTCCAGCATCTCCACCGCTTCATCGGGCGCAATGCGCCCGGTCTGGCTTTGCAGGCGCAGCTTCTCCAGCTGCGCGCGCGCCCGGATCGGGAGCCAGGTATCGCGGGTCAGCGCCTCATACTGGTCGATGGCGGAGTCCACATCCCCGTATCGCGCGGCCAGACCGGCGCGGGCGAATGCGGCGATAGCGGCGGCCTCCTCGTCCGGGGTCCCGATATCGACCTGGTCGAGCCAGCGCTCCACCGCGCCGACATCGCCCGTGCGCAGCGCGCTCAGCCCATGCCAGGCGGCGATCCGCGAGCGCCAGACCGGCTCAAAGAAGAAGACGTGATCGCGGCCCTGTTCAAAGCGCCGGCGGGCCAGCGCCCAGTCACGGCTCTGCGCCGCCACAAGGCCGCGCCAGGGCTGAGCGCTGGGATCGTTGACCAGCTCGGTGTGGGACAGGGACGCCTCGGCGTCCTCATAGCGGCCCATCATGTATTCGGCGGCGCCGCGCAGAGCCGCGGTCTCCGCAGAGGATCCAAGGGCCGGGTTTTCTTCGATCGACAGGTTGAGATAACCGATCGCCTCGCCGGCCAGGCCCCAGCCCAGGTGAAAGCGCGCCAGCGCCGTCAGCGCTTCAGGCTCCAGAGTCAGCGCAGCCTGCTGCAGGCGTCGCTGACCCTCCAGAAAGGGCTGCTCCCCGCGCCAGCGCTCAAGATCGAGAAAGCCCGGCGTCATGGGCCGGTCAAGGCTGGCGGCCAGGGCCGGATCGGCGGCGCGCGACAGTTGCAGCCCGTCCGGACGCGACAGGCGGGCGCCGCCCGGCTCCAGGGTGAGGGTCAGATCGTCGGCATAGGGTTCGATGGCGACGCCGTGGGCGGAGGCGAGAATCCGGCTTTCGGCGAAGCGGCGCGGGGTGAGGACGCCGCGCTTTTCACCGTCGGCGGTGAGGATCAAAAGCGTGTCGCCCACCACGGGATCGGGCGTCTCGATAACGTCGCGCGCACTGTTCAGGCCGATGCGCAGCGTCGCCGGACGATTGAAGCTGGTGTCGCGCGCCAGGCGCACCGGCAAGGGCGGCTCGTCGATCATATCCGCCAGCGTGACGGTCCAGGTCGCACCGGCGGCGTGGACATCGGCCTGGGTCGAGATCGGGGAGACGAGGCGCAGCGCGGCGAAATCCTGGCCGGAAAACGTGCGGAAGGAGTCCACATGCCGGCTGCCGACGGCGGCGATTTCGCCCGCGTCGAGTTCGGCGCCGGCGCCGAACACGATCCATAACGCGTCCGACCGCCGGAACACGGCCGCGCCGGGCAGGCTCGCCCAGGAAAACGACAGCACCAGATCTTCGCCGGTTTCGCGCACCTCAATCGGCACCACGCCGCTTTCGGGCGCCGAGTCGGGCCGCGCTTCAGGCGCCGCCTCCAGCGCAGGCGCGGCCTGGCCTGCCTCGATTCCGGCCTCAGTCCCGGTTTCGGCCGCCGTATCCGGCGCGCCTTCCGCTTGGCGATAGGCCTCGACATCCGGGCCTGAAGGGGTATCACCGCCGCTCAGGCTGTCGGCGTAGGCGGCCAGCTGATCGAGCACCCCCTCGGTCCCGGTGGAGCCTTCAGGGGCGAGATCCAGCACCACGCGGCCCGGCGCGTCGGACCAGACCCGCGCCTCCACCTGCGGCGCCAGGATGAACGCCAGGCTGAGACCGTCGGCCTCCAGCCGCGTCACCGCATCCACGAAGCGCGGCGGCGCCGCCCGCAGCCCGGCGATGTCGATCTCGGCGGCCCGCGCGAAGGTGAGGACGGCCCGGCCTTCGTCTTCGCTCAGCGAATAGGTGACGTCTTCGGGCCATTGAAAGGCGAGCCGCGTGTAGTCGCTGGCTTCGCCCACGCGAAGGGTCACCGGGAGGGCGGGGGGCGGCGGCACTGCGCGGGCGGCCGCTGCGGCCGCGGCTGCCGCCTCCGCCTGGGCCCGGGCTTCGGCGGTGCGGGCGCGCTCATAGGGGCTGACGATGTCGGGCTGGGGGGGTGCGCCGGGCGGCGCCAGATCAATGGCGATGATGTTGTGGGAGACAGAGATGCGCGGCTCCAGCGCCGTGTTCAACGCCAGGCGCAAGGTCATCCCGTCAGGGTCCAGGCGCGCCATGGCGATATAGTCGGGCGCCTGCTGGCGCAGCGTGGCCAGATCGGCGTCGATGGAGTCCGACAGCCTGGCGACCACGACCATGTTGGCGGCGATTTCGGCCTGCGCGGTCAGGTCGCCCCCGGCGCTTTCGGGCAGCACGATGCGCAGGCGCGCGGTCTCTCCCAGACGCTCCACCTCGACCCGGGCGGGCGCCTGAGCCAACCCCGGCGCGCCGAGAACCAGCGCGGCGAGCGCCGCGCCGGCGAGCAGAAGCGCTCTAGCGTTCGCCGGCCGCGGCATTGCGCGCCTCCATTTCAACCGCGCTCGGCTCCGGCGCCGCCCGGGCGCGAAGACGCGAGGTGAGGGAGGCGGCGAAGGCCGGATCCATTTCCGCCATCACCGCGGCGAAGCGGCGCGCGCTGGCGGTCTGGAGCGCGCTGGCCACGGTGAGCAGCGTGTCCGGATCGGTGTCCTGCATGGCCTGGAGGATGCCTGCGGCGGCGTCGGGTTCAAGCTGGCCATACGTGTCGACGATGGCGCCGACTTCGCTGTTGCGGCGGGCGTCCAGATCGCTGAGCAGGCCCTGAATCTCATCGCGCAGGCTGTGCAGCTCCTCAAGGCGCTGGTCATAGCGCGCCTGTGCGACCGCGAGCAGTTCCTCGCGGGTGTCCAGCGTTTCGGCGCGCCGAAGGAGTTCGCGGCGGCGCTGGGCGAGATCGGTCTCCAGCAGGAGTTCGGATTCAGTGGGAATGCGCGAACGCGGCGCGATGGTCGGCCGCTCGATCGGCGCGGCGTCTGCAGATGCGGTCTCGTCTGTCTCCGCCGGCGCTTCCGGCTGAGGCTCGGGCTCGGGTTCAGGCTCCGCCGCGGTTGAGGCCGCCATCGCCCGCTCTGCGAAAAGCCCGGCCGCGCCGTCTGCGATCGACAGCGTCTTCATGGCCAGGAGACCGGCCAGCAGCACGGCGAGCAGGAGGAGCGGACGCGCGCCCATATCAGCGCAGCGCCTTCAGCGCGTTCAGGCGGCTGCGCGCCGGCGAGTCGCCGCCGTGTTGCGGCTCGGCCGGGGTCTGGCGGGGCGCGGGCCGATCCCGGCGAGCGCGGGTTTCGGCGCGCTCGAATTTGGCTTCGCCCTGATCATTGAGATAGCGCAGCTCGTCGCACAGGGAACGGGCGTGCTCGACCTCGGACTTCAGCGACGCACCTTGCTCTCGGGAGGCGCGATCAAGCGCCGCCAGGCTGGCGCGCGCCCGGTCCACCGCGTCGTTCAGGGCGCCGATCGTGTCTTTCAGGCCGTCTTGACCGTCGCGCAGAGCGCGCAAGCGCCTGTCGACGCGCCAGCACATCACAGCGGCGGCCAGCAGCAACACGCATACAAGGCCTTCAAAGGCGAGCGAGGCGAAGGTCATGAGAACCCCATCAATCGTTTTTTCGCTGAGAGTGACAGCGGCTTGTCGAGACGAACCCCTATGTTGTGCCCGATTCGGCCCATTCTTCCTTGCGTCAAACGGATGGGGCCGCATCTGAGCTCCACCGCCCCGTCAGGTCCGGTGTCCAGCATGAGCGTGTCGCCGACCTTGAGATCCATGACCTCGCCGAGCGGCTTGCTCATCTCGTCCAGCACCGCGCTGACCTCCATCTTGGTGGACCAGAGCTCGGTCGCCAGGTGGCTTTCCCAGATATTGTCGCGGCCGAATTTCTCGCCCATGAACTGCTGGAGCAGCATTTTGCGGATCGGCTCCAGGGTCGCGTAGGGCAGCAAGAGCTCGATGCGGCCGCCGCGATCCTCCATATCGATGCGCAGCTTCACCAGGATCGCGGCGTTTGCCGGACGCGCAATGGCTGCAAAGCGCGGATTGGTCTCCACCCGGTCGAGATCGAAATCCACATCGGTGAGCGGGGCGAAGGCCGCCTTGGCGTCGGCGAGCACCACTTCGATCATGCGCTGAACCAGCGTCCGCTCGATCGTGGTGTAGGGCCGGCCCTCCACGCGCATGGCCGAAGTGCCGCGGCGACCGCCGAGCAGCACGTCGACGATGGAGTAGATCAGGTTGGAATCCACGGTCAGCAGGCCGTAATTGTCCAGCTGCTTGGCGCGGAACACCGCCAGGATCGCGGGCAGGGGGATCGAGTTGAGATAATCGCCGAACCGGATCGAGGAGATGTTGTCCAGGCTCACCTCCACGTTGTCGGACGTGAAATTGCGCAGGCTCGTCGTCATCAGCCGCACCAGGCGGTCGAAGACGATCTCCAGCATCGGCAGGCGTTCATAGGAGACCAGCGCCGAATTGATGATCGCCCGGATCCCCGAGCGCTCGCCGTCTTCGTCGTCGGACACCGAGAAGCCCAGAAGGGAGTCGATCTCTTCCTGATTAAGGATACGCTCCGGGCCGGACGAGCCCTGGCTGGGAAGAAAGGTCTCGGACTCGCCGCCGACCATGGCTTCCCATTCACTGGCCAGCTCATCGCCGGAGTCGCCATCGTCCCCGCCTATGGAGTCGAAGTCCGGCTGTTCGCCGGCTGCAGCCGCCTCCCATTCGGCGGCCATCGCGTCCTGATCCACGTCGCTCAAGGCGTCGCCTCCGTCAGCCCATGATCATATTCAAGATGAGCACGTCGTCCGCGCTCTGTGGTGCGATGACGAGATTCGTGCGTCGAAGCATCTCCGCCTTCACCCGGAAATTGCCCATGGAGCCGTCCAGGTCCTCCACGCGAAGGGTGCGCAGAAATTCGTTGATCGTCGCGGTCAGGCGAAGTTTCACCTGCTCATTGTCCAGAAGGGCGCCGACTTGCGAGTCGGTGAAGACGACCGCGAATTCCAGCACCATGGAGAGCGTGCGCCCGTCCGGGTCGGAGATGTTCACCGTCATTGTGAACTGGCGGTCTTCGGCGTGTTCGTAGAAGTCGGAGGCCTGGGGCGCGCCGCCATGGCCGTCGCCATGTTCGCCGTCACCACCATGGCCGTCGCCTTCCTGCCCGGCCTCGGCGGTATGGGTCTCGCCCTCACCGCCGCCGCCCAGGAACATCAGCCCGCCGGCGACGCCCGCCAGCAGCAGGATCACGACCGGCAGGCCGATGAACAGGATGAGTTTCTTCATCCCGCCCTTTTTAGCTTCGCCGCCCGCCTCGTCGGTTTCGGCGCCGTCTTCTTTGGCGTCATCAGCGTCTTCGGCCATCGTCTTCGCGTGCTCCGGCTTTGAAAAAACCACGGATTCCAACCCGCATTAACGATTGCTGCGGTTAACGATCCGTTTGGACGCGGCGCTGACAGGGAAAAAATTGCCGCCCCGGCGCCTTTGGAGTGGGCGGAGTCAGGCGCTGCTCTGAGCGGAAGTCAGGCAAGTCACTGATTTACTGAGAAATTAACCTTGGCACGCCGCTTGCTGTCAGTGAGCGTACAGCGCTGCGAGAACTGCAGCGGAGCACCAAGCGCCTTATGAAGGAGGCGGACGATATGGATAATGCGATGCTCGTCGGGCTGTCGCGCCAACTGACCCTTCGCCGGGCCATGGACGTGTCAGCCAACAATATCGCCAACGCCCAGACGGCCGGATTCAAGGCCGAGCGGGTCATGCTTGAATCCAACCCGACCAGCCGCGCCCGCAACACCGACGGTCCGGACCGCGTCGCCTTTGTCGACGAATGGGCCATGGGCCGCGATTTTCAGCAAGGCGCCCTGGAGCGCACCGGTCGCCCGCTGGATGTGGCGCTCCAGGGAGAGGGCTTCTTCACTCTGCAGACAGAGGCCGGAGACCGGTACACCCGCGACGGACGGTTCACGGTCAATCAGGACGGCGAGCTCGCCGCCTCTGACGGCGCGCGGGTCCTTGATGATCTGGGACAACCGGTGCGCATCGATCCCAACGCCGGTCCGGTGGTGATTTCAGACACCGGCGTCGTCAGCCAGGGCGGCCTTCCCGGTCAGCGTCTCGGCGTGGTGCGCTTTGACCAGCTCGGCCGTCTGGAGAAGGTGGGCGACAACCGCTTCTCCGCCCCTGAAGAGGCCGGGCAGGTTTTCGAAAACCTGCCGCAAGTCGTCCAGGGTCACAGCGAAACCTCCAATGTCCGGGCTGTCGCGGAGATCACCCGCATGATGGAGGTGAGCCGGTCCTACGCCTCGGTCACCAAGATGATCCGCGACACCGACGAACTCAGCCGCAAGGCGATCGAACGCCTCGGCCGCCCGTAACGCCTTAAGGAGACGAAGACATGCGCGCCCTCTCCACCGCCGCCACGGGCATGGAAGCCCAGCAAATGGCCGTCGAGGTCATCTCCCACAACCTGGCGAACATGAACACGACCGCGTTCAAGCGCCAGCGCGCGGAGTTTCAGGATCTGCTCTATCAGACCATTTCCCAGCCCGGCGCGAACTCGTCCGACCAGGGCACGATCCAGCCCACCGGGGTCCAAATCGGTCTCGGGGTGAACGCCGGCTCGGTGTACCGCATCACCGAGCAGGGCAGTCTGACCCAGACCGGCAACCCCTATGATGTGGGCATCGCCGGCCAGGGCTATTTCCGGGTCCAGCTGCCCAATGGCGGCGACGCCTACACCCGCGCCGGGAATTTCTCTCTGTCTCCGGAAGGTCAGGTCGTGACCGCCGACGGCTACACCGTGCTTCCAGGCATCGCCGTGCCCCAGAATGCGCGCCAGGTCGCCATCGACCAGACCGGCACCATGCAGGCGATTCTCGACGGCGAACCGGAGCCGGTCAATCTCGGCCAGCTGGAGCTTGTCGTGTTTCCCAACGAGGCCGGCCTCGAGCAGATCGGCGACAACCTGCTGCTGGAAAGCGCGGCGTCGGGCGCCCCGGCCGCCGGCATTCCCGGCCAGGAAGGCTTCGGCATCATCCGTCAGGGCTTTGTCGAGGCCTCCAATGTCGATGCGGTCACCGAGATCACCGCGCTGATCCAGGCCCAGCGGGCCTATGAAATGAACGCGCGGGTGATCACGGCGGCGGACGAGATGCTAGCCGCCAGCGCCAACCTGCGTTGAGGAGCTGAACCATGGTCCGCATTCTTTACGCCGCCGTCTGCGCCGCAGCGCTCGCCGCGCCGGTCCTGGCGGAGACATCCGACGCCCAGACGTCCCGCACGGTGGTTCTCAAGGAGCGCCTGGTCAGCCAGGACGCCGTGGTCACCCTGTCGGACCTGTTCGACAACGCCGGCGAGGCGGGCGAGGCGATGCTGGCGCGCGCCGGCGCGCCGGGAGAGCCGGTCAGCCTGGAGCCCGCCTATATTCAGCGCGAAGCTGCGCGCCACGGTCTTACCTGGGCGAACGCCGGAGGCGTTGCCCGCATCACCGTGGAGCGCGCCGCACGCACGGTTACGCCCGAGGCTCTGGCGGCCATCGTGGAAGAGACCCTGTTCATGGACACCGGCGAGACCCACGAGGTCACCCTTTCGGCTGCAGCCCAGACGCTGGCCGCGCCGGTGGACTCGCTGGGTCAGCCCCGCCTCATCAGCTTTGATCACGACGCCCGCTCCGGCCTGTTTCGCGCCGAAATGGCCGCCTGGCCCGAAGGGCCGGCCCGCATGATTTCCGGACGCGCCGTTCAGGTGGTGGACGTGCCGGTGCTCGTGCGGCCTCTGGCGCGCGGCGAGGTGATCGGCGAAAGCGATATCGAATGGACGCGTCTGGCGTCCGACCGGGTGCGCGCCGACATGCTGACGCGCACCGAGGCGATGGTGGGCCAGGCCGCCCGCCGATCCTTGCGTGAAGGCGCTCCCTTGCGCGCCATGGATGTCGAGGCGCCGGTGATGATCGCGCGCGGCGAAACCGTGGCGCTGGTCTACCGGTCCGGTCCGCTCATTCTCACCGCCCGCGCCCGCGCTCTGCAGGACGCGGCGGAAGGCGAGCTGGTCCGCTTCGTCAATCTTCAATCCAACCGCACGATCGAAGCGATTGCGGACGCGCCGGGGCGCGCGCGCATCGCCGGTCCGACCTACACCCATTAGGAGCTGAACCGATGCGCAAGACCCTGCTTCGCACCGCCGCCATCGGCCTCGCCGCGGCGAGCCTTACCGCCTGCGCGGCCCGCGACCGGCTGTCCTATGTGGGCCAGACCCCGCCCATGAGCCCCATCGAGAACGGCGCGGCCATGACCGGAACGCCGGGCGGAGACTCCGTCAGCCAGGGCCAGGCCGAAGCGGCCCGCCTGGCGCGGGCGCGCGCCATCGGAGAGGCCCGCGCGCGGGAGACCAACCCCAACTCGCTGTGGCGTTCCAATTCCTCGACCTTCTTCGGCGATCCGCGCGCCGCCGAGATCGGCGATATCCTGACCGTGTCCATCGATATCTCCGACCGGGCCCAGGTCTCCAACCAGAGCAATCGCTCGCGGGCCACGGCCGAGGACGCCAATCTGACGAATTTCTTCGGCGGCGAAGCGGCGCTGGACCAGTTTTTCAACGACGCGGTGAACCCGGCGAGCCTGGCCAATTTCGGATCCAACTCCTCCACCCAGGGCGCGGGGAGCGTGAACCGCTCGGAGACCATCGAGATGACCGCCGCCGCGATCGTCACCGAGGTTTTGTGGAACGGCAATCTGGTGATCAACGGCCGCCAGGAAGTGCGCATCAATAACGAGGTGCGCGAGCTGCTCATCGCCGGCATCGTACGCCCCGAGGACATCGCCGCGGACAACACGATCGATCACCAGAAAATCGCCGAGGCGCGAATCTCCTATGGCGGCCGCGGCCATATCTCCGACATGCAGCGCCCGCCCATCGGGCAGGAGCTCTATAATCTGCTCTGGCCGTTCTAGGGGCTGGAGATCGGCGCGAAGATTATTAGGTAGCGTGTATGGAAAACGATCTTCAGATCATCAGGTCCGAGCTTGAGGACGCCAATGTCTTTGTCGTGCGCCTGATCGGCAGGAACACGGTTCGGGACAGCCGGGAAAACGCTCTGCGGCTGTCCAAGCGCATGGTGGATGAGGCCCGCAGCGGCCTGATCATGGATTACCGCCAATGCCAGCTGGACCACACGCTCTCGGAATTTGAGGAAGTGGGCAAGATTTTCGCGTCCAATCTGCCGTCGGGCCTGCGCGTGGCCTATGTCTACGCCCGGGAAAACTTCATGCATGCGGCGCGCATGACAAAGATTCTGCACAAGGCCGGCTTCCCTGCGCGTTGCACGTCCGGGTTTGATGAGGCGGCCGCGTTCGCCAAGGGTGAGGATTAGGCGCGCGCTTCGGCTTCGGCGCGGATCCGCGTGATCATGCTGGCCAGGCCGTTGGAGCGTTGCGGCGAGAGATGCTCGGCCAAGCCGATCCGGCCCAGCACCGCCTTGGGATCGAGATCCAGCGCCTCACGCGGGGATCGCTGGTCATAGATCCGCTTCATCAGCGCTACGAGGCCCTTGACGATGTGAGCGTCGCTGTCGCCGCGAAGGGCGAGCCGCTCGCCGTCCTGATCGACCACCACCCAGACCTGGCTGACGCAGCCTTTTACTTTGGTGGCGTCGGTGCGCTCGGCTTCGGGTAGCGGATCCATCGCCTGACCCAGCTCGATGAGGTAGCGATAGCGTTCCTCCCAATCGCCGAGAAACTCAAACTCGTCGACCAGGGCGTCAATGTCGTTTTGGGTGCTCATGACCCGCCAGATAGAGGCGGGGGGACGCCGCTGCAAGGCCTCACGCGTGTCAGCGTGCGGCGCGCTCGGCGGGGAGGTCGCGCAGAAGCTGGTCCAGATCGGACGGGGCGGCGCGTTGCTCGCTCATGCGCTCTTCATAGGCGCGCTCGGCGCGGTCGGCGGCCACGCCGGCCACGACGCCGGTGAACCGGGCCAATTCGTTGATTACGTTGCAGGCCTGCGTTTCGCGCCGGCAGAGCGCCTCAGCTTCGGCCCGGGTGCTTGCAAGCGTGGTTTCGGCGGGTTCGGAGAGATAGGCGGCCAGAGTTCTCGCAAACGCGCCGTCCGACGGCGCGGCGAAAGTCTGGGGTGTGAAGGCCGCGACAAGCGCGGTCCAGAATACGGCGTTGAAGATAAACTTCAGCATTCTCGCCTCGTTCCTGGCGCTTTCCCTTCTGGAAGCAAGATCGAGGCTAACGCAAAAGACCGGGGAATTTCCACCGTTTCCCCGGCCTTTAGTAAATTGTGTCTTAATCTTGAGCGGTTAACGTAAATTGTCGATTAAGTAATTGCGCTGAACTGTATCAGTTTGAGACAGCCTGCGTTGCGGTTAGGCAGTCGGCTACGTCGAGCAAGGCGTGCTCGGCGATGCAGAAGCTGTCTTCATACTTGAAGTAGCCGGCTGCGACGCACTGGGCCATGGTCAGGCGCGCCCAGGTGATGCAGCGTTCGACGCTGGCGTCGTTGAGCATGTAGTCCAGCGCCGCCATGTCTCCGCTCTCGATGGATTGCAGCGCGGCGACGGCCAGCATGCGGCCCACGCGGCGCTCATCGGGCTCCATCTGCTGCTCGCCCACGGTTACGGCGAGATCGGGCAGGGTCGGTCCGGTGGTCGGCGCACGTTCAGCAAACAGGGCCGACGCCGAGCCGAGGCGGCCGGGTCCGTTGACGGCTCCGCGGCTTCCGTCCTGAAGGTGGAAGTCCACATCCAGGCGGTCCGACGCGGTTTCCAGCGAAGACAGGCGCTCCTGGCGATCGGAGGCGCGCCGCGCCGCCCAGGTGGAGCTTTGCAAGTCGTAGGCGGCTTGGCGGTAGCGTTCGCCGACGACTTCCATATGGTCGACGTCTTCGGAGATCGCGCCAATGACGGAGTCGGCAGCCTCGTCGGCGCCCATGAAGCCGGTCACATAAACCGGGTCGTTCATAAGGGCGCTGCGGGCGGTGTCGGTTCCGTAATAGTCGGCGACCGCGCGCACGGAATCGATGAAGTCCGGGTGCTGGGACGCCACAAGCGCAGCATAGGCGATCTGGGCGTCGACCAGGCGGTCGCCTTCATAATAGCGCGTCAGGGAGTCCATGGTGGCGTCGAGATCGGCGCCCGAAAGCAGCTCGCGTCGGCCCGCTTCGCCCACATCGCCGTGATAGGCGGCGTAGGTCTCGGCGTTTCGCAGGATCGGGTCGGCCTCTGCGGCCTCTGCGGGGGCTTCAAGCGCCAGTTGCGGCCCGGAGGAAACCGGTTGGACGTCGTCTTGCTCGGCCGACGCCGGGGCGTCCTGACTGGCGGTGAGCGCGGCCGCAAGCGCGGCGGCGGCGAACCATGTGGTGGTCATGGCGTGCCTGTTCCTTTTGAAGCTGGGGGCCCTGAGGGTCTTTCGACCCGATCAAAAGATTGCCTGCGAAACGTGACCTGATCGTTTAACACAGATTCAATAATTGTTAACGCAGCCGGCGCAGCGTGCAGACGTCGGAATACCGTTCGAATCAGCTGGTGTAATATGGCTTCGTTTTCGGCCCGCGCGCTTCGCGCTCTGGATAAATCGACCGGCCGGCTGGTTCATGGGGCCTGGCTGGGCGTCGCCATGACGGCGGCGCTTGTGCTGCCGGGCCTCAGCGCGGCCGGGACGGCCTTGCTCTGCGCCGCTGCGGCGCCGGGGCTTCTCGGGCTTGTGCTGGCCGGTCCCAGACTCCTTCGCCATGACGTGGTCCGCCTGGCGCTGTGCCTGGCCTGGGCGCTGCCCGGCTTTGCGGCGAGCGCTGCGTTCGGCTCGGCTTTCTCCGCTGCGGCGCTGGTCTTTCTGGCTCCGACTGCGGCCATGGCGGCCGCCGGCGGCGCGCGGGAGGCGCGTCTGGCGTCCGTGGTCTCCGCCAGCGCATTCGTACTGGCCGGCGCGGCGGGCTTCTTTGGGCCCTTGAGCGAAGGCGTTCCCGCGCTCGCCGGCGCGCCTGAGCCGTGGGCGGCCTATGCGGCGTTTCTCGCCTTTGCTGGTTTGTGCGCGCGCACCCGTCTTGATGCGCGCCTTGCCCGGACTTTGCGGGCGCTGGACGCGGCGCGTCCGGCTGCTGAAGGGTTCGCCCGCGCGCCCCAGCCCCTGATCGCCCTGAACGGTGACGGCGAGATCATGGCCGCCTCCCGGGCCCTGCGCCGCGTCGCGCCCGGGGCGCCGCGCTCGCTCACCGGGCTTCCCGTGGACGGCCTGGCGTTTGATGAAGACCAGCAGGCCTGCGTGCGCGCCGCTCTTGATTCTGCAAGGCGCGGCGGCGGCGCCGATGGCGGCTGTTTCAGCTTTACGGTGCGCGCCGCGGACGGCGCGCAGACTCCGCTCGACGCCCGCGCCGTCGCCACACCGGCCGGCTTCGTTCTATCGCTGGAGCGCGCTCAGGCGCGCCCCGCCAGCGAAGACGCCGATCGCGCACGCCTGGAAAAAGAGCGCGACGCCGCGATCGCCGCCAATCGCTCGAAATCAGAGTTTCTCGCCGCGGTCAGCCATGAGCTGCGCACGCCGCTGAACGCCATTATCGGGTTTTCCGACGTGATGAAGCAGCGCCTGTTTGGTCCGCTGCCGGCGCGCTACGCCGAATATGGCGACCTGATCCATGAGAGCGGGGCGCATCTGCTGGAGCTGATCGGCGACGTGCTGGACATGTCCAAGATCGAGGCGGACCGCTATGAGCTGAGCGTCGATACGTTCGACGCCCGCGACGTGGTGGATATCTGCGCCAAGATGATGCGTCTGCGCGCCGAAGAGCAGGGCGTCGCGCTGTATTGCGAGACCGGTGATCAGGCGCTTCCCGTGACCGCCGATCGCAAGGCGCTGCGGCAGATCCTGCTCAACCTTCTCTCCAACGCCGTCAAGTTCACGCCGGCCGGCGGCGCGGTGGTGGTCATGGTCCGCGCCCAGGACGGCGAGATGGTGCTCGCCGTCGGTGACAGCGGCGTGGGTGTGGCGGCCCATGAACTTGATCGCCTCGGCCAGCCCTACGCCCAGTCAAGCTCGGGCCGCGACACCGTGGAGCGCGGAACCGGGCTGGGCCTCTCTCTGGTGCGGGCGCTGGCTGAATTGCATGGCGGCGAAATGAGCGTTCAAAGCGCGCCGGGCGAAGGCACCACGGTGACCGTGCGCCTGCCCGTACTGGCCGGCGCCGTGGAGCCCCAGCCTCTCGCGCCGCTTGAAGTGCATGAGCGCATCCGCGCGGCCCAGGCCGTCGGCGCAGCGCTGGAAAGCGGAACGGCCGCCAGCGCCTAGCGCGAGGCGGTGACCGCGGGCGCAGGCTCCGGCTCGGGCAGCTCGAGCGCCTGAACGGCCAGCGCCGCGTTGAACATTCCCACCTCAAACCACAGCGTATCCAGGATCTGACCGCGCCCGTCGATCAGGTCGATGCGGACGCCTTCGCGCGGCGCAAGGGCGCGCAGCGCCAGAATGGCGTGGTCGGGGAAGGCGAACCCGTAGGCGCTCACGCCGCCGGCCGGCGCCAGGCGCGCGGCCATGTCCGCGTCCAGCCGGGCGCTCGCCGAGATGCGCCGGTGGGCGCCGGACGCGCCGCCCCAGGCGCTCAGTGCGTTTTCAAACGGGGTGGGGAGCAAGCCGCCGGCGGTGAAATCCAGCGGCGCGGCCTGGCGCGCCGGGTTGCGCACCACGATGACGGCGAACGCCGGTGCGGTGGCGCTGCGCAGGGCCAGCGCCATGACATCGCCGTCCTCGCCGGCATGAATGCCGAGCACCGCCGTGCGGTCAGAATCGGACTGGCGCACCCGCCATAGCGGCGCGCCGCGGTCGCGGCGCTCGCTGACCCAGTCCTGATATACGCCGGGAAAGGCGATCTCGTGGGTCTGGGCGAGGGCGTCGGCGTGCGCGCGATGGGCTTCAGCCGCGGTGGTGACCGCTTCATCCGTGCAGGAGGCGGGGGGCGCGGCATGGTCGGCCTCGAACCGGTCAAGCATGGCCGCGGGGTCGCCGGCGCGCGCCGCATCGTCCCGGCTGCGCGCGGTGAGCGCGTCCAGCAGGGCGCGTTCAGGCCGCGAGAACAGGGCGCATTCATCGTCGGCGGCCGCCAAAGCGATGCGATGGGCATAGAGCTGCGTGCCCGTGGCGGGCTCGCCGGAGGTCAGCGTGGCGGCGGTGAGAAGGGCGATCAGAGCGGGCGTCATGCCCGACTGCTTACACCTTGCGTCTTGCCGTCCGGTTTACGCCGCGGCCCAGAAGCAAAAGAAAAACGGCGAGCGAAAATGCGCCCAGCGCCAGCCATTCGTCATTGGCGCGCATCAGGCTGGACGCCCATTCGGCTGAAAAGCGCGGCGCCTGGCTGGGTCCGAACGGCGTGACTGAGGCTGAATCCCACAGCGAGGCGCGCCCCTGCAAGCCTGACCACAGGTCCGAGCGGGCGAGCCGCTTGGCCGCCCGGGCGTAATCGGCGCCGTCAGGCGCGGTGATCAAGGCCACCCGGCGCCCGTCACCATAATCGAACAGGGCGGCGACCCCGGTGATCTGGGCGCTGCGCTCGTCGGCGTCTGCGGCGTAGGCGGTGGAACCGTAGAAACGGCGCTGGCGCGGCGCGCGGTTGGCCGCCGCGTTCGCCGCAGCGCGCACCTCAGGCGGCGCGGCGGCCATCAGGCGCGGATCGAGCCCGTTCTGGGGGCCGAGCACGAGCAGGTCATGGTTCAGCGGCGCATCGGCGAGGTCGTCGCCATACCAGGCGTAAAGCCAGGCCGAGCCAGAGGCGAGGGCGGCGCGGGCCACGACGGCCAGCGAAGCGGCGCGCGCCTCCTCATCGCCCGCAGCGATCACCACGGCGGCGCGGCCGCCCTGGTCGGCCCCGAAGGGCGCTCCGCCGGCGGCCAGGGCTTCCAGCGCGCCATTGATCCTTGAAGCCTTGCGCGGGCGATCCAGCCGACGCGCCGACAGGGCGCTGGTCATGTCAAAGCGTACGGTGTGGGCGTCCATGGAGCGCGCCGCGAACAGGCGGGCGGCGGCGATCAGCGATCCCGAGCCGCCGGCGGACAGGCGCAGTTCGGACGGTCCGGTGAGGTCGATGGCAGGCGCCGCGGCGCCCGGGCGCAGTTCGGCGAAGATCGTCAGCTCGGCCACGGACCGGTCGCGCACCAGGATTGGCGCCTCGCCCATGCGCAGCGCCAGGCCCTGGGCGATGAGAGCAGAGACCGCCAGATCATCGCCGCTGGCCGCCGAGGTTTCCAGATAGACGCGGCGCGGCGCGGCGAAATCGGCGCGAAGGGCGGATTCAATCTCGTCCAGCGCCACATAGCCGACCGGCGGCGCCGCAGCTACGCGAAGCCGCGAGGCGTCCGCGTCGAGGATCCAGCCGGCGCCGGATTCCCCGATCAGGCGCAGCACGAGAACATTGTCGCCGGCGCGAAGATCATCGGAATGAAGAGAGAAGCGGGCTTCAAACGGCTCGTTGCGGGGCTGAAGCTCGACCGCGCGCGCCCGGTTCACGAACGCCTCAATGCGCCCTGACGCCTGCGGACCCGCCGGACGGGCGGACAATAAAAGCTCCACGCTCTCCGGGCGCGAATTGGGCGCAATGGAGAAGGCGATGCGAATCTCGCTGTTCTCAGCGTCGAGATGGAGCTCGGCGGCATCGGTGAACCGCGAAATCAGCGCTTCTTCTGATCGGGCCGGACGCGGGGCGGACCCGTTGTCAGATGAAACGACATCAGCCGCCATGGCTGCGCCGGCCATAGCCAGCCCATGGAATACGGCAACGAATAAACCGATCAGGCCTCGTTGTATCGACATGGCACGTTCCCCTCGCTTAAGACATTATTAAGCAATTGATCGGCCATCAAGTAATATGAGCGAATTGAAAGCGCGTTTCTGGATCGACGCCCTACGATGGCGGGCCGAATCCGCCGGCGCGTCGGTCTATGTGGCCAGGCGCGGGGACCCGGATGCGGGCGCTGTCCTGGTCAAGGTGCTGCTGGCCCAGCGTACGGCCTGCCTGTTCGCGCCGGTGCGCAATTTTGAAGGCGAGCGGGTGTGGGCGCAGCCGCTGGGCGCCGACCCTGTCCCGGAGCAGGACGCCGACGGGTACGCGAAACGCCGCGCCGAGCGCGATCCTGATCTTTGGGTGGTCGAGATCGACGACACCAAAGGGCGGCATTTTCTGCAGGAGCCGATTGAGGCGGCTTAACACCCGGTGTCTCAGCGCGTGGGGCAGAGGGGCTGTCGCCGGTTTCGGCGCGCGCGATTCCGGTTTCGCGGCGAATTTTCAGCCTATGGTCTCCACCACCTTAACGGCGTGATTGAGAAGTCTTAACGGCTCTATGCCCATACTCGCTTCGTCTCCATCGGCTCAGTCAGGCGGACGCCATGCTGTTTCTTTTCAACGATGCGGTTTTTGATCTCGGCGATGCGCGCGAGACGGCTCTCGAAGCCGGAACAGCCAATGGGTACCCCCCGGACGCGTTGATCTCCATGCGTGTCGCCCAGGTGGCGAAGTTGGTGCGCGAAGCGGTTTTCGACGAGCCGCAGATCGCGCGTACAAACCCGGAGGTCGCCAGCTTTCTGGCCGCGATGATCGCCTGGAAGACCGATGAAGCCAACGCCATGCTTGCTATCGCACCGCGCCATATCCAGCTGAGCGGCCAGGTTCAGCTTCGCCTCGCCTCGATCTCACTCGTCACCATCCAGCAACTGCGCGAATTGCAAGCGTCCGGCAAGCTTTCCAGCCACGTCGTCAATCTCTCCGTCTGGTCCCAGGCGCCGCAAAGACTGCGCGCCTAGTCCGGCGTTCGCCGCACGGGCGCTGCGCTTCATCGAATTCGCCATGCACGCAGGCCCTTACGCGGCCAGGCTTGACCGCGTCGATCATTCCCCCGAGTGATCGATCTGGACGATGGGGGCGGCGGCTCGCAGCAAGGCTTCCGCCCCCGCTTTCCACTCAGCTGCGCGCCAGCGCCTCGGCGACCGCCTTTTCGTAAGCGCGCCCCACCCGTACTTCTTTTCCGCCTTCAAGCCTTAGACGCTTGGCGCTGTTGGCGTCCGAGGTCAGACGTTCGATCCGCCGCAGATTGACGGCGGCCGATCGGTGGACCCTGACGAACAGCCGGTCGTCCAGCGTCTCCAGAAGCCCCGACAGCGTGGCGCGATGCAGCCAGGACTGCGGACCCACGTGCAGGCGCACGTAATCGCCTTCGGCTTCCAGCCAGTCCAGCCTGGCCGGATCGATCCGCACCCGTCCGCCCCGGTCTTTCACCCACAGAGCGGCGTCGTCGCCGCGCAAGGTGTGAACAAGCGCTTCAAGCTCGTCGGCGCGCGCCTGGGCGTCGCGCGCGGCCAGGCTTTGCCGGGCCCGCCCCAACGCCTGATCCAGGCGTTCGGTCTCCACCGGTTTGAGCAGATAGTCCGCTGCGTTCGCCTCGAACGCGCGCACGGCGAAGGCGTCATAGGCGGTCACGAAAACCACCGCGATGGGAGATCCGCGCCGCGCGATCGCCTCGGCCAGATCCAGCCCGTCCAGGCCCGGCATCTGAATATCAAGAAGCACCGCGTCTGGCGCCAGGGTATCGATGGCCTCAAGCGCGGAGCGGCCGTCGCGGGCGCTGCCCACCACCTCGATCCAGGCCCGGCGCGAAAGAAGGATCTCCAGGCGGCGGCAGGCGAGCGGCTCGTCGTCGGCGATAAGGACCCGCATGGCTAGCGCTCCTTGCTTTGCGAAGCGGACACGAACGGCAGGACCAGACGCACCGCAAAGCCGTCGTCGACGGTCGGCCCGTAATCCAGCGTCGCCTCCGCGCCATAGAGCGCGCGCAGGCGCGCCGCGACATTGGACAAGCCCACACCGCCGCCCGAGGCGCCCGAATGCGGCGCGCCGCCGCCGTCGTCGGTCACGCTGAGCGAAAGGCGGTCATTCGAGATGCGATTTGCAGACACCGTCACGTGCACAGGATGGCTTGAGCGCGAGACGCCATACTTCACTGCGTTTTCCAGCAGGGGCTGAAGGATAAGGGTGGGCACCAGGGCGGCCGCGCAGTTGGCGTCGACCTTGAACTCCGCCTTCAGCCGCTCCTCAAAACGGATCTGCTCGATCTCCAGATACAGGCGCTGCGCGGCGATTTCGTCCTCAAGCGACGTCTGATCGTCCGGAGAGACTTCCAGGGCGAACCGCAAGAACCGGGCGAGCCGTCCCAGCATCGCGTCGGCGTCCTCGGCCCGCTTGTCCAGCAAAAGGCTGGAGATCGCGTTCAGCGTATTGAACAGGAAATGGGGATTGAGCTGGAAGCGCAGCATCTTCACCTGCGCATCCTTGGCCAGCATCATCGACTCATAGAGCCGCTTCTCCTGGGCCCGCAGCCGGTGGGCGCTGTCGAGCGCCAGGTAAAACCCTGACCATCCGACAAAGACCGGGAAATTCAGGAACATCCACCGCGGAGCGGCGAGCAGGAATAACTGCAGCTCGGTGATTTCTCCATTTGCCAGGCTAGGCGGCCCCTCGATCGGGGCGACGACATAGTAGGCGATGAAGATGCCGAAAATATACACTCCCGCCGTCAGCACCGAGATCGCCAGGGCGAGCGCGGCGCGCTTGTGCAGGGCCCAGAACCGGGTCGGGCGAAGCAGGAGAAAATGGGCCAGGCATGTCACTGTAAAGCCGCCGCTTTCGGCGATTAGAATCCGCCACGCGTCGGTCGGGCTCTCGCCTGCGTTCACCGAACTGGCGATGGAAAACAGCGCCAGCGCCGACCAGAACACGGCCTGGAACGACCAGAACCAGCGTGCATCCATGCCTGAATAGTCTTCCTCCGGCATCCAGGACGCCTGCGCTTTGAAGCCTTGCGCCCCTTTATCGGCGCGTTGCGGCCCTTCCTGGTCGAGCAGAAGAAAGAAGCCCGCATAGGCGGCGAAGACCCAGATGTGCAGCGAGGCCATGCGGACGAGCTGCGCCGAAAATCCGTCCGCCAGGTAATCGGGACCGGCGAGGGGGGCGATAAGGCCGATGGCGACGAATGAGAAGATCACAGCGGCGACAAGGCTCGCCGCGACCGCTGCGACCGCGCGCGCCAGGATCGTATGGCGGCGCAATCCGGCAAGCCCGAACGCGGTCGCCGCGCTCAGGGCCGCGCCGAAGAGGTCTGCGAAAATCGGCCGCCAGATCATGGCGGTCGAAAGGTCCAGCGCCCGGACCGCGTGTAGCGAGCCGAGCACCGACAGCGCCATCATCGCGCCCCAGACCACGCCGGTGAGCACCGCGATCGTGCGCCATCGCGCAGCGACGCCCGCCGACAGGGCGCCTACGGCGGGAGCGTATGCAAGGCCGGGTGTTGTCATCTCGACACTATAGCCGGGTTAGGGCGCTGCTTGGAAAGGAAAGACCTCGTCGTTCGCCGCGCCAGCGGGGCGATTCACCGCAGGAAACCGTCCGGATCCGGACAACACCCCCGTTCGTCGCGCGCGGCGCGCCGTCCGCCGAATGGCCCGCGCGGTTCGCGACACTCCCGTGACACCTTCGATCCAAGGACGGCGCGCGCCGTTCCGCGGCGCATGTGCGCCGCATCCAACATCGAAGAAACGGGGGACCGAATACGATGCAACGCCTTTTTGAAAGACGCGGTTTTAGGGCCGTCCTGCTGGGAGGCGCCGCCGCGGCGAGCCTCGCCGCCGGTCAGGTGCACGCGCAAGAGGCCGAAGCCGAGGCCGAAACCGAGCAGACCCGCGACCGGGTGACCGTGACCGGGTCGCGCATCGTGCGTCAGGACTTCGTCGCCGACAGCCCGGTCGTCACCGTTCAGGGCGACGCCCTGACGGCGAACGCCGACATTACGGTGGATACGTTCCTGAACACGCTGCCGCAGGTGAACCCGGCCGGCACGACCACGTCCAACAATCCCGGCAATGGCGGTCAGGCCAATGTGGACCTGCGCGGCTTCGGGGCGAACCGGAACATCGTGCTGCTGAACGGGCGCCGCATGATGCCGTCCGCCTCCAACCTGACGGTGGATCTCAACGTCATCCCGGCGGCCCTGATCGACCGGATCGAAATCGCCACCGGCGGCGCCGGCGCGGTGTACGGCGCGGATGCAGTGGCCGGCGCGGTGAACATCATCCTCAAGGACGATTTCGAGGGTGTCGATCTGCGCGTCAGCTACGAAAACTCCACCGAATACTGGGACGCCCAGGAATATTCGGTCTCCGGCGTCGTGGGCGGCAATTTCGATAATGATCGCGGCAACGCCGTGCTCGCCATCGAACGCTCCGTGCGCGAGGGCATGATCAAGAGCCAGCGTCCCTTCGCCGAGCAGGCGACGGCGACGACCAGCTTCTTCCCGGAAGGCTCGCTTCTGTTCGGCGCCGCCAACAGCCCCACGGAAGCCTCGGTCGACGCGGTCTTTGCAGGTTATGGCGTGAACGCGGGCGACGTGTCGGTCGGCAACCGGTTCGGGTTCAACCTGGACGGCACGCTGTTTTCCGCCGGCGTCTTCAACAATCCGTCGGACGTGGAGAACTTCCGCTACGATGTCGACGGCAACGTGAACCAGAACATCTTCCCGGACGCGTACTCGTACAATTTCGACTTCGTGAACCTGCTGACGCTGCCGCTGGAACGCGACACTTTCATGGGCCAGGCCGAATACCGGTTCGATAATGAAGTCGAGGTGTTCGGCAACGTCACCTACAGCCAGTACAACTCGGCTCAGGCCTTGGCGCCGACTCCGATCCCGACCGTGACAATCCGTCCGCCGGGCGAGAACAGCGCCATCGAGGCGGTTTCAGGGCTGGTGGAGCCGGGCCGCTCAGTGGCGTTCCAGCTTATCATTCCCGTGACCAACCCGTTCATCCCGGCCGATCTCGCTGCAATCCTGGCCAGCCGGACGGGCGATGACCCGAACCTGGTCGGCGCCGGCGCGACCGAGCCGTTTCTGATGCGTCAGCGGACGTTGGCCGCGGGGCTGCGCCAGTCCAACTTCGAGAACACGGTGAGCAATGTCACCTTCGGCGCCAGCGGCCCGATCGGAGACTCCAGCTGGCGCTGGAACGCTTACGTGTCCGAAGGCGACACCGAGATCGACCGCACCCAGCAGGGCAATATCGACAGCGATCGACTGCAGATCCTTCTGGAAGCGGCCGATGGCGGCGCCTCGATCTGCGCGGGTGGTTTCAACCCGTTCGGTCGTCAGCCCCTGTCGCAGGAATGCATCGATTACCTCGAGGTCAGCTCCACCGCCTCGACCGAGTTCTCCCAAACGGTCGTGCAGGGCTATGTGACCGGGGATGTGTTCGAGCTTCCGGCCGGACCGGTGTCGGTGGTTCTCGGCGCTGAATACCGCGGGTTCGACTTTGCGTTCGACCCGGGTTCAGGCGGCGGCCCGATCTCCGGCTTCAACGCCCAGAACCCCAATTCGGGCACCAACAGCTTTGAGGACATCTTCACCGAAGCGCTGATCCCGCTCGCGGCGGATCAGCCCTGGGCGCAATCGCTGGACCTGACGCTGGGCTACCGCTTCTCGCAGTCGGAATTCACCGACGGCATTACCGGCGACACCGGCGGCAGCGAAGACAGCGCTTACAAGGCGGAGTTGAGCTGGACACCGCTCGACTATGCGCGGGTCCGCGCCAGCTATCAGCACGCCGTTCGGGCGCCCAACTTCGGCGAATTGTTCGGTGGCGGCGGGTCTGCGCCGCAATATTTCGACCCGTGCTCGGTGACGACCCAGGCGCGCACCGGGGCGGACTCCGCTCAGGTTCGGGCCCTGTGCGCGGCCACGGGCGTCGCGGCCCCGGACCTGTACGCCCAGACCCCGGGTACGCAAGCCTCGATCACGACTTCAGGAAATACAAATCTCAATCCTGAATCGGCTGATACGTATACGGTCGGCGTTGTCTTCTCGTCCCCTGTTCAGAACCAGTGGATGGAGCGGTTCCAGGGGTCCCTGGACTACTGGTATATTGACATTTCCTCGCCGATTCTTTCGCCTGGGGTGAATCAGATCATTGCGGATTGTTACAACTACTACGGTAACAATTCCAGCTATGACGCCAATTACGCCAGCTGCCAGACGATCGTTCGCGGCGGCGGGGATATCTTCTTCCTCTCCGACCCCAACGATCCGGGAGGTCTGTTCCCGGGCGTGAACGGCGGTCAGCAGCAGGCGTCCGGTCTCGATCTCCAGATCAATTACGGCTTCGATCTGGATTGGATGGGCGCGCCCAGCTGGGCCGGCTCGATCCAGACCCAGCTGCTGCTCACCCATCTGTTGGAGTGGAACCAGCAGGAGCTCTCCACGCTTCCGGTGCTTGATTTCGCCGGCACGGCGTCCTTCTTCGGCGAGGGCCTCGGCACCTCGTTCCCGGAGTGGAAGGCGCTGTGGAACACCCGCTGGACGGTGTCGGACTTCGACTTCGACCTGCGCGGTCAGTATGTCAGCTCCATGGAGAACCGGGCGAACATCATCTTCCCCGGGGAGACCTCGTTCACCGGCACCGACTCCATCTGGTACTGGGACGCCGGGGCCACCTGGAACGTCACCGAAGGGGCGTCCGTGCGGCTCGGCGTGAACAATCTGTTCGACGAGCAGCCGCCGGAATACGCGCCGAACGTTCAGTCCGGCACGGACCCGTCCCTGTTTGACGTGGTCGGCCGCCGGGTCTTCGGACAGATCGTCCTGCGATACTGATCCAGACAGGCTCGCCACGAGGGGACGAGCCGGGGCGGGAGCGCAAGCTCCCGCCCTTTTTCTTTGCCCGAAGCGTATCCGGCGACCGCCCGCACGCGCTTGCCCTGAATGTCCGCGCGCGCTAATCGCTGGCCTGTGATTTTGCGGATCGGACCTTCCCATGACTTCTGCTGCTGACGGCCCCCAATGGTCGCGCCGGCGCACCTACGCCATCATCTCCCACCCGGACGCCGGCAAGACGACGCTGACGGAGAACCTGCTGTTCACCGCCGGCGCCATCCGCCTGGCCGGTCAGGTGCGGGCGCGCGGTGAAAACCGGCGTACCCGGTCTGACTGGATGAAGATCGAGCGCGAGCGCGGGATTTCGGTCAGCGCCTCGGTGATGACCTACGAGCATGAAGGTCTGATCTTCAACCTTCTGGACACGCCGGGCCACGAAGACTTCTCCGAGGACACCTATCGCACGCTCACCGCCGCAGACAGCGCCATCATGGTGCTGGACGCCGCCAAGGGTGTGGAGCCGCGCACGCTGAAGCTGGTGGAGGTCTGCCGCCTGCGCGACATCCCGATCCTCACCTTCATCAACAAGTTCGACCGCGAGGCCATGGATCCCAACGACCTGTTCGCCGACATCCAGGAGAAGCTCGCCCTGGACGTGGCGCCGATGCAGTGGCCTGTGGGATCAGGCAATCGCTTCAAGGGCGTCGTTGACCTGAAGAAGAACGAGTTCGTCACCTATCGCCGCCCGGTGGACGATGAATTCGTGCCGTCCGAGCGCTTTGCGATGGACGGAAACGCCATCACCGAAGAGCTCACCGAAGAGGAGCTCGCCGAAGCGCGCGAGGGCGCCGAAATCGCCGCCGAGCTCATGCCTCCGTTCAACATGCAGTCCTATCGCGAGGGCCATCTCAGCCCGGTCTATTTCGGCTCCGCGCTGCGCCGGTTCGGGGTGAGGGAGCTGCTCGACGCGCTCGCCGAGATCGCCCCGGGGCCCGAAGCCCAGCCGACCGCGGCGGGTCCCGGCGACTCGCTGGAGCCGGACGGCAAGGAAGTCGCGGGCTTCGTGTTCAAAATCCAGGCGAACATGGACCCCAATCACCGTGACCGGGTGGCGTTTCTGCGCCTGGTGTCGGGTGAGTTCAAACGCGGCATGAAGATGAAGACCGACCACGGCAAGGCGCTCACGGTCTCGGCGCCGGTGATGTTCTTCGCCGATGACCGGGAAGTGGCCGATGAGGCCTATGCCGGCGACGTGATCGGCGTGCCCAACCATGGCGCGCTGCGCGTGGGCGATACGCTTTCGGAATCCGGCAAGTGGAAGATCGCCGGCATCCCGAACTTCGCCCCGGAAATGCTGCGCCGCGCGCGTCTGAAGGATCCGTTGAAGGCCAAGCATTTGAAGAAGGCGCTGGAGAGTCTGGCTGAAGAGGGCGTGACCCAGCTTTTCCGCCTGCAGCTCGGCGGCGATTTCGTCATCGGCGCGGTGGGCGCGCTGCAGATCGAGGTGATGGCCCAGCGCGTCGCCGATGAATACGGCCTTGAAGTCACCTTCGAGCCCAGCCCCTACGACACGGCGCGCTGGCTCACCGGACCTGACGCAAAGATCGCCGAATTCATTGATCGGCATAAATCGGCCATGGCCGAGGATATCGACGGCGATCTCGTCTTCATGGCGAAATCCGCCTGGGAGGTGAATTACTCCCAGGAGAAATGGCCGGATCTGACCTTCTCGCGGACCAAGGAGCGGGCGTGAGCACGCAATCAAACACTTTCGTGACCCAGGCCGAAGCGCTCTGGGTCATCGTCGTTGATGTCTGGAACACCAGCTTTCTGGGCTATGACGTGGGCGACGGGCTGGCGGCGGTCATGATCCTCGTGCTCGCGTTTCTGGTGCGCGGCCTGTTCTCGCGGATCGTGTTGAGCCGCTTGATGGTGCAGGCGCAAAAGACCGAGAGCAAACTTGACGACAAGCTGGTCAAGGCGCTCTCGGGCCCTGTCAAGCTGATCCCGGTGATCATCGGCGTCTATGCGGCGTTTCATTTTTTGAATCTGCATGGGGATAATGCGCCGCTGAACGGCGCTCAGGTCACCGAGAGCCTGGTGATCATCGCGCTGTTTTGGGCGCTTCGTAACGTGGTGGAGCCGCTCTCCTACCTGTCCAAGCCGATCCGGGAGACCCTAAACCCGGTGATGATCGACTGGATCGCGAAATTCCTCAAAGTCCTCTTCGTCATAATCGGCGCTGCTGCTGTTCTCCAGACTTGGGGTATCCCGGTGGCGCCGGTTATCGGCGGCCTGGGATTGCTGGGCGTCGCCATCGGCCTGGGGGCGCAGGACCTGTTCAAGAACCTGATCGCGGGCCTGCTGATCCTCACTGAAAAGCGGTTCGTGCCCGGCGAATGGATCAAGGTGGACGGCGTCGTCGAGGGCGACGTGGTGCAGATCAATTTCCGCTCCACCCTGATCCGGCAGTTCGACAAGAGCCCGGTTTACGTGCCGAACGCCGCGCTCGCCGATAATCCGGTGATCAATTACCAGCGCATGTCCCACCGCCGGATCAAGTGGATCGTGGGCGTGGAGTACAAGACCACCACCGAGCAGCTGAAATATATCCGCGATCACACCCTGGACTGGCTGCGCGCCCATCCCGGCTTCGCTGATCCGCCCGAGGTGGCCACCTTCATGCGGGTGGACAGTTTCGGGCCGAGTTCCATCGACTTTCTGCTCTACTGCTTCACCCACACGACCAATTGGGGCGAGTGGCTGGGCCTGAAGGAGGAGCTGGCCTTCGCCGTGAAACGCATCGTCGAGGCCGAGGCCGGAACCGCGTTCGCCTTTCCGTCCACCACCATCTACATGGATGACGGCGCGGAGGTGTTCGTCCCGCCAGAGGTCAAGCAACATATCGCCTCCGACGCGCAGAGCCCGGCGGCTATCGCCGCGGGCGCAAGCGGCGACGGTGGGCGCTGATGCTGCTCACTGATGTGATCGGCATCGCCGGGGTCGCCTGCGTCCTGGCCGCCTTCTTCCTGCTGCAAATCGAAAAGGTGAGAGGGGATTCGCTCCTCTACCTTTTGCTGAACCTGTTCGGGGCGTGCCTTCTCATCGTCTCGCTCATGGTGACGTTCAATCTGGCGAGCTTCGTGATCGAGGTGTGTTGGCTGGCGATCTCCCTGTTTGGACTGAGCAAGCTCGCCTGGCGCAAATGGGGAAAGCGGTCAGCATCTTGACGCGACCGCCCGGCGCGCGCTGAATTCGCGGCCATGAGCATCATCGACACCTTTAAAGAGCGGATCGGTCAGACGAACATGTCGGACTGGTTCACTATCGACCAGGCGCGCGTCAACGCTTTCGCCGACGTGACGCTGGACCATCAATTCATCCATGTGGACCCGGAGCGGGCCAGGGCGGAGACGCCGTTCGGCGGACCGATCGCCCACGGCTTTCTGACGCTGTCCATGCTGAGCCATTTCGCCGAGCAGGCGCTGCCGGCGTTTCCCGACAAGGCGATCGGGATCAATTACGGCTTTGAGAAAGTGCGCTTTCTAAGCCCGGTGCCGGTGGGGTCAAAGCTGCGGGGCAAGTTCACCCTGGCCGACGTCACCGAGCGCAAGCCGGGTCAATTCCAGCTCACCCAGACCGTCGAGGTCGAGATCGAAGGCCACGACACGCCGGCGATCGCCGCGCAGTGGCTCAGCCTCGTGGTGGTGGGCTAGCGCCTCAACGGCGCCCGGTTTCGCCTCCGCGGAAAGCGGAGACGAAACCGGGGCCTGGTCAGCTTTCACTCTTCATAGTCTCCGCGGGCGCCGTCGATCAGGCCGGAGAAGAAGATCGCATTCATCAGGAGCTTCTCGGTTCCGGGGTAAGTGCCTCGGAAGACCGGATTATCCGCCATCATGACCACTTGGCCAGAGCCCAGGCGGCGGGCGACGACGGACGGGGTTCCGGCGATTTCGCCGATCCGCCGGTCCGACGCGTAGCCTGCGAGCAGAGGCTCATCGACATATTGAACCGCCACCCCGAACGGATCTTCGGGGCGCGCGAGCGTAAAGGTCTCGTTGCGGTGCATGGGCAGCATGCGGTCGCGATAGCCGAAGCCCAGCGGGTGTGACGGATCAAGATCGCCTTCAAAAATCGCCCCGCCGATCACGTGCTCGGCTTCGCGCACGCGCATTTCCGAGACATTGTAGCGCTGGATCTCATCGCTCTCCTCTTCCGAGGCCTCGCCAGCGCTCCCCTCATCGTCGAAGAAGGCGCCTTGGGCCCATTGCGCGCCGCCGCGCGTGGCGATCACCGTGCCGCCGCCGCGCACCCAGCGGCTCACCGCCTCGGTAAGAGCGTCGGACATGTCGGCGTCGCCGCCCGTCAGGATGAGGTGGGTGTAATCGCTCCAGTCCAGCGAGCCGAGCCGGCCGGTGTCTACGAGCGTCACCGGCATGCGGTGACGGTAATCGAGCGTCCACCACATCTCGCCGGCGTCGTACCAGGACACCCCGTCTCCCACTGCGAGCACGACTTTGGGTTCGGTGACGGTCTCGAACACGTTCCAGGCGCCCAGATCCCGGCCCTCGACCGGGGTGAGACCGGAGCGGGCCGCATGCACCTCGACGCCGTCCTCGGCGGCGATGGTCTCCATGATGGCGTGGATGTCGGCCGGGCTCATGTCCTGACGCGCCAGCGGCACGACGATGGCGCCGCGGTCCAGCTCGGCCACGCCTCGCGTGGTCTCCACGGTGAACGGCTCGCGGGCGGCCCGCGCGAACAGGTCCTGCGATAGCACGCGGTTCAGGGCGCGCGGCGCATAAGTATGGCCCCAGTCGAAGATATAGGCGTAGGGCGCACGGTCCGGCGCGGCGGCCGGGGTGAAGTCACCGGTGGCCGGCTCATCGGCAAGGTTCGCCCGGAATCGGCCGCCCCGCACCGGTGCGAACTCCAGATCGTAGGCCAGCGGCAAGGTCCATCCCGAGACGTCGTAGAAGATGTTTTCGGCAAACTCGGTGGACTGGTCGAAGACACCGCGGATCATGGCGTATTGCTGCTGATTGAGCGGGACGACATAGGACTCGCCGGCTTCCCAGCTGCGGCCGCCGGCCTGCAGGGCCTCGGTCACGGCGAAGACGTCGATATCATGCTGGCGCAGAAGGCGCACGAAGCGGTGCGCGCGCTCGGGATCTCCGTCCGCGCCGAACACCCAGGCCTGCTGATCGCCGCGCTGGGCGGTGTTGAGCGACTGGGCGAAGAAATCACGTTGATAGGCGGTGATCTCGCTTCGAAGGTCCAGCGAGCCTTCCAGCGTCGTCAGGGCGGTGCGGAACTGGGTGCGCACATTGTCGGCGTGCTCCACAAGGCCGCGTTCGGTCTCCACCGCGCCGCCGCGCGCCGCGCCGATCTCGAAGAGAATGCCCAGCGAGCCATTGATCTGCGGATAGGTCGAGCCCTTGCCGATATAGAAATTATCGAAGTTTTCCTGGGTCGTGTAGAGGCGCGCTTCGGCGTCCAGGAACTCGGCGTGCCGCCGGGCGATCTCGAAGGTGAGTTCGCGGGCGCGCTCGGGGATCAGCGGATTGCGGCGCAGCGCTTCGCCGGGGTGGAAGTAGAACGGGCTGTCCGATCCCATCTCGTGGTAATCGGCCGACACCATCGGCTTCCACTCATGCCATTTGCGCACCCAGGCCTGGCTTTCCGGCTGGGTCAGCAGGAGCCATTGGCGATTGAGGTCGAACCAGTAGTGATTGGTGCGCGCCGCAGTCCACAGATTGTGGGCCTCGTCGTTCACGTCGGTGTTGTCGGCGTAGGACCAGTAGGTCTCGGTGTGATTCACGCGCCGCGAATGGCCGTCGGGATTGAACGCGACGGTGAACAGCATCACCGAGTCGTCCAGCTTGGCCTGGACTTCTTCTCCGCGCGCGGCGGCGAAGTGATAGAGGACCGGGATGGCCGCATCCATCCCTGAGCTTT
Organism: Oceanicaulis sp.; assembly: GCA_965284655.1. Lineage (GTDB taxonomy): Bacteria > Pseudomonadota > Alphaproteobacteria > Caulobacterales > Maricaulaceae > Oceanicaulis. Next base: position 2,277,294 of record OZ260104.1, read on the forward strand.
CCGCGCCGTGGACGCCGAAATTGATCCACAGGACCATGGGCGCAGCGTCAGGCGCCGCTTCGCCGCGGGCGCGGGCGAGATGGGTTTCGCGGATCTCGTCGAGCCGGGCGTGATTGTCCGGGCTGGTGACGGTGAAGGTCAGGATCGGCCGCCGCTCGTGGGAATAGCCGATCGTCTCCACCTCGATATTGGGCGAGCGCTCGGCCAGCATGCTGAGATAGCTCACCAGATCGGCGTATCGCACCGGTCGTTCGCCGATCTCATAGCCCATCGCCTCGTCAAAGCCGGGAATCGTCTCGTCATAGGTGACGCCGTCGACTTCAAAAAAGCTCATCGGTTCGGCGAGCGCCGCCGAAGAAAGGCCGGCGAGCGCCGCCGCGGCGGCGGCGATCATGGGCTTGAACATGCAGTTTCCCCTTAAGTCCTGAATTGGTTTCAGGTTTTATAGCGTCATAAGCAAGCCGCACACTAAACGTGACGGCGGGCGGTTTCCAGTGCTGGCCTTAACCGCCGCGCGCCTGTATGAGGGCGCGCAAACAAACTCCCCGTCTTCACAAGGACCAAGCCCATGACCGCTCCGGTCGAGCGCATCCGCAATATCGCCATCGTCGCCCACGTGGACCATGGCAAGACCACCCTCGTCGACAAGCTGCTGCGTCAGTCCGGCACGTTCGGCGACCGCACCATGGATGTCGAACGGGTCATGGACTCCAACGATATCGAGAAAGAGCGCGGCATCACGATCCTCGCCAAGAACACGGCGGTGACCTGGCGCGACTATGCGATCAACATCGTGGACACGCCCGGCCACGCCGATTTCGGCGGCGAGGTCGAGCGCGTGCTCTCCATGGTCGATTGCGTGCTCTTGCTGGTGGACGCGGTGGACGGGCCGATGCCCCAGACGACCTTCGTCACCAAGAAGGCGCTGGCGCTGGGCCTGAAGCCCATCGTGGTGGTCAATAAGGTCGACCGCCCCGGCGCGCGTCCCGACTGGGTGGTGGACCAGACCTTTGACCTGTTTGATCGCCTCGGCGCCGATGACGAGCAGATGGACTTCCCCGTGGTCTACGCCTCGGCCCTGCAGGGCTGGGCGAGCCTTGAGGCGGACAGCCATGGCGACGACCTGACGCCGTTGTTCCAGACCATCGTGGACCGCGTCTCGCCGCCGGCGGTGGATCCCGATTCCCCGCTCCAGCTGCAGGTCTCGGCGCTGGATTACTCCAGCTATACCGGCGTGATCGGGCTTGGCCGCATCCGTCACGGCACGCTGCGCAAGAACCAGCAGGTCGTCGTGGTCGGCTCCGACGGCGCCACCCGCAAAGCCAAGGTGCTGCAGGTGTTCGGCTTCCACGGCCTCGAGAAAGTCGAGCGCGACCAGGCGAGCGCGGGCGACATCATCACCTTCAACGGCGTTGATCCGCTCAACATCTCCGACACGCTGTGCGATCCCGAGCATCCAGAAGCGCTGCCGCCGCTCACCGTGGACGAGCCGACGATCTCCATGACCTTCCAGGTCAATGATTCGCCGTTCGCAGGCCGCGAGGGCAAGTTCGTCACGTCGCGCCAGATCAAGGAACGCCTGGACCGCGAACTGATCCACAACGTGGCGCTTCGCGTGGTGCAGCAGGACAACGCCGACAAGTTCACCGTCTCGGGCCGCGGCGAGCTGCACCTGTCGGTGCTGATCGAGACCATGCGCCGTGAAGGCTTCGAACTGGCCGTGGGCCGTCCGCAGGTGATCGCCAAGGAGATCGACGGCAAGGTCTGCGAACCGTTCGAGACCCTCACGATCGATGTCGAAGAAGACCACCAGGGCGGCGTGATGGAGAAGCTCGGCATGCGCCGGGCCGACCTGAAGAACATGGTGCCCGACGGCAATGGCCGGGTGCGCCTGGAATACATTGCGCCGACGCGCGGCCTGATCGGTTTCCGCTCCGAGTTCCTGACGCTCACCCAGGGCTCCGGCCTGATGTTCCACGCGTTCGACCACTACGCGCCGCGTGCGGCCGGCGAAGTGGGTCAGCGTCCCAAGGGCGCGATCATCGCCATGGATTCCGGCAAGGCGCTCGCCTTCGCCCTGTGGAATATCCAGGAGCGCGGCAAGCTGTTCATCGGCCACGGAACCGAGGTCTATGAGGGCATGGTCATCGGCATCAACGCCCGCGACGACGACATGATCGTGAACCCGCTCAAAGGCAAAAAGCTCACCAATATGCGCGCCTCCGGCACCGACGAGGCCGTGGTGCTCACCACCCCGATCCGCCTGACGCTGGAGTACGCGCTGGAATTCATCAATGACGACGAGCTCGTCGAGGTGACGCCCCAGAGCATCCGCGTGCGCAAGAAGCTCCTGCTGGAGCACGAGCGCAAGAAGGCGAGCCGCGCCGGCGCCTAAAGCGTTCGACGGCCCTCTTGCGGCCTAACTCAATGAAGCTCCCGGTCCTACGCGCTTTGCGCCTGGCCGGGAGCTTTTTTGCGTTCAGGGGAGCGCTAGAATTTTCCGCCGCGTCCTTCGCCGTCGGTGAAGCGAGTGGCGCCGGCGACCGTCTCGCCGCTTTGAAGCGTCTTCAGGCCCAGCCGGGTCTCGTTGACAATGGCGTCTTCAAAAGGCAGCGATGCGGCCTCAACGACGCTGCGGCGGTCGTTCCTGAGACAGGTTTGAGGAAAGGCGGCGATCTGGTTCGCCAGGGTAACAGCGTCGTTCAGCGCTTCGCCCGGCTTTGCGATCCGGTTGGCCAGCCCCATGGCGAGGGCTTCGTCGGCGTCCACCGACCGCCCGGTGAGAATCAGGTCCATGGCCCGGCTTTCCCCGATCAGGCGGGGCAGGCGCACCGTCCCGCCATCAATGAGAGGCACGCCGAAGCGGCGGCAATACACGCCGAAAACCGCATCCTCGGCCATGACGCGCATATCGCACCACAAGGCGAGCTCCAGGCCGCCGGCGACGGCGTGGCCCTCTACTGCGGCGATGACCGGCTTGGTGAGCGCCATGCGGCTTGGACCCATGGGCCCGTCACCGGTCAGCTCCACGCGGTTGGGCGCACCTTCAGAAATCGCTTTCAGATCGGCCCCGGCGCAGAACCGCCCGCCAGCGCCGGTCAGCACGGCGACGCTTGAGGAATCGTCGGCCTCGAAGGCGCGAAAGGCGTCGGCGAGCGCCTCGGCGGTGGTGCGATCCACTGCATTGCGCCGGGAGGCCCGGTCGATGGTGACGATGAAGACGGCGCCTCTGGTCTCGGTTCGTACGCTCATTCGTTTTCCTTCCAGACCTGACGGATCCAGGCGGCCACGCGCTCGGGCTGCTCCATGACCGCGAGATGGCCGACGCCGTCCATGCGCTCCACGCGCACGCCGCGCCGCACCAGGCTGTCGGTGTTGATCAGGGTGGAGCCGTGCTCGGCCTTGAAGGCGCGCACCGGCGCAGTGACGCGCTGCGCCGCGCCCAGGAGATCATGGCCCTGGGCTTCGTAATTGGCCGCTTCCCATTCAGGATCGCAGGACAGGGTGACGCCGTCCTGCGTCATCGTGAGGCCGTCATCGAGATAATCTTCCAGAACACCGGGCGACCAGCGCGCGAAAGCGGGCTTGGCCTTGTACCGGGCCAGCACGTCCTGGCGCGACGGCCAATGGCGGGCGCGCCGGCGGGCGGTTTTCGAAATCGACATGGAGCCTTTAAAGATCTTCCAGAGCGGTGTTTGCGCCGTGAACGCAAGGACGCCGGGCATGACCACCGGCTCCACCAGCGCCAGCGGCGGCGGCGCATCCATCCGGCTCGCCGCCAGCAGCGCGCTGGAGGCGCCCATGGAGTGGCCGGTCAGAAGATCGGGCGGGCGGTCCAGCGCCGCAAACAGCGCCAGTAGATCGCTCCCATACACGTCCCAGCTCCTATGACTGGACGGATCTGCGGGCAGGGTGCTGCGTCCATGGCCGCGCAGATCAGGCGCGACAATGTCGAAATCCGCGCTCAACCCGGAGAGCATGCGCCGCGCCGCGCTGGCGCAGAAGCCGTTGGCGTGGGCGAAGACAAGGCGCGGCTTTCCCGGCGCAGGCCAGCACGACAGCGCCATCTCGCCATCGGGGAGGGCGATGGTGCGACGGTCGGGCGCGGGGATATCGGAGGCGTTATCCATGATCACAAACTGGCGAGATTCAGCCGTGCGGCAAGCCATAAGGGCTGTGAGGGCTTACATCAGGACCAGGTCATGCAGGAAGGAGCTCGTCATGCGCGCCGTCATCTTCGCCGTAATGCTCGCCCTGGGATGGGCGCCGTTCGCCGCCGCGCAGGACCCGAACGATGCCTGGGACGCCATCCTGTCAGAGTATCTGGTCCAGAGTGATGACGGGATAAACCGGTTTCGATACGAGGCTCTGCGCTCCGACAGCGCGGATCGCGCCGCGCTGGACGCCTATGTTGCGGAGCTGGAGCGCGCAACGCCGTCTGCGATGGAGCCGGACGCGGCGTTCGCCTACTGGGCCAATCTTTATAACGCGGTGACAGTCAAGCTGATCGTGGATGAGGCGCCGGAAAACTCGATCCGCCAGATCAAGCCGCACCCCTTCGCCATCGGCCCTTGGGGCGTGGACCGTGTCACGGTGGAGGGCGAGGCGCTTTCTCTGGACAATATCGAGCACGACATCATGCGGCCGCGCTATGAAGCCGCGCTGGTGCACTATGCGGTCAATTGCGCCTCGATCGGCTGCCCCAACCTCAAACCGACAGCCTGGCGCGCCGAAACGCTTCAGTCTGATCTCGAGGCCGCGGCGCGCGGCTATATCAACCATCCGCGCGGCGTCACCATGATTGAAGGCGGAATCGAGGTGTCGCGCATCTATCGCTGGTTCCGCCAGGATTTCGGCGACAGCGAATCGGGCGTGATCGCTCATGTGCTCGACTATGCAGACCCGGAGCTGGCCAGTCATATTCAGACGAATGGGAATGTTCGTGGCCATCAATACGACTGGGACCTTAATCGCGCCGAGTAGCTGTAAATAATTATTCTGGAGGCGAACCAAATCAGGCTCGCCTGTCAGGCGTTTGGTTTTCGGAGCGTATCAGGTTATGTTGAAGGCATGAAATTTTTCAGAACGCTTCGTGTGGGCGGTGTTTTGGCGCCGTTCTTTCTTGCCTCGTGCGGCGGCTCAGGCGACCGCGCGCTGGATGGTACCGGCCTCGCCGCGATCCAGGAGCGCGGTGAGGTCGTCGTGCTGACGACGTCCGGCCCGACCACCTACACGATGGGCGAGGACGGCGAGCCTGTCGGCTATGAGGTCGATCTGGCGCGCGCCTTCGCCGAGGATCTCGGCGTCGGCGTCCGGTTCGTCGTGTTTGACGATCTCTCCGGCGTTCTGCAGGGGGTCGAGGACGGCGTGGGCGATCTTGCCGCCGCCGGTATCACCCGCACCTCAGAACGCGAAGAGCGCTTCCTGTTCGGCCCGTCCTACAAGAACATCACCGAGATGGTGGTGACCCGCCGCGGCGGGCCGCAGGTGCGCGAACCCGCAGACCTTCTCGGCGTCGATCTCGCCGTTGTGGCGCAGTCCAGCTATGCGGAATCGCTTCGGGCGCTGCAGGTCGATCTGCCGGAACTGGATTGGCGCGCTGTCGAGGCGCCCTCGGCCTTTGAGCTGCTGGAGGCGGTTCAGAACGAGGATCTCACGGCCACTGTCGCCGACTCCAATCTGGTGGCGTACGCCCGCCTGGAGTTTCCAGAACTCCTCACCCCGATCAGCCTGACCGAAGACGATCGCAGCCTGGCCTGGGTCATCGGGGCGGAGAACGACGATCTGGTCGATGCGCTGAACACCTGGTTCACGCGCGCCCATGACGAAGGCCTGCTCGAGGATCTCGACGAGCGCTGGTACGGGCATTCGCGCGAGGCGTTCGACTATGTCGACACGCGCCGATTCATCGCGCGAATCGATGAACGGCTGCCGCAATACGAGCGCTTTTTCCGACAAGCCGCTGAAGAGCAGGAGCTCGATTGGCGCTGGCTGGCCGCTCAGGCCTATCAGGAAAGCCATTGGGACGCCGATGCGCAAAGCCCTACAGGCGTGCGCGGCATGATGATGCTGACCCTGCCCACCGCCGGCGAGTTGGGGATTGAAGACCGTTCCGACCCGCGCCAGTCGATCTTCGGCGGCGCGCAATACATGTCCAACCTCATGGGCCGGATGCCCGACGGGGTTGAAGGCGAGGATCGCCTGTTCAAGGCGATGGCGGCCTATAATATCGGCATGGGGCATCTGTACGATGCGCGCCGTCTCGCCGAGAGGCAGGGGCTGGACAAGAATGTCTGGCCGGACGTGCGCACCACGCTGCCGCTCCTGTCGGAGCCGGCCTATTACCAGGACCTGCCCTACGGGTATGCCCGCGGCGGCGAGCCGGTGCACTATGTGCGCAATATCCGCCGCTATAAGGCGCTGCTTGACCTCCATCTGGAAGGGTGAGCCGTCAGGGAACCCGCCGCCCGTCGGATGGGTTCTAATCTTATTCAGGCGATAGGGTTGGCTATTATGGCGTTGGTTGACTGGCGGCTTCTTACATCAAGCAAGCTCCTGGCCCGGATCGCCGAGAATGCGTCTCCGCGCGATCAGGCGCAGACCTTCCATGATTTGATCGGACTGATCCGCTCCGAGGAGCTTCGCTCGGTCATCCTGGACATGGACCACGCCGTTTCCACCCAAGCGAGGGGCGGTTCAGGCGAGCTTCAGTCCGGCGCGCTCGCGCAGGACATGAAAGACGAGGGGCTTGAGCGCTTCGCGCTTGTTCATCGCGGCTTCCAGGACGCCGGTTGGGACGCATTGGTGACCGAGCTGCGCGATCGCGGCGTGCTCGCGTGCGCGTTCGAGACTGTCGATGACGCCAAGATCTGGTTCGGAAACTAGGAGACCACCGAAAAGGCCTAGAACGGCGTTATCCCGAATATCAGCGCGAACGCGGCGACCGCGATCCCGGCGAGTCCGGTGAGAGCGAAACCCGCCAGCGTGCCGATCCTCACCTGACCCGCGCCGAGCGCCCGGACCAGAAGCACCAACGTCAGAACGCCTAGAGCGCCTGCGCCCAGCAGCATCCAGGCGCCGGTCCAGGCTGGACCCAGCAAACCCGCGACCAGGGCCAGCGGCGTGATCTCGTAGGCCGCGTAACCGCCCGCCGCCAGAAGACCCACCCCGCCAAGCGCCACCAGAGCGGTGAACCAGGCGGTCAGACGCGCGCCGCCCGTGTCAGCAGCGAGCTCGCTGGCGGGATTTCGGTCAATCACGCGCGCCAGAAACCCGAACGGCGTCAGCAAGGCGGTGAGCATCAGAACCAGCAGCGACAGACCCGCCCAGGCGCCGGGAAGGATAAAGCTTTGCGGCGCCCCGGGCGCCAGAGCCAGTAGCTTCAGCGGCGCGTCGATCGACATGAAGCGCGGATACACCGGCGCATCGACGCCCGCTTCAAGACAAGCTGCGTCCAGCACGGCAAGGTCGGGCGCATCATAGAAGGCGGTCAAGACCTCTCCGGCGCACTCGGTCATGGCGCGGGTGGGGCCGTGGCCGGCGTTCGGCGTGATCACCAGGCGCGAGCCGGGCATGCGCGCGTGAATGTACTCGGCCAGCCAGGGCGGGGTCACCGGATCGGCGTCGCCGTTTACGATCAGGGTCGGCATGGACGCCTCAGGGATGGCGTAGGCCGGACCGGTGCGGCGGATCAGTCCGAAATCCTCACACACGTCCAGCGCAGCGCGCGAGCCGGTATCCGTGTAGAAAACGCCTTCGAACCGGGTATGGGTCGAGGCCTGCTGATCGGCCAGCGTTTGCGCCATGTAGCCGTCATTGCATCGTATGGCGTCGCTCATGCCGGCGGCGATGGCGCCGAACGGTTCGGGTGCGCCGGCGTTCGACAGCGCGGCGCCGAGCCCCTCCAGAAAAGCCGGATCAGGATCAGTGAAAAGCTCCGAGAGCCGGTCGGTGACCGCGGGGGCCGCCGGGTGCTGCTCATGCTCATAGGACATCAGGAAGGCGGGAGCCATCAAGACGACGGGCGGGACCCAGACTTCGCCGGACGGCGCGATCTCGGGATTTTCGATGCTCAGGATGATGGGGTCTTGCTGCATCGATTCAATCGCGGCGAACATCCGGTCGGCGAAGCCGTCGCAGGGTGCGCCAGGCGTGCAGGCGTCAGAATAGGTCTCAAGCACGGTCTCGGCCATGCGGCCGGTGTCGCCGAAACCGCCGCCCAGATCATTGGGGACGATGGCGTCCAGAACCATGGCGCGCACCCCGTCGGGGTCTTCATGCATCACCATCTGGCCCAGATGCGAACCGTAGGAGATTCCCCAGATATTCCATTGCTCAAACCCGAGAGCCTCGCGCAGCGCCTTGACGTCGCGCGCGTTCTCCTGGGTGTTGTAACCGCGCAGATCGACGCCGCGCGCCCTCGCTTCGGAAAAGCACAGGCCCATGCGCTCGGCGGTGGCGATTTCGGCCTCTTCAAACGTGCGCGGGTCTGCGAGCCCCGGGCTCAGCGCGCCGTATTGCGGGCAGAACTCGCCGCTATTAGCGATGCCGCGCTGTTCAAGAATATAGAGATCGCGGGTTTCAAAGAGCGGGTGGTCGCGCAGGCGCTCCACATACCCCTCCACCGGCACTCCAGGGCCGCCGGTGAGGTAGATGACGGGATCTTCGCGGCGATCCTCGTCTTCACCGGTGGCGGGCATGTGAACATACATCAGCCGGATGGAGCGGCTCTCGTCGGCCTCGCGGTTTTCCGGCACGAGAATCGTGCCGCACGACAAATCGCCAGGCTCGTAGTCGACCCGGCCCATGAACGGGCAGGCGAGGGGCCGCGGGTCGGGATCAATACTCAAAAGCGCCGGCGAGGGCGCCGCGGGCTCCAGGGCCTCATCTAGGACCGTGGCGGGGTTCGCCTGGATCTCCGGATCAAGCGCGGCGCCTTGCAGCGCAGCCCCCAAAATCATCGCCGTAAAGAACATCCGCCCCTCCAGTATCAACCCTCAAGGGCGATAGAGCCCTCAAGGCGCGCCCCGGTCAAGCGCGCGCGGGTTCGTCAGCCCGCCGGGTAGAGCGTCGGCGAGCCTGGCCCCACCGGGAGGTTCAGCAGGAAGGTCCAGGCGAAGAAGAAGCCCGACCAGGTGAGCATGAAGAAGATCGAGTAGGGCAACATCATCGCGATCAAGGTGCCCACACCCAGATTTTTGTCATAGCGCGTGGCCCAGGCCAGGATCAGTCCGAAATAGCTCATCATGGGAGTGATGATGTTGGTGGTGCTGTCGCCGATCCGGTAGGCCGCCTGGATAACCTCCGGCGAGTAACCGATGAGCATCAGCATGGGCACGAAAATCGGCGCGGTCACCGCCCACTGGGCCGAGGCCGAGCCCAGGGACAGATTGATCACCGCACACATCAGGATGAAGAGGAAGAACAGGGCCGGCCCCGTCATGCCGGTGTCCTGAAGGAAGCTGGCGCCCGTCACCGCGGTGATGGCGCCCAGATTGGTCCAGCCGAAAAACGCCACGAACTGCGCCGCGAAGAAAACGAGAACGATGTAGAGCCCCAGCGAGGACAGGGCGGCCGCCATGGCGTCGATGACGTCCCGGTCGCTGCGCATGGTTCCGGCTGCGCGGCCATAGGCGTATCCGGTGACGACGAAGAAGATCAGGATCCAGACCACAAAGCCGCGAAAGAAGGGCGAATTGATGCGGTCGCCAGTCTCGGGGTTTCGCAACACGCCCCATTCCGGCAGCAGGGTGAGCGCCATGAAGGCCAGCACCGCCAGCACCCCAAAGCCGGCCCAGAGCAGGCCCTTCCGCTCGGTAGCGTTGAGCGGCGCCATCATCCGGTCGTCCAGGATCGTGGGGTCGGCGCGTTCCGGCTCATAGCGGCCGAGCTTGGGCTCGACGATGAAGATCGTCACAAGAGAACCCACAAGCGTGATCAGGAAGGTGGAGGCCACCATAAAATACCAGTTGGCCGTGGCCAGAACCACGTATTCCGGGTCGATCAGGCGCGCCGCCTCCTGCGTGATCCCGGCCAGCAGGGGATCGATCGTGCCGATGAGCAGATTGGCGCTGTAGCCGCCGGACACGCCCGCGAACGCCGCCGCCATGCCGGCTAGGGGATGGCGGCCGAGCGCATAGAAGATCGCGCCGGCCAGCGGGATGAGAACCACATAGCCCACCTCTGACGCTGTGTTGGAGATAATGCCGGCGAACACGATCGCCACGGTCACCACATGGCGCGGCGCGGAAAGCACCATGGCGCGTACGGCGGCCGATAGAAGACCGGATTTTTCCGCCACGCCGACGCCCAGCATGGCCACCAGCACAACGCCAAGCGGCGCGAAGCTGGTGAAGTTGTCGGTCAGGCTGGTGAAGATGCGCCGGACGCCGTCTCCGTTCATCAGGCTGACCGCGCGGATCATGCCGTCCTCGGCCACGCCGCGCGCATCCGCCGGCCTTGGGTCCTCGACGGTCACGCCCAGCCACCCGAACAAGCCCGAGATCAGCACGATCCCTACCGCCAGCAAGGCGAACAGGGTGACCGGGTGGGGCAGCAGATTGCCCAGCCATTCCACCGCATCAAGGAAGCGCGTGAAAGCATTGCGCTTGGCGATTTGAGGCGGTTGAGGCGGGGCCATTGCAGTCTCCGTCGTGAAACTCAGATCACAATGGAGGCAAACCCGGCGACTTTTTCAACCAGAGGATAAAAAGGGTTATTGGCGGCTCTCGCTTCTGCGCTGGCCGTTCGTTCGCGCCGCTACAGAGGCGAACGGTCCAGTCTCGCCGCGTCCGTCACCGCGCGGTCGGCGACTTCGGCCGGCAGGTCGGCGACCGGGGTTCGTGCGACCGCCATGCGGCGCGCCCATTCGCGGCCACCGGCTTCGACGGTCTGGTCGATGGCTCTTGTGGTGACGCCTTCGCTCTCGATGAAGCCGCCCAGCTGGTCCGCCAGCCGATCGACCGCCTCGCTTTGCGGGCCCGCCCACAGGCAGGACAGATTGTCCCCGTTCCAGAGGATCAGGGCGATCTGGTCTTCATAGCCCAGAAGCGCAGCATTCTCTCCGTCCGCGGCGGCGCCCACCCCGTCGACCACGAGGCCGAAACTCTCAACCCGTTCTGAATCCAGCAGGTAGGGAAAATAGGACCACAAAAGCGCCGCGCTGAGGCCCTGCACGCCAGCGAGCCGGTCCTCGGGCGCAAATGACACCCAGCCGCGGTCGACCATGGTGTCGCGGATGCCGGGTCCTTCAGCGTTCACCGGCGTGCACACCGCCATGAACGCCGCGACTTCCGCAGGCGGCGTGATGGTAATGTCCTGCGCACACGACGTCATGGGTGCGAGGAGCAATACGCCTGCGGCCACGGCGACGCAGGAGAGGGGATTGATCATCGTCATTGCGGGACCGCCGGAACAATTTGAACTGAATTGTCCTATTTTTAGCATGGTGACGGACGCGGCGGCATCACCCTTGAGGGGGATGGCGGGGACTTCGAAATTGATGCTGGAGCGTGCCGGCGGCCCGCGATGCTGCAGGCGGCCCCTGGCTAATCTCAGAACAGTCCACGCCCTCCGTGCTTTGACAAAAACAGCCGGACCCACTTTCACAGCGGCCTTCAGCTACCCACGTCGAGGACGAGGCCAAGGAGCTCAGCGGTTCACAGGAGTTGAACATTGACTACGACGCCGAAAACCCTTCCCGAGCTTGATCCGTCGCGCGCCGCGATCGTTGACCAGTTTGGCGGCGAGATTGCGCCGCTGGACCCCATCGGGGCGCAGGTGAGCGGGATTGATCTGACGTCAAAGGACGTGCCGGCGCCCGAGCTGGTCGACGCGCTGGAACGTGAGATGGCCGATCGCGGCTTTCTCGTGTTCAAGAACAAACGGCAGCTGGACGTGGATGATTTCCTGCGCGCCAGCTGCTGGTGGGGCGGCAAGGCCCTGCACAGCACCCACGGCGTTCATCCGGCGACGCCGGGCGGCAATCCCCACATTTTCCGCCTGTCAAACGACCGCACCCACGGCATTCCGGGCGTGGGGCCGCAATGGCATAATGACGGCAGTTTCAACGCCGACACGTTCTCTCATTCCGGCTACCACATCATCCGGCCGGCCGAAAAAGGCGGCGGGACGTATTTCGCGCACCAGGCCATGGCCTATGACGCGCTGCCCGATGATCTGAAGGAGCGCTGGAGCCGGCTCTTCTCGGTGAACTCCGCGTCCGGCGTGGTTCACCCCATGGTGCATGAACACCCGGTATCGGGCCGCAAATGCATCTGGCTGCATCTGGGGATGACGGGCGCCGTCATCGAAAAACGCGCCGATTCGGACGGGTTCCGACTGCTGGACGCCGATGAGATGAGACAGCTCTTCCGCGACTACAACGACATCCTCAACGCCGGGCTGGAGGACGGATACGCCATCGGCTTTGAGTATCAGGAAAACGACTGCGTCTTCATCGACAATCTCGCCGTGGCCCACCGCGCCGCGCCTCAGGCGCATCTACCGGCCCACGAGCAAGGCTTGCGGATCATGCACCGCAGCACCGTGAAAGGCGTCCAGGATCTGGCGCCCGGCTTCGGCCTGCCGCAACACCTGAATATCCTCGCGCCCAGCCCGTTTGGAGACGGCGTCTGGCAGGCCGGCGGCGTCGGCTTCCGCTGGGACGATCACATTCCGATGCAGAACTAGGCGTCTCAAGCCATGACGGTGTTACGCCAGCCTGAGCGCGGCGCATGGTCGAGGCGCGGCCATGCCCGCGAAAAGCGCCTGCCCGTCGATTATGAGAGGAGTGTGACCATGCTGGACCTGCGCCACAATTGCGAGCTGTGTGATCGCGACCTGGCGCCCGACAGCGGCGATGCGGGCATATGCAGCTATGAGAGCCCGTCTCTCGCCGAGTTTCCGCCGACATCACCGCCCGGGACCAGACCGGGCTCGATCCGCTTCATCCGAGCGAGATGCAGCCATCAGGATGCAGCCCGGTTCTGCACGTCGGCCGGTTTGGCGTCAGGGGCGCCTCCAAAAAGGGAGCGAAGACTGACCTTGTCGATCTTTCCGGTCGGACCCAGCGGCATCGCCGCGACGCGGATGACGGCATCGGGGACGCACCAGGAGGCGACCTGACTTCGCACCGGTTCGAGCAAGGCGCGGTCCGTGATCTCGGAGCCCTCGGTCAACTCTATGAGAAGGATCGGCCGTTCACCCCATTTGGCGTCGGGGCGTCCAATGACCGCGGCCAGCGACACTTCGGGCAGGGCCGAAACCAAGGTTTCGATCTCGCTTGGATTGATCCACTCGCCGCCGGACTTGATCAGGTCTTTCGACCGGCCGGTGATATAGAGATTGCCTTGGTCGTCTAGGCGAGCGAGATCTCCGGTATCGAACCATCCATCCGCGTCCAGCGCCGTCTCGTCCTGACCGAAGTAACGTTCGACGACTGCGGATCCGCGCACCCGCAAATGCCCCTCGGCGCCGTGCTGATCGGCGAGCGCGATGCCTTCAGCATCGGTCAGCAATAAATCAATGCCGACCGCCGGGCGCCCAGAGACAGCCGGTGTTCGGTCAGGATCATCGGGCGGAGCGCTGACGCCGAGCGGCGATAGCTCAGTCATGCCCCAGCTGGTCTGTATCGTGACTCCCAGCCGGCGTTCTATGCGGTCCATCAGAGCCGGCGCCATCGGCGCGCCTCCGACCATGATCCGCTTCAGCGACGGCACGTCGCCCCCGGTTTCATCCAGATGATCGACAAGACCCAGCCAGACGGTCGGCACGCCGACCGCCATCGTTGCGCCTGCGGCATTGATCAGGCGGGCCAAGCTTTCCCCATCCAGATAGCGTCCCGGCAGCACCAGCTTGGCGCCGACGGACGGAGCCGCGAACGGCAGCCCCCACGCATTGGCGTGAAACATGGGCACCGCGACGAGGACGGAATCGGTGGCGCGGATACCCATCACCTCCGCCTGCAATTGGCGAAGCGTGTGCAGGTAGCATCCCCTGTGCGTATAGGTGACGCCTTTGGGGGCGCCGGTGGTTCCGGACGTAAAGCAAAGTCCTGACGGCGCGGTTTCCTCGAACGCGCCCCACTCCACCGGCCAGTCGGTTGAATTGGCCGCCTCCCTGAGCGTTCCAACCTGAACGCCGGGACACGCGTCGTGCCAATCAGGCTGTGCGCCATCAATGACCAGCACATGACGGACTGAGGTGGCGCACTGGAGGATCTGCTCGGCCAGTGATGCCAGATCCGCGCTGATGATCAGGATGGCCGCCTCGGACTGCTCCAGCATCGCGGCGAGGCGATCGGCGGTCAGGCGGGGATTGAGCGTATGGCACACGGCCCCCATCCCCATAATGCCGTACCAGGCCTCGACATGGGCCTGGGTGTTCCAGGCCAGGGTCGCCACGCGATGGCCAAGCCGGACGCCGCGTTCGCCCAGCGCCGCAGACACTTTCCAGGATCGCGCTCGCAGCTGCGAATAGCCGGTCCGCTCGACCAGATCACCATTGCGCCCGGTCATCACCTCCGCATGCGGATGCCATTTGGCGGCATGGTCGAGAAACTTGTCCAAGGTGAGCGAATACGTCTGGATCGCGCCGTCCATCATCGGCAGTCTCCGGACTGCGGCGGCAAGGGCGGCGCGGCCACGCCGACATTCCAGTGCCACCCGACATTGCCGGCGCGGCGTCTGCACATCACCGCTTCGTGAAGCTCGAACATGCCCGGCATCAGGTCTGCGCCGGCCTCTGGTTGATCACCCAGATGCATGTAGTGCTCGCCGTCACCATAGGCGGGCCAATCCGGCCCTCCCGCAGCGCTTGGAACACCGTCGCGTGCAAACGAGGACCAGTAATCGAACATGGCGGACCCGAAAGCGCGTTCGGAGTCTGTGTCTGGGGGCGCCGGCCAGAACTCGGAAAGCCGCTGGATGTCGCCAAACATGAAGGGCAATTCGCTGGCATGGAAAGCGCGCAATCCCAGCGCATTCGCCGCCGGGTAGCTATGGTCGAAGTAATACAGGAAACCAGGCTGACTCGTCTGCGCCTGGGTCCGGACCAGTCTTTCCGCCGTCCATCCGTACATGGCGTCGCGGGTGGTCGCGAGCATGCTCTCTTCAATGTCTGTCGACGGATAATGGTCGAGAAACGCGTCGGACAAATCGGTGTAACCGGATTGAATGGCGGCTTCATAGGCGTCCGCACTTTCCGGCATGGGCGGCAGCAGCATGCGCAGCGATCGGATTTCACCCTCGTTGAACCCGGCCAGAACCGGCGCCGCAGCCTGTTCGCCCCGGTCAAAGATGTTCACCGGCTGGTCCGGCAACACAACGCCGTCGACCGTACCCCAGGGGATATAGCCGGTCGGCGTGGTCCGCTCGACCACCGCTTCGGCGTCCATGGCTCTGAGGTCTTCAATCCCTCCAGCCCCGAGGGCGCTCGCGACATAGACCCCGACACCTTCCGCCGAAGGCAGCCCGAATTGCGGCTCGCGCAATGCTGGCGTCGACAGGGTATACGCACTTTGTGCGATGGCCCGGTCGAAAAGCCCCTCCGCACGCGGCGACACCATTAAATAGGCGACGCTCAGGGCGCCCGCGGACTCACCGGCGATCGTTACAGTCTCGGGATCCCCGCCGAAGGCTGCGATGTTGTCCCGGACCCATTCCAGCGCCGCAATCTGGTCCAGCAGCCCGTAATTGCCCGACACGCCCTCGGGAGACTGTTCGCTCAGCTCCGGGTGTGCCAGATAACCCAGTACGCCGAGTCTGTAATTGATTGAGACGTAAACGATCCCGGCCTCGGCATAGGACGAACCGTTATACATGACCTGACTGTTCGCCCCTCGCATCAGAGAGCCGCCGTGTATCCAGACAAAGACCGGGGCGCTCTGCGCGTCTTCGGGCGCCCAAATATTGAGGTTCAGGCAGTCCTCACCCATCCCCCCGGGAAGGGTGTCGGCATAGATGCTCTCGATCGTCCGGCTCGGCTGCATGCAGGCTGGACCGAATTCGGCGGCGTCGATTTCTCCCGCAACCGGGTCCGGCGGCTGGGGGGCGCGCCATCGCATGTCTCCCACTGGAGGCGCTGCGAAGCGAATGCCGCGGAAGACTTCAAGCCCGTCTTCTATTGTGCCGCGGTACGTCCCCGCAGGCGCTTCAACAACGGGGCCGGCCGCTTCGCTGGCAGGCTGGGCGCAAGCGCCGTTGGTGCTTGTTATCGAAAGCAGCGCCGAGGCGACGGCGAGGTGAACGGCAAGGGTCATGATCAGCTTCCTCGGGACAGCGTTTCGCGGCGCATGACTTGGGCGAGCCAAAGGAAAAGCGCGATTGCAATGAGATAGAAGGGTATCAGCGTATACATCGCCACTTGAAGCGAGTTGTCGGGGTGGGCGGTCCTGAAGAAATCGCTCGCCGCTCCAAGATAGGTCGGCCCGAGCCCTAGACCGATCAGGTTCATGACAAGTAGAAGGAGCGCACCAGACAGAACACGCTGGCTGGGTTTCACCTCCTCTTGAACCAGGGCGACCGACGGCGACAGGTAGAAATAGTTGCAGATCGTCGGCACGGTCAGGAAGGCCATCGCCAGCGGCCAGGTCGGCGCCCATACAAAGGCGATGAAGAACGGCAGGGAAATCGCCAGACCCGCCGCCGGGACATAAGCGTAGGCGGTCTTTGAATACTGGCCGAGCCAATCAACAAGACGGCCGGACAGATACATGCCGCCGCTGACCCCGAATCCCAGGAGCAAGGCGTACCACAAGGCCACATCGGGCAGGGTCATGCCCTTTTCGCGCATCAGGAACAAGACCGTGAAATTGATCACCGCATAGGTCACGAATTGCGTCGCGCCGCTGGCCAGCGCGATGAGCCGCAATGACGGGTGCGCGAAGAACATCCGGAATGTCGAAAAGAAACTCTCCGTCTGCGCTGCTTCCGCAGGCCGAGCGATCGGTTCGGGGGCCGCAGGGGCAGCAGAGGCGATGTCAGCGGCGCCGCGCTTGGGCTCGCGCACAAAGATGAGGACCGCCAGACCGGCGCCGACGCCGATGGCGCCGATCGCGATGAAGGCGTCTCGCCAGCTGAAGGCCGCCGCGATGGACGCTCCGAAGGCCACGCCCAGCGCCGCCCCAATGGGAGGGCCCATATTGTACAAGCCAAGCGCCCGGCCCCGCTTACCGGAAGGGAAATAGTCTGAAATGATTGCGTAGGAGGGCGGCACGCCGCCGGCCTCGCCGACACCCACCGCCATCCGCGCGATCACGAGCTGGGGATAGCTGCGGGCAAGGCCGCAGGCGATCGTCGCCGCACTCCACAACATGCACGCGATCCCGACCACCGCGACGCGGTTGGTCTTGTCCGCCAGCCACCCCACCGGGATTGCAATGAGGCAATAGAAGAGCGCGAAATACAGGCCCGTGATCAGGCCTAGCTGGCCGTCAGAGACACCGAGCTCGGCCTGGATCGGAGCCGCCAGGATAGACAGGAGCTGGCGGTCGAGAAAGTTCAGAACATAGACGAAGGTCAGGATTCCGAGAACCCACCACGCCCGCCCGCCGGCTTTGGCCGGAGGGCGGGCGGCGGCTTCAGCAAGCGGGTCAGTCGCTTGGATGGGAGACGGATGATCGGTCATCGATCAGTGGCGATAGTGGAGGCGGATGCCGATGGTGCGCGGCCGCAGCGTGCTAAAGCGTGCGTCAGCGAAACCCTCGGGATGGGCGTAGATCAACGAGTCATCGTTGAGCGCGTTCTCCACATAGAGCGTCGCTGTCCATCGGTCGCCAATGAAGGCGCCGACCGAGCCGCTGACTTCTTCATAGCCCTCAACCTGGGCGTAGGTTGGCGAGGGCGTCCCCGGCCGGCCTGGAACGAAGGGGAACTGGTTCGGGAAACCATCGACATGGCGCGCGTTGACTGACGCAAACCCGGTCACAGTCTCGGTTATCGGCCGGGTGTAGCTCAGATAGACCGACCCTTGGAACTCCGGGAAGGCAAGCTGAATGCCTTCGATGGCGCCGGAGATCGCAGCCTCGGCAGGAGTCAGGTCATCGACCTCTGTCCGGTTGAAGGAGGCGTTTGCGCCGATGTTGAGCCCGTCGACCGGCGTGGCGTTCACCTCGAACTCGATACCTTGGCTCGTCGCGCCCCCGATATTGGTGGCGAACTGAACCTGGTCGGAGACCCGGTTGCCCTGGACCTGAATGTTATTCCAGTTGATGTGATAGGCCGCGACGTTGGCCGACAGGCGGCGGTCGAACCAGTTACCCTTCACACCGATCTCGAAGTTCTCAACTTCATCCGATGACGCTCCGTCGGGTATGATCAGATCCGTGGGATCGACAGTGCTGGGAAGGCCGCCCCTGGCGTTGACCACCGGGGTGCGGAACCCTGTCGAGTAGGTGCCATAGAACGTGGCGTTGTCGACCGGGCGGTAGGACAGGCTGAACCGGTAAGACGGCCCTTCCTCCTCTCCCTTGGCGCCGGCGGCGGCGACGGTCGGCGTGACGGTCAGCGGTCCGGACAGCCCGAGTAGCGCGCGGTTGAGATAGTTGCTGGAGTAACCGCCGGCTTTGTTGAAACCCTGCACGTCAAGTGAGCCGTAGCGCAGCCCGCCTGTTAGCCAGAGATTGTCGCTAAACCGATAGGTCAGCTCGCCGAAAGCGGCGATTTCATGAGACACCGAATAGCTCGCCGAGCGCGAATAGTATTCGTCGGGCAGGCCGGTCATTCCGAAGAAGTCGAGGAACGCCTGGTCAGAGCGGTAGTTGAAGTCAACGTCGCGACGCTTCCAGTAGTAGAAGCCGCCCACGATCCAGTCCCAACGCCCGCCGGCCTCGGATACCAGCCGGACTTCTTCAACAAACGCTTCGTCGTAAGCCAGCGCATCGAGCGCGAAGGGAACGAAGCCGCCGAAAGTGGCGTCAAGATCGATGATGAATTCCTGATCGTACAGCGAATAGGTCGACGAACTTGTAAGATTTGCAAAGCCGAAATCATGCTCGATCGTTGCGTTGTAGGACTGAAGATCAGCACCAAAAATATCCGGGCGGCGGGTCCGCCGCTGGTCCCGGTTGGTTCCAAGATTGGGGTTGATCAGCTGTGAATCTTCCGGGCTGGCGTTTTCGATCAACGCCATCAGACGCACCGAGGTATTGCCGCCCGGCTCGAACTGCAGGATCGCACGCCCGCCGGAATTCACATTGGTGTTGGCGTTTTCGACACCGGTGCCGATGTTGTCCACCCAACCTTCTTCATCGCGGTAGAAGCCGACCAGGCGAAGCGCAAGCTTGTCCTCGACCAGCGGCATGTTCACCATCGCGTTATAGCGCTGGCGCAGTCCGCCGCCATCGGTTGTCCCGAAATCCACTAGGGCTGCAGCCTCGAAGTCATCCAGGTCAGGGTCGCGGGTCAAAATCCGCACCGCGCCCGCCAGGGAGCCCGAGCCGAACAGCGTCCCTTGGGGACCGCGCAGAAACTCTACGCGCTCGACATCAAACAGGGTTGAGTTGATCTGGGTCGAGTTTCCGTTCGCAGAAATGGGCAATTCGTCGATGTAGACCGCGACGGTGTTTTGAAGATTGGCGCCATATCCGTTGGTCGCAAGACCGCGCACCGAGAATGTATTGAAATTGGTGGTGGCGCGATTCAGCACGGCGCCCGGCGTTTCCAGAGCCAGCCCCTCATAGCCGACGATGCCCTTGGCCGTCAGTTCCTCCTGAGAGAAGGCCGTGACACTGATGGGGATGTCCTGGACATCCATTTCGCGGCGGGTCGCCGTGACGACGATGGTGTCACGACCATCCGACATCGAACGATCCTGGTTTTCAGACGCTTCATTCGGTTCCGCCTGCGCCATCGCGGCGCAAGGCAAGGCGAAAAGTGCGACAGAAGATACGGTCGCGCAAAGCACGTTTTTCATAGCGTTTTCCTCCCCTGGCCGGTCTATGCCAGCCTGATTATTGTGATCGAATCTTATGTCGGAGTTTTTTCACTGACAAGCGCGATAATATTATCGTTCTGTAGAAGATATTGGATGAGCGGACATCAAGAATATGATTAAAAAGAGTTTTTTAATTCACTCACACCGGATAGAAAAATTGTCTCGCCGTCTTATGTCACACAATCCTGGTTGTTTCCGCCGCGCACATCCGGCTATGACAACGGGAGGGCTTGGCGACAATCGACCGAAAGCAGGGATACACAATGACCGGAGCAGAACATCGCAATCCCCGTCGCAAACGCCAAACCAAGGCTGAAGCGCGCGCCGAAACCACGCTCCAAATACTGGACGCCGCAGAATACCTGTTCTCACGCCACGGACTGCACGGCGTCACGCTGAAAGACGTCGCCAAACACGTCGGCGTGCACCACACGCTCCTGAACTACTATTTCGACGACAAGCAACAGCTGTTCGACCAGGTCTTCGCGCGACGTGCGGCGGTGACCAGCGAACGCCGGATGAAAATGCTGGATGCCTACGAACTGGAGGCAAAGGGACAGCCGACTGTGAAAGGTGCGCTTCGGGCGTTCCTCGACACCGACCTCGATCTCTATATCGAAGGTGGTGAAGGCTGGCGCAATTATGGCGCGCTCAGCGCTCAGGTGGCGAACACTCCGCAATGGGGCGCGGATATGATGGACCAACATTTCGACCCGGTCGTTCTGCGTCTGATCGGTCTGTTGAAGAAGGCTCTGCCCCATGCGGCCGAGGAAGACATTTTTTGGGGGTACCATTTTGTCAGCGGCGCCTTGATGCTGACGCTCGCGCGCACCGGGCGCATCGACAAGCTGTCCAACGGATTGTGCAATTCGGATGACTACGCGGCTGTCAAAGCGCGCATGACTCGCTTCATGGCCGCAGGCCTTGAAGAAATCTGCGGAGAGGGCGCGCAGGTCGCCGACTGAGGTCGAGCCCGTCCGGTTTCCGACTTGGACACAGGCTCGGTTTATGTATTAACTCACACCGGAGTGAATATTATTGATCTAAGTTTGAGCATGAGCGGACCGTCAGAGTCCGCCCTGCCAGACCCCCAGCCAGGCGCCGCCAGATAGCGCCATACAACGGGCCGGGGCACAGGGGAGGAAAGCTGATGGCCGCCGATCGGGGCGCGGAGGACTCCGCGCATGCACTCAAAACTAGCGATACGAAAGTCATCGCGGCCGCCTCACTCGGCACCATGTTCGAGTGGTTCGATTTCTACCTTTATGGCCTGCTCGCGAGCTACATATCGGTCCAGTTCTTTTCGGGGGTCAACGAAACCACCGGCTTCATCCTTGCGCTGGCGGCTTTCGCAGCGGGTTTCGCGATCCGGCCGCTGGGCTCCATAGTCTTTGGCCGGATCGGCGACATTGTCGGCCGAAAATACACGTTTCTGGTGACGATGGGTCTGATGGGTCTGTCGACGTTCGCGGTCGGTTTCCTTCCGAGCTACGAGACGATCGGCATCGCCGCGCCCATCATCCTCGTCACGTTGCGGCTGATCCAGGGGCTCGCGGTCGGCGGCGAGTACGGGGGAGCGGTGACCTATGTCGCCGAACACGCCCCCCAGGGCAAACGAGGCTTCTACACCAGCTTCATCCAGACCACGGCGACGATCGGGCTGTTTGTCGCGCTGCTGCTTGTCATAGGATTGCGCGCCCTGATCGGCGAGGACGCGTTCGCCGAATGGGGGTGGCGCATACCCTTCTTGTCTTCAATCCTGCTCTTGACGATTTCGCTCTGGATCCGCTTCCAGCTCAGCGAAAGCCCGACCTTCAAGAAGATGAAGGCCGAGGGCAGAACTTCGAAAGCGCCCCTGGCCGAAGCATTCGGGCGCTGGTCGAACCTCAAATATGTATTGGTGGCCTTGCTGGGCGGCGTCGCGGGCCAGGCCGTCATTGGCTATACTGGCCAGTTCTACACCCTGTTCTTTCTGGAACGGATCGCCGATATCGACCCGGCGACCTCGAATATTCTCCTGGTGATCGCACTGATCATCGCCACACCCACCTTCGTGTTCTTCGGGTGGCTGAGCGACAAGATCGGCCGCAAGACCATCATCATGACCGCGTGCGTACTGGCGGTGTTCACCCTGTTCCCGCTGTTCAAGGTCTTAACCTGGGCGGCCAACCCGGACATGGCGGATGCGGTTCGCAACGCCCCGGTCACCGTTGTTGCAGACCATGACGAGTGTTCGCTTCAGTTTGATCCGATCGGGCGTAACACGTTCGACGAATCCAGCTGCGACATCGCCAAGGCCTACCTTGCCCGCAACGGCATCAATTACGCGAACGCTGACGCTCCTGCAGGGACCATCGCCACGGTCCGGATCGGGGATGTCATACTGTCAACGCCGGACCCCGCCGGTCTCAGCGCCGCAGAGCGCACAAGCGCCGTCGCAGAATTCCGCGCCGAGGTCGGCGATGCGCTTGTCGCCGCCGGCTATCCCAGCGAAGCCGACCCGGACAGCATTAACAGGCCGCTCGTCATCGCGGTCATCGTGGCCATCATGCTTATGGTCACGGCTGCCTATGCGCCGCTTGCGGCCATGCTCGTCGAGCTGTTCCCGGCGCGGATTCGCTACACTTCAATGTCGCTGCCCTATCACATCGGGAATGGCTGGTTCGGAGGTTTCCTGCCCACGGTCGCCTTCGCCATGGTCGCCGCCACGGGCAATATCTATTACGGCCTCTGGTATCCGGTGCTGATCGCGGGGATGACCGCTGTGGTCGGCATCCTCTTCCTGCCGGAGACCTTCAGGAGAAACATCGATGAGTGACCGCGCCTCACAGGGCGGGGCGACCCGGCGCGGCTTCCTGGCGGCGACGGCTGCCGCTCCGCTCGCCGCCGGCGTCGCGCCGCCCGCGGTCGCCCGGATTGACCCTGATCAGGTCGCGCTGGACCTGCAGCGCTATATCGATTTCGGCGCCAAGCAGTCTGGCGGGCCGGGCGACGAGGCCTGCGGCGCCTGGCTCCAGTCAGAGCTTGAGGCCGCAGGCTTCAGCACCGAACGCCAGTATTTCTCCGCGCCGTGGTTCGAGGCTTCGTCCGCCGAGCTGACGGCCGGCGGTGTCCGAGCGCCGGTCTGGCCGCAACCCATCGTGCAGACCACGCCGCCCGGCGGACTAACCGCACCGATTGTGCGCGTCGACGCAAAAGGGCGCGCCGCGGCGCCTCTGGAGGGTGCGATCGCGCTCATTGATCTGTCCCATGCGCGCTGGTCGTCCATGTTCTGGCCTGGTGTCGCCGGCCCGGTTGCCGCGGCCTTCCAAGGCGGCGCTGCAGCCTGCGTGATCGTCACCAATGGTCCGAGCGGCAAGATCATCGCCCTCAATACGGACGGCCGCGAGCCGCTCTATCCAGACCCCATGGCCCTCATCGCCCCTGACGAAGCCGCCTCGGCTTTCGCCGCAGCGAGCGAGGGTCGCGAGGCGACCCTGACGGTGGCGGGGCAGGGGGGGAGGCGCCAGGCATTTAACCTGGTTGGACGCCTTGATCGGGGACGTGGCCGCTGGCTTGTTGTCTCAACGCCTCGGTCAGGCTGGTTCACCTGCGCGGCGGAGCGCGGCGGCGGCGTGGCGGCCTGGCTTCATATCGCACGCTGGGCGGCGCGGTCCGCCCCGGACTACGACATCGCGCTGGTCTGCAATTCCGGGCACGAATACCAGTATCTCGGCGCTGAGGAATTGTTGCACTCCGTCGCCCCCAGACCGGAGCAAACCGCATTCTGGCTTCATCTGGGCGCCAATCTCGCCGCACACGACTGGCATGAGGGCGTCGGCGAAATTCGCCCCCTCCCGGGCACGGACTCCCAGCGTTATCTCGTGGTCAGCCCGCCTCTTGTTGAGGCCGCGCGTGAAGAGTTCGCCGGGCTCGCCGGGCTTGAAGCCGCCTATTCAAGCGAGATCCTATCGGCAGGTGAGCTGACCAATGTGATTGAAGCCGGCTATGCGCCTGTCGCAGGCGTGTTCGGCGTGCATCGCTTTCACCACGTTCAAGACGACGATGAACGCTGTGTCTCTGCAGCCGCCGTTGCGCGGACCACCGCAGCGTTCCAGCGTCTTCTTGAACGCGCGCTTCTATGAGGCTTTTCATGCGCTATTCGACCAGCATCGCCCGCCTCTTCCTTTGCCCATTCTCGATGGTTTGCCTCGCGCTGATTGCTGGATGCGCGGCGATCTCTACGCCCAGGCCCACCGGCGCCGGCCCGAAGGCGCAGATTGCGACCGGACAGATTGAAGGCGTCCGCGACGCCGCTATCAATGTGTTCAAGGCAATCCCCTACGCCGCCCCGCCTGTGGACGACCTGCGCTGGCGCCCGCCCCAGCCGCCCGAGGCATGGGAGGGTGTTCGCAGCGCAACGGGATTCGGTCCCAGCTGTATCCAGCCGGCCATTCCGCGCACCAGTCTCTACTTTGATCCGCCGCGTTCGACCTCTGAAGACTGCTTGACGCTCAATATCTGGGCGCCGGAAAGCGCGACTGTCGCGCCGGTGATTGTCTGGATCCATGGCGGGTCGCTGCGCATCGGCGGCAGCGCCCAGCCCTTCTATGACGGCGCCGCTTTCGCCGAGCGCGGCATCGTCTTTGTGTCGATCAATTACCGGCTCGGCGTTCTGGGCTGGATGGCTCACCCGGAGCTCACTGCGGAATCTCCGGACCGGGCCTCGGGAAACTACGGCCTGCTTGATCAGATCGCGGCCCTTCAATGGGTCCGTGACAACATTTCCGTGTTCGGCGGCGATCCCGGCCAGGTGACGGTGATGGGCGAATCCGCCGGCGCGCTCAGCGTGAGTTATCTCCTGACCAGTCCGCTGGCCGAAGGCCTGTTTCAGCGCGCCATCGCGCAGAGCCCGAATATCCGCGCCGTGCCGGAACTCTCTTCGCCGGCCTTTGGTCTGCCGCCGGCCGAAGCGATCGGCGCCTCAATCAGCGCCGCGCTCGGCGCCCGCTCCATCAGCGAGCTACGCGCGATGAGCGCGCAGACCCTCACCAACGCGACGACCCAGGGGCGCTTCATCGCGCAAGGCACGATCGACGGCTGGTCCCTGCCGGTGCAGATCGTCGAAGCCTTCGAGCAGGACCGCCAGGCGCGCGTACCGATTCTGGCGGGCTTCAATAGCGGGGAGCTTCGGTCCCAGAGCGTGTTCCTGCCGGAGGTTCCTGACACGCAGGAGGAGTATGAACGCGCCATTCGGTGCGGGTATGAGGATCTGGCTGACGATTTTCTTGCCATCTATCCCGCGTCCAACATGGCGCAGTCGATACTCGATACCTTCCGCGACGCGATCTATGGCTGGGCGGTTGAACGCATGGTCCATGATCAATCCGTGGCCGGATCACCATCCTATCTCTACATATTCGACCATTGTTACCCGGCGGCGCGCGCGCGCGATCTTTGCGCCTTCCACGCCAGCGAACTGCCCTACGTGTTCGGCCAAATCGGTGAGGATGACGCCTATTCACCCAACTGGCCTGTCCCCGGCGGCGATCGGGACGCCGCGCTATCACAGGCACTCATCGACTACTGGTCGTCTTTCGCCGCGACAGGCGTCCCGGTTAGCCCGTCCGGACCCGATTGGGCACCCTACGAAAAAAATCAGTCTTTCATGCGGTTTCAAGATGAGCCTGTCGCTGATCGCGACCCGGCGCCGGGCATGTTCGAGTTGCAGGAAGAATGGTTTGGCCGCCTCCGAGCAGCCGGCGAGCCCTATTTCATCAATGTAGGCGTAAATGTGGGAGACCGTTGCGCCAGCTAGAAACCGATTGCTTCAATAGATGAGCCGACCTGCGGCCCAGGCTTGGATCAGGCAGCCAGACTGTGCTGTCTGACTAATGCAAACCGGTCTCCGAAATCACGACGCGCGGGCTTACGCAGCCGGCAGCTGACGCCACTCAGCAAGCGCGGCTTTGCGAAGGTCTTGAAACGGCCGCGCTGTTTGATTGATCGATCGTGATTGAGTTGGTTCTGGACGCAGGCATGGGTGGCGGCGAACTTCTGCAGACTTCGCATTCGCCGAAGCCGGGCCATCGCGCGCTCGCGTCTTCGGAAAGGTCGGATTGAGTTTTCGCCGCTGTTGTTTTCATGCCGGCCCGTGATCCGCCTTGCCGCGTTCCCGATCTCATTCATGGCTGTCCGGTACGAGCGCAGCGTGTCGGTTACGACTTCTTCGGGGCGGCGGCATCGTTTCATGGCTTTCCTGAGGAATTTCAATGCTGAATCCCTGTCGCGCGTCCTTGTGACATAGAACTCCAGCGCCTCGCCTTCGTGATCGACGGCCTTCCACAGGTAACCTGTCTCGCCGTTGATCTTTGCGAAGACCTCGTCGAGATGGCGCCGCCACCGGATCACCTGGCGAAGCTGCTGGGACCGCCGCTTTTTGATCTCCAGCGCCATCAGCGGACTGAACCGGTTCCGCCAGAAGCGCACCCTCTCATGGCTTATGTCGATCCGGTGCTCGTGCAGCAGGTCCTCCACTTTCCTCAGCGACAGCGGAAAGCGGACATACATCATCGCCAGACGAATGATTTCGGACGAAGCCATTAAATGCCTGAACGGATTGCTCGTCCGCGAACGCTACGGAGCCGGGCAGGGCGCCTCAAGCGGTCTTCCTCTGACAGAGCGGCGGGAGCGGCTATTCCTAGCGGCGCGGATCAAACCAGAGCGCCGCAATGCGTTCACCGTCATCAACCAGTTCGACGGTGTAGCTGATGGTCCATTCCGGCGCGCGTGAGGCGAGCATGGCGCCGCCGCCCGCCCGGCCGGACATGGGCGCGGGCATCGCGTCCAGCGACAGGCCTGGCGGCAAGGACGCCTCCAGCTCTGCGCGGTCGGGCAGGTTGGTGGCCCCCATCGCCTGAGCCATGGCCATAGCTTCAGTGATCGAGCCAGACTGCACCGGACCGCTGGCGACCGCCGCCGGCTCGCCCGGAGCCAGCCCGCGCCCCGTCAGGATAACCGTGCCGCCCTGCCAGCTGAAATGGCCGGCCGCACTACCCGCTGGCAGGTCGCCCGCATCAAGACCCTCACACGCCTGTATCACCGTGTGCATGAGGTAATCGGCGTCAAGGCCGCGCAGCCGACCGTCGGCATGGTGAATTTCAAGCTCAGCATGGTCGGTCACCGCGCGTGCGGGAGCCTCGCCGCTATTGCGGTATGCTGCGTCACCGGCAGCCGCGATTTGCATCATCGTATCGACCGGATCGCCGATCGCCGTGCCAAGCAGATAGTTTCCGGCCTGCACCGCCGCCCAGCCCGCAGCGCCGCCAGCGCCTCTGGCCAGCGACGGTGCGCGGGCGAAAATCTGTCCGATCTGACGGCCCATCGAAACCGCGTCGCTGGCCTGCCCGGCAGCTGTCACCACATCCGCAGCATTTACCAGACCGGGAGCAAAGCTCGCGTGCTCGCCATTGGCGAAGCCCTCCGGAACCGGGGTGATAGTGCTCCAGTCTATGGGGCCGTTGAACGAATGGTTGATCGTGTTCCAGCGCCGGTTCATGTCCTGATAGGCGTCGAAGGCGAGATCACGCAGCGCGCCGCAGACGTCTTCCATATCGCTGTCATCAATCTCGCTGGCGCGCGGAAACGCCATGAAATTGAGCGGTGCGACATGGGTTGTCGTCGAATAGTCCATGCGCAGCATTCCGCGCCCACCCGCATCCTCAACCATCTGGCGATCGTCGCAATAATTGGGTCCGGGCACCCATGACCGGGCTTCGCCGTGGAGGTATATGACAGCGCGTTCAAGCGCCTGGTTGATAACGATCCGGCTGCGTTGCTCGACGCCCATAAAAGGGCCGGCGCCGGTCTCTACCGTCATGGCGACGATACGCGTCCGCCCGCGCATGTCGTGATGGCCGCCATTGTCGCAGGTTGGCGGCTCCCCGGCCTGCACATAGGCTGCGCGTACAGATGCGCGAGCAAGGAAATCATTGTCGATACCGTTGTCCGAGCCGATTTGCCTGTCCTCCAGCATCGCCTCGTGAAGCCCGGCCCTTACCGGATAAGCCCATGTGCCCTCTTGCTCCTGCAATGCTGTCATGCCTGGCATGCCCGACTGCTGCATGGCTTCCATCATCGCCTGCGCGTCAGGCGCGGGTTGGGCGGACGCATGAGGAAGGCACAGTGCAACAATGCCGGCGGATGCCGCCAGCCGGATATTGAGACAGGACATCGAGCGCCTCCTTGACGGTCTATTCCAGAGTGACATTGGCGGAACCGCCGGCCGGTACGGTCACCGCCGTGCGTTCACCCTGGCCCCATACGATGACATAATCGCCCGCCGGCAGGTCGATCAGCGCCCCCGGACGCCCTTGCGCGACTTCATGGCCTTCAGCGTCGAGTACAGCGAAGCGGGTGGCCACCGCCTGCAGGAGCGCCTCGCTGAGGGACGCCGCATCCGCCGCGCTGAAATACGCCCCTCCGCCCATTTCGGCCCAGGCCGCGAACTCGGCCTGCAGCGCCGGGTCATTGATGGCGAAGCCCACAATATTGACGGTGATGTCCCAGTCGCGCTCCCGCAGCGCCGTGATCGCGGCGGCTGCGTCACCGTCACACGTCTCTTCGCCATCGGTGAGCAGGATGAGCAGGCGCCTTCCAGTGACATTGGCAAGGTCGGACGCCGCCAGCGCTACGGATGCGCCTAGCGGAGTGCGCGCCAGATTCATCGCGTTGACGCCATTGATCGTCCGGGCCGCTTCGTCCGGATCCAACGGTCCCAGAGGAATTTCGAGATCAGTCCGGCAGGAGCCGCTTTCGCGATGCCCGAACACCCGCAGAGCGAACCCGGCGCCGGCTGGAATCGTGTCGGCCACGAGTCCGGCTAGCGTCTGGCGGGCGATTTCCACGCGGCGTGTTCCGTCAATGCGTTGCAACATGGAGCCCGACGCGTCGAAAATGACACCCACCGCGTCGTCCGGGCCCAGATTGGTGCGGCCCTGTTCCACCAGAAGGGTTCCCGGCGGTTCGGACGCCGGCAGCACGCGGATCGCGCGGCGTGCCATCTCGCGTCCGCCCCGCGCGGTGTAGATCAGCTGAAAGTCGCCCTCCTGCGGCGGGGCGATGAGGCGTGTTTGCGCTTCGGCAGGGTCGATATAGCGGTAGGCTAGGCTGGTGTTTTCCTCATCAACGACACTGATGATGTCGCCGCGATTGCCGGCGCCGTCCCAGACTGCGGCGAATTCTTCCAGAGCCGTGACCTCATCGGGAGCATCCAGATCGACGCGCGCCTCGATAATCTCCACTGGAGACCGCCCGATTATTCGTTCACCAGAGATATAGACCACATCCAGCGGGCCGGTTTCGACCGGTGCGGTGAGGGCGGTGGCGCTGTCCTCGGAATTGCCGGTATAGCCATAGCTGGCGCCGCGGATACGCTCGCCATCACGTTGTGCGAATGTGACCATGTCTTGGGCATTGCGAGGGCCTTCCCAGATCACGCGCAGCAGTCCGCCAGCATGGATTTGCGCTGGATGGCTCAGCGTCGCCGAAATGGCGCCGACTGTCACCGGGGCACGGGCCAGGATGGTTGAGCCGCTCACATAGACGAAGTCATATTCGCCTGCGTCCATTGGCGCACGCAGACGGGCCGGGCCGCCTCGCGCGTTGCCGGTATAGAAATAGCTCGATCCGCGGATCGGATCGCCGTCGCGTTCAGCGAACGTTATGCGGTCACTGCGGCTATCCGGGCCCGTCCAGCCGATTTCGATACTCTCTCCTGCGTCAACGGCCGCCGGCGCCTCCAGAGCAGCGTCGGGAAGAAACACTGTCAGCGGTCGGCTTGCGCGCACCTCGCGTTCGAACACGTAGACGATCTCGTAGCTGCCCGGCGCTTCGGGCACATTGACCGCTAGCGGGTTGCTGTTGGCATAGGCATAGGTAGCGCGGCCAGCTCCTGCGGGGCGGATTTCGACAAGCCCTCCGGTGTCCTGCGGCGCGGTCCAGCTCACCTCGATTGTCTCGCGGATGTGGGCGCGCGCGGGCGCATCCAGCGCGTATTCCTGCGCGCCCGCCATCGCCCACAGGCCGGAAAAAACTGCGAGCATCGCGGGCAGACCTCTGACAATCATGGCCTCATCCTTCGCTCAAGGTTCGACAAATCGGTAATGCTGGTGGCTGCGATACGCCGAGCCGTTCCAGTAGATGCTGTAAAGTTCCTTTTCGAAGCGCTCGAGTACGAGCACATCGCCGACCGTCTCCGGCCGCGGCGCTTCGCCGTCCCAGCCGGTCATCACCGCATCAATCGGCGCCACCCGCCAGGCCTCCACCGAGCCAAAAAGCCCATCGTCCATGGGCGAGCCCGGAACCGGGCCATCAACGCCCAACACGTCCAGCCAGGCGCCGGCCCGGCAGATGGCTACGCCACGCGCGCCATCAGAAATGCGGCGCACGAAGACAGCCTGATCATGGGCGTCATCGCCATCGAAATCGCCGCCAACCATCCGCGGCGCAATGCGCGCATCGAGCGCATACTGCGCGTCAAGCCCGCATCCGCGAATGATCTCGACCTCCTCGGGCAGGAATTCGAGACCGCCGGCATCGGCTTCGGCAGCCATGTCCTCGTCGGTCTTCGGCCACATCAGGCAGGCGGAGTATTGCAGATAGCCGATGCTGGCCTGTTCACCGGCGCCGAGATCGGACAACGCCATCTCCTCGATCCGCAGCCAGCCCATCCCGGTCGCCGGTTCGCCGTCGCCTGGCGGATTGAAGGTGAAGACGCGTTCATGCTGGGGCGCATTCACCTCGCCGGCATTCGCGCCCGTATTGTCTGTATTGCGGAAATGCCAGCCGTAAAGCTCACGCGGTTCGGGCAGGCCGCCCCGCATGGGCGAGACTGGCAAAAGATCATTGTCCGCGTCATCAAGCACCAGTATCCGCCAGCCCCAACGCGCCCGGGAAAGCCCCAGGCGCAAACCGTCGGCCACCGGCTCGACAAAGTTGTGACCGCCATAAGCCTCACCGGTTATTGGAACGGCATGAAGTGCGGGGCGTCCTTCGCAACTGAGCGTCTGGGCGGCGGAATGGCCAGTGCAGACCAGCCCCGCCAGTCCGGCGATAACCGCAATGCGCCAGCAGCTCGCCATCGGTCAGTTCGTGTTCAGTGCGGCGATCGCCACAGCTGTGCCGCCATTGTTGGGCATCAGATTGACGGTCGCGATCCGCCCGTCCTTTTCAAATCTGAGCACCTGTGTCGCGGCCGACGGATCCCCTTGGCTGACTTCAGTCCAGCCGAGCCCGGCCATCTCGTCTTGGTAGAAGCGGGCGATGGTGCTCGCCGAATCCATGGATGTGGCCGCCACCGAAAAGCCCATGCCCGGAAGAGCGTTGGCGCCGTAGATGTTCAGGCTGTCAGGGACGGGAATATCACCGGGAAAGCCGTCCGGAAGATCCAGATTAGCCCCAGCCTGCGAGCGGACACCGCCAACATTACGGTCGGTCACCACCATCTCGCCGCCACCATCACCGGCCACATCCGCCTGTGACGGCGCCGGTGCTTCGCCGCATGCCGACAGCGGGACGGTCAGCAGGCACGCCAGTGACAAAACCCCAAGCATCGATCTCATGATATTATTCCTTATAGAGGAGGCCAGCTTCACGCAGACCCTATCCCCAGTGGAGAAGTGGGAGTTACAGGAGCAGCTGGCGCGGCGCCTTCAGGGCCGAGGTCCGGCGGCATCCGCCAGAACACCCAGGCGGCGATCAGAGCTGTCGCCATGGCGAACACGATCACCAGCCCGCCAAGCCATTTCATGCTGGCGCGCCAGCCGAACACGACGGCGATGACAGCAGTGGCCAGGGCGCCGGCCAGCCCGAAAACCATCGCGTCCGCCGGTCCGGCGAGGCCCCGGCCCTCAGGCACCAGATACCACGCACCGATCGCCGTCCCGGCCACAAACCCGGCAAACGCAGCCAGTACAAAAAGAAGGACCAGAAGGACCAGGCGCATGATTTGGATATTTCCCCTGCCCGGATGCGCCCGCGGTTCCAGCCGTCTGTCAGCCAGAAAATATATGGTGGCGGATCCGCCCGAAAACTGCGGATGGCTTACGCATTAACCACGCTATGATGGGCAATTCTCTGAGCAAAATCAATGCTGATAAATAACACCCGCCAACAGCATTGAAGTCTGTCCTGTTAAATAGGTAAAAATCTCTTATTTATCGGAAGTATAGGTTGCTTTCGATTTAAAGTGAACGCCATTCACCGGGAGAGGGGTGACGGGCCCTGCCAGTGCTGTCCCATGGCTTTCTTGCGAAATTTCAATGCGGAGTTTTTGTCCCCGGTCTTGGTGACGAAGGACTCTGGCGCTTCGCCCTCGTGATCGACGGCGCGCCACGGGTCGTGGGTCCCGCCTTTGATCTTCACGAAAACCTCGTCGAGATGCCAACGGCGCGTGTGACCTGCGGGGTGGTGTCAGACGAACCCGAACAGGTCTCCGAAACCCCGACGCGTAGGCTCGGGCGGCCAATAGCTGACACCGCTCGGCGAGCGCCGCGTTGCAGACGTCTTTGAAGCGAGGCCGGGGTTCGAGGGATCGCTCGTGATTGAAGTGATTGTCGACTTAGGGCGTGAGCGACGACGAACTTCTGCAGACAGTGTCGGGGTGTTTCGGGTGATAATCCGAGCCGCGCGAAATCTGCGGGGTGGGTGGCGGAGAGGATGGGATTCGAACCCACGATACCCTTTTGAGGTATACTCCCTTAGCAGGGGAGCGCCTTCGACCACTCGGCCACCTCTCCATCGACGGGTGTAGCCGCCTTTGCAAAGCGGGATCAAGCCGGGCGTGCGGGAAAAGCTGCACAAGAACGAAGCCGAGCGGGGCTGAAGGCGTCCGGCGGGGCTTTCGCGCGGCCCCGGTCCGGCCTATCTCTCACCTCATGAACGACCTTGTCCTCTCTGCGCTCGCCGCCGTCGCCGACCCGTCCACCGGGGCGCCGCTTTCCCAAAGTGGCCGTGTGGAGGGCGCCGATCTCAAAGACGGCGTGGCGACCGTCATACTCAAGCCTGCAGCCGCGGATGAGGACTCAGCCGCCCTGCGCGCCGCGATCCAGACGGCCCTGACGGCTGATCCGGGAATCGAACGCGTGCGCGTCATAATCGAGGCCTCCATCGGCAAGGGCGAAGCCCGGGCGAAAAAGGCCGAAGCGAAGAAGAGCGATGCCCAGGCGGCGAAACCGCCGGCGCGCGCCGTCATCGCGGTGGCGTCGGGCAAGGGCGGGGTCGGAAAATCCACCGTGGCGGCCAATCTGGCGGCCGCCTGCGTGAAGCTCGGCCTGTCGGTGGGCCTGATGGACGCTGATGTCTACGGCCCCAGCGCGCCGCGCCTGTTCGGCCTCACCGATGCGCCGGGCCTTAAAAAGACCGATGCGGGGATCGAGCCGCTCACGGCCCATGGCGTAAAGCTGGTCTCCATGGGCTTTCTTGTGGGCGAGCGTGATCCTGTGGTGTGGCGCGGCCCCATGGTCACCGGCGCCATCCGCCAGTTTCTCGGCGAGGTGAACTGGGGCGATCTTGATGTGCTGATCATCGACATGCCGCCCGGCACCGGCGACGCCCAGCTGGCCATCGCCCAGGGCACGCCGATTTCAGGCGTGGTGATCGTCTCCACGCCCCAGACCGTGGCGCTGGATGACGCAAAGAAAGCCGTCGCCCTGTTTGACCGCACGGCGATCCCGATTCTCGGCCTGATCGAGAATATGAGCTTCTTCCTCTGCCCCCATTGCGGGGAGGGGACCGAGATCTTTGGGCGCGGCGGCGCGCGGGCCGAAGCCGAACTCATCGGCGCGCCGTTCCTCGGCGAGATCCCGCTGCACCCGGAGCTTCGCGAAGCCAGCGACGCGGGCCGGCTGGTGGCCAGCGGCGACGGGCCGGTGGCCAAGGCCTTCCACCGCGCCGCCGAGGCCATGATGCACCAAGTGCAGGCAGTGCAGCGTCCCGCACCGGAAATCGTTTTTGAAGACTAGGAGATCGTGATGGAGAACTGGACGCCGGAACAGGTCGCAGAGGCGCTTGAGAAAGGCGAGATCATTCTCGTCGATGTGCGCGAGCCGGCCGAGTATGAGCAAGAGCGCATTCGCGGCGCGCTGCTCTACCCGCTCTCCACATTTGATCTCAGCGGGCTGCCGGTGGGGCAGGGGCGCAAGGTGGTCCTGCACTGCAAGGTCGGCGGCCGGTCCGCTCAGGCGGTGAACGCCTGCATGGTCGCCGGCCTGGACGTCACCGCTCACATGGACGGCGGCATGGGAGCCTGGAAGGCGGCGGGGCTGTCTTACTTCCGGATCGACCCGGCCACCGGGCGCATGGAGGAGGCGGCGAGCGCATAGCCGTCTCGCCTCTATTTGGTCAACGCCGAGAGGAAGGTGCGCACAGCCTGGGCGGTTGCTTCAGGCTGTTCCTCCACCGGCATGTGGCCGGCGTCCTCGATGAGGACCAGCGAGGCGTCCGGAATCGCTGCGGCGAAACGGGGACCGTGCTGGGGCGAGATCATCACATCGCGCTGCCCCCACACGATGAGCGCGGGGGTCTCGATCTCGCGCAGAACCGGGTTGGGGTCGGGCAGGGTGAATTGCTCGATGCGCTCCACAAGCGCCGAACCGACGCCTTCGATGCGCATCATCGCCTGAATCCGCTCCAGCTGCGCCTCGGTTATGCGTGACGGATCGGCGTAGAGCACCGCGGTCGCCGCCTGAACGCCGGCCATGGGCGCGGCGGTGAGAAACAGGCGCACCTGCTGAGGCACCGGCGCGGGGTCATCGCTGACACCCAGATTGGGATAGCCGCCCGGCGCGATCAGCACCAGTGCGTCCACACGCTCGCCATGGTCAGCCGCGTAGCGCCAGGCCACAAGCCCGCCCAGCGAATGGCCGCCGAGCGCAAAAGTTTCCGGCGCGATCTCGTCAAGCAGCGCCGCGACCTGGCTCACCGTGGCGTCCACCGAGTACGCGCCATCCTCGCGCGCGCCGGTGAGGGCGTGGCCGGGCAGGTCGAAGCGGATGACGCGATGATCACTCTCCAGCGCGTCGGCGAGAGGCTCCAGGCTTTCCAGCGAGTGCGAAAAGCCGTGGATCAGCACCACCGCCGGCGCATTCGCCGGTCCGCTTTCGCGCACCCGCCAGGCCTGGCCCGCCGCTTCCACCATGCGGTCTTCATCGGTCATCCAGCGGGCCTCTGCCTCGCTACGGTCCACCGGCTGCATGAGCCAGGCGAAGGCGGCGACCACGAGAACCGCGATCAGAAGAAGGGCGCCGAGAATACGCAGCAACATCAGGCTTATCCGTGCTTTTTGAGGAAGGCGTCGATCGCGTCCCTGGCGTCTGATTCGGTGAGGAGCGGGGCGTGACCGACATTGGCGATGTCGACGCGTATCATGGACGGGCTGCGCCGCGCCATCTCCTGAACCGTCGCCTCGCTCAACAGATCGGTGAGCGCGCCGCGGATGAGCAGAATCGGTTTGGCCGCGAGCAGATCGAAGAACGGCCACAGATCGGGCGGCGCCACGTCGCCGGATTGGACCGGCTTTGAGATGTTCTTGTCGTAGTCGAAGACGATCTCGCCGCTTTCGGTCTCGCGACAAACCCGCTTGGCGAAAGCAATCCAGAAACCCTGTCCGGTCTCATTGGGAAAGGCGACGCCGTTGATGGTCCGCACGGCCTCGGCGGCCTCTTCCCAGGAGTTGAACGGGCCGGCGCCGCCCACATAACCCTGAATGCGCTTCAGGCCCTTGGGATCGAGCTCCGGGCCGATATCATTGAGGACGACGGCCTTGATCCGGTCCGGCTGCAGGCTGGCGTGGATCATGGTCATCAGCCCGCCCATGGACGTGCCGACGAAGATTGCTTCATCCCAGCGCGCCGTGTCCAGAACGCCGATGACGTCCTGCACATAGACGCCGGGATTGTAATTGTCCGGGTTTGGATCGTGGTCCGATTTTCCGCGGCCGCGCACATCGATCGCGATCACGTCATGACCGGCTGCGGCGATGCGCGGCGACACCGCTTCGAAATCACGCGAATTTCGGGTCAGGCCGTGCAGGCAGATGACCGGAGTCTTTTGTGCGGCCCCGTGGCCGGGATAGCGGCGATAATAGGTCTTCACCCCGTCGGGGGCGGTGTGGAAATGTTCGGAATACTCAGTCATTCAGCAGCTTTCGCGTCCGGTTTTGCGAGTTTTCGATCGCTCACGCCATGTTCGGCGAGGCGGCGGAAGCCAGCGCCGACGAATTCAGGAAGGCGGGCGTGAAGCGCGTGCAGATCACTGGTCTGGCACAGCCCGCCCGAAAGGGAATCGACGCGATGGGTGTCAGCAAAGGTGAGCACCAGCGCGCCGGAAAGGAAGTGATAGCTCCAGTAGAGCTCCTCTTCGGGGGCGTCGGGCAGGGCGCGGCTCATGGATTCAAGGAAGCGGCGCACGATCGGGTCGAAATACTTCGCCATCACCGCCGCACCCCATTCAGGGGAGTTCGTCACTTGCCCGATGAGGGAGAAATACGCCTTCCATCCCGGTCCGCCATTGGCTGAGCGGTCCAGCATCGGTCCGGTGAACGCCGCGATGATGTCTTCAGCCGCCGGCCCGTCCGGCCCGGCGTCGCGCTCACACGCCTCCAGCCATTCAAGACGAATCGTGTTCAGCGAGTCGGCGCGGCGCAGCAACACCGCGTCGAACAGCTCTCGCTTACCGCCGAAATAATAGGCGACCAGGGCGGGGTCTGAGTCCGCTTCGCGCGCGATCGCTCGCACGGTGACACCGTAAAAGCCCTTCTGCGCGAAGAGCGATTCGGCCGCGTCGAGCAGGCGTTCGCGGGTCTGCTCGCCGCGACGATTGCCGCGCGTTTCGGCCATGGCCAGGGGCCTCCTTCTACACCCGTACCGCTAGAGTCGGCGGGCTTGATGCGTGTGACCTTTGCGCCGCACGCCGTGTTTCATCAACTGCTGAAACTCTAATATGCATTGACTTTTCATTCAACGTTGAAAAAAGTCCGCGCATCGCCCCGTCAGAGGGCAAGCTGATTCACTTCCGGGAGGGGAGTTTCATGACCATCCGCCGTTCCATTCTCGCCGGCGCCGCGCTTCTTGCAAGCGCGTCCGCCCTGCCTTTCGCCGCCGCCTACGCCCAGGACGCCCAGGCGGCGCCCGCCGCGACCCGCGACGTGGTCACCGTGACCGCTCGCCGTCGCGAGGAGTCCATCCAGGACGCTCCGGTCGCCGTGACCGCGGTCAGCGGAGAGATGCTGGCCGCCATCGGCGCCATCGACCTGACCGACGTGCAGAAGCTGACGCCGAACGCCACGATCGAGACCGCCCGCGGCTCCAACTCGACCCTGATCGCCTTCATCCGCGGCGTCGGCCAGCAGGATCCGCTGTGGGGCTTCGAGCCGGGCGTCGGCCTTTACATCGACGACGTTTATGTCGCGCGTCCCCAAGGCTCGGTGCTTGATATCTTTGATATCGAGCGCATCGAAGTCCTGCGCGGACCGCAGGGCACGCTTTACGGCCGCAACACGATCGGCGGCGCGATCAAGTACGTCACCGCCCGCCTCAGCGACGAGCCTGAATTCGAACTCGGCGCCAGCGTCGGCTCGTATAATCAGATCGACCTCATGGCCAGCGGCTCCGTCCCGCTGGGCGAAACCTTCGCCGTGGGCGGCGCGCTGGCGCGCTATACCCGCGACGGTTTCGGCGAGAACGTGTTCACCGGCGCCGAGCACTACGACAAGGACGTCATCTCGGGTCGAGTCTCGCTGGAGTGGGAGCCGACCGAAGATCTGTTCTTCCGCCTTGCCTATGACCACACCCAGGACGATTCCAACGCCAAGCACGGCTATCGCCTGATCCCGGGCGTGACCAATGGCGAGCCCGTTCTGGATAGTGTCTATGACACCCGCGGCGGCGCCGGGGACATCAACAGCGTCGAGACCGAAGGCCTGTCCTTCACCGGCGAATGGCGAGTGAACGACGTCCTGACCCTGAAATCCATCACCGCCGGACGCCAGGACCGCACCGACACGCCGATCGATTTCGACGCCCTTCCGGTCAACGATTTCGACGTCCCGGCCTTCTACGAGAACGAGCAGTTCACCCAGGAATTCCAGGCGCTGTTCGACACCGGCCGCTGGTCGGGTGTCGCCGGCCTGTACTATCTGAACGGCGCTTTTGAAGGCGCTTTCGATACGGTTCTTGGCAATCTCGGCGTCAACGCGCCGACTTATGGCGACGTGTCCAAGATCTCTCTGTCGGCCTACGCCGACGTCACCTACGAGATCAATGACGACTGGTCGGTGTCGGTTGGGGGCCGCTACACCGAAGACCAGACGACCGCCACCGTGATCCGCCAGACCTATCTGGGCACGGCGACCACGCCGTTCCTCGGCGGCTCGGGCGGCCTGCTGCTGGCGACCGGCTCCAACTTCCGCAGCGAGCGCACTGACGATCAGTTCTCACCGCGCGTCAACGTGACGTATGAGCCGAGCGACGACCTGTCGCTCTACGCCTCCTACTCGCAGGGTTTCAAGTCAGGCGGGTTCGATCCGCGCGGCAACGCCGGCCCGGTGGGCACGGCGCAGTACGACATCATCACGCGCGGCTTTGAGCCGGAAATCGTCGACAGCTATGAAGTCGGCGCCAAGGGCTCGCTCGCAGACGGCCGCCTAGTCTACCGCGCCGCCGCCTTCTTTGCCGAGTACACCGATCAGCAGATCACGGTGCAGACCTCCGAGGTTGATCCGGTCACTGGTCTCGACACGTTCGTTTCCACCGTGCTGAACGCCGGTCAGTCGGAGTATGTGGGTTTCGAGCTGGAAGGCAGCGCCTTCCTCACCGACTCCCTCAGCATCGATTACATGCTGGGCCTGATCGACGCTGAAATCGTCGAGTTGGTCACCACTCAGCCCGATCCGGTCACCGGCGATCCGGTCGATGTCGACATCTCCGACCAGTACGTGGTCCAGAACACGCCGGAATACACCTGGCGTCTTGCGGCCAATTACGAGATGGCGGCGCCGAGCGGATATGGTGATCTCCGGTTCACCGCCGGCGTCAGCTATCGTGACGACATCAACCTGTTCAACGTGCCGAACACCGGCGAGCCGGTCGCCCTTGCGGGCCTGCCGACCACGCCGCTTCCGGCCCTGGACGCCAACACCTCTTACACGCTGCTCGACGCCAGTGTGATCTGGGACTTCAACGAGAACCTTCGCTTCTCGCTGATCGGCCGGAACCTGTCCGACGAGCAGTACCGCATCGCCGGGTATAACTTCGCTGGCCAGAACCAGCTGGGTGTCGACGGCGCGTACTCCGCCTTCTACGGCGATCCGCGCACCTTCACCGCGAGCGTTCGCTACCGCTACTAGGGCGGGCCGGACAAAGCGCGCCGTCTGGACCTTCGAGGCTCAAAGCTGAGCTCCGGAGCGTCCAGGCGGCGCTTTTTCTTTGCGCTCCAAGGCAATTCACCCCCATCATGGGGGTAAGGCGCGCACATGCGACGCGCCGTGCACAAACATGCGGGGAGAGACATGGCGACGACCGATACGGCCGATTCAGCCGCCAAGGCGCCAAGCGCGGGCTACCGCGTCTGGGTCCTGTTCATGCTGTTCATGGTCTATGCGTTCAATTTCCTGGACCGCCAGATCATCTCGATCCTGGCCATCCCGATCCAGCAGGAACTGGACCTTAGCGACCGGCAGTTGGGCCTTCTTGGAGGCATCGCCTTCGCTTTCCTCTATTCCACGCTGGGCGTACCGATCGCCTGGCTGGCCGATCGCACCAACCGCACCTGGATCATCACCGTCTCGCTGACGATCTGGTCTGGCTTCACGGCGCTGTGCGGTTTCGCGCAGAATTTCTGGCAACTCTTCGCGTCGCGCGTGGGCGTAGGCGTCGGCGAGGCGGGCGGCGTGGCGCCGTCTTACTCGCTGATCGCGGACTATTTTCCGCCCCAGAGTCGGGCGAGGGCGCTTGCGGTCTATTCGCTGGGCATTCCCATCGGTTCGGCGTTCGGCGTCATCGCCGGCGCACAGATCGCCGGCGGCAATCTCGGCGAAAGCCTCGACTGGCGCTCGGCCTTCATCATCGTGGGAATCGCCGGCATCGTCATCGCCCCGATCTTCAAGCTCACCTTGCGCGAACCCAAGCGCGGCGGGCTTGATGTGAAGGCGAAAACCGAAGCCGCCAAGGCACAACCCGAACCAGGCGAGGCGGCCAGCGTCGCCGCGCCGGCCGATGCGGCCGATGAGCGCAAGCCCGGCTTTGGCGAAGTGCTCAAGGTTCTCAGCAAAAAGCCGAGCTTCTGGTTCCTGGTGTTGGGCGCGTCCTGCTCGTCGATGATGGGTTATGGCGTGTTCTTCTGGATCCCCAGCTTCTTCGCGCGCAGCTTCGAGCTCGGCATTATCGAGACCGGCTGGCTGTTCGGCGGCGTGCTTTTCGTGGGCGGCTCGCTGGGTATCATCCTCGGCGGCGTCCTCGGCGATCTCATGGGCAAGGGCT
The DNA here is from genome assembly GCA_965284655.1 of Oceanicaulis sp. Lineage (GTDB taxonomy): Bacteria > Pseudomonadota > Alphaproteobacteria > Caulobacterales > Maricaulaceae > Oceanicaulis. The sequence continues at coordinate 2,317,739 of OZ260104.1, forward strand.
CGAAGAAAATGTACGCGATCGTGCCTGCGATCGCCTTCTTCCTGACCTTCCCCATGTATGTGGCCGGAACGATGGCGACCGATCCTCTGATCGGAGCGTTGTTGTTCGTCATTCCCACCGGGCTGGGTCTGGCCTGGCTTGGCCCGACGCTGTCTGCGTTCCAGCACCTGGCGCCGGCGAATATGCGGTCCATGGCTTCGGCTGTGTTTCTCCTGATCAACAATCTTCTGGGGATCGGGGTGGGCGTGTACGTGCTCGGGGAGCTGTCCACGCTGCTCACCCCGGTCTTCGGGAATGAAGCGCTGCGCTATTCGATCATGGCGGGTGCGTCGCTTTACGTGGTGGCGGGCCTGCTGTTCCTGATCGCGTCTCGCACGATCGAGAACGACTGGGAGAAGTAGCCCATGGGCGACCGGTTCGGCCCGCTGCGCGGCCTCGGCGATGTCGAGGCCGCACAGCGGACACCGCTGGCCGAGCGTCTGGATTCGCCGACGGTGTTCGGCTGCATCAAGGCGGCTTGCGAGTCCTTCCCCGGTCGCACCGCGATCCTTGATCTGGCCGATCCGGCCGAGCCGTCACGGGCGCGGCGCTGGACCTATGCGCAACTGCTTGAAGACATCGTGCGGTGCGCCAACGCCTTGCACGTCGCCTCAGGCGGGGCGCCGGCCGGCTATCTTCTTCCGAACCTGGCCGAAACCCACATCGTCTTGTGGGGCGCAGCCGCCGGCGTCGGCGCGGCGCCGGTCAATCCGATGCTAACCGCCGAAATCGTGGCGGAGATCCTGCGCGAGGCAGGGGCGGGCGTCCTTGTCACGACCGGTCCAGGCACGCCGCTGCACGTCGTCGCCGAGGACGTCAGCGCGCGTCTTGGCGGCCTGCCGCTTCTGACCGTCGAAGAGGGCGGTTCGCTCGCCGCGGCCATGGCCGATCAGCCCGCGGATCATTTCGTGTTCGACGGCGCCGATGATCCAGAGCGTATAGCGGCCTATTTCCATACCGGCGGGACCACCGGCGCGCCCAAGCTCGCCCAGCAGACCCGGGCCAATCAGGCCGCCATGCAGTGGATGGTGCGCTTCAGCGTCGATTTGAACGAAACCGACGTTTTCCTCACCGGCCTGCCGCTGTTTCACGTCAACGCTGCGACGCTGTCCGGCCTTGGGCCCTTGTGCGCGGGCGCGACGCTCTTGCTCGCCGGGCCGCATGGGTTTCGCAACAAGGCGCTCCTGACAAATTTCTGGCGCATCGTGGACGCCTACCGCGTCACCGCCTTTTCAGCCGTTCCGACGATCTATTCCAGCCTGCTCGACGTGCCGGTGGCCGGCGCGGACGTGTCGTGCCTGCGCTACGGCTTTTGCGGCGCCGCGCCCATGCCCGTGAGCGTTATCGGGCGCTTCGAGGCGCGCACCGGCGTGACGATCATTGAAGGCTACGGCATGACCGAAGGCACATGCGTCTCCACCGCCAATCCGCGTGATGGAGAGAGACGGCCGGGCTCGATCGGAATACGCCTGCCGTATCACGAGGTGAAGATCGCCGTTCTGGACGAGAGCGGCGCCTTCCTGCGCGACGCGCAAACCGGTGAGGCGGGTGTGGTGGCCTTGCGCGGACCCACCGTTATCCCGGGTTACAAGCAGGCGGCGCGAAACGCCGACGTTTTCCTGCCGGGCGGCTGGTTCAATTCAGGCGATCTGGGGCGGCTGGATGCTGATGGCTATGTCTGGCTTACCGGCCGAGCCAAGGATCTGATTATTCGCAGCGGTCATAATATCGATCCGGGTCTCATCGAAGAGGCGCTGTCGCGCCATGAGGCCGTCGACCTGGCGGCCGCGGTGGGCCAACCCGACGCCTATGCCGGCGAAACGCCCGTGGCCTATGTCACCCTGCGCGAGGGCGCGTCGGCCAGCGAGGCGCAACTTACGGCCCATGCGCGCGTAACTGTCGCCGAACCCCCCGCCGCCCCGAAGGCGGTGCGCATCCTTTCGCATATGCCGGTCACGGCGGTGGGAAAGATCTTCAAGCCGACCCTGCGCGAGGACGCTGCGATCCACGCAGCGCGGGCCTCGCTTGAGGCGGCCGGTCTGACGGGGCTTGAGCTGACCGCGATGACCGACAAGCAGCGCGGCCTGGTGGTCATCGCCGCGGGTGTGACACGCGAAAACGCCCCGGCGGTCGCCGGGGCGCTTGATGTGTTCAATTTCGTCTGGGAGCGTGCCTAGGCGGCCTTGGTGGCGACGCTCAACGTCTTGATGAAGGAGCCCGTCGCATTCTCGCGCGCCGTTTCGCCTTCCGAGGCGAAAATCTCGCCGTTCAAGGCGACGGCGGCGTCGCCGGCGACCCCCTCTTTGTCTGCAATCTCCGCCAGGAAACCGACGCCTTCGCCCATGGCGCACACCGGTCTGCCCGAGCGAACAAAATCACCGATCAAGAGGCGCGCGTCCTGCTCGGCCTTGAGCTTTTCAATGCTGGTGGCGCCGCCCGGGATGAGCAAACCGGCATAGGCTTCGGGACCCTTGTCGCCGGGATGCCCGTCGACGACGAAATTCATTTCCTCGCGGGTTTCCGAGCGACCGCTCACGAGCGATTTGTTCGGGCTGAGAATACAGGTCCTGTAGCCTGCGCGCTCGGCCGCGCCAGCCACTTGCGTCAGATCTGACGCGGCGAAACCTTCGGCAACCAGAACGGCGATCTGCCCCTCTTCGCCCACATGGGCGAGATCAATACGATTCTGACGGTTGTTCGGTTTCTGAAAAGCCACATTTCCTCCTGGCGCCGACTGGCGGCGCTCGACTAATGACAAGTTAGATGAGTGTTATAGAGTAGGGAACGCAGACCTCGGGTCAACCGTTCCCCAGAAAATTCAGCAGCACTGCTTTTGTGCAGCGATGAGCCGATAGCCGTGCAAAACTTGATTTTTTCCGGTCGAACCGGCTATTCCCATCGATAGCCGCGCGGATCGAGCCCTCCGCGATTTTTGTAAATCTGAAGTTCACCTTAAGGGAAGGCAGGCTGCTTATGTGCGGAATCGCCGGAGAGCTCCGCTTTGATGGTCAACGCCCGAACCTTGGCGCGCTGGACACAGCCGCGGCGCGTATGGCGCGGCGCGGGCCGGACGCGGCGGGGCTGCACGCGCAGGGCCCGGCGGCGTTCGCGCACCGCCGTCTGAAAATCATCGACCTCTCCGACGCCGCCCAGCAGCCCATGATCGACGCCGAGCTGGGCCTCGCGATCGTGTTCAACGGCTGCATCTATAATCACAAGGAGCTGCGCGCCGAGCTGGAGGCCAAGGGCTATCGCTTCTTCTCTCATGGCGACACCGAAGTGATCCTCAAGGCCTATCACGCCTGGGGCGAGGACTTCGTGCGGCGCCTGAACGGCATGTTCGCCTTCGCCATCACCGAGCGCGACTCCGGCCGGATGCTGCTGGGCCGTGACCGGCTGGGGATCAAGCCGCTCTACTACGCCGAGACGAAGGGTGGTTTTCGCTTCGCCTCCAGCCTGCATGCGCTGACCTGCTTTGATGACGTGGACAAAAGCCTCGATGCTGACGCGCTGAGCTTCTACTTCAGCTTCCACGCCGTGGTCCCGCCGCCCTTCACCATGGTGAAGGGCGTGCGCAAGCTTCCCCCCGCGACGCTGATGCGCATCGAGCCGGACGGCGCGAAGAGCACGCGCCAGTACTGGGACATCACATTCGGACCGCTGGACCATGAGCGCGGCTATTCCCACGCCGACTGGAAGCGCCTGGTGGCCGATACGCTGCGCGCCGGGGTGAAGCGCCGCCTGGTCGCCGACGTGCCGGTGGGCGTGCTGCTCTCGGGTGGGCTGGACAGCTCACTGATCGTGGGTCTGCTGGCTGAAGCCGGGCAGAGCGACCTGTCCACCTTCTCCATCGGGTTTGAAAGCGTCGGCGAAGAGAAGGGCGACGAGTTCCAGTACTCCGATCTTGTGGCGAAACATTTCGGCACCAACCACCACAAGATGGAGATCGACACCGACAGGGCGCTGCCGGCCCTTGATGAGGCCATCGCCGCCATGAGCGAGCCGATGACCAGCCATGACTGCGTCGGTTTCTACCTGTTGAGCCAGGAAGTCTCAAAGCACGTAAAGGTTGTCCAGTCGGGGCAGGGCGCCGACGAGATCTTCGCAGGCTACCACTGGTATCCGCCCATGCTCGACGCCAATGATCCGCTGAAAGCCTATGAACAGGCCTTCTTTGACCGCGACCGCGCCGATATGGGCGAGCTGCTGCAGGACCGCTGGCTCAATGGCGACAAGCCCCGCGAGTTTGTCGCCGAACACTTCGCCCGGCCCGGCGCCGAGCGGCCCATCGACAAGGCGCTGCGCCTCGACACGCAGGTCATGCTGGTGGACGATCCGGTCAAGCGCGTGGACAACATGACCATGGCCTGGGGTCTGGAGGCGCGCGTGCCGTTTCTCGACCATGAGGTGGTGGAGGCCGCCGCCCGCGTACCCGCCGAAATGAAGACCGCCGAAGGCGGCAAAGGCATCCTGAAGGACGTGGCGCGCGACGTGATCCCGTCTGAGGTGATCGACCGTCCAAAAGGTTATTTCCCTGTCCCGGCGCTGAAATATTTGCGCGGTCCGTATCTGGAGAAGGTGCGCGACGTGGTGACGTCGAAACGCTTTGAGGAGGCCGGCGTTGTCAGGCGGGACTATGTTGACACGCTTTTGTCCGACCCCGAGGCTCACATCACGCCGCTGCGCGGATCGAAGCTCTATCAGATCGGGCTGCTCGCCCTCTGGATGGATACGCACGGGCTCTGAAAGGAGCGGCCGACGTGAAGAATTCCGACCAACCCCGTAAAGCCATGAGCCACCGCCTCAAGCGGTTGCGCGAGCATGCGCTGAAGTCATCGGGGCCGCCGCGCAGCGATGTCCAGACCGAGGTCGAGATCGATGTCGGCTGGGGGCGGCTGATCTTCGCCCAGACCTTCGATGACGCCGAGCGGCTGGTGAACGCGGTGCGCGACGAGAAGCGAGACAAGCGCGACATCGCCTTCTATGTGCGGGATCCCCATGTGGTGATGGCGGCCGCGCCCCAAGAGGTGTTTCTCGATCCCTCCCACACTTACCGGCTCGATCTGTCCATCTATCGCGGCTCCACCGATCAGCCGCAGGGATTCTTCATCCGCCGGCTGTGCTCTGAATCCGACGCTGAAGTGGTCAACACCATTTATGCGGCGCGCGGCATGGTTCCTGTAGACCCCACGTTCTTCTGGCGCCAGCGCGACTCGCGCACGCTCACCTTCCTGGTGGCCGAGGATGCGCGCACCGGACAGGTGCTGGGCGCCGTCACCGGCGTCGATCACACCCGCGCTTTTGACGATCCTGAACATGGCGCGTCGCTCTGGTGTCTGGCGGTGGATCCGCGCGCGGCCCATCCCGGCCTTGGCGAAGCCCTGGTGCGCCGGCTGGCCGAGACCTTTCAGGCGCGCGGCTGCGCCTTCATGGATCTGTCGGTCCTGCACAATAACGAGAGCGCGATCCGGCTCTACGAGAAGCTGGGCTTCAAGCGCGCGCCTTTCTTCACGCTGAAGCGCAAGAACGTCATCAATGAGCGGCTTTTCATCGCGCCGCCGCCGGAGGAGGGGCTGAACGCCTACGCCCGCATCATTGTGGACGAGGCGCGCCGGCGCGGCATCGGCGTGGAGGTGCTGGACGCCGAGGGCGGCTTCTTCCGGCTCACCCATGGCGGGCGTTCGATCACCTGCCGCGAAAGCCTGTCGGAGCTGTCCAACGCGGTCGCCGTCAGCCGTTGTGACGACAAGGCCGTAACACGCCGGCTCATGGTGCGCGCCGGCGTTCCGGTGCCCGCCCAGATCTCCATCGACCCTTCAAGCGAGGACCTGTCGGAAGCGGACGCCTTCCTGGCTGAGCACGGCGCGGTTGTCGTCAAGCCGGCGCGCGGCGAGCAGGGGCGCGGCGTCACCGTTGGCGTCGACACGCCTGACGCGCTCCGCACCGCCTTCGAGGCGGCGCGCGGCGAGGGCGGCATGGTGCTTCTGGAGGAGTTCATCGAGGGCGATGATCTGCGCGTGGTCGTCATCAATGACAAGGTGGTTGCGGCGGCTTTACGCAAACCGCCCGAGATCACCGGCGACGGGCGCCGTTCGGTCCGAAAGCTGGTGGAGTCGCTGTCTCGCCGCCGCGCCGCGGCCACCGGCGGCGAGAGCCGGGTCCCCATCGACGCGGAGACCGAACGCTGCATCCGCTCTGAAGGCTATGACTGCGACAGCGTGCTGAAACATGGCGAGACGATCCGAGTACGCCGCACCGCCAACCTGCACACGGGCGGGTCCATGCATGATGTCACCGATATCCTGCATCCCGACATCACGCACAGTGCGCGCGAAGCGGTGCGGGCGGTGGAAATTCCTGTCGCAGGCATAGATTTCATCGTCAAGGCGGCCAGCCGCTCTGACCATGTCTTCATCGAGGCCAATGAGCGGCCGGGCCTCGCCAATCACGAGCCGCAACCCACCGCGGAGCGGTTCATCGACCTGCTCTTCCCCCTTTCCATTCCCAGAAAATCTCAAACGGAGGCGACGGCGTGAGCGTGATCGACGACGGCTATATCAGGGACATGCTCAAGCGGCTTTTGGAGACGCCCAGCCCCACCGGATACACCGATGAGGTCACGCGCCTGTGCTGCGAAGAGCTGCAGAAACTCGGCGTGCCCTACGAGATCACACGGCGTGGCGCGATCCGCGCGCGCATTCAGGGCGGCCGGCGCCAGCCCGCGCGCGCCGTGGTCGCGCATATCGACACGCTGGGCGCCCAGGTCAAATGCATCAAGGAGAACGGCCGACTTGAGATCGTGCCCATCGGCCATTGGTCCTCGCGCTTCGCCGAGGGCGCGCGCGCGACCGTATTCACGGTCGATCACGGCGCGTTCCGCGGCACCATCCTGCCGCTGAAAGCCTCGGGGCATACCTTCAACGAGGAGATCGACACCCAGCCGGTGGCCTGGACGCAGGTGGAGTTCCGGCCCGACGTCGTGGCCGAAAGCGCCGAGGACCTTGAAGCGCTCGGCTTCAATATCGGGGATATCATCTCCATCGATCCCCAGCCGGAATTCATCGACAACGGCTTCATCGTCTCGCGCCATCTCGACGACAAGGCCGGCGTGGCCGCCATGTTCGGCGCCATCAAGGCGATCGTGGAAAGCAAGGAACCGCTGGTGGTGGACACCTATTTCATCCTGTCCATCACCGAGGAGGTGGGGTCCGGCGCCAGCTCGATCCTTACAAGCGACATCGCCTCCATGGTCTCCATCGACAACGGCACCCAGGCGCCTGGTCAGAACAGCCGGGAGTTCGGGGTCACCGTGGCCATGGCCGACCAGACAGGCCCGTTCGACTATCACCTGACCCAGAAGCTGCTGCGTCTGGCTCGCGAGGACGAGATCGAGCATCAGCGCGACGTGTTCCGCTATTACCGCTCCGACAGCGCGTCGGCGATCGAGGCGGGCGCGGACGTGCGTACGGCGCTGATCTGTTTCGGTATCGACGCCAGCCACGGCTATGAGCGCATCCACATGCACGCTCTGCATTCGGTCGCCCGCCTGGTGCGCAGCTATTGCTTCTCGCGCGTCGAAATCAACCATGACGCCGACGCCATGGGCGATCTGTCCGGCTTCACCCATCTGCCGATGGATCTGGCCAAGGAAGACAGCTGGGACGGCCGCGATGAAGCGCCGGAACGCCCGTCGGGCGAGGGCCATGCCGGTGGCGGCCAGGCCTGACGATTGTGTTTTCGCTTCGCCTGCTGATTGAGAATATCCGGGTAACGCGCTGAAACGCTGAAGGTGTTCGCAAGGGCGCTATATCCGCGGGTCGTGTTGGCGCAGCGTCAGGGTTCGTGAAAAGCAGTTGACCGCGCACATTGCACATCCGCAGGCTTGTATCACTACGCTAACACGCTATAACGCCCTCCAGATCAAAAGGAGGCGGCCATGGCGGCTGTGCAGATGGACAAGAATGCGCCGGACAAGGCGGGCGGACCTGCGGATATCGCCGCGCTCGCACGCGCCATGCTGACACTTAAGACCGAGGCCGAGGCGGAGCGCTTCCTGCGCGATCTCACCACGCCCGGTGAGCTGCAGGCTCTGGCTGAACGCTGGCGGGTCGCGCGCATGCTCGACGCCGGCGGCAAGTCCTATCGCGACATCAGCGCCGAGACCGGGGTGAGCACCACCACGGTCACCCGCGTCGCCCGCTTCCTCGCGCAGGAAAATTACAGGGGCTACCGCCTGGTGCTCGACCGATTGAAGGAGCCGCGCGCATGAGCGCACCGAGACTGATCCTCGCCGTCCAGAAGAAAGGCCGTCTCGCCGATGGCGGGTTCGACCTGATCAAGCGCGCCGGCGTGAAGCTCGCCTATGGCCGCGACGAGCTCATGCGCCGCGCGGAGAACACGCCGCTGGACCTGATGCTGATCCGCGATGACGACATTCCAAACTTCGTGGCGTCCGGCGCCTGCGATTACGGCATCGTGGGCGAGAACGTGCTGTACGAGGCCCAGGCGAAAACCAGGCGCCTGGAAGGCATCGAGATCGCCATGAAGCTTGGCTTCGCGCGCTGCAAGCTCAAGCTCGCCAGCCCCAAGGACGGGCTCATCAAGCGGGTCGAGGACCTGCAGGGCAGGACGGTGGCCACCAGCTATCCCGGCCTCACCCGGAAGTTTCTCGCCGAGCGCGGTGTGGAGGCTGAAATGGTGGAGATGGGCGGAAGCGTCGAGGTCGCCCCGCGCATGGGGGTCGCCGATGCGATCTGCGACCTGGTGTCTTCCGGCGCCACGCTGGAGGCCAACGGCCTTGAAGCCTTCGAGACCGTGCTGGAAAGCGAGGCGGTGCTGATCAAGCGTCCGCAGGCGCGCGATCCGGAGGTGGAAAAAACCGCCGATACGCTGATTCAGCGCTTCAAGGGCGTCATCGCCTCGCGCCAAACCAAGTACATCCTGATGAACGCCCCCGCTGACCGACTGGACGAGGTGCGCGCAATCCTGCCGGGCAATGATGCGCCGACCGTGGCGCCGGTGGTGGGCCGCACCGACGTTGTCGCCGTCCATGCGGTGTGCACGGAAGAAGTCTTCTGGACCACGCTGGAGAAGCTCAAGAGTGTCGGCGCGCGCTCCATTCTTGTCATGCCGATCGAAAAGATGATGGCCTGATCATGTTGCAACGCATCTACTGGAACCGCACCAGCCCGGACGAGCGCGAACGACTTTTCATCCGGCCGTCGCTCTCCTCTGACGCGTTCGATGTCGCTCGCGGCATCCTCGCCGATGTGAGAAAGCGCGGCGAGAAGGCGGTGCGCGAATACGCCGAGCGCTTCGATCAATGGGCGCCCAAAGACGGCTTCCGCGTCCCGGCCGCAGAGCTCGCCGCCGCCGAGGCTGCGCTGGCTCCGCTCGACCGCAAGGCGATTCTGGACGCCGCCGAGGCTGTGCGCATTTTTCACGCGGCCCAGGGCTATCGCGATGTGGACGTGCAGACCTGGCCCGGCGCGCGCGCCCAGCGACGCTCCACGCCCATTGATGTGGCGGGCCTTTACGTGCCGGCCGGCACCGCGCCGCTGGTCTCCACCCTGATCATGCTCGCCGTGCCCGCCCAGATCGCCGGCGTGCCGCGCATCGCCGTGATCGCGCCGCCGCGTAAAGGCGCGGGCGTAGAGCCCGCCGTGCTTGCCGCCGCAAAACTTCTGGGTGTTGAGGAAGTCTACGCCATTGGCGGCGCCCACGGAGTCGCCGCGCTCGGCTATGGCGTGGCCGGCCTGCCGCGCGCTGACAAGATCTTCGGTCCCGGCAACGCCTATGTCGCCGCCGCCAAGGCGCTGATGGCCCAGTCCGGCGGCGCAGCGGCGGACCTTCCCGCCGGCCCCAGCGAGGTGATGGTGGTCGCCGATGACGACGCCGACCCCGAATTCGTCGCGATCGATCTTCTCAGCCAGGCCGAGCACGATACGATGGCGCAGGTGGTGCTCGTTGCGTTTTCCGACGCCTTTGCAGACCGCGTGGAAGCCGAAACCGAGCGCCTGCTGGCCCAGCTGCCTCGCGCCGGAACCGCCCGCGCGGCGCTCTCCAATTCGCGCGCCGTGATCGTCGAGGACGAGGACGAGGCGGTGGAGGCGTGCGACGCCTACGCCAGCGAGCACCTGATCGTGCAGACGCGCGATCCGCGCGCCTTCGCCGACCGGGTGCGCCACGCCGGCTCGATTTTCCTCGGGCCCTGGACTCCAGAAGCCGCCGGCGACTACGCCGCCGGTCCAAACCACGCCCTTCCCACTGCGGGCGGCGCGCGCGCCCATGGCGGCGTTACGGTGGAGATGTTTCAGAAGACCACGACGGTGCTGGAACTCACGCGCGAGGGCGCGCGTAGCATCGCTGATACCGTGGAGCGCCTGGCCGCGCTTGAGGGGCTGGACGCTCACCGTCTGGCCATGGCGCTGCGGCGCGGAAAGGCGCAAGACTCATGAGCGGATATCTTGATCTGTCCGGTGACGGAGAGCTTTCCGTCGCCGCGCTCGCCACCGATCTTGTGGAGCGCATCGGCGCAGTATGTGCGCTGGAGTCGGACCGCATCGCGCTGGCGTCTTCGCCGCGCGATGCACGCCGCGCGCTCGGCGCGGCCGGCTTCACCGATATCGCCGATCTTACGGCCCTTGGCCTGGCGGCGCTTGAGCGGGACCGTCCCGCAGCACCGAGCATTATCCGCCTGGGACCTGACGCAGCGCCGCTTTGCGCCGTGACGGGCTCCGGCGAAGAAATCCGGCGCGTCCTGCTTCAGCTCGCCACGCCGCCTCTGGTGCTTCTCAGGGCCGGGCTCGACGCCTTGAAGCCAGCCGCGCGCCTGGCGGAGAAGGCGGACCGCGCTGAGCGGGACAGGCTTCTCCTTCAAGCTGCGGATTTCCTGCGTGACCATGCCGATGTAGACGCCGCGCTTTGCGATGACGGCCTGCGCCTGACCGGCGATGTCGCGCCCCTTGGCCTCAAGCTGGAGGATGGCGGGGGAGCGGCGCTGGCTCATGTGCAAGACGCACACACCGCCAAGGTTCTGCTCGATCATCTGGGCATGCGGCCTGCGACACGCAGCGCGGCGCTGCGCCGGTCCACCAAGGAAACCGACATCGCCGTCCGCGTCGATCTCGACGGGGAGGGCGCGAACGTCTCCACGGGCGTTCACTTCTTTGATCACATGCTCGAACAGATCGCCCGCCATGGCGGGATCGCTCTGGATGTGGCGTGCGAGGGCGATGTTGAAGTGGATTCCCACCACACCATCGAGGATGTCTGCCTGGCCCTAGGTAAGGCCCTGCGCACTGCGCTCGGCGACAAACGCGGCATTGCCCGCTTCGGGTTTGAAACTCCCATGGACGAGACCCGCGCCAGTGTCTGGATCGATCTGTCGGGCCGCCCGTTTGCGCGTTTTGACGGAACGATCCCCGGCGAGCGCGTCGGCGATTTTCCGGTCGAAATGTGCGAGCACGCCTTCCGGTCTCTGGCCGAGACCATGAAGGCGGCGATCCACGTGAAGGTGGACGGCGAGAACGCGCATCACATGATCGAAAGCTGCTTCAAGAGCTTCGGCCGCGCCCTGCGCATGGCGAAAACCATCGAAGGCGATTCCCTGCCATCCACCAAGGGGGTGCTTTAGACCCGAGCGCCAACGCCCCTTAGTCATCCCCCTTGATGGGGTCGCGGCGCCTGGGCTTTGGCGCGCGAAACTCCCGCTTCTCCACACCCTACCGACCCGGGGCTTCGCCCCGGCCCGCCCTCCCCATGAAGGGGAGAGACAAGCTGAGAAACCTGTCCTGGAATGACCACAGCCATTATCGACACCTCCACCGCCAATATCGCCTCGGTGCGCTACGCGCTCGAGCGCCTGCAGGCGCCCTATGTGCTGGCGCGCACGCCCGACGAGGCGGGCGCCTGCGACCGGCTGATCCTGCCGGGCGTCGGCGCCGCAGGACCGGCCATGCACCGGCTTGAGCTGACCGGTTGGGCGGATGCGCTGCGCAGCGAGAGCCGGCCGCTCCTGGGCGTGTGCCTGGGCATGCAGCTATTGTTCGAGCACTCGGTGGAGAGCGATTGCGACTTGCTGGGCCTCATCCCCGGCCGCATCGAGAAACTTGACCCCGGCGAGGCGGGACCCTGGCCGCACATGGGCTGGAACACCCTGACCGATTTCGCCGACGGCGAGGTGCTGCTGGAGGGGATCAGCGAGCGCGAGCGGGTGTATTTCGTCCACGGCTTCTACGCACCGGTGGGCGATCACGCTGTGGCGCAAACGCGCTACGGGCCAGCGATCACCGCAATCGCGCGCAAGGGCCGGGTCGCCGGCTGTCAGTTTCATCCCGAGCGCTCGGCCGATGTGGGCGCGCGCATTCTGAAAAATTTCCTGGAGGCCGCGGCATGATCATCTATCCCGCCGTAGACGTCATGGAAGGGCGCGTCGTGCGCCTGGCCAAGGGCGATTTCGACGCCGTCACCGATTATGGCGGCGACCCGATGAGCGCGGCGAAAGCCTGGAAGGACAAGGGCGCTGAGTGGCTGCACCTGGTGGACCTTTCCGGCGCCCGCGACGGCGCGCGGCGTCAGCATGATCTGGTCGAGGCGGTGGCGAAAACCGGCCTGAAAGTCCAGACCGGCGGCGGGGTTCGCACCGAGGAGGACGTGCAGGCGATCCTCGACGCCGGGGCGAGCCGGGTCGTGGTCGGCTCTCTGGCCGTGAGCGATCCGCAGACCGTGATCGGCTGGCTGGCCAAATTCGGCGCCGCCAGAATCGCGGCCGCGTTCGATGTGCGCCTGCAGGACGGCGCGGCCTATCCCACCACGCGCGGCTGGGCGGAGCGCTCCGACCGGACGCTTGTGGAACTGCTGGCCGATTACCGTCTGGCGGGGCTCGCCCACGCTCTGGTCACCGATATCGACCGCGACGGGATGCTGGAGGGGCCCAACCTGACGCTTTATCAGGATTTGCTTCGAATCCGACCGGACATGAACTGGATCGCGTCCGGCGGCGTGTCGTCTCTGGATGACGTGAAGGCGCTCAAAGCCGCCGGGATGACTGGCGCGATCATCGGCAAGGCGCTGTTTGAAGGCCGGGTAAAGCTCGATGAGGCGCTGTCATGCTAGCCAAGCGCATCATTCCCTGCCTGGACGTGAAAGATGGCCGCGTGGTCAAGGGCGTCCGGTTTCAAAACCACGAGGATGTGGGCGACATTGTCGATCTGGCGACGCGCTACAGCGAAGAGGGCGCGGACGAGCTTGTGTTCTACGACATCTCCGCCAGTCCCCAGTCGCGCACTGTGGAGCCGGAATGGGTGGGACGGGTTGCGCAGGCGATCAATGTTCCGTTCTGCGTCGCCGGCGGAATCCGGTCGGTGGACGACGCCCGCGCGCGCCTGTTCGCCGGGGCCGACAAGATCTCCATCAACACGCCGGCGCTGGAAAATCCCGATCTGGTGGACACGCTGGCGCGGGAATTCGGAACCCAGTGCGTCGTGGTGGGCGTCGACAGCCGCGTGATCGACGGCGACTGGCGCTGTCACAAGAACACCGGCGATCCAGGCCGCACGACCACCGAGCACCGCAAGACGCTGGAATGGATCACCGAGGTCGTCCAGCGCGGCGCCGGCGAGATTGTCCTCAACTGCATGGACCAGGACGGGGTGCGCGAGGGCTATGACGTCGAGCAGCTCTCCGCCGCGCGCAAAGTCTGCCCGGTTCCCCTTATCGCCTCGGGCGGGGCGGGCGCGCGCGAGCATTTCCGGGACGTGTTTGAAAAAGCCGATGTGGATGGCGCGCTGGCCGCCAGCGTGTTCCACAGGGGCGTTATCGAGATTGGCGCGCTAAAAGCCTGGCTGGCGCGCATCGGGGTGGAGGCGCGCACATGAGCGGCATTGATTTTGAAAAGGGCGCCGGCCTGGTTCCGGCCATCGTCCAACACGCCGACACCGGCGAGGTGCTGATGCTCGCCTATATGAACGCGGAGGCGCTCCAGGCGACGCGCGAGAGCGGTCATGTCACGTTTTTCTCGCGCTCAAAAGACCGGCTCTGGACCAAGGGCGAGACCAGTGGAAACGTGCTTTCGCTCGTCTCGATCACGCCCGATTGCGACGCCGACACGCTGCTTGTGAAAGCCCGCCCCGCCGGCCCGGCCTGCCATCTGGGGACGAAGACCTGCTTTGGCGATCAGCCGGGGCCGGGCGTCGGGTTTCTCGGACGGCTGCAACACATCGTGGATGAGCGCGGCGAAGCCGATCCCAAACAGAGTTACACCGCAAAGCTGCTCGCCAGGGGGGTGCTGAAATGCGCCCAGAAGGTGGGCGAAGAGGGCGTCGAGACCGCGCTCGCCGGAGCCGCCGAGGATGACGAGGCGCTGCTGAACGAGTCCGCCGACCTGCTGTTTCACCTCACCGTGCTTTTGAAGGCGCGCGGGCTGAAGCTTGAAGACGCGGTGACGGTCCTGGATAAACGCCACGCCGCGCCCTCTAGACCAGCCGGCTAGTCCAGCCAGGGCGGAGTCGGCAGGCCCTTTTCGCGCAGGAAATCCGGATTGTAGAGCTTGGACTGATAGCGCGAACCGTGGTCGCAAAGGATGGTCACGATGGTGTGGCCAGGGCCCATCTTGCGCGCCATGCGCACCGCGCCGGCGATATTGATCCCCGCCGACCCCCCAAGACAGACGCCTTCCTCCATCACCAGATCATAGAGAATATGCAGCGCTTCCTCATCGGGGATGCGGAAAGCCTCGTCGATGACGGCGCCGTCAAGATTAGCGGTGATGCGGCTTTGACCGATGCCTTCGGTGATCGAGGTCCCCTCGGCTTTCAGCTCGCCATGGGCGTAGTATCCGTACAGCGCCGCGCCGCCCGGATCCGCCAGAGCGATCTTCACAGTCTTCGAGCGGGCTTTAAGCGCATCCGAGACGCCCGCGATGGTGCCGCCGGAGCCCACCGCGGCCACAAACGCGTCGACCTTGCCGCCGGTCTGCTCCCAGATCTCGGGGCCGGTGGTCTCGGCGTGGGCGCGCCGGTTGGCTGTGTTGTCAAATTGCTGAGCCCAGATCGCCCCGTTGGGCTCGGTGGCGTTCAGCTCCTCGGCCAGGCGCCCCGAGTAATGCACATAGTGGTTCGGGTTGGCGTAGGCGACCGCGTCCACCTTTATCAATTCGGCGCCCATGAGCGTGATGGCGTCGGCCTTCTCCTGGCTCTGGGTGCGCGGAAACACGATGACCACCTTGTAGCCGAGCGCGCGCCCGACCATCGCCAGGCCGATCCCGGTATTGCCGGCCGTGCCTTCAACAATCGTCCCGCCGGGTTTCAGCTTTCCTGATTTCTCCGCATCACGGATGATCCCCAGAGCGGCGCGGTCCTTCACCGATCCGCCGGGATTCATCCATTCGGCCTTGCCGAGAATTTCGCATCCGGTTTCGTCGCTCACCTTGTTGAGGCGAAGCAGGGGCGTGTTTCCGATCAGATCGACAACGCTCGCGGCGGGTTTGGACATGACGCACTCCGGGTTCGAACAGGCTTGCAAGCTAGGCTGCGGGACGGGACGCTGCAATCATCCGCGCTTTCCTTCAAGCAGGCGTGATCCGATGCAACATTCAGGGCGTATAGCTTGATATGACAACACAAAGCCACACCACGAGCCTTGATGAAGGCTGGATCCTTGACGCCGCGTCCGGCGCCGCGCCGCGCGCGGTCCGGGTGCTGGCGGCCTGCCATGGAGCGATGAACCCCGAGGCCGGCGTCTCGCTGGATGCAGCCGAGCGCACCTTCGGCGCCTTGCTGGAAACCTCGCCGAGCGCGCCAATGTCGCCCGGCGCCTATGACGTCGTTCTTACCAGATTGGCGGACCCGGAAGCGCCCCTCGACGATCCGGCGCCGAAAAGCGCCTGGCTTCCCAAACCGCTGGTGCGCGCGCTGGCCCGCTCCGGCGCGCCCAACTGGCGCAAGCGCTTTGGCGGTTACAGCGAAATCATCGTATCCGATCTGTGCGAGCCGGGCGTGCGTGCGCGGCTTCTCTCCATCCCGAAGGGGAAGGGCGCGCCCGAGCATGACCATGAAGGCGATGAGCTGACGCTGGTTCTCTCCGGTTCGTTCATCGACGGGCGCGGCCGCTACGGTCCGGGCGACGCGTGTGTGGCCGAGCCGGGTGTCGTGCATCGGCCCCGCGTCGACCTGGACGATCTGTGCGTCTGTTTCGCTGTTGAGCTGGGAGACTGGCGCCTGACCAATCCCGCGCTTTCGGCGCTGGATCGTATCTTTACCCGCAAACACTGAGGTCTGTTTCATGACCACGCTGATTTTCGGAGCGACCGGCGGCGTCGGCGCGGCTCTCGCGCGTCGCCTGTCCAAATTGGGCGAGGACGTCTTCCTCGCCGCACGCGACGAAGAGGCGCTGAAATCCATCGCTGACGAACTCGATGCGCCGAGCCGGGTTTGCGACGTGCTCGACAGCGCCGAGATCGAAGCCACGGTCGAGGCGGCCGCCGAACACGGCGCGTTGACTGGCCTGGCGTTTTGCGTCGGCTCGATCGATCTGGCGCCGCTGCGACGGACCGATCGCGACATGGTGCGCAAGACCTTCGAGTTGAACGCGGTGAGCGCGTCCGAGGCGCTGCGCTGCGCGGATCCGCACCTGCGCAAAAACAACGGGTCCGCCCTTCTCTTCTCCACGGTCGCCGTCGGTCAGGGCTTTGTCAGCCACGCCGCCATCTCGATGGCCAAGGGCGCGGTGGAGGGCCTGACGCGGGCCGTGGCGGCCGAGTGGGCGCCGAAGGCGCGGATCAATGCGATCGCGCCAAGCATTCTGGATACGGGCATCGCCCAGCCGCTCCTGTCGTCTGACAAGATGCGCGACGGCCTGGCGAAGATGCATGCTCTGGAAAGACTGGGCGAGGGGGATGACGCTGCTGCGCTCGCGGCTTTCTTGCTGTCGAAAGAGTCCGGCTGGATCACCGGCCAGGTTTTCCCCGTCGATGGCGGTCGTTCGCGCGTTAGAACCAAAGGATAATCAATGTTTCGTACCTTTATGATCGCCGCCACCCTCGGTTTCGCCGGGTCGCCAGCCATGGCGCAGGCCGCTGATCCCGATCCCCGGCCGCTGCCGCAGGCCGGCGAAGAGATCGTCTTCGACGTCTACCGAAAGGGGGATGTCGATTTCGGCACACACACGGTTCGATTTTCTGAAGACGGCGGTGATCTGATCGCCACAACCACGATCCGGCTTCGCGCCGGGCTGGGGCCGATCACCGTGTTCCGCTATGAGCATGACGCCACCGAGCGCTGGCGCGATGATCAGCTGATCGCCCTGGATGGGCGCACGCTGAAGGACGGAAATACATTCGAGGTCACCGCCCGCTCCACCAGCGAGGGCCTGGAGGTGAATGGCGTCAATCCGGAAGGCGAGGGGATCAGCCAGCTTCTAAGCGCCGGAATTCTTCCCAGCTCTCACTGGCACGGCTATCCGGCCGATATGGCCGAGATGCTGAACACCGAGCACGGCACGGTGATGGACACCACCGTGGAATATCTCGGAGAGACCGAGATTGAAGGTGATGGCGGAATGATCGCGGTGGGACGCTACCGGCTTTCCAGCACGCTCACCGTGGATCTTTTCTACGACGAAAACGGCCGCTGGGCCGGGTGCGAGTTTGATGCGCGCGGCCAGACCGTTCGCTATGTGCGCCGCGCCGACCCTGTCACGGGCTAGGCGATGGCCACCCTCCGGCTGATCCTCGGCGACCAGCTCAGCCAGTCCATCGCGTCACTGCGCGACCTCGACGCCGCTGAGGACACCGTCCTCATGGCCGAGGTCGACGCGGAAGCGACTTACGTAAAGCACCACAAGAAGAAGATCGCCTATCTCTTTTCAGCTATGAGGCATTTCGCCGCCAACCTTCAGGCGAACCGGGTCAAGGTGCGCTATAGCAGGATCGACGACGCGGACAATGCCGGCTCGCTTGAGGCCGAGATTGCGCGGGCGCTAGAGGATGAGCGCTATGACAAGCTGGTGGTGGTTGAGCCCGGCGAGCACCGGCTCAAAAAGACCATGGAGGGGTGGGAGCACCGACTCGGGATCAAGACCGAGATCCGGCGTGATGATCGCTTCATCTGCACGCTGGATCGTTTCGATGCGTGGGCGAACGGACGTAAGCGGCTCACCATGGAATATTTCTACCGCGAGCTCCGGAAAGAGACCGGCATCCTGATGGACGGCAAGGAGCCGGCCGGCGGCCAGTGGAATTTCGACCACGACAATCGCCAGCGCCTGCCCAACGATATCGCCATCCCGCCGCGACTTCGCATCGAACCGGACGCCGTCACGCGCGAGGTGCTGGACACGGTGGCGGAGAAATACGCCGACCATTTCGGCGACCTCGATGATTTCTGGTTCGCGGTGACGGCCGAGGACGCCGAAGCCCAGCTGGACTGGTTCATCGAGCAAGCGCTGTGTAATTTCGGCGATTATCAGGACGCCATGAAGGAGGGCGAGGCCTTCCTCTTTCACTCGGTCCTGTCGCTCTACATGAACGCCGGTCTGCTGGACCCTCTCAAGGTCTGCAGGACGGCCGAAGCGGCCTATCGCCAGGGCGCCGCGCCGCTCAACGCGGTGGAGGGCTTCATCCGCCAGATCCTGGGCTGGCGCGAATTTGTGCGCGGGATCTACTGGCGTTTCATGCCGGAATACCGCAAGCGCAATTTTCTCGAGGCCGAACGCAAGCTTCCGGAGTTTTACTGGACCGGCGAGACGAAGATGGCGTGCCTGCGCGACGCGGTGCTCACGACGAAGAAGCACGCCTACGCCCACCACATCCAGCGCCTCATGATCACAGGCAATTTCGCCCTGATCGCGGGGCTCGATCCGGACGCGGTCAATGAGTGGTACATGGTGGTCTACGCCGACGCCTATGAATGGGTCGAGGCGCCCAACACCCACGGCATGGCGCTGTTCGCAGACGGCGGTCTCATGGCGACGAAACCCTATGCCGCGTCAGGTTCTTACATCAACAAGATGAGTGACCACTGCAAGGGCTGCTCCTATGCGGTGAGCAAGAAGAACGGGCCAAAGGCCTGCCCGTTCAACTATCTCTACTGGGGCTTCCTGATGGAGAACGAAGAGCGCCTGCGCGGCAATCACCGCCTTGCGATGATCTACAAGACGCTGGAGCGTATGGACGACGAGAAGAGAGCCGCCATCCGCGCTGATTCCAGGCGCTTTTTCAACGAACTCGGGATTTAGGAGACGCCCATGCCCCGCCCCGCCACACCCAAGGACGGACTGTGCTGGATCACCGGCGCCAGTTCCGGCATCGGCAAGGAGCTGACGCGAAAGCTGGTTAAAGAGGGCTGGCGGGTAGCGGTGTCAGCGCGCAGCGAGGACAAGCTGAATGCGCTTGTGGCCGAAGCCCCGGACAAGATCATCGCCGTCCCGCTGGATATCACAGACGCGCCGGCGGTGGCCGCCGCCGTGGACCGCATCGAGGCCGAACACGGACCCATTGCGCGCGCCGTGCTGAACGCCGGCGTGTATATCCCCATCAACGGCGAAGCGCCGCGTTATGAGGATTACGCCAAGACCTTCTCCGTGAACCTCAACGGCACCGCGGCGTGCGTCAGCGCGATCACGCCAAAATTTGTGGAGCGCCGTGCCGGTCAGCTTGTGATCGTCTCTTCGGCCACGGCCTTTGGCGGGATGCCCACCGCGTCGGCCTATGGCGCGACCAAGGCGGCGCTGTTGAACATGGCCGAATGCCTCTCGATCGAGCTTCACCGGTTCGGCGTGCATGTTCAGTGCGTGACGCCTGGGTTCGTGGAGACCCCGGCCCAGGACGATAACGAATTTCCAAAGCCCTTCATGGTGAGCGCAAAAAAGGCCGCCGGGCGCATGGCGTCCGGCATGAAGTCAAAGCGGTTTGAAGTGACTTTCCCGCGCCGTTTCACCTGGAGTTTGAAGGTTCTCTACGCCCTGCCGCGCGGCTGGTATTTGCCGCTGGTGCGGAAGCAGACCGGCTGGGACAAGGACGCAGACGTAAGCTGACGCCGGAAGCGCGAAGGCGAACCGAGGAACGCGGCACATCAAGAGCGCATCAGGGGGTTCAGGCCATTGGTCGTCAGACCGGGCGCTTTACGGCGAATTGCGCCACATCGATGCGTCCGGTGTCGAACCCGGCTTCGCAATAGGCCAGGTAAAACTCCCACATCCTCTTAAAGCGGTCGTCGAAGCCCATGGGCGCGATTTCGCCCCAGGCGTCGCGGAAGCTGTGGAGCCAGCGATTGAGCGTGCGCGCATAGTCCTCGCCGAAGGCTTCCATGCCCTCGAAGGCGAGGCCTGCCTGATCGAATTGAGCGCGCAGCTTTTCAGCACTGGGAAGCACGCCGCCAGGGAAGATGTAGCGCTGAATGAAGTCGGTGCGCTTGGCGTAGGTGTCGAACAGATCGTCTCGGATGGTGATGATCTGCATCCCCGCCTTGCCGCCGGGTTTGAGCACGTCGTGCATCTTGGAGAAGAAGCTGGGCCAGTATTCCTGGCCGACCGCCTCGAACATCTCGATGGACGCGACCGCGTCATAGGCGCCGGTCTCGTCGCGATAGTCCTGCAGTTTGATGTCCACCTTCTCGCCCAGCTGGTTCTGCTGGATGCGCTCCAGAGCGAAATCGCGCTGGCTGGGTGACAGGGTGAGGCAGGTCACCTTCGCGCCGACGACCCCGGCGGCGTATTGGGCGAATCCGCCCCAGCCGCAGCCGATCTCCAGCGCGTGGCTGCCCGGCTTCAGGTCGATCATGCGAGCCAGCGCGGCGTATTTTTCCTGCTGCGCCGCCTCCAGGCTCTGCGTCTCGCTTTTGAATCGCGCAGAGGAATAGGTCATCGAAGGGTCTAGCCACAGCTCGTAAAAATCATTGCCGAGATCGTAGTGCGCCTCGATATTCTTGCGCGCCTGGGACTTCGTGTTTGCGTTCAGCTTGTGGAAAATCCAGTGGAAGAAGCGCGTCAGCGGCCCGCCGGTGATGATGGAGTGCATCTCGTCCAGATTGGCCGAGAACACTGAAAGCGCCGCCGGCAGGTCCGGCGTCGTCCAGTCGCCGTCCATATAGCTTTCCCCGAACCCGACATCGCCGCCGGAGAAGACCTTGCGCACAATCTTGTAATTGTTGAGCTCGATGCGCGCCTCCTGCCCGGGTTTCTCGCCCTCGAAGACGATGTCTCGGCCGTCGGGCAGGCGCACCGTCAGGCTGCCGACTTTCAGGCGCAAAAGCATGCGAAGCGCGAAGCGTACATTGCTGGGAACGTCACGCAGCCGATCGATCAAGGATCCATCGGCGCGCAGGGTCTCCGCAGAGGAGAACGAGTCGGCGTTGCTCATGGGTCGGCTCCGTACGGGCGGTCCTGAGGAAATTACGATACCCTAATCGAGCCGGTCGCCAAGCGTAGCGGAGCGGTGATCGACCGAATGGCCGCGGGTGGCCGCGGCGGGCGGTTGCGGGCGAGGGTGGTATTTCGCCCCTTTTATCCAGAGCTTGAGCGCCTCGAAATGGATCGCGGCGATGGTCTTCAGCGTCGAAAAAGGCTGGCTTGCGAACAAGCCGGCGAGATTGGCGGTGGTGAGGGCGCGCCTTTTCATCGCCATCGTGGCGAGCAGATCAGGACCGGCCTCACGCTGCTTCAGGATAATCAGGCGAAAGATTTTTCCCGGCTCACGCACAGTGAATTCATAGCGCCCGGCCACGTCGAAAAAGGGCGAGACGTGGAAAACCTTCTCGGCGTCCTGGAGCTCCCGGCGTCCGCCCGTGGCCGCCGCCACATAGGCGTGGGCGTCACCGAACGTGTTGTGGACCTGGTAGATCACTCCGGCGAGCCGGCCGTCTGCCCCTTCGGCGAAATAAACCGACAACGGGTTGAAGACATAGCCGAGGACCCGCGGCGAGCAGAGCAGACGGACCGGCCCGTCGCCCGTATCCACGCCGGCCTCTTCAAACCGCGCGCGCGCCCAGGCCTTCAGGTCGGATCCGTCGCGCGCGCCGTGATCCTTGCTCTTGAAGCTGAACAGGTTGAATCGCTCCACCGAAAACAGCGGGCTGACACGGTCGGCCTCCTCCAACCGATCGAGATCGATCAGCAAGGATGCGATGCGATAGGTGAACCGGTGGAAGAAGGGCGCCCGGCGCTCGTGCACCGTATGACCGGCGTATAGCCAGGCGGGGGCGTCGGCTGTGATCATTCCGCGGCCGGATTCGCCGCTACGCTGCGCACCGCCTCCCGTTCCACAATGTCGCGCTCGCCCCAAGCCCCGCCGGTGACGTCGCCGTCAGCAAAGGTCCACGGGATCTCCCCGCCCAGGCGCAGCGCCGCGCGCAAGCCCGCGCGCAGTCCGTCTTCATGGAAGCCGTATCCAAGCCAAGCGCCGGCGAACCAGGTGCGCCGCACGCCCTGGACCCGGTTGAAGATGCGCTGCGCGGCCATGCCGGGCGCCGTGAATTGCGGGTGGTCGTACTGGAACCGGCCGAAGGTGAGGTCGGGATCGGGCTGGCGAACCGGATTGAGCGTTACGAAAAGCGGTTTGTCTGAAGGGATATGCTGCAGGCGGTTCATGTCATAGGTGACCGCAGCGTCGGGCGATCCAGCCTCACGCAGATAGCACCAGGCCGCCTGCGCACGGGTCCGGCGCGGGCAGAGCGTGGGATCGCGGTGCAGCACCGCCTCATTGGGCGCGTAGGGGATCGCGGCGAGCATGTCGCGCTCGTCCGGATCGGCGTCCTGCAGGATTTTCAGCGCCTGGTCGGAGTGGCAGGCCAGGATCACCTCGTCAAAATGATGGATGTCTCCGGCCGCGTCGGTGATGATTACGCCGCCGTCCACACGGCGCACGGCCGTCGCGCCGCCTTCAAACCGGGCCCCGGCCGCTTCCAGATCGGCCGTCATCTTGCGCACATAGCTACGGCTGCCACCCTTCACGGTGCCCCATTTGGGGCGTTGGGCGTGCATCAGGCGATGATTGTTGAAGAACCGCACGAAAGCCTCGGCCGGGTAGGCCTGCATTTCTTCCTCGGTCGAGGACCAGATCGCCGCTCCCATGGGCAGAAGATAATTGTGCCGGAAGCGCGGCCCGAGCTTCAGCCGGTCGAGATATTGGCCCAGGTCCAGGCCCGAGAGGCCGCCGGAGCTCAAATCCGCCTGGGCGCGTGCATTAAAGCGGAGGATGTCGCGCAGCATCTTCAGAAAGTCCGGCCGCACGAGATTGCCCGGGTCGGAGAACAGGCCGCCGAGCCCGTTGGACGACCATTCCAGCTGGCCGTCCAGCGAGAAGCCGAAACTCATGTCGCTTTCATAGGTCGCGACGTCCAGATGCTCGAACAGGGCCGTTAGATTGGGATAGTTCAGCGTGTTGAACACGATGAAGCCGGTGTCCACGTCGATGGTCTCGCCATCATAGTCGACGCTGACAGTGTTGGCGTGTCCGCCCAGCCGGTCACGTTTTTCAAACACAGTCACGTCATGCTTGGTGCGAAGCGCCCAGGCGGCGCCGAGCCCGGCCACCCCGGCGCCGATGACGGCGATGCGGGAGCGCTTGGAAAGAATGGGCTCGGTGGTGCTCATGCGGCGTCCTTGATCTTTTCAAATGCGGCGAGCGCGGCTTTTCGCGCCTCGCCATGGTCGACGATGGGTTCGGGATAGTCCTGACCCAGGACCACCCCGGCTTTTGCAAGCGTGTCACGATCCGCCGTCCACGGAGCGTGGATGAATCGCTTCGGCAATTTAGCAAGCTCTGGAATCCAGGTACGCACGTAATCGCCCTGCGGATCGAATTTTTCACCCTGGCTGACAGGGTTGAAGATTCGAAAGTACGGCGCCGCGTCCGCGCCAGAGCCGGCGGTCCACTGCCAGCCGGCCGCGTTGCTGGCCAGATCGGCGTCCACCAGCGTATCCCAGAACCAGTCTTCGCCGCGGCGCCAGTGCACCATCAGATCCTTGATAAGGAAGCTGGCCGTGATCATCCGCACCCGGTTGTGCATCCAGCCGATCGCGTAGAGCTGACGCATTCCTGCGTCCACGATCGGGTAGCCGGTAAGGCCTCTGGTCCACGCTGTGTAGGCCTCGTCCGAGCCGGTCCATTCAAACTTGTCGAACTTCGCCTGGAAGTTTTTCTCGGGGAAGTGCGGGAAGTGATACAGCAGATTATAGCTGAATTCCCGCCAGCCGATCTCGGAAAGGAAGCTGTCCGCGCCTTTCGTGGCGCTGTTTTCGGCGTCCTTCACCGCATGCCAGACCTGGCGCGGAGAAATCTCGCCATGGTGCAGATGGGCGGATAATCCCGACGTGCCTTTTGTGGAGGGAATGTCGCGGGCCTGGTCATAGCCGTCCATACGCGACTTGATGAAGGCGCCGAGCCGCCCCTGAGCTGCGGATTCCCCCGGCGTCCACGTGTCGCGCAGGCCGCCGGCCCAGTCGGGCTTGCTTGGGAGCAGGTTCCAGTCCTCAAGCGTGTCCGAGCCCGGCGGATCAGCGAACGCCATGGAGTCGGGCCGGCCGGCCGGCGCGTTGGGCGCATGATCGGCTTTCAGAGACCGCCAGAACGGGGTGAAGACCTTGTAAGGGTTGCCTTGCTTGGTCGCGATGTCCCATGGCTCCACGATCAGCGAGCCATTGAAGGACCGCGCTGTGACGCCCTTGTCCTTCAGCCCGGACTTGATCGCCTCATCACGCTTGATCGACGAGGGTTCGTAGAGGCGGTTCCAGAAAACCGCGCCTGCGCCGGTCTCCCCGACAAGGGCGTTGATCTCGCGCCCGGCGTCGCCGCGGCGCAGGACCAGCGTGCCGCCAATGGCGTCCAGATCCTGCGCCAGGCTTTTCAGCGAGTGATGCAGCCACCATTTTGACGCGCCGCCTGGCGCCCAGTCGCCGGCGGTCTGCTCATCCAGAATATAGACGCACACAAGCTTAGAGCCGCCGCTGGCCGCGGCGAGCAGAGCTGGGTTGTCGGAGAGCCGCAAATCCTTGCGGAACCAGACCAGGACGGGTGTATCGTCAGACGTCATGAAACCTTGCAAACGATGCGCTGCCGCGAAGGGTGACGCAAGGACGTGTTTCGTCGTAATACGTTGTCGGTAAACGGGCGGATCACGGCGCGGCGAAGCCGTTGCAGCAAATCATCCCCCTTACGCCGAGCGGAGCGTGTCCCATGCAGCCCAATTCCATTGTCAGCGTCCCGCATCCAGGTGGCGAACCCTATCAGATCGGCAACGAAAAGCCGCTGACCGTGATCGCCGGCCCCTGTCAGATGGAAAGCCGCGAGCACGGGCTTGAAGTCTCCGCCATGCTGAAGGAGATCAGCGAGCGAACCGGCGTCAATATCATCTACAAGACCAGCTTCGACAAAGCCAACCGCACCAGCGCGTCGGGCCAGCGCGGCATGGGTCTTGAGGCCGCGCTGCCGGTGTTCGCCGAAATCCGCGAGACCACGGGCATGCCGGTGCTCACCGACATACACACCGCCGAGCAGTGCGCCATGGCCGCCGAGGCGGTGGACGTCTTGCAAATTCCGGCCTTCCTGTGCCGCCAGACCGATCTTCTTGTCGCCGCAGCCGAAACCGGCAAGGCGATCAATGTGAAGAAGGGTCAGTTTCTGGCGCCCTGGGACATGAAGAACGTCATCGCCAAGCTCACCGGCGCGGGCAATCCCAATGTATTCGCCTGCGAGCGCGGGGTGAGCTTCGGCTACAACACGCTGGTGGTGGACATGCGCTCCATCCCCATCATGAAAGAGATCGGCTGCCCGATCGTCATGGACGCGACCCACTCGGTGCAACAGCCCGGCGGGCAGGGCGCGAGTTCGGGCGGACAGCGACAGTATGCGCCGCATCTGGCGCGCGCGGCGGTGTCGCTGGGCATTGCAGCCGTGTTCATGGAAACCCACCCCGATCCGGACAACGCCCCCAGCGACGGCCCCAACATGATCCCGCTGAACCGCTTTGAAGAGGTCCTGCGCGACCTGCAGGCGTTCGACGCGCTGGCCAAGGCCAGCCCGATCGTCAAGCTTTAAGGCGGGGCGGGCGATGAAGCGCGAGCAGGCCGCCCGGCTTCTGGCCCAGCTGGCGGGCAAGCGCGCCCTGGTGCTGGGCGATCTTCTTCTGGACAGCTTTGTCTATGGCGAGGTACGCCGCATCTCCCGCGAGGCGCCGGCCCCGATTCTGTCCCAGATGCGGCGCACCGACATGCTGGGCGGGGCGGGCAATCTGGCGCGAAATATCGAAAGCCTGGGCGGCGCGGCCGTGCTGATCAGCGCCGTGGGTGACGACGCTGAAGCCGCGCGCGCATCGCAACTGGCTGCAGAGGCCTGCGGCGACCGCGTCCGCCTCATCGAAGCGCCGGGCCGCCTCACCCCCACCAAGATCCGCTATGTATCGCAGAACCAGCAGATGTTTTGCGTCGACCGCGATCCGGAGGCGCCCGCGACCCAAGAGGTCGAGAACGCGCTGATCGCTGCTGTTCGCGAGGAGATCGCGTCAGCGGACGTGCTCATCCTGTCAGATTACGGCCGGGGCGTGATCACGCCGCGCACCGCCCAGGCGGCGATCGCCCTGGCGCGCGACGCCGGCGTACCGGTGAGCGTCGATCCGCGCGGAACCGACTACGCCCGCTATGACGGCGCCAGCGTGATCAAGCCCAACGCCGACGAGCTTGCCGCCGTCACGGGTCTTCCCGTGCGCAGCGATGCTGACGCGATCGGCGCCCTTGGCGCGCTCAAAGACACTCTGCCCGGTACAGCGACGCTGCTGGTCACGCGCGGCGCGGCCGGAATGACCCTGCTGGACGCCGACGGCGGCGCTCACCATCACCGCTCGACCCCGCGCGACGTTTATGACGTGTCCGGGGCGGGGGACACGGCGCTCGCCGCGCTGTCTCTCGCCATGGCGGCTCATGTAGCGATGACCGACGCCATGGCGCTGGCCGATCTGTGCGCCGGTGTCGCGGTGACCAAGCCGGGCACGGCCGTGGTCAATCCGAATGAAGTCGTCGAAGCGAGCGCCATCGGCGAGGACGCACCGGACTGGCGTGTCCTGAACCGCACGCGCGCCGCCGCGCTGGCGTTGCAATGGCGCGAGCAGGGCTTGCGGGTGGGGTTCACCAACGGCTGCTTCGACATTTTGCACCCGGGACATCTGGCGGTGCTGCGGTTCGCCGCCTCGGCCTGCGACCGGCTGATCGTGGGTCTGAACGCCGATGACAGCGTGCGCCGGCTCAAGGGGCCTCAGCGCCCCGTGAATGATGAGCAGACGCGCGCAGTGATGCTCGCCTCTCTGGAAATGGTCGACCGCGTGGTGATCTTTGACGAGGACACGCCCGAAGCGCTGATCCGCGCGCTGAAGCCCCACGTCATGATCAAGGGCGCCGACTACAAGGCCGACGATCTGCCCGGCGCCGCCTTCATGCGCCAAACCGGCGGCGAGGTGCTTCTGGCGCCGCTTCTGGAGGGGCGCTCCACCAGCCGCATCGTCGACCGGATGAAATCCTAGCCGTCGATCGGCTTGAACTCGCTTTCCCCGATCTCCACCGGCGCATCCAGAGGCGGCGCGAACCGCGCTTCCTCGGCGCGGATCTCCGTCAGGGTTTCCAGCCGGCGCGCCGCGTCCAGACGCAGATCCATGTAGAACAAATTGGAGAGGGGCGTGCGCCGGTCCTCTCCAAGGCGTCCCGTGCGCTGCAGCGCGCCGGCCCGGGGCTGCTCGATCATCAACAGACCGTTCTGGCATTGCGCGCCGGTCTGATTGGCCATGGGCGAGGGCGCGTCGGAGAAGCTCAGGCCTTCGGCCGCCGCCCCGCCCCGGTGCAGGCGGGCGGGCGCAAAGTCCTCGCTGGTGTTCCAGAACAGCGGATTGACGCAGAGCAGCGCGCGCTCGCTGACGTAATCGAGCCCGCCGTCGCCGGTCCACGACATGGACCGGTCGGTGATGTTCTCGATGCGCTCACGTTCGCCCTGACGCACCGCGCTATAGCTCACCACGCAGCGCACATCGCCGGGTTCAGCGCACGGCGCGAGGCCCGTCAGAGAACCAGTAAAGAGATCAAGAGGGACCGGAGCTTCCAGAAGATAGGCGGCGGCGAGACGCTTTGTCAGGCTCTCATCCGCCGCGACTTCATTGATCAGAAGCCCCAGGCCGTGCAACGCGCCCTGGCCGACCCCCGCGATGAGGATCGGGCGATCCTCTCCGATCTCGACCAGAAACGCTTCGAACGCGGCCTGGATGTCCTGATAGGCCAGGAGCCGGGCCTGGACGCTGTCCTCGCGATTGTTCATGAAGGCGTAGAGGCTCGCCTGGCGATAGCGCGGCGCGAACAGGGCGGCGTCCCCGGCCAAGAAGGGCGCGGCCCAGTTGGGCAGGACGAAGCGCTCCACTTCGACCATTTCCTGGGGCCGGTCGAATGCGGCGTTCCAGTGGGAGCCGCCGTCATAGGTGGTGGGGTGGATGAAGAACACCGCCGGCGTTCCGCCGTCGGCGTCCAGCATGAAGGTGTCGCGCACCGCCCAGGCTTCGGCCTCAGCGTAATCGGGCGCATCCGGGCGCTGATACGTCTGGAACGGAATCCCCGGATCCAGCAGGGTCTGGAAGATCTGGTCGCGCAGGACCACCGCAGAGACGGCGAGAAAGGCGGTGAAGCCCACAAGCCCGGCAAGGGTCGCACGCCAGAAGAGGCTTTGGGGCAGAAGACGCTTGCGATCGCTCATGCCCTTATTTTAGGGCGCGCCAGGCAAGAGGAGCAAGGGCGAGGGGCGGTTCTGCACGCCTTGATTTCGCCGCAGCCGCGAAGCAGGACATAGTGTTCATCTTGCGTGCATCCCGCCGTCCTACTGGAGCGATTGAAAACCTGTGCTTCGCTGGCTTCGAAACCGTTTTTTCACCGGGGTGGTGGTCGCCGCGCCCATCGGCATCACCATCTGGCTGATCTACACCTTCGTCAATTTTGTCGACCAGGTGATCAAGCCGCTGATCCCGGCCCGCTATAACCCTGAAAGTTATCTGCCGTTTGCGATTCCCGGCATGGGTCTGCTGATCGCGATCCTGGCCCTGACGCTGCTGGGGGCGCTGGCGGCGAATATTTTCGGACGCTCGCTGCTGGATATCGGCGAGCGGATCGTGAACTCCGTGCCGTTGATTCGAAACATCTATTCGGCGCTCAAGCAGATCGTGGAGACGGTGTTCCAGGGCCAGCAGAACTCCTTCAAAGAGGTGGTGCTGGTGGAGTATCCCATGGCCGGCAGCTATGCGGTCGCCTTCGTGTCCAGCCATGGGCGCGGCGTGATCAAATCGGTCGTGGGAAAGGGCGAAGATGTCCTGGGCGTGTTCATCCCCACCACGCCGAACCCGACCTCGGGATTCCTGCTGTTCGTGCCACGGTCCAAAGCCATCGCGCTCGACCTCACCGTGGAGGAGGCGGCCAAGCTGATCATCTCCTTCGGCATGGTGACGCCGGACCGCCTGCCCGAAGGCGCGATCCCCGCCGCCGCCCCGTTCAAGGCCGGCGCCGGACTCATGCCGGACGATCCGCAGTCGAAGGCGGACACGAAGTCCGGTGAGGAAAGTGACACGGAAAAGCGCGGCTAGGGCTTTGGGTCCCGGCTTTGCGACTCGTTGCGTCCTTCGAGGCTTTTCGCTGATGCGAAAAGGCTCTTCAGGACGAGGTGCGAGCTTTAGCGAGTCTCGAAGGAGCCTATGAGCGCCCGCTCACCCGCTCCGCATCAGGCGGACGCCCTCATCGCGCTCGAACAGGTAGAGCAGGACGCGCAGCGCTTCGCCGCGTTCGCCCTCGAACATCGCGTCTTTCTGGACTTCGTAGGCCGCCGCCTCGCTGGCGATCTCCAGCAGGTCTGAATGGGCGGCGAGGTCGGCGATGCGGTAATCCGGCAGCCCCGACTGGCGCAGGCCCAGAGGATCGCCGGAGCCGCGAAGGCGCCAGTCCTCTTCGGCGATCTCGAACCCGTCATCGGTGCGCCGCATCACGTCCAGGCGCGCGCGGGCCGTCTCGCCCAGCTTGCCGTGATAGACCAGAAGGCACGAGCTCGGCTTGTCGCCCCGGCCCACCCGGCCGCGCAGCTGATGCAGCTGTGCCAGGCCGAACTGCTCGGCGTGCTCGATCACCATGATGGTGGCGTCCGGCGCGTCGACGCCTACCTCGATCACGGTGGTGGCCACCAGCAAATCAATCTCGCCGGCGCGAAAGCTCTCCGCCACGCGCTGCTTTTCGCGCGCCGGCATGCGGCCGTGGACCAGCCCGACACGCACTTTGAGCATCTCGGACAGCATGTGATGGCGCGCCTCGGCGGCGGCGAGATCAGAGATGTCGCTCTCCTCCACCAGCGGGCAGACCCAGTAGGCGCGCTCGCCCTTGGCGATAGCGCGGCCCAGCCCCTCGATCACGTCGGACAGGCGCTCCGCGTTCACCACCCGCGTCGTCGGCGGAATGCGCCCGGCCGGTTTTTCATCCAGGCGCGAGACGTCCAGATCACCAAAGGCCGCCAGCGTCAGCGTGCGCGGGATCGGCGTTGCGCTCATGGCCAGCACATCGGGGGCCTGACCCTTCAAGGTGAGCTTTCGCCGGTCGGAGACGCCGAAGCGGTGCTGCTCGTCAATCACCACCAACCCCAGGTCATGAAAGCTGACGCTCTCCTGAAACAAGGCGTGGGTGCCGCACACGACGCTCGCCGAGCCCGAGGCGATGGCGTCCGTCAGCTCCGCCCTTGCGCGGCCCTTGTCGCGGCCGGTGAGCGCGATGACGGAGATTCCCGCCGGCTCCAGCAGGGCTTTGAGCACGCCGGCGTGCTGGCGCGCGACGATCTCGGTAGGCGCCATCAGGGCGGTCTGCACCCCGGCCTCGGCGGCGTGGGCGGCGGCCAGCGCCGCCACGAAGGTCTTGCCCGAACCCACATCGCCGTGGATCAGGCGCATCATCCGCTCGCCGCGCTCCATATCGCTCTTCGTCTCGGCGAAGGCGCGCACTTGCGCGCCGGTGGGCGTGAAGGGCGCGTGCTTCAGCACGGCGTCCACAAACGATCCGTCGCCGGTGAGCGCGCGGCCCTTGCGGGCGCGGCGCTCGGCGCGGGCGATCTTCAGGGCGAGCTGGTGGGCGAACAGCTCGTCATAGGCCAGGCGCCGGCGCGCCGGGGCGGCCGGCTCCAGCTCCAGGCCCGATTGGGGGCTGTGCATCGCCTCCAGCGAGGCGCGCCAGCCGGTCCAGCCTTCGCGCGCCTGCAGGGCCGGATCGATCCATTCAGGCAGGTCGGGCAGGGCGCAGAGCGCCCCCTTCACCGCCTTGCGCATCACCCCCGCCGAGAGGCCCGCGGTGAGCGGATAGACCGGCTGTAACAGATCCGCGTCCTCGATTTCCCCCGGCGCGGCGATGAGGTCTGGATGGACGATCTGCACTTCGGAGGCGAACTTCTCCGCCTTGCCCGACACCACCCGGCGTGTCCCCTCCGGCAGCATGCGGCGCAGGTAATCGGCCTTGGCGTTGAAGAATGTGAGGTGGAGGAAGCCCGTCTCGTCCCTCATGCGCACCTTGTAAGGCTGCTTCATGGTCGGCCGGGGAATGTGCTTTTCCACCTCGGCTTCCAAAGTCACCAGCCCGCCCAGCTCGCCCGCCTCATAGATGGACAGTCTTCTGGTCCTATCCACCAGCCCGGTGGGCGCCGTCATCGCCAGATCCTTCACCCGCGCCCCCCGCGCGACCTTCTCGATCAGCACGGCCAGGCGCGGCCCCACGCCCTTGATGGTCGTGAGGTCGGCGAACAGGGGGAAAAGGATTTGCGGGCGCATGGCCCATAGTTAAGCCGCGCCGGGCGGGGAGGGGAAGGGCGGCCCGCTCAAATCCCACACCTGAATTCCCGGACAAGTCCGAAGGACGCAGATCCGGAATCTCGTTGTGATGAAGACGCCCTGGTCTGCGAGAGGTCCCGGCTCGGCGCCCCCGGATGACTTCCAGGGGCTTGGCCGGGAATTCAGGCGGGGCGGTGGCCTCCTCCGCCCACCCTGTGCGCCAAAGCCGCAGAGATAGCGCATGTAGACTGGAGCGAAATCCGGTAGGCTGCCGCCATGCGCCAGCCGAAAATCTTCACGACGATTCAGAGCTATAGCTGGCCTCTGTTCCTGGCCGATTTGCTGGCGGGGATTACGGTGGCCATGGTGGCGCTGCCGTTGAGTCTGGCGATCGCCATTGCGTCCGGCGCGGACCCGGCCAAGGGGCTGGTGACGGCGATTGTCGCGGGATTTCTGATTTCCCTGCTGGGCGGAAGCCGGGTGCAGATCGGCGGGCCGACGGGCGCGTTCATCGTCGTGGTGTTCGGCGTCATCGCCCAGCACGGCTATGACGGGCTGGTGCTGGCGACCTTCATGGCGGGGCTGATCCTTCTGGTGGCGGGCTTCTTTCGCGCCGGCCGGCTGATCGCGTTCGTGCCCGAGGCGGTGGTGAACGGCTTCACGATCGGGATCGGCGTCATCATCGCCACCAGCCAGATCCAGGACTTTCTCGGCCTCAGGCTGGAAAACCCGCCGGCGGAATTTCTGGAGAAGGTTCCGGCGCTGTTGGGCGCGGCGAACACGATGAGCGTTGCGGCCGTCCTCATCGCGCTTGTGACTTTGGTGCTGATCGTCGGGCTGCGGCGGCTGGCGCCGCGCTTTCCAGGGTTGATCGTGGCGGTGGGGGTGGGCTCGGCTTTGGTGGTGTTTCTGTCGCTGCCGGTGGACACGCTGGGCTCCAGGTTCGGCGCGCTGCCGAGCCAGCTGCCATGGCCGTCGCTTCCCGATCTGTCGCCCTCGCGCATCCTCGAGCTTTTGCCCTCGGCGTTTGTGATCGCGTTTCTGGCGGCGGTGGAATCGCTTTTGTCCGCCATGGTCGCCGACAAGATGATCGGCGGCAGCCACCGGCCCAACGCCGAGCTGTCCGCGCAGGGCGCCGCCAATATCGCCTCGGCGCTGTTCGGCGGGCTGCCGGCCACCGGGGCGATCGCGCGCACCGCCACCAACGTGAAGGCCGGCGGCAAGACCCCCGTGGCCGGCATCGTCCACGCCGTGGTCATCCTGCTGGTCATGCTGTTGGCGGCGCCGCTGGCGGGCTAC
Organism: Oceanicaulis sp.; assembly: GCA_965284655.1. GTDB lineage: Bacteria > Pseudomonadota > Alphaproteobacteria > Caulobacterales > Maricaulaceae > Oceanicaulis. The sequence goes on from OZ260104.1 coordinate 2,350,876, forward strand.
CTCGCCTTGCCGGCGCTGGCCGCGCTTCTCATGGTGACGGCCTGGAACATGACCGAGCCGCACAAATGGCGCGGCTACGCGACGGCGCCCCGCGGCGATGTGTTTCTTCTATTGCTGACTCTGGTGCTGACGGTGGTCGTGGATCTCACTATGGCGATCGGCGTGGGCGTCGCCGTCGGCCTGGCGCTGCGCCTGTTGCGGCGGGGGCGCGAGGACAAAGACTGGTCGCCGCCGGACCGTTGAGGGCTCGCGGGGCCCGGGCGCGGCGTCAGGATGCGCGCTGCGGCGGAAGCAGGTCTTCCAGAAAGAACGCGGCGAGGTCGGCGCGGCCCTCCAGATCGGCCTTGCGATAAAGCGAGCGCGATTGTTCGCGCACGGTGCGCTCCGACGTGCCGCGAATCTCGGCGATCTGGCCATGGGACAGGCCCTTCAGGAGCAGCAGGCCGATCTCTGATTCCGACGGGGTGAGGCCCCAGGCGTCAAACTGGCCGGCGATTGCGGCGCTGAGCCCCTGAACCAGAGCGCGGTGCTGATCACGCCAGCGCACCGTGTCGCGCCGGGCCGCGGCGAGATCGCGGCTGACCCGGCCATAGCTTCGAAGCGTGAGCCCGGCGCCGCAGAGCGCGGCCACCAGCACGAAACCCTCCAGCAAAAGGTGGGTGAGGCTCACACCCTCTCGCCCGTCGATCAGCAGGTCCGCCGCGATCAGTGCGGCGATGAGGCCGAACACGGCCGACGACACGATCCGGATCAGACGCTGGGATCTGTCTTCCGACATAGGGCGCTTCCTTTGCATAAATCTCCGGTGGGACTGTCAAACGACGTATGGCCGATAGGGCTTATCTGCGCCAGCACTGATCCGAAGCAGTCGGCTCAAGCGGTCGATGAGCCACAACCGATGCAGGGGCGCGACCCTGCGCCTTGGCCGGAGCCTCGAACAGGAGTCCCCCATGAGTGAAACAGTTGAGAACGGCCAAGCGAATGCAGGCGCCGCGAGCCCGGCGCCCCGGGTCAAGGTCTGGGACCCCGTCGTGCGGATCGGCCACTGGGTCATCGTGATCGGCGTCCTGACCGCCTATTTCACCGGCGATGAAGTCCCCATGGTTCATTTATGGGCCGGCTACATCGTCGGCGCCGCGCTAATCATCCGGGTGATCTGGGGGTTTGTGGGATCGCGCCACGCCCGCTTCTCCAGCTTCGTGACGGGCCCCAGCGCAGTGTGGCGGTATGTCACCGGGCTGTTCAACGGCGAGGCGAAGCGCTCCATCGGCCACAATCCGGCCGGTGCGGCCATGACGATCGCGCTTCTACTCGCCCTGACCGGCGTCACCGCGTCCGGCGTGGCGCTGCAGGCGGTGGAGGACGGCACCGGTCCGCTGGCCGGCGTGATGGGCGCCACCTCTCAGACGCAGGCGCCTGAACCCTCCGCGACGTCGATGGAGGCCCGGCCGCGCGCCTATGACGAAGAGGGCGAGGAAGAAGAATACGGCGAACGCGGCGAGCGCGATGAGGGCGGCGAAGGCGGCGAGGGGGCTGAAGAGCTCTATGAGACGCTGCACTCGGTCTTCGTCTATCTGCTACTGGAGCTGGCCGCGGTCCATGTGGTCGGCGTGCTGGTGTCCAGCTTCGCCCACAAGGAAAACCTGCCGCGCGCTATGGTGACCGGCCGCAAGCGGCCCTGAGCCTGCAACTTGGTGAGGCGGGTGAGGGCGGCGCCCTTCACCCGCCCCCGCCTGCGCGCTATATGCGCGCTCATGAGTGATGATCCCTTTTCCGATCCGAATACGCCGGTGGACCCTGTCGACCGCAAGAAACGCCTGACCTTCCGCGCCTGGCGGCGCGGGTTCAAGGAGGCGGACTTGATCATGGGCCGGTTCGCCGAAAGCGAGCTGGGAGATCTGGCGCCGGCGGAGATCGACGAATTCGAGCGTCTGCTGGACGCGCCGGACACCGAGGTCTACGCGTGGATCTGCGGCGCGCAGGCGACGCCGGACAATTACAAGGGTCCGGTTCTTGACCGCCTGAAAGCGTTCCGGTTCGACCAGGCGGCCGAAGCCGGCGACGGGCCGGGTCCGGTCCGCTAGGTATGCCTCTCTCTTGATGGGGAGGTGTCCGGCGAAGCCGGACGAGACACTGACGATCACCCGCCGCCCGATCGGGCGTGCGGGCGCAATTGCGTTTGGAGACCGGCTTGGACGATCTGGAGCGCCTGGCGCGCAGCACCGACACCCTGACCGTTTGCGGCGCGCCGGAGGGGTATGATTCGCTGATCTTCGCCGATCTGGCGCGCGCCCGCGGCGGGGTTTGCGTGTTCATCGCCTCCGACGAGGCGCGGGCGAGTTCGTTTGACGCGGCGCTTGAATTCTTCGCGCCGGGCATCGACCGGATGCGCCTGCCGGCCTGGGACTGTCAGCCCTATGACCGGATCAGTCCGAGCCCGCGCACCGCGGCGCGCCGGGCGGGGGCGCTGCATCGCCTGGCCGCCTATTCAGGCGCGGCGCCGCTCATCGTGGTGACCACCGTGAACGCCGTACTGCAGCGCTGCGCGCCCAAATCGGCCATGGCGGCGGGCGGGATCAGCGCCAAGCCCGGCGGCGTGCTGGATGTGGAGGTGCTGAAAAAATACCTCTCCCAGAACGGCTATACCCGCGCCGCCACCGTGACCGAGCGCGGAGACTATGCCATTCGCGGCGGTGTGGTGGACGTGTTTCCCGCCGACGCCGCCGAGCCTGTGCGCCTGGATTTCTTCGGCGACACGCTGGAGACGGTGCGAAGCTTTGACCCTGAAACCCAGCGCACCACCCACCAGCTCAAGACCGTGCAGTTCACGCCGGTGAGCGAGATCGTGCTGGACGAGGCGTCGATCTCGCGCTTTCGCTCCGGATTCATCAAGCGGTTCGGCGCGGCCGGGTCCGGCGATCCCATCTATGACAGCGTCAGCGCCGGCGCGCGGCCCAACGGCGCGGAACACTGGCTCGCCCTGTTCCACGAGCATCTGGACACGGTGTTTGATTATGCCGGCGAAGGCGCGTTGATCGCCCTTGATCCGCTGGTTCGCGATGCGCGCGAAGAACGTCTGGAGCAGATCCGCGACTATTACGAGGCGCGCAAGGAGTCCGGAAAATCCGGCGCCGGCGCCATGGGCGCGCCGGCCTATCGCGCCATCGAACCGGATGCCCTCTACCTCACCGAAGACCAGTGGGACGCCGCCATCGAGGCGCGGCCTTCGCGCCGGTTCACCGCGTTTCAGGAGCCGGGCGACAATACTGTGGACATGGGCGGCAAGCAGGGCCGCACCTTCGCGGCCGAGCGTCAGGCCGACCAGAACGTGTTCGATGTGGCCGCCAAGCACGCCTCGGTGCTGCGAAAATCCGGCAAGCGGCTACTGATCGCCAGCTGGAGCGAGGGCGCTTCCGACCGCATGGCCGGGGTTCTGTCAGAGCATGGTCTCGCGCCGATCCTGGCCGCGGAGAGCTTTGAAGAGGCCGGCAAGCTTCAAAAGAACGCCATTGCGCGCGTCGTGCTGCCGCTGGAGCGCGGGTTCGAGACCGAGAGCCTCGCGGTCATTTCAGAGCAGGACGTGCTGGGCGACCGGCTGGCGCGGCCTCGAAAGCGGCGCAAGGCGTCCGACGTCATCGCCGAGGCGGGGTCTCTGTCGCCGGGCGATCTTGTGGTGCACGCCGATCACGGGCTCGGCCGGTATCTGGGCCTGAAAACGCTCACCGTGGGCGAGGCGCCCCATGACTGCCTGGAGCTGGAATATTCCGGCCAGTCCAAGCTCTACCTGCCGGTGGAGAATATCGAGCTTCTGTCGCGCTATGGCCAGGAGAGCGAGACTGCGCAGCTTGACAAGCTGGGCGGCGCCGCCTGGCAGGCCAGGAAGGCGAAGGCGAAGAAACGCCTGCGCGACATGGCCGATCAGCTCATCAGGATCGCCGCCGAGCGAAACGCCAAGAACGCCGAGCTGATCGAGCCGCCCTCGGGGCTCTATGACGAATTCGCCGCGCGCTTCCCCTACGCCGAGACCGATGATCAGCTCAACGCCATCGACGACGTGTTCGCGGATCTGGCGCGCGGGCGGCCCATGGACCGTCTGATCTGCGGTGATGTTGGTTTCGGCAAGACCGAGGTCGCGCTCCGCGCGGCCTTCGTCACCGCCATGACCGGCCGGCAGGTGGCGATCATCGCGCCGACGACGCTTCTGGCGCGCCAGCACTTCAATACGTTCTGCGAGCGCTTCAAAGGCTGGCCGGTGAAGGTGCGCCAGCTTTCCCGCCTGGTGAACGCCAAGGACGCCGCCCAGACCCGCAAGGATATCGAAAGCGGCGATTGCGACATCGTGGTGGGCACCCATGCGCTTCTGGCCAAGACCGTGAAGTTCAACCGCGTCGGCCTTCTGATCATCGACGAGGAGCAGCATTTCGGTGTGAAGCACAAGGAGCGCCTGAAAGAGCTGCGAACCGACGTGCACGTGCTGACGCTGACCGCGACGCCGATTCCGCGCACGCTGCAGCTGGCCATGAGCGGCATTCGCGATCTCTCGCTCATCGCGACGCCGCCTGTCGACCGCCTCGCGGTGCGCACCTATGTGACGCCATTCGACGCGGTCACGGTGCGTGAGGCGCTCCTGCGCGAGCGCTATCGCGGCGGGCAGAGCTTTTTTGTGGTGCCGCGTATCGCCGATCTGGACGAGGCGGCGAAATTCCTGCGCGAGCAGGTTCCAGAAGTCAGCTTTGTGATCGCCAACGGCCAGATGGCCCCCACAGCGCTCGAAGACATCATGACGGCCTTCTACGAGGGCCGCTACGACGTGCTTCTCTCCACCACGATCGTTGAGTCGGGGATCGATATTCCCACAGCCAACACGCTGGTCATCCACCGCGCCGACCGGTTCGGCCTGGCCCAGCTCTATCAGCTGCGCGGCCGGGTGGGGCGTTCCAAGGCGCGCGCCTACGCCTATTTCACCACGCCGGCGAACCAGAAGATTACCGAGGGAGCGGACAAGCGCCTGAAAGTGCTGCAATCGCTGGACAGCCTGGGCGCCGGCTTCACGCTGGCCAGCCACGATCTGGACCTGCGCGGCGGCGGCAATCTCTTGGGCGAGGAGCAATCGGGCCATATCCGCGATGTGGGCGTGGAGCTTTATCAGTCCATGCTGGAAGAAGCGGTGGCGAGCCTGCAGGGCGACACCAGCCATGAGTCCCAGGACTGGTCGCCGGCGATCAATATTGGCGCCGCGGTGCTGATCCCTGAATACTACGTGCCTGATCTCGACGTGCGCATGGCGCTTTATCGCCGCCTTTCAGGCCTCGACACCAAGCAGGAGCGCGAGGCGTTCGCCGCCGAGCTGATCGACCGCTTCGGCAAGTTGCCCGAAGAGGTGGAAAGCCTGATGCAGGTCGTCGCCATCAAGTCGCTGTGCAAGCGGGCAGGTATCACCAAGCTGGACGCCGGGGCCAAGGGCGCGGTGGCCACCTTCCGCAACCACGCCTTTGAAGACCCGGTCGAGCTGGTCAAGCTGATGTCGCGGCGGCCCGATGACTACAAGATCCGCCCCGACAACACGTTGGTGCTCAAAGGTGAGTTTCCCGATGTGGAAGGCCGCCTGAAAGGCGTTCAGAAGCTGCTGGCGCCGGTGGCGGATGCGGCCCGGCGGGCGCGCGAAGCCGCCTAACCCGTCGCCGCGACGGCGCGCGGGCCGGCGGGCGCCAGGGCGGCGCTGATCGCCTCGCCGGCGCTCCAGCTGCTTTCCGGTTCGATGACCCGGGTCGCAAGGCTCAGGCGGAAGGGCCTGTGGGCGTCCACGCTTTCATAGGCGGTGCATTCCGCGATCGCGGAGACGCGCGCGGCGACCATGCGCGCCTCGTCGGCGCGGGTGCTGGGCAGCGCCAGATAGAACGCGTCAGCACGCGCACGCACGGCGAGATCTTCGGCGCGCACGCAGTGGCGCAGCATTCCAGCGAACTGAACAAGGGCGGCCCGCGTCTGGCTTGTCCCCGCGTCGCGTGGTGCGCTCAGGCTCAGCCCCACAATGGACATGGCGTGGCCGCGCGCGCGCGACTCTGTCAGCAACGAGGCCAGGTGGCGCTCGCCGAACGGGGCGGCGAAGAGATCGGAGTCCGCGTCCAGCAACGCCGGAGTGCGACAGGATTCAAGCATCGCCTTGGCGGTGCGCCGGCGCCGGCGTTCGGTGGTCAGCGACTCCACGCGCTCGCGCATTTCGCCTGCGCCGGCCTCGGCGTTCAAAAGATCGCTGGCGCCGCGGGCGAACGCTTCGTCGGCATGGGGGTAGGCGTCGCCGCGCGTCAGCAGCACCGCCGGCGTATGATAGAGGCGGGTGTTGCGCCGCATGGCCGAACACACCGTATGGGCGAGATCGGGATCAGGCTCGGTGTTCAACACCACCGCGTCGAACGCGCGCTCGTGCAGGTAATCGAATGCGTTGAAGGTGGAGAAGGCGGCGATCACTTCGGTGTCCACGCCCGCCATCGCGTGCTGCAGGCGCATGAAGGCGGGGCAGGGCGCGCCGACGAACAGGACGCTCGCCCGGTCATTGCGCGCAGGCGGGCCGGCGGGCGGCGCGCCGGCCTTGGCGGCGTCGCCTGCTCTCACTGCGGCGGTGTCTTCAAGCACGCCCAGCCGGATCGCAGAGCGCAGACGGGCGGCGATCTGGATGGTATGGGCGGGTGATCTCAGATGAATATCGGCGCTTTCATGCGGGGTTGCGCCCACCGCCAGAAGCAAGACGTCGCCGGCGCTGTCGCGACTTACCGGCGTGTAGGCGACGATTGCGTCCACGGGGCCCCGCGCGCGGACCTCGTCCAGCTTTTCGGGCGTACATCCTTGCGTGATGAAGCCCAGGGTCTCCAGCTCGTCGGCTGACGCCGCGGCTTCGGCCTGCGCCGCGTCCACGACGATGATCGAAAAAGACCGCCCCATGCTTCCCCCGCGGATGGAACCGCGCGCATTGTGTCGTTCAAACTTCAGTGCCACAACAAATTTTCCCGGATTCATCGCCACATGGACGTCAAAATGACTTCAAGCATCCAAGCACAAGGGCCTTTGCGCGGCGTTAAAGTGGTGGAGTTTGTCGGACTTGGGCCTGCACCTTTCTGCGCGATGCTGTTGTCAGACCTCGGCGCAGAAGTAATCCGCATCGACCGGCCGGGCGCTTTTGGCGGCGGTGCGGAAGAAGTGCTTGCGCGGGGCCGGCGGTCGGCGGGCTTCAATCTGAAAAAGGACGGCGCGGTCGAGGCCTGCCTGAAACTGCTCGAGTCCGCTGATATCCTGCTGGAGGGTTATCGCCCCGGCGTCATGGAGCGTCTGGGTCTGGGCCCGGAGATCGTTCTCAAGGCCAATCCGAAGCTGGTCTACGGGCGCATGACCGGATGGGGCCAGGAGGGCCCGCTGGCCCACGCCGCCGGCCATGACCTCAATTACATTGCGCTCACCGGCGCGCTGGAGGCCATCGGGCCGAAGGAGAAGCCGGTCCCGCCGCTCAATCTGGTGGGCGATTTCGGCGGCGGCTCGCTGTATCTCGCCGTGGGCGTGCTGGCCGCCATGCACCACGCCAGGGCCACTGGCGAAGGCCAGGTTGTGGACGCCGCGATCGTCGACGGCGCGACGCATCTCATGGGCGCGATCCACCAGCTGGCCGCAATGTCCATGTGGGACCAGCCGCGCGGGGAGAATATCCTCGACGGCGGCGCGCCGTTTTATGATTGCTATGAATGCGCCGACGGGAAATTCGTTTCCATCGCGCCGCTGGAGCCGGAATTCTTCGCCGTGCTGGTCGAAAAGCTGGGCCTGGCCGCCCATGAGGGCATGAAAAGCCAGTTTGACCGCAACACCTGGCCCGCGATGCGCAAGGCGTTTGAAGACACGTTTCTGAGCCAGCCGCGCGATCACTGGACCCAGCTTCTCGACGGCACCGATGCGTGCTTCGCGCCCGTCCTCACCACCGCTGAAGCTGCGGCTCATCCGCACATGGCCGCGCGGGAGAGCTTATCGGGACAGAACGGCGTGGTGCAGTCGTCGCCCGCGCCACGATTTTCCAGAACGCCCGGCGCGCTTCAGGGCGCAGGCTCGAAACCGGGCGCGGATACGCAGGCCATCCTAGCCGACTGGGGCTTCAGTGAGGACGAAATCGCCGCGCTGAAAACCTCAGAGGCGATCCGGCTTTAAAGGCCCGGCGCTTGGAGCGGGCGCTTCGAAGTCGTATGTGAGGTCCATGGGCAGCGACGCAAAATCCATAACGCCGGTCCGCCTGGTGAACTGGGCGCGCAAATACATCGTGCCGGTCACACGCTGGCCGGTGGTGGTGATCGTCGTGCGCGCCGTGGACCGCATGCTGGCGCGCGAGGTGATGCTGTTCGCCGGCGGGGCGAGCTATTTCGGACTGCTCGCTTTGTTTCCCGCCGTCTTGCTGGGAATCTCGATCTACGGCCTGCTGTTTACCCCCGAAGACGCACTGAACCAGATCTCGCGCCTGCAGCTGACCGGGGTCCTGCCGCCGAGCGCGGCGGGGTTTTTGAACACGCAGCTTTCCAATCTCGCCGGCACCTCCATCGCCTCGCTGACCGTGCAGGGCGTGGTCGCGGCGCTGATCGCATTGTTCGCTTCGGCGCGCGGGGCGAAGGCGGTGATCGCCGGGCTGAACCAGATCGCCCGCCGCGGCGATCTTCGTAACATCCTGCATTTCAATCTTATCGCCATGGGGGCGGTTCTGGCCGGCGGGGTGCTGCTGGCCACCGCGAACCTCGTGATTCTCACCGTTCCGAACCTGATCCGGCCTTTCCTGCGCGGGCTGGGCAGCGAGCTCGCCGATGCGGCCGCGGGAGTGTTCAACGAATGGACCATCGCCACAGCCACCATGGCGACCGCGCTTGTGTTGCTTTATCGCTTTGTCATGCAGCGCGCTGGCGAGACCAGCTGGCGGGCGAGCCTGATTGGCGCGGCGACCGCGTGCGGGGTCTGGCTGCTGGCCTCCAAGGGCTTCACCCTTTACGTCTCCACCATCGTGAACCCGACGCTCTACGGACCGCTGGGCGCGTTGATCGTGTTCCTGCTCTGGGTTTACTGGACCAGCTATGCGGTGTTCTTCGGCGGATCCATCGCGGTCGAGGTGGACCGGATGCGCGCCGAACGCGCCGAGGCCAGAGAGGCTGAAGAGGCCGAGCCGGCGGCGGACGATGAGAAAAAACCCCGCGATGCGGCCTGAGCCCCACTGGTCAGCGCGCAGGAATTGGCTATAACACCGCTCGGCTTTTAAACGAGCGTTGAATTTGTACACCGAAGGGAGACGCAGCCTTGGCTGAGAAGATCTTTAAGGACGCGAAAACGGCTCTCGAGGGGCTGACCTTCGACGGCATGACCGTCATGGCCGGCGGGTTCGGCCTGTGCGGCATCCCCGAGAACCTGATCCTGGCGCTGCGCGATTCCGGCGCCAGCGACCTGACGGTGATCTCCAACAACGCCGGCGTCGATGATTTCGGGCTCGGGCTTTTGCTCCACACCCGCCAGATCAAGAAGATGATCTCGTCCTATGTGGGGGAGAACAAGACCTTCGAGAAACAGTATCTGTCCGGTGAGCTGGAGCTTGAGTTCAACCCGCAGGGCACGCTGGCCGAGCGCTGCCGCGCCGGTGGGGCGGGCATTCCCGGCTTCTACACCAAGACCGGCGTCGGCACGCTCGTGGCCGAAGGCAAGGAACACAAGGAATTTGGCGGCGAGACCTACATCATGGAGACGGGCCTTGTGGCCGACCTCTCCATCGTGAAGGCCTGGAAGGCCGACAAGGCCGGCAATCTGGTGTTCCGCAAGACCGCCCGCAATTTCAACCCGATGATGGCGACCGCCGGCAAGGTCACCGTCGCCGAGGTGGAGGAGATCGTCGAGATCGGCGAGCTGGGCGCCGACCACATCCACACCCCCGGCATTTTCGTGCAGCGCCTGATCCAGGGCGATCACGAGAAACGCATCGAACAGCGCACCGTGCGCGCCTAGAGCGGGATTGTTTCCATCTGAAACGATCCCGCACTGCGGCATATTTTAGTGTCGCGTGATCGAAACGGCGAACCGGTTCCCACGTCGCCTGATCACGCTTGAAGCGATCCAAGAGGAGCTAGACACATGGCCTGGACCCGCGACCAACTCGCCGAGCGCGCCGCCAAGGAGCTGCAGGACGGCTTCTACGTCAATCTCGGCATCGGCATTCCCACGCTTGTGGCCAACTACATCCCCGACGGGATGGATGTGACCCTGCAGTCGGAGAACGGCATGCTCGGCATGGGCCCGTTCCCGCGCGAAAACGAGGTCGACGCCGACCTCATCAACGCCGGCAAGCAGACCATCACCGAACTGCCGCAGACGAGCTTCTTCAGCTCCGCCGACAGCTTCGCCATGATCCGTGGCGGGCATATCAACCTGTCCATCCTGGGCGCCATGGAGGTGTCGGAAAAAGGCGACATCGCCAACTGGATGATCCCCGGCAAGATGGTCAAAGGCATGGGCGGCGCCATGGACCTGGTCGCCGGCGTTCAGCGCGTGGTGGTCATCATGGACCATACCAACAAGGCCGGTGAAACCAAGCTGCTGCACGAATGCTCCCTGCCGCTCACCGGCACGGGCTGCGTGGATCGCATCATCACCACGCTGGGCGTGTTCGACGTCACCGAAGACGGGCTGGAGCTTATCGAACTTGCGCCCGACGTGAGCGTGGACGAGATCACCAAAAACACCGAGGCGAAGTTCAAGGTGGCGGCGGGCGTCGCGGCTTAGGAGAGGCGCGCCCGCCCGTAAAACCGCGGCGCGGCGAAGTCGAACCAGACTAATTTCCCAGCGCCCTGAACGGCCTTGTCGGCCAGCGCCGCGCCTGTGGCGGGGCGTAAGAGCGCCGCCGGGGCCGCCGCGAGGCCGCAGGCGAGCATCTGGGCGGCGCCCACCATCATCCAGCGGGCGACGGCCAGCGGCCGGCCCTCATGAGCCGCCGTCTGGCTGGGGCCCTGGCCGAAGGCGAGGGCGCGCAGCGCCAGATGGATAAGCTTCAGCCGGTCGTCCTCCACATGCTCGGTCACGCCGGCGCGGGACGCCCAGGCGAACACCGCGCCGGTGCGGGCCATGTGGGAGAACAGTAGATCATCCTCGCCGCCGGTTTCGTTGGCGCGCGGATCAAACACCGGGTCGGGCAGGTTGGCGGCGGTGCGGTCGATCAGGGAATTGCCACATCCCCAGGGCGTGTCGGTGACGCCGTCGGCGAGCTCCGGCTCGCGCGCATACAGCCTGCGGACCCAGGCGGCGGCGAAAGCGGAAGCTCGCCCCGGATCGGCTTCAGGACGCACCGGCCCAAACACCACATGGGCGCCGGTGTATTCGCGCATGGCCTCCAGCGCTGAGAGCCAGCCGGCCGGCGCGCTTTCATCATCATCAAGCTGGGCGATGCGAGAGCCGGACGCGGCGGCGAAGCCGGCGTTTCGCGCATTGGCGACGCCGGGCTCGCGGGCGTGAATATAGACCAGCGGGCAGGGCGCACTCGGGCGCAGAGCCTCCACAACAGTCTTGGCGCTCGCGTGCGGATCATTGTCGGCGATGACGATTTCATCGGGGGTTCGGTCCTGCGCGAACGCGCTTTTCAGCGCCCGAGCGAGGCTGGCTGGCCGCCGAAAGGTAGGGATGAGGACAGTGAGGTTCATTCTGCGTTGGTCTCGGGGCGGCTTGTCGGGCGAATGGCGGCCCCGTCCCCATCGATCCGGTCCAGCGCGCCGCGCACGGTGAGCACGTCAAAGCCCGCGCGGTCCACCACATCGCAAACTTTTTCCAGAAAGTGCGGCGTGCAGCCCCAGGTCCCCGGGCTCTCGCGCACATCATGGCCGTAAAAGATCAGCCAGCCGGGTTTCAGCGCCGCGTTTTCGATCCAGTCCAGGGCGCGCTCCAGCCCGGCCTCTCCGCTGTCCAGCGGCACGGCCTTCAACAGGCCGCGATCGGTCCCGGTCCGGTTCACGCCGGGGCGGACACCGCGAAGGGCGCGATAGCGTTTGAGAAGCGCCGGCTTGGCGTCCGGCGCCGCCTCGCCATAGGGGAAAGCGAAACTATCCAGCTCAGCCTCATGGCCGGCCATCTGCAGGAAGGCGCGGTTGCGTGCACAGTCCGCCTCGGTCGCCTGCACCCCGAGGGCTGAGCTGTCGCCATGGGCGTAGGTGTGACAGGCGATTTCGTGGCCGGCGGCCTCCAGCCTCACCAGATCTCCGCCGTCATACATCCGGCCCAGATGCGTCTCGCCGCCCGCGAACCCGCCGGAGGCGTAATAGGTGCCGCGCCAGCCGCGCTTTTCCAGAATCGCCGCGCCGGTGGTGGCGGCCGATCTTGGAAAATCGTCGAAGGTGAAGCTGACGATCGTGCGGTCCAGCGCGATGGTCATGGGGCTGACGGCGAGCGCCCGTGCCGCGATGCGGCGCAGCTTGCCGGTCAGGCCGCCGGCGGGGATATAGGCGGTGTCGGTCATGGCAAAGCCTCCGCGCCGATGGCGGCGCGATAGAGTTTCAGGCCCAGAACCCGCGCTCTGACGGGTAGAGGCGAGAGGGCGGCGATGCGGCCTGCGATGCGGGCAGGGCCGGTGAGGCCGCGTCGCTTCAGGGTGAGCGCCAGCTGGGCGCCCTTGCGCGCGGCGTATTCTGGATGACGCTCCATGAGTCGCGCGAAATTGGCGCCGGAGCGGGAGAATTTCTCGATCAGGCGGCCGGGCGTCTCCAGCCCGCCATGCATGGCCGGATTGTCGATATGGCCAAGGGTGAAGTGTCTGGCGAAGCTCAGCGCCCAGTCCACGTCCTCCCAGCCCCAGCCCGAATATCCCTCATCGAACGGCGCGGCGGCGAAGGCGGCGGCGTTGACGGCGAGATTGGACGAGCAAACGGCGAACGCGCCTTCTTGCGCGCGCACTGCGCCGGCTCTCACATCACTGGCGTGGGCCAGCGCCGCGTGCAGCCGGTGGATGCGCGCCGGAGCGTCGACAGGGGCATACCCGCCGAACAGCGCCTGGGCGTTTGTCGCTCGGATCGCACCCAGCCAGGCGTTGAGAAAGCCCGGCGCGATTTGCATATCGGCGTCCAGGAAGAGGAGCCAGTCGCCCCGCGCCCGCGCCGCCAGCCGGTTGCGCGCCGCCGAGCGGCCAAGATTGGCCTTGGCGGTGAGAAGGCGCGCCGGCCTCGCGCACGCATCCACCGCCACGCCCATGGCGGCGTTCAGCGCGGCGTCCGGCGCGCCGTCGTCGAACAGCAGGATCTCGACCCCCTCGAGCGGAGCGTCCCGCGTATCGGCGTCCAGCGCCTGCAGCAAGGCGGTCGGGTCGTCGTGATAGGTAGGGATGAGCACCGAGAGGCCATAGCGGCCCGGCCCCGCCTTCGCCGCGGCGTTGGCGCGTTCGTGGATCAACGGGGTCATGCGCGCACCTCCGTCCTGGAGAGGCGCAGAAGCCCGGCCGCGATGCTGCGGCATCCTGCGACGTCAAGGATCACGGCCGCTGCAGCATAGGCGGCTCCGCCTGCAGCAATTTTCGCCGCCAGCGTCACAAGCGCGGCTTCAAGAGTCGGTACGGCGAGCACAGCAGCGGCCATGGCGGCCGTCGCTGCAGCGGCGGCGCCCCAGTCGCGCCACGGGACAGGCAGGGGAAAGACCGTGCGGCCATGCACTGCGCACACCGTGAGTGCGGCGCCGTAGGAGATCACGGTGGCGAGCGCCGCGCCGGTGAGTCCGAAACGCGGCGTCAGGATGAGGTTCAGCACCAGATTGAGCAGGGCCGCGCCCGCCATGATGGCGGCCATAAGCCGGGGCTTGCGCCCGAGAATATAGGCTTCATGGAAGTAGAAGGTCATGACGCCGTTCATCAGGCCGGAGATGGCGATGAACGGCATGACCGATGCGGCGGGGCCGGCGAGCTCTGCGTCGATCAGCAGCCGGCATGCTGGCCCGGCGATAAGCGCCAGGCCGATGGCGGCGGGAAACCCGATCAATCCGATCAGCCCGGCGGTTCGGCGGGCGACCGCCTGAGCGGCCGCGCGGCCTTCGCGCTCCAACGCTCGGATCAAAAGCGGACCGGTGGTCGTCCCAAGCCACAAAAATACGATGGAGAGCGTCCGGTCCGACAGGGCGTATCCCGCGGCATAGGCGCCGGTCGCCGCCTCGCCGAGGAAGGCCGCGATCACGAAGCGGTCGCCGGTGGTTAGAAGGCCCTCAAAGATCAGCGAGATCGCTACGGGCGCGCCGTAGGCGAAAAAGGCGATCGAACGTTTGGTGTTCGCGCGATCACGCTTCGCCTTGCTCATCAGGATCGGCGCATCGATGACCAGCGCCACCAGACCGGCGAGCGCAAGCCCTGCGAACGGTCCCGCCGCGCCCATGCCGCCGGCGAGCACGAAGGTGACGCCAAGCGCGAACGCGGCCGAGATTGTCGAGCTTTCAAGGATCGAGTAGCGCCAGGCTTCTCCGGCCGCGCGGCGGGTCTCCAGACCCAGGGTCACGCCGGAGCGGATCACCGTATGGGCCAGCGCGAAGGCGCAGGCGGTCTTCAGCTCCGCTCCCATGGGCGTGAGCCAGAGGCCGAGCCCGGCAAGGAGCAGCACGGGCGCCGCGATCAGCGCATAAATGCGCCAGGCCGTGAAAAGATGACCCGCCAGACGGCCCCGCGCGACGGCGCGCTGATGGTGACGCGCGATGGCCGCATCCAGCCACGTGAAGGCGAGGGTGCCCAGAAGCGAGGCGGCGGCCAGCAGCAGCGTATAGCGGCCATATTCCTCAGGGCTGAGAATGCGCGTGAACACCACCACCGCGCCGAAACCCACGACCGCTTGAGCGGCGTAGACCGGCAGATAGGCGACGAGGTGGCGGTTCAGCATGGCACTCTCCGATGGCGCGCGAAGCGCGGCGTGCAAGGAGCAGGCCGAACAAGCGCCGGATCGGAACGGAATATGCATACCGGGACTGAAGACCGGCTTAACCAAACCCGTGTTTATTGATTTTGGACCAATTGGAGACGAGGCGAGTATGGAAGTTGTTCTTCGCACGCCTGACACACTGTCCGGCGACGAGCGCGACGCCTGGGCTGCGTTCCAAAGTGGGGATGCGGCGCTGGCCTCGCCCTATTTCTCGCCGGCGTTCATGGACGCGATGGCGCGGGTGCGCCGCGATGTGCGGGTGATCTGCGCTCGCGACGAACACGGTCCCGCCGCCTTCCTGCCGCTTCACACCAATGGATTCGGCCATGCGCGGCCCCTGGGGGGCCCGCTCGGCGACCATCACGGACTGATCGCGCGGCCGGGCTGCGAGATCGATCTGGTGGATCTGCTGCGCCGGTCAGGCGTCGGCGTCTATGATTTTCACGGCGCCCTGGGGTCCCAGCACGCGTTCAGGAAGTCGGCGGTCATGACGGATGGCAGCTGGGTCATCGACCTGTCGCAAGGCTTTGACGCCTTCGTCGAGACCCGTTCGGCGGTGGAGCCCAAGGCCTTCCGCAATATCCGCTCCCGCCGCCGCAAGATCGATGAGGCGGGCGCGGTCTTCCGCCTCCACGACACCCGGCCCGGCGTGTTCGAGACGGCCCTGAACTGGAAGTCAGCTCAGTATAAAGCCAGCCGCCATTTCGACGTTTTTTCAGTCGATTGGACGCGAAACCTGCTGTCGAACCTTATCACGGATCCGCATGGCGGCTGCGCGGGTATCATGTCGAGCCTGGAGATCGACGGAGAGCTCGCCGCGGTGCATTTGGGTATGCGCTCAGCCGGCGTGCTGCATTACTGGTTCCCGGTCTACGACCCGAAATTCGCCAAATTCGGACCGGGCCTCGCTCTGCTCATGGAGATCTGCCAGGCGGTGAGCGAGGACGGCGTCGCAGAGGTTCACCTGGGTCCCGGCGCCTATGATTTTAAAGCGCATCTTTCCAGCTGGCAGATGCCGCTTCTGTCGGGCTACGCCGGCGCCGGATTTCCGGCGCTTGTGCGCGGCACGGCGGCGGCGATCGAACGCGGCGCCGAGCATCTGCCACTGGGCCGCGCGTCGCACTGGCCGGGCAAGGCGTTCCGACGAATCGACGCCATGACAAGTTTCCGCGCGGCATGATCACCAGGCGCGCCCTGGTTGCGTCCGCTGCTGGCCTGTCGGCCGCCGCGTTCGCCCCGGCTGGGCTGCGCATCTCCAGAACCAAGCGCGATCTGTGGCGCACCGCGTCCGGTCCCTCGCTTCGAGGGTCGGTCTTCGTACAGCGCCGTGTCTATCCCGATCTCGACGGGACGGAGTTTCTGGGGCCAGGACGAATCGGATCGCCGGTGACGGGCGAGGCGCTTGATCGTCTGGCCGCCGCCGGCGCGAACCTCGCCAGCTGGTCCGGGCCGGGACTGTTCTCCGAAACGCCTCCCTTCACCCTTGATCCGGTGGTGGAGGATCATGTGGGCGCCTGGCTCGACGCGTGCCGCGCACGGGGCCTCTACACCACGCTCTGCATGCGGTCGGGACCGGGACGCAGCGCGTTCGCGTTTCATCCGGGCGAAACGTGGTATCCACGCGCGCTCTATGACGACAGCCTCTGGCGTGATGCTGAAAAGCAGGCGGCCTGGGCGCAGATGACCGCCGAGACGCTGGGCCGCTTCGGCGGCCATCCTGCGCTTGTCGGGATCAAGGTTTTGGACGAACCCAATGGCGCGGATGTCGGCGCGGACGGGGTCTGGCCGGCCTTCGCGCACCGCATTGCGCAAGCCTGCGAGGGGCTGGACCGGGAAACCCCGTTGATTTTCAGTCCCGACCGCTGGGGTCGTAGTGAGCGCGCCGCCGAGCTGCGCGCTGCCGTGGGACCGGACGCGGTCATCGCCGTGCATGATTACAGCCCGTGGGCCTACACCCACCAGGACGCCGACGACGGCGTTCGCTTTGATGCGAACCAGAGCCCCGCCAACTTTCCGGCGCGCCCCGGCGGGGATATCGCCGTGCTGGAATTTGGCGCGGTGCGCGCGGCGCCGGATCTGGCCTTGTATCTCGACGCGCGCATCACCGCCTTCGAGGCCGCCGGGGCCAACTGGGCGGTGTTTCGCTGGACCAGCGGCTGGGCGCCCTATGAGCGGCTGGAGGCCGGGATGGCCGTGAGCGAGCATGCCGAAGGTCTTGCGCGGCTTCGCCAGGCCTGGTCCCGCAATCGTGCAAGGCCCGGCTAGAGCCGCGTTTTGTGTTTGTCAGGCGCGACCGCAACGCGATAACTAGTCGCAATTGAAGCCGTCCCGGACGCTTGCCTCCATGCGCGCACCCTCCATCTCCATCGTCGTCCCGGCCTATAACGAGGCGGAGAGCATCGAGGGCGTGGTGCGCGAGGCCGTTGAAGTCTTTGAAGCCGCCTTCGACAGTTTCGAGATCATCATCATCGACGACGGCAGCGCCGACGACACCGCCGGGGCTCTGGCCGCCATGTCGCAAGCCGACAGCCGCGTGCGGGTCATCCGCCATCCCAACCGCTCGGGCAAAAGCGCAGCGCTGCGCACCGGCATGATGGCCGGCCGCGCCCTGTGGGCGGCCACCATGGATGGGGACGGGCAGGACGACCCGCGCTCGGTGGTGGACATGGCCGCCGCAGTGGACCTGACCACCGTGGGCGAGGTGGGGCTGGTGGCCGGATGCCGCACGAACCGCACCGACGGCGCCAATCGCAAATTCGCGTCGCGCTTCGCCAACGGGCTGCGCCGCTCGCTTCTTAATGATGATTGCCCGGACACCGCCTGTGGTCTGAAACTCATCGTGCGCGATCTGTTTCTGGCGCTGCCCTTCTTTGACGCCTTGCACCGGTATCTGCCGGCGTTGTCGGGCCATCTGGGCTACAAGATCGTCTGCGTCTCCGTGGTCAATCGCGCGCGCAGCGCGGGCGCGTCGAAATACACAAATCTCGGCCGCGCTGCGGCGGGTCTGTTTGATCTGCTGGGCGTGATCTGGTTGATGCGGCGCACCCATATTCCCTCGCGAGAGTTGATCCTGCGCGGGCAGGCGGAGACGAAGGGCTGATGGGGGGCGTGTTTGATGGCCTGACCGCGACGCCGGCGAAGGGCGGGCTCACCGTGCGCGCCTGGATCGTGCTGATGCTGCTGGCCGTTGCGGCGCTGGCGCCGGGCCTGTTCTCCATCCCGGCCATGGACCGCGACGAGTCGCGCTACGCTCAAGCAAGCCGGCAGATGATGGAGAGCGGCGACTACATCAATATCCGCCTCCAGGACGTGGACCGGCACAAGCAGCCCGCGGCGACCTACTGGCTGCAGGCGCTCGCGTCCCAGCCGTTCGGCGGGGCGGACGCGCCCATAGGCGCGCACCGCCTGCCGGGTTTCGTCTTCGCGCTCTTCGCCGTTGCGGCCACCGCCTGGCTTGGCGCGCGCATGTTCAATCCCGCCGCCGGGCTCACCGCCGGGCTGATCCTGGCCACCACGCTTGTCCTCGCGGTGGAGGCGCGCACCGCCAAGACCGATGCGATTCTGCTGGGCGTCGGGATGATCGCCCAGTGCGCCCTGATGATCCTGATGATCGAAGTGAAGGCGCGAAGGCCCGCCTTCATCGGCTGGCCGGCCGTGATGTGGGCCGCGCTTGGCGCGACCCTTCTGATCAAGGGGCCGATCTTCTTCATGGTCACGGCGCTCACACTGATCGTGTTCGCCGCCTGGAAGCGCGATCCGGGCCTGCTTTTGAAGGTGAGGCCGCTGCCGGGCGTGTTGCTGGCGCTGGCGATCTTCGCGCCCTGGTTCATCGCCATCAATCTTGAGACCGACTGGGATTTCGCCCGTACCGCGATCGGCTATTCCATGCTCGACAAGGTGGGCGAGGCGCAGGAAGCCCATTCGGGCCCGCTCGGCTTCCATCTGGTGGCGACGCTGTTCACCCTGTGGCCGGGCATCGCCCTTTTGCCGCTCGGTCTTCTGGCGGCGTGGAAGATGCGCGGCGAAGACCGGGTGAAATTCCTCATCGCGTGGATCCTGCCCACCTATGTCGTGTTCGAGCTGGTCGCCACGAAGCTGCCCCACTACACCCTGCCGAGCTATCCGGCGGTCGCTTTGCTGATCGCCCTCGGCATCGCACAGGCGAGTGATCTGCTGGCGTCGGGCCGGATGAAGATCATCCATGGCGTCTTTGCGGTGATCGCCATCGCCGTGGCGCTGCTGCTTGGCGCGGCGCCGGTGGGCGGCTCTCTTTATCTCGGCGAAACGCCGGATCTCGCCGCCTGGCTCAGCATTGGTTTCGGCGCGCTGGTGGCGGGCGCGATTGTGGCGCTGGCGCTGAAGCCCGGGGGCGGCCGCCTTCTGGGGACGAGCGTCGCTGCGGCGGCGCTCTATACCTGCGTCTTCGGGGTCGCGATCCCCAATGTCGACCGGCTCTGGCCCAGCGAGCGCGCCAGCCGGATCGTGGATCAGATCACCGGCTGCGAAACGCTCACCCTGGCGACCTCAGGCTATGAAGAGCCGTCCAACATGGTCAATCTGGGCACCGGCGTCGCCCTCACCGACACGCCGGAAGAGGCCGCCGACGTGCTGCTCTCCGATCCGCGCTGCGGTCTGGCGATCGTTGACGCGCGCGGCCTTGTGGAGTTCGGCGCACGCGTCGAGGAGGCCGGCGGCGAGCTGCGTCTGCTGGCGACCCTGGACGGTCACAACGCGGTGAAGGGCGATGATCTCTCGCTCGGCTTCTACACGCTGGACGGCTCTGAACTCAGCCTGCCGCCGCGCTAGAGCCCGAAGCGCTCCAACGCCGCGCGGGCGATTGCCTCGCCATGCTCCTGAACGAAATGGCCCGCCTCGGCGACCTCCATGGGGTCCTGGCAGCCGCGAATGACGCTTCGAAGCCTCGCCATGGTGTCCGGGCCCAGCACCGGATCCTGCATGCCCACCGCCATGAAGCTGTCTCCGGTCCAGTCCTCCGACCAGAATTTCGCCGCCGCCTTGCCGGTGTCCACGCCATCCATCTCCGGGGTGATCGGGACCAGCGCCGGAAAACGACGTACGCCGGCCTTATAGCGATGGTCAGGGAAGGGGGCTGAATAGGCCTGCGCCACATCATCGGTCATGCCGGGCGTCGCGCGCTGCAGGAGCGCGCCGACGTCCAGATCCGGCGTGTTCGCCATGTAATCGCGCCACGCCATGAAGCCCTCGCTGGCGCCGCTTCCCAAACCGAGCCCGGTGTTCATCACGATCAGCCGCGTGAACCGGTCCGGATAATCCATGGGCAGCGTCAGGCCGAGCAATCCGCCCCAGTCCTGGCAGACAAGCGCGATATCGCGAAGGTCGAGCCGCTCGATGAACGCTTTGAGATAATTGCGGTGCCAGTGAAACGTATAGACCGCGTCGTCCACCGGCTTGTCGGAACGGCCAAAGCCGAACAGGTCCGGGATCACCACCCGGCTGCCGGCCTGGAGAAACACTGGCGCCATCTTGCGATAGAGATAGCCCCAGCTCGGCTCGCCATGCAGGCACAGGAAGACCGGCGAGTCGCGTGGGCCCTCGTCTACATAGGCCAGGCGCAAGCCCTCATACCCGGGCAGATCATCGATATAGGACGCCTCGAAGGTCCAACCGGGCAGAGCCGCGAATCGGTCTTCGGGGGTGCGTAAGGCGTCGATCATTGGAATCTCTCCTGTCGCCAGGACCATGACCCGCACGCCTCGCCTGGTAAAGGACGCAAAGAAAAGCGCGGCGCCCATGCCGGGCGCCGCGCTTTCATTGGTGTGGATGACGTTTAGTCGCGAGGAGGGAAGATGCCCTGAAGCGCAACACAATATTTGATGACCGTAGACGGGGCGATGAGGTTGAAAGGCTGACCACCGCCGGTATAGGCCACAAGATCGGCGTCCATCGGCTTTGATGGCGAGGAATCGGAGGCGTAGCGAGGTTGCCCTGACGGGAAGCTGGCGAAGCTGTGGTTTTGCGGACTGGCTTCATTGGCCGAGTTGTCGCCAGCGGCGCGGACACTGTGATTGTGAGAGGCGAGCTGGGCGACGGTCAGAGTGTAGCTGTCAGACCCGAACCTTGACCCGGGAACATGGTTGGGTTGGCCGGCGCCTTGTCCATGATGGATGGGAACGCGCCCGCGCAGATCGGGAAGCGCGAACGTCACGGTTCCGTTTCCGCCATAAACGGTCCCCATAAGCGAGTACGCGGCGGTGTAATCAGCGATGGGCAGGAGCTGACCGTCCGCCGCCGCCCAGCCTCTCGGGCAGAAGTCGAAGCCGACCACCATGACGTCGCCGATATAGGGGTCGGCGGTCTGGGCCTGTGACGCCGAGGAGACCCCGGCTGCGGCGGCGAGCGCAGCGGCGCTCATGAGAATTTTGTTCAACACGAGCGTCTCTCCTAAGACCGGGACGGATAAATGCCGACCATCGCGACACACCAGGTCACCGCGAGAACAGGCTGCTGAATATTGAGCGGCTGGCTTCCGCCGGCCGAGGTGATGGTCTGGCTGTCCATAGAAACGTCAGAACTTCCCCGCGCCGCGTAGGCCTGAACCGTTGGGCCATAGGTGGGAAAGCTCCCGTTCTCGGGCGTGTTCTGGGCCTGGGAGTTCGCCGAGGCCATGAATCTGTGGTCATGGCGGGGCAGGTTGGCCGCCGTCAGCGTAACCGTCTGCGTGCCGAGCGTTTGACCGATTATTCGCATGGGCAGACCGGGGCCCCGCCCGGGGCCCATGGCCATGCGCTGGTTCAGATTCGGCAATGCGAACGTGTTTACACCGTCGCCGCCGAACTGGGTCCCCAGCAGGGAAAAAAGTGCGGCGTTCTGCGAAACGGGGTACAAACTGCCGTTGGCGCGCGCCCAGCCTTGAGGGCAAAAATCGAAGCCGAACGACTTCAGCTGGCCGACGAACTCAGTTCCCGCTTGGGCCATGGCCGTCGGCGAGGCCGCGAACGCCGCCGTAGCGGCGAGGGCGGAAATCACAAGTTTTTTCATGATCGAATTCCCTAGTTTCGCGACGGAAAGATGCCAAACGTGGCGATGCAGGCACGCATCGTCAGCGTGGGCTGGAAGATCGGGAAGGACATGTTCCCGCCAGTTGTGCTGATGACGCCAGAGCCGAATGTGTAGCCGGTCGGCGGCTGGTTGGAATAAATCGCTCCGGCCGCAAATTCAGCGAGGTCGTTGTTGAACGGATCCGGCAGTGTGCCGGTCCGGTCGGACGCATTCAAGGTGTGGCTGTGAGTGGGCATTTGGGATGTCGTCATGGTTGTCTCGGGAGCGCCATAGGCCGCTCCGACGCTGACCTGGGAGTCGGCGCCGACCATGGCACGCCCCTGCAAATTGGGCAGTGCGAACGTGCTCTGGCAATCACCGCCGAACTGGCAGCCGAGAAGTGAGAACAGGGCGGGATTTGAGGAAATCTGGATCAACTGGCCGTTGGTCTCAGCCCACTCGCGTGGGCAGAACGAATTGGCTGTCCAGGTGATCTGCCCGACATACGGCTCCGGTTCCGCGTGCGCGGCTGCGCCGAAACTGAATGAAGCGGCTGCGGCCAGGAATGCACTGGCGACGCTGTTGTACAATCTCATATAGTCCTCCCCTTATGTGATCTACGCAATTAAGCATATTACGAAAATGAGAGATCCACGAGCTGAAATTTTATGAGCTGACTAAAATTCGCGTTATCCGAACATGCTTTGCCAGGGCGAGGTGAGCCGCTCGGCCTTCGCTGATTGATTTTCAGCGCTGACGGCTTCATCAAATGCTCCACCTTGAAGCAAAAGGAATTGTCATGGCCCAGACCAGCTTCGACCTCATTGTGATCGGCGGCGGGCCGGGCGGCTATGTCGCCGCGATCCGCGCCGCCCAGCTGGGCTACAAGACGGCCGTGGTCGAGCGCGAGCACATGGGCGGGATCTGCCTGAACTGGGGCTGCATCCCCACCAAGGCGCTGCTGCGCACCGCCGACGTCTACGAGCTGTTTCACCGCGCCAAGGAGTTCGGACTGAAGGCCGACAATATCGGCTTTGATCTGGACGCCGTGGTGAAACGCTCGCGCAAGGTGGCGGGGCGGCTGTCTTCGGGCGTCTCCGGGCTGATGAAGAAGAACAAGATCACAGTGATTGACGGCGAGGCGCGCCTTGAAAAGGGCGACGCCGCGCCGCGTGTGATGGTGAAGGACAAGGACGGCGAGGAGATCGGCTACATCGCCAGCCATGTGATCCTCGCCACCGGCGCGCGGGCCCGCACGGTTCCCAAGGCGGGGCTTGAGCCTGACGGCAAGCATATCTGGACCTACAAGGAAGCCATGGTCCCCGAAGCCATGCCGAAATCGCTGCTGGTGATCGGCTCGGGCGCTATCGGCATGGAGTTCGCCAGTTTCTACAACACGATGGGCGCGGACGTGACCGTGGTGGAGATGGTGGACCGCATCCTGCCGGCCGAAGACGCGGAGATCTCCGCCTTCGCAGAGAAGGCGTTCAAGAAAAAGGGTCTGACGATTCACACGTCCGCAGGGCTGGAGGGGCTCGAGAGTTCGGCCTCCGGCGTCGCCGCGAAGATCAAGACGAAGGACGGGAAGACCGAAACCCTGAAAGTGGACAAGGTGATCCTCGCCATCGGCATCACCGGCAATGTCGAAGGGCTGGGTCTTGAAGAGCTCGGCGTCACCCTCGAGCGCGGCCATGTGGTCGCCGACGGATATGGCGCTACGGGCGTCAAAGGCCTCTACGCCATCGGCGACCTCACCGGCGCGCCCTGGCTGGCCCACAAGGCGAGCCATGAGGGCGTCATCTGCGTTGAGGCGATCGCCGGGTTGAAGCCCCATCCCATGGACAAGTCCAACATTCCCGGCTGCACCTATTGCCACCCCCAGATCGCCAGCATCGGCCTCACCGAGGCGAAGGCGAAAGAGCAGGGATACGAGCTTAAGGTTGGGCGCTTTCCGTTTGTAGGCAACGGCAAGGCGATCGCCCTTGGCGAGGATCAGGGGTTGGTGAAGACGATCTTCGATGCGAAAACGGGCGAATTGCTCGGCGCCCATATGATCGGCGCGGAAGTCACCGAGCTGATCCAGGGCTACGCTGTCGGCAAGACGCTGGAGACGACTGAAGCCGAGCTCATGCACACCATTTTCCCGCACCCGACCCTGAGCGAGATGATGCATGAGAGCGTGCTCGATGCGTATGACCGCGTGATCCACTCTTAACAAAATTTCATCTGGCGGGCGCCTCCATGAAAGGTTCGCCGTGCATCTCCTTCTTCAAAGGCCGGGCGCGTCAGACCTGGCTGGTCGATTGGGAGACAGCCATGAAACGTATTTTCACCGCCGCCGGGGCCGCGGCGCTCAGCGTGAGCCTGGCCGCCTGCGTCCAGGCGCAAACCCCGGAACGCACCAGCTTTGACGGCCTTGTAGGGTCGCAAAGCGTGAACACTGACGGCGATGTGGAGATGAACGGCCTGGCGGTCTCGCTGGAAGGCCGGGTTGGCGGGAACGCCCTGATGAACGGCGCCGCCGTGGAAGTTGACGCCCGCATTGACGGCGATCTGGAAGCCAATGGCGGCGCCGCCGATATTCAGGGCTCCGTGGGCGGGAGCACGCTGGTCAACGCCGGCGCCGCGGAGATGTCAGGCTCGTTCTCCGGGCCGGTGGAGATCAACGCCGGCGCGGCCGATCTCTCCGGCGCGTTTTTGCAGGGCTTTGACGCCACGGTGGGCGCGCTTGAGTTTTCCGGCGAGGCGCGCGGACCGGTGCGCATCAAGGGGTCCGGGCGCGAGCGCGGCATGTTCGGGCGCCGGGACGGTGATCGGTCCCGCGTCGAGATCAGCGGTGATCTTCTTGCCGGCGGCGCCATCTGCGCCCACGAGGTGCGGTTCACGACACAGGCGCGCGTCGGCGGGCCGGTCGCCGTGGAGGCCGATGAGGCGCCCGACTATCCGGCCGGGTTCGACGCCTCCAACATCAGCTTCACCCTGCGCGAAGGTGAGTGCGGGTAGGGTCCGCTTCGCTTCCCCAGAGTTACTGCGGCCCTTGGAGAGCCCGCGCCGGACCCCGGCGCGGGCTTTCGACTGATTGCGCCTCGCTTCGCGATAAAAATTTATCGTTTTTCGAAAAAAAGCTTTCTTATCGAGTTTCGATATGTTATCGAGTTTCGATATGGTTGGTCTTATAACGAAAAGGGGCGTACCCCGATGAAACGTTTCCTCCTCACCACTGGCGCCGCGAGCCTGGTCATGCTCACCGCCTGCAGCGAACTGGACCTGGGCGGGCGCGCGTTCGCCGACGCCGGCTCGGCCTCGAGCCAGCGCGTCCAGTTGATCACTGGCGCCGGGTCGGTCGGCTCGACCTCTCGCGACGTCCGGCTGATCGGCGGTGATATCAACACCTCGCTGGATACGGCTGAAAACGCCCGCGTCGCCGGCGCAGATGTCCGGCTCTCCGGACAGGTCGGCGGCGCGCTGGAAATCGCCGCGGCCGAACTTGTCCTGGACGATGTGACGGCGGGCTCGCTCGACGTGGCCGCCGCCGACATGCGCTTTTCCGGCTCGGTGAGCGGACCGGCGCGGGTGCGCGCTGCGGACCTCTACTGGGGTGGAACAGCGAACGGCCCGCTGACCATCGCCGCGGCGGACCTTGAATTTGACGGGCGGGCCGGGGCCGTGGACGCACAGGTCGCAGACGCGTCCTTCACCGGCGAGGCGGGCGACATGAGCCTTCAGAGCGCCGATCTTGTGTTTGAGCGCGGCTTCACGGCCGCGTCCGTGCGCGCCGACGCCGCGGACTTTGTCCATCGCGGCGCGGTGCGCGGCGGTCTTGATCTGCAGGCGCGCACCGTCCAGCTGGAGGGGTCCGTGGATGGCGATCTCGCCCTCTATGTGGATCCGGGGCGGCGGCCTCATCGTGCTGATGACGGCCGGGTCGAAATCACCGGCGCGGTGGGCGGCGGATTCATCTGCGCACGCACAGTTGCGCTTTCGGGTGGGGTCAACGGACCGCTGACGATCATGTCTGACGATCAGCCCACCCTTTCCGGCGCAGCCGAAGCCGCCGATATCACGTACACGCCCCGCAACGGTCAACGTTGCGAACGCGGCATGGAGGACTAGGCCATGAAGAGCTTCATCCAGAACGCTTTCAAAGCCGGCGCCCTGGCGGGCGCCCTGATCGCCGGGTTCGGCGCCAGCGCCCACGGCCAGTATATCGGCGGGGATTTGTCGCTAGACTTGGACGACAGCGGGGATGTCCGCATCCTGGCCGCCGACGTCACCGCCGAAGGGCGCGTCGGCGGTGATCTGTCCATCCTGGCCGCAGACGTGGGCGTCAATCTCACCGTCGGGGGCGATGTGGACATCGCCGCCGCCGACGTCACCCTCGAGGGGGCCGTGGCCGGGGATGCGAATATCGCCGCCGCTGACCTCACCATCGCCGCCACGATCGGAGGCGAGCTGAACGCCGCCGGCGCCGACGTGTCGATCCTCTCCCGCGTGGCCGGCGACGCCAATATCGGGGGCGCCTTCATATCCATCGACGAAGACGCCTCCATCGGCGGCCAGGTCGAGATCGCGGGACGCGAGATCTATATCGACGGCCGTCTGGATCAGGGCGGGGATATCCGGGGCCGCGAGGTCTTCGTCAACGGCGTCATCTCCGGCCCGGTGGAGTTCTATGCGCGAGAGCTGCATTTCAACGAAAGCGCGGTGGTGGCGGGACCCATCACGGTGCGCGGCCCGAGCGAGCCTGTGATCGCACCCGGCGCCCAGCTGGGCGAGCTGACCTACATTGACGAGCCGTTCAACGAAAACCGCATCGACCACGACGACTTCGATGTGAATATCGACTTTCTGCCCTCGGTGGCCGCTGTCGGCGGCGTGTTCGCGGCGAGCGCCTTCCTTCTGGGTCTGATCGTCTCGCTGCTGGCGCCCAAATCGGTGGGCCGCATCGCCGGCTGCTTCCGTCAACGTCCCTGGGTGTCGGGCTTCCTGGGCCTGATTGTGCTGGCTCTGGTGCCGATCCTGATCCCGACGCTGATGGCGCTTCTGATCGTAACGATAGTGGGCATTCCCCTGGCGGTGATCCTGGTTCTGGCGACGCCGATCCTGCTCTTCCTGGCCTTCGCGTTCGGCGGCATCGCCCTGGGCGATCTGGCGCTGAACCGCTCGGGCGGACAGGCCGGGCTGGGCCTGCGGATCGGGTCTTTCCTGGCCGCAGCCGTGGTGATCACCGTGCTGGCCGCGATCCCGGTGCTGGGCTTCGTCATGTTGCCGCTGGTGCTGTGCATCGGGCTGGGCGCCTGGACGCTGGCGATCTTCCAGCGCCAGCAAAAGGGCGGCTCACCGGCTGCAGCCGACGCCGACGCGGTCTGAACCCCGCCGCAGCCGTCAACGAAGCCCCGGCGTGTACCGCACGCCGGGGTTTTTTGTTCACGCGCGATCTCTTGATCGGATCACCCGGACCAGAATTGCGATCGCAGGCAGGGCGAGCATGGCTCCGGCGACCCAGGGCGCCCAGGCCATGGGGGCGAAAAGCCAGGCCAGCGCGTTGCCCAGCCCCGCCAGAACAAAGCAGACAGCCGTGTATCGCGCGTTAGCCTGATCGCGGGCTGCATTGCGCGCCTCCAGATCCACCGGCGCTTTGGTGGACCAGTTTCCGTAGATGAAGACGCCCAGACCGAACACGGCGCCCAAGGCTCGCTGCTCGACGGAATCAGAAGCCGTCACGGCGCCGCTGGTGAAGAGCGCGGTGAGGCCGAGCGGCAGCGCCAGCATCACCCCGGCGATGGTCACCGCCAGACGCACCCGGTCACGCGCTTCCAGCCGGGTGCGTGAGAGGTCGCCGGCGAAGGTGATCTGCTCAAGCAGCAGCCAGGCGACCGGCAGCATGACGCCCGCCAGCGCCCAGATCAGCACGCCCTCAGGTTCCTGGACGACCATGACGGCGGCCAGGGCGGCGGTCGCCAGCACGGCGCTGAGCGGGGGCAGGGGCGAGCGCCCGGAACGGATTACGGTCATGATGTCTCTCCTGCTTCTTTTGTGTCGGTCTCACCGAGGCCGAGCGAGCGCGCAAAGCCCAGAAGCGCGTCCTCCAGCACGCTGAGCTTGATGCGATAGATCACCGATTTGCCCTGGCGGGTGCTCTCCACGAGCCCGGCTTCTTTCAGCACGGTGAAATGCGCCGACATGGTCGGCTTGGACACGTCGAACGCGTCCGACAATTCGCCAGCGCTCAGGGGCCGCTCGCGCAGCATTTCCAGGACGCGGCGACGGGTGGGGTCTGCAAGGGCTTTGAAAACTGAACTCATGAATAGACGTTTAGCGAAACATCGAAATGATGGCGAGTCATTTCGTCAGATAGCTAAATGACCGGGTGCGAGACGGGCTTAAAGGCGTCATCAGCGCTTGATGAATCGGCGCGCGGGGCCTATGTGCACGGCCATGGTCAAGCTGATCGATACCCCCCGCTCCGCCGCGGCCGACGCACGCGCCGCACGCCATCCGGAAAAGCAGAAGCGTCCCGATACGGAGGTTCTGCGCAAGCCGGACTGGATCCGGGTGCGCGCGCCCGCCGGAGGCGCCTTCGCCGAGACCCGCAAGACGGTGAAGGAGAACAATCTCGTCACCGTGTGCGAGGAGGCGGGCTGCCCTAATATCGGCGAGTGCTGGGCGGAAAAGCACGCCACCTTCATGATTCTCGGTGACACCTGCACGCGCGCCTGCAGCTTCTGCAACGTGAAGACCGGCATGCCGAACGCGCTCGATACCGACGAGCCGCGCCGCGTGGCTGAAGCCACCAAGACCATGGGCCTCAAGCACGTCGTGATCACCTCGGTGGACCGCGACGATCTGGCGGACGGCGGCGGCGAGCACTTCGCCCAGGTCATCCGCGCCATTCGCGAGCATAGCCCGGGCACGACGATCGAGATTCTCACCCCGGACTTCCTTCGCAAGCCGGGCGCGGCGGAGATCGTGATCGACGCCAAGCCGGACGTGTTCAATCACAATCTGGAAACCGTGCCGCGGCTCTATCTCACGATCCGCCCCGGCGCGCGCTATTACCACTCGCTGCGCCTTCTTGAGCGGGTGAAGGAGCGCGACCCGTCCCAGTTCACCAAATCCGGCATCATGGTCGGCCTTGGCGAGACCAAGGAAGAGGTGATGCAG
Source organism: Oceanicaulis sp. (assembly GCA_965284655.1). Lineage (GTDB taxonomy): Bacteria > Pseudomonadota > Alphaproteobacteria > Caulobacterales > Maricaulaceae > Oceanicaulis. The sequence goes on from OZ260104.1 coordinate 2,379,984, forward strand.
GTGATGGACGACATGCGTTCGGCCGGCATCGATTTTCTCACCATCGGCCAGTACTTGCAGCCGACCCGCAAGCACGCTGCGGTGGACCGCTATGTCCACCCCGACGAGTTCAAGGGCTACGAGACGATCGCGCGCGCCAAGGGCTTCCTGATGGTCTCGGCGACGCCGCTGACCCGCTCCAGCTATCACGCCGGCGATGATTTCCAGCGCCTGCGCGAGGCGCGCGAAGCGGCCCTGGCGGCCGGACGCACCGTCTGAGGCGTTCATGAGCGCAGAGTACAGCGAACGGCTGCGGCTTCGCCACCGCCCCGATGACTTGTTCGACCTTGTGTCGGACGTTCGCGCCTATCCCAAATTCATCAATCTCATCAGCGCCATGCGCGTGACGCGTGATGACGTGGACGAGCATGGAGTCGGCGATCTGGACGCCGAGGCGCGGGTGCGCTTCCGCTTCGTGCGCGAACGCTTCACCACGCGGGTTCGCGTCAACAAGCCGGAGCGTCTGATCGACGTGGAATACCTCTCCGGCCCGTTCCACGAGCTCGCCAACCAATGGCGGTTTCACCAGCTGGCCGACGGCTCGACGCTGGTGGATTTCTGGATCCGCTACAGCTTCAAGAACCCGATTCTGCAGGTGCTCATCGACACCAATCGCGCCCGCGCCGTGCGCTTTCTCATTCACTCCTTCCGCGAGGAGGCCGAGCAGCGCTTCGAGACCGTGGGCCCGAGCGAGTATGACTGGGCGCCAGAGGCCAGGGACATGGTGCGGGCCGGCGGGTAGGGCGCTTTGCCCGGACCATTATCCCCTTTGCGCCCCGGACCAGACGGTCCGGGACACCTTCTCCATGCAGAGGCAGGCGGCCTGTTTACGGGCAGACTAGCTTCTCACCTTCACATACTCGCCCGGCGCCGGACAGATGGGCTTGAGCTTGCCGCCGCCGGGCTCGCGCGCGGGGACCATCTCTGCGTCCATGGCGTAGAGCCAGCCCTTCCAGTGCTCCCACCAGGAGCCGGGATGCTCGACTGCGCCCTCAAGCCAGGCTTCGCGGGTTTCGGGCAGGGCGTCATTGGTCCAGTGCTGGTATTTGTTGGCGCCTGGATGGTTCACCACGCCGGCGATATGGCCGGATCCCGCCATCATGTACTGGACCGGCCCGCCGAACAGCCGGGCCGAGCGATAGACGCTGTCGGCCGGCGCAATATGGTCGTCCTTGCTGGCCTGCATGAAGATCGGGATCTTCACGTCCTGCAGATTCAGCTTGTGACCGCCCAGCTCCAGCTTGCCTTCGGCCAGCTCGTTGTTCTTGTAGAAGGTCTCCAGATAATACAGGTGCAGTCGCTTGGGCATGCGGGTCTGGTCGGCGTTCCAGTACAGAAGATCGAAGGCCTGGGGTTGCTTGCCCAGCAGGTAGTTGTTGATCACGAACGACCACACCAGATCGTTGGAGCGCAGCATGTTGAACGTGTCCGCCATGGTGCGCCCGTCCAGCACGCCGCCTTGAGCGTCCATGAGGCGGGAGATCTCGCGGAACCATTCATCGTCGATGAAGACCAGAAGCTCGCCCGCGTGCTTGAAATCGTGCTGGGCGGCGAAAAAGGTTGCGGAGGCGATTCGGTCGTCATGTTCCTTCGCCATCAGCGCCAGGGCGCTGCCCAGCATGGTGCCGCCGATGCAATAGCCCACTGTGTCCACCTGACGTTCGCCGGTGGACTCCTCCACCGCTTCCAGAGCGCTGAAGAGGCCCTTGCGGATGTAATCCTCAAAGCTCGCGTCCTTCAGGCTGGAGTCCGGATTGACCCAGCTGATCAGGAAGACGGTGACGCCCTGTTCCACCAGCCATCGGATCATCGAGCTGTGGGGGCGCATGTCGAGAATGTAAAACTTGTTGATCCAGGGCGGCGCGATGAGAAGCGGGCGCTTGCGCACGTCCGGCGTGGCCGGCGCATACTGGATCAGCTCCATGACTTCGTTGCGATAGATCACCTCGCCCGGCGTCGCGGCCAGGTCCTTGCCGACTTCAAACCCCTCCATATCGGTCTGGGAGAGGGCGAGACGGCCGTCGCCGCGCTCCAGGTCCGCCATCAGGTTCATGAGGCCTTTGGTGAGGTTCTCGCCCTTGGTCTCGAAAGTCGCCTGCAGCACGTCCGGATTGGTCAGCGCGAAATTGGTTGGCGACAGGGCGTCGGTCATCTGGCGGGTGACGAACTCCACCTTGCGCCGCGTCGCCTCGTCCAGGCCTCGCGCGCCGGAGATCAGGTTCATGAGGAAGCGCTGATTGAGCAGGTAGGACTGCTTCATGGCGTCGAACATGGGATGCTCGCTCCACGCAGCCGAGCGCCAGCGCTTGTCGCCCTTCTCCGGCTCGATCGCCGGGTCGCTCTGCTCGCCGGACATCAGCTTCTTGGTGGCGCCCGACCACAGGTCGAGGTAGCCGCTATAGAGGTCCGACTGCGATTTCAGCAGCAGTTCGGGGTCAGACAGGATGTTTTCCCAGGTCTGCACAAGCTCCGGCGCGGCGTGCAGGGGATCAGCCTGGGGCGCCATGGACGTATCGCCTTCCAGCGAGCGGCGCATGACGTCGCTCATGAGCTTTTGCGATTTCAGCGCCGACTGCATGACATTGCGCGAAACCTCTTCCAGGCGCTCCAGATCCTCCTCGCTCAGCCGTCCCATATCGCCGTACTCGCCGTAGTCGAAGGGCTTGGCGGCGTCCCGGCCGCGCGTCGCGGTCTGACTTGAACGCGCAGCGGTCCCGCCTGGCGATTCGCCTTTCGGCCCGGCGGCTTTGGCTGCGGTCGCGCTTGCAGGTTTTCTGGCCACCGGTTTCGGCGCGGCCTTAGGCGCCGGCTTCGGTGTCGCCTTCCGGGCCGGTTTCTTGGCCGGCTTCGCTGCTGATTTCGGTGTTGGTTTTGCTGCTGGTTTCGCTGCCGGTTTCCGGGCTGTTTTCTGCGCGGGTTTCGCAGCTTTCGCCGCGGGCTTCCGCGCCGCGCCGGTTCCGCCCGCGCTTTGCGCGCCGGCCTTCGAGTCAGCTTGCGTTTTGGGCGCCTTTGGTTGGCGGGGCTCCGAATTGGAGCTTTTCGCAGTCTTGCGGCGCTCGACCATGGCGTTTCGTCTCCGGACCAAGGGTGACAGGGGCGAAGATAAGCGTATAGAAACAGGTGACCGCGTCCACCGGTCAGGAGACCGTCCCGCCATGAAGTTCTTGCTCCTCGCGATCGTCAGCCTGGGTCTGCTCAGCGCCTGCACCCTGACTCCTGACGCGGCGGAGCCAAGCTGGACCGATGCGCAGCTGAGCGAGGCGCCGCCGGGCGAGGCGCCCGCCTATATCGAGCGCGCCGTCATGCCGGCGGCTGAACGTCGAAGCCTGTACGACCATCTTGCACAAACGCTCCAGGCGCGCGACGCGGTGAATATCGCCGGCGCCGCCTTGCGTGCGCCGACCCTGGATACCGCTGAGTTTGTGGTGGAGGCGCGCACGCGCGCCACGCCGCCGCTCGCTGAATAGACTGTATCGAATGCTCCGGCCGAGACGGCCGAGAACCAGAAGGTAGACCGACATGGATCAGGGCCGTGCCCTCGAAGCACTCGCCAATCAGGCCGTGGACGCAGCCGAGCTCGCCGCCGCGGCGGCCGCCCGGCTGGTGGGCCGGGGCGACAAGATCGCCGCCGATCAGGCCGCAGTGGACGCCATGCGCACCGGGCTGAACGCCATGGCCATGAAGGGCCGTATCGTCATTGGCGAGGGCGAACGCGACGAAGCGCCGATGCTCTATATCGGCGAAGAAGTCGGGACGGGCGAGGGTCCCGAGATCGATATCGCCCTTGATCCGCTGGAAGGCACCAGCCTGACCGCCAAGGGCATGAACAATTCCCTCGCCGTGCTGGCGCTGGCGCCGCGCGGCGGCCTGCTTCACGCGCCCGACACCTATATGGACAAGATCGCATGCGGGCCGGGCTATCCGGCCGGCGCCATCAATCTGGACGCCAGCGGCGCCGACAATGTCCGTTCGCTCGCCAAGGCCAAGGGCGTCGCGCCCGAAGACATCACGGTGTGCGTGCTCGATCGCGAGCGCCATGAAGCGATCATCGAGTCGGTGCGCTCGTCCGGTGCGCGCATCCTGTTCATCAATGACGGTGATGTGGCCGGCGTGATCAACGCGGCTGATCCCGACGGCAAGGCCGACCTCTATATCGGACGCGGCGGCGCGCCCGAAGGTGTTCTGGGCGCGGCGGCGCTGCGCTGTCTGGGCGGTCAGATGCAGACCCGGCTTCATTTCCGCAATGACGACGAGCGCGAGCGCGCCAGGCGCACCGGGATCACCGATCTTGATCGCAAGTATGATCTCAATGAAATGGCGAGCGAGCACTGCCTGTTCGTCGCCGCCGGCGTGACCGAGGGCGATCTGGTTCACGGCGTGCGCCGGGGCGACGGTTTTGTCGAGACGCAGACCCTGCTGTTCTCCTCCGTGACCGGGCTTCGCCGGCGCATCTCCACACGCAGACCCGTCTAGGCCGCAATGGCGTCTGAGGAAGCGCTCTTCGGCGTGACGCGGTCGCTGGGCGGCAAGGCCTGGAGACTGAAGCCGGCCGATGACCGGATTGCGGGCGAGATCGCCCGCGCCGCAGGCGTGTCCGATGCGCTGGCGCGGCTTCTGGCGTCGCGCGGGCTCACCGCCGAAGACGCGCCGCGCTTCCTCAGCCCGCGCCTGCGCGACAGCTTTCCCGATCCGTCGAGCTTTCTCGGCATGGATGCGTGCGCCAGCCTGATCTGGGATGCTCTGGACTGCGGCGAGCGCATCGCCTTATTCGCCGACTATGACGTGGATGGCGCCACCAGCGCCGCGCAGCTGCACCGCTGGATGAAGGAGGTGGGCGCTGCGCCGCTGATTTATGTGCCCGACCGGATCGAGGAAGGCTACGGCCCCAACGCCCGGGCGTTCGAGAGCCTGAAGGCGCAAGGCGCCGGGCTTGTCCTGACCCTTGATTGCGGCGCGGCCTCTGTGGAGCCGCTGGCGGCCGCCGCCGGCATGGGCCTCACCGTGGGCGTGGTGGACCACCACCTGATGAGCGGCGTGCCGCCCGAAGCCGCCGCCCTGGTCAATCCCAATCAGCCCGGCTGCGGCTCCGGGTGCGGGCACCTGGCCGCCGCGGGCGTCACGTTCGTGCTGCTCGCCGCGCTGAACCGGGAAGGGCGCCGCCGCGGCGCCTTCAAAGACAAGGGTGAACCTGACCTCATGGCGCTGGCCGACCTGGCCGCGCTTGGCACGATCTGCGACGTGGTGTCCCTGACCGGTGTGAACCGCGCCATCGTCTCCACCGGCCTTAAAGTCATGAGCGCCTGGGCCAATCCGGGGCTGGCGGCGCTGGCCGAAGTCGCCGGCGTCACCGGCGAGGCGACGCCCTATCACGCCGGCTTCCTGCTAGGTCCACGAATCAACGCAGGCGGCCGCGTCGGCAAGTCCGATCTGGGCGCGCGGCTCCTGACCACCGAAGACCCCGCCGAAGCGCGCAGCATCGCCGAGGAACTCGACGCGCTGAACGCCGAGCGCCGCGCAATCGAGGCCGACGTGCTGTCGCAGGCGCTGGCCCAGGTGGAAGCGGCGGGCGTCGAGGACGACACGCCGATCATCATCGCCGCCGGCGATCACTGGCATCCCGGCGTCATCGGCATCGCCGCGGGGCGGGTGAAGGAACGCTTCAACCGGCCAACCATCGTGATCGGCATCGATCCCGAGAACGGCCTCGCCAAGGGATCGGGACGCTCCTGCGCCGGTGTGGACCTTGGCAGCGCCGTCAGCGCTGCGCGCGAGGCGGGGATCCTGCTCGCGGGCGGAGGCCACGCCATGGCCTGCGGGCTGACCATTCAACATGAACGCATTCACGAGCTAAAGGCGTTCCTCCACGACAAGCTGGCCGCCCAGTGGGCCGCCGCCGAGGAGGCGCGCAGCTACGCTGTCGACGCTGTGGTTCATCCGGCGGCGGTGAGCTTCGAGTTTTGCGACGCGCTGTCGGCCGCCGCGCCCTACGGCATGGGAAACCCCGAACCCCGCTTTGCATTCAGTGACTTGAAGCGCACCTACGCCCAGCGGGTCGGCGCCGACCATGTGCGCTTCACCTTCGAAGCACGCTCCGGCGCCAAGCTGAACGGGATCGCCTTTCGCTGCGCCGACGATCCCTCCGGTCAGGCCCTGCTGGCCCCCGGCGAGGCGTTCTTCCACGCCGCTGGAAAGCTGAAGGCTGACGATTCGCGATACGGAAAGCGCGCGGAACTGCATCTGGAAGATCTGGCCGTGGCGGGCTGAGTCGCCAGTTGGGGCGAAGGATTTCAGCCCGTTATGCCAAAGCGGGGGTGTGATCTGCAAAAAATCAGCACCCTCCGGCTTGCATCGAACCGGAGGCGCGGATATATCACCGCTCCACGCCGATGCGGGCCCTTCGTCTATCGGTTAGGACGCTAGGTTTTCAACCTAGAAAGAGGGGTTCGATTCCCCTAGGGCCTGCCATCGGCGTGATTTCCCCCTGGTCAGAACATTTTGGTGTCGGGGGTTTGAGCTATTGAACGTCGCTTTCAGCGCTCTGTACAAAGTTTGATCGACGCGTGGTTCCTGAGGGACACCCTCCAGGTAACGAGATCCGAGCGCGCAGTCGTTGCTAAAGCGATACGGCCATCCAGTGAAGGCGACCAGAGCTGGGCGGACAACAGCGTCATTTCAGTCTATCGGACCAGACTGACGTCCGTCATTCTCGGAGGCGCAGATTTTGGACATTCATTGCCATTGCGGGACAGTGCGGCTGCGGCTACCCGGTCCGCCACTCAAGCTGAACCGGTGCAGTTGCTCCATCTGCAGGCGGTACGGCGCGCTGTGGTCATACTATGCCCCTGAGGAAGTTCAGATTTCCGGCTCCACCGACACCTATGTCTGGGGAGACCGGATGATCGCGTTTCATCGCTGCCGACGCTGCGGTGTCCTGACCCACTGGATGCACATTGATGGAAGTCCGGCAAACATAGGTGTGAACATGCGCAATTCCGCGCCCGCAGACCTGAGCGGGCTCGCTGAATATGACGGGAGTTCAAGCACGAATTGACGCCCGCTTCAGGCTTGTGCGCACCGCCCGGTCAAGCCGCCTGGCCTGCAGGCTGAGCCGCCGGGCTTCCCAAGCGCGTCACTGCATGGTCAAAGACCTCGCGATGCGTTTTCTTTGCTCCAGGGAGCTCGCCCGATGAAAGCCCTCGTCAAAGCCAAGCCCGAAGAAGGCCTGTGGATGCAGGACGTTGAAAAGCCCGGGATCGGGCCGGACGACGTGCTGATCCGCGTGCACATGACGGCCATCTGCGGCACTGACGTCCATATCTATAACTGGGACGACTGGGCCAAGAAAAACGTGCCGGTCCCCATGGTGGTCGGCCATGAATTCGGCGGCGAGGTGGTGGAGACCGGTCGCGACGTCACGCGCATCAAGGCGGGCATGCGGGTCTCCGGCGAAGGCCATGTGGTGGGCGAGAAATCGCGCGCGGTGAGGGCGGGTCGCTTTCATCTGGATCCCGACACCAAGGGCGTGGGCGTGAACATGCCCGGCGCCTTCGCCGAATACCTCACCATTCCCGCCTTCAACGTCGTGCCGCTGCCCGACGAGGTCTCCATGGAGCAGGCGGCCTTCCTCGATCCGCTGGGCAACGCCGTGCATACCGCGACGGCGTTCGATCTGGTGGGCGAGGACGTGCTGATCACCGGCGCCGGGCCCATCGGCATCATGGCGGCCGCCGTCGCGCGCCATTGCGGCGCCCGCCATGTGGTGGTCACCGACATCAATCCCGATCGCCTGAAGCTCCTGGAGCAGGTCGCGCCCACCGCAGTTCCGGTGAACACGGCGCGGGAGGATCTGCGCACGGTGATGACGCGCCTGAAAATGACCGAAGGCTTTGACGTGGGTCTTGAAATGTCCGGCGCGGAGCCGGCCTTCCACCAGATGGTCGAGCACATGGTGATGGGCGGAAAGATCGCCATGCTGGGCCTGCCCGGCAAGCCGTTCACGCTGGACATGGGCTCGCTGATCATGCGCGCGATAACGTTCAAAGGCATCTATGGCCGCGAGATGTTCGAGACCTGGCACAAGATGCTGGCGATGCTGCAGTCGGGGCTCGATGTCTCAAAGCTCATCACCCACCGCCTGCCGGCGAAGGAATTCCAGACCGGGTTCGACGCCATGCGCTCGGGCAAGGCCGGGAAGGTGATCCTGGACTGGCGCGAGGTCTAGCGCCGCTCCGCTTGCCGCAAGGGGCGTTCCGCGTAACTCTTTAGGCGGACCATCGGTTTGAATGAGTGACGCTTTGACCCAGCAGACCCAGCCCGCCCCGTCGGCCCTGTCCGACCTTATCCCGGTCGACGAGGTCGTACCGCGCCTGCAGCGACTCCTGGAGTGGATCGAAACCGAGGTGCTCAGCATCGACGTGGCGATCCAGCTCGGCCTCGTCGCCGCGGCGATCATTCCGGCTTTGATCTTCGGACCGCGGCTGAAGGCGCTGGTTCACGCAGCCACGAAAAAGCATTTTCAGGTCGGTCTTGTTCGCCGGCTTGTGACCGCGCTTCTGGCGCTGATGACCCCGTTGGCGCTCTACGGCGTCTTGACGGTGATCCGCATCGTTCTGGGGTCTTTGGATCAACCGGTGGAGATCGTGTCGGCGGCGATTTCGCTGATGACCGCCTGGTTGATCATCCGCGCGGTGACGCTCGTCATTCGCTCGAAATTCTGGTCGAACGTCGCCTTCTACATCGCCTGGCCGGTGGCGGCGCTTGATGTCTTCGGGCTGCTCGACGACGTGATCCTTCAGATGCAGGCGCTCGCCATCCCGCTCGGCGAGACCGACGAGGGCGCGCCGATCCAGCTGTCCATGTTCGATGTCCTGCGCACGCTGATCTATTTCGGCGTATTGTTCTGGGGCGCGAGCTTCGCCAGCCGGGCCATCGATCAGCAGCTGGACAGGACCGAGGAGATCTCCCCGGCCTTCAAGGCGCTGATCTCCAAGACGCTGGGCATATTGCTGCCGGTTCTGGCGCTGCTGGTGGCGCTTCAGCTGACAGGCTTCAATCTCGCCACGCTCGCTATCTTTTCCGGTGCGGTGGGCATCGGGGTTGGTCTGGGCCTGCAGCGCACGATTTCGAACTTCGCCGCCGGCTTCACCCTGCTGGCCGACAAGTCCATCAAGCCCGGCGACGCGATCGAGCTGGACGGCACGTTCGGCTGGGTCACGGCGATGCAGGGGCGCTATGTCTCCATCCGCACGCGCGACGGCACCGAGCTGCTCATTCCCAACGATCACTTCATCACCAACGGCGTGATCAACTGGTCGCGCTCGGACAATATCGTGCGCCTGCACGCCCCGTTCGGCGTGTCCTACGGCCAGCGCGACATGAAGAAGGTGCAGGAGATCGCCCAGGAGGCCGCAAAGACCGTGTCACGGGTGGTGCCGGACAAGGATCCGGTCTGCAATCTCATGGAGTTTGGCGATTCCTCGGTGAATTTCGATCTGCGCTTCTGGATCTCCGACCCCCAGAACGGCCTCGCAAATGTGCGAAGCGAGGTCTATCTCGCCGTCTGGGACGCCCTGCACCAGCACGGCATAGAAATCCCGTTCCCGCAGCGCGATGTCTACATCAAGGAATTTCCGGGGCGGGCTGCGGACCACGTCGCGTCAGCCGAGGCGGCCGCGGCCGCACCTCAGTCGTCAGTCAAGTAAAACACCGCCTCCACCGGCTTTCCCAGGGCCGCTGCGATCTTCAGCGCCAGCAGGGCGGACGGGATGAACACGTTGTTTTCCACCGTGTTGATGGTCTTGCGCGTCACGCCTACCGCAGCGGCGAGGTCGGCCTGTGTCAGGCCGGCCTCGGCGCGCAGCGCCTTCATGGTGTTGGCGAGCCGCTCAGCGCTCATTCTTCGCCCTCATGCCGGCTGTCGAACCAGGCGTAGGAGAGGAGAAATCCCGCCACGGCGAGGCCGGTGAGGATTTTGAGGAGCAGCTGGCCGTCAACGCCGAAATTGGTGGCGGTCATGGACAGCACCACGCCGATGCTGATGATCCAGAACCCGGATTCGGCGGCCTTGGCGCGCGCGCGCTGCGCCCATTCATCGCCGAGCATGTCGAATACGCCAAGCTTCTTGGCTCGCCAGGTCTGGCCGAAAATCAGGATCAGGCAGACCAGCCAGAGCCCGAAGCCGACGCCGGAGGCGATCAGCGCCGGCCCCATCACCGCATCGGGGATCTGGGGCGAGCGGGCGAAGCCCTCGCCGGCCTGCCAGGCGAAGAAGCCGGCGGCGTTGAGCACGTAGAGCAGGCGCACCTGCGCGTTGATCTTTTCCGCGACGTCCATATCAAGGCCTCCATGTAACCTGTGCGTTACTACCTAGTGGGCCGCCAGGGTAACGTCAAGGTGACATGCGCCCACTTTCTATCAGGCCTGGATCAGCCCGATCTCGATCAGGCGTTCGCGCAGATATTCGTGGGCCGTGATCGGCTCAGGGTAGCGGGCCGGATTGTCGTCGCTGACACAGCCGGGCAGGGTTGCGATCTCAAAATCGGGATTAAAGTGCAGAAAGAACGGCGTGGAGTAGCGCGGGTAGGCCATGCGCTCCACCGACGGGTTCACAACACGGTGCGTGGTTGACGGCAGGACGTGATTGGTCAGCCGCTGCAGCATGTCGCCGATATTGACCACCAGCGCGTCCTTGGGCGGCTGCACCGGGAGCCAGTCGCCGGACTTTGTCTTCACCTGCAGGCCGGCTTCTTCCGCGCCCAGCAGCAGGGTGATGACGTTGATGTCTTCATGGGCGCCAGCGCGAACTCCGTCCGGATCACCTTGAATCGGGGGATAGTGCAGCAGGCGCAGCACCGAATTGCCTTCATTCACCGTCGGCTCGAACCAGTCCTCGGCCAGGCCCAGATCAACAGCGATGGCGCGCAGGAGGGTCGCGCCCATGGCGTCCAGCGCCTCATACATGGCCTTGGTGCTGGCGTCGAAGCCGGGGATCTCGGCCGCGGCGATATTGGGCGGCATGATTGTTTCAAAGCGATGGCCAACGGGAAGATCGCGCCCGCGATGCCAGAACTCCTTGAGATCCTTCCGAGCGAAGCCTTTGGCGTTTTCCGTGGCGAACGGGGTGTAGCCGCGCTGTCCGCCGCCGTCTGGATCGAAATAGGCGCGCTTGACCTCATCCGGAAGCGCGAAGAAGGCGCGGGTGTCTTCAAGGGCGCGGTCGATTACGGCCTGATCAATGGGGTGATCGCACACCACGGCGAACCCGGTCTCGCGAAAGCTGGCGCCAAGCTCGCGGGCGAAGGCGGCGGGATCATGCTCGGCCAGGCGATAGCTGACGGGGCGCAAGCGCTGGTCGTTGAGGACGGTGTTTGTCATGGGCGCGTATGTATCGGTTGCGCGCGGCGAGGTGAAGCAGCTTGCGCTTGGCCGTTTCGTCGCAGGCCGGTTGTTTGCAGCTTTGCCCCGTCGTGACCTTCCTGCAACGCTTGTCCGGCCCTCGATTTAAGGCCCTCACGCCTGATGCGCGGCTTGGCTATGCTGGAATGCAATAACGTGGGGGGGCGGGGTGGATCAGGCCGGTTACAGACCTTGGACATACAGCGAGCGCTATGGCGCGCGCGATCCCTGGCTTGCCGGCGGGATGCGAGCGGGCGCCTATCTAGTGTGGCGCGCGGCGTTCGCGGCCTGGCGGCCTGCGATATTCCTGTTGCTGCTGGGCGGCGCTCTGGTTTTCGCCCTCAAGGCTGCGGCGGATCTTGAGCTGGAGCCGCCGCCCCGCCCGGAGCAGGAGCAGGTCGCCGAAGCGGTTGAGGCCTCTGTCGGCGACGTCCGGGCCTGGTGGGCCGGTGCCCTTGGCGCGGCGTTGAATCCCGCGTCCGGGCGCGCGCCGGATCTTGTCCTCGCCGAATCGCTCGCCCCGTCCCTGCCGACCCTCGTGGCGCGTAACCGGTTGGCGCGCCTTGTCTTGATCGAAAGCGGACGCAGCGAGCGCCATGTCGAAGCGGTGTTGCGCGCCGAGCCGGCCTGGCTGCGCGATCAGCGTCTCGAGGCGGTCTTGCGCGAGCAGCTGGACGCCGGTGTGCGAAACGGCGCTTCGCCGCCCGAGCTGGTTTTCGCACCAGTGTCCGTGTCGCGGCGCCTTCAACGCGCCCGCGCCCTGTACGGCCCAGCTGTGGATGCAGTGGAGACCTGGTTCTCCGAGCCTGGAGGCCGCGCACTTGTCCTGCGCGGCGCGCCCGGCCTGGAGGGCGCGCCGCCGGGGGCGGCGCTTTATGGCGATGTGCGTGATCTTCTCATCCAGGCCTGCGCGCTGGCTGAGCAGGCGGGCCGCCGTATCGGCCAGTGCCGGGTCGCCTTCCTGCCAAAGCCGGACGCGGACCTTCTGGTCGCCGGACTTTCGGTGGCGGCGACCGGGGTGGAGGGGCAAGCCTTGATCGGTGCGCGCGTTCTGAAAGCCGCCGCTGCGGCTGGGCTGGCGAATGAGCGCTTTTTAGGCTCGCTGGTGCTCGGCGCCGACCCGCGACTGGCGCGCGAAGCGATCCTGGCTTCGGCGATGCCGCTCATTACCGAGGCCGGCGAGCGCTATACCCGCCCGGTCTATTCCACTGAGGACGCGCGCGAGGCCGCGGCGACCTTCGCCCGGACAACCCGGATTGATGAGGCGCAGCGCGACCGGGTCTTTGCTCATGTGGGCGCGATCCGGCGCGACGCCGGGGCGCTGGCGGCCGTCCGCATGGCGGGAATAATCGAGAGCGAGGCGGACGCAGCGCGACTTGCTCACGTGGCCGAGCGATACGGCCGCCAGACGCTCGCCCTGCATCAGTCCCTCGGGCCGGGCGTGCTTGACCTCGCCCGGTCTGCGCAAACCTCGCAGCGCCGTAAGGTGAGCGACGTAGCCTGGCGCAATGGAGGGTTCGCTGCAGGCTTTCTGCTGCTGGCGATCGGCCTTGTCGTCTGGGTGGGGCTGACTGGTTTTTGTCGGGTGAGAGGGGCTGCGCCAGGCCTTGTCGAGCGTGTCGACAGCCGCGTCAGCCGATTAATCCTTGGTAGGAATTCCTAACGAAAATAAAGCCTTAAAAGCTCATTTTTCTTCTCTGGGTTAACCCGCCGCTTACCCTCAGGCGACATTCTGCTTCTTGTACGCACCACAGACCGAAGAGGCGATTGGGCGTGCATGGTGGGACGCGGCGGCGACACGGGCAAAGCCCGGCGCCTTCGCACTTTAGAGGGAAGATGGTTATGGCTTTCACCGATGTGGAAACCGCTCAGGCGCACGACGCCGTTTCGATGGACCCGACGGGCGAAGACCTGTGCAAGCTGGGTCTTCTGTATTCGACCGGCCAGTGTGGCGTGATCGACATGGTCGAAGCGCACAAATGGTTCAATCTCGCCGCTCTCATGGGCAGCGACACGGCGAAACACTATCGCAGCGAAGTCGCCGCCGACATGGACAGCGAACAGATCAGCGCCGCGCTTTCGGCCGCCCGTTCCTGGCTGGCGACCCGTCACTAGGGCGCTTGCGCGTTCAGTAAATGTCGGGTCCCGGCGGGTTCATCCGCCTGCATTCAGGTGGGGCGGAGGCGCTCTCAATGCGCGCCGTCTAACCGTTGAACAGGCTGTCGGCCAGTGCGTAGCTGAAGGCTGCGTCGATCGGCAGGATGTTGCGCACATACTGTTCGACGAAATCATTGACCTCCGCGATGCCTGATCGCGGTGCGAACACAATGTCGTGGCGCTGAAGCGGGATCAGATCTGCGCGCCCGCCCTCGAGGGCTGAGGCGATATCGACCTCGCGCAGCATGACGCCGCCGTCTTCCGCCCGGCGAAGCACGGTGATGCGCCTGCGCCGCGCGCGGCTCGTCGGTCCGCCGGCCAACAGGAGCGCTTCGAGCACGCCGATGCGTGCGGACGGCATTTCATAAAGGCCGGGATCGTTGACCTCGCCACCCACAAGGATGCGCTGCGACCCGAAACTCTGCGGGCGGACCTCCACGATGGGATCGCGTAGCACCGAGGCGTAGCGCCCGGCCATCACCCGCGCCGCCTCCGGCGCCGTCATTCCGGTCACCATGACAGCTCCGGCCAGAGGCAGGTTCACCCGTCCGTCCGGGCCCACATCGCGCGGTCCGGACAGCTCGTTTGCGGTGTGTACCGTCACCTCCACGGTGTCACCGGGATACAGCCGGTAGGCCGGCGCGGCGTCGTTCCAGGCCTGGAAGCGCGACGGCTCGAAGCCGGCCGCGGTGGGCTGCTGGCCGCGTCCCGCACATCCGACAGCAAAAACTGCAGCGAAGGCGGTCAGGGCCTGGCGTCGGTTCAATCGGGTCATCTGGCCCCCCAACGGGTGAATGAATTCGTACTCTTGGCTGGTTACGGCTAAGGAAAAATTAAGCGGGACGGGGCGAGATGGCCCCATGAGCCAACAGCATGATAACGGACGGTCGCACCAGACCCGCAATGACGCGCAGTCGCGCGAGCTGGACCTGTTTGATCTGGCCGCTTTCGTGTGGACCCAGAAGCTGCTCGCCCTTGTAGTGGCGATCGTCCTCTTCATCCCGCTGGCGATCCTGGCCTGGGGCGCGTTGACGCCTACTTACGAGGCCACCAGCCGCTTGCTGGTGATCTTGGACGACAGCGATCTGACGCCCGGCGCGGCCGGTTCGGGCGGCGCGTTCACCATCGATCCAGTGATGCAGTCGGAGATCGAGATCCTGAATTCCGACGCTGTGCGGCGGCGTGCGCTTGAATCGCGCGGCGCTCCGGCGAGCCCGGCCAATGTGCGCGCCCTGCGAGAGGGCTTCACGGTGTCCCGCGCGCCCAACGCCAGCGTGCTCACCGCCCGCTATGAAGCTGAGGACGCCGCCATGTCCGCCGGGGTGCTGAACGCCATTGTGGACGCCTATCTGTCCTACCGCGTGGATCTCTTGATCGGCGGCTCCCAAGGCGCTGTCACTGACCGGCTGCGCGCCGCGGAAGAGGAAGCCGCGCGCGCCGAGCAGACCCTGCGCACTTTTCTGGCCGAACACGGAATCACTGACTTCGACACCGAGCGCAACTCGGTGCTGCAGCGCATCGCCGATCTGGAATCGCGCAAGCTCGCCGCCGAGGCCGAAGCCTCGCAGGCGAGGGGGTTTCGCGATTCCCTGACCCAGCGTCTGGCCGAGTTGCCGCAGGAAATCGCGCTCTATGTGGAGAACTCCGTAACAGGACAATTGCTGGATCTGCAGGTTCGCCGCCAGGAATTGCTGTCGCGCTATCTGCCGGACGCGCCGCCGGTTCAGGCGGTTGAGCGCGAGATCGAGGCCTTGCGCGGCTTTATCGAGGCCGGCGGGGCGCAAGGACAGGGCCAGACCCGGACCGGGGTCAATCCGATCTGGCAGGCTCTGGAGCAGGAACGTCTGTCTCAGGACGCGTTCTCTATGAGCCAGACCCGTCTGGCCGCGACGCTGGGCGGCCAGCTGAGCCAGGCGCGTCAGCGCGCCGATCTCTTGAGCAGCCTTGCCCCGGAGCATGACCGGCTTGTTCGCCTTGTACAGGCGCGCGCCGAAGCGGCGCGTCTGCTCTCCATCCAATCAGCCGACGCCGAGGCGCGCCGCAATGCGCCGCCCGGCGCGGCGGACGCGGTTCGCGTCGTCGAGCGCGCCTCGCCGCCCGATCAGCCGAGCTCCTTGCGCGTGCCGGCCGTCATGGCCGTGGCGATGCTCGCAGACGGCTTCGGATTGTTCGTCGCCCTGCTGCGCGGCTATCTGGTTCATCGCGGCGACGGGGGCGCACCCGGATCGCCCCGGACATCGCCGCGTTCAAACCCGCCTTCGAGGCGCCTTCCGGTCCTGGCGCGCATTCCTGAAGCCTGAACACCGCAGCCGTCCTCTGTCAGCGGGTCGTTAACCAACCCGGCCTAGGGTTTGCACGAATAGAGCGAACCGGGGTTTGGGTTGAGACAGGCCGACGATCATCTGGACGGGTTGGCCCGCCGTTTGACGCCGCGCGACGCACGCGGGCGTGCGGTCATGTTTGCGCCGGTTTCAGAAGGCGCGGGCGCCAGCACCATTGCGGCGGGCCTGGCGCGCCGCGCCGCGCTTCTGTCCGGCCGTCCGGCTTGGCTCTACGACCTTGATTTCCAAACCAACACCCAGGCGTCCCGCGCGCGTCTGAACGGGCAGTCCTACGCCGGCGAGCTTTCCGGCATGAAGTTCTGGCGCGAGGAGCCCGACGGCGCAGGGCGCCTGGCCATGCGCCGATGCGCTGATGCGCCGATCTTCATTTCGGAGTTTCAGCGTCAGCCCGGCTCGGTGCGCCGGCTGACATTCCATGGCGCGCGCGATTACTGGCGCCAGGCGCGCCTGGCCAGCGGGCTGGTGATCCTTGATGCGCCATTCGGTTCGGCGGCGCTGACAGCGCTGGCCCCGGACATGGACGGAGTGATTCTTGTCGCCGACGCGGCAGCCAGCCGCCGCAGCGCCGCCGACAAGCTGGCCGACCGGATTGAGGAGGCGGGCGGGCGCGTGCTGGGCGTCGTCGTCAACCGCGCTCCGGGCCGGTGAGCCAGGCCGCGATTCTGGCTGAACGCTGGCGCGGCGCCACGCCGCGCCTGTCGTTTTTTCCTGCGATGGAGGCCGGCGCAGCCTTTGTTTTGCTGCTGCTGTTCTCGAACGCTCTCATTGCACCGCTGTTGGCGGATCCGGCGGATCCTGACGGCGGGGCGGCGCTGAGGCTCCTTTGGCCCCCGGTTTATCTGGCGAGTCTTTTGTTGATCGCGCTTAGTCCGGCGCGGGTCTGGCGCACGGCGTTACGGGCCTGGCCGGTGGTGGTGCTCGCGGCGTTGACCGTCATGTCCACGGCCTGGTCTCTGGATCCGGGAATCACATTGCGGCGAAGCCTGGCGGTCGTGATGACGGCGGTGTTCGGGCTTTGGCTCGCCGCCCGGTTTTCGTGGCCGGACCTGCTGCGCCTCATCGCGGCCATGTTCGCTGTGCTGGCGGTCGGCAGTTTGATCGCCGGCGCGCTGTTTCCGGCTTTTGGCGTGATGCAGGAGATCCATCCAGGAGCGTGGCGGGGCTTGTGGTGGGAGAAGAATACGCTGGGCGCGGTGATGGCCTGGGGCGGGCTGGCCTTCTGCGCCGCGGCCGCCGCAGCCGCGAGCGCGACCGAGCGGCGGATATGGCTCGGCTTTGTCGTGCTCGCTCTTCTGCTGGTTCTGCTCTCTACATCGAAGACAGCGCTGCTTGCGTCCATGATCGCGGTGGGTGGTCCGGCCGGAATCGCCCTGGCGCGCCGCGGGTTCGGATTTGCAGCGTCTGCGATCTTCTTGCTGCTTCTGGGCGTCGCGGCGCTGATCGGTGTACTGATTGTGGGGCCGGGTGCGATCCTGGAGGCGCTCGGGCGCGACGCCACACTCACCGGGCGCACCGAGATCTGGGCCGTGCTCACAGGTCAGATCGCCGACCGCCCGCTCACCGGCTATGGCTATGGCGCGTTCTGGGCGGTGGAGAATGGCCCGGCCTACTGGGTGCGTCAGGAGACCGCCTGGCCGGTGCCGACCGCCCACAACGCCTGGCTTGAAACCGCGCTCGCCATCGGCGTACCCGGCGCGGCGTTCGCGTTCCTGCTGGTTCTGTCGGGCCTGGCCATCGCGGCGCGCCGACTGTTCACCGGGCTTTCCGCCTACTGGGCGCTGCCTTTCCTGACGAGCTGGCTGGTGGTGAGCTTTTCGGAGAGCAATCTGTTGGAGCAGAACGGGCTGGTCTGGCTCCTTGTCTCCACAACGCTGGCCAAGCTTCTGGCCGACCGGAACCGCTAGCAGCTTAAGTCAGCAAACCGGCACGTTCACGGCGAGGCCGCCCGTGCTGGTTTCCTTGTACTTGTCATTCATGTCCGCGGCGGTCTGGCGCATCGTTTCGATGACCTGATCCAGGCTGACCTTGTAGTCGCTGGTTCCGATCATCGCCAGGCGCGCCGCGTTGATCGCCTTGATCGCGCCGATGGCGTTGCGTTCGATGCATGGAATCTGCACCAGGCCGCCGACGGGATCGCAGGTGAGCCCCAGATTGTGCTCCATGGCGATCTCGGCGGCGTTCTCGATCTGCTTGTTGGTGCCGCCAAGCGCCGCGGCGAGCCCGCCCGCAGCCATGGAGCAGGCGACGCCCACCTCGCCCTGGCAGCCGGCTTCGGCGCCGGAGATGGAGGCGTTCTTCTTGTAGAGCGCGCCGATGGCGGCGGCGGTGAGGAAGAAGCGCGCCATGGCGCCCTTGTCGCCGGAGCGGCGATGATGGCGATCAAAATAGCGCGCCACCGCCGGGATGATCCCCGCTGCGCCGTTGGTGGGGGCCGTCACCACCTTGCCGCCGGCGGCGTTTTCTTCGTTCACCGCCATGGCCCACAGATTGACCCACTCCATGGAGGCGAGGGGGTCGGTCTCCGCGCGCGCGGCCTCCGCCATGAGCTTGCGGCGCATGGCCGGGGCGCGGCGCTGAACCTTCAGACCGCCCGGCAGTTCGCCGTCCATCCGCGTGCCGCGCTCGATGCAGTCTTCCATGGCCTTGCCGATCTCCGCGATGCGCCCGCGCACCTCGTCTTCGGTGCGAAAGGCGGTTTCGTTGGCCAGCATGATATCGGGTATGGACAGGCCTTCGCGCACCCCGATCGCCATAAGCTCGTCGCAGGTATTGAACCGGTAGGGTTCGCCGCGCAGCGCTTCAGCCGCGGAATTGCGTCCGGCCTCGGCCTCGTCGATCACGAACCCGCCTCCGATCGAGTACCATAGCTCCTCGCGCAAAACATTGCGCTCTTTATCCAACGCAATGAATTTCATCGCATTTGAGTGAAATGGAAGCCGGGTCTCGCCCTTGAAGACAAGGTCTGCCTTGCGGTCGAAGTCGATCTCGCGGCGGTCCAGAAGCTTGAGAGTTTTCTCACATTCGATGCGCTCGATCCGGCCCGGCAGGGCGTCGGGATCAGCCGATTCAGGCTCGACGCCCTCAAGCCCCCACAAGATGGCCTTGTCGGTGGCGTGCCCCGATCCGGTCAGGGCCAGCGACCCATAGGCCTCGGCGCGAACGCCATGGACGGCGTCCAGGCCGTGCTCCTCGTCCACGCGCTCCAGAAACAGGCGCGCCGCCTTCATGGGTCCCACGGTGTGGGAGCTGGAGGGGCCGATACCGATTTTGAACAGATCGAAGACGCCGAAATGCATCAGGCTTCACCCAGGCCCTTATCGGACGTGAAGGCGTTGAAACAAATCAGCGTCTGGGTGTCGCGGACGCCAGGAACGGTCTGGATCTTCTGGTTCACGAAGCGGCCGATATCGGCTTCGGACTCCACCGAAAACTGGGCCAGGAGATCAAAGGCGCCGGACACCGAGTGGATCTGGCGGGTCTCGGCGACCTCGTCGACGATCTTGGACGCAACCTCATAGGTCCGGCCCAGATCGCATTTGATGAAGATGTAGAACTGACGCATGAAACTCTCCCTTGGCGGTGCAGCTTACAGCGATGTGCGCACCGTCCACAGCTCTGGAAACAGGCGCAGATCCAGCGCCTTCACGAGATAGCCGACGCCGGAGCTGCCGCCCGTGCCGCGCCGGAACCCGATAATGCGCTCCACCGTCTTCATGTGATTGAACCGCCATTGCTGGAATTTCTGTTCCAGATCAACGAGCTTTTCCGCGAACTCGTAGAGTTCCCAGTGAGTTGCGGTGTCCAGATAGACCGCTCGCCACATGGCTTCAACGTCGTCGCTGGCGGTGTAGGGTATGGACCAGTCGCGATCGGTGACGTCAGACGGCAGCGTCATGCCCGAGCGCGCCGCGAAACGCAGCGTCTCGTCATAGAGGCTCGGCGCCTTGAGGGCGGCGAGGACCTTTGATTCGGCTTCAGGTTCCTTACGGAACACGCGGGCATGCTTGGGGTTTTTGTTTCCAAGTCGGAACTCAAGGCGGCGATATTGCCAGCTCTGGAAGCCGGAGCTCTGGCCCAGCTTGTCGCGGAACGCCAGATAATCCGCCGGCGTCATGGTGGCGAGGACCGACCAGGACTGGGTGAGCTGCTCCTGAATACGCGCGATGCGCGCCAGCATCTTCATGGCCGGCCGTGTGCGGCCGGCGCGTACGGACTCGATCGCCGCATCGAGCTCGTGCAGGCACAGCTTCATCCAGAGCTCGCTGGCCTGATGGATGATGATGAACATCATCTCGTCGTGTTCGTCGGTGATCGGATGTTGCGCGCCCAGCACCGTGTCGATCTCGAGATAGCGGCCATAGGACAGCCCATGTTCGGGCTCCCAGTGGATGTCTTCGCCGTCGAGATCGACGCTGGTCTTGAAACTGTCGCTCATCCGCGCACTCCTCATGCCTCGGTCTATCGATGCGCGTGCGAGGCGGCAAGCGCAGGCCCGAAAAGGGCGGCCCGGCGCGCCGGACCGCCCGTCTCCAGTCTGTCAGGCTGGACGCTTTACCAGCCGCAGGTGCGGCCTTCGTTCTGCTCTTCCAGATACGCCATAAGCGGCTGGAAATAGGCGATGATCGCCGATCCATCCATCTCAGGCGTCCCGGTGAAGGCTTCCAGCGCGTCCGGCCAGGGCTGGGACTGGCCCATTTCCATCATGGCGTTGAAGCGCGCCCCGATCTCCTCGTTTCCATAGATCGAGCAGCGGTGCAGCGGTCCTTCCCAGCCGGCCATTTCGCAGGCGGCTTCGTGGAACTGGAACTGCATGATGAAGCTTAGAAAATAGCGCAGGTAAGGCGTGTTGCCGGGGATGTGGTACTTGGCGCCTGCATCGAAGGCGGCGGCCGGGCGATCGCCCGGCGGAACGATGCCCTGATACTGCTCGCGCAGGGCGACCCAGCTGGCGTTGTAGTCCTCTGGCGCGGTCTCGCCGCGGAACACGCCCCAGCGCCATTTGTCGACCATCAGCCCGAAAGGCAGGAAGGCGATCTTGTCCAGCGCCTGGTTCATCAGAAGCCCGATATCGGCCTCGGCCGGCGGGACTTCCTCGATCAGGCCAAGCTCGCGCAGATAGTCCGGCGTGATCGACAGTGCGATGAAATCGCCGATAGCCTCGTGGAAGCCGTCATGGGCGCCGTTGCGGAACAGGAAGTCCTGCTGGTTATACGCCCGCTGATAGTAGTTGTGCCCCAGCTCGTGATGGACGGTCTGGAAGTCCTCGGCGTTGACCTCGGTGCACATCTTGATGCGGACATCATCGACATTGTCCAGATTCCACGCCGAGGCGTGGCACACCACGTCGCGATCCTCCGGCTGGGTGATCAGTGAGCGGTCCCAGAAGGTCTCAGGCAGCGGATCAAAGCCCAGTGAGGAGAAGAAGTCCTCACCGGTCTCGACCATACGCAGCGGGGTGTAATCCTGGGCGTTGAGGGTGGCGGTCAGATCATAGCCCGGCCCGGAGGCCTCAGGGCCGACCAGATCGTAGATATTCGACCATTGCTGCGCCCACATATTGCCCAGCAGATCAGCGCGGATCGGGCCTTGAGCGGGCTGCACCGCGTCGCCGTATGTCTCATTGAGTTCGGCGCGCACATGGCAGTGCAGCTGCTTGTAGAGCGGCTCCACCTGACCCCACAGACGCTCCACCTCGGCCTGCATCTCGGCGGGCGGCATGTCGTAGTTGGACAGCCACATCTCGGCGAGGTTTTCAAACCCCAGCTCCCGGGCGCCGGCGTTGGCGATCTCCACCATGCGCGCATAGTGCGGCGCCATGGGCGGGGATACCGTACGCCAGCCCTCCCAGACCTCGCGCAGCACGTCGGGATCGCGGCTGGTCTCGATGATCGTGGAGAGTTGCTGCAGATCCAGCGTCTCGCCGTCCATTTCGAACGTGCCGGTGGAGTAGGCCGCATCCAGCCCGGTGGTGATCGAGGCGAGCTCGTCGGTGATCGCCGCGTCCTGGGGCGCGGGGATGGTGATTCCGGACCGCAGAATGTCGATCTTGCGGCGCATCGCGTCCGGCAGGTCCAGCGCGTCGTACCGGGCGGCTTCATTGGCCAGCCGCACCGAGAGCTGGGTGCTCTGCGACCCGACCCGGCTCGCCAGCCAGTTGGTGTCGTGGGTGATGAAATTGGCCTGGATCCAGAAGACGCGCGCGGCGTACTCGGAGTCGGTGGTGAGCTCGGCTTCGGCGCGCTCCAGGAAGGCGGCGGCGTCGTCCACACTGGGCGAAGCCTCCTGCGCAAAGGCCGGCGCGGCCAGCGCAATCGCGGCCACGCCGGACAGGAAAAGCTGTTTCATAGGACTAACCCTCGCTGAGACGGATCGCGCATCAAGGCGCGGCAGGGCGTAGTGAAACCCTCACGCGGCGAAGGGTCAATCGGCTCCGGCAGGCGCTCAGGCGAGCGCGAAGCTCAGCGGCATCAGGCCGTCAATGCGGGCCTCCACCCGGTCGCCGCGCTCAAGGGCGCCGACGCCGGCGGGCGTTCCGGTGAAGATCAGATCGCCGGCCTCCAGCCTCACCAGAGCGGAAAGATGGGCGACGATCTCTGACGGGCTCCAGATCATTTGGGACAGATCGCCGGACTGACGGGTCTTTCCGTTTACGGCGAGACTGATCGCCCCGGCCTTCATGCCGGGGCTGGGTTTGAGCGCCCCCACCGGACCCGACCCGTCAAAACCCTTCGCCATGTCCCACGGGCGGCCGGCTTTCTTGGCGTCGGCCTGCAGATCCCGGCGTGTCAGATCGACGCCGACGGCGCACGCGTAAACCAGAGCGCCGGCCGTTGCAGGGCTCAGACCGGCGCCACCCCCGCCGAGCGCTAGGACGAGCTCCACCTCGTGGTGAAGGTCCTGCGTCGCCGAAGGGTAGGGAACCACATCAGCGGCAAACACGGCGTCGCGCGGTTTGGAGAAGAAGAAAGGCGGTTCGCGATCCGGGTCCGCGCCCATCTCCCGGGCGTGGTCGGCGTAATTGCGCCCGACACAGTAGACGCGACGAACGGGAAATTGCCCGCCGCCCTCAACAGGCAGAAGTGTTTCGGCGGGCGGGGTGATCACGTAGCTTGTCATGGAAACGCCTTTCATGAACCCAGTCTGGACCGGTCCATGATTCGCCTCAACGCGCTTGTGCCGGACTAGGTTTCAGGCTCGCCGCGATCTTTCTTGAAGGCGGCGCCTGAAAACTGTTGAAGCATATCAATTGGCATCGGGAACACGATCGTATTCGTGCCTTCGCCGCCCAGCTCCGACAGCGTGCCGAGATAGCGGATCTGCATACCGCCCTCCTGTTCGCTGAGGATCTTCGCCGCCTCGGCGAGCTTTTGCGCGGCCTGCTGTTCGCCTTCGGCGGCGATGACCTTGGCGCGCCGTTCGCGTTCGGCTTCGGCCTGGCGGGCGATGGCGCGGATCATCGAGGGATCCAGATCCACATGCTTGATCTCGACATTGGCGACCTTGATGCCCCAGGCCTCGGTCTGATCGTCGAGGATTTTCTGAATGTCGACATTGAGCTTGTCGCGTTCTGCCAGCATTTCATCAAGATCATGCTTGCCCAGCACGCTGCGCAGCGTGGTTTGAGCGAGCTGGCTTGTGGCCATGCGGAAATCTTCGACCTGGTTGATGGCCTTCTGCGGGTCGATGATGCGGTAGTAGAGCACCGCGTTCACCTTCACAGAGACATTGTCCTGGCTAATCACGTCCTGGCTGGGTACGTCCTCGGCGACGGTGCGGATATCCACCTTCACCATCTGCTGCAGAAAGGGGATCAGGATGATCAGGCCCGGACCCGAGGTGCCGGTATAGCGCCCGAGCGTATAGATCACCGCGCGTTCATACTCTCGCAGGACCTTGAAGACCTGAAACAGAAGCGAGACGGCGATCACCGCCAGCGCGATCCAGAACCCGATATTGATGCCGATTTCGGCCATGGCTGATCTCCTTCGCCGCGCGTTGGCGGCTAGATTTTCTTCACCTTCAGCGTCAACCCTTCGACGCCGGTGACCTTGACGGTGTCGCCCGCCTGCAGCGCCTCCCTGGAGGTGGCGTGCCATCGCTCGCCATCCACCTGGACGTAACCCTGGCCGCCGTCCCAGTCGAGCACGCGGCCTTCAAGCCCGATAAGGCCCTTATCCCCTGTGGTGACCTTGCGCCCCTGTGCGGCGAGGCCATAGCTCACCAATAGGAAGGAAACGAGGCCCAGCCCGGCCGTCGTCCCCGCGACGAGACGCCAGTCGAGGCGGAAGGCCTCCGCTTCGGTGTCGACCAGCATCAACGCGCCGATCGCAAACGCCGCCAGACCGCCAAGGGCCAGAAGCCCAGAGCTTGCAATGAACGCCTCGGCCACCAGGAGAGCAATCCCGAGCACAATCAAAGCCGCGCCCGCATAGTTCAGCGGCAGGGTGTTGAGGGCGTAGAGCCCGACGATCAGGCAGATCACGCCGGCGATGGCGGTGATTGGCTCCAGACCGTTGTAGAAGCTCACCAGAAGGCCGATGAATCCCAGATTCATCAAGAGAAACGCGATATTGGGATCGGTCAGGACCGCCAGCGCCTCTTCGGCGAAGGTCTTCTCGATCCTTTCCACTGAGGCGCCTGCGAGCTCCAGCGTGACCACGCGGCCGTCCGCCAGGCTCACCTCGCGGCCCGAGGCCTGGGCGAAGACTTCATCAAGGCTGGCCGCGACAATCTCCACGACTCCCAGCTCCAGCGCCTCGCTCGCGGAGGCGCTGATACCCTCGCGCACGGCGGCTTCGGCCCATTGCGCGTTGCGTCCGCGCAGATCGGCCAGCGAGCGCATATAGGCGGCGGCGTCATTGACGACCTTGTTGCGAAGGGCCTGCTGATTGCCAGGCGCAGGGCTCGTGTCCGCGCCGCCGGAGGCGTCGCGCTCCGAGGCGCTTTCGCCGCCATTGTCCGGCGCAGGGGCAGGCGGGGGCGCTTCAGGCGCGCCGCCCGGAGCGCTTCCCGGAGCGCCGCCCATCTGGATCGGGGTCGCCGCGCCGATGCTGGTGCCCGGCGACATGGCGGCCAGATGACTGGCGTAAGTGATGAATGCGCCAGCGCTCGCGGCGCGGGCTCCCGACGGGGAGACATAGACGATAACGGGAACCGAGGAGGCGAGGATCGCCTGATTGATGTCTCGCGTCGAGGAATCCAGGCCGCCCGGCGTATCCATGGTGATCACAAGAGCCGCCGCGCCTTCGCCCTGCGCCTCATTGATCGCACGGCTGATATAGGCGGCGGTGGCCGGGCCGATGGGCCCGGCGAGATCGGCGCTGAGTGCGATGGCGCCGGCGCCGTCCTGGCGCGCCAGGCCGGCTGCGGCCGCGAGCATTACGCCGGCGGCGACAAGCATCGCCGCCGCGGTCCGCATGACCGTTCGCCCTGGATACTGCATGGTGCGCCTCCTCCCGTCCCAGCAACAAAAGGTAGGGCTTTTAAGGGCCAGCTTCCATATGCGTTTGGTGGAAATCGGCGATGTGGCGGAGGAGGAGGGATTCGAACCCCCGGAAGGCGCTAACCTTCAACGGTTTTCAAGACCGCCGCTTTCGACCGCTCAGCCACTCCTCCGTTGGGGCAGGTTTAGCCGTCCTGACGCGGCGGGCGCAAGCGGAGAGGGCGGCGCGGCGCGCCTGTAGCGCCAGCCGGTCGCTGGATATTGTCGTTGCGGGCGACAGCCGCTGCTCGCCTGCGTCAGTCGCAGCCTCTTTTCCGCCCCAACAAACCGGCTGTATGGTGAGCCTGAACGATCCGCAGAAGTGAGGGCCTGCATCCGTGATTTTCCGCGCCGCGCTGTTCACCGCGACGACGATCGTCCTTTGTGCGGCCTTGAGCGCCTGCGCAGGCTCGCCTGAAGCCGGCGACCAGTCGAGCCGGCCGGCGGCGCGCGTCTTCACCCCGCCCGTGTTCGAGGCGATCGCGCCCCAGCTTGCGACGCCGCGCTCGGTGGAGGAGGGGATCGCCAGCTGGTACGGACCGGGCTTTCACGGCAATCTCACCGCCAATGGCGAAGAATTTGATCAGGCGGCGTTGAGCGCCGCCCATCCCACACTGCCGCTGCCGACGCTGGCGCGCGTGACGCGCCTGGATACTGGCGCCAGCGTCCTGGTGCGGATCAATGACCGGGGTCCGTTCGTTGGGGGGCGTGTCATCGATCTCAGCCGCGCCGCCGCCGAGGCGCTGGACTTCATCGATGACGGCGTGGCGCCGGTGCGCATCGAGGCGCTTGGTCCGCCGGACGCAGCCGACCGGGCGGCGGCGCCTGTGTTTTTTGACCCGGAAGACGGCCCGCCTTCAGGTTGATGGCGGCGGCGCTGGACGCCACGCTCCGGCCAAGGTTTGTATCAATCGTTCGGGCTCGCCCGATTCCGCTCCCAGACTGCAGGTTCCCGCTATGCGCCGACTGTTCACCTTCACCGCGTTTTGCCTCGCCGCCCTTCTTCAGATCGGCCTGTTCTCGCCAGGGGCGCCGGCGCAGGGCTTCGACACCCGCGCCACCCACGCCGTGATCATGGATTATGACTCCGGCGACATGCTGTTCTCCAAGAACGGTCAAGAGCCGATGCCTCCGGCCTCCATGTCCAAGCTGATGACCGCCCTGATGGTGTTTGAAGCGCTGGAGAACGGCGAATTGTCCATGGAGACCGAGCTTGCCGTCAGCGAGACCGCGTGGCGGCTCGGCGGTTCGGCGTCTGGATCCTCCACCATGTTTCTTGACGTCGGGTCGCGCGCCACTGTGCGCGATCTTCTGCAGGGCATCATCGTGCAGTCGGGTAATGACGCCTGCATCGTGGTCGCCGAGGCCATCGGCGGCACCGAAGAGAATTTCGCCGACATGATGACCGAACGCGCCCACGAGCTTGGCCTTGAAAGCGCGAACTTCGCCAACTCCACCGGCTGGCCCGATCCCGATCACCGGATCTCCGCCGCCGACCTGGCGCGGCTGGCGCGCCATATGATTGAGGAGTATCCGGCGTATTACGGCATCTATGAGCAGGAAGAGTTCACCTATAACGGAATTCGGCAGTTCAATCGCAATCCGCTGCTGGGCCTGTTTCCGGGCACTGACGGGCTGAAAACCGGACACACTACAGAGAGCGGCTACGGGCTGGTCGCCTCCGCCGAGCAGGACGGCGAGCGGCGCATCGTGGTGTTCAACGGCATGGAGTCCGCCAACGCCCGCGCTGACGAGGCCGAGCGGCTCATGCGCGCCGCGTTCAATGAGTTTGAAATGGTCCAGATCATTGAAGCCGGAGCCCAGGTGGGCGAGGCCCAGCTTTACATGGGCCAGTCTGAGGCGGTCGACTTGCGCGCTTCCGAAGGCCTGAGCGTCGGTCTGCACCGCCGAACCATGGACGATTACACTGCTGAAATCGTCTATCAGGGGCCGATTGAAGCGCCGGTTCTCGAGGGCGACCCGATCGCCCGCCTCGTGGTTACGCTGCCTGACGGCCAGACCCGCAGCGTGCCGCTGGAGGCGGCGGCGAGCGTTGAGAGAAAGGGCATGCTCGGCCGGGCCGGCGCGTCGCTCGCCCAGTTGATAAGGGGCGGCTAAGCCGTGCCGGGGCGGGGGCTTTTCATAACCCTTGAAGGCGGCGAGGGAGCTGGCAAGACGACGCTCGCCGCCACCTTGGCCGCTGCGCTGGAGCGCTACGGCCATGAAGTGGTGCTGACGCGCGAACCGGGCGGCACGCCCAACGCTGAAGCTCTGCGCGCGCTTCTGGTCGAGGGCGAAACGGGGCGCTGGTCGCCAATGGCCGAAACTCTTTTGATGTTCGCAGCCCGGCTGGACCATGTGGAACGTCTGGTGAAGCCCGCGCTGGAGCGGGGCGCGGTGGTGATCTGCGATCGCTTCACCGATTCCACACGCGCCTATCAGGGCGCGGCCGGCGGTGTGGAGGCCGAACGCATCGACGCGGTGCGCGTCGCTTCGCTGGGGGATTTCGAGCCGGACCTGACGTTTATCGTGGATCTTGATCCAGCGGTCGGGCTTGGCCGCACGCGGACCCGCGGCGAAACCGAAACCCGGTTTGAACGCCAGCCGAGCGCCTTTCACACGGCGCTCCGCCAGGCCTTTCTGGACATTGCTGAAAGCGCGCCGGAACGCTGCGTCGTGCTGGATGGCGCGCAGCCACCAGATGCTGTCGCGAGCGCAGCGCAAAAGGCGCTTTTAGAGCGCTTCGGGGTGCTGGCGTGAGCGACATTCCCGAAGCGGACCGCGAAGGCGCACTGACCCATCCACGCCATGTCTATGATCTGTTCGGTCACGCGAAGGCCGAGGCGGATATGGCGAATGCCCTTGAAAGCGGGCGCATGCATCACGCCTGGATGATCACCGGCCCCAAAGGTGTCGGCAAGGCGACGCTTGCTTGGCGCCTGGCGCGCCGGGCCCTTGGCGCTGCGCCGGCGGGCGAGGGGCTCGCCTGCGATCCGGCTGATCAGGAATGCCGCCGGCTGGAGGCGATGTCACATCCGGACTTTCTGCTGATCCGCCGTCCGTTCAACGACAAGACCAAAAAGCTCAAGGGCGAGATCACCGTAGAGGAGGCCCGCCGCGCGCCGGCCTTTTTCTCGCGCAGCGCCAGCGGCGGGCGGTATCGCGTGGCGATCGTGGACGCAGCCGACGACATGAACATCAACGCCGCCAACGCGCTTCTGAAAACGCTCGAAGAACCGCCCAGGAACGGTCTGCTCCTCCTGGTGGTCAACACGCCGGGCCGGCTGCTTCCCACGATCCGCTCGCGCTGCCGACGCTTGTCGCTCCGGCCTCCTGCGGTGGACGAGACAACCGCATGGCTGACTCAGGTCCAGGGCGTCGACTCGGCGGACGCAGCGCGCGCCGCAGCGCTCGCCAACGGCGCGCCAGGGCGGGCTCTGGCTTTGGTGGAGCTTGGGGCGTCAAAATTGAAGGACGATATTGATCAGGCACTTGCGCGCCTTCCTTCGCTCGATCGTCCAGCGGCGGCGCGCCTTGCCGCCAACGCCGGGAAGAAAGACGGCGAGGCATTCAAGCAGATCCTGATGGATTTCCTGCTCACCTACGCCCAGGATCGTGCCCGCAGCCTGGCGCTCGGTGACGCGGGGCCCGAAAGCGCCGGCCGCTGGGTCGTTGCGGCTGACGGGCTTACAAGACTGGCGAGAGAAAGCGAAACCCTCTATCTCGATCCCAAACAGACCGTCTACGCCGCGTTCGCGCTATTGCAGGACGCGGCCGCCGCAGCCTGACGAGCGCCATGCTGATCGACACCCACATCAATATTCACGGCGACGATTACGCCGAGGACCTGCCCCAGGTGCTGGAGGCGGCGCGCGCTGCGGGCGTATCTCCCATGATCGCGATTTGCTGCCGGCTCACCGATTTCGAGGCGGTGTCGAAAATCGCCGAGGCCCATGACGACGTCTACTGCACGATCGGGGCGCATCCCCACCACGCGAAGGACCGGCCGGACATCAGCGCCGATGAATTGCTTGAAATCGCGCGCCATCCCAAAGTCGTCGCCATTGGCGAGACAGGGCTGGATTTCCATTACAATCATTCGCCGGAAGCCGAGCAGTATCAGAGCCTTCGCGCCCATATCGACGCCGCGCGCCGCGCCGACTTGCCGCTGATCCTCCACTGCCGCGAGGCGGATGAGAAAATGGCGAGCCTCTTGGAGGAGGAAATGGGGAAGGGGGCGTTTCGCCCGCTTCTGCACTGCTATACTGGCGGGGCGGGGCTTGCTCGCCGAGCTGCAGCGCTGGGCGCGTATTTCTCGGCGTCGGGCATCATCACGTTCAAGAAAGCCGAGGATGTCCGCGAGGTGTTCCGCGACGTGGTGCCCGATGACCGCGTGATCGTGGAGACCGATTGTCCCTATCTTGCGCCGGTTCCTTATCGGGGCCGCCGCAACGAACCGGCTTATCTGCTGCATGTGGCGGAAAAGCTGGGAGAAATCAAAGGCTGGACAGCGGAAGAGACCGCAACGCGCACCACCGCGGCGGCCTTGCGACTGTTCAACCGGATCAAGGCGCCGGCGTGAGCAAGGGCGTGAGCCAAGGGGCTGTCCTCAGGACACGGATCCTGGGCTGCGGCTCCTCGGGCGGCGTGCCGCGCATCGACGGTGACTGGGGCGCCTGCGATCCTGGCGAACCGAAAAACCGCAGGCGCCGCTGCAGCTTGCTGCTGGAACGCAGCGTGTCGCTTGAGGCGCTGGAGGCCGGCCAGGCGACTCGCGTGCTCATTGATACGAGCCCGGATCTGCGCGAACAAATGCTGGACGCCGGATCGCCGCAGATCCACGCGCTGGCCTTCACCCACACACACGCCGACCAGTGCCATGGCATCGATGACGTGCGCGCCCTGGTCTATCAGCGCCGCGAACGCCTGCCGGCCGTCATGAGCGCGGCGACCCATCGCGATTTGCTGGCGCGCTTTGGCTATATCTTTGAAACCCCGCCGGGTTCGGGCTATCCGCCCTTGCTCATCTCCCAGGAGCTGGCCAGCGGCGATTACGCCACGATTGAAGGGCCGGGCGGAACGCTCAAGCTCCAGCTGTTCGATGTGGAGCATGGCGGCGCGGCCTGCAGCGGCGTGCGCGCCGGACCCTTGGCCTACACGCCCGATGTGAACGGGCTCGGCGGCGGCGCGTTTGAAGCGCTCGCCGGCGCTGGCGTCTGGATCGTCGATGCGCTGCGGGAGCGTCCGCACCCCAGCCACGCCCATCTCGATCAGTCGCTGGACTGGCTCGAACGCGTGCAGCCGTCGCTGGGCGTGCTCACCAATCTTCATATCGACCTGGATTATTGGGCGCTGCTGGCGCGCCTGCCGCAGGGCGTGCGGCCGGCCTATGACGGGCTGAGCGTCACGATGGATGAAGACACCGGCGCTGTGATCCGCGTAGACCCGGTCTGACGCTATATAGAGATCCGTAGTGGCAGCGGTCTACACCATACTATATTTCTCATAATATATCTTATGCGATTGGCTGGTGCTTCAGAAATGGTACGTGAGGCCCCGCCCGCGGCGCCTCTCGGTGCGATCAAGTCGATGTATAAACACTGTTATCTGGCAGTATTTGGAACTGAGCTGCTCCGTTCATGACCTGAGCCAAGGCTGACATCTAGTTCGATGGGGTGACCAGGCTTTTGACCCAAAACCGGTCCGGGCCACGCGCCGGTCGAAACCTTTCTCAGTTCCGTCCCCTCCGGGGTCTGGCGGTCGCGTGGCGGGGTCGTGGCGGGTGTGTGGCGCAAGGCTGCCGTGGATGTGCGACGGGATTTCTGGCCTTTGGAGATGATCTGATTACAAATCGTTCCTAGGAGACCTTCATGGCGTTCAAGACAGACTCAACAAAGATCAAACGTTGGCGCGAAGAGCGTCACTGGTCCCAGGAACACCTCGCGGAGCTGGCCGGCATCGGGCTTCGCACCGTGCAGCGGATCGAGAATGGCGAGTTCGCCTCGCGCGAAACCCTGACGGCGCTGGCAGCCGCCTTTAATGTCGAGGCCATCGCGCTGTGCGTCGATCCGGAAGCGGAGGCGTCCGATATCGTGCAGCGCAGGAACGCCAAGGCGGTGGCCGGGCTGCGTCTGTCTATCTGGATACATCTCGTCAGCTATCTTTTCGGGATGATCGTGTTCGCGGGCATCAGTCTGGGCGTCGGCGCCTTCGTGATGAAGTGGGCGATGATCTGGTGGACGGTCGGCATGGCCGGTCATGGCGTCGCCGTCGCGCTCGCCGAGATCGTCGCCCGGCACCAGGTAAAATGATCCCGCCCGCCTCCATGCCGTGCCAGCAGCCGCCGCGACACTCATCGGCGGCGGCCGAGACGAAACTCGACTTGTCTTCCGAAATCCAAAATGCCCAATCGAATTGTAAAGGAGTACACCATGCTCAGGATCGCCCTCACCTCCCTCGGCGCCCTCGCCGCCGTCTTCGTCTGGGCGCTTCTGGTGTTTTGCGCCGTGAACGGCGGTTGGACGAAATCACCGATCGCGACCTCGGATACTCCCGGCGCCTTTATCGATGAGGCCAGGCGCCTCGCAGAGGGCGGTTCGGTGGGAAGTCTCAGCTTCTTGCTGATCGAAGACGGCGAAAGCTCCGGTGGCTTCAACATCTCAGCCGGCGCGCCGGTGGATGAAGACAGCGTGTTCCAAGTGGCCTCTCTTAGCAAATGGCTCACCGCCTGGGGTGTGATGGTGCTGGTCCAGGACGGCGTGGTCGACCTCGACGCGCCGGTGGAAACCTATCTTGTCCGATGGCGGCTGCCGGAAAGCGAGTTCGATCATTCGGGCGTCACCGTTCGACGCCTGCTCAGCCACACGGCGGGGCTCGTTGACGGTCTTGGCTATGACGGCTTTGACGGCCCTGGCGACGTTCAGTCGCTGGAAGATTCGCTGACACGCGCCCGCGACGCCTCGCCCGGCAATGACGGCGTGGTGCGCGTGGGCGCGGAGCCGGGCTCCGGATGGGACTACTCCGGCGGCGGATACACGCTCATACAGCTGCTGATCGAAGAGGTGTCCGGCGAAACCTTCAGCGACTTTATGGATGCGCGCGTCTTCGAACCCCTAGGAATGGATCGGACGACGTTCGATTACGCGCAGGCGCAAGACTGGGGCTTGGCGGACAATTACACACCCGAAGGCGAGCGAGAGGCCTATCGCTGGTACGCGGCGCAGGGGGCAGCCTCGCTGTTCACCACCGCCGCGGACATGGCCCGCTTCATTGAAGTTCAAGTGCAAGGGGGCGGCCAGAGCGTGCTCACTTCGCAGACGCTGGAGCGCATGCGGACATCGCATGCGTCGCAGCTGGGCGCTGACATCTGGGGACTGGGCGTGATGCTCTATGCGCCGAACGGGCAAGGCGGCCACATCATCGGCCATGACGGCAACAACGCCCCGGCGATCAACACCGCCGCGCGATTCGATCCGGCGACCGGCGACGGGATCGTTGTTCTGGAGACCGGAAGCTCGATTCTGGCCACGCAGATCGCCAGCGAGTGGGTCTTCTGGAAGACCGGCAATGTGGACAACCTGATGTTCGTCATGGCAATCGAGCGGATGCTGCTCTGGATTGCCGGCGGCGCACTCGTGATCCTGATCGGCGCCGTACTGATCGGGTGGCGTGGCGCCCGCAAGCGGCCGGCCTTACTTGAGTGAACGGAATTTCGTGTGGCGTTCAACGCCGCCCCGTCTTTGCGCAGCGCTGCTTTGGATGTGGGTGTCGCTCCTCATTCCGTCCACGGCGAGCGCGATTTACAGGGCTCGAAGGGCCTTTGAAACGATTTTCGCCTAAGGATTTCATCGACTCGCTCTACGAGCACGATAACGACCGTAGATTGCCCGCTCTCAACGATCACTCTGAAAGCTGCCGGGACCGCTTGCGACCTGCAAGCCTGTGCGCGTTCTGGTGTGGAAAAAGCCACGCACCAATTCGACCAAAACGGCCGCCCACCAGCGATGTCTCGGTCATGTTGCGTGATGATCGATCACCGCAAGGCGAAACGTTACGCACCACTCTGCGAAAGTTCCGCCCTTGCGCAAATTTCGTATAGGCGGTCACGGCGCATCTTTGACGCCCTCGCGCTTCCATCCGCGCCGCCCTAGACTGTGCTCTCTGATTCCCGCATCTGCGAGCGCGCCTGATGACCGTCCCGGCCCACCCCCGTTCCATCGACCGTCTCATCGCCGTTATGGCGAAGCTGCGCGATCCGGACGGCGGCTGTCCCTGGGATCTGGAGCAGGATTTTCGCTCCATCGCACGCTACACGATCGAAGAAGCCTATGAGGTCGTGGACGCCATCGAGCGTGCGGACATGGCGGATCTGAAGGAAGAGCTCGGCGATCTCCTCCTCCAGGTCGTGTTCCATTCGCGCATGGCCGAGGAAGCTGGTGATTTCCGATTCGAAGACGTCGCCGACGCCATCGCCGAGAAGATGATCCGGCGTCACCCCCACGTGTTCGGCACGGCGGTCGAGCGGGACTCCGAGAGCCAGACGCGCGCCTGGGAGGCCCAGAAGGCCGCCGAGCGCGCGGCCAAGGACGGCGGAGATGTCTCGGTGCTGGCCAATGTGCCGGTCGCCCTGCCCGCCTTGACACGCTCTGAAAAGCTGATGAAGCGCGCCGCACGGGTCGGGTTCGACTGGCCGGACGTCGAGGGCGTGATGGCCAAGATCGATGAAGAGCTGGCCGAGGTCCGCGAGGCGGTGGCTGAGGGTGATGCGGCCCACATTCACGAGGAGATCGGCGATCTCCTGTCCACCGTCGTCAATGCTGCGCGCAAGCTGGGCGTTGATCCCGAAACCGCGTTGCGCGACGCGAACGCCAAGTTTGAACGCCGGTTTCGCGCTGTGGAACAGCAACTTGGAACCAAAGGCTCAAGCATCCACGAGGCCGATCTGGACGCCATGGAGGCCGAGTGGCAGAGCGCGAAACGGAGCGGGCTCTAGGTCCCATCCGCCGTCCCGGATCACCGGTCTACTGCGCTGCAACGCGCTCGGCGGCGATTTCCAGGCCTTTGAATTTGCGGCGGAAGCGTCCGGCGTCGGGGGGAGTCAGGCGGGCGGCGGCGAACGTGTCGCCGGTCTCCTCGTCGATCCGCTCTTCGATGACTTCACCGTTTTCATGAATCCAGGCGAGAGCTGCGGCGTCGGCCGGCGTGACCTTGATGCGAAGCACCAGATCACTGGCCGCCAGCGCCTGCTCAACCAGCACCATGAGCGCTGCCAGCCCCTCGCCCGTCGCCGCTGAGGTCAGCACCGAGGGCGGGCGGTCGGGACGGCTCGGCAGACGGGTGCGCCAGCGCAGATCTTCATAGCTTTCGGCGTCCAGGCGGTCGGCCTTGTTCCAGGCTTCGATCACCGTCTGGTCGTGGGAGACGCCGGCGTCGAGGGCGTCGAGCACGGATTCCACATCGGCCTTGCGGCCCTCATTGTCGGGGTCGGCGATGTCGCGCACATGGACCAGCACATCAGCTTCGACCACTTCCTCCAGCGTCGCGCGGAACGCCGCGATCAGCTCGGTGGGAAGGTCGGTGATGAACCCCACCGTGTCGGACAACAGGATCTTGCGCCCGGACGGCGTGCGCACGGCGCGCGTGGTCGGGTCCAGGGTGGCGAAGGGCATGTCCTTGGCCAGAACCTTGGATTTGGACAGGGCATTGAAGACGCTGGACTTGCCCGCATTGGTGTAGCCTACAAGCGCCACAGTGGGCCATGGCGCGGCCTTGCGGCGCTTGCGGTGCAGCTCACGGGTGCGCTTCACCTCTTCAAGCTCGCGGCGCAGCTTGGCCATCTTGTCGGCGAGGATGCGGCGGTCGGTCTCAATCTGGGTTTCACCCGGACCGCCCATGAATCCCTGCCCGCCGCGCTGGCGTTCCAGGTGGGTCCAGGTGCGCACCAGCCGCGAGCGCTCATAGGTCAGGCGGGCCAGCTCCACCTGCAGGCGCCCTTCCCGGGTCTGCGCGCGGCGGCCGAAAATTTCCAGGATGAGCCCGGTGCGGTCGATGACCTTCACCTTCAGGGCCTTTTCAAGATTGCGCTGTTGAACCGGCGACAGCGCGGAATCGATCACCAGGACATGGGCCCCGATATCCTCGATATGCACGCGCAGAATCTCGACCTTGCCGGAGCCGAAGAACGTGCCGGGCTCAAGCTTGCGCGCCGGTTCGATGCGCGCTTCAACAGGCTTCAGGTCAAGGGCTTCAGCAAGCCCGGAGGCTTCTTCGAGGCGCGCTTCGGCGCGCTCGGTCCCGGTCCCCGAGAACTGGGGGTGGATGACGAAGGCGGTTTCGACGTCGGGTCGGCGATTAATCAATCCGCGCTCTCTCCATCGTCTTCTTCACGTTCAAACAGCTGAACCGGCTGGCTCGGCATGATCGTGGATATGGCGTGCTTGTAGACCAGCTGAATCTGACCTTCGCGGCGCAGCAGCACGCAGAAATTATCAAACCAGGTGACGACGCCTTGGAGCTTCACGCCATTGACCAGGAAAATGGTCAGCGGTGTCTTGCCCTTGCGCACGGTGTTCAGGAAGACGTCCTGAAGGTTCTGTTTCTTATCGTTAGACATCGGCCTACTTCACATTTGTTCGCCAGGGCTCTGGTCATGCGGCCCCTTCTTCAAAGAGGTAAACAGGCTCGCGCTTCGCTGCAACCGCGAAACGCTTGGGCCTGCCGCTCAGTCGCGTGCGAAAATAACATAAATTGCGGCCGCCGCGGCAAGCACTTCAAGGCGCCCGGCCACCATCAACAGCGCGCTCACGATCAGGGCCGGCGGCGAAAGGGCGGCGAAATCGGCGCCGGCGGGCGGACCCATGTTGGCGAGGCTCGCTGCGGCGACGCGCCAGGCGGGCTCGAACTCCGCTCCGGCGAATGTGATCGCCACGGTGCCAAGACCCAGCGCCACCGGGAAAGCCAGCGCATAGACCCAGACCCCGGCGAGCGCTTCGTCAAAGACAGGCCGGCCGGCGAAACGGGTGCGCACCGCCGCTGAAGGGTGGGAGAGCACGGAAAGCTCCCCCCCGGCCCGCCGGAGAAGCAGCAGGATTCGCGGCATCTTCACGCCGCCCGAGGTGGAGATGGTCGATCCGCCCACGAGCGCCAGGAACAGCAGCACCGCCACCGGGAGGGGCGCGGCCTCCACCGTCTGAAAGCCCGCTGTGGAGATCGCAAAAAGCCCGTCTAGCACGCCGGTCGGAAGTGCGGCCGGGCCGGAAAAGACCAGCGCGGCGACCCCGCAGACCCCCGCGACGGCCGCCATGGCGCGCAGCTCCCCGGTGCCACGTGGCAGGCGGAAACGCGAGAGCCATTCATACATGACCGCGAAATTCCATGCCCCGGCCAGACACAGGAGGGCCAACACGACAATGCTGGGGGCGGGCAGCCAGCCGGCCAAAGCGCCCGATTGCGGCGCGAGGCCGGCGGTGGCGACGCCCGAAAGCGCCAGGCAAATCGCATCAAACGGCGCGGTCCCGGTACTCATGAGCAAAACCGCGCCGAGCGCCGTGACCAGAGCGTAGACAGAGCCCAGCCTCCTGAATCCGCGACCGAAATTTGTGAACAGGTCGGCGCGCTCCACCGTGAGAAGGCTGGTTCGGCGAAGGCCTACCCCGCGCCGGTCGAGGGCCGCGAACACCGTCGCCGCCAGAACCAGGCTCGCCAGGCCGCCCAGCCAGGCGAGATAGCAGCGCCACAAGACCACGGATCTGGAGACTTCCTCGGGCACGCCCAGCACGGCGCCGGTGGTGGTCATCGCCGCATAGGCCTCGAACACGCCCTGCACGGCGCCGCCAGCGCCGGCCGCCAGGGGCGCTGCGGCGAGCAGCGGGACCAGTAGCCAGCCGTAAAACGCCAGGCGCAGCGCCGCCGCTGCGCCGGCCGGGCGTGCAAGATTGGCGGTACCGGCCAGAATCGCGCCGCCGATGAAAAGGCCGATGACCGTGGTGATGACGAACCCGCGCGCCGCGGCGCCATCGCCTTCAAGACTGGCGAGCCCGATGAACGGTGCGGCGCTGGCGCCGGTCACCAGGGCGCACCAGCCAAGGGCGCGAAACAGGCGGGGCGATAGCTGCATATCGCCTAGAAGTATTCCAGGCTGACGCGGAACATGTGTTCGACTTTCGGGACCGAGGCCTTGAGCGCAAAAAACACGACCCGGTCGTTTTCCTCGATCTTTACTGCGTCGCGGGAGAAAAAGACCTTGTCGCCGCGCACCACCGCGCCGACCGCAACGCCCTCTGGAAGGTCAAGGTTTTTGAGCGATTTACCCACCAGCGGCGATGTCGATAGCGCGACCCCTTCCAGGGCCTCGGCCGCGCCGCCGGCCAGGGTCTGCAGGCCGGTGATCCGCCCGCGCCGGATATGCTGAAGGATGGTGGAAACCGTCACCGCGCGCGGATCGATGAATACGTCGATATCCAGCGCAGCCTTCACCGGGTTGAACGCCTGATCGTTCACCAGGCACAAGGCCCGCGCCGCGCCTTCGCGCTTGGCCATAACCGCCGAGAGCAGATTCACCTTGTCGTCATTGGTCAGGCACAGGGCCAGCTCGCTGTCCTCGATCCCGGCTTCACGCAGGACGTCGCGATCAAGCCCGTCCCCGTGCAGGACTACGGTGCGGCGCAGCGCGTCGGCGGCGCGCTCGGCCTGGGCCTTGTCGCCTTCGATGAGGCGCACCCTCACCCCGCCGACCCGTTCCAGCGCGCGCGCCACGTATAGCCCGATATTGCCCGCCCCGATAATCACAACGCGCCGGGCGCGCTGAACCGAGCGGCCGAATACGTCGAGCGCGCGCTTTACATGGCCGGCGGCGAGACTGACATAGACGTCGTCGCCGGGCATGAGCGGATCGCCGCCCTCGGGAATGAACAGGGTCTTGTCGCGGTGGATTCCGAGAATGTCGAATCCGAGATCAGGAAACAATTCAAGGATCTGATCCCTCGAGCTTCCAGCAACAGGAGAGGTCTCGTCCACGGTGAGGCCCAGCAGCTGCACCCGGGAGTTGGCGAACGGCGCGGTGGCGAAGGCGCCGGGCGTCTCAAGGCGCTGCAGGATCGAGCGGCTCACCTCCAGCTCCGGAGAAATCGTGACGTCGATGGGCAGCGCGCCCTGGCTGAACAAATCGCCCCAGCGCTTGTCGAGATAGCTCTGCGCGCGCACCCGCGCGATGCGCGTCGGGGTTTCAAACAGGGAATGGGCGACCTGGCAGGCCACCATGTTGGTCTCGTCCGAATAGGTCACAGCCACCAGAAGATCGGCGTCGGCGACCCCGGCCTTTTCAAGCACGTCGGGGTGCGAGCCATGGCCCACCACGCCGCGCACGTCCAGGTCGGTGGTGATTTTGTCGATCAGCTCGCGCGACCAGTCCACGACCGTCACCGAATTGCCCTCGGCGGCCAGCTCGCGCGCGATGCCGTACCCGACGCGGCCCGCGCCACACACGATTGCCTTCATGAAATTGGTTCCCTGGCCGCGCGCGCCTAGCCGGCCGTTTCGGCGTCCGGTTCGTCGGCTCCGCGCGGAGAGCCGTTGACGCCCAAGGTCTTCAGCTTGCGGTGCAGCGCCGACCGCTCCATTCCGATGAAGCTGGCCGTGCGCGAGATATTGCCCCCGAAACGATTGATCTGGGCCTTTAGATATTCTCGCTCGAACTTCTCACGTGCGTCGCGCAGCGGCAAGGCGATCATGCGTTCGGCGTCGAAGCCGCCGGTTTCACCGCCATTGCGGCCCGCCACTTCCGACGGCAGGGAATCCAGCGTCACAGGATCGTCGGGATCGCCGGTGGCCAGGATCAGGACGCGCTCCACATTATTGCGCAGCTGACGCACATTGCCCGGCCAGTCATGGGCCTGGAGCGCAGCCATGGCGTCCTCGCCGATGCGCCGGCGCGGCAAGCCCGACATTGCGGTCAGGCGCTCGATGAAATGTTCGACGAGCATGGGGATGTCGTCGCGCCGCTCCGAAAGCGAGGGCACCTCCAGGGGCACCACGGCGAGGCGGTGATAGAGATCCTCGCGGAACCGCCCCTGAGAGATCAGGCCGCGCAGCTCGCGCGCGGTGGAGGACAGGACGCGCACATTCACTTCCACATCGGCGGCGCCGGCCAGTCGCTTGAAGCGCTGCTCCACCAGCATGCGCAAAAGCTTGCCCTGGGTCGCCAGGGGCATGTCGCCGACCTCATCAAGGAACAGCGTGCCGCCATGGGCCTGCTCCAGCAGTCCGACGCGTTCCACCTGACCGCCCTGCTCGGACCCGAACAATTCCTGCTCCACGCGCTCAGGATCCATCATTGCGGCGCTGACCGGTACGAAGGGCCCGTCGGCGCGCAGCGATCCGGCATGGATGAGCCGGGCGATCAGCTCCTTGCCGCAGCCCGGCGGGCCGGAAATCAGCACGCGCGAATTGGTCGGCGAGACCCGGTCCACCGTCTGTCGCAGGATCGCGGCGGCGGCCGATTTGCCGATAAGCTCACTGTTCATGCCGCTCTTGGCGCGCAGCTCTTCGTTTTCGCGGCGTAGCTTGCTGGTCTCGAGCGCGCGCTCGACCGTCACCAGCAACTTGTCGGATTTGAACGGCTTTTCGATGAAGTCATAGGCGCCCTTGCGGATGGCGGCCACCGCCGTCTCAATCGTGCCATGGCCGGAAATCACCACCACCGGCAGGCCGGGATCGGCGCGCTTGATCTCGTCCAGCAGCTCGATGCCGTCCAGACGCGAACCCTGGAGCCAGACGTCCAGCACCGCCAGGGCGGGCTTTCGCTGACGGATCGCGGCGAGCGCGGCGTCGGCGTCCGCGGCGTAGCGGGCTTCATAGCCCTCATCCTCGAGCAATCCCCCGATCAGCTCGCGAATATCGGCCTCGTCGTCCACGATGAGAATATCTTGAGCCATCTTGGGTCACGCCTCCGCACGCGCAGACGCGCCTTGCGCGTCCGCATCGGGTTCAAGCAAGGGAAAGGCCAGCCGGACGATCGCGCCTGTATCGCCGTCCGCCGGATCGTCCAGTTCCAGCCGGCCGCCATGGTCCTCCATGACGCGGCGCACGATCGCCAGGCCCAGCCCTGTGCCCTTCTCGCGCGTCGTCATGTAGGGCTCGGTCAGTCGGGATTTGTCCGCGCTCGGCCAGCCGAGCCCGTCGTCACGCGCTTCAATCACGCCGAAGCCGTTCTCGCGATACACCTTCACAGCGATCTGCCCGCCGGACTTCGCACCATCGGTCTCCATGCGGGCCGAGACGCTCTCCGCCGCGTTCTTCAGGATGTTGGCAAGCGCCTGGGAGGCCAGCCGGGAGTCGCACTCCACATGGATCGGCGCGGACGGCGCCGTGAACGGCAGCCGGATCGACGGCGCGGCGACCCGCTGGGCGAACACCGCCGAGCCGGCGATCT
Organism: Oceanicaulis sp.; assembly: GCA_965284655.1. Lineage (GTDB taxonomy): Bacteria > Pseudomonadota > Alphaproteobacteria > Caulobacterales > Maricaulaceae > Oceanicaulis. The sequence continues at coordinate 2,420,824 of OZ260104.1, forward strand.
CGATCAGGTCGGCTTGCTCCATTTTCGGCGCCGGCATGCGGGCGAAGGCGGAGAACTCATCCACCATGCGGCCGATATCGCTGACCTGGCGCACGATCGTGTCGACGCACTTGTCGAAGATCTCAAGGCCCGCCTCGTCGACCTGACCGCGATACTTGCGACGAAGCCGCTCGGCGGACAGCTGGATCGGAGTTAGCGGATTCTTGATCTCGTGGGCGATCCGGCGCGCCACATCGCGCCAGGCGGCGTTGCGCTGGGCGGCGACCAGGCGCGTCACGTCGTCGAACGTGATCACCAGCCCGCCATCCTCGTCATGGCCGGCGCGCACATTGAGGTGGACCACCGACCCGTCTTCGGACGGCAGATCGATCTGGCGCTCGGCGATCTCCTCGGGCCGCTTGATGACGTCGTTCACTACGGTATGGAAAACCGGAGCCGCCTCATCCAGCTCACGCCCCACCAGCTGATCCGGCTCACAGCCCAGAAGCTGGGCCGCCGACCGGTTCACCAGGCTGACCTTGCCGGTCGCGTCCAGTCCGATCACGCCCGCGCTCACCCCGGTCAGCACCGCTTCGATGAAGGCGCGCCGGCGTTCTGACTGCTCATTGGCCTCCACCAGCTCGCTGCGCTGGGTGGAGAGCTGGCGCGTCATCCGGTTGAACGCACGGCCGAGCGCGGCGATCTCGTCATCATCGCGCGCCACCGCAACGCGGGCTTCCAGATCCCCTCGCCGAACCCGTTCCGCCGCCGACACAAGACGGCTCACCGGCGTGACGACGCTGCGCGCCGCCGACAGGGCCAGCCAGACCGCGCCTACGAAAATCAGCGCCGCGGTCAGGGCGTAGACAAAGAAGAAGCCTTCGCGCATCTGGCCTTCACGCGCCTCGGCCTCGCGGTAGGAGTTGGTCATGGCCTCCCACGCCGACAGAAGTGAGAAATCCACGTACCAGACCGAATAGAGATACAGGTCTTCCGTGTCCGGGATCTGCACCAGCAGGCGCACATAGTCCGGCGCGTTCTCGCGCACCTGGGGGTCGGACGCGCCGATATCGCCTTCCCTTGCAAACGCGTACATCGCCACCGAAGGCGCCACATAATCAGGGGCGTCCGGTGCGCGGTCGGCGCGGGCGATCACCGCGGCCTGGCCATTGATCACGTAGACTGCGGGGAAGCTGCGCAGCCGCGCCTGCTGCGACAGATACTGGCGATAGCGGATGCGTTGATCTCGAAGCGCGGTCTGGGCGTCGGGATAGGAGAGGTCTTCAGACAGGCCCAGTAGCTGGATCTGGGCGGTCCGCATGGCGACCTGTGGCCATTCACGCGCCAGATCGGCTGAGCTTTCCACCACCGCATTCACCGGCTCGCCAAACCAGAACTCGATCCCGCGCCCGAGGACCAGGGCGTGAAACCCGGCCATCAAGACAGCCGGAACCACCGCAGCGACGGCGAACAGGGTGATGAAGCGCATCTGCAGGCGTGGTGCGGGCTCACCGAAACGCCGGCCTCGCAAATGCCGGCTGGCCCGGAATGCAACCCAGGCGCCGAGCCCGCCGACGACCACGACCTCGGTCACAAGGCAGACGGCGAACACCCAGCCGCCCGGTCCGAAAACGCCGGCGCCGCTGACCGCCATGAAGGCGAGCGCGACCGCGCCGATGCTTGCGGCGACGAACCCGATCCCGAAAAAAGAGATGCGCCGCATGGCGCGCGGCGCCGCCAACAAGCCGTTCAAGCAAAGCGCTCCCTTATCCAGACCTGAGCATGAGCCAAGTGTGACCCAGTTTCAACGACTGTGACATTCAGGGCGCATCTTCATCCGCGCCGTCAAGTCCGAGCGCCGATATCCGCCGCGCAAACGTATTGCGATTCATCCCCAGGCGGCGCGCCGCCTCCTGGCGTACGCCGCCGCTCTCTTCAAGGGCGGCCCGTATGAGGCCGCTGTCCAGAGCCGCCATGGCGCGCACCGCCAACTCGTCACCGGGCGCGGCAGAGGCGAAATAGCGCGCGGCGGCGTCCTGGAGCGCGGTGTCGGGATCGGCGGAGCGCGGTGCGGCGCGGGCGGCTTCGATATCGCCCGGCCCCACCTCGCCTGGCACACCAAGGGCGGCGACGCGCTCTGCGGTGCGCTTCAACTCCAGAACCTCGCCGGTCCAGCCCAGCGTGTTGACCATCGCGGCCCCGTCTTCGCTAAGACTGAAGCGGCCCTCCCCGGCCTTCGCCAGAAAATGACGAAACAAAAGCGCGCGGTCCTCGCCCCGGCTGCGCAAAGGCGGAATATCCAGCAACCCCACCGCCAGCCGGTCGATGAGGACCGCCGGCAAAGCGGTGCGGACATCGCTGTGCGCAGTGACGATCAGGCGCGGCCCGCCCGGCGCCTCTGATTCAAGGCGTTCAAGCACCCGGCCGATGGTGCGCGCATCCCAGGCTTCGGCCCGGCGCAAGAGGATGGCGTCGGCGTCCTGATCCAGCAGGCCGGGTTGATCGCGAAGCCGCTCCGGCCCCGCCTCCACCAAAGCGAAGTCCCGCCCGGACTCCCGGTGAAGAACGCGCGCAAATGCGCCGCGGCCCGATCCGTCAGGCCCGACGATCAGCACCGGGTCGCGGCGCTTGGCCAGGCGCCCGAGCGAGCGGAACGCCGCCTGCATCGCCGCAGAGCGCCCGACCAAACCGCCAAAGCCTTCGCGCTCACTGCGCGGCCGGTGCGGCGGCCGCTTCAGTGCTCTCTCAAGAATGTCCACCAGATCATTGAGATCAAACGGTTTTGCGAGATATTCAAAAGCGCCGCGCTTGGCGGCGCCGATGGCGGTCGCCGCCGTGGTCTGCGCACTCATCACCACGACCGGCGCATCGGGACGCACGCGTGCGATCTCGTCGAGGCGCTCCAGAAAGTTCTCGCGTCCCAAAAGCACATCGGCCACCAGCGCGTCTGCGTCGCCGGCGGTCATCCGGTCCACCGCGGTTTGCGGCGACGCGGTCGAGCGTACTTCAAACCCGGCGCGCGACAGCGCCTTGGAAATCACCAGACGTAGCGAGTCGTCGTCTTCAAGGATCAGGACACGGTTGCTCATCGGCCCGCCTCGCGCAGATAGAGGTGGAACAGGGTGCGGCCCGGCTGGCTGGAGAACTCCACCCCGCCGCCATGCAGCTCCGCGATCCGCGAAACAAGCGCCAGGCCAAGCCCTTCGCCCGCCGGCTTGCCGGTGACGAACGGGTTGAACACCGCCTCCTGCAGATGATCGGGCACGCCCGGCCCTTCGTCGAGGACCTGAATCTCCAGGCGCGCGTCGGGCGCGGGCCCGCCGGGACGGGCACTGCGATACCGGGTCGAGACGCTCACCGCGCCGCCCTGCTCCTGCACCGCCTCGGCGGCGTTGATCAGGAGATTGAGCACCGCCTGAAGCACGAGATCGCGATCGGCTTCAGCGTCGGGGATAGAGGGGTCGAAATGCTCCTCGAAGGTCACGCCTTCCGCCGCTCCGGCCGCGGCCGATCGCACAGCCTCGCGCACGAGCGCATGCAGGTTGACCGGCTCCAGCGGGCCCGGCGTCAGTTCGCCGATGCCGCTCCATCGTTCAGCGATCCGGCGCGCCCGGTCGAGCTCGGAGACGATGAGGTCCGCCAGCTCGGAGATCTCTTCGTCGTCGCTCTGGGCGATGAGCTGGGCGGCGCCGCGCGCACCGGCGATGGGGTTTTTGAGCTCGTGGGATAGCATGCGGCCAAACCCGGCCGCAGCGTTCGCCGCCGTGTCGCCGCGCGGACTGGCGCCGCTTTCCGGCCAGGGCCGCAAGCACAGGCAGGCCCCCTCGCCCTCCGGCGCCGCGTCTATGGACAGCCGAACGAGCCCGTCAGGCAGCGCGATAGGCAGGTCATGGGCGACCACGCCCCTGGCCTCGGCGACCGCGCGGCGCGCCAGGGCGTCGGCGGCGGCGCCCACCCGCCCTGCGTCGGCCAGACGCGCGCCGGAGAGCTGCTTGCGGGACCGCCCGATCAGGGTTTCGGCGCTGTCATTGATGAAAATGATCCGGCCTTCTCCATCGACCAGTACAAGGCCCACCGGCGCAGCTTCGGCGGCCCGGACGCCCGGATCGGTGGCGTTCACGCGGCGTCTCGCATCTCGTCGGCGGCAAAGCTGGTCAGGGCGTTCAGCGCCTCTTCCAGGGTTGCAGCCTTGCAGAGCTTCGCCCGCCATGGGCGCGCCGCCTCCGGATCGGGCTCGGCCCAGTCCACGAAGCTTGCAAAATGCTTGCGCATGCAGCGAACGCCAAGCGCCTCGCCATAAAGAGACGCCGCATCGCTCGCCGCTTCTGACAGGCTGTCGGCGCCTTCCGTCCGACCCGGCTCCGCAAGGGCGCCGCCGCTTAGGAGGCTGCGGGCGACCGCACCGGGGAGCCAGGGCCGCCCCTGGCTTGCGCGCCCAATCATCACCGCGTTCGCGCCGGAGGCCAGCAGCGCGGCGCGCGCGTCCTCGGGAGTCTTGATGTCGCCGTTGACCACCAAGGGAATCGAGATCGCGTCGCGCACCCTGGCGACCGCGCTCCAGTCGGCTTGCCCGGTGTAAAATTGCTGCCGCGTGCGGCCATGGACGGTGATCATGCGAATTCCGGCGGCTTCGGCGCGGCGGGCCAGCTCGTGCGCGTTGATCGTCTCGTGGTCCCAGCCCAGGCGCATTTTCAGCGTCACCGGGACGGACACTGCGTTCACCGTCGACTCGATGAGGCTCAGCGCATGATCAAGATCGCGCATGAGCGCCGAGCCGGAGAGGCCGCGCGTGACCTGTTTGGCCGGGCAGCCCATATTGATGTCGATGACTTCGGCGCCCGCGTCTTGCGCCAGGCGCGCACCCACATCCATCCATTTGGCTTCACGCCCGGCCAGCTGCACCACATGGGGCCCGCACGCCGCGTCGGCCGCCATGCGCCGGATGACGTCTTCGCGGCCCTGAGCCAGGGTTTCACAGGCGACCATTTCAGACACGACCAGTCCCGCGCCGAAGCGATAGGCTTGGCGGCGGAACGGCCAGTCGGTCACGCCCGACATGGGCGCGAGCAGGACCGGGCGCTCCACGCGCACCGGACCGATATCGAAGCCGCAATGTTTCGCCGTCATTGTCATGGCTCAAGGCCATAGCGCGTCTGGACGCGCCGTTCCAGACGCCGTAACGCTTGATCCATGTCGAAGCTTGGATTCTCAGCCCTGATTGTCGCGGCCGGGCGCGGGGAACGCGCCGGCGGCGGCGTGCCCAAACAGCTGCGCGCCCTAGCCGGAAAGCCGGTGCTGGCGTGGTCGGTGGAGCGGTTCAAGACCCATCCACTCTGCCGCGAGATCATCATCGCGATTGCGCCAGGCGAGCAGGACGCCGTCAACGCCGCCCTCGGCCCGCTGGCCAGCGCCGTGCGCCTTGTGGAGGGCGGCGCCAGCCGCACAGTCTCGGTGCGGGCCGCTCTGGCCGCCGCCGGTGAGGATCGGGTGATGATCCATGACGCGGCGCGCCCTCTCCTCACCGCCCGGATCCTCGATGATCTCACCGCCGCTCTCAATGACGCTGCGGGCGCGGCGCCCGCTCTGGCCTTGAGCGATGCTCTGGTGCGCGACAGCGCCGATGGCGTTGAGGCTGTGGACCGCTCTGGGCTCTGGCGCATGCAGACGCCCCAGGCGTTCCAGACCGCGCCGTTACGCGCAGCATTCGATGAGGCGGGCGAAGCCGACTTTCCAGACGAGGTCTCGCTGGCGCGGGCCGCCGGGATGGAGGTCGTGCTGGTTCCCGGTGATGAAACGAACTTCAAGATCACCTGGCCGGAGGATTTCGCCCGCGCCGAGGCGCAGCTGCGCGCCGATGGCGGTGCGTCTACCGGCGCCCTGACCGTGAGCGGTCTGGGATATGACGTGCACCGTCTGGCGCCGGGTGACGGGGTGCATCTGTGCGGCGTCTTCATCGCCTGCAACCTTCATCTCATCGGCCATTCGGACGCCGATGCGGGGCTGCACGCCATCACCGACGCGCTTCTGGGCGCGGCGGGGCTTGGTGATATCGGCGATCATTTTCCGCCCACCGACGAGAAATGGCGGTGCGCCGACAGCGCCATGTTCCTGAGCCACGCCGCGAGGATCGCGGCTGAGGCGGGCGCGTCGCCGGTCCATTGCGACGTCACCCTGATCTGTGAGCGCCCGAAGATCGGCCCGCACAAGGCGGCCATGAAGGCGCGCGTCGCCGAGCTGTTGCAGCTCGCTCCGGCACGGGTGAACATCAAGGCCACCACCACCGAAAAGCTCGGCTTTACCGGACGGGGCGAAGGCCTCGCCGCGGAAGCCGTCGTCACCGTCAGGATCTAGGACGAATTTCATGGATGCGATTTCCGATCTCGCGGCGCAGGTCCTTGATCTCGCCCGGGCCCGCGACGCGAAGCTGGCGACGGCTGAAAGCTGCACGGGCGGACTGGTGAGTGCGGCGCTCACCGAGATTCCCGGCTCCTCCAGCGTCGTCGACCGGGGCTTTGTGACCTATTCCAACGAAGCCAAGTCCGAGCTGCTGGGTGTGCCGATGATCCTGATCGAAACCCACGGCGCGGTCAGTGAAGACGTCGCCCGCGCCATGGCCGAGGGCGCGTTGGCGCGCAGCCATGCGCAGTTCGCCGTGTCGATCACGGGAGTGGCCGGTCCCGGCGGTGGAACCGACGCCAAGCCGGTGGGTCTGGTCTGGTTCGCGATCGCCGGCGCAGGGCGCGCGACGCAGACCCTGGAGCAGCGCTTTGGCGATCTCGGGCGCAGCAAGATACGCGCCCACTCGGTGGAGACCGCCCTCACCCTCTTTCGCGACGCGCTAGGCAGAGCCTGACCGGCGCGCCACGAAGAACACCGCAATAGCCTTTTTGGGCCTGAAGCGCTGCACGATCTCGAAACCGGCCGCCTCGATTTCGGTGCGCAGCTGATCTTCCTTGAACACGGCGGCCCAGGGCGCAGCGCCCCACAGGCGCATCACCGGAAGGATCGGGCGCATGAACGCCATCCGGTCGGCGATGCAGGCGGTGCTGCTGATGAAGTAACCGCCCGGCTTGACGATGTCGCGCAGCCTTGCAAGCGCAGCAGACCGGTCACGCACCAGATGCAGCAGGCTCATGGCCATGACGGCGTCAAAGGGGTGCGTCGCGCGAATGTCTTCAAGCGCCACGACTTCGAAGCTCACGTTCTGGATCCGGGTCGCGTCAACGCGGCTCCATGCGAATTCGATCATGCGCTCGGAGTAATCAGTGGCGATCACCTGACGCACGCAAGGCGCCAGCGTGACCGCAGTCCCGCCCGTGCCGCAGCCCACTTCAAGCAAGCGATCATCGGCGGTGAGGTGGCGGCGCGCGATCGCCAGCTTTTCCTGATAAGCCGCCGCGTTGGTGATCGGCGTGCGAAAATACTTCGCCGCCTGAGCGTTCCAGAAATCAGCATCTTGCATCGTGGGCGTCCTTTTGCGGCGCAACCGTCTCGCGCCGTGTGGCCGACCCTGTTTTAGGCATACATATTTCTTGAATAAAGACGCATCCCGGAACATCTGATATACGCAAAATAATGAACTGGGATGCGATCGATTTTGACTGGAATCAGGCGCGCTCCTTCCTGGCTGCGGTGCAGACGGGATCGTTTTCCGCGGCCGCCCGGGCGTTGGGACAGACCCAGCCGACGATCTCACGCCAGATCTCCGCGCTTGAGGCCGCGCTTGGCGTGGTCCTGTTCGAGCGCAGCCGGCGCAGCTTGACACCCACGGACACAGGCCTTGCGCTGGCCGAGCATGTGCGGGCCATGGCCGAGGGCGCCACCGCAGTGCGCCTGGCGGCGACGGGCCGGTCGGACGCGGTGGAAGGGCTGGTTACGATTACGGCCACAAGCCTGTTTGCTTCGCGTCAGCTGGCGCCGGTCGTAGCTCAGATCCGCCGGGAATTTCCCGGCATCGACCTTGAGATCACGGCGTCGAACGCCCTCCAGGACCTCAAGCGCAGGGAGGCCGACATTGCGGTGCGCCACGCGCGGCCGACTCAGCCCGACCTCATTGGCCGGCTGGTCGGCGAGACCGCCGCCTATCTCTGCGCCGCGCCAGCCTACCTGGATCGTTGCGGGCGTCCGCGCAGCCTGGCGGATCTGGTGAACCATGAATTCATCGGCTTCGACCAGCCCGAACGCACGGTTGATGGACTCGCCTCGCGCGGCCTGACCATCGATCCGGCGACGATACGCACCTTCTCCAACACCGGGGAGGTGCAGATCGCCCTGTGCCGCGCCGGCGTGGGTCTGCTGGTCGCAGGCGCCGACATGATCCGTGCAGAAGGGTTCGAGCCGGTTCTGCAGGACCAGTTCCGGATCGAGGTGCCCACCTGGCTGGTCGCGCACCGCGAGCTCAACACCAGCCGGCGCATCCGCTTGGTCTTTGACGCGCTGGCCGACCGGCTTGCACCACAAACAAAACGGGCGGCCCCCAGAGGAGCCGCCCGTGTAACAAGATAGCCGTAAGATCCAGTAAAGCTTAGCGCTTCGAGAACTGGAAGCTGCGGCGGGCCTTCTTGCGGCCGTACTTTTTGCGCTCGACCACGCGGGAGTCGCGGGTGAGGAAGCCAGCGGCTTTCAGAACCCGGCGCAGGCCCGGCTCGTAATTGACCAGGGCCCGCGACAGGCCGTGGCGCACCGCGCCGGCCTGACCGGAGAGGCCGCCGCCGGTGACCGTGGCGTACACGTCGAACTGATCGACGCGCTCGGCGGTCTCGAACGGCTGGGCGATCACCATGCGCAGCACCGGACGAGCAAAATAGACTTCCTGCTCACGGCCGTTCACGACGATCTTGCCGTTGCCCGGCTTGATCCAGACGCGAGCGATGGCGTTCTTGCGCCGGCCGGTCGCGTAGGCGCGACCGTGCTCGTCGATCTTGGGTTCGACGATGATTTGTTCTTCCGGGGCTTCCGGAACGATTTCAGACCCGGCGTCCTGCAGCGCGGATTTCAGGTCATCGAGGGAACGAGCTTGCTCAGCCATTCTCAGCTCCGCGCATTCTTGGTGTTCATGGACTTGAAGTCGATGACTTCAGGGCTCTGTGCCTCGTGCGGATGCTCGCCGCCAGCGTAAACGCGCAGCTTGGAGAACTGCGAGCGGGCGAGCGGGCTTTCCTTGGGCAGCATGCGCTTCACAGCCGCTTCGAGCACACGCTCGGGAAACTGGCCCTCAAGTACTTTGCGCGGGCTGGTTTCCTTGATGCCGCCGGGGTGCCCGGTGTGGCGATAGTAGCGTTTGTCGTTAAGCTTGCGCCCGGTGAACACCACCTTGTCCGCGTTGATCACGACGACATGGTCGCCGGTGTCCACGTGGGGGGTGAAGTCGGTACGGTGCTTGCCGCGGAGACGCGTGGCGATATAGGCGGCGAGACGGCCGACAATGGCCCCCTCGGCGTCAATCACGATCCACTTGTTCTCGACGTCCGCGGGCTTTGCGGTAAAGGTCTTCATCGCGTCAGCCTTAGGTCAATTCCGTGTACGCGGAGGCCCACCCCCCGCGTGAAGAGCGTGCGTCCTACGCGCGCTGCGCGTTCGGGTCAACACCTGTTGTGAAAAACGTTTGAACTGAGGCGCTTAGCAATACGGTACTTGGTTACCGTATATTTCACGAGGCCGGTATATTCAAGCGCTTGGCGTTTGTTTAAACAGAAGGAGCGCCATCCGTCCCCTGCCCGCCGGAGCCCGTCCATGACCCTTTCGCGCCGCCGTTTCCTGACCCGGACCGCCGCCGTCAGCGCGGCCTTCTCTGCGTTTCCAGCGCTGAGCGCCTGCGCCCGGCGCGCGCCAGAGGGATATCAGAACCAGGTGGAGGGCTATGGCGCCCTTATCGGCGATCCGCGCGGCCTGTTCGATCTGCCCCGGGGCTTCAGCTACACGACATTCTCTGACACCGGCGACGTCATGGATGACGGCCTGCTTGTCCCTGGCGACCATGACGGGATGGCCGCCTTTCCCGGCCCGGACGGGCTTGTGACGCTGGTGCGCAATCATGAAATCCGGGCCGGTGAGACTGACATCTCGCCCTTCGGTCCGAACGCGGAACGCATCGCCCGCATCGATTCCAGCCGGCTCTATGACTGGACCGAGCGTAATCTGCCTCATCTTGGCGGAACCACGACGGTGTACGTGAACGCCGAAACCGGGCGGGTGGCGCGCCAGTTCCTGTCGCTGGCCGGGACCGAAAACAATTGCGCCGGCGGCCCGACGCCCTGGGGCAGCTGGGTGTCGTGCGAGGAAACGCTGACGCGCGCCGGGGAAGGCGCGCGCCTGGACCACGGCTTCGCCTTTGAAGTGCCGGCTGATCATATGGGTCTGGTGGAGCCGACCCCGCTGCGCGGCCTTGGCCGTTTCAAGCATGAGGCCTGCGCCGTCGATCCGCGTACCGGGATCGTCTATCAGACCGAGGACGACCGTCCGAGCCTGATCACCCGCTTCCTGCCCGACGCGCCCGGCGAGCTTTGGCGCAGCGGGCGGCTTCAGGCGCTGGCCGTGCAAGGCCGGCCGGGGCTCGAAACCTACAACTGGCGGGACAGCGACAGGATCTCAGTGGGACAGACCCTGCAGGCCTCCTGGATGGATCTTGACGCCATCCACAACCCCGACAACGATCTCGCCGCGCGCGCCGTCGCGGGCGGTGCGGCGGCGTTCACCCGCGGAGAAGGCATGTGGTTCGGCGAGGGCGAGGTGTTCTTCTGCTGCACTGACGGCGGGCCCGAGCGTATCGGCCAGATCTGGCGCTACCGGCCGTCGCGCTTTGAGGGCTATGGCCAGGAGCGTGAAGCCCCGGGCGAACTCACCTTGCTGTTTGAAAGCACGAGCGCCGCAGTCATGGAAAAGTGTGACAACATCACCGTAGCGCCCTCGGGTGATCTCATCGTGGTGGAAGACGGCGACGGCGAGCAATACATCAGGGGTGTGACGCCCGGCGGCGAGGTCTATACCATCGGGCGCAACGCCAGCCCCGACGAGAGGGGCGATTACAGCGAGATCACCGGACCATGTTTTTCACCCGACGCAACGACCCTCTTCTTCAATGTGCAGAACGGCCCCGGCCGCACCTTCGCGGTGCGCGGGCCCTGGGCGCAGCGCTCCTTGTCGCCAGCGTCGGCCTGACCGCCTGCTCTTCAGGCGAGGATGCGGACGACGCCGAGCAACGCCAGGCTGAGGAGGCCCTGCGCCGCACCGCCGTAGTAACAAGCGCGTTCGAGCCCTCCGCGCCCGCGCGCGGCATCACCTTTCTGCCCACGGCTCAATCGCCCTGGACCGGTCTTGTGGCGACCACGCTGCAGGATGGCGGGTTTGATATCTTTTCTGTGGACGGTGAACCGCTGATCAGCGCCGCCGGACCGCAGCTGGCCTCCATCATCGGCGCGTCCGACTTCGCTCTGCGCGGCGAGATATTTCCGCTTCTGTTCGGCGTCGACGGCGCCGGATCGCTGCGCGGCTTCGCGGTCATCCGCCAGGCCAGCGATGTGGTGGAACTGCCGCTTGAGGGCGACACCCTGATCCAGGACGCTGCGGCGCTGTGCCTGTTTGAGACCGGCATCGGCTATGTGGACATCGCTGTTCTTGGCCGCGGCCCCGAGGCGACCGTGATGCGCGTGCGCGACACCGGCGGCGACGGCCTGACCCTCACCGAGGAAAGCCGGTTCCCCCTGCCCTTCGCCGCGCGCAGCTGTGCGGCGGTCGACGACGATCTGATGATCGCGGCCCCGGCCGCCGGCCTTGCGCGCGTGACCCTGGGCGGGGAAACCCGCGGCTTTTCGGCCGGGTTGGCGGTCTCCGATATCGGCTATACCGAGCTTCTGGGCCGTCCGGCCGTTCTGGCCGCTTCATCCAACACCGGCAGGCTTGAAGTCTATGACGCGCGCTCGCTGGAACTGATCGCCGACATCGGCACTGAGGCCGGGCTGAACGCGCCCGCGTTCGACAGCCCCGTCGCGCTTGCTGTGACCAGCGAAAGCTATGGCGGAATGGCGTTTTCGTCAGGGCTGGTGGCGATCTATGACCGCGCCGATTCCCGGGTCAAGATTGTTGCTCGTGAAGTGGTCGCACGCTCGGTGGTGGCCGCAGAGACCTGATCGTCTGCGCCGGACGGCAGCGCCCGCGCCGCCGTCCAGGCCGCCACCCCGGCGGTGAGGAACAGCGCGATGGCGCCGCCCTGGTGAAGCAAGGACAAAGAGAGGGGCGCGGCGCTGACCAGCGTCGCAATCCCCAGAACGATCTGCGCAAACAGGATCGCCGGCAGCACCAGCGCGAAATTGCGCATCACCTTGTCGCCGCTGCGGTGATAGGCCCAGCCCAGCACGCCGCCGGCGACGGCGAGCGCATAGGCGAACCAGCGGTGCTGGAGCTGCACGGCCGGCCGGCTCTCGAAGATCGCCTGAAGAAACGGCATGCCCATCAGATAGTCTTCCGGGATCAGCCGCCCGTTAAAGCCGGGCCAACTGGTGTGAATGCGCCCGGCGTCGAGGCCCGCGACAAAGGCGCCCAGAGCCACCTGTAACAGCACCGCCGCCCAGAACGCCGCCGCCCACGAAAAGAACCGCGTGCGGCTCGAAACCCGCGTCTCGCCGTATCGAAGCTCAAGGGCGGTCCACAGGCTGAGCCCCAGGATCGCAAACGCCATGGTGAGGTGCGTCGCCAGCCTGTACTGGCTGACGTCCAGCCGGTCCGCGAGCCCGGACGACACCATCCACCATCCGATGGCGCCCTGCAGGCCCCCGAGGGCGAACAGCACCCAGAGCCGGGGACGCAAGCGCTTGGGCGCGATCCCCTTGGCGAGGAAGAAAACGAAGGGAACAAAATAGACCAGGCCCAGCGTTCGTCCCAGCTGGCGGTGCCCCCACTCCCACCAGTAGATAAACTGGAATTCGGCCATGGACATGCCGCGGTTCTGTTGCTGGTATTCGGGGATAAGGCGGTATTTCTGAAGCTCGGCTTCCCAGCCCTCGGCAGTGAGCGGCGGAACGGCGCCGGTGACCGGCCGCCACTCGGTGATGGAAAGCCCGGAATCGGTCAGCCGCGTGGCACCGCCGACCAGGATCATGGCGCAGACGAACACCGAGACCAGCACCAGCCACCAGAACATGGCCCGGCTGGTGTCCGGCGCCGAGAACGGTTTGGGGATGGAGGTGGCGGACGTCGTCATGGTCAGGTCCCTGAGGCTGGACGGATGCGCCGCTAATTAGCGACCCGCGCGATCCGGGCAAGACCGGCGCGCCGTTTCGCCGCGCCGAGAGCGAAATTGCGTGCGGTCCGGGGCTGGTCAGAGCGAGGCGCGCGCCTTACCCTTTACGTAAACGTCAGGGAGGAGAAGCGCCATGTCGCTTGATACATTCCGCAAGGAGACGCGCGCCTGGCTCGAGGCCAATTGCCCCGAGAGCATGCGCAAGCCCATCCGTTCCGAAGCTGATATCTGCTGGGGCGGCAAAAACTGGACCTTCGCAAGCGAAGACCAGAAGGTCTGGCTGGAGCGTATGGCCGAAAAAGGCTGGACGGTTCCGGCCTGGCCCACCGAATACGGCGGCGGCGGCCTTTCCAAGGACGAAGCCTTCGTCCTGAAGGAAGAACTCAAAGCGATCGGCGCGCGCAGCCCGCTCGACAGCTTCGGAATATGGATGCTCGGACCGGCCCTTCTGAAATACGGCACGCACGAGCAGAAAGCCGAACACCTGCCTCCCATCGCCCGCGGTGAAATTCGCTGGTGCCAGGGCTATTCGGAACCGGGCGCCGGCTCTGATCTCGTGTCACTGCGCACCAAAGGGGTGCTCGACGGCGACGCTTATACCGTCAACGGTCAGAAGGTCTGGACCAGCTACGCCGATCAGTCCGACTGGATCTTCGCGCTGGTTCGCACCGAGGCGGAAGCGCCGAAATATAACGGCATCTCCTTCCTGCTCATCGACATGGAGCAGCCAGGCGTCTCCACCAAGCCGATCAAGCTGATCAGCGGCAAGTCGCCCTTCTGCGAGACCTTCTTCGACGATGCGAAGGCGCTGGTGAAGAACCGCCTGGGCGAGGCCGGTCAGGGCTGGGAGATCGCGAAATACCTGCTCTCCCACGAACGTGCGGGAATCGTGTCCGAGGCCGCGTTCGGCGGGCTCAATCCGGTCACAGCCGCCCATCAGTCGGGTGAAGTGGAGGAGGACGGTCGCCTCTCCGATCCGGTCCTGCGCGGCGACGTGGCCCGGCTGACCATTGACGGGCTGGCGTTCGACGCCACCATGCGCCGGGTCAAGGAAGAGGCCGACCACGGCGAAGGAGTGGGCGCGCGCGCCTCGATGCTGAAGTATATCGGCACCGAGCTGAACAAGCGCCGCAACGAGCTCAATATGAGCGCGCTCGGCTATGACGGCCTGTTATGGGAAGGCGACAAGGAGTCCGACGGTGAGACCGCGCGCTCCTGGTTGCGGAGCCGCGCCAACTCAATTGAGGGCGGCACCAGCGAGATCCAGCTCAACATCGTGGCCAAACGCGTGCTCGACCTTCCGAGCGCCTAACGACATTTAAGACAAGGATTTTCGCTGATGACCTTCGTGCTGAACGAAGACGAGCAAATGCTTCGCGATTCCGCGCGCGGTTTTCTCGCTGAAGCTTCGCCAGTGTCGGCGCTGCGTAAGCTGCGCGACGCCAAGGACCCGGTCGGGTTCTCAAAGGAGCTGTGGGGCCAGATGGCCGAAATGGGCTGGACAGGCGTGCTGGTCGAGGAAGCCCATGGCGGTGTCGAGATGGGCTATTCGGCCGCCGGGGTGATTCTTGAGGAGATCGGGCGCACCCTCACCTCATCGCCCTATCTGTCCACCGCCGTGATGGGCGCGACCGTGCTCAATCTCGCCGGCACCGACGCCCAGAAAGACACCTGGCTGCCGCGGATCGCCGCCGGTGAATGCGTCTTCGCCTTCGCCCTGGATGAACGCGCCCGCCACAATCCGGAGAAGATCGATGCGCGCGCGGTGAAGGACGGCAACGGCTTCCGCCTGAACGGCGCCAAGCGCTACGTGGTCAACGCCATGGGCGCCGACATGCTCGTGGTGGCCGCGCGCACCGAAGACGACAAAATCAATCTTTTCCTGGTCGACCCCAAAGCCGACGGCGTCGAGCGGACCGCCCGACGCACCGTGGACAGCCATGTCCCCGCCGACATCAAATTCGCCGATGTGAAGCTCACCGGTGAAGCCCTGATGGCCGGCGCCGAGGATTCCGAGGCCGCCTATCGTCATCTTCTGGACGCCGGACGCGCCTGCCAGGCCGCCGAGCTTTACGGCTCGGCCCTGCAGGCGTTCGACGTGACGCTGGATTACCTGAAAGGGCGCGAGCAGTTCGGCGTCTCCATCGCCACCTTCCAGGGCCTGCAGCACCGCGCCGCCCATCTTTACGGCGAGCTGGAGCTGACCCAGTCTCTGGTGCGGCGCGCGCTCACCACGCTGGACACCCAGCCGAGCCAGGCCCCGCTCTGGTGCGCGGCGGCGAAAGCCAAAGCCACCCAGGTGGCGCGTCTGGCGGCGGCAGAGGGCATTCAGATGCACGGCGGCGTCGGCATGACCGACGAGTACGATATCGGCCTTTACTACAAGCGCGCCCAGGCCGCCGGGGAATATCTCGGCGACGACGCCTTCGGCGCCGGCGAAGTGGCCCGGCTGTCGGGCTACTAAAGCGGAGACAAGCGAAGCGGGATCGGGCAGACTTGGCTAATGGCCGTCACCGATCCCGCTTCCTCAGACGCGAGCATCGCAGTCTCCAACGCCCCTGCCCGCAACGGCTCAGCCGGCGGGGCGCTGGCGCGGGCGATCTTGATCGTCAGTGTTTTGTTTCTCGGGCTGGGTCTCTGGCTTCCGGTCATGGAGACGCGCCAGCTCTGGCTGTTCAAGACCGAGTATTCGCTGCTCCAGACCGTTCAGGCGCTTTTTGAGGAGGGCGAACTGGGCCTCGCCGCGCTCGTCTTCGCCTTCTCCATCATCACGCCGCTTCTCAAATCGATCGGGCTCGCCGTGCTTCACTTGCGTGGGCGAGCGTCGGGCGTGACGGGGCTTGCGCGCTTTGTCGAGGGAATCGGGCGCTGGTCCCTGACCGATGTTCTGGTGGTCGCGATCCTGATCGTGGTCTGGTCCAGCGCCGGCGCGCTTGGCGCCGCGAGCCTGCCGGGGCTGTGGTTCTTCGCGGCGAGCGCGATCGGTCTGATGATCGCCGGCGGCCTGATCGTGGGTGATCTGCGCTAGTCCTCGGCCTCGTCCAGATCCTGTTTACGCGCCCGGCGTTCAGCCTCCAGAACCAGCGCATAGACGAGACCCAGGGCCAAAGTGGCCGCGGCGATCCCGAGCAGAAACATGCCCGAGGTGTTGTCGACTTCCAGCAAGATAAGCTTTCGCACCACGGCGAGGATGCCGATGAGCACAACGGTTCGCACCTGGGCCAGGCCGTGCTCGCCCTGCGCCATCTGCAGCACCGAGCGCGCCAGTTCAAGGGCGATGAGGACCGTCAACACCCGGTCGAACAGGATCTGAAAGGCGCGATAATCCCACCCCGGCGTCACGCCTAGACCGGCGTCGTAAAGCCCGCGTGCGAAGTGAAGCAAGGCGAGCAGGATGACGACAGCCATGCCGGCGGTGACCATCCAGGCGACGGCGCGTTCGAAGACGGCGTAACTGAGATGTTTCTTCATGGGCCGACAAGCATAACCACCACACGGCCTGCTGGCCATCGGGCGGCGAAACTCAGACGCCGGAACGCCGACATCGCCAATGAGCAACCATGTCCATCATGCAACGAAGTGAGGGGTCATGTCGGCGCTGTCACGCCGGAAAATGGTCGGAGCGGCAGGATTTGAACCTGCGACCCCCGGTCCCCCAGACCGGTGCGCTAACCGGGCTGCGCCACGCTCCGCCATATCAGCACCCCGGCGGGGTGACCCGGGGGCCCGGCGCAAGGCCGGGAGCGGCGTTATAGGCGGGGCCGCGGCTTCGGGCAACCGGGCAAATGCGGCGCGGCGCGGTTCTTTATCCGCGACTTTGCAGCACCGAGCCGAGCACCTGTCTGGCGTCCTGCAGGCGGTCCAGGGCCGAACGGACTCGCGCCCTGTCTTCAGATCCCAGACCTTCCGGCGCGCCAGCCTGCGCGTCCGGCTGAGCGCCGGGAAGGCCAGACCTCGCCTCGGGCGCGGCGTCGTCACGCCCGCCGGACGCTTGCACTTCGGCCGCATGCTCGTCATTGGCCTGCGCGTTGCTCACCCGCGCACCGGGCACGTCGGACGGCGTCCCGCCCTCCCCGAGGCCGCTCACATGGGCGACGCCATGGTCTTTGAGGTATTTCTGCGCGCCCTTGATCGTATAGCCTTCCTCATAGAGGAGGCGGCGCAAGCCCTTGAGAAGCTGGACGTCCTGCGGCCGGTACAGGCGCCGACCGCCGGCGCGCTTGACCGGTTTGAGCTGGGTGAACTTGCTCTCCCAGAACCGGAGCACATGGGCCGGCAACCCGGCTTCTTCGCCGGCCTCCGAGATCGTGCGGTAAGCGTCTGGAGATTTCTCGGCCATTTAGGCCAAGTCTTTGGACAGGGCGTTGTCCACGCGATCCTTGAGGACCTGGCTGGGTTTGAAAACAAGAACGCGGCGCGGATCAATCGGCACTTCTTCGCCCGTCTTGGGATTGCGCCCGACCCGACCGTTCTTGTCGCGCAGCACGAACGAGCCGAACGAAGACAGCTTCACCGAGTCGCCCTCAACCAGCGTCTCGGAGATCATGTCGAGGACCTGTTCGACCAGCTGAGCGCTTTCCTGGCGAGGCAGTCCCACATCGCGGTTCACCGCGTCTGCGAGATCGGCCCGGGTGATGGTATTGGACATCGCGTTCCCCTGATCAATTTACAAGACTGACACGTTACGGCGCACGCCGCCCGCCGGTCAACGTTAACCATAGGGAAAGGCTTAATAACGCGCCAACGCGGCGCCCCAGGTGAACCCGCCGCCGAGGGCCTCCATGAGCACGAGGTCGCCGCGCTTGATGCGACCGTCGCTGATCGCCTGGTCGAAAGCCAGGGGAATCGAGGCGGCGGAGGTGTTGCCATGCATGGCGACCGTGGAGATCACCTTCTCTTCGGGAATGCCGAGCTTTTTGGAAACACCAAGCAAAATCCGCTGATTGGCCTGGTGGGGCACGAACCAGTCAATATCGGCGATGTTCACGCCGGCCATGTCAGCCAGCTCGCTCATGGAGCCTGCGATCTTGGAAACCGCGTGGCGGAACACCTGATTGCCCTGCATGCGCAGATGACCGACCGTCTTCGTGACCGACGGGCCGCCGTCCACATAAAGCAGATCCTTGAACCGGCCGTCCGACCGCAGATGGGTCTTGAGGATGCCATTGGCCGGATCGCCCTCCTCGGCCGTGAGCACCGCGGCGCCGGCCCCGTCGCCGAATAGCACGCAGGTGGTCCTGTCGGTCCAGTCGAGGATGCGCGAGAACGTCTCGGCGCCGATCACAAGCGCGCATTTGGCCTGGCCGCACCGGATGAAATTGTCGGCGGTGGCCAGCGCATAGAGAAAGCCCGAACATACGGCATGCACGTCAAACGCCGCGCCCTGCTCGATGCCCAGCTTCTGTTGCACGATGGTGGCGGTGGCGGGAAAGGTCAGGTCAGGCGTGGCGGTGGCCAGCACGATCAGATCGACATCGCCAACATCAAGACCGGCGGCCGCCAGAGCCCGCCGCGCGGCGGCGGTTGCCAGATCGCTGGTGAACTCTCCGTCGCCGGCGATGTGGCGTTTTTCGATCCCGGTGCGTTCGCGAATCCAATCATCGCTGGTCTCGACGATCGCTTCCATCGCCTTGTTGGTGAGCACCTTCTCGGGCAGAAACGCCCCGATCCCGGCGATGCGCGAATAAATCACGGCCTATCCTTCAGCCGCAGTTGCGGCGTCCTGCGTCTCAAGTTGGCCGAGCGTAGCGAGATTCTTTTCGATCTCGGTGAGGAACCGGCTGTCGGCGAGCTCAAGCGCAATCCTCAACGCCGTGGCGAACCCCGCCGCGTCGGTCCCGCCATGGCTTTTGACCACCACGCCATTGAGGCCAAGAAAAACGCCGCCGTTGACGTTTCCGGGGTCCATCTTGGCGCGCAGGACATCCAGCGCTCCAAGCTGCAGGATCGCCGCGGCCAGCTTGCCGGTGATGGAGCCAGTGAGCGCCTCGCGCAGCCAGCCGCCCACCAGGCGCGCGGTGCCCTCAGCCGTCTTCAGCGCCACATTACCGGTGAAGCCGTCAGTCACCACGACGTTCGTGGTGCCGGCGGAGATGTCGTCGCCTTCAACAAAGCCCTGATAGTCCATGTCGAGCCCGGCTTTGCGCATCAACGCGTCGGCCTCGCGGATGATCTGGCTGCCTTTCAGCTCTTCTTGGCCGACATTGAGGATGCCGACCGTGGGGCGCGCCACATTGTGCACGGCGCGGTGAAAGGCTTCGCCGAGAACGGCGAATTCGAGGATCTGGGACGGTGTGATCTCGACATTGGCGCCCACGTCCAGCACCGTGGAGAACCCGGTCGGCGCCGGCCAGCTGGCGGCGATCGCGGGCCGGTGCACGCCCGGCTTCATGCGCAGAATCACCTTCGAAATCGCCATCAGCGCCCCGGTGTTTCCCGCCGACACGGCGACTGCGGCCTCGCCGTCCTTCACCGCATGCACGGCGTTCCACATGGACGAGCCACGTGAGCGCCGCACCGCCTCGGAGGGCTTGGCGGACATGTTCACTTCGGTGGCGCTATGGCGGATCTCACTGACCGCCTTCAGCGCGGCGTGCCGGTCGAGCAGCGGCGCGATGCGGGCTTCATCGCCGTGCAGGAGGAAAGCCACCGGACGACGGCGGCCCTTTAAAAACTGCGCTGCGCCGTCAATTACGCTCTCGGGGGCGTGGTCGCCGCCCATGGCGTCTACGGAAAGAACCAGGGAAGACGTCATTTAAAATCCGTCAATGAATAAACCCGCGCCCTGTTTGGAGCGGCTACCTTGTTACCCATAGACTTTGAAGATGCAAGGCGGGCCCGGCGGCGGCTCTGCGCCTAGACGGCGGATACTAAGCGAGGCGCTTCGCCGGCGAGGATGGCCTCTACCCCCTGGTCATCAAGGGCGCGCGCCGACGCCGAGAAATAGGTCGCCAGCTTTCTGGACGCCGGCGACACCGTCACCTCAATCGTCTCCACGGCCTCAGCTGCGGTCTCTTCATCGGCGTCCACAGCGAACAGATTACGCTCGAGAATGGCGGCGAGCTTTGCCTCGTCACCGGCGTTCAGCGCGTCCTCATAGGCCTTGGCGCGTCCATAGAACGCCTCGCCCATCTCGCGGATCTTCTTGCCCACCGACAAATCGCCGGTGCCCATTTCGCGGAGCGCCGCATCGAAATCATCAAACATCACGTCAAAGACCAGCTGGCTCAGCTCGGCGGCGGCTTCGCCTTCGCCGCGCAGGCGCCGGAACAGGAGAATCGCATGGGCTGTAATCATGTCGAACCGCCCGTCCACCGTGTCCGGCGCCCCCGTTTCACCGTACAGTCCCGGCTTGCGCGCAGCCCGCACGAGCGTGTCATACACCTCGCGAGCCCGGGCTTTCATGGGGTCTTTCCTGAACAGACGGGTGAACATGTCACGCGGGCTCCCTTTAACGCGCGCTTGAAGCTAAGATCGCAAACAGCTACGTCAATCGGCGCGCGGCGCAAAGCCGCGCCTGCACACCGTCCGCGCCCTTAAGGAGGGCTGTCATGCGTCTTCGCCGCGCCGCCATCGCCGCCGCAGTCATCGCCAGCGCCGCGCTGGTCTCCGCCTGCAACCCGACCCTTCGAAGCCACGGCTTCCGCTATCCCGACGGGGAGCTGCCGGAGCTGACGCCCGGCGAGGATACGCAGGCGACCATCCTGGCTACGCTGGGTAACCCGTCGACCCGCGGCATGTTCGAGGACGACACCTGGTATTATATCTCCGCCACCCGCGAATACCTCGCCTATCTGCGCCCCGACACGCGCGAGCGCCGGGTCATCGCCCTGAGCTTTGATGAAGAAGGCGTGCTGAGCGAGATGGTGGAGTACGGGCTGGACGACGGGCGCGTCGTGGCCTTTGTCGATCGCGAAACCCCGACGCGGGGCCGCGAACTCACCCTGCTTGAACAATTGCTCGGCAATGTGGGCCGTCTGCCCGGCGAACAATTCGGCGGCGAGCAAAACCTGCCCGGCGGCGCCGGTGGTCCGCGTCCGGACGGCGGACGCTAGCCGCGCCAGAAATTCTCCGACCACCTCAGGCGAGTTAAAAAGCCCCGGCCGGAAGGCCGGGGCTTTTCATGTTTCAGCGTCGGCCTCGGGCTTAGAACCCCGCCAGCACCGCCAGCATCAAGAGCGCCACGATGTTGGTGATCTTGATCATCGGGTTCACGGCCGGGCCGGCGGTGTCCTTGTAAGGATCGCCCACCGTGTCGCCAGTCACGGCCGCCTTGTGGGCTTCGGAGCCCTTGCCGCCGTGATGGCCGTCCTCGATGTATTTCTTGGCGTTGTCCCAGGCCCCGCCACCGGCGGTCATGGAGATCGCCACAAAAAGCCCGGTGACGATGACGCCCAGCAGCATCGCGCCGACCGCCGCCAGCGCGTCGTTCAGGCCCGCGATGAAGTAAAGCACGGTGAACAGGACAACCGGCGCCAGCACGGGCAGCAAAGACGGAATGATCATCTCCCGGATTGCGGCTGTGGTCAGAATATCGACCGCGCGTCCGTAATCGGGCTTCTCCTCATAGGTCATAATCCCCGGCTTTTCCTTGAATTGCCGGCGAACCTCTTCCACCACGGCCTGGGCCGCGCGGCCCACTGCGGTCATCGACATGCCCGCGAACAGGAAGGGCAGCAGACCGCCAAACAAGAGGCCGACAACCACATACGGGTTCTGGAGCGAGAAGTTCACGTCAATGCCGGCGAAGAAGGGGTAGGCCTCCGGATTCGACGCGAAGTAGGCGAGATCCTCGGTATAGGCCGCGAACAGAACCAGAGCGCCCAGCCCGGCGGAGCCGATGGCGTAGCCTTTTGTGACCGCCTTGGTGGTGTTGCCGACCGCGTCTAGCATGTCGGTGGTTTCGCGCACGGAGCCTTCCAGCTCCGCCATTTCCGCGATGCCGCCGGCGTTGTCAGTGACCGGGCCGAACGCATCGAGCGCCACGACCATGCCGGCGATCGCCAGCATCGTGGTCACCGCGATCGCGATGCCGAACAGGCCAGCCAGGTTGAACGTGGTCACGATGGCCACGACGATCACAAGCGCGGGCAGCGCGGTGGCCTCCATGGAGACCGCCAGGCCCTGGATAACGTTGGTGCCGTGGCCGGACTCAGACGCCTTGGCGATCGATCTCACCGGGCCGTACTGCACGCCGGTATAGTATTCGGTGATCCACACGATCAGGCCGGTCACCACAAGGCCGACCACGCCGCACAGGAACAGATCCATGCCTGTGATCGAGACTCCAGTGCTGGTGGTCGCCTCAGCGCCGAACCCGATCAAGAAATGCGTCGCGATCGCCACCCCGCCCACGGCGAGCACAGCGGTGGCGATGAAGCCCTTGTAGAGCGCGCCCATCACGTTCTTGGAGCCCTTGCCCAGGCGCACGAAGTACGCGCCGATGATCGAGGCGATGATGCAGGTGGCGCCGATGGCCAGCGGATAGACCATCATCGCATCGAGGCCGAAATCACCAGCTGCGCCGCGAAAATAGATCGAGGCGAGCACCATGGTGGCCACCACCGTCACGGCGTAGGTTTCAAACAAATCAGCGGCCATGCCGGCGCAATCGCCCACATTGTCCCCGACATTGTCGGCGATGGTGGCCGGATTGCGCGGATCATCTTCTGGAATGCCGGCCTCGACCTTGCCCACCATGTCGCCGCCCACATCGGCGCCCTTGGTGAAGATGCCGCCGCCAAGGCGCGCGAAGATGGAGATCAGCGACGCGCCGAAGCCGAGGGCCACTAGACCGTCGATGATGGTGCGTTGTTCTTGCGCGTTCTCAAAACCGTTTCCGCCGGTGAGGAGCGCGTAGTAGATCGCCACCGAAAGAAGTGCGAGCCCGGCCACGAGCATGCCGGTCACGGCGCCCGCCTTGAACGCCATGGAAAGGCCCGCCTGCAGCGAGGTTTTCGCCGCTTCGGTTGTGCGCACATTGGCGCGCACCGAAACCAGCATGCCGATGAACCCGGCTGCGCCCGATAGAAGCGCACCGATCAGAAAGCCCATGGCGACGACCCAGCCGAGCAAGAGACCGACGATGATCAGGATCACGACCCCGACGATCGCGATCGTGGTGTATTGGCGTTTCAGATAGGCGTTCGCGCCTTCCTGGATCGCCCGTGCGATCTCCTGCATACGCTCGGTTCCAGCGCTCGCCGAAAGGATCGAGCGGATCTGAACCGCGCCGTAAATGATTGAGAGAAGCCCGGCCGCAATCGCGAGCCAGAGCCAGAGTGATTCCATTCCCATGACTGACAAGTGTCCCATGCAGGCGTTGTTAAAATTAGAGACGCCCGCCGCGCTTTTATTTTCGGGGATCTGGTGTCAGCGCGGTAAAGCCCCTCGCCCAATGCAGCGCACTATGCCGAACGGCTGGAGATCACGCAAGAATTACAAAAGAGCCGTTCGCAAAAAGGATTAGCGGACATACCGGATGTCTTCGCCGAGCAGATCCAAACGGTCTACATCCTCCGCCGGAATGAACTCGGCGACCGCCGCGAGCATCGCCGCCTCGGTGGCCTCGCGATCAAGCGTCCCGTCCGCATGCACCTGGAACGGAGTTCGGTGGGCCGCGCGCAGAAACCGGTCTGTGAGGAAGTGTATATTGGACAGGTGATCGAACCGTCCGCTGCGTTTGAGACAGATCCGGGGCACGACAAAGGCATAGCCGGTGAGTCTGTCATCCTCCGTCACCGGGACAACGACCGGGGGAGAGTCCAGATTGCGTTCGCAGGTATCATCCGGTCCGAAAATGGCCATGGCCCGGTCGGCGGCTTCATCGCGCGCATTGTACAGCTCAACCGGGCCTTCGGACGCGGGCGCTGCGCCTTCCGGTGCTGCGCTATGGGGCGCCGCGCCAGCGTTCGCCGAAGCGGTGAAGGCGAAAATCGCCGTAATGAGCAGAACGCGCTTGATCATGTCGGTCAGCATAGAGCCGCCGGAGTCAAAAATGCGTAAAGCCAAGAGCGCTCGTTTGAACGGGTGTCTCGTTGAACGAGACGCGAAGGCCGGACCCCGGCTCGAGACGCCCGAGTCGGGTGACACGAACTCCAATCTGGGCGCACTCCGAGCTGAAGCGCCGAACGGAGTCTTCGGGGACGCAGGCGACGATCTCATAATCGTCTCCGCCGGTCGCCAGCTTGAGGCGGGCCGCCATCTCGTCGGCTTGTAGCGAGACCCAGTTCAGCGCGGCCGCCGACAGAGGCAGGTCGGCGAGATCAATCGCCGCGCCGACGCCCGACGCGTCCAGGACATGCCCGATATCGGCCAGCAGGCCGTCGCTGACGTCAATCGCCGCGCTGGCGTAATGGTGCAGCTTGCTGAACAGACCGACCGGAGGCGTCGGGGTGGCGAAGCGCTGCTCGACAAAGCTCGAATGAGCCGGAACGCTGAACCCCGCGTGGCCAAGGCGTTGCTGCAGCCCAAGATAGGCGTCGCCGATAAAGTTCGACACCAGCAGCACGTCGCCGGGCTTGGCGCCGCCGCGCCGCGGCGTGCGCGTGCCCTGGACCGCACCAAACGCCGTGACGGAGAGGGTCCAGGGCCCCTCAGCGCTCGTGGTGTCCCCCCCGACGAGCGCCATGCCAAACGCGGCCTGGGCCTCGGCCAGCCCCTTCACGAAGCGCTCAACGCGGGTTTCGAACGCGCCTTTGGGCCAGACGATGTTCAGAAGATAGATCTTCGGCTCGGCCCCCATGGCGACAAGGTCGGAGACGTTCGCGGCGAGCGCCTTCCAACCGGCCTTGAAGGGGTCCTCGCCCTCAGGGAAATGAACCCCCTCTACAAGCGTGTCGGACGTCACGGCGAAGGAACAGCCCGAGGGCGGAGTCAGGATCGCCCCGTCGTCCTTGAGGCCGTACGCCCCCGGATGACCTAGCGTCAGCGGCGCGAGGCGCCGGGCGATGAAGTCGAACTCGCCCTCGCCCGCCATCGATCAAGCCGCGCCCCGGCGCACCTGCTTGGCGAGCGTATCCAGCGTGCCGTTCACAAAGCCAGGCTCGGGGCCTTCAAAAAAGGCGTGGGCGATGTCGATGTATTCGTTGATGACCGTCTTGGTGGGCACGTCCTGGCGCGCCAGCAACTCATAGCCGCCAGAGCGCAGGATGGCGCGCACCGTGGCGTCGAGCCGCGACAGCCGCCAGCCCTCGCGCAGCGCGCCCTTGATCAGCCCGTCCACCTCGTCCTGGCGCTCGACGATACCTTGCAGAAGGTCTTCGAAGAAATCCTCGTCGGCCTCGATGTAATCGCCCGGTTCGTCATCATGGCCGAACCGGTGGTCGCGAAACTGACGCACGACGCTTTTGGCGCCCTGGCCGGACAGCTCCATCTGATACATGGCCTGAACGGCGGACAGGCGCGCCGAACGGCGCAGACGCGCCCGGCGTTCACTGACGCTTTCTTTCACAGTCTCGACTTCAGGCTTTTCGGCGTCGGACATTCAGTCAGCCTTGAACTGGCGTTTGACGGCGAGCATGGCGAGCGCGGCCTCGGCGGCGTCCTTGCCCTTGTTCTTCTGGTCCACGTGGGCCCGGGCCCGGGCCTGCTTGATATTCTCAACGGTCAGAATCCCGTAGCCCAGAGGAACGCCCTTGAGCGACAGATCCATCAGGCCGCGTGCGCTTTCACCGCACACATAATCGTAATGGCTCGTCTCACCCCGGATAACGCACCCAAGAGCCACATAGGCGTCATAGCCTGCGCGGCCGGCTTCGGCCATGGCGATCACGCCCGGGATTTCGAACGCACCGGGCACCTGATGCACGTCGAAACTCGCGCCCTGTTCGGTGAGATGCTCGCTGGCGCCCTGCACCAGCTGCTCGGCGATATCTTCATAGAACGGCGCGGCGATGATCAGGACGCGCGGCTTATCGGCCATGACGGCCCCCTTCGATTTCGCGCTGCTCGACAATCTCGAGGCCGTAGCCGTCGAGGCCGACAATGGTTTGCGGCGCGGTGGACAACAAAATCATTTTTCGAACTCCCAGATCGAGCAGGATCTGGGCGCCGACGCCGTATTCGCGCAGGCGCCGCTCCTCACGAGCGTCGGGCGGATCGGCCGGCGCAGCGCCGAAGCGCTCTGTGATGGCGGACGCATTGGTTTCGCGGATAAACACCATGACGCCCGGCCCGTCATGTTCAGCCAGGGTTTGAACCCCTTCGTCCACGAGGCCCGAACGGCCGCCGAGCACGTTCAGAACATCGTCGGCGAAACTGACCTTGTGCATGCGCACCAGTGACGGACCACCCTGGCGCGGATCGCCTTTGGTGAGGGCCACATGCTCCACATTATCGACCAGCGAGCGAAACACGGTGAGCTTGAACGCCCCGCCCCACCGCGTGTCGACTTCGGTGTCCAGGCGGCGCTCCACGAAGCGGTCGTTCCGGCGGCGATAGGCGATCAGGTCGGCGATCGTGCCGATCTTCAGACCATGGCGCTGGGCGAAGGCCACAAGCTCGGGCAGGCGCGCCATCGTGCCGTCTTCATTCATGATCTCGCAAATCACGCCGGACGGATTGCAGCCGGCCATGCGCGCCACGTCCACGGCCGCTTCGGTATGTCCGGCGCGCACCAGAACCCCGCCGTCCCGGGCCACAAGCGGGAAGACGTGGCCCGGCGAGACGATGTCGTCGGCGCCCTTGGTCGGATCAATGGCCGCCGAGATCGTGCGCGCCCGGTCATGGGCGGAGATGCCGGTGGTGACGCCTTCGCGCGCCTCGATAGAGACGGTGAAATTGGTGGTGTGCCGGCTCTCATTGCGCTGGCTCATCAACGGGAGCTTCAAGGT
Source organism: Oceanicaulis sp. (assembly GCA_965284655.1). Classification (GTDB taxonomy): domain Bacteria; phylum Pseudomonadota; class Alphaproteobacteria; order Caulobacterales; family Maricaulaceae; genus Oceanicaulis. The sequence goes on from OZ260104.1 coordinate 2,447,869, forward strand.
CTCGGCGCGCTCGCGGGTCATGGACAGGCAGATCAGCCCCCGCCCGTGCAAAGCCATGAAGTTCACGGCCTCCGGGGTGGCGAACTGGGCCGGCATGACCAGATCGCCCTCGTTCTCGCGATCCTCAGCGTCCACAAGAATGAACATGCGCCCGTTGCGGGCATCCTCGATGATGTCCTCGATCGGGGAGAGCGGGCTCTCGGTGTCGTTATACGTCTGGCTCATTGTTCAGGCCTCGCCCGGCGCGCCGGACCCGCGCACCTCCATCAGACGTGCGGCGTAGCGCGCCATGACGTCGATCTCAAGGTTCACGCGCGCCCCGGCCTGCAATGCGCCCAGTGTCGTGGCTTCGGCGGTGTGGGGAATGATCATCAGCGAGAACACCTCTGCTTCCACCCCGTTCACCGTGAGCGACACGCCGTTCACGGCGATGGAGCCCTTTTCGGCGATGAAGGCGGACAGCGCGCGTGAGGCGCGGATGTCAAAGCGGATCCAGCCGTCCTCGTCATTGCGCGCGACGACTTCACCGACACCATCCACATGGCCCTGCACGATGTGCCCGCCCAGCTCGTCGCCGACTTTCAAGGCGCGCTCCACATTAACCCGGCCGCCGGTGCGCCAGTCGCCCAGCGTGGTGCGCGCCAGCGTCTCCGGCGAGACATCAAGATCATAGACCGCGCCCTCGCCTGCAGGCTCCACTGCGACGACGGTGAGGCACACCCCGTCATGGGCGACTGAACACCCCAGCTCGAAGCTGTCGGCCGGGTACGGGCTCTTCATGCGCACACGGCGCACCGGGGCGTCTTCAATGGACGCGATCTCCCCGACCGCCGTGACGATACCTGTGAACATGTCAGCCCCGCTCGTAGGTTTCCCAGAGATCCGCGCCGATCGGGCGCGCGTTGGTCCGGGTGAAGATGGGGGCCGCATCCAGGCTCTCAAGGCCAAGCTCTGCGATACAAGGACGCCCCTCGCCACCGATCAGCTTCGGCGCACGAAACCATTCGATGCGATCCACCAGCCCGGACCGCAGCGCCGCGCCCGCCAGCGCCCCGCCCGCCTCGATCATGATGGTGAGGACGCCCTCACCGGCCAGATGCTGCAGCACCGCCGCGAAAGCAACGCGACCGTCGGGCCCGCCCGCGACGCGTTCCAGCCGCGCGCCCGCCTGCGAGAGCGCAAGCGCCGCCGCCCCGGCATCGCCTGAATGGTAAATCATCACCGGGCCGGCGCTGAACATCGCCGCGCCCGCAGGCGTGCGCAAATGGGTGTCCATGACCGCGCGGATCGGCTGCACGGGCGCGGGGGCGCCGCCTGGGCGGGCCGTCATCTGCGGATCATCGGCCAAGACCGTCCCAACACCGGTGAGCACGGCGTCGTGCCGCGCACGCATCTGATGAACTGCTTCGCGCGCTTCAGATCCAGTGATCCATTTGGACCGGCCGTCAGCCAGTGCGATGCGGCCGTCAAGACTGGTGGCGAGCTTCAAGGTGACCGTGACGCCCGGGCCGCTCACGCGGGGTCTTCTTCCTCATCCGCGTTGAGATGATGCTGACGGATGAAGTTGGAGAAATCGTCGACTTCCTTGAAGTCGCGATACACCGAGGCGTAGCGCACATAGGCGACGGTATCGAGATGGCGCAATCCATCCATGACCAGCTCGCCGATGCTCTTGGAGGGAACATCCGGATCGCCGCCGCTTTCAAGGCGCCGGACGATGCCGGAGATCATCTGGTCCAGCCGATCGCGATCGATCAACCGTTTCTGGGTCGCCAGGTCGATGGACTTGGCCAGCTTGTCGCGATCGAACGGCTGACGCTTGCCATCGGATTTGACCACAAAGAGGTCGCGAAGCTGAACGCGCTCGAACGTGGTGAAGCGCGCCCCGCAGGACGGGCACATCCGCCGGCGCCGGATCGCCTGGCTGTCTTCAGCCGGGCGCGAATCCTTCACCTGGGTGTCGGGACTGGAACAGAAGGGGCAGCGCACGCGAGTCGTCTCTTAGTTAAGTTCGGGGTAGATGGGGAAGCGTTCGCAAAGCGCGATCACCTCTTTGCGCACACGCGCCTCCACTGCGGCGTCGCCGTCGCGATTGAGCGCCAGCGCATCCAGCACTTCGGCCATCATCTCGCCGACCCGGCGGAATTCCGCCGCGCCGAAGCCGCGGGTGGTGCCTGCCGGCGCGCCGACCCTGAGGCCAGAGGTCACGGTGGGCTTCTCCGGATCGAACGGCACGCCGTTCTTGTTGCAGGTGATGTGCGCGCGCTCCAGGGCCGCTTCGGAAATGTCGCCGGTGAGCGATTTAGGACGCAGATCCACAAGAACGACATGGCTGTCGGTGCCGCCTGAAACCAGGTCGAACCCGGCCTCGTCCAGCGCCGCACCCATGGCCCTGCTGTTCTCCACGACGCTGCAGGCGTAGGTCTTGAATTCAGGCTTCAGCGCCTCGCCGAAAGCCACCGCCTTGGCGGCGATCACATGCATGAGCGGGCCACCCTGCATGCCAGGGAAGACCGCGGAATTGAACTTCTTGCCGAGATCGGCGTCGCGCGACACGATCATGCCGCCGCGCGGACCGCGCAGCGTCTTGTGGGTCGTGGTCGTGCACACATCCGCATAAGGCACTGGATTGGGATAGACGCCGCCGGCGACAAGACCGGCGAAATGGGCCATGTCCACCAGGAGATAGGCGCCCACCTCGTCGGCGATCTCGCGGAACGCCTTGAAGTCGATGGTGCGCGGGTAGGCCGAACCGCCGGCGATCAGCATTTTCGGCTTAATCTCGCGGGCCTGCTCGCGCAGCTTGTCATAATCGATCAGCGCATTGTCTTCGCGCACGCCGTAATGATGGGCTTCAAACCATTTGCCCGACAGGTTCGGCCGTGCACCGTGAGTGAGATGCCCGCCGGCCGAGAGGTCCAAGCCGAGGATCTTGTCACCGGGCTTCAGCAGAGCAAGAAACACCGCCTGATTCGCCTGGCTGCCAGAGTTCGGCTGAACATTGGCGTAGGCCGCGCCGAAAAGCTGCTTGGCGCGCTCGATAGCCAAGTTTTCAGCCAGATCGACAAACTCGCAGCCGCCATAATAGCGCTTACCGGGATAGCCTTCGGCGTATTTGTTGGTCAGCGGCGAGCCCTGCGCTTCAAGCACCGCCCGCGAGACGATGTTCTCGGACGCAATCAATTCGATCTGGGTCTGCTGACGCTTGATCTCCTTGGAGATCGCCTTGGCGAGTTCCGGATCGGCTGAACCCAGGGTCCGGGTGAAAAAGCCTTCGGCGGCGTCATTGGCGTGGGCGTCGGCCATGGCCGGACCTCCAAATGCTGAACGGGTACGTTTGTGACTACATACGGCTCGCACCGCGGCGCGACAACCGGCGTGCGCTCGGCATTCATGATGCTGGTGTCGTATCACAAAGATCAGCGGCCAGGCGTCTTGCTCAAATAGTTCATGCAGCGCAATTCACAGGTTTACTTGAATGTAAGTTTCTACTGACTTATAGAGACCGCAACGCCGTGACGATTCGTCTCGGACATTGGCCGCAGATAGGACACACCATGAACGAAGACGCGATCCGCCAGATCGACAATGAAGAACTGCTGCGTATGACCACGGATATCGTGGCGTCTTTCCTTACGCATAATTCGGTCCCGGCCGAGAATGTGCCGGAGATGATCAAGTCCGTGCACGCGACCATGAAAGAAATTTCCGGCGACGAGCCTAAGCCGGAGCCGAAAGCGAAGCCGGCGGTGCCGATCTCCAAGTCTGTCAGCGATGATTACATCGTGTGCCTGGAAGACGGCAAGAAGCTGAAAATGCTCAAGCGCTATCTTCGCTCTCAGTACGACATGAGCCCGGAAGACTATCGCCGCAAATGGGGCCTTCCGGCCGATTATCCGATGGTCGCCCCGAACTATTCCCGTCGCCGTTCAGAATTCGCCAAAGAAATCGGCCTTGGCCGTGGTGGACGCAAGAAAGCCAAATAGGCCCCTTCCGCCATTGATTATACGATCACGCCCCGGCCGCCGCGCCGGGGCGTTTTTGTGTCCGGGTCTTTCACGATCAGGCCCAGCTTGCGTGCAAGCTTGCGTCCTGCGATCCGCTCGAGATCACGCTGGGACGTTGATTTGGGGCCGGTGATGATCGCCTCTTCGCCGGTGGTTACGTCCACCGCCGCGACGCGCACCGAATCACCCAGCGACACAAACTCGAAAATGACCTCACGACCCGACAGCGGATCGCGCTGGGCCATCACGCCACCTTTGATGCGGCGTGGCGGGTGTAGACAGCCTTCACCGCATCGATCAGGTGATCCATCATGGCGTCAGTGTGCAGCGGCGTGGGGGTCATGCGCATGCGCTCGGCGCCCTTGGGCACGGTGGGGTAATTGATCGGCTGCACATAGATTCCATGCTCGGTGAGCAATTCATCAGTCATGCGCTTGCACAGGACCGGATCGCCCACATGCAGCGGCACGATATGGGTGGCGCTGTCCATCAGCGGCAGGCCGGCTTCGGCAAAGCGGCGCTTCAGGGTTGCGGCGCGCTCCTGATGCTGCTCGCGCAAATGATGAGCGGCCTTGAGATACTCCACGCTCGCCCGGGCGCCCGCAGCCAGCGACGGCGCCAGCGAGGTGGTGAAGATAAAGCCCGGCGCCCAGGAGCGCACGGCGTCCACGATCACTTCGTCCGCAGCGATATAGCCGCCCATCACGCCGAACGCCTTGCCCAGCGTTCCTTCAATGATGTCAAAGCGGTCCAGCAGTCCGTCGCGTTCGGCGACGCCGCCGCCGCGCAGGCCGTATAGGCCGACCGCGTGGACTTCATCAAGATAGGTCAGAGCGCCGTACTTCTCGGCCAGGTCGCAGACCTCGTGCAGCGGGCCGATATCGCCGTCCATGGAATAGACCGACTCTAGCGCGATCAGCTTGGGCGCATCGGCGGGAGACGCCTTCAGCAGCTCTTCCAGGTGGGCGACGTCATTGTGCCGCCAGACATGCTTCTCGCAATTGGCGCCTTTTACGCCCTCGATCATGGAGGCGTGGTTCAGCGCGTCGGAGTAGATGATGAGCCCCGGCAAGATCTTGCCCAGCGTGGCGATGGTCGCCTGATTGGCGATATAGCCGGAGGTGAAGAGCAGCGCCGATTCCTTGTGGTGCAGATCGGCCAGCGAGGCCTCAAGCTCCACATGGTAATGGGTGGTCCCGGAGATGTTGCGCGTCCCGCCGGCCCCGGCGCCGACGTCGTCAATCGCCTGCTTCATGGCGCCGGTGACGCAGGGGCTCTGACCCATGCCCAGATAATCGTTGGAGCACCAGACCACCACATCGCGAACATCACCGGCGGGCGTGCGCCAGTGAGCCTGCGGAAACTGGCCGCGGACACGGCGAAGATTCGCAAAAACACGGTAGCGGCCCTCTGCGCGAACGCGGGCGAGCGAGGCTTTGAAGACGCTGCGGTAATCCATCGTATCTGCGCCGGCGAAATCGGGGGAGCGCCGACGACTCTCCATCGCTTGTGAACCTTGTACGACAGACATAGTCCAGTCAGTCGCACTCGTCTGCCCCTGATGACTAAAAGTCGCGCCTAGTGTTTGAAAACGCTTCTCAATATCAGTTTTTGGAGGCCAGCTCGCCGGACAAAAGCTTGATCACGCCGGAGAAGTCCATCTCTCCACCGCCATTGGCGTTGAACATCTCGTAAATCGCCTCGGCCTGGGCGCCCAGAGGCGTGGCTGCGTTCGCGCGCTGGGCCGCGCCCATGGCGAGCTTCAGATCCTTGAGCATCATCGGCGCGGCGAAGCCCGGCTTGTAATCGCGGTTCGAGGGCGCGGCCGGGACAGGCCCGGGCACCGGACAATAGCTGGTGAGCGACCAGGACTGGCCGGACGCTTTCGAAGCTATGTCGAAGAAATTCTGCGGATCGAGACCCAGCTTGACCGCGAGATTCATCGCCTCGCAAGTACCGATCATGGTGATCGCCAGCAGCATGTTGTTGCAGATCTTGGCCGCCTGGCCCGCACCCGCGTCACCGGCGCGGATCACCGCCTTGCCCATGGCGTCCAGGACCGGTTCGGCCTTGGCGAAGGCCTCCTCAGGACCGCCGACCATGAAGGTGAGCGTGCCGCCATCAGCCGCCGCGACCCCGCCGGAGACGGGCGCGTCCACAAAGCTGAAGCCCTTGGACGCGGCCAGCTCGCCCATCTCCCGGGCGGTCTCCACGTCGATGGTGGAGCAATCGATGAGCACCGTGTCTTTGGTCGCCAGAGAGAAGACGCCGGCGTCACCGGCATAGACTGATTTTACATGCGTGCCGGCGGGCAGCATTGTGACCACCACGTCGGCGCCCTCCACCGCGGTCTCGACGCTGGCGGCCGGCTTGCCGCCTTTATCAGCCAGCGCTTTCACCGCAGCGGGGCTGAGATCGAACGCCCGCACGCCATGGCCGGTCTTCACGAGGTTCGCGGCCATGCCCGAGCCCATGTTTCCAAGTCCGATGAATGCAATTTCGGCCATGGCGGCCTCCCTGGTGCTTTTTTGATTGTCCCCGGCGGGCCTGGTCGGGCGCCGGCTTAGTCGAGAAAGGTCATTTCCTGATCGGCGTCGAGCGGCGCGAAGTAAGTCTCGACCTGCGCTGCAGAAGCCTGCGGACCCCATTGAGGATCATTGTCCTTGTCAAGGATCACCGCGCGCACGCCCTCATAGAAGTCCGACCCTTCGGCCAGAAAGCGCTGCGAGACGCGCAGATCCTGCACCATCACGTCCCGGAAGGAGAGATCGGCGCCCTTGCGCAGCGCCGCCAACGTCACCGCCAGCGAGGTGGGCGATTTGGTCTTGAGGATCGACGCCTGCTTCTCGCTCCAGACGTCGCCGGCCTCGACCAGACGCTGTTGAATCTCCGTGACGTCATCCCCGGCGAAAGCCGCATCGATCATCGCGCCACGAACGCCCAGATCGCTCTCGCCCGCGTCGCCGCCGAAACCATCCAGCAGGGCGTCAATCCGGTCGCCATGCTCATCAAGCTTTTCATGCTCGAGAGCATGGATGAGTTCGCCGTAGCGTTCGGTGGGCACGTAGTGAGTGGCTACGCCCGAGGCGATGCAGTCCGCCGTCTTCAGGCGTGCGCCCGTCAGGCCCATCCAGACGCCGAGCTCCCCGGCCAGGCGCGGCAGGAAATATGCGCCGCCGACATCGGGATGAAAGCCGATGCCGCTTTCGGGCATGGCGAACAACGTCTTGTCTCCGGCGACCCGGAATTCGCCATGGACGCTGATCCCGACGCCGCCTCCCATGGTGACGCCGTCAATGAGCGCGACATAGGGTTTGGGGTATTCCTCGATGAGCGCGTTGAGCCGGTACTCGTCGCGCCAGAAGGTCCAGGCGCGCCCGTCTCCGACCTGACCGCTCTCGGCCAGCATGCGGATATCGCCGCCCGCGCAGAACCCTTTCTCGCCCTCGCCGTCCACCACGACGGCCTTCACGGCCTCATCATCGCGCCACTCCAGCAACGACGCGGTCATGGCCTCGACCATGGCCTGGTTCAGCGCGTTCAGCGCCTTGGGCCGGTTCAGCGTGATCCGGCCCACATCGCCGATTTTGCGGATGATGACGTCGTCGGTCATGGCGAACTCCAGTATCAGAACAAGAAAGCGTCGGCGGCTATTTGAGGATATCCTTGGCGATGATCACGCGCATGATCTCGTTGGTGCCTTCCAGGATCTGGTGGACCCGCAGATCGCGCACGATGCGCTCGATCGGGTAATCCTTCAGATAGCCATAGCCGCCATGGATCTGCAGGGCGTCATTTGCGATTCTGAAACCAAGATCCGTGGCGAAGCGCTTGGCCATGGCGCACAGCCGGGGCGCGGCCGGGTCCTTGCGATCCACCGCGTCGGCGGCGCGCAGCAGCATCAGCCGGCTCGCCTCCAGCTCGGTGGCCATGTCGGCGAGCTTGAACTGGGTCGCCTGGAAGTCGGCCACTGCCTTGCCGAACTGGTTGCGGCCCTTGGCGTAGTCAATCGCCAGATCGGTGGCTTCGGCCGCGCCGCCCAGCGAGCAGGCGCCGATATTGATCCGCCCGCCATTGAGCCCCTGCATGGCGAAGGAGAAGCCCTGCCCCTCCTCGCCCAGACGGTTCTCCACCGGCACGCGGCAGTCTTCGAAACTCACCACGGCGGTGGGCTGGGAGTTCCAGCCCATCTTTTTCTCGTTGGCGCCGAAGGTGAGGCCCGGCGTGCCCTTCTCCACGACAATCGTCGAGACGCCCTTGGGCCCCTGTTCGCCGGTGCGGCACATGACCACATAAATATCGCTTGTCCCGGCGCCGGAAATGAAGGCCTTGGACCCGTTCAGCACATAATGATCGCCATCGCGCACCGCCTTGGTGCGCATGGCCACCGCGTCCGAGCCCGAGCCCGGCTCGGTGAGGCAGTAGGAGCCGATCAGCTCCATGGTGGCGAGCTTGGGAATCCAGCGCTGACGCTGGTCTTCTGAGCCCCAGCTGTCGATCATCCAGCTGACCATGTTGTGAATGGAGAGGAAGGCGGCCGTGGAGACGCACCCGCGCGACAGCTGTTCAAAGATCAGCGCGGCATCCACGCGGCTCATGCCGGAGCCGCCCACATCGTCGCGCGTGTAAATCCCGGCGAAGCCCAGCTCGGCGGCTTCGCGCATCACATCAACGGGGAAGATCTTTTCCTCATCCCACTGGGCCGCATTGGGCTTCAGACGGTCGTCGGCGAAACGCCGGGCGGCGTCCTGGATCAGGGTCTGATCTTCACTCAGCTCGAAATGCACGGAAAAACCTCCTAGAAGGACGATCAAGGGCGGCGTGATCGCCGCGAACAGACTTTGGCTAGCGAGATACACTGAGATGAGCCGGTTCCCAACCACCCGCCTGCGCCGGATGCGCACCCATGACTGGTCCCGCCGTCTGATGCGCGAAAACACGCTCACTGCCGACGACCTGATCTGGACCATGGTCGTCACCGACAAAAGTGAAAGCGAGCCGGTGGCCTCCATGCCGGGCGTCACCCGCCTGACCGTCGCCGACGCCGCGAAAGCCGCCGTCGAGGCGCGCGCGCTGGGCATTCCGGCGATTGCTATTTTTCCTAATATTGACGGCGCCAAGAAAGACCCGATCGGGCGAGAGGCGGACAATCCGGACGGCCTCGTCGCGCAAGCGATCAAGGCGATGAAGAACGCCGCGCCGGAGGTGGGGATCATCTGCGACGTGGCGCTGGATCCTTTCACCGATCACGGCCATGACGGAATCATCAAGGACGGCCGCATCCTCAATGATGAAACCGTGGAGCGCCTGATCTCCCAGTCGATCAACCAGGCGCGCGCCGGCTGTGACGTGATCGCCCCTTCCGACATGATGGACGGCCGCGTCGGCGCGATCCGCGAGGCGCTGGACGCTGAAGGCTTCTACGACGTCCTGATCATGTCTTACGCCGCGAAATACGCCTCGGCGTTCTACGGCCCCTATCGCGACGCCATCGGCTCGGCCACTGCGCTCACCGGCGACAAGAAGACTTATCAGATGGATCCCGCCAACACCGACGAGGCGATCCGCGAGGTCGCCCTCGATCTGGAAGAAGGCGCGGACATGGTGATGGTCAAACCCGGCATGCCCTATCTGGACATCGTCTCGCGCGTGAAGCGCGAGTTTGAAGCGCCCACCTATGTATTCCAGGTTTCCGGCGAGTACGCCATGATTGAAGCCGCCGCCGCAAACGGCTGGATCGACGGCCAGCGGGCCATGCTTGAAAGCCTCATGGCTTTCAAGCGCGCCGGCGCGGACGGAGTGCTGACCTATTTCGCCCCGCGAGCGGCGAAAGCACTTCAGGGCTGATCATGACTGATAAGCACCCCGCCACCCTCGCCGCTCAGGGTTTGCATCGCACGGACAAGGAAACCGGCGCGGTGATTCCGCCGCTGCATGCTTCAACCACGTTCATGCGGGACGCGCAGAACCAGCTTGTGGGCGCGATGGATTATCGCCGGCCTCAAGGACCCACCGAGCTTCACGCCGCCGATATCCTCACCGCACTTGAAGGCGGGTCCGCGGCGCGCCTGTTCGGGTCAGGGCTCGCAGCGGCTGCGGCGGTGTTCGACACGGTGGCGCCGGGCGCGGCGATTCTCGCGCAGACCCAGATGTATTATGGTGCGAAGAAACTGCTGCAGCATCTTGGCGCAAACGGGAGAATTCGCCTTGTGCTGTTTGATCCGGCCATCCCCGGCGATCTTGCCGCCAAGGCGGGCGAGGCCCGACCGGAGCTGATCTGGGTAGAGACGCCGGCCAATCCCGGCTGGGCGATCGTGGATCTGGCTGAAGCGGCGTCCGTGGCTCGCGAAATGGGCGCCGTGCTGGCCGTGGACGGCACCTGCGCCCCGCCGTGCACCACCCGCTCGTTCGAGCATGGCGCGGATCTGGTCATGCATTCGTGCACCAAATATCTTAACGGCCATTCCGACGTGCTTGCCGGAGCTGTCGTGACAAAGACAGAAGAGGAGCGCTGGAGCCGCCTCACCGCCGCGCACAGTCTGACCGGCGCGGTTCCCGGCTCGCTGGAGACGTGGCTGCTGATCCGCGGCATGCGCACTCTGTTCGTGCGCTTTGAGCGCCAGAGCGCTAATGCGATGGCGCTGGCGAACGCCCTTGAAGGCCACCCCAAGGTCACCGCCGTGCGCTATCCCGGTCTTTACAGTCATCACGGCCACGCGGTGGCGGCACGCCAGATGACCGGCGGCTTTGGCGGGCTCTTGTCCATTGAGGTCGAGGGCGGCGGGGAGGCTGCGGCGAAGCTCGCGGCGTCCACGCAAATGTTCCTGCAGGCCACCTCAATCGGCGGGGTGGAAAGCCTCATTGAACATAGAAAGCCCATTGAGGGCCCGGAAAGTCCGACGCCGGACGCTCTGGTGAGGCTATCGTGCGGCATCGAGGCGGAGGCTGATCTGATCGCAGACATGATGCAGGCGCTGGACCGTATCTAGGCAGGCCTCCCGTACGATCGCGGGTCACCCATGCCCTCCTTCACGCCGCGCTTCACCAGAAGGTAATTCACCGGCCAGGCGGCGACGAAGCCGAGGGTGAGCGAGATTATCAGCGCGCTCCAGAAGCGCGCATCGCCCAATCCCGCCTCGCCGGCTATCCAAAGATCGGCGCTGATTGCGACGATCTCCATGACGGCGATGGAGGCGGTTTCCGAATACACAGCGTCCTTCAGCGCAGTCTTCAGCCCCACACCCTCCTGCATCATCGGCAGGACCGTGGCGGCGTAGCCGAACACATAGGCCAGCGTGAAGGTGATCGCCGCGACCCACCAGTTGCTCAGAGAAAGCAGGCCCACGGCGATGATTACGCCGGTGATCTCGCCCATGCCGCATCCTGAATAGCAATGGGCTGTGGATCGAAACCCGCGCCGCCAGTCCGCATCGTCGGAAATCTTCGGTCGGCCGGTCATCCAGTAGATGGCCAAGCCGAAAAAGCCCGAATACGCCACTGAAAATCCCCACACCCACATCATCATGGAGGGCATGTGGCGGTTTTTCTTGCGCACATCGTTGATGAGGATCGCCACCGCGACCATCGCCTGAGCAATCAGGGCCGTGAGCAGAAGCGGGCTTTGCAAGATGGAGTCTAGAACGGTCATGCCGCATTTAACGCAGCCCGCCGCCGCAGTGTTCAATCGACCTTGCCGATGGACGGCAGGCTCCATTTGAACACCACCGCGCAGGCTCTCAGCGTGAACGCGGCGACAGCCCCGACCGGCGCGGCGAAGCTTTCTCCGAGGCCCAGCGCCACAAGCCCCACATAGACCGCCGCTCCGAACAGGGCCGCCAGCGCATAAATGTCCTCGCGAAAGATCAGCGGCACGTCATTGACGATCACGTCGCGCAGCACGCCGCCGAACGCCGCGCTCAAGACCCCGGTCACAAGTGCGATGGACCAGTGCGCGCCCGCCCCAAGACCGGCCTGCGCGCCGAGCACGCAAAACACCGAAAGGCCGGCGGCGTCGGCCCAGACGAGCGCTCGGCGCCGCGCCCCGGTCTCGCCGCGCACCAACTCGGACCCGTAATAGCCGAGGACGCCGGCAACCACCGCCACGATGAGATATTGCGGCGCCTCGATCCAGTAGACCGGCAGAGCGCCCAGCAGGATATCGCGGATCGTCCCGCCGCCCATGCCTGCGGCCATGCCGATCACCGCCGCACCAAAGGGATCAAGCCCTTTGCGCGCCGCAATGATCCCGCCCGACACCGCGAATAGAAATATCCCGATGAGATCGAGAACGCCGAACACGACCGCGACAGTCATGGGCGCCCCCCGAAGGACGGCGGCATAATGTGGCCTACAAACGTCAAACGGTGCTCCAGAGAACGGGCCCGGGATGAGAGGCCATAACCTTAAGTCCCGCGCAATACGCCAGCATCGCCGCGCTTACAACGGCCACACCAGCAGCAACAAGGGAATGCTGACCGCGACGACAAGGAGTTCGACCAGCAGCCCCAGGCGCCAGTAATCGCTGAAATGGAATCCGCCAGGCCCCAGGATCAGCGTGTTGTTCTGATGCCCGATAGGCGTGAGGAACGCGCAGGAGGCCCCAATGGCGACCGCCATGAGAAAGCTGTCGGCATTGACCCCAAGGGCCGCCGCGATACCGATGGCGATGGGACAAAGCACAGCGGCGGTCGCCGCGTTGTTCATCACATCCGACAGGAACATCGTGGTGATCAGCACAACCGCCAGCGCCGCAATGGCGTTGCCCTGGGCGATCGTGCCGACCAGGAACTCCGCCAGCAGCTCGGCCGCTCCGGTGGTCTGCATCGCGCCGGCGACCGGTATGAGCGCGCCCAGCAGCACGATCACAGGCCAGTCGATGGCGGTATAGACCTGCCGTAAAGGCACGGTGCGCAGCAGCATAGAGGCCAGCACCCCGAGCATGAAGGCCGCCGCCGCCGGGAGCAGGCCCAGGGTCACGATGCCGATCGCCCCCAACATGATAGCGCCCGCGATGATCGCCATGCGCTTGTCGGGAATGCGCAATTCACGCTCGCCCAGCGGGACGCAGCCTGTGTCATTGATGAACTCGGCCATGATCTCGCTCGACCCCTGCATGAGCAGCAGGTCCCCGGATTTCAGCTTCAAATGGCGCAGGCGTGCCTTTGGGGGGTGGCCTTCGCGCGACACCGCAAGAAGATTGAGCCCGTAGCGCCCGCGCAGCTTCAGCCCGCTCGCGGACTGCCCGACAATGGTCGATCCCGGCAAGACGGCGAGCTCACGCAGAACGATATCGCTATCTCGATCATCGCTCTCGTCTGCGTCATCGTCATCATCCTCGGCATCATCGTGGTCATCGGTCTCGGGATTCTTGACCGCCGTTGATTCCGTACTGGCGACGTCTTTTGCGGAGTCCCTGGCGACATCTTTGGCCGACTCCTTTGCCTCACCTGCCTTTTCGTCCTTGTCTTCCGATGTGGATTTCTCTTCCTCCAGCTTGATGCCGAACACAGAGAGCGTCTCGGCCAGGGCGTCGACATCGGCCTGAAGCACCAGAATGTCTTGAGCCTTGATGCGCCGCCCGCCCGAGGGCGCGGTCATGCGCACCTCATTGCGAACCAGACCGACGATCTGCGCTCCGCTATCGTCGATCTCGGTCTCGAACCCGCGCAAAGTCAGGCCGACGGCCTTGCTCTTTTCTGGCACCCGGACTTCGGTCAGATAGCGGCCGGTCTCAAACTCGTCGCCGGCAGCCGATTTGCGCGCCGGCACCAGCCGCCAGCCAATGACGGCGATGAACAGCACCCCGAGCACCGCGACCGCGATCCCCACAGGGGCGAAGTCGAACATCGCGAACTGGCCGAGCCCGGCCTCTTCCCGGAAGCCGGACACGATCAGGTTGGGCGGCGTTCCCACCAGCGTCGTCATCCCGCCAAGGATCGTGCCGAAGGCGAGCGGCATCAATATCTGCCCCGGCGCCAGATTCAGGCGGCCGGAAAGCTGGATCGCGACGGGCATCAGGAGCGCCATCGCCCCGACATTGTTCATGAAACCCGACAGCGCCGCGCCCAACCCCAGAAGCGACAGCATGGTCAGTAGACGCCCGGCCTCGCGCGGAAGAATTGTGCGCACCAGCCAGTCGACGGCGCCGGTATTACGCAGGCCCTGACTGATGATGAGCACGCACGCCACCGTGACCACCGCCGGATGGCCGAAGCCCGCAAAGGCTTCGTTCGCCGGAACCACACCCGCAATGATGCACGCCAGCAGCGCCGCCAGGGCGACAACGTCATGGCGGAACCGGCCCCACAGGAACAATCCCATCATGGCGGCAAGAATGGCGAAGATCAGGATTTGCGGACCGGTCATCGTAACGGCTCTCATGCTGGGTCCGCCCGTTGGCGGGCCGAAGGGCTGGGCGCAGCCCGGGCAGCCGCTGGAGGATCATCGCCTTCGCCGGGAGGCTTGTGATCGCCTTTTAGGTTTCGCAATAAAGACCACGACGCGAGGCCGACCGCCATGTACGTTCTTGAGCCGAACGCCTGACAGCCGCCGATCCGGCTCTATCCTGAACGAATCCGCCCGGGCTCCTATTGTTTGGTCGCGGCGCTCTTCCCATCGGCATTTTCAAGCCGCGCGATGAGGCTGGAGGTGTCCCAGCGTTCGCCACCCATGGCCTGAACCTCGGCGTAGAACTGATCCACGATTGCGGCCACCGGAAGCCGCGCGCCATTATTGCGCGCTTCTTCGAGCGCGATACGAAGATCTTTGCGCATCCAGTTAACTGCAAATCCGAAATCGAATTCGTCAGCGACCATTGTTCGCCAGCGATTCTCCATCTGCCAGCTCTGCGCTGCGCCCTTAGAAACCGCACCGATGACGGTTTCAGGATCCAGTCCGGCGCGCTTGGCGAAGTGCAGGCCCTCCGCCAGGCCCTGCACCAGGCCGGCGATGCAGATCTGATTGACCATCTTGGTCAACTGTCCGGCCCCGGCGTCTCCGCAATGGACGACCGCCTTGGCGTAGACCTCCATGACAGGCCGGGCGCGTTCGAAAACCGAGGCGTCTCCGCCAACCATGACCGAAAGCTGGCCGCTCTCCGCGCCGGCCTGGCCGCCGGACACCGGGGCGTCGAGAAAGCCGATCCCGCCAGCCGCCAACGCCGCTTCGTGAAGCTGGCGGGCGAGCTCGGCGGAGGCGGTGGTGTGATCGACCAGGATCGCCTTGTCCATCATCGCTTCAAGGGCCGGCTCGGCCACCTCGCGCACGTCCGGGTCGTCACCAAGACACATGAAGACGATGTCGCACCTGGTGACCGCATCGGCGATGGACTCGTGCGCCCTGCCCTCATGGCGGGCCGTCCAGTCGCGCGCCTTGCCGGCGGTGCGGTTCCACACCGCCACCTCGTGACCTGCGGCGGCGAGATGGCCGGCCATGGGAAACCCCATTACGCCGAGGCCCAGGAAAGCGACTTTGGCCATGAGGTGTCCTTTACGAATTAGCGTCGGCGATGGCGTAGCCGGAGCGGTAGAAGACCAGAGCCGGCGCGTCGCGCGGCGCGTCGAAGCCGGTCACAGCCCCGATGATGATGTCATGGTCGCCGCCCTCGTGCACCGCGGCGCGCGAACACTCAAACCGCGCCACGGCGTCCTCCACCAGCGGCGCGCCGTTCGCTCCAGCGCTCCACTGGGCCCCGGATGCGCCAAGATCGTCGTTCTGCGCGCATGCGGTCGACAGAAAGGCCTGGTCGGCGCCCAACACGTTCACCGCGAACTCAGGTGCTTCCAGAAACGCGGTGTGGCGCAGCGAATCTCTGGCGATCGACCACAGGATCAGCGGCGGATCGAGCGAGACCGACGAGAACGAATTCACCGTCATCGCCCGGGCCCGCCCCGCATCCAAGAGCGTAATAAGCGCCACGCCGGTGGGAAACCGGCCCAGCGCATCGCGGAAGGCGCGCGCTTTATCCAAACTCTCGTCTCCTGATTCGCCTCGAAACCCAGCCTTAACCCTGTTGGCGTAGAACACATTCTCAACATGCCGAAGGGTGGACGGATATGGCGACGGATCAACCGATCATCATCAAGAAAGTCAAGAAGGGTGGTGGGCACGGTCACCACGGCGGCGCCTGGAAAGTCGCCTACGCCGACTTCGTGACCGCCATGATGGCCTTCTTCCTGATGATGTGGCTGATCAATAACACCGAGCCCGAGCAGCGCCAGGGCATTGCAGACTATTTCGCGCCGGCAAGCGTGTCGCAGTCCACCTCCGGCTCCGGCGGCGTGCTGGCCGGAACCACGTTCGGCGATGAAGGCGTGCGCGGCTCCGGGGCTGCAAGCGTCGTGGACCGTCTCGCGCCGCGCCCGGCCCCTACCCGCGAACGCCAGCAGCAAAGTCCGGACACCGCCGGCTCGGGCTCGAGCGAACCGGAAGTCACCACCGACGCAGTCGCCAGCGCCCTGGCCCGCCGGGAGTCCGCACAATTCGCCAGCGCCGAGCAATCCCTGCGTCAGGCGCTGCAGGACATGCCGGAGCTGGCCGAGCTGTCGCGCCATGTCATCATCGAGGAAACGCCTGAAGGCCTGCGCATCCAGCTTGTGGATCAGGAAGGCCGCCCGATGTTCAATCCCGGCCAGGTCGAGCCCAATGAGCGCGCCAGCGTTCTCTTGCGCGCCGTAGCCGAAATCGCCCAGCGCCTGCCCAACCGGATCAGCATCTCCGGCCACACCGACGCCAGTCCCGCCCCGCGGTCGGGCCCGTCTAACTGGCAGCTGTCCGCGGCGCGTGCCAACGCGGCTCTTGTCGTCCTGGCCGATACGGGCATTCCCGATCACCGCATCGCTGAAGTTCGCGGCAAGGCAGGCGCCGAACCGCTGTTTCCCGATGATCCCTACATGCCCGGCAATCGGCGCCTGTCGATCACCCTTCTGCGCGAAGCGCCGGTCATTCCCCCAAACAGCCGGCGATAGACGCGCGACCTGCAAGCGCTTTCCGCGCTTTCGCTCCACGCCAAGGCCTGTTTAGTCTGATCGCTTGGCTGGCGCGATTCCGCGCTGCGGCGCGAAGCGGACGGGCATGGAAGAACTCAGCGCACTGACCGACTGGCGCATGTGGGCGGTCCTGGCGGGCGTCTGCGTGGCCATCGTGTTCTATTGCTGGGAACGCTTCGCGCTGGAGCTGGTCTCCGGAGCGATCGTGTGCGCGGCCCTCTTGTTCTTCCACCTCTTCGGCGGTCCGGAGGCCCCGGATTCCGGCGATATCCTGTCCGGGTTCGCAAATCCGGCGCTGATCACCATCATGGCGCTGCTGATTGTCGGTCAGGGGGTGTTCCACACCGGCGCGCTGGACGGGCCGACGCGCGGGCTCCTGTCGATGTTCGACGTGCGCCCGAAGCTCACCATCCTGGCGATCTTCGCGCTGGTGTTCGTGGTGTCCGCCTTCATCAACAACACGCCCGTGGTGGTGATGTTCATTCCGATCCTGGCCGCCGTCGCCGCGCGCATGAAAGGCTCTCCCAGCACTTTCATGATGCCGCTGAGCTTTGTGTGCATCTTCGCCGGCATGACCACGCTGATCGGCTCATCCACCAATCTGCTGGTTTCAGACTCGCTGATGGAGGCGACCGGCGAAAGCATCGGCTTCTTCGAGCCGATGTTTCCCGGCCTGCTACTGGCAGGCGTCGGGATGGTCTACATCATGTTCGTCCTGCCCAAGCTCCTGCCCGAGCGCGCGGACATGGAGTCCGAATTCGCCGGCAGCACCGGCAAGCAGTACATCGCCCAAATCGAAGTGAACGTGGGCCATCCCCTGGCCGGGCAGAAACCTGTGGCCGGCCTGTTTCCCGACCTCCAGGACATCACCGTGCGGATGATCCAGCGCGGCGAGCAGGCCTATCTGCCCCCATTCGACGAGATCGAGCTGCAGCCGGGTGACATGATCATCGTCGCGGCGACGCGCAAGAAACTCACAGAGCTGCTGTCCAGCCGGCCTGAATTCGTCAAGGGCGTGCTGCGCTCCGCCGGGCCGCTCGACGCGCCCACCCCCGGTGAGCGGCTGGCCCTGACCGAGGCGGTGGTGTCTCCCGGCTCGCGCCTGATCGGGCGGACTATCCGCCAGATCGGGTTTCGCCACTCGGTGGGCGCCATCGTGCTCGGCGTGCAGCGCCGCTCGCGGATGCTGCGTGCGCGCATGGGTGAAATCCGGCTTGAGGCGGGCGACGTGCTGCTGCTGTTCGGGGGCGCGGACTCTATGCGCCGACTTCGGGCCGACCGCGACGTGCTTTTGATGGAATGGGCGACCAGCGATCTTCCCGACATTCGCAAAGCCTCCATCGCGCGCATCATTCTCCTGGCGGTGATCCTTCTGGCCTCCACCGGCGTGCTGCCGATCGTCGCCGCGTCCATTCTCGGCGCGACGGCCATGATTGCGTCTGGCTGCCTCAACGTGCGCCAGGCCGCCCGCGCAGTGGATCTGAAGCTGTTCTTGCTGATCGGCTCGGCCTTTGCGCTGGGTGAAGCGATGGACGCCAGCGGCGCGGCGAACGTTCTGGCCTATTCGGTGGTGGCGGTTTTCGAGCCCTTCGGCGTTACAGCCTTGTTGTCGGCGCTGTTCCTGCTCGTCATGGTGCTCACCAATGTCCTGTCGAACAATGCGACGGCGATCCTGTTCACGCCCATCGCTGTCGGGGCCGCCAGCGCGACCGGATCTGATCCGCAGCTCTTCGCCTTGACCGTGCTGTTCGCCGCCAACACCTGTTTCGCCACGCCCATCGGGTATCAGACCAACCTGCTGGTGATGGGGCCGGGCAAGTACAAATTCGTGGATTTCCTGCGCGCCGGCGCGCCCTTGTCCCTGCTGGTCTGGCTGGTGTTCACCGCTTACGTCGCGTTCAGTTTCTCAACCGGCTTTGGCGGGTTAAGCTGACGATCGCTAGAAAGGGAGTCGAATCCGCCCGTGACCCGTCCGTTCGCCGCCAAACAGCTGCCATTCTTCCTGACGGCCCCGTCTCCGTGCCCGTATCTTCCCGGGCGCATGGAGCGAAAGGTCTTCACGAAGCTTGAGCTTGCCGACGGCCCGGCGCTGAACGACACCCTCACCCATGCTGGCTTCCGGCGCTCCCAATCCATCCTTTACAGACCGGCGTGCGAGCGGTGTTCGGCGTGCAAGTCGGCGCGGATTCCGGTCAGTGAGTTCGCTGCGACCCGGAGCCAAAAACGCACGCTGAAGCGAAACGCCGACCTTATCCGCATTGAAAAGCCGAGCGAGGCGACGCCCGAGCAATTCGCGTTGCTGTCGCGGTATCTGGAAACGCGCCATGGCGACGGCGACATGGCCGGCATGGATTTCTTCGACTTCGCCGGCATGATCGAGGACGGCGCCCAGCGCACCGAGATCGTCGAGTATCGCGACGGCTACGGCGCGCTTGTGGCGGCGGTGCTTGTGGATGCGCTTAACGACGGGTTCTCACTGGTCTACAGCTTCTTCGATCCAGATCTGGACAAGCGCAGCTTGGGCGCCTTCATCATACTTGACCATGTGGGCCGGGCGCAGCGCGCGCAGCTGCCCTTCATCTATCTGGGATACTGGGTGCAAGGCAGCGCCAAGATGGATTACAAGGCGCGCTACAGGCCGCTGGAGATTCTGGAGCCGACCGGCTGGCGCAGGCTTAACAAGGCGGAAGCCGAGGCCGAAGCGCCCGCGCCGCAGGATCGCCGGGATGCATGACAGGGATTAGGGCGAAACCAGCCAGAAAAGGCCGGGGCCCAGGGGAGGGACGATATGGATCGCCGCACATTTCTTTCAGGGGCCTGCGTGGCTGCAGCCGGCGCAGCGTCGGCGTGCTCCCAGCAGGACGGTCAGCAGACCGCCCCGGCTGCGCCGTCGGTCAACCGCGCGCGCACCCGCAAACTCCGCATGGTCACCACCTGGCCGAAGGGTTTTCCGGGCCTAGGCACCGCGGCGGAACGTACCGCGGCCTTCATACAGGAGATGACCGCCGGCGCGCTGGAAGTGGAAGTACTCGGCGCAGGCGAGGTCGTGGGCGCGTTTGAGGTCTTCGACGCCGTCTCGAACGGCGTCGCCGACATGTATCACGGCGCCGAGTATTACTGGCAGGGCCGGTCACCGGCCTATAATTTCTTCTGCGCCGTGCCCATGGGCATGACCGCCCACGAAATCATGGCGTGGGTCGAGTTCGGCGGCGGCCAGGAGCTCTGGGACGAGCTTTCCGCGCAGTTCAATCTGATCGCCTTCCAGGCCGGCAATACCGGCCACCAGATGGGCGGCTGGTTCAAGCGTGAAGTGAACACGCTTGAGGATTTCCGCGGCCTGCGCATGCGCATCCCGGGTCTTGGCGGCAATGTCATCCGCGAACTGGGCGGCGCCGCCGTGGCGCTGTCCGGCGGCGAGATCTACCAGTCGCTCCAGTCGGGCGCCATCGACGCCACCGAGTGGGTCGGCCCGTGGAATGATCTCGCGTTCGGCTTTTATCGCGAAGCGCCGTTTTACTACGGCCCCGGCTTCCACGAGCCGGGCTCGGCGCTCGCTGTAGGGATCAATCGCGGCGTCTGGGACGGTCTGCCGGCCGATCAGCAGGCGATCGTTCGGGCCGCCTGCCGCGCCGCCAACAACCAGTCTCTGGCCGAATTCACTTATCAGAACGGGCTGGCGCTGCGCGCGCTCACCGAAGACCACGGCGTTCAGCTTCGCAGCTTCTCCGACGATATCTGGCGCGAGGTGGGCCGGATTTCAGAACAGGTCGTGGCTGATACGGCCAACGCCGATCCGCTCTCGCGCCGGGTCTATGAAAGCTATATCGAGGCGCGCCGCATCGGCCGGGACTGGGCGAACATTTCCGAAGCGCCCTACTACCAGAAACGCGAACTCGTCCTTGGACGCTAGAATGCGCGCCGGAGACATCCTGCTCCTTATCGTGCTGGCGGTGACCGGCCTCGGCCTGGTCGCGGACGCGGCCAGCGCCGGCGCGGTCGGCGGATGGATCTCTGCGCACTTGCCGGGCGTGGCGTCGGGCTTTGGCCGCATCCTCGGCTGGTCGGGCCTCGCGCTGAGCCCGCTCCTGCTGGTCCCGGTCGCCGCCGCGTTCTGGGGTCGGTTCGCAAGCCTGCCTGGCGGGGTCGAGCGCCTGCTCGGCGTTGGCGCACGCGCCATAGACGCGGTCTCGATCACCGTGGCCGACGCCGTGCGCTGGGCGGGGCTCGCCCTTGTCATTGTCACCGCCGTAATCGTGATTCAGCGTTATGTATTCGGGATTTCGATGACAAAGCTTCAGGAGAGCGTGATCTATCTGCACGCGATCCTCTTTCTGTGGTCCAGCGCTGCAGCCCTGCTCACCGGCGGCCATGTGCGCGTCGACATCATCTACTCAAAGCTCAGCGAGAAGGGCAAAGCCTGGACCGATTTGGCCGGGACCTATCTCGCCCTCATCCCCATGAGCTGGCTGATCCTTGAGACCTCTCGCTCCTATGTGGGCGGCGCCTGGCGGATTCTGGAGCGGTCGCGGGAGAGCGACGGCCTGCCGCTGGTCTTCCTGCTGAAAACCTCGATTCCGCTCTTTGCGGTGATGATGATCCTTCAGGGTCTGTCCATGGCTGCGCGCGCCGCGCTGACGCTATCAAACCGCCCCGCCCCGCCCACCGGCGTCAACGCCGGCGATCACGAGATCTGACCCCATGGCCCTGTTTCTCGAGATCCTGCCCTTCCTGATGTTCATCGGCGCGTTCGCGGCGCTGCTGCGCGGCTATCCGGTGGCGTTTTCCCTGGCCGGGGTGGGCATCGCCTTCGCCCTGCTCGGCCTGGCGCTGGATATCTTCGATCCGCTTCACCTGCGCGCCTTTCCGCAGCGCATCTACGGCAACATCATGGAGATGGACAAAGCCATCCTGGTGGCGGTGCCACTCTTCGTCTTCATGGGCGTGATGCTGGAGAAGTCCCGCGTCGCCGAGGAATTGCTGGAGGCCATGGGCGCGCTGTTCGGCAGTCTGCGCGGCGGTCTCGGCATCTCCGTAGTGCTGGTGGGAGCGCTGCTGGCCGCCTCCACCGGGATCGTCGGCGCGACCGTGGTGACCATGGGCCTACTCTCACTGCCCACCATGCTGAAACGCGGCTATGACCCGGCGCTCGCCTCAGGCTCCATCGCCGCGGCCGGCACGCTGGGTCAGATCATTCCGCCTTCCATCGTTCTGGTGCTGCTGGGTGATCAGCTCAGCTCCGCCTACGCCGAGGCGCAGCGGGCCCAGGGAATCTTCTCGCCCGACATCGTTTCGGTGGGTGATCTGTTCGCCGGCGCGCTGATTCCAGGTCTGATGCTGGTCACGCTTTATGTGGGCTATCAGGTCCTTATCGCCGTGATCCGCCCCAGCCAGGCGCCGGCCATTCCCAAGGGCGAGCTTCAGGCTGATTGGGGCAAGATCCTCTCCGCCCTCGTCCCGCCGCTCGTCCTGATCATCTCCGTTCTCGGCTCGATCCTGGGCGGTCTGGCCACCCCCACCGAAGCGGCAGGCGTCGGCGCGGTAGGTTCGACGCTACTGGCCGCCTATCGCAACGCCGGCGCGCCTAGCAACCCGGCGCGGGGCCGCATCATCGTGCTCCTCGCGGCCGCCTCGCTGCTTTTGCTGGTCGCCTCGCCGCTGGTCTTCGATCTGCGCTCTGGAGCGAGCGGCGTCGGGCTGACGGTCGCCTACGCGCTGTCCGCACTCGCGACGCTCGGCGGTCTCTTTTCGCTTATCCGCCTGTTTCGCACCGGCGTGCTGGATGCGGTGATGAAAGCCACTGCCCAGATAAGCGCCATGGTGTTCGTTATCCTGATCGGCGCGAGCCTTTTTGCTCTCGTGTTCCGGGAACTTGGCGGCGATGACAGCGTTCGTCATGCGCTGGAAAGCGTACCGGGCGGCGTATTCGGAGCGCTCGCCGTGGTGATGCTGGTGATGTTCCTTCTGGGCTTCTTCCTGGACTTCATCGAGATCACCTTCGTGGTGGTGCCCATCGTGGCGCCGGTGCTGTTGATGATGGGGGTCGATCCGGTCTGGCTGGGCGTATTGATGGCGTTGAACCTTCAGACCAGCTTCCTGACGCCGCCCTTCGGCTTTGCGCTGTTCTATCTCAGGGGCGTCGCGCCACCTGAATTGACCACCGGCGCCATCTATCGCGGCGCCGCGCCGTTTGTGGTCATCCAGCTCTTGATGATCACCGCTGTCGCCGCTCTGCCCTGGCTCGCGACTGGCCTGCCAGGATTGCTCTATGACTAAGAACGAACGGGCCGAACTTCAGGAAGACCGCCTGTCCCTGCAGCGCGGATTCATCGTGGTGCTTGCGCTGGCGCTGACCGGCGTCTTCCTGTGGATGATCCAGAATTTCCTCTCCGCGCTGTTTCTGGCGGCGGTGCTGGCGATCTTCGTGTTCCCGATGCAGGTATTCTTCTCGAAGCTCTTCGGCGGCCGGGACAAGATCGCTGCTACTTTCACCCTCCTGGTCACTGTTTTCCTGGTCCTGATCCCGTTCCTGGCGATTCTCTTCCTGGTGGCCGAGCAGGCGGTGGGAGTCGGCCAGACCTTCGTACCCTGGGTGCAGGAACAAATCCGCGCCTTCCGCCAGGAAGGCTTTGCGGGCCTGCCCGACTGGCTACCCATGCGCGACGATCTCGCCCCCTATCAGAGCGAAATCGCAGCCCGCCTGGGTGAAGCGGTTTCGGGGCTGGGCGGCATACTCGTGGGCGGTCTGCGCCGGGCGACGGGCGGCGTCCTGGGGTTTGTTCTCAACCTGGTGATCTTGCTATTCGCCCTGTTCTACCTACTGACGGCCGGGCCGCGGTCGCTGAAGAAAGCGCTCGGCCTCCTTCCCATGCAGGCCGGCGACCGTGATCTTCTGGCCGAGCGCACCCTGTCCACCATCCGCGCCACGGTGAAAGGCACGTTCGTGATCGCCGTGCTCCAGGGCGGTCTCACAGGTATCGCACTCGCAATCGCCGGTGTCCCCGGCGCAGCGTTCTGGGGCGCGATCGCCGGCGTTCTCTCAATCGTACCCGGGATCGGTCCGCCGCTGGTCTGGCTCCCGGCCGCATTCTGGCTCTGGATCAATGGCGAACAGCTCCCCGCGGTGGGCCTGGCTGTCTGGGGCGCGGCGGTTGTGGGCGTGATCGACAATCTGTTGCGCCCGGTGCTGGTGGGTCAGGACGCCAAGATGAGCGATCTCATGGTTCTACTCTCAACGCTGGGCGGTCTCACACTGTTCGGCGCGGTGGGCATCATCGTCGGGCCGGTGATCGCGGCGCTTTTTGCGTCCGCCTGGTTCATCTACGCCCAGAGCTTTGAAGGCCTTCTCTCCGCTCCGGACGCTCTGCCCGGTGAGGCGGAGGAGACCGCTCAGAGCGATCCGGACGGCGCGCGCTAGGCCGGCTCGCCGATGGATGACGCCACGCCGCCAAAGACGCGCAGCGCCGCGATCCGCCGCTCGATCGGCGGGTGGGTCATGAACAGGCCGGCGAACCCGGCGCTGTCATCATGAAGAAACATCTGGCGGATCTCGCTGGGCGCTTTCTCCACGGTGCTGTGACCCGAAACCTTCTCCAGCGCGGCGATCATAGCTTCAGGTTTTTTGGTCAGTTCCACCGCACCGGCGTCCGCCATGTATTCGCGTGAGCGTGACATGGCGAAGCGGATCAGCATCGCCAGCAACCAGCACACGCCGATCACCGCGATGGCGATGACGAAAATGACGCCTGAATTTCCGGACTTGCCCCGGCGCGCACCGCCGAGCCGGGCGGCCGAACCGCGAAACAGGCCGCGCGCGAGGATCTCGCCGATCAGCGAGATGATCCCAACAAAGATCACCGCCACCACCAGAAGCCGGACATCGCGATTGATCACATGGGTGAGTTCATGGGCCAGAACCGCCTCAAGCTCGTCATCGCTGAGCGTATCCACCAGACCGCGCGTCACCGTGATCACCGCATCCTTCTCGCCCAGCCCTGAGGCGTAGGCGTTCAGGGACGCGGTTTCGATGATGCGAAGGCCCGGCATGGTCAGGCCGCGCGAAATGCAGAGATTTTCAAGCAGGTTATAGACGCGTGGCGCGTCGGAGCGATCAAGTCGCCGCGCGCCCGCCGCGCGATCAATGATCTGCTGGCGCCAGAGAAAGGCCGCGACAAACCAGACCGCCGCGCCTGCGACGACGAATGGCGCGGCGTCTCTTGTGATCCGGAGCGCCTCGCGGTGCTGATCCGCCAGGGACAGGTCCGACCCGGAATCCACCACCCCGTAGCCGATCAGCAACAGGACGCAGCCGTATGTCAAAAGCAGGAGCAAGACCGGGAAGCCCGCCAGAAGCGCGAGGCTCTTCAGGTTGTTGTTCCAGATATGGGTGCGCAGGCCGATGGCGGTCATCGCCGCCTCCGCGTTTGAGAAACCGCTAGAACTTCACCTGGGGACCGGCGTCCACACGCGCGCGCTCGGACGCGGCGACCTCGAAGAATTCCTCGCTCTTGAAGCCGAAGGAATTGGCCAGCACCACGGCGGGAAACTGCTCGATCGCGGTGTTGTATTCGCCAACAGCGTTGTTGAAGAAACGGCGGGCCGCGGCGATCTTGTTCTCAAGATCCGCCAGCTCGGTCTGCAGCGACAGGAAATTCTGGTTGGCCTTCAGGTCCGGATAGCTTTCCGACAGGGCGAACAGCTGGCGCAGCGCACCGGAGAGCATGTTCTCGGCCTGGGCCAGCTCCTTGGTGGAGCCGGCGTCCACGGCTTGCTGGCGGGCCTGAACGACGCGTTCGAGCGTCTCTTTTTCGTGGCTGGCGTAGCCCTTTACGGTCTCCACCAGGTTGGGCACCAGGTCATGGCGCTGCTTAAGCTGCACGTCGATATCGCCCCAGGCCTGGCGCGTCGTCTGACGCAGCGCCACAAGGCGGTTGTAGATCAGGACGATGACCAGACCGACCAGGACGATCAGACCGAGGATGACAAGCATTTCCATTTAGCGCGCTCCGTTGGAGGCGGGAGGTCGATCCCTCCGACTCCGTTTCAGACAGGAATAGCCCCAGAACCGGCGCGCAACAACGCCCGGCTGCGGGAAGACTTAGCGGGCGTCGAATTTCTTCGCGGTGAAGCCGCGCGGCGCCATGCGGCCCGCCTGGGCGCGCTTGGCCTCAAACAACTGCCAGTTATCGATCTCGTGGCGCCGGCCCGCAGGGTCGATGCGCACGAGCCCGGCGGCGCTGTCAAAGACGGCGATGTCAGCGACCTGACCGCCCTTGCCGCCAAGCAGACGCACGCCCTTGCCGCGGGTCATCTCCGGAATTTCGTCGGCGGCGAAGATCAAAAGCTTCTTGTTCTCCCCCAGCACCGCGACCCGGTCGCCGGCCATGGCCATGGCGGTCATCGCGCGTTCGCCGGCCTGCACGTTCAGAACCTGGCGTCCCGCCCGCTTCTGGGCCGGCAGATCCTTCTCGGCAACTATGAAGCCATGCCCCGAGGTCTGCGCGATCAAAAGCTTGCGCTCGGGCTCATAGCGGAACAGCGAGACCGGCTCGGCGCCTTCATCCAGTTCGACCATCAGGCGCACCGGCTCGCCGAATCCACGCCCGCCGGGCAGCTTGGCCGCATCCAGAGTGAAGAAGCGGCCATCGCTGGCGAACAGCAGGATCTTGTCTGTGGTTTCCGCCTTCACCGCAAACAGGGTCTCGTCGCCGTCCTTGTGCTTCAGCGCCGAGAGATCGTCCTGGTGACCCTTCAGCGCGCGGATCCAGCCCATCTTGGAGAGCACCACGGTGACAGGTTCGCGCGAGATCAGCGCCTCTTCCACCGCGTCGGCCAGATCGGCGTCCGGGGCGTCGGCGAAGTCGGTGCGGCGCTTGCCGATCTTGGTGTTCGGCCCAAACTGCTTCTTCACGCCGGCGATCTGGGCGTCGACCTTTTTCCACTGCAGCGCTTCATCGCCGATCAGGGCTTTCAGCTCGTCGCGCTCGCCGCGCAGACGCTCTTCCTCCCCGCGGATCTCCATCTCCTCTAGCTTGCGCAGGGAGCGCAGGCGCATGTTGAGGATGGCTTCCGCCTGGCGATCGGTCAGGGTGAAGGTCGTGATCAGCTGGTCTTTGGGATGATCCTCATAGCGGATGATCCGGATCACCTCATCCAGATTGAGGAAGGCGATCATGTAGCCGGCCAGGACCTCCAGCCGGTCCTCCACTTTCGCAAGACGCGCTTCCGACCAGCGAACCGCCACATTGCGGCGATGCTCCAGCCAGATTTCCAGAGCCTCTTTCAGGCCCACCACGCGCGGCGCGCCGCTGGGGTCGAGGATGTTCAGGTTCAGCGCAAAGCGCACCTCAAGATCGGTGATCCTGAACATGCTCTCCATCAAAAGCTCGGGATCGATGGTGCGGGTCTTGGGTTCCAGCACAAGGCGCACATCCTCGGCGCTCTCGTCCATCACGTCGCCCAGAAGCGGCAGCTTTTTCTGGTCCAGCAGCGAGGCGATCCGCTCGATCAGCCGGGCTTTCTGGATCAGGTAGGGCACTTCGGTGACGACGATCCGCCACTGCTTGCGCGCCATCATCTCTTTCTTGCAGGCCGCCAGATCCTCGTGGGGATCAATCCCCACATCCTGCCATTCGCCCTCACGCAGCACCTCACCGCGCCAGCGCGCGCGCAGACGAAACCCGCCGCGGCCGGTCTCATAGGCGTCCAGCATGCTCTCGCGCGATTCCACGCAGATGCCGCCGGTGGGAAAGTCCGGCCCCTGCACATAGTTCATCAGGGTTTCGGTCTTGGCGTTCGGCGTCTTGATCAGATGACGCGCCGCATCGCACAGCTCGGCGGCGTTGTGGGGCGGAATGTTCGTCGCCATGCCCACGGCGATCCCGGCCGAGCCGTTGGCCAGCAAGTTCGGGAACGCCGCAGGCAGGACGATCGGCTCGGAATCCTCGCCGTCATAGGTGTCGCGAAAATCCACCGTGCCGGCGTCATAGTCCTGCAGGAGCAGGGTCGCGGCCAGCGTCAGGCGCGCCTCGGTGTATCGCATGGCCGCGGCGCCGTCGCCGTCCACATTGCCGAAATTGCCCTGGCCTTCGACCAGTGGATAGCGGCTGGCGAAATCCTGCGCCAGGCGAACCAGAGCCTCGTAGACGGCCTGGTCGCCATGCGGGTGGAAGCGGCCGATCACGTCGCCCACCACGCGCGCCGATTTCTTGTAGGCGCTCTCCGGATCCAGCTTCAAAAGCCGCATGGCGTAGAGCAGGCGGCGGTGAACCGGCTTCAGCCCGTCGCGGGCGTCGGGAAGCGCGCGCTGGGTGATGGTGGACAGCGCATAGGCGAGATAGCGCGAAGACAGCGCCTCATCGAAGCTCTGCTCGAAAATCCGCCCGCCTTCGCCGGTGATCTGCTCGCCCATCTCGTCCTCGCGATTCGCTTACGTCAGAGTATAAGGCCCGGCGACGCGCGACGCGCGGGCCCCTGCAGGGGTTTTGCACAGGTGCGTACGCCAGTGGCGGCGCCCCGCTAGAGCAACCCGCCCGCCTCCAGGCGCTCGATCATGCGGGCGCGGGCGTCGGGCAGGCGCTTGTCGGAGGGCCAAAGAACGCGGCGTTCGATGAAATAGGCGGTGAGTTTTAATCCCGCCGATACGTCACCGGGCGAGATCGCCCCGCCGCCCGCCATGAAGCCGGGCAGGGTCAGCATCTTGTCGTGATAGGGCCTGCCGGCCTCGCCGCTCACCGCCCGGCCGGATTTGGGGCTCACATAAATGAGGTTATCGGTCTGTCCGGTGCCGGCGCATTTTCGAAGGTCGAGGCCGTAGCCAAGATCGGCCAGAAGCCCCGCCTCCCAGCTCACATAAAGCGGCGGCCAGAGATCGGGATTTTCAAGCGCGCCCAGAAGCACCTCGAACGCTTCGGCCACCGCCGGATGCGGCTCGCGTTCCGGCAGGCAGGTGGACGCCATGGCGCAAGCGGCGTTCAGTCCGGACAGCGCCAGCGGGTCCTCCATCAGCACCCCGGCGGAGAGGTCTTCGGCCTCCACCTGAAAGCCGCCCAGATGATCCTCCAGCCGGGCGCGCCAGACCGCCCTCACCCGGTTGCCCGGCTGCAGGACCGGGCGCAGGCTGCGCGAACGTCCGCCGCGCACCAGCCCGGCGTGGCGGCCATGCTCACCGGTGAGGATCTCCACCACCGCGCTGGTTTCGCCATGGGGGCGCACCGCGACGATCCGGCCTGATCCCGTCCACTCCATCTAGACGTCGAAATCCAGGCCCAGAGCGGTGAAGCGTTCCCGGTCCTCACCCCATTTCGGGCGGACCTTCACGAACAGGAACAGGTGCACCTTGCGGCCCAGCTGCTCTTCCAGCTCCTCGCGCGCGGCCTTGCCGACCCATTTGGCGGTCTGGCCGTCCTTGCCCAAAATGATCGGGCGATGGCCTTCACGCTCCACATAGATGGTCTGCTCGATGCGCACCGCGCCGTCGCGCAGATCCTTCCAGCTTTCGGTCTCCACGGTGAGCGCATAGGGCAGCTCTTCATGGACGCGCAGGAACAGCTTTTCGCGCGTTACCTCCGCCGCGAGCAGGCGCTCGGAGAGGTCGGCGATCTGATCCTCAGGATAAAGCCAGGGGCTTTCCGGCATCGCCTTGGCGAGGTGATCGGCCAGATCGGAAATCCGTTCTCCCCGGCTCGCGCTGATCATGAAGACATCACTATAAACGCCTGTTTCAAATAAATTTTGAGACAGGGCGAGAAGCTCATCACGCTTGATGAGGTCGATCTTGTTGAGCACAAGAACCGCCTTGTGATCGTGGCTTTTCAGCCCTTCGATCACCCGGTCCACATCCTCCGCCGTGCGACCGCCGCCTTTCAGCTGGGCGGGCGCGTCGACCACGTGGGCGATGGCGTCGGCGTCATTGGCGCCGTCCCAGGCCGACGCCACCATGGCCCGATCGAGGCGGCGGCGCGGGGCGAACACGCCGGGCGTATCCACCAGAATGATCTGGGCGCGCCCGTGCATCATCACGCCGCGCACCTGAAAGCGCGTGGTCTGCACCTTGGGCGTGACGATGGAGACCTTGCGGCCCACCAGAGCGTTCACCAGCGTCGATTTTCCGGCGTTCGGAGCGCCGATGACGGCGACGAAGCCGGCGCGGGTAGGATCAGTCATCAGCGTGTTCTCGCTTCAAGAGGATTTGGGCGGCCTCGCGCTGGCCGTCCTGTTTGGAGCCGCCTTCGCCGCGCGCCGGGTCGAGCCCCGCGACAGCCACTTCGATTTCAAAGACGGGCCGGTGGTCCGGACCCTTTCGCGCCATGGTGCGATAGACCGGCGGCCCCAGGCCCTTCGCCGCCGCCCATTCCTGCAGGCGGGACTTGGCGTCCTTGGGGCGTTTGGTGAGGCCTTCGATCTCCTCGGCCCAAAGCCGATCAAAGAACCGGCGCGCAGCGTCCAGCCCGCCGTCCAGATACAACGCGCCGAGCACCGCTTCGCATCCATCGGCGAGAATTGAGGCTTTCTCGCGCCCGCCCAGGCGCTCCTCCGCCGGCGACAGGCGCAAGGCGTCGCCAAGCCGCACGCGCTTGGCGGCGCGCGCGCAGGCGTCCTTGTTCACCAGCGCATTAAGCCGGTGGGCGAGACCACCCTCGTCCATGCCCTCGAACGCCTTGAACAGGGTCTCGGCGGCCATGAGACCCAGGATCCGGTCGCCGAGAAACTCCAACCGCTCGTTGGACTCGGTGCGCGAGCGCCCGTCCCCATGGGAAGCATGGGTCAGCGCGCGCTCCAGAAGCGCACGGTCGGAGAATGTGTGGCCGAGCTCGGCTTCAAACAGGGTGATCCGGTCACTCATGGCCTAGCCGGGCTCCGCATCAAGCGAGCGCGCAAACCTGTCGGCGCGCAGGCGGTACCAGGTCCATGGCCGCCACAGGCTGAAATCCGGACGCGCCGAGAGCAGCACCAGATCAGCGCGGCCGATGAGATTCTCCAGCGGAATCGGGCCCGGCCCCAAGGGTGAGGGCACACGGCTGTCGCGCGATTCATCGCGATTGTCGCCCAGTGCGAAAACATGGCCCGCAGGTACGGTGACGGGCCCGAAATCGTCAAGATCACCGGCGCCCAGATCCAGCACCTCATAGGCCACGCCGCCCGGCAGGATTTCCTCATAGACGTCGTAACGGCGCATCTCGCCGCGCTGATTAAGGCGCACGTCCTCGCCCACCAGGCCGCGCGGCACTTCGGCGCCGTCGATGAACAGCACGCCGCCGCGCACCTCGATGGTCTCGCCCGGCATGCCGATGGCCCGTTTGATAAAGCTCTGCCCACCGGTGTGGGGCGCACGAAACACGATCACCTCGCCGCGATCTGGCAATCCGGCGAATACGCGGCCCTCAAAGACATCCGGTCCCAGCGGCAGCGAATAGCGCGAATACCCGTACGGCCATTTCGAGGAGATCACATAATCGCCGGCCTCCAGCGTCGGGCGCATGGATTCAGACGGAATATGAAAGGGTTGAAACAGAAGCGTTCTCACCGCCAGCGCCACCACGAGCGCCCACAGAAGCGTCGATCCAAGGCTGTCATTGCGCTTGCGTGTGCGGGGCTCTGCAGCGCCGTCCGCCTCCAGCGGCGGCTCGGCGCCCTTGGAGGAGGACAAAGGATTGCGCATTTACGCCTCGAGGGCTTCGATGATGACGAAGGCTTGCGCCCAAGGGTGATCATCGGTGAGCGTAATGTGGATTTGCGGCGTCATCGCGGCGGGCGTCAGCGCGGTCAGCCGCTCCAGCGCCGGACCGGTGAGCTTCAGCGTCGGCTTGCCGCCGCGAAGATTGATCACTTCCATCTGTTGCCAGGCGACGCCGCGATAGATGCCTGTGCCGAGCGCCTTGGCGCAGGCTTCCTTGGCGGCGAAGCGCTTGGCGTAGGTGTCGATCCGCCGCCGGCGGCTTTCCGCCTTGGCGCGCTCGCCCTCGGTGAAAACCCGCTTGAGGAAGCGCTCTCCGAAACGCTCAACTGACCGCTCGATACGACGGATATCGATGATGTCGCTTCCGATCCCGATGATCACGCCGCGCCTCCCCGGGCCTCGTGCATGAGGGCGCGCATGCGGCGCACCACCTCGGGCAGGCCGGAGAAGATCGCCTCGCCGATGAGGAAATGACCGATATTCAGCTCGGCGATTTCCGGGATCGCCGCGATTGGTTTGACATTGTCGAAGGTCAGGCCGTGTCCGGCATGGGGTTCGATCCCGCGGCGGCGCGCCTCCCCGGCGGCTTCGGCGATCCGCTGGAGCTCGTCCCTCGCAGCCTCCTCGCCGCCTTCAAGCCAGAGCTCGGCGAAGCGGCCGGTGTGAAGCTCAACCACCGGCGCGCCAAGCACTTCGGCCACCGCGATCTGCACCGCGTCGGGTTCGATGAACAGCGAAACGCGGGCGCCGGCCTCTGCGAGGGCGCGCACCACGGGCGCGATCTGACTGTGAAGCCCGGCGACATCGAGCCCGCCTTCGGTGGTGCGCTCTTCACGCTTTTCCGGGACGATGCAGGCGGCGTGCGGTTTGAACCCGGCCGCGATGACGGTCATTTCCTCGGTGGCCGCCATCTCCAGATTGATCGGCAGAGACGAAGCCTTGCGGATCGCGTCCAGATCACGATCGCGGATATGGCGACGGTCCTCGCGCAGATGCACGGTCAGGCCGTCCGCCCCCGCTTCAGCCGCCATGGCGGCGGCGCGCGCCGGATCAGGATGGTCGCCGCCGCGGGCGTTCCGGATCGTCGCCACGTGGTCGATATTCAGCCCCAGGCGGAGTGTCTCCGCCATCAGGAAAGTCCCCGGCTGCCCGGTTTCATGGCCGGGATGCGCTCCATCTCCGGCGGCAGCTTGTCGCTGGGATAGGCGGGAAAGTTCACGGTCGCGAGCGCAGTGAGCGGCACGCCCACATCGGCTTTCCCGCCGGAGCGGTCAACCAGGCAGCCCTCGGCGACCACTTTGGCGCCGGTCGCTTCGATCGCCTTGATGCATTCGCGCGACGACAATCCGGTGGTGACGATGTCCTCGATCACCAGCACCCGGTCCGCGGCGGTAAGCTCGAACCCGCGGCGCAGGGCGAACTCGCCGTCCTCGCGCTCCACAAACAGGAAGGGCAGGCCCATCTGGCGCGACGTCTCATAGCCGGGGATCAGGCCGCCAAGGGCGGGCGAAACGATCGCCGTGTACGGCCCCTGCCCGTCAGCCAGAATGCGCGCGGCGAGCGCCTTGCACAGACGCTCGGTGCGCGCCGCGTCGCGAAACACCAGGGCCTTCTGCAGGAAAACCGGGCTGCGCAGCCCCGACGACAGGATGAAGTGGCCCTCGAGAAGCGCGCCGGCTTCCTTGAATTCGTTCAGCACTTCGTCGGCGGTCATGAGGTCTCTTTCTGGGTTTCTTCGTATTCGGACGCGGCGGCGTCGTCATATCCGGTGCGCGCGCGCTCAACGCTCACCACCCGGTCGCTTGTCTTCAGCGCCGAGATGATGTTGGACAGGTGGCGGGCGTCGAACACCTCCACATCAAAGGCCATAATGAAGAAGTCCTTCGTGCGGTCGAGCGTCTGCACGTCGGTGATGTTGCCGCGCGCTTCGCCCACCGCTCCCGCGATTTCGGCCAGCACGCCGGGTTCATTGCGCACCGTTGCGTGAATGCGCCCGATGGACACCGCGTTATTGGCCGCTTCCGGCGTCCATTTCAGATCGATCCAGTGTTCCAGATCATCCTCGTCTTCGAACCGGGCCAGACGCTCGCAGTCGATCACGTGAACCACGACGCCTCGCGCCGGCCGCATCACACCGACTATGCGGTCGCCGGGCATGGGTGAACAGCAGCTGGCGAAGTGCAGGCTGACGCCCGGCGTCAGGCCGCGGCCATGCACATAGAGCCCGCCCGTCGCGTCGGCGATGCGTTCGCGGTCCTGGGGACGGCGTCCGCGCGCCTCGCGATGGCCGGGATAGACCGCCTCAAGAAGTTCGCCCGAGCTGATCGAGCCGCGCCCGAGCGCGCGATACAACCCCTCCACATCGTCAAGCTCCAGGCGCTTCAGCGCATCGCCGAGGCCGGCCTCGCGGAACATCTTGCCCTCACGCAGGAAGGCGTGCTCGGCGATCACCCGGCCGATGCGGATGAATTCGTCGCTTTCAGAGGAGCGAATAAGCTTGCGGATCGCGGCGCGGGCCCGGCCGGTGATCACCAGATCCTCCCAGCCGGCCGGAGGCTGACGCATCCCGCCCTTGATGATCTCGATGACGTCGCCATTATTCAGCCGGGTCCGCAGCGGACGCTCGCGCCCGTTGATCTTGGCGCCGATGGCGGCATGGCCAAGCTCGGTATGAACCGCGTAGGCGAAGTCCAGCGGCGTGGCCCCGCCCGGCAGTGTGATCAACTCGCCCTTGGGCGTGAAGCTGTAGACCTCGTTGGCGAACATTTCGAGCTTGGCGTGCTCGAGAAATTCCTCCGGATCGCCGCCCTGCTCCAGGATCTCCACAAACGGGCGAAGGCGCATGAGCGGGTCACCACCCGCTTCCTTCGCCGCCTTAGGATCATAGGCATAGCCACCGGATTTATAACGCCAATGAGCGGCGACGCCAGTTTCAGCCACGAGCTCCATCGCCTCGGTGCGGATCTGCAGCTCGACGCGGATATTGCCCGGCCCGATGATGGTCGTGTGCAAAGAGCGGTAATTGTTCGGCTTGGGCGTGGAGATGTAGTCGCGGAAGCGTTCGGGCACGCAACGCCAAGTCTGGTGCACCACGCCGAGCGCGCGATAGCAATCGGCCGGATCTTCGACCAGAATCCGGAAGGCGTAGATATCGGCGATCTCGTCGAAGCTGACACCCTTCTTGTCGAGCTTGCGCCAGATCGAATAGGGCCGCTTTTCGCGTCCGAACACCCGGCAGTCGATCCCGGCGTCGTTGAGCTTTTCGGAAAGACTTCCCGAGACCGAACTCACTGCGTCCGAGCGCACCAGGCGCATTTCGCTCAGGCGCTTCGTGATCGACTCATACGCCGCCGGATTCATGTTCTTGAAGGCAAGGTCTTCAAGCTCGACGCAGACCCGGTTCACCCCGACCCGGCGCGCAAGCGGTGCGTAAATGTCCAGCGTCTCGCGCGCGATCCGCTCGCGCTTTTCAAACTTCGGCACGAAATGCAGCGTGCGCATATTGTGCAGCCGGTCGCACAGCTTCACCAGCAGGACGCGGACATCGCGGGTGATCGCCACCACCAGCTTTTGCAGGTTTTCAGCCTGCTTGGTCCGCTTGGAAGTGAGCTGCATCTTGCCCAGCTTGGTGACGCCGTCGACCAGCTGGGCGACGTCCGCGCCAAACAGATCTTCGATATCTTCCAGCGTGGCCGAGGTATCTTCGACGGTGTCGTGCAGCAGCCCGGTGCAGATCGTGGCCGCGTCGAGCCGCAGCTCGGCCAGCAGCATCGCAACCTCCACCGTGTGCCCGTAATAGGGCGCGCCGGAGTGACGGGTCTGTCCTTCATGGGCGGAGCGGGCGAATTCGTAAGCGCGCCGTATCAGGTCCGAATCCGCCTGGGGATGGTAGGACAGGACACGCGTGACGAGATCTTCGGCGCTTGGAATGGCGTCGTCAAAATGCGTTTGCGCGGACGGTGTCGCCAGCGCGCTCACGGTTTAGAGTCGGCCGTCGGCCGGGCCGTCGCGATCCGACTGCAGCGCCTTGAGCATTGCGGCTTCGTCCATTTCCGGCTGCGGCAGCGCAAGACGCTCCTCGCCCTGGTCGCCCTTGCGGCGGCCGTCGCGGTCATCCTCTTCGTCATCAGCCGGGATCACCCGCTGAAGACCGGAGACCAGGCTTTCGCCGAGCGCATCAAGATCAAGCTTGTCGTCGGCGATTTCACGCAGCGCCACGACCGGGTTCTTGTCATTGTCGCGATCAATCATCAGCGACGCGCCCGCAGCGATATTGCGCGCGCGGTGGGCCGAAATCAGAACCAGCTGAAAGCGGTTATCGATCTTCTCGATGCAGTCTTCGACGGTGACGCGGGCCATGCTTGGGGGCGCTCCTTCAAGAACTTGGCGGAAACCTAGCAAATAGCCTGTCTTCGCAGCCGCATCAACCCGCACGGTCAGCATAAAAAACGCCCCCCCGCCGGGCGGCACGCGCTCCGGTCGGCAAGCGGCAGGGCCGCAATCAACTGATCAACGCTAGCACCGCTCACCGGATCGCGCCAGCGCGGGGCGATTTCGCGCAAGGGGATAAGCACGAAGGCGCGCTGGACAGCCCTTGGATGGGGTAGAACCGGCCCCCCGCCCTCGCCAGGCGCCGCTCGGCCGAGATAATCGACCAGATCCAGGTCAATGGTGCGCGGCGCATTGCGCCGGCCGCGCACCCGGCCGAAACTTTCCTCGACGCCGTGAAGGATTTTCATGAGCGCGGCGGGTTCCAGATCCGTGCGCACCTGCACCGCGCCGTTCACGAACGGCGGATCAGACGGATCCGGCCAGGCCGGCGTACGCCAGGGCCGCGACGCGGCGGCGATTTCCACGCCCTGCGACAGAAGGGCCGCCAACGCTGAATTGAGGTTTTCAAGCGGCGCGGCGCCCCGGTATGCTTGGTTTGCGCCGAGGGCGATATAAATGCCTTCGGACGCGTTATTTGAAGCGGCTTTTATCACGAAAGGCATTGGCATGACCTTCTACCCGAACGAACGACTCGGGCTGTTCATCGACGGCGCGAACCTCTACTCCGCCGCCAAGGCGCTCGATTTCGACATTGATTACAAAAAGCTTCTCGAAGAATTCCGCAAGCGCGGACGTCTCGTGCGCGCCAACTATTACACCGCGCTGATCGAGAGCGAGGAATACACGCCGATCCGCCCCCTGATCGACTGGCTTGATTACAACGGCTTCAAGGTCGTCACCAAGGCGGCCAAGGAATACACCGACGACAACGGGCGCAGGCGCATCAAGGGCGACATGGATGTCGATCTCGCCGTCGACGTAGTCGAGGCGGCCGGCTATCTCGACCATATCGTGCTGTTCTCAGGCGACGGCGATTTTCGTAAAGTCGTCGAGGCGGTGCAGCGCAAGGGCGCGCGCGTCTCGGTGGTGTCGACGCTGAAATCCTCACCGCCCATGGCCAGCGACGATCTGCGCCGCCAGGCCGACTCCTTCATCGAGCTGGCGGAGCTTGGCAAGCTTGTGGGGCGTGAACGCCGTCAGCGCGATTACAACGATGACGAGGATTGAGGTGACGGCGAACCAGACGCGGGTCGCCGAGCCGGCGCGCGACTGTCCCCTCTGCCCACGCCTGGTTGAGTTTCGCGCCGAGAACCAGCGCGCCCATCCAGACTGGTGGAACGGCCCGGCCCCGAGCTTTGGGCGCGGCGATGCGCGCCTGCTGGTGGTTGGGCTGGCGCCCGGCCTTCGCGGCGCGAACCGCACCGGGCGTCCGTTCACCGGCGACTGGGCGGGCGATTTGCTCTACCCGACGCTCGCGAAATTCGGCTTTTCAAGAGGCGTGTTCGACCCCGACGGGAAGGACGATCTTCAGCTTGTGGGCGCCATGATCACCAACGCCGTGCGCTGCGTTCCGCCGCAGAACAAACCCACGGGCGGCGAGTGCAATACCTGCCGGCCCTTCCTCACCGCCCGCATCGAACAATTGCCTCAGCTGGATGTGATCGTCGCCCTGGGCCGCGTCGCCCATGAGAACACGCTCAAAGCCCTCGGCTATCGCCAGTCCGCGTTCAAGTTCGCCCACGGCGCGGCCCATGAACTTGACGGCCCTCACCACGCGCTGACGCTGATCGATAGCTATCATTGCTCGCGCTACAACACGAACACCGGCCGCCTCACCGAGGCGATGTTTCATGACGTGTTCGCGAATGCGCGGGCGATTCTGGGATAGCGCCCCACCAAGCCGAGCTAGCCGAAATCCTTCAGGATGCGCGCCTTCTGGCGGTTCCAGTCGCGCTGCTTGATGGTTTCGCGCTTGTCGACGGTCTTCTTGCCCTTGGCCAGGCCGATCTGGAGCTTGGCTAGCCCGCGATCATTGAAATACAGGCGAAGCGGCACGATCGTGCGGCCGTCCCGGTTCACCGACCCGGAGAGCTTGTTGACCTCCTTCTTGTGAAGCAGGAGCTTTCTGTGACGGCGCGGCTCGTGGTTGAACCGGTTCCCATGGCCGTAAAGCGGAAAATCGGCGTTGATCAGATACATCTCGCCGCGTTCCGGACTCACATACGCCTCGGCGATATTCGCCTTGCCCTCGCGCAGGACCTTCACCTCGGTGCCCACAAGCTGGATGCCGGCCTCGAAGGTCTCTTCGATTTCGTAATCGAAACGGGCGCGCCGATTGACGGCGACGAGCCCTTTCTTGTCATCGGGCTTGCTCATAACAGGCCGCATCCTTTCAGAGCGCTGCGCACCTGATCCTTGACGGCGTCCGGCGTCTCGATCAGCGGCAGACGCACATCGGGCTCGCACAGGCCCAGAAGCGAGAGCGCATACTTGCTCGGTCCGGGGCTCGGCGCGGCGAACAGCGCCAGGTGCAGCGCCATCAGCTGGTCGTTCAGCGTGCGCGCACTTCCCCAGTCGCCGGCCTGGCAGGCGTTCTGGAACCTCGCGCAAAGCTCCGGCGCCACGTTGGCTGTCACCGAGATCGCGCCATCGCCGCCATGGGCGTTATAGCCGAGCGCGCTGGCGTCGTCGCCCGACAGCTGAACGAAGTCCGCGCCGATCTCCATGCGGTGAAGCGTGACCCGCTCAACCTCGCCGGTGGCGTCTTTCACCCCGATGATGTTGGGATGGGCTGCGAGCCGGGCCATCGTCGCCGGTTGGATATCGGTGATCGTACGGCCGGGCACGTTATAGACTACGATCGGAAGCGCCACGGCGTCGGCGACCGCCTTGAAGTGGGCCGCGACTCCGTCCTGGGAGGGCTTGTTGTAATAGGGCGCGACCACAAGTCCGGCGTCGGCGCCGACCCGCTTGGCGTGCTCTTGCAGTTCGATCGTGGCGGCGGTGGAGTAAAGCCCGGTTCCCGCAATCACCGGAACGCGGCCGGCGGCGACCTCGACGCACAATTCGACGATGCGCAGGCGCTCCTCAAGGCTCAAGGTCGGCGTCTCGCCGGTCGTGCCGGCCGGCACGAGGCCGTGCGCGCCCGCCGCGATCTGGCGCTCGATCAGACCGGTCAACGCCGCCTCGTCCACGGCGCCGTTCTTGAATGGAGTGACGAGCGCCGTCAGAGAGCCGCGCAACATGACCATGGTTCGTTCCAGAATGCGTTCAATTCAAAGGGCGCGGACCATACGACTGCAATCGCCCTGCGCCAAGATGAGCTGATCATCATGGACAGAGCGTTCACCATACACCACCTTTCCTGATGGAAGGGGCCATTCCGCCCGGAGGCTTGCACCACGCGATGATTCTACGCACCGCCGTCTTCGTTGGACTCCTGATGCTGTCAGGCGCTCCCGCCGCTCTCGGGGACATCCCCGCACCGCGCCTGAAACCAGACGTTCCAAACTATTCGCAAATCCTCAACGACGCCGACTTCGCCGCGTTCCGCCAAGGCATGCGCGCGGCCGATGAGGACGATTGGGATGACGTGCGCCGCGCCCGCGACCGGATATCCAACCCGGTCGCCGACAGGCTTCTGCTCTGGCGCATGGCGCTCTCGGACCCCCGCACGCATTTCGACGAGCTTCGAATGGCGGTTGAGCAGCTGGACGGCTGGCCGAGAGACTGGATGATCCGCCGCGAGGCGGAATGGAAGATGCCGGATTCAAGCATGAATCCCGCCCGGATCGTCGACTGGTACGAAACCTATGCGCCGGTGACAGGCGAAGGCCGCATCGCGTTCGGCGAAGCGCTCATCGATCTTGGCCGGGTCGAGGAGGGCCACGCAGAGATCCGCCGCGCCTGGCGCACCGAATCCCTGCGCCTGAGCAATCAGAGCGACGTGCTGAGCGAGCACGGCGACCTGTTCACCCAGGAGGACCACGCCGCGCGCGTTGATTTCCTGCTCTGGAACGATCAACGCACCGCCGCCAGCCGGATCATGCCCGAGCTTAGCGCCGGCGAGCGGCAGGTGGCCGAGGCCCGCATCCGACTGGCCGCGCGCAGCGCCGGCGTGGACGCCGCTGTGGACTCCGTTCCCTCCAGCCTCTCCAACCATCCAGGACTGGTTTACGAGCGCGCCCGCTGGCGCCGCCGCGCCGGGCTCGACACCTCTCTGGACCTGCTGCTTGAACTGCCCGGCGCCCACGTGAACACCGCGGCGCTCGCTTCCATGTGGACCGAGCGCAAGCTGATGATCCTCAATCTGATCCGGGATGAGAATTTCGACACCGCCTACGAGCTCGCCGCCAATAACGGCATGACTGAAGGGGTGGATTTCGCCGACGCCGAATTCCTGGCCGGCTGGCTGGCGCTGACCAAGCTGAACGACGGGCCGAGCGCCTACACCCATTTTGAACGGTTGCAGGACGGGGTGACCACTCCGGTGTCATTGTCACGGGCGAAGTACTGGCAAGGCAGAGCGGCCGAAGCCATGGGCGATCTTGAACTGGCCCGCGAACGCTTCATCGCCGCGGCTGAACATCCCACCGCCTATTACGGTCAGCTCGCCGTCCTGGCCCTCGGCCCGGACGCGGCCCAGATCGACCTGCCGCCCGATCCCCAGCCCACGGCCGAGGAGCGCGCCTCGTTTGAACAGCGCGAAGCGATCCAGGCGATGCGCCTGCTCGCTGAAATCGACGCCAACTACCTCTTCACCGTGTTCATTTATCACTACGACGACGAGATGGAGACGCCGGTCGAGCAGGCCATGATCGCCGATCTGGCGCTGGAATTCTTCCGGTTGCGCCAGGCCGTGCGTGCGGCGAAGGCCGGTCGCCTGCAGGGCATGATCCTGGCCGAGCGCGCCTATCCGCTGATTGATCTGCCGACGAACGCGCCCTTCGAGCCGGAGGCCGCCCTCACCTACTCGGTGATCCGCCAAGAGACCGAGTTCGACGCCCGAGCCGTCTCCGGCGCCGGCGCGCGCGGGCTGATGCAGATGATGCCGGCCACCGCGAGGCAGACGGCGCGGCAATTGAACATGCCGTTCAATTTTCAGTGGCTGACAGATGATCCGCAATACAATCTCCAGCTCGGCATGGCCCATCTGGACGAGGTGGTGAACGACTATGACGGCTCTCTCGTGATGGCGCTGGCGGCCTATAACGCCGGCGGTCATCGCGTGCGCCGCTGGGTGGAGAGTTATGGCGATCCGCGCACGGGCGTCATCGACCCGATCGACTGGGTGGAAAGCATTCCGTTTTCTGAAACCCGCAATTATGTGCAGCGCGTGATCGAGAACGTGCAGGTCTATCGCGCCCGCATGAATGAAGGTCAGCCTGCGGCGCTGCGCATTGAGGAGGATATGGCCGGACGCAGCCGTTTCGCCCGCGATCTTCCAGCTTTGCCGGACGATTTCGTCAGCGCTCTGCGCGAGGTGGAAGCCAGCGTGGGCGTGTCGGAAGACGCCGATTCAGAGCTCGCTGGTGACGGCCCGTATCTGGGTGAATCCGAAGACGAGCCCCAGGACGAAGAAGACGCGACCCGTGCGCCCTTCGGCGGCGATACCGGCCGGCTGAACCGCTAGGCGCCGATGGCGCGGGCGAACACGCCCGGATCTACATTGCCGCCGGTGAGGACGACGACGATCGTCCCGCCGGCGGTGTCGATTCTGCCGGACAATAGCGCGGCCAGCGCCGCTGCGCCGCCCGGCTCCACCACAAGCTTCAGCGTTTCAAAGGCGTAGCGCACGGCGCTGAGCGCCTCGGCGTCGCTGACGACGCCTACGCCGGCAAGACGGCGCTTGTTGATCGCGAAGGTCAGCTCGCCGGGGCTTTCCGACAAAAGGGCATCGCACACCGAGCCGGATTTGCGGACATTCGTCTCGCGTTCGCCTGAAACAAGCGAGCGGGCATGATCGTCAAAGCCTTCAGGCTCGGCGCCGAACACCCGTGTCTTCGGCGACAGCGCCTCGGCGGCCAGATTGATCCCGCCGATCAGTCCGCCCCCGCCGACACAGCAGATCAGCGTGTCTGCTTCTTCGCCGCGGGCGCTGAGCTCTTCAAAGATCTCCAGACCGCATGTGCCCTGCCCGGCGATGATGCCTGGATGGTCGAAGGAGGGAATCAGGGCCGCGCCGGTTTCATCACACAAAGCGCGCGCGATCGCCTCACGGCTTTCGCCCTCGCGGTCATAAAGCCGCAGCGCTGCGCCGCGCGCGATCACGCCGGCCTGCTTGATGGCCGGGGAATCGGTGGGCATCACGATCGTGGCCTGCACGCCGAGCAGTTTCGCCGCCTCGGCGACGCCCTGGGCGTGATTGCCGGACGAGAAGGCCACCACGCCGCGCGCGCGCTCATCCTCGCTTAACATCAGCAAGGCGTTGTAAGCGCCGCGGAATTTGAACGATCCGGTGCGCTGCAACGTCTCCGCCTTCAGCAGCACACGTGCGCCGGCGCGCGCATCCAGCGCCGGGCTATGGATCAGCGGCGTGCGCACGGCAGGCCCCTTGATGCGGTCGGCGGCGGCGCGCACGGCGTCGAATGTGGGCGGGTTGCCGGATTGTAAAGCGCTCATGGCCGCGTATCCATACGTATTCCGCCAGCTTTTCAAGCTGGTTTTTTACGCTCAAGGGGATTGCGCCGAAAGGCCGGCCCGGCTTCCATGGGCGGCGAACCGGGCGAAGCGCTCCGCACGCACATGACGGCGCGCGCCCGGCCTAGAGGGAGGAGACTAATGCTGCGCGGTCAGATGATGGACCGTCCGCTCATGATTGCGGACATTCTACGACATGCGGCCCTGAATCACGGACGCCGGGAAATCGTATCCCGGTTGCCGGACACTGGGGAAATTCACCGGTACGGCTACGCCGATTGCCACAAGCGGTCACAAAAGCTCGCCAATGTTCTCA
This sequence comes from Oceanicaulis sp., assembly GCA_965284655.1. Taxonomy (GTDB): domain Bacteria; phylum Pseudomonadota; class Alphaproteobacteria; order Caulobacterales; family Maricaulaceae; genus Oceanicaulis. The sequence goes on from OZ260104.1 coordinate 2,490,823, forward strand.
CAGACACCATGAAGGTGAAGCCGGGAGACCGGGTGACGACGATCGCCTGGAACACCCATCGCCATCTGGAGCTCTATTACGCGGTGTCCGGGATCGGCGCGGTGATCCACACCGCCAATCCGCGCCTGCCGGCCGAACAGATCATCTGGATGCTCAATCACGCCAAGTCGAAGGTCGTCTTCTTCGACGTGACGTTCGCGCCGATCGTTGAAGCCGTGGCCAAGCACTGCAAGACGGTCAAGCGCTGGGTCGCCATGACCGGCGAGGCCACCAAGCCCAAGATGACCACCAAGGTGGATGTCTACGAGACCGTGCTTGAGGGCGCTGACGAGCATTACGACTGGCCGGAGTTCGACGAGAACACCGCCGCGGGTCTCTGCTACACGTCCGGCACAACGGGCGAGCCCAAGGGCGCGCTCTATTCGCACCGCTCCACGGTGATCCACGCCATGATGTCGGCCACCACCGACGCGGTGGGCGTCGGCGCGGACGGAAACATCATGCCGGTGGTTCCCATGTTCCACGTCAACGCCTGGGGCGTGCCTTACGCGGCGGCGCTGGCCGGCGCAAAGATGGTGATGCCGGGCGCGCAGCTCGACGGCAAGTCGATCCAGGAACTCATCGACGGCGAGAAGGTCAATCTTGTGCTCGGCGTGCCCACGGTCTGGCTGGGCCTGCTGCAATATCTGCGGGAGAGCGGCACGCGCATCGACACGGTGGACAAAGTGCTCATGGGCGGTTCGGCCATGCCCGAAGCGCTCCTGCGCGCCTATCAGGACGAATACGGCGTGGAGATGCAGCAAGGCTGGGGCATGACCGAGATGAGCCCGCTAGGCACGGTCGGCAAGCTTCTGCCCAAGCATGACGGCCTCTCCGACGACGAGAAGGTGAAGGTCAAGCTCAAACAGGGCCGTCTCCTGTTCGGCGTCGACATGCGTTCGGTGGACGATGACGGCAATGTACTGCCCCGCGACGGCCAGTCGGCCGGCCACATCCATGTGCGCGGACCCTGGATCATCTCCAGCTATTATCGCGGCGCCGGGCCGGAGAGCTTCACGGATGACGGCTGGTTCAAGACCGGCGATGTGGGCCATATCGATCAGGACGGCTACATGACCATCACCGACCGGTCCAAGGACGTGATCAAGTCTGGCGGCGAATGGATCAGCTCCATCGATCTGGAAAACGCCGCCATGGGCCATCCCGAGGTTGGCATGGCCGCCGCCTTCGGTCACCGCCACCCGAAATGGCAGGAGCGCCCGCTCCTGGTCGTCCAGCCCAAACCCAACACCAACCCGACCGCCGATTCGATCCGCGAATACCTCGCCGAACGTCTACCGAAATGGTGGCTCCCCGACGGTATCGAGTTCATCGACGAGATGCCCATCGGCGCCACCGGCAAGATCCTCAAGACAAAGCTTCGCGAGATGTTCAAGGACTACGAGTTCCCCGGGACCGAGAACGAAGGGGTCTAGTGAGGCGACGCCTCGCCTGACCGGAGAGCCCTGGCGCGCTGCGCCGGGGCTTTTTTCGTTTGGGCCGAACCTTACGAGCCTGTCACTTGCGCTGTGCCGGAGACACCCCTATCTTTATCGACAATCGATAAAGGAGCTACTCCATGGAATTCGTGCTGATCACGGCGCTCATCTATTTCCTGCCTACGGTCATCGCGCTGGCGCGCGGCCACCATAACGGATTTGCGATCTTTCTCACGAACCTGCTGCTGGGCTGGACGCTGATCGGCTGGGTCATCGCCCTGATCTGGTCGGTGACCGCCAGCGAGCGGCGCATTCGCGCGTAACGCTTCAGCGAAAATCGCTGATCTGATCGAGCGGCTTTTTCTTAGCCGCATGGGCGGGATAGGTCGTTCCTTCAGCCGGGTAGCCTGCGACGATCAGCATGACCGGCTTTTCGCTGGCGGGCCGCTCGCAGATCTCGGTGAGGAAACTCATGGGGTTTGGCGTGTGGGTGAGCGTCGCGAGTCGCGCCTGATGCAGGCTCGCGATCAGCAGGCCGCAGGCGATGCCGACGCTCTCCGAGACATAGTAATTCTTCTTTGCGTCGCCCGGCTCCGGCCCTCCCCGGCGCTGGGCGAAGACGGCGATGATCCAGGGCGCGGCCTCCAGAAACGGCTTGTTGGCGTCGGTGCCCAGCGGCCCCAGAGCCTCCAGCCATTCCTCGCCCGCCTTCCCGGCATAGAAGGCGCGCTCCTCCGCCTCGGCGGCCTCGCGTAGGCGAGTGCGCAGCGGGCCCTTTCCCAGCGCGGTGAACCACCAGGGTTGATGATTGGCGCCGTTGGGCGCGGTCCCGGCGGTGAGGATCGCCGTCTCGATGATTGCGCGGGGTACATCGCGATCGGAGAACTCACGGATCGTGCGCCGGGCGCGCATGGTCTCGTAGAACGCCGCTGCGCGCCGCTTCATCTCCTCAGGCGGAAGCTCGGTGAAGTCGACCGGGTGGGCGTCGCGGGACACGCCCCCTACCCCAGCAGCTTCTTCTGCAGGATTTCGTTCACCGCCTGCGGGTTCGCCTTGCCCTGCATGGCCTTCATGACCTGTCCGACGAACCAGCCCATGGCCTTGGGCTTGTCCTTGACCTGGGCGGCTTGCTCCGGGTTTGCGGCAATGAGATCGTCGACGACCTTCTCGATGGCGCTGGTGTCGGTGACCTGCTTCATGCCGCGCGTTTCGACGATCTCGGCGGGGTCACCGCCTTCGTCCCAGACGATCTCGAAGACGTCCTTAGCGATCTTGCCGGAAATGGTCCCGTCGCCGATCAGCGCCACCAGCTTGCCCAGCTGCGCAGGGCTTACCGGGCTTTCGGTGACCGAAAGGCCTTCCTTGTTGAGGCGGCCGAACAGCTCGTTATTGACCCAGTTGGCGGCCAGCTTCGGGTCGCCGCCCTCTATCACGGCCTCGAAATAATCCGCGCGGTCCTTGTCGGAGGCCAGCACCGAGGCGTCATATTCAGACAGGCCCAGCACCTCCACAAAGCGCTTGCGCTTTTGGGCCGGCAGCTCGGGCAGGTCCGCCTTGATGTCGGCGACGAAGCTTTCCTCAAGCTCCAGCGGCAAAAGATCAGGATCGGGGAAGTAGCGGTAATCGTGGGCTTCTTCCTTGGAGCGCATGGCGCGCGTGACGCCCGTGCCGGCGTCAAACAGGCGGGTCTGCTGGATGACCTTGCCGCCGCCTTCCAGGAGATCAATCTGGCGGCGCGCCTCGTATTCGATGGCCTGCATGATGAAGCGCAGCGAGTTCACGTTCTTGATCTCGCAGCGCGTGCCCAGATGCTTGAAATCGCCGCTCTCGCGGAATTTCTCGTAATCGCCGGGCCGGCACACCGAGACGTTCACGTCGGCGCGCATCTGGCCCTTCTCCATGTCCCCGCCGCAGGTGTCGAGATACCGCAGGATCGTGCGCAGCGTGCGCACATAGGCCGCCGCATCGCCGGGCGTGCGGATATGGGGGCGCGACACGATCTCCATCAGCGCCACGCCGGAGCGGTTCAGGTCCACATAGGTGGCGTTCGGATCCAGATCGTGGATCGACTTGCCCGCATCCTGCTCCAGGTGCAGGCGCTCGATCCCCACGATGAAGCGAGAGCCGTCATCGCGCTCGCACTCGATCTCGCCCTCGCCCACGATCGGGTGGGCGAACTGGCTGATCTGATAGCCCTGGGGCAGGTCGGGATAGAAGTAATTCTTCCGGTCAAAGCGCGAGAAGCGGTTGATCTGGGCGTTCAGGCCCAGCCCGGTGCGCACGGCCTGCGCCACGCAAGTTTCATTAATCACCGGCAGCATGCCCGGCATGCCGGCGTCCACAAGGCTCACTTGGGTGTTGGGCTCGGATCCGAACTCGGTGGAGGCGCCGGAAAAAAGCTTGGATTTCGACTTCACCTGGGCGTGGACTTCAAGCCCCACCACGATCTCCCAGTCGCCGGTTTCGCCCTTCAGGCTGTAGCTGTGATCGGTGTCGTCGAGCGGCATGGCCGGTGTCCTTGCAGATAAGGGTGTTCAGCGCCGTTTGTTCTCTTTCACGCGCGCGCCGTCAAGCATGGGGGTGCGGGAGGGAGCGGCGTTCTATTCCGGAGTGTAGCCTCGGCCGGTAAAACCAACGACCTTGAAGATTGTGATCGATATATGGAATCACTCCGTCGTGGATGCGCTGCACATCCAAATTGGTGGGATCGGCGCGTTTGTCGCGGGCAAGCAAATGACGAATACGCTAGATGCCTAAGAGATTTCTGAGGGGACACCTAATGCAATTCGAAGGAACCTTCGCAAATCCTGACGGAAACGATATTCTATACTTTGAAATCCAAGCTCCATTGCCAGCAAAGATCGCGCCATATTCATGCTATGTTAAGCTCTTCTCAAAAGGCTCAGATAGGACCCTGGTTGATTACCTTGTCTATGGAGAAGATTCATTTCAGGCGCTACATGCTGCCACCAAGCTAATCCACACCGTTTCAGGCTGGGAAGATGCAATGATGCAAGCGTCGCAGCCCTCTACTCCACCTTAAGCGTCTTGTTCGGCGCAATATCCGCCAGGCTCTGCTTCACATGGATGAGCGCGGGGCGCCCGGCCTTCAGCGCGGCTTCCAGCGCCGGGGCGAAGTCGTCGGTCTTGTCCACGAAGAAGCCGGCGCAGCCGCAGGCTTCGGCCATCATCTTGAAGTCGGGATTGGAAAGATCCGTCCCGCTGACCCGGCCCGGATAGGCGCGTTCCTGGTGCATGCGGATCGTGCCGTAGGCGCCGTTGTCGAACACGCACACGACGATATTGGCGCCGTGCTGAACAGCGGTGGCGAGTTCAGGCGCCGCCATCATGAAATCGCCGTCGCCGCACACAGCGATGACGGGTTTTTCAGGATGCTGCAGCTTGCCCGCAATCGCCGCCGGCAGGCCGTAGCCCATGGCCCCGGACGTGGGCGCAAGCTGGCTGGGGCAGCAGCGGTGCACCCAGAAGCGATGCAGCCAAGCGGCGAAATTGCCCGCCCCGTTGGTCATGATCGCCTCGCCACCATATTTGGCCGAAGTCTCGCGCCAGATCACCGACGGGTTCACATCGCCGGTCACTTTCACCGGCTCGATCCACGCATCATAGGCCGCGCGGGCCCGCTTCACCCAATCGGTCCGCTTTGAAGCGTTCTTCGCCGCGCCGGCGCTCGCGATGGCGGTCATGGCGGCGCCGGGATGGGCGGTCGCCGAGAGGCTCGGGCGATAGACGCGGCTCGTCTCCTCGCCGCCGGGATGGATATGAACGAGCTTGCCCGCCACGCCTTCAGGCACGTCGAACAGATCATAGCTCTGCGTCGTCATCTCCCCCAAGCGCGGCCCGATTGCGAGGATCAGATCCGACTGGCGCAGGGTCTCCACCACGGCGGGACAGGCACCAATCCCGGCCTCGCCGCCATAGTGGGAATGAGCGTTGTCGATCAGGTGCTTGACGCGGAAACTTGTAATCACTGGGCAGGCATAGGCTTCGGCGAAATCCACGATCGCCTTGCGCTCGTCAGCGTTCCAGAACGGCCCGCCCACCATCAAAACGGGGCGCTCCGCGGCGTCCACGCGCGCCGCGATTTCGGCCGCCGTGACGGCGCCCAGCTCGCTTCTCGCCGGCACAAAGGCCGCTGCGACCGGCGCTTCAGCAATTTCAGTCAGCATGTCCTCGGGCAGGCCCACCACCACCGGGCCGGGCCGCCCGTTCATGGCCAGCGCATAGGCGCGCATGATCTGCTCAGGCACGCGGGCTGGATCGCGGATCTCGAACGCGGCCTTGGCGAGACCGGCGAAGGCCTGCGCGTAATCAAGCTCCTGAAACGCCTCGCGGCCCTCGTCCTCACGCCGCACCTGACCGACCAGCAGCAGCATGGGCGTGGAATCCTGCAACGCGGTATGAACGCCCACGGCCGCCTGCGTCGCGCCGGGGCCCCTTGTGACGAAACACACGCCGGGCCGGCCGGTCAGCTTGCCCTGGGCTTCGGCCATGTTCGCGGCGCCGGCCTCGTGCCGGCACTGGATGAAGGGGATGCGCGCATCCACCAGCGCATCAAGAGCGGCGAGATAGCTCTCGCCCGGGACGCCGAAAATCCGCTCCACGCCGTTGGCGGCGAGCGCGTCGATCAGGTGCTGGGCTCCGGTGCGGGCGGGCATGGGCGTCTCCTCGTCTGAAGGGTGGAGCTAGCCCGCTCCGCCCGCCATGCGCAAGATCAACCGGTGATGCGAATCCCCACAGACACGCTGCGCGGCTCACCGGGGAAGTAGCGATAGCCCCCGAAGGAAAAGTCAGCGCGCTCAGCGTAGCGGGTGTCGAAGACATTGCGCACGGCGGTCAAAACCTCCCACCCAGCCCCGAATTCATGGGAGGCGCGCAGGTTCAAAAGGTCGTGGCCTTCATAGCTAGCTGTATTGGCCGCGTTTGCGAAATACTCGCCCACATGGACCCATTCGGCCTCGATCCCGGTGTCTGAACGCGGCTCCCACAGCGCACGCAGATTCCACAGCCATTCCGGTGCGGTATCCAGGCGAGCGCCGTCGACAATGGTTTCAGAGCCCGAACTTACCGGGCGATCAAACGCGTATTCGTGGACGGCCCAGGTGGCCGACCCGGCAAGGCTCAAGCTGTCAGTCAGGGTCAGCCCGGCGTCCAGCTCGATCCCGTGATGGCGCGAGGCCCCGTCGGTGACGTTGAACCCGTCCGCATCGCGAAAGAAGACATTGCGCTTCTCCATGGCGAAGCCGACCAGTTCGATGCGGCCCCGGCCGCCCGGCCGCCAGCGCAGGCCCGCCTCCACACTGTCCAGCTCCTCCGGCTCGATGCCTTCGATTTGTTGTCCGGGCTGCAGGCGATAAAGCTCGTCGGTCTGCGGCGCCCTCACCCCGCGTGCGGCGCGGGCGAAGAGCTGGACTTCGTCAGCCGCCTGGTAGGTCAGCCCGAGATTGGGCGTCACGGTGGAGAAATCATCGCTGCGGTCGGACGGGCGCAGATACCGGCCCAGCACGCCGTCCGGCGCACGGTTGTCGTACTCATACCGGGTCTCTTCCAGACGCACTCCGCCTTCGACCGAGAGCGCCGGGGTGATCTCGTGACGCGCCTGGACAAAGCCGGCCAGCACAAGCGCCTCGACCGTGTAGTCGTAGTGGAGCCCCTGAATGAACGGGCCCCGCGTCGGTTCGGTCTGGATCTCGGTGAGGAATCCGTCTGTGAGATCGGCGTCGGCGCCGAAGATCACACGGCTGCGGTCCGTCTCCCAGACAAGGGCCGACTGGACGCCGATACTGTCATGGCCGGTCTGCTCCAGAGCCAGGCTGGGCAGGAAGTGAAGCCGGAAATCCATCTGGTTGGAGCGCCCGTACACCACCGCATTCGCGCTCCAGCTCTCGCTGAAGCGATGATCGGCGCTCAGATTGGCGCGGGCGGCGCGGACGTTTCGAAACGCCAGCGGATCGGCGTTCTGCTGCGACAGCGCCTCATCCTCATAGGCCTTGAAGCCGTCCACGAAGGTGGCGGTTTCCTGATCGATGTCGATAAGCGCGCCGCGAAGGCTCCAGGCGGTGGCGCCCGTCGTCCAGTCGGCCCGGCCCATGGCGGCGGCCTTGGTGAGCGCAGCGTCCTCGCGCCAGCCGTTCTCATGGCGCACGCTCACCCCGCCCCACGCCGACCCGAACCGCGTTTCACCCCCGGCGAAGCTGCGAAGGCGCGCCCGTCCGAAACTGCCCGCCTCGACCTCCAGCAGCCGGCCGGCGTCTTCAGGATCCGGCGTGATGACGTTCACCAGGCCGTGCAACGCGTTGGACCCATAGACCGCCGAGCCCGGCCCCCGGATCACTTCAAGCCGGCCGGCGAGCCCGTCAGCCGCCTCCATCAGACCGTTGATGTTGGCGAAGCCCGGCGCGCGCAGCGGGATTCCGTCCTCCAGATAGAGAAAGCTCCCCGCCCCGGCGCCGCCGGACAGCACCGCAGAGCGGATGGCGGTGAGGTGCTCCACCCCGTTGCCGCGATTGATGAACACGCCCGGCAGCCTGTTCAGCGCCTCTGCGATGTGCTGGGCGCCCAGACGCTCGATCTCCGCCTCGCCCATCACCGCGACCGGCGCTGCGGACGCGTCGCGGCTCTCCGCCGCGCGCGCCGCCGTCACCACGATCACGTCGTCCTGGGCCTGAGCCTGATCCCGGCAGAATGCTGCGGGCGCGAGCGACGGGAGAGCGGCGCATGCAAGCAAGAGGGTCTTCAAGGTCAAAGTACGGCTCCAACGGGTTGAGTGTGCAAGCCATACCTAACCCGCACGCGTCGCATCTGTAGCCTCAGACGCGCCCCGCAAAGGCTTGACCGCCGCCGCGCCACGCTTACCGTCGCTCAAAAGTCACAAATGTCCATGCCTCAGGGGATCCATCCATGCTGCGCACGCTCACAGCCGCTCTGCTTCTGTCCACAGCCACCACCACCCTTCACGCTCAGGCCTATGAGCCGAAGCCGCTCGAGACGCTGCTGGCCCAGGACGTAAGCTATGATGCGGCGATCCCCACGCCTGAGGACGTCACCGGCTTTCGCGTCGGCGAGATCGTCTTCCCGCCCGACATGCACCGCGATTATATCGCCGCCGTTGCGGCCGCGTCTGACCGGGTCAGCGTCACCGAGATAGGCCGCAGCCATTTCGGCCGTCCAATCCTTCGCGTGACCGTGACCTCGCCGCGCAATCAGGCGCGCCTTGAGGAAATCCGTGAGACGCAGCGCAGCCTCGTCGCCGCCAACGCGCCGCAGCCCCCCGCCGATCATCCGGCCGTGGTGCAGCTCACCCATGGCGTGCACGGCTCGGAAAGCTCCGGCTATGACAGCGCCATGGCGCTGCTCTATCATCTGGCGGCGGCGCAAGGCTCGGAGATCGACCAGCTTCTGGAGGAGGTCGTCGTTCATCAAGTAATCATGATCAACCCGGACGGCGCCAACCGGTTCGCCCAATGGGTCAACCAGCATCACGCCAACGTTCCCGTCGCCGATCCTCAGCACCGCGAGCATTTCAACGAATGGCCTTGGGGCCGCACCAATCACTACTGGTTTGATCTCAATCGCCAATGGCTGCCCGTGACCCAGCCTGAAGCGCGCGCGCTGGTCTCGGCGACCCATGACTGGCTGCCGAACATCGCCGCCGACCTCCACGAGATGGGGCGCAACTCCACCTTCTTCTTCTCGCCGGGGCCCGTGGACGGCCTGCACCCGCTGCTCAGCCAGGACGCTCTGGCGCTCAATCTGGACATGAACAGCTTCCTCACCGACCAGCTGGATGGCGAAGGCGCGGTCTATGTCACCGAGGAGGTCTTCGACGATTTCTACCTGGGTTACGGATCGAGCTACCCGGGCCTGATCGGCTCTGTGCCCTATCTCTTTGAACAAAGCTCAGTGCGCGGCCTCACCCAGGAGACCGAGTACGGAACCCTTCGCTATGACGACAAGGTGGCCCAGCAAGCCCGCGTCGCCCTGGCCCTGATCCGCGCCGGCCAGGCGCGCCGTACCGAGCTGCAGGCCCACATGGCGGCCTTCTTCGCGGAAAGCCGACGCCTGGCGTCCGATGATCCGGTGAGCGCCTATGTGTTCACCTCAAGCGACCGCGCGCGCATGGCCGATTTCATCGAGATGCTCGGTGTGCACCAGATCGAGGTACGCGGCTTGAGCCAGCCGCTACGGGCGGACGGGCGCACCTATCAGCCGGGCGAGGCCGTGATGGTGCCGGTCAATCAGGACCAATACCGCCTGGTTCAGGGCGTGTTCGAAACCCGGATCATCGAGGACAAGACAGAGTTCTATGACGTCTCCGGCTGGACCCAGCCTCTGGCGTGGGATCTTGATTATTCGGTGGTGCGCGGCGGATTGTTCTCGCCCAATCTCGCCGGTGACGCGCTTGAGAGCTTTGAGCGCGCCGCGCCCGAGCCGGCCCGCAGCGGCTACGCCTACGTGCTTGAATGGGATAGCTATTACGCGCCGCGCGCGCTCTATCGCATGCTGGACGCCGGCCTTCGCGCCCGCGTGATACCCGATGAAGTCACCGTGCAAACCGCCGACGGCGAGCGCGAGGTGGGCCGCGGTGCAGTCGTCGTGACCGTCGGCGGACAGACTTTGAGCGCGGACGAGATTCACGCCCAGATGGCCCGCGCCGCGCGCGAGGACTCCGTGATGGTTTACGCGGCCACAAGCGCTCTGACGAGCCGCGGTTCGGACCTGGGCGGTTTCGCGCTCTCAAATGTCGAGAAGCCGGAAATCCTCATGGCGACCGGCCGTGACGTTTCCGTGGGGGATTCCGGCGAGATCTGGCATCTGCTCGATCACGAACAGAACATCCCGGTCTCCATGATCGATGTGAGCGAGCTGGAAGGCGCGTCACTGGCTCGCTACACCCATATCGTCCTGCCGAACGGGCGCTATTCCTCGGTGAGCGAGGCGTTCCGCGAACGTCTTGACGCCTGGGTTCGCGCCGGTGGCGTGCTCATCGCCACGCGTGGCGCGGCGCGCTGGGTCTCTGCGCATGATCTGTCGAGCGCGACTTACCTCGGCGAGGATGAGAGCGGGGACGACGAAGACACCGACATCGAGGCGCCCGAGGCCTATGAAGAGATCGACGTCTGGGACTCCGAGGTCTCGATCTCCGGCGCCCTGTTCGAAACCGAGGTGGACATCACCCACCCCCTCGCCTTCGGATTCCGGGACACCATGCTGGCGGTCCACCGCATCGGGACCGACGCGTTCGCACCGTCGGACAACCCGTTCGCGCTTCCCGTGCGCTACGCCGAGGGTGACCCGATCCTCTCCGGCTACGCCAGCGAAGCCAATCGCGACATGCTCGCCGGCGCCGGCATGATGCACGCCGAACGGCGCGGCGGCGGCTCGGTGATCCTGTTTGCTGATGATCCGGTCTTCCGCGCCTACATGAAAGGCAGCGCGCGCCTTGTGACCAATGCGCTGTTCTTCGGCGATGATTTCCGCAATCCGGGCCGGCGCCTCGACTAGGCGCCGCTACCGGAAGGGCGGCGCGTAGAGCAGTCCGCCCTGGGTCCATTGCGCGTTCAAGCCGCGCCTGAGGCCCAGGGCGGAGTCCTCTCCCAGATGACGGGCGAAGAGCTCGCCGTAATTGCCGCGCGCCATCACCGCATGCAGGGCGAAATCGCTCTCCAAAAGCAGCGCCTCACCTATGGCGCCTTCAGCGCCCAGGAGCCGGCGCACTTCAGGACTGCTGGAGCTGGACGCCAGCTCGGCCGCGTTTTGCGCCGTCACGCCATATTCCTCGGCGGCGATTAGGGCGTTCAGCACCCACCGGGCCGCTTCAGCAAAGCGCGGATCGCGTGAGGCCACCACAGGGCCGAGCGGCTCCTTGGAGATGATGTCGGGCAGGATCACATGCTGGTCGGGATCGGCGAGCTGGCTGCGGGCGCCGGCCAATGCGGAGACATCGCTGGTGTACGCGTCGCACCGCCCCTCCATATAGGCGGTCAGCCCTTCGCCGGGCGTGGAGACCAGAACCGGCTCAAAGCTCAGCCCGTAGGTCTGCGCATAGTCGTCCAGATTGAGAAGATGGGTGGTCGCCGGCTGGACGCAGATGCGTGCGCCGGCCAGCTCGCGCGCGCTGGAGACGCCCAGATCCGCCGGCGCCAGGAAGCCCTGCCCGTCGTAATAGTACGTGCCCGCAAACGTCACCGGCAGCTCGGCGTCGCGCGCGAACGTCCAGCTGGTGTTGCGCATCAAAATGTCGGCGCGGCCGTCCAGCAGCGCCTCAAAGCGCTCCTCGGTGGTCAGCGGCACGAAGCGCACGCGGCTTTCATCGCCCAGCAAGGCGGCGGCGTAGGCTCGGCACAGATCGACCTCGAAGCCGGTCCAGCCCTCGCCTTCGCGGTTCTCGGCGAAGCCCTCAAGTCCCGTGTCGACGCCGCAAAGAAGCGCGCCACGATCGCGCACTTCCTGGATCGTCGAGCCGAAGGTCTCCAGGTCCGATTGGGCCGCGGAAAAGCCCAGAGCGAACGTCGCTGCAGCGCGGGCGAGCCGGCGCGGCGCAAAAAGATCGAACAAAGACGCTGGCGTCACCGGTCCGTCCGCCTTTAAAAGCAGGGTTAAGAATAAGAATGGTTTAGCTGGCCCGAAGGGGGCTTGTCGACATGAAACGGGATACCCGCCTCATCCATTCGGGTCGACCTCACGCTGAGGACGACCTGGTCAACCCGCCGATCCGTCGCGCATCCACGGTTCTCGCGCCCTCCACGGCCGAGCTGTACACCCCCACCCCGCCTCGCCGCCACTATGGCCGCGGCGGTCTCAGCCCCAACGCCGAGCTGCGCGAAGCGATCGGCGAGCTGTATGGCGCGGACCATGTGGCGCTGACCTCGTCCGGTCTGGCCAGCGTGGTTCTGGCCATGCGCACCGCGGTGGACGAACCCGGCGAGGCGCTGATCAGCGACAGCACGTATGGGCCGGTGCGCCGTTTCTGCGACGAGGAATTGCCGCGCCTCGGCGTGACGCCGCGCTATTACGATCCGCGGATCGGAGCCCAGATCAGCACCCTTCTCAGCGACAAGTCGCGGCTGGTGCACCTTGAGTCGCCCGGCTCCCTGACCTTTGAAGTGCAGGACGTTCCCGCCATCGCCGACGCCGCCCGCAAGGCCGGCGCGAAGACGGTGATCGACGATACATGGACGGCGGGACTGTTGATGAACCCGCTGGATATGGGCGTGGATTTCGCCGCGCAGGCGCTGACGAAATATGTCGGCGGCCATTCCGATTTCCTCATGGGATCGGTGGCCGCCCGCGGCGGGGCCGCCGACGCGCTTTCGGATCGCGACCGGCTCTATGGCGGCCATGTCTCGCCTGACGACGCCTTCCTGGCGCTTCGAGGGCTGCGTACGATCTCGCTGCGGCTTGAGCGCTCGGGCGCGTCAGGGCTGGAGTTGGCGCGCTGGCTGGAGACCCATCCCAAGATCGCCCGCGTACTGCACCCGGCCCTGGAGTCCTTCCCTGATCACGCCCTGTTCCAGAGAGACTTTTCAGGGGCGTCCGGATGCTTCTCGGTAGTCCTGAAGGACATTGACGCGCGCGGCGGGGAAACTTTCGCCGAGGCGCTCAAACTGTTCGGGATCGGGTTTTCCTGGGGCGGGTTTGAAAGCCTGGTGCTGCCCTGCGACCGTCAGATCCGGCGCACCGCCGTACCCTGGAAAGCCGAAGGCGCGCTGGTGCGCTTCTCCACCGGGCTCGAAGACGCCGGAGATCTAAGGGCCGACATCGATCAGGCTCTGGCCCAAGTCTAACCGGAAAGACCTAGACGCCGCGCATCCAAGCGGCCGTCAATCAGCCTTGCGCCTTCAGAATCGAGACGCGTGCGGCGCGGATCGCGGGGAAGAATCCTCCCGCCGCGCCGACAATCAGCGCCAGAACCACGCCCGACACAAGGGCCGCAGGTGTGACGGCGAAAGAGAATACGATCTGGGTGAAGCCGCCGCCCAGCGTTGAGGCTGAAACCCCGTCAAAAATCAGATAGGTCGCGCCAGCCCCGAGCAGTCCTCCGATGGCGGCGAGCATGAGCGACTCCACCATTGTGCCGACAAAGGCGGGGAAGCCGGAAAACCCGATGGCGCGCAAAGTGGCGATCTCGCGCGTGCGCGCATCCACCGAGGCGTACATGGCGTTCCAGGCGCCCGCCAGCGCCCCGATCGCCATGATGACGGCGAGCGGCCAGCCCAGGAACATGATGATGTCGGACGTGCCGCCGGCGCTGGAGGCGAAGAACTCGCGCTCGCTGGTGACGTCGAGATCGAGACGCGGCTCGTCGGCCACATACGCCTGCAGCCCCGCCAGCGCCTCCGGGCTGGTCAGGCGGGCGCGCACAGACTGCACGGTTCCGGTGCGCTGGTAGAGATTCTGGATCGTTCCCACATCGGCCCATATCTCGGAATCAAACACCGAGCCTCCCGTGGAGAACACCCCCACGACCCGCCATTCATTGGAGCCCAGACGCACGGTATGGCCCATATCGAAGCCCTCGAACTGGCGGATCACGCCCTCGCCCACGACAAGCTCGCTGGAGCCGGGGGCGAACATGCGCCCTTCAATCATCGTGAACCCGTCACGCAGAGCGGACGCGTCCGGTCCGACGCCGCGCAGAGGCAAATTGGCCTCGGTCCCGGAAGACCGCTTGATGCCGTCCACGATCACATAAAGCTCGGCCGACAGGACCGGATCGCCCGCCGCATCGGCCGCGATGCCGGGGCCCGCCTCGATCAGGCGCACCGAGTCCCGACCAAGACCCGAATTGAGCTCGGCCTGGGATCCCGCCCGCAGGAACACGGCGACATCATCCGCGCCCGACCCGTCGACCGTGGCGCGAAACCCGTTCGCCATCGCCAGAAAGCCAAGCAACACGCCGACCACCAAAGCCACAGAGAGCACTGTGGCCAGCGACATGCCCCACCGCTGGGGGATGGAGCGCAGATTGATCATGGTGACGGCGCCGATCTGCTTGAGCATGGCCCTAATCCTTACCGAGCGCGGTGACGATATTGGTCCGCATCGCATTGATCGCCGGAAGAAGGCCCGTCACCAGGCCGAAGAGGATCATCAGCGCCACCGCCTGCCCGATGATCGTGGGCGTCATGCGAAGACCGGGAAACTGTCCCGCCAGCGCTCCGCTCACGCCCACAAGCAGCAAGGCGGCCAGACCCAGCCCGATCAATCCGCCGAGAAGGCTTAAAAGCACCGACTCGCTAAGCACATGGGTGAATATGCGCGGCGGCGAGAAGCCCAGCGTCTTCATGACCGCGACCTCCTTGGTGCGCTCATTGATCGCCATCACCATGGTGGTGCCCACGATCATTAAAATTGTCGCGAACGCCGCCCCGATCACCAGAGTCAGGATCAGGCCGATATTGCCCAGCTGCTCCAGGAATGCCTGACCGAACGCCGCCTCGGTGGAGGTTTCAGTCTCCGCCGGCGAGTTGGTGAACAGCGCGTCGATGTCCCGGCCGACCTGATCATTGATGGCGGGATCGCCGGTGGTGAGGATCATCCAGCCGATCTGATCGCGGTTGAACGCAAGGGATTCGTTATAATAATCGTACTGCAACATCATGTAGTTGGTCGGCACATCCTGATCTTCTGCGTCAAACACCAGACACAATTCCACGTCCCAGACACGCGACCCGTCCGGCTTGCTCCAGATATTGGAGGTCAGTGGAATTCTTTGCCCCGGAGTCCATTCATATTGCTGCAGAAGATCCTGGCCGATGGCGGCGCAATCATTGCGGGCCAGCAACGTCTCCATGTCGCCTTCAATCGGAACGAGCTCCGGATAGACCTGAAAATAGCTTTCCATATCCACCGCGAAGGACTGAACGAAATTGCGCGGCTCCTGATAATAACCGCCGAACCAGCTGGCGTGGGTCACCGCTTGCACGCCCTCGACCTGGTCGACCCGGCCCCAATAGGCGTAGGGCATGGTGAGGGTGAAATTGATCGCGTTGAGCGTCACGAGACGGTCGGCCGCAGCCGTTTCCACGCCGGAGTTCAACGCCCGCGAAAACGCGCCGAGAACCGCAAAGATCAAAAACGCGGTCATGATCGACAGGACCAGCAGGATCGCGCGGGTCTTGTTGCGAAACAGGCTTTTGCGGATCAGCGTGGCGTCGTTCATGCCAGTTCGGCCTCGGCTTCAAGGAAGCGACCCTTGTCCAGATGAAGCTCGCGCCGGGCGTATTTGGCCGCCGACGGGTCGTGGGTCACCATTACGATGGTCTTGCCTAGCTCGTCATTGAGCAGTTGGAGAGTCTGAAGCACTTCATCGGCCGTGGTCCGGTCCAGATCACCTGTGGGCTCGTCGCAAAGCAGAACCTTGGGATCGGCTACGATGGCGCGTGCGATGGCGACGCGCTGTTGTTGGCCGCCGGACAGCTGACGCGGCCTGTGGCCGGAGCGGTCGGCGATCTTGACGATGTCCAGAGCGGTGGCGACGCGGCGCTTGCGCTCCTTGCCGGACAAATTCGTCAGCAACAAAGGCAGCTCGACATTCTGCGCCGCCGTCAGCGTCGGCATGAGATTATAGAACTGGAAGATGAAACCGACATTCGCCGCGCGCCATTTGGCCAGGCGCGACTGGGAGAGGTTGTCGATGCGAGATCCCTCGAACAGGACTTCTCCCGAGCTTGAGGAATCGATGCCGCCGAGCTGATTGAGGAGCGTGGTCTTGCCGGACCCCGACGGGCCCATGATCGCAATGAAATCACCCTTCTCGATGGTCATGGTGAGGTCAGAGAAGATCGTGATGCTCTCTTTGCCGCGCGTATAGCGCTTGGAGAGATTGTTCAGCTGGTAAAGCGCTTCGGCCATGTCCGCCCTTTCTACTCTATTTTTTAGAGTACATTATCAATGAGTCCCAATCAATCAATTTCGAGCTCGGGTCAATCGCTTTCGAGGAAGGTGACCCGTGCGGCCATGTCCGGCAGCACGCGGCCATCGCGTTCAAGCAGCGCCACGCGCACCTGGATCGTCGCGCGCGCCCGGTCGGCGGTGGGAATGATGGCTTCGACCCGCGCCGGAATGCGCCAGTCTGGATAGGCGTCGAGCACCGCCTCCACCCGCTGGCCGGCGGTGACGCGCTGGATCTGGCCCTCGTTCACGTCGACCTCCAGCTCCAGGCTCTCCATGTCCACAAGGGTCGCGATTCCGGTCCGCGTAAATCCGCCCCCGGCCGAGACCGGTGACAGGATCTCGCCGACCTGGGCGTTCTTGGCGATGACGACCCCGGCAAACGGCGCGCGCACCACATGCCGGTCCACGAAATCCACCTGGCTGGCGAGCCGCGCCCGCCCCGCCGAGGCATCGGCGCGGGCGGCGGCGAGCTGGCTGGACGCAGAATCGCGCTGCGCCTGAAGCGCGGTGATCGAGGCCTGCGTGGCGTAACCAGCCCCGACCAGGCGCTCGGCGCGCTCCAGCTGGACCTGCGCCTCATTGCGCTGGGCCAGCAGGGACTGGACGCGCGCCTCGGCGGCCTGAACCTGGGCTTGGTAAAGATCGAGATCGAGGCGGGCGCGCTCATCATCGAGGCGCGCGAGCACGTCGCCCTCGGCCACCACCGCGCCTTCTTCAATGAGAACCTCGCGGATGCGGCCGGTAATCTCTGCGGAAACCGTCGCCTGGCGGCGCGCCACCACATAGCCGGACGCCACAAGACCGGAGGCGCGTTGAACCGGCGCGGGAGCGGGCGCAGCCGAAGCCGTCGTCTCGGACGACGCGCTCTGAACCGGCGCGGCGGCGCGCTGGGCGGTCACCGGCTCGTCCGTTTTGAGCATGGGAAGCGCGAACCAGGTCATCACCGCGCCGAAGGCGATGGCGAGCACGATAATGATGCTCTGCACGATCCAGCCCGGCCCGCGCGACGGCTCCGAATCATCCCGGTCTATGCTTAAGGAATGAAGCTGCTCTCTACGATCATCCGCCATCAATCTCGCCCCCTGATACCGCTATCGATATCAGAGCCCCTGCAGGGACGCAGCTTAAATTCGAAGCTTTAATGCATCTCAACCCGGCCCAGCTCGACCCCGCAGGGTTCGCAAGGCCTACCGCCCGCCTGCACCCAGGACCGGGTCCGGGGAAAGATCAACGAAGTGGAGGCAAGGGAGAACCGGCAAAGAATGGCGCCTCCTGCAGGACTCGAACCTGCAACCATCCGCTTAGAAGGCGGGCGCTCTATCCGGTTGAGCTAAGGAGGCCTCTCGCCCGGCTAGTGCGACCAGGGTTCGCGGCGGGTGAAGGAAAAATTATCAGCGTAGGATTTCATCCGCCGCGGCGTTTCGCGCGCTTCGACGACCTGAAAGGCGATGCCGTGGCGCTTGGCGTAGCTCACGGCCTGCTCCTTGGTCTCGAAGGAGAGCTTGACCTGGCTCGCAGTGTCGTCGGTGGAGGCCCAGCCCATGAGCGGGTCGGGGCGCTTGGCGGCCCGGGGCTCGAACTGAAGCGTCCATTGCTTGGTCTTGGCCCGCCCCGACTGCATCGCGGTCTTGGAGGGGCGAAAGATCTTCGCGAACATCGTCTCACCTTTTGGTCCGGACTGGCCGGAAGAAATGGTCGGGGCGGCCGGATTCGAACCAGCGACCCTCTGCTCCCAAAGCAGATGCGCTACCAGGCTGCGCTACGCCCCGGCGCTGTTCGGTTATGCGGTTTAGGCCGCGCGGGTGACGCTGGCAAGCGATTCAGCCTGCTCACCGGCCGCCTTCTTCAGCAGGCTCCGGCTCGGCCGGCTCAGCTTCGGACGCCGGCACAGCCTCCCCGCCGGAAGCATCCAGCGCGGGCGCGTCCTCGGCCGGCGCGACATTGCCGAACAGGGCGTGGCGCACCGTGTCGCCGGGATCGATCCCAAGCTCGACCGAGCGCCCGCCATTGATCTCCAGCACCGAGAGCACAGGCACTTCCGAAGAGATCGAGCGGCGCGAAAATGGAACTGCGCCCACCGCGACCTTGGCGATGGTGCCGTCGGCGCGGATATAGATCAGGTCCAGCGAGAGCGGCGTGTTGGCCATCCAGATCGACACGCGCTGCTCGACCTCGAAGTCGAACAGCATGCCCGCGTCGGGGTCGAGGCTCTCGCGATGCATCATGCCGCGCTGGCGCGCTTGCGGCGTTTCGGCCACCTCCACGGTGAGGGTGACGCTTTCGCCCTCACCGGTTTCAATCACCAGGGGCTCGGGACCGCCATACTCCACCACCGCGTCCGGCGCAGTGGGATCGAGCGGCTGCGCCCCGGCGCAGGCGGTGAACACAAAGCCCGAGATAAGGGCGGCGGAAAGGAGAATGGAGCGCGTGATCATCATGGCGCGAAAGCTAGCCCCGCACCGCCTGCGCTGCAATCGCCAACCGCCGCGAAAGCCTGGTTCGATCCGCGCAGCACTGTTTTTTTTGATCATCTTCACACAAAAAACCTTGCGGCGCAGCGCGCCTCCGGCTTCTTTCGCGCGCGATCAACAACCGCTTTGTCAAAAGGCCCGAACCCATGCGCATCGAGAAGATCTCCATCGGCGTGAACCCGCCCGAAGACATCAATGTGATCGTCGAGGTCCCGGTCGGCGGCCAGCCGGTGAAGTATGAACTCGACAAGGACTCCGGAACGGTGTTCGTCGACCGCTTCCTGCATACGCCCATGCGCTATCCTTGCAATTACGGCTTCGTGCCGCACACCCTGTCCGATGACGGCGACCCGATCGACGTTATGGTGCTGGGCCAGACCGAGCTGGTACCAGGCTGTGTCGTGCGCGCCCGCCCCATCGGCGTCTTGCTGATGGAGGACGAAAGCGGAATGGACGAGAAGATCCTCGCCGCGCCGCACTCCAAGCTCACGCCCTTCTACGACCACATCCAGGACTACGGCGACGTGCACCCGGCCCAGCTGGCGCGCATCACCCATTTCTTCGAGCACTACAAGGATCTCGAGCCGCGCAAATGGGTGAAGGTGGAAGGCTGGCGCGGGGTCGACGACGCGCGCCGCCTGATCATGGAATCGATCGCGCGCGCCCAAGGCTGAGACGCCGCCCGATCAGTCCGCAAAAAAGACGGCGGCTCCCGCAAGGAGCCGCCGTTTTCATTTCCAGCCACAGTCGCCGGAGAGGTCCTATGCTAGCCGCCGTCCCCGGCCCGGGCCGGCGGGAACAGCCGCGCCAGCGGACCACGGTTCGGAAACGGGGCGAGGAGCGCCCCGCGCACCGGGTTCCAGGCGGCGCCCAGCAGGACCACGATGGCGCCCAGCAAAAGCAGCGTCACCGCCACCACCGCGCCGGCGCCGAGCCCTAGCTGATTAACCAGAACGCCCATGGCGACCCCCGCAGTGATCAGGCCGGACACGATCAGGGCGCGCCGGTTGATCAGCAGCGAGACCAGCGCGAACAGCACAATCACCAGAAGCGTCACCGCCGCGCTGCGGATCGCAGCCGCCGAGTCCCCGGTTACGAGCGAGCCCATGAGCCCGCCGCCTGCGAAATCAGCCGCCGACAAGCTCACCCCGGTGTTGGCGATGCTCACCGCGGCGCCCAGAAGTGTCGGCGCGGCGAAGAAGTGAAGCCAGAAGCCCGTGCCGGACAGGCGCGTCGTGCGCGAAGGATCGCGTGCATCAAAGATGATCCCGGCGACAAAAAGCGCCAGACCCGCCACGAGGCTCACCAGCGGGTTGAAGACCACCGCAGAATAGGGATCCGCCACCGCAAAAACCGTCCACGCCGCGCCCACGAGCGCCACCCCGAACAGACCGCCGGTGAACGGCAGCCGGTAGGTGAAATAGTAAAACCCGACGACGGCGCTCGCGATCAGCCCCAGCCCCACCGGCCAGAGGCGCACGGCGAGCGGGATTTCGGTCAAGGCAGTCTGAACGCCGGCACGCGAAGGCCGCTCACCGGCGAACAGGGTGTCGAGCATTTCGCCCATGGCCTCCGGGTCCACGACGCCGAAGGTCAGCTTTGTGTAGAGATAGGCCAACACCCCGCCCGCGCAGGCGGAGAAGACGAGACTGAGCACAATGCCCGGCAGGATCCGACGCTGGCGGCCCACCAGAACCGCCGAGACCAGCCAGGCGACAAGCGCCACTCCGGCGGCCAGCGCCATCCATAGAGCGTCGAACGCCAGACCGCCCTCGTCCGGCTGCACCGCGGCGAAAATCTGACCGGCGCCCAGCCCCAGTCCGACAAACAGGATCAACACCCCGATCGTGGTGAAGATGTCGTGGAAATTGCTTAGAAACGGCAGCAGCTCATCGGACGGCTGCGCCGAACTGGCGGCTTCGTTTCCGGTGTCGATCACAGCCATGGCGTCCCCTCCACAGGTTTACCGTAAACTCAAGCATGCCACGGGACGCCGCAATGCGCACCTGTGAGGTGGCCTGCCTGCGTAAAAAAGGCCCCGCCATGGGGCGGGGCCTTTTCAAAATGGAAGACGGCTGATCAAAGCGCGGCTCGCCAAAGGACGGGCGACGCGCTTACTCGCCGTCGACCGCTGCGCCGTAATTGGCGGTGATCTGCTCCAGCGCGTTTCCGGCCGCGTCGCTGGCCTCGCTGGCGTAGTCCACAAGGGCGCCGGCGTCACCGCGCGCCTCAAAACCGTTGTGCAGCGCGGCGAGCTCGGTGTGGATCTGCGTCTGCTGCTGGAGGAAGGCGGCGTCGAAATCCATATCCGCGGCGGCGTTGAGATTGTCGAGCAGCCCCTGACGGCGGCCTTCGAGCGCTTCCGGCATTTCAAAATCGAGACCGGCCTCGCTCACGGCGGACTCAAGCCTGGCCTGAAGCGCTTCGTGCTCGGTGACGACCATGGCGCCAAGGGCGCGGATCTCTGCGGAATTGCCCCGTTCGGCCGCAACACGCCCGGCTTCAATCTGGTACATGTTTGAGAGATAGGCGTTGCGCATATAGGTCTCGGGATCACCGGTGAGACCCGCCACGCCGCCGGAGATGGTCCCCACGACGATCGAGGCGGCGTCCTGAACTGCGTTCACCGGCGCGCTCTGGCCGATCCCGCCATTGGGGTCGCCGGCCTCATCTTCGGAGTCCCGGCCGCCTTCCATGGCGGCGTCGGCTTCGGCGAGCGCCTCATCAATCTCGTCACCGGCGTCGTCCATGGCCTCGCGGGTGTTCTCACCGGCGGTCTCAAGCGCTTCACCGGTTTCCTCGGCGGCGTTTTCGGCCGCTTCCTCGGTTTCAGAGCGCTCTTCAGCACAGGCGGACACGGCCAGGGCGCTGACCGACAGAAGCAACAGGAAAGAACGGGTCATACTGGAAATCTCCTTCAAGCAATAACGTCAGGGTGCGTTACGCCTGAGGGAGCAAGGTTGTTCCAGATATTCAGCGCGGCCCAGCCGTCACTCTTCATACGACCCCCAAGCGCTTGCCGACCTTCGTGAAGGCTTCGACCGCCTGGTCGATCATCTCGGGCGTATGGGCCGCGCTCATCTGGGTGCGGATGCGCGCCTTGCCCTTGGGCACCACCGGATAGAAGAAGCCGATCACATAGACGCCTTCGTCCATGAGCGCGTCGGCCATTTTCTGACTGAGCGCCGCATCGCCCAGCATCACCGGGATGATCGGGTGTTCGCCGGGTAGAAGCTCGAAGCCCGCCTCGGTCATGCCTTGACGGAAGCGCCGGGCGTTGTTGAACAGGCGCGCGCGCAGGTCGTCGCCGGCCTCCACCATGTCCAGCGCCGTCAGGCTCGCGCCCGCGATCGCCGGGGCCAGCGAGTTGGAGAACAGATAGGGCCGCGAGCGCTGGCGCAGCAGATCCACCACCGGTTTGCGGGCCGCGGTGAAGCCGCCCATGGCGCCGCCGAGCGCCTTTCCCAGCGTGCCTGTGATGATATCGATGCGGCCCATGACGCCGCAATGCTCCGGCGTGCCACGCCCCTTGGCGCCCATGAAGCCGTGGGCGTGACAATCGTCCACCATGGTCAGGGCGTCATACTTGCCGGCCAGATCGCAGATGGATTTGAGATCGGCGATATAGCCGTCCATGGAGAACACGCCGTCGGTGACGATCATGATCGTCCGCGCGCCGTCCGCCCTCGCCTGCTTCAGCTGGGCTTCCAGATCGTTCATGTCGGAATTGGCGTATCGATAGCGCTTCGCCTTACACAGGCGCACGCCGTCAATGATCGAGGCGTGGTTCAGCGAATCCGAGATAATGGCGTCTTCGGCGCCCAGAAGCGGCTCGAACAGGCCGCCATTGGCATCGAACGCCGCAGCATAGAGGATCGCATCTTCGGTCCCGCAGAACCTGGCGATGCGCGCCTCCAGCTCCTTGTGGACATCCTGGGCGCCGCAGATGAAGCGCACCGAGGCGACGCCGTAGCCATAGCGGTCCAGCGCCGTCTTCGCCGCGTCGATCAGCTCGGGCCGGTTGGCGAGGCCGAGATAATTATTGGCGCAGAAATTGAGCACATGGCGCTCGGTCCCGTCGGTCCCGCGCACGTCGATCTCGGAAAATTGCTGCGACGTGATCGTGCGCTCGCGCTTGTACAGACCGTCGGCCTCGATCTCCTGCAGGGTCTCATCCAGGCGGTCATAAAAACTCGTCGACATGGGGGCTCCGGTGCTTCAGCTCACGGCGCGAGATAGCCGAGGCGGGCGCGCGGGGCAAATGCAGGGTGCCGGAGTGAGGCCGCCAACGCACCTCATGGGACCTGCGGGTAGCGACCCTTCCGCCTCCGGCCTGCGCCCCCTAGACCCGCACCAGCACCGCGCCCAGCTTGCCGCGCTCCACATGTTCGTGGGCGCTGGCCGTCTCTTCGATGTCGTAGACCTGATCGATCAGCGGGGTGAGCGCCCCGTCCACCAGCGCGCGGGTCACGTCCCAGACGCCCTGGGCCCGCTGGGCCGGGGTGAGGCGGTAGAGAAACACGGGCTGGATGCGCACATTCTTGAACATGAGATCATAGAATTTCAGCTCCGGCGTCTTCTCGCCTTCCGAGCCGTAGGCGGCGATGGTCCCCTGCTCGGCGATGATCTCTGCCGAGACCGGCAGGTTTCCACCGAATTCCACTTCGACGATATGGTCCACGCCGGCGCCGCCGGTCACCGCGCGCACGGCTTCGGCGACGTCCTGGGCGGTGTAATCAATCACCTCGTCCGCGCCGGCGGCCCAGGCGGCCTCTGCTTTTTCCGGGCTTGAGACGGTGGTGATCACTTGCGCCGCGCCGGCCCATTTGGCGAGCTGGATCGCGGTATGGCCGACCATGCCCGCCCCGCCGGTGATGAGGATACGCTTTCCCTTCACCGCCAGGCTGCAAAACAAGGCGCGATGAGCGGTGAGCGCCGGAATCCCGAGGCAGGCGCCCGCTTCAAAGCTGATGTCGTCCGGCAGCGGAACAGCCAGCTCGGCCGGCGACACGCACACTTCGGCGCAGGTTCCGCCGGGGCGTTTGAAGGCGGCGCTGTAAAGCCAGACCCGCTCGCCGATCCGGCTTGGGTCGACGCCTTCTCCCACCGCTTTGATGACGCCAGCGCCGTCGGAATGGGGGATCTGGCGCGCGGCGGCCATTGGCCCGCGCGCGCCGGAACGCTGCTTCACATCGCTGGGATTGACCCCGGAGACTTTGACATAGACCGCCACTTCGCCGGGTCCGGGGCTCGGTTCAGGCGTTTCGCCCAGCGTCAGCACGTCGTCAGCCGGGCCTTGGTCTTCATACCAGATTGCGCGCATTGGTTTTCCCTCACATGAGCGAAGGTTTGCGCGGCGCGGCGGCGTTGTCGAGGGGATGAGATTGAATTCCCGGACGCGCCCTTTGGGCGCGTCCGGAGATTCAGGACTGATCGCCAGACTCCTCGGCCATCTTGTCCAGCGCCTTTTTTAGGCGGGTGAAGAAGATCGTGTTGAGCACGCCAAGACATCCCACAACCAGAAGCGTGATGCCGAACGCCATCTGCAGGCCGCCCTCTCCCAGCCGGCCTGACGCCAGAAGCGCGCCGAAAATGGCGATCAGGCCGAAGCCGGGGATGAGCAGGCGGGGGAGTTTCATGGCGAACCGGGGATCGAGGAGGCCTGAACCTGACCTACCACCACTTCTCCGGCTTGGCCTTGAACCCGGCGTTGTCCTCGATGGCGGCGCCGACCTTGAACATGGTCTCCTCGTCCAGCGCCCGTGTGATCACCTGAAGGCCCAGCGGAAGGCCTTGCGCGTCGAGCCCGGCCGGCACGCTCATGGCGGGCACGCCGGCGATGTTGGCGGTCACCGTGAAAATGTCGTTGAGATACATCTCGATGGGATCGGCGTTGGCTTTCGACCCGATGGCGAACGCCGCGCTCGGCGTCGTGGGCGTCAGGATCGCGTCCACCTTCTCGAAGGCCTGGTTAAAGTCCTCATAGATTTTCCGGCGCACTTTCAGAGCCTTGAGGTAATATGCGTCGTAATATCCGGCGCTCAGCACATAGGTGCCGATGAGGATGCGCCGCTGCACCTCAGCGCCGAACCCGGCGCCGCGGGTCTTCTCATAGGTGTCGATGAGATCCTCGCCCTCCACGCGCGCGCCGAAGCGCATGCCGTCATAGCGCGCCAGGTTGGAGGACGCCTCGGCCGGGGCGATGATGTAATAGGCGGGCAGCGCGTATTTCGTCATGGGAAGCGAGATGTCGACGATCTCGCAGCCGGCGGCCTTCAGCCACTCGACACCCTGGCTCCACAGGGTTTCGATTTCGGCGGGCATGCCGTCCATGCGGTATTCGCGCGGCACGCCGATGCGCAGGCCCTTCACCGATTTGCCCACCGCCGAGACCCAGTCGGGAACGTCGCCGGGATAGCTGGTGGAGTCCCTGGGATCGTGGCCGCTCATCACCTGGGTCAGAAGCGCGGTGTCCTTCACCGTCTTGCCGAAGGGTCCAGGGTGATCGAGCGAGGAGGCGAACGCCACCACGCCCCAGCGTGAGCAGCGGCCATAGGTGGGTTTCGCGCCAACAAGGCCGGTGAAAGCCGCCGGCTGGCGGATCGACCCGCCGGTGTCGGTGCCGGTGGCGCCGTAGCTGATGCCGGCCGCCAGCGCCGTCGCCGACCCGCCGGACGAGCCGCCCGGCACGAGCTTTTCGTCAGAGCCCTTGGCGCGCCACGGATTGATCACCGGTCCGGTGTTCGCGGTCTCGTTGGAGGACCCCATTGCGAACTCGTCCATGGAGGTTTTGGCGAAGAACACCGCGCCCTGGTCCCAGAGCTGCTGGGTGACGGTGGATTCATATTCCGGCTTGAAGCCCGCGAGGATATTCGAGCTGGCCGTGGTGGTGACGCCCTTCACCGCGAACAGATCCTTGATGGCGATAGGCGCGCCTTCCAGCGCGCCGCCCTCGCCCTTCGCGATCTTCGCGTCGGAAGCTTTGGCCATGTCGCGGGCGCGCTCGCCGTCGATCATGGTGAAGGCGTTGAGGGCGCCTTGCGCGGATTCAGCCGCCGCAACCGTCGCGTCGGCGAGTTCCACCGCGGTGAAGTCTTTCGCCTTCAGGCCGGTGAGGACCTCGGTGAGGGTGAGCGAGGAGAAATCAGTCATGGTCCCTACTCCACGCTCTTGGGCACGACGAAGAAGCCCTCTTCAGACCTCGGGGCGTTCTTCAGGATGGCGTCGCGCTTAGCCCCGTCGGTGACGACGTCCTCGCGCAAGGGCAGCTTGGTGGGCGCCGCGGTGGTCATGGGCTCCACGCCCTCCACATCCACTTCATCGAGCATCTCGACCCAGCTGAGAATGCCGTTGAGCTCGTCGGTGAGCGCGTCGAGCCGGTCGGAAGGCTCTTTAATGCGCGCCAGACCCGCGATGCGGCGCACTTCGTCTTTTGTGACGGACATGGGGCGAGGCTCCAAAGGAGGAAGACTGTGTCAGAGCGCTGCGTAGCAACGCCGGTGCGGGCGCGCAAGACGAGGGTGCGGGCGGAGCTCTTTTCACCGGCGGCGGAGGAGCGTACACCGCCCCCATGTTGATGCTTCACCCCGCCCAGCTTCCCTCCGGCGCGCTCATGGCCGTCGATCCCGGCGAAAAAACGCTGGGGATCGCCGTGTGCGACGCCGCGCGCTCGCTGGTGACGCCCGTCACGACGATCAAGCGGGTGAAGTTCACGCCCGACGCGCAAGCACTGCTCAAGCTCTATGACGAGCGCAAGTGCAAGGGCCTGATCGTGGGCCTGCCGCTGCACATGGACGGCGGCAACGGCAAGCGGGCGCAAAGCTCGCGCAGCTTCGTCACGAATTTGCTGCGCCTGCGCGATCTTCCCGTGGCCTATCAGGACGAGCGCCTGTCCACCTTCGCGGCCACCGAAGCGCTCATCGAGGCGGGCGTGAAACCGTCAGCGCGCAAAGACTATGTGGACGCCCAGGCCGCCGCGGTGATCCTGGAGGCGGCGCTGTTGCGGATCAAGGAAGGCGCGCCGCGCTTCGGTGGCGGGCCGGCCGGAGACTCAGGCGGAGACACTCTGCTTTGAACCTGGTAGCGGACGCTCTGATCCCGATCTTCGGGGTGATTGCGCTCGGCTGGGCGCTGAGGCGTTCAAACCTGGTCCGCCTTGAGCTGTGGCCGGGCATCAACCGGCTGAGCTATCAGGCGCTGCTGCCGGCGCTTTTATTCTCCACCATCTCCACCGCACAGATCGAGGGCGCCGAGGCGGGACCGTTTCTGATAGCCGCGACCCTGGCCTTCCTGGTCATGGGCGCGATCTCCTTCGCCTTCAAACCGCTGCCCATAGACGGGCCGGCCTTCACCAGCCTGTTTCAGGGCGGCGTGCGCTGGAACGGCTTCGTCCTGCTGGCTTTGGCCGCGCCGGTCTTCGGGTCGGAAGGCGCGGCGCTGGCCGCCCTCGTCTTTGCGCCGACCGTGCCGATCATCAATGTCATGTGCGTCGTGGTGGTGACGATCTGGGGCGCCAGCGACCGCAAGCCGGACATGGCGAGGGTCGCCGGGCGCATCGTCACAAATCCGCTGATCATCGCCTGCCTCGCCGGCGCCGCCGCCAACGCGCTTGGCTGGTTCCAGACCGGGCCGGTGGCCGACACTGCAGCGCTGGCAGGCCGCGCCGCCCTGCCGCTGATCCTTTTGGCCATTGGCGCAGGGCTGGACTTCTCGGCGCTGAAGGCCCGCCCGGCCCTGCTCACCCTGTCGGTGAGCCTGAAGCTCGTGGTGGCGCCGTTGGTCTTTTACGGGCTGGGGCTTCTGTTCGGCCTTGAGGGCATGGCGCTGGTTCTGCTCACGGCCGTCGGCGCAACACCGGGCGCAGCGGCCGCCTACGTGCTCGCCAGCGAGATGGGCGGCGATGCGCGGCTCATGGCCGGGCATGTGACGGCGACGACGGTGCTGGCCTTCTTCGCCCTGCCGTTCTGGATCTGGGTCGCCGGCGGATGAGCTGGACGATCCTTTCCGCCTTCCTGCCGGTCTTTGCGGTCATCGCCATCGGCTATGGCGTGCGCGCCAGCGGATATATGCCGCGCGCGCTGTGGCGCGGCGTCAACGCCTTGAACCACCGCCTCCTTCTGCCGGCCTTCCTCATCACCGTGCTGGCCGGCGCCGATCTGTCCCACCCTGCCGCCGGTCAGCTCGCCGCGATCTCCGCCCTCGCCTCGGTGATTTTGCTGGCGCTTGGCGTGGGCGCGGCGTTTGTCCTGCGCCTGAAGACCGCTTCTGCGCCGGTCATCGCCACCGCCGTACAGTGGAATTTCGTGCTGACGCTGGCGCTGGTCTCCCGTCTCGCCGGCCCTGAGGCGGCCCCGCTTGTGGCGGCCATCCTGGCGCCGGGAATTCTCATCGGCTCAATCGTCACAGTGGGCAGCTTCGCACTGGTTCAGGGCGCCAAGCCGGCCGCGGCGACTGGGCGCATCGTGCGCGATCCCATGGTGATCGCGGCGCTCGCCGGCCTTCTCGCCAACGCCACCGGCGTGCTGAGCGCGCCGCTTCTGGCCGGCCCCATTGAGCTTGTGGGCGCCGGCGCCCTGCCCGTCATCCTTCTGTCCATGGGCGCGGGGCTCGATTTCGCCGCCCTGAAAGGCCGGATCCCGCCTCTCACCACAGCGGCGGTCCTGCGCTGCGTGGCCGGCCCGGCGGTGTTTCTTGGGCTGGCCGTCCTGTTCAATCTGTCCGGCCCCGCCGCCGTGGCTCTGGCTATCGCCGGCGCCGCGCCGAGCGCGGCCTTCATCTACGCGGTCGCGGCGGACTTTGAGGCCGATACCGGCCTTACGGCCGGAATGATCACGCTCACGGTGCTGTGCAGCGCCGCGGTCTCGCCGCTCGCCGCCTTTCTCGCCCTCAGCCTCTAGCGCCTCGCAGGCCTGCTTGCCGCAAGGCGCTGGTGCGCCTATACCGCGCACCGCGTCACACACAAGCGAGGTCCCATGAACCGCGCCGGGTTCGCCTACGACTTTCCCCATACGAGCCTGCTCGGAGTCGGGGCGCTCAATCCGCTGGACGTATCTATGATCTTTGAGCGCGCCGGCGTTCATTTCGATGCGGGCCGGGATCGCACCGGCCATGAGCGCACGCTCGATGGCCTGGCCATGGTCAATCTCTTCTTTGAGAACTCCACGCGCACGCTGGCGAGCTTCGAAATCGCCGCCAAGCGCCTGGGCGCGGACGTCGTCAATTTCGCCGCCGGCGCCGCCAGCATCGCCAAGGGCGAATCGCTGGCCGACACCGCGCTGACCTTGAACGCCATGAACCCGGACGTGCTGGTGGTGCGCCACAAGGCGGCCGGCGCCGCCGACTATTTCGCGAAGGTCACCGGCGCGAGCGTCATCAATGGCGGCGACGGCGCCCATGAGCATCCAACCCAGGCTTTGCTGGACGCCTTCACCCTGACGCGGCGCTGGGGCGAGGTAGGCGGCAAGCGGATCTGCATCGTCGGCGATATTCTCCATTCCAGGGTCGCACGCTCCAACGTGTCCCTGCTCAATCTTCTAAACGCCGAAGTGCGCCTGTGCGGGCCCGCGACCTTGCTGCCCGCCGACGCCGACCGCTGGGGCGTCACGGTGTTTCATGATCTTGATGAAGC
This sequence comes from Oceanicaulis sp., assembly GCA_965284655.1. Taxonomy (GTDB): domain Bacteria; phylum Pseudomonadota; class Alphaproteobacteria; order Caulobacterales; family Maricaulaceae; genus Oceanicaulis. The sequence continues at coordinate 2,520,315 of OZ260104.1, forward strand.
GCTGGAGGGCTGCGACGCGGTGATGGCCCTGCGCATTCAAAAGGAACGCATGAGCGGCGGGCTGATCCCAACAGATCGCGAATACGCTGCGCTCTACGGCCTCAATCACCACCGGCTGGACCGGGCCGCGCCCGACTGCCTCGTCATGCATCCCGGCCCGATGAATCGCGGTGTGGAGATCGACGGCGCGCTGGCCGACGATTCCGAGCGCGCGGTGGTGCTCGAACAGGTCGAAGCCGGGGTCGCCGTCCGCATGGCGGTGCTGGAGCTGATCACCGGGCGCGCACCGAACCACCACTATCAGGACGGCGCGGAGGACGGCGCATGATGCTGCTTCAGAACGCGCGCCTGCTCGACCCGGCCTCGGGCCATGACGGTCCTGGCGATGTGCGCATCCGCGACGGGCTGATCATCGAGATCGCCGACGGGCTCGTCCCGCAGGACGGTGAAAAGGTCCACGATCTCGCCGGCGCCGCGCTGGCGCCGGCGCTCATCGATCTGCGCTGCTGGACCCGGCCCGGCGTCGGCGGAGCCGCCGGGCTCGACGCCACCGCGCGCGCCGCCGCCGCGGGCGGCGTGGGGACGCTGGTGCTCGCGCCCGACAGCGGCGCCGGATTGTCCCGCCCTGAAGACTTCGCCTCTATCGAGACCGCCGCCCTTACAAGCCCCGTCCGGCTATTGCCCGCCGGTCTCGCCGTGGACGCGGAAGGAGAAATGGGCGAGATCGGCCTCATGCTGCGCGCGGGCGCGGCCCTGATCGGCGATGGCGGCGCGGCGATCGCGGATACCCGGCTCGCGCGGCGCATTCTCGCCTACGCCTCCACCTTCGACGCCTGGGTCTCTCTGCGAGCCGAAGACCATTCTCTGTCGCGCGGCACCTGCGCCCATGAGAGCGATCTCGCCATGAGGCTGGGCCTGCCCGCCCGGCCCGGCGCCGGCGAGCGCCTGGCGATCGAGCGCGGCGCGGCCCTGTGCGAACTGACCGGCGCGCGGATGATGTTTGACCGGATCACCACCGCCGACGCGCTCTCAGCGCTCGCCACCGCCCGGGCCCGGGGCCTGGAGCTCGCCGCCACCGCGCCGGTGACCCATTTCATCTTCAACGAGGTGGACGCCGGCGGGTTCGATGCCCGCTTCCGGCTGGAGCCGCCCCTACGCGGGGAAAGCGACCGGCTCGCCTTGATCAAGGCGCTTGAAGACGGTGATATCGACGTGGTCGTCTCCGATCACCGCGCCACGACCGGCGAAGCCAAGGCTCATCCCTTCCCCGAAGCCGAGCCGGGCTCGGCGAATCTGGAAGCCCTGCTCCCCGCCCTGTGCACGCTGGCGGCCGACGGGCGGCTTTCCCTGATCGACGCCCTGCGCGCGGTGACCAGCGGGCCGGCGGATCTGCTGGGCCTTGATCAGGGCCGGCTGGAGCCGGGCGCGCCGGCGGATCTTCTGGTGTTCGATCCCGTCGCGCCGGTGGTTTACGGCCGCGCCGGCCTGGCGTGCGGATCGTCCAGCGCATTTGAAAATCGCCGCCTGTTCGGGAAAGTCTTGATCACGATCGTCGAAGGCGCGATCATTTATCAACCTGAGGGCTAGGGGCTGACTGTGGACGCTGCTTTTCTTCTTCTTGCCGCAGCCGGCGGCTATCTGTTCGGATCAATCCCGTTCGGCCTCGTGCTCACCCGCATGGCCGGGCTCGGCGACATCCGCACCATCGGATCGGGCAATATCGGCGCGACGAACGTGCTGCGCACAGGCCGCAAGGATCTCGCCCTGCTCACCCTGCTGCTGGATAGCGGCAAGGCGGGCCTCGCCTGTCTTCTATTCTGGTTTCTGGTGTCGCAACCCGCCGGCCTGATCGCGGGCGGCGCGGCCTATCTGGGCCACTGCTACCCGGTGTGGCTGAGATTCAAGGGCGGCAAGGGCGTGGCGACCTTTCTCGGCGTGCTGCTGGCTGCGGCGTGGCCGGTGGGCATCCTCACCTGCCTCACCTGGCTTGGGGCGGCGCTGATGTTTCGCATCTCCAGCCTCTCCGCGCTGGTCTGCGCCGTCGCTGCGCCGCTTCTATGCGTGGCTTTCGGACGCGAGGACGCTGCGCTGCTCGCCCTGTTCCTGGCCGCCCTGATCTATTGGCGTCACCGCGCCAATATCGACCGCATTCTGAAGGGCGAAGAGCCTCTGATCGGAGCCAAGAAGACGTGAACCGGAGAACCCTGAGCGAGCCCGAGAGGCTGGACTGGCTCAGGCTGGCGCGCACCCACGGTGTGGGCCCGGTGACGTTTTCAAAACTGATCGAGCGATACGCCGACGCGCAGGCGGCCATCGACGCCCTGCCCCGTCTGGCCGCACGTGGAGGCCGCTCAAAGCCGCTGCGCCCGGTCTCGCGCGATCAGGCCAGAGCCGAGCTGGACCGGCTGGAGGAGCTGGGCGGCCGGCTGATCTGCGCATGCGAGCTGGATTTTCCGGCAGGACTGGCCGTCCTTGATCCCCCGCCGCCGGTGATTTCGGTGATGGGACCGCTCGATCCGGGCGCGCAACCGGCCTGCGCCATTGTCGGCGCGCGCAACGCCTCGGCCGTGGGTCTGCGCTTCGCCGGCGATCTGGCCCGGGAGCTGGGCGCGCGTGGCGTCACGATCGTCTCAGGCCTTGCGCGCGGCATTGACGGCGCCGCCCACGCCGCCGCGCTGGAGACCGGTACGATCGCCGTCATCGCTGGCGGGCTCGGCCGGATCTATCCGCCCGAGCACGCAGATCTGCAGCACGCCATTGCGCGCCAGGGCCTGGTGGTGAGCGAAACTGTGCCCGACCATGTCGCCCAGGCCCGCGATTTTCCCAAGCGCAACCGGCTCATCGCAGGTCTCTCCCTCGGCGTTGTCGTGGTGGAGGCCGCCGAGCGGTCCGGCTCGCTGATCACGGCGCGCCTCGCCGGTGAACAGGGCCGTGAGGTCATGGCCGTGCCAGGCTCACCCCTGGATCCGCGCGCCAGAGGCGCCAACCGGCTGCTGCGCGACGGCGCCGCGTTGATTGAAACCGCCGACGATGTCATCGCGGTTCTGAACAACGCCCGCCCGCCCATGCTCGAAGAGCCGGGCGGTCAGGACTATGAAGACGAGCGCCCCGATCCCGATCACCTGGACGACGAGGCCGACCGGATCCGCGAACGCATCGCCGACCTTCTGTCCCCCACGCCGGTCAGCCGGGACGAGCTGGCGCGCATCACCGGCGCGCCGGCGCGCGCCGTGCTGGCGGCGCTCATTGAGCTGGAACTGGCGGGGCGGTGCGCGCTGGCGCCGGGCGGGCTGGTCTTCGCCGCCTACCCCGACGACGCCTAGTCGGTCTGATTGAACGGAAACGGCAGCTGCGGCGGATCGCCCCGGAATTCAGGCGGCCCATCGGTGACGAGGCGGCATTCCTGCTCAACCACACGGGATGCAGCGGCGAGCATCACGCCGGAGTTGTGTAAATTCGAGATATGCGCGAAATGGGCCATGGAGGCGAGCATCTCGATGAGATAGCCCGCCGCATCCTCGGACAGGGCCGGTTGGGTCATCGCATCAAAAGGATCACGTCCGGCGGAGTGCTGGTCAGACATATGAATTTCGCAGCCGTGAAAACAACCTGAGGAAGTTTAGTATCGTTTTACACTTTTAGATGCAAGTCCCAGCCCGTGTGTTGACAGGGTTGAAGCCCATGCCCACTTTCCGCCGTCTTCGCGCCCGCCGCACGATCCAGGCCGGGCCCTAACCGATTGAGTCGTCCCCAGATGCACGTCGTCGTCGTCGAATCGCCCGCCAAGGCAAAGACCATCAACAAGTATCTCGGCCCGGATTACACCGTGCTCGCGAGCTTCGGACATGTGCGCGATCTGCCCGCCAAGGACGGTTCGGTGCGCCCCGACGACGATTTCGCCATGGAATGGACGATCGACGCCAAGTCCCAGCCGCGCATCAAGGCGATCGCAGACGCGCTGAGAGACGCCGACACGCTGATCCTGGCCACTGACCCGGATCGTGAGGGCGAAGCGATCAGCTGGCACTTGCTCGAGGCGCTGCAAAAGCGCCGGGTTCTGAAGGACAAGCGCATCCAGCGCGTTGCGTTCAATTCCATCACCAAGCGCTCGGTCAGCGAAGCCATGGCTCAGCCCCGCGAGCTCGATATGGAGCTTGTGGAGGCGTATCTGGCGCGCCGCGCGCTGGACTATCTTGTGGGATTCACCCTGTCTCCGGTGCTCTGGCGCAAACTGCCGGGCGCGCGCTCGGCGGGCCGCGTGCAATCGGTCGCCCTGCGCCTGATCACCGAGCGCGAAGGCGAGATCGAGCGCTTCGTCTCCGAAGAATACTGGTCGCTTGACGCCATGGTGAAGGCCGAAGGCGCGAGCGATCTCTTCAAGGCCCGCCTGTCGCGCTATCTCGACAAGAAGGTCACCAAGATGACCATCGGCGACGAGGCCACTGCGCGCGCCGCCGAAGCGGCGGTGAAGACCGCCGCCTTCAGAGTGTCAGCTGTGGAAGCCAAGCCGGCCAAGCGCCACCCTTCGCCGCCCTTCACAACCTCCACCCTGCAGCAGGAGGCCTCGCGCAAGCTCGGCTTTGATGCGGCGCGCACCATGCGCACGGCCCAGCGGCTCTATGAGGGCGTGGAGATCGGCGGCGAGACCGTAGGCCTCATCACCTATATGCGTACCGACGGCGTCTCCATGGACGGCGGCGCCATCGCCGAGGCGCGCGGCGTCGTGAAGAATGAGTATGGCGCTGATTTCGTGCCGGAAAAGCCCCGCGTCTACTCGTCCAAGGCCAAGAACGCCCAGGAGGCCCACGAGGCGATCCGCCCGACGAGCTTCTCCCGCATGCCGGGATCGGTGCGCCTCGAAGGCGATCAGGCCCGGCTCTACGAGCTGATCTGGAAACGCGCCGTGGCCAGCCAGATGGAAAGCGCGCGGTTCAATCGGTCCACCATCGATCTTGAAAGCGCGGACAAGAGCCTGGCCCTGCGCGCCACCGGCCAGGTCCAGACCTTCGCCGGCTTCCTGGCGCTGTATCAGGAGGGCCGCGACGACGAAGAAGCCGAAGGCGAGAGCCGCCTGCCCCACGTCAATGAGGGCGCGAGCGCCTCGGCCGACAAGGTCATGGCCGAGCAGCATTTCACCATGCCGCCGCCGCGCTTCACCGAAGCCACGCTGGTGAAGAAGCTGGAGGAGCTGGGCATCGGCCGGCCCTCAACCTACGCCTCCACGCTCTCGGTGCTGCGGGACCGCGGCTATGTCCGCATGGAGGACAAGCGCTTCTTCCCCGAGGACAAGGGCCGGGTCGTCATCTCCTTCCTGGAGAACTTCTTCAGCCGCTATGTGCAGTACGATTTCACCGCCTCGCTGGAGGACCAGCTCGATAAGGTCTCGTCCGGCGATCTGGACTGGAAAGAGTTGCTGCGCGCGTTCTGGAAGGATTTCTCCGCCAGCGTCGAGGATATCGCCGATCTCAGGATCGGCGAGGTCATCGACAAGATGAATGTCGAGCTCGCCCCGCTCATCTATCCGCCGCGCGAAGACGGCTCGGATCCCAAGATCTGCCCGGCCTGCAATGTCGGCGAGCTCTCGCTGCGCCTGGGCAAGCACGGCGCGTTCGTGGGCTGCTCAAACTATCCAGAGTGCAAGTTCACCCGGCCCCTGGGCGCGAGCGACTCCTCCGCCCTGGCCGCAGGCGACGGTGCGCTGGGCGAGCACCCCAAAACCGGACAGACCATCTATCTCAAAGACGGCCGCTTTGGTCCCTATCTGGAAATGGCGGTCGAGGGCGAGGAGAAGCCCAAGCGCGGGTCCATCCCGAAGGGTTGGAACCCGGATGATGTGGACCTTGAAAAAGCGGTGATGCTCATCGACCTGCCGCGCGAAGTGGGCAAGCACCCCGAAGACAACGAGCCGATCGAGGCCGGCATCGGACGCTACGGCCCGTTCGTGAAACATGGTAAGACCTACGCCAACCTCGCCAATGTGGACGAGGTGTTCGAGGTCGGGCTCAACCGCGCCGTTGACCTGATCGCCGACAAGATCGCCAATCCGCGTGGACGCGGCGGCGCTGCGGCGAAACCCCTGAAAGAGCTTGGCAAGCACCCCGAGGACGGCGATCCGGTCAATGTCATGAGCGGGCGCTACGGACCCTATGTGAAGCACGGCAAGACCAACGCCACGCTGCCCAAGGGCCTGGAGCCTGATCAGATCACGCTGGAGCGCGCCGTGGAGCTGATCGCCGAGAAGGCGGGCAAGGGCGGCGGCAAGAAGGCCCCCGCCAAGAAAAAGACGCCGGCGAAGAAGCCGGCTGCGAAATCCGCTGCAGCCAAGAAACCGGCGGCGAAAAAACCTGCGGCCAAGAAGCCGGCGGCGAAGAAAACCGGCGCAGCAAGCGGGAAGAAGGCGAGCTCTTGAGCGATCCCTATGAAGCGTTCGGATTCACCCGCAACTCGCTGCTCGAAGCGATCGAGCTGGGCGAAGGCGGCTTCACCAAGCGCGAACTGGCGCGCGCTCTGGATCTGAAGGGCGATCAGCGCGCCGGACTGAAACAGGCGCTCAAGGAGCTTGAAGACGCCGGAGTCATCGAGAAGAACCACAAAAAGGCCTGGGCGCTCGCCGCCGGCCTGCCCCCGGTGACCGTGCTTGAAGTCCATGACCGCGATATCGACGGGGAGTTCCTTTGCCGCCCTGTCAAAGAAGAGCTGCAGGGCCCGATCATCCGCCTGGCCTATGACAACAAGACCAAGGGCGCCCCGCCGGGCGTCGGAGACCGGATTCTGGCGCGCCTGAAACGCGACGAAGACGGCGAGTACGAGGCCCGGGTCATCAAAAAGCTCGGCCAGTCCGCCACGCGCGTCCTGTGCGTGCTGCACAAGGGCTCCGGCCCCGCCCGCCTTGTGCCCGTGGACCGCCGCGCCAAACATGAGCTGGCGCCCGCCCGCGGTGAAGCCGAGAAAGCCAAGAACGGCGAGCTGGTCATGGCGCGCGTCACCTCGGAGCGCCATCACGGCCTGAAGACCGCCACCATCGAGGAAGTGCTTGGCGACGCGGCGAGCCCGCGCGCCGGTTCCGTCATCGCCCTGGCCGAACACGGCGTGCCGGAAGGGTTCGGCGAGGCGGAAGCCGAACACGCCCGCACAGTGGCGCCGGCCAAGCTCGGCAAGCGCGAAGATTTGCGCAATCTCTCCCTCATCACCATCGATCCCAGCGATGCGCGCGACCATGACGATGCGGTCTACGCCCACGCCGACGATGATCCGGCCAACAAGAACGGCTGGGTGATCTGGGTCGCGATCGCTGACGTGGCCGCCTACGTGACGCCGGCCTCGCCGCTGGACAAGGGCGCGCGCAATCGCGGCGTCTCGGTCTACCTGCCCGACCGCGTCGTGCCGATGCTGCCCGAGCGCCTGTCCACCGATCTGTGTTCGCTGCGCGAAGGCCAGGACCGGCCCTGCCTCGCGGTGCGCATGGTCTTTGACCGCGACGGCAACAAGCGCGGCCACACCTTCGTGCGCGGCTGGATGCGCTCGGCTGCGGGTCTGTCCTATGAGGCCGCTCAGGCGGCGATTGACGGCAAGGGCGAAGGCAAGGCGCAGGCCCTGCTCGAGGACGTGCTGAAGCCGCTCTGGGCCGCCTATGGCGCGCTGAAGAAGGCCCGCGACCGCCGCGAGCCGCTGGAGATCGACGCGCCGGAGAAGAAGATCGAGATCGGCGAGGACGGAAGCGTGAAGGGCGTTTCGGTCCGCGCGCGCTTTGACGCCCACAAGCTCATCGAAGAAATGATGATCCAGGCCAATGTCGCCGCCGCCGAGGCGCTGGAATCAAAACGCACGCCGCTCATCTACCGCATCCATGACGTACCGGGCTCTGTGAAAATCGACAATCTGGCGGACTTTCTGCCTAATGTGGGCCTGAAATGGTCGAAAGGCGAACGCCCGACGGCGGCGCGCTTTAATCAGATCCTGTCCCAGGCCAAAGGCACCGATCACCACGAGACCGTCAACGAAGTGGTCCTGCGCAGCCAGATGCAGGCGATCTATTCCACCGACAATATCGGCCATTTCGGGCTGAATCTGGATAAATACGCCCACTTCACCTCCCCGATCCGGCGCTATGCCGACCTTGTGGTGCACCGGGCGCTGATCCGCGCCTACGGACTGGGCAACGACGGCCAGACCGACGAGGACCGCTCGCAGCTGGAAGCCGTCGCCGATGAAACCACCGCCAACGAGCGCCGCGCCATGGCCGCAGAGCGCGACGCGGTGGACCGCTTCATCGCGGCCTGGCTTTCAGACCGGGTAGGCGGCGAGTTTGAAGGCCGTATCGCCGGGGTGACGCGCTTTGGCTGCTTTGTGAAGCTGAAGGAAACCGGCGCCGACGGGCTGTGCCCGGTCTCCAAGCTGGGTTCGGAATACTTCGTCCATGACGAGGCCGCCCACGCGCTTGTGGGCCAGCAGACCGGGGCGCGCTACCGGCTCGGCATGGCGGTCACAGTGCGATTGGTGGAGGCGACACCGGTGACGGGCGGGCTGTTGTTCGACATTCTGACGCCTCCCGAATCTGGAAAACCGCCCAAGGGACGGACCGGACGCCGCGACTCTGGCGCGAACCGGCGCCGTCCGGGCCCGCGAAAGTCCCATGGCCGAAGCCCCCGCCGATAAACCCGTCAAGGCCCTGCGCCCCAAGCTCGCCGCCTCTCTGATCCTGCGGCGCACCCGCGCGTCGGGAGACACCGAAATCCTTCTGGGGCGGCGCTCGGGCGGGCATGTTTTCATGCCGCAGAAATACGTCTTTCCAGGCGGACGCGTGGACCGCACCGACGGCTACGCACCGCTGGCCGGCGAGCCCAAGCCGGCTGTGCGCGAGACCTTGCGCCGCGTGCTGTCGGAACGCCGGGCCCGCGCCGCAGCCGCAGCCGCGATTCGCGAGACCGCCGAGGAGACCGGCCTGCTGATCGCCCGGCCCGGGGCCATCGCCAGGCCGAAGCCGGAATGGCGCCCATTCGCCGACGCCGGCGCGCAGCCGGACGCTGAGCCGCTGGATCTCGTCGCCCGCGCGATTACTCCGCCCGGCCGGACCCGGCGCTTTGACGCCTTCTTCTTCACCGCCGACATCGAGGCGCTGCACGGCCCCGACACGCTCACCGGAAGCGGCGAGCTGGAGGATCTGCAATGGGTGGCGCTTCCCGACGCCCATAGCCTGGACATCCCCATCATAACCCGCTTCGTCCTGTCCGAGCTCGACGCCCATCTCAAGGGCGAGCAGCAAGGCGTGCGCTGCGCCCGCGTGACCCGCGCCGGACCACGGCTCGATCCGGTATGAGCGCGCGGCCCTATGAATGCGCAGCGCTTCTGCTCGCCGATCCCCATTCGCGGCGTATCGCCCTGGCGCGCCGGGACGACCGCCTGATCGCGCCGCAAAGCCGGCTGGAGCGCAGCGACGGCGTCGCCGGTGGTCCGGCGCCCCGCATCTCCCGGGCGCGCCTTGGATGCTCGGAGACCCGCGCCAAGGCGTTTCAGGACGCGGCCCTGCGTGCGGTTTACGAGGAGCTGGGTCAGCTCATCGCCCGGCCGGGGCTGCAGGGCGAAACTCTGCCGACCGGCGGCGGCTGGGGCCGGCTTGCGCGCCACCGCCTGGCGCCGGAACGCGCCGCTCTGACCTATCTGGGACGCGCGCTGGACCCCTCCGAGGCCGAGACCCGGCGCCATTTGAGAGTCTTCGCCGCGCCCCTGTCGAAGGTTTCCAACTCCATCAAGCGGCGCGGCCGGGCCGATCGCATTGTCTGGATGACGCCCGACAACGCCGCTGCGGCCCTGGGCGACGCCGCCCTGGCGCCGTTTCTGGAGCTTGCGCTGTCCGCGCTCGGCGGCCGGCCCCGGCCGCTTCGCGTGACTTTCAGGGCGGGACAGCGGGTGGAAACCCGGCTATAGCGCCGGGCCATGATCGCCCGCTTCCTCCTCGATGACGCGCACGCGCGCACCCGTTCGCTCATCTCGGCGATCCTGTGCGCCGCGCTGGCCGGCTGCGGATTCGGCCTGATGATGCCGCTGATTTCGCTCAATCTGGAGGCCATGACCGGCTCCGGGGCCGTGGTGGGCGCAAACGCCGCCGCGGCGGCGCTCTCCACCATCGCCGCCACACCGCTGATTCCTCCCCTGCTGTCGCGCATCCCGCCACGCGCGGCCATTGTCGGCGCCACCCTTCTCACCGGCGCCGGGATCGCGGCGTTTCCGCTGTTTCCCGACGTGGTGGTCTGGTTTGTCTTGCGCTTCGCGGTCGGGCTGACAGTGACTCTGGTGTTCGTCGCCAGCGAGACCTGGATCAACCAGCTCGCCAAGCCTGAAAGCCGGGCGACGCTGCTGGCGGTCTACGCCACCGTCCTGTCGGGCGGATTCGGGTCAGGCGGCGTCATTCTCGCGGTGCTGGGCAGCGAAGGATTCGCGCCCTGGCTTGCGGGCGCGGCGATCTTTTTCGTGGGCGCCATCCCCATCCTCATGCTCAAGGGCCCGGGCCTTGAACCGCCGAGCGCCGAGGATTCCGGGCCACGCGCCATGGTGCGCGCCGCCCGCCTGGCGCCGGCGGCGATTCTGGCCGGCCTGGTTTTCGGCGCGCTGGAGACCGGTGTGTTCTCGCTGGCGCCCGTCTACGCTGCGCGCCTGGGCTTCACCGAGGTCATGGTGGGGCTTCTGGTGGCCACGGGCGCGTTCGGCGCCATCGCAATGCAGATTCCCATGGGAAAATTCGCCGACGCCGCCGGCCGGCTCACCACGCTGCGCCTGATCGCCGCCGCCTCCGTCCTGCTGCCGCTCGCCATCGTCCTGGCCGGCGCGCACGCCTGGGCGGTATTCCCGCTGATCTTCATCTATGTGGGCCTGGCCAGCGCTTTCTACACGGTGGGCCTGGCGCTCATGGGTGAGCGCGTGCGAATCGGCGAGCTCGCCACGGCCAACGCCGCCTTCATCTTCGCCTACGGCGTCGGCTCGCTCATCGGGCCGCCGGCGGCGGGCGCCGCCATGGACGGGTTCGACCCGTTCGGACTGATGATCGCCTTCGCCGTGTTCGCCGCGCTGTACCTTGTGATCGCGTGGCGTGAAAAGGACATCGCCAAGCATTGACATGGCGTGGCGCGCGGGTATGTTCCGCGGCCTGCAGCGCCGGGTTCGATGCCGGCGCGCTCAATTTTTACCGGGTGCGAGACCATGGCGAAACCGACAACCATCAAGATCCGCCTGAACTCGACGGCGGGCACGGGCTTTTTCTACGTGACCAAGAAGAACGCCCGCACCATGACCGAGAAACTCGTCATGAAGAAGTACGACCCCGTCGCGCGCAAGCACGTCGAGTTCAAAGAAGGCAAGATCAAGTAAGCCTGCGCTTTACCGGATCGCCTGCTGCAAGAAAGCCGCCCTCACCGGGCGGCTTTTTTCGTTTATTGCGGCGACAGTCTGAAACCCTCAGGCGGCTTTCCTGCGCCAGCCGATCACCTGATTGCGTCCGGAGGCCTTGGCCTCGTAGAGCGCCGCGTCGGCGCGTTCGAGCACGTCCTCGACATCATCGCCCGGCAGGGCTTCTGCGACGCCCGCCGACAAGGTGACGGCCATGCTCTCGCCGCTGGAGCCCATCAGGAACGGCTCGCGCGCCATGGCGGCGCGGGTCCGTTCGGCGGCCTCCATGGCCGCGGCGGCGCCGGCGCCGGCGAAGATGATCACGAACTCCTCACCGCCATAGCGCCCCGCGATGTCGATGGCGCGCAGCTCGCGGCCCAGCCGCTCTGAGAAGCCCTTGAGCACACGGTCGCCCGCTGGATGTCCCCAGCCGTCATTGATGCGTTTGAAATGATCGAGATCGATCAGCGCCACCGAGACCGGTTCGCCGGACCGCTCGAGCGTATCCAGCGCCTGGCGCAGGCGAGACAGCACGTAGCGGCGGTTATAGAGCCCGGTGAGCGGATCGGTGACCGCCATCTCCAGGCTTTCCTCCAGCCGGTCGCGCAGAGCGTCCGCATAGGATTTGCGCTTGATCAGCGTGCGGGCGCGCGCATTGATCTCCCCGCCGTCGATGGGGCGGAAGATCACGTCGTTCACACCCAGATCCAGCGCCCGCACCATGGTGGCCCGGTCGTCGCTGTTGACCACCGCCAGGATCGGCAGCTGCCGCGTCGCCGCATCCGAGCGAACCCGCGCACAAAGCCGTAGCCCGTCAAAGCGCGGACTGGAAAGATCGACGATCACGAGATCAGCGTGGGCGGCCGCCCGCAGGGCTTCAAGCGGCTCATGGTGAGCCGCGGTCCTGAACGGAGCGGATAGCTTGCCGGCAAGACGCCCGGCGCCGTCCTGATCCAGAGCGACGACGACGATATCGCCGCTTTTCGGCGGGCCGCCCTCCTCCATCGCCTGTTCGTCGCCGCGCTCGCGCAGGCGCAGCTCATCCATCACGGCCTTCAGCCGCAAAAGCGAGCGCACGCGTGCAAACAGCGCCACATCGTCCACCGGCTTGGTGAGAAACTCGTCCGCGCCCGCATCGAGCCCCTTGATGCGGTCCTGGCGTTGATCAAGAGCGGTGACCATGACCACCGGAATATGGCGCAGGGCCGGATCCGATTTCAGCCGGCGGCAGGTTTCAAAACCGTCCAGGCCCGGCATCATGACGTCGAGCAGGATGAGATCAGGAAGCTCTTTCGCGGCCATCTGCAGACAGCTTTCGCCGTCGGCGGCCTGCAGCACCTGAAAATATTCCGCGGAAAGGCGCGCTTCGAGCAGGCGCCGGTTTGTCTCTATGTCGTCGACTACGAGGATGCGTGCGCTCATGCGGCCCCCACCGCGGTCAACCGAGAAACTTTCTGACCGTTTCTATGAAAGTGGACACCGTGATCGGCTTGGACAGATACCCTTCGCATCCGCCCTGCCGGATCCGCTCCTCATCGCCCTTCATGGCGAATGCGGTCACGGCGACCACCGGAATGGAGGCCAGGGCTTCGTCGTTCTTGAGCCACTTGGTTACGTCCAGGCCGGAAACTTCCGGCAGCTGGATGTCCATGAGAATGAGATCGGGCTTGTGCTCACGCGCCATGTCGAGGGCTTTCAGGCCCTCCTTGGTCTGCACGGTTTCAAACCCGTGCGCTTCGAGCAAATCACGAAAAAGCTTCATGTTCAGCTCGTTGTCCTCAACGATCAGAACTTTTCTAGACATGACCTGCAGCATACCTACCGCGCCTTCCCCATGGCCCCGCCTTTTGGCGTGAACCTTTACCATCCACGACAGAGTAAACCCCATTTTTGTTAATCAAGGATGAGTCGCTCCCTTTTCCGGGGCCTGCGGAACAGGATATGAACAGAGTAAGGATGGATGGACGCGGCGCAATGCATCGAATCGGCGTGGATCTGGGCGGTACGAAAATCGAGGCGGCCATGCTGGGCCCGGGCGGCGAGTTCGTGGCGCGCAAGCGCGCGCCAAGCCCGCCCGGCTATGAGGCGAAAATCATGGCGGTGCGCGCCCTGATCGAGGCGATCGAGGCCGAAACGCGGATCTCGGTCGCCCATGTGGGCGTCGGCCATCCCGGCTCGCTGAACCCGCGCACGGGCCTCATGCGCAACGCCAATTCCATCGAGCTCAACGGCCGGCCTCTGGACAAGGACCTCAGCGCAGCCCTTTCCCGCCCGGTCGCCTGCGCGAACGACGCCAACTGCTTTGCGCTGTCGGAAGCCACCGACGGCGCGGGCGCCGGTGCGGCCAGCGTATTCGGGGTGATTGTTGGAACCGGCGTGGGCGGCGGCGTGGTCGTCGACGGACGCCTCGTGGCCGGTCATGACGGCAATGCGGGAGAATGGGGCCACATCCCGCTCGCCCGCCCCACTGCATCTGAAACCCCTGGCCCGGCGTGCAAGTGCGGGCTCTATGGCTGCGTGGAGGCCTGGTGTTCCGGCCCGGCCCTGAGCGCCGATCATGAGCGGCGCACCGGAGAACGCAAAAGCGTAGAGGAAATCGCCGAAGCTGCAGCTGGCGGCGATATGATGGCGCGCGAAACGCTCGCCTTTCACCGTGACCGGCTGGCCCGCAGTCTTGCGAGCGTGATCAACATTCTCGACCCGCAGATCGTCGTACTGGGCGGGGGCGTGTCCAACCTGGAAAACCTTGCGCCGGATCTTGAGGCGACCATGGCGCCCTTCCTTTTCACCGACGAGCCGCGCACCAGCGTCCGCGTGAACGTTCACGGCGACAGTTCGGGCGTTCGCGGCGCCGCCTGGCTTGATCCGCATCCGGGAGCGTCCGCGTGACCGGCGGATACTGCCGCACTTGCCTGTCCCCGGTCCCGCCGCAAATGGCCGCGTGCCCGGCCTGCCGGTCGCGCCGGGTTCTGCGCCATGGCGAGCTGGACGCGCTGGCGATCGCCCATATCGATTGCGACGCCTTCTTCGCCGCCATTGAAAAGCGCGACGACCCCAGCCTGGAAGACCAGCCGGTGATCATCGGTGGAGGGCGGCGCGGGGTCGTCTCCACCGCCTGCTATGTGGCGCGCCTTCACGGCGTGCGCTCGGCCATGCCCATGTTCAAGGCGCTCAAGGCTTGCCCGGACGCGGTGGTGGTTCGGCCGCGCATGGCGCTCTATTCAGCCGAAGGCCGGCGCATAAGGGCGATGATGGAGGACATGACGCCGCTGGTGGAGCCGCTCAGCATCGACGAAGCTTTCCTGGATCTCTCCGGCACCGAACGCCTTCACGCCGCCTCCCCGGCGCTGACCCTGCTGCGCCTTCAAAAGCGGATCTATCAGGAGATCGGCGTCACCGTTTCGGTGGGGTTGAGCTTCAACAAATTCCTCGCCAAGACCGCCTCGGAGCTGGACAAGCCCAACGGGTTCGCTGTCATCGGGCGCGCCGAGGCGCCTGAATTTCTCGCCAACATGAAGGTGTCCGCTGTTTTCGGCGTCGGTCCGGTGTTCGCCAAAAAGCTCAACGCCGATGGCCTGTCCACCTTGCGCGACGTGCTCAACCGCCCTGAGTCCGAGCTTGCCAAGCGTTATGGCGAGAGCGGCCTGCGCCTCGCCCGGATCGCCCGCGGGGTCGATAATCGCGCGGTGAATCCCGAACGCGAGCGCAAATCGGTGTCGGCGGAGACCACGTTCAACGACGACATCACTGACAAGACCGCGCTGAAGGACCAGCTCTGGCCGCTGTGCGTGAAGGTCGCCGACAGGATGAAGGCCGACGGGGTCGCGGGCCGGGTGGCGACGCTGAAGATCAAGACCGGGGCGTTCAAGACGCTGACGCGCCGCCGCACGCTGGGCCACCCGGCCCAGCTGGCCGATACATTGTTTCGCAACGCCGCAGAGCTACTGGACCGGGAACCGGAGGGCGTGCGCTACCGCCTGATCGGCGCGGGATATTCAGTGCTGGAGCCGGCGTTCGGCGACGCTGGAGACTTGCTGGACACCGGCGCCCTCAAGCGCGCCCAGGCGGAACGGGCGGTGGACGCCGCCCGCGCCAAATTTGGCGACGCGGCCGTGATGAAGGGCCGCCTCCTCAAGCCGGTCGACAAAAAGCGCTAGGGCGCCACGCGGCGATCCTCAAGAATTTCGCCCATGGCGGCGATCTCGGCGTCGTGCCGGGGCTCGCGAAAGCGCTCCGCCAGGGCCGCCGCCTCCCAGTCCGCCATGGCCGGAAGCGCGAGCAGACGTGCGGCGTAAGCCTGCGCACGCTCACCCACCGCCAGCTCATAGGAGCGGATCCGAAATGCCACCGGCGCGAACATGGCGTCCACGATGGTGAAGTCGAGACCGGCGAGGAACGGACCGCCGAACCGGTCGAGCCCCTGCTCCCAGAGCGCCGCAAGCCGGTCCAGATCCGCCTCCAGCGCGGCGTCGATGCGCGCCAGGCGCACCTTTATCCCGACGCTCATGGCGCATTGACCGCGCAGCGCCGAGAAGCCCGAATGCATCTCCGCCGAGGCCGAGCGCGCCCAGGCGCGCGCCTCACCGTCCGCCGGCCAGAATCCGTCATGGCGCTCGGCGAGATATTCCAGGATCGAAAGCGAATCCCAGACCTTCACCGCCCCGCCTTCCAGGACCGGCACCTGGCCGCTGGGGGAAAACTCCAGAAAGTCCGGGCGGCTCGGCCCGCCCGGACTAAAGGGGTGGAGGTTTTCCTGAAACGCGACGCCGGCCATGCGCAGCATGATCCAGGGGCGCAGCGACCAGGAGGAGTAGTTCTTGTTCGCGATGTGCAGCGTATACATCTACTCCGCCGCCGCCTTGTGATCTTCCAGGGCGAGCCAGCGGAAGACCTGGGGCCAGAACACGTCGGCGGTCTTGCGCCGGAACAGGCCGTCATGGCCGAGACGGCCGCGGCCGAGATCATCGTGGCGCACGATCTTCATCTCGCTGGGCGCGTTCTCATAGCGCGCCAGAAGCCAGCGCACAGCGTCGCAGGTGGCGATGGGATCGTCATCGGCGGTCCAGGCCTTTATCGGCGCGGTGAAGTGCGCATAGCGGCCATCCAGGCCCCGCTCGGCCAGGCGATCGCGAAAGCAGGCCGGATTGACGCCGAAATCGCGCCAGTCCTTCCAGACGCCCGCCGGAAGCGGCTCGCCCTTCCACAGCGCGCCGCGCGGGATGTGGCCGCGCATGGCGATCTGCGCCGGACCGATGACGCGCCAGAACATCCAGGCGGCGTATTTCAGGGGCGCGCTCTGCCGGCCCCAATAGCCGCCGGACGACGACAGAAGCGCCAGCCGGCGCACCGGCAGGTCAAGGGGCACGAAAGCGGCGAACTGTCCGCCGACAGAATGGCCGATCACGTCCAGCGGCCGTCCCGGATAGAGCTCGCAGACATGGCGCGCCGCAGCGGGAATATCCTCCAGCGCCCAGTCGATCATGCGCGCCGGATCGTCCTTCACCGGACGATCGGCGGACGCGCCCTGACCGCGATAATCATAGGTCAGCACCGCCCAGCCATGATTGGCGGCGGCCTGGGCGAAGGCGTGGTAGAAGCGCGCGGCGTATCCGGTGGCCGGATTGATCACCATGACGGCGACCGGATCGCGCGGTGCGAACAGACTACCGGACAGAACCCGACCGTCGCGCGTCGCGAAGCTGGTTTCGCGGTTCACCGCCGCCACTCCGGCGTCATACGCCATGCGCTGCTCTCAACCGTCATGCATCGCCCCCACAGCGCCGTAACATGCCTGCAGCCGGCCAGGTCTTCAACCCTTACGCCATTGCAAGACCGGGCGGTTTGAGCCAATCAGGGCGTCCATTCTGCTGGAGGAGCCGGCCATGGCCGATGTTGAAGCCCGCCTGAAATCGCTCGGACTGACGCTGCCCGACGCCGCAGCACCGGTCGCCAACTATGTGGCCTTTCAGGTTTGCGGGAACCAAGTTCATGTTTCTGGACAGATTTCACTCGGATCCGACGGGCTGGTGACAGGCCGGCTGGGCGCTGATCTTGATCTGGACGCCGGTCAGGCGGCGGCGCGGCTGTGCGCCGTCAACATTATCGCCCAGCTCAAAAAAGCCTGCGGCGGCGAGTTGTCGCGGGTGAAGCAGATCGTGAAGCTTGGCGGGTTCGTGAACGCTGATCCCGGCTTCCATGACGTGCCCAAGGTGATCAACGGCGCCTCCGATCTGATGGTTGAGGTGTTCGGCGATGCGGGGCGCCATGCGCGCTCGGCGGTGGGCGTGGCGGTGCTGCCGCTGAACGCCGCCGTTGAAGTGGATGCGATCGTGGAGATCACCCCCTGACCAGCGCGGCGCGCACGCCTATATCCCTGGTCGCAGCAGCCCGGCGCCGGTGATGACCGACCTCTCCATCCGCATGATCGAACGCCTCAACGAGGTGGACAGGGGCGCTTGGGACGCCGTGGCGAACCCGCCGGGCGCCGCCTATGATCCGTTCTTGAGCTGGGACTATCTCGAGGCTCTTGAATCCAGCGGTTCGGCCGTGGAGGAGACCGGATGGGGCCCGCGCCATCTGCTGGCGGAGGATGGCGACGGTGCGCTGGTCGGCGCCTTGCCGCTTTACCTCAAGGGCCATTCCTACGGCGAGTACGTGTTCGACCACGGCTGGGCCAATGCGCTGGAACGCGCAGGCGGGCGCTATTATCCAAAACTGCTCACCGCCGTACCGTTCACCCCGGCGACCGGACGGCGGGTGCTCGCGCAGGAGCCGGAAATTGCGCAGGTCCTCATCCAGTCCGCCCGCCAGGTCGCCCGCGAGATGAACACGTCCGGCTGGAATCTGCTGTTTCCCACGATTTTCGAGCTTGGGACGCTGACCGGCGCCGGCCTCATGGCCCGCCAGGATATCCAGTTTATTTTCGAAACCGGAGACTATCGCGACTACGAGGATTTCCTCGCCGCGCTCAGCTCAAGAAAGCGCAAGGCGCTCAGGAAAGAGCGCAGGAGCGCCCAGGAGGGTCTTGTAATCGAACAGGTTTCAGGATCCGCCCTTACCGATGCGCACTGGGATTTCTTCTACGCCTGTTATCAGGACACCGGCGCACGCAAATGGGGTACGCCCTATCTCAACCGCGATTTCTTCCGGATCATCCATGAGCGCATGGCGGATAAAATCCTCCTGGTCACCGCCCGGCGCGAAAACGCCTTAGTGGCCAGCGCTTTGAATTTCATCGGGTCTGAGACCCTGTTCGGGCGCTATTGGGGCTGTTTAGAGGATCATGACAGCCTGCATTTCGAGCTCTGCTATCATCAGGCCATCGACTACGCCCTGGCCCACGGCCTGAAACGCGTGGAAGCCGGCGCGCAAGGGTCGCACAAGCTTGCGCGCGGATACCGGCCCCAGCTGGTCTATTCCGCCCACGACATCGTCCACCCCGGACTGCGCGACGCGGTCGGCGATTTCCTGAGCCAGGAACGCCCCGCGGTGGAGGCGGAGCGGTTGGCGCTCGAGGCTGAAACGCCTTACAAGAAAGACACCTGAACCAGAAACGGGAGCGAGCCATGAGCCTTCACGGGACCTATGACGACGAGAACATCTTCGCCAAGATCCTCAGCGGCGAGGCGCCGTGCGTGAAAGTCTTCGAGGACGAACACGCCCTGGCGTTCATGGATGTCTTTCCTCAGTCGCGAGGGCACTGCCTGGTGGTCCCCAAGGAGAAGGCGCGAAACCTGCTCGAGCTCTCAGAGACGAGCACACAAGCGGCGATCCTTCGCGTGAAGAAGCTGGCGCAAGCTGTTGATAAGGCGCTGTCTCCCGACGGTGTGATGGTGGCTCAGTTCAATGGCGCACCCGCCGGCCAGACCGTCTTCCACATCCACTTCCACGTGATACCGCGTTGGTCCGACACCGATATCAAAGGCCATGGCGGCGGAGAAAAGGCCGATCCGGCCGAGCTGGAAACGCTCGCCGAGCAGATCCGCGCAGCGCTCTAGATCTTTGAGTTGTCGCCTTTTCGAACCGCGAAACCGGTACCCGCTTTCGCTGATAAGGCTCTAGGCGCCTTCATCCACCCGTTCCCAGACCTGGGTGCGGCAGATGAAGGCGACGCAGCCGCGCACTTCCAGGCGATCCTGCGCAAGCAGCTTCACATGGCCACGGCTGATCTCACGCCCCTCTTCAGGGTCGTAGAGCAGGCCCGGCGTCCATTCCCCGTCTTCACTGCGCTCGAACCCGTCAAGGACGCGCACGCCGCGCAGGGGCCGCTCACGCAAGGCCGGGTCGGGATTGTTGGCGTCTCGCGCCTCCGGCTCCGATTGCAGCACCTGCGCGTCCACAAGAGCGCCGCAGAGCAACGCCTCATCGCGGTCACAGGGCTCCACTTGCACGCGGCCGCCATTATCGCCGGTGGCCCAGAGACCGGTGACCTGATCCATGGGGGCGCCGGCCTGCGACGCGGCGAGGCTGAGGGACAGGACGAGATCAAGCATGGCGACTCCTTTTCAAAAACGCGTCATCCCCAAAGCCTAACGCATCAGCACGACGGATCGAACCGCCTGTGGAGCCGAGCGGCTCCGCCGCGCGTTAGGCCCTCCATGTCTTTATCATTTCCCGAAGGCGCGCCGCTTCTGCTGGTGGTGGGCGTGCTGGTCCTAAGCGCCGTAATCATCCTGCTCGCCGGTTCACGGCTCGCCGGCAAGGCTGACGAGCTGGCCGACGCCACCGGCTGGGGCGAAGCGGTCACCGGTGCGATCTTTTTGGGTGCGGCCACCTCGCTGCCTGGCATCATCACCTCGCTGACCACCGCGTGGGAGGGCTATGCCGAGCTGGCGATTTCCAATGCAGTGGGCGGGATCGCGGTGCAGACCCTGTTTCTGGCCCTGGCGGACTTCACCTATCGGCGGACCAATCTGGAGCACGCCGCCGCCTCGCTGTCGGGCATGGCTCAGGCGGCGCTGCTGTGCGCGATGCTGGCGGTGCCCCTGATCGCCATGGCGGGTCCGGAGCTGACCGTGCTCAACATCCACCCGACCACGCCGATCCTGTTCCTGGGCTATATCTACGGGCTCAGGGTCGTCGGCAAGATGCGCGACGAGCCCATGTGGGCGCCGGAGGTCGATCGCGACACCCAGACCGACGAAATCGAGGAGGGAGAGGATGAAGCCGACGCCTCCGGCGCCGGAGCCGGGCTCTGGCTCGTCTTCGCCGGGCTCGCCCTGGTCACCGGGATCGCCGGGTTCGCCGTGAGCCGGAGCGCCATCGCCCTGGCCGAACAGTCGGGGCTGGCGCAAGCCGCCATCGGCGCTCTGATCACCGCGATCATCACCTCCCTGCCCGAGCTGGTGACGACCATCGCCGCGGTTCGCCGCGGCGCGCTCACCCTGGCTCTGGGCGGCATTATCGGCGGCAATGTCTTCGACACGCTGTTTCTGGCGGCGTCCGACATCGCCTATCGCGACGGCTCGATCTATCACGCCATGACCGACAAGACGGTCATGGGGCTGTCGGCGACGCTCCTGATGACCTCGGTGCTGATCCTCGGTCTGCTGCGGCGTCAGAGCAAAGGCATCGGGTTTGAAGGCGTCACCATCATCGTGATCTACGTGCTCTACGCGGCCATCACGATGACATGAAAAAAACGCGCCGGCCCGAGAGCCGACGCGTCCTTTTTCATTTTAACTTCGATGCCTTACTCGGGCTTCATGAAGCGAAGCGTCATCCTGTCGCTTTCGCCCAGGGACTGCGACGGCGGCACGTCCTCGCCCTCGCTGTCTCCGGCGTTGCTGGGGGCCATGCCCCACACGCCCTGCTCATGGGCGGCGGTGTCTTCGGGATTGGCGTTGATCTCCGAGGAGGCGTCCAGCACGAAGCCGGCCGCTTCAAAGGCCGCGACCACGTCGGACTGCTTTAGATAGCCGCGCGAGCCGGTGGTCATCTCCGCGTCCATGTCTTCAGGGGCGCGGTGCTGGACCACGCCAACCACGCCGCCGGGCTTCAGGAAGTCAAAGACCTCGCCCAGCGCGACCTGCATATGGTCGCCGCCGAACCGGTTCAGGTGATGCAGCGCGCGAACGAACAGCACCACGTCGCCCTGGCCGTCTTCGCTCTCGGGAATGGCGTCCAGCGTGTAGGCGCTGATCTGGGACGCGTCCACCGGGCCGTTTTCAGCCAGCGCCTCAGGGGCGGTCTGCGGCCAGGCGGTCATTTCGGCTGCGGTTTCTTCGGTCCAGCGATCGCCATAGAGCTGCTCCCAGACCGCGGTCTGGTAGTTCAGCGCCAGATAGCGTCCCTCTTCGGCGACATAGGGCAGCACGACGCGCGTGTACCAGCCGCCGCCCGGCAGGGCTTCGGCCACTGTGTCGCTCGGCTCGACGCCGAAAAACGCCAGCGTTTCAGCCGGATTACGGAATTCGTCACGGGCGCGGTCGGCCTCGCGGCGCGGATCGGCCAGGATCGCCTCGATGCTGGACGCGCTGTCGCCCATCGCCGCGGAGTCTTCGTCCATGGCTTCGTCGGCGTCGCCCTCGCCGTCCATCATCGTATCGGCGGCGGTTTCCTCTTCGCCCATGGTTTCGATGGCCGGGCCTTCGGAGTCTTCGGCCTCTGGCGCGCAGGCGGAGAGCGCAACCATGACGGCGGCGAGTGCGGATGTGGTCCAAAGCGTCTTCATGGAAAATACCTCCCGGATTTGATGACGAATTTGGTGGGTTCTAGCGTAAATCGGACGCGGGCGCCCGGATTTTCGGTAGAACCCGCCTAGATTACACGCGGCTCCAGGCCCAGCGCACCGGCAAGCTGGTCAAAACGCTGGCGGGCCCGCTCGACGACCAGCGCCTCGGCGCCTGGATTGACCTTCAAAACCAGCTCGGTCTTCGTGCTTTCAAGCGCGAACGATTGCAAAACCCGCGCACTGCGTCCCGAAATCGCAGCGCCAAGCCGCAAGGCGAGCCCCAGCTTGAGCGCGGCCACTTCCTCATCGTCATTGAGCAGCCGGCGTGAGGGACAGCTCTCGTCGCGCTGCTTCTTGCCGGCGTATCGGTGGTGAACGCTTAAGGCCAGGAAAGCGCGCTCGCGATGGGTCACGCCGCCGAACGGCGCATAGAGCGTCTGGGTGGCGCTCAGGTCTGCGCGATGATCCGGATGCATGCGCGCGCCCATATCCGCCAGCCGCGCCGCGCTTTGGCGCAATACGGCGTCCCGGCCCGGACCGAACCCGTCCGCCTCGCCGTCAAACACCGGCTGGATCCAGTCGCCCAGAACGCGGCCGAACGCGGGCTCGGGTGCGGCGTTGCGCGCCAGCGCCTCGGCGCCGGAGACCAGCGGGTCGCCATCGCTGACAAGGCGCATGTCTCTGGCGCAGACCACGCCCTCGCGCAGCCCGTTGGCGGAAAACACCACCTCCTTGAAATCGCCGCGGCGCACGATCCGCTTCAGCAGCAGCGCCGCATAGCCAAGCATGCCGGCGCGCTTGGAGGACACGCCGGGTATACTGGCCAGCGACGTATCGCTCTGGCTGACGGCGAAGTCGGCGGTCTTGGCAATCTGCGCGGCGGAAAGCGTGTACTGGTGAAGCAAATGCAGCGGGTAATCGTTGAGCGCCATGGCCAGACTGGCGAAGGACCGCCAGGCGCCGCCCACCGCATAGAATGTCGGTCCCGAGCTTTCCAGAAGCGGCGCGGCGCGCTCCAGCGCCTCGTCAACCACGGGCCGGAACGCCTTGATGTCGCCGGCGTCGGACAGCACCGCCAGCGGACCCAGCGGCAAGGTGATCGCTTCGCCGGCCTTGCGTCCGCTCAGACGCGCGAATTCGAGGCTCGATCCCCCCAGGTCTCCGGCGAGACCATCGGCCTGCCCGATCCCCGCCAGCACGCCGAGCGCGGACAGCCGGCCCTCCTCCTCGCCGGAGAGCACCTGAATCTCCAGCCCGGTCTCTTCACGCACCCGCGCGACGAAATCCGGACCGTCCTCACAGTCGCGCACCGCCGCCGTCGCCACCGCCTGGCGCGCCTCCACCCCCTTGGCGTCCAGCAGGGCTGCAAAGCGCTTCAGCGTGCGCAGCGCCGCCTCCACGCCCTCCGGATTGAGCCGGCCCGTCTCCCGAGCGCCGCGTCCGAGTCCGGCCATGGTCTTTTCGTTGAAGACCGGCCAGAGCGCCCGCCCCTCGACACGGAAGAGAACGAGGCGCACCGAGTTGGAGCCGACATCGATGACGGCCGCGTCGCGGCGCTCGGACTCGTTGCTGGTCGGGTCCACGCTCAATTGCGCTTGCCGACAAAGGGAAAGGCCGGCGGCTGGTCGTGCTTGAGGGCGTGACCGCGGCCGGACAGGCTCGGATTGGTCATGAAGTAGGCGTGGGCGGCGAAGGGATCGGCCACATCGGCCAGGTCGACGCGCATATAGCTTCCGTCCGGATTCATGTACCAGCTCTGGGTTTCGTCATTGAGATTGGCGACCATGATCTGATCGAGAACCTGGCGGTGCACGGTCGGGTTCTCGATCGGGCACAGCGTCTCGATCCGGCGATCCAGATTGCGCGGCATCCAGTCGGCGCTGGAGATATAGATCTCCGCCTGCGGACTGGGCATCGGCGCGCCGTTGGCGAAGCAGGCGATGCGCGAGTGCTCCAGAAACCGTCCGACGATGGATTTGACCCGGATATTCTCCGACAGGCCCGGCACGCCCGGCTTCAGACAGCAGATGCCGCGAATGATCAGCTCGCAGCGCACCCCCGCCTGGCTGGCCTCGTAGAGCTTGTCGATCACCTTGGGGTGGACCAGCGAGTTCATCTTCGCCCACACAGCCGCCGGCTTTCCGGCGCGGGCATTCTCGATCTCGCGATCAATCTTCCCGCAGATGAATTCCAGCATTTCAAGCGGGCTGATCACCAGCTTCTCCAGGCCCTGGGGCTTGGCGTAGCCGGTGACGAAGTTGAAGATCCGACCCGCATCGCGCCCGAAGGCCGGATCGGCGGTGAACAGCGAGAGGTCTGTATAGATCTTCGCCGTGATGGGGTGATAGTTGCCGGTTCCGAAATGGGCGTAGGTGCGCAGCTCGCTGCCTTCGCGCCGAACCGCCAGGGAGATCTTGGCGTGGGTCTTGTACTCGATGAAGCCATAGACGACCTGGACGCCCGCGCGCTCCAGGTCGCGCGCCCATTTCAGGTTCGCCTCCTCGTCAAAGCGCGCCTTCAGCTCCACCAGCGCGGTGACGTTCTTGCCGTTCTCGGCCGCCTCGATCAGCGCCGCGACAATGGGCGAGTTCTTCGAGGTGCGATAAAGCGTCTGTTTGATGGCGATGACGTCGGGATCGACCGCCGCCTGGCGCAGGAACTCCACCACCACGTCGAAGCTCTCATAGGGGTGGTGGACGATCAGATCCTTGGCCCGGATCGCCGCAAACACGTCGCCGCCATGATCCTTGATGCGCTCGGGAAAGCGGGGCTCGTAAGGGGTGAATTTCAGCTCCGGACGCTCGTCCGGGATCAGCTGGGAGAGCTGCGCGAGACCCAGCAGCCCGTCGACCAGCTGAACATCCTGCTTTTCAGCGTGGAGCTGCTGGATGATGAAGCGGCGCAGCTCCTCAGGCATGGAGGCTTCGATCTTCAGCCGCACCAGAACCCCGCGCCGGCGCTGCTTGAGCAAGGCCTCGAACTCGCGCACCAGGTCCTCGGCCTCTTCCTCGATCTCGATATCGCTGTCGCGAATGATCCGGAAGGCGCCCTTGCCCACCAGCTGATAGCCGGGAAACAGCGCGTCCACGAACAGGATGAGGATGGTCTCCAGCGCAATGAAGCGCTTTACCGGCCGGCCCTGGCTGTCCAGATCGTTGGTGGGGATCTCCACGAAGCGCTTCACCCCGGCCGGCAGCGGCAGCAGGGCGTTCATGATCCTGGCGTCGCTTTCGCGCTTCAGCTTAAGCACCAGCGCGAAGCCCAGATTGGGAATGAAGGGGAACGGGTGAGCCGGATCGATGGCCAGCGGCGTGATCACCGGCAGCGTGTGGGCCAGAAAATCGTCGCGCAGCCAGGCCCGCTCCTGGCGGGTGAGCTCGTCGGCGCCCACCAGCTCCACCCCTTGAGGCTTCATGGCGTCGCGCACATCGCGCCAAGCTGATTGCTGGGCGCTCATCAGTTCCGACGCCGCAGCGTCAATCCGCGCCAATTGCTCGGACGGGTTCAGGCCGTCCATGCCGGGCCGGTCCACGCCGTTGCGCAGCTGCGCGCGAAGGCCCGCCACGCGCACCATATAGAACTCGTCCAGATTGCTCGCCGAAATGGACAGAAACCGCAGCCGCTCCAGCACCGGGTGGCTGGGGTTGGCCGCCTCTTCGAGGACGCGCCAGTTGAACTGCAGCCAGGACAATTCCCGGTTCAGGAAGCGGTCGGGGGACTCCATGAGAGCAGGCACGTCCACCTGCCCCGCTTTGATCGTCGACGGCGTCGCGTCGTTCATGGAGAGCCTCCCGCGGCGCGCGTGTGAGTGTCGCCTACTCGCCTGATAGAGCGGCGAGACCTTCGCGCGCAAGGGTGCGCGTGACCGGGCCTTTGCGCGCCAGCGCTTCACGATCGAGCCAGGCCGTCAGTGTACGGGCGAAATTAACCGACCGCTCGGTACGGGTGAGGATGTAGTCCAGAACGCCCGGGGCAAGCGGCGTGCGCCGATCGCGGAACAGCTTTTCCATGACCTGGCGCAGCAACGCGTCGTCGGGCCCGTGCAGCACCGCGCGCTCGGCGGCCGCCAGGCGCGAATTGAGATCCGCCAGCGCGAAACCCCAGTCTTCCGGCGCGCCCGACCCGGTGATCAGCAGGGTCACCCCGGCGTCACCCGCCGCGCGGTTGATGAGGTGGAACAGACCGTCTTCATCAAGCCCCTGGTCGATATCCTCCACCAGAACACTGGCGCCGCGCCCCACCAGCGCCAGCTCGCGGCCCAGCTTGCGAGCGTGAAGGGACAGGGCGCCGGAGCGCGCACGCCACATCTGCGCCAGATGGGTCTTGCCGCTTCCAGAAGGCCCGGTGAGCAGAAGATGACCCTGACGCCAGCGCGGCCAGCGATTGACCAGCGCCAGAGCGCCGGCGTTGGCTTCGCTGACGGCGAAACTCTCTGCGCGGTAGTCCGGGGCGAGCGCGAGGTCGAGCGCGAGCTGGGGTGCAGGCATCAGCGGGGGCGGACCGTCCAGCCGAGTTCGGAATCCTCAGAGAACTCCGCCCCACGAGCGGCGAGTTCGGAGCGGACCTGCTCGCGAGCGCCGCGATGGGTGATCGTCATGGCCGCTCCGGTGCGCGACAACGCGTCAAGGCGGGCGTTTTCGATCAGAGAGGCGCCGGCCACCGCACTTTGAAGCGCGCGCCATTCGCGCAGGGAGTTGAACAGCAGTGTGATCTCCAGCTGAGCCGACTCACCGCCGCGCACCACCGCCTGGCGCTTCCAAGCCTCTTCGCGCTCGCGCACGATAGCGCGGGCCGCATCGGCGTAGCCGTTCACAATCTGGCTGGGAATCGATTCGATCTCCGGGCTGTCCCCGGCCCCATTGAAACGCACAAGGTCTCCGGCCGCACGCACGCCGCCCGAGCTTGAGCGCACCTGAATCACGGCGACGCTGTCCGTATCATAGGCCTCAGCCAGGTCGCGCAGCGCTCGTGCATCCAGCGACAGCGCCTGGCTGGTGGAGATGATTCCGCGGCCCACAGGGCCGCCATCCAGGCCCCGGCGCGAACCGAGCGCGATCATCGGGGTGAGCGAATTGGCGTATCCGCCGTCAAGCCAAGCGTCATACCAGGGGCCGTTGAATATTTGGGCGCCACCCGGCCCGTCCATGACGGGCACGACCAGGACCGGCTCCGCCTGGCTCTCCACGAAGGGCAGCTGCAGCCCGGTGAGATAATTGCGCACCTGGCGGGGATCGAAATCCACGGCGATGCGCGCGCGATACCGCGTGGAAGAGCGCTGCTCGTCGGAAATCTGCAAGCCCGCGATGAGCTGCGCCGCCATGTCGGGATCCAGCGTCGGTAGCTGCGCCTCCATCCGGTCCTGGGCCAGGGTCAGCCGTTCGATCAGGATCCGCGCGGCGCGGGTCTGGCCCTGCGCCAGCGCGGCGCGCTGGGCGTCAAACGCGGTGTTCGCCTCGGCGTCGATCTCGATACCTGCGACGGTGTAGGGCGAGGCGAAGGCCGGCGCGGCGAGCGCGGTGATCATGAGCGTCAGGCCCATGGCGGCGAGATGTCTGGCGGCTTTGAGCGTGCTCATGGCGGTCCCCTCGATTACAAGCGCGCGATTGCACGCGGCGACTATACGCGCGTCGGCGCTGCGGTGAAGCCCTGCAGGGCGCCGCAGGAGGCTCGCAAGCGTGGACAATCTTGGTTATGCAGCGACAATGATCTGAGTATAGCGGAGACGCTCCTTGTCCGACACGCCCAAAACAACCGGCCTCACCTATGCCCAGGCCGGCGTCGACATCGACGCCGGCGACGCGCTCGTGGACGCCATCAAGCCGCTCGCCCGCTCCACCGCGCGGCCCGGAGCGGACGTGGCTCTGGGCGGGTTCGGCGGCGCGTTCGATCTCAAGGCGGCCGGATTTGCAGACCCTGTGCTGGTGTCCGGCACGGACGGGGTCGGAACCAAGCTGAAGCTCGCCATCGCCGGCGGCAAGCTGGACACTGTGGGCATCGATCTTGTGGCGATGTGCGTCAACGACGTGCTCGCGCAGGGCGCCGAGCCTCTGTTTTTCCTTGATTATTTCGCCACCGGAAAGCTTGATCCGGAAAAGGGCAGAGCGATTGTCTCCGGGGTGGCGGATGGCTGCCGCCAGGCGGGCTGCGCGCTGATCGGCGGGGAAACCGCAGAAATGCCGGGCCTGTATTCAGGCGATGATTTTGATCTGGCCGGCTTCGTCGTGGGCGCCGCCGAGCGCGGAACTTTGCTGCCCAGACATGCGGATATGAAACCCGGCGATGCGTTGATAGGGCTGGCCAGCTCCGGTCCGCACTCCAACGGATTTTCCCTGATCCGGCGCGTCATCGACCATGCCGGCCTGTCGTTCGATTCCCCCGCGCCGTTCGCGCCCGAATCCACGCTGGCCGAGGCGCTTCTGGAGCCGACCCGCATCTATGTGAAGGCGCTGCTGCCCCTTATTCGCGAGGGCGTCATCAAGGGCCTGGCGCACATCACCGGCGGCGGGATCACCGAGAACACGCCGCGTATGCTGCCCGGGACCCTCACCTTCGAGGTGGACTACGCGAGCTTTCCCCGCCCGCCCGTCTTCCAGTGGCTGCAGGAGGCCGGCGGCGTCGCGGAGGCGGAGATGCGCCGCACGTTCAATTGCGGGATCGGCATGATCTGCGCTGTAGAGGCAGACGCAGCGAAATCGCTCTGCGCGCGTTTGAACGAGGCGGGCGAACCCGCCTTCATCATCGGCGAACTGAAAGCGGTCTGACATGGCGAAGATGAAAATCGCCGTGCTCATCTCAGGGCGCGGATCAAACCTCCAGGCGTTGCTGGACGCCTGCGCGGACCCGGATTATCCGGCGGAAATCGTGCTGGTGCTGTCCAACAAGGCCGGCGCGCTGGGCCTTGAGCGGGCGCGCAAGGCCGGGGTGTCCGCGACCTTCCTGGACCACACGCTCTATGGCGAGGACCGCGAGGGCTTCGAGAAGGATCTCGACGACAAACTGCGCGCCCAGGGCGTGCAGCTGATCGCTCTGGCGGGCTTCATGCGAATCCTCACCTCCTGGTTCGTGGACAAGTGGAAGGACCGGATGGTCAACATCCACCCCTCCCTCCTGCCCTCGTTCAAGGGCGTTTCCACCCATGAGCGCGCGCTGGAGCAGGGCGTGCGCATTCACGGCGCAACGGTCCACTATGTGCGCGCCGACATGGACGACGGCCCGATCATCGGCCAGGCCGCCGTGCCGATCCTGCCCGGCGACGATGCGGAGACCCTGGCCGCGCGCGTGCTGGAGGCCGAACACAAGCTCTATCCGGCCTGCCTGAAGCTCGTGGCCGAGGGCAAGGCGCGCGTCACCGCCGAACGGGTGAAGATCGACAAGTCCGTGGCCGCCAGCGAACACGCCGTGCTCTATAATCCGGGCGGATGAGCACGCGAGACCAAAGCCCTGACACACGCGCCGACGCCGCCGCGGAGGCGGTGTATGACGCGCTCTATAACGATGCCGAGGCGCGCGTCTGCAAGGACGTGCCCGAGAGCGCATGCCGGCATCTGCCGCGCAACTGGACGCTCTCCACCCTCGCCCTGTCGCTCACCAAGACCGGCGACCGCATCGCCGATCCCAAGCTCACCCTCACCTGGCTGTTCTCGGCGCTGGGCGCCCCGGCCTTCCTGATCGGGCTGATCGCTCCGGTGCGCGAAGCTGGCGCGCTTCTGCCCCAGCTCTTCGTCTCCGCCGCGATCCGGCGGCGCGAGCGGCGCAAATTCGTCTGGGCGGCGGGCAGCTTTGGTCAGGCCGGCGCGCTGGCGCTCATGGCGCTGTGCGCGCTCACCCTGGAGGGCGCACTCGCCGGCTGGCTGATCCTCGCTCTGCTGGCGGTCTTTGCGGTGTTTCGAAGCCTCTGCTCGGTCAGCCACAAGGATGTGCTGGGCAAGACCGTCTCCAAGACGCGGCGCGGCGCGGTGGGCGGCTACGCCAGCAGCGCGTCGGGGCTGGCGGCCCTTGTGTTCGGTGCGGCGCTGATCCTGCTGCCCGACACCAACGCGGCGGCGATCGCGGCGATGCTCGCCTTTGCAGCCGGGCTGTGGGTGATCGCCGCCTTCGCCTATCTCCTTATCGTTGAAGAGAAAGGCGCCACCGAGGGCGGCGCGAACGGTTTTGCCGAAGCCGTCAAGCAGCTCAGCCTTCTCAAGTCCGATCCCACCTTCGCCCGCTTCGTCATCGCCCGCGCGCTGATGATCGCCACCTCCATCTCTCCCCCTTTTCTCGTGGCGGTCGCCCGGGGAGAAGCCGGCGCGGATCTCGCTGGACTTGGGGGATTTCTCATCGCTTCGGCGGCGGCGAGTTTCGTCGGCGGATGGGTGCTTGGGCGTCTCTCCGACCGGTCCAGCCGGTGGGTTCTGGCGACCGGCGGCGCCACGGCCGCTGCAGCCCTCATCGGGGTGCTCGTCATCGTGCAAACCGGCCTTCCGCTCGCAAACGCGTTCATCTTCCACGCCGCCATGCTGTTCCTGCTCGCCTTCGGCCATCAGGGAGTAAGGCTCGGGCGCTCCACCTATCTTGTGGATCTCGCCGACGCCGACACGCGCGCCGCCTACACGGCGGTGTCCAACACCGTCATCGGAATCCTGCTCCTGATCGTGGGAGCGATCGCCGGCGCGGGATTCCAGCTCTTCGGCGTCTGGGTCCTGGCCGGTCTCGCCGCCGGGGCGCTCGCCGGCGCGGCGCTGTCGGTCAGCCTGAAGCCTGTGTCCGGCTGATGCGCGTCAACGACCAGATCACGCTCGACGAGGCCCTGATGGAGGAAGTGTTCACCCGCGCGTCCGGCCCCGGCGGTCAGCATGTGAACAAGACCGAGTCGGCGGTGCAGCTGCGCTTCAACATGGCCGCCAGCGATCTCTCACCCGCCATCAAGACTCGCCTCACCCGCCTGGCCGGGTCGCGCCTCACCAAGGACGGCGTGATCCTCATCACCGCCGAAAACGAACGCTCCCGCGAGCGCAACCGCACAGAGGCGCGTGACCGGCTCAAGGCCCTCATCAACAAGGCAAGCAAGGCCCCGAAGCCGCGCAAGAAATCGCGCCCCTCCCTCTCCTCGGTGAAGCGCCAGAAGGAGAAAAAGGCGGTGAATTCCAAGCGCAAGGCGCTCAGAAAGAAGCCGGGACTGGATTAATCTTCGGATAGATTGGTCTTTTCCGAAAGACAGCTCCACACGCCTTCCATACCCTCCAGATTAAAGCCTGGGGGACCACATGAGCGATCTGATCTTTTCAAAACGCCGCACGCCCGGCGTTTTGTTTTTTCTGTCCATGCTGGTGCTGATCTGGATCACCATGATCGCCCACGAAGCCGTCCACTGGCTGACGGGTCAGGCGCTGGGCTATGACATGTTCATGCAGCTCACGCGCGCGGGCTATGTGGCCGATTTCGCCAATCCCGGCCCTCGTGATCTGGCGCTGGTGTCCATATCCGGCCCGGCGTTCACCTGGTCTCTGGGCGCCATCGGGGTCTGGCTTGCGGTCAGCCGGAAAGCCTTCCTGGGCTATGAGTTGATTGTCGTCGCCTTCGCCCAGCGCTTTCTGGCCCTGACGGTGGGAACCGTCGCGGGCGTGAACAACGACGAAGCCCGCGTCAGCCTCATATTGGGCCTGCCGTTCTGGGTGCTGCCGGCGATTATTTGCCTGATCCTGTTCGCGGGCGTGGTGATCGCAGCGCGCGCCACCCGCGCCTCCATCCTCACCCATGTGATCAGCTATGGCGTCATCAGCGTCGCCTTCACCGCCATCATCTTCGCCGACGGGACGGGCCCGGGCGGCGACGGCTGCGGCCTGCTGTCGGGCTTCCTGCCGGACCGCTATGGCTGCGCCGTCTGACGGCGCGCTGCGGCCGCCGCCGGTTTGAGCTCCGAGGGCGCAGGCTCTCCCGTCACCTTCTGGGCCTGAGACACAAAAAACCCCGGCGCGGGCGTTCGCGCCGGGGTTCTGTTTTCAGCGATAAGCGCTGGATTTAGCCGACGATTTCGTCGTCGGAGAAGAAGAACTTGATCTCTTCGGCGGCGGTTTCCGGGGCGTCGGAGCCGTGCACGGAGTTGGCTTCGATGCTTTCGGCGAAGGTCTTGCGGATCGTGCCTTCGTCGGCGTTCTCCGGGTTGGTGGCGCCCATCACCTTGCGGTAGGTGGCGATGGCGTCTTCGCCTTCCAGCGCCTGGACCACTACGGGTCCGGAAATCATGAAGGACACCAGATCATTGAAGAAGGGGCGCTCCTTGTGGACGCCGTAGAAGCCTTCGGCCTGGGCCTTGGTCATCTGGATGCGCTTCTGGGCGATGATGCGCAGGCCGGCGTCTTCGATCATGGCGTTGATCTTGCCGGTGATGTTACGCGCGGTGGCGTCGGGCTTGATGATCGAGAAGGTGCGCTGGATAGCCATGGGTTCAGTCCTTTAAGAGGGAACACGGGGAGGAGTGCGCGGCGGCTTATAACGACGCTTTGCGGCCCTGTGAAGCCGTGCTAGGCGCATCGCCATGCTGCACGTGAACGACCTCACCCATCGGATCGAAGGCCGGGTCCTGTTCGACGCGGCGACTCTTTACGTGCCCGCCAAGACACGGATCGGCCTGGTGGGCCGCAACGGCACCGGCAAATCCACGCTGTTCCGCCTGATCCTGGGCGACGCCAGCCCCGATGACGGAGAGGTGCGCGTGCAAGCCGGCGCGCGCGTCGGCACCATCGAGCAGGAGGCGCCGGCGGGCTCGACCCCGGTGATGGACTATGTGCTCGCCGCCGACAGGGAGCGCGCGGCGCTTCTGGCCGAAGC
This sequence comes from Oceanicaulis sp., assembly GCA_965284655.1. Lineage (GTDB taxonomy): Bacteria > Pseudomonadota > Alphaproteobacteria > Caulobacterales > Maricaulaceae > Oceanicaulis. The sequence continues at coordinate 2,553,175 of OZ260104.1, forward strand.
CGAGACCGCCGCCGAGCCCAACCGCATTGCGGAAATCCAGACGCGGCTCGCCGATATCGACGCCCATTCGGCCGAGGCGCGCGCCGGGACGATCCTGAACGGGCTGGGCTTTTCCAGCGTCGATCAGCAACGCGCCTGCGCCGAGTTTTCCGGAGGCTGGCGCATGCGCGTGGCCATGGCCGCGACGCTTTTCGCCAATCCCGACCTGCTCCTGCTGGACGAGCCCACCAACTATCTCGATCTGGAAGGCGCGGTCTGGCTGGAAAACCATCTGGCGAAGTTTCCGGGCGCCGCGCTGATCATCTCCCACGACCGCGACTTGCTGAACGCCAGCGTCCACGCCATCGCCCATCTGAAAGATCGCAAGATTTCGGTGTGGGAGGGCGGCTATGACCAGTTCCAGCGCCAGCTCTCCGAACGCCAGCGCCTTCAGATGAAGATGATCGAGCGTCAGGAGGACGAGAAGCGGCGCCTTCAGGCCTTCGTGGACCGGTTCAAGGCCAAAGCCAGCAAGGCCAAGCAGGCCCAGAGCCGGGTGAAGCGGCTGGAGAAGATGCAGCCCATCGCCACCGTGGTGGCCGATCCGGTGGCGCCGTTCGAGTTTCCCAACGCCGGTCGGCGCATGGGCAATCCGCTGGTGCGCTTTGACGGGGCGGAGACCGGTTACAGCGAAGGCAAGCCGATCCTGAAGGCGCTGAACCTCAACATCGACACCGACGACCGAATAGGTCTGCTGGGCCGCAACGGGGCGGGCAAATCCACCTTCGCCAAGCTGCTCACCGGCGCGCTTTCCGTCACCGACGGGCGCATGGGGATGCACAAGAAGGCGGTGGTCGCCCATTTCGCCCAGCATCAGATCGACGCGCTGTCGCCCAAGCATTCCGCCTACACCCATGTGGTGGAGCGCATGGACCACGCCACCGAGGCCGAACGCCGCTCGCGCCTGGCCCGCTTCGGCCTGCCCGCCGACCGCCAGGAAACGCCGGCCGAGAAGCTGTCCGGGGGCGAGAAGGCGCGCCTGTTGATGAACCTCATCACGTTTGACGGCGCGCACTTGCTGATCCTGGACGAGCCGACCAACCATCTGGACATGGACAGCCGCGAAGCGCTGATCTCGGCGATCAACGACTTCGCCGGCGCGGTGATCATCATCTCCCACGACCGCAATCTCATAGAATCCTGCGTCGATCGGCTGTGGATCGCTGAAGGAGGCACGGTGCGCCCCTATGAGGGCGATATGGACGATTACCGGCGCGAGCTTCTGCAGGGCGAAACCAAGCCCCGCGACAAATCAAAACCCACCGGTGGGCAGAAGACCGAAACCCGCCGCACCGCCGCCCAGGCCCGCGATAAGCTGAAGCCGCTGAAAGCCGAAGCCGCCAAGCAGGAGCGCGAAATCGAGCGGCTCAAGGGCGTGCTGGAGAAGATCGACGCCGGCCTCGCCGTGATCGGCCTGTGGGAGAAAGACCCCGCCATGGCGACCGACCTCACCAAGAAGCGTGCGCGCTGCGTGGAGATGATCGACGCAGCCGAAAACGCCTGGCTGGAAGCGGAGGAGGCGTATGAAAGCGCGAGGGTTGAGGCTGGGGTTTAGGGCGCCCTTTCCCTCCTCCTTATGGAGAGGGTGGGCAGAGGCGAAGCCTCGGCTCGGGAGGGGTGGAGCCGCAGCGGAACACCTCTAGGCGATCGCGCCGCACCCCCTCTGTCCCGGATCAAAGATCCGGGCCACCTCCCCCATAAAGAGGGAGGACAATGCCCCTTACCCGCACTTCACCTCGATAACCACGCCGTCATCGCTGGTGACGATGTTCAGGCGGTCAGGGCGGTAATCCATGGTCACCATGTCGCCCTGTCCGTAGATGCGGCGCGGGCTGGGCAGGCTGTCGGTGTGAATCTCGCCGATGGGCTGGCCCACGAGCACCTGATAGGCCGCCGCCGGGCAGCCGGGCGAGCCGTCGCTCACGTCCGGGCCCCCGGAGGGCCCGGTGTCAGGGTCGGTGTCAGGGTCGGTGTCAGGGCCCGCGTCAGGGCCAGCATCAGGATCCGTCCCCGGTCCGCGCTCGCCGCCGAGATTATAGCCCGGCGTGTCTTCTGGCGTTTCAGGTGCGGTCATGGTCTGGCATCCACTCAGCAGAGCAGCGCCCAGCACGAAAGCGGCGATCCGCATCATCCCTGTTTCTCCCAACGGCCCGCCTCGTTCTGGCGCCAATAGCTGATCACGGTATCGGTTTTCTTCTGCGCCGCCCAGAGGGCGCGGGCCTTGGCGATGGCGGTCTCGTCTGAAGCTTCAAACATCACCACCACCCGTTCCCAGGCGCTCACATCACCCGGATCGCAGCCATCGAGGCAGAACAGCATGGTCGCAGAGTTGGGGTTCACAGGCTCGGGGCTGAGCAGGACCGGCTGATCGCCGTCATGCTCGCCCCCGGCCTGACCGTGAGGCAGGAAGCTGTCCTCACGAAAGGTCCATAGATGCTGGTCGAGGCTGGAGAGCCGGCCGGCCTCGCCGCTGGTCACCACGGCCCGCCCGCCCCGCGCCAGGAGCTTGCCTAGAAGTTCGGGCAAGGCGTCCTCCACGCGGATGCGTTCAAGGTGGTAGAACCAAAGCTCGGCCATTCAGCCCTCCGCCCGCAAGGGCCGTCTCCCCCGCGAGCGGAGGAGGCTTTCACCCCTACGCCTCGTAGAAATCGCGCACGAGGCGGTCCAGAAGGCGCACGCCGTAGCCGGTGCCGAAGGCCGGGTTGCGCGGATCCTTCGAGCTGGCGTTCATGCCCACGCCCGCGATGTCGATATGGCACCACGGCTTGTTGTTCACGAAGCGCTGCAGGAATTGCGCGGCGGTGATGGAGCCCGCATTGCGGCCCTCGCCGAGATTCTTCATGTCGGCGACCGGGCTGTCGATCTGGCGGTCGTACTCGGGACCGATCGGCAGGCGCCAGACCGTCTCGTCGCTGGCCTTGCCGGCCTTGGAGAGGTTTTCAGCCAGCGTGTCGTCATTGGAGAAGATGCCGGCGTGCTCCTGACCCAGCGCAATCAGGATCGCGCCGGTGAGCGTGGCCAGGTTGACGATGAATTTCGGATTGAATTCCTGCTGCATGTACCAGAGGCAGTCGGCGAGCACGAGGCGGCCTTCGGCGTCGGTGTTGAGGATTTCAATGGTCTGGCCGGACATGGAGGTGACGATGTCGCCGGGACGCTGAGCTGCGCCGTCGGGCATGTTCTCCACCAGGCCGACAATACCGATCGCATTGACCTTGGCCTTGCGCTGAGCCAGCGCCGCCATGGCGCCCACGACCGCGGCCGAGCCGCCCATGTCGCCCTTCATCTCGTCCATGCCCTGGCCGGGTTTGAGCGAGATGCCGCCGGAATCAAACGTGACGCCCTTGCCCACGAAGCCGACCGGTTGCTCGCCTGCGGCGGCGCCCGTCCACTTCATGATGACCATCTGGGATTCCTGGACCGACCCGTGGCCGACGCCCAGAAGCGCGCCCATGCCCAGCTTCTTCATCTCTTTTTCGCCGAGCACTTCGATCTCGAGGCCCAGCTTTTCCAGCTTCTTGCAGCGGCGCGCGTATTCTTCCGGGCCGAGCACGTTGGGCACTTCCATGACCAGGTCACGGGCCAGGTGCACGCCCTCGGCGACACCCTCCCAGTCCGCCCAGGCCTTCTTGGCGGCCTTGGCGTCCTCGACGACGATCTCGACGCTGGTCAGCGAGGGTTTCTTGTCCTCGGACAGCTTGGTGCGGTATTTATCAAAGCGGTAGGCGCCCAGCGTCGCGCCGAGGCCGGCCCGGCCCACGCCTTCCAGGTCCGCCGCGCCGTCCAGGCGCAGCGACAGGGTCTTGGCGCCGGAGGTCAGAAGCGCCTTCACCACGGTGGCGGCGGCCTTTTCAAGCGCGTTTCCGTCCACGGACTTCTTCTCGCCCAGACCGAACAGAACGATCTTGGCCGCGCTCACGCCGGTCGGCGCGGCGATCTCCAGGGTCTGGCCCGCATCACCCTTGAAGCGCGAGGCCTTCATGGCGCGCTCGAGCGCGCCGCCGGCTTCGGCGTCCAGAGCCTTGGCGGAGTCGGACAGGGCGCAGCCGGAATAAACCGGTGCGGCGATGACGTCACCGGAGGCGGATTCAGCGAATTTGATCTTCATATCGGTCCTCTCGCGAATGCCGGCGCATGGCGTGCGGCCTGCGCCGCTAAAAAAACGGTCTGCGCAGGCAGTGGTATCCCATCAAAACCCGCGTTAGAAGTCGCAGCGTCATTATGCTCTCTTCCGGCTCCGGGATTCGCGCCGCTCCATGAATTTGTTTCAGCGCTATACGTTCGGCCAGGTTCGCGGGCCGTTTCTCGCCACCATGGGCGCTTTGACGGGGCTGGCGGTGCTCACTCAATCGCTGTCGAACATCGATCTGGTGGCCGAGGACGGCGGGACTGCGTTCGCCCTGTTCCAGATCACGCTGCTTGCGACGCCGCAGGTGATGGCGCTGCTCATGCCGATCGCGATCTTCCTGGCCTGCGCCATTGCGATGAACCGCATGATCTCGGACTCAGAGCTTACCGTCGGCGCGGCGGCGGGCCTGAGCCGGCGCGAGCGGCTGTCGCCGTTTCTGCGCATGGCGATCTACGCCGTAATCATCAATCTTGGGATCAATCTGTTCGTTCAGCCCGCCAGCTTTCGGCAGATGCGCGAAGTGCTCTACGAGATCCGCACCGACGTGGTGGCCAATTTCATGCGGGAGGGCGAGTTCGTCCGCCTTGGCGAGAACGTCACCTTCTACACCCGCGAGATCGGCGATAACGGCGTGATGTATGACGTCTTCATCGAAGACGGAAGCGAGGATCTCGCCGTCGCCTATTCGGCTCAGCGCGGCGTTGTCGTGCGCGCCGACACCGGCCCGGTCATGCTGCTTGAAAACGGCGTGCGGACCTGGCTCGACGAACAGGGCGGCCAGACGGCGGTCACCTTTGACTCCACCGAATTCGACCTTTCCGTCTTCATCGATTCCTCGGCGTCCTTCACCTTCAAGGAAAGCGACAAATACCTGCCCGAACTGCTTGATCCGAGCGCATCGGAGATCGCGCGGGCGAGATCGCGCGAGGATCTCTACGCCGAGGGTCATTACAGATTATCGGCGCCGCTTTATAATCTGGCCTTCGCCCTGCTCGCCATGGCGGCGTTCATGGCCGTGGAGCACCGGCGCACCGGCTATACGCGCTTCATCATCATGGCCGGCGCGGCGGCTCTGATCCTGCGCCTCGCCGGGTTCGCGCTCCAGGCCGCAGCCGCTTCGGACAGCGCCCTTAACCCGCTCCAGTACGTGCTGCCGCTCGGCGGATGCATGACGGCGATATACCTGATCGTGCGGCCCGGCCTGAAGCAGCGCCTGACCCGCCGGTTTCGATCGCTGAAAGCCTCGCCATGATGTCGCGCCTGGCCCGCTATGTCTTTTGGCAGACCCTTATCGGAATCGCCGGCGCCGCCGCGGTGATCCTGGCGGTGATCGTGCTGGTGGATTTCGTGGAGACTTCCCGCGACATCGCAACACGCGCCGGAATTTCGGTGCTGCAGGTGCTGCAGCTGACCTTCTTGAAGGCGCCGCTTCTGGTTCAGGAGACGCTGCCCTTCATCGTCCTGTTCGGTGTCCTGTTCACTTTCTTCCGGCTGAGCCGGCGCAGCGAATTCATCGTCATGCGCGCTTCGGGCTATTCGGCGTGGCGCATCATGGCGCCCGCGGCGGCGCTGACCCTTGCGCTGGGGGTGTTCAGCGCCGGCGTCCTGAACCCTGCGGGCGCCGCGGCCAATGCGCGTTTTGAAATCCTGCGCGACCAGCTTCTTGAAGGCCGGACCGGCGCCGCCAGCGGCGCGTCGGCCGATGTGTGGCTGCGCGAAACCGATGCGGACGGATTCACCATCATCACCGCCGCCAACATCGATCCGGACAGCGCGGAACTGACCAGCCCGCTTTTCCGTCGCTACACGCGCAATGAAGGCGGCGCTCCCATGATTGACCGGCGCATCACCGCCGAGAGCGCCGCGTTGCGCGGCGGGTTCTGGACGCTCACGGGGGCGGTGGAAAGCCAGCCCGGCCAGGCGCCGCGCGCCCTTGGCGATGTGGCTCTGCCCACCCAGACCGGGCGCCAGGCCTTGTTCGAACGGGTGCGCTCGCCCGGCGCCACTGCTTTCTGGGCCCTACCGGGCGTCATCGAGTCGGCGCGCGCCGCCGGACTTTCAAGCCGCGCCTACGAACTGCGCTGGCACGGCCTGCTGGCTCAGCCGCTTTTGTTGTTCGCCGCCGCCATGCTGGCGGGTGCGGCGACGTTCCGCCTTCACCGGCTTGGCGGTGCGACCGGTTTCGCGGCTGCGGGCGCCGCGGCGGGCTTTCTACTTTATTTCACTCAGGAATTGCTGCTTGGGCTGGGCGCATCCGGCACCCTCAACCCCATGACCGCGGCCTGGACGGCGCCCGCCTTGTTCGCACTGGGCGGGGTTTTCTTCGTCGCCGCCACAGAAGACGGATGACACTCTTCTGCGTCCGCGCGGCGCCGCATCGTTGCGTCAAAGCGCTCGATGGGTATCTTTCGGCAAGCATCAGAGACATAAGAGTCCCCATGGCCCTTCGACACGCGCTGATCTTTCTGGCCGCGAGCGTTTCGCTCCTCGTTGCGCCGGCCGCCCCGGCCCAGCAAGTCGAAGGCATTGCGGCCGTGGTCAATGACGAACCCATCACCACGCTGGACGTGCGCGACCGCATGCGTCTGATCATTTCCTCCGCCGGGATCCAGCCCGATGAGGAGACGCTCGGCCGGATCCAGGAGCAGGCGATTCGCGGCCTTATCGAGGAAACGCTTCAGCTGCAGCAGGCCCGCGAATTCGAGCTGGACGTGGATGAGGCGGAGGTCGACGAGGCCATCGCCGACCTGGCCGCGCGCAACGGCGCGACGGTCGAGGAGATCACCAGCGATCTCACCGCCAGCGGCATCTCCATCGCGACCCTGCGCCGTCAGATGCGCGCGGAAATCGCTTGGCAGATCCTGGTGTCCGGCCGCTATCGCTCGCGCATCCGGATTTCCGACACCCAGATCAACACCACCCTCCAGCGCGAAGCGGCCGCCGCCTCGCAGGAGCAATACCGCCTGGCCGAGATCCTCGTGGAGATCCGTCCCAATGAGGGCGGCGAAGAGGCTGCGATCCAGCAGGTTCAAGCGATCTACGAAATGATGGGACAGGGCACGCCCTTCCCCAATCTCGCCAGCCAGTTCTCCGATGCGCCCAGCGCGTCGGGCGGCGGCTTTCTGGGGTGGGTGCCTGCGTCGGCGCTCTCTGAAGACGTGCTCGACATCGTGCAGCAAGTGCCCGCGGGCTCGATCACCAACCCGATCCGGGTTCCCGGCGGCTTCCAGATCCTGGCGGTCGTGGAAAAGCGCGAAGGCCAGGCGGTGGAGCAGCTGGGCCTGACCCAGATCACCATTCCCAGCTCGCGCGTCACCGATCAGAACCGCGCCGCGATGCAGCGCGCCGCCTCTCGCGTCTCTGGATGCGACAACGCCGAGGCGGCGTTTGGCGGCATTGAAGGCGCCATCGTCACGCCTTTGGGCACGCTGGGCGCCAACGCCCTGGTGGCCAATATCCGCGACGCGCTCTCGCCGCTCGAGCCGGGCGAAGCCACCGGCGTGATCGACGGCCAGGTGGGTCTGCAGGTCTTCATCCTGTGTTCGCGCACGATCGGCGGGCCCGGCGTGCCGTCCACTGACGAGATCGAGCAGCAGCTCATCGGTCAGCAGCTTTCGCTTCTGGCGCGGCGCTGGTTGCGCGATCTTCGCCGCGAAGCCACCATCGACATCCGGTGAGCCAAGCCAGCACCGCTCCCGCCCTTGCACTGACGCTCGGCGATCCCGACGGGATCGGCCCGGAAATCGCCCTGAAGGCCTGGGCGGCCTTGCGCGATGGCGATATCCGGTTCGCTATCACCGCTGACCCTGGCCGGCTTCAGGCCGCCGCCGATCTTCTCGATCTGCCCCGCCCCGAACCCGTCGCCGGTTTTGCTGAAGCCGGGAGCGTGTTTCAGGACGCCCCGCCGGTGATCGCGCTTGCCCCGAGCGCCACCGCGCCGGGCGCGGCCCTCGCCTCCATCGACGCGGCGGTCCGGGCGGCGCTGTCAGGCGAGGCGGGCGGCGTGGTGACCTGCCCGATCTCCAAATCACGGCTTTATGACGAAGGCTTCGCCTTTCCCGGCCATACCGAGTACCTCGCCCATCTCACCGCCGGGACCGCCATGGAGGGTGCGCGCGGCCCTGTCATGATGCTCGCCGGCGGCGGGCTTCGCACGGCGCTGGTGAGCATTCACGTCTCGCTGAAATCGGCGATCGAAGGCTTGAGCGTCGAGGGAATCGTCCATACCGGCCAGGTGACAGCCGAAGCGCTGCGGCGCGATTTCGCCATCGCCCACCCTCGCCTCGCCGTCGCGGGCTTGAACCCCCATGCGGGCGAGAACGGCGCGCTTGGCGGCGAGGAGATCGAGATCGTGGCGCCGGCTGTGGAGCGCTTGCGCAAGGCCGGACTCGACATCATCGGCCCCATGCCCCCCGACACGATGTTTCATCCCGAGGCGCGAGCGGGCTATGATGCGGCGATCTGCCTGTATCACGATCAGGGACTGATCCCGGTCAAGACGCTGGACTTCCACGGCGGGGTGAACATCACGCTGGGCCTTCCAATCGTGCGCACCTCGCCTGATCACGGCACCGCCTTCGACATCGCAGGCAAGGGCGTAGCCCGCCCTGACAGCCTGATCGCGGCGCTGAGGCTCGCCGATGAGCTCGCGGCGAACCGGGCGGCGGGCAAGAGCGGAGCCGCCGCGTGAACATCGACACTCTGCCGCCCCTTCGAGACGTGATCGCCAAGCACGGTCTGGCGGCGGACAAGCGCTTCGGCCAGCATTACCTGCTGGACCTGAACGTCACCGCCAAGATCGCCCGGCTGTGCGGCGACACGAGCGAGACCAGCGTTTTTGAAGTCGGCCCCGGTCCCGGCGGCCTCACCCGGGCCCTGCTTGCAGAAGGCGCCGGCGAGGTTATCGCGATTGAAAAAGACGCGCGGTTTCTGCCTGCCCTGGAGGAGATCCGCGCAGCGTCAGACGACCGTCTCTCCCTGGTCGAAGCCGATGCGCTGAAGGTCGATGAACGCGCGGTGCAGACGCGCTTTGAGACTCGGATTCTCGCCTCCAATCTTCCCTACAATGTCGGCACCGCCCTGCTGATCAAATGGCTGGAGGCCGAGCCGGTCTGGTGGTCGCGCCTGGTGCTGATGTTCCAGAAGGAAGTGGCTGAGCGCGTTGTGGCGCGCGCCGGCGACGACGCCTATGGCCGCCTTGCAATTCTCACCGCCGCGGTGGCGTCGGCGCGCTACGCCTTCACCCTGCCTGCCCGCGCGTTCACCCCGCCGCCCAAGGTGGACAGCGCGGTGGTGGTGCTGGAGCCGCTGCCCGAAGCCGAGAAATTCGCCGACCTCGCCGCACTCTCCGCCATCACAGAGAGTGCGTTCGGCCAGCGTCGCAAGACCTTGCGAAAATCGCTGGGTGTTGCGGCCGGCAAGTGCGGCGTGAAATCCGAAGCCCTGCTGGAGGCCGCCGGCATTGACGGCGGCGCGCGGGCTGAAACCATCCCGCCGGAGGGCTTCTTCAGGCTGGCGCAGGCCTGGCGCGCGGCTAAGGGGTCGCCAGCATAAAGTTTAGCGCCCGCGCCTTGGCGCGAATGTGCTCAATGTCCGGATCGTGGGACATTTGCGTTTCGGCGCGCGCCGCCAGGTCGGCGGCCATGTCATGCGCCGGCGCGGCGAACACGTTCGGGCGCGTATCACGCAGCCCCGCATAGACGCTCAGCAGCGTCGACGCGATTTCGGGACGGTTCGCACCGTCAAAGGCGACGGGGGCGAAGGCGCATGAAAACGCCTCCCGGGGGCTTAGGGACGGCTTGATGACACGGGTATCGCCCGCTTTATCACCCCCCTCTCTATGCCCCCACCGGTCCAGCACGCGCTGTGCCGCCCGCATGGCCCCGATTGCGGTGCCTGGGTCGTTGATGCCCGGCGAAAGCGCCTTGGAAGCGATCTCCGACAGGACAATCAAGCCAAGGCGCGGATCGTTGTCGAACAGGCGTTGGTCGCCCAGCGTGAACGCCGCGCGGATTTCTGCGGCGGCGTCCTCGTCCACCACGGTGTCGAGGCGGGCAAGCGGGGCGTGGGCATCGGCGAAATCGCCATTGGGCGCCGCTATTCGAAGCCGGACGCTTCTTCGTTCGCAAATCTCTCTCAGCGCTTCAATCTCGATCGCCTGCACATACCCGGGCTTTTCAGGAAACACCGCGGCGCCGTTCTCGAACTCAGGCGCGTCCTGCGCCGTCGCCGCTTGCGGCGGGGCAGTGCAGTCCAGCGCTTTCGAGGTCGCCTGCTCCACCCTGCGGATCGCCTCCATGACGTCGCCCAGATTGGACAGGCGCTGGAGCCAGCGGATGAGCGTGGCCACGACGATGAACACCAGAACCAGCGTCACCACGAACAGGACGACGCGCCCCACAGGGCTGAAGACGCCAAGCAGCGTGCCCACCACGCCCAGAAGGCTGAACAGGAAGGCGCCGATGAAGGTGGAGATCGCGTTCTGCGCCGCGGCGTCGCCCACCAGAAGCGGGCGGGCGCGTGGCGTGGCCGAGTCCGACGCCGCGCGCAGGGCCGACACCATGGCCGACAGCGAGAAGATCGCCACAGCAAGCAGGCTCGACGCCAGAATGCTGAGCACCGTCTCATTGGTGTTTGCGGAGATGAAATCAGTCCACGCCCAAGGCACGAACGGCTCGATGAGGGGCGGCGCGGCCAGAACCAGAAGCGACAGGCAGGCATAGGCCGCCGGGCGGAACCAGAGCGAGCTTGTGGTCTTCTTGAAATAGAATTTCAGCCGGAACAGCATCGGGAGCGCCCTGTCACGAGGCGCGGTGCAGCCCCGCAATCCTGACGCGCCAGCGCCGGTTTTGTTCCGCTTGGCGATGTGCTGCGGCCTGGGCGCGCCGGGAGGATGCAGGCGGCGAAGCCTGGGGCTTCGCCGCCCGGGGTCTGGTTGCTAGCCCTCTTCGCCCATATGGGTGTCGAGGAAGTCGAGATAGGCGTTGGAGGCGGTGATCCGGTTCTCCCGGCGACGGAAACCGTGGCCCTCGTCGGGGAAGAGCACGTATTCCACCTCGGCGCCGTTGGCGCGCGCGGCGGCGACCAGCTCGTCGCTCTCCACCTGCAGCACGCGCGGATCGTTGGCGCCCTGCACCACCAGCATGGGACGGATGATCTGGTCGGCGTGGAAGAGCGGCGAGATGGCCCGGTGGCGCTCCGCGTCGGTGGCCGGATCGCCCATCTCGTCATAAAGCGCCTCGCGGAAGCTCTCCCACCAGGGCGGGATGGATTCCAGCGTGCGCACCCAATTGGTCACGCCGAAGATATTGATCCCGAGATCAAACGCTTCCGGGTGGAAGGTGAGCGCGGCGGCGGTGATGTAGCCGCCGTATGATCCGCCAATCACGCCCACGGCGTCATCCTGCACCCAGTCAAGCGAGCGCAGATAGTCGCCGGCGGCCACGATGTCGCGCAGATCCTCCTCGCCATGGCGGCGGTCATCCATGTGGTAGAAGGTCTTGCCGTAGCCTGACGAGCCGCGATTGTTGGCCGCGTAGACGGCGTAGCCGTTATTGACCAGGTGCTGGATCGCGGCCGAATACCCGGCCCGGCTCTGCCCGCCCGGCCCGCCATGGACCCAGACAAGCGCCGGGACCGGCGTGTCCGCACTGGCCGTGTGGGGCCTGTACATGATGCCCGGCACGGTGAGCCCGTCAAAGCTTTCAAAGCGCACGACCTCGGCTTCCACCAGATCGCGCGGGTCAAGCTCCGGGTTCAGCGCTTCGGTGAGCTGGCGGTGCTCGCCGGATTCCAGATCCACCCAGTGCACGTTGGCCGGCGCGGTGGAGGCGGTGACGAGGAACGCCATCTCGCTTTCATCCTGATTGAACCGGACCGAAGCGAGATCCCCTGCGGGCACGCTGCCGGGAAGCGCGACTTCGCGGCCCTCTTGCGAGTCGAAAACCGTCACGTCGGTGAAGCCGTCGGCGTTGATCGCGCTGACCTGATAGCGGCCAGACGGCGAGTAGGACACATAGGAGACGTCCCAGTCCGCCTCGATCAGCGCCGCCTCGGCGCCGGTCTCCAGCTCATAGGTCCAGGCCTGATTCCATTCGCCGAATTCGTTGGTCGCGTAGACCAGGGTCTCGCTGTCGGCGGTGAAATCATAGACACCGTAGGCGATATTGCCCTCATGCTGGGAAATCAGCATCGGTTCGGCGCCGGGGTCTGTGAGGTCGGCCAGCAGAATGTCGCTATCGGCCGAGGTGCGCGCGCGCACCAGCGCGGCCCAGCGCCCGTCCGGGCTGACCGCGGCGAGGTCCAGCGCATCGGTGTTTTCAAACACCATGCGGCGCTCATAGCTCCCCGGATCATAGGCGTAGACGTCGAACGCCCCGCCGTCGCGCTCATTGGTGGCGATCCAGATCTCCGAACCGTCCGAGGGCCAGCCGAGAAAGCTCGCCTTGACCGCGTCACCGGGCGTCAGATCGGTGAGCGTCCCGTCCGCTTCGCGCACATAGACATGGTTGAGCTCGTCCCCGCCGCCGTCGGCGGTCACCAGGGCGCGTATCCCGTCGGGAAACCAGCTCAGCGCAAAAGTGGCGTTGGCGTCCGATGTGGTGAGCGCCTCACGCGCGCCGGTCGCAGGATCCAGCGCGTAGGCGTTGAACACCCCGGTTTCATCCGATGAAATCAGAAGATCGCCGTCCGCGCTGGAGAACGCATAGCCCGCACCCGACGCCAGGCTGAACGAGGTCGTGTTGAAGAACACCTCCGCCGAATGGCCGAGTTCGGGGGTATAGGCGGCCGCCTCAGTCGGGGCCGCGGGTTCGGGCGACGCGACCGGCGCCGCTTCGCAGCCTGCGATCAGAACCGCACCCAGTGCGGCCCAAATATAATGATGGTTCATGCCGGCTCCTCCCAGAACACCAGATTTTCCGGAGCGTAGCACCGGGAATCGCGGTGTCGAGCAGGCGCTGAAAAAGCAGGTGCGCCCTACTCTTCCATCAAGGCTTCCACAAAGCCTTCAATCCAGGGATGGCGGGAGCGTTTCAGACGTTCGGCGTGGAGGATCTCGGTGAGCTTCTCCAGGGCGCGGGAGAAGTCGTCATTGATGACCACGTAGTCGTACTCGGCCCAGTGCTCGATCTCGGACTTGGCGCGGCTCATGCGGCCGTCGATGATTTCATCGGTGTCCTGCGCGCGCTTCTTCAGGCGCTCGCGCAGGAGCTTCACCGAGGGCGGCAGAATGAAGACCCGCACCACGTCGTCAGGCGCGCTCTGCGCCAGAGCGCGCGCGCCCTGCCAGTCAATGTCGAACACCACGTCGCGCCCCTCGTCGAGCGCCTCTTCGACCGGGGCTTTCGGCGTACCGTAGTGATGGTCGAACACCTTCGCCCACTCGTAGAACTCGCCCTGCTTCGCCTTCTCAAGGAAGTCGGCTTCCCCAAGGAAGAAATAGTCCTCGCCGTCCTTCTCGCCGGGACGCGGCCTGCGCGTGGTGGCCGAGACCGAGAGCACCAGGTCCGGGTTCTGAGCGATGAGGCGCTTGGAAAGCGTGGTCTTGCCTGCGCCGGACGGGCTTGAAAGCACCAGCATGAGCCCGCGGCGCTGGCCGCGGAAAGCAGGACCGGAGAGGTGTTCGCTCATGACTATTCCACGTTCTGGACCTGCTCGCGCAACCGGTCGACGGCCGCTTTCATGGCGAGGCCGGCGCGCGTTAGCGCAGGATCGGCCGCCTTGGAGCAGAGCGTGTTGGCCTCCCGGTTGAACTCCTGGGAGAGAAAATCGAGCTTGCGCCCGCTCGGGGATCCGCCGGCCAGAAGGCCGCGCGCCGTGTCGATATGGGCTTTGAGCCGGTCCAGCTCTTCGCGAACATCGGCCTTCAAAGCGATGGTGGCGGCCTCCTGGGCGAGCCGGTCAGGATCGAGGCCGCCGGGCAGAAGCTCGTCGAACTTCGCCTTCACCCGATCGCGGATCGCCTCGGGGAGCGCGGCGGCGCTGGCGGCGGCCTCCTCGCGCAGGCCTTCGATCTCGGCGATATGCTCTTCAAGCACGTCGGCGAGCGCCGCGCCTTCCGCCTCTCGCGCGGACTGAAGCCCGCCCAGCGCTTCGCCCGCGGCTTCCAGCGCGGCGGCGGCGAGGACTTCAGGCTCCACCATCGCCTCGGCGTCTTCCGACGCGATGACGCCTTTCAGAGCCAGCAGTTCGCCTGCGCTCGCCTGCGCCGCCAGCCCGGCGTCAGACAGGCGCCTGGCCGCGTCGGCGTAGGCTTTGAGGCGGTCATGATCGATGACGACGCCCGCCGCACCTTCCGGCGCCGTGTAGCTGACGCTGACATTCACCGAGCCGCGCGAGAAGCGCGCCTTGACCATGTCGCGCAAGGCCGTCTCGATCAGCTCAAGCCCCGGGGCGAGGCGAAGACGGACATCCAGGCCCTTGCCGTTGACGCTGCGCGCCTCGACCTCGATGCGGCCGAAATCACCTGACCGGTCGGCCCGGCCGAACCCGGTCATGCCTGAAAGCGGCGCGGCCATTAGTTCCCCGCCCGGCGTAGACGCTCGATCCGGCGCCAGTTGGCGACATTGCGATTATGCTCGGCATAGGTCTCGGAAAACGCGTGCCCGCCCGTGCCGTCGGCTACGAAGAACAGATAGTCGCTGTCTGGCGGATCGAGCACGGCCCGGATCGAGGCCTCGCCCGGATTGGCGATTGGCGTCGGGGTGAGACCCGCGAAATGATAAGTATTGTAGGGGTTTGAGGCGTTATCCAGCTCGGAGCGGTAGATCCCGCGGCCCAGCGGCTCGCCCTGGCTGATCCCGTAGATGATGGTGGGGTCCGACTGCAGCATCATGCCCCGGCGCAGACGGTTCACGAACACGGACGCCACCAGCGGCCGCTCTGCGCCCACGCCGGTTTCCTTCTCCACGATGGACGCGATCGTGATCGCCTCCTGCGGCGTATCATAGGGCAGGTCGTCGGCCCGCTGCTGCCAGAGTTCGTCCAGCAGAGAGGCCTGAGCGCCCGCCATGCGGTCGAGTACGGCCTGCCGGCTGGTTCCGCGATCCACCATATAGGTTTCCGGTAGAAGCGAGCCTTCGGCCGGAACCGCCGCGATTTCGCCGGTGAGCACGGGCGAGGCTTCCAGAATGCGCACGATCATGGCGCTGGTGAGCCCCTCGGCCACCGTGACCGGATACTGGATCGTGTCGCCGTCACGCAGGATCTCATAGATCTGCGCCATGGACGCGCCCTGGGGGATCGCGAATTCGCCGGCCTTGAGATCGCGGTCGCCGCCATCAATCGTCACCATCAGGCGGAAGATGCGGGCGTCGGAAATCAAACCCTCGCGCTCCAGCTGACCAGCGATGGCGATGAGGCCGGAGCCACGCGGCAGCTGCACGGTTTCTTCCGCGCCCACCGGGCCGGAGGCTTCAAATTGCGTGTTCAGCCAGGTCCAGCCGCCCCACGCCATCAGGCCGGCGATGAGCGCCAGCGCGATCAGCGTTCCGGCAAACCAGACGAGTATGCGCCCGAGCACACCGGATTTTGCGGACTTCGGGGTCTTGGAGTCGCCGTCCATCGCGGAGGCTCCCTGGCGCTAGTCGACGCGCTTGAACACGACCGAGGCGTTGGTGCCGCCAAAGCCGAACGAGTTGGACAGCGCAGCGTCGACTCGTTTCTCCACCGCCTTGTGCGGGGCGAGATTGATTTTCGTCTCCACAGACGGGTTGTCCAGATTCAGCGTCGGCGGGCAGGCCCCGTCTCGCATGGCCAGGACGGAGAAGATCGCCTCCACTGCGCCGGCGGCGCCCAGAAGGTGGCCGACAGAGCTCTTCGTGGAACTCATCACAAGTCCGTCAGCCGCATCGCCGAACAGGCGTTCAACCGCGCGCAGCTCGATCTCGTCGCCCTTCGGCGTCGAGGTGCCGTGGGCGTTGACGTAATCGATGTCTGACGGGCTCAGCCCGGCGCTCTTCAGCGCAGCAGTCATAGCGCGGAAACCGCCGTCGCCGTCATCGGCCGGGGCGGTGATGTGATAGGCGTCGCCGGACATGCCGTAGCCGGCGACTTCGGCGTACATGGTCGCGCCGCGCGCTTTGGCCGCTTCGTATTCTTCCAGAACGACGACGCCCGCGCCCTCGCCCATGACGAAGCCGTCGCGATCCTTGTCCCACGGCCGCGAGGCCGCTTTGGGATTGTCGTTGAAATCGGTGGACAGGGCGCGCGCCGCGCCGAATCCACCATAACCCAGCCGCGTGACCGCAGCTTCGGCGCCGCCGGCCACCATCATGTCGGCGTCGCCGAATGCAATCAGCCGCGCGGCGTCTCCGATGGCGTGGGCGCCGGTGGAGCAGGCGGTGACGACCGAATGGTTGGGCCCTTTAAGGCCATGGCGGATCGAGATCTGGCCGGAGGCGAGATTGATCAGCATGGCCGGAATCACGAAGGGAGACAGCTTGCGCGGCCCCCGCTCGTGCAGGGTGACCGACGCGTCATAGATGGTCTGAAGCCCGCCAATGCCGGAACCTACAAGGACGCCGGCGCGCTCCAGCGCCGCTTCGTCCCTGGCTTCCCAGCCCGATGACTTCAGCGCCTCGTCGGCGGCCGCGATCGCGTAGAGGATGAACTCGTCGATCCGCTTGCGGTCGCGCGCCGCCATGATCGCTTCAGGGTCAAACGACCCCTCCACGCCCTCGCCGCCGCCATTACGGCCGTCCACGCGCGGGATGATGCCCGCGACATGGCTCGCCAGATCGTCCACTTCGAAATGTTCGATGCGGGCAAGACCGGATTCGCCAGCCAGAAGCCGGCGCCAGACGAGTTCGGTTCCGCAGCCGAGCGGGGACACGATCCCCAGCCCGGTGACGACGACGCGGCGCTTGATCATGCGTGCCGAGCCTTAGCCCTGCTTCTCGGAAATGAACTTCACCGCGTCGCCGACCGTCTGGATGTGCTCGGCGGCGTCGTCGGGAATTTCGATGTCGAACTCTTCTTCGAACGCCATCACGAGCTCGACATTGTCGAGGGAGTCGGCGCCGAGATCGTCGATGAACGAGGCCTTTTCGACAACCTTGTCTTCTTCAACGTCGAGGTGCTCGACAACGATCTTCTTAACGCGATCAAAAACGTCGGACATGTCGGACCCTTTTTCCAATGTCTCGGCGGTCGGCTCTTTTTGGCTTTCCGCATCTTTCTTATGCAATAACAGGCGACAAGGCCGCCTGCCCGATCGTGCGGGCTGATAACACGCCCATCTCACCTACGCCAGCAGGTAGAGGTCTGGCAAGACGGCGCGTTCACCCAAGTTGTGGAGACTAGATCATCGCCATTCCGCCATTGACGTGCAAGGTCTGGCCGGTGACATAGCCCGCCTCCTCGCTGGCCAGATACAGGCAGGCGTTGGCGATGTCCTCGCCGGTGCCCAGCTTGCCGGCCGGAATCGTCCCCAGAATCAGCTTTTTCTGATCCTCGGTGAGCGCGTCGGTCATGGGCGATTCGATGAAGCCCGGGGCCACGCAATTGGCCGTCACGCCACGCGAGGCGACCTCCTGGGCGAGCGCCTTGGTGAAACCGATCATGCCGGCCTTGGAGGCGGCGTAATTGGTCTGGCCGGCGTTGCCGGTCACGCCCACCACCGAGGTGATTCCAATGATGCGACCGAAGCGCGCCTTCATCATGGGGCGCAGGCACGCCTTGGACAGCCGGTAGTGGGCTTCAAGATTGACCTTGATGACCATGTCCCAGTCTTCGTCCTTCATGCGCATGAGAAGCTGGTCGCGGGTCACCCCGGCGTTGGAGATCAGGATGTCCAGCCCGCCCAGCGCTTCGCTCGCCTGTTTGGGCAGAGCGTCCACCGAGTCCGCGTCGGCCAGGTTCGCCGGGCAGATCTCCACCCGCTCGCCCAGCTCGTCAGCGAGGCTCTTCAGCTTCTCTTCCCGCGTGCCCGACAGGGCGACGCTGGCGCCGGCCGCGTGGAGCTTGCGGGCGATTTCAGAGCCGAGTCCGCCGGTGGCGCCGGTGACGAGGGCTTTCTTGCCGGTCAGGTCGAACATGTGGATTTATCCCTTCAACGAAGTCGCGAAGCCTTCAAGATCGTCCGCCGTCACCAGCGCGATCCCCTCCGCCTCCTTGATATGACGCTTGATCATGGGAGTCAGCACTTTCGCTCCCGCCTCGGCGAACCGCCCGACCCCTTGAGCGTGCATGAAGTCGACGCTCTCGCGCCAGCGCACCTTGCCCGTGATCTGCTCCACCAGCTGATCGCGGATGGTCGCAGCGTCGGACACCGCGGTGGCGGAGACATTGGTGACCACCGGCACGACGGGATCTTTGATGTCTGCTTTGCCCAGCGCGTCTTTCATGACGTCGGCGGCCGGCAGCATCAGCGGGCAATGGAAGGGCGCGGAGACCGACAACATGATCGCTTTCTTCACACCGCCGGCCTTGGCGGCCTCCAGCGTCGCCTCGACGGCGGACTTGGCGCCGGAGATGACGATCTGACCGGGCGCGTTGTCATTGGCGATGGTCACGACGCCGTGGGCGGATCCGGCGTCCACCGCTTTGGCCGCGGTCTCCATGTCCGCGCCCAGAAGCGCCGCCATGGCGCCCTGCCCGGACGGCACCGCGGCCTGCATGGACCGGCCGCGCAGCTTCAACAGCTGCGCCGCCTCGGTGAGCGACAGGGCGCCGGCGGCGCACAGGGCCGAGTATTCACCGAGGCTATGACCGGCGACGAATTTGGCCGCCGTCACGTCAATGCCGAACTCTTCCTTCAGCACCCGCATGGCGGCCACCGACACCGCCATGATCGCGGGCTGGGCGTTCTCGGTGAGCGTCAGCTCCTCGATCGGGCCCTCCTGCATCAGCTTGAAAAGCTGCTGATCGAGCGCGGCGTCGACCTCGTCAAACACCGCGCGCGCAACGGAAAACTGCTGGCTGAGCGCGCCGCCCATGCCGACAGCCTGGCTGCCCTGGCCGGGAAATGTGAATGCAAGCGCCATGAACGGCGTCCTCCCTTGCAGTGTTTATTGCGCGCGGTGTTAGACCGCAGCGGGGTGGCGAGGCAAGGCGGGGCGCAGCTTCGAGACATTAAACTGATCGGTTGACTTTCGATTTGGCGGCGGCATACTTTACCACATGGTTGATTCAAGTCCTGGTCTGGATCGGGTGTTCTCCGCGCTCTCTGATCACACCCGGCGCACGATGCTCGCGGCCCTCAAAGATGGCGAGCGCAGCGTCGGCGATCTTGCGCAGCCGCACGCCATGACGCTCGCCGGCGCCTCCAAACACATCAAGGTGCTGGAGGCTGCGGGGCTGGTCCGGTGCGAGCGGCGAGGCCGCAGCCGCATTTGTACGCTGGAGGCCGGCCCCCTGGCGGAAGCGGAGCGGTGGCTGGAAGGCTACGCCGCCTTCTGGTCTGACCGTCTCAACCTGCTGGAAGCGGTTCTAAACGAGGAAGCTGACCATGAAGACATCTGACGCCGTAACGCTTGCTGGTCCCACGTCTCTTGAAATGGTGCGTGAGCTGCCTGCGTCTCCCGAGCGGGTCTGGGAATTTCTCACTAATCCTGATCTTCGCAAACGCTGGTTTTGCGGCGGCGAGACAGAAGGTCGTGTCGGCGGCGTCATGGTGTTCGAGTTTGACCATCGCCGCCTATCGGATTCGCCACCGACAGCGAAGAATTCCTGTGCGGAGGTGGTGTCGTTCAACGGAACGGTGACTGCCTGGGATCCCCCGCGAACGCTGGCCTTCCTGTGGCCGGCTGAAGACGGTGGGGATACGCTCGTCACAATCACCCTCAAACCGGTTGATGGAGGATCGCGTCTCCATCTGGTCCACGAGCGCCTTGCAAACGCAGGCGACCGGACGGGCGCGGCAGCCGGGTGGCATGCCCACATCGACCTGCTGTCCGACCTGCTGTCCGACCGCACGCCACGCGATTTCTGGAAGACCTACACGCCGCTTGAAGCCGATTACCGGAAGCGTTTCGAGGTCGACGCCAGCTAAGCCGGGAGACGCAGCATCGCCGCGGGACTGCGCGCCGGGCCGATCTCAGCCGGCGAGCGCCTTCGCGCCTTGTGCAACGCGCTTTGCTCGCTTATACACCGCCGCTCACCGGCTGCGGTCCCCTGACCGTGATGCGTCCCTCAATGACGAGGGGCGCAGGTTTTGGGGAACCGACGCGGATGGTCCGGCCCTTCGGCCCTCCCGCGCCGCAGCCCAGAAGAAGGGACGAAAGTCTATGAACAAGTACGAACACGTGTTCATCTCGCGGCCGGACGCATCGCCGACGCAGGTGGAAACCACGCTCGAGGAGCTCAAAGCCCTCGTCGAGGAAAAGGGCGGCAAGGTCAACAAGACCGAATACTGGGGTCTTCGCACCCTGGCCTACCGCATGAACAAGAACCGCAAGGGTCACTACGGCTATCTCGACATGGAAGCCGGTAACGACGTCCTTGACGCGCTTGATTACAAGCAGAAATACGCCGACGACATCATGCGCTATATGACCGTGCGCGTCGAAGAGCTCACCGAAGAGCCCAGCGCCGTGCTGCGCAAGGGCGACGACCGCAAGCGCCGCGACCGTGACGGCCGCCCCGAGCGTGGCGATCGTCCCGACCGTGGCGACCGTGACCGCGGCGATCGTGGTGATCGCGGCGACCGCGGCGACCGGCGCTAGGAGGCATTCATCATGGCTGATCAGATTTCCAACATCCCCGCCCGCCGCGCGTTCCAGCGCCGCCGCAAGGTGTGCCCGTTCTCCGGCGATAACGCGCCGAAGATCGATTACAAGGACGTGAAGCTGCTCCAGCGCTACATGTCCGAGCGCGGCAAGATCGTGCCCTCGCGCATCACCGCCGTTTCGGCCAAGAAGCAGCGTGAGCTGGCCCGCGCCATCAAGCGTGCGCGCGTGCTCGCCCTGCTGCCCTATTCGGTCGATTAAGGAGGAAGTCCAATGCAAGTCGTTCTTATCGAACGCGTCGACAAGCTCGGCGCCATCGGCGACGTGGTGAACGTGAAGCCGGGCTTCGCCCGTAACTTCCTCCTGCCGCAAAACAAGGCCCTTCGGGCGACCGAGGCCAACATGGCCCGGTTCGAGCGCGAGCGCGAAGCGCTTGAGAAGCTCAACGCGGAGCGCGCCGAAAAGGCCCGCGACGAAGGCTCTCACCTGGACGGCGCGAAATTCGTGCTGATCCGTCAAGCCTCCGAGAGCGGTCAGCTCTACGGCTCGGTGTCCACCCGCGACATCGCGGATGCGACCACCACCGACGCGCTGACCATCACCCGCGGCATGGTGGACCTGAATACGGCCATCAAGACGCTGGGCCTGCACGACGTGCGTCTGGTCCTGCACCCGGACGTGGACGTGATCGTCACTATCAACGTGGCGCGCACCGAAGACGAAGCCGAGCGTCAGGCCAAGGGCGAGGACGTGATCCGGTCCGCCGCCGACGAAGACCGCGCTCTGGCCGAAGCCCAGGCCGCCGCCCTCTTTGAAGAAGGCGCCGAGCCGGACGAACTCGCCGAAGGCGAAGACGACGGCGAAGGCGAAGCCGCCGAGGACGAGGAGAACGCGTAAGCGTCTCCTGTCATCGCCACCAAGATCACGGGCGGTCCCACACGGGGCCGCCCGTTTTCGTTGGAGTCGCCCATGACGCCCGCGACCGACACGATCCGCCCCGCCCATTGCGGCGATATGGCGGGCCTGGCCGCCCTGATCCACGCCGCCGTTCACGAGGGCGCGGCCGGCGCCTATACGCCGCAGCAGCGCGCCGCCTGGTCGCCGGCGCCGCGCAGCGCCGCGGCCATGGCCGAGCGGCTGTCCGGCCAGATCATCCTGGCTGCGGAGGACGCAAACGGCCTCTCAGGCGTCTTCACCCTCACCAAGGCGGGAGAGATCGACTTCGCCTATGTGCGCCCCGACCGCAAAGGCGACGGGCTTGCGGCGAAACTCAATGACGCGATCCTCGCCGAGGCGCGACGTCGTGGGCTCTCAAACGTCACCGTTCAGGCCAGCCATATCGCCCGGCGCTTCTTTGAAAAGCGCGGCTGGACGCTGGTCGAGACACAGACGGTCCGGCCGAACGGCGTGGCGATGGAGAATCACCGCATGATGCTCAAACTTTCGCGCTGACGGGTTATCCACAGCGCGTCGCACACGCGCAGCTCAGCCGGCGCGGCGCCCTTGGCTGCTAGAAGCTGAGCACGCCGCAGGTTTCGGACTTCTCCACAGCCTGATGTGGAAATCTGAGAATCCGCCGCCGGAAAGATCAAGACTGCAATGTGCGTAAAGGCTTCGCTATTGGAGCATAATGACCGCTGATCCTCTCCACGAGCCTGGAAACATCCCGGCCTCCGAGCCCTTCGCCCCGCCCCACAACATTGAGGCGGAGCAAGCCCTGCTGGGCGCCTTGTTGTTCGACAACGAGGTGTATCAGCGCGTCGGCGACTGGCTGAAACCCGACCATTTCTACGATCCCCTGCACGCGCGCATCTACGAGACCGCAAGCCAGCTCGTCATTGGCGGTTCGCTGGCCGACGCGGTGGTGCTCAAGAGCAAGTTCGAGCGCGATCCTGGCATGGCCGAGATCGGCGGGCCGGTTTACCTCGCCGATCTGATGCGTGAGGCGCCCGAGCCGGCGTCAGCGCCGGAATACGGCCGGCTGATCTATGATCTGGCCCTGCGCCGCGAGTTGATCCGGTTTGGCGAGGAAGTCAGCCACAACGCCATCGGATCGGTCGATTCGGTGCCCGCCACCAGCGTGCTGGAGGAAGCCGAGCGCTCGCTTTTTGCGCTGGCCGAAACCGGCGGCACGCAGAAGACGCTGCGGCCCTTCCATGAGGCGCTGGAGGAATCCATCGCCATGGCGTCGGCCGCCTATCAGCGCGGCGGCGGTCTGTCGGGGATTTCTTCAGGGCTTAAGAGCCTGGACGCCAAGCTGGGCGGCATGCACCGTTCCGACCTGATCATCCTGGCCGGCCGCCCGTCCATGGGTAAGACCTCGCTCGCCACCAATATCGCATTCTCGGTCGCCCAGGCCTACAAGGCCGAGGAAAGCTCGGACGGCCACCGCAAGACCACAGACGGCGGCGTCGTCGCGTTCTTCTCGCTGGAGATGAGCCAGGAGCAGCTCGCCACGCGTCTGATCGCCGACTATTCAGGCATTTCCAGCTACCATATCCGCCAGGGCAAGATCGACGCGGCCCAGTTTGAGGACATTCGCGACGCGGTGTCCGAGATCAACACGATCCCGCTCTATATCGACGACACCGGCGGTCTCTCCATCGGCGCCATGACGGCCCGCGCCCGGCGGCTGAAGCGCCAGCGCGGGCTCGACATGGTGGTGGTGGACTATCTTCAGCTGCTCACAGGCTCGGGCAAGACCGACAGCCGGGTGCAGGAAATCTCCGAGATCACCCAGGCGCTCAAATCCCTGGCCAAAGAGCTGAACGTGCCGGTTATCGCGCTGTCCCAGCTGTCACGCCAGGTGGAGAACCGCGACGACAAGAAGCCCCAGCTCTCCGACCTGCGCGAATCCGGGTCCATCGAGCAGGACGCCGACGTGGTCATGTTCGTCTATCGCGAAAGCTATTATCTGGAGCGCCTGGAGCCGAAAGAAGGCACCGAGGAGCATCTCAAATGGGAAGACGAGATGCGCGAGATCCGCAACCAGGCCGACGTGATCATCGGCAAGCAGCGCCACGGTCCTATCGGCTCGGTGAAAGTGGCGTTCGATCCTGAACGCACCAAATTCTCTGATCTCGAACTCAGCTACCAGCCGCGTGAGTACGACTAGCGCGTCAGATATCCGGCAGAGCCGTTAGCCAGAGAAGCGCGATACCGAGCGCAAACGCGCCCGCGGAGTAGACAGGCAGGATCTTCAGAGCGAACGGCACCGCCCACTGCGCGTAGCGGCGGTGAAGGCCAGGCAGAAGCAGCATTGCGACGGCCGTGACGGCGAGGAAAAGACCCGCCAGAGTCAGCCAGGCCGGCAGGCCCGTACGGGCGGCGAAGCCGATGAGCGCCACACCGGCGATCAAACGAAGCGCGCTCTCGAACGTGTTGAGAAAGAGCGTGCTCCCCTGTCCGGCGAGAAATGCCCGAGCCCGCGCCGGAACCACCACGATCATGGCCGCCAGGCCAATGAGAAAGGCGGCCGCCGCGCGTAGCGCCCACCGGTAAGCCTCCGCAAGGGGCTCGATGGCTAGCGCCCATTCGGAGATCATATCCATCGCCGGCCTCAGACCGCCGGCCGGCGGCGAACCGCCCGCGCCAGCGCGAATCCCGCCATGGCCAACGCGAACAGCGTCAGCAGCCGGGCGCCGAAAAACACCCAGGCCGGCAGATCCTGAACCGCGCGCCACAGCGGGCCGGGCAGCAGCGCGTCCAGCACGCCCGCGATCCCGGAGAGCAGGTCGGGCCCGCTCGCCAGGTAAGCGCCCAGCGTAACGGTGAAGCCCGCCCCGCTGATGGTGAGGTGGCCCAGCGCCGCCGCGTCGGCGAGTGCGCCCACAAGGCACAGCCAGGCGAACGCGGCGGCGACGGGGGACATCAGGCCTCCTCCCGGCTCAGCTCGCTGCGCAGCCGCTCCACCCTGAGCTCCAGCCGGCGCAGCTCCAGCATCAGGCGGTTTTCCGCCATAAACGGGGTGAGCGACGTCTTCACCACGAGCGCCATCACCAGCAGCACCGCCGCGGGGAGCCCCGTCTTCAATGCGAGCAGCGGATCGTCCGCCTGGAAGAACAACCAGGCCATCCACACCCCGCCTGCAAACATGCCGATCTGCACGGCCATCGTCATGAGGCTCATCCATCCGCGCGGTCCCTTGAACAGGGACAGGCCGATTTCGAAAAAGCCCGGCTCGTGGCCGAACACGCTTTCCGGCGCGGTGCGCTCTTCTTCCAGCGCCCGGTCGATCATGCGGTCGAGATCATTCATCTGCTCCTCCTGTGAGCATCTCGCGCAGCTTGCGCCGCGCGTGCATGAGGCGGGTCTTGATCGTTCCCGCCGGCACGTCGAGCGCGGCGGCGGTTTCCGCCACGCTCAATCCTTCAAAGTGATAGAGCGCGATCGCGGCGCGCTGATCGCCCGGAAGCGACGCGATAGCAGCGCGCACCTTGGCGAGATCGGCGTCGCGGTCGGCGTCGTTCAAGGGCGCTGGTTCCGGCTCGGCGGCCGCCGCCTCGCCCATCAACCGGTCCCGCCTCGCCCGCCCGATCGCCTGGGCGCAGCAGCGCGTGACGATCTGGAAGGCGAAGGCGGGAAAGGCGGCGTCGTCGCGCAGGCGCGGCATGGCGCGGGCGATCCTCAGCCAGGCCTCCTGCACGGAGTCCTGCGCCATCTGGGCGTCCGAGGTGAGCCGCCAGGCGTGGCCCATGAGGCGCGGCTGAAACCGCGCCACCAGGTCACGCTCGGCCCGCCTGTCTCCGGCGCGCGCAGCGGCGACCAGATAGGCGTCCAGAGCTCGGTTCAGATCACGCTTGGCCACCGGCCTCTCCCTTCGTTCACAAGCAAGGTGCGCAGCAGCCGGGATTTGGTTCAATACAGAAGAGAATTTTCCCCTGACAGCGCCCGGGGGGCGACGCGGCGGCCATGATGGGCCATATCTAACAAACACCTTCCGCAGCCCCTCAGCGTTCATGCCCCCTACCGATCAAAGCTTTCCCGACGACCGGGTCTCGCCGCGCCTGGTGATCAGTCTCGACGCCGTCGCTCGCAATTATCAAAGCCTCGCCGGGCGTGCGCCCGGTGCGGAGACCGCCGCCGTGGTGAAAGCCCAGGCCTACGGCCTCGGCGCGGCTCAAATCGCGCGCCGGCTTACACGCGAGGGATGCCGCAGCTTCTTTGTCGCCACGCCCGAAGAAGGCGCTGATCTGCGCCGGGCTTTCGGCGGGGGCGAAGTCGATATCTGGGTCTTCAACGGCTATCGCGTCGATACGCGCGCGCTGTTCATGGAGCATCGCCTGGGGGCGATCCTCAATTGCGACGCGGATCTGGACGCCGCGCTGCAGGAGCCACCCGGACCCGTGGCCCTGCATGTGGACACGGGCATGAACCGGCTGGGCCTGTCGCCCGAGCACGCCGCGACGCTGACCTCCGACCAGCTGGAAAGCCTCGATCTGCGCATGGTGATGAGCCATCTGGCCTGCTCGGAAGACGCGGGCGCCGCCATGAACGCCGCGCAGCTCAAACGCTTCAAGGCCATCGCAGATCATTTTCCCGGCGTGCGCCGCTCGCTTTGCAGCACTGGCGGCGTTCTGCTGGGCCCCGAATACCATTTCGATCTGGTGCGGCCGGGCATCGGGCTTTACGGCGCCACCGCGAACCCCGGCGAGGATCATGGACTTGAGCCGGTCGTGCGGCTGGAAGCACCGGTCCTGCAGCTGCGCCGGCTTGAGCCCGGCGAGTCCACAGGGTATGGCGCGACCTATGTGGCCGACCGGCCACGGCTCACAGCGACCGTGGCCGCCGGCTACGCCGACGGGTTGCCGCGCGCGCTCTCCGGGGCAGGATATGCTCGCTTCAACGGCGCGAAAGCGCCTATCCTCGGTCGTGTTTCGATGGATCTTACAGTGCTCGACGTCACCGATTGCGAAAGCGAAGTCCGCGCCGGCGCCCCGGCGGCGTTCCTGGACGCCGATCTCGACGCGATGGCGCAGATCGCGGGCACCCTGCCCTACGAGATCCTGACCGGGCTCGGCCGCCGGGCGGCGCGGGTCTATGAGGGCGCGGCATGAACCCGGTGCGCGCCCTCGGCGCCGGCCTGCTGGCGCTTCTGCAAAGCGCCGGCGCGGTGACGCGCTTCGCGCTGGAGACGGTGTTCGCCGCCGTGCGCCCGCCTTTTTTCGGCGGCCAGCTCGTGCAGCAGCTGTTCCGGCTGGGCTTTCTGTCGCTGCCCGTGGTGGGGCTCACCGCCCTCTTCACCGGCGCGGCGCTAGCGCTCAACATCTATACTGGCGGCTCGCGCTTTAACGCCGAGAGCTTTGTGCCCAATATCGTCTCGCTGGGCATCGTGCGCGAACTTGGCCCCGTGATCGCCGCACTCATGGTGTCGGGACGGGTCAGCTCCGGTATCGCCGCGGAGATCGGCGCCATGCGCGCCACCGAGCAGATCGACGCCCTGCACACGCTGGCCACCGACCCCATGCGCTATCTCATCGCGCCGCGCGTGATCGCCGGGGTGATCGTTATGCCGCTGCTGGTGATCATCGCCAATCTGATCGGCATCCTGGGCGGCTTCGCGGTGTCGGTGCAGACGCTGGACTTCGACCCCAGCGTCTACATCAAGAACACCCTGGACATCCTGGAGCGCTGGGACGTTCTGTCCGGCCTCATCAAGGCCGCCGTGTTCGGGTTTTTGCTCACCCTCATGGGGTGTTACCACGGCTACCACGCCGAGGGCGGCGCCCAGGGCGTCGGCCAGGCCGCCACCAACGCCGTCGTCTCCGCCGCCGTGCTGATCTTCGCGGCGAACTTCCTGCTCACCTCGCTGTTTGTGTGATTCGATGACCGCCCCCGACAAAGCCACGGTGAAAATCGCCTGGAAAGACGTGACGGTCCGGTTTGGATCCACGAGCGTGCTCGACCGCTTCAACCTGGAGGCCCATGAGGGCCGCTCGCTGGTGATCATCGGCGGGTCGGGCGTGGGCAAGTCGGTGACCATCAAGACCGCGCTGGGGCTGATCAGACCCAGCTCCGGCAAGGTCGAGATCGACGGCCATGCGGTGAAGCATAACCGCGAGGACGATCCGGGCGTGGCTCAGATCGGCATGCTGTTCCAGTCCGGCGCCCTGTTTGACTCCCTGCCGGTCTGGAAAAACGTCGCCTTCCGGCTGCTCCACGCCGAGCACATGAAGGCCGACGAGGCGCGCGAGCGGGCGCTGGACGCCCTCGATCAGGTCGATCTCGACCGCGACACCGCCGATAAGCGCCCCAACTCTTTGTCCGGCGGCATGCTGAAACGCGCCGCCCTGGCCCGCGCCATCGTCGGACGGCCGAAAATCCTGTTCTTCGACGAGCCCACCACAGGCCTCGACCCCGTCACCGCCGACGTGATCAACAAACTGATCCTGCGCCAGGTGAAGCATCTGGGCGCCACGGCGGTGTCGATCACCCACGATATGGCTTCGATGCGCACCATCGCCGACGAGGTCGCCATGATCAAAGGCGGCCAGATCCTCTGGCGCGGCCCGCTGAACGAGGTGGAAAGCTGCGAGAACGCGGAAGTCTGCCGCTTCGTGCGCGGCGAGAGCGAAGACGGGTAGACCGGCCTCACCTGGAGGCGCGCGCCGCTTCCCGCACCACACCTCGCGCCACTGTCCCGGGACACGCTCACAAGCGCCCCGAATCACTTCAGTTCCGCTATCCTTGGCGCGACGTCGCCTCAGGATCCGCCCATGCCCCGTTCCGACACCGTCTATGTCTGCCAGTCCTGCGGGTCGGTCCACGCCAAGTGGGCCGGGCGCTGCGATGCGTGCGGGTCCTGGAACACGCTGCAGGAAGAAAGCGACCACCGCGCGCCCATGGGCACGGCGGCCAAGGCGGTCTCCAAGAACCGGCGCTCCAAGCTGGAGCTGTTCGATCTGGGCAGCGAGACCGATGATCCGCCGCGTTTTGAAACCGGGCTGGCCGAGCTTGACCGGGTGGCCGGCGGCGGCCTGGTGCCGGGCTCGGCTGTCCTGGTGGGCGGCGATCCGGGGATCGGCAAATCGACGCTTTTGCTGCAGGCGGTGGCGCGTCTGGCGCTGAACGGCGCCAAGGCGGTTTACGTCTCCGGCGAGGAGGCCGCCGATCAGGTGCGCCGGCGCGCAAGGCGCTTGGGGCTCGCTGACGCGCCGGTGTCTCTGGCGGCGGAAACCTCGCTGGAGGTGATCCTGGACGGCCTCAAGAAAGAGGCGCCGGACATCGCCGTGATCGATTCGGTGCAGACGCTGTGGTCCGATCAACTCGCCGCCGCGCCCGGCACGGTCGCCCAGGTGCGCGCCTGCGCCCAGGAACTCGTGCGTTTCGCCAAGAAGCGCAACACGGTGATCGTCCTGGTGGGCCACGTCACAAAGGACGGCCAGATCGCC
This sequence comes from Oceanicaulis sp., assembly GCA_965284655.1. GTDB lineage: Bacteria > Pseudomonadota > Alphaproteobacteria > Caulobacterales > Maricaulaceae > Oceanicaulis. Next base: position 2,582,400 of record OZ260104.1, read on the forward strand.
GGGCCGCGCGTGGTGGAGCACATGGTGGACGCCGTTCTCTATTTTGAAGGCGACCGCAGCCACCAGTTCCGGATCCTGAGGGCGGTGAAGAACCGTTTCGGCCCCACCGACGAGATCGGCGTGTTTGAAATGGCCGAGGCCGGCCTTCAAGAGGTCGCCAATCCCTCCGCCCTGTTCCTCACCGGGCGCGGCGAAGACGGGTCAGGCGCCGCGGTGTTCGCCGGCATGGAGGGCACGCGCCCCGTCCTGACCGAAATTCAGGCGCTGGTGGCTCCGGCCGCCTTCGGCACGCCGCGGCGCGCGGTGGTCGGCTGGGATTCCGGGCGCCTGGCCATGGTGCTGGCGGTTCTGGAAGCTCGATGCGGGCTTGGCTTTGGCGGCCGCGACGTTTATCTCAACGTCGCAGGCGGGCTGAAAATCTCCGAGCCCGCGGCGGATCTGGCGGTGGCTGCAGCCTTGATTTCCTCCTATCTGGACTCCCCCCTGCCCCATAACGGGGTCGTGTTCGGCGAAATCGCCCTGTCCGGCGATGTGCGCCCGGTGGGCCGGTCGGAGGCGCGCCTGAAAGAAGCCGCCAAGCTGGGATTCAAGCAGGCCCTCGCCCCGTGCGGCATTGATGCGCCGGGGATGACGGTGAACGGCGTCGATTCGGTTCAGGCGCTCGTGCGCCGGCTCGGCCAGGACGCGGCCTAGTCCGCGCCAGGCTTTTAAGGGAGGTTGATCATGGACGCCGGATTTTCAGCCTTCGATCTCTTCGCCGTCGCGGTTCTGTTTTTCTCCGGGCTGATGGCCCTGATGCGCGGCTTCGTGCGCGAGGCGCTGACGGTGACGGCCTTTGTCGCCGCCGCGCTCGCCGCGCTGTGGGCGCGCCCGGTCTTCGCCGATGTGCTGGAAGGCCCGGTGGGCGGCTCGCTGACGGCGAACGCCATCGCCATGGTCACGGTCTTCATTCTGGTTTATCTGGCGGTCAGCTTCGTGACGAGCTCGCTGCAAAAAAACGTGAAGCGCGGCGAAGACGTGCCGACCCTTGACCGCACTCTGGGCTTTGTGTTCGGCGTGGCGCGCGGACTGGTCCTGCTGGGCCTTCTGGTGGTGGTGTTCGTCAACGCCACAGGGGGAACCGCCCCGGCCTGGATGCGCAGTTCGCAGGTCTATCCGCTCGCGCGGGCCACCGCCGGCCTGCTGCAGCATCTCGCCCCCGCAGGCAGTCCGATCGATCCGGACACTGCACAAAACGGGGGTCAAGACATTGACGAAGACCCGATCGGTCGCCTTATCCAGCAGCGAACAGCCGAGGATGACGAGGGATGAACTTGCCAACCCTGACATACGACGCCGCGACCGACCGGGCCCGGGAGGAATGCGGCGTTTTCGGCGTTCGCGGCGCGGACGAAGCCGCGGTGCTTTGCGCCTTCGGGCTTCACGCCCTGCAGCACCGGGGCCAGGAGGCCTGCGGGATCACCAGCTATAACGAGGGCCGCTTCCATTCGGAGCGGCATCTGGGGCTGGTGGGCGACCACTTCACCGACCCCAAGCGGCTGGCGGGTCTGGCCGGCGCGGTGGCCATCGGCCATGTGCGCTATTCCACCTCCGGCGGCGCTGTCCTGCGCAATGTTCAGCCGCTCTACGCCGATGTGCGCGGCGGCGGCGTGGCGCTGGCCCATAACGGCAATCTGACCAACGCCCGGGCCCTGCGCGAAGAGCTGACGAGTCAGGGCGCCATCTTCCAGTCCACCTCCGACACCGAGGTGATCCTTCAGCTGGCGGCGAAATCGCGGAAAACCAAATCGGTGGATCGCCTGATCGCGGCCCTGCGCCAGGTGGAAGGCGCGTTCGCGCTGGTCGCCATGACCAATGACAAGCTTCTGGGCGCGCGCGACCCGCTGGGCATCCGCCCCCTGGTCATGGGCAAGCTGGACGGCGCGGTGATCTTCGCCAGCGAAACCTGCGCGCTGGACATGATCGGCGCCACCTTCCTGCGCGAGGTCGAGCCCGGCGAGATGGTGATCGCCTCAGACGACGGCATCGAAAGCCGCCGCTACGCGCCGGCCGTCCCGGCGCGCCCTTGCGCGTTTGAATACATCTATTTCGCCCGCCCCGACTCGGTGATCGACGGCATCTCCGTCTATGAGGCGCGCAAGCGCATGGGCCGGCGCCTGGCCGAAGAGGCGCCCGCCGATATCGACGTGGTGGTGCCCGTGCCCGACAGCGGCATGGCCGCCGCGCTCGGATTCGCCGAAGCCATCGGCAAGCCGTTTGATCTGGGGATCATCCGCGCCCACTTCGCCGGACGCACCTTCATTCAGCCCACACAGGCCAAGCGAGATCTCGGCGTCCGCCGCAAGCACTCGGCCAACGCATCGGTCCTGAAGGGTCAACGCGTGCTGCTGGTGGACGATTCCATCGTGCGCGGCACCACATCGAAAAAGATCGTCGCCATGGTGCGCGAGGCCGGAGCCAAGGAAGTGCACATGCGCTCGGCCTGCCCGCCCATCACACACCCCGATTTCTACGGCATCGACATGCCGATGCGCGAAGAGCTGATGGCCGCCAGCCATGATCCTGAACGCATGCGGGCCATGCTGGAGGCGGACTCGCTCGGCTTTCTCTCCGTGGAGGGGCTGTACTGGGCGGTGCGCGGGGAAACCCGCAATGACGCGCGCCCCCAGCTCGCCGATCACTATTTCACCGGGGATTACCCGACACGGCTTGCGGACCGCGATCGCTCGCAGTCCGACAAGGAAACACAGCTCTCATTCCTGGTTGACGCATGACGAACACTCGCCCGCTTGAGGGCCGCGTAGCGTTGGTGACCGGCGCGTCGCGCGGCATCGGCTATTCGGTCGCCCTGAAACTCGCCGAAGCCGGCGCCCACGTGATCGCCACCGCGCGCACCCAGGGCGGGCTGGAGGATCTGGACGACGCCATCGAGAAAGCGGGCGGATCGGCCACCCTCGTCCCCATGGACCTGCAAGCGCCGGACTCCATCGAGAAGCTGGCCGAGGCGGTGGCGGATCGCTGGGGCAAGCTGGACTGTCTGGTGGTGAACGCCGGCGTGCTGGGCATCCTCACACCGGCCGCGCAGATCCCGTCGAAAGTCTGGAACGAGGTTCTGGGCGTTAATCTGATCGCCCCGGCCCGCTTCATCCGCGCCTTTGAAGGCCTGCTCAAAAAATCAGACGCCGGCCGCGCCGTGTTCACCACATCCGGCGTCGGCAGCCGCAGAGCCAAAGGCTACTGGGCCGCCTATGGCGCGTCCAAGGCCGGGCTCGACAATCTGGTGCAGAGCTGGGCGTTCGAGCTTGAGGACTCCAGTGTCCGGGTCAACCTGCTCAACCCTGGCGCGGTGCGCACGCGCATGCGCGCCAAGGCCGCGCCGGGCGAAGACCCCATGTCGCTGCCCCATCCCGACGACATCGCGCCGCACTTCGTCGCGCTGTGCAGCCCGAGCGAGACCCGCCACGGCGAGATCGTCGACGCGCAGTAGTGGGGGTGTGTGCTCCCGCCATGGGCGGCGGCGCCAATCCTACAAAGGCTCGCGCGCGTCATCGCACCCCGCAGATGAGGCTGACAGTACGTGGGGCAGAAGCCCGGGGCCGGCCTTTTACTCCGCCAGCACCACCAGCACCGCGCCGTCGCCGACCTGTGCGCCTTCGGTGACGGGCACCGACTCCACCACGCCATCGGCCGGCGCGTAGAGCGCGTGCTCCATCTTCATGGCTTCGAGCACCACCAGGGTCTGGCCCTTCTTCACGGCGTCGCCCGCCTTCACCGGCAGGGAGAGCACCTTGCCGGGCATGGGCGCCTTGATCTGGCCGCCGGCGTCCAGCGCATCGGCCAGGGCCGCCGGATTATAGCGCTCGATAAGGTGGGTCTCGCCGCGCGCATTGACGAGCACGGCGCGGCCATGGGTTTCAAAGCGCGCGCTCACAGGATCGCGGTCCAGTTCGGCGAAGAGCTCGCCGGCGCCGTAGCTCGGGCGATCGAGAACCAGGGTCTGATCGCCGATTTGGGCCTCAAGCCGGTCCGGGCTGAAACTCAGGCGCACGGCGCGGCGCTCCCCGCCGGCGTCCAGGCCGATCTCGAACACGGACGCGCCGTTCACGCGAAAGCCGTCGCGCACATCCCAGGGATCGGCGCTCGGCGGCGCCAGGGGCCCGCCTTCGGTCATGGCCAGCGCGGCGGCGGCGTAGGACAGGGCTGGCGCGTCCCTGGGCGCCAGCTCGTCCAGGCGCTCGTCGATGAAGCGCGTGTCCACATCGCCGGCGCGGAAATCGGCGTGATCCAGCGCCCGGCGCAGGAAGCCGGCGTTGGTCTTGACCGGCCAGACCATCAGCTCGTCATCGAGAAACTCGACCAGCTGGTCGATCACCGCCTCGCGGGTCTCGGCGGCGACGATGATCTTGGCGATCATGGGATCGTAGTGAAGGGTGACCTCGCCGCCCTCCTCCACGCCGGATTCGATGCGCACGCCGAATTCTGGAAGATTGAGCCGGTCCAGCTTGCCGATGGAGGGCAGAAAGCCGCTCGCCGGATCCTCCGCGTAGAGGCGCAGCTCCATGGCCGAACCGTGAAGGGTGATCTCGTCCTGGCCCGGAAGCGCGCCGCCGGCGGCCACATGGAGCTGCAGGGCCACAAGATCATAGCCGGTCACCTCTTCGGTCACCGGATGCTCCACTTGAAGACGGGTGTTCATCTCCATGAAATAGAAGCCGTCTTCGCGCAGCGACCCGGAGCCGTCGACGATGAACTCGATCGTGCCGGCGCCCACATAGTCCACCGCCTTGGCCGCGCGCACCGCGGCGTCGCACATGGCGGCGCGCACAGCCTCGGTCATGCCGGGCGCCGGCGCCTCCTCGATGACCTTCTGGTGGCGGCGCTGCAGCGAGCAGTCGCGTTCGAAGAAGTGGACGACGTTTCCATGAGTGTCGCCGAAGACCTGGACCTCGATATGACGCGGGCTGGAGATGAATTTCTCGATCAGCACCCGCTCATCGCCGAAGCTGGAGGACGCCTCGCGCTTGCAGCTGTCGAGCGCTTCGAGGAATTTCTCCCCCGCCTCGACCTTGCGCATGCCCTTGCCGCCGCCGCCCGCGACCGCCTTGATCAGGACCGGATAGCCGATTGTGTCGGCTTCGGCCTTCAGATCGTCCGGATCCTGGCCCTCGCCATGATATCCGGGCGTCACCGGCACGCCGGCGGTCTCCATGAGTTTCTTGGCGCGGTCCTTGAGGCCCATGGCCTCGATGCTTTCAGGACTCGGCCCGACAAAGATGATGCCGGCCTCGGCGCAGGCGCGCGCGAACCCGGCGTTCTCCGATAAAAAGCCGTAGCCGGGGTGGATCGCGTCGGCGCCGGTGGATTTCGCCGCCTCAATAATGAGATCAGCCTTGAGATAGCTCTTGCGCGCCGGCGCCGGGCCCAGGCGCACCGCCTCGCCGGCGTCGCGCACATGGGGGGCGTTCGCGTCGGCGTCCGAATACACCGCCACGGTGTCAATCCCGAGCGCGTGGGCGGTGCGCATGACGCGGCGGGCGATTTCGCCGCGATTGGCGATGAGCAGCTTCTTGATCATGGACGTCCCGGAGCCGGTTCGAAGATGGGCCCGCGTTGTGCGCCATGCCGCGCCAAGGTTCAAGCACCGGCGGCTCCCCGAGTGGCTCACGGAGGGCTTTGCGGGGCCGGCTTGGGGCCTACCTCGCCTCCTCGCGGTCGCGCACCGCCGCGGCGAGAACGAAGCTGATCAGCATGAGAAGATACCAGCTGCCCAGCTTGGCGATGTGCACAGGCCGCCAGGCGAGCTCCTGTCCCGGATAGCTCCAGGCGCGGGCGAACGTGCCGATATTTTCTGCAAACCAGATGAACAGCGCCACCAGCACCAGCCCCAGAAGCAGCGGCATGGGGCGGTGCTTTTCGTCGGGACGAAACCACACCACGCAGGGCCCGTAGATCAGCGCGCTGGCCAGAAACAGCCCCCATCGCAGATCCATGATGAAATGGTGGGTGAAGAAGTTCACATAGACCGCGACGGCGAGGCACCCCTGCAGCCAGAGCGGCGGGAACCGGTCGAACCGGAAGGCGAAAATCCGCCAGACCCGGGCGAGATAGCTGCCCACGGCCGCATACATGAAGCCGGAGAAAAGCGGCACGCCCATGATCTGCAAAACCGCCGCATCCACTTCGGGATAGACCCAGCTTCCCACATGAACCTTGAAGATCTCCATGAGGGTGCCGACCCCGTGAAAGACAAGGATCACCCGCGCTTCCGCCGGCGTCTCCAGACGCAAGGCCAGCATGGCGATCTGGATCGCGATGGCGCCCAGAGTTATGGCGTCATAGCGCGCCAGCGCCGCGTCATCGGGCCAGAACAGGAAGCTCGCCAGCAGGAGCGCCAGCATCAGGGCGCCGAACAGGCACGCCCAGGCCTGCTTGATCCCGAACGCGACGAACTCGAACAGCGCCCCGGTGACCGGGCCGCGTACGAGCGCGTCGTGCAGCCGTGTTCGAAAGGCGTGAAGCGCGCGCTCGGTGCGCGGCGACAACGCCATGGCTACTCGGCCCAGCCCGGCTTGCGCTTCTCCAGGAAGGCGGTGAGGCCTTCGCGGCCCTCTTCGGAGACCCGCCGGTCGGCGATCTGGTGGGCGGTCTTGCGCAGCAGGGAGTCGTTGATCTCGTGGTCGGCGACCATGTCCACCAGCTTTTTCGCGTCATGGACGGCGCCCGGCGCGGTGGAGAAGGCGAGCGTGGCCAGGTGCTCCATCATGTCATCAAGCTCATCGACGCTGTCGACCACGTACTGGGCGAGGCCGATCTGGTGCGCAAAAGTCCCGTCGAACCCCTCACCCGTGGCGAACAGGGCGCGGGCGTAGCGCGGGCCGATCGCCTTGACGACGAAAGGCGAGATCGTCGCGGGCGTCAGGCCGAGGCGCACTTCGGAGAAGCGGATCTTGGCGTCCTTGACCGCCACCGCCACGTCGCACGCCGCCATCAGGCCGGCGCCGCCGCCCATGGCCGCGCCCTGCACCAGCGCCACGGTGAGCTGGGGTAGATCGTAAAGCTTGTGCAGCATGCGCGCGAGACCCAGCGCGTCTTCGAGATTGTCGTCATGGGTCCAGTCGGCGGCCGCCTTCATCCACTCCAGATCGGCCCCGGCGGAGAAGCTCTTGCCCGCCCCGCGCAGGATCACGATGCGCACCTCGTCGGCGTTGGCGCGCAGGGTCTCGAAAATATCGGAGAGCCGGGCGATGATGTCGGCGTTGAACGCGTTGTGCTTTTCGGGCCGGTTCAGGGTGATCACCGCGGCGCCGCCGGGCGTCACCTCCAGCAGGACTTCATCTTCAATCGCCATCGCAGACCTCGTTGAGAAACTGGGTTGCCATCTTCCTACTGCGCTCGGGCCACAAGAAAAAGCCCGCCACGGCCGAAGGGGCCGGGCGGGCTGTCATTTCCGGGTCGAGCGGCGGCGCGGATCAGCGCGGCAGAACGATCGACTTGATCAGATAGAGCACGCTCAGGCCGACCAGATAGGCGGCGGCCGCGAACGCCAGATACTGCCAGTAGACCATGTCGGTCACAGGCGGCAGCGAAAAGCTGGCGCCGTCGCGCACCATGGGCAGAACCTGATCAACCACCACATGGACGATGACGCTGGCCACGGTGAAGATCAGGATGGCGCCGTAGGACGGCATCAGCAGCGCCATCACAAGAGCGATGACCCCCAGCTGCAGGCCGAAAAACAACCAGTTGACGCCTCCTTCGCCAGTCAGCGGAGCAAAGGCCTCAACGCCATTCATGAGCCAGGCCCATACCGGCTCGACATACGGCATAACCGGATCGAGAAATTCCATATTTGTATCCCCTCGTTTAGCGGCTCTTGGTCCGCCCACGTGGCGAGAGCCTGCCAAACCGTTAACAAAATGCAAGAAAAACAGTGATCCGGCGACGATTTAATTGTGCGCCGTCGCGAAAATCCCACGATTTTTTGAAAGCATTCAGCGTTTGAGCAGCAGTCGGCGCGCCAGCATGAGCAAGGCGAGCACGACCAGATAGCCCGCGAGCAGGCTGGCGACATAGCGCCAGAATGGCGATTCCAGCACGTCAGGCAGCAAAAGCGGCGCGCCGCGCGTGATGACAGGCGCCAGCGCGTCAACCAGAACATGGACGACTGTCGCCCCCACCGTGAAAACCGGCAGCCTGCGCCAGCTCGGCATGATGAGCGCCGCCACCAGCGCGATGATCAGCCCTTGAACCGCATTGACCCGGTCAAAGCCGGACTGAAAGAAAACCAGAATGTCGTTGAGAATATCCATCTCACCCTCCTCGCCGGATCGCACGATCCGCCCCTGCGCAGCATCGCCAGATTGGGCTTACAGGGCAAGACCGGGCAGGCAACGGCGCGCTGAAGGCGGCCTACATCCGGAAAACGCCGAACTTCGTGTCCTCGATCGGGGCGTTCAGGGCGGCCGATAGCGCCAGGGTCAGCGTGCGGCGGGTGTCTTCAGGCGCGATGACGCCGTCATCCCATATCCGCGCGGTGGAGAAATAGGGCGAGCCCTCTTCCTCGTATTTCTCGCGGATCGGCGCCTTGAAGGCGGCTTCGTCTTCGGCCGGCCAGTCTTCGCCGCGCAGCTCCATGCCGTCGCGCTTCACCGTCGCGAGCACGCTGGCCGCCTGCTCCCCGCCCATCACCGAGATGCGCGCATTGGGCCACATGAACAAAAAGCGCGGACCGAAGGCGCGCCCGCACATGCCGTAATTGCCCGCGCCGTAGGAGCCGCCGATCACCAGGGTGATCTTGGGCACTCTGGCGGTGGAAACGGCGGTGACGAGCTTGGCGCCGTCCTTGGCGATGCCGCCGGCCTCGTATTTGGAGCCCACCATGAAGCCGGTGATGTTCTGCAGGAACAGAAGCGGGATCTTGCGCTGGCAGCACAGCTCGATGAAGTGCGCGCCCTTCAGGGCGCTTTCAGAGAACAGCACGCCGTTATTGGCGATGATGCCCACCGGCATGCCGTGCAGGCGGGCGAACCCGGTGACGAGCGTCTCGCCATAGAGCTTCTTGAACTCGTCAAAATGCGAGCCGTCCACCAGGCGCGCGATCACCTCGCGCACGTCATAGGGCTGGCGCACGTCCTTGGGGATGACGCCGTTCAGCGTCGCCGGATCCAGCGCGGGCTCTTCGGGGTCTTCCAGGAAGACCTGCTTCGGCTTCACGGTGTTCAGGCCCGCCACGATGCGCCGGGCGATCTGCAAAGCGTGATCATCGTCGGCGGCGTAATGGTCCACCACGCCGGAGGTGCGCGCATGGACGTCGGCGCCGCCGAGGTCTTCAGCCGAGATCACCTCGCCGGTGGCCGCCTTCACCAGCGGCGGACCGCCCAGGAAGATGGTGCCCTGATTTCTGACGATGATGCTCTCATCACTCATGGCCGGCACATAAGCGCCGCCGGCCGTGCAGCTGCCCATGACCACGGCGATCTGGGGGATGCCGGCGGCGGACAGATTGGCCTGGTTGAAGAAGATGCGTCCGAAATGGTCGCGGTCGGGGAAGACTTCGGCCTGGTGAGGCAGGTTCGCGCCGCCTGAATCCACCAAATAGACGCAAGGCAGATGGTTTTCCCGCGCGATTTCCTGGGCGCGCAAATGCTTCTTCACCGTCATGGGATAGTAGGTGCCGCCCTTCACCGTGGCGTCATTGCAGACGATGACGCATTCGCGCCCCGACACCCGGCCGATGCCGGTGATCATGCCGGCGCCGTGGACATCGCCCTCATACATGCCGTCGGCGGCCAGCGCGGACAGCTCCAGAAACGGCGAGCCGGGATCCAGCAGGCGTTGCACCCGGTCGCGGGACAACAGCTTGCCGCGTTTTAGATGCTTCTCCCGCGCGCGCTCGTTTCCGCCCAGGGCGGCGGCGGCCGTCTTCGCCTTCAGCTCGGCGACCAGCGCCTCCATGGCCTCTGCGTTGGCCTTGAAGGCCTCGGAGTTCACATCAAGGTCTGAAGTCAGTCGGGTCATGGCGCGCGCCTTCGCGAAGAAACCTGAGCGCGTCGCTTAGCCCGGACGCGGCCAAAGCTCAACGGCGCGGGCGCCGGAGAAGGTTTGTGGAGCGGACTTGATACGGGCCGCGGCGAGGACGAAGCTGCATCGTCAGTTTCCCTCAGGAGCCTCCATGTCCGCTTACACAAGCTTCGCCCTGTCCTCAGACGGCCCGATCGCGCGACTCACGCTCAATCGCCCCGACAAGCGCAACACCATGACGCCGGCGTTCTGGCGTGAGTTGCCCGAGGCGGTCATGGCCCTGTCGGACGCGGGCGAAACCCGGGTGCTGATTCTCGACGCTGAAGGGCCGGTGTTTTCCGCTGGCATGGACATCTCGGTGTTCACCAATCCCGATGCGCTGAAGACCGACGGCCCGGCGGCGCGCGAAGCCTTCATGACCGCCGCCACGGCGCTTCAGGACGCCTTCACGGCGTTTGAGCGCGCGCGCTTTCCGGTGATCGCCGCAGTCCAGGGGCCATGCGTGGGCGGCGCGGTGGACATGATCACCGCCTGCGATCTGCGCTACGGCACGCCGGACGCCTGGATGCGCATTGAGGAAACCAATATCGCCATGTTCGCCGATGTGGGCACGCTGCAGCGCCTGCCCGGCCTGATCCCCGAAGGCGTGGCGCGAGAGCTCGCCTATACCGGCGAAACACTGAACCCGGAGCGCGCCGAAAAGCTTGGGCTTTACAACGGCGTGCTGGCAGACCCTGAGAGTTTGCGCGAGCATGTGGACGCGGTGGCCGAAAAGATCGCGAGCAAGGCGCCATTGACGATTTCCGGCGTGAAGCGCTCTTTCCTCTATGCACGCGACCACACCATCTCCGACAGCTTGGAGCACGCCATGACACTGCAGGCGAGCCTGTGGAGCACCGACGACATCACGGAGGCGATCACCGCGCGCGGCGAAAAGCGCGAGGGCAATTTCGCGCCGCTGAAGCCGGTCAAACGCATGGGGCGAGGATGAGGAGCGGCCGCAGCGAAACCGGCGGCGGCCAAACAAATTTTAAGCATTAGCGCCTAGACTCGATGTCGAATATTCGGGGGTGCGGATGCATATCATCAATCAGAACGTCAACAGCTTTCGCAAGGCGCGCGGACGCCGTCTGTCAGCGTTTCTGGAAGCGCGCGCCGCGGAGCTGGGGCGCAAGCTCGTGATCCTGGATGTCGGCGGTCAGGCGATCTTCTGGGACAATGTTTCGCTGGACTGCGTCGAGCGCATTGATCTGGTGAACCTCACCGAAAGCGAGCTGGATTCCAGCAGCATGACGCAAGGCGACGTGGAGTTCCGGCGTCTGATCGGCAATGGCTGCGCGCTTACCGGGATCGCGGACAAGGCCTACGACGTGTGCCACTCCAATTCGGTGGTGGAGCATGTGGGGCTCTGGCGCGACATGGAGAACTTCACCGCGGAGGCGCGCCGGGTGGCGCAGGCCGGCTGGATGCAGACCCCGGCCTGGGAGTTTCCCATCGAGCCCCACCTGCGCCAGCCCTTCATTCACTGGTTCTCGCGGCCCATCCAGCGCAAGTTCATGAACAAGCCTGAGTGGATGCCGAACCCGACCGCCAATGAGCGGCGGATCTATATCGAGGACTTCAACCTGCTTTCGAAGGTGGAGTTTCAGGCGCTCATGCCCGAAGCCGATCTCTGGACCGAGCGCCTCGCCGGCTTGCCGAAATCCTATGTTCTGAGCTGGGTCAGCGAAGCCCCTTGAGCGCGGCCCCGGTGTGCTGTCTCTTGGTGGCCAGGCTCTAGAACAAGGCTTGGCCCGGCTTCATGGTTGATCTCAATCTCGGTTTCCTGCCCTTTCTGAATCGGGTGGAGAAAGCGGCCCTAAAAGCCGTCGAAACGGAAGTGGAGTGGTTCTGCCTGCCCTCGGGCGCGACCCTGTTTGAACAGGGTGAACCCGCCGACGCCTTCTATCTGGTGCGTTCGGGCGCGCTGGCCGCGTTCCGCACCGGCGCCGACGGCCGCCCGGAACTGGTGGGCCATATCCGCAAGGGCGAGCCCATCGGCGAGATGGCTCTGGTGGAGGACCGTAACCACTCCGCCAGCGTCTATGCGCTTCGAGACAGCGAGCTGATGCGCCTGCCCAAGCACGCGTTCGACCGGCTGACACGCAAGCACCCGTCGCTGATGCACGAGCTGGCGCGCATGATGCTGTTTCGCCTGCGCGGCGGCTCGCTCAATCAGCGCGCCGAGCCAAAGGTCTTCGCGCTGATCTCCACCTCGCCCACCATCGATCTCGAGTTTCGCGCCGCCGAGCTCCAGGAGACGCTCAAAGCTCTGGGCGTAAAGGCGGCGGTGCTGGGCTATGACATGAACGAAGCGTCCAGCCGCAAGCTGGACGCCATCGAGGCCGATCATGATGTCGTGCTGCTCCACGCGCGCCTGGCCGATTCAGACTGGGCGCGTCAGGCGATGGGCCGGGCCGACCGGATCTGGCTTATGGCGCGCGCGGACGCGCGACCTTCGACTCCGTTGATGCCGGACGACCCCTCGCCCGCGGCGCGGCTGAAGCTGATCGACGTGGTGATGGTCCACCATGGCGGCGACCGGCGCGCGGCGAGCCCGCAGGACTGGGTTGAAGCCGCCGACGCGGCGCGCTGCTTCCACTGGCGCCAGGGCATGCCGGGCGATGTCCGCCACCTCGCCCGCACCATCGCAGGGCGCTCGGTGGGTCTGGTGCTGTCGGGCGGCGGCTCGCGCGCCTACGCCCATATCGGCGCGATCCGGGCGTTTCGCGACGCCGGTGTCGAGTTTGATTTCTTCGGCGGCTCGTCCATGGGCGGCATCATCGCGGCGGGCGCGGCCATGGGCTGGGATGATAACGAGCTGGAAGACCGCATGCGGGCCGCCTTCGTCACGACAAATCCGCTGTCGGACTGGACGCTGCCGGTGGTGTCGCTCATGCGCGGCAAGCGGGTGGATCATCGCCTGGCCGAGCATTTCGGCGAGGTCAGCATCAACGATCTCTCGCGCCCGTTCTTCTGCGTCTCCTCAAACTTGTCAGACGCCACGGTGAAGGTGCACCGCAGCGGGCGTCTGCGCGACGCGCTGCGCGCTTCCATCGCGATCCCCGGCCTGCTTCCCCCTGTGGTTCAGGGAGAGAATGTTCTGGTGGACGGGGCCGTGTTCAACAATTTCCCGGTCCAGGAGATGAAGGCGTTTCACCGCGGCGTGAATCTCGGCTGCGACGTGACGCGCACCAACACGATCAATCCGCGCGACTTTGTCGATGCGCCGAACTTCTTCGGCTGGGCCCTCAAGTACGGCCTGTCGGAAGCCCCGCCCATCGCCTCGCTTCTGATGCGCGCCGCCACCGTGGGCGCCATGGAGCAGCACGCCCAGTTTCGCAACGCAGCCGATCTGTTGGTCCTGCCCGATCTCGATCTGGACTTGCGCGAATGGAAGCGCTTCGACGATGCGCTGGAGGCCGGCTATCGCGCCGGCGTGGAAGCGCTGAAAGCGGCGCCGGCCGAGACCAGCCAGCTGTTCAGCCGGACGCGCAGCGTCACGGTGTAGGAGAGCCCCCTAGGAGAGCACGTCCGGGTCGGGATGGAAGGTTTGCTGCGTCTTCAGACGCTCAGGCTCCACATTGCCGAAACCCGGCAGACCGCCATTGTCCTTCAGCATGCGCGCCATGTGCATGAGGTTCCAGCTCATGAACACGGCGTTGCGCTGGGTGAAAGCGTGTTTGGCCCCGTCGCTTTCCTTATCGGCGTAGCTGGGACCCGGGCCGATTTCGCCGATCCAGCCGGTTTCGGCCTGGGGCGGGATGACATAGCCGATGTGGGACAGGGCGTGGAGCATGGTCATGCAGATGTGCTTGACCCCGTCCTCATTCCCGGTGACCACGCAGCCGCCGGTTTTGCCGTAATAGGTGTACTGGCCCTTTTCGTTGGTCTGGCCGGAGTGCGCGTAGAGGCGCTCAAGCAGCAGGCGCGCCACCGAGCTTTCCTCGCCGAGCCAGATCGGCGTGCCGATGACGAGAATATCGGCCGCGCGCACCCGCTCCCAGATTTCCGGCCAATCGTCGCGCTCCCAGCCCGCTTCCGTCATGTCGGGCTGAACGCCGAAGGCGATCTGGTGATCCACCAGGCGCACGCTGTCCACACTAACGCCCGCCTCGCCCATGATATGGCGGCAGACATCCATCAGAGCGTCGGTGTTGGAGGCGTCCGGTGAGCGCTTCAGCGTGCAGTTGACGAAGAGCGCTTTGAGATCGTCATAGCGCGCGGGCGGGGTCTGCAGATTGGCGTGAGGCATGGGGCGGGGCTCCGTTCCGGTTCACCCCGCTCCAACGCCCGAGAGGACGCTCTCGTTTCAGCGCTTAGGCTGCAACATCCCAGTCCGGCGCCCAGTCAGGATCGACGATGCGATGGTTTTCGCCGCGCAAGCCGTTGATGCGGCTCATATCCTCGGCGGACAGCTCGAAATCGAAGATTTCAAAATTGCTCGCCAGGTGCTCCGTAGAAGACGAGCGCGGGATGGCGCACACGCGCTCCTGCTGAATGAGCCAGCGCAGCGAGACCTGGGCCGGCGATTTGCCGTGGGCCTCGGCGATGTCCTTCATCACCGTGTTGTCGAACACCCCGCCCTGGGCGAGGGGGGAATAGGCGGTCAGCGCCATGTCGTATTTATCGACCGCGTCCAGCACCGGCGCCTGGTCCAGGAAGGGGTGATACTCCACCTGATTGCACACCAGCGGCGCCTTGGACGTGGCCACGGCCTCGCCAAGCCAGGTGGTGGTGAAGTTGGACACGCCGATATGGGACGTCATCCCGCCGTCACGGCAGGCGTTCAGGGCGTTGAGGGTCTCGCTGAGCGGCACGTCGTCCTTGGGCCAGTGCAGCAGCAGCAGATCGACATTGTCCACTTTCAGCTTGGACAGGCTCTCCTTCACGCTGGCTTCAAGATCGCCCGCCGTGAAGCGCTCGATCCAGACCTTCGTGGTCAGGAAGATGTTCTCGCGCGCCACGCCGGAGTCGGCGATTGCGCGCCCCACCTCGTCTTCGTTGCCATAGGCCTGGGCGGTGTCGATATGGCGATAGCCGGTCTCCAGCGCCTTCTTCACGCCGTCATAGGCGTCGCCGTCTTTCAGCTTCCAGGTGCCGAAGCCGAGCTTGGGGATGGACGCGCCCTGCACGTCGACGGTGGATTTCGGGGTGATTTTCGCATTGTGAGTCATGGAGGCCTCCTTTGGCGTTCCTGCTTCACTCCGCCTAACGCGCAGGACGCCGCGGCGTTTCGTGGCGCCGGCGTCCGGCGGCGCCAGCGCGCTCCCGCGTCGCGGTGACTGCTCGCACCAGAAACTCCGCAGGCCGTCGCCTCGGAGGTCTGAGCATCAAGAGCGCGGGAGGTCCCGGGCGTCGGCGTAGCTTCGGCGTGGCGTAGGCGAGGCTTGGGCCTGGCCGCCCGTCGCCTCCCGCAACTCCATTAGAGCGCTGTGATGACAAAGCTCGGCGATCTTACGCCGGAAAGGCCGCCCGCCGGTCTTAGGCCCTCTGATCCTATGGCGGGGCGCCGGGCCGGTCATCGTGGCGCCACGCTTCATCACCGTTTCAAAGACGTCTCGAGCCGTCCCGTTCACGTGTGTGAAGCGAAGACAGTATGGGGGAGGTCCGGAAGGGGGAGGATAAGCCTGACCCGAAAGGCGGTTTATCCTGAAGGTTCTTCGGGGCTTTTTATTCGACAAAGACGCCTCAGGGTGAGGAAAACTTCGTTTCACATTTCCTCATCCTGAAGTGCGAGCCCGGACTTGATCCGGGCGAGCCTCGAAGGACCGTCGGATGACGATGCTGTCACCGCAGCCGCCCAAAAACAAAAAACCCCGGCGCGAGCTGCACCGGGGTTTTCCGTTTGATATCCGCTCATCCCTACCGCGTGGCGTTGAACAGCTCGCGGCCGATGAGCATGCGGCGCACTTCGCTGGTGCCGGCGCCGATCTCGTAGAGCTTGGCGTCGCGCAACAGGCGCCCTGTGGAGTATTCATTGATATAGCCGTTGCCGCCGAGGATCTGGATCGCGTCCAGCGCGCTCTGGGTGGCGGCTTCGGCGGCGAAGAGGATCGCGCCGGCGGCGTCCTGGCGGCTGGTCTTGCCGCGATCGCAGGCTTGGGCGACGGCGTAGACATAGGCGCGGCTGGCGTTCATCCGTGTGTACATGTCGGCGATCTTGCCCTGGATCAGCTGGAACTCGCCGATCGCCTGGCCGAACTGTTTGCGCTCGTGCACATAGGGCATCACCACGTCCATGCAGGCCTGCATGATGCCCAGCGGCCCCGCCGCCAGCACCGCGCGCTCATAGTCGAGCCCGCTCATCAGGACGCGCACGCCGCCGCCGATCTGACCGAGCACGTTGTCCTCGGGCACTTCGCAGTCGTCAAACACCAGCTCGCCGGTTTCAGAGCCGCGCATCCCCAGCTTGTCGAGCTTTTGGGCGACGGAGAAGCCCTTCATGCCCTTCTCGATGAGGAAGGCGGTGATGCCCTTGGAGCCGGCCGCCGGATCGGTCTTGGCGTAGACCACGAGCGTGTCCGCGCTCGGCCCGTTGGTGATCCACATCTTGGAACCGTTGAGGACGTAGCGGTCGCCCTTGTTCTCGGCCTTCAGCTTCATGGAGACCACGTCGGAGCCCGCGCCGGTCTCGCTCATGGCGAGCGCGCCGATATGCTCGCCGCTGATCAGTTTCGGCAGATACTTGGCGCGTTGGGCGTCATCGCCGTTGATGCGGATCTGGTTGACGCAGAGATTGGAGTGGGCGCCGTAGCTCAGGCCCACCGACGCGCTCGCCCGGGAGATTTCCTCCATGGCGATGCAGTGTTCCAGATAGCCGAGCCCCGTCCCGCCGAGCTCTTCCTCCACGGTGATGCCCAGGAGGCCCAGCTCGCCGAGCTGCGGCCAGAGATCGGCCGGGAACTCGTCTTTCTGGTCAATGTCGTGCGCGCGGGGCGCGATCTTGTCGGAGGCGAAAGACCGCACGGTGTCGCGCAGCATTTCAGCCGTTTCGCCGAGGGGAAACTCGAGCGTGGGATACTGGTTCGAGATCATAGGCCGCGAGATACCACGCCGGGAGAAACGGTCAAGCTGGGCGCGCTTGAGCCTAGCGCTTCTTGCTCGTCATCTTGCCGACCACGACCCAGCCTGAAGACACCAGGAGCAGCACGCCGCCGGCGAACAGGCCGGGCGGGATCCAGTTATAGCCGAGACCGGCGGACATGTAGGCGTCGAGATTGGCCATGATCTGCCAGGCGCCCAGCCCGGCGAGCGCGCTTCCGGCCACAAGATTGGCGCCGTGCACCCAGTCGCCGCGGCCTTCCACAGCACCCGGCGGGGTTTCATCGGCCTCGTAGCGGGCCTCGGGACCGGCGACCAGCGCCGGTTCCAGGTCGGCCTCGTCTTCGACGGCGTCCTCGGCCTCGCCTTCTTCGGGATGGTCGGGACCGACGCTCTCGCCGCTCAGGCCGGACGCGGCGGCGGGCGCTTCGGCCGGATGGGGCGGCGCGTTTTCAGTCTTCGGGACCGGGCCCACCGAAACGGTGGCGTAAACCGGTCCCGGAGCGGCGCTCGCCACGGCCTTGCCCGGGCCGACCGCCTCTTCAGGCGCAGGTTCTTGAGCCGCCACTTCATCGGGCTGCGCCTCGGCGGGATTCGCCTCGGGCTCGTCTTCATCCTCGTCGTAGAACGCCCAACCCACCACATCCGGCTGCAGGAACGAATAGCCCAGCTGCGTGGTGGAAAGATCGCGCGCCGGGGCCGCCGCGGCGTCAGCCTGCGGCTCGTCCGCGTCGGCCGCTTCGAGATCAGCGCTTTGCGTGTCGGCGGCGTCCAGCGGCTCGGAAGTCGGTTCGGGAGCGGCCTCGGGCCGGCGCACCCCGGCGACGGACACTGACTGGGAGATATCGCCGGCCATGCGGCTCATCACGGCCCGAATGGCGGCGTCCTGGGCTGCCTTTCGCGCGCCCGCATCGTCTTCGTCGTCGGCGGCCTCTTCGGCCTCCGGCGCTTCAATGAACTCAGCCGCGTCGAACGCCTCGCCGGCGGCCGGCGATTCAGGATCAGCCTCAGCCTCGACCGGCTGCGCGTCGCCGCCCTCAGGCGCTGTGTCGGCCTCGAGCGTCTCGAGCGCCTCGGGCGTTTCCGGGACGGCCTGCTCGGCCTCAACCGCGGCGTCAGCCTCAGAATCAGGCGCGGCGGCGGGCGCCATCTCTTCAGGGTCTTCAAACGCGATGTCCACATCCACCAGATGATGCGGCGCGGCGACCGGCTCAGCGACCGGCTCGGCGATCGGCTCCGGGTCAGCTTGATGCTGCGGCTCTTCAGCCCCGGCCTCAGACTCAGCGTCGGGCTCGACTTCAGTTTGAGGCGCCGCATTCGCGGTGACCGGCGCCTCGGACAGGCCGAGCATGAGCGCCTTTTCGGCGGCGCGGCGCTTCACCAGCAGATCAGAGGTGACCAGGCGCCCGTCCTGATCCGCCCTCACCCAGGTCTCGAGCGCGGCGGCCGCCGCTTCAATCTTGCCGGCTTTGGCCAAGCGCGCCACGTCGGACACCTTGAAGGCGTTCAGGCCGACCGAGGCTGCGAAGCTGACAAGCGCGTCGCGCACCGGCGCAGAGAGATCCTCGCCCAGCGCGGCGTGCACGGCGGTCTCCGCCTGGAGCACGTCATACACCAGAAGAAGTTCCGCGTTCTCGCGAGACAAGGACACGCCGGACTTCGCCGCAGCGGTGTGGCCATAGCCCACGACCCATCGCTTGCCGCGGCGCACGGCCTCGCCATGGAAGGGCTCATAGGCCTTGATCAGTTCGCGCGCAGCGCGGGTGGATTTCAAACGCGGTTTCATCGCTGTCCCGTTTCAGAACGGCCGGTTTCAAGCACAGCCGACGCGATGCAAGCGCAGGGCCGTCAGGGCGCGGGGCGGATCACATCCACGGATTCCACTGCGGTGAAGGGCGCGAAAAAGCCTGCGCCCGCGCCGCCGCCGATGAGCCAGATCTCACCATCCAGCGTCGCCGCTGCAGCTTCCGTGCGCGCCGCCGGCATGGCCGCGCCGTCGCGCCAGACGCCGTCGACCAGTTCCAGATGGTCGCCTAGCGTGCGCCGCATGTCAGCGCTGCGCCCACCGAACACATGTATGACGCCGTCAATCTCGGCCGCCGCATGGCCGGCCCGCGGCTGCGGCAGCGCCGGACCGACGCGCCACGTCTCGGCCTGCGGATCATAGACATCCACCAGCGCGCTCGCCGCACCGTCCGCTGCGCCGCCGATCAGCCAGATCTCGCCGCCCATCTCGATCGCAGCGGCGCCGCGGCGATTGGCGTGCAGCGGCGCTGAAACCGCCGACCAGCCGGCCGCCTCGGGATCAAACATGAACATGCCCGGCGCGCCGTCTTCGCCGCCAAGCGCGTACAGTTTGCCGTCGGCCTCGACCATGGAGAACGAGGCTTTCGGCCCCGGCAGCGCGGGTTCGGGGCTCCATTCGTTTTCGGCCTCGTCATAGCTCCAGACCTGAGCGGACGGCTCCGGCCCGCCCTCGTCCGAATAGCCGCCGGCGACCCAGACGCGGCCGTCGAACGTGGCCATGGCGAACCGCTCCAGGCCCACCGGCAGCGGTTCGCGCGGGCTCCAGCGGCCGGTGTCGCGATCATAAACCTCGAAATCGTCGCGCGGCGCGGTCAGGCCGGCCCCGCCGGCCGCATAGATTTTGCCGTCCAGCGCCGCCGCCGACAGGCCCGAGCGGGCGTGGGCCAGATCAGGCCCGGTGCGCCACGGCCCCGACAGGGTGAAGCCGGACGCCGCCGGAGCAGGGCTCGCTTCAGGCCCGGTCGCGTCCTGCGCCATGGCCTGCGGCGCCGCTCCGACCATCATGGACGCGAACATCATCGCAGAAAGGATCACTGTCATCGCTTTCATGGCGCCATCACCTCTTCTTCGCCCCCAGGCTCATATCTGTGAAAGGGAGCACTCCGATTAAAGCAGAACAAGGGCGCCGAGTCCGAGAAACACGAAGAAGCCCACCACGTCGGTCACCGTCGTCACGAACACCGAGCTGGCCACCGCCGGGTCGGCGCCTGCGCGCCGCAGTCCCAGAGGCACCAGAATGCCGGCGAGCCCCGCGCACGCCAGCGTGACCACCATGGAGATGGCGATCACGCCGCCCAGCGCCCAGTCCTGGAACCAGAGCCCGGCGACGATCCCCATCACAATGGCGAAGATCACCCCGTTCACCGCGCCGGCGGCCAGTTCGCGCCAGATCACCCGCATGGAGTTGGACATGGTCAGATCGCGCGAGGCGATGGAGCGCACCGCCACGGCCAGCGACTGGGTGCCGGCGTTGCCGCCCATGGAGGCGACGATGGGCATCAGCACCGCCAGCGCCACCAGCTGGGTGATCGCTTCGTCGAACAGCGCGATCACCGCCGAGGCGAAGACCGCCGTGCCCAGATTGACCAGCAGCCAGGGCGCGCGCGCCTTGACGCTGCTGAACACCGTGTCGGACTGACCCGCATCGTTCACGCCGGCGAGGGCGAGCATGTCCTCCTTGTTCTCCTCCTGGATGACGTCGACGATGTCGTCCACCGTCAGCATCCCGGCCAGGCGCCCGTCATCATCGACCACCGGCGCGGAGATCAGGTGGTATTTCTCGAACAGATAGGCGGCGTCCTCCTGGTCGTCCTCGGGGCGGATGATGATCTTGGTGGGATCCATGATCTCCGACAGCGGCACGGCGCGCTGGCTGCGCATCAGCTTGCTCACCGGCACCGCCCCGATGGGCTTGAAGCCTTCATCGATGACGAAGACCTCGAAAAACAGGTCGGGCAGGTCCTCCCCGGCCATGCGCATGTGGTCGATGGTGTCGCCCACCGTCCAGAATTGCGGCGCCGCGACGAACTCGCGCTGCATCAGGCGCCCGGCGGTCTCCTCCTCGAAGGCCAGCGAGCGTTCCAGGTATTGCCGGTCCTCGGCCGACACGGCGGCGAGCACCGCCGCGCGCTTTTCGTCGTCGAGCTCCTCGACGACCAGCGTCATGTCGTCGGAATCAAGGTCGGCCAGCGCTTCGGCGATGTGCACAGGATCCAGCGCGTCCACCACGTCGCCGCGCGTGTCCACAGCCAGTTCGGCGAGCACGTCGCCGGTGAACAGGTCCGGCGCCAGGCGCGCAAGCTGGTCCTGCTGCTCCCAGGCCAGCTGCTCGATCAGGTCGGCGATATCGGCCGGGTGCAGCTCCAGCAGCAGTTCGCGCGCATAGGAGGCGTCCTGGTCCGAGGCCGCGCCGGAAAGCTCCTGAACCAGCCGGTGATGGGCGTCCGGATCGTCGGCGCGCTCGGCGGGTTCTTCGTAGAGCTCGGCGGGATCGGCCATGGGCATGCCCCCTAAACGGCGATGAATGAAGATAATTGAGGATAGACGTGCTGCGCTGCGAAAGCGAGGCGGCCCTTCAGGACTCAAGACGATTGCGATCCTGGGCCAGAACGCAAAAAACCCGCCCGGCGTTGCGCCGGACGGGTCTGAAGCATCACGAAGGATGGTGCGGCCGAGAAGACTTGAACTTCCACGGGTTTTACCCCACAGCGACCTCAACGCTGCGCGTCTACCAATTCCGCCACGGCCGCGAAATAGGAGGCAGGCTGGTACCAAGTCCTTGGGGGTTTGTGAAGCCCTGATCTGCGCTTGGCCGGCTTGGTTTAAGCAGCGAAATACTCGTGCACGTCGGCGGCGGTGGTGATCGCCACCGCAACCCGGTCGCCCTGTATGACGATTTCGCCGCGCGCGATGGGATGATTATTGGCCAGGATCCACACCTCGTCGTGCTCTGCGGCGTCCAGTGGGATCACCGCGCCGCGGCCCATGCGCAGGAATTGGTGGATCGGCATCGTTGAACGGCCGAGCAAAACACTGATTTCAACCTGAACGGACCCGAGCTGACTCATGGCGAAACTGGATATCCTGCCCTATCTGGAGCGAAGCCTTGCCTTCGCGTATCTGCTCAACGATGGTCCGCGCCGGTTTCCGACCCGTTAAGAGACTGCTCACCATGTCGAACCGCCTTCCCCCCGTCGGCTGGGCCGTCAGCCCTGCGCGCGTGCCCTATGCGGCCGCAGTGGCGGCCATGGAGGCGCGCGCCGAAGCCATCGCGAAGGGCGAAGCCGGCGAGCTGATCTGGCTTCTGGAGCACGACCCGCTCTACACGGCGGGCACCAGCGCCCAGGAGAGCGATCTGCGCGAGCCGGACCGGTTTCCGGTATTCAAGACCGGGCGCGGCGGCGAGTACACCTATCACGGGCCGGGCCAGCGCGTGGCCTATGTGATGCTGGATCTGACGCGCCGGGGCCGCGACGCGCGAAAATTCGTGCGCGATCTGGAGCAGTGGATCATCGACTCGCTCGACCGCTTCAACGTGGACGGCGAGCGGCGCTGCGGCCGGGTGGGCGTGTGGGTGAATCGCACCCAGCCCGGAGGGCCGGAACGCGAAGACAAGATCGCCGCCATCGGCATCCGCCTGCGCCGCTGGGTGAGCTTTCACGGCATCGCGCTGAACGTGGAGCCGGACCTGTCGCACTTCGGCGGCATCACGCCGTGCGGCATTTCCGATCCGCGCTACGGGGTGACGAGCCTTGTGAATCTGGGTCTGCCGGTGACCATGGACGACGCCGACGACGCTCTGAAGACCAGCTTTGAAGCGATCTTCGGCGCGACAGAGCCGGCCGATCCGCCAGCCTAGTCCTTGCGGCCGCCGGACACGGCGTAAGGCCGGCTCGGCCAGCGTGACCAGACATAGGCGAAGGCCGCGATCACGCCCCAGAACGCCCAGGTGGACGGCCAGTCACCGGCGCCGGCGATCTCGGTGAGCAATTCGGGCGAACCCTGCAGGCGGGCCTGATAGGCCTCCTGCGTCGCCGGGTCATAAGCCGCCGCCTGCATCGCCGCCGCGTCGTTCACGTCGACGCCCCGATCAGCGAGAAATTGCAGAAAATCAGGATAAAGCGCCGCTGTGATCGCGATCAGGGCAAGCACCGCCTTGGCGGCGATGGCGACGCCGATGGGCAGCGCCAGCATCAATATCGGCCGCCCCGCATCGCGCAGCCGGTTCGCCAGAGCGAACGCCAGCACCAGCAGAACAGCAAGCCAGGCCGGAAACATAAAGCCGCCGAGGACCGTCAGGCGCACCGCGTCGCCCAGCGCCACAAGCGCCAGGGCGATCTGGAACGTGCGCGCATCGGACCGGAAGCCCGGCTGATACGCCCTGCGGAAATCAAACTCGGCCATTCAGCGTTATAGCTCCTGGATAATGAAAACGCGCGCGCCGGTATGCGACGGCGCGCGCGCTGCTTCAAGCTGCCAGAACGGTCGCCTGATGGCGAACCGCTCGTCACTTACCCTTCGACGCTTCCCGCCGGGTCTTCACCGACCGGCTCAGTGGTCTCGCCATCGACGCGATTCCCACCCTTGCCCGCCGGCAGCACCGCGTTGAGCCCGAAGGCGAACGCCGCGGAGATGAGCGTGGAGACGATCAGGATCGGGACAGTCGCGGCCTGGACGACCGGCTCCATTTCCGCCTGGATCGCCTGGCTGTCGCCGCCGGCGAAGATGCTCGGATCCAGCCCCGAGCCCAACAGAACAAAGAACCCGGCCACGCCCTGCACGATGAGCCAGAGCAAAACGACGAGCACCGTCCACCACCCCGAGGTCCCGGCCGCGTGGAACCGCTTGATCCACGCCGCAACCCAGCAATAGACCACCACCAGGCCAAGGAAGAAGAGCACCGGGCTCAGCGCGGGAACAACCAATTCAAGCCCGTCGCTGACGAGGCTGATCGCGATCAGGATCACCGCAGCGACGGCGAAGCCGGATTTGCTGATGGTTCCTTTGGGAACGAAAAGCGCGTGCACAATACTCATTAAGCGGCCTCCCAGCCTTCAGTGAGGTCTTCAGTCCTGATGTCAGTGGCCGCCGTCAGGCGCGTCGCCTGTGGACGCCGCGTGCGTCTCGCGCGCCTGTCCTTCAATCACAGGCGCGGGCCCGTAGGTGTTCGCGCCGGGATCGGCCTTCAACAGGCCGACCCAAAGCGTGTAGCCAACCCAGACCAGCGTGCCGAGCAGAAGCATGAACAGCGCGCCGCCGCTGGCGGCCAGAAACCCGACAATGCTTTCGGTGCTGGGATCGTCATTGTTCGCGCCGTCCAGAATCAGCTGGAACAGCCCTGCGCCGACCATCACCGTCGCGATGCCGCCGAGAATGATGTTGAGCGCCCAGGGGATGGCGTGCAGCCAGGCGGTTTTGCCAGCGTCGTGCAGACGCTTGCCGTAAACCGCGATGCCCACCCAGATCAGCGCGATCCAGGCGATCCAGCCGATGAATGGGATCATCGGCAGAATGATGTTTCCGCCGACGATGATGAGAACGCCGATCCAGAACGGCTGCTGGCCGATCCGTCCATTGGTGTCGAACAGCACTTTACCCCAGTCCATGGCGAGCCTTCCTGATATCTGTGATTGTTGATCCTAGGGTCCCGTGCACCGCCCGCCAATGTCAAATGAAGGCTTGGACAGGTCCTATTCGAACTCGATCAGAAGCTCGTCGGCGGCGACGCTGGCGCCGGCTTCACACGCGATCGTCTTGATCACCCCGTCCATCTCGGCGCGCAGCACGTTCTCCATCTTCATGGCCTCCACGACCATCAGCGCTTCGCCCGCCTTCACCTCCTGGCCGGGCTCCACCGCCACGGAAACGACAAGGCCGGGCATCGGGCTGGTCACCAGCTTGGCGGTGTCCACCGGCTCCTTTTCCGGCAGCCGGGCATGCAGCTCGGCGGCGCGGGGCGTGCACACCAGGACCGTGGCGGCGAAGCCGCGATGGCGCAGCACATAGCCTTCGGTGCGATCGGCGATGGAGAGCGCGAAACCTTCCTCGCCGAGGCGGCCTTCAAACAGGTGCTCACCCGGTTTCCAGCGGGTGGAGAGGCGCACATGGTCGCTGCCGAGCGCCGGCATCCACAGCTCGGCGTCCTCGCCGTCCAGGCGGATCTCCACCGGAAAGTTCTGCTTGTCGAGAATCACCACGAATTCATGGGTCCCGCCCGGCGCCGGCGCCGGAGCCAGGCGCCCGGTTATGCGGCCGGCGCGCTCGGTGAACACGGTGTGTACATAGGCGGCCGCGGCGGTCATCCAGCGCAGCTGGCTCTCTTTGGCCAGCGTCCCGAAAAAGCCTTCGGGAAAGTGCTCGTCGATATAGCCGGTGTGGATCCGGCCGGCTCGGAAATCAGGCTCCTCCAGCACCGCCGACAGGAAGGGCTTGTTCGATTGCAGGCCTTCCACATGGAGCCGGTCCAGGCTCTCCGCCAGGGCGTCGATCGCCTTCTCGCGCGTGTCGCCATAGCCGATCACCTTGGCGATCATCGGGTCGTAATACATGGAGATCTCGTCGCCCTCGCGGACGCCGGAATCGATGCGCAGCGAGCCCGGCCCCATGGGGCCTTCGGGCGGCTCGCTATAGCGCTTGAGGCGTCCGATGGAGGGCAGGAAGCCGCGATAGGGATCCTCGGCGTAGAGCCGGGCCTCCACCGCCCAGCCCTTGGGCTTGAGGTCGGCCTGGGTCACGTCCAGCTTCTCACCGGCGGCGACGCGGATCATCTGCTCCACAAGGTCGATATCGTGGGTCAGCTCGGTGACCGGATGCTCCACCTGGAGCCTGGTGTTCATCTCCAGAAAGAAGAAATTCTTCTCCGGGTCGACGATGAACTCCACCGTCCCGGCGCTGTCATAGTCGACCGCCTTGGCCAGCGCGACGGCCTGATCGCCCATCTTCTTGCGGGTCCTGGCGTCCAGGAAAGGCGACGGCGCCTCCTCCAGGACTTTCTGGTTACGGCGCTGCACCGAGCATTCGCGCTCATTGAGATGGACGACATTGCCGTGCTTGTCGCCCAGCACCTGGATCTCGATATGGCGGGGGCGCTCGACGAATTTCTCGATCAGGATTCGGTCGTCGCCAAAGCTGGATTTCGCCTCGTTGCGCGCAGCCTTGAAGCCTTCGCGCACCTCGCCTTCGGAGCGCGCGATGCGCATGCCTTTGCCGCCGCCGCCGGCCGACGCCTTGATCATCACGGGATAGCCGATCTCGCCGGCGACCTCGATGGCCTGCTGGTCGTCTTCAATCTCGCCTTTAAAGCCGGGCACCGTGCTCACCCCGGCCTGAGCCGCGAGCTTCTTGCTCTCCAGCTTGTCACCCATGGCGGAGATGGCGTGGGGGTTCGGTCCGATCCAGGCCACGCCGATCTTGGCCAGCGCCTTGGGAAAGTTGGCGTTTTCCGACAGGAAGCCGAAGCCGGGATGGACCGCGTCTGCGCCGGTGTCCTTGATCGCCTGAAGGATCTTGTCCATGGCCAGATAGGATTCGCCCGGCGCCGGCGGGCCGATGAAGACCTTTTCGTCGGCCATCTCCACCGCCATCGTGTCCGCATCGGCCTCGGAATAGACCGCCACGGTGGGTATGCCGAGACGCTGGCAGGTCTTGATCACCCGGACGGCGATCTCGCCGCGATTGGCGATGAGGATTTTCTTGAACATCGGCGCGGCGAGCCCCCGGGAATGACAGGTTCAAATCGATCCCCAAGGGTTTAGCGCGCGTGCGCGCCGCGCGGCAAGCCGGGCCTGTGATCGAGGCGAGCGATCGATTAACGCCCCATGCGCGGTTCAGCGCCGCGTCGGCGCCGGCAGATCGCGGCGTAGCGCCTCGGCCTCGCCGGCCAAACCGGAGACCACCTGGGTCAGGCGCGCAAGATTGGCGTCGAACGCGCGCCGCGAAGCCGGATCGAACACGAGCGCGGCGTCCTCACGCCCGGCCCGCTCCAGATCCGGCGCAAAATGAAGCGCGATGCGCTCATGGGTCACCGAAACCGGATCCGCGGCGAGCATAACCTGCAAACGGTCCAGCTGCGCGACGAGGTGTTTGGGGGCGCCGGCCTTGTCGAACCGGCTCAGCGAAGACAGGTTCAGCGAAGACAGGCGCGGCGATGCGGCGATGGCTTCGAAACGCTCCATCACCGGCTTGATCGCGTCACCGTCTCTGGAGGCCGCAAACGCGCGCAGCGCCGTCAGCTCGGTCTCCACCGCGCGCAGGCGGAGCCCGGCCGCGTCGGCCGCATCCGCCAGATTTGCAAGTGTGCGCACGCGCCGGCGGCGCGCCAGCCGTATGTTGACCGCCAGCGCCGCGGCGAAGGTCACGACGAAGACGACCGCCGCTACAATAAGTGGAGTCAGAATCGGCGAGCTCATATCTGCCGCCTCCCCCAAGGCCGTCCGCCGGCCATCCCGGCATGGTTAATCCGGATTAACCATAGCCAAGCGGGGGCCCGCCGTCATCCGTCACGTTTACGGTCGTGTTTAAACAGATCCGGCTCCGAGCGCCCTTCCAGCCAGTCCATCTCCACGCTGCGAAGCCGTGAGAGCACCGAGATGAGGAACACTGTGGACCAGCCCAGAAGCAGGAAACCGTTCGCGCTTTCAATGGCCGCGAGGATGCGCCAGCGGCTTTCGATCACGATCTCGCCATAGCCCACCGTGGTAAAGCTTGAGGTGGAGAAATACAGCGCGGCTTCGAAGCTCTGAAACTCCCTGAGCGCCATATATACCGCCGCGTAAAGCCAGATCTGCACCGCATGGACGGCGAACAGGCCGAGCACCACGACCAGAATCACGCCGGCCTGCTGCAGCACGTAGGACAGGCTGGCGATGCGCGGCGCGCGCCAGCGCATGATCCAGATGAGCACGGCGAGGCCGCCGATCTGAATGATCACCGTAAGCGCCACCATGAGGGTGGAAAGAAGCAGCGGTTGAACCAGCATGGCGTCACCCTAGCGTAATCCGGCTTGACGCGTCTGCTGTGAACGCCGGACCCTTGGCGCGAACAAGAACGGGAGGACGTCATGGCCGACATCACTGTAACGCCCAGCGTCGCTGCACTGGGCGCGCACGTTACCGGCGTCGACCTCTCCGCGCCGCTGGGCGGCGCGACCGTGGCGGCGATTCGCGCGGCCTGGCTGGAGCATCTGGTGCTCGCCTTTCCCGGCCAGCCCATGGACCATGACGCGCTGGAGCGGTTCACCGGCTATTTCGGCGCCTTCGGCGACGATCCCTTCATCGCCCCCCTGCCCGACCGCCCGCACATCATCGAGGTCAAGCGCGGCTCGGACGAGAAAGCGAGCGTGTTCGCCGCCGCCTGGCATTCCGACTGGAGCTTTCAGGACACCCCGCCGGCGGCCACGATCCTCCACTCCAAGGTGATTCCGCCGGTGGGCGGCGACACCCTGTTCTGCAACATGTACCGGGCCTATGAGACTCTTAGCGATGAGACCAGGGCGCGGATCGAAAACCTGGAGGCGGTGCACTCGGCCGGGCTCGCCTATGCGCCGGATGGCGTTTACGGCGAGACCGACGGGCCGGACCGGTCCATGACCATTCGCGCCGACCCGCGCGCCCACGCGAAGAAGACCCACAAAATCGTCACCACGCATCCAGAGACCGGGCGCAAGGCGCTCTTCGTCAATCCTGGCTATGTGCGCACCATCGAAGGGGTGTCTGACGAGGAGGCCTTCATGCTCCTGGTCGAGCTTTACGAGGCCTGCCACGCCGACACGAACATATACCGCCACCGCTGGAAGCCGGACATGCTCCTCATGTGGGACAATCGCTGCACTCAGCACATGGCCACCGGCGGCTATGACGGCCACGCCCGGCTGTTGCACCGCACGACCGTGGCGGGGCCCTAGAGAGGCGACGGGGCTAGCCGGCCAGCTGTTTGGCCTGGCCCACCCAGTCATCGCGCTCGATCCGGCCGCGCCCGTTGATCAGCGCGTCATAACGCTCCACGTCTTCGTCCGACCAGTTGGCGATCTCGCTCACCTTGGTGACACCGGCCTCATTGAGCTTCTCGGCCGCCTTGGGCCCGAGTCCTTTGATCTGTGTCAGGTCGTCGCTGGGATCCGGCTCGGGCGCACCGGGACCGGCGCTGTTTTCACCTTGCGGGCCGTCCGTGACCGGACCTGCGTCGGCGCCCGGCGCCTGCATGGGCGCGGTCATGGCCATGGCGCTCTTGGCGTCCGGCGCAGGGGCGCTCGCCGCGTCGGGTTCAGCTTTGCCCGCGGCGGCATTGTCGCCGCCGGAGGCGCTGCTTTGTTCGGCGGTCGACGGCGCACGGGGCGCCGGCGCGGCGCCGGCGGTGGCCGCAGTGTGCGCGACCTGCTGCGGCCGGGGCCGCTCCGTCTCGTCGGAGCGCGAGCGGACCACCCAGCCGGTGATCACCCCGCCGGCGAAGGCGAGCAGAAGCAAAATCCACATATGCCAGGTGAGCCAGAGCATCATCTTATCCTTGGTTGGTGTCGGTCTGATCGGTAACCGCGCCGGAGCCGGCTTCGGTTCCGTCGCCGGTTCCCCCTTCGCCAGCCTCGCTTGCGGCGCCGTCTGCGCCGATCGGCTCGAACGCGGCCACTTCAAACGTCACGGCGCGCGCGGCGTCGGCTGGCGCAACGGACGTGACGAAGCGCGAAGGGTCGACACCGGCTTGCGCCATGGCGGCGACAATGGCCGCGGCGCGCATTTGCGCCAGGTCAGAGCCGCCGGCGTCTTCGCGCACACGCACCTGAAGCGGGTCTGCGCTGCAGGCGGCGAAGGCCTCGCCGGCCCGGCGCAGCGCGGCGCGGGCCGGCGCGGTGAGCGCATCCAGCCCTGGCGAAAAGCTCACCGGCCGGCCGGCCAGTGCGGCGCGCACCAGCATCGTGCAAAGGACCTCATCGTCGACCGCGCCCTCATAGGCGCCGCCGTCACGCCGGATCAGCGCGGCGGTGCGAAACTCGCCGGCCGTCGTCTCGAACGCCGCACGCACCGCGTCCTCGGTCTGCGCGTTCGCAGCGAGCCCGGTCAGCGCGACCCGCTCGTTTTCAATCAGGCCCGCACCGGCGTCGAGCCGCGCCAACTCCTGGAGGAGAAGACGCACTGCAGATTCCCAGCCCAGCGGCGCGCCGCCGGGAAAGATCCGCAGATCACTCTCCACCTGGCCGCCGAACAGGCGCTCGGCCTGGGCGTTGATCCGCGCCGCAGCGTCGGCGTCGGGTGCGAAGCCGGACAGGGTGAGCCGCGCGCCCGCTCGTTCGGCGCGAAGCGAGAACTCTTCCTCGGCGTTGGCCAGTGAGGTTTCGTCCACGACGCGCGTGACCCCGCCGGCGACCACGCCGCCGGCCCAGTCGGCGCGGGTAAGCGCCGCGATCGCGGATTCGCGGGCGTCAACGCTTGGCGCGCGTCCGGTGAGATAGGCGACCTGGCCTTCGAGACGGACTTCGGCCCATTCATCGGCGCGGATTCGATAAAGCGCATCTTCAGCGTGGGTCTGGAGCCGCGCCTGGAGCGCGGTGCTGGACACCGGGCTGGCGTAAATGGCGAGAGCGGCCAGGACGAAAAAGATCGCCAGGCAGATGAGCGCGGCTTTTCGGCGGGGAGACAGCATATCGCGTCCTGTGCGGCGGGTTACTCAGGCGGGAGCCCGGGCGGAAGCATAGCGAGACCCGCGCCCGGCTTGAACAGTGAATCGCGTCAGAAGGTGAACGGCGCGGCGCCGCGTACGTGAGGCTCGATTCTCAAAGCCCGCTGCAGCGGTGGAAATGCACGCTCGGCGCATTGAGCGCGCTCGCAGAGCCTACAGGACAAACCCACCGGCGTGAACGTCTCGGCCGGTTTGTAGACGAGACGGTGAGCTTCCTTGGCTTCACACCCCACCGCGACCACGTTCAACGCCGCGCCGCCGTCGGGCAACTGGCGCGTCACAGCGCGCGCGACGGAGACAAAGCGCGCCCCGTCGGGCAGCTCCAGCCCCTGCACCTGCACGCGCTCGGGGGCGCGGAACGCATCAAACAGGCGCCAGCGCGCGCATCCGCCTCCGGACCGGGCGAACGCCAGGACCCCGCCGCCGAACCGCTTGGTGATGTTGCCGGCCTGATCGATGCGAATCATGAAGAACGGCACGCCGCGCGCGCCCTGTCGGTTCAGCGTGGTCAGCCGGTGGCAGACCTGCTCCCAGCTCACATTGAAGCGCCGGCGCAGCGCGTCGATGTCGTAATGCACGGATTCCGCCGCTTTCTGGAACGCGTCATAGGGCATGAGGATCGCGGCCGCGGCGTAGCTGGACAATGTCACGCGGTAGAGCCCGCGCGCTTCGTCGCTGAGCCCGGCGGCCCTGTCAGCCTCTTCGTCCAGCGCCTCGCCTATCTCCAGATTGACCAAAGCCGCCGCGATATGAAAGGCGCGCGCCGCCGGCTCCAGCAGATCGCTGAGCAGGAGCTTGCGGGCGTGAAAGTCGAACCGGCGCAGCGCGCCGCCCATGACTTCGTCGTCATAGGCGCGCACCGCCGCTCCGTGGACCGACTTGAGATGCTGGGTCAGCGCCGTTTCCAGGCTGGCGTGATCTTCCAGCATGGCGCGCAGGCGTTCGGCCTCGTCTTCAAGGGTGGGGAAGAAGTTCTGCTTGCCGTCGAGCGCGTCGCGCACCTCCTCCAGCGGAGACAGGCCCGCTGCGACCCCGCCCTCTGCGGCGCGCGCAGCCAGGTCGGCGGCGGCGGCGCTGGTGTCGCGATAAGCCTGGTAAAGCCGGGCCAGCGCCTCGGCGGCGCGCGGATGGGCGTCGGCGAGTTCGGACACGTCGCGCCGGTCCAGATCCGCGCCCCTGAGCACCGGGTCGGAGGCCGCCTCGGTCAGATCGGCGATCAGCTGACGATCACTCTCGGCGGCGAATTCGCGCACATCAATGTCAAAAACCTGACTCAACGCCAGAAGGACGCGGGCCGTCACCGGCCGCTGATTGCGCTCAAGCAGGTTGAGATAGCTGGGGGACACGCCCAGACTTTCGGCGAACTGCGCTTGAGTCTGGCTGAGATCCCGGCGCATTCGGCGCAGGCGCGCGCCTGCAAATAATTTTTCCTGACCTGCAATCATTCAGCGCACCGTTGTCATCGAATTTACATCGTTACACGTTTACAGCGCTCATTTGTCTACTTCGTTTCTCCTTTCTGCACAAGCATCCCTCGACCTTGTCCGCTCCTTGGTGTCTAAGTCCGCACAACGCTGATTGAAGGGCCCAAACCATGGCTTCATTTTACGATATCATCCCCGCCGCCGCCAAAGGCCGCTTTGACGGGATCGAACGCAACTACACGCCGGAAGACGTGCTCAAGCTGCGCGGATCCGTGCAGGTCCAGCACACGCTGGCCGAGCGCGGTGCGCAGAAGCTCTGGGAGCTTCTGAAGTCCGAGCCTTACGTCAATGCGCTTGGCGCCCTGTCGGGCAACCAGGCCATGCAGATGGTGCGCGCGGGCCTGAAGGCGATCTACCTTTCGGGCTGGCAGGTCGCCGCCGACGCCAACACCGCCGGCGCCATGTACCCCGACCAGTCGCTGTACCCGGCCAACGCCGCGCCGGAACTGGCCAAGAAGATCAACCGCACCCTCCAGCGCGCCGACCAGATCGAAGTCGCCGAGACGGGCAAGGCGAGCCGCGACTGGTTCGCGCCGATCGTGGCCGACGCCGAAGCCGGATTCGGCGGCACGCTGAACTGCTATGAGATCATGAAGGCCTTCATCGAAGCCGGCGCCGCGGGCGTTCACTTCGAAGACCAGGTCGCCGCCGAGAAGAAGTGCGGACACCTGGGCGGCAAGGTTCTCATCCCCACCAGCGCTCACCAGCGCAATTTGCACGCCGCGCGCCTGGCCGCAGACGTCATGGGCGTTCCGACCCTGACCGTCGCGCGCACCGACGCGGAAAGCGCCACGCTGATCAACTCCGACATCGACGAGCGCGATCACGAGTTCATCGATTATGACGCCGGCCGCACCGCTGAAGGATTCTACCGCCTGAAACAGGGCATGGGCGTGGATCACTGCATCAAGCGCGGCCTGGCCTACGCCGAAGTGGCCGACTTGCTGTGGTGGGAGACCTCCAAGCCGAATCTGGAGGAAGCTAAGCGCTTCGCCGAGGCGGTGCAGAAGAAGTATCCGGGCAAGATGATGGCGTACAATTGCTCGCCCTCGTTCAACTGGGAAGCCAATCTGGACAAGGCCACGATCGAGACCTACCAGCAGGAACTCGGCGCCATGGGCTACAAGTTCCAGTTCGTGACCCTGGCCGGCTTCCACCAGCTCAATTACGGCATGTTCGAGCTGGCCCGCGGCTACAAGTCCCGCGGCATGGGCGCGTACTCCGAGCTGCAACAGGCCGAGTTCGGCGCGGAAAAGGACGGCTACACCGCCACGCGTCACCAGCGCGAAGTCGGCACCGGCTATTTCGACCTGGTCAACATGACCCTGTCGGGCGGCGCCAGCTCGACCACGGCCATGGGCGCGTCTACCGAGAGCGACCAGTTCAAGACGACCGCCGCCGAATAAGGCGCTCCGCTTGCTGAAGCCGGACCCGCGCCTTTGCGGGTCCGGCGCTTCAGCACTCCGCCGCGCGGCGCGACTTGCGAGGCCCAATGATTTCCGTCTGCGATCTTTGCGACGCCCATCCCGACCGGCTCCAGGTGCTGGAGCCGGTTTTTTCAAGCTATGGCGGGCGTGACGCCTTCTTCGGCCGCGCCGAGACCATCGCCGCCCACGAAGACAACAGCCGCGTGCGCGAGGCTGTGAACGAGCCGGGCGAAGGCCGGGTGCTCGTGGTGGACGGCGGCGGCTCGCTGAAACGCTCGCTTCTGGGCGGCGATCTTGCGGGCAAGGCGGCGAAGAACGGCTGGTCCGGCGTCATCGTTTACGGCGCCGTGCGCGACATCGCCGAGCTGGAGGCCGAGGCGCTGGGCGTGCTCGCCCTGGCCCTGATCCCCATCAAGACCGAGAAGCGCGGCCTGGGAACACGGGGCGATGCCGTGTCGATCGCGGGCGCCGTGGTGACGCCCGGCGACTGGATCTATGTGGACCGCGACGGTGTTATCGTCGCCGCGCAGTCGCTTCACGGCACCTGACTTTCAAACGGAAACGAAGAGGAGCGCCCGATGCGCGACACACCCGACGGCCTGAACATCCGCGGTGAGATGAAGCCGGGTTATGAGTCCATCCTCACCCCCGACGCGCTGTCCCTGCTCGCTGACGTCCACCGCCGCTTCGACGCCGAGCGCCGCCGCCTTCTGCGGGCGCGCCTGGACCGCCAGACCCGGCTTGATTCCGGGCAGGAGCAGCTCGCCTTTCCCGCCGAGACCGCCGCGATCCGCGCCGGCGACTGGACCGTGCCGAAAGCGCCTGCGGACCTGGCTGACCGCCGGGTGGAGATCACCGGGCCGGTGGACCGCAAGATGGTCATCAACGCGCTGAACTCCGGCGCCAAATGCTTCATGGCCGACTTCGAGGACGCCTCCACGCCGTCCTGGACCAATATGATGGACGGCCAGATCAATCTGCGCGACGCCAATGCGCGCACGATCGATTTCACCGACCCGGCGTCCGGCAAGTCCTACACGCTCTCCGACGACCCGGCCGTCCTCATCGCCCGCGCCAGGGGCCTTCACCTGGACGAAGCCCATGTCACCGTTGACGGCGAGCCGGTCTCCGGCGGCTTCTTCGACTTCGTGCTCTACCTGGTTCACAACCACGCCAGCACCGCCAAGAACGGCTCGGGGCCGTACTACTACATCCCCAAGCTGGAGACCCGGTTTGAAGCCCGCCTGTGGTCGCTGGTGATCCGCCATTGCGAGGAGACGCTGGGCCTGAAGCGCGGCACGGTGCGCTGCACCCTGCTGATCGAGACGATCCCGGCCACGTTCGAGCTGGACGAGATCATCTGGGAGCTGCGCGAGAATCTGACCGCCCTCAACGCCGGGCGCTGGGACTATATCTTCTCCTTCATCAAGCGGCAGAAGACCGACGCCTCCAAGGTGCTGCCCGACCGCTCCCAGGTCACCATGGCGGCGCCTTTCATGTCCGAATACGCCAAGCGCGTGATCGCGGTGTGCCACCGGCGCGGCGCCCACGCCATGGGCGGCATGAGCGCCTTCATTCCGGTCAAGGGCGATGATGCGGCCAATGACGCCGCCGTGGAAAAGGTGCGCACCGACAAGACCCGCGAAGCCGGGATCGGCCATGACGGCGCCTGGGTGGCTCACCCCGCCCTCGTCCCGGTCGCCATGAAGGCGTTCGACGCGGTGATGACCGGCCCCAACCAGCTGGACACGATTCCCGAGGTGTCTGCCGACCGCGAGACCTATCTCACGCCCAATGACGGCACGGTCACCGAGACGGGCCTGAAAGCCAACGCCGACGTGGCGATCCGCTATCTCGCCAGCTGGCTTCAGGGCCGCGGCGCGGCGCCGATCCACAATCT
Source organism: Oceanicaulis sp. (assembly GCA_965284655.1). GTDB lineage: Bacteria > Pseudomonadota > Alphaproteobacteria > Caulobacterales > Maricaulaceae > Oceanicaulis. The sequence continues at coordinate 2,617,787 of OZ260104.1, forward strand.
CATGGAAGACGCCGCCACCGCCGAGATCAGCCGCGCCCAGCTCTGGCAATGGCGCACTCACGGGGCGAAGACCGAGGACGGCCAGGTGATCGATGACGCGCGCGTGCGCGACGTGATCACCGCTTCCGCCGAGGCCATCAAGACCGAAATCGGAGCCGACGCCTGGTCGGCGGGACGCTTCGACGAGGCGCAGGACATCCTCGAGGAGATGAGCTTGTCGGACAGGTTCGAGGAGTTCCTCACCCTGCCCGCCTACAAGAAAGTCACTGAGCTCTAGACGGCGCGCACCTCCTGCAAAAGATTAGCCCGGGACGGTCCTCCGTCCCGGGCTTTTTCTTGTCTGCTCATGGGGCGAACGGACCGGTCTCCGACCGTAACAGACACACCGACACGCTGCACCGAAAACGACAAAGGGCCGAAGCTTTCGCTCCGGCCCAGTGCCGTCCTCCCCGACTGGTCATCGGGTATCTGCGTGCGAGATTTAGAACTCGCTGCGCAGGGTCACGCCAAAGGTGCGAGGCGCACCCATGAAGGCCATGTAGCTGGCGGATGCGCGAGGGTCGCTCGAGGTGCCCGCACCGCCACGGCGGCCTTGTGCGAAGGCATCGAAGGCCACCTGCGCGTAGGTTTCGTCGGTGAGGTTGCGGCCCCACACTTCAACCGTCCACAGCCCGTCCTCACGGCCAAGCGCCACGCGGCCATTCACCAGGGTGAAGCCGTCCTGCACTTTTTCCGGATCAAGATCGGACCCGGTGTTGTACTCCGACACATAGCGCGCATCGGTGGAGAGCGTGAACAGCATGTTGTTGAACACCGGACGCTCATAGATCGCCTGAGCGGTCAGGAAGTGTTCCGGGGACAGGGAGTAGTCCTTGCCCTCAATCGCATCCACAAGCGGATCGCCCGTGTTCACCGTGGTGTACTCAGTGTTCACGTAGGCGTAGCCCGCGGTCAGATCGAGGCCCGGGATCGGCGTGGCGTAGGCCATGTCGAGCTCGACGCCCATGGACTCAGACTCGTCCACGCTCTCCACCACAAAGGCCAGGCCGTTGAAGGTGTTGAGCTGGAAGTCTTCGATCTGCTGCAGGAAGGCGGCGCCGTTCAGCTGCAGAACGCGTCCGAACAGCTCGGATTTGAAGCCGACCTCATAGGCGTCGATGATTTCCGGTGCGAACGAGCTGTCCGAATTGGTGTAGCCGTTGGCGCCGATCGGGCCGTTCAGCTGACGGTCCAGGTTGAACCCGCCGGCCTTGAAGCCGCGCGAGTAACCGGCATAAACCATCATGTCGTCACTGACGTCATAGGTGGCGCGAAGCGTGCCCGAAAACTCCTCATCGGAGCGCTCGCGGTCATAGCCGTTGGCGTCCAGACCCGTCCGCGCATAGGGCAGACAGGCGGAAGGAACCAGACCGCCAAGCGCCGTGCCGGCGAAGGTTCCGGCCGGATTGAAGCCGCCATAGAGTTCGAAGATCCGGCAGCCCAGCGGCGAGTTGGTGTCGAACGTGGCGAACACGTCCTTGGTCTCGTTGGTGTAACGAAGACCCGCCGTAATCGCGAGATTGTCGGTGAGCTGGTAGGAGTTGTGCGTGAAGATCGCCCAGCTGTCAGCCGTCTGATTGTAGACGTCCTGGTTCACGCCCGAACCGGCCGGGAAGAACGCGCCGGCGGGCTGCGCGGCATAACCGGGCAGCGCCGGCAGGCCGAGACCGCCCAGAGCCAATGCGTTCAGGGTCTGGGAGATGAAGAGCGGGTTGGTCCCGCCGGACGCCACGAGGCTCAGGAAGGGCTCCCAATCCGCGCCGTAACGGATGGCGTCGCCCAGTTCCAGGTCTTCGTGGGAGTAGAATGCGCCCACGAGCCAGTCGAGATTGCCGGTGACGCCGGTCAGGCGCAGCTCTTGAGAGAACCGCTCCAGATCGGTGAAGTTATTGTCGGCGTCGCGATAGGCGATATCGGCGCTGGTGTAGTCGATGTCCTGGCTGCGCGAGTTGGACCAGTTGCGGAACGCGGTGACCGAGGTCAGCGTGCCGATCGGCAGGTCGATGTCCCATTCGCCCGACAGGCCCCAGTCTTCAACCGACTGGATGTAGGGACGGTTGGCGTAGGCGACGCGCGCTTCCGGATCGGCCGGGAAGGTGACGTCGCCGCCTACGGCGCGAACAAGGCCGTAGGCTTGGGGCGTGTAATCATAGCTCACAGCCGAGCAGCAGCGCTCGTCACGCTCGGAGTAGTCGAGAATGATGCGGCCTTCGACCGTATCGCTCGGCGTGAAGAGGAGCTGGCCGCGAACGGTGTAGTAGTTCGTGGTCTCGGACTCTTCCACCCGGGCGTTCGCGCCCTTGCCGACGACCAGCTGGGTGAAGCCGTTGTCTTCGCCCATGGCGCCGAACAGACGGAACGCGACCTTGTCTTCCATGATCGGCCCGGTGACGCCGAGCTCGTAGCGATTGAGCGCATACTCACCCAGCGTGAACTCGGCGTGGCCGCCATACTCAAACTCGGGCTCGGCGGTGAGGATGTTGAGAACGCCGGCGGACGTGTTCTTGCCGAACAGCGTGCCCTGGGGGCCGCGCAGCACTTCGATGCGCTCAAGTTCGCCGAGATCGCCGAAGCCGACGCCGTTGCGCGAACGGAACACGCCGTCGATGTAAACGCCGACCGAGCTTTCAAGGCCGAAATTGTCGCCGACCGTGCCGACGCCGCGGATCCGCGCGGTGGTGATGGTCTCGGACTGGGTCGAGGTGACCATGAGGCCCGGCGCGATGGAGATCAGATCCTTGATGTCCTGAACGCCGGCCTGAGCCAGCGCCTGGCCGTCATAGGCGCCAATGGAGATCGGAACGTCCTGGGCGCTTTGTTCACGCTGCTGGGCGGTGACGGTGATGACGTCGAGCGTGCGACGCTCGCCGCCGCCGACCTGTTCAATGAGCTGGGCGTTCGCAGCCGCGCTCAGCGCGACAGACGACGCGGCGGCGAACAGAGCGACTCGCGTAAATTTTGACACCATGATTGTGCATCCTCCTGAGTGGATCGACCCCGGTTTTATCCGAAAGCTTTTTTGTTGCAGCGCAATACCTGCACTCGCAGACAGAGTGTCTGAATTCGCGCGAGGAATGAAGCGGTCCCGGACAGGCGCGGCCCTCGCCAACCCCTTATTATTCGAACCTTTCTTTTCTTTTCACAGAAGTGTTGCATAGTAGTCACGGCCCAATCCGTGCAAGGCTATGCTGCAACTGCGAAGGTTTAGGGATTTCCGACGCTTACCGCTTGCAAAGGAAACCGGGTTATTCTGCCTGAAAAGCCGGGATAGAAGTTGAGACCCGCCCCATGGACGACGACGTGATGCAGGCGCTCAAGCGCCATCTCGCCAGCGCGGAGACACTGGACGTCAGCCGCTATCAGTTCGTGAACATGGAGGCGGTGAAGGCCGCCGCCGGCGCGCTCTGGCCGGAGGTGCGCGCACGGGTGTTTCTGGCCTCGCGCTCGATCATCGAGCGCCGCATCGCCGAGGACGATCTGATCGTTCAGTGCGCCACCGGATTTCTGGTGATTTACAAGGCCGCCACCGGAGATATGGCCGAGCAGACCACGGCGCGCATCCGCGCCGATCTTGAGCGCTTCTTCCTGGGCGAGCGCTTCGCCGACCTCATGCGCGTTCAAGCCACAAGCGAGACGCTCACCCCGGCCGAGTTCGAAGCCGCCCTGGCCGAGGCCGGGCTTGAAAGCGCCGACCCGGCGCCGCCCTCTCCTGCGCCCGCGCCCCGCGCCTCACATCCCGGCCTGCTTCGATCGCTGGATTTTTACGCGGCCTGGGACGTGCGCAAGGAAGCGGTCGCAAGTTATTTCGCCACGCCGATCGTGACCGAGTCCGAAGACGGGCCGAGACTGAGCGAGGCTTCGCTGAACGCCAGCCTGTCGAGGCCCGAGGACCGGCTCGCCTTCGACCAGGCGGTTCTGGCGCGCGCCTGCACCGCCCTCGAGACGCTGCTCCGGGCCGGCACGCGCTGCGCCCTGATCGTGCCGGCCGCCTATGGTCCCTTGTCCAATTCGCGCCTGCGGGCCGGCTATGTCACCGCGCTCGCCCATTTGCCCCGCGAGCTGAAAAAGCTGATCTGGGTGCGCCTGGTGGGCGCGCCGGGCGATACGCCCGCTTCCGTGATCGCCGAGACCGGCCGCACCCTGCTGCCTTATACCAGCCAACTCTTTCTTGACGCCGACATCCGCTCGGTCACCCTTGAACGCCAGATGGAGAGCGACGCCCACTGGCTGGGGGCGCGCCTTCCCGAGAAGCTAACCGAGGCCGCGCGCCAGAATGTGGAGCGCTTCATCGCGCTGGCCGGGCGGAGCGGGCGCCCGGTCTATTTCGACGGCGTGCATGACTGGGAGCGGCTGCGCTACGCCTCCCGGACGTCCGCGCGCCTGCTGGCCGGCGCCGCCATCGGACGCCATGATTCGCCGCAGGCCCCGTTTCGCCTGACGCGCAACGGGCTTCTGGCGCGCGCCGCCTGACGCCTTGCGCTCAGCCCCGGCTCGGCTAGGGTTCGTGTCGATACATATGAAGTTTCCGGGAGATCCGCCTATGAAACGCGCCCTTATGGCGGCCGCCTTGTGCTGCGCCGCGCCCTTCACCGCCCAATCACAGACGGGGGAGGCGCAGCCGGCCGCCGGCGGCCCGTTGCAGACCGTCGATATTTTCAGCCTGGAAATGGCCACCGATCCGCAGATCAGTCCCGACGGGCGCCAGATCGCCTATGTGCGCCGCTCCAACGACATCATGACCGACCGTACGCGCCAGGCCCTCTGGGCGGTTGATTTCGACGGAGCGAACCACCGCCCCCTCGCCTCGAGCTCGGCCAGTTATTCAAGCCCGCGCTGGTCGCCGCAATCGGACCGGCTGGTGATGATCGCCAGCGACGACGGCGAGACGACGCTGGAAATGATGTGGCCGCAGACCGGGCGCACGGCGCGCCTGGCCGAGCTACCCTTCGGCGCCAGCGGTCTGACCTGGTCGCCGGACGGGCGCTGGATCGCCTTCACCATGTTCACCCCGGCGCCGGGCCCGCAGGTGGATATCGGCCTGCCCCCCAAACCACCGGGCGCCGAATGGGCCGATCCCGCCCTGGTGGACGAGACCACACGCTATGAATTCGACGGTCTTGGCGAAATTCCCGACGGCGCAAGCCAGATCTATCTCATCAGCGCCGAGGGCGGCGCGCCGCGCCGGATCACCAACGTGGACGACGGCCAGATCTCCGGGCTCGCCTGGACGCCGGATTCAGGACGGATCCTGTTCAGCTGGGGCGGACGCGGAGAAGACGGTTTCGATTTTCGCACCAGCGACATCTATGCGGTGACCCCGCAGAGCGGCGCACTGCAGCAGATCACCGACTTTCCCGGGCCCGAGGGCTCGCCGGCGGTGTCGCCGGACGGGTCGCGCCTGGCCTATCTGGGCGAAGCCGCCCGCGAAGAGAGCCATATCGACACCGACCTTTTTGTCATGGCGCTGAACGGCGGCGAGCCGGAGCGCCTTCTCGCCGACCTTGATCGCGGGATCGACCAGATCGAATGGGCCGATGATCGCGGCCTGTTCGTGCGCTTTGACGACGCCGGACACACCGTGCTGGCCTATGCCGGGCTCAACGGCGGGCTGGACCGGCTGACCGACCGGATCGGCGGGACCACGTTCGGCCGGCCCTACACGTCCGGATCGTTCTCCGCCTCCTCGAACGGGCGCTGGGCGGCGACGCTGGCGAGCGCCGACGACCTGGCCGATGTGGGCGTGGGATCGCGCCGGGGCCAGGCTGAAGAGATCACCGACCTCAACGCCGATGTGCTGGGCGTGCGCGAACTGGCGAATGTGGAGCGCATGACCTGGGAGAGCTCGGCGGACGGAATGGAGATCGAGGGCTGGATCGCCTACCCGCCGGGCTTTGACCCCGACGGCTCCTACCCGATGATCCTTGAAATTCATGGCGGGCCGCACACCGCCTATGGCCCCCAGTTCTCCGGCGAGGTTCAGCTCTACGCCGCCGCCGGCTATGTGGTGCTCTACACCAATCCGCGCGGCTCGACCTCCTACGGCGAGGACTTCGCCAACGAGATCGACAAGGCCTATCCCGGCGACGATGTGGCCGATCTGCTGTCCGGCGTTGATGCGCTGGTGGAGCGCGGCTTTATCGATGAGGACAAGCTTTATGTCACCGGCGGATCGGGCGGCGGCGTGCTCACCGCCCAGCTGATCGGGGTGACCGACCGCTTCGCCGCAGCCGCGGTGGGCAAGCCGGTGATCAACTGGACGAGCTTTTCGCTCGCCGCCGATATCGGCCCGGTGATCATGCGCTACTGGTTTGGAACCACGCCCTGGGAGAACCCGGAAGAATACTGGCGCCGGTCGCCGCTCTCGCTGGTGGGCGAGGTGGAGACCCCGACCCTGGTGTTCGTTGGCGCCGAAGACCGCCGCACCCCGGTGTTTGAAGCCGAGCAGTACTATAACGCCCTGCAGATCCGCGGAATTGAAAGCCGGCTGGTGCGCATCCCGGGCGCCTATCACGGCATCGCCGATTCACGGCCCTCCCGGCTGCTGCAGAAAGCCGGCCATGTGCTGGCCTGGTTCGACGACCATGGCGGGTCTGAAGACGAGGAATAGGAAAGCTGGCGGTCCGGCCAGCCGGACGGACCGCCAGACCTTCGCGCTAAACCTTGGCGCTCGGGCGCGCCGCGCAGGCCTCGCGCCAGGCAGCCAGGGCTTTGAGGTCCTCGCCCGGCTCCAGCTTCACCCAGGCGGCGAACTCCACAAAGACAAAGGCGGTGATGTCGGCCACCGAAAACGCGTCGCCGGCGAGCCAGGGCGTCTGCTGCAGCTGCGCGTCCAGCGTCTGGAAGAACGTCGCCCCGCGCGCCCGCCCCCGCTCGGCGAGCTCGGGGATTTGCGCCACGGCCACCGGACCGGGCAGCGCGCGGTCCTTCATAGCCTTTGAGGTGTTGCGCAGGATCTCCATGACGCTCACCAGCCCCTCGAACTCGGCGCGCCAGGTCCATTCGGCGACGCGGGCCTGCTCCACCGACGAGCGGCCCATGAGCGGGGGATCGGGAAACTCCGCCTCCAGAAAGCGCGCGATGGCGGCGTTCTCGCAGAAGCGTTCGCCGTCTTCGGTCACCAGGACCGGCACGGTGCAGCCCGGATTGACCTGTCGGAACACGTCGGAGAATTGCTCGCCGCTGCGCAGATCGATCTCGATCGTCTCCACCTCGACGCGCTTTTCAGCGAGGATCATGCGGGCGCGGCGGGGGCTTGGCGCGGTGGCGCAATCATAAAATTTCATCATCGGTTCAAATCCTTAATCTGATTTTCTCAGGCGAATCCTGAAGGCCGGATACGCGCCACGTCAAGGCGCGCCTCGATCGCCGCGCCCAGCGCCAGGATCGTGTCTTCCTTGAAAAGCGGCGCCCACAGGCTGGTGGCCTGGGGCACCGAGAAGGTCGCTCCGCTTTCATCGGCCGCCGCCCCGAAGATCGTGCGGGTGGGCTGATCGGAGAAGCCGGACCGGAAGGCCAGCTGGGGATGGCCGGTATAGTTGGTGATCAGCAGCATGCCGCCGGCGAAATTCGGCCCGATCACGGCGTCCATCCCCGCCATGCGCTCGGCCATCATCCCTTGCGCGTGGCGGCGCAGCCGGTCGGCGTTGACCAGATCCACCGCGCTGGAAAACCGCGCACGCCGCCAGGTGTTGGGCCAGGCGGCGTCGTCCTGCCAGCGTAAGCGGTCGTCCAGATCATCCAGGGTCAGGCGCTCGAACGCCGCAGCGGCCTCCGCCTCCAGCTGGATCAGCAGGGTGTCATAGGGCTTGTCGTCGACATCGAAGGGAACCAGCTCGACGCCGAGCGACCGGGCGGCCTCCAGCGCCGCGCGGTCGCCATCAGAGCCCTGCTCAAACCAGGCGGGGTTATAGCCCAGGCGAAGCCCGCTGAGATCGCGCGACAGGTTCGCGCCGAATGTCGTTGAAAAACTTGCCGGATCGCCCTCATCCGCGCCGTTGATCGCGGCCAGGACCAGCCCGGCGTCGGGCGCCGAGCGCACGATGGGTCCGATCTTGTCCAGCGACCAGCACAAGGCCATGGCGCCGGTGCGCGCCACCCGCCCGAATGTGGGGCGCAGCCCCGTCGTTCCACAGCGATGCGAGGGCGAGACGATGGAGCCCAGAGTCTCTGTGCCTATGGAGAAGGCGCACAGCGCAGCCGCCGTCGCAGACGCCGGCCCGGCGGACGAGCCGGAGCTGCCTTCATCGGGATTGAACGGATTACGGGTCACCCCGTCATACCAGATGTCGCCATAGGCGATCGCGCCCGACGTCACCTTGCCCAAGAGAACCCCGCCCGCCGCTTCCAGGCGCCGCGCCACGACGGCGGTGTCCTGCGCGACGCGGTCGGCGTAGACAGTGGCGCCCCAGGTGGCCGGCAGGCCCTCCACATCGATGATGTCTTTCAGCGTATAGGGCACGCCGTGAAGCGGCCCGCGCGAACGTCCCGCGGCGCGCTCGGCGTCCCGCGCCCGCGCCTGTGATCGCGCGAGATCGGCGGTGACGGTGACGAAGCACTCGAGCTGATTTTCATAAGCGGCGATGCGGGCAAGATAAATCTCGGTGAGCTCAAGGCTTGTCAGGACCCCGCGCTCCAGCCACTGGGCCTGCATCCATACCGGAGCAAACGCGATGTCGGCTGCATCAGACGGCAAGCGCGGCGCCCGGCCCAGCCCCGTCACGCCGCCGTCGGCCATCTCGTAGACGCGCCCGGGAAGACGCGGGTCGAAAGTCAGGGCCGGAGCAAGCTCGTTGGGCTTCTCCACCGCACGCAGACGCTCGGCGCGGCCGATCCAGGCCTCGATCCCCGCCAGCATCTGCTCACGCTCGTCAGCGGTGTAGGAGACGCCCATGAGCGGCTCGACGCAGGCGAAGGTCTCCCGGCTCACCGGCGTCACAGGCGCCTCCTGAGCCCGCGCGCTCGCCGCGAGCCCCGCCCCTGCGCCGGCCATCAGGCCAAGTACGCCGCGGCGCGTGGCCGCCGCTTTGGCGAATCGAATCATGGCGTTTCCCCCCATTCACTCCTGTGGCGCTGCGAAACGGCGTTCACACCGGGTTCATCGTCGCGCTTATTAACCTTGGCAGGGTTCGTTGCTGCGCGAAACTTGCCTGCTTTGACCCTGAAACACCAATTATGGCGAAGATTCCCTATTTCAGCCCAACTTCGGAAGCTTGCTTGGGTTTGGTTAATGCGGGGCCGTGAATAAAAAAGGGGCATATCGCCATGGACGACCACATCCAATCGCGCCAAGCCAGCCCGCAATCCAACCGTGACCTATTAGGGGGGGCGGACTTGATGGATCGCGCCGAGCAAAAAGCCCACCAGATATCCGACCGGCTGACCTACGCGTATCAGCGCGCCGGCTCGGCCTTCGTCGCTTACATGAATTTCAAGGATACGCGCGGCAGCCGCTTCGGCGAAGCCACCGGCGCGCAACCGATCCACCGGGCGCCGGCCTATCCCGACAGCCACATCATGACCTTCTCCATCCTGGCGGGTCTGGTGCTGTTTGAAGGCCTGGCGAATGCGTACTTCTTCTCCAAGGGCTCCGATCTGGGCCTTCTGGGCGGCTGGATCCAGGCGATCACGGTGGCCAGCGCCAACGTCATCGCCAGCTTCTTCATCATCGGCTTTCTGGGCCTGCGCATGGTGCAGAACCCTCACCGGCCCTTCTCCTTCGCCGCGGCGCTGATCTTCCTGCCGCTGGCCACCGCCTTCGTGGTGTTTTTGAACTTCGCCGCCGCGCACTATCGCGATCTTCTGGAGATCAACGCCGCCGTCCTGGCCCAGGGCGGGATCGAGCAGACCGGCCAGATGCTGACGCCGGTGACGCGCGCGCTGACCTTTGCGCCGTTTGAAACCCTGGAAGCGCTGCTGCTGTTCATCCTCGGGATCACCTTCGCCGTGATCGCCGCCTTCAAGGGCGCGACCTTTGATGATCGCCTGATCGGCTACGGCGCGGCCCACCGCCGGCTGGTGAACGCCTCCTCGCATCTGGCGGCGGTTCTCAAGCAATTGCCGGCTCAGAGCGGCTCGGCCGACAGCGAGATCTCGTCCGGCGCCCGGCTCACAACGCGCCAGCGCGCGGCCGATCTGAAAGAGCTGATCGACGACATGTTCGCCCAGGAGGTCGAGGACGCTCTGGCCCGCCATGAGCGTCGGCGCGAGGGCCGCGAGCCCGCTGAAGCGGAAACTTATTCCAGCGATCCCCCGCCCCGGGCCTAGACTTCCGGGCCGCGTCGCGCTCGTCTGCAAACTGCGGGGGCGCGTGACGCGTTCGCCAAGCGTCTCTTGAGGGGGATCACATGCGCGGCAAAGACATACTGGGGATCTTCAACATCCTGATCGTGCTCGGGGTGCTGGGCGCCATCAGCTACGCCGCCCTTGTGCTGCAGCCCGAAGAATACAATCCCGACACGCTGTGCCTGGCCGGGGAAACCCCGCCGCACATGGCGCTGGTGATCGACAAGACCGATTTTTATTCGCCCGAGCAGGCGGTCCGCATCGAAGATCTGGTGCTGGAGAGCCGCGACCGGCTCACCGTCGGCGAGATGCTGTCGCTCTACGAGCTGGACGCCCGCGGCGAGTTGATCAACACCAACGATTTCGCCCTGTGCAATCCGGGCCGTGGCGATCAGATCAATCCGCTCTACCGCAACCCCCAACGCGTCGAAGCGCGCTATCAGGCCCTGTTCGAGGGCCCGCTGCAGGATGCGCTCGCCGATCTGGTGGAGCCCAAGGAAAGCCCGGCGAGCCCCATCGTCGAGGCGCTGGCCCGGCTGGCCGTGGAAGCAGACTTCGACCGCGAAACGCCGCAGCGCACAGTGATCCTGGTTTCCGACATGCTGCAGAATTCGCGCCTGTTCAGCGTCTATGGCCGCAACAGGTCTGATCTGGCGCGCACCCTGCCCGACCCGCGCCTGGTCGCCGATGCGGTGACGGCCGAGTATGGCGACGCGCTGGCCGGCGTGACGGTTGAGGTTCACCTCATCCCGCGCCCCGGCTGGGAAGCCCAGCAGGCCGGCGTGATCCGCGCCTATTGGGAAGAAGTCTTCCGGCTCCTGGGCGCGCGCGACCGCTGGACGGCGCTTTAGGCGCAGGGGCGCTTCGGCGCTAGCCCGCCGCCTTTTCCAGAACGCAGACGTAAAACCCGTCCGTGCCGGTACGATGGGGCGAAAGCTGGATCGCGCCGTGGCGGCCTTCCAGTTTGGCCAGGCGCGCCTTGGCGCCGTCGGCCAGACGGCCTGACGCTGCGATCGCTTCGCTGGCCGGGACCGGGGTGAAGTCGCTGCGGCCGCTGAGGAAGGCGGTGACGCGCTCCTCGTTCTCGTCGGGCAGGATCGAGCAGGTGACATAGATGAGGCGCCCGCCCGGCTTCACATAAGCTTGAGCCTTGGCGAGCACCTCGTCCTGTTCGGCCATGCGCCGCTTCAGAGCTTCGGGTTTCAGCCGCCACTTGCTGTCCGGGCGCCGCCGCCAGGTGCCGGAGCCGGAGCACGGCGCATCGACGAAGACGCAGTCCATGCCGGCTTCCAGGTCGGACAGCGTCTCGCCTTCCTTGCCGTCGCGGACCTGCACATTGCGCACGCCGGCGCGCTTGAGGCGCGCCCAGATCGCCTTCAGGCGCCGCCCGTCATAGTCCCAGGCGTAGAGCTGGCCGGTGTTTTCCATGAGCGCCGACAGGGCCAGCGTCTTGCCGCCCGCCCCGGCGCAGTAATCGAGCACTTGGTGACCCGCGATTTCACCGGCGGCGAGCGCGGCGATCTGGGAGCCGAGATCCTGCACCTCCACCCAGCCCTTGCCGTAGGCGGGAATGCTCTCGGCGCCCGGCGACTTGGCGCGCGGGTCAGTTTCAGGGATGCGCAGCCCGTCAATGACGAGATCGCTCTCCTGAACGTCCTTCAGCTTCGCCTTCACCGCCGCCACCGCACGCTCGGGCTCGGTCTTCAGCGTGTTGATGCGCAGATCCACCGGGGCGCGGCCCGCCATGGCGAGGCCTTCGGCCACCGCCTCGGCGCCGAACGCCTTCTTGAAGGCCTGGGTCAGCCATTCGGGAATTTCCGCGGCCACATGAAGCGGCGCGGCGCGGTCGCGGGCGCGCAGGAAGCCGCCCTTCTCCGCGGCGGTCAGCGGCTCTGGCGCATGCTCGTCACCTTCGAACATCGCGCCCATCGCTTCGGTGTCGATCTCCCAGGCGATCGCCAGCGTTCCAAGGGCCAGCGCGCGCGGCGTGTCTTCCGCCATGGCGTCGCGAATGCTCGCCCGGCGGCGCAGCGCGTCCATCACAAGGCCGGAGATCCAGGCGCGGTCGCCGGACCCGGCGAAACGATGCGCCTTGCCCCAGTCGCGCAGGGCGTCCTTCACCGGCTGATGCCGGTTCAGCACCAGATCGAGAACCTCGATCGCGCCCTGAACTCGTCCGCCGTCTCTCATCTAGACCCCGCTAAAGGCGAAAACCGCCAGCCGCGCCCACATCACCAGAACGCACACCGCGCCCAGAGCGAATACGGGAAAGCGGAGTGCGACGGCGTTGGAGGTCGAGTAGACAAGCGCGTGCACGATCCGCGTCGCCACGTAGAGCCAGGCGGCGGCGAGCATCACCGCGTCCTGAACCTGCAGCGCCACGGCGAGGATCGCGGCGGCGAAGAAATACACCGGCGTCTCGAACTGGTTGTTGAAGGCGTTGGAGATTTGCTGTGTCTTCGCCGGCCAGGCCTTCTGGCCGAGCCCGACATCGCCCGGCTTCACCGCGCCCGATCCGATGGCGCGAAAACGCGCGGCGCCGGTCACGGTGGCGAGCACGAAGAATAGCAGGACCTGCACGAAAATCGGCAACAGGATCGGGTGCAGGGTCAGCACAGGCCCCATCAGGACGGGCTCGGATAGTTCGGCGCTTCGCGCGTGATCGTCACGTCATGGACGTGGCTTTCCTTCAGGCCCGCCCCGGTGATGCGCACGAACTCGGCCTTGTCCTGGAACTCGGCGATGGATTTCGCGCCGGTATAGCCCATGGCCGCGCGCAGCCCGCCCACCATCTGGTGCAGGATCGGACCCACCGGGCCCTTATAGGCGATCTGGCCTTCAATGCCTTCGGGCACCAGCTTCATGCTGTCGGTGACTTCCTTCTGGAAATACCGGTCGGCCGAGCCGCGGGCCATGGCGCTGACGCTGCCCATGCCGCGATAGGATTTGTAGGACCGGCCCTGATACAGGAACACTTCGCCGGGGGCTTCTTCGGTGCCCGCCAGCATGGAGCCCATCATCACCGTGTCGGCGCCGGCCGCGATGGCCTTGGCCATGTCGCCGGAATACTTGATGCCGCCATCGGCGATGATCGAGCCGTCAAAGCCCTGCTTGGCGCGGGCGCATTCGATAATCGCGGTGAGCTGGGGAACCCCGACGCCCGCCACGACGCGCGTGGTGCAGATCGAGCCCGGCCCGATACCCACCTTCACGCAATCGGCGCCGGCGTCGAACAGGCCGCGCGCGCCGTCATAGGTGGCCACGTTTCCGGCGATCACCTGGGCCTTGTTGGAGGCTTTCTTGATGCGGCGCACCTGGTCGAGCACGCTGGCGCTCATTCCATGGGCGGTGTCGATCACCAGAACGTCCACACCAGCGTCCAGCAGCGCCTCGGCGCGCTCGAAGCCTTTGTCGCCCACCGTGGTGGCGGCGGCGACGCGCAGACGTCCATGCTCATCCTTGGCGGCGTGGGGATAGGCTTCAGCCTTCATCATGTCCTTGACGGTCATGAGGCCGACGCAGTGGCCTTCGTCGTCCACCACCAAAAGCCGCTCGATGCGGTGCTTGTGCAGAAGGCGGCGCGCCTCGCCCTGATCCACGCCGGGCTTCACGGTGACGAGGTTTTCGCGCGTCATCAGCGAGCTGACCGGCTGGGACAGATCGTCGGCGAAGCGCACGTCGCGATTGGTGATCATGCCAACAAGCCGGCCCGTGGGGCCGCCATTGGCCTCCACCACCGGAATGCCGCTGATGCCGTTCAGCGCCATGAGCTGTTTGAGCTGAGCCAGGGGCGCTTCGGGGTCGATGGTGATCGGATTGACCACCATGCCGCTCTCATACCGCTTCACGCGGCGGACCTCTTCGGCCTGCTCTTCATTGGAGAGATTGCGGTGAATGACGCCGATCCCGCCGGCCTGGGCCATGGCGATGGCCAGCCCCGCCTCGGTCACGGTGTCCATGGCCGCCGACAGGATGGGAACGTTCAAACCGATGTTTGCGGTAAGCCGGGAGCGCACGTCTGCGTCGGCTGGCAACACTTCCGACGAACCGGGCTGCAAGAGCACGTCGTCGAAGGTGAGCCCCTCACGAATCTGCATGGGGAGGCCTCCTTCTCTCTTGCAAGCGCGCTTTAGCAGGATTCAGAGAAAGGGCAAGGCGTGTGCGCGGTGAGAGGGCGTCGCGCCTTCAGTCTAAGCCGCCTTCGTGGTCACCGGTTCCGGCCCATTCCACGCCTCGCGGGTGGCGAGGTAGAGCTCGGGGCGGGCCAGGTTCAGGCGGGCGCGGGCCTCGTCCAGCTTCAGGGGGAGAAGCTCGAGCAGATCGACCGATGCAAACGGGGTGGAGGTGCGGGCCAGGCGCACCGCCTCGCCCACCATGCGGCCCACCTGCCAGGACGGGATTTCGGCGCGGATTCGAAGACCCGCCATGCGGCCCAGCAGGCGCGAGCCGCGCGACCCGGTCTGGGTTCCGGTGAACACAAGAAGCACCGCCTCGCCCAGGGGATCGCGGCCGTATCCGGTGAGGACATGATAGAGATCATGGGTCAGCGACATCATGTAGGTGAGCGCATAGAGCTGCGGATAGGAATCGCGCAATTTGGCCATGTCGCCCGGCGCCTGATCCCAGTGGGCGTCGAACACGCCGGTGGGGTGCAGGTTTTCGCTGTCGAGGTAATGCAGATAGGCCGCCGCGAAGGTGCCCCGGCCATGACTTTCCAGCGTCGCCCGGTCGGTGAGGATCCGCCCGACCCGCTCGCGGTCGGCGACGACGCTGCGGCCGTATTCGCTGTCGAAGAAGCGATCAAACCAGTCTTCCTGAGAGCGCCCGTTCACCGCCTCGAAAAACGAGAAGACGTGGCGGGTGTCGTCACGATCATTCGCCAGATCGCGAAACGCCTTAAGCGCCCTGATCGGACGCACGGGACGATACGGGTAACGCGGCGCTGATGCGGACATGGCGGCGGTCCTTTACTGACGCATAGAGTGTGAACGCTGTTCACATAATGCGTCAAGACCCAGCGGGGTTGCCCCCGGCGCGCCTACTTCCTGAAGCCCGTGGCGATCAGGAAGGTCTCCGCGCTTTCCTGGCGGCTGGCGGGGGGCTTGTAATGGCGCACCTTGGAAAAGCGGCTCTTCAAGAGATCCAGCAGCTCGGTGGTGGCGCCGCCCTGGAACACCTTGGCGACGAAGCCGCCGCCGGGGCGCAGCACGTCCATGGCGAAATGGGCGGCCAGCTCCACCAGCGCTACGATGCGCAAATGGTCGGTGGCCTTGTGGCCGGTGGTCCACGGCGCCAGGTCGGAAATCACCAGATCGGCCGGACCGTCCAGCGCCTCTTTGAGAACCTTGTCCGCGCCCTCTTCGGTGAAATCCAGGGTGAGAAAGATCGCGCCGGGCACCTGCTCCATCTCCAGAAGATCGACGCCGGCCACATGGGACGCGCCGCGCCGCAGCGCGACCTGCGTCCAGCCGCCCGGCGCGGCGCCCAGATCGGCGATGCGCATGCCCGGCTTGATCAGGTGGAACTTGTCGTCCAGCTCGATGAGCTTGTAGGCGGCGCGGCTGCGATAGCCGTCCTGCCTGGCGCGGGCCACGTAAGGATCGTTGAGCTGACGCTCCAGCCAGAGCTTGGAGGAGTATTTGCGCCCGCGTGCGGTCTTCACCCGGGTGTGAAACTGCTTGGCCGCGCGCGCATCGCCGCCCTTGGTGACAGGGCCGGAACGCCGGCGCCGGCGCTTGTCGTCGCCCTCGCCGCCTTCACCGCCCGGGCCGCCTTGGCCGCCGGGGCCGTTTTCGCTGTCGTCCTGGCTCATGCTTCGTCCTTCCCGCCGGCCGGGCGTCCGCCCGATCCGCCCCGCTTGCCGCGCCGCCGACGCGGCCGCATGAGATTGTGCAGCATGCCTTCGCGCAGGCCGCGATCGCCGATGCGCACGCGGTTCACCGGCCACGCATCGAGCACCGCTTCATAGATGGCGCAGCCGGCCACAACCAGCTCGGCGCGCTCCTCGCCGATGCAGCCCTCCTGCGCCTGGCCGGCGCGATCGCGCGACGACAGGCGATCACAGGCGGCGCGCGCCTCGGCAACGCTCATCCACAGCCCGTCCACCCGGTCGCGCATATAGCGCTCCAGATTGAGGTGAACCCCGGCGACGGAGGTGACCGTGCCGGACGTGCCGACCAGATGCGCCTTACCCGCGTCGAAGACCGGGCGCATGCGCCGCGCGCCCTTGGGCGGTTTGAGATGCTTGGCCGCGTGGGCCTTCATCGCCCGATACCATTCGGCGCGCGCCTCATCGCCCTCGGGTTCGGGAAAGTGGTCGGAGAGGGTGACGACCCCCAGCGGCATGGTGGACCAGCCGCGCAAGGGCGGCCGGCCGCCCGACGCATAGCCGCCGCGAGCGCGCCATTCAGCCAGATCCACCCAGCACAGCTCGGTGGAGCCGCCGCCGATATCAAGCACCAGCGCCGCATCCATGGTCTCGTCCATGAGGTCGAGACTGCCCAGAACCGCGAGGCGCGCTTCTTCCTCTGCGGTAATGATCTCCAGCGGCAGGCCGGTCGCCTCGATGGCGCGGTCGATGAAGTCCTGGCCGTTCTCGGCGACGCGGCAGGCCTCGGTGGCGATGCAGCGCATCTTCACCACCTCGCGCTTCTTCAGGCGGTCGGCGCACACTTTCAGGGCGGTGATCGCGCGCTCCATGGCCGCCTCGGAGAGCCGGCCTGACGCGGTCATCCCCTCGCCCAGGCGCACGATGCGCGAATAGGCGTCGACGACGCGCAAGCCCTTGCCCTGCCGGCGCGCCAGCAGCAATCGGCAGTTATTGGTGCCCAGATCGATCGCTCCGTAGACGGGATCCGACGCGCCCTTGCGTCGGCCCCGAGTCGGGCGCGGCCGCGCCGGTCCCGATCCGGCTGCGTCCTTTGCCATGTCGCCTGTCCTTTTACGTCCGGCGAGCCGCCCGCCCGGCGCGCCGGTGCGGCGCAAGCTCAGGCGAACGTGAACCGGACAGATCCGATAACGTTTGTGACAGGATAACACGCTTGGCGGGAAGGAAAAGCGGCGCATGAGCCGGCTCGCCGGGATCAAGACCAGCAAAGGGTCTCGAACCCGCGCCGGGAAGGCTTATGTTTAACGCTAAAGCAAGGGAGAGACCTCACCATGGCCGCCATGAGACAGGCCAAATTCGCTATCGGCGACGTCGTGCGTCATCGCCTCTTCCCGTTTCGGGGCGTAGTGTATGACGTCGATCCCGAGTTCGCCAACTCGCAAGACTGGTGGCTGTCCATCCCCGAGGAAATCCGTCCGAAGAAGGATCAACCCTTCTATCACCTGCTGGCGGAGAACGAGCAGACCTACTACCCCGCCTATGTGTCGGAGCAGAACCTCCTCCCAGACGCCCACAATGGCGGTGTGGGCCACCCCAGATGCGCCGAGCTGTTCGAAGGCTTTGACGGGGACCGCTACGTGCTCAAGCGCTCCAATGCGAGCGTGAATTAACGTCGGCGCCGTGCGAAGTCACTGCGCCCGCCGCACCTGCACATTTTGCGAAGGATCGCGGTCAGCTGTTTCGCCGCCATTTTCACGCTGCGGGACATGGGCGGCTGCGTTCCGGTTCCGGTTCGCCTGAAGGCCGTTTGGTGTGAATCCAGCCTGAATGCCCGGCGCCATGGCCCCGCTCACGTTCCCACAATCCCCCTCGCCGCCCGCCTCGCCCTTCTCGGCGCCCTTGTCAGCGCCTCCATGGGCGCCGAGCTGGAATGCGTTATTGACAATCATTCTCATCTTTGGTTTTTGCGGCTCGTTCTCATTTGCATTTCCTTGGGAAGGGTTTTTAATGCGCACGTTTCTCGTCGGCGTTTCCGCCGCAGCGCTCCTCGCCACGCTCAGCACGCCGTCGGCACAGGCCCGGCAGAGCGATGACACGGCCTCGCAGCCCCAAACCGAAGACATTATTCTGGTCACCGGAAGGGCGCGCGCGCTGTATCGCATCGGTGAAATCGAGGGCGGAAAGCTTCCCGTGGAGCCGCTCTTGTCGACCCAGACCATTCAGGTGATCTCAGAGCAGCTGATCGAGGACCAGGGCGCGCGCGACGCCTCCGACCTCTACCGCAATCTCTCCGGCGTCAGCACCTTCAGCTACGCCGGCGTCACGGCGCGCGGCTTCCGCCAGGAAGAGATCTTCTTCGACGGGCTGCGCGGCGATCCCTATGCCGGCTTCTCAGTGCCGCAGCTCTTCAATGTGCGCCAGGTGGAGTATCTCAAAGGCCCCTCCGGCATGCTCTATGGACCGGGCGCGCCCGGCGGTATCTTCAACTACGTCACCAAGAAGCCCGGCGGCGAAGACAGCTATGAAACCAGCCTCGTGGTGGGGACCGAAGGCCGCTACGGCGCCTCGGCGGAGCTGGAGCACGCCCTCACTGACCGCGTCTCCGGCCGCGCAGGTCTGTTCTTTGAGGAGATGAACCAGCCGCGCCGCAACGCCGACAGCACGACCCAGATCTTCGACGCCGGGCTCGGCTTCGATCTCGGCCGCGGCGAGCTGGTGCTGCAGGTGACGCGCTATGACCAGGATCTCGGCGGCAACCGCCTGCGCGGCGTACCCACCGACGATCTCGGCAATTTCCTCACAGATCGGCGCTGGAACCATAACGAGGCGAGCGACTTCCTACGCCTCGAATCCAACGTGCTCCAGGCGACCGTCGACTATCAGCTGACCGAAGACCTCATGCTTGACGCCGGCCTGCGCTGGAACGACGGCGAAGAGGTTCAGCAATATCACGAGCCGCGCGGCCTGTTTGATTCCGACGGCGACGGCGCGGTGGATTCCTCGATCCGCGAATTCCGCGACCAGGTCCGCACCGGCGAAAGCCTGTCCTTCGGCGCCAACGCGATCTGGTCGCGAAGCTTCGGCGCGGTGGACAATCGCCTGCTCGCCGGCATGGACTGGTTCACCATGGAGAGCGAGTTCACAGGCTTCTCCCTGAGGGGCCGCACGACACCGACGGCGGGCTTGCCGACGCCGCTCTCCCTGTTCGACCCGCAATATGGCGTCACCGACCCGTCCACCTACGCCCTGCCGCCGCGCGACCAGTACCGCACCACGCGCAGCGAGCAGGAGCGCGCGGGCGTCTACCTGCTCAACGAAGCCACGCTGGGCGATTTCATCGGCGTGGTGGGCGTGCGCCGCGACACGTTCGAGGACACCGATCTGGTCAGCGGCGACAGCTTCGAAGACGACGCCACCACCCTGCGCGCCGGCCTGGTGTACCGGCTGCGCGACGACGTTTCGCTGTTCGTCCAGTGGGCGGAGAGCTTCGAACCGCAGAGCATCGGCTCACAATCGCCTCTCGCCGGCGGTCCCTTCGATCCTCAGGAAGGTGAGATCTACGAAGCGGGTGTGCGCACCGAGCTTCTGGGCGGACGCGTCCAGTCCACCGCGTCGATCTACGAGATCACGCGCTCCAATGTCCTCCAGGCCGACCCGCGCGGCGATGTGGGCGGCGACGGGGTGGACGACCTCGTCAGCTTCGGCGAGGTGACCAGCGAGGGCTTCGAAACCGACCTCACGGCCGACATCACCCCGAACTGGGTGGGCACGGTCTCCTACGCGTACAACGACACGCGCATCACGGCGAACAACGGCAGCGGCGGCTTCTCCGTGTCTGTCGGCGATCGGTTCGCCAATGCGCCGGAGCACACGCTGGGCTTCTGGACGCGCTATCAATTCCCCGAGATCAACACCGCCCTGGCGTTCGGCGGCGACTATGTCGATGTCCGCCAGTCGATCTCCGGCCAGAAAGTGCGGCCCTATTTGATCTTCGACGCGTCGCTGATCTACGAAACCGACGTCTGGCGCGCCGTCCTCCGGGCCGACAATCTGTTTGACGAAACCTACGCCGCGTCCGGCTTTATCGACCGGACGGGGCACTTCCCCGGCGCGCCGCGCTCGATCTTCCTCGAGCTGACGCGACGGTGGTAGAGGGGTCCACAGGCCGCGTCTCCGCCGCCCCGGGCCGGCCCCACGCCGGCGCCGGGGCGGCGTCGAAGGCCGCTCCGTCGGTCAAGGCGCCGAAGAAGCGCTCCATCTGGTGGCGTCTGCATCAATGGGCGGGCCTGCAGATGTCGCTGTTTCTCGTCCTGGTCTTCGTCACCGGGACGCTGGCGGTGTTCTCCTACGAGCTGGACTGGATGGCCCGGCCCGCCATGTGGGCGGCGCCGACCTCCGTCCAGGACCGGGTGAGCTGGGGTGCGGTCGGCGAGGCCGCCTCGGCCCGCGCGCCGGACGCGGAAATCCTCAATGTCTACGGTCCGATCCATCCCGCCGCCACGTTCGACGTGGTGATGCGCGGCGACGACGGGCCGTTCCACGTCTATGTCCATCCGCGCACCGGCGAGGTCACCGGAACCGGACCCTGGCCGGGCTTCCAGCGCTTTTTGCGAAACACCCACCGCCATCTGATGATCCCGGTGAAGTGGGGCGTTTCCCTGGTCAGTCTGGCGGCGGTCTTTCTCGCCTTCAGCCTCGTGACCTCGTTCTGGGTCTACAAGAAATGGTGGCGCGGCTTCTTCCGCCTGCCGAAGGGCCGGACGGCGCGCGCCTTCATCGGTGACCTTCATCGCCTGGCGGGACTGTGGTCGCTCTGGTTCGTGGCGCTGATCATCGTCACCAGCTTCTGGTATCTCGCCGAGCAATGGGGCGCCGCGGCGCCCGCGGCGAACCCGGCCCGGCCGCCGAACCCGATCGCGTCGACGGCCGCCGACACGCCGGCGTCAAGCATGGGCGAGGCGGTGGACCGGGCGGTGAGCCGGCTTCACGCCGCGCGCCCGGACTACCGCATCGAACAGGTCTACTGGCCGCGCGGCGAACGCCCATTTCAAATTCACGGGTATTCCAACCGCGCGATTCTGGTTCGCCCGCGGGCTCACGTGGTCTGGGCCGATCCACGGACCGGCGCGATCCTGGGTGATCAGGACCCTTCGGCGCTCAGTCTTCACACCCGCATCGCGGAGGCCGCCGATCCCTTACATTTCGGCACGTTCGGCGGATACTGGACGAGGGCGATCTGGTTTGTCTTCGGCGCGGCGTTGAGCGGACTCGCGATCACCGGGGTGGTGATCTACGCCCTGCGCATCGCCAAGCAGCAAAGAAAAACCCCGCGCTGGCGCGCGGGGCTTGTGAAGGGCTGGCGAAAAATGGGCCGGCTGCGCTGGCTGGCCGCGGGCCTTGTCGCCCTGCCCTTCGTCCTGGCGCCCGTGGTGCTTTAGCGCGGCGAGGAGCGCTATTGCGCGGCTTTCCGGAATCCGCCGATCAACCCGGCCCCGGTCGCGATGAGCAGCGCCCAGGGGAGAATCACTGCGGCGGAAATACTTGCCTGCGCCACGGCGACACCGAACGCCACAACGATGAAGCCGATCGGCAAGCCGATCGCGAAAAACACGAAAGCGCGGATAGGATTAAAATTCACTCTGCTCTCCAGCTTCCCGTCGGTCATCGATCGAAGCCTGGTCCGTGACGGTGCGGGCGGGCCGAAGCCCTACCCCTCGTAGCGCATCACGTCCTGCTCGATGGCGCCGAAGATCGACTTGCCGTGATCGTCCAGCATTTCGATGCGGATTTTGTCGCCGGGCGTCATGAAATTCGTCTTCGGCTTGCCGTCCTGGATCGTTTCGATCATGCGGATCTCGGCGATGCAGGAATAGCCCTTGCCGCCTTCGGAGACCGGCTTGCCCGGCCCGTCGTCCAGCTTGTTGGAGACCGTGCCCGACCCGACGATGGAGCCGGCGGTGAGCGGACGGGTCTTGGCCGCGTGGGCCACCAGCTGCGCAAAGTCGAAGGTCATGTCCA
This sequence comes from Oceanicaulis sp., assembly GCA_965284655.1. Lineage (GTDB taxonomy): Bacteria > Pseudomonadota > Alphaproteobacteria > Caulobacterales > Maricaulaceae > Oceanicaulis. The sequence continues at coordinate 2,639,952 of OZ260104.1, forward strand.
CATGGCAGTCCGGCTCGCCGAACTTCTCGCCATTGAGCCAGCTGGTGAGCGGCAGGTGCACCTTTCGCCCGTCCCACTTGTCGCCCAGCTCGTCAGGCGTGACCGCCACCGGCGAAAAGGCGCTGGGGGGCTTTGACTGGAAGAAGCCGAAGCCCTTGGCGAGCTCGCCGGGGATGAGGCCGCGCAAGCTCACATCGTTGACCAGCATGAGAAGCCGGATTTCCTTTGCGGCGTCCTCCACCGACAGGCCCTGCGGCCCGTCGCCGGTGATCACGGCGACTTCGCCTTCAAAATCACAGCCCCACTTGTCGTCGCCCAGGGGGATGTCGTCGCGCGGCGAGAGGAAGGCGTCCGAGCCGCCCTGATACATCAGCGGGTCGGTCCAGAAGCTGTCGGGGATCTCGGCGCCGCGGGCCTTCCTGACCAGCTCCACGTGATTGACGTAGGCCGAGCCGTCCGCCCACTGGAAGGCGCGGGGCAGCGGGCTCATGGCGTCGTGCTCGTGGAAGCGCTCGCGCGGGATCGACTCGCGCATCAGCTCGTCGGAAAGCGAGCGCAGCTCCGGCTCGCACCGCGCCCAGTCGTCCAGCGCCGCCTGCAGCGTCGGCGCGATCATGGTGGCGTCGGCGCACCAGGCCAGATCCTTGCTGACGACGACCAGGCGACCGTCGCGGGACTCGGATTTCAGCGTTGCGAGTTTCATCGGAGGGGTCCTCTCTAAAATCGTTCAAGTCTCAAATACGTCATGCGGCAGGCGCCGGGTGCGGGGGGCGTCTGCGCCGTCGGCCTGGAGTCCATCGTCCCGCTTGAGCAAGGATGACGAAAGCCTGGCGACCACCCTACTCCGCACCCGCCTTCGGCTTCCAGCTGTTCACGTAGTCGGGGTTCTCCACGCTCGAGGCGCCCTCACCCACGTCCAGGGGATCGCGGGTGTCGATCATGACGGCGTATTCGTTCGTGGCCGGCTTTTTCTGCTCCATCATGTTGGTCAGCGCCTTGGGGTGCGGGCCGTGGGTGAAGCCTGACGGGTGGAAGGTCATCATGCCGGCGTCGATATTGTCGCGGCTGAAGAAATCGCCAGCGTGGTAGAACAAGACCTCGTCATAATCGTCGTTGTTGTGGAAAAACGGCACCTTGAGCGCGCCGGGATCGGTCTCGAACGGGCGCGGCGCGAAGGTGCAGACCACAAAGCGGTCCGACAGGAAGGTGGTGTGGGCGCTGGGCGGCAGGTGATAGCGATGGCTCATCAGCGGTCGGATATCCTTCACGTTCAGGCGCACCGGATGCAGCTCGCCATGCCAGCCCACGGCGTCCAGAGGATTGAACGGATATGTGATGGTGGAGACCTGGCCGCGCTTTTTCACCTGCACGGTCCATTCGTGATCTTCGTCGGCCTGCTGGGCGCGGAACGCCTCGTCCATGGCCGGCACGTCCAGGATCGCCGGATCGAACACGGCGTGGGGACCGGCGAGGCCGCGGTCCGGCAGAGTGTAGTGGGTGTTGGTGGCCTCCACCATCAAGAGCGCGGTGGGCTCTGACGGCGACAGGCGCCACATGGTCCCGCGCGGCAGCACGATATAGTCGCCGGCGGCGTACTCAAGATGGCCGAAATCGCAGAACAGCGAGCCCGCGCCCTGGTGGATGAACAGAAGCTGGTCGCCGTCGCCATTGCGCACCAGGCTCTCCATCGGCGCATCCAGCTTCCAGAAGCGGATATCGGTGGCGGCGTTGTGGAGCACGCTCGCCGCGCCCCAGGGCGAATCTTCCGCGATGTTCAGACGGGCCAGATCAAAGGCGCGCGGTTTCAGCGGCCCTTCAAAATCGGTCCAGCCGGTGGGCGGGCGCTTGTGGTGCAGGAAAGCGGCGGGGCCGAAAAACCCCTCCTTGCTCATCTCGCGCTCGTACGGCGCCTCTTTGGGGAAATCGGCGTGCGCCTGGCGCGAGGCGGTTCCCTCGGTGCGGCTGGCGTAAATCCATTTGCGGGCCATGGGAGTCTCCGGTGGCGAACGGCTTTGGCGGACAATTTAGTTACATTTGAAACTAAATGAAAGGCGCCTCACCGCCCTTTGACCAGAAGCGGGAAACCCGCGAACGCGATCTGACCGCAAAGGCCGGCCATTCCGGACGGCGCGGCCCAGCCGGCCAGCAGCTGGGCTGGCGTGCTGTCGAACAGCCAGAGTGCGAGCACGATTTCCGCAGACATCAGGAAGGTGAACGCCGCTGCGCCCATTATGGCCCGCTGCGAGCGGCCGGGAGCCGGCGTCAGCCGGCGGACGATGTAGCCGCAGACTATCCATGACGCCGCCAGCATGACCGGCAGCTCGAGAAGAACCGCGCCAAGCTCACCCGCCGCCGGCGCTAGAAAGATCGTGCGAACCGTGCCCAGCAAAAAGCCAAGCGCGAAAATGACCGCGAAATAGGCGAACCCGGCGCCGATGAGACGGGCCGGGCTCAAGGCCTAGTCTTCGTCGCCGTAGATCGCCACGACCGGCTCGCCGCCTTCCACGAGGCTGGCGCGATACATACCGGAGGTGTTGAAGGCCCAGGCGGGCTGGCCGTGGGCGAGCATGACCACCCCGCCGTCACCGCCCATCGCCGTCAGCTCGTCCATGATCACCGCGTCGAGCGCCTCGTCCGCGCTTTGACCGGCGCCGAGATAGGTGCAGATGCGCGCCGCCACATTGAGGCGGATGAAATACTCGCCCGTTCCGGTGGCCGAAACGCCGCAATCCGGCGTGGCGTAGGTGCCCGCCCCGATGATCGGCGAATCCCCGACCCGGCCCCAACGCTTGGACGTGGTCCCGCCGGTGGACGTGCCCGCGACGATCTCGCCGGTCTCGTCCATGGCCACGACGCCCACCGTGCCGAAGGCATGCTCGCGCTCCATCAGGTCGAGCGCGCCTTCTTCGATCGGTTCAGGCTCGGGCGCCCCTTCGGGGCGGGCGGGAATATCAAGGCCCATGGTCGCGTTCAGGCGCTCCATGGAGGCCCAGCGCCGCTCGGTGAAGAAATAGCTCTCGGGAACCCGCTCCAGCCCTTGCTCGGCGGCGAAGCTTTCAGCGCCGGGGCCCTGCAGCATCACGTGGGGGCTGTCCTCGAGCACGCGGCGCGCCAGGGTGATGGGATGGCGCACCTGGGTGACGCCGGACGCCGCGCCGGCCTGATAATCGGACCCGCGCATGATGGAGGAGTCCAGCTCGTTGCGGCCTTCGGAGGTGAACACCGCGCCACGCCCGGCGTTGAACTTCGTGTCGTCCTCAAGAGCGCGAATGACGGTCTCCACGGCGTCCATTGCAGACCCGCCGCCGGCGAGTATTTCGCCGCCGGTCTCGACGGCGTCCGTCATGGCGGCGCGATAGGCCGCTTCGGACGCTGCATCCATGTCGCCGCGCTCGATCACTCCGGCGCCGCCATGGACCACGATGGACCAGCGCGGCTCGTGATCATCGGCGAAGGCCGGGCTCGTGGCCGCGGCGCAGGCAAGGGCGGCTGTCAAAAGGCGCATGTCGGTCTCCCCGGAGCTTGAGGATCCCATAGCAGCGCGTTCGCGCGCCGCGCGCAAGGGCCGCTCCGGCGCCGGACGCGATTTCAGAAGCGATCAGCCGCTCGCGGCGGCGCCGGACCGGAGGCGCAGAACCGGGAGACGCTCCAGCGATGTCGAGCGCTCCATGCGCCGCGCGGAGTCGATGCACAGGGCGCGGTTTTCCTCCGAGGCCCACTCGCCCACGTCAGCCGCGCCGACGGCCTCCTCGATTAGGGTCAGCGAATGGCCGCGGTCCTGGGCGTCGAACAGGGTGGCGCTCAACGAAGTGCCTGCGGAGAAGCCGATCAGATAGGCCTGCGAGCCCAGGCTTCCCTCCAGAATGCCGTCCAGATCCGGATGAGCGTAGGCCGATACGCCGGCGCGGCGCAGCAGCACCTCGCCGGGGCGCGGTTCGCAGCCCGGGATCGGCTGGGTCATGCCCAGGCCCGCCATCAAGGGGCCGCCCTGATGAAGCTGGGCGTGGACCAGCGTCCATGCATTGGCGCGCGCGGCGGCGATGATATCGGCGCACTGAGCGCCGACCGCCTCCCCATACGGATCAGCCCAGGGCCGGCCCGGCGCGGCGAACTCCATCTGGAGATCGAGGCAAACAAGAACCGGAACGCCTAACAACATCACTCAGCCTCCTCGAGAGCAGGCTTTTGCGCCGGCCTCGACGCGCGCGTCCGCTCGTACTGAGCCGGAGACGCGCCCCGGCGGATCGATGCGTCCAGCGGCCCCGGCCTGTCCCAGTCGCCCTCCGGCCTGTCGAGCACAAGAGGATCACTGTCCATGGTCAACGCATCTGGATGGGGATCATACCGCCCCTCAACTTCAGCGTACGCCCTGTCGGAGAAAACGAACACCCCGCGATGTTCACGATGCGTCAGACCGTGGCGCCGCTTCCAGTATTCCAGCAGCTGATGCTGAACCTGACCCATGAGCGTGGTGTAGCCCTTGCGGCGCAGGATCTCGATCGCGGTCTCCATGATCAGCTTGCCGGCATGACCTGAACGCGCCTGCGGGCGCAGGGCGACCCGCTCGATCTTCACGAAACCGGCGAACCAGCGCATGCGCAGGCAGCCCACGGGCTCGTCGCCCATCTCCACGATCAGATGGGTCGCGCCGGAGAAGTCATTGCCGTCATATTCTTCTTCATAGGGGCAGTCCTGCTCGTGCATGTAGACGAGCGCGCGCACCACCATAACCTTCTGCAGATCGTCCAGGGAGCGCGCCACGCGCACCCGCAGACGCGGCTCGAAATCGTCCGCCAGCGTACCGTCCATCATTCGCCCCCAATAGCTTGGTTGTGTTCAGGATCATTCATGCGCCGGCACCCAGCCCAGAAAGGCGCCGCCTTTGGGCCCGTCGAGCGCTGCGGTCATCATCCGCCCCTCCCGGCTGACCGGCCGGGCGAACAGGGCGATGTCGGGAAACGCCCGGCGGCGCGCCTCGGTGACCGCGCGCACGACCGCGCGCTTGGCTGGAAGCGTGGATCCGGCAAGGCACCAGACATAAATCGCGTCGGCGCGCTCACCCGGCTCGCACAAATGCTCAAGATCCGGGTTTGCGGGAGAAAAGCGCCCGTACATCAGAGCTTTAAAGCCAGCCGCATTCAGGTAGAGCAGCGCGATGAAACCGTCGGTGAGCCCCGTCTCGTCGGTGCGGCGGAAAAAGCAGCGCCGGGTCTTCAGCTCGCACGCGCGCACCAGCTCCGCCGGAACAAGCTCGCCGCCCAGCGTCCGGGCGCCGAGATCCAGCGCCGCGTTGATGTCTGCGAGATCGGCGCTGGGCGTGAAGCCGCGGCGCGCCAAAATGTCACGAAGTTTCCCGGTCCGCGCGGATTCTCCACACGCAGACTCGCCTTGCAGACTGTAGTCGTACATATTTGCCCCACGCAACGTTAAGCACTTGTTTACTTTTTCGATGCGGAACGTGCGTCTGCGATGTTGGAATGGCCCCCATACGCAAATCGGACGACAGCAGACGATGACCACCACTCCGCGCCCGCAATTGTTTGACTGGGATGATCTGAGAATCTTCCACGCCCTGGTTGCGGCCGGCTCCATGAGCGCGGCGGCGCGCAAGCTCGGCATCGGACAGCCCACCGTGAGCCGGCGCCTTGAGCAGCTGGAGACCCGCATCGGCGCGCGCCTTGTGACGCGCGGCGCCGACGGGGTGGAGCTGACCGATGTAGGCGAGCGCATCTGGACCCAGGTCCAGATCATGCAGTCCACCGCCGGCGACATCGAACGCGTCGCCCACCAGGCTGACCGCGCTGACGCCGGCACGGTGCGCCTGGCGGCGCCGGAGGGGGTCGCCGGGTTCTGGATTGCGCGTCACCTGCCCGGCTTTGTGGAAGCCAACCCGCTGATCAATCTGGAGATCCTGACCCGGGTGGAGGGCGAAAGCGCGCCGGAGGGCGCCGACGTCACGCTGCAGATGGTGGAATCCAAGCGCATGGCCTATGTGGCCAACCAGCTGGCCACCCTGCACTACGTGCCGTTCGCCTCGCGCCATTATCTGGATACCTACGGCCCGCCGTCCGGGCTGGCGGACGTGCTCAACCACCGCATCGGCGATCTGGTGAGCTATCGCCAGCAGCAGACCCACTGGCCCAAGGAAGCCAGCGCCATCAAGCAGATGATGAACGCGTCCCTGACCACCGACAGCTCGGCGGTGATCAGCGAGGCGACCCGTGCAGGCGCGGTGATCTCCATGTTGCCCACCTACGCCGCTCACACCTTTCCCGGCCTTGTCCACGTGGACATGGGCCTGGTGGTGCCGATCACCTTGTGGATCGTCTATCACCCCGATCAGCGCCGCGTGACGCGGGTTCGAAAAGTGATCGACTGGCTGCGCGAGATTTTCGACAGCGCCGACTATCCCTGGTTCCGCCGCGATTTCGTCTCGCCCTCTGAGTTCGGTGAGGTCGAGACGGTGACCGTGCGCGGCGAGCGCCCGAAACCGAAGCCGGTCTAGACGGCGCGCCACCCGTTCAGCGCCATCCCTCCACATGGAAGAGCTTGCCATGCTCCTCCACGGCGTAGCGGTCGGTCATGCCGGCGATGTAGTCGCATACCGCGCGCGCCGTGGCCTGGCCGCCCGGACCGTCCGTGTCGCGCTGAATCTCGGTCGGCAGCAGCATGGGGTCGGCCAGGAAGGCGTCGAAGAGATCGCGCACGACCCGCTTTCCCTTCTCCTTCATGCGCTTGACCTTATAGTGCAGGTACATGTTGGCGTAGAGAAAGCGGCGCACCGCGGCGAGCTTCTCGGTCATCTCTTCGGAAAAACTCACCACCGGCCGGCCCAGCGCGCGCACCGCCTCGGGGCTGTCGACACCGGTCTCGGCGAGCCGGCGCCGGGTCTCGGTGAGCACGTCGCCGACCATCACCCCGATCATCTCGCGCACCGCCTCATGGATGAGAATGGTTTCGCTGATGTCGGGAAAGCGCGCCCGGGAGTTTCTGAACGCCTCGCCCACCAGCGGCAGCTCGATCAGCTGATCAAGCTCCAGAATCCCCGAGCGCAGGCCATCGTCGATATCGTGATTATTGTACGCGATGTCGTCGGACAGCGCGGCGATCTGCGCCTCGACGCCGGCATGGGTGTGAAGCTCCAGATCGCGCCAGCCCTCATAGGCCGTGAAGCCCCAGGGCAGCGAGGCGGCGTCCGTGCCGGCGCCCATGAGCGGGCCGTTATGCTTCACCACGCCTTCCAGCGTCTCCCAGGCCAGATTGAGGCCTTCAAACTCGGGATAGCGGGTCTCCAGCTTTGTCACCACACGCAGGGTCTGGGCGTTGTGATCAAAGCCGCCGAATTTCGCCATGGCGTCCTGGAGCGCGTCTTCGCCCGAATGACCAAACGGGGGATGGCCCAGATCGTGAGCGAGCGCGGCGGCCTCGGCCAGATCCTCGTCCACGTCCAGCGCCCGGGCCAGCGTGCGCGCGATCTGAGAGACCTCCAGCGAATGGGTGAGGCGCGTGCGGTAGGCGTCGCCTTCGTGGGCGACGAAGACCTGGGTTTTCTCCTTCAGCCGACGGAAGGCGCTGGAATGGATGATCCGGTCACGGTCGCGCTGGAAGGCTGTGCGCATGGCGCTTTCGCCTTGAGCAAAACGGCGCCCGCGGCTCTTGGCGGGGTCGCAGGCATAGGGGGCGCGCGCCATCACTGTCTCCAGAATAATGAGAGGCCTTTGCAAGACCGGGTGCAAAGCTCCATATAACAGGGCAGTATGAAACGCGAACCCCGCTCTTTCGGAGGCGTCCATGGCGACCACGCTGGCATCCGCCAATATCTCACTTTCGCCCAGCGCCGCGGCTCAGATCAATCAGATCATGAAGGCGCAAGGCGCTGAATTCCTGCGTGTTTCCGTCGTCGGCGGCGGGTGCTCGGGCTTTTCCTACCAGTATGATCTGGTGAGCCAGGCCGAGGCCGACGACCTGCGGATCGAAAAGGACGGCGCCACGGTTCTGGTCGATCCCATGAGCGCGGATTTCCTCAATGATTCGGTCATCGACTATGTCGACGAGCTGATCGGGGCGAGCTTCCAGATCAGAAATCCGAACGCCACGGCCGCCTGTGGCTGCGGAACCAGCTTCTCCATCTAAAACAACATCCTCAGGGGGATTCATGAGCCTGACGGTTTCGCAGGCGCTTCGGCGCCGCATTTCCACGCGCGCGTTTCTCGACACCCCCGTGCCCGCCAGCGAGGTCGAAGCGATCCTGGATGAGGCGCGCTGGTCGGCGTCCGGCGGCAATGTCCAACCCTGGAACGTGGTCGCGGTCGCCGGCGAGGCGCGCCAGCGCGTCATCGATGCGGTGAAGGCGAAGCTTGAGACCGACCCGTTCACCAATGAGGCGAGCTTTCCAGTTTATCCCGAAAAGCTGTGGGAGCCCCATCGCTCGTGGCGCTATGAGCTGGGCGAGGACATGTACGCGCTGATGGGCGTGCCGCGCGACGACAAGATGGCGCGCCTCAACTGGCTGATGCAGAACTATGAGTTCTTCGGCGCGCCGGTGGGCCTGTTCTTCGTCATCGACGAACGCATGAACCAGAACCAGTGGGCGCATCTTGGCATGTTCATGATGAGCCTGTGCCTGGCGGCCGAAGAAAAGGGCCTTTCCACCTGCATGCAGGAAGCCTGGACGCCCCATTGCGACACCGTCGCCAGGGCGATCGGCGTGGAGAAGCCGGACATCGTCTATTGCGGTCTGGCGCTGGGCCACGCCGACCCGGACGCGCCTGTGAACCAGCTGCGCTCCAAGCGCGCCGAGGTGAGCGAGATTGCGCGGCTTGAAGGGTTTTAGGGCGCCTCATTCGCGCCGCCAATCAGGACCGTCCCGGAGCCGAAGCGGCGGGCTCACATCTCAGTGTGACGGTCCAGTCAGCCCCTCCTCCTTCAAAGCTCGCAGGTGAGGCTCCCGTCGCACAAGGGGGCCACGCTGACGAAGGCGAGCCAGGCGAGCAGGGCCACAAGCCAGATCACCGGGATGAAGAACGCCAAACGCACCCCGGTCCAGGGCGCCTTGAACAGAGTGAACGTCACCCAGCCGAGCAAAAAGCCCAGAGCGCCCGCGACCGGACCGCCGAGCATCAACGCCATCACGGCGTAATACGCGATTTCCATGGCGTCGCCGGCCCCGCTGGCTCCGGCAGCCGTCATCAGTGTGGGGACGTAGAGCCCCGCCCCGCCAACCGCGATGGCCAGCGCAGCAAGGCTCGCTCCCAGCATGGCCAGAACGGCGAGGAACGTGTACCGCTTGGGCTCCAGCGAGCCCGCGCCTGCGTCGATTTCGGCCATGGCATCTCTCCGCCTGCATTTTCAGGACTGAACGATGACTCTCACCCTCGCCTCGTGGAACGTCAACTCAATCAAGGCGCGCCTGCCCAACGTGGTGGACTGGCTGAAAGAAAAAGGCCCCGACATCGTCTGCCTGCAGGAGATCAAGACCGTCGACGACGCCTTCCCGCGCCTGGAGATCGAGGAGCTCGGCTATAATGTCGAGACGGTGGGTCAGAAGAGCTATAACGGCGTGGCGATCCTGTCCAAGCGCCCCATCGAGGAAATCGCCCACCGGGTTCTGCCCGGCGAAGAGGACGAGCCCCAGGCGCGCTATATCGAGGCGGTGATCGCTGCTGAAACCGCCCCGGTGCGGGTCGCCTCCATCTATCTGCCCAACGGCAATCCGTCGCCGGGGCCGAAGTACGACTACAAGCTGGACTGGATGAAGCGCCTGAACGCGCGCGCAGCCGAGCTTCTGACGCTGGAGGAGGCGGTGATTCTCGCCGGTGATTACAACATCATCCCGCGCGATGAGGATGTGCACGACGCCGCCGCCTGGGCGGGCGACGCGCTGATCCGCGAAGAAAGCCGCGACGCGTTCTCAGCAATCAAATGGCTGGGCTACGCCGACGCCTTCGAGCAGGTGGACGGGCGCGCGCACCAGTACACCTTCTGGGACTATCAGGCCGGCGCCTGGCCGAAAAACAACGGCATCCGCATCGACCACCTTCTCCTCTCCCCGCAGGCCGCAGACAGGCTGGACAGCGTTGAGATCGACCGGGGGCCGCGCGGCAAGGAAAAAGCCAGCGATCACACCCCGATCGTGGGGACGTTCAGACTTTAGCGGCTTGCGCCGCCGGACGCGTCAGTCCACCGCGCGCTCGATCTCGCGCAGCACAACGCGCCAGGCCGGGGCCGTGGGGTCGATCAGCTCGAAATGACCGGCGTCCTCGATCTCAATAAGGCGCACATCATCGCCGGCCGCCTCAGCTCTGGCGGCATAGGCTCCGCCCAGTGCGGGCGGCACGATAGGGTCGAGCGCGCCGGAGACGATCACCTGGGGCACGCCCAGCGGCAGAAGCCGCGCCGGGCTCGTGTCGGCGTAGAGATCAGCGCGCCCTTCGCCCACCAGCGACGCGACGATTTCCGGCTCGCCGCACCGGCCCGGCCCCGTGGCGGCGTAGTCTTCCAGATCATTGAGGCCGGCCAGCGAGATCACCGCGTTGGGCGTGAACGGATCGGCGCTCTCGCCCGGCGCACCTTCGGGCAGCCGCCCTCGCGCCGCACTCCACAGCGCCAGATGACCGCCGGCGGAATGGCCCACCACGACCGAGCGCGACAGATCCAGCGGATAGGCTTCGCTTAAAGACCGAACATGATCGCTGGCGGCGGCGATCGCCTGAAACGTGCCGGGATAACCGCCGGTCTCGTGGCCGACGCGCGGATAGGTGATGTTCCAGACCGCATAGCCGCGCCGTTTCAGATCGGCGTTGAGTTGATCCTGCAGGATCGTGCCGGGAATTTCCGCCCGCCAGCATCCGCCATGGATCATGATCACCAGCGGGTGCGGGCCGCGGCCTGCCGGAAGCCAGAGCTCGCCATGACGTTCCTCGCCCTGATCATAGGCGATGATGTGATCGGCGGCGTCGCGCTCCCGGTCCAGAAGATCGCGCCAGGTGATCGGGCGCTGATCGGCGTAGGGGTCAGAGACGCAGGCGGCCAGGAGAAGCGGAAGCAGAAGAGCGAGATGTTTCATGGCGGTATTTGCGCCCGGCCGGGGCGGCGGGGCAAGACCCCGCCTACTCCGCCCGCCTACTCGCTGTCGTGCTCGGCGCCGACGCGCTGGGCCAGTGCGGCGGCCATGAAGGCGTCCAGATCGCCATCCAGCACCCCGCCCGTGTCGGAGGTCTCCACGCTGGTGCGCAGATCCTTGACCATCTGATAGGGCTGCAGGACGTAGGAGCGGATCTGGTGGCCCCAGCCGATATCGGTCTTGGAATCAGCCTCCGCCTGGGCGGCCTCCTCGCGCTTTTGCAGCTCCAGCTCATAAAGGCGGGCGCGCAGCATGTCCCAGGCGTTGGAGCGGTTCTTGTGCTGGGAGCGCTCGTTCTGGCACTGCACCACGATGCCGGTGGGCTCGTGGGTCAGGCGCACCGCTGAATCGGTCTTGTTGATGTGCTGACCGCCGGCGCCGGACGCGCGATAGGTGTCGGTGCGCACGTCCTTTTCCTCGATCTCGATATTGATCGTGTCGTCCACCAGCGGATAGGTCCACACGCTTGCAAAGCTGGTGTGGCGCCGGCCCGACCCGTCAAAGGGTGAAATGCGCACCAGGCGGTGCACCCCGGCCTCGGTCTTCAGCCAGCCATAAGCGTTTTCGCCCTTGATCAGGAGGGTGATGGATTTGAGCCCCGCCTCCTCGCCGGCCTGGGCCTCGATCACCTCCACCTTGTAGCCCGAGCTTTCAGCCCACCGCGTGTACATGCGCGCCAGCATGCTCGCCCAGTCCTGGGCCTCGGTGCCGCCGGCGCCGGGATGGATCTCAAGATAGGAATCATTGCCGTCCGCTTCCCCGGACAGAAGCGCCTGCAGCTCGGCCTTGCCGGCGCGGGCCCGGAGCTTCTGCAGGGCGGCGAGCGCTTCGGCGAACAGATCCTCGTCGCCCTCGGCCTCGGCCAGCTCGGCGACTTCCAGATTATCGGCGAGCTCGGCCTCGATTTCGGAGACTTCGGTCATGGAGGCGTCGAGCTTGTTGCGCTCTTTCATGAGCGACTGGGCGCGGGCCGGATCATCCCACAGGGACGGGTCTTCGGCCTTGTCGTTCAGCTCATCGAGTCGTTTCTGCGCCGTATCCCAGTCAAAGACGCCTCCGGAGCAAGGCGGTGGACTGTTGGACGGCGGCGTTCAGATCGGAGATTTCGGCGCGCATGGAGGCATCCTCGGCAGAGCGGAATTTCAATGGTCTCAGCCCGGGGGCTTAGCAAAGCCCCGGCGCCGCGCACAAGACGGATCAGTAGAGATCGCCCAGCTCGTCCGACGGCTCTTCCTCACGCGGCGCTTCGCTTTCGCCCTGACGCTGGGCGCCGCGGCCAAGGGCGCCGGCGCCGAAGCTGAGCGTCTCTTCCGCGTTGGTGGCGCCGCGGCGGGGCTCGGTGCCCGGCTTGAACGCCTCCAGGATGACGCCGGGACGCCCGATCACGCCGGGCTGGCCGGTCTCGTAATCCACCGGGGCGAGATTGACGCCGTCGGGCACGCGGAAAGGCGCGATGGGGTATTGCTCCAGCACGGGCGCGAGGAAATCGCGCGCGATGGGCGCGGCGACCCGGCCCCCGGCCTCGCCGGAGCCCAGCGGCAGCGGCGTGTCGAAGCCCACATAGACCCCGACGACCAAATCCGGCGAGAAGCCGACGAACCAGGCGTCGCGGAAATCATTGGTGGTGCCGGTCTTGCCGCCCAGCGGCCGGCCCAGCGAGCGCAGCGCGGTGGCGGTGCCGCGCTCAACGGCGCCTTCCAGCATGTGCACCACCTGATAGGCCGTCACCGGATCGATGATCTGCTCTCCAGCTTCGGTGAGCACGGGCTCTTCAAGCCCCGGCTCCCACTCTTCCACATTGCAGCCCAGGCATTCACGCACATCACTCTTGAAGATGGTCTCGCCCGAGCGCGCCTGCACCCGGTCAATGATGGAGGGGTCCACCAACCGGCCGCCATTGACGATGGCCGCATAGCCGCCGACCAGATCGATCAGGCGCGTTTCGCCAGCGCCGAGCGCCATGGCGAGGGTCGGCTGAAGATCGTCGTAGATCCCGAAGGCTTCGCCGTACTCGGTGATCGGACCCATGCCCATTTCCTGGGCCAGGCGCACCGTCATCACGTTGCGCGAAAGCTCGAGACCGCGGCGCAAGGTCGAGGGGCCGTAAAAGACTTCCGAATAGTTCTGCGGACGATAGAATCGCGTGGACTCGTCACCCGACGCCACAAAGGGCGCGTCCAGAATGATCGAGGCCGGCGTGTAGCCATTGTCCAGCGCGGCGGCGTAGACGAAGGGCTTGAATGACGAACCGGGCTGGCGATTGGCCTGAACGGCGCGGTTGAACTGGCTCTGGGCGAAGGAATAGCCGCCCACCATGGACAGCACGCGGCCGGTGAACGGGTCGATGGCGAGAATCGCGCCGTTAACCTCGGGGATCTGGCGCAGGCCGTAATGGTCGTCCGCGACGGTCTGTTCGGGCGCGTCCTCGGCGACGAGGTCTTCAACCAGCACGATATCGCCGAGTTCAAGGACGTCTGCGGGGGCGCGCACTGCGGCTCCGGTTCGCGGGAATCCGTCCTCGCCGCGGCGCGGTTCACGCGCCCATTCCAGAGCGTACAGAGGAAGCTTGCCGCGCGAGCGGTCCGCAAAGCCGATATCGGCGTAAGCGTCGGTCAGCTCCAGCACCACGGCCAGACGCCATCCTTCGTCGAGATCAGCCGGCGGGTCGATTTCGCTCAGCTGCTCGGGCCAGGCGTCGAAATCCTCCAGCGTCAGAACAGGACCGCGATAGCCGTGGCGGCGGTCATAGGATTCCAGCCCGTCGCGCAGCGCCCGGCGTGCGGTGAGCTGCATGGAGGTGTCCAGCGTGGTGCGGATCGACAGACCTTCGCGGTAGAGCTGATCCTCACCATAGCGGTCGAACACGTCGCGGCGCACCTGCTCCACGAAATACTCGGCAGCCAGATATTGCTCGCCTTCCAGCCGGTCGACGGTCTCCAGCGGACGCTCCATCGCCGCTTCGGCCAGCGCCTGGCTTACATAGCCGTTGGCCGCCATGCGCGAGAGCACATAGTTGCGCCGCCCGATTGCGGCTTCGGTGCGCCGGGTCGGGTGATAGTTGTTGGGGGCCTTGGGAAGCGCGGCGAGATAGGCAGCCTCCTCCAGCGTAAGCTCGTCCAGCGACTTGTCGAAATAGTTCAGCGCCGCCGCGGCCACGCCGTAGGCGCGGTTGCCCAGATAAATCTCGTTGAGGTACAGCTCGAGGATCTGGTCCTTGGTGAAGGCGCGCTCCATGCGCCGGGCGATGACGATTTCGCGCACCTTGCGCTCGATGCGCTGCTCGGAGCTGAGCAGGAAGTTCTTCGCCACCTGCTGGGTGATCGTGGAGCCCGATTGCAGCGGCGCGCCGGGATTGCGAATCCGGGTGATCACGGAGCGGACCCCGCCCCGGATCATGCCGAACAGATCAACACCGCCATGCTGGTAGAAGCTCTTGTCCTCGGCCGAGAGGAAGGCGGCGATGACGTCGGGGGGGATGTTCTCGATGGGCACGAAGACGCGCTGCTCGATGGCGTACTCTGCGATCAGAGCGCCGTCACCGGCGTGCACGCGGCTCATGATGGCCGGCTGATACTCGGCCAGCTGCTCGTAATCAGGCAGGTCTTCGGTGACCCGCACCGTGTAGACGATGGCGAAAATCACAAAAACGACGCCCGCCAGTACGGCGGCGCCTCCGCCCCATACGGCCGCGCGCAGCAGATTCTTCCAGGTGAAGAGTTTCATGCATTCCTCGTCGCCCACGCACCCTTGCCGCGCAAGCTTCTGCCGCCCTCAATTGGCGCCATTATGGCGATCACGCGGTTAAACGCCACCATGCGGCGCGGCGCAAGACTAACGCGCCGAGCGCCCGCCCGGTCCGGCTGCGGACGCAAGGTATCCGGTGCGCTCATCACCGCCGCCGCAATGAATGAAGTGCTCGTCCACCGCGGCCACGACGGCGTTCATCAGGCGTGACAGCTGGCGCTCGTCATTGAGCATGCGCGCATCGTCAGGATTGGTGAGGAAGCCCATCTCGAACAGGACGGCGGGAATCTGGGAGTCGATCAGAACGGCGAGGTTCGCGCGGTCGATCTCATTGCGCCAGAGCGAGCGCGTGCGTCCGACCTCGGTGAGCAGCATTTCGGCGAACCGGTCGCTCTCCTCGACCTTCTGCGTGATCGTCATGTCGCGCAGAATCTCCGTGGCGATCGGCGAGCGGCCACGCTCGACCCAGTCGCCGTCGGTCTCCGCCTGACGCCGGGCCCGATCCAGGGCGCGGCCGTTCATGGACATCACCGAGGCGCCGCTCGCGCTGCGCCCTGAATCCGGAGACGCGTTGGCGTGCAACGAGATGAACAGGTCCGCCTCCAGATCGCGGGCGATCCGCGGACGCTCGTTCAGATCGATGAAGACGTCGGTGTCGCGCGTCATCACCGCGTCATAGCGCCCGGTCGCCTCCAGCAGATCGTGAAGGATCAGGCCCGCGGCGAGATTGACGTCCTTCTCATGGCCGCCGCCGAAGCGGGCCGGCGCGCCGGGATCGCGCCCGCCATGGCCGGGATCGATCACAACGCGCACCACCGAGCAACTTGGCGGAAGCGTGTGTTCAGGGGGCGATGGCGAAGACAGGTCGCTGGAAATCGCCGACAGCAGATCCGCCATATCGTCAGTATCGCTGAAGCCGGACGCCTGCAGGAAGGCGGTGCGGGAAACCGACGCAATATCCACGACGGTGCGATAGCCGCCGCCCGGCAAGGGCTCCAGCGTGGTGTGATTGCGCACGGCGTAGGGGCCGGTGAGATCAAAGATAAGGCGCGGGGCTTCTGAGTGCTCGTCGAACACGAACGCGCCCACCGCGGCCCGTCCGCGTCCTCCGGCCTCCAGGCCAGGCACGTCGAACCGTGCGCCGCGCGGCAATTCCAGCACCAGCCGTTCTGTCGGTTCGGCCAGCGTCATGACACGCGTGCGAACCGGGGCGGAGGTCTCCACCACGATTCGCGTCATGTCAGGGTGCTCGCCAAAACGCACCGCGGTCACGTCGTCACCGCGTGCGGCGCCGCCAAACGCGGCGAAAGAGCTTGCAGTCAGAATAATCGTCAGCAGCCGTAACACGATCTCACCATCCCTATAGGGCGTTGCAACACCTTGCATTTTCCGCCTCTTTGGGGCCGGGCGGCGTATGCGGGAAACGGCAGACTACCCCTTACGCCTTGCGATTCGGTTAGCGAGGCGTGAACGCTATCTAACACGGGAAAGCTCGCTTTTCATCGTGGCGGATATGGTGCAATGTGATAAGCGCCGAACCAAGGCTTCGCGTCCGCACTCTTGCGGAGACGGGGGCCGGTCGGATCGCACAGGCCTCGCGATGACATCCGCTTCCGGCCTGAGCACGCAGAAATTCTGGACGACGCGCGGACGGGTCTCCGCCTGCGCCGGCGCCGCAACACATGACGGGCGAGATCAAGGCGGCCGGACTCTATGTCGGCGATCGCCGCGATGCGCCCGAAGGACCAACCCCATGCGCGCAGCGCACGCGACACGCCCCGCCCTGACCGAAACGGTCCGGACCGACACCATTCGGACCGGACTGATCGCAACGGGTGCGGCCAGGGCCGAAACGGCTCAGGCCGGCCAGGCCCTTCGCCACGCGACGCGCTCCATCAAACGCCGCAGCCAGACCGCCTCGTCCCGCCTTGCGCGACAGGCCGGTTCCGCTCGGCATGGAGTCATTCCCAATGTCCCGCAAAATGCTGATCGACGCCGCACACCCGGAGGAAACCCGGGTTGTCGTGGTCGAAAACAACCGCGTTGAAGAGTTCGATTTCGAGAGCGCTTCAAAAAAACCGATCCGTGGAAACATCTACCTGGCGAAAGTGACGCGCGTGGAGCCCTCGCTCCAGGCCGCCTTCGTGGAATACGGCGGCAACAAGCACGGCTTCCTCGCCTTCAACGAGATCCATCCCGACTACTACCAGATCCCCCACGCCGATCGCGAGGAACTGCGCAAGCAGGAAGCCGAGATCGTGGCCGATTACGCCGACGAGGGCGGCGCCGACTCCGACGAGGAGAAGGAAACGATCCCCGACGAGGACGACCTGATCGACGAAGCGGCCAAGAAGCGCCGCAACTTCATGCGCAAGTACAAGATCCAGGAAGTGATCAAGCGCCGTCAGGTGCTGCTCGTGCAGGTCGCCAAGGAAGAGCGCGGCAACAAGGGCGCGGCTCTGACCACCTATCTGTCGCTGGCCGGCCGCTATTCGGTGCTGATGCCCAACACGGCCCGCGGCGGCGGCATTTCGCGCAAGATCGCCAACGCCTCGGACCGCAAGCGTCTGAAATCGGCCGTCGGCGAGCTGGATGTACCGGGCGGCATGGGCCTGATCATCCGCACCGCCGGGCAGGACCGCAGCAAGGCCGAGATTAAGCGCGACTACGAATATCTGATCCGCCTGTGGGAAAACATCCGCACCACCACGCTGGAGAGCGTCGCGCCTTCGCTGATCTATGAAGAGGGCAATCTCACCAAGCGGGTGATCCGCGATCTCTATGACAAGGACATCGAGGAAGTCCTGGTGGAGGGCGAAGAGGCCTACAAGGAGGCGAAAGCCTTCATGAGGATGCTGATGCCCAGCCACGCCAAGAAGGTGCAGTATTACAAGGACGACACGCCCCTCTTCCTGCGTCACCAGGTGGAAAGCCAGCTGGAGTCGATCCACTCTCCGGTCGCGCAGCTGAAATCGGGCGGCTACATCGTCATCAACCCGACCGAGGCGCTGGTCTCCATCGACGTCAACTCGGGCAAGTCCACCAAAGAGCGCAATATCGAGCAGACCGCGCTGCGCACCAATCTGGAGGCCGCCGACGAGGCGGCGCGCCAGATGCGCCTGCGCGACCTGGCCGGCCTTCTGGTCATCGACTTCATCGACATGGACGAGAACAAGAATGTTCGACAGGTCGAGAAGCGCATGAAGGACGCGCTGCAGCGCGATCGCGCCCGCCTGCAGGTGGGCCGCATCTCCCAGTTCGGCCTCATGGAGATGAGCCGTCAGCGCCGGCGCACCTCTCTGGTGGAGGGCTCCAGCGATATCTGCCCGCAATGCGGCGGCGCCGGCCACGTGCGCTCGATCGAATCGAGCGCTCTTGTGGCGTTGCGCACCCTTGAAGAAGAAGGCGTGCGCGGGCGCACCGCCAAGGCGCGCCTGGCCTGCCCGGCCGAGGTCGCGCTCTATCTGCTGAACGAAAAGCGCGATGCGCTGGCCCTCATCGAGCAGCGCTATGACATGCGCGTGATCATCGCAGCCGAAGACGGAATGATACGTCCCGACTGCCGGCTGGAGCGCCTTGAGAGCCGCAAGGAAGCCGCACGCGCCGAAGCTGACGCAGTCGCCGACGCGCCTGCGATCACAGCCACCGCGCTTGAAGCCTCACGCCCCGAGCCTTCGCGCCCCGCGCCGGCCCGCACCGCGCCTGTGGTTGATGCAGCTGACGACGATCTCGAGGATGAAGACGAGGGCGACGGCGAAACCCTTGAGGCCGCCCCCAAGCGCCGCGAGGACCGCAACGAGCGCCGCGCTCAGGACGACTCCGAGGAGGACGGCGCCAACGGCAAGAAACGCCGCCGCCGCGGTCGCCGTGGCGGACGCAATCGCCGCCGCCGGGATGAAAACGGCCAGGAAGGTGGAACCGCGGACGCTGAAGCCAATGCCGCACTGGACGACACGCAATCAAACTCAGGCGAATCGAGCGGAGACGTGCTGCCCGTGGTGAACCCGACCGGCGGAGATGATTTCTCCGGCGGCGGGGCGCCTGAAAAACGCGAACGCCCCAGCCGTCGCCGTCGCGGGTCTTCCGAGGACGCCCCTGAAAGGGCCGCGGCCAGCTCCGAGCGCGCCAACACCGAGCCCGCTTCCGCACCCGCCGAGGCCGGCGGTCCCGAAGACGGTGATAAGAAGCCGCGCCGGCGCCGTCGCCGCCGCACTGAGCCGGCCGGAAACACGCCGGGTACAGCTGAAGCTGACGCCCCGGTGATCGATGAGAGCCCGGCCGCCCAGCCAGACGCGGCGCCGGCTGAAGCAACCCAGGCCGAATCAGCGCCTGAAGCTGAAGCCGCGCCCAAGCCCAAGCGCCGCACGCGCCGCAAGGCGGCCGCTCCGGTCAGTGAGGGCTCCGGAGAGGGTGATGCGCCGGTCGTGGATGAAAGCCCCGCCGCGCAAGGCGCCGAGGCGGTTGAGGACAAGCCCAAGCCCAAACGCCGGACCCGCAAGAAGGCCGAGCCCAAAGCCGACGCGCCGGTGGACGCCGCCGACAAAACGCCGGCCGCCAAGGCCAAGCCGAAAGCGAAACCGGCGCCGAAGCCGAAACCTGATCCGGAACCTGCAGCCGCCCCGGAGGCGGCTCAGCCTTCCGAGACGCCCGCCCCGGCGAGCCAGGCCGGCAAGGCCGACTCTGGTGAAACGTCCGGCGGCGACGATGACGGCAAATCGGGCAAGCGCGGCTGGTGGCAGCGTTCATCGAAATTTCTCGGCCTTGGATGAGTGATCCATGACGGCGCCGGACCTGAGGACAGGTCCGGCGCCGTACAGTTTTGGTGCGCGGAGGGGTTCGCACGCCATAATTCAGCGCTAAATTCGGTGTCGGATGGGGTGAAACAGCGCTTTTCGGGGTAAGCGCGGATGACGGAGGGCGACATGCCCGGACTGTTTCGCACACTCGCCGGCCAGCTGACCGGAGCCCTTGGCGCGGCGGCCATGGCCACAGCGCCCGTGTTCGCGCAAGGCCTTGTTCGCGACACCGAGATCGAATCGGTGATGCGCGAATACACCGATCCGCTCTTGGAGGCGGCTGACCTCAATCCACGCTCAGTGGACCTCTATCTGATCGGCGATATGGAGTTCAACGCCTTCGTCACGCAGGGCCAGAAAATCTTCCTCCATACCGGCCTCATTGTTCGCGCCGAATCCCCTAATGAGATCAAAGGTGTGATCGCCCACGAAATCGGCCATATCGAAGGCGCCCACCTGGCGCGCACCGGAGAGGCGGCGCGCGGCGGCATGGCGACCATGGCCGCCTCCATCGGCATCGGCCTGATCGCGGCGATGGCCGGCGCCGGCGGCGCCGGTGCGGCGATCATCGCGTCCGCGCCGCAATTTGCTCAGCTGGACATGCTGCGCTACTCGCGCGGCCAGGAAGCCTCCGCCGACCAGGCCGCCGTGCGGCTGCTCACCGCCACCGGCCAGTCGGGCCGAGGCCTGGTGTCCACGTTCGAGCGCCTCGCTTATCAGGAGCGCATGAGCTTCCAGCGTCGCTGGGAGTATTTCCGCTCCCACCCGCTGTCGGCCGACCGTATCTCGGCGCTGCGCCGCAATGTGGAGGCGTCGCCTTATCTAGACACGCCCGACACTCAGGAGGAAATCGACACGCTGCTGCGTATCCAGGCGAAGATCATCGGCTTCATGGTGCCCCCCGCTCAGACGTTCAGCCGCTTTCCAGAATCCGACACGTCCTTTCCCGCGCGCTACGCCCGGGCGGTGGCCTATTACAAGCAGGGCCTGACCGATCGCGCCGAGGAAGAGGTGGACGGGCTGCTGGTGCTTGAGCCGGACAACGCCTTCCTCCACGAGCTGAAGGGCCAGATGCTCTATGAGAGCGGGCGGATTGATCAGTCGGTCGCGCCCTATCGCCGTGCGGTGGAGTTGATGCCCGAAGCGGCGCTGCTGCGCATCGGACTGGCCGGCTCCCTCATCGCCCATGGCGAGGAAGCCGGAGTGCGCGAGGCGGTGAATCATCTCAACCTGGCTTTGGTGGATGAACCCGACAACACGTTCGGCTGGTTCCAGAAATCCCTCGCTCACCAGGCGCTGGGAGAGACGGCCATGGCCGAGCTCGCCACCGCGGAGCGCGCCTACCATATCGGTGACGAGATGCAGGCCCACATCTTCGCCCAGCGCGCACACGAGGAGCTGGAGCGTGGCACCCAAGGCTGGATCCGGGCCGCAGAAATCATCGCCGTCACCCAACCCACCAATCGCGAAGTGCGCGAATGGAATCGGGTGGAGCGCGACCGCCGTCCGAACTTCTAGGCGGGTGAGGCCGCGCCCCCGGTTCACGGTCATTTGAGACTGATTTGACCCCGAATCGCCCCTCGTGCGCTGCCGCGCACTTGGACAGGCGCGCGCACTGCGCTTAAACGTCGTTCAGTACCGACCTGAAACCTGGAGACGTCCCCATGCGCCGCCTCATCGCCGCCCTCGCCGCTTCATTCGCCATCGCCGCATGTTCAGGCGCCGACGACGCCTCCGCCCAGCAAGGCGCGCAGACGCCGCGCGACCGCGAAGCGATCGAGGAGATCGTGCGCAGCTATCTGCTGGAAAACCCCGAAGTCATCGAGGAAGCCCTGATGGAGCTGCAGCGGCGCGCGCGCGACCGCGAGCGCATGGGTCAGGTGCAGGCGGTGGAGAGCGAGGCCGAGCAAATCTACAATGACGGCCGCGACCCCGTCATCGGCTCCGCGGACGCCCCGGTGACCGTCGTTGAGTTCTTCGACTATCGCTGCCCGTACTGCGCCCTGACCAATGACTGGGTGCAGAATACGCTGGAAGAGCATGGCGACCAGGTCCGTTTCGTCTTCAAGGAATTCCCGATCAACGGCGCTGCGTCCACCGAGGCGGCGCGCGCAGCGCTCGCCGTCTGGCGGCTCCAGCCGGACGCCTACGGCGATTTCCACGACCGTGTGATGAGTGCGACCGGCCCCCTTCCCTCCCAGCGCATCAACGAGCTGGCGGCGGCCTCCGGCGCGAACGTGGACGCCATGCGCGCGGAAATGGATTCCGAAGAAATCACCGCTCATCTGCAAGACACCCGCGAGCTCGCGCTCACGATCGGCCGGGTGGGCACGCCGTTCTTCATCGTGGACGGCATGATCGTGAACGGCGCCGATTTGAACGGGCTGGAGCGGGTTCTGGAAACGGCGCTGCAGCGCGCCGGCTAGAGTGGCCAGGCTGGCTAGATGAGGCCGGCCAGCGGGCTTGAGGGATCGGCGTATCGCTTCTTGGGCATGCGCCCGGCGAGATAGGCCTCCCGCCCCGCGATCACGGCGTGCTTCATGGCCGACGCCATGAGCACCGGGTCCTTTGCTTCAGCGATCGCAGTGTTCATCAGCACGCCGTCACAGCCCAGCTCCATGGCGATGGCGGCGTCAGAGGCGGTGCCGACGCCGGCGTCCACGATGACGGGCACATTGGCCGCCTCGATGATGAGGCGGATATTGACCGGGTTCTGGATCCCCAGTCCCGAGCCGATGGGCGCACCGAGCGGCATGATCGCGCAGGCGCCCGCCTCCTCCAGCTTCTTCGCGTAGACCGGATCGTCAGAGCAGTAGACCATCACGTCGAACCCCTCCTTGATCAGCATCTCGGTGGCGCGCAGCGTCTCGGCCATATCGGGATAAAGATGCTTGGGGTCGGACAGGACTTCCAGCTTCACCAGCTTCCAGCCGCCGGCCTCGCGGGCCAGGCGCAGCGTGCGCACCGCGTCCTCGCCGGTGAAGCAGCCGGCGGTGTTGGGCAGGAAGACGTATCTCTCCGGATCGATGAAATCCACCAGCCGCGGCTTGGAGGGGTCGGACAAGTTCACCCGGCGCACGGCGACCGTGATCATCTCCGCGCCGGAGGCTTCCAGCGCCCGGGCGTTCTGCTCATAGGTCTCGTATTTTCCCGTGCCGATGATGAGGCGCGAGTTCAGCGCGCGGCCGGCGACGTTGAGGGGTGCGTCTTGGGTCAAGGAATCAGCCTCCGCCGACGAAGTGGACGATCTCCAGCCGGTCATCCGGCTCGATTGTGATCGTGTCATAGGCCGAGCGCGGCGCGATCTCCAGATTGCGCTCCACAGCCACTTTGCGCGGATCCAGACCCAGATGGTCGAGGAAGGCGGTAAGCGTCAGCCCGGCGGGCGCGCTGCGCACCTCACCGTTCACGGTGACGGCGATCTCGGTCATGGACTCGTTTCGGCTCATGGTGTTCTCCAGGCTTTCCGCCTCCAGGCACGCACCTTGCTTGTTTTCCTATGGCTTCACGTCGTAGAACCGAAGTCCCACGTCAAGGCTTCACCGCCGCGGAGTATCTGTTTGAAGCCGATCCATATCCTCAACGGACCCAATCTCAACCTGCTCGGAACGCGCGAGCCGGAGGTGTATGGTCGTTTGAGTCTCGCCGATATCGAGACGCTGTGCGCGACGCGCGCTGCGGATTTCGGCGCTGACATCGTGTTTGAGCAGACCAATCATGAAGGCGTCCTCGTGGACTGGATTCAGCGGGCGGGGCGTGAGGCCTGCGCGATCGTGATCAACCCGGCCGCCTACACCCACACCTCGATTGCGCTTTACGACGCGCTCAAAGGGGTGGACGTTCCGGCTGTAGAAGTGCATCTGTCCCAGCCTGCCGCCCGCGAGGCGTTCAGAGCGACAAGCTATGTCGCCATGGCCGCCAAGGGCTCGATTTCCGGCTTCGGCGCCTTCGGCTATGTGCTGGCGCTGGAGGCCGCACATAAACTAGCCGCCCGAGACGGCTGAAAGACAAAAGAAAAGAGGGGGTTTCGCCCATGGCGTCCAACACGTCCCGACCGCAGATCGATTCCAAGCTCGTGCGCGAGCTCGCCGACATCCTCAATGATACCGAGCTGACCGAAATCGAAGTGGAAAAGGGCGAGTTGCGCATCCGCGTGGCCCGCGAGGTTCACGCCGCGCCGATGCATTACGCCCCGGCGGCCCAGGCCGCGCCCGCCGCGCCGCAACCGGCGCCGGCCAGCGCCGCGTCGAGCCCGCCTGAAACCCCGGCGTCCTCCGGCGCCGCCGATCCCAAATCCCATCCGGGCGCCGTGACCTCGCCCATGGTTGGCACGGTCTATGTGCGCCCCTCGCCCGACGCCGAGCAGTTCAAGAAGCCCGGCGATTCGGTGAAGGAAGGCGAGACGATCCTGCTCATCGAGGCCATGAAGACCTTCAATCCCATCACCGCGCCGAAATCGGGCAAGCTCATGGAGCTGCTCGTGGACGACGCCCAGCCGGTGGAATACGGCGAAGCCCTGTTCATCATCGGCTAGGGGCCGCACATGTTCGACAAGATCCTGATCGCCAATCGCGGCGAGATCGCCCTTCGCGTGCATCGTGCGTGCAAGGAAATGGGCATCAAGACGGTGGCGGTTCACTCCGAAGCCGACGCCAACGCCATGCATGTGCGCCTTGCAGATGAAAGCGTCTGCATCGGGCCGCCGCCGGCGGGACGCTCCTATCTCAACGTGCCCCAGATCATCGCCGCCGCCGAAGTCACCGGCGCCCAGGCGATCCACCCCGGCTACGGCTTTCTTTCAGAGAACGCCCGGTTCGCCGAGATCGTGGAGGCCCACGGCCTGACCTTCATCGGCCCCAAGCCGGAGACGATCCGGCTCATGGGCGACAAGATCACCGCCAAGAAAGCGGCCATGGAGGCCGGCATCCCGGTCGTGCCCGGCTCTGAAGGCGCGATCGAGGACATGGTCGAAGCGCGCAAGGTGGCCAAATCCATCGGCTTCCCGGTGCTCATCAAGGCCGCCTCCGGCGGCGGCGGGCGCGGCATGAAGGTGGCCCAGGACGAGGCCAGCCTTGAAAGCGCGCTGCAGACCGCGTCTTCAGAAGCCAAGGCCGCCTTCGGCGACGGCTCCGTCTATATCGAGAAATATCTCGGTCAGCCGCGCCATATCGAGATCCAGGTCCTCGCCGACGAGCACGGAAACGTCATCCACCTGGGCGAACGCGACTGCTCGCTGCAGCGCCGTCACCAGAAGGTGCTGGAAGAGGCGCCCTCGGTTGCGCTGGACTCCGCCATGCGCGCGAAAATCGGCAAGACCGTCACCGACGCTGTGAAAGCCATCGGCTATCGCGGCGCGGGCACGGTGGAGTTCCTCTACGAGAACGGCGAGTTCTACTTCATCGAGATGAACACCCGCCTCCAGGTGGAGCATCCCGTCACCGAGGCGATCACGCGCATCGACCTGGTGCGCGAGCAGATCCGCGTCGCCGCCGGCCTGCCGCTGGACCTCACCCAGGACGATGTGAAGTTTGAAGGCTGGTCCATCGAGTGCCGCATCAACGCGGAAAACCCGGAGACCTTCTCTCCTTCGCCCGGCAAGGTGACCGAGTTCCACGCCCCCGGCGGGCTTGGGGTTCGTCTGGATTCAGGGCTCTACACCGGCTATGTGATTCCGCCCTATTACGACTCCATGATCGGCAAGCTGATCGTGCACGGACGCGACCGGGACGAGGCGCTGATGCGCCTGCGCCGGGCGCTGGGCGAGATGGTCGTCGGCGGTGTGGAGACCACGATCCCGCTTCATCTGGCGCTGCTGGAGGAGCCCGCCTTCCTGTCGGGCGACTATCACATCCGCTGGCTGGAAGAATGGCTGGCTGAACGCGCCAAAGGCTAGGCGCAACGGGTCAGGCGCGGCGCTTGCAGTGCGGGGAGTGACGCTGATCTTCCCATTGCGAGCTGTGCCATGATGAAACACATCACCGCCTTGACGCTTTTGCTGGCGAGCCTGGCCGCCGCCGCCCTTGCGGCCGGCGCGACGGGCGCGGCGAGCGCGCAGAACGCCGGCGAGATCGCCCGTGTGCAGGCGGGAAGGTCCTGCGCCGGCTGCAATCTGTTTCAGGCGGACCTCGCCTACCGCGATCTGCCCGGCGTGGACGTCTCCAATTCGCGCCTTCGCCAGGCGGATTTAAGCCTCGCAACGATGAATCGCGCCCGCTTCGACGGCGCCGATCTCTCCGTCGCCAACCTGTTTGGCGCAAGATTCACCGGGGCGAGCTTTCGCCAGGCCGACCTGACGCGGGCCAATCTGGTGGGCGCGCATTTTGGCGGCGCGGATCTTTCCGGCGCAGTGCTGGACGGCGCGACGCTGTCCGGCGCAGAGCTTCAAGAGGCGCGCGGACTGACCGCGGCGCAGCTCTCGCGCGCCTGCGGCGACGCCTCGACCCGCCTGCCTGCAGGCCTCTCCACACCGCCCTGCGTGCGATGACTGGCCGGGTTCAGCGACTTACCGCGAATTAAGTCGATCTCGCCTGATCGATTGACTAGGTTTCAGCCCATGAGCTTGAAACACGCCCTCCTGGCGGCCGCGGCGGCGGCCGCGATTTCGGCCCCGGCGCACGCCGGCGAGGACCCGCACAAGCGCCTTGTAATCGGCGGTGATTGTCAGGGCTGTGACTTCGCCGACAGCAATCTGGCCAACGCCCAGTTTCTCGGCGGCGATTTTTCCAACTCCGACTTCTCCCACGCCGAACTTCTCGGCGCGCACATGTCCGACATGGTTCTGGCCGGCGCCGACTTCGCCCACACCTCCATGACCGAGGCGCGGCTGACCAGCGTCAACTTCTCCGGCGCCGATTTGGCGGATGTGGACTTCGAACGCGCCCGCCTTCACCAGGTGGACTTCGCCGGAGCGCGTCTGGAGCGGACCACGCTCACCGGCGCGGTGATGTTGCAGGTGAGCTTCGCCGGCGCCGATCTTGGCGGCGCCCATGGGCGTGATGCGGTGCTGCGCCAGGTCGATTTCACCGGCGCGGACATGCGCGGCGCGGAGTTCGCCCAATCTCACTTCTTCGGCGCGAGCCTGGAAAGCGCCGATCTTCGCGGCTCGGAGCTAGCCGGCGCCATTTTCGAGCGCGCCGACCTCAGCCGGGCCGATTTTCGCGGCGCCGATCTCAACGGCGCCCGCTTTGTCTCCGTCAATGTCACCGGCGCCGATTTCACGAGCGCTCAGGGTCTTGGGCCTCAGAGCTTCCGCCAGGTCTGCGGCGCCCAGGTGGCTGGACTGCCCGCGAACCTGACCGTTGAAGATTGCGCCGGCGGAGCGGATATGGCCGATTATCGCGATCCGCACACTAGGGCCTCCGCCTACGCCACCGGGCGCGACGGCCGACGGGTCGCCTTCATGGAGGCCCGCGCCGCCATCGAGGCGGCGATGGCGGAGGCGGAAGGAAATCTTTCTAACTCGGCGGTGGAGCGCGAAGCGCTCGGCGCGGCCCGCGAAGGGCTGCGCGCGGCGCTGGCCGCTTTGGCTCAATCCCATGAAAACATCGAAGCGAACGTGGAAAGCGGGACCGGCGAGACGAGCTGGAGCTTCGAGATTCGCCGGGCCGAGCTGGGCGAGCCGATCCGCGTGATCCTGGAGCAGGCCGGAACACCGCCCGTCCCGCCAGCGCCGCCAACCCCGCCAGCCCTGCCAGGGACAGTCGGCGGCGCGCAAGAAGAGGTGATCCTGCGTCTGGGCCCTCTCTCCGTCCAACGCCGCGTTGAGATGCAGCGCGCCGAAGAGCAGGCCCGCATTGAAAGCGAAGCGCAGCGAGACGCCGCCCACCGCGCGGCCGACGCCGAGCGTCGCGCCATGGAATCCGAGCGGCGGCGCCGGGAACGCGAGCGTGAACGTGAGCGTGAGCCCAACTAGCTCTTTGCGTAGGGGTTATGCTGGGCCTTGACGATCAGACGGATCGGAACGCCGGGCAGGTCGAACGCTTCGCGCAGCCCGTTCACCAGATAGCGCTTATAGCTCTCCGGCAGCTGGGACGCGCGGCTCGCCATGAGGACGAAGGTGGGCGGACGCGCCTTGGTCTGTGACAGATAGCGCGGCTTCACCCGGCGCCCGTCCACAGCAGGCGGCGGATGGCGCTGGGTCATTTCCTTGAGCCAGTCATTGAGATCGCGCGTCTTCACCTTCACCGACCAGTTGGCGTGCAGCGCCTTGACCGTCGGCATGATCTTGTCGAGGCCGCGCTCGGTGAGGCCTGAGACCGGGATCAGCGGCGCGCCCTTCACCTGGGGCAAAAGGCGTTCAAATTCTTCGCGCAGTTCGGCCAGCTTTGCCTGCTTGTCCTCGACCAAATCCCACTTGGAGATCAGCACGACGAGGCCGCGGCCCTCCTCGACAATCCGGTCAGCGATGGTGAGGTCCTGCTTTTCAAACGGGCGCTCGGCGTCCACCAGCAAAAGCACGATCTCGGCGAATTTGATGGCGCGCAGGGTATCAGCCGCGCTCATGCGCTCCAGGCGGTCGTCCACCTTGCCGCGTTTTCGAAGACCGGCGGTGTCGTGCAGGCGCACTCGCTCGCCGTTCCACTCCCACTCCACCGCAATGGCGTCGCGAGTCAGCCCGGCTTCAGGCCCGGTGATCATGCGCTCTTCGCCGATCATGGCGTTCACCAGCGTGGACTTGCCCACATTGGGCCGCCCGACGACCGCCAGGCGCAGGGGCGCGCCCTCCTCGTCCTCACCGTCCCCGTCGAGATACTCCAGCTCAAGCGGCGTCTGGTTTTCCAGCACGTTCACCAGGCGGGCGTAGAGATCAGCCATGCCCTCGCCGTGCGCGGCCGAGATCGGCACCGGCTCGTCCAGACCCAGATTCCAGGCCTCCAGCGCGCCGTCATCGCCGCGTGCGCCCTCACACTTGTTCACCGCCAGGATCACAGGCTTGTGGGCCTTGCGCAGCACCTCGGCGAAACGCTCATCAAGGGCGGTGATCCCCTCACGCCCGTCGATGAGGAAGACGCAGACATCGGCTTCGGCCAGCGCCGCCTCGGTCTGGGCGCGCATGCGCGCCTCCACGCCGGTCTTCTCGTCTTCATAGCCGGCGGTGTCGATCAGGCGCAGTTCCAGGTCACCGATCCGCCCGCGCGCCTGGCGCCGGTCGCGGGTGACGCCCGGACGGTCGTCCACGATCGCCAGCGGTTTGCCGGCGATGCGGTTGAACAGGGTCGACTTACCCACATTGGGACGCCCCACGATGGCCAGGGACGGCAAGCGTTTCACGAGACATGCTCCATTACAAATGCGAGCGCCGCGGCCTACAGGGCCGCGGCGCGTGACGCCAATCTGCTCAAATGCGCCTTTATCGGTACGCGATCAAGCGTCCCTCGTCGGTGAACACCACAACGGTCTCATCCGCGATCACCGGAGCGATGAAGACCGGATCGCCGATATCGCGGTCTTCAAGCCGGTCCCCGGTGGCCGGATCCAGGATCACCATCTCGCCCTCGGACGACGCCAGCACCAGCCGGTTTCCGGCCAGGATGGGGCCGGCCCAGCTGATACGGTCACGGCGCTTGCGGGCGTTCTCAAAGGCGTCGAGCTGAGTGATCCAGCGCACCGTGCCGCTCGTGCGGTCGATGGCGGAGACCTCGCCTTCGGTGGTCACCAGGAACAGATAATCGCCCGCGAGATACGGCGCGTGCAGCCCGCCCGCCGGCAGGGTCCAGACGCGCTCGCCGCTGCGAATGTCGAACGCAGCCATTATGCCTGAATGGCTCATGGCGTAGACGCGGTCGCCGATCGCCACCGGGCTGGCGGCGATGTCGTTGATCGAGGACAGCGGGGTGAGCCCGCCCGTCCGGGTCAGCGAATCCGACCACAGCACCGTACCGTTCTGCACACGCAGGGCCACGATCTCGCCCGAGGTGAAGGGCGCAATCACAACCTCGCCCGCCACAGCCGGGCTCGGCGCGGTGAGCAGGCGCGCGGTTTCGGCGATGGAGCGGTGCGTCCACAGGACTTCGCCGTTTTCGGCATCGATGGCGAGCAGCTCGTTATCGTCTGTGGTGGCGAAAACCCGGCCATCCACCGCAGTGGGCGAGGAGTGGAACGGGGTCAGCGCCTCTGACCGCCACAGCTCCTCGCCGGTGTCGGCGTCAAGCGCGTACAGGGCCATGCCGCCGTCATGGGCGAAGATGCGGCCATTGTCATAGGCGACGCCGCCGCCGAAAGTCAGCACGCGGTCGCCGTTCCCGCGGAAGGGGATCCAGCTGCCCTCTCCGGCCTCGCGGCGCACCTCGGCCAGGCGGGTGCGCCAGGTCTGCTCGCCGGTCTCCAGCGAGCGAGCGGAGACCCGGCCAGAGGCGTCGATGGCGAACACCACGCCCTCGGCGATCACCGGGCGCGCATTGAGACGCCGGTCATTGTTGGAGCCGTCGCCCGCGCTTTCACGCCAGAGCCGGTTCAGCCCGCCCGACGCATCGGTGTGCTGCATGGCGTGGGTCGGATAGCCGTCGGGCTGCGGCCAGGCGCTGTTCACATAGGCGCGCGGCAGCGTAACCGGACCTTGCTCGATATTGGAGGACAGACGCTCTTCAAGCTCGAGAATGGAGATCCGCTCCGACTGCGCCGGGGCGTTGGGATCGTCCTCCTCCGGGCCGCCAAAGGGGTTGAGACCGGAGAGTCGCTCGCCGGCGCCGCACCCGGCCAGGGCGAAGCTCGCCGCAACGGAAATGGCGAGGGTAAAGGCGCGGATCGACATCAAAGGCCGTCCTCCTGTTGGAGTGGAGCGTCCGGATCGGCCGCTTGGGCCGGCTCAACGGCGGGCGCTTCGGCGGGGGTTTCAGCCGGAGCCTCGCCCATCATGTCGGCGGGAACTTCAGATGCGGCCTGCGCGGCGTCTTCGGCGACCGCTGCGGGCGCGTTCTGAGCAATGAAGGTCAGCGCCTCGGCCGCGCGGCGCGAAACGCCCGGAGGCGCGTCCAGTGACACCGAAAGCAGTTCATAGGCGCCGCGCGCCTCGTCCCAGCGCTCGGCGCGGACGGCGGCGGCGGCGATGAGCTCGCGAGCCAGCGCGCCGAAGGGCGCATCGCCCTCGGTCAGCGGGCTCAGGCGCACGCGGACATCGTCATAGGACAGCGCGTCGAACTGGGCGAGCGTCGCCTTGTAGGTCGCCAGCTGACGCGTCAGCGGTTCCGGCGCGCGCTCGGCGGCGGCGCTGAAAAAGCGCGCGGCCTCCTCGGAATTGTTCTGCTGCAGCGCGATTTCACCGCGGCGCAAAAGCGACAGCGAGGCGTAGCCGCGCGGTCCGCTCTCGGCGAGATCGGCGAAGCCCGCGTCGGCGGTGGCCAGATTGCCCGATGCAAGCGCTTCGGCGGCCGCCATGTACTGGTCGGACGCTTCGGCGCTGGCCCGGCTCGAATTCCAGTCCCAGAACTGATAGCCGGCTGCTCCCAGCACGATAGCTGCAGCAACGCCCGCCACCCAGGGCCCGTAGCGGCTCATCGCCGCCTGATACCGCTCACGGCGGAGTTCTTCCTCGACTTCGTCGAAAACGTCGACCACGCGTCAGGCCTCACTCGTTCTATCCAATAACGGCGCGGACCCTAGCCGCGTGCGGTCAGCCGGGCAATACAGCCCTGCTGTTTCAGCCCTTCCTGGGCTTATAGACTTCAGCGTCCGTCGGGAAGGCGCGGGTGCGAACCTCCTCGGCATAGCGTTTGACGCCGTCTTCCATGGCGCCTTTCACATCGGCGTAGCGCTTTACAAAGCGGGGAGTCCAGTCGAACAGGCCCATCATGTCCGGGGTGACGAGAATCTGCCCGTCGCACTTGGCCGACGCCCCGATCCCGATCGTGGGCGCCTTGACCCGCTCGGTGATTTCTTCGGCGAGATCCTCGGCCACCCCCTCCACCACGATGGCGAAGGCGCCCGCCTCGTCGGTGGCGATCGCTTCCTCGATAACGCGCTGGCGGGACTCCGCGTCGCGGCCCTTGGCCTTGAACCCGCCCTCGGCGAGCGCCGCCTGGGGCCGCAGGCCCACATGGCCGATCACCGGAATGGCGCGCTCGGCCAGATAACGAATCGTGTCGGCGATGAAGACGCCGCTTTCCACTTTCACCGCCTGACAGCCGGTCTCGCGCAGCACGCGCGCGGCGTTGTCGAAAGCCTGCTCCTTTGAGCGCTCATAGGTGGAGAACGGCATGTCCACGCACACCAGCGCGCGGTCGGAGCCGCGCATCACCGCCTGGCCGTGCAGGATCATCATCTCCAGCGTCACCGGGATCGTATTGGGCAGCCCGTGCACCACCATGCCCACCGAATCGCCCACGAGCAGAAGATCGCAGTGGGGATCGAGCAATCTGGCCATGGGCGCGTCATAGGCGGTCAGGCACACCAGCGGCTCGGCGTTCTTGCGCGACCTTATATCGGGCGGGGTGAGACGTTTGACCGGAGTTTGTTTCTGCGCGGACATCTGGCCTTCTCCCGGGCGGTGCAGGCGGAATTTGCGCGCACATTAGCGCGAATCCGAAGCCGCACAACGCCAGTGGATCAGGCCAGGCGCCCGCCCGGCAGGACGCGCGCGAACACCAGGGCGACAGCGGCGAAGGCGACTGTGACAAGCGCCTCGGGACCGACAAAACCGGCCGCCTGGCCCAGCGCGCCGCCCATATCCAGGAGCGAGACGTCCACCAGGCGCTCCAGCTGGGTTCCCGCTACGGCCGACCCGGTCGCCCCGGCCCCGCCCAGGGCGAGAAACCGGAACCGGCTGGTTCGGCCGACCTCCGAGATCACATGGGCGGTGAACACCGGATCATGGTCGGGAGGACCAGCCGCCTCGAACATCGACGTCAGTTTCGCGTCAAAGGCCGCATCAAACGCCGCGTCGACGCGGTCGGGATCGGCGTGCTGACTCATGGCGCCTTCGCCGTTGATGGGATCAGGCCCGCTCATGCCGCAACCTCCTTGCGCTCGAACCAGGCCTGCAGCCGGGCGCGCCCTCGATTAACATGGCTCTTCACCGTCCCCAGGGGAAGCCCGGTGGCTTCGGCGGCCTCCGAATGACTCATGCCGCCCGCGTAACACATGATCACGCAGGTGCGCTCCTCCTCACCCAGCGTGGCGAGCGCGCGATCAAGATCGACGCGCATCCCCGCAGGTCCGGCCGGCACATGGTCCTCGCCCGGCTCCGCCTGCAGCCGCTCAAGCGCGGCGTCGGCGGACTTGCGCTTTCGCGCGCTCATCAAAAATTCGGTGTAGGCGATCCGGCACAGCCAGCCCTTGAAGCTGCCCTTGCCGCTATAATCGCTGATCCTCGAATAGGCCTTGATGAAGGCGTCCTGGGCCAGGTCGTCGGCCATGGCGGAGTTTCGGCACAGGCGCATCAAAACGCCGCGCACGGCGCTTTGATGGCGGCTGACAAGCGCGCCGAAGGCCCGCTTGTCACCGCCCGCAATAACCAGGGCGACCAGTTCTGCATCGCTGGCGTCCACGCCGTCGGCCCTCCCGGCCCCGCAGCCTAGGCTGCGTTCTCGTCTTTGGACTTGCCCAGACCGGCCAGGCCGAACAGCACCAGCACGACGCCGATAAAGCCCGGGAAGGCGGCGATGGCGGTGAAGATCGGAACGATCTCCGGCGAGTCGCCCAGATCGGCCGCGTTAATCGAGACGCCCAGCACGACGAAGGCCGCGGCAACCGCGATCAGGATCAGGCCGGATTTGAGATCACCGCCCTTGGGTTTTTCCTGAGCGCCCAGCGCCTTGATCGTCGCCGGGTCCAGTTGCTGACCCGAACGGATCGCGTCGCGCACGGTCTCCATGACCTGTTTGCGCTTGGACGCCCCGGCCCAGACATTGAAGCCCACAATAGCGGCGACCATCGCAAACGCACCCAGGGGAACCAGAATTTCATCCATTTTTCGTCTCCTCGACCTGCGCCGCTGACCCGGCGCTTCGAGTATTAGATGCCCGGCGCCACCGGTTCGGATGCAAAGCCGATCACCGCGACTCCAAAAAGCTGCATATGGAAGATCGCAAGGGCCGCCGCCGCGCCCAGCCCGATCACCAGCGCAGCGATGTCCGCGCTCCAGTTTCCGGGCCGTTCAAAGTTGCCGCCCACGGCGTATCCCTCGATCAACAACATGACCGACCACACGAAAAAAGCGCCGAACAGGACCAGCGAAGCGATCTCGCCATTGGCCAGCAAGTGCGATCCCGACCACAGCACCGTGGCCAGCGTCATGGGGTGGCGGGTGAACGAACGGATATGGCTGGGCAGATAGGCCGCCGCCAAGAGCACCAGCGACACCGGCACGGCGATGAGCGCCAGGGTGCGCGTCCATTCTGGCGGATTCCATACCGCTTCGGACGGGTGCGCCAGGATATGCCCGTAGATCACCAGCGACAGGCCGACCGCGGACAGCACCGAATAGAAGATCCAGTACAGCGTGTCCCCGATCACCGAGACAGTCAGCCGCTTGATTCCCAACACGCGCGTAAAGTGCACGCCCAGGAAGATCGCCAGTCCGATGATGAGTACGCCCATAAGCCCCGAAACCTCTTGAAGGACGTGGAAGCATAAAGCGACTCCGCCAAAAGCCGCCAGCACCTCGACCACGCATTTTCGCGCGTTAGATTGAGAGTGTGTGAAAGAGGTCCCATGCCCGCGCTGATTCGATTTCTGATCCGGCACGCTCTGATCGGCGCCGCCATCGGGATCGCCCTCACGGCGGTGATCCTGGTTCTGGATATAGGCTCGATCCGCACGATGACCCGCGGCTCGGCCGGGGGAACCGGAATCCGGCTCCTGCTGGCTTTTTTCGTGTCCACCACCTTCGCCAGCGCCCAGATGGGCGTCGCGGTGATGTTTCCGCCCAGCCGCAAGAACGACCCCATGGCTCCGCCCGATGACGACGGAGACGGTCGCTGAGGCGAATACCGGGCTTGGGAAGAACAGCGGAGACGGGGACCGGAAGGCTCCCACGGTCCGGCGGCTCAATCGCCGAAAGCGGGGTCCGGGACCATGGGCGGCAGGCTGTCGCGCATTTCGTCGGCGCCGGACATCCCCATTCGCTGATTGGCCATCACCTGCATGCCCTGCTGTCCCGGAAGCCGGCGTAGCGATGGATCAAGGTGAGCACCGAAGAGCCCGGCGAGGCTGTTGAAGCGCGCCTGCATCAATGCGTCGACAGAGGCGGCGCCTTCGCCGTCCGCATATCGGGCGAAGTCCACTGCAGGCGCGCCCTCGCATCCAATCTGATCGCCCTCGCCGCCGAACGCTCGCGCGCAGGCCAGCCCGCGCAGCGCCGAAGACCGGGTCGCGAACGCGGTCTCGCCCGGCGTGCCGCCCGGCGCGTCCAGGACAACCGCGTCAGGGATATCGACATCCAGGAGCGCGGCGTCGCCTGAGCCCTCATCCTCCACTTGCGGCGCAGGTTCGGCGGCGGCCTCCACCGGCCGGCTCGCGGGCGCGCTGACGGGCTCGCTGACGGGCGGCGCAGGCGGGACCGAGGCCTCTTGCTGAGCGGCTGTCTGAGCGGCTGTCTGCGGCGGCGCTTCGGGCTGTGATGCGGGCAGAGGCGCGGGCGTCACCAGCTCCACGTTTACCATACGGCGGGGCGCCTCGGCGAAATCCGGCGACGCGGCCAGCCAGATCAACGCCGCCATACCCACCCCGTGCAGACCCACAGCCAGCGCGACCGGCCCGGCGCGGCGCAATCGCTCGGTCAGCCGCGCTCGCGCGGTCGGCAGCATCGACTCGAAGCTGTCCCAAACCACCAAACCGGACTCCACCTCGCGCGAGAACGCCACCCAATGCAGCCTAGCATGGGGCTCAGGCCCGGTTTATGACGGATTTGTTAGTTTTGCGCTCTGAGCCGCACGCGGTACAACCGGCTCGAAAACTCTCAGCAGTCCCGAAAGGCATGCCATTCATGCGCACCCTGCTTCTCTCCGCGGTCAGCGCGGCCGCCGTCCTCGGCGCCCTGCCCGCCGCCAGCTTCGCCGACAACCATCAGGACATGTCCGCCGAAGCGGAAACCACCGCGAATCCGTTGCTGGCCGAATGGACCGGCCCCTATGGCGGCGTACCCGCCTTTGACCAGATGGACCTGGAATACCTGCGTCCTGCGCTGGAGGAAGGGATGAACCGCTACCGCGCCGAGATCGACGCGATCGCCCAGAACCCCGAGCCGCCGACGTTTGACAACACCATCGTGGCGCTGGAAGGCGCGGGCGATGATCTGGGCCGGGTCTTCACCTATTACGGCATCTGGTCGTCCAACCTGTCCTCGCCGGAGTTCCGCGAGATCCAGGGAGAGATGGCGCCGCGCATCTCCGCCTTCTATTCCGAGATCAACCAGAACAAGGATCTCTTCGCCCGCGTCCAGGCGGTGCATGAAAGCGACGCGCTCGCCGATATGCGCCCCGACCAGCAGCGCCTGGTGCAGCTGACCTATGACGGGTTCGCGCGTAACGGAGCGACGCTGGACGGCGAAGCCGCCGAGCGCTACGCCGAGATCCAGTCGCGCCTGGCCGAGCTGCACACGCGCTTTTCCAACAACGTGCTGGCCGACGAGGAAAACTACGTCACCTGGCTCAGCGAAGATCAGCTGTCGGGTCTGCCCGAAAGCCTGGTGAGCGCGGCCGCCACCGCCGCCGCTGATCGGGGCCGCGAGGGCGAATACGCCATCCTGAACACGCGGTCCTCCATGGATCCCTTCCTGACCTATTCCGACGAGCGCGAGCTGCGCCGGGAAGTCTGGGAGACGTATTATTCGCGTGGCGACAATGGCGACGAGTTCGACAATAACGCCCTGATCGCGGAGATCCTTCAGCTGCGCGACGAGCGGGTGGAGCTTCTGGGCTACGACAATTACGCCCAGTGGCGCCTCGAAGACCGCATGGCCGGAACGCCGGAACGCGCGCTGGAGCTTATGGAGACGGTCTGGCCGGCCGCCATCGCCCGCGTCGACGAGGAGGTCGACATGATGACCAACCTCGCCGCCGAGCAGGGCGATGATATCGACCAGATCCAGCCCTGGGATTACCGGTACTACATGGAGAAAGTCCGCCAGGCCGAATACGACCTGAACTCCGAGGAAGTGAAGCAGTACTTCAACATCGAGAATTTGCGCGAAGCGATGTTCTTCGTCTCCGGCGAGCTGTTCGGCTTCGCCTTTGAGGAAGTCACCGACGGCTCGGTTCCGGTCTTCCATCCTGACGTGCGCGTCTGGGACGTGACCGACAAGGACACCGGCGCCCACATCGGCCTCTGGTATCTCGACCCCTACGCCCGGCCCGGCAAGCGGTCCGGCGCCTGGGCCACAAGCTATCGCGGCCACACCAGCTTTGACGGCGAAGAGACGGTGCTGTCGTCGAACAACTCCAACTTCATCCAGGGCGCGCCCGGCGAACCGGTGCTGATCAGCTTTGACGATGCGACGACCTTCTTCCACGAGATGGGCCACGCGCTGCACGCGCTCAGCTCCAATGTCGTCTACCCGACGCTCAATGGCGGGGTGCGCGACTACACCGAGTTCCAGAGCCAGCTTCTGGAACGCTGGGTGCTCACCGATGAAGTGATCGACAATTATCTGCGCCATGCTGAAACCGGCGAGCCGATGCCCGACGAGCTGGTGGAGAAGATCCGCGCGGCCTCGACCTTTAATCAGGGCTTCGCCACCACCGAGTACCTGGCGAGCGCGCTGGTGGACATGTACTACCACACCACCGATCCCGAAGGGATTGATCCCGACCAGTTCGAGCGGGACACGCTGGAGCGTCTGGACATGCCCGACGCGCTGCCCATGCGTCACCGCAGCCCCCACTTCGGTCATATCTTCTCCGGTGAAGGCTATTCAGCCGGCTATTACGGATACATGTGGGCCGACGTGCTGACTTCGGACGCGGCGGAAGCCTTCGCCGAAGCGCCGGGCGGCTTCTATGACGCCGATCTGGCCGCCCGCATGGTCGAGACCCTGTTCGCGCCGCGCAACAGCATCGACCCGGCGCAAGCCTATCGCGATTTCCGCGGCCGCGACGCCACCGTCGAGCCGCTCATGCGCGACCGCGGCTTCCCCGTCCCGGGCGAAAACGAGACCTCCGAGGACGAAGAGCCGGCGCAGTAAAGCTCTGATTTTAAAGAGCTGAAACGAGACGGGCGGTGCGAAGGCGCCGCCCGTTTTCGTTAGGCCCACTGGAAGGGTGCCGGTCAACGGCGACATCGCCGCCTTTGATCGCGTCGCCCCGCGCGGTGACACTGGCCCTGGGCGTGGAAAGAGGGCTCCGCCATGGCGCACACCGCCGAGCGCAGCATCGCGATCACGCTGACCAACTCCACGCTGGAGACCTTCCGCATCAAGACCGTGCGCATTGCGCCGGAGCAGGCGCAATGGGTGGACAATGCGCCCTCGCCCTGGAGCCAGAAACCGGTGAAGCCGTCGCCGGGCGCGCTGGTGCCGCTCTGGGCCTATATCCGGTGGGAGGCCTACACCCCGGCCCTGGATGGACACATCCGCGGATCTGTCTGCCTGAACGCCCTGCCCGGCGATCTCACCATCGCCTTTGAAACCCATCCCGGCGCAGGCGCGTCCTGCACCTGCGAGGCCGCAGAGATGTTTGATGTGAAGGTGCAGGAGAGCGGCTCCAGCAACCGCGACCACACCGCATTCAACATCACGCTCATGAAAGCTGTGTGAGCGCGGAGCGCGCCCCGCCTTGACCGCGCCACCCATCAGCGTTCCATGGCCCTGAAAAGCCGCTTCGCGCGTTGGACCCTTATGCCGGACGATCACGCCAAAACCCACACCGCCCGCCTCGCCCTCGACGTCACGGGGATGACCTGCGGCGGCTGCGCGCGCCGGGTGGAGACCGCCCTCACGGCCGCTCCCGGCGTTGTGGAGGCGAACATCAATTTCGCGGCCCACCGGGCCGATCTGGTGGTCGAGCCGGGCACGAAACCCCAGAGCCTCATCAATGCGCTGAAAGCCGCCGGCTATGACGGCGCGCCGGTGAAGAGCTTTTCCGAGCGCGCCAAAGTGGCCGGCGAAGCGTCCGCCGGTGATGAACACGGACATCAACGCGGTCAGGAACACGGCGAGGTGAGTGCGCGCGAGCTGATCTTCGCGGCCGCGCTGACCTTGCCGATCTTCATCATCGAGATGGGCGGGCATGTGATCCCGGCGCTTCAGCCGATCACGATGGACCCCGCCGGGCGCGCAACGCTGAACTGGGTGTTCCTGATCCTGGCGAGCCTGGTGCAGTTTGGTCCGGGGCGGGTGTTCTACCGTCACGGTCTGCCGACGCTCCTGCGCGGCGCGCCGGAAATGAACACACTGGTGATGCTGGGCACCAGCGCGGCCTGGGGCTATTCGGCGCTGGCGACCATTGCGCCGGGCCTGCTGCCCGATGGAACCACCCACGTCTATTTTGAAGCCAGCGCCATGGTGGTGACGCTGATCCTGCTGGGCCGCTTCTTGGAGGCGCGCGCCCGGGGCCGCACCGGCGGCGCCATCCGCAAACTTCTGTCGCTGCAAGCCAAGACCGCCCGCGTGCGCCTGCCCTCCGGCGAGCTTGAAGAGCGCGCCATCGAGGCGGTGGCCGTAGGCGATCTGATCGAGGTGCGCCCGGGCGAGCAGATCCCCGTGGATGGCGTCGTGGTGTCAGGCGAAAGCCATGTGGATGAAAGCATGCTCACCGGCGAGCCGGTTCCGGCGGCCAAGCGCGAAGGCGCGGCGCTGAGCGGCGGCACGGTGAACCAGACCGGCGCCCTGGACATGAAGGCGACCGCTGTCGGCGCCGACACCGCGCTGGCGCGCATCGTCGCCATGGTGGAGGAGGCACAAGGCGCCAAGTTGCCGATCCAGCAGCTGGTGGACCGGGTCACCGGCGTGTTCGTGCCCGTGGTCATGGGGCTGGCCGCCCTCACCTTTGTGCTCTGGCTGGTCCTGGCCGGCTCGCTCTCGCTGGCGCTGATCAACGCAGTGGCGGTGCTGATCATCGCCTGTCCCTGCGCCATGGGGCTGGCGACGCCGGTCTCCATCATGACCGGAACCGGGCGCGGCGCCGAGCTGGGCGTTCTATTTCGCCGCGGCGACGCGCTGCAGGGCTTAAGCCGGGTCGCCACCCTCGCCTTCGACAAGACCGGCACGCTGACGCAAGGAAAGCCGACGCTCACCGATCTCCACACTGCGCCGGGTGTCGATGAAGATGAGGCGCTCAGGCTTGCGGCGAGCCTTGAAGCGCGCTCCGAGCACCCGATCGCGCTCGCGGTGGTGAACGCTGCGCAAGAGAAGGCGCTGCCCCTTGCGACCATCACAGGCTTCGAGGCGGTGTCCGGCTATGGCGTCTCAGGCGAAGCGGACGGGCGCACGGCGGCCGTGGGCGCCAAGCACTTCATGGACCGGCTCGGTGTTGACGTATCAGGCTTCGCAAACGCCGCCAGCGACCTTGAAGAAAACGGCCGCGCGCCGCTCTATCTCGCCCTCGATGGCAAGGCCGCCGCTATTCTGGCCGTGGCCGATCCAGTCAAGCCCAGCGCCGAAGCCGCGATTGACGCGCTGCATCGCGCCGGCTTGAAGACCGCCATGATCACCGGCGACGCCGCCGCGCCCGCCAACGCGGTCGCCCAAGAGCTGGGCATCGATGACGTGCGCGCCCAGACCCTGCCCGGCGACAAGGCGGATGCGGTGAAGGCCCTGCGCGCCTGCGGCCCAATCGCCTTTGCAGGCGACGGCATCAACGACGCCCCCGCGCTCGCCGAAGCCGATGTGGGAATCGCCATGGGCGCAGGCACCGACATCGCTATTGAAAGCGCGGATATCGTCCTGATGGGCGATGATCTGAACGCCGTCGCGTCCGCCTATGGCCTGTCGAAGGCGACGCTTTCCAACATCAAGCAGAACCTGGTCTGGGCGTTCGGCTATAACGTCCTGCTCATACCGGTGGCCATGGGCGCCCTTGCGCCCTTTGGCGGCCCGACGCTGTCGCCGGTGCTCGCCGGCGCCGCCATGGCGGCGTCCAGCGTCTGCGTGGTGCTGAACGCGCTGAGGCTGAAAGGCTTCAAGCCTGCGGCGCCCGGTCGTGCTGGCGAAAGCGCGAAATCGGGGTAAACAGACGCGCCCGAGAAGACCGCTAGAGAGCCCGCCATGACCCAGACCTTGACGATCCGACGCCCCGACGACTGGCACGTGCACCTGCGCGACGGCGACATGCTGAGGCTCGTGGCGCCGCACACCGCCCGCCAGTTCAAGCGCGCCATCGTCATGCCCAACCTGGTTCCTCCGGTGACCACCATGGCCCAGGCCTCCAGCTATCGTGACCGGATCCGCGCAGCGGTGGGGCCCGAAAGCGATTTCGAGCCGCTGATGACGGCCTATCTCACTGACACGATCGACGCCGGCGAGCTGACGCGCGGCCATGCCGAGGGCGTGTTCACCGCCGCCAAGCTCTACCCGGCCGGCGCCACCACCAATTCAGCCAGCGGCGTCACCGATGTCGAAAAGATCTATCCGGTGCTGGAAGCCATGGCCGGGATCGGCATGCCGCTCCTTATCCATGGAGAGGTGGTGAGCCCCGAGATCGATATTTTCGACCGCGAGAAAGTCTTCATCGACCGCATCCTTTCAAAGATCGTCGACACCTTCCCCGGCCTGAAAATCGTGCTGGAGCACATCACCACGCAGGACAGCGTCGCGTTCGTCAGCGCAGCGCCGGACAGCGTGGCCGCCACCGTCACCGCCCATCATTTGCGCATCGACCGCAACGACATGCTGGTGGGAGGAATCCGGCCCCACATGTACTGCCTGCCCGTGGCCAAGCGCGCAAAACACAAGCACGCCCTTCGCGCCGCGGTGCAGACGGGCAGCTCCAGATTCTTCCTGGGCACCGATTCCGCCCCCCATGCCCGCCACGCCAAGGAAAGCGCCTGCGGCTGCGCCGGGATCTATTCAGCCCCGGTTGCCCTTGAAAGCTACGCCCAGACCTTTGAAGAGCTTGGCTGCCTGGACAAGCTGGAAGGCTTCGCCAGCGAACACGGCCCGCGCTTCTATGGCCTTCCCCTGAATGAAGAGACCGTGACGCTGGAGCGATCCGGGCTGGACGTGCCGGAGCGGATCGACTCGGACGGCGAAGCGGTGACGCCCTTCCACGCCGGCAAGCGCTTGGACTGGCGTCTGGCGCACTGATCGCTGAGCGATTGCTTCGCGCCAACGACCTGAGCAATACTCTTGCTCAGGGAGACCCGCACCATCCTTGAAGACGCCTTGCAGACCCTTACCGCGACTCTTGGCGGCCCCAACGCCATCTGGTGGCTGGCGGGCGGCTATTTCTCCATGGTGCTGGGCGAGCGCGCCTTCGCGGCGATCCGCAACGCCCGCTATAATGACGGCGACGCCCTGTGCTCGGTCGGGCTCAACCTGATGAACAGCGTCATCTCCATGGGGCTGGGACTTCTGCTCCCCCTGGCGCTCTATGTGACGGTGTACGAGCATTTTCGTCTGTTCAGCATGGACACGCTCTGGCTCGCCGTCCTGGTCGCGTTCGGCGTGCACGAGCTGGCCTATTATACCGAGCATCGCATGGCGCACCGGGTGGGCCTGTTATGGGCGTTTCACTCGATTCACCATTCCTCCAATGAGTTCAATCACACCACCGCCGCGCGCGGCTTCTATCTGGACGGTCGGCTGAAAGGCGTCATGGCGGTCGCCGCAGCCCTAATGGGGGTGCCGCCAGTGGTGTATCTGGCGGTGTCGGTGGTCAAAAACCTCTACGGCATCTGGAACCACGCCAGCTATGTCGGGCATCTGGGCTGGATGGAGCGGGTGTTCGCCA
The DNA here is from genome assembly GCA_965284655.1 of Oceanicaulis sp. Lineage (GTDB taxonomy): Bacteria > Pseudomonadota > Alphaproteobacteria > Caulobacterales > Maricaulaceae > Oceanicaulis. Next base: position 2,682,431 of record OZ260104.1, read on the forward strand.
CGCCGCGCCTGCACAAGGTCCACCACGCCAACCAGGCGCGCTATATCGACACCAACTACTCCCAGGTCCTCATCGTCTGGGACCACCTGTTCTCCAGCTTCAAGACCTATGACGAGGACGAGCCGCCCATGGTCGGACTGGTCAATCCGGTTCACGACAACAACCCCCTCACCGCCCAGTTCGCCGGCTTTGAACAATTGTGGGCGCGCATGAAGACCGCCGACCACTGGCGCGACCGGCTCGGCTATCTCTGGCGCCCGCCGGAGTGGAGCCATGACGGGGCCTGCCGCAGCGACTGCCCGAAATACGCCGCCGCGAGCCTGCCAGCGGCGGAGTGAGGCCGCCTGGCGAATAGCGGCCCCTCACGCCCCCACAAAGGTTCCATGGAAGCCTAGCGGCAACGCGTAGGGGCAGGCGAAGCTGGCCACCGGCCCGTCGCTGACATGGCGCGCCTCAAAGATATGCAGCTCGGTACGCCCGGCCACGCCGTTGAGCGCGGTGGCGATCAGCCAGCCGTCGCCCTCATCGGCGCCGGACGAGCGCGGCACGAAGACCGGCTCTTCCGCCCAGTGATCGTTGGAGTGAACGTGGCGATTGAACCGCCCGGACTCCCAGTTCCAGGCCCCGACCCCATGCTCCACGATCCCGAAGAGCCGGCTATGGCGCCGCCCCACAAGGCGCGGATCCATGCGCGGGAATTCCCCGGACCCGTCATGGGTTGCGATATCCGCCCGGCCGGTCGGGTGCAGTGCGATCATCGCCGGAAGGGCGTTGGCGGAGGCGACATAGTCTCCCGCCGCCAGGCTGCGTGCGGTGTCGGTGGCGAAGCTTGAATCATCGAACAGGAAGGTGTCGAGCCGTATCGTTCCGTCAGCCTCCTCGAACGCGTTGCCGACGTGGAACAGATAGTAGGCCGGAAGCTCATAGCGGGCCGTGATGGAGAAGTCGGCCTTGTCGATGACAAGGATGCGCAGCGGCTCATCGCGCCGCCAGCGATGGGCGTCGATGACGGTGTCGGCGCGCTCGCCGGTATGCAGCAGAGGCGGCAGGAGCAGAACGATCTTGGTCTGCGTAACCGCGAAATCATGCATCAGGCTGGGGACCGGCAGCTCCAGCAGGCTGGCGCGGTTCACGCCGCCGGCTGTATCGAGATGCCAGATCACGCAGCTGCGCCCGAAAGCGCCGAAGTTCCAGATATCGCCGTCCGGACCCTGCTTGGGGTGGGCGGAGAACGGCAGGCCGTCCAGCCCGCCGTCAAAGGCCTGGCGTCCTATCGTATCCAGCGTTTCGGCGTCGACCCGCCAGGGCGACCCGCCTTCCCACAGCGCCCAGACCTCATCGCCCATGGGCAGAAGGCTGGTGTTCGCCGCGTTGACGGTATCCGGGCGGGCGACCGGCGCCGGGTCGCGCGGCGAGGATCCGAAGCCGGGATAGACGAACCGTCCCGCCGCCTCTTCGCCTCGCCGCTTGTCGGTGTCGACGAAGCGGCCGCGGTGGCGCACACGCCCGCCGGCGATCTCGAAGCGCTGCACCATGCCGTCACCGTCAAACCAGTGACCCAGCCGCTCGCCGTCGCGGTCAAACTGGGCGGGGCCGATACGATAGAACACGCCCTCCAGCCCGTCAGGGACCCGGCCGGAAAGCGCCGTGAGCCCGCTTTGCAGATTGTCCGGCGCCGTTGTGAAGCCGGCGCGCCAGCCGCGCGGCTCACCCGGTCCGGCCAGCGCCGGACCCGGCGCGAGGGCGGCGGCCCCAAGGCCGCCGAGCAAGCCCGTAAAGGCGCGTCGTGAAAGCTGGGTCATCCTCGCCTCCTCAGCCCTGCAGCGAAATTGTGTGGGACACGCCCGACGCCGGGACGTCAAAGCCGGCGTCCTCGACCGAGGGCGGGCCAAAGCGCGCCGGGGCGTTGTTGGAGAAGCCGAACGGCTCGGTCGGAATGCCCATCAGATTGGTGTTCAACGCGCCATCGCCGTCGACATCGTGAAAAAGGCGGATGGCGTACCGGCCCGGTCCCGGCGCGGACAGCTCAACGCTCACCTCGCTCGCGTCAGCGGCGGCGGAGGCGGTGGCCACCGGCTGGCCCGACCAGCTGTCTGCGGCGAACAGCGCGACGCCGATATCGCCGCGCGTCTCTGCGATGCCGGTTACGGTGAGGGTGATGGTCACAGGCTCCTGGGCGAGAGCGGCGGCGCCGGACGACAGCGCGGCGCCGAGAATGACAAGGCCGGCGGCGCCGGAACGAAGCAGAGCGGAACGAGGCATGGCGGGTCTCCAAAAATGAGCGCCGGGCACACAGCGTGTCCGGCTCCCCCAAGACCTCGGCGACATCCCGGCGTGGCGCGAGCGCCCTTTCGCCATGGGGCGTGGATCTTTCGCGACAGGACCCGCCCCCTCCATTCGCGAAGCGTCAACGGCGGGAGGGGGCCGTGCGACCAACCAGGACTACTCGCCCATGAAATCCGGCAACGGAACGACGATCTCCCGCACGACCGGATCGCCGCGCATAAAGGCGTCCATGGCGGCGCCCACGTCCGGGCTCGTCATGAAGAGGTTGTGGCCGGCGTTGATCACCGTGACTGCGGTGAGATCGCTCAGGCCCGCCGTCGCCTCGCGTTGGCCTTCTGGATAGGTGCGCCCGTCCAGCGTGCCGGTGAGCAGCAGGACCGGGCCGTCATACCTCGCCTCCTGCCGAAACGCCGCGCCCAGGTCCATATCCGGCCACACATTCGCAAGCTGGGGCATGGGAAAGTTCAGGTACGGCCCGGTCAGGCCCGTGTCAGCCTGGGCCTCGAACTGCGCCATCCGGGCCGGACTGACGCCGGAGGCGATGTCCATGGCGGTGGACATGGCGCGCATCGTGATCGGTTCGCCCGGATTGAAGAAGCGCTGGGCGAAGACCTGCGCCATGCCCGGCTCGCCGGCGTCCAGTGTCGCGTAAAGCGGCAGCAGCCAGACCGCGTTTTGCGGATCGGACGCGGCGCCGGACAGCATCTGCAGATGGTCCTTTGTGAAGGCGTACTCGATCGACACGCCGTCAGGCCCTTGCACGGTGAGCATCATCGGTTCCGCTTCGAGCCTGGCTTGGACCCGGCGCATCAGGGCGACCACATCGCCATAGCGGGCCGCCACTTCAGGCTGGCTCGCCACCGCAGCGGCCAGGCGATCAAAGAAGGCGTCGGTGCGCGACGGAAGCTTCACAGTCTGATCGAGGCCTTCCGCGCTCGCCAGAATGATCTGATCAAGCTCGGCCGGGATCGTCTTCATGGCGGCGAGCGCCAGATGCGTGCCGTAGGAAATGCCCCACAGATCCAGCGTCTGCGCGCCCAGATGGCGGCGCAGGTCCGACAAATCCGCGACGCTTTCAAGCGTTGTGTAGCCCTCTATCGCGATCCCCTCGCCCGCCCAGAAGCTGCGGCACTCCAGCGCCGCGGCCCGGTAGGCTGACGTCATCTCCTCAGGCGCCACACGCCGGTCCTCAGCCAGATAAATGTCGGTCCGGCAGGCGGGCAGTGCGGTGGAGTCGCCCGTGCCGCGCTGATCAAAGGCGATCACGTCGCCATGCTCGCGCATGGCCATGAACAGCGGGAAACGCCGGCCCGCGGCCGTCCCCGATCCCGATCCCCCCGGCCCGCCGGCGAGATAGACGACGGGGTCTCCCGGCGTGGGCGTGGTGGCGGGGAAGCGCACATAGGACAGGGTGATCATCCGGCTCGCCGGGTCAGCCCGGTGCTCCGGGACCTCCAGCGCGCCGCGATACGCCGCGACACTCTCTCCGCTCTCGGCGGTGAATTCGATCGCGGTTTCGCCGGGCTGCGGCTGGGCGGCGAGGCTGGCGGACAGGATGGCGGCGAGGATGGCGGCGATGATCATGGTGGAACGCTCCCTTTAAAGGCTGACCCCGCCGTCATCGCCGCCCCCTCCGCCGCGCGCATCCCCGGATCGGCCGGAGGCGCCATTCGTTCGGCGAGCGGCGCGCGCGGATCGGCGAACGGCGCGACTCTTTGGCCGAGCGGAGCTAGCCTGAACGCCATGACTCGTCTTCTCGCCGCCCTCATCGTCTTGATGGTCGCCGCCGCGCCTGCGCCCGCCCAGGTCTGGAGCGTGCGCGACGATGTGCGTGTCTGCCCGGCGGAACCTGGCGAGACTGCGCCAGCGGATTTTGCTGCACACCCTTGCGAGACCACGCCCTTCTGGACCGCCAGCGCCCAGAACCGCACGATCTGGATCGAGGCGCTGATTGACCTCGAGATTGCGCCGGATCCTCTGTCGGGGCCTTACGCGCTCTTCCTCTCGGGCAAGATGGCGGCGGAGGCGCAGGTTAATGGCGCCGCCATCGGCGCCAACGGTCTGCCCGGCTTCAATGCTGCAGAAGAAGCCGCCGGGCTGATGGACGCCGCGCTGTTTCTTCCAGCCCAGATTCTACGCGCCGGTGAGAACCGCGTAGTGCTTAAAGCCTCCGGCCATCACAGCCTGATCAAGCTCGCCGCGCCAACCCACCGCATCGCCATAGGACCCTACGCCGATCCGCGCCGGAGGATCCTCGCCGGCTATCAGGGCTCGCTGGTGACGTTGGGCGTGTTCGCCCTGGCGCTGGTCTTCTTCGCGGGGCTCGCAATACTCTCACCGCGCCGCGCGGCGCCCTGCCTGCTGGCGGCGATAGCGCTCGTCGCCGGGCTGCAGCTGATCGCCGAAGCCGGGCGCGGCCTCTTCGCCTATAGCTATCCGGTGCAGGATTTGCGGCTCCTGGCGCTGGTGGCCGGGGCGGCGGGGCTGGCCCTGCTCACCGCCGGCTGGAGCCGTGTCCGCTTCGCCCCGCCCAGAGCCATTGTGAGCGCCGGGCTGCTCGGCGGATTGGCTGCCGTGATCCTTCTGATCGTCGTCTTTGCGCCGGGCTTTGACACCAAAGCCGGGCTGACGCTCCTGGCCGGCGCGGTCGCCGCCGCGGCGCCGCCCGCCTGGCGCGCGTGCAGGCGGCGCGAGTTGGGCCCGGGCCTCTGGGCGCTGGGCTTGATGATCTTCGCTGCGAGCGGCGTCCTTGCGCCCCACAGCCTGCTGGACCGCACGGTTTTCTGGGCCTTGAGCGCGCTATTGCTGGTGAATGTCCTGGCCGAGGCGCGCCGCTTTGCGGCGGAACGGGCGCGGCGGGAGGGAGAGACGCGGCGGGCCGACACCCTCGCCGCCGCCCTGGCGCGTGTGGAACAGGCCGCTCACCCGGTGCAGATCGCCCTCAATTCGGCTGGGCGCACCGACTACGCGGACGCCGCCGACATCGCCCGGCTCAACGCCGCCGACGACTATGTGGAATTGGTGTTCAAGGACGGGCGAACCTTGCTGCACACCGGCGCGCTGGCGAAGCTGGAGGCGCAGCTGCCGGCGAATTTCCTGCGCGTGCATCGCTCGTGCATCGTCAACACCGACGAGATCGAGGCGCTGGAACGCGAAGCCGGCGGCTCAGGCCGACTGATCCTTAAAACCGCCGGCGAAGCGCCGGTGAGCCGGCGCATCCTGCCGAAAGTGCGCGCTGCGCTCAGCCCGACTTAAGGATCACCGACAGCGCCGCCAGCTAGCGGCGCACTAAAACGCGTCAAGGGGAACCCCATGAGCCCACGCATCCGCCTGAGATGCTGCGCAGCAACCCGGCCTGTGAGTCTCGTTCACGCGTGCCGCTACGGGGGCAGGCGCGCGGCGCTTCTGGGATCGCACCGCTCAGGCGTCTTGCAACGGCCAACGCCTGGAATCCACCCCGCGGATCAGCAAATAGAGAGTGAATAAACCCTCGCCCAGGAGGGCCGGAACGATCACGACGGCCACGTTGACCATCGGGAAGGCCGAGGCCAGATCGGGCAGGAGCAGCCCGCCGAAGCCGTCAAACAGATAGCCGAGCCCGGCCAGCGCAATCAGTCCGCCCAGGATCACCGGCAACCCGCGAGTCTTCAACGCCAGCACACCCAGCAGCACCAGATGCACACCGAAAAACAACAGGGTGTAGGTGAATCCGGCGCCATGGGCCCGGATCAGTTCATAGGCTGCCAGATCGGGCGCAGCGAAAAGCGTCGTGTCCGACGTCGCCGCTATAAGGGCGATGACGAGCAGGACGACGAAGGGAATGTGAGAGACCGTGTAGGCGACGCGAAACAGCATGGTCAGGCCGGTCAGCCGCGGCGCCAGCGGCCGGAACAGCTCGTACAAAGCCCAAGCCACCACCAGATCGGCGAACAACACCACAAAGAGTGCGGCGATGGCGAGGCGGAAGGCCGTCTCATTGGCCAGAATGTTCGCGAACGTCGCCTCGGCGTCGCCGCGTACCAGCAAGCCCTGCAGAACAGCGAAATTGGCGGCGATGGCCAGAACGAAGATGGCCAGGTAAGCCAAGCCTGCGATACGGGCGTAGACGACCGGGTTCATGGCTGAGCGCTCCCTTTTCACACGGCCATACCGACCGTTCACCCGGCTTCCATGTCGGCGCAGGGCGCACTCACGCTAGCCGTCGCCGACGCCGATGTCGAAATGCACCACCTCGGCGCGGTCCCCCAACTTTTCGTAGAGCGCAATAGCGGGCGCGCCATGATCAGAACCGGCTGCGGCTGCGCAAGCCGCCGGCGAGCCATTTTCGGGCCGCGAACCCGACGGACAAGGCGGCGGCCAGGAGAAGCGCCGTGCCGTTCAGCGCCGCTTCACCCGTGGCGGACATCACCGCCGAGACCAGCGGCGACACCACCGGCGCCAGCCCCCACGCCGCCGCAAACAGGGCGACGACGAGCGCAAAACGCATGGCCAGGTCGGCGCGAAGCCGGCGACGGGCGACAGCTTCCATCACGCTGAGTACGAACGTCTCATCCGGGCGCGCCGCGGCAGAGGCGGCCCCTGTGCGAGTGTCGGTGTGGGTCTCGGTCTCAGCCCAGACCTCATCGAGCAGCTGGTCAATCTTGTTCATCGGCGTCTCCTGTCATCGCGCGCAGCCTGGCCTTGGCGCGCGCGATGTTTGATTTCACCGTGCCGAGCGGCTGATCGAGAATACGCGCGGCTTCAGCGTGGGACCAGCCCGCTCCTTCGCAGAGGGCGAGCGCGGCGCGATGATCCATGGGCAGCATCGCCAGCAATTGACGCGCCGTGGCGCCGGCCTCGCCCGCCGGGTCGATGACGGCCTCGCGCATCTGCACCCACTGCCCGTCCCGGCGCAAGCGCCGCATCAGGCTGCGGGTTCTGGAGGCGGCTTTTCGAAACGTGATCCCCATGACCCAGCTTTTAAAACGCGCGGGGTCCTCAAGGCGCGACAGCCGGCTCCAGGCATGGACGAAGGCGTCCTGCGCCACATCCTCGGCTTCGCCCGGATCGGCCAGCAGGCGGCGCGCGAAGGCGCGCACGGCCCCCTCATGGCGCCGCACCAGCCGGCCATAGGCGGCGTCGGAGCCTGAGAGGGCCATGCGCACCAGGCGTGCGTCTTCGCTGAAGTTGGCGCTCGAGATCACGCGGTCAGCCTAGCGCCTGCGCCCGAACAGGCCGCTGACGAGAAACGCAAAAGACAGAACGCCAAGAATGGCGGCTACGAAGTAGAGGCCTTCGGAGTCGCCGCCGAGCATCCCGGAATAACCGGCGAACCCGAACACGCCCGCCAGACCGGCGAACAACACGACGAGAAAGGGCGTCGCTCCACCGCCATGAGCCGACTCGTCCCCGTCATCGTCCTCTGAGACGCCGTCGAAATTGGCCAGAAGCGCAGCCGGAGGCTCCTGACCGCTCGCGGCGTAGCTTTTGAGAAGGTCGATCTTCGCCTGTGTGCGCTTGTAGCGCATGAAGCTGCCCCATCCCGCCGAGATGAAGAAAAACAGCGGGAAGAGCAGCCACCAGTACGAGCTGAACAGGTCGGAAAAAGCGTCCATGGCCATGCATCCTTTCACATCCGCGCCCGCAACATCAGGGCGTTTCATGTCTTGGTCGCCGCCGCGGGCGGGTCTGGATGCAGGCGGGCGAAAAAAGATGCAGGCGACGGGCGAGGCGCCCGCGCTTCTGGTGTGACGACCGCGTAGAAAGCGCCCTCGCCACCTAGGGCGATTTCAGTCGAGCGTGATCGACCAATATCGCTCTAGATCTTTAAAGTGTCGCCTTCTCGAGCCGCGAAACCGGTATCCACTTTCGCTGAAAAGGCTCTAGTAATGCGGCGGTTTTTCACCGGCTGGCGCAGGGGCGCCCGCCTCCAGCTCGGCTATGCGGTCGTCGGACGCCACAAGGCGCGCCTTCAACCGCTCGATATCCTTCTGCTGCAGCGCCAGCGCCTCGGAGAGATCCTCGATCACGCGGGCCTGTTCTGCGGCGTACATTTCAAGCCGGTCGAGGCGCTCTTCGGTCATGGGGCGTTCCTAACGGGTCAGAGCACTGCGACGACGGCTTTGGAGCCGTGCACGTCAACGTTTTTGGCGTCGCACGTCCAGAGCGGTGCATCGAGCATCTCCGCCACGGCGAAATAGGCGGCGTCATAGGCGGTGAGATTATCGCGCAGCGCCCAGATTCGGCCGACCAGCAGCCCATGGGAGTACCGGTCGACCGGCGCATGGCGGAAGACGTCGAGCGCCTGCGCCGCGCGCGCCGGGGCGATATCGCCTCGATAGGACAGCCGGCGCAATGTCTGAAGGACTTCAAGGTCAAACACTTCAGGCGCCGCCATCCGTCGGCCCGCCGTCTCGATCCGGTCCTTGATCTCCATGGCCTTTGGACCGCGCAGGAACATTTCCAGCCCAAGTGAGGCGTCAATGACGATCACCGGCTCTCGCGCTCTTCACGGATCATCTGAACAATCTCGTCACCGCCGATGTCGATGGGCTCCATGGCCTCCATGCGCCGAACCATAGAGGCCCAGTCCGGACGCTTCAGCTCACGCTCGATCATCCGCTTGAGATATTCGCTCATGCTCATGCCGTCAGCGGCCGCGCGCGCTTTCAACGCGCGGTGCGTCTCGTCAGAGACTTCGCGGATCTGGATGTGCTTGTTCATGTGCAAAACATGAAGCGCAGTCGGGCCGAGGTCAATAACCCCATACCCCCTATTCCCACTCAATCGTCCCCGGAGGCTTGCTGGTCACGTCATAGACGACCCGGTTCACGCCGCGCACTTCGTTGATGATGCGTGTGGCGGTGCGGCCGAGGAAGTCGTGGTCGAAGGGGAAATAGTCGGCGGTCATGCCATCGGTGGAGGTCACGGCGCGTAAGGCCAGCACGTTGTCATAGGTGCGCGCATCGCCCATCACGCCGACGCTCTGGACCGGCAGCAGCACGGCGAAGGCTTGCCAGATGGAGTCGTAAAGGCCGGCCTTCTTGATTTCCTCGATATAGATTCGGTCGGCCTTTCGAAGGATGTCCGCCTTGTCCTTGTCCACCGCGCCGGGAATGCGGATCGCAAGGCCAGGCCCCGGGAAGGGGTGGCGGCCCACGAAGGCGTCGGGCAGGCCCAGCTCTCGGCCGAGCGCCCTCACCTCGTCCTTGAACAGTTCGCGCAGCGGCTCCACGAGCTTCATGTTCATGCGCTCGGGCAGACCGCCCACATTATGGTGGGACTTGATGGTGACCGACGGCCCGCCGTCGAAGCTGACGCTCTCGATCACGTCGGGATAGAGCGTGCCCTGGGCCAGGAAATCGGCGCCGCCCACCGATTTGGCGTGCTCTTCAAAAACGTCGATGAAGAGCTTGCCGATAGTCTTGCGCTTCTTCTCAGGATCGCTCTCGCCCGCAAGGGCGGTGAGGAAGCGCTCCTCCTCGTCGGCGGCCACCAGAGGAATGTTGTAGTGCTCGCGAAACAGCGTGACGACCTGATCGGCCTCGCCCGCGCGCATCAGGCCGGTGTCCACGAACACGCAGGTGAGCTGATCACCGATGGCTTCGTGGATCAGCACCGCGGCGACGCTTGAGTCCACGCCGCCGGACAGGCCGCAGATCACCTTGCCGTCGCCCACCTGCTCACGGATCTTGGCGATGGCTTCTTCCTTGAAGGCCGCCATGGTCCAGTCGCCGTGCATGCCGGCGATCTCATGGGTGAAGTTGCGAAGGATCAGGGCGCCGCGCGGCGTGTTCACCACCTCGGGGTGGAATTGCACGCCGTAAAAGCGCCGCGCCTCGTCGGCGATGGCCGCGAACGGGGCGTGGGTGGTGGCCGCGATGGGGTGGAAGCCCTGGGGCAGCGCATTGACCCGGTCGCCATGGCTCATCCAGACGCGTTCCAGATGACCCACATCGCCAAGCCCCTTGAAGAGCGGGCTGTCTGCGGTGATCTCGATATCGGCGCGGCCGAACTCGCGCTCTTCAGCCGGTTCGACGCTGCCGCCCAGCTGCGCGCACATGGTCTGCTCGCCATAGCAGATGCCGAGCACCGGCACGCCAAGCTCGAAGACTGTCTGGGCCGCACGCGGCGTGCCCTCGCCATGGACGCTGGCCGGACCGCCGGAGAGAATCACCGCCCTGGGCGCGTACTTCTCCAGAAACGCGTCGTCGACGCGATTGAAGGGATGAACCTCGCAATACACCCCGCTTTCGCGGAGGCGGCGAGCGATGAGCTGGGTGACCTGACTGCCAAAGTCGATCACCAGCGCTTTTTCATGATGGGCCTGAATCTCGGTCATGCACGCGCAATAGCGCGGATCAAGCCGAGCGGGAAGAGGCCGGCGCGGCCCAAAAGCAAACTCCGACCCGTTGATCCAGAACCGCTGCGCCGGGTCCGGCCTCGCACCGGGTTCGCCGCACGAGGGCGATCGCATCCAGCCGGGCTCTCAGCGACCCCGGGAGAGCGTGTTTATGTCCAGAGACGCGAGTGTCTGCACAAAAAAAGAAGGGCCGCAGCATCGCTGCGGCCCTGCGAGGAGAGGAAATCTGGTCCGGCTCAGCCGGTGCAAGCGGCGAGCGCGGTATTGGTCTCAACCGCGGCCTCACCGGCGCCAAGCTCGGCGGCGCGGGCGAAATCAGCCGCGGCCGCCTCGCTTTCACCCGACAGCCACAGCGCGGCGCCGCGATTGGTGTAGGCTTCCCAGCTTGCGTCATTCATCGACACCGCCAGGGTGCAGGCTTCGGCGGTGTCCAGATCGGACTGATTGGCCAGGGCGGCGCACAGATTGATCTGCGCGGCGGCCTTGTTGCGGCTGGACGTGCCGGACTCAAGCGCCTCCGCCGCAAAGTGCTGGGCCACGGCCCAGTCGGCGCGCTCGATGCGGCTCTGGGAGGCGCGGACATCGGAATTGGCCGCGGTGACGCCCACAAAAACCGGCGCAGAGGGGCATTCCTGGGCCTGTGCCGGGCCGACAGCGGCGGCAAGGCTCAGCGCTGCACCTGCGAGAAGCGGGGAGAGTTTGGCGAACATGGCGATACTCCTTCAGGTCCGGCCGGCCAGCGCCCGCCGATAGGTTCGCTCATGTAAGTAGTCGCTTCACCGTGATTTGAAAAGTGAACACTGTTAGATTTCTTCAAATAATCCGGCGAACCCCGCTTTGTGCGACGCACAAATCACAGCAAGGAACGGACTTTCAAGGTTTTAGCGTCGGCGCCCTACTGCGCGCTTTGCTCTGCCTCAGACAGCCAGACGTCCAGCCGCTCGGCCAGATCCACCGCCGTCGCCACCGCGCCGGCGTAGAATTCGGGCTCGATGATGGCGAACTCGTCGCTGGGCTGATGGTAGTGCTCATGATCCTCGACGCCCAGATACAGGAAGGGCGTGCCGGCGACGTGGAACGGGCCGTGATCGGACAGCAGCGTCCAGTCATTGCGTGGATCGCCGTCGGGCCGGTCATAGCCGGCCTGAAGCTCCAGCGGCGCCTGCGCGGCGGCGGCCTCGACGACGGGCAGAAGCGAGGGCGTGTGATAGCCGCCCGCCGCCCAGATATCGCCGTCAGGGCTGTAGCCAAGCATGTCGAGATTGAAATTGAGCGCCACCGGCGCGGCGCCGTCGGGTGCAGACTCGACGAAGGCGCGTGCGCCGTTCAGCCCGCCCTCTTCCGCGTCAAAGGCGATGATCAGAACGTCATGCTCTGGCGGATTGGCCTGAAAATGTTCGGCGACAGCCAGAATCGCGCCCACGCCCGAGGCGTTGTCATCGGCGCCGTTAAAGATTTCGTTGTCCTCGCCCGGCCCCACATGATCGTAGTGAGCCGTCACGGCGAGGGCTTTCGACCGGTCGGCGCCGGGAATCACGCCGATGATGTTGTACCCGGTGAGCGTCTCGCGCTCGCCTTCGGGATCGCGGAAATCCACCGGACGCTGGAAATCAAAGCCGTGGACGAAATCCTCGCCCACGCTGTCGAGCCCAAGTTCGGCGAAGCGCTCCACCAGATAGGCGCGCGCCAGCGCATTGGCCTCGGTCCCTACAAGGCGCCCCGCCATGGCGTCATGGCTCAGCACGCACACATCGCGCAGAGGGGCCGGAGACACCGCGCCGCAATCGGCCGTGATCGCGTCCGGCAAAACCGCCATGGCCGAATGTGCTCCAGAACCGCCAGGCGCGGCGCCGGACTCCTGTCCGGAGTCCTGACCGGGCTGCTCGGGGGCGCCGCAGGCGGCGAGCGTGAAACAGGCGATGGCGGAAACGGCGAAAGAACGCATCAGGCTGGCTCCGATCATGGCGCCGACGACGGCGTCTTCCTATACTCGAAGGCCATAGGTAGACGAACAAGGAGAGCCCGCCAATGCCCATGCAGGCCGACGACATCGCCGAACTGATCAAGGAGGGCGTGCCCGGCGCCGAGGTGGAGATCATTGATCTCGCCGGAGACGGAGACCACTACAAGGCTGTCGTCGTCGCCGAGGCCTTCGAAGGGATGGCGCGCGTGAAGCAGCACCAGCTTGTCTACGCCGCACTCAAGGGCCGCATGGGCGGAGAACTCCATGCACTGGCGCTGGAAACCCGAGCGCCGTCAAAGGGTTGATCGGATCAGGTTTGAATTTGCGTGATATCGGTTAAATTGTGGGTAATATATAGTTTCAGGGATGGTCCGCAGCCGCCGGGAGTCGGCCATGTTGATCGACGGTCTTTACGAGCAGATTTTCAACGCCTCGCCCATGGGCATGGCGATTATCGATCGCAATCACCGGGTGCTGCGCACCAATACCGCGATGGATCGCATCAATGGTCGCAAGACGGCGCCCGGCGAGCCGGGCGCACAGCTCACCCCCCATATCGCCGAGACGGTGCGCGCCTATGTGGACACCGTGTTCCAGACCCGAATCGCGCCTGAGCCGGTCCGCCTGACGGGTCGCCGCGACGGTGACGAGACGCTGTCGGACTGGCACTGCGCCTTCTCTCCCATCGCTGCGGAGACCGGCGCGCGCGTCGAGTTGTGCCTTGCGGTGATCACCGATCTGGGCGCCATACACGGCGACAGGCAAAGCTTTGAGGCGATTGAGGCCCACAGCCGCCAGGTCGCCGCGGCGTTCCAGGACAATGTGGTGCCACACCCGGCCGTCTTGACCGAGCGGGACGGCTAGCCCACCTATTCGGCTGTAGTTTTGCTCAGGAGCGCCCCATGACCGACCAACCCACGCTGGACGCCATCAAGAAAGCCGTCACCGAAAACGACGTTGTCGTTTTCATGAAGGGCACGCCCACCTTTCCCCAGTGCGGTTTTTCATCGGTCGTGGCGCGCATCCTGGATCATTTGCAGGTGGAATACGCCGCCGTGAACGTGCTGGACGACCATGATGTGCGCGAGGGGATCAAGGCCTATTCTGACTGGCCCACCATCCCCCAGCTCTACGTAAAGGGCGAGTTCGTGGGCGGCTGTGACATCATCAAGGAGATGTTCGAAGCCGGCGAGCTGCAGCAGATGTTCAAGGAAAAGGGCCTGGTCGAGGCCTGAGCCGCGCGGGCGCTCTTTCCCCTTCTGACCGATCCCTGAATCCTAAGGCCGGCGTCCGGCCTTAGTAGAAGTCGTGATTGCGCGGATTGACGACGCGCAGCGCGGCGCCGTCGGGCAGGCCCAGCTCGTCCTTGGTCCAGCTCAGCTCCACGCCCGTGGGCAGCATGGCCCGGCAATCGTCTGGATGAACGCGAATGAGGGCCAGCTCGAACGCCCAGCCGGCGTTCGCCGCGCCGGTCACTTCAGGATAAAAGCTGTCCTTGGTGGTGCAGCCGCTGGACGGAACGCGGATACGCACGCTGGCGCCTTCGTCGCGCCAGGACAGGACCGGCGTCAGCTCGGCGCCGACATTGTAGGATCGCAGCGGTTCCTCATCGACCGTTGCGCACGCCCCGAGCGTCAGCGCCGCGGCGGCGGCGATAAGCATGAGCGTGCGCGCCATGAAGGCCTCCTCGATTGTCCCGGATTCCGACATTAAACCGGACCGGGGCCAAGCAACAGTCGATCCAGGCGAGAAATTCGCGACTGCGCCGCGCCCTCCCCGGACCGGCAAAGAAAAAGCCCGCCGGATCGCTCCGACAGGCCTGATCTTGGCGATCCTCGAAAACCTTACGAGGAGTAGAATTCGACCACCAGGTTCGGCTCCATCTTCACCGGGTACGGGACCTCGTTGAATTCGGGCACGCGGGCGTAGGTGGCTTTCATGCCTTTGGCGTCGAGGTCGAGATAGTCCGGCACGTCGCGCTCCGGGCTGCCCAGGGCTTCGAGCACCAGCGCCATGTTGCGCGACTTCTCGCGCACTTCCACGACGTCACCCGGCTTGACGATGTAGGAGGCGATGTTGACGCGCTTGCCGTTCACCTTGACGTGGCCATGGTTCACGAACTGACGCGCCGCGAACACGGTCGGCACGAACTTGGCGCGGTAGACGATCGCGTCCAGGCGGCTTTCCAGCAGACCGATCAGATTCTCGGCGGTGTTGCCCTTGCGGCGCATGGCCTCGGTGAACAGACGCTTGAACTGCTTCTCGGTGATGTTGCCGTAATAGCCCTTCAGCTTCTGCTTGGCGCGCAGCTGAATGCCGAAATCGGACATCTTGCCGGCGCGGCGCTGACCGTGCTGGCCGGGGCCGTAGGAGCGTTTGTTCACCGGGGACTTGGCGCGGCCCCAGATGTTCTCGCCCATGCGGCGGTCGATCTTGTATTTCTGTGTATGGCGCTTCGACATAATCTTCCTATCCTGGACGCGGCCCGGTGCAGCGCCCTCTTCGCTGCACGATCAAAACGGCGGTTCACGCGTCGTCCGTCAGAGTTGAACGAGCGGTCGGCTTCAAGGCCGGCCCATGAGGGAAGCGCGGGTTATGGCGACGGGGCGCCGGGATGTCAATCTCCGCGAGCCTTCCGGGCTCAACCGGCGAAGGACGCCTGGCACTGGTCGAAGCTCACAGCCTCAGGCTGGATCGTGACTCGCAGCTCACGCACCAGCAGGGCGCGGCCGCCGCCGTCGATGTCCGGCCAGACTCCCAGAAACTCAACTTCGTTTAGCGGCGCGTCCGGGTTCACCTGATAGCAGAACCCCACCGTGCGGAACTCCGCACCGACCGGGACGGCTCGCCAGCCGCTGTCTCCGCCGCCGGTTGTAAAATATCCCAGCCGCGCCTCGGTGATCGCCGATTCCGGCGCCGCGCGAAGGCTCGTCTCGACTTTTAGAAGACGGCCCGGCACGCGGGCCTCGAATTCCGGCGGAATGACCCCGGCCACGCCCGCCGACAAACGCCCGGCCGCCTCAAGGCTCGCCGTCGCCGTCAGGCGCGCCACCGGCGTGCCGCTGGCGGTGAGCAATTGAAACCCCGTGCCCGGTCCGGGAAGAAGCTGGGCGAGCGCCGGCCCGGCCATGATGAACTCGGTTTCGGTCACGACCGGATCTTCGCCGGTCGGCTCAACGGCCATGGCCAGAGCCACCAGGCCCGCCGCAAACAGGACAGCGCCCGGCATGAACAGCCAGTCAGGCGGCGAAAAGCGTCCAAGCCCGCCGCGGGGCGTGGAGCGGCGTCCGCTATCGTCCTGAAGGGAGGACACCATGACACTTTCTCCCGTCGCGCGGCCGGAGCACTGTCTCGAGCAGCCGCTACAGCGCCCGGTCTAGAGGATTTTTCCCGCGGCGAACAGCACCGCAAGGCCGCAACGACCGGCCGCCCCACCGCCGCAACGCCAGGCAAGCCGCGTGCAAGTGCTCGCACAGCGGCGGCGTTCGGGCTAAGAGCAAGCCGGGCTGATGGGAGGCGCCGGTGCGCATACTCGTGACAGGCGGCTATGGGTTGATCGGACTGGCGGTGGTGCGCGCCCTGCTGGCGCGCGGGGTCGAGGTGCGCGGTGCGGGTCGGCGCCCGGAACTCGGCGCCGCGCAGGCGCCGGGCGCAGACTGGGTGCAGGTCGACATCGCCCGCCCGGATCAGCGCCTGGACGCCGCGCTTGAGGGCGTGGACGCGGTGGTGAACGCCGCCGGCGCGCTTCAGGACGGCGGCGGCGATGATCTGGCGGGCGTCCATGACACCGGCGTCGGCGCGCTGCTGGACGCCTGCCGCCGGGCCGGCGTGCAGCGCGTCGTGCAGATCTCGGCCTCCGGCGCCGCGCCCGACGCCTCAACGCACTTCTTTCGCACCAAGGCGGCCGGCGATGCGCGAGTGCGCGAGAGCGGACTCGCCTACGCGATCCTGCGCCCCGGCCTGGTGCTCGGCCATGAAACCCATGGCGGATCGACGCTGCTGCGCACGCTCGCCGGGCTGCCTTTTTTTCAGCCCGTCGCCCACGCTGACTCGCTCATTCACCTGGTCGCCCTTGATGACGTGGCCAGGGAGGCCGCCCGCTTCGCCATCGGCGAACGGGCCATGGATGTGGAGCTGGATCTCGCGGCCCCCAAACCTGTGAGCCTCGGCGCGCTGATCATCGGGTTGCGGCGCAGACAAGGTCAAAGCGCGGCGCGCATCATCCCCCTGCCGCCGGTGTTCGCTGCGCTGGCCGGCGCTGCGGGCGATTGTGCGGCGGCGCTGGGCTGGAAAAGCCCGTTGCGCTCCACCGCCATGCGGGTCATGGCCGAGGGCGTGCCCGCCGATCCCAGCGCTCACACCGCGCTGGGCTATGGTCCGCTGAGGACCACCGAGCAGGTGCTCTATACGATCGCCGGAATGAAGCAGGAGCGGATTTACGCCCGCGCCCTGCCCCTGCGCATGCTGGCGGTGGCGACGCTGTCCGCCTTCTGGATCGTCAGCGGCGGCGTAGGTCTGGCGCAGATCGAGGCGGCCATGGGCCTTCTCACCCGCGCCGGAATGGATGAAAGCCCAGCGCGCGCGTTCGTCATTTCCGGATCCCTAATCGATCTTGCGCTGGGGCTCGGCGTGCTGGTGCGGCGCAGCCATGCCGCCGCGCTTCTGGGCATGATCGCGGTGACGCTGGGCTATCTTGGCGCCGCCAGTTTCGTCGTTCCCGCCCTGTGGCTTGATCCCATGGGGCCGCTGGTGAAGTCGATCCCGGCCATGACGCTGGCGCTTGTCGCGCTCAGCCTGAGGGAGCCGCGCTGATGCTCTTAGAGCTGATCCTGCGCCTGGCCCATGTGACCGGCGCCGCGGTCTTGCTCGGGACTGGTGCGGGCATCGCGTTCTTCATGGTCATGGCGCGGCGCACCCGCGATCCCAAGCTCATCGCCCATGTGGCCGGCACGGTGGTGATTGCCGATCTCGTCTTCACCGCCACCGCCGTGATCGCCCAGCCGGTCACTGGCTATTTTCTGGCGGGCGCGGTCGGCTGGTCCATGGGCGAGCCCTGGATCATGCTCTCGCTGGCGCTCTACGTCGTCACGGGGGCGTTCTGGCTGCCGGTGGTGTGGATTCAGGTGAGGCTGAAGACCCTCGCCGAGTCCGCCGCGGCGAGCGGAACGCCGCTGCCGCCCGCCTTCGACCGGCTGTACGCCATCTGGTTCGCCTGCGGCTTTCCCGCCTTCTTCGCGGTGGTGGCGATCCTCTGGCTGATGATCGCGCGGCCGGGGCTCGCCTAGTCGGCTGGCCTTCTAGTCCTCGCGGATGATGCGCGCCTTGCCGCGCCCCAGGGTCAGCGCCTTGATGGCGCCGCGCAGGGTGCGCACCTCCTGGCTGGTCACGCCGCCGCGCGCAAAGATGTTGATCAGGTTCTGCGTCATCAGCGGTGTTTTTTCCGGCGGGTAGAAGAAGCCCGCCCGGTCCAGCTCGTCATGGAGATGGCCGTATAGCCCATCAAGCTCGCCCTGGCTGGCTGGCGCCTCCATGGGCGCCCAGCCTTGCGGCACGCCCTCGCCCGCGCGCCATTCATGGGCGAGCACGCCGCAGGCCATGGCCAGGTTCAGGCTGGTGAACTCAGGGTCCACCGGCAGCGAGATCACCGCCCTGACGCGCGCGATCTCCTCGTTGGAGTGGCCGGATTTTTCCGCCCCGAACATCACCCCGGCCCGGCGGCCGCCGGCCAACGCGCCGCGAATCTCGCCCATGGCTTCGCGCCCGGTCATCACCGGCTTGATCATGTGGCGCGGCGTGCCGGTGGTGGCGTACAGCACATGGCAGTCGGCCACCGCCTCCTCCAGCGTTTCAAAGACGCGCGCGTTGGTCAGCACGGCGCTTCCCGCCGCCATGGTTTCGGCGGCCGGATTGGGCCAGCCGTCGCGCGGCGCCACGATTCGCAGGTCGCGTATGGCGAAATTTCCCATGACGCGCGCGCAAGCGCCGATATTCTCGCCCAGCTGAGGGCGGCACAGGATGAAAACGGGCGCCTGATCCATCGTATCGACCATGGTGGGGGGCAAGGGTGCACACCCGCGCCCTTTCTCTCTCCGGTCCGCGGTGCTAGACACCCGCGCGACATCCGTCCACCCCTGGCGCGCGGCCTCCCCTGTCCGTCTTGCGCGCGGTAATGTTGAAGAACGAAAGAGTCCGAACATGGCGAAGATCAAAGTCGACAATCCGGTCGTCGAGCTCGACGGCGACGAGATGACCCGCATCATCTGGGCGCTGATCAAGGAAAAGCTGATCCTGCCCTATCTCGATATCGATCTGAAATACTACGATCTTTCCATCGAGAAGCGCGACGAGACCGACGACCAGATCACCCGCGACTCAGCCGAGGCCATCAAGAAGTACGGCGTCGGCGTGAAGTGCGCGACGATCACGCCCGACGAGGCCCGGGTCGAGGAGTTCGGCCTGAAGAAAATGTGGCGTTCGCCCAACGGCACGATCCGCAATATTCTGGGCGGCGTGGTGTTTCGCGAGCCGATCGTGATCAAGAACGTGCCTCGCCTCGTTCCAGGCTGGACCAAGCCGATCGTCATCGGCCGCCACGCGTTCGGCGATCAGTATCGCGCCACGGACATGCGTGTGCCCGGTCCGGGCAAGCTGACCATGACCTACACCCCGTCGGACGGCGGTGAGCCGGTCACCCATGAAATTTTCGACTTCCCCAGCGCGGGCGTCGCCATGGGCATGTATAATCTGGACGACTCCATTCGCGATTTCGCCCGCGCCTCGCTGCGTTTCGGTCTGGAGCGCGGCTGGCCGGTCTATCTGTCCACCAAGAACACGATCATGAAAGCCTATGACGGACGGTTCAAAGACATCTTCCAGGAAGTCTTCGAAGCAGAGTTCAAGGCCGATTTTGAAGCCAAGAAGATCACCTACGAGCACCGCCTGATCGACGACATGGTCGCTGCGGCGATGAAATGGTCCGGCGGCTTCGTGTGGGCGTGCAAGAATTATGACGGCGACGTGCAGTCGGACACCGTGGCCCAGGGCTTCGGCTCGCTGGGCCTGATGACGTCGGTGCTGATGACGCCCGACGGCCAGACCGTGGAAGCCGAAGCGGCCCACGGCACGGTCACGCGCCACTATCGCCAGCATCAGCGCGGCGAGAAAACCTCCACCAACTCCATCGCCTCGATCTTCGCCTGGACTCGCGCCCTGCACCATCGCGGCCGCATGGACGGCAATGAAGACCTTATGGCGTTCGCCGACCGGCTCGAACAGAGCGTCATCAAGACGGTTGAATCCGGCTACATGACCAAGGATCTCGCGCTCCTGGTGGGCGACGAGCAGGGCTGGCTCTCCACCGAGGGCTTCCTGGACACCGTGGGCGAGCGCTTCGCCGAAGCGATGAAAGACATCGTTTAGGGCCGAGCTTCTTTCCAGCACACCAAAGGCCGGGCGGCGACGCCCGGCTTTTTTTGTCCGCGGCTTTTTGTTTCTGCCCGGTTAGCTTTCAGCCCCGTCCGCTCGCGCGTACTCGTCGTCGCGCTCCTGGGCCAGGCGGTCGCGCACGCTCTCCGGCGGCAGGCCCAGATGCTCAAGCGCCCGGCCGGCAAGCTGCAGGGCGGCCTCGATGGCTTCGGGGGTGACGTGCGTGGCGCCGGCCTTCATCAGCCGCGCAGCATGCTCGCCATCGCGCGCGCGCGCCATGATCGGGGCGTCGCTGCGTAGCTCGCGGATGGCGGCGACCATGGTGCAGGCCTTGTCAGGATCGTCCACGGTGACGGCGAAGAGCTCGGCTTTCGCGGCGCCGGCTTTTTTCAGGATTTCAGGGTTTGAAGCGTCGCCGTAATAGGCGGCCCAACCGTCCTTTCGCGCCACGGCCACACGCGCCGCATTGCGGTCCAGGCCCAGCACCTCCACGCCTTCGCTCTCCAGCACCCGTGCGATGGCGCGCCCCACCCGGCCCATGCCGGCGATCACCACATGGCCTTCAAGGTCGGAAAAATCCTCGATGCTCGGACCCAGATCCGGCGCCGCGTCGGGCGCCAGGCGGGCGGAGAGCGCCGCGCCGATGCGCGCCAGCGCCGGAGTGAGCAGCATGGACAGGCCCGCGATCGCGGCCACGATGGCCTGGGTCTGGGGGTCGATGATCGCGCCGGCTGCGGCGGCGGCCAGAATCACGAAAGCGAACTCACCCGCCGGCGCCAGCAGGAAGCCGGCCTCCAGCGCCAGGCGGCCATTGCCGGCGAACAGGCGGCAGGCGGCATAGACGATGGCGAACTTCAGGACCAGCATCGCGGCCAGACCGCCGAACACCAGGGCGAGATTGTTCATCACCGCACCAAGATCGAGCCCGATCCCCACCGTGGTGAAGAACACGCCCAGAAGCAGCCCCTTGAACGGCTCCAGATCGACCTCGGCCTGGTGCTTGAACTCGGTCTCGCCCAGAAGAAGCCCGGCGAGAAACGCGCCAAGCGCGAGCGACAGCCCGGCCTCCTTGGTCAGGAGTGCAGCGCCCACCAGCGTCGCCAGCGTGATCGCCATCATCAGATCGCGACCGCCCACCTTTGCGACCAGGCGGAACGCGCGTTTCAGCACATAGCGGCCGATGAACACGATGATGGCGATTGCGATGAGGCCCTGAATCAGCGCCTCGATGATGACGGCTGTGACGCCTTGCCCGTCCGCGCCGGCGTCGCGCGCCAGAAAGCCCACCGTGATGAGGAAGGGCGCAACCAGAATGTCCTGCATCAACAGAACCGCCAGCGAAGCGCGGCCCAGCGGCGTCGTAGAGCGGCGCTCCTCGGCGAGGATCTGCATGACGATGGCGGTGGACGACAGCGCAAGCGCCAGGCCGATCACCACCGCCACCGGCGCCGTGAGCCCGATCAGGACACAGGCCGACCCGATGGCGGCCGCGCTCAAACCGGCCTGCAACCCGCCGGCGCCGAATACGGCGCGGCGCAGCGCCCAGAGCCTCTGGAAGGAGAGCTCAAGGCCTAAAAGAAACAGCAGGAAGAGCACGCCCAGCTCGGCGAAGGGCGCAGCGGCGTCAGGGTCAGAGACCGTCACCCATTCCAGCACCGGCCAGCGTTCGGCCATGGCGCCCAGCACATACGGCCCCAGCAGCACGCCCGCGATGAGAAAGCCGAGCACGGCCGAGAGGCGCACCCGCTTGAACAGCGGCACGACCACTCCGGCGGCCAGCAAAAACACCGCCGCATCCTTCAGCCAGACATCGTGGCCGCCGCCCGGCTCCATGGTGCGCTCCCGCCGCTCGCTTATTCGCTCAGTCTACACACGATCGCCTGCAGGTTAATGGGTGATGTCCGGTTCGGCGGGCGCCAGACGCGTTACTTTGCAGCCAAATCGCGCGACAGGGTAACGAACACCTCCGCCGCGATGCGCCAGTCATCGCCCTCAAGCCGCCATTTGGCGAAATACCGTCCCGCATAGCGCACCCTGACGCCGTCGGACGACCAGGCGCCCGTCCAGCGGCCGGTTTCGGCGGCCAGCAGGCCGTCGCCGCCCACCTCGATACGTTTCGCCGACCGCACGTAGGTCAGATCGCTCGCCTGCCCCATGAGCAAGCGCCAGGCGTCGAGCTGCGCTCCGCGCCCGGCCATGAGCTCGGCGTCATCGCCCGGCGTCAGGGTACAGTCTTCGCAAAGGATTTCGGCGATCACCGCCAGATCGCGGTCGGCGAGCGCCTGGTTGAAGCGCGCCCGCGCCGTCAGAATCGCGCGGGCTGCACGCTTGTCGCCACTGGTCTGGATGTCGGCGCCGGGCCGTGAAACGCGCGCCATCAGCCGGCGAGCGCCGCCCGGATCGCATCAAGCGCGGCCTCGGCCTTGTCGCCGTCGGGTCCGCCGGCCTGGGCGAAGTCGGGACGCCCGCCCCCGCCCTTGCCGCCGACCTCGGCCGCGCCGGCCTTGACCAGCTCCACCGCGTTGAAACGGCCGATGAGATCATCGGTCAGGCCCACCGAGAGCGCGGCCTTGCCGTCATTGACCCCGATGAACACCGCGACGCCCGAGCCCATGGCCTGACGCGCCTCGTCCACGAGCCCGCGCAGGTCCTTGCCGCCGACACCTTCGACCACCCGGCCGGTGAACTTCACCCCGGCGATTTCCTCGGCCTCGGCCGGCTGGGCGCCGCCGCCGCCGCCCATGGCGAGCTGCTTCTTCGCCTCGGCCAGCTGGCGCTCCAGGCCCTTGCGCTCGTCCTGCAAGGCGGTGATGCGATCGGCCAGATCAGCGGTCGGGATTTTCAGCGCCGCGGCGGCCTTGCGGGCGCGTCCCGCTTCGGTTTCCAGGTACTGGCGCGCGGCTTCGCCGGTGAAGGCTTCGAGCCGGCGCACCCCGGCGCTCACCGAGCTGTCGGAGATGATCTTGAACAGGGCGATGTCGCCGGTGCGCTCCACATGGGTGCCGCCGCACAGCTCCACCGAGTAGGCCTTGCCGGCCATCTCCAGCGAGCGGCCCATGGTGAGCACGCGCACGCTGTCGCCGTATTTCTCGCCGAACAGGGCCAGCGCGCCCGCTTCGATGGCGGCGTCCGGGGTCATCTCGGCGGTCTCCCCGGCGACGTTCTGGCGGATCACGGCGTTGACCTGGGCCTCGACGGCCTTCGCTTCTTCCTCGCTCAGCGTGCGAGCGTGGGAGAAATCAAAGCGCAGCCGGTCCGGCCCCACATAGGAGCCCTTCTGGGTCACGTGCGGGCCCAGCACGTCGCGCAGGGCCGCATGCAGCAAATGGGTGGCCGAGTGGTTCGCCTTGGTTTTGGCGCGGCGCTCCGCGTCGATCTTCAGGCTGGCGCCCTCGCCCGCCTTCACCGAGCCGGTCTCCAGCGTGCCGATATGGGCGTAGAGCGACCCGGCGCGCTTCTGGGTGTCGTCGACGATGAAGCGGGCGCCGTTTTCAAACTCGATCACGCCGCTATCGCCGATCTGGCCGCCGCCCTCGGCGTAGAAGGGCGTGCGGTCGAACACCAGCGCCGCCGGATCGCCGGCGTTCAGCGTCTCGACTTCCTCGGCGCCGGCGACGATGGCGCGCAGGACGCCGTTGGTCTCTTCAGCGGCGTATCCGACAAAGCCGGTTTCAGCCAGGCGCGCCTTGAGATCGAACCAGAGCGCGTCAGGCGCAGCGTCGCCGGAGCCCGACCAGCTGGCGCGCGCGTCAGCCTTTTGCTTTTTCATGGCTTTATCAAAGCCGGCCGTATCCACGCCGATCCCTTTGGCGCGCAGGGCGTCCTGGGTCAGATCCAGCGGGAAGCCGTACGTGTCGTAGAGCTTGAAGGCGGTCTCGCCGGGCAGCGCCTGACCTTCGCTCAGCCCTTCGGCGGCCTCTTCCAGCAGGGTGAGGCCGCGGCCCAGCGTGCGCTGGAAGCGCTCTTCCTCGGCGCGCAGGGTCTCCTCGATGACCGGCAGCGCACGGTTAAGCTCGGGGAAGGCGTCGCCCATCTCGTCCGCCAAGGTCGGCGCAAGGGTGAACAGCACCGGCTGCGACGCGCCCAGCATGTGCGCATGGCGCATGGCGCGGCGCATGATCCGGCGCAGCACATAGCCGCGGCCTTCATTGGACGGGGTCACCCCGTCGGCGATGAGGAAGCTTGAGGAGCGCAGATGGTCGGCGATCACGCGGTGGCTGGCGGCCTGGGGGCCCTGCGCCTTGACCTGGAGCGCCTCTTCACTGGCGGCGATGAGCGTCTTGAACAGGTCCACGTCATAGTTGTCGTGCACTCCCTGAAGCACCGCCGCGATGCGTTCCAGCCCCATGCCGGTGTCGATGGACGGCTTGGGCAGGGGCTTGCGCGAGCCGTCGCCCTGCTGCTCGAACTGCATGAACACCAGGTTCCAGATCTCGATGAACCGGTCGCCGTCCTCGTCCGGAGAGCCCGGCGGGCCGCCGGGAATGTGAGGGCCGTGATCGTAGAAGATTTCCGAACACGGACCGCACGGGCCGGTGTCGCCCATGGACCAGAAATTATCGCTGGTGGCGATGCGGATGATCTTCTCGTCAGGCAGGCCGGCGATCTTCTTCCAGAGCGCGTGGGCCTCGTCGTCGTCGTGGTAGATCGTGACGAGCAGCTTGTCCGGATCGAGCCCGAATTCCTTGGTGATCAGCGTCCAGGCATGGTGGATCGCCTGTTCCTTGAAATAATCGCCGAAGGAGAAATTCCCCAGCATTTCAAAGAAGGTGTGGTGGCGCGCGGTGTAGCCCACATTGTCCAGATCGTTGTGCTTGCCGCCGGCGCGCACGCATTTCTGCGAGCTCGTCGCGCGCGAATAGGGCCGCTTTTCAGCGCCGGTGAAGGCGTTCTTGAATGGCACCATCCCGGCGTTGACGAACAACAGCGTCGGATCGTCCTGGGGCACGAGCGGCGCCGATTGCACCACTTCATGGCCGTTGGATTTGAAGTAATCCAGGAACTGGCGGCGGATATCGCGCAAGGCGGTCATGCAAGGGCTCCGTGCGCCGGCAGGCGCTTCGATGTCTCATGGCGCACGGCTGGAAACCCGCCGCGCGTGGAACTTCACGCGCACATATACGAAGGCGAGCCCGGCTTCGCCAAGCGTGCGGTGTAGATTTCCTGTAATACCATGGCCGGGACCTGCGCGCGGCGCACCGTCAAAGCGGTGTCACAGCGTTTCCGTCCACAGGTCAAAGCGGTCATGGCCCCAGTATTTCCGGCCGCCATCGACCAGGAAGGGCACGCCGAACACGCCGTCTTCGCAGATGCGCGCGCGGTCCGCCCGGAACGCAGCGCGAATCGCCTCGTCGGCTTTCAGCGCCTCCATCTCCGGCAGGCTCCAGCCGGACCGCACGGCGCATTCGGCCAGCACGGCGGTGTCCGAGACGTCCAGCCCGTCGCCCCAGCGCGCATCTGACACCGAAAGCGCGAACGCCATGGCCGCACCGTCGCGTTTTGCAGCCTGGAAGGCGCGATTGGCCGGCGCCCAGTCCACATCAAAGGGATCAGGGAGCGTCAGCGGCAGCTTCATGCGCGCCGTCATACGGATGACGTCCTCTATGTAATAGTCGCGCTTGTATTTGTTGGCCGTTGGATCGGCGAAGCCGCCTGCATCTTCGGGCGGGCCGGTGAAGGCGATCAGCTCGCCCTCGAATCGGGCGCGGGCCAGCTTGTGCAGGCCAAGCCTGGAATACGGACTTCGGAATCCGAAATAGCACCGGGCGCCGGTTCCCGTGTCCGTCATGCCGCACCTCCTCGAATCTGGACGCTGTTAACTTAACACCGCGGCCCGGTCGCGCTAACGTTCCATTAACTGCAACACTCGGCGCCGAGCGGGGGTGGCCTGCGCCGGGTGGACTTGGCCTTCGAGGGGAACGCCGAAATGACGTCTGAAGTCATGATCATGAACCGGCAGGCGGTGGTGCTCGCCGCCGACAGCGCCGTGACCTATGGGGGCGGACCCGAACCGGTGGTGACGCTGGAGGCGGAGAAGATCCTGCCTCTCAGCGAGACCATCGCGCTCATGGTGTATTCGCGCGGCGACGTGCTGGGCCGGTCCTGGTCGCACATCGCCCACGCGTTCAAGCGCGAAAACGCGAGCCGCGAATTTGACAGCGTGCGCGCCTGCGCCGACGCCTTCTTCGCGTTTCTGGACAAGAACCGCCGCCTGTTCCCGGAGAACGAGGAGAACGAGGAGTTCGAGGCCCTCATGCGCGCGGCCTTCCTCACGGTCCTCTCTCACGCCAAGGCGATGCTGAACTATCCCGGCGGCGGCTATGACGGCGATTCCGACGCCTTCGAGGCCGCCCTGACCCTTTATCTTGAACACCTCACCCACGACGAGGCCGGGTCCGAGCGTGAGCGCCTTGACGTGTTTGAGAGTTTTGACCGGCGCGCCTTCTACGACCGATACGGCGACATGATCGACGCGCTCATTCGCGACAGTCTCGGCGAGTTCGGCATGGCCGAGCAGATGCGCGCCAAGCTGTTTGATTTCGCCTACCTCATCGCCACCCAGCCGGCCTTCCTGGAGCCCTATGCGGGCCTGGTGTTCGCCGGCTTCGGCGAGGGCGACGTGTTCCCGGTCTACGCGCACTATTACGCGTCGATCTTCGTGGACGGCGTGATGAAGCGCGCCCATGACGAGACGACTGCGGTGGGCGTTGATGAGGGCCCCAACGCTTACTTGCGCACGTTTGCGCAGGCGGAGATGACCCACGCCTTCCTGCGCGGGGTCCACCCGCTCATGTTCGACGTGATGCTGTCTTTAAACCTCATCACCAACGAGGCCGCCGCCGAAGCCGCGCTGAAAGAGGCCGGGCTCGAGGACGCGGAAATGGACGCGGTGCTGCAACGCATGCGCGCCGACTCCCTACCGCGACTCACCGGCGAATTCGTCAATGCAGCCCAGTCGATCAGCCAGGAAGAATTCATCAACCCCTTCATCAAAGTGGTCTCGGCGTCTGGCAAGAAACAGCTTGCCGAAACAGCCAAGGCTCTGGTGGAGCTCAACATTCTCAAGAGCGATCTGCATATGAGCCAGACCGGCGTGGGCGGCGAAGTCGACGTCGTAATGGTCTCGCGCACCGGCGGTGTGGAGTGGTATGCTAAAAAGTCGTGAAGGGGCCGAAAGACAGGAGCGTGTGATGACCGAAGAGACCACCCGCCTGAATATCGAACGCGCCCGTGAGGCGTTGACCCGCGCCCGCATGGACCAGGTCGCCGCCGCCGTGCGCGCGCCGCGTCCGGCCGATCTCTCCCGCCTCCGCGAGGAGCAGGATCGCCGCGCGTCGATCGACATGCGCGCCGGCGCGTTCCGCGAGACCGTCCGCTCCAGTCTCGGCCTTGGCGAGTATCGCGGCCCCGGCGTGCCGACCACCAGCTACGTGGCGAAAGCCATGAGCGCGCCCTTGTGCGACGCCGATATCTGCGCCCCCGCGCCCCACCCGGCTCTTCAGACCGCCGACCCGGCGATTTCGGCCGAGCCGGCCGAGACGGCCAGGCCCGCGGCGCCCGTGACGCCTGAACCCGTTGTTCCAACGTCAGCGATCGACGCCGATGCGCATGCCCCGGCCCTTGCCGAGACCTCACAGGCGGACATGGCGTTGTCTGAAGCGAAAGCAGCGGCGTCTGAAGCCGTGACCGATGCGGGCGACGCCTACACCGCGCTGCCCGAGGGCTATGTGGCTGAAGAAACACCGCAGCCGCCGCTCGCGCCGGAGCCGCGCAAGCGCCGCAAATTCCTCGGGATTTTCTAGGCGACAGTCGCCGGGACATCACTGAACAACAACGCCGCGGCGGGCCCGTTCAACCCCCCGCGGCGTTTTTACGTCAGGCGGTCAGAAGCACCCGGCAGATCGCTTCCAGTCCCGCCTGATCAACGGCGTCGAACGCGTCCAGCTGGTCTGAGTCCACGTCCAGCACCGCTGCGAGCTTTCCGTCCGCGCCAAAGACCGGAACGACGATTTCCGATTTCGAGCGGCTGTCGCAGGCGATATGGCCGGGAAAGGCCTCAACATCGCGCACCAGCTGGGTCTCGCCGGTCTGCGCGGCTGCGCCGCACACGCCCCGCCCGAACGGGATGCGCAGGCATCCAAGCGTGCCCTGATAGGGTCCCACCACAAGCTCCTGCGGCTTTTGCGAATCCACCACGTAAAAGCCGGTCCAGAAGAAGCGCGGCGCGAAATTGTTCGCCAGCAGGCAGGCCGCGGTGGCGTAGCGCGCCACATCGCTGGCCTCGCCGGCGACCACCGCCTCGATCTCCTTGGCGAGCCTCGTATAGGCTTCGGCTCTGGTTTCGCCGGGGGCGGCGGTGCTCATGGCTTCGGCCATATCAAGCTCTCCCTGTCTGACACGCCCAACCTAGTGGCGCGCGCGCAAGAAAAAAGCCGGGTTTCACGAACTCGTGCAGCCAAGCTCACGCGTCCGCGAGCGGTCGTGTAGTGCAGACGTTAAAGACGCGGCGTAGCGTCCGGCCATCGCATGACGGGCCGTTTGCAAGGCCCGCCTTTATGGAAAGGTCGCCCCATGAAACACGCATCGCTTCTCGCCGCCGCCGTGCTGGCCGTCTCCGGGGCTGCGGCCCTGCCCGCCGCGCCCGCCTTTGCTGACGATCTGGTCTATACGGGCCTGTTCTCCAACACCGGAGCGGGCGGCTATGACGTGGTCGCCTACCATGGCGAAGACGGGCCCAAGCGTGGGTCGCGCGATTTCGAGACCGAGTGGAACGGCGCCAGCTGGCGCTTTGCAAGCCAGGCCAATCTGGATCTCTTTCTGGCCGACCCTGAGGCCTACGCTCCGCAATATGGCGGCTATTGCGCCTGGGCCATGGCTGAAGGCTATACGGCCAAAGGCGATCCCGAATTCTGGAGCCTGGTGGACGGTAAGCTCTATCTGAATTTCAACCGCGATGTTCAACAGACCTGGGAAGAAGACATCCCCGGCCATGTCGAGCGCGCGGACGCGAACTATCCAGCCATTTTAGAAGACTGATCATATCCTTAAGGGGGACGCCATGGTGTCACATATCCGCATACTCGCCGCCTACGCGGCCGGGCTCTTCATCTCCGCGATCTTCGTGGACTCGCTTCGATTCAAGTTCGCCGGCCATGAAACACCGCGGCATATCTTCACGACCTTGCGCGACTGGTCGGGGATCGAGGTGTTCTATCCCGCGGGTCCCTGGATCATCGGGCTGGCGGAACTGGCCTCCGCCCTTCTGCTCATCGCGGCGGCGCTCTTGATGCGGCTGACGGGGCGAAAAATCGTGGAAGCGGCGTCCCAGGTCCTGGGCGCGTTCATCGCGCTGGGCGTGATGAGCGGGGCGATCGGATTTCATCTGTTCACGCCGCTGGGGATCGAGACGCCCGTTGAATGGGTCGCCGGAGCGCCCGCTGCGTTCAGCCCGGCCCTGTTCATCGCCGCCTGCATCAGCTGGGTTTGCGCCCTTCTCATCATCGCGCTGCGCGGCGGTGAAGCCCTGGGCGCGGTGCGCCTCTGGCGGGCGGCGCCGGCGCCCCTCTGAGCCGTCTCGCCTTGCGTGCAGCCCTGCGGTTGCCCCGATGGGCGGATTCGTGGTGGGATTAGCGAGTAATGCGTTAATTCCGACGCACGCGATGGAAGGATGGGATCAGTAATGCCGACACATGCGCAAGTCGCAGCCAAATTGCTCCGCGACGCCGCGGGCTTCTTCTCCACAGTGGGCGAACAGAACCCCACCCTGACAGACCAGATGGCGGAGAACGCCAACGTGTTTCAACAAGTCGCAAACTTGGTCGAGAACGATCCGGAAGGCGAACTGCAGCAGCCGGAAGGCGGGCAACCCGAGGGCGCGCCTGGCGCGGAGCCGCCGGCCGGCGCCAATAACTGACGATCTCAGACTTTTGAGGAATGGGCGCGCCCTAACGGGCGCGCCTTTTTCTTGGTCTGATCCCCGCACGTCGATCGAGAACGCGCGTCAGTCCTCGGCGGCCGGAACGCCCAGCAAAGCGTCGGCCAGCGGGCCGGCGCCGAAGCGGATCGGATCGGTGGCCGGCAAGCCGGTCTGCGCGGCGGCGGCGCGCACCGCGGCGCGCGCGGGCTCATCGTCCAGGCGGCGCGTATTAAGGCTCACGCCAATGGCCTTGCACGCCCGATTGGTGACGCGCGCGGTGGAAAGATGGGCCTGGATGGTCTCCACAAGGCTCGGCGTCTCGCGGCCGGGCAATCCGCGCATCTCCGCGCGCTCGGCTTCGTGGGCGATGATGATCGCGTCCGGCTGGGCGCCGTGGACCAGGCCCGTAGTCACCGCAGCGAAGCTGGGATGCAGGACGCTTGCCTGACCCTCGATCACGTCCCAGTGGTCGGGCTCGTTTTCCGGGCACAGCATCTCCACTGCGCCGGAAACGAAATCGGCCGGCACCGCGTCGATGGCGATGCCTGCTCCCGAGATCAGAACCCCGGTCTGGCCGGTGGCCCGGAAGGTCGCCTTCACGCCGCGCCGCTTCAGCTCGCCTTCCAGCGCCAGCGCGGTGTAGTTCTTACCCACCGCGCAATCTGTGCCGGTGATCAGCACGCGCTTGCCTGCACGGCGCTTGCCGTCGCCCACGGGCAGCTGCGCGCCGGACCAGTGGCGCACGTCATGGAGGGTGCGGCCGAGGCGTTCGGCGGTTTGCGCGATCTCCGGGTTGGACGAAAGGCGCTGGTGCAAGCCGCTGGCGATATCCATCCCGGCTTCCAGTGCGGCCAGCAGGGTCGGCGTCCAGCGCGGCGACAGCACGCCGCCGCGATTGGCGACGCCGATCACAAGGGTTTTCGCCCCGGCCCTGGCGGCCTCCTCCGGCGTCATGTCCGGCAGGCCGAGGTCAAGATTGGAGCCTTCAAAGCGGTTCTGGCCGATGCAGCGGTCGGGCCGCCAGTAGTAGACGCCCTCTGCGGTCTTCGCGCCGACATCTTCGGCGGCGGACCCGGCCTCGCCCAGAAACAAGAGATATGGCGCGTGGATCGTTCTCAATTCGTCTCTCCGTCGCCCCAAAGCCCGGCGGGCGGCGGGCTCATGCGGCCCCGCCCGTCCATTTCAAGATTCGCGTCGTCTTCGGCCAGCCAGAGCGGTCCGTCAAGATCGACGAAGTCGGCGTCCTGAGCGAACAGAAAGGCCGGCGCGATCGCCCGGGCGCCGCAGATCATGCAGCCCACGAACATCCGCTTGTCCAGCTCGCGCAGCCGAGCGCCCATCTGGAGGGCGTGGGTGAGCCCGCCGCACTTGTCCAGCTTGATATTGACCACGTCATAGCGCGAGGCCAAGCGGTCGATATCGCCAAGGCTTTGAATGCTTTCGTCTCCGCACAGCGGCAGCGGGCTGTCATACCCCTCCAGCGCCTCATCAAGATCAGCCGGCAAGGGTTGTTCCAGCAAGGCGAAGCCGGCCTCAAACAATGCGTCGGCGCCATGAGGAAGCGTCTCGAAGGTCCAGCCCGCATTGGCGTCTGCGATCAGCGTGGCGTCCGGCGCGCCGCGCCGCACCGCCCTCGCCCGCTCGACGTCGAGACCGTCCTTCGCTCCGAGCTTCACCTTCAAAAGCGCCAGACCCTTGGCGTCGCGCGCGGCGGCCTCCATGGCCTCAGGCGTATCCAGGCTGATGGTGAAGGCGGTGGTCAACGGGCCCGGCGCCGCGAGGCCCAGGCGCCTGGCGACAGAGATACCGGTCCGTCGCGTCTCCAGGTCCCAGAGCGCGCTGTCTACGGCGAAGCGCGCGCCGCCCGGCGCCATGAGATCCTGAAGCGCCGCGCGGTCCAGCCCGTCCTCAATCGCGCCGCGCACTCGCTCGATCTGCGCAGCGAGGCTTTGCGCGGTTTCACCACGATAGGAGACCCCGGAGGCCTCCCCCACGCCCTCAACCCCGTCCTCAATCAGGACGACCTGAACGGCGGTCTGCACCACGCGCGAGCCGGTGGAAATGACGAAAGGCCGTTTCAGACGCCGTGAGACGACGCGGACAATCAGCTCGGGCATGGGCGACTCCGGCGACGCAGTGTTTGCGTCGCCAGAGTGACGGGCTTTGCGACGGCTTGAAAGCTTTATCCGTACTTGACCGAGCAGCCATAGGGCCGCGTCGCGGCCGGGTCGGGCGTCTCGCCCGCCGCCAGCGCATCAAGGGCGTCCGTGACATAGGCGATCGGCGCCGGATCGCCCTCGGTGGGGCGGGGCTGATCGTCGATCCCGCCGGCATACTGAACAAGCCCGTCGCCGTCGATGACATACATGTGCGGCGTGGTGCGCGCGTCATAGGCGCGCCCGATCTCGCCGTCGGGGTCCAGGATCGTCGCCGCCGGGGCCGCGCCGCGCTCTTCATTGAGGGCGATCGCCGTGGCGCCGTCCACATGGCCCTGCTCGCCGGGCGCCGAGCTGATCACCTGAATCCACACGACGCCGTCCTCAGCCGCCGCGGCCTGCAGATACTGCATGTGGCCGCCATAGTGGCGCTGAACGTAGGGGCAGCCGTGATTGGTCCATTCCAGCACCACCGTCCGGCCCGCGTAATCAGACAGCGAGATCGTCTCGCCGCTGGCGGTGAGGCCGGTGAAGGCCGGCGCAGGCTGGCCGGGCACGGCCTCGGCGCGGGCCTGGGCGGCGAACGCGGCCAGCGTCAGCGCAGAGGCGGCCAGGAGCCCACCGAGGGTGGTGAAGTTGCGTCGCGTAAGGGTCATGATGAGCGCTCCATCTGGACTTTGACGTTTAGTCTACGGCTCGGTTCACCGCCTGGATCACCAGATCGCCGGTCAAAAGGGGCGGCAGCACTTCTGGCGCGCCCCCTCCGGCCGGGTAAATCAGGTAGAGCGGGACGCCGGGTGCGCCGTGGCGGGCGAGTTCGGCGGCGATGACGGGATCTCGATTGGTGAAGTCGGCGCGCAACAGCGCCACGTCATGATTGGCGAAGGCGTCCTTCACCGATCCGTCTGACAGCGCGCCCAGCTTGTTGACCTGACAGGTGACGCACCAGGCCGCGGTGAAGTCCACAAACACCGGCCGGCCGCCGGCGCGCGCCTCCTCCACCGCCTCCTGGCTCCAGCGCGCCCAGGCGCCGCCCACCGGGGCGCCGATCTCCACCGGCTCAAGGCGCGCAGCGGCGAATACGGCGGACGCGGCGAGGATCGCCCCGGCGATGGCCGTGACGCGCGCCAAAGCACCGCGCATGGAGAACGCCCAGGCGGCGAAGCCCGCGGCCAGGAAGGCGGCGAGCACCCAGATCACGCCGCCGGCGCCCACTTGGGCGACAAGCACCCAGATGAGCCATATCGCAGTGGCGAACATGGGAAAGGCGAGCAATTGCCGGAACCGGACCATCCAGGGACCCGGTCTCGGCAGAAAACCGAGCAGGGCCGGGACGAAGCTCACCAGCACGAACGGCGCCGCAAGACCGATCCCGAGGAAGGCGAAAACAGTGAGTGAGGCGAAGACCGGCTGGGACAGGGCGAAGGCCAGCGCGCCGGTCATGAAGGGCGCCAGGCACGGCGCCGCGACAAACACCGCCAGAACGCCGGTGAGGACCGCGCCCCTGCGCCCAGTGTCGCGCACCCCGGATCCCACAGTCTGAAGACTCGTGCCCAGTTCGAACACGCCGAGGAAATTCAGGCCGATCATGAACATCAGGAGCGCCAGGCCCGCCACGACGCCGGGCACCTGAAGCTGAACGCCCCAAAGATCAGGCAGGCCCGCGACGCGCAGGATCAGCAGCAAACCGCCCAGCGCCAGGAAGGTCCCGATCACGCCCGCGGCGAAGAGAAGCCCGAGCATGCGCGCTTCGCCCCGCTCGGCGCCGCGCTTGTCCACCAGGGTGAGCGCCTTCATGGACAGGATCGGGAAGACGCACGGCATGAGATTGAGGATCAGGCCGCCGACCAGCGCAAAGAGGGCCGCCTGCAGGAAGGACAGGCTCACCAGCGCCGCAGCGGGGCTCTGGCCGCCGCCGCCTGCGCCTTCGGGGTTTGACGCAGCAGCCCCGGCGCCGAAGGAAAGCGCGTTCACCGGATCGCCGGGCGCGGCGACCGCTTCAATAGCGACGCGCTCGCCCGCAGGCGAGTCGAACGCCAGCAGAAGGCGCTGCGGCCCGTCCACGCCGGAACGTGCGAGATAGCCGCCCGCCACATCGATGCGCAGCGCGCCGGGGCCGGTGGAGACACGCTGCTCGGCGGCGTGGTCGATCAGGCCGGATTCGTAGGGAAAGAGGTAGACGTCCGACGCGCCCTCCAGCGACGGGCCGGCGAAGGTGAAGGAAAGCCCCGCCTCGCCTTCGCTCACCGCCGCTTCAAAACCCGCCGGGGCCGGCTGCGGCGCGGCCGCGAGCGCCGCCTCGATCAGGCGCGCGCCGGAACGGTCGATGCGGCTCTCACCCACCTGAAGGCTCAGCGTGAGGCTCGCCTCCTCGGGGATGCAGATATCCTCGCAGACAAGCCAGGTGGCTTCGGCCGGGATCTCCACACGGCCGGGCGCGACCCCCGCCGGCACGGTGACCGGGACCGGCAGGGTGACAGTGTCGGAATAGCCGTAATTGGTGAGCGGGCCGAGCGGATAGGGATTGGGTGCGGGCCAGATGATCTCCCCGGCGCTCCAGCCTTCGGGCAGATCCAGGGTCAGGCGCGTGGGCTCGCCGCTATCGCCGGGATTGCGCCAATAGGTATGCCAGCCCCGCGGGATCTCCTGATGCAGCGCGATATGGACCGTTTCGCCCGGCGCCACCGAGGCCCGGTCAGCGACCAGCGAGACGTCCACCATGGGCCCGTCGCCGGCGTACTGGGCGGCGGCCGGCGCCATGGCGGCGGCGATGAACACGAACAGGCTGGCGATCAATCGGACCACGTAACGCACCTCAAGCTTTGGCTGGCCGCAGGTGTACGCCAGTCCGCGCCGGGCTTGAAGCGCCCTGACGCCCTTGTGATCGCGACGTGTCGCCTCAGCTCTCGTCTTTGTGGAATCGGTCGAAGACGTGCTTGACCCGGCTCCAGACGCGCGGATGGCGCTTGAGCCAGTCGGTGATGATGCGGTGAGCGGTCTTCGACGTGCCGGCGAGCAAGAGCAGCGCGAACAGCGCCAGCGGCAGGCCCAGAGGGATCGGCAGGAAGAAGAGCGGCACGGCGAGCACCAGCAAAAACAGGCCGAGCGCCACCGCGACGGCGCGCAGCACCGCCTGGATCACGCCGCTGACCTGCTTGCGGCCCCAACCGCCGACCGGTTCGTTCATCGCCACCGTCTTGCTCCATGTCGCCTCGCCGGGGGGCCGGCGCGCTCCACCAATGTCTAGATGGGGCGGCACGACTTCAAGGCAAACCGGACCCGGCGCTGCGTTTCATTTCCGTAACGTGGTAATTGGGCTGGCAGGGTGTGGCGCCGTAACGACATTAATCTCGCAGCCCCGGAGTGAAAAACGCCGCCCGGATCGCACCGGGCGGCGTTGTTTGAAGGCTTTAAGGCGGCGCTATTCAGCCGCTTGGGGCGTCGCCTCCGGCGGGGACCAGCGCAGCACCGGATTGCGGGCCGCCTGGGTTTCATCCAGACGCTTGGCGGGCGCATGGCGCGGCGCGGCCGTGAAGCGCTCGGTCTCGCCGTTCTTCGCGGCGTTGGCCAGGCCCTCCAGCGTATCGCAGAACCGGTCCAGCCCGCCCTTGCTTTCGGTCTCGGTTGGCTCGATGAGCATCGCCCCGTGCACCACCAGCGGGAAGTACATGGTCATGGGGTGATAGCCCTCGTCGATCATCGCCTTGGCGAAATCGAGGGTCGAGACGCCGGTGCCGTCCAGGAAGCGATCGTCGAACAGGGCTTCGTGCATGCACGTGCCCTCGAAGGCCTGGGTCATGACGCCGGACAGGCGCGCCTGGATGTAGTTGGCGTTCAGGATCGCGTCCTCGGCCACCTGTTTCAGGCCGTCCGAGCCGTGGCTCATCATGTAGGACAGTGCGCGGGTGAACATCCCCATATTGCCGTGGAAGGCGGTCATGCGGCCAAAGGGATCGCCCTCGGCGTCCGCTTCATGCTCGACGATGGACCAGCTTTCGCCGGTCTTCACCACGTAGGGCACCGGAGCGTAAGGCGCGAGGGCCTCGGAAAACACCGTGGGGCCCGAGCCGGGACCGCCGCCGCCATGGGGCGTGGAGAAGGTCTTGTGCAGATTGATGTGCATGGCGTCGATACCCAGATCGCCCGGGCGCACCCGGCCGACAATGGCGTTGAAGTTGGCGCCGTCGCAGTAGAAATAGCCGCCCGCCTCGTGGATCAGGTCGGCGATTTCCTTGATGTCGCGCTCGAACAGGCCGCACGTGTTGGGGTTGGTGAGCATGATGCCGGCGACGTCGTCACCGAGCTTGGCCTTGAAGGCCTCCATGTCCACACGCCCGCCGGCGTCCGCCGGGATCTCGTCCACGGTGAAGCCGCACTGCACGGCGGTGGCCGGATTCGTGCCGTGGGCGCTTTCCGGCACCAGCACGCGGCGGCGCTTGCTTTCCCCGCGCGCATCCAGCGCGGCGCGGATCGCCATCATGCCGCACAGCTCGCCATGGGCGCCGGCTTTCGGGCTCATGGCCACGCACGGCGTATTGGTGAGCGTCATCAGCCAGTGGGCCAGCTCGCCGATCAGTTCAAACGCGCCCTGAACGGTGGATTGCGGCTGCAGCGGGTGAATGTCGATGAAGCCGGGAAGCCGCGCCAGCTTCTCGTTAAGACGCGGATTGTGCTTCATCGTGCACGAGCCCAGCGGATAGAGCCCCAGATCGATGGCGTAGTTCTTACGGCTCAGGCGCACATAGTGGCGCACGGCCTCGGGTTCGGAGAGCCCGGGAAGGCCCAGCTCGCCTTCACGGTCGAGACCGCCGAGCCGGGTCTTCGTCCCCTTGGGCTCTTCGATGTCGACGCCGCAATTGTCGAACGCGCCGCGCTCGAAGATCAGCGGCTCGGCCTGATCCAGCCCCTTGGAGCCGGAGAAGGTCTCGGTGTAGGCGCCCGCGTCATAGACATGCAACGGACGCGACGGACGGCCTTGAGTGTTCATCGCCATGGTTAGAGCACCTCTTTCAGCGCGGCTTCGAGCGCGTCGAAGTCTTCCGGCGTGTTGGTTTCGGTGGCGGCCACAAGCAGCAGATCGTTGAACTCGCCCTTGGGATAAAGGCGGCTGGCCGGAACGCCGGCGAGCACGCCCTTGTCGGCCAGGGCGTCGACCACTTTGGCCGCATCGCCCGGCAGGCGCAGGGTGAATTCGTTGAAGAAGGCGTCGGTGACCAGCTCCACGCCCGGCAGGGCTTCGAGCCGGTCTGCCAGCTCGCAGGCGCGCTCGTGATTGATGCGGGCGAGCTTGGTGAAGCCCGACTGGCCCAGCAGCGTCATGTGGATCGTCCACGCCAGCGCCATCAGCCCCGAATTGGTGCAGATGTTCGAGGTCGCCTTGTCGCGGCGGATATGCTGCTCGCGCGTCGACAACGTCAGCACGAAGCCGCGCCGTCCGTCTGCATCGACCGTTTCACCGGCGAGGCGTCCCGGCATGTTGCGCAGGAAGTTGCGATCCCCGCGGCAGGCGAAGAGGCCCACATAGGGTCCGCCGAACTGCAGGCCGACGCCCAGCGACTGGCCCTCGCCCACCACGATGTCGGCGCCCATGGAGCCGGGGCTCTTCATCAGGCCCAGCGACAAGACTTCGGTTAACACCGCGATCAGAAGCGCGCCCTTGGCGTGGGCGGCTTTCGCCAGCGGCTCAAGGTCATGGACCTGGCCGAACACGTCGGGGTTCTGCACGACGACGCAGGCGGTCTCGTCATCAATGGCCGCGGCGATATCGTCGAGCGAGCCCGGCTGCGCGCCCTGGCTCACCGTGTCGATGTCCATGTATTTGGCCAGCGTATGGGTCGAGCCGGCGTAGTGCGGGTGCAGATTGCCGCTCAGCACCGCCCGTTTGCGCTTGGTGACCCGGCTCGCCATGAGCACGGCCTCAGCGCAGGAGGTGGAGCCGTCATACATGGAGGCGTTGGCGATATCCATGCCGGTCAGCGCGGCGACCTGGGTCTGGAATTCAAACAGGGTCTGCAGCGTGCCCTGGCTGATTTCCGGCTGATACGGCGTGTAGCTCGTCAGGT
Source organism: Oceanicaulis sp. (assembly GCA_965284655.1). GTDB lineage: Bacteria > Pseudomonadota > Alphaproteobacteria > Caulobacterales > Maricaulaceae > Oceanicaulis. The sequence continues at coordinate 2,720,580 of OZ260104.1, forward strand.
ATTCGGACCGCTGGATCATGTGATCCACCGTGGCGGGCACGTGGTGCTTGTACGCGCCCGCACCGACAAAGAACGGCGCCTCGCCGGCGGAGAGGTTCTTCCTGGCCATGCGGGTGAAGGCGCGCTCCACGGCGATCTCGGTCGCCTTGGGCGGCAGGTCCACCGGCCCGTCCAGGCGCGCCGCCTCCGGCACGTCTGAGAACAGATCGTCGATGGAGGCGACCCCCACCGTCTCGAGCATCGATTTACGATCCTTTTGGGTCAAAGGTAGATAGCGCATCGGCGTTTCAGCCTCTCTCCAGCTCTCGCGCGCCGGGCGGTCAGGCCCGGCGCGGCGTGCGAATTCATCGGTCAGCGGCGCGACATAGACTGCAGCCGGACCGTGTCAGCCCGGCGCGGCGATTTCGCGCGGATCTAGTCGGTGTGGGCCTTGTAGGCGGCGTCGTCCATCAGGGCGTCGAGCTCGCTCTTGTCGGCGACGGTGAGCTTGACGAACCAGCCCTTGTCGGCCGGGCTCTCATTGACCGTGCCGGGCTCGCCGTCGAGGGCGTCATTGACCGCGATCACCTTGCCGGAGATCGGGGCGTAGACTTCCGAGGCGGCCTTCACGCTTTCAACAACGGCGAGCTCTTCGCCCTTCTTGAACTCCTTGCCCACTGCGGGCAGTTCGACGAACACCACGTCGCCCAGCTGCTCGGTGGCGTAGGCGGTGATGCCCACAACGGCGTCGTCGCCGTCCATGCGCACCCATTCATGGTCTTTGGTGTAACGGGTCTGGCTCATCAGTATGCTCCCCTTGAAACCTGTCTTGAAACTCTAGCCGCGGAAAAAGCGGTGCTCTGAAAACGGTGTCTTGACCACTTCGGCCGGGCGCGCCTTGCCGCGCACCATCAGGTCCAGCGCCGTGCCCGCCTTGGCGAGATCCGCGCGCACATAGCCCATGGCGATGGGACCGCCCACGGTAGGGCCGAACCCGCCCGACGTGATGACGCCGACAGTCTCGCCTTCATGCTGGATCTCAGTGCCTTCGCGCGCCGGCGCGCGGTCATTGAGGACGATCCCGACGCGCTTTTTATCCGCGCCGTCCTCGATCTGTTTCAGGATTCGGCGAGCACCGGGAAAGTCGGCGCGCGCGCGCCGCGATTTCGCCACCGCCCAGGTAAGCGAGGCTTCAATCGGCGTGACGGTCTCGTCCATGTCGTGGCCGTAAAGGCAGAGCCCGGCTTCAAGGCGCAGCGAATCGCGCGCTCCAAGGCCGATGAATTTCACGCGGTTGTCGCCCAGCAGCGTGCGCGCCAGAGCGTCGGCCTCGATATTCAGCACCGAGATCTCGAACCCGTCCTCGCCGGTGTAGCCCGACCGGGAAATGATGACGTCATGGCCGGCGAGCTTCAGCCGCGCGGCTTGCATGAATTTCAGCTCGCACGCGTCCGGGCAGTGCGCCTCCATCACCGCGACGGCCTCTGGACCCTGCAGCGCCAGAAGCGCGCGGTCGTCCAGCTCGATCAGCTCTGCGCGGCGGCCGAAATGGTCGCGCATATAGGCAAAGTCACCGCCCTTGGTGGCCGCATTCACCACAACGAACAGGAAATCGTCCTCGGGGCGGGAGATCATCAGATCGTCCATGATCCCGCCTTCGGGCGTGAGCAGCAGCGTGTATTTTTGCTGGTTGGACCCAAGCGCCTCGATATCGGCGGTTATCAGGTCTTCCAGCGCCCCCGCGTCGCCGGTGATGCGCGCCTGACCCATGTGGGAGACGTCGAACAGGCCGGCGTGCTTGCGGGTGTGATGGTGCTCGGCCATCACGCCTTCACCCTCGTACTGGACCGGCATTTCATAGCCGGCGAACGGGACCATCTTGGCCCCGAGCTCCACATGAAGGTCGTATAGCGGGGTGCGGTGAAGCAGCGTCTCGGCCATGGGCATGTCTCCAAAGTCTTCGCGCGGTTGCGCATCCGGCGCCGGCTCACGCCAGCACCACCCGCGCCCCCGCTGTCTCGAAAACCTGAGAGATTCCCGCAAGCCCCGGCGAACCGGCGCACGCATTGCTCCTTCGGTGGGGTTCGATCCATCCGGCGTCGAACCCGCTTTCCAGCGTCGGCCTTGTCGCTTGCGGTCCTGCAGCCTGAGCGTTTCCGGGGCGGTTGCGCCTTCGGCGCCGGCGTCTTCGGCCGGTCTCTCCCGCAAGGGAGCCGTCATGTAAACCCGCAACCAGCCCGCCTCACGGCGCTCCTTCGCGAGCGCAACAAACTAGCCGAGGCGCGAGTCGAGTCAATGTGTGAGCGCGCCCCGCAGAAGAGTCGAGCCGCGATCGAAGGCCCGTCGGGTCTCCGGTCGCGGCTCGCAGACCGGTTTGCGGTTGCTGCTCCGCGCCCCGGCCGACCGGCCCGGACGCATCGGGAGCGCCCAGGACCGGTGTTGGCGATGAGGAGTTACGCAGAGCGGCGGCGCTCGCGCTCCTGGTGCAGGGCGAGGATGCGCGGATCGCCGAGCTGCTCGAGCGCGCCCGCCAGGGTGCGCTCCTGGCAGTCGGCCGCGATGCGCGCTTGCATGAGGGTGCGCGCCTCGGCGACGTCGCAATAAGCATCCACCCGGCGCTCCAGCGCATCCAGGACATGGGCGCGGCCTTCCGTGCTGCGCAGCTGCCAGGCGTCATAGTTGAAGCTGAACTCCTGAGCGCTCGCTGCGCCGGTTAAGGCGGTGGCGGTCAGGGCGAGGGAGGCGATGAAGGTCTTGATGGCGGGCATGGTCCTGTCTCCTTTTAGAGGCCCCTGCTGGAGCCGGGTGGGGCGCGGCCGGCGTCTCTTGCTCGCCGCGACCTCCTCACACTGCCTCCGAATGCCCGGTTCAATCCTCAGACGGACCTGAGTAAGTTCTGAGTAAACACTAAACGATTGATTTATTGAGATTTTTTGGCGTTCTAAATGTTGAATATGAGGGCGCGAAGTCGTGACGCCGTCGCGCAAACAGGCTAAAAACATAGGCTGGAAATGGGGATGAGCTGTGGACGATCCATCACCACCCGAGCCGGCCTCGGACGACGCGACCGCCGTGCGGCTCGTCGCCGGCGCCTTGAGTGTCGATCTGCGCACCGAGACTGCGTCGCTCAATGGCGAAGCGGTGGATCTGCGCGGCAAGCCGTACCGGCTGCTCGTTCTTCTAATGGACCGCGCGCCCTCTCTGGTCACCAAGGACGAGATCATCGAAGAGGTCTGGGGCGGTCTGAGCGTGTCAGACGCCGTCCTGACCACTGCGATCCGTGACGCCCGCATGGCGCTGGGCGACGATGCGCGCGCGCCGCGCTGGATAAAGACCGCGCACGGGCGCGGTTATCGCTTCATCGCCCCGGTGACGCCGGTGACCGAGAGCGACGCTACGCCAGCGCCAAGCGCGACGTTACGGGCGCCCGAACTGGCCGGACCGGCGATTGGAGCCGCCGCTGCGGCGCCCCCGCAGCCCCAGCTGTCGGGCCTTCGCCCGGCCCACGCCCTCATCGGCGCCCTCATGGTGATCGCGATCGGCGTCATCGCCGCCGTCGCTTCGGGCCTTCGCACGCCGGAGGCGCCGGACCAGTCTGTGGCCGTGCTGGGCTTCGAGGCTTACAGCGAGGACGGCGACGCGCTCTGGTTCGCAGACGGATTGTCGGAAGAGATCAGCGCGGCGCTCGGACGCACGCCCGACCTCAGAGTCGCCCCCCGCCGCGCCACCCTGGCCTATGACGGGGACACGCAGACCAGTCTCGCCGCGATCGGCGAAGCCTTGAACGTGGCCCATCTGGTGGATGGCTCGGTCCGGCTCGACGGAGAGCGTGTGCGCATCACCGTAAGCCTGATCGAGGCGGCAACCGGGGCTCAGCGCTGGGCTGACACCTATGACCGGAACTTCGCCGACATCCTGGACCTGCAGGGCGATATCGCCCGGCATGTGGCACAGGTCCTTGATACCGCCCTGAACGCCGAGGCGCTGGACGCCATGGTCGCCGCCGGCACCGACTCGATCTCCGCCTATGAGGCTTACTTGCGCGCCCAGGCGGCGATCACGGAATTCAGCCGCACGGGAAACTGGCGGGACTGGGCGCAGGCGCTGCCTCTGCTGGACCGCGCCCGGTCCATCGATCCGGACTTCGCCGAAGCTCATGCCGTTTCCGCACTGGTGTTCCGCTACCTCAATACGCCCTCCCTGGTCATGGGACCCGATCCGTTGACCGGCGAAGCCTATCTGCAGGCGTATTCAGAGCGCATGAACGCCGCTGTGGCCGCCGCTCGCGACCCACTGCAGGCCGCCGTCTACCGCGGCCGACGCGAGCAGGAACTGTTCAATCTGGACGCGGCGCGTGAAGCTTATCAGGCCTATCTCGCTGAACGGCCCAACGATATCGATCGCTTGTTCGACTATTCCAACACGCTGGTGATGATGGGTCGCCATGACGAAGCGCGTGCGGTGGTGCACAGGCTCGACGCCCTCCTGCCGCCGACGGACATCCAGAACCGCGGCGTTCTCATCCAGCACGCACGAAAGGCGCGTGATTTCGAGTTCGCCGTCGACATCGCCCGCCGGACGCTTCAGATCGACCCCTATCACGGCTTCAGCCTTATCGAGGCCCAGCTGGCGATGCACTATGCCGGTCGCCATGACGAAGCCGCCACAATAGCCGAGCGTATACAGGAGAGCGAGCTTGGCCAGTTCACCCTGGCTTTCAGCGAGATCTACCAGCTGTGCGCCGCCGGGCACGGAGCGCAGGCTCTCGCGCTGGGCCAGATGTTCATCGACGAGCCCCGCGCGCTCTTCCAAGGCTACAACATGCTGCGGCTGAGCGGGCGCGAGGACGCCGCCTACGCCCGGCTCGCCCCGCTGGACGAACCCGGCGTGCCGGGGCGTCTGCGCGAAATGCTCTTCGACCCGTCCTTCGACGCGCGCCGCTTTCCCCACCTCGCCGAAGCCGTCGAACGCGCCGGCGGGACGCTTGCGCCGCCCGAACCGCCGCTGGTCCTCTGCCCGCCGGGAAGCTGAGGCTACATCCGCACCGGCACGTCCAGGCCGATCAGGCTCAGGACGAGTTCGAGCTGTTTGAGCGTGGTTTCGGCGAGGCGCAGGCGCGAGGCGCGGATCGCGGCGTCCTCTTCCGGCAGGATCGGACAGGCCGCATAGAAGCCGGAGAAGGCCTGGGCGAGGCCGTAGGCGTGCTCGCAAAGGATATGCGGCGCCCGGCCGGTTTCGGCGCGCTCCAGCGCGATTTCGAACCCGTCCAGCCGGCGGATCAGCGACGCCTCGGTTTTGTCGGTGACCTGCACCGGGCCGGGCTCGAAGCCCTTCTCTCTCGCTTTTCGCATCAAGGACTTAACCCGGACCGCTTGATACAGCAGATAAGGTCCGGTCTTGCCCTCGAAGCTGACGAAGCGATCCAGATCAAAGATGTAATTGGTGGTGCGAACATTGGAGAGGTCGGAGAATTTGATCGCGGCGTTGGCGACGCTGCGCGCCACGCGGTCAAACTCCTCAGCAGAAAGCTCCGCGCCAAGGCCCGCCTCGTTCAGCCGAGCGCGCGCGCGCTCCAGAGCCTGCTCGATCAGGTCGGCGAGCTTGAACGTGCCGCCGGAGCGTGTGCGCAGCCGCTTGCCGTCGGCGCCGTTCACCGTGCCGAACTTCACATGCTCCAGCCCGCCCGGCTGCGTCAGGTCCGCTTTGGCCGCGGCGCGGAAAACCTGTTCAAAATGATCTGATTGCGCCAGATCCACCACGTAAAGAATGAGGTCGGGATCATAAGTCTGGCGCCGGTCCAGAATGGTGGCGAGATCGGTGGTGGCGTAGAGGGCCGCCCCCGTCCGGGAGACCAGGATGAGCGGCGCCAGTTCCTTCTTGTCGCCCTCTTCGGCGACCCGCACGATCCACGCGCCCTCGCTCTGCTCGGCGACGCCGCGGGTTTTGAGATCCTCCACCATGGCGGGGATGAGATCATTGACGTCGCTTTCGCCCTTCCAGAGATCGAAGCTGACCCCGAGGGCCTCGTAATCGGCTTTCAGCGCCCGAATCGACACCGCGATGAAATGAGCGAGCAGCGCGCGATAGCCGGGCCGACCGGCCTGAAGCTCGGCGGTGGCCTTCTGGGAGCGCGCATTGCGCTCGGGGTCTTCCTTGGCCCTGGCCGACGCCTGGGGGTAAAGCCGTGAAAGATCTTCGATCGTCACCGGGCTCTCGGCTGGATAAGGACCGGTGAAACCGGCGTCGAAATACACAAGGCCGGGTTGCTCGTCCTCAAGCTCGGTGACGAGATGGCCCATCTGCAGGCCCCAGTCGCCCAGATGCACGTCGGAGATCGTCTTGTGGCCGCGAAACGCCAGAAGGCGCTGCAGGCAGTCGCCGATCACCGCGCTGCGCAAATGGCCCACATGCATCGGCTTGGCGACGTTCGGGCCGCCGAAATCGAGCATCACTGTCTTTGGCGCAGAGGCGGTCCCCGCCCCGGTGCGGTCATCTGCGCCGATGACGTCGGCGCGCGCCTCATAGGCGTCCGACGCCGGCGTGAGATTGAGAAAGCCGGGTCCGGCGATCTCCACGGCGAGATCCGGCGCGCTGGCGGCCAGACGCTGCGTCACCGCCTCGGCGACGGCGCGCGGGTTCTGTTTTGCAAGCTTCGCCGCCGCCATGGCGCCATTGCATTGATAGGGCGCCAGGTCCGGGCGCCCGCTTTCATTCACCTGCCCCAGATCGGCGGGCAGGCCCTCCGCAGCGAAGGCGTCCGACACGGTTTTGGAAAGCGCGGCGATGAGCGAGGTCATGGCGGGTCGTCCCGAGGGCGCGGCCCTCAAGGCAAGCCGCGCTGTTCATGGAAAATCGGTTAGTCCTGACCGGCGTCGACGCGGAAGCGAAGGCCGGAGCGATTGAACTCGAGCTGGTCTTCGTTGAGCTCAAAGCCCACCAGCACCTCGAAATTCACCCCGGAGGTTTCAGCGCCCGCACGGGGGATTGCGACAGGATCGAAAATCTCGGTCACTTCGACCCGGTCCTGACCCGGCCGAAACTCGACGGTGACCGGAAACACCTGCTTTTCGATCACGACACTGTCCAGACCGGTGACCGCGACGAACATGTCATAGGTGTGGGTCGAGCCTGCGGCGGCCGGACCGCGCCCGAACGCCATGCGAACACCGACTTCCATATCGATCGGGGTCGCGTCCCTGTCGGTATAGCGGCAGCGGCTGACCACATTGGTGATCTCGCCGGTGAAGCCGACATTTTCGTAGACGAGGTCTTCGCCGTTGATCTGCACCATCCGGTGCGCGTCATAGAGCGCCAGCGCGTTCGGGCACGGACCCGGATTAGGCTCGGGCTCGCTCAGCGGGTTACGCACCGACTGACATCCGGCCAGAGCCAGCGCGGCGGCGAAGACGGTGAGGGCTTTAAGACGCATAAACGATCCCCAAATGAAGGGTGAAGCCGTGACGCGGCGGGCTCCCCTTGCCCGGGCGCACAGGTTTGATACAGGCTATCTATTACGCGCGCGGTCTCGCCGCAATGTCCGCCAGCGCCGTGATGTGGAGATTTCATGTCTGAAGACAGCGCCCTGATCCTGCTTCTCGCCAGTCCGCGCGGATTTTGCGCCGGTGTGGACCGGGCGATCCAGATCGTCGAACGTGCGTTGGAGCGCTATGGCGCGCCGGTTTATGTCCGCCACGAGATCGTTCACAACAAGCATGTGGTCAACAGGCTTAAAGCCATGGGCGCGGTGTTCGTTAAAGAACTCGACGAATGCCCCGACGACCGGCCGGTCGTGTTTTCCGCGCACGGCGTTCCTAAACACGTGCCCGCCGAAGCCGCGGCGCGTGACATGCTGTATGTGGACGCCACCTGCCCGCTGGTCTCCAAGGTCCATGTGGAGGCCCAACGCCACCACAGGAACGGCAAGGAGATCCTGCTCATCGGACATGCCGGCCACCCGGAAGTGATCGGCACGATGGGCCAGCTGCCTGATCAGGCCATCCACCTGATCGAAACGGTCGACGACGCCAGAACCTTCGAAGCCAAGGACGCGGCCAATCTGGCCTTCGTCACCCAGACGACCCTGTCGGTGGACGACACCGAGGAGATCGTGGGAATCCTGCAGGACCGCTTTCCTGAGATGGCCACGCCCTACAAGGAAGACATCTGCTACGCCACCACCAACCGCCAACAGGCGGTGAAGGCCATCGGCGCCACCGCCGATCTGGTGCTGGTTGTGGGCGCGCCCAACTCGTCAAACTCGGTGCGCCTGGTGGAGGTCGCCAAGCGCGCCGGCGCCCGGGACGCCCGCCTTGTGCAAAAAGCCGACGATGTGGACTGGGCCTGGTTCGAGGGCGCGTCGCGCGTCGGGATCAGCGCCGGCGCCAGCGCCCCGGAAGAGCTGGTGGAGGACCTGATCGCCGCCATCGCGCACCGGTTCTCCGTTCGCATCGAGGAGGTGCGCGTGGCCGAGGAAGACGTGGTCTTCAAGCTGCCCCGCGAAGTGGCCTGACCGCCGCGCGCCGTTGCACCGGCGACAAGGCGCCTTAGCCTGCACGCCATGGCCGACATCGATTCCCCCGCCGCTCCGCGCAAAAGCCTCGCCGACGCCCGTGCGGCCATGGCCGAAGTGTTCGGGTTTCGTGATTTCCGGCCCGGTCAGGAAGAAATCGTCGATCAGGTGCTCGCCGGCCGCGACGTGCTGGCGGTCATGCCCACCGGGCGCGGCAAATCCCTATGCTATCAGCTGCCCGCGATCGTGCGTGGCGGCCTGACGCTGGTGGTCTCGCCTCTCATCGCGCTCATGCGTGACCAGGTCACCGCGCTGCAGGCCAGCGGCGTGGAGGCGGGCAGCCTGACCAGCGCCGACAGCCCCGAGGACCGCGAGCACACCTGGTCGCGCCTGGACGACGGCAGCCTGCGCCTGCTCTATGTCAGCCCGGAGCGCCTGGCCGCGCCGGGCCTCGCCGAGCGGCTGGGGCGCGCAGGCCTCACCATGATCGCGGTGGACGAAGCCCACTGCGTCAGCCAGTGGGGCCATGATTTCCGGCCCGACTATCTGCGGATCAAGGAGCTGGCCGAGGCTGCAGGCCGGCCCCAGATCGCCGCCTTCACCGCCACCGCCGACGCCGCGGCCCGGCGCGACATCGCCCAGCGCCTGTTCACCCGCGAGCCGGCCGAATTCGTCGCCGGGTTTGACCGCCCCAACCTGCATCTTGCTTGCGGCGCGCGGCGGTCCGGACACGCCCAGGTGCTCGCCTTTGTGAAAGCGCGCCCTGAGCGCTCGGGCATTATCTACTGCGCCAGCCGCAAGGGCTGCGAGGAGCTCGCCGACAAGCTCCAGGCCGAGGGCGTCCATGCCCTCGCCTATCACGCCGGGCTGGAATCGGGCGTTCGCGCCTGGCGCCAGGACGAGTTTGTGAAGGGCGACGGCGTTGTGATGTGCGCCACGGTCGCCTTCGGCATGGGCGTGGACAAGCCGGACGTGCGCTATGTGCTTCACGCCGCGCTGCCCAAAAGCGTGGAGGCGTACTATCAGGAAATCGGCCGCGCGGGGCGCGACGGCGAGCCGGCCGACACGCTCATGCTGTGGTCGCTGGCCGATGCGGCCCTGCGCCGCCGCCAGATCGCGGAAAGCGAGTCCGACGAGACGCGCAAGCAGATGGAGCTGCGCCGCCTGGGCGCGCTCATCGCTTATTGCGAGGCGCCGCAATGCCGGCGCCAGACGCTGCTGTCATATTTCGGCGACGAGGCCGAGCCCTGCGGCAATTGCGATCTGTGCGACGACCCGCCCAAGCTCATCGACGGCGCGGTCCATGCCCAGAAGGCCATGAGCGCCATCGCGCGCACCGGCCAGCGCTTCGGGCTGGAGCATCTGACCAGTGTCTTGCGCGGGCTGAAGACGGACAAGGTGCTCGCCCGCGGTCACGAGCAGCTGCCCACCTTCGGGGTCGGCGAAGAGCTCTCCAAGGAGCAATGGATGAGCGTTTTCCGCCAGCTCTTCGCCCACGGCGCCATCGACCAGCCCGTGGACGGCCATGGCGAGTGGGTGATAACGCCCAGGGGCAAGGAGATCCTGTTCGGCCGCCAGCCCATCCGCCTGAGGCCCCCGGAAGAAGCGCGCGGAACCAAGAGCGCGCGTTCGCGCCCGGTCTCCGACGCGGCCGAAGCGCTTCACAGCGAACGCGACCGCGACCTCTACCAGGCTCTGCGCAAGCTGCGCCTCGAGATCGCCAAGGAAACCGGCAAGCCCGCCTACACCGTGTTCGCCGACCGCACCCTGATCGAGCTGGCGCTGAACAAGCCGTCCACGCTGGACCAGATGGCCGAATGCTTCGGCGTCGGCGCCCGCAAGCTGGAGCGCTATGGCGAGGCTTTCCTGGCCGCGATCGCCGGCAACCAATAGGCCGCGAGCAGTCTGCGGCGCGGTGACGCAGGCGCCGCTTCGGCGCCGGCTCAGCTTCTTTCGCCGGACCTGTCCGACTTCTTCCCGGCGTGGTCGTCCGGCCCGCACCAGAGCGCTGATCGTTTCTGAAAATCACTGATCAGCGTTGGAAAGACTTGCGCATTTTCAGCATCGATAAGACGGCGGACCCTGATCGTGTCGATCATCATCCCCGTCGCAGCACTCCCCCGCTGCGGCGATCTGGTGAACGATTAGAAAAGTGAGACACGCCATGAGCCTGAAGAGTTTGCTCCTCCCCGCCCTCCTCGCAGCCGGCCTGGCCGGCGCGCCCGCCCTGGCCGACGGAACCCAAGTCCGCACGGTTGAGATCGACCGCGCCGCCCTGACCACCGAAGCCGGCGCCGCGCGCGCCTACGACCAGATCCGCTTGGCGGCTCTGCAGGCCTGCCGCTCGGAAAATCGCGGCGGCGCCGCTTTCAATCGCGGCGTGCGCCTGTGTGTGGAGGACACCATGGCCCGCACAGTCGCGGCGCTCGATGCGCCCCGGCTCTCCGCCCTCAATGAGCGGCGCGGGCGCCCGATCCAGCTTGCCTCGGCGCACTAGGTCAGCGCATCCTTTAATGCCTACATGGATGCGGAGGCTGGCTTGGACGCCGTCGTCACAGTCGATCTGATGGTGCGCGGCGCGGCGGCGGGGATGTGCCTGATCCTCGCCGCCGCGCTGGCGCCGCTCGCCGTGCGCTCCAGCATCGCACGCTTCGGCACCATATTCGCTTTGTCCGCCGCCGCGTACTGCGCAGCCAGCGCGCCGGCCATGGTGGCGGCCATGCCCGGCGTCGCCATGATCTTGAAGGTCCCGGCGATGTCGGCGGGCGTATTCTTCTGGTGGTTCGCGCTGGCGCTTTTCTGCGACATGAATCGCTGGCACTGGAGCCGGCTCATCCCATTCTTCGTCGTGACCGGCTGCGCGATTCTGGTGCCGCTTGGCGCTCCTGAAGTGATCATCAGCGGCTCCTACTGGGGCTCCGAACTCATAAACGCAGCGCTGATGGTCCACGTGATCGTGATCATCCTGAGTGGCAGCAAGGACGACCTGGTCGAGCCGCGGCGCAAGTTTCGCACGACCTGGGTGGGCGCGATCGCCGTGACGATCATCGTGATCACGCTCCTGCACACCCTTCAGCTGTTCACGACCCTGCCCCAGGCGGTTCATCTGGCCCAGGCGGCTTTGCTGCTTCTGGTCAGCGCGGGCGTAACGGGGTGCTGCATCGGCGCCCAGACCGAGTTCTTTCCCCCTGACCGATCACCGACGCAAGATCCCAACCCCGTGCTGGCGGCCGGCGTCGCGGCGGCGGATCGCCACCTCGCCCTGCAATTGCGTGCGGCGATGGCCGAAGGCGTCTACGCCGAGCCCGGCCTGACGGTCGGCGCGCTCGCCGAGCGCCTGAGCGTGCCGGAGCATCGCCTGCGCGCGGTCATCAATCAGCAGCTGGGCTATCGCAACTTCGCCGCCTTCCTGAACGAATATCGTGTGTCCGCCGCCAAATCCGCCCTCGCCGACCCCGCCCAGGCGCGCCGACAGATCCTGCAAATCGCTCTGGATCTGGGTTACGGCTCCATCGCGCCCTTCAACCGCGCCTTCCGGGAGGTTGTCGGCATGACCCCGACGCAGTTCCGCCGCGATGCGCTGGAACGCGCCTTCGACCCGTCACCTGCTGCGGCTCAATAGCGAACCCATAGACGCCGTTTTCCAGCCGCATGCCGGATCGGCGCCGGCCTATACGGTGTTCGCCGACCGCACCCTGATCAAGCCGGCGCTGAACACGCCGTCCACGCTGGACCAACTGGCCGAATGCTTCGGCGTCGGCGCCCGCAAGCTGGACCGCCATGGCGAGGCTTTCCTGGCCGCGATCACCCGCGAAAGGCGAATTTTCGCGCTCGGGTCAGGAGACCTTAACCTTGAGCTGCGCGAACTGGAAACATGATCCAGGCGATGAATATTCTGCTCGTGGACGACGACCCCACCGAGTTTATCTTTCTGGAGGACGCGCTGGACGCGGACGGCGGCGGACACATTCTGACCTACGCCGAAAGCGGTCGGGCGGCGCTAAGTCAGCTTCGCGAGTTCAGCCCTGACGTGATCATGCTGGATCTGCGCATGCCGGGCATGACCGGTTTCGACGTGCTGGAAGCCGTGCGCGCCGACCCGTCTCTGGCGGGATCGGCCGTGATGGTGCTGTCCAACTCCGCCATCGCCGCCGACCGCACGCAGGCGCTTGCTCTGGGCGCCCAGGACTACCGGGTCAAGCCGCTGACCCCGGACGGCTACGCCGAGCTGGTGGACGCCATGGCCAAACTGGCCAGGCATTCGGGCCGGGGCACGCAGGGCCGCGCCTGAACCCAGGCCGCGCTAGCGCACCGTCTCGTAGGTCACGCGATTGCGGCCGTCTCGTTTGGACTGGTAGAGATTCTTGTCCGCCCGCTCCAAAAGAGCCTGGCGCTGTTCGCCAGTGTGCAGGGTGGCGACCCCCATGGAAATCGTCACATGACCCAGATCATCACCGGTCTTGCGCCGGGCCAGGCGCTTGCGCGCGATGCGCACGCGAACGGTCTCGGCATAGGAGCCGGCCTCGCTCAGGGACGCATCGGGGATGATGATGGCGAATTCCTCACCGCCGTAGCGCGCGACGGTGTAGCTCGGCTCCGCCTCGGCCGCCAGCACCGACGCCACGAAGCGGATCACCTGATCGCCGGTCTGGTGCCCCCAGGTATCGTTGAACTTCTTGAAGTGATCGATATCGCACATCACCACCGATAGCGGCCGCGCCTGCTTGTGGGCGGTGCGAACCGCGTCCAGCAACGCCTCATCCAGGCGCTTGCGATTGGCCAGCCCGGTCAGGCTGTCTTTCAGCGTTTCGACCCGAAGCGCCTCGACATCGCTTTTCAGCTTGTTCATTTCGACCAGCGTCTGCTGCAGATCCTTTTCCAGATCAGACGAGCGCTGTTCAATAAGGCGATTGGCGGAGGTCAGGACTTTCAGGGCGTTGCGCATTTCGTCAGAGCCGCGCGCCGCCGCCAGGCTTTGACCGCCGCTGGCCAGCGCCCCGTCATACTCCTGGCGCGCCTCGACGGCTGCATTGAGCCGTGTTTTGAGTCCCGCAAGCGCGCCCGACGCGTCGCCGCCGACTTTAAGGGAGTCGTCTTCAACCCTGCGATAACTGAAAAAAGAAACGTAGAGCTTCGCGCTATAGGCCTCGTCAATGGGGTCACCCGCCTGGATCCGGCTGTCGACCGCCTCGCAAAGCGCAGCACTATTCTTTGAAACAAAGGCGGTCCAGACCCGGAAATTCTCCGGTGTCGGAGCAAGTCCTCGCTCGGCCATGAATTCCACCGCCGCATGCGCCGCGTCCATGGTCTGGTGCGCCGTTTCGGCGGCGGGGGCGGAAGCGGCTTGTGCAGCAGCGGTCATGGCGATCCTCATGCGTCTAACATAGGATTATGCCGCGATACTTAACCCGAGCCTAATCACGCCCGGCTTTCATGGATATCTTGAACCGGCGCGCGCCAAACGGCGGACAAGCGCCCCGGGGCCGCACACGACCGGCCCGCACCATCCCGGATCGATTTGTTTTCAAAATGGGTGGTGAGCCGACAGGGGTTCGAACCCTGGACCTACTGATTAAAAGTCAGTTGCTCTACCAGCTGAGCTATCGGCTCCCAGACGCGGCGGCGAATGGCCCCGTCGAGAGGCGCGGAAACTAGTCGCGCCCGGTGCGAGGGTCAAGCCGTACATCCCCCCTTGTCAGCCCCTTTTACAGCGCGGCGCGGGCCGGTTTCCGCCCGTGGAAATTCGGGTAGGCTGCAGACCATGAAACTTATCGCGTTCAAGCCTCTCGCAGGGGCGCTCGCCGCACAGCTCGCCATGGCGGCGCTGCTTGGCGCATGCTCCAGCACGCCCGACGCCGGCGACGTGGCCGGCGACACGCTGGGGCTCGCGCGCGAGCGTCCGGGCCAGATTGTCCTGGAAGAAGCCGCGCGCACCGCGGCGACGCCCTATGGCGGCCACAGCGCCCGGGTGGACTGTGTGAACGCGGCGCGCGACATCGCGCGCCTGACCGTGCATCTCGGCCCCGATCTGGAGGCGCCGGCTCGCGAAGCCCCGGAGGAGGACGAGGACGCGACGGACGGCGGCCTTGAGCGCACCCGTGAGTTCGCCAGCGATGTTTCCGATGATCTGCCGGAGACGGCCACGGACGCGGCGGTGGATGCGGTGGTGGGGCTGAACCCGGCCCGCCCCGTCGTGCGCTTTTTCGGCCGGGCCGGCGAGGCTGAGGCGGCCGCCCGGCGTGAACGCGAGCTGGCGCTGAAGCGCAGGGCCTGGCTGCGGGGCGCCTTTGACGCGCTGGAGTGCGATCGCACCCTTCTCATCGACAGCCTTGAACGCGAGGGGCTGGCGACGGCTCACTGGCGCTAGTCCGCACCAGCGTGTTCGACCGGTCCGGGCGCGATCCGCCACCTTAGAAGGGCCCGCAGTGTTCGCTGCGGGCCTTTTGTCATGCCGTAGCGGTGAAATCTGGAACTCTCCAATACAGGCGGCGTTGTTTGTATGCTGATGCCCGAAAGGCGGTGCGATCATCGCATCGCAAGAAATTTTCGGCGTGAGAGCACGCCGTTCTGTATTTTAATTCCGGGCGTTCCATCCATTCGCCGCACAGGTCATCGGCCCGTGTGTTAGGCGAATACTGATCGAACGCGAACAGGAGCTTCCCATGTCCAGACTTCTCATGTCCGCCGCAATCGCCGCCCTGATGAGCGCGCCCGCAATGGCGCAGACCGATCAGGCCATGGCGCAGGCTGATAACGCCCAAGCGAGCACACAGACCGCAGGCGACAGCGCCGACTGGAAAACCAGCCATGCCTGGATCCAAGCCGCGGTCTATGACGAGGCCGGCGATCAGGTCGGCGTCGTCAACCGGGTTCGCCTGCGCGACTCCGGTGACGGAGTGCGTGCGCTGGTGCTGGACACCAGCGGCTTCCTCGACAAGGGCATGCGCCAAATCAGCCTGCTCGCCGACGAAGCCACCGTCATCACCCCGGACGCCCTGCCCGCAGGCTGGGCGGTGACGCGCGGGGGACGGACCGGCGAACGGGACGAGTCCGCCTCCGATGACGAGACCACGACCGACGGACGCTGGTGGGAGTTTGGCCGCGAGGATCAAGACGCGACCGGCGATTCCTCCGCCATGACAAATTTCACCCTGATCACGCTGGACTTCACCGCGGACGACATCGCTATGATGCCGGAGTTCTCCGCCGGCACGTCCAGCCAGACGCAATCCGAGCCCGGAACCGGCTCCAACGCCAACCGCGCTGATCAGGCGCAAGTCGATCAGGGCGGGGCCGACGGGGCCACGGTTGTGGCGAACGCGTCGGACCAGGATAGCAACGCGCCGCAGATGACCGGCCGGACCCCCGCCCCCACGTCCAGCTCCGCCACCGATGACGGCGAAAACGAGGACAGCCAGGACGACGTCGGGCGTGGATCGAGCGTCGCGTCAACTGACACGCGTGTTGCCATGGTGACGGACAATGAGCGGGACGCCGCAGCTGAGCGCGATTCCGCCAACGAGGGCGCCCCCGCCACGAGCGAGGCTGGCACGAGCGAGGCTGGCACGAGCGAGGCTGGCACGAACGGGTCCGGCGACCCGTTCAGCGTGGCCTGGGCCGATGTGGAGTCCGCGATGGATCGCAGGACCGTCACAAACGACGATCAGATGGTCTCTGAGGCCGGTTGGACCGAAGACAATTCCCTGGTCGGTCAGGACGTCTACGCCCAGGACGACACCCGCCTCGGCGCGGTGAGCCGCGTTCGCCAGGAGGGCGACGGCCTGGAGGCCGACCCCATCACCCTCATCATCATCACCGACACCATGGGGGAGCGCTCGGTCTCCATGGAAGGGCGCGACTGGTCCAATCAGCAGCGCGAAGGTGAAGACGCCCTGACGCTGGATTATCAAAACCGCGGCGAATTCGAACAGAATTCGTCACCCTATTCCGGCGCAGATCGCCGCGAAGACGGCGAAGCCTCGGACGAGACGGAGGATGGCTACGGCCGGACCGGCTCCGACGCCGCGCGGACCGCTTATGGCGCCGCCGGCGATGATTCAGCCGACGATGCCGGCGACACCGCTGAATGGACCGACAGCCATGAATGGGTGAACACCGCGGTGTATTCGCGCAGCGGCGAGCAGATCGGCGAGATCGAGCGGGTTCGCGGCGGCGCCAACGCCCAGCACCCCAGCGCCATCGTTCTGGAAACAGGCGGCTTTCTCGATATCGGCGGACGCGAAGTCCAGCTGAGCGGCTCGAACTTCCGCCTCACCGACTATGAGGGCGAGCAGGTCCTGCAGATCCGCTACACCGACGACGAAATCATGCAGATGCCGACTTTCAACGAGGCCGAAGCGTCCGACTATATGCTGAGCGATAATCCGCTCGAAGCAGACGAAAATGCGACCGAGTCCGACGACGATGAAACCGAAGACGACGGTACGCGTTAATTCGGCCTGGTCTCGGGTCAAGGCTCCTCAAGCGGGCCGTAGCCCCGGCGCAAAGCATCCTCCCCTTGCAGCGCGCCCACGCTTGGCGCCGGTCGAAACACCGGCGCCTTTTCTTTGTGCGGTATCGAGACGATCAGATGACAGGCCCGGCCGAGCCCAGAGCGGCGGGTCCGGCTAGGCGCCCGTGCCCTCGTCCCATTTCGCCCGGAAATCCTTGCGGAACGCCTCGAACTCGCCCGCCGCGATCGCCGCGCGCATGCGAGCGGTGAGGTGCTGGTAATATGCAATATTGTGCCAGGACAGGAGCATGGAGCCGAGATACTCGCCCGCCCGGATCAGGTGGTGGATATAGGCCTTGGAATAGTCGCGGCTGGCCGGGCAATCGATCCCGGGCGCCAGCGGATCTTTATCTTCGGCGAAGCGGGCGTTCTTAAGATTCATCGGGCCAAAATCCGACCAGGCCTGACCGTGGCGCCCCGACCGTGTGGGCAGGACGCAGTCGAACATGTCGATCCCGCGCGCAACGCTCTCCACAAGATCGACGGGCTTGCCGACGCCCATGAGATAGCGCGGGCGCTCGGCCGGCAGGTGCGGCGTCGTCACGTCGAGCACCTGGCACATCATCTCGAAGCCCTCGCCCACCGCGAGCCCGCCCACCGCATAGCCGTCATAGCCGGTATCCACGAGCCCTAGCGCGCTCTCCTTGCGCAGGTCCTCGTAGGTGGAGCCCTGAACGATGCCGAACAACGCCTGCTCCGGCCGCTCGCCGAACGCCGCCTTGGAGCGGGCGCCCCAGCGAAGAGAGAGCTGCAGCGAGCTGGCCGCCTCGTCGCGGGTGGCGGGATAGTTGGTGCATTCGTCCAGCTGCATGGAGATGTCGGCGCCCAGCAAATCCGCCTGGATCTCGATGGAGCGTTCCGGGGTGAGCATGTGAGACGAGCCGTCGAGATGGCTTTTGAACGCGGCGCCCTCCTCGCTCATCTTGCGAAGGCCGGCCAGCGACCAGACCTGGAAGCCGCCTGAATCGGTGAGGATCGGACCGTCCCAGCGCATGAATTCATGCAGCCCGCCGAGCCGCTTCACCCGCTCCGCCCCCGGGCGCAGCATCAGGTGATAGGTGTTGCCCAGAATGATGTCGGCGCCGGTCTGGCGCACCTGATCTGGATACAGCGCCTTCACCGTGGCCGCTGTGCCCACCGGCATGAAGGCCGGCGTGGCGATGTCGCCGCGGGGCGTTTTCAACACCCCGGTGCGCGCGGCGCCATCGACGGCGGCGATTTCAAAGGGGAAACTGCTCATCAAATCTGACGCTTCCTGCGGCGAACGGAATAGAGATGAGCTGGAAAGACGAAATCGAGCATTTGCGCAAGCGCCAGAGTCTGGCGCACGCCATGGGCGGGCCGGAAAAACTCAAGCGTCAGGCCGACGCCGGACGGCTGAATGTGCGCCAACGCATTGATCTTCTTCTGGATGCAGGAAGCTTCAAGGAAATCGGCTCGATCACCGGAACGCCGCAGACCGGACCAGATGGAGAGCTCACCGGCTTCACCCCGGCCAACTGCCTGTTCGGACGCGGAACGATCGACGGGCGCAAAATCGCGGTGGTGGCCGATGATTTCACGGTGCGTGGCGGGGCCGCGGACGCGGCGATCATCGAAAAGCAGATCGAGGCCGAGAAAATGGCCGGCGAGCTGGGCCTCCCGCTGATCCGCCTGATCGAGGGCACGGGCGGCGGCGGGTCGGTGAAATCCATCCTCGACATGGGCGCAAGCTATGTCCCGTTCAATCCGGGCTGGGACCATGTGGTGGCGAACCTGTCACGGGTGCCCGTGGTCTCCCTGGCGCTGGGGCCGGTGGCGGGGCTGGGCGCGGCGCGGGCGGTGTCGAGCCATTACTGCGTCATGGTGAAGGGGCTCTCGCAGATGTTCATCGCCGGGCCGCCGGTGGTGGCCGGCATCGGCGAGCACGTCACCAAGGAAGAGCTGGGCGGCGCGGACCTGCAGCTGGCCGCCGGGGCCGCCGACGACGCCTATGAGAGCGAAGCCGACGCCCTGTCGGCGGCGAAATGGTTTCTCTCCTACCTGCCCGACAGTGTCGGCGAGGCGCCCGAGCGCAAGCCCGTGCGCGATGATCCGGACCGCACCGATGAGAGCCTTCGCGAGATCGTTCCGCGCGACAAGCGCTACGGCTATGACATGCGCAAGATCCTGGCGAGCACGCTGGATTCTGGAACCGTGTTTGAGATGGGCCGCCATTTCGGCGCCAGCGTGATTACAGCGTTCGCGCGCCTGGACGGCTGGCCGGTGGCGGTCCTGGCCAGCAATCCGCAGGTCTATGGCGGCGGCTGGACGGCTGAAGCCGCCCAGAAGGTCACCCGCTTTGTGGATCTGGCCGAGACGTTCCGGCTGCCGGTTGTGCATTTTGTCGACGTGCCCGGCTTCGTCATCGGGCGCCGCGCCGAGCAGGCCGGCACGATCCGCCACGGCGCGCGCGCCCTGTCGGCGATCTATCAGGCGAGCGTGCCCTGGTGCACCATCCTGGTGCGCAAGGCCTATGGCGTGGCCGGCGCGGCGATGATGGACCATACCCGCTTTCGCTATCGCTACGCCTGGCCCAGCGGAGACTGGGGCTCGCTCCCGCTGGAGGGCGGGGTCGAAGCCGCGTTCAAGAGCCAGCTTGAAAAGGCCGAAGATCCAGACGCCATGAAGGCGGAGCTCTCAAGCGCCATGCGCAACCTGGCTTCCCCCTTCAAGACCGCCGAGCGCTACTGGATCGAGGAGATCATCGATCCGGCCGAGACCCGCAGCGTGCTCACCGAGTTCGCCATTCTCACCGCCAAGCTGCGCATGAAGGAGACGCCCGGCGTGCGCTACCGGCCGTAGCGCGCGGCGCCCGGGCGGCTGGCGCGGCGGCGTCAATGCGCTAGCTTTCGCGACAGCTTGAAGGATCCGCCCATGCCCGTGATCACTACCGCGTCTGAATTCATCGCCCTGTTCGCCGCTGCAGGCCTGTTCGGGGCCATGGTGTTCTTCCCGATCGTCGTGGCGCCCACCGTGTTCGCCACCCTGCCCGAGCAGACCGCTGGCCGCTTCCTGCGCGCGGTGTTTCCGGCCTATTACGCCTTCGTCGCGGCGAACGCAGGATTGTGCG
Source organism: Oceanicaulis sp. (assembly GCA_965284655.1). Taxonomy (GTDB): domain Bacteria; phylum Pseudomonadota; class Alphaproteobacteria; order Caulobacterales; family Maricaulaceae; genus Oceanicaulis. The sequence goes on from OZ260104.1 coordinate 2,740,671, forward strand.
CGGTGGCGCTGATGCTGATCGGGGAATCCTGGTCCATCGCCGCGTGGGCGATCGCGCTGTCCACGCTGGTCGTGCGCCAGGTTCTGGTCCCGAAGATCAATTTCTGGCGCGACGCCGAGCTGGAAGGCGAGCCCGGCGCGAAGGAGAAGTTCGACACCGGCCACAAGATCAGCGTGCTGATCAATGCCGGCCAGATCATCCTCGCCGTCGCTCTGGTCTATGTGGCCGGAACGCTCTGATCGCTGCGCCAGAGCAGGCTGGAATCGCCATAGGAGAAGAAGCGGTAGCCTGACGCCACCGCATGGGCGTAGGCGGCGAGCATCGTGTCATACCCCGCCAGCGCGCACACCAGCATGAACAGCGTTGATTTTGGCAGGTGGAAGTTCGTCATCAGCGCGTCCACGACCCGAAACTGATAGCCCGGCGTGATGAAGATGTCGGTCTCGCGCGCCTCGGCCCGCACCGCCCCGTCCGGCTCCGCGGCGCTTTCCAGGGTGCGCAGCGAGGTCGTCCCAACCGCGATGATCCGGCCCCCTGCCGCCCGCGCCGCATTTATCGCGCCGGCGGTCTCGTCGCTGATCTGATACCACTCGGCGTGCATCTGGTGGTCTTCAAGGTTTTCGGTTTTCACCGGCAGGAACGTGCCGGCGCCCACATGCAGGGTGACATGGGTGGCGGCGACGCCCCGGCGCGCCAACGCCTCAAACAGGCGATCTGTAAAGTGCAGCCCCGCCGTGGGCGCAGCGACGGACCCCGACTTCTCCGGATCGGCGTAGATCGTCTGATAGTCTTCAAGATCGGCGACATCCGGGGCCCGCTTTGACGCGATGTAGGGCGGCAGAGGCGGCGCCCCGGCGGCCACGATCGCCGCGTCCAGCTCGACCCCGGAGCGGTCGAAGCTCAAGACGATCTCTCCGCCCTCCAGCTTGTCGGAGACCTGCGCCGTCAGCCCGCCCTCAAAGGTGAGCGCATCGCCCTCTTTCAGGCGCTTGGCGGGCCGTGCAAAGGCGCGCCACACAGCCTCGCCGTCACGCTTGTGCAGATTGATCTCGATCACCGCGTCTCCGCCGCCGCCACCGGCGCGCGCCGGGCGCACGCCGGTGAGCGCGGCGGGTATGACGCGGGTGTCGTTGAACACCAGCAAGTCGCCGGGCTGTAAAAGATCGGGCAGATCAAGAACGCCTCTGTCCTCAATCGCGCCCTCACTCACATGGAGCAGGCGCGCGTGGTCCCGCGGCCTTGCCGGGCGCAGTGCGATGCGGTCTTCGGGCAGGTCGAAATCGAAATCGGAGAGCTTCATGGGGAGCGATTAGCCGGGGCGGTGCGCGGCGGCAAGAGGCGCACGCCACTGCCCTCGCGGCGCGCAATCCGCTTTCCCGTGTCGATGAGCGCTTCTAAGCTCGCGCGATGCGCGCCCTTGTCCTGATCATCACCTTCGCCGTCCTTGCCGCATCCGTGGGGCTGAGCCTTGCAGGCGCGGTGTCCACTGTGGCTGATATCTTCAATATCGCCTGGCCGTTCCAGCTCACCGCCGGCCTTCTGGGGCTGGCGGTGCTCCTGATCGTTCGAACCCCCTGCTGGGCCTGGCCGAGGCGGGCGGCGCTGGTATGCGCCGCCGGGCTCGCCATCGCCGGAACACCCTGGGCGATGCTGCGCCCGGCCGGCGGCGAGACGCCGGCAAGCGTCGAGCCGTTTCTGGTGGTGACGACGTTCAACGCCTGGGCCAGCAATACAGACCCGGACTCGGCCGCAGCGGCGCCGGCGCTGACCGGCGCCGACATCATCGCCTTGCAGGAGATCGGGTTGAACGTGCGCGACCTGCCGGACCGGCTCGCAGCGAGCCATCCTTACCGGCTTCACTGCCGGTGGTCGGTGGAGCTTGTCTCCCGCCTGCCGTTCGAAGCGTCCGGGTGCGGCGAGGCGCTCGGACTCCCCGGCGCCTGGGCGCGCGTGAACGTGGGCGGCAGCCCCGTGACGATCCTGTCCGTCCACCTGGCCCGACCGTTCGCGCCGACCTTCTACGACGCCCATCGCGAAGGGCTCTCGACCCTGGCCTCGAGCCTTGACGGTCCGCTGGTCGTGATGGGCGACTTCAATACCGGTGAAGGCGGGTTTCTGATGGCGGGCCTGGAGCGCGATCTGGCGCCGCTGCGCCGGGTCACAAGTGGCCATCGCACCTGGCCGTCAGAGCGGATGTCGCCGCTGCCGCTCCTGGGCATCGACCATGTCTTCCTGGGCGAGGGCCTGTGTGCGGCCTTTGTCGAGGTGGGCCCGCACGCCGGCTCTGATCACCGCCCGCTGCAGGTCGGCTTGGCCCTATGCGGAGCGCCCTGACACAGCTCTGAAATCGGGTGCTCGAGGCGGTCGAATCGCGGCGCTTCACGAGAGCCGGCTCGCGACAGCGCCGCACCTTGGTGAAAGGTGAGCGTCCCTCAAGGCGCGGCCCCGGCGCTGGTCCGGGCCGCGCCTTGAGGGAGTTTCGCCGTTAGTCGCCTACTGGACCACAGCCTTGACGATCTTGCCGGGATTGCGCGGCGGCTCGCCCTTCGGCAGGGCGTCCACATGTTCGATGCCGTCGGTCACTTCGCCCCAGACGGTGTATTTGCCGTCGAGGAAGTTCACCGCATCAAGGCAGATGAAGAACTGGCAGTCGGCGCTGTCGGGATCATTGGTGCGGGCCATGGAGCAGGCGCCGCGCTCGTGGGGCGTATCGCTGAATTCAGCCGGGATTTTCTGGCCGGTGCCGCCGGTGCCGCGCCCGTCCGGGCAACCGCCCTGGGCCACGAAGCCGTCGATGACCCGGTGGAAAAGCAGGCCGTCATAAAAGCCTTCGGAAACCAGCTCGGTGATGCGCGCGACATGCTTGGGCGCCAGATCCGGGCGCAGCTTGATGGTCACGTCGCCCCCGTCAAGGGTGAGCACGAGGGTGTCGGCCATTGGTAAAACTCCAGTTGTTGAATGCTATTCAGAGACGCGCACGGGCACGTCGATCTCGCAGATATCAGGCAGTTCGCCGTCGGTGTCGCGCACGGCGTCGAGATAGGCGGCGAAGGCGGGCGAATTCGTATCCATCACCTCAATGGTGGCGCGCTCGGCTTCGGGCAGATCGCTGGCGACCGAAATGTCCTCGATGAAGGAGGGCGAAAAGCCCGGCGTTTCGCCCAGCGTGCCCTCATTGAGCGCATAGACCACGTCCAGCCCGTCGCGAACCTTGCCCCAGGCGGTGTACTGGGCGTTCAGATGCTCGGCCGAGCCACGCACGATATAGAACTGGGCGTTGCCGGAATTAGGATCGCTGGTGCGCGCCATGGACGCGGCGCCGTCGCAGTGCAGAAGCCAGGAACTCACCCGCCCATCGCCCATGATGGCCGCGGCCGCGGACGCCTGGGTGCCGGCGGGAAAGCCGTTCCAGAAGCCCGCCTGCACGCGGCTGGTGTCGGCGCGCGGATTGACGACGCGCTCCTGAAGCTCGGTGATCTCGATTTCGGCGGGATCGCGGCGGATCGTGAATTCAGCCTGGATCGGCGGGGTGGGAGCGACGACCGACGGATTGTCCAGCGCGCCGCCGCCCTGCGCCATGAAGCCGTCAATCACCCGGTGCCAGACCTTGAAATCAAACCAGTCGCTGCGTGCAAGCTCGCGCATGCGCGCCGTGTGAATCGGAGCGAACGCCTCGGCCAGCTCAACCCAGATCACGCCCTCGGTGGTGGTGATGCGCAAAAGATTTTCCGCATCCACGGTCCGCCATGCACTTTGCGGCGCATTGGCGATCGCCGCATCCGGCGCGCCAGCTTCCCGGGCCGGCTCGGAGTCTCGAGCGGATGCGGCTGTTTCAGCCGCAGAGGTCTCGGTCTCGGAACCGACGGTTTCGGTGTCGCTCTCTGCGCAGGCGGAAACCGACAGGACAAGCGCAAAGGCGCTGGAGGTCAGAAGGGTTGCGAAAAGCCGGGTCATTGGCTGAATTTCTCCAACAGGCGCGTCTTCACGAGCGGCGGGACGAACGGATCAATGTTTCCGCCAAGCCGGGCGATCTCTTTCACCAGGCGCGACGCAATGGCCTGGTGACGCGGATCAGCCATCAGGAACACGGTTTCGATGTCAGCATTAAGGCGCTGATTCATACCGACCATCTGGAATTCATACTCGAAGTCGGACACCGCCCGCAGGCCGCGGATGATGGAGCTGGCGCCCACTTCCTCGGCGAAATGCATGAGCAAGCCTTCAAACGGCAGCACCTCGATCTCGGTGCCGTCGGCCACGCTTTCAGCCAGCTCGCGGGCCATCTCCACGCGCTCTTCAAAGGAAAACAGCGGCCCCTTGGAGGTGTTCAGCGCCACGCCGATGACCAGCTTGTCATACAGCTTCACCGCCCGGCCGATGATATCGAGATGGCCGTTGGTGATCGGGTCGAACGTGCCCGGATAGAGCGCGACGCGCTTCTTCATGGCTCACCCCTCCCCGGGCGTCTGGCCGTCTCCGCTGTCCGGCGCATCAGGTGCACCGGGCGCATCCGGGGTTTCCGGCGCATCGGGCCCAAGTCCTTCGCCGTCTTCACCGGCGTCATCATCGCTTTCCGCAACGCGCACCACCGAGACGACCTTTTCGCCGTCACCCAGCCGGATCAGGCGCACACCCTTGGTGGCGCGCGCGGCGATGCGCACGGTGTCCACCGGGAAGCGGATCAGCTGGCCGCCGTCAGTGACGGCCATGACAGTGTCGCTGTCCACCACGGTGAAGCAGGCCGAGAGCGGTTCGGGGAAGCGCTTGTCCTTGGTCCAGACGCCCTGGCCGCCGCGGCCCTGGCGGAAATATTCATAGGAGATCACGCGCTTGCCGAGCCCGGATTCGGCCACCGTGAGGATCAGCTCCTCATTGGCCTTCATCTCCAGGAAGCGGATATTGGAGAGGTCGACTTCTTCTTCGCCTTCGCCGGCGTCCAGATCGTCGTCCAGCGTTTCAAGCTCTTCGTCGGTGTCGCTGCGAAGCTCTTCTCGGCGGCGCTTGATGTAGGCGCGCACTTCGGCGCGGCTGACCTCAAGGGCGTTGAGCACGGCCATGGAGATCAGGCGGTCGCCACCCTCCATGCGGATGCCGCGCACGCCGGTGGAATTGCGGCTGGCGAACACGCGCACGTCGGTGACCGGGAAGCGGATCGCCTTGCCCTTGGCGGTGACCAGCAGCACGTCCTGATCGGGACGGCAAAGGCGCACGTCGAGGATCCGGCCGACCTCCTCGTCCAGCTTCATGGCGATCTTGCCGTTGCGGTTCACCTGCACGAAGTCCGACAGCTTGTTGCGCCGTACGGTGCCGTTGGTGGTGGCGAACATGACGTCGTAATCGCCCCAGCTCTCCTCATCCTCGGGCAGCGCCATCACCGAGGTGATCCAGGCGCCCTCGCCAAGGCTGGGCAGGAGATTGGTGAGGTATTTGCCCTTGGTGTTGGGCGCGCCCACGGGCAGGCGCCACGTCTTCGTCTTGTAGACCATGCCGTCGGAGGTGAAGAACAGAAGCGGGGCGTGGGTCGAGGCGACGAACAGGGTCGCGACAAAATCCTCGTCCTTCATCGCCATGCCGGCCCGGCCACGCCCGCCGCGATGCTGGGCGCGATAGGTGGAGAGCGGCGTGCGCTTCACGTAGCCGCCATGGGTGAGCGTAACGACCATGTCCTCACGCGGGATCAGGTCCTCGTCCTCCATCTCCAGCTCGCCTTCGACGATGATGGAGCGCCGCGCCACGCCGAACTGGGACTTGGAGGCCTCAAGCTCGCCGCGAATGATCTCGCGGATGCGAGTGGGGCTGCTGAGGATGTCGAGATAGTCGGCGATCTGCTCGGCGAGCTTGGCGGCCTCGTCGCCGATCTCGTCGCGGCCCAGCGCCGTCAGGCGGTTCAGGCGCAGATCGAGAATGGCTTTCGCCTGCTCTTCGGTGAGGCGGATGACATTGCCTTCGCGGATCACCGAGCGCGGGTCGGCGACCAGCTCCACAAGCGAAGCCACGTCGGCGGCCGGCCAGGCGCGGTCTTTCAGCTGCTCGCGCGCCGTGGCGGGATCGGGCGCGGAGCGGATCAGGCGGATGATCTCGTCGATATTGGCCACCGCCACGGCGAGACCGACCAGGACGTGGGCCCGGTCGCGGGCCTTTCTCAGGTCGAACTTGGTGCGCCGGACCACGACTTCCTTGCGAAAAGCGATGAAGGTCTCAAGGAAGGTGCGCAGGCCCGCCTGCTGCGGGCGCCCGCCGATAAGGGCGAGCATGTTCACCCCGAAGCTTGTCTGCAGCGGGCTCCAGCGGAACAGCTGGTTGAGGATGACGTCCGCGTTGGCGTCCTTCTTCAGCTCCACCACCACGCGCATGCCGGTGCGGTCGGATTCGTCGCGCAGATCAGAGATGCCCTCGACGCGCTTCTCGCGCACCAGATCGGCGATCTTCTCCACCATGGAGGCCTTGTTCACCTGGTAGGGAATCTCGTGAATGATGATCGCCTCACGACCCTGGCGCACCGTCTCCACGCTGGTCTTGCCGCGCACCACGACCGAGCCGCGGCCCTCCATGAGCGCCTTGCGCGCGCCGGAGCGGCCGATAATCTCACCGCCGGTGGGAAAGTCCGGCGCCGGCACGAATTCCAGAAGCTCGGCGTCGGTGACGCCAGGATCGTCCAGCAGCGCCAGCGTCGCGTCCACGACCTCATTCAGGTTATGGGGCGGGATATTGGTGGCCATGCCCACCGCGATGCCGCCGGCGCCGTTGACCAGAAGATTGGGATAGCGCGCCGGCAGGACGACCGGCTCATGTTCCGAACCGTCATAGTTGTCTTGGTAATTGACCGTATCCTTGTCGATATCGGCCAGCAGCGCCTCGGCGGGCTTGTCCATGCGAATTTCGGTGTAACGCATGGCGGCGGGCGGATCGCCGTCCACCGAGCCGAAATTGCCCTGGCCGTCGAGGAGCTTCAGCCCCATGGAGAAATCCTGGGCCATGCGCGCCAGCGCGTCATAGACCGCGCTGTCGCCGTGGGGGTGGTATTTACCGATCACGTCGCCGACGACGCGGGCCGATTTCCGGTACGCCTTGTCGTTTGTGTAGCCCTGCTCGTGCATGGACCACAGGATCCGCCGGTGCACCGGTTTCAGGCCGTCACGCGCGTCGGGGATGGCGCGGCTGACGATCACGCTCATGGCGTAATCGAGATAGCTGCGCTTCATCTCGTCTTCGATGAACACCAGCGACCCGCCCGGGGCCGGCTTGGAGGGCTCTTCGCTCATGGGATCTTCAGGAGGCAGATCGCTCAAAACCGTCTCGTCCGTCGCTGGCGCGCCTCGCCGGAAGGATGGCGGGCGGCGTAAAATTCAAAGGCGGGACGCGCCGTTCAGAATCGCACGGCGCGGCTGTCACACCGGTGTAGCAAGCAGGGGCAAAACCGGCAAACGGCGCAGGCTGTGAGGTGTGGAGAAGCGCACGTCGAACCGACCCCCTCGTCATTGCGTTGGGGCGTGATAGGTTCACCCCGAACCGGAAACCACACGGAGCACCCCATGATGACCGCTGCGAAACTTCTCACCGCCGCTTCCGCCGCCGCCCTTCTGGCCGCCCTGCCCGCCTGCGCCCAGGAGGACCAGACGGAAGACCCGATGGAGGCTCAGGATCAGAGCGAGGATACGCTCGGCGGCATGATGCAGGACGCCGCCGACGACATTCAGGATGAGCTGAGCGCGACCGCCGAAGAGATGACCACCGCGAGCACGGCCTCCGGACGCATCATCAACCGCGACCGCGAAGAAGTCGGCGCCGTCAGCTTCCAGCAGGGTCCCGAAGGCGTCGTGGTGACGATCCAGGCCGACCTGAGCGCCGGAACCGGTCAATGGCATGGCGCTCACCTGCACCAGGTCGGCGACTGCTCCAATGACGACTTCACCAGCTCGGGCGGACACATCAATCCGGACGGAAACGCCCACGGTTTTCTGAACGCCGACGGGCCCGACAACGCCGACCTGCCCAATGTCTGGCTCAACACCGACGGGACCATGCGCGCCCAGGCCTACACCACCCGCGTCTCGGTGGGCGGCCAGACCGACGCGCCGGCCCTGCTTGACGAGGACGGCAGCGCGCTGGTGATCCACGAAAATCAGGACGACATGGAGGCCCAGCCCATCGGCGGGGCCGGAGCGCGCATTCTGTGCGCCGTCATCGAAGCCGGCGCCCAGTGAGGCTCCGGGGCGGGGCTGCGCCGGGCCGAACAATCACCGGCGCCTATTCACGCCGGGCGGTGCTGACCGGGGCGGGCGCAAGCCTCGCCCTGGCCGCATGCGCGCGCGGACAGACAACCGAGCAGGCCCTGGCGCCGGGCTGGACCAGCGCACCGGACCTGCCGATCCGGGTGCAGGAGATCTATCCGGCGATCCTGTCGGGCGCGATCTATGTGGCCGGCGGACTGTCGCCGGACGCCGGATCCGGCCCGATCGGGATTTCCGACCGGGTCTTCGCCCTGACGACCGGTGCGGACGCGTGGCGCGAACGCGCCCGCCTGCCCCTGCCGATCCATCATCCGCACCTGGTGACGTTGGAGGGCTATCTGTACGCGGTGGGCGGCTTCACCGCGGAAAACGGCGGCGCCTGGTCCATGAGCCGGGCGGTGCGCCTCTATGATGAGAGCCGCAATCAATGGTCGGCCGGACCGGACATGCCCCATCCCTACGCCGAGACGGTGGCCGCCGAGCTGAACGGCAGCCTGCACGTGGTCACCGGGCGCAGACCCGCCGGCGCCGCCAACCGGATATGGGCCGATCACGCCGACACCAACGCCCATATCGTGCTGGACCCGGCGGTGGGCCAGTGGCGCACCGCACCGCCCGCGCCCACGGCCCGCAATTCAGCCGCTGGTGCTGTACTGGCCGGGAAGCTGCACGTGGTGGGCGGACGCACCGTCACAGGCGGCAACACCCCTGTGCACGAGGTCTATGATCCCGCAGACGACAGTTGGCGCATCCTCGCCCCGCTGCCCGAACCTGCGGCTGGCCCGCGCGGGGCCGGCGGCCTGGCCGCCGCGGCTCTGGGCGATGCGATTTATGTGTTCGGCGGCGAGTGGTTCGATAATTCGGGCGGCGGCGTCTACAGCCAGGTCTGGGCCTATGACGCAGCGGAAGATCGCTGGCGCGACGCCGGCGCCATGCCGACGCCCCGCCACGGGCTCGGCGCGGTGACGCGAGACGATGCAATCTACACCATCGCCGGGGCCGCACGCGCCGGCGGCAATGAGACCAGCGCTGCGGTGGAGAAGTTCAGGCCTTAAGACTCGATCAGGGACTCCGGCGCGCCGGCGGCCACCAGGGCGGCCCGCGCCAACCGCTCGCGCAGGGCGCCCTCGCCGGTCTCGTAATCAAGGTCCACATTGACCGCGAACAGCCAGGTCTCAGCGTCCGCGCCCTCGCCCGCCTCAAGCCAGCCCACAAACCAGCCATGGTTGGGCGCGTCGCGGATCGCCCAGCCGGTCTTGGCGTAGAGCGTCCAGTCCGCGCCGGTGCGATGGCGCATGATGTCGATGACCTGGTCCTGCACCTCGGCCCGGACCGGCAGCGCCCGGGCGTGGAGCCGGGCGAGAAAATCCACCTGTTCGCGCGCTGAAATCTCCAGCGGCCCTTCCAGCCAGAAGAGATGGATCGCATCCGGGCCGCCGATCTCGCCATTTCCGTACGCCAGCTGCGACACCGCCTCGTCCATGCGCTCATGGCCAACTTCGCGCGCCCAGCGCTGAAACGCCCAGACGGCCGAACGGCGGAACGCTGTCCGTAATGTCTGATCCTGATCCCAGCAGGACGAGCGTTCGACGCCGTCCCAGGCGAGCACGTCCAGGTCAGGATCAGCAACCACCCCGGTCTCCAGAATGATCAGCGCATTGGGAATCTTGAACGTGGACGCCGGCAGAAACCGCCGCTCCACCCGCTCACCCCCGCCCGTCCACTCAGCGCCGTCGGAGAGACGACGCACCAGGATGGCGCCGGTGGCGCCCTCAGCGACGAGGACAGGGTCGAGCGTGTCGGCGCCGGGCGGAACTTGCGCGACGGACGGCGCGGACAGACACAGCGCGGCGAGCGCCGCGGCGAACAGATGCGTCATAAAATTCCTCCCGATCCCAAGCCGTGAGTGCGACGATCGGAAAGAAAAACGGCGCCTTCGCGGCGCCGTTTGGGGTCATCAGAACGGTATGTCGTCGTCCAGCGTGTCGGAGGAGAAGTCCTCTCGGGGGCGGTCATTGGACCGGCCGCCGCCGGAGCCGCCCTGGGAGCCGCCGCCCTGAGAACCGCCGCGGTCGTCGTCATAGGACCGGCCGCCGCCACCGCCGCCGTCATTCTTGCCGTCCAGCATGGTCAGCTCGCCGCGGAAGCGCTGCAGCACCACTTCGGTGGTGTAGCGGTCATTGCCGTCGCGATCCTGCCATTTGCGGGTCTGCAGCTGGCCCTCCACATAAACCTTGGAGCCCTTCTTGAGATAGTTCTCGGCGACCTTTGCGATGTTGTCGTTGAAGATCACGACATTGTGCCATTCGGTCTTCTCGCGCCGCTCGCCGGTGGACTTGTCGCGCCAGTTCTCCGACGTGGCGATCCGCAGATTGACCACCGGGTCGCCGGAGTTGAGGCGGCGGATTTCAGGGTCCGCGCCGAGATTGCCGATCAGGATGACCTTGTTGACGCTGCCCGCCATTGATAACTCCCTCGCCAGATAAAAGGCTCTTGTCGCTCGCGCGATATTTGTTCACATTATGTTCCGCCGGTCAACGCCGACGCGACTCACGCGTTAACGAACACCAAGGCGCCTTGCCTGTCCACGCCGTGCGCAGCACGCTCCACAGCTTTGTGGTGGCGGGGGGCGGCCTTGGACCCTAGTTAAGACCCGATTGGCTTGAAGGACGGATTTGATCCATGGGCGAACCGCTGAAATCAATTTCGGTGCGCGGCGCGCGCGAGCATAACCTGAAGGGCGTCGACGTGGACCTTCCGCGCGACAAGCTCATCGTGTTCACGGGGCTGTCCGGCTCCGGCAAGAGCTCGTTGGCGTTCGACACGATCTACGCAGAGGGTCAGCGCCGCTATGTGGAGAGCCTGTCAGCGTACGCCCGCCAGTTCCTGGAGCTGATGAGCAAGCCGGACATGGACTCGATCGAGGGGCTTTCGCCGGCGATCTCCATCGAGCAGAAGACCACCTCGAAGAACCCGCGCTCCACCGTCGGCACGGTCACCGAGATCTACGATTATATGCGCCTTCTTTGGGCGCGCGTAGGCGTGCCTTACTCGCCGGCCACCGGCGAGCCGATCAGCGCCCAGACCGTATCCCAGATGGTGGACCGGCTCACCGCGCTGGAGGACGGCGCGCGGCTTTACCTGCTCGCCCCTATCGTGCGCGGGCGCAAGGGCGAATACCGCAAGGAATTCGCCGATCTGCAGAAGCAGGGCTTCCAGCGGGTGAAGGTCAACGGCGCCTTCTACGAGATCGACGAGGCGCCTGAGCTCGACAAGAAATACAAGCACGATATCGACGTCGTGGTGGACCGGGTGGTGATCAAGGAGGGGCTGGAGCAGCGCCTCGCCGACAGCCTGGAGACCGCGCTCCGCCTGGCCGACGGCATCGCGGTGGCCGAGTTCGCGGCGGACTCCGGCGAGTATGAACAGCACGACCGCATCGTCTTTTCGGAGAAGTTCGCCTGCCCCGTCAGCGGCTTCACGATCGAAGAGATCGAGCCTCGCCTGTTCTCGTTCAACAATCCCCACGGCGCCTGCCCGGCCTGCGACGGGCTGGGCGCGAATTTGAAATTTGACGAGCATCTGGTCGTCCCCGACCGCGACAAGACGCTCTATGACGGCGCGGTGGCGCCCTGGGCGCGTGGCACATCGAAGCTCTATCAGCAGACGCTGCAGGCGCTCGCCGACCATTACGGCGCCTCGATGTTCACGCCCTGGCGCGACTTGCCGGCGAAATTCAAGCGCACCGTGCTGGACGGCACCAAGGAGAAGATCAAATTCACCTATGAGGACGGGCTCCGCCAGTTCTCCACCACGAAGAACTTTGAAGGGGTGATCCCCAACCTGTCGCGGCGCTGGCGCGAGACCGATTCCAGCTGGGTGCGCGAGGATCTGCAGCGTTTCCAGTCGGCGCAGCCCTGCGAGGCCTGCCACGGCAAGCGCCTGAAGCCGGAAGCCCTGGCGGTGAAACTGGCTGACGCCGACATCTCCGAGGCCGGAGAGCGCTCCATCCGCGACGCGCGCGACTGGTTTGACACGGTGGAGGCGACCCTTTCGCCCAAGGATCAGGAGATCGCCCGGCGGATCCTGAAGGAAATCCGCGACCGGCTGAAATTCCTTGTCGATGTGGGGCTCGATTATCTCTCCCTCAGTCGCGCCTCGGGCACGCTGTCGGGCGGAGAGAGCCAGCGCATTCGCCTGGCCAGCCAGATCGGCTCGGGCCTCACCGGCGTGCTCTACGTGCTCGACGAGCCGTCCATCGGGCTGCACCAGCGCGACAATACGCGGCTTCTGGATTCCCTGCGCGGGCTGCGTGATCTCGGCAATACCGTGATTGTCGTAGAGCACGATGAAGAAGCGATCGAGACCGCCGACTATGTGGTCGATCTGGGCCCTGCGGCCGGCGTCCATGGCGGCGAGATCGTCGCCGAGGGCACGCCCAAAGAGATCGCCGCCAACCCCAAATCGCTCACCGGCCAGTACATGTCTGGCAAGCGCATGGTTCCCCTGCCCGAGCAACGCCGGCCGGTGGATCTCAAGCGCGCCGTGACGGTGAAGGGCGCCACCGGCAATAACCTCAAGAATGTCGATGCGGCCTTCCCTCTGGGCGTGATGACCTGCGTCACCGGCGTTTCCGGCGGCGGCAAGTCGACGCTCACCATCGAGACGCTGTACAAAGCCGCCGCGCGCCGGCTCTCCGGCGCCAATAACGTGCCGGCCGAGCACGAGACGGTGGAAGGGCTCGAACAGCTCGACAAGATCATCGATATCGACCAGTCGCCCATCGGGCGCACGCCGCGCTCCAACCCGGCGACCTATACCGGCGCCTTCACGCCGATCCGCGAATGGTTCGCCTCCCTGCCTGAATCCCTGACGCGCGGCTACAAGCCGGGGCGCTTCTCGTTCAACGTGAAGGGCGGGCGCTGCGAGGCCTGCCAGGGCGACGGGGTGGTGAAGATCGAGATGCACTTCCTCCCCGACGTCTTCGTGGAGTGCGATGTCTGCGACGGCGCGCGCTTTAATCGCGAGACGCTGGAGGTGAAGTTCAAGGGCAAGTCTATCGCCGACGTGCTGGACATGACCGTGGAGGAGGCCGCCGATTTCTTCAAGGCGGTGCCATCCGTGCGCGACAAGATGGAGACCCTCAAACAGGTGGGTCTGGGCTATGTGAAGGTGGGCCAGCCGGCCACCCAGCTTTCCGGCGGTGAAGCCCAGCGGGTGAAGCTGTCCAAGGAGCTCGCCCGGCGCGCCACCGGCAAGACGCTCTACATTCTCGACGAGCCCACCACGGGCCTGCATTTCGAGGACGTGCGCAAGCTTCTCGAAGTGCTCCACGAGCTGGTGGACGCCGGCAACACGGTTGTGGTGATCGAGCACAATCTCGATGTCATCAAGACCGCCGACTGGCTCATCGATCTGGGCCCCGAAGGGGGCTCGGGCGGCGGCGAGATCGTCGCCTGCGGCACGCCGGAGGATGTGGGCGAGGTGGAGGCCAGCTGGACCGGCCGTTATCTCAAACCGCTTCTGAAGCGTGATCGCGCCCGTCAGGCGAAGCTGGCGGGGTAGACCCGGCGCTGTCCTGAAGCGTCAAGGCGGCGTGCGCCGCCGCCCCGCGCGCCATGGTCCAGAAAAGGCTTGCGCCCAGCGCCGTGCAGGCGAGCACCGCCCAGTCCGAGGCGGACAAGGGGGCGGTGAGCGCCCAGTTGAAGATCCCGTCCACGCGCGCCCCGAAGCTTTCAAAATCACCGGTGACCCCGGCGACCTCAAACAGCATTCCGGCGATCATAAAGGCCAACACGACTGCGACTGCGATCGACGCCCCGACGGCGATCAAGCGGCCCCAGACGCGGTCGGAGGCGGCCAGATCTTCAAACGGCGCGAAACGCTTATGCTGCACGGTAAGAGCCAGAGCGATTAGGAAGCGCGGAAACAACACAAGAAAGCCAAGGACGATGGCGAGGAACGGCAACCAGAGAACGCCGCCGGACGGGTCCAATGCGATCAGGGCGATCATGATGGGAATGAAGAGGATTGTTCCGAACATGGTCACCGCGAACCCCGCCACGAAGCCGGCGCCCAGCACGCGCCATTCATCGCCGCCAAGCCTGAACGGCGCGTTGGGCCGGGCCTCGTCTTCGCCCAGGTGAAAGCGCAGCCAGGCTGTCTCCGATACCAGCCGGCGCACTGCTACCGCCAGCAGGAAGAGGACGCCGGCGAAGCCCTGGGGCTCATCCAGGCCCGGCGCCATGACGAACCAGGCTCCGATGAGAATGAGCGCCAACGCGGTGGTCCCGTCCCAGGCGAACAGCCAGGCGGCGCGAACCGGCGATTCAGCAATTCGCGAAAATCCCCGCCCAAGCGCATCGACAATGAATCCGGACTCGGCAGGCGTCGAAGTGGTCTCGGCGTTCGTCATGACGAAATCCGTTATTACGAGACAACAGTCTCGCCATAAGAGAAAGCCGATGCAACCCTTCGATTATCTCACAACACCCACATCACCAGAAACGCGCTGCCGGAGATCACCGCGGCTGCAGCCACGGCACCCAGCGCCACCAGCAGCCCGTCATGGGCGGTGAGCCCCAAACACAAGAGCACCAGAGCGAATCCCGGCGCCACCACGCCGCCGGGTACCGCGGCGTAGACGAACATCAAGGCGCCCAGCACCGCGCACAGCCAGATCACCACCATCGGCCAGGGTTTGTGGAACGCGAAATGCAACCGGTCTGAGAGGAACCCGTCGATGAAACGCAAGGTCGGCCGGGCCTTGTTAAGGCCCTTGGCGAAGGTGTCGCGGTCGAAACTCGCGCGCCTCAGACGGCCGGGCAGCCACAGCTTTTTGCGCGAAATCGCCGCCTGGGCGGCGATCAACAGGATCAGCGTGGCCATGGTGTAACTCACCAGCGGCAGGGCGCCGATCACCGGGAAGATGGCGATCAGGGAGGGGATCAGGATCAACGGGCCGTAGGAGCGGTGCGCCAGACGGTCGAGAATATCGTCGACGCTGATCTCTCCGCCTTCGCCGGCCTCCTCACACAGGCACTGCATGAGGCCTTCAAGGCGGCTGTCGTCATGGACCGACCGCTCGGAGCGCTTCTGCGCACGGCGCGCCTGGTTTTTGTCACCGATCTGGAGTTCGTCGGCGCTACTGCTCCGGCCTGCGTTCGCGTTCATGGTCTGGTCCCGTTGCTGCGTGCTGGCCGCGCCGTCCGGCGCGACGCGCGATCAGCACGGCGAGCACCGCACTGATCACTCCAGCAGCCAACGCCTGACCAAAGGTTTCAGGTCCGACGGTCGTGCTGTCGGGACCCGCCATGCCGGTGGCGCGGGAGAACACCTGCGCGAAAGCAGCTTTGGCCGATAGGGACGGATCTTCAAACAAGAGAGCCAGAGTCGGCGCGCCCACCGCGGCGGCGTTGAAGGCGCCGTGAGCAGCCACCGCCTCCCACACCGAGCGGGTGAGCAGGCACAAGAGCGCAAAGGCGAGGCCAGTCAGTCCAAGCCCCAGAAGCGCGACCAGGCCGAATGCAAAGCCGGAGACGAAGACATGGGCGTGAAACACCATGAAGACCGCGCTGGAGACGATCACCGCCGCCGCCACGCCCCAGCGCGCCGCCAGCGCGCTCATCAGCCAGCCGCGAAACACGATCTCCTCGGCCGCGCCCTGCACCAGAAAGACCGAGCATCCCAGCAGCACGGCGAGCACCGCGCCTGCGGGCGGAATTCCTGGCGCAGCGCCGCCTCCCACCGCGTCGATCGCCTCGCCGCGGGCGCCCAGCGCCAGGGCGGCGGCGCCGATGGCGATCACCAGAACGACACCGAGCACAAGCCCCAGCAAATAGCGCGGCGCGGCGCCCGGCCCAAGACCGATCGTTGACAGGGGACGCCGCTCGAACGCCTTGATCCACAAAACCGTCAGCCCGCCCCAGACGAGGAACTGCACCAGCACGAGCGGCAGCATGAAGGTCAGCGTATCGTCGGTCATGCGCCGCTGGATCTCGGCCGCATCCACGCCGCCGAAAGCGAGAACGCCCGCATAGATCGCCGAGCCGGCCACAATCACTACGCCCGAAACGGCGAAGCCGGCGAATGTCAGAGCGAGCGCCGCCCAGCCCCAGGTGCGCCGCGATCCGTCTGGCCAGGCGGCGTAGAGGGGGCGCGTCATGGCGCCATGAGCTTCAACATGCCTGACACCTTTCAGCCCTCTTTGGGCGCGTCACCGACCGAACCGGCGGGCGCGCCAGGCGTATCTTCATGGCTGAGGGGATCATTGGCGTAGCGCAGGGCGACATAGGCGCCGGGACCGTGCCAGAACGCTTCGAACAGGATCTGAAAGACGATTTGCAAGACCACGATCACGCCAAGCCCGATGAGGGCGCCAGGCCGGGTGAAGATATCGGCCAAGATGGAGAACACGACTTCCGGGTCTGCGTCCGGATCCAGCGCCGTCAGGGCGCCGATCAGATCGGCTGCGACCAGCAGCACCGCCACCTGCTGGGCGATGCTCACCACGATGGCGCCCACGACATAGATCGCGCACGCCACCAGATAGACCAGGACCATCCACGCGGTGATCGACTTTGTCGCCGCGAAGGATCCGAAGACGCGCAAGCGTCGCTGCTGCACGCTCATCGCCGGCGCCGCGGCGAACTTGATCGCCAGGATGATCCAGATGACCACCGCCGCGACCACCACCAGGGCCGACACCGCCGCGCCGCCCAGCACGGCGCCGGTGTCCCCGCCGCCGACCTGCGCCGCGACAGTTGGGATCACTGCGACGCCGATCACGACGCCCCAGAACACCATATTCAGCAGGATAAAGAGGACATTGACTCCAAGGAGGCGCAGCTCGTCGCCGCCCAGGCGGAACGGGATTCCGCCGGCGACCTCGTCGCGCGTGAGAAGCCGGAGCCAGGCGCCCTGGGCCAGCAACAGCGCGAGCAGACCGCCGGCGACAGCGATCGTCACGCCGCCCATAAGGCTGGCGGCGTATCTCAGGATCGTGGCTTCATCCGGCTCGACGCCATCAGCCAGCGCGCCGAAGAGTTCCGCCCAGAACGGCCAGAGCAGCGCCAGGGCCGCGCCGTAGATGACCGCGTACAGAATGATCTGCCAGAGCGCGATCCAGGCGACCGCGCCCGGGCGACGGCCCAGCGTCTTGAAGAAAAAAAACACCGCAGATGTGAAGCTGAACGCAGGCTTGTCCATCGTCTCCCCCGAAACCGGTTTCCCCATCGAGGCGAGCCTAACAATACGCGCGGCTCAGGTCTCCGGGTCGGCGGGCGATTCTTCGGTTTCTGTGCGATATTTAACATAAAGCGCACAGAGGGCCGCCGCACACGGGGCGGCCACCAGAGCCATCTTGCCGGCCCCATAGAGCAGGGCGGCGATGCCGAACACCGCCGGATTGGCTGTAAGACTGTCGGCGCCTTGCGCCACCGCGCTTTGCGCGGCGCCCGGCCAGGCGCCGATCAGGGCGTCGCTCAGCTGGTTGAACACCACCAGGAGGATCACGCCCGGCGCGGCCGCCAGCACCAGCGTCAGCGCGATTTCAAGGGCGCGGCGCTTTCCAGAGAACGGCCAGGCGGTGAGCACCTGAACCTTGCCGTGATCCACCGTGGCCGGATAGGCCATGACCAGACGGGCGAAGAACCACAGGCTGAACCCGACGAAAACGATCGCCGTCAGCCAGACCGCGCCCCATTCAGCCGTGTTGAGCAGCGCGAACGTGTTCACGGCATCGGCGGGCGGCTCGGCGTAGTCCTGGCGGCTGATTGCGACCATGCTGGCGCCCAGGATGATACAGAACGCAAGAAACGCCGCGGTCATCACGACGATGCCGACCAGCAATACGACCAGAAACGCCGCCCATAAAAGGCGCCGCTCATCCGCTCCGAAGCCGAGCGCGCTCGTTTCGCCATGGACGGCGGTTCGCCCCCAGGCCGAGAGCGCTACGACGAAGACGGCGAACCCGGCGGCGCCAAGCCCAAGTGCGGTCGGCGGCCCCCAGCCGGCGCCGGCCGCGGCGTAGGCGGTGGCCAGCGTCTGGGCGGCGAAGATCACGCCATAGATCAGCGCCCCGATGAGAACCGGGCGGGCGTTGTCCAGCGGGAAGCGAAAGCCGGCGCGCAAGGCGCCCAGGTCAAGGAGGGTCATGGCCGCGGACATAGCGCCGAAACCGGCCCCGGCCAAGCCACGCGGCGCCAGGCCGCAGGGCCGGTCCTGATCGCGCTCGCTGAAGCGGCGAACTTCTACGGCCGGGGCGGGCCTGCGTTTCGACCCGTGCAGTGTTTGAGCGTCAGGCTCGCAGCGCGTATATGGACGTCATGACTCAGACCCCAATCCATATCATCGGCGGCGGCATGGCCGGTTCAGAAGCCGCCTGGCAGGCCGCCAACGCCGGCGCCCAGGTCGTGCTTCATGAAATGCGCGGCGTTCGCGGGACCGAAGCCCACCAAACCGACGGCCTCGCCGAGCTGGTGTGCTCCAACTCCTTCCGCTCCGACGATCACGAGACAAACGCAGTGGGGCTTCTTCATGAAGAGATGCGCCGGGCCGGCTCGATCATCATGGACAAGGCGAAGATCGCCCAGGTGCCCGCCGGCGGCGCGCTGGCGGTGGACCGCGACGTGTTCTCCAGGGCCGTGACCGCCGCCATCGAGGCGCACCCCAATATCAGCATTGTGCGCGAGGAAATCGCCGGCTTGCCGCCGCAGGACTGGGACAGCGTGATCATCGCCACCGGCCCCCTCACCTCCACAGGGCTGGCCGAGGCGATCCACGGCCTCACGGGCGAAGGCGAGCTCGCCTTCTTCGACGCCATCGCGCCGATCCTCTATGCGGACTCCATCGACATGAACGTCGCCTGGAAGCAGTCGCGCTACGACAAGGGCGACACCGAGGAAGACAAGGCGGCCTATATCAACTGCCCCATGAACAAGGCCCAGTACGAGGCCTTCATCGACGCTCTCGTGTCCTCGGAAAAGACCGAGTTCAAGGACTGGGAGAAAGACACGCCGTATTTCGACGGCTGCCTGCCCATCGAGGTGATGGCCGAGCGCGGACGCGAAACCCTGCGCCATGGCCCCATGAAGCCGCGCGGCCTGACCAACGCCCACAATCCGGATGAAAAGCCCTATGCGGTGGTTCAACTGCGCCAGGACAACGCGCTGGGCACGCTGTTCAACATGGTCGGCTTTCAGACCAAGATGAAATACGGCGTTCAGACCGACGTGTTCAAGATGATCCCGGGACTGGAGAACGCCCGCTTTGCGCGCCTTGGCGGCATCCACCGCAACACCTTCCTGCATTCGCCCAAGCTGCTGGATGGCGTAATGCGCCTCAAGGCGCGCCCGTCCTTGCGCTTCGCCGGCCAGATCACCGGCGTTGAAGGCTATGTGGAGAGCGCGGCCATGGGGCTTCTGGCCGGACGCTTCGCCGCCGCCGAGAAGCTGGGCCTGTCCATGCAGCCGCCCCCGCCCACCACGGCGCTGGGCGCGCTGCTCACCCACATCACCACCGGCCACGTGCCCGGCAAGAAAGGCGCGTTCCAGCCCATGAACGTGAATTTCGGCCTGTTTCCCGAGATGGAGGCGCCGCGCAAGGGTCCTGACGGCGAACGCCTGCGCGGTGCGGCCAAGACCCGTGCGAAAAAGCGCCTGATGACCGCCCGCGCCCTCGCCGACCATGACGCCTGGCGCACCGCGATGGTGTCGCAAGCGGCGGAGTGAAGCGCGCGCCCTAAATCCGCCCGGTGAGCGAGCCCCAGGTGAGCCGCCATTGGCGCGCCGCCAAAGGCCGGTCGGCGGTCTGGCGGTAGGGGTCTTCAAGCGCCTTGATCTGTTTGAGATAGCCGCGCGCGAGGCCGGCATAGCCAAGGGCGGGAAACACCTCGGCTGGCAGCACCGAGCGCGTGCGAGACAGCATGGCGCGCGCCTCGTCGGCTTCGGCGATGAGGCCTTTGAGGGCCGCTTTGGCTTCGGCCGGCTTGGCGCCCTGATGAAGATCGGTCTCGTTCAGCGGCGCTCCGGCGAGCTCGTCGGCGGCGAAGGGCGGACGCCCTGCCTGACACAGCGCCGGAAAGGCGCGGATCAGCCCCGTAAAACCCCACAGCCGCCCTGCCGCATGAATCGCCGCGCCGGCCTCGCCGCCCAGATCAAGATCGGGTTTGCACAGGCGCGCCGCGGCGCGCATCAGCGTCACGGCGGTACGATCCACATAGTCGCGCCGGTCGTCACGCGTCGGAAAAGGCCCCTCACCCAGATCGGCCGCGCGCGCCTCCACCAGCGTCTCCAGCGTTTCGCGGTCCGGAGCGCCCGGCGCGGCGCGCAGTTCGGAGAGCGCTTCATAGATGTCGTGGCGGCGCACTTTTGGCGGATCGGCGAACAGATCGGCCACCGCCTCGCGCGCCCAGGCGAGCCGCATCTCGCCGATCATCGCATCGCTCACCGCTTCGGGAACCCGGGCGATCTCATGATAAAACGCGTACAGCGAAAACAAGCGTCCACGAATTTGCGGCGGGGCGAACAGGGCGGCCATGCGCCGGTCAGGGTCGGAGGTCTGCAGGAGGGCGTCGAAATCGGTCATGAATGACTTTCAGGCCTTGGGCCGGCGAGCGAGACCTCAGGGGGCGTTGAAGGTGGACAGCGGGGCGGTTGGAACCATATGAAGGCTGCGCGACATTTCCAGAGACGCATGCATCTCGACTGCATCCAGAGTGAGCCTTTCGCAGGTGCGGTGCGTTTTCTGGGATGCAACACGCTCACATCAAGGGAGACCCCCATGGCCTTTACGCTTCCCGACCTTCCCTATTCCAAGGACGCCCTCGCCCCGCACATTTCCGCGGAAACCCTCGAGTTTCACCATGGCAAGCACCACAAGACCTATGTGGACAAGGCCAACGCGGCCCTGGACGGCTCCGACTATGACGGCTCAGACTTGGACGCCACAGTGAAAAAGTCCTGGCAAGCCAAAGACATGGGCATGTTCAACAACGCCGCCCAGATCTGGAACCACACTTTCTACTGGAACTCCATGAGCCCCAAGGGCGGCGGCGCGCCCACCGGCGAGATCGCCGATGCGATCACCAAATCCTTCGGCTCGTTTGAAAAGTTCGCCGAAGAGTTCAAGAACGCCGGCGCCACTCAGTTCGGGTCCGGCTGGGCCTGGCTGGTGAAGAACGGCGACAAGCTGGAAGTGCGCAAGACGCCGAACGCGGAAACCCCGCTGACCGACGCCGGCGTGACCCCGCTGATCACCATGGATGTCTGGGAGCACGCCTATTACCTGGATTACCAGAATCGCCGCCCCGACTACATGGGTGCGTTCCTGGGCAATCTGATCAACTGGGACTTCGCCAACGCGAACCTGCGGGCCTAGGCGCCAGTTGAAATCCCGAGGATAAAGGCCGCGGGGCGACACGCTCCGCGGCCTTTTTCTTGACTGGCGCTGATCGCGCGCTGCAGCCAGGGTCATTTCGCTACGCAAGTGTGGCCTCAAGAACCTTCCGCCGATGCGCCGGGTCGTCGATAATACGCAGGCCATTATTTTATCGGGGGACATCACAATGGACTTTTCGCCCGCCTTGCGCCGCCGCCTCGCGCTCCTGCTCGCCGCAGCGAGCGCCGCCGTGCTGGCTGCGTGCGAACCGCCCGCCCCGGATACGCCCGACGCCCCGGCCCCGGTCAGCACGAACGTTACAGAGGCCGGCCCGCAGCTCGCCGGCTTCACCCGCTCCGGGCTCGAGACCCTGGACGCGCGTCTACAGACGCTTGTGGACTCGCGCGACCGCTCCGGCGTCGTGGCCGTGCTCGCCCGGGACGGCGAGGTGCGCCATGTGGCCGAGGCCGGCTACGCCGATATCGCCGCGCAGACACCCATGACCGCCGACACGCTGGTGCGCATCGCCTCCATGACCAAGCCGGTGACGGCGGTGGCGGCGATGATGCTGATCGAAGACGGCGTGCTCAGCCTAGACACCCCGGTTAGCGACTACATCCCGGCCTTCGCCAATGCGCGCGTGGCGACGTCCACCTCGGTTGATGACGCGTACGACATCCCCACCGAGCCGCTGGAGGGTGAAATCACGGTTGAGCACCTGCTCACTCACACGTCAGGCATCGGCTATATCTTTGATTACCAGACCAATCTGGGCGCGCTCTATATCGGCAACGACATTTACGCCGGCGGCGGCGAGACCTTCGCCGAGCGCATGGAGACGCTGGCGGGGATGCCGCTATATTTCCAGCCGGGCGAGCGCTGGTACTATTCCTACGCCAGCGACGTGCTGGGCTTCATCGTGGCCGAAGCGGCCGGGACAAGCCTTGAGGCCTTCATGCAGGCGCGCATCTTCACGCCGCTGGGGATGGACGACACCACCTTCTTCCCCGACGAGGGCCAGCAGGCCAACGTCGCCACGCTCTACACCCATGATGATCTTGGCGATCTCACGGCGGTCTCGGGCGCGGAAGATCTCACCCGCGTCGCGCCCTTCGAGGCGGGTGGAGCGGGCCTGTTCTCCACGGCCAATGATTATCTGCGCTTCGGTCAGATGCTGGCCAATGGCGGCGAGCTCGACGGCGCGCGCATCCTCTTGCAGGAAAGCATCACCGCCATGACAACGCCCCATGTACAGGCGGATCGCGCGCCGCAGGGCATGAGCGATATGAACATGGGCTATGGCTACGGCGTCGGTGTGATCTATGACGGTCCCGGAGATCACCCGCACCGGCGCATCGGCGATTTTGGCTGGGCGGGCTATTTCGACACCGAATTCGTGGTCAGCCCCTCCACCGGCATGGTCGCCGTGATCCTCGCCCAGGAACAACCCGGCGCCACCACCGCTGAAACCTCCGGCGCCAGGAATGTGTTCAACGAACTCGTCTACGGCGCTCTTCCGACCGAGAGCTAGTCTTCGCCCTCATCGGGGTCTCCGCCGTCCAGGAAGTCGACATGGAACTGGGCGGCTTCATCCTCGGAGAAGAGATCCTCGTCCGGCACGCCCAGGCTGAGGCCGGGATTTGGCACTGAGAAGTCGGGCGGCAGACGGTTCGACAACAGACCCGCCGCCTTCAGGTCCGAGACGCCGGGCAGGTCTGAAACGCTCGGCAGGCCGAAATAATCCAGGAAGGCGTCCGTGGCGCCGTAGGTCACCGGCCGGCCCGGCGTCCGTCGGCGTCCGCGCAGGCGGATCCATTTCATCTCCAGGAGCTGGTCCAGCGTGCCTTTCGACACTGCGACGCCGCGGATATCCTCGATCTCCGCGCGGGTGACCGGCTGGTGATAGGCGATGATGGCAAGCGTCTCGAGCGCCGCCTGGGACAGCTTTCTGGGCTCCTCGCGCTCTTCACGCAGCAGGAAAGCGAGATCCGGCGCGGTCTGGAAGCGAAAGCGCCCGCCCACCTCGGCCAGGTTCACGCCGGCGCCCTGATACTTGGCCTGAAGGGAGTTCAGCACTGCGCGCACATCGGCGTCGTCAGGCAGGCGCGCGCGCAGCGTTTCAATGTCCAGCGGCTCTGTCGCCGCAAACAGCAGCGCCTCGGTCATGCGCAAAAGCTCGGCGTCATTGTCCACGGCCAGGCGCACACCCGGCGGGCCGGAATCGCCCTTGGGCCGCTCGCCGGCTTCGCTCTGAAGCGCCTTGATCGCCTCGGCGATGGGATCACGATCATCATCACTCATTCCGGGCGCTCCCCTTATCGACGCCGCGCATCCAGATCGGCGCATAGACCGCCTCCTGGCGCAGCTCGGCCTCGCCGTCCTTGGTGATCTCCAGCGCCGCCAAGAGCGAACTCGCCATCACGCTGTCACGCCCCGGCGCGTCCAGGCCCAGCTCGCCCTCATCGGGCAGAAGCATGTCCAGCCGATCCCAGCCGGTTAGGCGTTTAGTGATGCCGGTGAGGCGTCTTCTCGCCTGTTCCAGCGAGTACACGCGCGGCACGGTCGGCTGATAGTTGCGCAGCGCCTCACGCTCGCGGCGCACGGCGTACGCCTTGAGCAGATCGTAGAGCTCGGCCTCATAGGCCGGCGTCTTCACGCTGCGCACGCCTTCGGGCATGCCGCGCGCGAACACGTCGCGGCCCAGCACGGGCCGGGCGTAGAGCGCCTTGCCGGCGGCGCGCATGGCGTCCAGGCGGCGCAGGCGAAAGGCCAGCGCGGCGGCCATGATCTCCGGCTCAGGCTCGTCATCATCGGGCCGGGGCTTGGGTAAAAGCAGCCGGGATTTGAGGTAGGCAAGCCAGGCCGCCATCACCAGGTATTCCGCCGCAAGATCAAGGCGCTTCTTGCGCGCCTGCTCCACGAAGACGAGGTACTGATCGGCCAGCTCCAGCATGGAGATATGGGCCAGATCGACCTTGTTCTTGCGCGCCAACGCGAGCAGCAGGTGAAGCGGCCCTTCCCATCCTCCGATGTCGAGGATCAGCGTCTCGCCCTCGACCGCGCCCTCGGCGGCCTCGAACGGATCTTCCTCGAACCCATCGAACAGATCGCTCATCTAGAGCTCCAGACCGGCCTCGTTGAACAGCGCGGAGAGACGGGCGCACCCGGCATCAAAATCAAATCCTTGCGGCGCGCGCCGCAACGCCAGCGCCGCCTCGGCGCGCTCAAGGGCCCGGCCCGCAAGGCACGGCGCCGCATGGGCGACCTCGACCATTTCGGCCCGCACGCCATTGCAGTGCATCAACAGATCGCAGCCGGCGGAGAGCGCGCGCCCGGCACGCTGCAGAAACGAACCCGACAGCGCCTTCATGGACAGATCATCGGTCATGAGAAGGCCGTCAAATCCCATATGCCCGCGAATGATCCGGCTGATCACCTCTGACGACAGGGTCGCCGGATCGTCGCGATCAATGGCCGAATAGACCACATGAGCGGTCATCGCCATGGACGCGTCCGACAGCGCCTTGAACGGCGCGAAATCGGTTTGCGCCAGCGTGTCTTCATCGGCGGCCACCACCGGCAGCTCCAGATGGCTGTCCGCGCCGGCGCGCCCATGGCCGGGCACATGCTTGATCACGCCGAGCACGCCCTGATCGAGCAGGCCTTCCAGCGCCGCACGGCCCATGGCGGCGACAGGGTCAGGCTTGGTGTGAAGCGCACGATCACCGATGACGTCGTGGGCGCCTTGAACCGGCAGGTCCAGGCACGGGGCGAAATCCACGTCTACGCCCGATGCGATAAGCTCCGCGCCGAGCAGGCGATGGTTCAGACGCACCGCCTCCAGCGCCAGATCCGGTTCGCGGTCCCACAACTCGCCAAAGCGTGCGGCCGGCGGCGCGGCGCGCCAGGCGGGGGGGCGAAAGCGTTGTACGCGTCCACCCTCCTGATCAATGAAGACCGGCACGTTGCGACCCAAAAGATCACGCAGGGAGTCCGTCAGCCGCCGCACTTGGACCGGCCTCTCCACATTGCGGGCGAACAGAATGAAGCCCCACGGATCGGCGTCGCGAAAAAACGCCTTCTCGTCGCATGTCAGGCGCTCGGCTTCAAAGCCGTAGAGAACCGCGCTCGCCATCAGCGGCGCGCCACCATGCAGGCCTGACCGCGCGCCTGCAGGGTCTGGCAGTACGTGTTGGCTGCGTCGCGCGTGGAGAAGCCGTTGATGCGCAAGCGGTAATAAATCCCGCGCTCACCCAGGTCTGCGCGCTGAATGTCGGCGTTCCGGCCACTCGCGAGTTCGGGGTAGGTCCGCGCGAAACGGCGCCAGTCTGACTGGGCGTCGTCTTCGGACCGAAACGCCGCGATCTGCGCCACATAAGGCAGAGCGACACCCGGCTGGGCTGCGGGCTCAGGCTCGGCCGGTTGGGGTGCGGGAGCCGGCGCCGGTTCGGTGCGCGCTTCGCTCTGCGCCCGCTCGCGCTCGGCGATGACATCCTCGATCGAGGGATCGCGGGTCGTCGGCGCGGGCCGAGGCGCAGTCTCCAGCGCGGGCTCGGAAGGCTGGACTGTTTCTGACGACGCGGGCTCGGCGCCGTCCTCATCGCCCGGGTCATCCGTAACGCCAGCGGTCATTTCGTCCGCGTCTGCGGTTTCGACGCGCGCTTCCGGCAAATTCACCGGCTCTTCGCTCACCGCGCGGGGCGGGACGGCTTCGCCGTCACCGGCGCCGCGCTCCCCGGAGCGCAGGCCATGGACGCCAAGATCAGGTTCGTCGGTTTCGCCCGCTTCCGGCGCCACACGATAGGGCTCGGCGTCGGCGGTGATCACCGGGCTGTCGGTGCGCTCGCGCACGCCCAGCTGAAATGTATTGTAGACCACGGCCACGAAGAGAGCGAACACCACCGCCGCGGCGGCGAGAAACAGCCAGCCGCGCCGGTCCTGCTCCGCGTCGCGCGCGTCGAAGGTGTCGTAATCATCAGGCGGCGGGGCGTAAGCCCCCAGGCGGCGGTCGTCGTCGCTCATGGCTCACTCGTGAAAGCGGTCAGCCGATTCGGCCAAACTTGAATGAGATCATCATAGCAAGCCCCGGGGGGGAAAGCCTCCCCGGTCGGCAGGATCTTTCCACAGGCTTTTGACTAGACCGCGATGAGCGCCGCACACACGCGCCGGGCCTCGCCGGCGAGCAGGTTATAGGTGCGGCACGCCGTGGCGGTGTCGAGCACTTCCAGCCCCACGCCGGCCTCGCGAAACGCCTTGCGCACCTCGGCGGGCGGATGCTTCAGGGCGCCGCCGACCCCCAGAACGACCATGTCCGGCTTGTCGGCGCGGTCCAGAAACACCGTGAAGTCGCCCGGCGTCAGAGCGGCCGGATCGGCGGCCCAGGGCCGCGCGGCCCCGTCGACGATCAGCTGGGAGCCGTCCTTGCGGGCGCCGGCGATACGAAACCCGCCCTCGCCGAACGCGTCGATCGGGGGAACGGCGTAGGACGGGGTCTCTCTACGGCGCATTGTCGACCAGGGCGCCCTCGCCCTCTTCACCGCTCTCGCGGCGCACGCCGGTGAGGGTGAGCAGCGGCGCGGCGACGAAGATCGACGAGTAGGTGCCGATCGCCACGCCCCAGATCAGCGCCAGCGCAAAGCCCTGCAGAGCCGGACCGCCGATGAAGGCCATGGCGACGATGGCGATCAGCGTGGTTCCGGAGGTCAGGATGGTGCGCGACAGCGTCTTGTTGATCGCCATGTTCAGGACTTCGGCGGTGGGCTTGGTCTTGTACTTCCTGAACTTCTCGCGGATCCGGTCATAGACCACCACGGTGTCGTTCATGGAATAGCCCACAATGGTCAGGATCGCGGCGATGGTGGAGAGGTTGAACTCCAGCTGGGTGACCGCAAAAAACCCGATGGTGGCGATGACGTCGTGGGCCAGCGCCAGAACCGCGCCGACCGAGTACTGCCACTCGAAGCGGAACCAGATGTAAACGAGCATCAGGAACAGGGCGATGAGCACGGCCATGGCGCCGGCCACGACCAACTCGCCGGAGACCTGCGGCCCGACCACTTCGACGCGGCGGTATTCGATGTCGGAGAACGCGCTGTCCAGCGACGCCTGGATCGCCTCGCGGGTCACCTGCTGGGCGGCTTCGTCATCCTCCACCCCGTCGCGGATCCGCTGATCGGGAAGGGTCAGGCCAAGCTCCTGAGCGCGCTGGAACACGGCTTCGCCGCCGGCCTGATCAAGGGTCTCCACCCGGATCAGCACCGCGTCTTCAGAGCCGAATTCCTGCACCTGCACATCGCCGATCTGGAGCCTGTCCAGCTCGGTGCGGATGGCGGACAGGTCGGCGGGACCGTCGGTGCCGATTTCGATCAGCGTGCCGCCACGAAAATCGATGCCGAAATTGAGGCCCATCCCCATGAAGGCGCCGGCGCTGGCCAGCATCAGCAGGAGCGACAGGACGAATGCGGCGACACGGCCCTTGATGAAGGGAAATTCGGTGTCGACCGGGAGAAAGCGCACAAGGGCGAGTTTCATGGCGTCTAGGTCCCCTTACATGGCCAGCGTTTTGGGCCGGTTCACGCGCAGCCAGATCGCGATCAGCAGGCGTGAGAAGACGAAGGCGGTGAACACCGAGGTGAGGATGCCGATGCCCAGCGTCACGGCGAAGCCGCGCACCGGTCCGGCGCCGATCATGTAAAGCACCGCGGCGGCGATGAACGTGGTGATGTTGGCGTCGAGGATCGCCGAGAGCGCCCGGCTATACCCTGTCTCCAGCGCGTTCGTGACCGTTCGCCCGAGCCGGTATTCTTCGCGGACCCGTTCGAAGATCAGCACGTTGGCGTCCACCGCCATGCCGATGGTCAGAATGATGCCGGCGATGCCCGGCAGGGTGAGCGTGGCCTGCAGGCCCGACAGCGCGCCAAGCAGCAGAGCGACGTTCACCACCAGCGCCGCGGTCGAAACAAGCCCGAAGAAGCCATAGGCCAGCAGCATGAACACGATCACCAGCGAGAAGCCGATCACGATGGCGGTCTGACCGCGATCGATGGAGTCCTGACCAAGGCCCGGCCCGACCGTGCGCTGTTCGATGGGCGAAAGCTCGGCCGGCAGAGCGCCGGCGTTGAGCATGTTGGCGAGATCGCTCGCCGACTGCACGGTGAAGCCGCCCTCGATGATGCCGGACCCGCCAAGAATGGGAGAGCGGATATTCGGCGCGGAGATGATGGAGTCGTCCAGCACGATGGCGAAGCGCCGGCCCACATTCTGGGCGGTGGCGTCGCCGAAGGCCAGCGAGCCGGACTGGTTGAAGCGGAAGCTCACCGCCGGTTGACCGCTCTGGTCAAAGCTCTGGCTGGCGCTCACCAGCTGTTCGCCTGTGATCAGCGGGCGGGTCTGCACGGCCAGATAGGGCTCGCCGGGACGCTCGGTGGACAGGATCGTCACGCCCGGCGGGGTGCGCGCCTGACCGTCAGGGCCCGGATCGACATTGGCTTCCACCATGTGGAACGTCATGCGCGCCGTGGTGCCCACCAGTTCGATGATGCGCTGCGGGTCGCTTTCGCCCGGCACCTGCACCAGTACGCGGTCCTCGCCCTGGCGGGCGATGGTGGGTTCGGTGGTGCCGGTGGAGTCGATGCGCCGGCGGATCACCTCGATGGACTGGGTCACCGTGCGTTGGCGGATGCTTTCGAACGCCGCCTCGGTGATGGTCAGGCGCACGGTGCGCCCGTCTTCGCCGCGCTCGATGTTCAGCGTGTCCTGCAGGGTCTGCTGGCCGGCGGCGTTGGTCACCGGCTCGTTGATCTCGTCAAGACGCTCCAGGGCGCGCTCCAGGTCTTCGGGGCGCGACAGGCGCGCCACGACCTGGCCGTTCACCACCGCCGGCGGGGCGGACAGGATGGGCGGGTCCTGGCGGAAAGAGGCGCGCACGTCTTCGGCCAGATTGCTCAACCGCTCCTCGCGCACGCCCTCCATGTCCACTTCGAACACGAGGTGTGAACCACCGCGCAGATCCAGGCCAAGATTGACTGAGTTATGCGGTAGCACGCGCCAGATCCCCACCGGCTCGCCCGCCGCGTCCAGACGCTCGGACGCCGGCACGAAATTCGGCAGGGTGAACAGGAAACCGATCAGGCAGACGGCGGCGATAAGCCCCGTCTTCCAGGTGGAGAAATAAAGCATTGAGCGTTCCGCCCGTATTCAAAAACGGCGCGGCGCCGGGGACCCCGGCGCCGCTGAAAGGCTTACTGGCCGTCCTTGTCAGACTTGGCCGATGCGGAGTCGTTGGCCGGTTCCGTGCGATTGCGCACTTCGGTGATCGTGTGCTTGAGCACTTTCACGCGAACGCCCTCGGCGATCTCCACCGTGGCGTCGGTGTCGGCGATCTTGGTGATCTTGCCCAAGATGCCGCCCTGGGTGAGAACTTCATCACCGCGGCGCAGATTGTTGATCATCTCGGTATGCTTCTTCACGCGCTGCTGCTGCGGACGGATCAGCAGGAAGTAAAACACCACGAAGATGAGCAGGAAGGGCGCGAGCTGCAGCAGCATGCCCGTCATCCCTCCTCCAGCGGCGGCGGCGATGGTCGCGGTTTCGATCCCAGAAAGCATGATGACTCCGTCTGTCCCGGTCGGTTCAAGGTGCGCGACTATATCGGGGCGAAAGCGCGTTGCAACAAGAGGCGCCGGTCAGGAATCCGCGCCGGAGCGGGCGGGGAGTACAGTTTCGGGATCAATCGGGCTCACCCCGCGCCGCACTTCGAAGTGCAGGAGCGGCTGCGTGACCGGTCCCGACTGCCCGGCGTCGGCGATGTGATCGCCCGCCCGCACACGCTGGCCCACCTGCACCTGCAGGCGCGAATTCATCGCGTAGGCGGTGGTGATGTCGCCGCCATGGCGCACCAGAACAAGCTGGCCGTAATTGGGAATTTCGTCGGAAGCGTAGATCACCTCCCCGTCGGCGGCGGCGTAGACCGGCTCACCGAACCGCGCGCCGATGCGCAGCCCGTCCAGCTTGTCAGGCCCCGACCGCGAGAAGCGCGCGATCACGGGGCCGTTGAGCGGCCAGACAAATTCGCCCGGCGCAGCCAGCTGCACCTGCACCGCAGGCGGGACAGAGGGCTGGGTGCGATCCACCCCGTCCCGGCTGGTCGGCGGTGGACTGAGCACCGGCGTGCCCGGACGGGTGCGCGATTCCCCCGAGGTCGCCTCAGCGACAAGGCGCGGCCTGCCGGTCACGCGCAGCTCCTCGCCGGGATGAATCGTATAAGGCGGGCGCATGTTGTTCAGGCTGGCGAGCGCCTGTGTACTCATGCCGTAAGCCAGCGCTATGCGGTACAGATTATCACCGCGCCGCACCGTGTATGTGGGTGGGCGCGGCATGGACAGGCGCTGACCGGGATTGATGGCGCTTGGTGATCGAAGGCCGTTGGCGTCGGCCAGCGCGTTCACGTCCACCTCACAGCGGCGCGCAATGGCGTAAAGCGTATCGCCGCGGCGGACCGTCACACCGCCGGCGCAGTCGGGACTGGACATATAGCCGCGCTGAATCGGCGCAGGCTCGCGTCCGCCACCGGCGCACGCCGAAGCGGCGAAGGCGGCGAGACAGATCAGACTGGCGAAACGGCGGCGCATCGCGGCGTGACCTTGACCATGGGAAGCGAAAGAAATCCCATTATCACGCCGCGAGCGTTAACCGGACGTTGACTTTATACACCTCAATCGCGCGGAGCGAGGCGTTCATAGTCGCCAAGACCGCACGAGCCCTGGCTCATGTTCGAGCCGTTGTCGATCACGCGCACGATCTCGCCGCGGCACAGCTGTCCGGTGGGGATCTCGTATTGAAGATAGGTGAAGGAGCGATCGGCGCCGCTGCAGCCGCGGCTCACGCGGTTGAGATACATGTCGCCATTGACGGTCTCCACCAGCCAGTGACGCTCATCCAGCGGCTCGATCTGATCAATGCGGTTTGTGGATAGGCAAGATTGCGTCTCGCCGGTGAAATTATAACCCGCCAGCGTCTCGGCGGCCTCCACCGACATCTCCGGCTCCATCATTTCACCAGACGCGCAGGCCTGAAGTGTGAGGGCGGCGAGACCGGCGCCGGCGGCGGGAAGAAGAAAGCGAAGCATCACAGGCTCCTTGAAGATTGCTCTGCCAGACTGGTGCGTCCAGACTCTTCTTATAACACGGCGTGGCGCCGGAGGTTCAATGAAGCGAGGGAAACACGGCGAAATCTTGGCAAAACGAGACGGAGAGGCCGCCGCTCTACAAAGCTCGCGCCGCACCCGGCACCAGCGGAACGAAGCGCACGTCAAACAGAGCGGTCTCCTCAAGGGCGCCGTCTTCATCGCGGGTGTAACGCATGAGGGTCTGTACGGCGCCGTTCTGCACCGGCGCCACCGCGATTCCGCCCGCCTTCAACTGCTCAAGGAGCCCGTCCGGGCGTTCGGCGGCCGCGGCGGTGACGATGATGCGATCAAACGGCGCCTGCTCGGGCCAGCCCTTGGAGCCGTCGCCGATCCTTGTGACGATATTGCTGAGACGCAGCTCGGAGAAGCGCGCCTCGGCCTCCCTGGACAGCGTGCGATAGCGCTCCACAGTGTAGACCCGGCGCGCCAGGCGGCTGAGGACGGCGGCCTGATAGCCGGACCCGGTCCCGATCTCGAGCACCTTGCAGAGGTCGTCCACTTTCAGCGCTTCGGTCATCGCCGCGACCACGAAGGGCTGGGAGATGGTCTGGCCGCAATCAATGGGCAGCGGGCGGTTCTGGAACGCCTGGTCCTGAAAGCCTTCAGGCACGAACAGATTGCGCGGCGTGCGCTCGATCGCGCCCAGCACGCGCTTGTCGGAAATTCCGGCGTTGCGCAGCGCCATCAAAAGCTGAATGACGCGGGTGTCGGGCCCGTGGCTCATGGCTTGAAATCTTCAAACGCGTCGGCGAGGCGCTCGCGCGCCTCAAAGTGAGTAAGGTCGAGATGCAACGGCGTGATCGAGATGCGCCCCTCATAGACAGCGCGCAGATCGGTGCCCACGGCCGGCTGGGACTTCTTGCCGGTGAAGCCCAGCCAGTAATAGTCCCGGCCGCGTAGATCGGTGCGTTTATCGGCGTAGAGCACCGTCTGGTCGCGCACCCCCTGCACCGTGGCCTCAAGGCCGGCCACATCGTCCGGCGCCCGGTCAGGAAAGTTCACGTTCATCAGCACGTTTTCGCTCCAGCGATGCTGCAGCAGGCGTTTGAGCACGGCGGGGCCGTGATGGCGGGCGGTCTCCCAGCGGATCGCGCCGCGCCCTTCGAAGCCATAGGCCTGCGACCAGGCGATGGAGGGAACACCCAGCTGGGTGCCCTGCATAGCGCCGGCGACAGTTCCTGAAAACGTCACGTCCTCTGCAATGTTCTGCCCTGAATTCACGCCGGAGAGCAGCAAGTCCGGCGCCTCGCCCTCAATAAGGCCGTGAACGGCCATATGCACGCAGTCGGTTGGCGTGCCGGTGACCGAAAACCGCTTGTCGCCCAGTTGCTGAACCCGCAGCGGCGCATTCAGGGTAAGCGCCCGGCTCATCCCCGACTGCTCC
Organism: Oceanicaulis sp.; assembly: GCA_965284655.1. GTDB lineage: Bacteria > Pseudomonadota > Alphaproteobacteria > Caulobacterales > Maricaulaceae > Oceanicaulis. The sequence continues at coordinate 2,773,849 of OZ260104.1, forward strand.
TCGGCGGGCGCCACCACCCACACATCATCGCTCACCGAGGCGGCGATATGTTCCAGCACCTCAAGACCGGGCGCATGGACACCGTCGTCATTGGTGATGAGAATGCGGGGGTTGGTGTCGAGCATTGAGGCGTCCTGTGCGATGTCGGTGCGGCGCGTCCTTCGAAGCTTTTCGCTGACGCGAAAACACTCCTCAGGATGAAGAAGGCAAGCGTATCATTTCATCCTCATCCTGAGGCGCGAGACCCCGGACAGTGGCCGGGGGGCGAGGCTCAAAGGACCCGCAGAGCAAGGCTCACCCGATCTTTTCAAGCCCGCCCATATAGGACCGCAGCGCTTGCGGGATCGTCACCGAGCCGTCTTCGTTCTGGTGATTTTCAAGGACCGCCACCAGAGCGCGGCCCACCGCCAGGCCCGAGCCGTTGAGGGTGTGGAGGTATTCGGGCTTCTTCTCGCCGTCACGGCGATAGCGCGCATTCATGCGCCGGGCCTGGAAATCACCGCAGGTCGAACATGAGCTGATCTCGCGATAGGTGTCCTGGCTCGGCATCCAGACTTCCAGATCATAGGTCTTGCGCGCGGCGAACCCCATATCGCCGGTGCACAGCATCATCACGCGGTAAGGCAGATCCAGCCGGCGCAGAATCTCTTCGGCGCACCCTGTCATGCGCTCCAGCTCCTCGTCGGACTGCTCGGGCGTCGTCACCGAGACCAGCTCCACCTTGTGGAACTGGTGCATCCGGATCAGCCCGCGCGTATCGCGCCCGGCCGAGCCCGCTTCAGAGCGGAAGCACGGGGTGAGCGCGGTGAGGCGCATGGGAAAGTCCGCCTCGGCGTGAATGGCGTCACGCACCAGATTGGTCAGTGGCACCTCGGCGGTGGGGATCAGCCAGAAATCGTCGGTGGTGCGGAACTGGTCCTCGGCGAATTTCGGCAGCTGGCCGGTGCCGAACAGCGCTGTGTCGCGCACCAGATAGGGCACGGCGGTTTCGCGGTAGCCGTGCTCTTCGGTCTGCACATCGAGCATGAACTGGCCGAGGGCGCGTTCCAGGCGCGCCAGCGGGCCCTGCAGCACCGCGAAGCGGGCGCCGGACATGGCGGCGGCGCGTTCAAAATCGAGGCCCAGACGCTCGCCTACGGCCACATGGTCTTTCGGCGTGAAAACTACTTCGCTCGGCTCGCCCCAGTCGCGCACTTGCCTGTTCTCGCTCTCGTCGGCGCCTTCGGGCACGTCGTCCAGCGGGCGGTTGGGCAGCGCCGCCAGGTGCTGATTGAGCACGTCCTCGGCGGTACGCGCCTCCTCGGTGAGGCGCTCCATCTCGGCCTTGAGATTCTCCACCGTACTGCGCAGCTCGGTGAACAGCGCTTCGTCGCCCTGGGCCTTGGCCTTGCCGATCTCCTTGGACTTGGAGTTGCGCTCGGTCTCCAGCTCCTGCAGGCGCGCCGTGGCGGCGCGTCGGCGCGCGTCGAGATCGATCAGGCGCTCGGCCTGGGGCTCAAGGCCGCGCTGCTTCATGGCCGCATCAAAGGCGGCCGGCTCGTCGCGGATCAGTCGAATATCGTGCATGGGGCTAGGCTCAAATCACGGGGGCGGAACACGCGCTGGTGATACGCGCGTGCGCGCACACAGTCCACCGGGCGATTGCGGGCGGGTGATTGCGGGGCGCATGCCAAGCTCACCGGCCCACATACGAGCCCTCATGCGTCTTCGTCTTCGCTCTCGTCTTTGGACTCCACCAGCCGCACCGCCAGGATGGACAGGCCGTAAAGCCCGAACATGGCCGCGGCGAGGAAGATCTGGCTGATGGGGTCCGGAGGGGTGACGAAGGCGGCGAAGGCGGCGATGCCCACGAGCGCGAACTTCCAGGAGCGCACCAGATCGCCGCTGGTGAGCAGCCCGGCCTTGCCCAGCAGCGACAGCATCACGGGAAGCTGGAAGCTGATCCCGAAGGCCAGCGCCAGCGTGGTGACAAGGTTGAGATACTCGCTGACCCGTGTGAGCAGCTGGATCTGCGCGCGCCCCTCGGCGCCCATCTGCTCCTGGCCCAAAGCAAAGCTCATCACAAACGGAAGGATCAGGTAATAGACAAACGCCATGCCGGCCGCGAACAGGACCGGCGACGCCACCAGAAACGGCGTGAACGCCAGGCGTTCATTCTTGTAGAGCCCCGGCCGGACGAACGCCCAGACCTGATAGGCGATGACGGGAAAGGCCAGCGCGATCGCGCCGAACAAGGCGAGCTTCAGCTTGACGAAGAAAAACTCCAGCGGCGCAGTGAAGATGAGCTGAAGCTCCAGCTCGTCGCCCCTCACCTGCCGGGCCGCATTTTCAAACGGCACAAGCAGCACGTTGTAGATCCACTCGGCGTAGACAAAGCAGACGGCGAAGCCCACCGCCACCGCGCCCAGCACCCAGATCAGCCGGTCGCGCAGCTCTTCAAGATGCGCCATCAGGGGCGCGCGAGAGGCTTCCACCTCGTCTTCGTCTTGCGCCCCCGCAGCCATGGTCAGCCGGTCTTCTTCTTCGGTTCCGACGGCTCGGGCCGGGGATCCTCCAGCGAGCCGGACAGCCCGCCCAGATCCGGCGCAGATGCCGTGTCGCCGGCGCCAGAATCCTTGCCGGAATCAGCTTCGGTCTCAGTATCGGGCCCAGCCTTGGACCCAGTGTCGATGTCGGCGCGCGGACCGGTCATTTCCGCTTCATGCCCCCCAGCGCCATGGTCGCCAGCTTCTGCGGCCGGACCGAATTTCAACGGTTCGCCCTTGAGCGGCTTGTCCCTGGCGGAGCGGTGATGGGGCTTGTCCTCGACGCCGGCGCGGATCGCATCGGTTCCGGCGTCCTTGAACTCGCGCTGAATGTCAGAGAGCGGATTTGCCTTCTTCAGGGCCTCCACTTCCTTTTTAAGCTCCGCGAGTTCGGCTTCTCGGCCCAGCTCGTCAAAGCTGTTCTGAAACTCGCGCGCCAAGCCGCGCATCTTGCCCACAAAGCGGCCAAGACGGCGCACCATCAGCGGCAGGTCCTTTGGACCCACCACGACCAGCGCGATGATCGCGATGACCAGAAGTTCCGGAGCGCCGATGCCCGGGTTCATCACCTAGCCCCCGGTGCGCTCGTCCTCGCGGCGGGGCGTCGCCTCGCCCGAAGCGTCGGCCCCCAGAGCGTCGCGGCGGCTCTCGCCGTCCTTGGCGTCATCCTTGGAGGCGTCGGAATCGTCATCCTTCAACCCCTTGCGAAAGGCGGTGACGCCTTTGGCCATGTCGCCCATGAGCGCAGAGATCTTGCCCCGCCCGCCAAACAAAACGAGCAGCAGGATCGCCACGATGAGAATGCCTGTCCAATGCGGACCCATGTCCCGTCTCCCGTGGACCGCGCGGTGCGCGGCGTCGTAGCTGACCCTACATGTAAGGGATCAAGCGCGATGAATCCAACGCCGCCCGCACGCGACGGCCGCAAATGACGCAGACGACGGACGCCGGACCTAATCGCGGCCGCGCGCGATCACCCAGTTCCAGTAGCGCAGAACCGTCTGGGCCTTGTCGGTGGACAGCGTCTCGAACACCGCCTTGGCCTGCTCCAGGCGCATGACGGCGTCGGTTCCGTGAGACGAGGCGATCATGTCTTCAAGATGATAGCGCGACAGGCCGGTCGCCTTGGCCAGCACCGCGCAAGGCTCGCCGCCGAAATCATCGATGATGCGGTCGAACAGATCGCGCTGGATGTTGGCAAGCACGCAGGCTTCCGCGCGCAGGACCTCGGTGAAGCCGGCCTTGCCAGCGCGCTCCACCACCGCCTCCAGAGAGCCGTAGGGCGACACCTCGGCGGCCTCGCGGTCGCGCTGGCGCCGGTCGATGTAAGCGAGCGCCTCGGCCACGCGGGGATCAGGATCGCGCTCCTTGGCGGCCAGAGGAAACACGTCCGCCGCCGCCTCCTGAAGGATGGTCCGGCTGGCGGCGAAACGCTCCAGAATGATCCGACGCAGCCCATGAGGCGTCGCCCAGAACAGCACGAAGGCCTGGATCGGCCGCAACTCGGGCCGCTTGATCAGCAGCTTGGCGATCTGCTCGTTTTCGGCCGCTTCGCGCACCAGAAAGTCGGCGGTCTGCGTCGCAAGCCGGGCGCCGGGATTGCGCAGGAGCGCCGCAATGGTATCCGCGTCCCCGGCCCTGCACAGCGCAGCGGCGACAGTCTCCGAGACCGATTCGCGCCGGGCCAGCGCAAGGCGGTGACGCAGCTCGCCCTTGGCGGCGATTTCCATCATATCGAAATCGGTCAGCGCTTCACTGGAGCGCAGGATCGGTTCGGCGATCTCAAAGGCGTCCATGGCCAGCTTGCGCAAAAGCCCCGCCGGCGCCTCGGCCTGTTCGGCCAGGCGCGCGGCCACTTTGGCGCGCAGCGCGGGATCGGCCTCTCGCAGCAACTCGTCGAGTACGTCCGCCGTCATCCAGCGTTCCTGGGGCGAGACGCGGCTCGCCGGCAGGCAGACAATGTCGGCCAGGCGGCGCGTGAGCCGGGCGCGCGCCCGCCCGCTCGCGGGCGGCGGCGGTGCGGGTTCGGCGGGGCGGAAATCTTCAGCCATGGGGAGCCGATCACCTCATCGACGCAATATCCAGGCTCTGACAAGTAGCGAAGCGGCGTTAAGGAATGGTCTAGGCGCGGTCGGCAAATCGCGAACATGCGTCACTAAACTCTGGCGCGCGGCAGGCCGAACACGTATCACAGAGAGAAGCGCTGCTGGACGGCGCCACCCTGGGGAGGCCTGAATTGGGCGATCGCGTGCTGGTCCGCCTGCGCCGAAGTTGGCGCATGGCGCCGTTTACGGCGTATCTGCTGGCGGTGACCGGCTGGTTCTTCTCGTTCGGCCTTCAAACCACCCTGTTTCCCGGCGTGCTCAGCTATACGCTGAACGAGTCGCCCGACCGGCTGGGCATGGCCCAGGCCGCGCTCACCGCGCCCATGCTCTTGATATTGCCGCTGGCCGGGGTTGTGGCCGAGCGCCTGGACCGGCGCGCGGTGATGGCCGGGTTTCACCTGCTCGCCGCCGGCGGCGCCGGCGGGCTGGCCCTCTTGCTGTTCAACGATCAGCTGAGCTATTCGATTCTGGTGGCCTATGCGCTGGTTGTCGGCGCGGCGGGCGCCTTCGTGATGCCGGCGCGCGACAGCGCGGTGAACCCGGTCACGAGAGTGGCTCAACGCATGGGAAAGCCGGGATTCACCCTGCAACGCGCCGTGGTTATCGCCTCCCTGGTCCAGTTCGCCGCCCAGATCGCCGGCATGGCGGCCGGCTATCTGGCCGGACGTTTCGGCCCCGGCCCGCTGTTCGCAGTGCAGGCGGCGGGCCTGCTCATCGGCGGCGCGGCCGCTCTTGTGATGCCGCGTCTGCACGCCCGCCGGCGCATCCACATACCGGTCCTGCGCTCGCTGCGCGAAGGCGTGACGACGGTGCTGTCCTCCAGCGTTCTCCTACCCATGACGCTGATCATGCTGGCGGTGGGGTTTTTCGTGGTGGGCGGCGGGTTCTTCGTCATCGTGCCGGTGCTGGTGCGTGACGGCTATGACGGCGGCTACGGCCTGCTCGCCGGGTTGATGATCGCGTTCTGGCTGGGCGCGTTCGTGGCCAATGTGCTGCTGGCGCGCCACGGCGCCGTGGACCGCCCGGGACAGGCGCTGATGGCCGCCCAGATGGTCACCGTAATCTCTATGGGCGCGCTGGCCCTGCCGCTTCCACTGCCTGCGCTTGTGGTGCTGGTGTTCCTGTGGGGGCTGGGCGGCGGCGTGGCGATCTCGCTGTCGCGCGCGGTGGTGCAGGAGCAGGCGCCCCCGGCCCAGCTCGCCCGCGTGATGAGCGTTTATCAGCTTGGCTTGTTCGGCGGCATGCCCGCCGGCGCCTTCTTCATGGGCCATGTGGTGGACGCGCTGGGCCCGCGCACCGCCTCGCTGATTCCCATGGCGGGGCTGCTGATCGTGCTGTGCGCGATTGCACTTATGACCCCGATCCTGAAGGTGCGCCGGGTCGATCCGGGCTGAGGTCCGTCCTATATGGGAGGAACACGCCTTTCAGGAGATGTCCGCCCATGCCCCGCCTGCCCGCTGAAAAGATCGCCGAGCTGCGCAAGGATCTTCCCGCCGAAATCGACCGCATCGCCTTTCACGAAGGCACCGAAGCGCCCGGCTGCAGCCCGCTCAACGCTGAAAAACGCGATGGCGTCTATGCCTGCGCGGTGTGCGGCGAGGTGACCTTCACCAGCGCCGAGAAATACGAGAGCGGCTCGGGCTGGCCCAGCTTCTATGCGCCCGCCAACGACCAGGCGCTCGGCACCAAGCGCGACTTCAAGCTTCTGGCGCCGCGCACCGAGTTTCACTGCGCCAATTGCGGCGCCCATCTCGGTCATGTGTTCAATGACGGCCCCAAACCCACCGGCCTGCGCTATTGCGTGAACGGCATGGTGCTGGACTTCCGGCCCGGCGGCGGCGAAGACTGACGCTGCTCACAATGCCACAAGGGGGCCGGTCGGCGATCCCGGACCGGATAAAAGCACATGACCCAGACCCTTCTCACCCGCGCACGGCGTGCGGTTCTGCTCGCCGGCGCAGCGGCGCTTGCGCTGACCGCCTGCCAGGAGGCCGGCGCGCCCGCCGACGACCAGACCACGGAGACCGACACCGCAATGGACGCGTCGAATACGCCTACCGACCTTATCGCCCGCGCCGTCAGCCTGGACGCGCCCGCGCCCGAGGCGCGCCCACTGACCATCGAACAGCTGGGCCGCACGCGCACCGACGAATTCGCCTGGCTGCGCGACGATAACTGGCAGCAGGTGATGCGTGATCCGTCCGTGCTCGAGAGCGATATCCGCGCCCATCTGGAGGCGGAGAACGCCTATTACAACGAAGTGATGGAGCCGCTTTCCGGTCTTGAGGACCGGCTCTACGCAGAAATGCGCGGGCGCATCAAGGAAGACGATTCCAGCCCGCCGGAGAAAGACGGCCCCTGGTTCTACTACACGCGCTTTCGCGAAGGCGGTCAGTATCCGGTGTTCGCGCGACGTCCCGCCGGTGATGACGGCGCCATCAGCGGTGAAGAACAGATCATCTTTGACGGTGACGCCGAAGGCGCGGAGTCGGAGTATTTCGACATCGGCGCGGTGGAGCCCAGCCCCGACCACCGCTATCTCGCCTACGCGGTCGACACCGCCGGATCGGAATTCTACCAGATCAAGGTGCGCGATCTTGAGACCGGCGAGGAGGTCACGACCCTCACCGACGAGGGCTACGGCTCCATGGTCTGGGCCAACGATTCCCAGACCATCTACTGGGTCTGGCGCGACGAGAACAACCGCCCGCGCCGGGTCTACCGTCAGGCGATCACCGAGGCGGAGCCGGAGCTGATCTACGAGGAAGAAGACACCGGCTATTTCCTCGGCGTCGGCAAGACCGACGGCGACACCTGGATCGTCCTGTCGGCCAGCGACCACACCACCAGCGAAATGCGCCTGTTCGACGCCAACGATCCGGCCGCCGAGCCGATCCTCGTGTCCGAGCGCGAAAGCGGCGTGGAGTACTCGCTCACCGAGGCCGGCGGCAAGATCTTCGTGCGCACCAATTCGGGCGGCGCGGTGGACTTCAAGATCATGGAAGCGCCCCTGGCCGATCCGCGCCGGGAAAATTGGGCCGAGCTGATCGATCACCGCCCCGGCGTGCTGGTGAACGGCCTCATGGGCTTTGAAAACTGGCTGGTGCGCATGGAGCGCTCCGACGCGCTGCCGCGCATCATTGTACGCGATCTGTCCAGTGATGAAGAGCACGAGATCTCGTTCGACGAGGAGGCGTACTCGCTCGGTATGGACGGCGGCCTCGAATACGCCGTCGACCAGATGCGCTTTTCCTATGAGAGCCCGGCGACGCCTGAAGAGACCTATGATTACAACATGGCGACGCGCGAGCGCACGCTGATCAAGCGTCAGGAAATCCCTTCCGGCCACGATGCGTCCGACTATGTGGTGCGCCGCCTGCAGGCGACCGCGCGCGATGGAGAACTGGTGCCCGTCACGCTGCTCTATCGTGACGGCACGCCTCTGGACGGCTCGGCGCCGGTGCTGCTGTACGGCTACGGCTCCTACGGGATCACCATTCCGGCCAGCTTCTCCACCTCGCGGCTGAGCCTGGTGGATCGCGGGATGATCTACGCCATCGCCCATGTCCGCGGCGGCATGTCGAAGGGGTATCAGTGGTATCTCGACGGCAAGCTTGATCACAAGCAGAACACCTTCAACGACTTCGTCGATGCCGGCCGCTTCCTGGTCGCCGAAGGCTATACCAGTGAAGGACAGCTCGTGGCCCATGGCGGGTCGGCGGGCGGCCTTCTGGTGGGCGCGGCGATCAATCAGGACCCGGCCCTGTTCTCCGGCGCCATCGCGGCGGTGCCCTTCGTGGACGTGCTCACCACCATGAGCGATCCGTCCCTGCCCCTGACACCGCCGGAATGGCCCGAATGGGGCAATCCGATCGAGGATGAGGCCGCCTATGACTATATCGAGAGCTATTCGCCCTACGACCAGGTGAGCGCGCAGGCCTATCCCCACGTGCTCGCCACGGCCGGCCTGACCGATCCCCGGGTGACGTACTGGGAGCCGGCCAAATGGGCGGCCCGTCTGCGCACAAGGCGCACCAATGACGGACTGACCTTGATGCGCACCAATATGGGCGCGGGCCATGGCGGGGCGTCCGGACGCTTTGATTCGCTGAAGGAACGCGCGGAGGAGTACGCCTTTGCGCTGATGACGGCGGGCCTTGCCGATACCGAAGCCGCCGAGGCGAGCGCCGCGGCGGCCATGGCCGAAGACGACGCGGTGGATGCGTCCGGCGACTAGGCCGGATCACACGCGCGACCGAACGACACTTATGACCAGGCGAACGGCGCGGGGAACCCTCCCCCGCGCCGTTTCTCCATCAGGCGCTCACTCTTCCAGGCGGAAATTGAGCTCTGTCACCATCCCGCGCCGAATGACGGCGCCGGGGGCGCGGGTCGTATCCGCCGCATGGCGCCACCGCTCCACAGCGGCGATGGACGCGCGCGCAAACGCCGCGCTGTCGCATCGCACCACCTGAATATTCGCCGTCGCGCCGCTGGCCAGAATATCGTAGCTCACCGAGCAGTCGCCCTCCACGCCGCGGCCAAGCTCTCGGGCGGGATAGACAGGGTTGGTCCGGATCGTCATGGGCGGCGGCGGCACCGCAATGCTCTGGCCTTGCAGCACCTCACGAGGATTCAACGTCGGCTGTTCATAGACGCCGACACTATTGATCGCGCCAGGGGTCTCGGCCCTTGAGTCAAGCCGGGGAGCGAGCGGCGGCGGCGCGACAGGTTCGACCTGATCAATCCCCATGGATCCAGGCTCAGCGTCCATCGGTTCGACCTCGAAATTGATTGTAATCCAGGTGACCTGCGCCGGCTCCGCCAGCGCGATCACATCGGCTTCGATCAGGCGCTGCATCAGCGCGAAGAGCGCAAATGTAACCACCGCAGCCACAAGCACCGCGAAAGGCCAGCGCAAGGACGCGCCGCGGGCGCCTCGATCGTCTGCGACATCAGGGGCCCCCGCAGTAGCCGGCAAAACAGTATGAACCATGGCGAAACCTCCAGTCAGGGCCCGGCGCAACACGGGACTTGCACAAATGGAGCGTATGCCGAACTCTCTCAACACACGAATTAGCGAACAGTATTCAGCTTTTGATGGCGGTTCGATCATAGAGTCGGCCAAACACCAGACAAAAAAACCCCGCCATGCGATCCGCATGGCGGGGTGTTTTCAGGCGATGGAGACCCCTTAGCCTTCGGCTTGGGAGCCATCGTCGTCGGCACGGGCCTGCTCGGCCTGGGCGTCGGACATGCCCGCCTCGCGCGTCTGATCACCGGTGCGCAGGTTGAACCAGGTGGAGCAACGCTCGGGAATGGCGCCCTGCGGGAAGGTGACTTGCCCGTCCTCGTCCACTTCACCGATCAGCACCAGTTGGCGCCGCTCGGCGTCAATGGTCAGGCGGCATTCGTCGATCTGGACGCGTTCACGCTGGAGGGCCCGGCGTTCGACACCGTCGATCTGAGAGTTGACGAACTCGATCCAGCCATTGGCCTGGGTGCGCGAACTCGGGAAGCGGCGTCCTTCTCTGAACGCCTGCAGCGCGCCTTGAAGCTCGCCCTGCTGGAAGCGCGCGGTGCCAAGGAGCACCCAAGCATCCCCGTTTTCCCGCGAGCTCAGGCCGCCACGATCGATCGCCTGAACAAAAGCGGTCTCGGCCGCAGCGTAGTTGTTGAGCTGATAGTGGGCTTCAGCCAGGCGAAGCGACCACTCCGACGTGCCGGTTTCGCGGGCGAGCCGCTCCACCACCGGAATCGCCAGATCAAACTCGGCGGCCTGCCGCCACATATTCCCAAGGCGTTCAAGCTGGTCGACATTGCCCTCACAACGGCCCGCATTGATCGCACGCTCAAGAATTCTGGCGCCGCGGTAGGGATTGTCGAAAGCCGAATAATACTGGGCCAGACGGAAGACTTCGTTGCACTCTTCAAACAGGCCGTTGAGATACATCAGCTTGTTGGCTTCGAACGCATCGGCTTCGCGGTCGAGACGCGCAAAAATAGACACCAGGTTCTGCCAGGAGCGGCGCTCACCCGGATAGGCCGACAGCCCCTCACGGATCACGCGCAGCTCATCCTGGGGACGGTCGAGCTGGTTATAGTAAAACTGCATCAAGTTGAAGTCGCCGATCGATTTGTCCGGCGCTTCACGATAGTACTGCTCGGCGTATTGCAGACCCTCAGAGTACCTGTCGGCCTGGGCGTAAGCGGTGGCGAGCATCTTGGCCAAGCGAGTGTTCAGCGTAGCGCCGTTCCGGATCGCAAGCTCGAACTGGCGGATGCCCTCGTCGATATTCTCCTGCGCCATGTAGAGCTGGCCCACATTGATGCGCAGCGTATTGGCTTCTTCCTGAACCAACGCGCCGGTTTCGATCACGCTGATAAAATCACGCGTCGCCTGTGCGAGATTGTCCTGATTATAGTACGCCGTCGCGCGCAAGCGCAGGACGATGGAGCGCTCATAGGGCGTGAGTTCTGTGCTCAGGAGCGGCGTCAGGGTCGAGATCATTCCCGACCAGTTCTCCACATCCTGTTGCTCGATAGCGGTTTGAACCTGCTGGCCCACCGCAGAGCTGAGCGTCCGGTTGGCCTGCTCTTCCTCCGAGCGCTCATTATTGTTGCGATTGCGCTGAGCGTCGGCCGGCGCGGCCAGCGTCAGCACGACGGCTGTCGCCGCAATCAGGGCCGAAAACCCGGCGAACGCCGACTTTGCGGAAACGGCATTGATCAAACGTGCCATCGATTGGCTCCTTAAGGTCGGCGCCCCGTCTCGGGCCCTGTTCGGACCGGAGACGGGGCGGCCCGCGTCAATCTTCGAGGCGGAAGTTGAATTCGGTCACCACGCCGGTACGGCGCACGGCGGTCCCTTCGACGATTTTCGGTTGGTAGCGCCACCGCTCCACCGCACGGATCGCATTGCGCTCGAACAACGAGCTGTCGCAATCCATGATCTGGATATTGGTGGTGATCCCGTCCGGCGTCACATCAAAGGTCACGGTGCAATCCCCCGACACGCCCCGCTCAGCGGCGCGCATGGGGTAATCCGGCTCGATCCGGACCAGCGGCTGGGCGTCACGGTCGGACACCGAGAAGCTTACCGAGTCTCCGGTCAGGCTGGGCGAGTCGAAATCGGGGATCTCGCCGACGATCGTCGACATGTCCTCGCTCGGCGCATCAGCGGCGGCGCGTTCGATCTGGGGCGGCGGAGGCGGCGGCTGCACGTCCTCCACGTCGTCCAGGGTCACGTCCCGCTGACGAATGTCGAGCTGTTCGACTTCCTCATTGATGACGATGCGAAGATCCTCTGCAGCATCCTCAAGAATAACCTCGTCGGTGAAGATGAGGCTCTGCATGAGCATGAAGAGCAGGAAGGTGATGACGCCCGCGATCGGAACCCCGATCAGAAGGCGAATAAGACTGGCCATCGTGTCTCCTCCCTAATCTTCGCGTGTCGAGATGGTCACGTCGATGCCCATGTTGAGCAACAACTCCTGAACATCGAGGACAGTACCGGCCGGCGCCGCCTCGTCGCCCTGGATCATGGCCTCTGCGCGGGGGTTTTCCTCGCGCAGCTGCTCGAAGATGTTTCGCAGCTGGTTCAGCTCGTAAACGTCTCCGTCGACGAAAATCTCGTCATTGGCCGTAACGGCGACCAGCAGGGTCGGTTTCACCCGCTCCTGGGTCACGGTTTCCGGGCGGATGATGTCCGCGCCCGGTTCCTTCACGAACACGGCGGTCACGATGAAGAAGATGAGCAGGATGAACACGACGTCCAGCATGGGCGTCATATCCAGCTGAGGTTCTTCCCCGTCGCTCATTACGCGGCTTTGTCGGCGAGCCATGGTTGGTTCTCCCCTGCCGTCTACTGTGCTTCGCCGGCGCGAGAAATCGATACGGGTATCGAATTCGCTCGCAACTCGTCGATGATCCGCACGATCGTTCCGTGCTCGGCGTCCTGGGACACCTCGATGACCACGGCGGAATTGGGCTGTTCGGCCCGGATCCTGGACACCGCGGCCATGACACGCGACTCGGCAGTTGCGTCACGGTTCACGAACACCCGGTTCTCATTGCTCACCTGAACAAAGATCGGTGGCGGAGCGTCGGGCGGCGGCGGCTGATCAGTTTCCGGCGGCGGGGTTAGATCGATCCCCTCTTCCTGGAGGAAGGTCGCCGTAACGATGAAGAAGATGAGCAGGATGAAGACGATATCCAGCATCGGCGTCATGTCGATATTGGCTTCGTCACTCCCGCGTCTTGATTTTCTACGCATGGCTTACTCCACCTCGAGCTCATCGCTCAGCTCGTGCACGCGGCGCTTGGCCATGCGCTCGATCTGATTGGAGAACATAAGTCCCGAAAGGGAGGCCACCATGCCCGCCATGGTCGGGATCGTGGCCCGCGCAACGCCCGAGCTCATCGCCCTTGCGTCCGAAGACCCCGAAATCGACATCACGTCGAACACGGCCACCATGCCCGTCACGGTGCCCAGAAGGCCGAAGAGGGGAGCCACCGCGACAAGCGTCTTGATGAGCTCCACATTCTGCTCGGCTTTCTGTTTCACCTCGGAAATGAGCTGATCCCGGACGGCGTGGGCGTGCCAGGAGTGATGGTCGCTGCGCGCCCCCCACTCCTTGATCACCCGGTTTCGCACGCCTTTGTGCGCAAAACCGAAATAGGCCAGCCGCTCCAGGATGAACGCCCACATTACGAAGGTCAGCAGCATGATCCAGTTCAGGATCGGGCCGCCGCGCTCCAGGAATTCCTGGAGACTTTGCAGGGCGCCTGAAACATCCATCGGTTCTATCCTTTAGCCCGCGGACTTTTCTTCGGCGTGACGTGCGATGATGCCGGCGGCCTGCTCTTCCAGGGTCTGCTGCGCACCGCGCGCAAAGCTCGCCGCGAAGGAGTGGATGAACAGGAGCGGGATCGCCGCGATCAGGCCGGACACCGTCGTCACGAGGGCTTCGGAGATGCCGCCCGCCATGATTTTCGGATCGCCGGTGCCGAACAGGGTGATCTGGGTGAAGGTCCGGATCATGCCCGTCACGGTGCCCAGCAGGCCCAGAAGTGGGGCCACGCCGGCGGCGAGCTTGAGGAAGTTCAGACCAAATTCCAGCTTGGGAGTCTCGCGAAGGATCGCTTCGTCGATCTTCAGCTCGATGGTCTCAACCGGACGATCCTTGACGTCTTCATAAGCCAGCATGATGCGGCCCAGCGGGTTGGACTTGGACGCGGTCGACCGGCGCTTCTGGGCATTGATGGCCGAAGTGGTCATCAGGAGCGCCAGAAGGCGGAAGATGCCGAAGGAGGCCGAGACGATCAGCAGCGCGGCGATGATTTTGGCCACGATGCCGCCTTGCTCGAAACGCTCCGAAAGGCTGGGCATGTCCTTGTAGATCTGAAGTAGAGCGCCGCGGGACGGGTCGATCGGGCCGGCGACGATCTCGCCGGGCTCGGCGTTGATCAGGTTGGAGGCCGCGCTCATGAGCGACCCCGGGGGCTGCTGCTCGAGCTGGACCAGATTGTAGCCGGCGCGCGAGTTGCCCGAATCGCTGGCCCACGTGGCGAACACCGGGCCGCCGTCGTCGGCGACGGCGAGGAAGGCGCCCAATCGGGTCACGGGGACCGGCTGGCCGTCATTGAGGCCGATCACCCGGCGATCGAACGTGACGACTTCCGCCTGGGCGTTCATTTCCTGGATCAGCGTCTCGTAGATGGCGTCCAGCTCGCTGCGCTCAGGCAACGTGCGGCTTTCGGCCGTGTTCAGCAGGGCCTCGGCACGCCCGGGATACTGGGCGGAGATCAGCGAGGACTGCAGGATCGAGCCGAATTCGCCGGCCGCCTGGCGCGCGGCGCCGAACAGCTCGCCAAACTCGCCCTGGGCTTCACGAAGCTCGGCGTCGAGCTCGGAAATCCGGGTGCGGTTGGCTTCAAACTCGGCCTCGGCCTGGTCGGCCTGGGACTCAAGGCTCGCGAGCCGGTTGCGCGCCTGCGAAAGCAGAGCGGCCTGCTGGTTGCGATCCTCACGGAACGTAGCGATGCGGCGCTGGTTCTCGGCCTCGGCCTCGCGGGCGTCCTGACGGACCCGGTCGAGAAGCTGCGAAATCGAGGTCACCGGCTCGCGATCGGCCTGAGCGAAGGCCGGAGCCGACGCAAGACCGGCCATGAGCGAGACGGCCGCAATGGTTTTGATGAGCTTGTTCATCGGATAAATTCTCCCGTCTCGTGCGGTTATTGAGCCGTCTCAGGCCCGGGAACCGGGGCCACGAAGACTTCCGGAGTGGTGACTTCGTTCGCAATGCGGAACGCGCGGTCGACATTCGCCGACATGCCGCCCGGCACGGGGCGCCATTCGGGATTGGCCTTGGTCAGCATCTCGACCCCTCCGCCGACGCGGCGGATGAGGGCGACACGGCCCACCTGCAGGATATCGGCCTGCTGGGGAACGCCGTCGACCATGACTTCCTGGGAATAGGCGCGCAGCGAACGGCCCGCGGCGGCTTCCGCCTCGTACGCGTTCAGAAGCACGCGATACTTCTCGGCCGGCGGGATCGCCGCATCACCGAGCGCTTCCTCGATCTCGGCCAGGCGCTCGCGCCGGCTTTCGATCTGGAAGGGCAGGTCCTGATCCACGAACGCTTCGAGGCGCACGTACATCTCAAGAAGCATCGGTGCTAGATCGCGCTCGATGCCTCCGACCCGCTCAAGCTGGGACTGGAGCGAGGTCAGCTCGTTTTCCTGAGAGCGCAGGAAGACCCGCTGCTGCTCAAGATAAACTTCCTGACCCTGGATCTGCTCCTGCAGGGCCAGATACTGGCGCTCGGCGTTATCCGCGTCGTCGGCCAGCTGGTTGATCTGCTCCTGGGCCTGTGCGCCTTGCTGGGTCGACTGACGCGCGACCTGCAGCGCCTGATCCAGTTGGGCTTGTGCTCCACCGACGCAAACCAGGGCCGTGATGCCGGCCGCCAGCGTCGTGCGGATACCTTTCAAGTTTTTGGACATTTTTCGCCTCACAGTAGCCGGCGCGAACTTGATGTCCGCGCGCTTCCGCTTTCCCTCGCTCTTCGGTACTCCGAAACGTCGCCGCGACAGTTTCGGGCCCCAACAATTAAAACGCGGCGCACCGCGCCGCAGCGGTCGGATCCCGACCGCCGCAGAATGACTCTGAGGACATAACGCGTGTTTTCGTCATCCCCTCGTAACGCGGCGTAGCCCGCCGTCTCTTTCATTTGTAAGGACGCTAGCACCGGCTTTACGAACCGATCAACCGCTCATGCAGCGTCGAGGCGCTCAAAAACCGGCCAAGACCCCGTTTCTACCGCGCCAGGGTGGCCTTTTTGCGACAGGAGCGCAGGCGCTACCGGATTGATCTCCAAGTCGTTAATCATAAATATGAAATTATTCTACGGTGTGGCGGGAGAAATCGCGCTTGCGGCGGCTCTGCGGGGCCTTGCGCGCGGTCCCGAGCAAAAAACGGACGCGGCGCGCAACCGGGCCTGCGGGTCGACGCAATGGCGGTTTCCAGCGAATACGGGCGGTGAAGCCAGCTCCAGGCTGGACGTCGAACCGGCTCGCGCCGTCCGGGAAGCGGCGCGCGCATTGACGCCGGCTCGCGGACCTATTGCGGCTCTGAAGAAAAAAATGGCTGGGGCGCCAGGATTCGAACCTGGGAATGGCGGTACCAAAAACCGCTGCCTTACCACTTGGCCACGCCCCAGCAGGACCGGGCGGGCCCGGTCACGGGCCGCGTTATTAGCCCGGCTTTTTTTTCGATGCAACGGGCCATGCTGCAGCTTTCGCACCATGTGCATCGCTCTGCCGTGAGCCGATTGCATTGAGGGTGAGCCTTGGCTATAAGCCGCGCCTCGGTTCGGAGTATAGCTCAGCCTGGTAGAGCACTGTCTTCGGGAGGCAGGGGTCGCAGGTTCAAATCCTGCTACTCCGACCAGATATCTTTCGCCCGGCCCCGATCCGGCGAAACGCTGAAAACGCCCGCTCCCCATGGAGCGGGCGTTTTGCGTTCCCGCGCCCGCGCCGCGATCCTGGCGTCACCGCAACGCAGCACCGGCGTTGCGCGGGGGAGACAGGCCGGCGCCGCCGGGCCGGCCGCCCCTGCCCGTGTCTCGACCTCTCCTGGCGTCCGGCCTAGGCTGATGGATGAGTGGGGATCGCACCGCCAGGTGCGGTGCATTGAGGGCGATATTGGGGGGAATCCAGTGAAACAGTTCTGGTCCAGTTTTTTCGGGACGATCGCCGGGCTTTTGGCCGCCACACTGCTGGTGGCGCTGTTCGCGGTGTTCGCGGTGGGCGGGTTGATCGCCTCGGCGGTGCAAAACGCCGACGACGTCCAGAACGGGGCCCTGCCCGCCGGCGCGATCATTCTCGAGGTCGATCTTCGCGAACCGCGCACCGACCAGCCCTCGATGAGCCCGTTCGCCTTCACCACCGCCCTGCCTCACACCGATCTTCTGATCGCTTTGGAGCGCGCGCGCAGCGATGACCGGGTGGAGGCGGTGTTCGTGCGCGCCAACGCGCTGTCCATGGCGCCGGGCCGCGCCGAAGAGATTTGCGGCGCGCTCAATGCGCTGTCGGCGGCGGGCAAGCGCGTCGTCGTGCATGCGCAAGGCTTTGAAGGCCCCGCTGTGGCCAATTATTTCGCCGTGGCCGGCGCAGACGCGCTATGGCTGCAGGCCAGCGCCAGCTTCTCGGCCACCGGCTATGCGTCCGAGACGATATTTTTCGGCGACGCCATCGAGCAGGCCGGCGCGAGGGCTGAGTTTTTACAGTTCTACGAGTACAAGAACGCCGCCGATCCCTTTCTCAACGCCGACTACACCGAGGCCCACCGCGAAGCGACGCTATCCTGGCTCGGCTCGCTCTTTGATACGGCCATCGAGTCAGCCGCAGCCGACCGCGACATGACGCCGGCGGCCATGCGCGCGCTCATCGAGGCGGGCCCTTACAGCGCCGAGGCCGCGCTTGAGTCCGGCCTGGTCGATTCGCTCGGCCATGTGCATGAGGCGCGGGAGGCCGCGCGCGGCGATTCCGGGACGGCGCGCTTTGTCCAGGCGGCGGTCTATCACCGCGCTGGCGGGGCGGGATCAGGACCGGTCATCGCGCTGATCGGCGCGGAAGGCGCCATCGAGACCGGCGACGGCGATACGGGATTCGGCGGCGGCGCCCTGATCGGCTCTGACCGGACGAGCCGGGCCATCGACTCGGCGGCGCGCGATTCGTCGGTGCGCGCGATCATCCTGCGCGTCGACAGCCCGGGCGGCTCCGCCATCGCGTCGGACCAGATCTGGGATGCGGTGGTGCGGGCCCGGGAGGCCGGCAAGCCGGTGGTGGTCTCCATGGGGTCGGTGGCCGCATCGGGCGGCTATTACATCGCCGCCCCCGCCGACCGGATCGTGGCCAACGCCTCCACCCTCACCGGGTCCATAGGGGTGGTGGCCGGCAAGATCGTGGTGGACGGGGCGCTGCAGCGCCTTGGCGTCAATATCGAGCCGCTTTCGGTGGGCGGTGAGTTCACCACCGCCTTCTCCTCCGCCACGGTGTGGAGCGAGTCCCAGCGGGCCGCCTATGAGCGCCTGGCCGGGGACATCTACGCAGACTTTACAGAAAAGGTCGCCGAGGGGCGCGATCTGCCGCTCGCCCGCGTGCGCGAGATCGCCCGCGGCCGGGTGTGGACCGGCGCCCAGGCGCTCGACCACGGGCTCGTGGATCGAATCGGGGGCTTTCAGGCCGCCATAGAGGAAGCGCGTGACCTGGCGGGCCTCGCTGCGGACGAGCCTTCGCGCCTGCGCCGCTATCCGGCCCAGCCCACGCCTTTGGAAGCCCTCCAGCAGCTCTTCGGCGTCACCGCCGACGGCGCCGAGGCCGCTGTGCGCCTCAACGCGCTCTTGAGCCTTCCTGAAGTGCGCGCGGCGCTGCGCGAGCGGGAACGCCTTGCCGCGCCGGGCATGCGCCTGGAAAGCGCCGAGGCCGAGCGGTCCGCCGCACCTGACTAGCCACCCGGCGCCCCCCCCCGATTAAACCAGTGCGCCCAGCAGCAGGACGGCGATGAAACCGAACAGCAGGACGAAGAAATACAGCATGTCCATGACCAGGGTGCGCAGCACGCTGGTGAAGCGGGCGCGCCCATAGACCACGCGGTGGACCCGGTAGAGATACAGGTTCGAGTACACGATCAGGATCAGCCAGGCCCACCCCGCGCCGATCAGGTTCGACGCCACCATGAGAATCGCCATCGTCAGGAACAGCGCGGAGTGGACGTGCAGCGATACGATCAAGTGATCGAAGAAGTAAAATCCGCGCCGCCACAGATAAATGAGGGTCAGCAGAGCGGCGTAGACCGGGACCATGACGAACATGATGCGCGGAATCCAGTCGGTCACCGCTTCAAGCCAGCCGCCCGGATCGGCCGCGACTTCAGCAAACCGGTCACCAAGATAGCGCCGGACCGGCAGGGGCCACGACTTCTCCGGCGCAGGCTCGTCGAAATCCTCCGGCGCGAACAATCGCCGGATCGACTCAGGATCTCCAACCTCGCCGAAGTTAAATCCACGCGAGTTGTCCTCGGCCTGGCCGCCGGAGGTTTCGCGGTCCGGGACGCCCTCAGCCGCTTGGGCCGGCGCGTCGCCCGCGCCCTCATCCAGGCTCTCGGCCGGCGTTGAAGACTCTGCTGCTGCTTCGCCCGGCGGCGCTCTGGCCGAATCCGCGGTCTGCGTTCCGCCGCGTCCGCTGGCCTCGCTTCTCCAAAACTCGGCCATCGCGAGGGTGGAGCGGGCTTGGTCAGCCTCGCGCTCGGTCAGCGTCCCTTCCGCAACACGTTCCTGCAGCTGGTCTTCAACCTCCTGCATCGCCGCAGCGCGCTCGGCCGGATCCAACCCGTTTGCGCCCGACTGCATAGCGTCAGCCAGACCGTCGAACCCGGGGATCAGAAGAAAGAAAATCAGCGATGCGATGATGTAGAGTCTGAAAGGCGGCATGTAGCGCGCCCGCTTGCCCTTCAAGAAGGCGCGCGTCAGCCGTCCCGGACGAAAGAGAAGCGCCGGCAGCGTGCGCAGGACCCGCCCGTCGAGCGCAGTCAGGCCCTCGAAGATTTCCGACGCCAGACCGTGGACCGGACGATGGTATTCGTCGTCCACCTGGCCGCAATTGTGACAGACCGGCCCCTGCAGCGTCGTCTCGCAATTGGCGCAGACGCCGTCAGGCGTATCGGGAGAGAGGGCGGCCGGCCGCGAGGCCTTCGCCCGCGCCGGACCACCGCCGGCCGCGGCCGCAGCTGCAGCCCCGTGCTCGGCGGCGGTCTGGGCGACCTGTTCGAGCTCGTCGCCGTCCATCCCCTCCCCCCTTGCTTTTTCAGATCCGCCTAGCCCTGGCTGCTAGCCCCGGCTGCGTCGGCTGCGGCCTCCGCGTCGACCGTACACACATATCGGGTGCGGTGAATGTGGACCAGATTGTCTTCCCAGCCGGTCACGTCCGGGTTCACCAGCGCCTTGTTCACATAATAGACGATGGGGATGTAGGGCATCTCGTCCAGCATGAGCTGCTCGGCTTGCGCCAGAAGGCCGCCGCGTTCCTCGGCGTCCAGGGTCCGGTTGGCCTGATCGATGAGGGTATCGTACTCGTCATTGCTCCAGCGCGAGTAGTTCATCGGGATCGACCCGGTCTCGCCCAGGAACAGGAAGTTGTACGCGTCGTTGTAATCGCCGATCCAGCCGCCGTCGCCGATCTGATAATCGCCCGCGCGCAGGTTGGAGTAGTGGATCTGGGTTTCGATGCCGATGATCTCGGCGTCCACCCAGTCTGCGATCATCTGCCAGTCCTGCTGGACCACCGGCGCCACACGCGGGTTATCCCCGGTGGTGCGGTGGGTGTATTCGAACCGCAGCGGATTGTCCGGCCCGTAGCCGGCTTCCTCCAGCAGGTCTCGGGCCATTTCGCGGCGCTCTTCGATGGAATCTCCAAACCAGCTGATACGCGCCTCTTCGGGATACTCGTTCACGCCCGGCGGTACGAAGGAGTGGGCCGGGATCTGACCGGCCTGCAAGATCTCCTCGGCGATGAAGGTCCGGTCGATCGCCATGCCCAGCGCGTTGCGGACGCGCGGATCGTCGAACGGCGGCTCGGTTGTGTTGAACGAGAAATAGATGATGCCGAGATAGGGATGGATGCGCACATAGTCGGGAACTTCGCGCCGCAGAAATTCGAGGTTCTGGCCCGCGAAATCGACATTCAGATCCAGCTCGCCGTTGCGCACGCGGCGCTCGGCGGCGGGGTTGTCCACGGTGGGATAGTAGAACACCTCATCCACGCAGACGTTCGAATTGTCCCAGAACAACGGGTTGCGCTCGGCGAGCACGAAGTCGTTGGCGCGCCAGTTCACCAGCTTGTAGGGCCCGTTCACCTCGATGTTCTGAGGCTGGATCCAGGCGTCGCCATGCTCCTCCACCACGTGCTGGGGCACCGGAAAGGTGGTGTAGTGGGTTAACAGGCCGGGAAGATACGGCGCCGGGAATTCAAGCGTGATCTGAAGGGTGCGCGCATCAAGCGCGTTCACGCCCAGCTCCTCGGGAGGAAGCTCGCTTGTGTTCACGAGGCGCGCATTCTCGATCGGATAAAGCAGCGACGCGTACTGGGCCAGGGTCGCCGGATCGAGAATGCGCCGCAAGGCGAATTCGAAGTCATAGGCGTCCACAGGCTCGCCGTCCGACCATTGCGCCTCGCGCAGGGTGAACGTCCAGGTCAGGCCGTCTTCGCTGACCTCCCAGCTTTCGGCCATGCCCGGGATCGGCTCGCCGGCCACGTCCTCGGTGAACAGGCCGATGAACATGTCGCCGATAATGTTGTTCTCCCAGGTTCCCGACGCCTTGTGCGGGTCCAGGGACAAGGGCTCTGCGCCGTTGCCGCGGTGAAGCACGACGCCGTCGCTTTCAGAATCGCCTCCACTGCAAGCGGCGAGCGTAAGGGCCGAGGCGCCGGCGGCCAGCGCCAGTGTGAAACGTCGGGTGAAGGTCATAAAGGCATGCTCCCCTGCATTTTAAAGCGGTGCGGGCCCTCGCCCGCGTCATCTTAGTCGTCTCGCACGGACCTTTGCCCGGCGCGCCGACGGTGTGAAATCCCATGGCTGTTTGGGCGAAATGCAGTTCCAGAACCGCTAACGCCGCAATGGTCACCGATCTTCTCTGAGCGTTGGATGAACGGGTTGGATCGGTCGTTGCGCCAATCTCCTAAGCACTGGCCGATTTTTCAAGCAAAACCGAACAAGCGCGCACACTTGCACGCACCGCCCCTGGACGCGAGCACCGGGATGCGTCGCGCTTGACGCAAGGCCTGACTCTTCGGGTACTAAAGCGACAGTTTGATTTAACCGGAGACACGTCATGATGCTCAGATCCACATTCGCGCTAGCGGCGGCGCTCGCCGTTTCGTGCGCGGCCGCGCTCGCTCAGGATCAAGAGCGCGCGGACTCCGTCAGCACGCTTCTGGCCTGCCGCGATCAGACGGACGCACAGGCGCGTCTGGCCTGCCAGGACGTAGCGCTCGCCGCACTCACGGCAGAGCTGGATGCGGGCCGCCTTGAGATCGTGTCCGCCGAGCCGTCCCGCTCGGCGATCGCGCGGTTCACCGGCTTGCTCCAGCGCGACGAGCCCGACGCCACGCAGGCCGCACAGGCGAATCAAGAAGCGGTGCAGGACGATGGCTCGGTGGCCGTCTTCGACGACGACGGCGAAGTTGACGAGATGCGTGGCCTGGCCGTGGCGCGGGTCACGACCAACCGTTTCGGCTGGCTCACGGTTTATCTGGAGAACGGCCAGGTCTGGCGCCAGACGGAAACTGATTTTGTAAGCGCGCCGAATGATGACGAGCTGGGCGATCTCACCGCAACGATCGAGCGCGGCATCTTCGGCGCCCGTTTCATGGAGCTGAGCCATAACGGCCGCCGCTTCCGCGCCAGGCGCATCGAGTAAGCCGGTCGATAGGTGAGCGATCGATCCTCCGGATTGATCGCTCACCCGGCGTCTTCCATGATTCAGGCGCTATCGGTCCTTCGGATCGATCGCGTCGCGCAGGCCGTCACCGATGAAGTTGAAGCAGAACAGCGTGATCATCATGGTCAGCGCCGGGAAGATCAGCGTCCACGGTGCGATCTCCATGTCGCGCGCGCCGTTGGAGATCAGATTGCCCAGCGAGGTCAGCGGCTCCTGCACGCCCAGCCCCAAAAAGCTCAGGAAGCTTTCAGCCAGGATCACCACCGGGATCGTCAGGGTGACGTAAACCACCACCGGCCCGAGCACGTTGGGCACGATATGCCGGCGGATGATGGAGAATTGCGACACGCCGGCGGCCTGGGCCGCCTCGACGAACTCCATGCCCTTCAGCGAGATCGTCTGACCGCGCACGATGCGCGCCATGGTCAGCCATTCCACCGCGCCGATGGCGACGAAGATCAGGATGATGTTCCGACCGAACACCACCATCAGGATGATCACGAAGAAGATGAAGGGCAGCGAATACAGCACGTCCACGATACGCATCATCAGCTGGTCGACCCGGCCGCCCACAAAGCCCGCCGTGGCGCCCCAGATCACGCCGATGGCCAGCGACACCATGGTGGCCACAACACCCACCATCAGGCTCATGCGCAAGCCTACGAGCACGCGGGCGAACAGGTCGCGCCCCTGCGCGTCGGTGCCGAAAATGTGCAGGTTTTCAAAGGTCGGTCCGATCTGGACCCGGTCACGGTAGATGAAGGTGGAATCATGCACCCACAAGAGCGGCCCGAGGATCGCCAGCACCACAAGGACGCCAAGCAGGATGAGGCCGAACACGGCCGCCTTGTTGCGCAGAAGACGGGTCCGCGCGTCGTCCCAGAGCGAGCGCCCCTTGACCGCGGCGTCCTCGATCATGCGCGCCTTTTCGGAGGGCGTAGAGGTGAGAACCATCAGTCGTACTTCACTTTCGGATTCAGCGCCGCATACAGCAGGTCGGCCACCAGATTGAGAATGATGATCAGGCTGGCGTAAAGGATCACAACGCCCATCACCACGGTGTAGTCGCGCTGCAGGGCTGCGAAGACGAACTGGCGTCCGATGCCCGGCAGGGAGAAGACCTGCTCGATGACGATGGAGCCGGTGAGCAGCGCCGCCGAGGCCGGGCCGAGATAGCTCACCAGCGGCAGGATCGCGCTTCGAAGCGCGTGCTTGAAGATCACCGCCGGCTCGGACAGCCCCTTGGCGCGCGCCGTGCGGATGTAATTGGAGCGGATCACCTCGATCATCGAAGCGCGCATAAGGCGCGAAATGATGGCGATCTGCGGCAGGGCCAGCGTGATGACAGGCAGAATCAGCCTGTCGAGCGTCATGCCGTGTCGTGGATCAAGCCCGCCCGATGGCAGCCAGCCCAGATAGATGCCGATGGTCAGCGCCAGGATCGGACCCACCACAAACGGTGGAATCACGATGCCCACCGTTGCGAACGCCACCACGCCGTAGTCGGCGGCCGTGTTCTGGCGCAGCGCGGCGATGGAGCCGAACACCACGCCGACGCCCACCGCCAGGGTCATGGCCATAAGGCCCACCGTGGCCGAAACCGGAAAGCCCTCCGCGATGATGTCGGCGACGTCCTTGTCACGAAATTTCAGGGACGGGCCGAGATCGCCGCGCACCAGTCCGCCGAGATAGTCGACATACTGTTTCCACACTGGCTGATCCATGCCGTAGGCGGCCAGAACGTTCTGGCGAATCTCTTCGGGCATGGGCCGTTCCAGGTCGAACGGGCCCCCCGGCGCGATGCGCATCATGAAGAACGCCAGCGTGATGATCACGAGAATCGTCGGTATGGCGATGAGAATGCGGCGGGCGATAAATGCGGGCATATATGAGCCGAAAAAACTGTCAGGAGAGGAAGGGTTATTGGGCTGCGTAGCTCTTTTGATCAAGAACGGGCCGCAGTAGGCTCGATTTATTCCAAACGCTCAAGTGTTTCCGGCCCCGCTTCGCTACGCTCTACGGAAACGATCACCGCGCTGGCGGGCGAAGAGGCCGGCGCGGCGAAGGCGGCGAAGGTGATTTTGACCGCCAGCAAGGCGATGAAGGTCAGCGCCGCCAGACGCAGGCGGCGCGACAGTGAAACGGCCAGGCGCTTGATGTCGGGCATTGGCGGCCCCTCCTCTGCACGGCGCAGTGAAGACCGTCCTTGCAGGATGCTTGCCGAAGCCGCCGGCGCCCGACCTTGCGCCCCTGGTAACATCATCAATGCGTGATCGCGGCTGAACCGGGCGTGAATTGCACGCTAGCCCCGCCAGCGTATTCTGACCGCGATGAAACAGGAGCGATTCTGATGGCGGCGCGCGCCTGGTGGCGGGATTTCAGGCTGGAAGGCGGCGCCTTGCGGGTGCGCAAGACCGGCGCGCTCGTGCCTGTGGAACCGGGCGTGGTCGGCGAATTTGCAGCCTGGCTGCGCTTCCATCTGGCCGTCGAGGCGAGCACTGCGGCGCGCCGTCCGGACGGTCCGGCGGTGTGGTTTACGCCCGATGCGCCGCGGCCGTGGTATCTGGTCTGGCCGGTGGCGCGCCTGGCGGGCCTGCGCTTTGCGAAGACCCCGCAGGAGGCCGATCTGGGCTTCTGCTTTGAAGACGCGACCCTCACCGCGCCGCCGGCGAACACCACGCTCCGCTATATCAACGCCGCGTGCCTCGATGTCTCGAAATCGCACGTCTCCACCGTTTTCGAAGCGGTGACGGGCCGCGCCCTTCTGGTGACCCCGGAAACGTTCGAGGGCGACATGGTCGCCAAGTCGGAACACAACGGCGCCCATGACGGTCGGATCGTGCAGGGCCCGTGCCCGCGCGCACCGGGCCTTGTGTATCAGAGCCTGATCGACACGCTCTGCGATGACGGGCTGGTGGAGGATCTGCGCTGTCCGACCGTGGACGGCGAGGTCCCGGTCGTGTTCATCAAGCGCCGGCCCGTCGGCGCCCGTTTCGCCAACGCCAACACGCAGGTGCTCAAACGCGCGCCCGAGGACGTTTTCAACGCGGCCGAGCGCGAGCTCATCAAGCGGTTCTGCAACGCCATGGGCCTTGATTGGGGCGGACTCGACGTGCTGCGCGACCGGCGTGACGGACAGCTCTGGATCGTCGATGTGAACAAGACCGACATGGGGCCGCCCACCGCACTGCCCCTGAACGAGAAGATGGCGGCCGCGCGCACGCTGGCGCGGGCGCTGCGCGCCTACGCAGAGCGCCTGGCCGGACCAGGACGGGAGACCATGCCATGACCATTCCCTTCGTGCGCGAGTTCGACTTCGAATACGGGCGGTGCGACCAGCTGAGCCCGCTCGTACGCCGCGTGATCGCGCCCAATCCCGGCCCCTTCACCTTCACCGGCACGGGCGTGTTCATTGTGGGACACGGCGAGGTCGCCATCCTCGATCCCGGGCCCGCCATGGCCGAGCATGAAGCGGCTCTGGACGCGGCCCTTGAAGGCGAGCGCGTCACCCATGTTCTGGTGACCCATCACCATCTCGATCACTCACCCCTGGCCCACACGCTGGCGCGGAAGCACGGCGCGAAGGTTTATGGCATGAGCCCGGCGGATGCTCCGCCCGAAGGTGGCGAGGTGCGCATGGAGGCCGGCGACGATCATGGCTTTCGTCCCGACCGGGAAGTCGCCGACGGCGGTCAATTCAAAGGTCCCGGCTGGACGCTCACGGCGCTCCACACGCCGGGGCACACGTCCAACCATGTCTGCTACGCGCTGAGCGAAGAGAACACGCTGTTTTCCGGCGACCATGTCATGGGCTGGTCCACCTCGGTTGTGAGCCCGCCCGACGGGTCCATGGGCGACTACATCGCACAGCTCAAACGCGTCCGCGCGCTCGACTTCGACGTGATCCGCCCCACCCACGGCACCGCGATCGAGGCGACGGCGCCCTTCATGGACGCCTATATCGAGCATCGCCTGAGCCGCGAACGCCAGATTGTCGCCCAGCTGGAAGCGGGCCGCACCCGGATCAAGGAGATGGTCGCGCACATGTACGCCGACGTGGACAAGCGCCTGCATCCGGCCGCCGCCCATTCGGTGCTGGCCCATGTGATTCATCTGGTCGAGCAGGGCCGGGTCACGACATCGGCCGAGCCGGGCCTCGATGCGGACTACCGGCTCGCCGTCTGAGCGCGGTCGTTCAGGCCCGACGGTCAAAACGAAGAGGGCCGCGCCCTCAGTATTCCAGACCCGCGCGCGCCATAAGTTGCGCCGCCTCACCGGCGCCGATCCGCGCCGGCGCGTCGACGCCGCAGCGAAACCCGTCCGCGTCGAGATCGGCGGCGGCGCGCGCCACCGTGTTCGCGTCATGGACCTCGGTGGTGTCCACATAGGCGACATGGCAGGCGCCGATGGGGCCGTCCTCGCGCAGCGCCGCGACCACCAGAACCTCGGCGACAGTCTCCACCTCGCCGGTGAAATCGCCGGTCTCGTCGTCGATCAGCGGCGTGCTCGCAGTCCAGCGATGGATCGTCGCAAACGGGCTCCAGGCGCCGCCGGAGCGGCGCACCCGCCACTCGATGCGCCTGAGAAAGCTCTGATAAAGGCCGCCGGAGACAGCCCTTTGGGCCAGCTGTTCCTCGCGGGCGCGGTCGGAGAACGCCACGCCGGCGGAGTGATCGCTGGCGCCGATATAGACATCCCAGCCCGCATAGCCTGAACAGCGCTGATTGACCGGCGCGGAACCCTCCACATCGACGCAGTCTTCAAGACTGGAATAGCCGCTCTGGATCTCACCCTCGGCGATCTGCGCGCCGGCGAGCAGAAGAAAGCCGCCCGAAATGGCGGCGGCGATGATCGTCATGGTGAAGCTCCCCAGCCAGGTTTGTTGCAACACGCTAGCGCGAAACCGGCTCGCGGGACAGGCGCCGCCTTGACCTTGCGCGCCAGTGCGGGCCATCACCGTTCCATGAGCGACAACGCGACTTCGGGATCGAAGGAGGTGCGCCGCGCCGGGCCCAAGGCCTGGCCGGGCCGCATCGCCTCGTTCATTCGCAACAGTTTCTCCGAGGGGCGGTCGCCCGCGCTCTGGCTCGCTGCGCTCTTCGTGGGTTTGCTGGCCGGCTACGCCGCGCTGGGCCTGCGCCTGGCGATCGAGGCGGTTCAGCTGGTGGCGTTTCAAGACGGCACAGAACGTCTGGCCAGCGTGGCGCGCGAGCTGTCTCCCCTGCACATCATCGCCGCGCCGATCATCGGTGGGCTTGTCGTCTCGGCGCTGCTCTACGCCGGTGGGCGCCTGGGCTGGCTCAAGGAAACCCGTG
Source organism: Oceanicaulis sp. (assembly GCA_965284655.1). Lineage (GTDB taxonomy): Bacteria > Pseudomonadota > Alphaproteobacteria > Caulobacterales > Maricaulaceae > Oceanicaulis. The sequence continues at coordinate 2,801,796 of OZ260104.1, forward strand.
CCCTGGGCGTCAGCGACGTGATGGAGGCGCGCGCGGTGACGGGCGGAAAGATGGAGGCCGCGCCGGGGCTGCTCTCTGCGGTGATCGCGGCGGTATCGCTGGGATCGGGCGTCTCGGCGGGCCGCGAAGGCCCGGCGGTTCATCTTGGCGCGACCCTCGCCAGCCTAGTGACGCGCCCGCTGGGCCTGCCGGCGCGCGGCGCGCGCATCATGCTGGCTTGCGGCGCGGCGAGCGCGGTGGCGGCCAGCTTCAACGCCCCGGTGGCCGGCGCGCTGTTCGCATTTGAGGTGATTCTCGGCCACTACGCCCTGCGCTCCATCGCGCCTGTGGCGGTGGCCAGCGTGACCGGCGCTGTGGTCTCCCGCATTCATTTCGGCGCCCAGCCGGCCTTCGCCATACCCGAGCTTGATCCTGCGAGCCTGTTTGATTTCGCAGCCGTGGTGCCGCTGGGCGTGGCGGCGGCGGGGGTGGCGATCCTGTTCGTCTCCGGCGCCGCGAACGCGCCTCGGCTGGTCGCCGAGCAAGCGAAGAAACTCGCCTGGCCGCTCTGGGCGCTGCCGCCGTTTGGCGGGCTGCTGGTGGGGCTCATGGCCGCCGGCGCGCCGGAGATCCTTGGCGTCGGCTACGAAGCCACGGCCACCGCGCTGGCGGGCGGCTACGGGATCGGGTTTCTCGCCGGGCTTCTGGCCCTGAAACTCATCGCCACGGTGACGACGCTGGCGTTCCGGTTCGGCGGCGGGGTGTTCTCGCCCTCGCTCTATCTGGGCGCGATGCTGGGCGCCCTGTTCGGCGCCATCGCCACACAGCTGTTCGGCGAGGCGACCTCCGGCGCGGCGTTCTATGCGGTGGTGGGCATGGGCGCGGTGTCCGGCGCGGTGCTGGGCGCGCCGCTCTCCACCACCCTGATCGTGTTTGAGCTGACGGCCAATTACGAGGCGTCCATCGCGCTTCTGGTGGCGGTGAGCCTCGCCACCGTGATCACCACCTCTGTCACCAAGGGCAGCTTCTTTCACAAGATGGTGGAGCGCCACGGCTATGACCTCACCCAGGGCGACGCCCGCGTGATCCTGCAGACGATCCGCGCGCGCGACATCATGACCGCGCTGGATAAAACCGACCGCGCCGCGGAGATGGACGAGCCCCACGTGTACGAGGACGACTATCTGGGCCGGGTCATGGGCTTCTTCTCGGCGGAAAAGCTGGACGGCGCGCCGGTGCGCTCAAGAACCGGCGACCAGCCCATCACCGGCTACATCACCAAAGCCGACGCCCACGCCGCCTACGCCCGGGCGCTCCAGATGCGCCACGAGGAGGAGCATCGCTAGGGGGCGTTCCTGCAACGTCGCAATCGATCAACCGCGCCGGATCACAGCCCTGACCACAGATGAGGCGCCGATGAAGCCAAGGGACAGAACGAAAATGATGGAGGTCCATTGTGCGGCCTCGTCGCCCCAGCGGCGGTCGATCTCGAACAGGCCGAACGTGGCGATAATGCTGCCGGCGATCATCAGGACGCCCAGGCGTGCGGCGGTGCTGAGCGCTGATGCCGCCAGACCAGCTGAGCCGCCCTCGGCGCGTTGCGCCACGAACACCCAGGCGAGCAGGGCGATCAATCCGCCAGCGAGACCGGCCATCGGACTGACGGCGCGCGCCCAGTCCAGCGGCGCCAACACCCAGATGAGCGCAAAGCCCAACCCTGTCAGAATCAGCAGCCGGCCCGCAGCGCGGTCCGCTTTCGCCAGACGGGCGCTGTTCGGCGATGGCGCGGCGGTGAGCTTGGGAAGGTAATTCCCGCACAGGAGCAGCAAAACGCCCATGAGCGCGCTGACCCCGCGGCGCGCCGGATCCGACCCGATGAAACCGGTTTCCTCCGCAAGAACAAGCGCGGCGAAGATTGCGAGAACTGAGAAAACGCTCACGGTCAGTGTTCGAAGAAATGCCGGGCGAGTGACGCGGTCAGTCATTGTGAGATCCTCCAGAGTTCGACCGGGCCGGGGCCTTATCGCCAGAGGCTACGTCCAGGCCGAGCAAATTCGTGAAACCAAAGAGCGCATCTTCAAGCACCGACATCTGCACTTGATAGATCACCGACGTGCCCTGCTTCTCGCTGGACACCAGGCCGGCCTCGCGAAGCACGGCGAAGTGGGCCGACATGGTCGCCCGGGTGACGTTGAAATGGTCCGCGATCGCCCCGGCGGTCATCGGACCGTCGCGCAAGAGCGCAAGAACCTCGCGGCGCGTCGGATCAGAGAGAGCTTTGAAGACAGCATTCATATTATGATGTTTAGCTAATCATCGAAATTGAGTCAATCGCGCCAGACGAGCACACCTCACCCCCTGCCCTTCGCGGTCCCGCGTGCTAGTTTCGTTCTCCTTTCGAATCGAAGCGCGACGAGCCCCGCCCCCATGTCCGATTTGCCGCTGTCACAGCAAGCCGCCGCACGCGCCCCGCGCGCAGACGCCGCTTCATACCTGCAGGGCCTCAACCCCGAGCAGACCAAGGCGGTGCAGACCGTGGACGGGCCGGTGCTGGTGCTGGCCGGCGCGGGCACGGGCAAGACGCGGGTGCTCACCACGCGGCTGGCCCATATCCTGGCGACGGGCCGCGCCCAGCCCTGGCAGATCCTGTCGGTGACCTTCACCAACAAGGCCGCGCGCGAGATGAAATCGCGCGTCGGCGCGATCATCGGCGAGCAGGTGGAGGGCCTGCCCTGGCTTGGCACCTTCCACTCCATCGCCGCCCAGATCCTGCGCCGCCACGCCGAGCTGGTGGATCTCAAATCCAGCTTCACCATCCTGGACACCGACGACCAGATCCGGCTGATCAAGCAGATCCTGGAGGCCGAAGGGATCGACTCAAAGCGCTGGACGCCGCGCCATTTTGCGAGCCTGGTGGACGGCTGGAAGAACCGCGCGCTGACCCCCAAGCGCATCCCCGAAGAGGACAAGTGGAGCTTCGCCGACGGAAAGGCGGGCGATCTATACCGGCTCTATCAGGAACGGCTCTCGGTGCTGAACGCCTGCGATTTCGGCGATCTTCTGATGCACAACATCACGATCTTCCAGGAAAACGCGGACGTGCTCGCCGACTTCCAGCGGAAGTTTCGCTACATCCTGGTGGACGAGTATCAGGACACCAATATCGCCCAGTATCTCTGGCTGCGCCTTTTGGCCAAGGGCTCCAACAATCTGTGCTGCGTGGGCGATGACGACCAGTCCATCTATGGCTGGCGCGGCGCGGAAGTGGACAACATCCTGCGCTTTGAAAAGGACTTTCCCGGCGCCGTGGTGATCCGGCTGGAGCGCAATTATCGCTCCACCGGCAATATTCTGGGGGCCGCCTCGGGCCTCATCGCCGCCAACAAGGCGCGCCTGGGCAAGACTTTGTGGACCGAGGACGATCCCGGCGAAAAGGTCCAGGTCTCCGGGCTCTGGGACGGCGAGGCGGAGGCGCGCTTCGTGGCCGACGAGATCGAATCCCATGTGCGCCGCGAGGGCAAGCATTCCGACATCGCGGTGCTGGTGCGCGCCTCCTGGCAGATGCGCGCCTTTGAAGACCGCTTCATCATGCTCGGCCTGCCCTACAAGGTGATCGGCGGACCGCGCTTTTTTGAACGCGCCGAAATCCGCGACGCGCTGGCCTATCTGCGCCTGGTGCGGGCGGAAACCGACGATCTGGCGTTTGAGCGGATCATCAACACCCCCAAGCGCGGCGTCGGCGAGACCAGCGTGCAGAAGATCGCCGCCGTGGCGCGCGCCAGCCGCGTGCCCATGGTGGAGGCCGCGCGCCTGATGACCCGGACCGACGAGATCAAGGGCAAGGCGCGCTCCGGCATACAGGCCTTCCTGCGCGATCTTGATCGCTGGACCGAGGAGGCCAAGGAGCGCCGCCACGACGAGCTCGCCGAGATCATCCTGGATGAAAGCGGCTACACCGCCATGTGGCGCGAGGACAAAAGTCCGCAGGCCGCCGGCCGCCTGGATAACCTGAAAGAACTTGTGCGCTCCATGGGCGGCTTTGACTCCCTTGAGGCGTTTCTGGAGCACATCGCCCTTGTCTCCGACGCCGACCGCAAGGAGGACGGCGAGGAGGTGTCGATCATGACGCTTCACGCCGCCAAGGGTCTGGAATTCCCGCTGGTCTTCCTGCCCGGCTGGGAGGAGACGGTGTTTCCCTCTCAGCGCTCCATGGATGAAGGCGGCACGGCGGCCCTGGAGGAAGAACGGCGCCTGGCTTATGTGGGCATTACGCGCGCGCGGGAGCGGGCGGTGATCAGCTTCACCGCCAACCGGATGATCTATGGCCGCTGGCAGAGCGTGATCCCGTCGCGCTTCATCGACGAAATGCCCCAGGACAATTGCGAGGCGAAATCAGAGACCGGCTATTACGACGCCGGGCCGGGCTTTGAAGGCGTGTCGGAGCCCGCCGACCCGTTCCGCTCCTCCTATGAGAGCCCTGGGTGGAAGCGCTTTCAGGCGTCCAAAGCCGCCGGGCGCCGCGCCGATCCCGGCATGATCGAGGGGAAGGCCCAACTCATCGAGAGCGGCGACGCCAATGCGGTGGGCGGAAACTCCAAATGGCGCCCCGGCGACCGCGTCTTCCACCAGAAATTCGGCTATGGCGTTGTGAAGATCACCGACGGCGCCAAGCTCACCGTCGCCTTCGACAAGGCGGGCACCAAGAAGGTCGTGGCGAGCTTTGTGGGGGCTGCGCCTTAGGGGGCTATTCGCGGAAGCAAGATAATTCGCTCAGATCCGCGAACAGACAACTGGTCGAGCGCCTCAGTTGCACCTTGTGCGAGCGCGTCTATTCCGCTTATTTGTTCCAGTAATTGCATTTTCAATTGGTGGGGGGGGTAGAGATGGCATTGGTTGCCACCGATGACGGTGCAGGCCGTGAAATTTATTCGGTTCTATTTACACACTTGAGCGCTGCATTAAAATCGGATGTGGAATACCTAAACCGATTTTTCAAAACGGCGTCCCTGCCGTTATACCAGAAAATATCCGCGCATATTTACAGCTCTTATATTTCTGAAATGAGAAGGGCAGATCCGACCTTCGATACAAATTACAGATTTCAACTTATAAACTTTGATCATTTAAACAGAATAAAATATAATGGGAGAATTCTAAGAAAATATGAAATGCCGGAAAACTGGTCTGCTTTAGCTTTTCAGTTATTTCCCTACAAAACCTATCATCAACCCTTTATATCACTTATAGAAATTGAATCAATAAAAGAAGGCTCAATATTTGCGCGTGTTAAGACAAGCTCTGTTGCAGTTTCATTTTTTGTCGCGGGCGCACTAATGTCTAGCGGTGTTCAAAAAAGCCAGATTGGACAAGCAACGTCTGAGTTGATTGCCGACTCGATAGATATCGTGACGGAAAGCATAGGAAACGCTATATTGTTCACCATAAGAGAACTTGGCGGCGCAGGTCACGAGGCACCGGACGGAACAATATATATCACAGCGCTTCCTAGGGAGCATTATTCTGAAATTGGTTCTTGGGCGCCAAAATACTCATATACAAATCCACCCAAAAAGTGGAACGTTGGAGATTCAGTAGACCACAAAAGATTCGGATTTGGTATTATTTTATTTTTAGATGGGGATATTGCCAGCGTAAGTTTTCAAAATTTAGGGACAAAAAGTGTCAATATAAATTTTTTGAGGCCTGCAAATTGACATGATAGAATAAATCATTGATGTAAAATATATATTTAACCATGAATCTTCGATTGCGGCTGCGATATTTCTCTGCATTGGAAAGAATTTTACCCGTCTCCTCCTAGTCGCTGGTCGCGGCGACCGCGCCTTCCAGCAATGGCGTAGTGAAGATTACCGACGGCGCCAAGCTCATTGTCGCCTTCAACAAGGCGGGCACCAAGAAGGTGGTGGCGAGCTTTGTGGGCGCCGCGCCTTAGGCGGCGTCTCTCAAATTCCTGAATTCCCGGACAAGGCCGCAGGCCGCCGATCCGGGACCTCATCAAAGCAAGCCGCCAAACCTGCTTGAGATCCCGGCTCTGCGCGCGGATAAAGTCCGGGCCTGGCCGGGAATTCAAAGCTGGGGGCTAAACCCCGCCCAATAAAAACGCCCCGGTCAGTAAAAGCCCCGTCGTGCGATTGGATTTGAACCGCTTGAGGCAATCGCTCCCGTCTTCAGGATCAAAGCCCGAGGACTGCCAGAGCAGGTGCGCGGCGTAGACCGCGAAGCCCAGCGCAAAGAACAGGTGTGCTCCGCCCACGACGCCCGCGATCGCGGCCAGCAGCGCCGAGGCGATGTAGAATCCCGTAACCCCCGGCTTTACGCCCGGCCCCAGCGCCCGCGCCGCGGATTTGACGCCCACCAGGGCGTCGTCCTCCTTGTCCTGGCAGGCGTAGATCGTGTCATAGCCCAGCGTCCAGAAAATCGCCGAGGCGTAGAGGATCAGCACCACCGGATGAAACGGCGAGCCCAGCGCCGCCGCGCCGGCCACGGGGATTCCCCAGTTGAAGGTGAGGCCCAGCCAGGCCTGCGGCCACCAGGTGATCCGCTTCATGAACGGATAGGCCGCCACCAGGAGGAGCGCCGCGAGCCCGGTGAGGATCGCCGCCAGCGGCAGGAGCAGCAGCACGACAAGGCCGACAAGACACTGGGCGACGAGAAACGTCCAAGCTGATTTCAGGCCGATCGTGCCGGCCGCCAGCGGACGGTCGGCGGTGCGCGCGACCTTGGCGTCCAGATCACGATCGATAATGTCGTTATAGGTGCAGCCCGCCCCGCGCATCGCGACGGCGCCGATTCCAAACAGCACCGCCCACCACAGATCGATCCAGGACAGCCCTGTCTCCAGCCGCGCCGCCGCCAGAGCGAACCAGCACGGCAGGGCGAGAAGCCAGAACCCCGCCGGCCGGTCATAGCGGGCGAGCCGCAGATAGGGGCGCAGGGTTTTCGGCGCGCGATCGACCCAGCTGGTGGGCACCGAATCCGCGACGCGGCGGTCGTCTTGAAGGGACACGAAAAAACACTCGCTTGCGGCTGAATTTCAAGGCGCTGTCACGTCTACGTTCTATGCCATAAGGCGCGCCGAGGAGGGAGTCGCCATGTCCGCCACAATCCGTATCGCCGTTGCAGGTCTCGCTCTGTTCATGCTTGGCGCGGCGGCCACTGCGCAAGTCTCCGTGCTCTCCGCGCGCGAGGCGATTGAGCGCTCCATGGCCAGTCCCGGCGCCCCGCTCGCCGAATCCTGGATCGAGATGGACGTATGCGGTTCGGGCGAGGACGGTGCGCGGGGCTTTCTGAACTCACACGAAAACTATCGTGACCGCGCCTCGTTGAACGTAGAGCTGGTCCCTGAGGTGCGCGCGGCCCTCGCCTTGCGCTTGAATGGCGACCCGATCGAGGTGCTCTACGGCGAGCGAATCCTCATTTACGGCACCGCCCGCCAAGTTCGAATGTCGGTGTTTCGCCGGAGCGACGACGTCACCGTGAGAGACTATTTTCAGACCCAGCTTCGTTTGGCGGCGGCGGACCGGCTTCAGATAATCGAACGGGACCCAGATTTCGCTGACGGCGCCGAGTGCGACCTCCTCGCCGTCTAGCGCCTAAACCCCCGTGATCGCGATCGTTTTGGGATTGGTGAACGCCACGATCCCGTCGCGGGCCAGCTCGCGGCCATATCCCGACTTCTTCGCCCCGCCGAACGGCAGGCGCGGATCGGAGGCCACCATCTGGTTCACATAGGTGGAGCCGGCGCTGATGCGCGTCACCGCCGCCTCAATCTCGCCCGCGTCGCGCGACCAGAAACTGGCGCCGAGCCCGTAGCGGTGATCATTGGCGATGCCGATGGCGGCGTCGAGATCACGGGCGCTGAAGAAAAGCGCGACGGGTCCGAACATTTCGTCGTCATAGCCCGGCGTGCCCTTGGGGATCGCCTCCATGACGCCCGGCCGTACAAACGCGCCCTCAAGGCGTTTTGGCGGCAAGGGGCTGACGGCGCCGCCGTCGGCGGTGGCGGCCACCTGGTCCATCAGCGTGTCGGCGGCCGCCATATCGGCGAGCGGACCGATATCGGTGTCGTCCTGCATGGGATCGCCGACTTTCAGCGCCTTCATGTGCGCCACGAATTTGTCGCGATAGGCTTCATAGACTTGCTCGTGGACGATAAAGCGCTTGGCCGCGATGCAGGACTGGCCGTTATTCTGCACCCGCGCCTTAACGCCGATCTTCGCCGCTTCGTCGAGATCTGCGCTGGGCATCACGATGAACGGATCCGAGCCGCCCAGCTCCATGACGCTGGGAAGGATCGCCTTGCCGGCCTGCTCGGCCACCTTCGAGCCCGCGCCCTCCGACCCGGTGAGCGTGACGCCGCGCACCCGCTCGTCGGCGATGACTTTCGAGCTGAGATCGGAGCCGATCAGAAGCGTCTGGAACGCCCCGTCCTCGAATCCGGCGCGTTTGAGCACGTCTTCAATGGCGAGCGCACTGCCCGGCGTGTTGGAGGAGTGCTTCAGGATACCGGGATTGCCCGCCATCAGATTGGGGGCGGCGAAGCGGAAGACCTGCCAGAACGGGAAATTCCACGGCATCACCGCGAACACCGGACCGATGGGCACACGGCGGATGAAGCAGCGCCCCTTCTCCGGGGCGTCCAGCGCCTCGTCGGCGAGAAACGCCTCGCCGTTCTCGGCGTAGAAGCGGCAGGCGGCGGCGCATTTCTCGATCTCGGCGCGGGCCTGAGTGATGGGCTTGCCCATCTCGGAAACCATGAGGCGCGCATGGTCTTCCTTTTCCGCCTCCAGGATCTCGGCCGCCTTCACAAGGCGCGCGGCCCGGCTGTCATAGCCGGCGGCCCAGAGCGTCTGAAACCCTGCGTGGGCGCGCTCCAGCGCAGCGTCCACATCGGCTTCGCCGTGGCGCTCATAGGTGGCGATCGCTTCGCCGGTGGCCGGGTTGGTGACGGTGATGGTGCTCATGGCGCGCCCTTCCTGTGATGCCGGGACCTGACACAACGCATGCGCCCCGCGTTCCGTTCGCTGCGCTTAGTCTGTAGAAAGCGGTCATGACTGTCGAACCGCGCCTTTATCTCGACGCGCCGCTCACCGCCGGCGCCCGCCTCGATCTTGAGAAGGATCAGGCCCATTACCTTGTAAACGTCATGCGCCGCGGCGCCGGCGACGCGGTGCGCGTGTTCAACGGGCGCGACGGCGAATGGCGCGCCGAGATCTCCGAGGCCACGCGTAAACGCGCCGCCCTCACCCTCGTGGCGCAGACGCGGGCGCAGATCGCCGCGCCGGACCTGCATCTGTATTTCTCCCCGGTGAAGAAGGCGCGCACCGACTTCATCGTGGAGAAAGCCACAGAGCTGGGCGCCGCCGCCATCACGCCGGTGATGACACGGCGCACCATGGCCGACCGGGTGCGCATGGACCGGATGGAAGCACTGGTGCGCGAGGCCGCCGAGCAGACCGAACGCCTGGACCTGCCGCGCGTGGGCGAGCCGGTCTCGCTGGTGCAGATGCTCAACGGCTGGGACGAAACCCGAAAGCTGATCTTCTGCGATGAAGCCGGCGATGAAGACGACGCCCCCTGGGGCGGCGACGCCGGACGCGCGGCGCCGATTCTGGAGGCGCTGTCCGGCGCTCAAGGCGGGTCCTGGGCCATCCTCATCGGCCCCGAAGGCGGCTTTGATCCGGCCGAACGCAATCTCCTACGCGGGCAGCGCTTCGTGGTCCCCGTAACGCTGGGGCCGCGCATATTGCGCGCCGACACCGCCGTGGCCGCCGCTATGAGCGTATGGCAGGCGGTGCTGGGCGACTGGGGTTAGTCACGGCCTGTATTCGCCCAGATCGCCTCTACATGAGCGATGAAGAACGCTTCCTTCTGGGCGAATTCGATCCCGTCCGCGCCGTTATCAGCCACCGTTCCGGACCGCAGCACAATGCCTTCGATCAAGCCTTGTGAGGCCTCGCGGAACAAGGCGAGACCTTCCTGGGGCCGGTCCAGCCGCTCCAGCAGAATTCGTCCCAGAAACGCCCGGTTGCTCGCCAGCGCAGGATGGTCATTGGCCAGGACGTCAACGCGAAGATCCAGACCTTCCTGGTAGGCTGATGCGGCCTCCGGGTACTGACCGCGCTGCTCCAGAAGCGTGCCGAGCGCACTCACCATCGCTCCAAGAAACACATCCGAGCGCCGGTCCAGGGCGCGCATGTCCTCGATTCCCTGGCGCATGAGCCGCTCAGCATCGGCCATCCGGCCCAGCCTTGCGAAGAGAAGACCCTGATTGTAGTCAACGCTCGCGCGGGTGTACGTGCCGCGCGGCCAGACGTCCGCGACCAGCTCGCCGGCCCGCTGTGACGCCTGAAGGGCCTCGTCTCGGCGGCCCTGAAGCGAAAGAATCGTGGCCAGCTCCTCCCACGCAACGCCCAGGTCATTCCCGGATGAAACGCCGTAGGCGTCATGGATCTCAATAACGCGGCGCGCGACCGCCTCGGCTTCTTCCAGATTGGTCTGAATGCGCAAGATCTCTGCAATCTGCAAAAGCGGATAGGCGTTCGCCCGTGCATTCTCGCCGTCCTGGGCGACCTGAATCGCAAGCGCATCATTCAGGTGGATGAGCGCCTCGGTGAGCTGGCCCTCGGTCTTACGCAAGCGGCCCATGGCGCTATTCCAGTCCCGGCGCTGATCGGCCCGCGCCTCCGTGATCAGGTCGCTCGCCGCCTCCAGCACGGTCTCGGCCTGCGACAGCTGACCGCGATGATAGAAAATCTCCGCGCGTTGGATCATCCCGTCCACACGCGCGCCATTGGAGGACAGGCCAAGCGTGTCATAGACGGCCTCCGCCTCGAGGAGTGATGCCAGCGCCGCGTCCGCCATGCCGGCCACGTGCTGCACCGTGGCGAGCGTATTCAGGCCTCTGGCATATTCCGGGCTTTCGGGCCCGTAGACCTCGGCGCGCAACGCAGTATTCCGGCGTGCGATTTCAAAAGCGCGATCCCGGTCCACGTTGTGAACAAGATGGATCGCGAACGCGTCCAGAAGACTGACAAGCAGGCCCTCGTCTCCCGAGCCCGGCTCAAGCAGCCGCAGCGCATTCTCAAACACCGGCTCTGCTTCGTCGGGGCGATATTGTGAGTGCAGAGCCAGGGCGAGGTTGGTCAGCGCCCGGCCCATCAGCAGGGGCTGGTCGTCAGCCCGCGCCGCCAACGCGTCGATGCGGGCGCGCGCATTGGCTTCCGCGTCGACGAAACGGGCGGAGCGAAACAGGGCCGTCCAGCTGCGTTCCAGCGCAGCGATGGTCTGAAGGCCGGACGCGCCGTCCATTCCAGCGACGAAGTCCGCGTAGTCCTCCAGCAGGGGCAAGGCGGCGTCGTAACCTGACGCTGTTTGAACGCTGACCGCCCGGTTCAGCAAATAGGTGGCCATGAAGGCGCCGGGCGTGTCCGGGTCCGCCTCCGCCGCTTCATAGGCGCTCTGATTGAGCGCGGCCGCCACCTCGAGCAGGCCCGCCGCCCCCGCCCGCGCGGCGATCTCGGAGAGGATGCGGGCGCTGTGCCTGTCGGCCCCGGCCGTGGCCGTCACGCGCTCGCCAAGGGCGCGCAGGCCATCTGCGTCGCCCAGAGTGATCAGCGCATCCGCCTGCACGCCCGCAAGCGTTACGACGGTCAAATCGCCCGCCGTGCGCGTCGACAGGGCGATCACCAGGGCATCGGCTCGCGCATCAAGGGCCTGCCGGGTCTGGCCCTGGGCCTCAAGATCGAGCGCCAGCCCCTCCAGAACGATCCCGACATAGGCGTGATCTCGTCCGTGGACTTCCGTGTAGGTCTGCAGAGCGTCGCGCCGTCGCTCGCCGGCCTCGTCATACCGGCCAGCGGCGTAGAGGGCGTTGGCGTAGGTATTCAGCACGCTGGCGCGCGCCTCGCGCGTCTCATCGGTGTCCTGGCGGACACTGAGCGCGCGCTGAAGGTAAGCGACGGCGCGTTCCGGATCGCCAGCCTCGAGCGAGAGTGTCCCGGCGTAACCGATATAGGCGGCGATCTCGTGCTCGGGTGTTCCAGCGTCGCCGTGGAGGGTGAACCCGGTATCCAGCCAGTCCAGCGCTCTGGCCGGTTCACCGGACTCGTGGGCCAGGATCGCCAGCGAAAACGCCGTGGTGGCCCGTTCGCCGGGATCGGCGTCAGGAATGGCGCGAAACACCGCCTCGTAGAGCGCGTAGGCGCGCACGGTCTCGCCGGCCTCATAGGCCGCCAGAGCTGGCGCACGCAGCGTCTCATAGGGGTCGTCCACGGCCGTCTGGGCGAGCGCGCCTGTTGCTGCGCTCGCCCACAAGACCCCGCCGGCGATCCAGTAAAGCATGCCTGTCCCTCCCGTTCAGGCCATCCTAGCCCGGTCGCACGCCCGGCGATCTGACAAGTATCGTCAGGTCGCGCCCTTGCCGGTTCGCGTGTCCCCGAATAGATGTTGGCGTCTTCAATTGGTGGAAGGCCGTACAGAACTCCATGAGCGGGACTTACAACGCAGGCGGCGAAGGCGCGCCCATCGAGAGCAAAGCTCAGCTGATCGCGCACATCGCGGCCGGCGAGAAGCCCGTCGAGGCCTGGCGCATCGGCACCGAGCACGAGAAGTTCGGCTTCACCACCGACGGCCACAACCCCCTGCCCTATGACGGCGACGGGCCCACCGTGCGCAAGATGCTCGAAGGCCTCACCCGCTTTGGCTGGGAGCCCATCGAGGAGCACGGAAAGCCGGTGGCGCTGAAACGCGCCGGCGGCTCCATCACGCTGGAGCCCGGCGGCCAGTTTGAACTGTCCGGCGCGCCTGTGGAGACACTGCACGAGACCTGCCGCGAGGTGAACGGCCATTTGCGCGAGGTGCGCGAAGTCGCCGACGAGATCGGCGCCGGCTTTTTAGGGCTCGGCTTCTCGCCCAAATGGTCGCTTGAAGACACGCCCCTGATGCCCAAGGACCGCTATCAGATCATGAAGGCCTACATGCCCAAGGTGGGCACGCTGGGCCATCAGATGATGTTCCGCTCCTGTACGGTGCAGACCAATCTCGATTTTTCCAGTGAAGCCGACATGGTCAAGAAGATGCGCGTCTCGCTGGCGCTGCAGCCGCTGGCCACGGCCCTGTTCGCCAACTCGCCGTTCAAGGATGGCGGGCTGAACGGGTTTCTGTCCTATCGCGCCCATATCTGGACCGACACCGACCGCCACCGCACCGGCGATCTGCCCTTCGCGTTCGAGGACGGGTACGGCTATGAGCGCTATGTGGACTGGGCGCTGGATACGCCGATGTATTTCGTCAAGCGCGAGGGCAAGTTCCTGGACGCCTCGGGCCTCAGCTTCCGCGATTTCCTGAAAGGCGAGCTGTCCATCCTGCCTGGCGAGCTTCCCGTGCTCAGCGACTGGGAGGATCACCTCTCCACCCTGTTTCCCGAAGTGCGCCTGAAAACCTTCCTCGAGCAGCGCGGCGCCGACGGCGGCCCCTGGAACCAGCTCTGCGCCCTGCCCGCCCTCTGGGTCGGCCTGCTCTATGACCAGGCGTCGCTGGACGCCGCCTGGGACTATGTGAAGGACTGGACCGCCGAAGAGCGCGCCGCCCTGCGCGCCGGCGCCGCCAAACACGCCCTCCACACCCCGTTCCGCGGCGCCACCCTGCAGACGGTCGCAAAGGACATCCTGGCGATCTCGCGCGCCGGTCTCAAAGCCCGCGCCCGCCTGAACGCCCACGGCGAACACGAAGCGCTGTTCCTGGACGATCTCGACGAGATCGCCAAAACCGGAATCAGCCCCGCCGAGCGCCTGATCGAGCGGTATAAGGGCGCATGGGGAGAAAGCGTGGAGCCGGTGTTTGAGGAACGGGCTTATTAGCGTCCAAGCCACCCCCTGAATTCCCGGACGAGCCGAAGGCGATGATCCGGGACCTCAGGCAGAATTGGGCGCCCCATCCTGAGGAAGGTCCCGGCTCTGCGGGTTTCACCCTTGGCCGGGAATTCAGGACTTAGCTGGCGAGCACCAGCACACCCCACCCGTCCACGAGATCGCTTCGCTGCAGCGAAAGCCCCTGCTCGACATAGGCGCGGGTGACGCCGTCGGCTTGCTCTTCCAGGAGGCCGGAGAGCACAACGGTTCCGGCGGGCTCCAGCACCGAGGCGATGTCCGGCGCCAGGTGGATCAGCGGGCCGGCAAGGATGTTGGCGAGGACGAGGTCGAAACTACGGCCTTCAAACGCTGCGTGGTCAAAGCCGTCGGCGGTGACGGCCTTGAAGGCGGTGTCGTTGCGGGCGGCGTTCACTGCGGTCTCCTCCACCGATTCCGGATCGATATCGGTGGCGAGGATGTCTGCGTCCGGCCACAGCTTCGCGGCGGCGATGGCGAGAAGCCCGCTGCCCGTGCCGAGATCGAGGATGCGCTGCGGCGCGAGGCCCGCCTCATAAAGCTGGTCCAGCGCCTCCAGACAGCCCTTCGTGGTGCCGTGATGGCCGGTGCCGAAGGCGGGGCCGGCCTCGATCCACAGGCCGATCTGGCCGGGTTTCAGCTTGTCCTTCTCGTGCTCGCCATAAACCATAAAGCGCCCCGCCGCGATTGCAGGCAGGCCTTTCAGCGACAGGGCGATCCAGTCTTCATCGGGGAGGGGCGCGAAATGGACGGTGAAGGCCTCGCCCTCAAGATCCAGCGCCGCCAGCCATTCGTCCTCGCGCACGCGGTCGGCGAAGAGAAGCTCAAGATAGCCGCGGCTTGCATCGCCCTCGGCCTCGAACAAAGACCAGCCCAGCGCGGGCGGATCGTCATGCTCGCCCAGGCGCGCATTGGCCAGCTGGAGCGGCGCAAGGGGTCCGTCGATGCGAAGGCGCCAGATGGTGGACATTAAAAGGCTCCTGCTCTGTGTCCCCCGCGTGTTAGGCGGTTTCGACGCGCCGTGCCAGCCGGGCGTCACGCGCCGGGCGCAAGATTAGTGAAACGCCCCTTTGATGAAACATGGGTTGGAGCGGGCGCGCGCACGCGGCTATAACGCCGCCATGACACAGCCGCCCGCCAAGTTCGACCTTGAGGATCTGAGCGCCCGCACCGCGCCGGAAGCCTGCGAAACCATGGCCCATGTGCGCGACGGCGTGGACCGGCTGGACCGCGCCCTCGTGGCCCTGATCGCTGAGCGCTCGCGCTATATGGAGGCGGCCGCCCGCATCAAGCCGAGCCGCGACCGCGTGCGCGACGAGGACCGGATCGAGGACGTGGTCGCCAAGGTGAAGGCCGCGGCTGAAACCGCCGGCTTGCCGGTGGCGATCGCCGAGCCGGTCTGGCGCGAACTGGTCGAGCAATCCATTCGCTATGAATTCACCGTCTGGGATTCGCGCAGGGACTGAGAGTCGGCGCCGGCCCCTACGCCGCCGCCTGGGCCGCGATCATGGCGGCGCGGGCTTCTTCGCCCGTCTCGCGCACCAGGGTGAGCGCCGCCGGATCCAGCGGGCGCGCCTCTGCGGCCTCGCACGCTTCGCCCAGCTTCATCGCCCCCACACCGCGCGCGGCGCCTTTCAGCGTATGGGCCGCCCGCGACCAGACATCGGCTTTGTCAGACGCGTCAGCCAGGGCCGAGATGCAAGCGTCGATCTGGGCGTCCAGAAGCGCAAACAACTCCGCCTCCAGCGCCGACTCGCCGCCGGTGTATCGGGCCAGATGGTCGCGATCGAGTACGGGCGCGTCCATGGCGTGCCTCCTTTTGCGTGAAGGCATAGGGTCGCACGGCGAGGCTTAAGAGGGGGTTTGCGACAGCGAAAGCCCGCGCCTATTCGCCGAGCCAGGCCTGGCGGAAGGCGATCTGGGCCTCGCCGGGCGTACCGCCGGCGGCCTCCAGCGTGACAAGCTCCAGCGCCGGGTCGGCGCCAAGGGAGAGGGTCAGCGCCTGCTCGCCGTCACGGCGGCGCGCGCGGATCGTCAGCGTGTCGCCCGGCGCGGCGGCGTCGATCCGTGCGGTCACGGCGTCGGCGTCGGCCACCGGCTCGCCGTCGACGGCGAGAATCACATCGCCGCGATCCAGCCCTGCACCATAGGCCGCCGAGCCGATCAGCGTGTTGTCGGCGATCACGACCCCCGCATCACCGTCTTCAAGGCTCCAGCCGGCGTAAGCGGCGTCCGGCGCCGACCGCCGCAGGACCAGCCCCGCCTGCTCCAGCAGGGGCGCGAAATCGGGCAGGTCGGCAGTCTCCACATGCCGCTCGAAGAACGTATCGGCGAACGCCGCGTCCCCGGTCAGCGCGGCGAGCGCGGCCTGAAGATCGCCCTGCGTGTAGGGCGTCTCGGTGACGCCGTGCTCGGCCCAGAGAAGGCGCATGTAATCGTCCAGCGTCACGCCTTCAAAATCGCGGCGCAGGGTCAGGTCCAGCGCCAACCCGACCACGGCGCCGTAGGGATAGTAGGACACAAAGATATTGGCGTTGTTCGTCGGGTCGATCGAGGTGGCGGCGTCCACGAAGGGCGCCCGAAGGCTCATGCCGGCCGGGCCTGAAAAGCGCCGGCCCGGGCGATTGAGCACATAGTTCAGCGTCCGCCCCAGGCTCTGGGCGTAGTCCTCCACGCTGCTCTCGCCGGCGCGCTTGATGGTCAGCGGTCCATAATAGCTGGTGAAGCCCTCGGCGAACCACAGGCTGGGGGTGGCGTTGGCGCGAGTGAAATCGAACGGTTCCAGCTCGGCGGGGCGCAGCCGCTCCACATTCCAGGCATGGATGAATTCGTGCGACAGCGTGCCGAGCTGGGAGAACTCCGCCTCGGCCAGCGATCGGCTGGAGCTCAGGACGGTGGAGTTTCGGTGCTCCATCCCGTCCCCGTCCACATGGGCCAGATAGTCGGCGATGAAGGTGTAGGTTCCGAAATCGAAATCGGGGATGTCGCCCCACAACTCGATCTGCTCGGCGACCACGGCCTGCGCCATCTCGGCGAAGCGCGCACCCTCGGCTTCCTCACCGGAATGGTGCAGCGCAAGGCGGATCTCATAGGCGCCGCCGGCCTCCTCCACCGTCCATGTGTGCAGCTCGAAATCGGACAGCTCCACGGGGCTGTCCATGAAGTACTGCAGATCCGGCGCTTCAAAGCGGTAGGGATCGTCGGTGGGCTGAAGCTGCGTCGCCACGCGCCAGTCGGGATCGGCGGGCTCGAAGCTGATCTCCACCGGCCGGGTCTCGAAGCCCGGCGCCCACATCCAGGTCGCCGGGGCGTTGAGGTGAGCGTGGGTGAGGTCGATCTGGGAATAGGTGCCGTCGGCCCGGTCGGCGTAGAGCGTGTAGGTCAGCTCCACCACGCCGTCATGACCGTCGATGTTCCACGAAAACGGGTCGTCGCGGCTCACGTCCACCGGCGCGCCCGCGCCGTCCACGGCGGTGACGGCGTAGACGTTCTTGGCGAACTCATGGACCGCGTAGCGCCCGGGTGAAGACCGCGCCATGCGCACTTCAAGCGGGCCTTCGACCGCCTCGAACCGCACGGTGATCTGCGCCTCGTGGTGAACCGCGTTGGGAAAAGACACCTCATAGCGCACCGGCGGCGCATTATCCTGCGCCAGCGCGGCGCCGCTGACGCCCATCAAAAGAAGTCCCGCCAAACCTGCGCGCATGAGCTTTCTCCGTCCGATCTGAAGCCGCGAAGCTCGCATGAAGCGCAAGGCGGGAAAAGAGCGGGGCGCGGCGGGGCGCAAATGCCAGCCAAATCGAACACAGGCCACCCCGGCGAAGCCGCCGCAAGCGCGACCGCGCGCCCGCAGTGTCAGCGAGGAGCGACTGAGCGGATGCGAAGGAGGATCGAGGACAATGGTGCGGGCGGCCGGACTTGAACCGGCACGGGAGTCGCCTCCCAACGGATTTTAAGTCCGGTGCGTCTACCAATTCCGCCACGCCCGCGTGCGAGGGGGCTCCCCTCATACGAAACGGGCCGGTCCTTGAGAAGACCGGCCCGCAACGCATTCACAGATAAAAGGATGGATCAGCGCTTGATCTGATCCTGCGTGGTGATGATCTGGCCGCACAGCCCGTACTCCACCGCATCCTTGGAGCCGAGCCAGAAATCGCGGTCGGTGTCGGTCTGGATCCGCTCGAGCGACTGACCGGTGGCGTCGGCGAAGATCTGGTTGAGGCGTTGGCGCATGGTGCGCATCTCGCGCACCTGAATCTCGATATCGCTGGCCATGCCGCCGGCGCCGCCGGAGGGTTGGTGCAGCAAAAAGCGCGTATTGGGCAGCGCATAGCGGTCTTCCAGCGCGGCGCCCACATAGATCAGCGCGCCCGCGCTGGCGACCCAGCCCGATCCCAGCGTGATGACCCGCGGTTTGATGAACTTCATCGTGTCGTGGATCATGTCGCCGGATTCCACGTGGCCGCCGGGGCTGGAGACCACCATCAGGATCGGCTCGTCGGATTTGGCCGCCATGGCGAAGAGCTGGGCGCAGACGCGCGCGGCGACCTTGTCGTTGATTCCGCCGGTCACCAGGATCGTGCGGTTGTCGAACAGGGCCTTGCCGACAAAATCTTCCGGCTTGGTGGCCTGCTTGTCGACATCCTCGTCCTCGTCTTCGTCGTCATTCTTGATCAGGCGGTTGTCGAATTGGTTCACCATGGACCGGTCCTTCGTCTCAAATCGGCGCGTCTGGGCGGGGCGCGGCGCAGCGATAACCGCCACGCCCGCATCTGATACGGGACCCTAGGGCGCGTGCCTTCGCCCGGCAAGGCGGGCGCGCGCCTTGGCTGCACGCCGCGCCGGGCCGGGCCGGAGCCGGGCGGTGCCGAGCCGGGCCCTATTCGCCCCGCCCCGGCTTCGGCAGGCGTTCCTGGGCCGCCGCGCTTTCAGCCAGCGCAAGCAGCTGCAGGAATTCTCCGCGATAGCCGAACGGGTCCTCCCCGCGTGCGCTGCGGGCGATGTCAGCGGCGTCCTCGAAGGTGAACTCACCCAGATAAGCGTCGCCGCGAAGCAGCTGGGCGTAGGCGGCGGCCGCCACCGAGAAGCGCACGTCGTCGCTCGCTTGTGCGAAGGTGCGCGTATCAACGTCCGTCACCGGCGTTTCGATGAGCCGGCTCTCGTCTTCGCCGGGCTGCTTGTAGCGGAGGCGCAGGAAGGCGAACTCGCCGTCTGCATCTCCACCCGCGTCCCCACCGGACTCGGCGGTTTGATAGCGCAGGGGCTCCAGCAGCAGGCCCTCGCTTCCCGGCGCGGCGATCTCGTAGATGGCGGTCACCGAGTGGCCCGAGCCGATCTCGCCGGCGTCCACCGCGTCATTGTTGAAGTCGGAGCGCTCCAGCGCGCGGGTTTCATACCCGATCAGGCGATATTCGGCGACGCGGGCGGGATTGAACTCCACCTGGATCTTCACATCATTGGCGATGGGAAACAGCGTCGAGCTCGCCTCCTCCACCAGAAGCCGACGCGCCTCGGTGAGGCTGTCCACATAGGCGGCCGTGCCGTTGCCGGCCTGGGCGATCTGCTGCATCAGCGCGTCGTTGTAATTGCCGAGCCCGAAGCCCATGACGGAGAGATAGATCCCCGTCTCGCGCTTCCTGGCCACGAAATCCTCCAGCCGTTCGCCGCTGGTGACGCCGACATTGAAATCGCCGTCGGTCACCAGGATCACGCGGTTGACCGCCTCGTCATCAAAATTGCGCTCGGCCAGGGCGTAGGCGAGGCGCAGCCCCTCCCCGCCCGCTGTCGAGCCGCCAGCGGACAGCGAATCCAGCGCCGCTTCAATGCGCCCGCGCTCAGACACCGCGGTCGGCTCCAGCACCACGCCCGCCGCGCCGGCGTAGACCGCGATGGACACCGTATCGTCGGGCCGAAGCTCCGACAACATCATGCGGAATCCCTGGATCGCCAGCGGCAGCTTGTCCGGGCTCGACATGGAGCCGGACACGTCGATGAGAAACACCAGATTGGAGCGCGGCTGTTCCTCGGGAAGGACGTCATAGCCCTGTACCCCGATATGCATCAGCTGAGTATGCGGATTCCACGGCGTCTCGGTGATCGTCACGCTGGCGCGGAACGGATCCGCCGACGTTTCGGGAAGCGGATACGCGTAGTCGAAATAGTTGATGATCTCTTCAGGCCGGATCGCGTCGCGCGGCGGCAGCACGCCGCTTTGCAGCGCCCGGCGGGCGCGCGCATAGCTGGCGGTGTCCACATCGATGGAGAAGGTGGAGACCGGCTCTTCGGCGACGGCCGTCACCGGATTGGCGTCCACATCCTCATAGCGCTCGCGGTCCTCGGCCCAGCCCGGCGGGACAGGCGCGGGCTCGGGGGCGATCATCGCGGTGCGGCCCAACGCGGCGCCGCTCACCATGGCCATGTCCTGCGCATAGGTCGCCGGAGGCGGCGGAGGCGGCGCGGGGGGCGGAGGAGGCGGCGAGACCGCGCTCTCCGTGGTGCAGGCCGCGAGCAAGACCAGCGCGGCGCCGGCGCCGCCGAGTGAAAAGCGTGAACGAAGCGTCCTCATGAGCAATCCCCTTTTCCTGCCTTGTTCTATGACAGGGCCCACGCTCGGCTCCGATTGGGGCCGCAATGGGGAGGTTATGGGGCCTTTAAACGCTCCAGCTCGCGCTTCACCGCTTCAAGCCGGGCCTCATCGGTCCCGCGCGCCACCAGCGCCACGCCGCGCCGGAAGCCGCCCTCGCCGTCGTCTTCAAACCAGGGATAGGAGCCCAGAGACACACCGTCATGGGCGTCCTGAACAGCTTTGAGGCGCGGCGCGATATCGCCTTCGCGCACGTCCTCAAGGCGCACGGTGATCGAGTGGGTGACCCGGCCGCGCGTCAGTCTTGGCGCGATGTCCTCCAGCATGCCGCGGGCGATCTTGGGCACGCCGGCCAGCACAAAGACGTTCTCGATCTGGAAGCCCGGCGCGCCGGTCACCGGGTTGTCCACCAGCACCGCGCCGTCTGGAATGCGCGCCATGCGAAGGCGGGACTCGGTGATCTCGGTTGCACTCTTTTCATACCAGGCTTCAAGGATCGCCCGCGCATCCTCGCGCACGTCGATGGAGCGCCCGAACGCGGCCGCGACCGCGTCGGCGGTGATGTCGTCATGGGTCGGGCCGATCCCGCCGGTGGTGAAGACATAATCGCAGCGCGCCGACAGCGCCTGCACCGCCTCAACGATAGCGTCCTGGTCGTCGCTGACCACACGGGCCTCATTGAGCGATATCCCCAGCGGCGCGAGAAACTCGGCGATCTGCTGGATATTGATGTCGCGGGTGCGCCCGGAGAGGATTTCATCCCCGATCACCACCACGCCCGCCTTCACCGTCTCGCCCGTTTCGCCCATCTCGACCTCGTCTGCTTGCGCCTTGTGGGACGGGGACTATGGTGCGCGCGTCCCCATAAGTCCAAAGGCCTCCATGCAGTTTACATCCCCGCTCCTGCCCGGCCGGCTGATCAAGCGATACAAGCGCTTCCTCGCCGATATCGAGCTGGACGGCGGCGGAACGATCACCGCCCACTGCCCCAATCCGGGCTCCATGATGGGGCTGAAAGCGCCGGGCAGCCGCTGCTGGGTGTCGGTGAGCGACAATCCCAGGCGCAAGCTGCAGCACACGCTGGAAGTTCTGGAAGCCGACGGCACGCTGGTGGCGATGAACACGATGAGTCCCAACAAGATCGCCGAGACGGCCATCGAGAACGGCGAAATCGCGCCCCTGTCCGGCTATGACGCGATACGGCGCGAGGTGAAGTACGGGACAAACTCGCGCATTGATCTTTTGCTCACCGACGAGGCCCGCCCCGACTGCTATGTGGAGGTGAAGAACTGCCACCTCATGCGCACGCCCGGGCTCGCCGAGTTTCCAGACAGCGTCACCACGCGCGGCGCCAAGCATTTGTTTGAACTGAGCGAGCGGGTTCGAGCCGGGGACCGGGCGGTGCAGCTTTTCATCGTCCAGCGCGGCGACTGCACGCGCCTGTCGCCGGCCGATGACCTGGACCCTGCCTATGCGCAGGCCCTGCGCGCGGCGGCGCAGACCGGGGTCGAGATCCTCGCCTATGGATGCGCCGTGACCCTTGAAGGCGTGACGCTGACGAAACCCATGGAGATCGCGCTTTGAGCCTTACCCCGCAGAGTCTCACCTCCAAGAGCGCCGGCTGGGACATGCCCGGCCCCCATGTGCGCACGGTGACCGCCACGGCGTCCGAGATCGACGTCTTCGGACATGTGAACAATGCGGTGTATCTGCGCTGGGCCGACGAGGCGGCGTGGGAGCACTGGGAGCAGGCCGGGTATGACCACGACACCTGCCGCGATCTGGATCAGGGCATGGCGATCGTGCGCACCGAAGCCGACTATCTGGGCCATGTACGCGAGGGTGATGCAATCGCCTGCGCGGTGTGGATTCCGGTCTCCGACGGGCGCCTGCGGGCCGAGCGCTGGTACCAGTTCCGCCAGGTGAGCGACGGAGCCACAGTGTTTCGTGCGGTGACGAAGCTGGTCTGCTTCACGCTCTCCAGCGGCAAGCCGACACGCATGAAGGGTGCCTTCGCCGCGCATTACGCGAAGCCGGATCCTGCGCTGGCGCAAGCAGCGGCGCGGTTCATGACTGAATTGAAACGTTAAACTCAGCGGTCATTTCGCTATAAGCGCGCCCAAAGCTTCAAGAAACACCACGGGGACCTGTCCATGCGCTTGAAATTCGCCGCCGCCGGCGTGCTGGTGCTCGCCGCCTGCACGACGAACCCGTCCACGCCGCAAGCCGGTGCGCCCATGGCAGAACCCGAGCAGTCGGTTCGTGCGGGCGCCATCGAGGCGCATATCCGCTTTCTCGCCGATGATCTGATGGAAGGCCGCGAGGCCGGCGAGCGCGGCTATGACCTGGCCGCCAACTATGTGGAGGCGCAATACCGCCTTATCGGGCTGGAGCCCGGCGGGCTTGAAGGCTATCGCGCCGCTGTCCCGCTGCAGACGGTCACCGCCCTGCCCGAGGCCGCCCGGTTCGACATCGACGGCGCGGCGCTGACCCCCGGCGACGATTTCATCGTGGCGGCCTCGGCCCACCATGATGAGAGCGAGGTGACCGCCGAGGCGGTGTTCGCCGGTTATGGCGTCGTCGCGCCTCAGCTCGGCCTGAACGACTATGAGGGCCTGGATGTCGCCGGAAAAATCGTCGTGATCCTTGCCGGCGTGCCCGAAAACGCGCCGTCCGACGTCGCCGCCCATCTCAATAATTCCGGCACGCGCGCGGCCTTCGCCGCCCAGGCCGGCGCGGCGGGACTCGTCACCATCCCCGCCGAGGGCCTGACCCGCTACACATACTCGCGCCGCGCCGCCCGCGCGCGCCAGCCTTCCATGACGGTGGCCGCCGACGCTGGCGCTCAGAGCCTGCAGGTGGAGGCCTATCTGTCAGACGCGGCCGCCGGGCTCCTGTTCGAAGGCGCGCCGGAAAGCTTCCAGACCTTGATCGCCGCCGCCCGCGCCGGTGAACCGGTTCCTTCCTTCGCGCTGCGCAAGACTGTGACCCTCGCTCAGGCGACCACGCGCGAGACCGTTTATGACGACAATGTCGTCGGTGTGCTGCCGGGCTCCGATCCGGCGCTCGCCGGCGAGCCCCTCATTGTGACTGCGCACCTGGACCATGTGGGGATCTGCCGCCTGGAAGAGGCTGAGGACCGGATTTGCAACGGCGCGCTGGATAACGCGTCGGGGACCTCGATCATGATCGAAACCGCGCGCGCCCTGTCGCAAGGCCCGGCCCTGCGCCGTCCGGTGGTGTTCGTAGCGCTTGCTGCGGAAGAAAAAGGCCTTCTGGGCGCCGCCCATATCGCCGCCAACCCGACGCCCGCCATGACCGGCATGGTCGCCAACATCAATCTGGACATGCCGGTGATCCGCTACCGGTTCGAGGATCTGATCGCCTTCGGCGCCGAGCATTCCACGCTCGGCCCCCTCGCCGAGGCGGCCGCGGGCCGGCGCGGCGTGGCGCTCACCCCCGATCCCCTGCCCGAACAGGCGCTGTTCACGCGTTCCGACCATTACCACTTCGTGCGCGCGGGCGTGCCCTCGCTGTTCCTTATGACGGGCTTCTCCAGCCCCGACGCCGAGGACGATGAAGGCCAGGGCTTCCTCCGCTTTCTCGGCGGTGATTATCACGGCCCCGGCGACGAGGCGGACGCGGTGCTGTTTGAGGAAGGCGCCAAGTTCGCCGAGATCAACATGGAGATCATTCGCGAAGTGGCCAACGCCGACTCCACGCCGGCCTGGAACGAGGACAGCTTTTTCCGAAGCCTGGCTCAATAAGGCGCCGACCGGCGCTGCAATCTGAACGCCCCGGCGCGGATCCATCGCCCGCCGGGGCGTTTCTTTTGCGAACTCGCATGGTACACACGGGCGACGAGCAAGCAGGAGAATACGGTGAGCGAGACCGGGACCGAGGCCGCGCCGGTGCGCGACGGCCAGATCAAGCGCCATGGGCCGGACGATTTTGCAGGCATGCGCAAGGCGGGCCAGATTTCCGCGCGCGCCCTGGACATGCTGGTGGACGTGGTCAAACCCGGCGTCACCACCCAGCAGATCGACGATGTCGTGCGCGAATTCTTCCTCAAGGAAGGCGCAGCGCCGGCGACCCTGTTCTATCGCGGCTACACCAAGTCCAGCTGCACCTCGATCAATCACGTGGTCTGCCACGGCATTCCCAATGACAAGGCGCTCAAAGAGGGCGACATCGTCAATATCGACGTCACCTGCATCAAGGACGGCTGGCACGGCGACACAAGCCGCATGTACCCGGTCGGCGAAGTGCGCCGCAAAGCCGAGCGCCTGGTGGAGGTCACCTACCAGTCGATGATGCGCGGCATCGAGCAGGTGAAGCCGGGCAACACGTTCGGCGATATCGGCCGGGCGATCCAGGAGCACGCCGAGGCGCAGCGCTTCTCCATCGTGCGCGATTTCTGCGGCCACGGCCTTGGCCGGCTGTTCCACGACGCACCCAACGTGCTGCATTTCGATGAAAAGGGCATGCGCACCGCCGTGCTCGAGCCGGGCATGTTCTTCACCATCGAACCCATGCTCAACGCCGGCAAGCCCGGCGTGAAGGTGCTGGGCGACGGCTGGACCGCGGTGACCCGCGACAAGACCCTGTCCGCCCAGTTCGAGCACTCGGTGGGCGTCACCGAAGACGGGGTGGAGATCTTCACCAAAAGCCCGCAAGGCCTGGACTGCCCGCCTTACTGAGGCGTGCCGGCGCACTCCCCTGATCGCTGGCGCGAGGCCGTCTTCGACTTTCCGCATGAGGGGATGGGACTCCCAAACCGTCACTCCGCCCCTCCTTGCGAGGAGGGAGGGCCGGACCGTCGGGTCCGGGTCGGCTGGGGAGATGGCGGGCCTGCACGCCTCTCAGGCTGGCGACGCCACCCCACTGAGGGAGAGGACAAGGGGCGCCGCTTCCTGGCCGACACCTGGATGAGCCGGGTGGGGTGAAGACGCGGTGCGCAAGCGCTCCGGAGCGCTTGTCGCACCTATCCGCAAAAGTAAACATTTCCTTTACAATTCCGCTTGCGCTCTGCTTAAATTTCCCTGAGGGGAAACTTGAGGGAACGACATGCGCGATTTTCAGCGTACGATAGGGCTTGTCTTGATTTTGACAGGTCTGGGATTGCTGCAATTTCTAGTCGTGCCAACGCTTCAGCCGCAGCTGATGAACGGGCTGCTCGGAGCGGCGCTTTTGCAACTTGGCTTGAACGTCCTGTTCTTGGGATGGGGCTTTCCATCCGGCGCCCGGCGCGCCCGGAGCCCGGTCTTTGACAGGCTGAGCACGGCCATCTCCTGATCGGGAGGCCGCAAGCCAAGCGACGAGGCGACGCCTGCTGTGCGACCGCACGCGTCTTGCTTTTAAAAGCTGGGGCCGCCGCCCTTCCGCCCCGCGCTAACGCGCGGCGCGCCTCCCCCATCATGGGGGAGGGAAAGATGCGCGCTGCGCCCGCGATTCAGGCCTTCAAGAAACCGGCCCTTAGCCGTGCACCTGCACCGCCTCGGTGATCTTGTGCACCAGATCGTCGCCGTCGGCTTCGTGGATGGTGACGTAATCGCCGAGCCGCAGCGTGTGGTCGCCGAGCTTGAAGACCGGCTCGTCCGGGCCCTCGCCCTCTTCATCGTAATGGAAAAACCAGTTCGAGCCGCGGTGGGTGAGCCACCCGTCGGCGCGTTCGCGATCGTCGGGGGAAAAGCGGTTCACCGTGCAGGCTTTCTTGTGCTGGCGGTAAAGATCGGCGTCCAGCTTGCCGTCCTTGTCCAGCGGCGCGGTGATGACGTAGCCGCGATCATCGTCTCCGTCGATGATTCCGGCGTCCGGATTGCGCCCCAGGCGCAGGGTGAGACGGGTCAAAGCCATGGGCAGATCTCCTTTTTGAAATCGGTTAGTGCGCGATCAGAAGGGAGGGTCCCTCAGTCGCCGAAAGAAGCGTGCGGGTGACTCCGCCGAAGATGAACTGGGCGATGCGCGACTGGCCGTAGGCGCCCGCGATCAGCAGGTCGCAGCCTTCAGCGCCTTTTAGAAGCCCGTCGCCAAGCCCGCCGCTAGCAGAAACGGGTGTCGAGGTCGCTTCGATCCCTCGCCCTGACAGCCAGTTGGCCAGCCGGTTCGGCGCCGCCACGGCCCGGTCCTGATAATCCAGGTTCTTTGGGCTGTGCAGGATCGTCACTTCAACGCCCGGCTGAAACAGCGGCTCGGCGGCGAAGGCGGCGCGCGCCGCCTCTTTCGATCCGTCCCAGGCCACGGCGATTTTCTTCGGCGGCAGCGCGCCGGCCCGCGGCACGAAGACCGGGCAGCCCTCCTCCACGAGGCAGGCGGTGGTGAAATCGGCCAGCGAGCCCTTGCCCGCCGCCGCGTGGGGACAGGTCACCAGAAGCCGCACCAGGCGCGCCTGCTGGGCGGCGTCCGACGGGCTGTCGCAGATGCGCCGGAAGCTGGCGCCCCCGGACAGCTCGCCCGTCATGGCCGCGAGAAAGCTGTCCTCAGCGGTCTTGCAAGCCTTGTCGGTCTCCTCACGCACCGCGTCGAGGGCGGAGCTGACCACCGAGGCGCCCGCCGCACCCGGACCGGTCCACAGCATGTAGGCGGCCGGGTCCGGCTCCACGAACAGGCCCCTTATGTCCGCCCCGAAAAGCGGGGCGAGCGCGGTGGCGGCGGTGATCGGCCCGGTGTCGGCGTCCGAGCCCTGCAGCGCGACAAGAATGCGTTCGCGTTTCATCATGGTCTCCCTGTGCCAAGCCCTTTGGTCACGACGGGCTTTTCTTGAACTTACGCCGTTTCGCGCTAGGACGGGAGAGTAAGCTGATCAAGGCGGGACAAAGTGGCGCGGTCATCGGCCAGTGTGAAAAAACCCAGAGCCTGGCAACGCATGTTGTCCGGGCGCCGGCTTGATCTTCTGGACCCGTCTCCGTTCGATGTGGAGATCGACGACATCGCGCAGGGCCTGGCGCGGGTGGCGCGCTGGAACGGCCAGACCATGGGCGATCACGCCTTCTCGGTGGCCGAACATTCAGTCATCGTGGAGGCGCTGTGCGCCGAGCTGGAGCCGGACTGGCCGGCCGTCTGGCGCCTGGCCGCCCTCCTGCACGACGCGCCCGAATACGTGATCGGCGACATGATTTCGCCGTTCAAGGCGGCGCTGGGCTATGACTACAAGGCGTTCGAAGCCCGGCTGGAGGGGGCGATCCACATGCGCTACGGCCTGCCGCCCGACCTGCCCGCCGAAGTCCACAAGACCATCAAACGCGCCGACCGGCTCTGCGCCTTCTTCGAGGCGACCCAGATCGCAGGCTTCAGCGTGGAGGAGGCGCGCAAATTCTTCGGCCGCCCGCCCAAGGGCCTCTCCATCGAGATCAATCCCCTGCCCGCGCGCGAGGCCCAGATCCTGTTTCGCCAGCGCTTCGACACGCTCTTCGCCCGTGTCGAACGGGACCGCCGCCCATGAGGCCGCAGATCGACATGGCCGCCCTCGGACGCATCGTCGTCGGGCTGAACGCGGTGATTTTCGCCGCCGGCGAGACCGAGCTGAAAGTGCTGGTCACCGAAAGCCTGGACGGCGGACAGACCGCGCTTCCGTTTGGTCCGTTCGACCCGGAGATCCACCGAACTTTCGAGATCGGCCTGCGCGAATGGGTGCGCGGTCAGACCGGGTTCGAGCTGGGTTATGTAGAGCAGCTCTACACATTCGGGGACCGGGGTCGTGAGGCGCCCGTGGCGGCGCTGGCCGGCGCCGAGGACGCGCGCGTCATCTCCGTGGGTTATCTGGGCCTCACCCCCCAGGCGCGCCAGCTCAAGGGCGATGAGGCGCGCTGGCTGGGGTGGGCGCGATTCTTTCCCTGGGAGGACCACCGCGACGGACGCCCGGCGATCCTGGACGGGTTTCTGGAGCCGGCGCTGCGTAGCTGGTGCGACGAGGCGGCCGCGCCCGGCCGTCGCGCGGCGCGCTATGACCGGGTGCGGGTCTGTTTCGGGCTGGACGGCGCCGCCTGGAACGAGGAGCGCGCCCTGGACCGCTACGAGCTTTTGTACGAGGCCGGGCTGGTGGCCGAAGCCGCCCGCGACCGCGGCGAACCGGCGCCGGCGGAAAGCGCGGGCGAGGCCATGGCGTCCGACCATCGCCGGATTCTCGCCACCGCCCTGTCCCGCCTGCGCGGCAAGATCAAGTACCGCCCCGTGGTGTTCGAGCTGACCCCGGCCGAATTCACCCTCTCCCACCTGCAAAAACTGGTGGAGAGCGTTTCCGGCTTTCCCCTGCACAAGCAGAATTTCCGCCGCGCGCTGGACCGGGCCGGCTTTGTGGAAGGCACCGGCCGCATGGAGAGCCGCACCGGCGGACGCCCGGCAGAACTGCATCGCTTCGTGCGCGAGACGCTGAAGTCGGGGACCGCTCTGGGCCTCACGATTCCGCGATTGAAGGACGCCGCGTCATAAATCTGACTTGCCACCGGGGTTGTCAGGCGTATAGTCCCCTCCCACGTTAGGCTCATCAAGAGCATAAGCCCGGCGGCGACCCCTTCGCCGCCATCTTTCAGGCCCGCCTAATGCTCAATCCGAGCAAAAGCGTTCGGCACAGCAGCAGGCGGGACCACGGGAGGCGACAATGGACGGCATGACTTTCCCCGCGAGCACCTGGCCCGAGGCCGATGCGCTCCTTTATGACGACGCCGTCAAAGCGCGCGTCGATCATCTCTATGAGCGCGTGAAGGACGTGGTGACGCCCATGGAGTGGCCGAAATTCGCGCCGCTCATCGACGCCATCAACCGCCTGAAGGTGGAGCGCGGCGCAACGATCCTGGCGCACAACTACATGACGCCGGAAATCTTCAACTGCGTCGGCGACATCACAGGCGACTCCCTGAAGCTCGCCCAGGTCGCCGCCGAGGCCGAGGAGGACGTGATCGTCCAGGCCGGCGTGCACTTCATGGCCGAGACCGCGAAAATCCTGTCGCCTCACAAGACCGTGCTGATCCCCGACATGGAGGCCGGCTGTTCGCTGGCCGCCTCCATCACCGGCGCGGACGTGCAGCGCATCAAGGCGGCCTACCCGGACCTGCCCATCGTCACCTACGTGAACACGTCCGCCGAGGTGAAGGCCTGGTCAGACATCTGCTGCACCAGCTCCAACGCGGTGCAGGTGGTCGAGGCCGTCGCCGCTCAGTGGGGCGTGGACACCGTGATCATGATCCCCGACGAGTATCTGGCCAAGAACGTCGCGGCCCAGACCGGGATCAAGATCCTGACCTGGAAGGGCTCCTGCGAGGTGCACGAGCAGTTCACGCCGCAAGATCTCGATGATTTGCGCGCCGCCCATCCGGATGCGGTGATCCTGACCCACCCCGAATGCCCGCCGGACGTGATGGCCAGGGCCGACTTCGCCGGCTCCACCGGCGCCATGGCCAGCTATGTGAAGGATCATGCTCCGAAGAAAGCGATCCTGATCACCGAATGCTCCATGAGCGACAATGTCTCGGTGGAAAATCCCGGCGTCCAGTTCGTGAAGCCCTGCAATCTCTGCCCGCACATGAAGCGCATCACGCTCAAAGGCATCTACGAAGCCCTGCGCGACATGAAGCACGCGGTCGAGGTCGATCCGGTGATCGCCGAGAAGGCCCGCGCCAGCCTGCAGGCCATGCTGGACCTGCCCAAGGCGGCCAAACCCCCGCATTTCGACACGGGGCGCGACGCCGTCGCCGTTCCGTATGTGAGCTTGTGATTCCAAGGCCAGGCGCAACTCTCTCCCCTTGACGGGGAGGGCGCCCGGCAGAGCCGGGCCGGAGGGGTGGGGCCGCACCCTCGGCGTTTCGCACTAGAGCGCCGCTCCCCCACCCGGCCCGAGGCTCTGCCTTGGCCCACCTCCCGCAAGGCGGAGGGAATGAAGGACGTGACACTTTGACGATGCCCCCCCCCCTCATCATCGCCGGCGCCGGCATCGCAGGCCTCTGGACGGCGCTGCACGCGGCCCCGCGTCCGGTGATCCTGCTGACGGGCTCGGCCTTGGGCGAGAACAGCTCGACCGGCTGGGCCCAGGGCGGGGTGGCCGCAGCGCTGGGCTTTGACGATGCGCCGTCCCTTCACGCCGCCGATACGATCGCGGCGGGCGCCGGGCTGGTGGATGAAGAGGCCGCGCGCCTGCTCGCCGAGGCCGGACCGCGCGAGATCGAGGATCTGTTCGCCCTGGGCGCACCCTTCGAGAAGGACGGCGACGCCTGGTCCCTGTCGCGCGAAGCGGCCCACAGCCGGGCGCGTGTCGCCCGGGTGAAGGGCGATCAGGCCGGCGCCGGAATTCTCAAAGCCCTCATCCGTGCGGTGCGCGCCGCGTCCAATATCGACATCCGCGAAGGCTGGCGCGCGGAAAGCCTGATCCCCGATGCTGGCGGCGGCTGCGCCGGCGTGCTGGCCCGTGATGCAGACGGCGCCCTGCAGCGCATCGAGGCGAGCGACACCGTGCTCGCCACCGGCTCGCTGGGCGGGCTTTACGCGGTCACCACCACGCCCTGGACCAGCCAGGGCCACGCCCTGGCCATGGCGGCTCAGCTGGGCGCGCAAATCCGTGATGCGGAATTTGTTCAATTTCACCCCACCGCCATCGATATCGGCCGCGATCCGGCGCCGCTGGCCACCGAGGCGCTGCGCGGCGAAGGCGCCACGCTCATCGACGCGCAAGGCTCGCGCTTCATGAAGCCGGTGCACGCCGACGCTGAACTGGCGCCGCGCGACGTGGTCGCCCGGGCCGTGCACCGGCAGTCCAAAACCGGCAGGGGCGCGTTCCTGGACGCGCGGGCCGCCGTGGGCGAGGCCTTTCCGGAGCGCTTCCCGGCGGTGTTCGCCACCTGCATGTCGGCGGGAATTGATCCGCGCATTCAGCCCATCCCGGTGGCGCCGGCGGCGCACTATCACATGGGCGGGATCGCCACCGATCTTTCCGGATTCACCGGCGTGGCGGGCCTGTGGGCGGTGGGCGAATGCGCCGCGACCGGCGTCCACGGCGCCAACCGGCTGGCGTCCAACTCGCTTCTGGACGGGCTGGTGTTCGGCCGCCGCGCGGCTGAAGCGCTGCGCGGCGCGGCGGCGCGCGCCCTGACTCCGCTGGAGGCGTCCGCCCCTCCGGCCCTGCCCGGCCCGGCGCTGCAGCGCCTGCGTCAGGTCATGGCGCTGGAGGCGGGCATGGAGCGCGACGGCGCGGGCCTGTCGCGGCTTATCGCCGTGATCGACCAGCTGGAGGCGCGCTACGGCCCGGCGCCGGCGCTGATCGCGGCGCGCTTTGTCGCCGCCGGCGCGCTGGCGCGCACCGAAAGCCGCGGCGGCCATTTCCGCAACGATCATCCAAAAACACGACCAACCGGAGTCTCCACCCGCATGCGCCTTGACGACGCCCGCGCCGTAACCGCCGCCGCCCTGCCCGCCGCGGGGATGGCCGAATGAGCGTTCAAATCCCGCCCGTCCCGCGCGGGGTCGTCGCGGAAAGCGTCGCGGTCGCTCTGGACGAGGATCTGGGCGGTCGCGGGGATCTGACCTCGCTGGCGACCATTCCCGAAGACGCGCACGGCAAGTTCGAAATCGTCAGCCGCGCCAAGGGCGTGCTGTGCGGCATCCAGGCCGCCGACGAAGTCGCCTCCCAGGTCAGCGCCGAGCTGATCATCGACTGGCGCGCCAAGGACGGCGACACCATCGCCAAGGGCCAGGCCGTAGGGGTGATCCGCGGCCCGGCGCGCGCCATCCTTACCGCCGAGCGCTCGATCCTGAATTTCATGGGCCGGCTGTCCGGCGTCGCCACGCTGACCCGGCGCTATGTGGACGCGGTGGACGGGACAGGCGCCCGCGTCGCCCACACCCGCAAGACCACGCCGGGCCTGCGCGCCCTGGAGCTTCAGGCGGTGCGCGCCGGCGGCGGCGCGCCGCACCGTTTCGGGCTCGATGACGCGATCCTCATCAAGGACAACCACGTCTCCCTGTGCGGCGGCTCGGTGGGCGAGGCCGTGCGCCGCGCGCGCGCTTTCGCCGGCCACATGATGCGCGTCGCTGTGGAGGTGGACCGCCTTGACCAGCTGGAAGAGGCGCTGTCGGCCGGCGCCGAAAGCGTGCTGCTGGATAATTTCAGCCTGGACGACCTCGCCGCCGCGGTGAAACAGGCCAAGGGCCGCGCCACGCTGGAAGCGTCCGGCGGCGTGACGCTGGAGACCATCCACGCCATTGCGCAAACCGGCGTCGACATCATCTCGGTGGGCGCACTGACCCACTCGGCGACAAATTTCGATCTGGGACTGGACGCGGTCTAGGGAGTCTCAGCCCGCTGGGCGGAAAGCGCCGTCACCGCGCGCCAGTGACCGTCCACCTGCGCATCGGCGGGATAGACGTCCAGCGCCACGTCCGGCGCGATCCCGCGCTCCTCGAACACAACGCCGCCCGGCGCGGCGAACACTTCATTGGACAGCTCCAGAAGCCAGCCGTTCGGAAGCGGCTTCGCCAGCGGCGTGGAGAACGCGCCGCGCGTGGCCGTTCCCGCATGGGTGACGTTGGGCAGCTGGCGCAACGCAAGCGTCGCCAGCTCGCCGCCGCTCACCGTGACGTCGCTGGTCAGAAGCGTCACCGGGCCGGTGAAGCACGGCCCGGCCGCCGGTTCGATGACATGAGGAAACGGCGCCAGGCCAGAGCCCTGAGTCTGCGTGGTGAAGCCCACATAAGGCGTATCGGTGAACCGGGCCGGAAGCGCTTTCGCCACCCGGTCCCAACCGCCGCGATTGTTGGAGAGGTCCACGATCACCTGATCGACGCCCTGAAAGGCAATGAAGGCATCGTCCAGCGCGGCGTTGAACGCGGCCATCTCCGCCGTCGCCCACGCATCGCTGGCGAAATCATCGCGATCGGTGAAGCCGCCCATGACGAAGAGCTGAAGATAGCCCACGCGCCGGTCCGGCTCAGGCTCGAGCATGCCCCATAACAGCCGGTCGTTCAGCGTGTGAACCGCGCTGTCGCCCAGTCCGGCGGACGTCTGTTCTATGAGTGAAGACAGCCAGGGGCCCTCGCCGGCGCCGTCCCGGACTCTTGGAAGGGTTGCGCCCTGTCCGTCCTGCTGGCGGCGCCGCTCACCGTCCACGGCGCCGATGAGCTTGGTATGACTATCGGAAATTCCGTCCAGATAGCTGCTCAGCGCTGACCACAGATCGGCGTCACTCATCGCGTCATGGACCACGGCCTGCAGCCGCTCCGCACGCGCCGCGCGGTCGGGCAGGCGCCGGTCGAAGAAGGCGTAATGCGTTTCGAAGGCCGCGAGAAATTCAGCCGCCACGGCGCCGGGCGAGGCGTCCACCGGTGCGCGGCAACGTTCTGGAAGGCCCTCCAGCCGGTCAAAGACCACGTTCGTGTCGCCGTCCAGGAGCTGAAAGATCGCCGAATCGCCGCCCGGAAGGAGCCGGGCGTAGCGATACTCAACCGCCGCCATGGCGCTTAAAGCGCGGGTCTCCTCCGGCGCGGCGTAGCACTGGACCCCGTCCTGATACCGGGTCATCCCGTCTGATCCAATCTCCAGGATCCAGCCATATCCACGCGAGGCCCAGGCGCCGCGAAGGCCCGGTTCCGTCGCGCCGGTGGCGTCAGTGATCGACGTCAGGGGGCCGGCTGTTTCCCAGGGGGCATCCTCTCCTATCGAGGTGGCGCAGGCGGTGACCAGGACGACGGCGGCGAACAAGCGGATCATCAAAACCTCTAAAAATGACCGTGGTCACTTTTAGTATTCCAGCTGTCCCGGTGCAAGCAGATTTGCGAACGCGCGCGTGCGGGCCTCCACCGTGGCGGCCAAATCAATCCCGCCCTCGGCGTTCACCCACTCGCGTACCGTGCCGGTGAGCTGGGCGAGAAACAGGCCCGCGGCGGCCTCCGGATCAATCTCAGCTCTGACCTCGCCTTTCGCCTGAGCGGCCGCGATGAGGCTGCAAAACCGCTCACGGTTTCTCGCGTCCGCCACATGCTCGACGGCGCGAAGCTCTGCATGAAGCGAGGACAGGCGCAGCTTGGCCCGCCACAGCTCGGGACGCGCGATTACAGCGGAAAGGCTGGCCCGGCAGATCGAAGCCAGCTGATCACCCAGTGATCCCGGCGAGGGCTGGACTGTATCGGCTTTCGCGGTGGCGCGCGCGTACCACTCGAAAAGCACATGCTCCTTGGTGGGAAAATGGTTGAAGAACGTGCCCTTGGCGACCTGCGCCGCATCACAGATCGAGGCGACGCTCACCGCTTCATATCCCTGGGCATCGAACAGGGTCAGCGCGGCGTCATACAAGCGCTCGAACACCGCCCGCTTCTTGCGCGCACGCAGCCCTTCTTCAAAGACGATGGGAGGTGATCGGTGCGTCGGCGGCGGGTTCATGAACGCCATTCATGCGGATCGGTGCTCAACGCCATTGGTCCCGCGGCGACCTACGCCTCGCGGTCGGAAATCAGCAGCTGACGCTCGGACCGGTTGGGGAAGCGGTAGAAGATATGAGCGCCGATGCGGCGCGTGCGCACCAGAGAGTCGTTCCAGATCGGATCGACCGCGGTGGTGTGATAGTGCGTCGCGCGACGGGTGACCGGCTGGGAGAAGCCCATGAGGGCGTGCTCGGCCACCAGCTGTGAGCGGTCCCAGGTCCGGCCGTAGGGCGTGCGCACCAGCGAGCCGTCGCAGGTGAAGGTGAACTGGCAGCCCGTGACGCGTTCACTGCCCTGATAGACCACGCCGCACACCGTATCGGGATAGGCGCGGTGGCTCACGCGATTGAGCACGACTTCAGCCACGGCCGCCTGGCCGGCGAAGTTTTCAGAGCGCGCCTCATAAAAGATCGCTTCGGACAGGCACCGGCGTTCGCGCGCAGCGGCGCGGGCGGCGTCCAGATGCGTCGTGTCGAAGCTTCGAAGATCGTCCAGGGCGCGCGCAGTGATGCGGGCGCCGAAGACTTCATCGGATTCCACGGTGAAGCTGGCGAATTCCAGAGCGGCCGGGGCTTCGCCCCAGCGCGCGGTCGCCGCCTCGTCGAGATAGGCGCCGGCCATGTCGCGCCAGACACCGGCCTCGTCCTGCTCGCGCACACGCTCGGGCGCAAGCACCAGCACGCCCGCCATGAAGACGAACGCCAAGGCGGAGGCGGCGCCTCCCATGCAGCGCTTGATGCGCGCTTGTGTCGATCCAGCGGTCATGTCGCCGTCTCTCCTCGCAGCGGTCTCAGGGCCGTTTCGCACACCGTGCGGCGGCCTGAACCGATACATCGTCCCGGACATCGGGAAGGTCTCAGCGCAACAGTGCAAGGCATGCGCCGTAAAGGGGAACCTTAGCTAGGTCTCGCGCTCCGGCGGGTCAATACACGCCGGGTCCGGGCCGAATTGTGGCGCAGGCGGCCATATTTCAACCTAACTCTCGGAAACTCTTTTGGTTCCATCCGCTTAGGTGGGGATTCAGCTATCCCGCCTCAAGGCCGCCTGGGCCGCGGCCAGGCGCGCTATGGGCACGCGGTATGGCGAACAAGACACATAATCGAGCCCGGCGCCCTCGCAGAACCGAATCGAGGCGGGGTCGCCGCCATGCTCGCCGCAAATGCCCAGCTTTATGTCCGGACGGGTCACGCGGCCGCGTTCCACGCCGATCTTGATGAGGTCGCCGACGCCTTCCTGATCCAGGCTGACGAAGGGATCCTTCTCGAAGATCCCCGCTTCCAGATAGGCGCCCAGGAACTTGCCGGCGTCGTCGCGCGACAGGCCGAACGTGGTCTGGGTCAGATCATTGGTGCCGAACGAGAAGAACTCCGCGTGCTCGGCGATGGCGCCGGCCAGGAGCGCCGCGCGGGGCAGCTCGATCATGGTGCCGATGAGATAGACCGGCGCGGTTCCGGTTTCGTCCTCGACCTTCCTGGCGATCGCCTCGATACGCACTTTCAGGATCTCCAGCTCCTTGGGCAGGGCCACGAGCGGAATCATCACCTCGGCCACGGGCTGGACGCCGGTTTCCTTCTCCACCAGGGCCTGCGCCTCGAAAATGGCGCGCGCCTGCATCTCGTAAATCTCCGGATAGGTGATCCCGAGGCGGCAGCCGCGATGGCCCAGCATGGGGTTGGTCTCGTTGAGATCGCGCGCGCGCGCCATGAGCTGGTCGGCGGGAAGCCCGGTGGCCTCGGCGACCGCCTTCACATCTTCCTCGGCGTGAGGCAGGAATTCGTGCAGCGGCGGATCCAGCAGGCGGATCGTGCAGGGCAGCGAGCCCATGATACGGAAGATCTGCGCAAAGTCGTCGCGCTGCATGGGCAGGATCTTGGCCAGCGCCTTGATGCGTCCGGCCTGGGTGTCGGCCAGGATCATCTCGCGCACGGCGGCGATGCGGTCGGTGTCAAAGAACATGTGCTCGGTGCGGCACAGCCCGATGCCCTCGGCGCCGAAATCCCGGGCGGTCTGAACGTCGGCGGGGGTTTCGGCGTTGGTGCGCACCTTCATGCGGCGCGCCTTGTCGGCCCACACCATCAGCGAGGCGAAATCACCGGTGACTTCGGGTTTGATCATGGGCGCCTCGCCGGCCAGCACTTCGCCGGTGGCGCCGTCCACGGTGATCATGTCGCCATGGTGGAAGGTGCGCCCGCGCGCGGTGAAGCTCCGGGCTGCGGCGTTGATCTTCATCTCTCCGGCGCCGGAGACGCAGGGACGACCCATGCCGCGCGCCACCACCGCGGCGTGGCTGGTCATGCCGCCGCGCGCGGTGACGATCGCCTGGGCGGCGTGCATGCCGTGAATGTCTTCCGGGCTCGTCTCCACGCGCACGAGAATCACCTTCTCGCCCAGCGCGGCCATCTGCTCGGCCTCGTCGGAATCAAACACCGCCTTGCCCACCGCGGCGCCGGGCGACGCCGGCAGACCCTTGGCGATGACGTCGCGCGCATAGCCGTCGTCGATCATCGGGTGCAGCAGCTGGTCCAGAGCGCCGGGCTCCACGCGCAGCACGGCCTCCTCCTCGCTGATGAGGCCCTCCTCCACCATGTCCACGGCGATCTTCAGGGCGGCGCGTGCGGTACGCTTGCCGTTGCGCGTCTGGAGCATCCAGAGCTTGCCCTGCTCGACGGTGAACTCGATATCCTGCATGTCGCGATAGTGGATCTCCAGCTTCTCGAAGACCTCGGTGAGCTGGGCGAAAACGTCGGGCAGCGCGGTCTCCATGGAGGGCAAGACGTCCTCCATCTTCACGCGCATGGATTCAGTCAGGCATTGCGGCGTGCGGATGCCCGCCACCACGTCCTCGCCCTGAGCGTTGATCAGGAACTCGCCGTAATAGCCGCGCTCGCCGGTGGAGGGATCGCGGGTGAACGCCACGCCGGTGGCCGAGGTGTCGCCCATATTGCCGAACACCATGGCCTGCACGTTCACGGCCGTGCCCCAGCTGGCCGGGATGTCGTACATGCGCCGATAGGCGATGGCGCGCTGGTTCATCCAGCTGCCGAACACCGCGCTCATGGCGCCCCAGAGCTGGTCGCGCGGATCGGTGGGGAAAGGCTGGCCCAGCACTTTCTGGACCGCCTTCTTGTACTCCACGATCACCTCTTCCCACTCTTCGGCGGTGATCTCGGTGTCGAGCTGGTACTCCCGGTCCTCCTTGAAGGCCTCCAGGATCTCTTCAAAGCGCGAGTGCGACACGCCCAGCACCACGTCGGAATACATGGTGATGAAGCGGCGATAGCTGTCGAGGGCGAAACGCCGGTCGCCGGAAAGCTTGGCCAGGCCCTCTGCGGTCTCGTCGTTGAGCCCCAGATTGAGGACCGTATCCATCATGCCGGGCATGGACGCGCGCGCACCGGAGCGCACCGAGACCAGCAGCGGATTGCCGGGATCGCCGAACGTCTTGCCGACCTTGGTCTCGAGCGCTTTCAGCGCCTCCTCGACCTGCTCCAGAAGCGTTTCGGGATAGGTCTCGTCGTTGTCGTAGTACGCTGTGCAGACCTCGGTGGTGAGGGTGAATCCCGGAGGCACGGGCAAGCCCAGCGTCGCCATCTCGGCGAGATTGGCGCCTTTGCCACCGAGCAGATTCTTGTCGTCGCGACTGCCGTCAGCCGAGCCGCCGCCGAACGCATAAACCCATTTGGCCATTTTGGCTCACCTCGTCCCATTTTGCCCGGCCCCTATACGCAAGGGACGCGCCGGCCATCAAGCCGCGCCTCAGCCTTCCAGCCGGGAGAAATCCGCCACAGCATCCACCGCCGCACGAATCCGCGACAGCAAAAGCAGCCTATTGCGCCGCACAATAGGGTCTTCCGCGTTCACGACAACCGCCTCGAAGAAGGCGTCCACCGGCGCGCGCAATTTTGACAGCGCCGCCATGGCGGATTCAAAGTCTTCCTCGCCCAGCGCCTTGCTCGCCACGGCTTCCGCCGCCTGCAATTCAGCGATCAGCGTGCGCTCCTCGGCGGCGTCTGCGGTCCTGGCGATGGCGATGAACAATGCGGCGGCGTCCGCCTCGCTCAGCGGGCCTTCGGCGTCCGCATCCGGAGCGCGTTCGAGCGCCTCGAAGCGCGCCGCGGGAAGGTCGAACCCCTTCTTCTCCTCAGCCGACAGAATATTCGCCGCCCGGCGATAGCCCGCCAGAAGCGCCGCGCCGTCAGAGGTCTCGATGAAGCCCTGCAGCGCGCGGGATTTCTTGGTGACCCGCACGAGGTCGTCATCCATGGTCCCGTCTATTCCGGGTGCAAACACCGCGTCGATCACGTCAAAGCGCACGCCTTCGTCACGAAGAACGACTTTCACGCGATCTGAAAAAAACCTGAGAAGATCATTCGTGCGCTCGTCGAACAGCCTCGCTGCTGGTCCGAAGGTCAGGTCCGTCCAAGCATCGGCGCGCTCGTCGCTGTGCTCGGCTTGCTTAACGTAATTTTCCTGAAGCGCATTTTTGAAGCTAATTCGCCGCTCGCCGCAAAGCAGCGTTCGATAAACCCCCAGCGCGGCCCGCCTCAGCGCGAACGGATCCTTCGACCCCGTAGGCTTCTCATCAATCGCCCAGAAGCCCACCAACGTGTCGAGCTTGTCGGCGAGGGCCACGGCGGCGCTGACCGGCGCGGCGGGCACGGCGTCGGAGGGGCCTTGCGGCTTGTAGTGATCGCGGATGGCGTCGGCGATTTGCGGGTCGAGCCCCGCCTCCAGCGCGTAGTACCGCCCCATCACCCCTTGCAGCTCGGGAAACTCATAGACCATCTGGCTCACCAGATCGGCCTTGGCGAGTTTTGCAGCCCGTTCCGCCAGCTCCGGATCGGCGCCCACGGCCGGCGCGAGCTCCCGCGCCAGCGCGGCGACGCGTTCCGTTTTGTCGGCCACCGTGCCGAGCTTTTCGTGGAAGGTGACCTTGGAAAGCTCGCCCGCCATGGCCTCAAGGCCCTTGGCGCGGTCCAGATCCCAGAAATGGCGGGCGTCGGAGAGGCGCGCCGACAGCACACGGGCGTTGCCCGCCGCGATGGCGGTTCCGCCGTCGGGGGCGTCCTGATTGGCGATGACGACGAATTTCGAGGTGATCTTGCCGCTAGAGTCTTCCACCGCGAAGTATTTCTGGTGGGTCTTCATGGTGAGCTGGATGACTTCCGGCGGCAGGTCCAGGAAGCCCGGGTCCATATCGCCCAGAATGGCGGTCGGGTGCTCCACAAGCCCCGTCACCTCGTCCAGGAGGCCCTCGTCCTCCACCAGCTTGAGCCCGGCATCGGCGCAGACCTTGCGCGCATCCAG
Source organism: Oceanicaulis sp. (assembly GCA_965284655.1). Lineage (GTDB taxonomy): Bacteria > Pseudomonadota > Alphaproteobacteria > Caulobacterales > Maricaulaceae > Oceanicaulis. The sequence goes on from OZ260104.1 coordinate 2,841,972, forward strand.
CAGAATTTTCGCCCGCCGCTCGGTGCGCGACAGCAAGACGCCGTTTTCTTTCAGCTTGACCTGAAAATCGTCCCAGCCGGACACTTCGAACGGCCCCGAGCCATGGATGCGATGGCCCTCTGTGATGTTGGACGCGGTGATCCCGAACACCTGCGCGGGGACGACTTCGCCGCCCAGAAGCGCAACAATCCGCTGCAGCGGGCGCACCCAGCGCTGGGCGCGTTTCCCCTCGCCGAACTTCATGGATTTCGGCCAGGGGAAGGCTTTCACCACCTCCGGGATCGCCTCGGCGATAACGTCGGCGGTGTTGCGGCCCGGCTTTTCGATCACGGCGATATAGAAAGCGCCCTTCTTGCCCTCCTCGATCCGGCACTGATCAAGGCTGGTGAGCCCGGCGCCGCGCAGAAAGCCGTCCAGGGCCTTTTCCGGCGCGTCGGTGCGCGGACCCTTGCGCTCCTCGCTTATGTCGGCGGTCTTGTCCGGCAGGCCGGTCATGGAAAGGCCGATGCGGCGCGGCCCGGAGAAGGTCTCCAGCGCGCCCCACTCCAGCGCCGCCTCTTTCAGCTTGGCGGTGAACAGGCGCTCAAGGTCAGCCTCGGCGCGCGCCTGCATGCGGGCGGGGATTTCCTCGGAGAAGAATTCGAGAAGGAAGTCTGACACAGCGGTACGGTCCTAATGATTGCTCGCCTGCATGCGGGTATAGGCCGGGCGCGCGTGAAGGCTGTCGATATAGGCGCCGAAGGGAGAGTCCTTGGGAAGAACCCCGAAATGACGAAGCCAGCCCAGCGCGCCGCCCACCAGGATGTCGGCGGCCGAGAAGCTGTCGCCCAGAAGATAGGGCGACTCCTTTAAGGGCCGCTCCACCAGGGCCAAAGCCGTCTCCCAGTCGCCCCAGCCGACCCGGCCGGGATCGGCGTCCCAGCCCTGGACCTTGGCCATCATGGCCGGCTCAAGAACGCTGGGGCGGAAGACCGACCAGTAGAGATAATCGGCGCGCTTTTCATCGGCGATTCCCGGCGCCAGACCGGCCTCGGGAAACGCGTCGCACAGATAGAGCGAGATCGCGGCCATCTCGCCGATCACCTTGCCTTTGTGGCGGATCGCGGGGACCTTGCCGGCCGGATTGATCGACAGATAGCTGGGCTCGCGGGTCTCGCCGCCGAACACGTCGACCTTCCGCAAGTCATAGGCGAGGCCCATCTCTTCGAGCAGCCAGACCGTGCCGGTGGAGCGGGTATTGGGGCCGTGCCAGACAGTGATCTCAGGCATCACCCGTCCCCGACGGTCTTGGCGAAGGCCGGCCGGTTGGTGACCGCCTCGATATAGCGCACCATCGCCGGGCGCGCCTCGAACAGCTCAAAGCGGGTCGCCCACATCAGCGATCCACCCACCAGCAGGTCGGCGGCCGTGAACCAGTCGCCGAACAGATAGGGCTTGGCGTCGGCGAGCCGGGTCTCCAGAGCGTCGACGACCGCCTCCACATCGCCCCAGCCCGCCTGCCGGCGCTTGGTCTCGAATTTCAGGCCCGCCTGCAGCATCGCCGGATCGATGGCGGTGCCCTGGAAAATCAGCCAGCGCAGATACTCGCCGCGGCGCGGATCGTCGATCCCCGGCGCCATGTCCACCGGCGTCTTGTACTTGTCGGCCAGATAGATCGCGATGGCGGGCGTGTCGCTGACGCTGACCTCGCCATCGATGAGGGCGGGAATTTTGCCCAGCGGGCTCGCCTCCAGAAACTCAGGCGTACGCATGGAGCCGTCTTCGTACTCGACGGTCTCCAGCACGTAATCGACGCCCAGCTCTTCAAGAAGCCAGTGGGTCATCGTCGCGCGCGACTGTTGGTTGTGATAAAGTTTTATGGTCATTGCACCGCCTCCCCGCGGACTTTCTCCAGCTTCACCCAGGCGTCGGCGCAGCCCTTGGCGAGCTCGCGCACCCTTGCGATCCAGCTGGCGCGCTCGGCCACCGAAATGGCGCCGCGCGCATCCACCAGATTGAACAGGTGAGAGGCTTTCAGACAGAAGTCATAGGCCGGAAGCGGCAGCGGTTTTTCCAGTGAAAGCAGATGCTTGCACTGATTTTCCGCGCCCTTGAACCACTCGATGAGCATGTCCACGTCGGCGTGCTCGAAATTGAAGGCCGATTGCTGGCGCTCGTTCTCCAGGAACACGTCGCCATAGCTCAGACCGGCTCCGTTGAAGTCGAGATCATAAACGTTTTCAACGCCCTGCACATACATGGCCAGGCGTTCAAGCCCATAGGTCAGCTCGCCGGAGACCAGCTCCACATCCTGTCCGCCCACCTGCTGGAAATAGGTGAACTGGCTCACCTCCATGCCGTCGCACCAGACCTCCCAGCCCAGCCCCCAGGCGCCCACGGTGGGGTTCTCCCAGTCATCCTCCACAAAGCGCACATCGTGCAGCTTGCGGTCCACGCCGATGGCGTCCAGCGAGCCCAGATACAGCTCTTGCAGATTGGCGGGGCTGGGTTTGAGCAGAACCTGGAACTGGTAATAGTGCTGCAGCCGGTTGGGGTTCTCGCCATAGCGCCCGTCGCCGGGCCGGCGCGAGGGCTGCACATAGGCGGCGCGCCAGGGCTTCGCGCCCAGCGAGCGCAGAGTCGTCGCCGGGTGCAGCGTGCCCGCCCCCACCTCGGTGTCGTAGGGCTGCAGAATCGCGCAGCCCTGGTCGGCCCAGTAGCGTTGCAGGGTCAGGATGAGGTCCTGGAAGGACGGGGCGTCAGGGTTTCGCATGGCGGCGGGAAATCCGGCTCTTTTTCAAGTCGCGAGAACCTAGGCGCGGTTACAGGACCGATCAAGCGGCCCGTCCGCACGCCGAAGGCCGGGCGACGTCCGAACTCGCCGCGGGCGGACATGAAAACGGCGGCGCGTCACCCCTGACACGCCGCCGCCCTCAGGCCGTCCCCCCTTTGGACGGTGGGTCCTGCGCCCTAGCGGTAGGTCTCCGCCGGACGCCAGATGCCGTCAGTGCCCTGGCACATATACACAAGGCGTCCCGACGACTGCATGTCGCGGCAGGCGCCGTTGGCCGCCGCGCTGGCCGAGCCCTGCGAAGAGCCGGCGGTGTAGACTTGGGCCTGACCGTAGGAGCCGCTGTCGGACGGGCGGTAATCGGGTCCGCCCAGAAGCTCGCCGGACGAGCGGCCATAACCGTCGTCATATCCGTAGCCGTCATCGGTGCGGCGATCATCGTAGCCGTACCCGTCATACCCGCCGGTCTCGTAACCACGGCTGTCGTAACCGCCGTTGTCGTAGGCCCCGGTGTTATAGCGCGGATCGTCGTAGCGCGGATCCTTGTACCCGTATGGATCGCCGCCATAGCCGGCGGCGGAGCCGTAATGGCCCGGCGCCGAGCCGTAGCCGGATCCGCTGCGACGGGCGTAGCCTTCGCAGCCGCTTCCGGCGCCGCCGACGGCCGCGCCGGCCACCGCGCCGAGTCCGGCGCCGGCGAGCACGGCGCCGTCATTGCCTTCTTCGCGATAGCCGCGACCGCGATGGCCGCGATTTCCACGATAGCCGTAATCGCGCCCGCGATATCCGCGCTGACCGCGATAGCCGCGCTCGTTGCGCGCCCGGTCCTGGGCGCCGTCATGGATTTCCGCGCCGAGCACGGCGCCGATGACGCCGCCGATCACCGCGCCGGCGACCTGGCGGTTGCGCTGCTGGGCGATGCATTGCTCATAGCTAGGCCCCTGGTTTCCATAGCGCGATTGCGCGCCATAGCTCTGGGCTTCAGCCGGGCTGAGGCCGGGAAGCATGAAGGCGGCGCCGCAGGCGGCGGCGAGGAGAAAACGGGTCATGGAAGACCTCCTCTTCTAGCGCGCCGTGGGGCGCGGACCTTTTTGATCTTACGCAAACCTTAAGCCATGCGCCATGAGCCGGAGATGAACGGGTTCAGGACGAAAAAGGCCCGCCCCACGAGGGGGCGGGCCCTTGCCTTGCGTCCGCGGCTACTGGCGCCGCGCCACCTCCCAGCGGCCGTACCGGTCCCGGCACATGCGCACCCGGTCATAGGAGACCTGACCGTTCGGAAGGAAGATCTCGGCGTCGCCCCAGCGGCACTGGCGCCCGCCATACTGGTGCCAGTCACGGGCGTAAACCACGCCGCGGACACCCGAATACGGATTGTTCCAGTAATAGGGACGGTCGTTGGAAAAGGCCGAATGGACCGCATAGCGATACTGGCCGCGATCGCAGTCGTTGAACGCGGATCCAAGCCCCGCGCCCAGCAGGCCTCCAGCAAGCACCGCACCGCCGTCGCCGTCATAGGCCGCACCGCCCAGGATCGCCCCGATCAGCGCTCCGGCCACCAGACCGTCACCATTGGACCGGCAGAACCGCTGGTCATAATGAAAGGTGTTACGCGAATAGCGGTCGGTATAGCGGCGGTTATAACGCCAGTTCGCGCGGGCCGGGGCGTGGCTGTAGACGCGGCGCGGCGGATTATGGACGCGCGGCGCCGGGCGGTGTCCGCGATAGTGCTGATCACCGCGGCGCACCGGCTGGTTATAGCGGTGATCCCGGCGCTGATCGCGGCGATCAAAGCGCTGATCCACCCGCTGATCCCGCCGGCTGACACGGTGATCCGGGCGCTGGTCGCGGTGGGCGAAACGCTGATCGCGGCGCTGGTCGCCGCGGTCGAAACGCTGATCCGCCCTCTGGTCGCGGCGACCGGCGCGCGGGTCGCCCCGGTGACCCGCTCCCCGGTCGGCTCGCTGCTGCGGGCCGCGATTTTGAACCCCATCGCGGCGGCGATCCTGGCGAATGTCCGCCGCTGCGTCCGGGCGTCTATCGGCTCGGCCCTGCGCGCCACGATCCGGCCTCGAGGCGCCGCGCTCTTCGCGGCGCGGGCGCTCCTGGCGCGCTTCGCCTCGTCCACCACGGCCGCGCTCGGCGCGTTGCTCGCCGCCCCGCTCCCTCCGGGCGCCGCGCCGGTCTCCAGAGCCGCGCTCGCGGCGTTCCTGAACGGCGGTCATGGTTTCGGTGCTGGAGAGCGTTGCGGCTTGCGCTGCGGGCGCGAAGCTCAGGCCGGGACCTGCAAGCAGGCCCGTGACCAGAACGGCTGCAGCAAGCGATCGATACATCATCGCGCTTGGCCTTTCTGTCTTGAGCGCCGGACACACGCCGGCTCGGAGCGACAGGGTTAAGCGCGCAAACCTGACGCGTCGATGAACAAAAGGTTCATGAAGTCCGGCCGAAGGACGTCAAGCATTTGTTTTTATTAGCCCTTGAACCGGTCGAGCCCTGGCGGCGGCGGCAAGCCTGGGCTGGCGAAGGCCATCACCCTGAACAAATCGCCCATCTCATCAGCGCCGGTGAGCCGCTCGAGCTGGCGCATGAGGCGGCCCCGGCCCGCCTCGCCGACGGTGCGCGCCAGCGCCGCGGCGCGCTGCTCGATCCCCAGCCCGGTCAGGAAGGCGCCCTGCGTAGCCGCGCCATAGACATCGAGCCCGGCCTCTCGCGCCAGCGCGCCCAGCCGGTCGAAGGCGGCCCAGGCGGTGAGGTCGGCGCCGCCAGGCTGGGCCAGTGGATCAACCTTCTCATGCTTGCAGATCGCCTGCAGCGTATCGCCAAACTCCGGCGCGTCCGCCCCGTAATCGATGAACAGGGCGTAGCCCGGCGCGGCGTGCAGGCGCGCGGCCACCGCCTCCACCAGCGGCCCGTCGCCGGGGCGCAGCTCCACCAGCGCGCCATCCGGCGCCGTGCGGAGAGCCTCCGGCAAGGTGAGCATATCCGCCTCGCTCAGGACAGCGCCAAGCCCGAAGGCGAAGCGCGCCGGGTCTTCAGGGTCGAGACCCACCACCCGCTCGCGCCAGCGCCCGTCCACGCGCACGGCCTGGCGGATCGGCAGGCAGTCCAGAAACTCATTGGAGACGATGACGCACGGCCCCTTGGTGGCCCGCTCGAGCTGTTTGGCCCAGCGAACCGGAACCCGCGCCCGCGACAGGGTCTCGCCCTGAACCATTTTCAGCGCCGGGCTCGCCTCCACCAGCGTCACGTCGCAGGCTTCCAGAAAGCCCGGCATGGCCCGTCCGGCGTGCAGCATGTCGCTCATCATCCGCCCCGTGCCCGGACCCAGCTCGATGAGCTGAACCGGCGCCGGCGCACCCATCTGGCCCCAGACCTCGGCCGTCCAAAGGCCCAGCAGCTCGCCGAACATCTGGCTGATCTCCGGCGCGGTGATGAAGTCGTTCGCCGCACCCAGCGGGTCCTTGGTGGCGTAAAATCCCGCCATGGGATCAAACAGCGCCTCGCCCATGAAGGCGGCCACCGAAAGCGGTCCTTCGGTGCGGATGCGCTCTCTCAGGCGCGCCGCCAGTATTTCCAGCGGGCGGAAGTCGTCAGCATCTGAAGCCATGAATCCTTATGCGGCCGCTTTATCGCCAATCGCAGGGTTTTTAAGCGCCCGGCGCACCAGGAATGCGCCCAACGCGATCATGGGAATGCAGAGCAGCATGCCCATGGTGACATACCCCTGCAGCGCGTCGGGCATGTGCCGATCCGGCTCGCGCACCAATTCCACGAGGGCGCGGAACACGCCATAGCCCATCAGGAACACGCCGGTGGACAGGCCGGGCCGGGCGAGAATTTTGAAGCGATGGATGAGCACCGCCAGGATCGCAAACAGCACCGCGCCTTCCAGGAACGCCTCGTAGAGCTGGGAGGGGTGACGCTCGGCGCAGATCGGATCGGCGGCGAAGCGCATGCCCCAGGGCAGATCGGTGGGCCGCCCCCACAGCTCGCCATTGATGAAGTTCGCCAGACGGCCAAAGAAAAGACCGATGGGCGCCGCGGCGGCCACCGCGTCGGCCACGCGCAGCAGCGGCGCCTTGTAATGGCGGCTGGTGAAATACATCGCCACCGCCACGCCGATCAGCCCGCCGTGGAAGCTCATTCCGCCTTCAGTGATTCCGGTGAACACCCAGAGCGGGCGCTCCCAGATGGCGCTGGTCTGATAGAACAGGACATAGCCCAGGCGCCCGCCGCCGATCACGCCGAGCATGATCCATAGCGCCAGATCGTCCACGAAGGCGCGTGAGTACGGCGCGATCTTCGTGGCCGTCGTGGTTCCCCACAGATCGTCGCGCTTCACAAGGCGCATCACCCACCACAGACCGATGAACAGCCCGGCGATATAGGCCAGTGCATACCAGCGGATCGGGAACGGGCCGAGGCCTGCGATCTCGGGAATCGAAAAGAGAACCGGATCAATCAGGTCAAAAGTCGGCGGGCAGTATTCCATGGAAGATTTCTCGTCAGCTGACGCCCGAAATGCGGTTAACTTCGCCCGGGCGCGTTGCCATCACCCCGGTCGAACCCCTATATGAGCCTTCATAGCAGAGCGAGCGGTGTTGTCATGCAGTCGCGCAGCCCAATTTTCAACGATCTGGCCGATCTGATGACGGACGCCTTTTCTGCGGCCCAGGCCGCAGGCGAAGAAGCGCGCACCGCCCTGCGCGCCCGCGCCGAGCGCATGGCCGCCGAGCTGGATCTGGTCAGCCGTGAAGAATTCGACGCGGTGCGCGAGCGCGCCGAGGCCGCCGAGGCCGAACTTGATGCGCTGAAGGCGCGCATCGACGCCCTGGAGGCGGCCGGTGCGGCCGCCAAGAGCCCCGCCCGCAAGGCTCCGGCCAAGCGCAGTGCGGCGAAAAAGTCATCCAGTTAAACCGCTTTAATCAGAAACCATGAAGGCGGTTGCGCTGCGGAAACCTCGCAGCGTACCGTCAAAGACGTGCGGGCGCTGAGTCGCCCGCGGCGAGGGGGAGAGGACCTTATGGAGCTCAGCACCCAGGAACATGTGTCGATCGCCGATCCGCTTGAAAGCATCGAGCAGGCGGTGATCGCAGAGCAGTTCCCTTACGAGCGCGACGAGCTTGAATTGCATCTGGCGGCGCCGGGCGCTTGGCGCGATCACCAGATCTGGTTCGCCTATCGGCCGGAGCTGGATGTGATCCATGTCTGCTCCAGCCTGGAGCTGAAAGCGCCGGACAATCGCTACCGGGATGTCTGCGAGCTGGTGACGCGACTGAACGAGCGGCTGTGGATGGGCCATTTCGATCTGTGGAGCGATGACGGCTCCATCGTCTTCCGCCACGCGCTCACCCTGACCGAAGCCGCCGGCGTGACGCCGGCCCAGGCCGGCGCCCTGATCGCAGCGGCCAAGGAGGCCGGCGAACGGCTCTACCCCGCCTTCCACTATCTTCTGTGGAGCGGCAAGAGCGCCGCCGAAGCGGTGTCCGCAGCGATGTTCGACACGGTCGGCGAGGCCTAGCCTCCCTCTTCGAGCGGTCCGGGTCCCGGCTCCGCCATGGCGCACCCACGCGCGCCTTTTCCATCTTCAGAAAATGCACCGCCCGCCCGGATCCTCCCGGGCGGGCGATTCTGTTTCAGGGCTCCGGTCAGGGGACGGGATCGCGATACCGCGCCCCGTGCAGGCCTCCGAAAGAATTCGGCGAAACCGGGGCGGAGGCGCCGGAATCGCGCCTTGAAATCACCCCGAAAACGCCCCCACCCGGAGCGGACCCGTTCTGGAAGTTCGCGGGTTTTCTCTGACAGCTCGACGGGGCGGATCGTTCCGCCGAGCCGGTTCGAAGCAAAGGAGAGTTCGACATGAAAACCCTATTCACCGCCGCCGCCACCGCCGCGCTGATCACTGGCGGCGCCCTCGCTCAGGATGCGGAAGTGTCCTTCATCGAGCTTGACGCGAATGAAGACGGCAAGCTGTCCGTCGAAGAAGTCCAGGCGGTCGCGCCGGACGTCACCGAGGATGAATTCGCCAGCTATGACGCGGACGCCGACGGTTATCTGCAGGAGCCGGAGTTCGACACCTGGCTCGCCGCCTACGCCGGATCGGAGAACGAGGATCCCTCCGGCGATGACGGCGACGACCCCATGAAGGGCTAACGCCCCCCAGACAGCGTGCGCCCGGGGCCTCGCCCCTCTGACCCCGCCCAGGCGCGTTCCCGGCGCACGACTGGCCGCCCGCCCCGCTTTCGCGGGGCGGGCGGTTTTGCGTGAAAAACACTCTGGCGCCCCGCGTGGCCGGCCAGGCGGTTTTGCGTTGCGGCGCCCTCGCCCCTTTCCACCAAGGCCTGTCATCGCCTATACGCGCGGGGCTGAACCAAGCGGGCGCCCGGGCGCGGAAGGACATTTCATGGGTTTCAAATGCGGCATCGTCGGACTTCCCAATGTGGGCAAGTCCACCCTGTTCAACGCCCTCACCCAGACCGCGGCGGCCCAGGCGGCCAACTATCCGTTCTGCACCATCGAGCCAAATGTGGGCGAGGTCGCGGTGCCCGAGCCGCGCCTGCAGGCTCTGGCCGACATCGCCAAGTCCTCCAATGTCATCCCGGCGCGGATGAGTTTCGTCGACATCGCCGGGCTGGTGAAAGGCGCCAGCCAGGGCGAGGGCCTTGGCAATCAGTTCCTGGCCAATATCCGCGAGACCGACGCGGTGCTGTACGTGCTGCGCTGTTTTGAAGACGGCGACGTCACCCATGTGGCCGGCAAGGTCGATCCCATGGCGGACTTCGAAACGGTGGAAACCGAGCTCATGCTCGCCGATCTCGACAGCCTGGAGAAGCGCCGCGCCAATCTGGAGAAAAAAGCCAAGACCGGCGACAAGGACGCCAAGGCCATGCTCGGCCTGGTGGATCTGGCGCTGGCCGAACTGCAGGAGGGCCGCCCCGCCCGCCACGCCGCCGTGCCCGAGGATGCACGCAAAGAATGGCGCATGCTCCAGCTTTTGACCGCCAAGCCGGTCATGTTCGTGGCCAATGTAGACGAGGACAGCGCCACCACCGGCAATGCGTACTCGGAAGCCGTGAAGGCGCGCGCCGCCGAAGAAGGCGCGGCCTGCGTCGTTATATCGGCCAAGATTGAGGCGGAGCTCGCTTTGCTGGAGGCCGATGAGCGGAGCGAATATCTTGAAGAGCTGGGCATTGAAGAACCGGGCCTGAACCGCCTCATCCACGCCGGATATCAGCTTCTGGACCTGCAGACCTATTTCACCGCCGGCCCGAAGGAGGCGCGCGCCTGGACCATCCGCAAGGGCTGGAGCGCGCCGAAGGCCGCCGGCGTCATCCATGGCGATTTCGAACGCGGCTTTATTCGTGCCGAGACCATCGCCTTTGAGGACTATGTCGCCAATAAGGGCGAAGCCGGCGCGCGGGATGCGGGCAAGCTGCGCCAGGAAGGCAAGGAATACATCGTCCAGGACGGCGATGTGATGCTGTTCAAATTCAACGTTTAAGGCCGGTTTACGGCCCGGTGGCGGGCCGGCGCACCGAGGCGAACAGCGCGTGCGTCGCATCCCGGCGCTGCTCGAAATAGTGGTTGCTGGGCGCCACAAACAGGAGAAGGTCGAGCATTTCGTCCTTTACCCCCGCGAGCGCCACGCCTGAGATCTCCAACCCGCCCGGCCGCTCAAGGCTCAGCGAATACAGCACGCCGCGCTCATTCGCGAAGGCGTGGCCTCGCCTCGCCGTCACGTGCACGTTTTCGTATCCCAGCGCGGTGAGGCTCGCGGCGAGAAAACCGTCCAGACCGTCGACCGGCGTACTCGTCCACCAGCGCGGGTACGCCTCGAACCCGGGCGTCACCAATCCCCGCCCGTCAGCCAGGCTCGCCACGAAGAGCCGGTCCAGCAGCGGTCCGTGACGGGTGAGCTGGTCGGCGGCCACCTCGGGATCCACGCCGCGCCGGATCCGCGTCATGGGCGCGTCCAGCTCAAAGGCGAAGCGCGGCGTCTCGATCAGGCCCGGCCCCACCGTCGCATCGTTTGAAAGACATCCGCACAGCACGAAGGCGCCGGCGAGCATGGGCGCAAGCCTGATACTTCGGGCGATGAAGGCGGCGAGCCTCATGAGCGCTCCACCCCAGCCAGATTGGCCCCGCTCAGATCGGCGATTCGCGCAAGCTCGAGGGCGTGGCGCGCCGCGCGGCGGGGATCGCGGATGGCGCGATCATGGCGCGCCCCGGACCACAGCACTTCGCCGGTCTCCAGATTCACAAGCGACAGGACGATGCGCCGTTCAAGGCCGGACAGCGCTACATCGAATAACTCGCCGATCACGATCTCGGCGGCGCGCTGATAGCCTTCGGCGTATTCCCCGGTCACCGAGACGAACAAACCGGTGCGCGCGTCGTGGGCCGTGCTGAGGTTTTGTCCGGCGGGGCCGAGACCCGGCCGGCCGCGGCTGGCGATTGGCGTGCGCCCGGTGAGCGGCCGGTCAAACCCCATCAGACTTTCCGCCACGGGACGGTGCAACCGCGCGAGGGTCCAGGCGGCGTCGAGATCGGACTGATCGTCAAGAATGACCGGAATGCGGTTGCACCCGGCCAGAGCCGAAGCCGCGGCGTCCAGAACTGGACGACGCACCGCCTCGCTCCAGTCGCGGCGCAGGCGAAACGCGCCGCCCAGCCGGCGCTCGCCCAGAGTGACATGGACCGGCATCACGAGGATGCGCCCCGCCGGCGCCGCCCGCCCCGAGGCGTAAAGCCCGTCTGAGCATCCGCCCACGAAAAGGGCCGAACCGCACAGCGTCGCTCCCGCCAGCATTGATCCCTGAAGCAATGAGCGCCGGGTGATGTCCCGTTCCATTCCCACCCCCAAAACGCGAATATGGGTGTAGATTATCGCGTGTCAGGGGAGAAGCGCAACTTTCATTCAAACATGATCGCTCTTGGCTTCTTCATTCTTGGCCTGTCGGGTCTCATCGCGAATCTGGGCGTAGGCCAGCAGGGCGAACAGGGCCGTGCCGCCGATCATGTTGCCGATCAGGGCCGGTACGATGAAGCCGCCGAGCCCGGCCAGGAGGTTCATTTCACCTGCCAGGACAAGGACGCCGACCTCCACCGCGCCGACGATCACGTGGGCGAATTCGCCGAGGCCCAGAATGTAGATGATCGTCACCACGATGAAGAACTCGCCGTTCTTGGCCGTTGGCAGCATCCACACCATCGCCGCCACCAGGAAGCCGGCGGGCACGCCCAGCGCCATGGTTTCGAAAAAGCTCGGCTCCATGGCGTGGCGAGCCACCTCCATCACGCCGGCGAAATGCTCCGGCTTCAACACCGGCAGATAGCTCAGGACCGCGGCCGACAGCGCGGCGCCGATCAAATTCGCCGACAGCACGATGATGTAGAGCTTCCCCATGCGGTAGGTGTTGGAGCGGGTGAGGTTGGCGGCCAGCGGCAGAATCGCCGCGATCGTGTTCTCGGTGAACAGCTGCAGGCGTCCGAACACGACGATGACAAAGCCGGTGACATAGCCGAGCGGCTGGATCAGGTCGCGAACCGGGCCGGGGTCCAGGATTGAAGCAAGCATGCCGGACACGGCCAGGGAAAACGCCAGCGCGAACCCGGCCGCGATTCCCGACCAGAACAGCGACGCGGCCGGACGGGTCATTTCCTCGGCGCCCTCGCGGCGCACGATCTCGAACACCATCAGCGCGCTCGGGCGCACCCGGTCGTTCACCGCCTGCTCGGCCCTCCAGCCCTCGACTGTGCTGGAGTCCTTGGGGTCGGTGCTTTCGTTTTCGGCATCCGCTTTCGCGCGAGAGACGGGTCCGCTCGCCATAGGAATCCTTTCAACATATGGGCAGAGCCATAATTTACGCACACCGGAGGCTTTCGTTCCCCGCTTGGCTGGGCTGAAGCTTCAGTACGCCGGGCCTAGGCGCAGACCAGAAGCGGCGTTACATGTCCCGGCCATGAACTACAGACACGCTTTTCACGCGGGCAATTTCGCCGATCTCCTGAAGCACGCGGTCCTCGCCCTGTGCCTGGAGCATCTGAAGAAAAAGTCCAAACCGTTCCGCTATATCGACACCCATGCGGGTATCGGCGCCTATGATCTGTCCAGCGACGAGGCGCGGCGCAGTCCCGAATGGGAGAGCGGAATCGCGCGCCTGCTCGACGCCGCCCCGCCGCCGGAAATCGCGCGCATCCTCGCGCCGCTGCTGGATACGGTGAAGGCGATGAACACCGGCGCCGCCCTGAGCGCCTATCCCGGATCGCCGGAGCTGGCCGCCCGGCTGATGCGCGAAGCGGACCGAATGACACTGTGCGAGCTTCACCCGCAGGATTCCCGCACGCTGGACCAGCGCTACGCGAAGGACGCGCGGGTGAAGGTGGAGATGCGCGACGGCTACCGCGCGCTGCCGGCGCTTCTGCCGCCGCGTGAGAAGCGCGGCCTGGTCCTTATCGATCCGCCGTTCGAGCACCGCGACGAGATGGCCCACATGGCCGAGGCGGCGCTTGGCGCGCTGAATAAATGGCAGGACGGCACGTATATCTTCTGGCGCCCGCTCAAGGATTTGTGGGCGGCGGAGCGCTTCGATGTGGGATTCGCCGAATGGCTGATCGAGGAGAAGGGCTTTGACGCGGAGAAGATCCTGCGCGCCGACCTCTGGGTCAGCGAGCCGGGCGCAGAGGGCAAGCTCGCCGGCGCCGGCGTGGTGATCATCAACCCGCCCTATACGCTTGAGGCGGACCTCAAGACACTGCTGCCCTGGCTGTGCGAACTGCTGGCCCGGGACGAGGAGGCGGGCTGGCGCCTGGACGGCGCCATCGCCGAGGACAGCCTGAGCGTCGACGAGTTCTAGCCCGCCCTGGTCTTGGCTTCCGGCTCGGGTTCAGGGTCGATCCGGGTGTCGATTTCCGGCGCGACCTCGTTCACTCCGAACAGGCGTCCGCGTTCCGCCCAGAACACGATAGCGAACGCGACCGATCCCATGACCAGAAGTCCGCCGATGAGCGGCACAACGGTGCCGTTATAGGCCTGGCCGATCAGCGACCCCAGCACCGCGCCGGACATGGACGTCACCGCTCCGTAGAGGGCGGCGGCCGTGCCGGCGCGCCTGCCGGCGGGTTCCATCACCAGCGATGAAAAGTTCGAACCCATCATCGCGAACAGCATCATCGCCAGCCCCAGCAGCGGGAAATACACCCAGAAGGGCGGCTGACCGTTCAGGGCGATGACAAGGTGGACCGCGTTGACCACAACAAAGGCCGCCAGCGCGGTGTGGGAGATGCGCCGCATACCCAGGCGCCCGACGATCCGGGCGTTCAATATGTTCGCCGCCGCCAGCCCCAGAGCCACGGCGCCGAAGGCCACCGCGAACCAGTCCTGCAGCCCGTAAAGCTCGGCGATGATCTGCTCGGACGTGGCGATGAAGGCGAACAGGGCGCCGAAGATAAAGGCCGCCGCGGCGATGTAGCCGGCGCTCTGCCGGTTGCCGGCCGCAGCGAGATAGTTCTGCGCCGCCGAGGCCGCGCTGAACCCGATCCGGTTCTCCGGCTGCAAGGTCTCGGGCAGCCGGAAAAACATCCAGGCCCCGAGCCCGGCCGCGAGCATGAACAGGATGGCGAAGATCGCATGCCAGTCGCTGAAGGCGAGCACGGCCTGACCGATCCCCGGCGCCAGGATGGGCACCACCATGAACACCGTCATCGCAAAACTCATGATCTCCGCCATGCGCCGGCCCGACACGAGATCGCGCACCAGCGCCACGGCGATGACGCGCGTCGCGGCCGCCGCCACGCCCTGGAGCGCGCGCGCGGCGATCATCAGCGCCATTGTGGGCGCCATGACGCAGATCACCGTCGAGACCAGATAGGCGGCCAGCGCCCACAAGAGCACGTTGCGCCGGCCCAGCGCGTCGGTGAGCGGACCGAAAACCAGCTGTGCGATGCCGAAGCCGAAGACATAAGCGGTGATCACCAGCTGGCGGTCATTGCCCGGCGCACCCAGCGCCTCGCCGATCTCGCCCAACGCCGGCAGGAAGATGTCGATCGACAGAGCGTTGAGCCCCATGAGGGCGCCCACCATGGCGATCAGCTCGACGGTCGTTATGGTCGGCCGCTTGGGGTCTGGAGAGGCATGTAGCAAGAAACAAAATCCATAAAGAGCAACGCCGCCACAGCTAGGCCGGGCGGGCGTGCAAGTCGAGGCCGTAGCGGATCGCGGTTCAGTAGTCGGGATCGTTGTCGAACGGCCAGCCGGGCGGAAGATCAGCGGGAACCGAGCCGGGAAAGGCCGGGGCGCGCTTTTCAAGAAAGCTGGTCACGCCCTCCACGGCGTCCGCGCTCATGCCGCGATGGAGAATGGCGCGGCTCTCCAGCCGGTGCGCTTCCATGGGATGGCTGGCTCCGAGCATGCGCCATAAAAGGCGCCGGTTCATGGCCACGGAAACCGGCGCGGCGCTTGATGTCAGCGCCCTCGCCCGCTCCAGCGCGCGCTCCAGCACCGCTTCAGGCGTCTCGCACAGCTCGGAGACGAGATCGCGCTCCAGCGCTTCCTCAGCCAGGAACGTGCGCCCGGACAAGCCCCAGTCCAGCGCCGTCTCAACGCCCACGATCCGGGGCAGGAACCAGCTGGCGCAGCCATCCCAGGCGATGCCGCGCTTGGTGAAGGGATAGGCGAATTTCGCACCCTTCAGCGCAACACGGCCATCCATGGGCAGGATCATGGTCGCGCCGATACCCACCGCCGCGCCGTTGATCGCAGCGACCACCGGCTTCTCACTGTCGAAAATTCGGAGGTTCAAAAGCCCCCCGAAATCGCGCCATTGCGGATCGGTGTCCACCAGCGTGCCTTCGGACTTGGCGTTAGCCACTGCGTTGAAGGTCTCCGCGCCCAGCGACAGGTCCGCCCCGGCGCAGAAGGCGCGCCCGGCGCCGGTGACCACGACCGCCTTCACGGAAGGATCGGAATCGGTCTCATCAAAGGCGGCGCGGATCTCCTCGCCCATCTGGGTTGTGAAGGCGTTCATGGCGTCGGGCCGGTTCAGCGTCACAAGACCGATCCCGTCGGATATTTCGAGCGTCACCTGTTCGGCCATGGGCGTTCTCCCGCAGTTTTCTCTTTTTCGGAGCGTAGTTTAACCCGCTTGCGGCGCGCGCAAACCCCACAAACGAAAACGGCCGGCCCGCTAGGGACCGGCCGCATCGTAGGGGATCAAAACCCGCTTACTTGTTGGGCTGCGGCGTGGTGCGCAGATACGGCTTGATCTTCTTGTAGCCCTTGGGGAAGAGCTTGTCGGCGTCGGCGTCCGACAGGCTCGGCACGACGATCACGTCCTCGCCGTCTTCCCAGTTCACCGGCGTGGCCACCTTGTAGCCGTCGGTGAGCTGCAGCGAGTCCAGCAGGCGCAGCACTTCGTTGAAGTTCCGGCCGGCGCTGGGCGGATAGGTGAAGGTGGCGCGAATCTTCTTGTTCGGGTCGATGATGTAGACCGCGCGCACGGTGACCTTCGGGTCGGCGTTGGGGTGGATCATCTGGTAGAGCGTGGACACTTCCCGGCTTTCATCGGCGATGATGGGGAAGTTCATCTTCACATTCTGGGTTTCTTCGATGTCCTTGATCCAGGTGTGGTGGTCCGCGATCGGGTCCACGGACAGCGCGATCGCCTTGGCGCCGCGCTTCTTGAACTCGTCCTTCAGCTTGGCGGTGTAGCCAAGCTCGGTGGTGCACACCGGGGTGTAGTCGGCCGGGTGGGAGAAGAAGATCACCCAGTCGTCTCCGATCCAGTCGTGGAACTTGATCTTGCCGTCAGTGGTCATCGCCTCGAAGTCCGGGGCGACGTCGCCGAGCAGAAGCGCCATGATTTTTCTCCCTGATAAGGTTTGCGGGGGGCGTCGAACGCAGCTTTACTTGGGCTCCGAGCGGCGAATGCGCAACCCCGATTCCGGTTCGGTCGCCCCCTTAGTGACCGAACACGCCCCCGCGTCCAGCACCTACGAGGCCCGCCCATGCCCAGCCTGATCGTCATGCGCCACGCCAAAGCCGTCGACCGGCTCGAAGCCGAGGACGATTTCGAGCGCGGCCTGACCGAGCGCGGCCGCGCCGACGCGGTGCGGGCGGGCGAGGCGATGAAGGCGGCCGGCTTCACCGCAGATCACGCGCTGGTCAGTCCGGCCCGGCGCACGCGCGAAACCTATCACGGTCTGGCCCAAGCGGTGGGCGATCCCAAGGTGACCAGCCCCATGGCGCTGTATCACGCCTCATCGGAAATGCTGGAGCGCGCGGTGAGAACCGCCCTGTCGGAGGGCGCGCAATCCATCGTGCTGGTGGCCCATAATCCCGGCGTCGGCAGCTTCGCCCACTCCCTGGCCGTCTCGGCGAAGGCGACCAAGGGCCTGCCCCAGGGCTGGCCTACCAGCATGTTCGCCGCGTTCGAACTCAATCCCGGCGAAGGCCGCCTCACCGCCCGCGAGCGCCTGGCTCTCTTCGATCCCAAGGCCTAGAACTTCGCCTGAAACGGGAAAGTCGGCCCGACAGTGTCAAGCCTGGACAAGGCGAGTCTCTCGCTTTTTCCACAACTGATTCGCTTTTCAGGAGAATGTCTGCTTAAATTTCCCGTGACGGGAGGCTGGGCATGGCGATCTCCACGCACACAGAACCAGCGCGGCCGGGCTCGCGGCGCGATGCGCCGTGCGCGCAGACAGCCGCGTTCGCGCTGCTCACCGACCGGCCGCAAGCCAGCGCAGGCCGGGCCCTGCTCCCGCCGCTTCGTCTCTGGGCGCCGGTTTTCAGCTTTGCGGCGGGGTTCGCGCTGTTCGCGCCGAGCGCCGCCGTACTGGTCCTTCTGTTCTGCCTCATGATGTTCGTGTGCGCGCTTTGCATGCTACGGCTTCTGGGGGTGTTCGCGCCGCGCTGGTCGCCGCGCCGCCCGCTCAAAGCCTGCGAGACGCCGCCGGTCAGCGTCATTGTCGCGCTCTACAAGGAGGAGGCAGTGGTGGCCGGCCTGATGACCCATCTGGCGCGCCTGGACTATCCGCGCGACCGGCTGGAAATCATTCTCGTCCTTGAGGATGGCGACACCGCGACTCTGGCGGCCGCACGTGCGGCGGCTCGGCGCGCGAAAGTGCGCACCCGCGTGCTTGTCGCGCCGCCTGCAGGACCGCGGACCAAGCCCCGCGCGCTGAACTATGCGCTGCAGTCCGCTCACGGCGCGATGATCGCGGTGTACGACGCCGAGGACGCGCCGCGCCCCGATCAGCTGCGCGCCGCCGCCGAAGCCTTCGGCGCCGACGACGGGCTGGGCGTCGTGCAGGCGCCGCTGGGCTGGTACAATGGCGATCGGTGCTGGCTGACGCGCCAGTTCGCTCTGGAATACGCCGCTCAGTTTCATGCGCTTCTACCCGCCTATCATCGCCTGGGCCTGCCCCTGCCGCTGGGCGGAACCAGCAATGTGTTTCGCCGCGAAGCGCTTGAAGCGTGCGGCGCCTGGGACCCTTTCAACGTGACCGAGGACGCCGATCTGGGCTTCCGCCTCGCCCGCGAGGGATGGCGCGCCGGGCTGATCGAGCCTGGCACTGCGGAAGAAGCGCCGGAGACCCGCAAGGATTGGACCGGCCAGCGCAGCCGCTGGCTGAAAGGCCACGCGGTCACCTGGCTGGTGCAGATGCGCGATCCGCGCGGGCTGGCCGGGACGGCCGGGCTTCGCGCGCTCGCCGCTCTGCAGTTCAGCCTCCTAGCCAATGTGGTGTGTGCGGTGGGGTATCCGGCCGGCCTCGCCCTGATGGCGCTCACCGCGGCGGGAGCGCCGGCGCAAGCGGCATCACCGGCGGGCCTCGCCGCGCTGGGCGCCGGGCTGGCCGCCCACATTGCGGCCATGGCCTGCGCCGCCGCCGGCGCGCGCCGGGCCGGGTTCAAGCCGCGCCTTGTCGATCTCGCTGCGATGCCGGCCTACTGGCTGCTGCAGCTGCCCGCGGCGTGCCGCGCCTTGCACGAACTTGCGGTGCGACCCTATGTGTGGGTCAAGACCCGGCACGGGGTCTCCACGGCCCGACGCGAGGCGCCCGATGTCCCTTCTGATTACGCTGGCGCTGATGGCGCTGGACGCCGCCCTGTTCGTGTTCGCCGCCCGGCGCGGCGGGCGTCCCTCCGATCCGCTGCGTCCGCGCATGGTCCCGTGGACGCCGCTCGCGATTCTCGCCGGCGTGGCGTTCATCCTGCTGCTCGCCCATCTGTTCGCCCTGATGGGGCTTGAGCCTCAAAACCGGCTATCGCGCTTTTAAGCCGCCGCCAGGTCCCGCGCCCGTCTCACCCGCCGAAGACAGCGCCTCAGGCATGAACAGCGTTACCAGCGCGAAGGCGCACAGGGCGAGGAACACCGCAAGGCCGATGCCGACGCCCCAGTTGCGCCAGGTCTTGGGCAGGCCCTTCCACCAGGCCGCGATCTGATCGCCGAACAGGAACACGACAGCGCCCATCGCCCAGTAGCGCGCCGAGCGGCCCGCCGCCACCGCGACGAGGAATATCCACACCGACATCTCCGCCAGTCCGGCTGCGAAACTGGCCGCCTGCACCGGGATCGGCGCCAGCATGGCGAAGGCCACCGCAAGCGGTCCCCAGGCCTCGATACGCTGGCGGGCCAGCTCCAGATTCGCTTCAAGCCCCGGCCGCGCCAGAATGAAGCCCTCCAGCGCGTCGAACGCCGCCCGGCCCGCCAGATAACTCAGGAAACACCCCACGACGCTGCCCAGCGTGACGATGGTGATCACCTCCGCCGCCGCCCGCTTGCCGCGCAGCATATAAGCGATCATGGGAAACTCGATGGGCCAGGGAAACACGGTGGATTCCAGCACCGAGCCCAGGAGCAGCACCGGCAAGGCCCAGCGCCCGCGCGCCGCATCATCAAGGCGATGGCGCAAGCGTGTGATCTTGCCGCGGCGCTTCGTCCCCTCGCCGCTCTCAGGGTTCATCGTCGGTCGGTCCATTCAGACACTAACGAACAAACCCGGCGCTCGGGTCACTTAAAGCACAGCCCAGCGGCGCCAAGGTGCAGAAGCTAAGGCGCACGGACCGCCGGACAGGGGCGAAGTCAGCGGGGCTCAGCCGAAATCGACGTCGTCGGCTTCGTCCTTGTTCTGGGTGTCGGTGGACCGCCGCCACGGACCGGAGAAGCGCGGATCCTGGCGCCGGCGCCGGTCGGGACCGAAATACCCCGCCGACTTGACGAAGCGGCGCGGCCGCTCGATCAGCGAGACCAGCCGGTTATACAGATCCACCGGGCGGACGGGCTTCGCCAGATACTCGTTCACCCCGGCGTTGATCGCTTCATAGATTCTGGAGCGGTCGGTGTGACCAGAAACCATGATGATGGGCAGATACTTGTTCGGGCTGTCCGACGCGGTGCGGATGAGCCGGGTGAATTCCAGCCCGTCCACGTCGCCGAGCATGTAGTCCACCAGAGCGAGATCAGGATTGGCGCTGCGCATGATCTCGAACGCGTCGGCGGCGTCGCGCGTCTCCACGATCGTACGCACGCCGAACCCCTGCAGAATCGTCCGCAGGATCGTGGACATGTGAGCATTGTCCTCGAGAATGAGGACGCGTATCCGTTCAAAACTACCTTGAGACATGACGAATCCGGACGACTCCGAGAGCTTGCCGACATGCTGACGCGCAAGCGTTAACCAAGACTTGAACTATGGCGCGAAACCTCAGCCCGCCGGTTTGATGAGAAAGTGACCGTGCAGGGTCGCGATGGGCGCTGAACGCCTTTCCTGCCAGGCTTCGACGCGCACATTGGCGACGCGTGATCCCTGACGGGTGATGGCGGCGCGGGCGTACACGTCGCTGGGCCGGCCCGGACGCAGATAGTCCACCGCCACGTCGATGGGCTTGGGCAGCGCGCTGAGATCGCTCGCGGCGAGAAGCCCCGCCGACGCCGTGATCTCCATGAACGCGCCGATGGCCCCGCCATGGAGCGCCGGGATCAGCGGATTTCCCACCAGAGCCTCGGCGTAGGGCAGGATTCCGGTCAGCTCGTCGCCATGCTCGTCGAACAGAACGCCAAGCCGCTTCACATACGGGCTGGACAGGAGGGGAGACAGCCGTTCGCTCATGCCTGACCGCCCTTCTTCTCCACCTTGGAAATCGGGGTGAGGCCAGCCTCCATTTCCGACCGGGCCCGATCCGCCGCGTCCTGGCTCACCCGCGTGACCATGAAGGCGGCGTGCGCGGTGGCGATGGGGTCGTCGATATCGCCGTTATGGGCGACGGCGCTGACAAAGGCGATGAGGCCGGAGACCTTCACGGTGTGCGCCTCGGCGATGACGTCGCGGCCAGGCGTCGCCGGCCGCATGTAATCAAGGCGCAGATCCAGCGTCGCGGTGGCTTTGTCTCCGCCCAGACCAGCGAAGGCAGCCGTTCCGGACGCGTGATCCAGCAGCGCGGTGACCACGCCGCCGTGCATCACGCCGGTTTCGGGATCGCCCACCAGGTCTTCGCGATAGGCGGCGCGCATCACCGCTTCGCCGGGGCGGATCGCCTCCAGCGTGAAGCCGAGATCCACGGCGTGGGGACTGCCGGCCACCAATAGCGGGGCGAGCTCGTCCAGGCGGGCTTGAAGATCATCGCTCATGGAGGAGCGTTGTAGGCGGGGCGCGGCGATCTTTCCAGTGGCCTACGCCGCCGCGCGGCGCGCCACGATGCGTTCCAGGCCTGCAACCACGTCCAGGCGCATTTCCAGCGCCTCACGCTTGAGATCGCTCAGCTGGGCCAGCGCGCCGCGGTGCAGCGTGATGATTTCGCGCGCCTCGGCGTCGACGCCGTCGCGCCCTTCCAGAAACCGCTCCAGCGATTTTCCAACCCGGGCCGACAGCGGATCCTTGCGCCGCAGGCTTTCAAAGATGATGGCGCGCGCCTGGTTGAGCGCAGCGCCCGCTGCGCTCACATGGCCGTCGGCGACGTCGCGGTCGCGCTTGTAATCACCGCGCAGGGGCCGCGCGGCGCGCCGGTCCGGCCCGGAAAAGCGTGCGGTGGTGACAAATGCGCGCGGACGCTCGGTGATCTCGGTGAGGCGCTCGGCGAGCCGCGCCGGCGAGACCGGGCGCAGGGCGAGCGCATCTGTTCCGCAATCACGCACATGCTCCATGTCGAGAAGCTGGCGCCGAGCGGTGATCACCAGGCTCGGCGTGTGCGCTCCTGCGCCCTCGCGGCGTACTGCACGCACCAGATCCGGCCCGCTGCCGGGCGTTTCTTCTTCGCCCTCGCGCCAGTCCGTCAGCAACACCGGATTGTTAGCCTGCTTAAGGAACCAGCGCGCGGCTTCAGGCGTCTCGGCGGCGGTCACCCGCTCGGCGCCCGCGGCGCGAAGAATTTCAACGGTGAGCCGCCGCGTAAAACGGACAGGGTCGCACACGATCAGCGGCCGCTCCCGCCAGGGTCGCGCCGCCGGGGCTTTGCGCCCGTTCATGAACAAGATATCCGCCATCACCAAGGGCCCCCGCACTAAGACGGAAAGCCTAGCCCAGCGAAACGCCGCGCGCGCCTGAAACCGCGCGGTGTGGTTAGCACAAGGTGAAGCCTAGCGGCGCAGCACCGCGCGCAGGACGTGCCAGATCGCCCAGATGGGAACGATCACCACGGCGCCCAGGATGAAGTATTTCAGCGCGTTGCCCACGAGGTCGAAGAAGCCGCCAAAAAAGCTGTTCCACGCCTCGCCGACCGTGGCGAAGAAATCCACCCACAAATCAGCCGGGTCCACGTTGAAGAAGGCCAGCAAGAGCCCGACCAGCACGCACAGGAAAAACAGGATCACCAGATCGGAGAACCGGACATCGGTGATCCGTCCGAGAAGACCGGACCGTTTGGGTTTGGAGTTCGCATCGCTCATGGGTCGACCTTGTGCGGCGATTGGGGCGCGAAAAGGGCGGCCGACCTCACTTCGGGAACGTCAGGCCAGCCCTTGTCGCGCTTGGTTCAGATCAAGGGCGGCGCGGCGACCGCCTATTTGGCGTCCTTGTGTATCTCCACCTGGTGGGGATAGGGGATCTCGATGCCGTTGGCGTCGAAGGCGAGCTTCACGCGCTTGTTCATATCAAAATGCAGGCTCCAATAATCCGAAGCCGCGCACCAGACGCGCACCTGATAGTCCACGCTGGAGGCGTTATGGGCTTTCACCTCCACGAACACGGCTGGCTCCTTGCGCACCCGCTCGTCGGCTTCGAACAGCTCGCGCAGAACGGTCTGGACCTTGTCGATCTCGTCGTCATAGCTGGCTGAAAATACAAAGTCGCAGCGCCGCTCAGGGTATGCGGAATAGTTGGTGATCACATTGTCCCAGGCCTGACCGTTGGGAATGATGATCTGGACGTTATCGGGCGTGTTCAGCTCGGTGTAGAACAAGGTGATGTCCTTCACCGTTCCGGCGACCCCGGCGATGTCCACGTACTGGCCGATGGAATAGGGCCGGAAGAACACGATCATCACGCCGGCGGCCACATTGCCCAGCGTGCCCTGCAAAGCGAGGCCGACCGCCAGGGTCATGGCGCCGAGCGCGGCCACAAGGCTGGTGGTCTCCACCCCGAAGCGGGTGAGCACGGCGATGAGCACCACCGCGATGATGCCCCAGCGCGCCAGCGAGGAAAAGAAGCTGGCGAGTGTCTTGTCCATACGCGGGTTCTTCTCGGCGATCTTCCTGACCGAGCGGCCCACCGCGCCGGCGATCATGAAGCCGACGACCAGGATCACCGCCGCCATGGCGACATTGATGAGCGCCTGGACGCCCACGGTCATGAGATAGCCGGTGATGGTCTCCACCGAAATGGACGGCCCGGCGGCGGCGAGGAGGTGGATCGTCATGTCAGCCCCTTGGGTGCGCTCTTATGAATGCGGGCTATTTATCATGGGTTCCGCGCGTGTCGAAATGTTCTTCCAGAAGCGTCTCCAGCGCCTCGATCCGGTCGGCTTCGGCGCTGGGCTTGTCCCAGCGGATGCGGTGAACCCGCGGAAAGCGCATGGCGAGCCCCGACTTGTGGCGCGGCGAGCGCTGCAGACCTTCAAACGCGATCTCCAGCACCAGGCCGTGATCGGCCGTGGCGGTGACCGAGCGCACCGGCCCGAAGCGCTCATAGGTGTTGTCACGCACGAACTTGTCGAGCTTCTTCAGCTCCTCGTCAGTGAAGCCGAAATACGCCTTTCCCACCGGCACCAGCGTGTCGCCCTCGCCGTCCCCGCCGTCCTTCCAGACGCCGAAGGTGAAATCCGAATAGAAGCTGGAGCGCTTGCCGTGACCGCGCTGGGCGTACATCAGCACGGCGTCCACCAGAAACGGGTCGCGCTTCCATTTAAACCACGGGCCCTTGGGCCGGCCGGGGACGTAGGCGCTGTCGAGACGCTTGAGCATCACCCCTTCCGCGTGAGCGTGGGGCGGATCAGCGCGCTGGGCCTCCAGGGCCGCCCAGCTTTCGATGGGCACAAGGTCGGATATGTCCAGACGGTCCGGCGCCGCGGCGATGAGCGCCTCCAGCCGGGCGCGGCGCTCGATGAACGGTTTACGCCGCAAATCCTCCTCTCCCACGACCAGAAGGTCATAGGCGCGGATGAAGGCCGGGCGCTGCTCCATCATTTTTTTTGACACCGTCTTGCGATTGAGCCGCTGCTGCAGCTCGGAGAACGGCGCCACGCCGCCCTCTCCGTCGCGGATCAAGAGCTCTCCGTCCACCGCGCCTTCAAACGCCAGCGCGGCGAGAACGTCCGGGAAAGCATGGGAGATATCATCGCCGGTGCGCGTGTAGAGCCGCCGCACCCCTGCCTCGCTTACCGCTTGAATCCTGATGCCGTCCCATTTCCACTCGGCGGCGAAATCGGCTGGATCAAGCTTGGAAAAGTCGGCGCTATCCACTGGATTGGCGAGCATGACCGGGCGAAACGGCGCTTTCGCAGCGCTCACCGGCTTGTCGGCGCGCCCCTCCAGCCAGGCGAAGAGGTCCTCGTAGGGCGGAGCGAGCCCGTGCCAGAGCTCCTCAATTTCGGTGACGTCCACATCGCCAAACTGCGCCAGCGCGGTTTTCGCCAGCCGCGCCGAAACGCCGACGCGCAGTCCCCCGGTGACAAGCTTCAGCAAAGCCCAGCGCCCGTTGGCGTCCAGCGCATCAAGCCAGGCTTCGATAAGTTTGGGCGCTTCTGCGCGCGTGGCGCCGGACAGAGCCTCGATCACTTCGGCCAGATCCGGCGCACGGTTGGCGCCGTGGCGCGTGGGCCAGATCAGCGCCGTGGTCTCGGCCAGATCCCCCACATAGTCATAGCTCATTTCAAAAAGGACCTGATCGACCCGCTCTGCGGCGATCGCCCGGATGGCGCCGGCCTTGGCGCCGCGAAACTCCAGCGAGCCGGTGATGGCCGCCAGGGCCAGACCGCGCTCTGGGTCCGGAGTCGCACGGAAATGATCCACCAGAATCCGGAGCTTGGCGTTGCGCTGCGGCGTCAGGGACAAGGCGTCCAGAAGGTGGGCGAAGCGTTCCATGCGCACGAATGTAGCGATCTTGCAGCAGGCGGCGAGCCTTGGCGGGTCAGGCGCGCAGACAACGCCGCTCAACATGCTGGCGTTGCCGCCGGGACAGGCGCTCGGCCCGCGCTCACGCCGCAATGACCCTCAAATCTTTTATATTAAACATGTGTCAGACTGCAGCCCCTCGCCTCGACGTTACTCGCGCACCCGGCTATCCGGCGCCGGTTCGACGCCCTAGAGAGACCGCCATGATCGCCGCCCTCCTTGCCGCCATAGCGCTCGCCGCCGTCCAGCCCGGCGAGCCGGCGCCCGAGCTCGCCACGCCCGAGCAAGTCTCCCAGGCCTGGGGAGAAGAGCTGCCGGTGCTGTTTCGCGCGTTGCGCCAACGCCGCGAGGCCGGCTTCATCTCCGAATGGGGCGCGGCCTATGACCGCCATCAAATCGCGCTGGAGGCGGCGATTGGCGCCCACGAAATCGCGCCGGAGACGGCTGACCGGCTGCGCCAACGCCTGCTCTATGAATGGGCGCGCGGCCGCGCCGCCTGGCCGGAGCAGCACGCGCAGGCGACCCGCAACCCGGACTTTCACGCGTCCGCGAGCTATTGGGATTTTGTCGATCTGGTGGAACTTGACCGCCCGGATCTGCTGGACCTGCCTGAATACGCCGCCTTCATGCTGGGCCGGCTTCACGCCCGCCGCGATGCGTTGATCACGGCAGGGCGGGTGTTGCTTGACCCGCAGGCACTGCGCCTCACCGCCGAACTCGCTGAAGCCGGGCGCGCCGATGATCCGGCCATCGCCTGCTTTTATGTGCGCCATGCGGTGAGCGAGCATCTCGACGACCACGGCGCCGACGGCTGGCCGGAGGCGGCGGACGCCGCGCTGGGCGCCTGCCCCGGCGCGGAAAGCGACGTTCTGCGCGCAGAGCTCGCCGACGCACAGGGCGAGCGCCAGGGTCACCGGATCGAGACCTACAAGACCGCCGGCCCGGTCTCGCTTGAGGCCCATGTCTTTCCCGCTGAATCCGACACCAAGGCCGCGCCGGCCCTCGTGTGGTTTCATGGCGGCGGCTGGTTTCAGGGAAGCTGGGCCTGGTGCGGGGTGTGCGAGGTCTTCAAGGAGGCCGGCTACACCGTGGTGCAAGTGGAATACCGGCTTGGCTCCCGCCACGGGACCGGGATCGGCGAAGCGGTTGAAGACGCCGCCGACGCGGTCGCCTGGGTGCGTGAAAACGCCGAAGCGCTGAACGTCGACCCGGCGCGCGTTTACGCCGGCGGGTTTTCGGCGGGCGGCCATCTGGCCCTGACAACCGCCCTTCTGCAGCCGGCCGACGCGCCGGGCCGGGCGGACGCGGCGGCGGGCTTTTCCGCCTGCGCCGACCTCACCTCCAGCTACTGGACGGTGGAGCGCGCCGGGGGTGCTGAAGCGGCCGCCCGCCTGTCGCCGGTGGAGGCCGATCCGGCGGGCGCGCCGCCGGTGGTGCTGGTCCAGGCGATGGACGATCAGCTGTGCGCCCACGCGCCCGCTTCCGCCCTGATCGAGGGGCTGCGCGCCGAAGGCGCACGGGCCGAGCTTGTCAGCCTGGAGGGCGGCGGCCATTTCGGGCTCTACCGCGACCGGGGCGCCTATGAACGGGCGCGCGATCGGGTGCTCACCTTTCTGGGCAAGTGAAGCGTACGCGCCCTTTCGGGTTCCCCCGGAACCCTCGGCGCGGTACTCCTTCATCTAGAAACTGTGTGACGCCGCCTCCAAGAAGAGCGGCGCATCGACCTGCGAGGGGAAAATCATGAGCGACGCCAAGCGAGACGCCGCCAAGGTGGAGCACCAGAAGGGGATTCTGGGGGCCATCGAAAAAGCCGGCAACAAGCTGCCGGATCCGGCCTTTATTTTCTTCTATCTGATCCTCTTGATGGTCGCGATCTCTACGATCACCGCGATCGTCGGGCTGTCAGTGGAGCACCCCACCCAGACCAATTCCGACGGCTCTCCTGCCATGGTCGAGGCGGTGTCGGCGCTGTCGCCGGACGTCATCTCATACCTGCTGGTGGAGATGCCGGAGATTTTCACCAGCTTCCACCCGCTCGGCTATGTGCTGGTGGTGATGCTGGGCGCCGGCGTCGCCGAGCGCGCAGGCCTGTTCGGCACGGCCATGCGCGCCATGGTCCGCGACGTGCCCAACCGCCTGCTCACCCCGGCGGTGGCGCTGGCGGCGATGATGGGCAATCTGGCCGCCGACGCCGCCTATGTGGTGCTGATCCCGCTGGCGGCTGTGATCTTCGCCGCCGCCGGCCGACACCCGGTCGCCGGCATCACCGCCGCGTTCGCCGGCGTGTCGGGCGGGTTCTCGGCCAACCTTCTGCCCGGACAGCTGGACGCGCTTTTGTTCGGGATCACCGAAGCCTCGGTTGAGGCCGCCAATCTGGGCGTGCCCTGGACCATGAACATTGCCGGAAACTGGTATTTCATAGCGGTGATGACCTTCGTCTTCCTGCCGGTGATCTGGTTCGTCACAGACCGGATCGTCGAGCCGCGCCTGGGTCCCTGGACCGGCGGCGCGGTGGCCGGCGGCAAGGGCACGGACGACGATGAAGACGTCAACGCCGACCTCACCCCCGGCCAGAAAAAGGGCTTGGCGCGCGCCGGTCTTGCGACGCTGGCTGTCGTCGCGGTGTGGGTGATCCTCACGGTGGATCTGGTGCACCTCGTCACGCTCGGCAATTTCTCCATGTACCCGCTGGTGGACGGCGTGCCGAACGCGCCGCTGTTCAATGAAGCGGTGCTGGAAGACCCCGAGGCGAACATCGCCGTGGCCCTGGTGCCCATGTTCTCCTCGCTCGTGGCGGGCTTCATGCTGCTCTTCATTTTCGCCGGCGTCGCCTACGGAAGGGCCGCAGGCACCATCAAAGACCATCGCGACATCATCGACATGATGGCCGGCGCCATGAAGGACATGGGCTATTACCTCGTGCTGGCCTTCTTCGCGGCCTACTTCGTGGAGATGTTCAACCAGTCCCAGCTCGGGTTGATCTTCGCGGTGAACGGCGCCAACGCCATCGAAAGCTCGGGCCTGCCTTTGCCTCTGGTGCTGGGCCTGATCGTGCTGTTCGCGGGCGCGCTGAACCTGTTCGTGGGGTCGGCGAGCGCGAAATGGGCGCTGATGGCGCCGGTCCTGGTGCCCATGCTCATGATTCTGGGCGTCAGCCCGGAAATGGCCACGGCCGCCTACCGGGTCGGCGACAGCGGGACCAACATCATCACCCCGCTGATGGTGTATTTCCCGCTGGTTCTGGTCTTCGCCCGCCGCTGGGTGCCCGAGTTCGGGATCGGGTCTCTGACCGCGTCGATGATCCCCTACTCGATCTGGCTGATGGTCAGCGGCATCGCGTTGACGATCCTATGGGTGTTCCTGGGACTGCCGCTGGGCCCCGGCGCCAGCGTCACCTTCCCGATCCCCGGCGCCTGAGCCACGAGATCTTGAGTGTGTGAAGGCCCGCCGCGAGGAATCGCGGCGGGCCTTTTCATGTCAGCTTCACGTCCGAGGGAACCCGGGCGGCCCCACCGGCTTTCGCTCTCTGGACGCAGCAATCAGGAGACCGGCCATGCCCGCCCAGTCCGCAGCCCAGCAGAAAGCCGCCGGTGCGGCTCTGGCCGCCAAGCGCGGCGAGGAGAAAGCCTCCAACCTGCAAGGCGCCGCAAAGCAGATGTATGATAGCATGAGCGAAAGCCAGCTTGAGGATTTCGCCGAGACCTCTCGCAGAGACAAGCCTCAGCACGACTCCGACAGCTAGCGCGGTCGCCGCGCGGGCCGGCGCGCCTGGTCACGGGGATGCTCGCGCTGTCTTGCGAAACGCTTGCCAAGCCGCCGACAGGACCGGAAGCTACCGCCTCACATTTCCGGGGGGCGGGACAGGATGATCAGACCATGGATCGCGGCTGCACTGGCGGGCGCTGTAACGGCGTGCAGCGCGCCTCAGGCCGATGAGGGCGCGACGCTCCATCGCGGCAATCGCATGGAGCCGCTCTCCCTGGACCCCCATGTGGCCTACATCGTCCCGGAGACGCAGATCGTGTCGGATCTGTTCGTCGGCCTCTACCAGAGGGATGTGAACGGCGACGATGTCCCGGCCCTCGCCGAGAGCGCAGCAGTGTCCGAGGACGGCCTCACCTGGACCTTCATCTTGCGCGATGCGCGATGGTCCGACGGCCTGCCGATCACCGCCGGTGATGTGGTGGGCGGCTTTCAGCGGGCCCTCGACCCGGTCACCCGCAACGCCTATCCCGACATGCTCTTCGTCCTTGAGAACGGACAGGAGGTGTCGCGGGGCGACGCCCCGTTGGAGGCGCTCGGCGCGATCGCCGTGGACGGCCGCACCGTCGAGCTTCGCCTGGTCCATCCGGCCGCCTACCTGCCCTCGATCCTGTCGGCCTCGGGCCTGCCGGTCCCGCGTCACGTGATCGAGGTCCACGGGGAGGACTGGATCAGGCCGGAAAATATCGTTGTCAGCGGCGCGTTCAATCTGGTGCGGTGGGAGTCCAACAACCTGATCGAACTGGTCCGCAACCCGCTCTTCTATGAAGCCGAGACCGTATGTCTGGACCGGGTATTCTATTACCCGACGGTGGATACGGCTGCGGCCGAGCGCCGCGTACGCAATGGCGAGCTGGACCTGAATCCCGAGTTCTCGGGATCCAATCTCGCCATGCTGCGCGAGCGACACCCCGACATGGTCGACATCGGCCCCGGCCTCACCATTCGCACCCTGACCTTCAACACGCTCAGCGAAATCGGCGGCGATGTCCGGGTGCGCCAGGCGCTAGGCATGGCCGTGGACCGGCGCTTCATCGCCAATGAAGTCCTGTCGGGCGCGGACGATCCTCTGTTTCGCTATATCCCGGACGGGATCAGCGGCCGGCCCGACAATGTCCGGCTCGACTACGCCGACGACCCCATCGAAGCCCGCCGCGAGCGGGCGCGGGCGCTTCTGGAAGCCGCAGGCTACGGCCCGGATAATCCGCTGGAATTCACCTTCCACTACATGCCGGCCGCCGGCTGGCCCCGCGTGGCGCCGGTGATCCAGGAAGACTGGAGCCTGATCGCCGACTGGGTGCGGGTGCAGATCGCCGTGCGGGACTCCCAGCTGCACTATGACGCCATGAGGGCGGGCGACTTCGTCGTCGGCAGCTCGGGCTGGGTGGCCGACTTTGACGACCCTTACGCCTATCTTCTTCAGTTCATGGTGGATTCCGGCGGCATTAATATGTCGAAATGGATAGATCCGGCGTACGACGCGCTGGTCCGCGAGGCGCTTGTGACCCTGGAGCCTGCAGCGCGAGCGCGCCTGATGGCGGAGGCTGAAACCCTGCTGCTGGACGTTGCCGCAGATGTTCCGATCTTCGTGGAGAGCACCAAGACGCTGGTCGGTCCGCGCGTGCACAACTGGCGCTCCAATCCCCAAAGGCTCAATCCCAGCCGCTGGCTGTGTGTGGAAGACGGCTAGCCCCTGTCGGCGGCAGCGCGGTTGAGCGGG
Source organism: Oceanicaulis sp. (assembly GCA_965284655.1). GTDB lineage: Bacteria > Pseudomonadota > Alphaproteobacteria > Caulobacterales > Maricaulaceae > Oceanicaulis. Next base: position 2,872,765 of record OZ260104.1, read on the forward strand.
AACGGTCCGGGCGCGCAGGGTGCGACAGCCCATGCGTGCGGCGCAGGGCGGGCTTGCAGATCCGGCCCTACCGCGCCCAGGCGTGCGGGCGCATATCGCGCTCAGTACCGACCAGGATTTTGAAGGCGCATTCCATGTTTCACCACGACGACCATCTTCGCCTGACCGGCTGCACCGGCCTTCGCTCCCTCACCCGCGGTGAAACCGCCGGCGTGCGGTCGCGCCCGCGCACCACTGATGTGGACGCCTTCCTGGAGCGCGCCGGCCTCTCGGGTCTCGCGCGCAAGCGTTAGGGATAATGTGGGCCTCGCCGAGTCAGGCGATGCCGAACCACATGAGAATTCCGCGAATCGCGCCCAGCGGCGCCAGCGCGATATCAAAGATCAGCCAGACCCATTTCAGCATCATGGCGTCGCGCACCACGGCGGTGATCCAGCCGGCCAGCGCCACGACGCCCAGACAGCCGCCGCCGCCAAGACATCCTTCGTCGCGCTGTATGATGATCCGTGCCATGGCGAGACGCTATCAGGCCAGTCGGGCTAGTAAAAGCACACACGACGGCGGGAGGTGACCGGGCGCTGCGGAATCCGGTCTGGTTCCATCTCGCCAAGGCCCGCGGCGCCTGCTAAAGCGAGGCCCCATGAAAACCGCCGTAATCGTCTATCCCGGCTCGAACTGTGACCGCGACGCGGCCATGGCGATCGAGCGAGTCACCGGAACCGCCCCGGCCATGATCTGGCACGGGGAGTCCGCCCTGCCCGACGACCTTGATTTCATCATGGTTCCGGGCGGGTTTTCCTATGGCGACTATCTGCGCTCAGGCGCCATCGCCGGACGCTCGCCCATCACGGCGGACCTGGTGAAACGGGCCGAAGCCGGCACGCCGATCCTGGGCGTCTGCAACGGATTCCAGATCCTCACCGAGACGGGGCTTCTGCCGGGCACGCTGATGCGCAACGCCGGCCTGCGCTTCATCTGCGACCGTGTGAAACTGACGGTGGAGAGCGCGGACACCGCCTTCACGCGCGGCTATGAACGCGGCCAGGAGCTGCTCATCCCCATCGCCCACCATGACGGCAATTACTTCGCCGACGACGAGACGCTGGACCGCATCGAGGGCGAAGGCCAGGTGGTGTTCCGCTATGGCGAGAACCCCAACGGCTCCGCCCGCGATATCGCCGGCGTCACCAACGCCAAGGGCAATGTGCTCGGCATGATGCCCCACCCAGAACGCGCCGTGGACCTGACCCATGGCGGAACCGACGGGCTGGCGCTGTTTGAAAGCATTCTGGGGAAGGTGACCGCATGACCAGCCCTGCGCAAAACCACTATGCCGAGGGAATCGATCAGGAGATCGTCCTCGATCACGTCACCGCCCAAGAATACGAGATCATCCTCAAAGAGCTCGGCCGCGCGCCGAACCTTGTGGAGCTTGGCATCTTCTCGGTGATGTGGTCAGAGCACTGCTCCTACAAATCCTCGCGCCTGCATCTGGCGAAATTCCCCACCACCGGCGAGCGCGTCATCTACGGCCCCGGCGAGAACGCAGGCGTTGTCGACATCGGCGACGGCCAGGCGGCCGTCTTCAAGATGGAAAGCCACAACCACCCCAGCTTCATCGAGCCCTATCAGGGCGCGGCCACGGGCGTGGGCGGGATCTTGCGCGACGTGTTCACCATGGGCGCGCGCCCCATCGCGCTGATGAACGCGCTGCGCTTTGGTGACCCCAGCCACCCCAAGACCCGCCAGCTGGTGTCTGGCGTATCGGCGGGAATCGGCGGCTACGGCAATTGCGTGGGCGTGCCCACGGTCGGCGGCGAGACCAATTTCGACAAGGGCTACAACCAGAATATTCTGGTGAACGCCATGGCGGTGGGCCTGGCCGATTCCGACAAGATCTTCACCGCGGCGGCCCGCGAACCCGGCTTCCCGGTGCTTTATGTGGGCGCCAAGACCGGCCGCGACGGCATTCATGGCGCCACCATGGCCAGCGCCGAGTTCGGCGAAGGCTCTGAAGAAAAACGCCCCACGGTGCAGGTCGGCGATCCGTTCACCGAGAAGAAGCTGATCGAGGCGTGCCTGGAGCTCATGGCCGAAGACGCCATCAGCTCGATCCAGGACATGGGGGCCGCCGGCCTCACGTCGTCTTCGGTGGAGATGGCCAGCTCCGGCGGGCTGGGGATCGAGCTTGATCTGGATCACGTGCCCCAGCGCGAAGCGAACATGTCCGCCTATGAGATGATGCTCTCCGAAAGCCAGGAGCGCATGCTGATCATCGTCAAGCCGGGCCGCGAGCACGTGGCCGAGCGCATCTTCCACAAATGGGATCTCGACGTGGCTGTCATCGGCCAGACCGCCGAGCACGGCCGTCTTGTGCTGCGCCACAAGGGCGCGGTGGTGTGCGACCTGCCGCTCGATCCCATTGGAGAGAACGCCCCGAAATACGACCGCCCCAGCTACCCGGCCGAAGCGCGCGCCAGCATCAAGGCCAAGGATCTGCGCGCCCCGGACGATCTCGGGAAGGTTCTGCTCCAGCTCATGGGCTCGCCAGACATGGCGTCCAAGAAGTGGATCTGGAGCCAGTATGACCGCCACGTCATGGCCGACACCGCCGCCAGCTCGGAAAGCCCGTGCGACGCCGCGATCGTGCGCATTCACGGGACCGACAAGGCGCTGGCCATCACCACCGACTGCACGCCGCGCTACTGCCTGGCCGACCCGTTCGAGGGCGGCAAGCAGGCCGTGGCCGAAGCCTGGCGCAATCTGACCGCCGCGGGCGCCGATCCCATCGCCATCACCGACTGCCTGAATTTCGGCAATCCGGAACGCCCCGAGATCATGGGCCAGTTCGTGGGCTGCGTGGAGGGCATGGCCGAGGCGTGCCGCGCCCTCTCCTTCCCCGTCGTGTCGGGCAATGTCTCGCTCTACAACGAGACCGAGGGCCGCGCCATTCCGCCGACTCCGGCCGTGGGCGCGGTGGGACTGATCCCCGATATCGCCCAGCGCGCCGGCTATGGCTGCATGCAGGCCGGCGACGTGGTGCTGGTGATCGGCGACACCGCCGGCGCCCTTGGCGCCTCGCTCTATCTGCGCCTGTTTGAAAACCGCGAGGACGGCGCGCCGCCTCCGGTCGATCTGGCGGTTGAGAAGCGCAATGGCGATTTCGTGCGCAGCCAGATCCGCGCCGGACGCCTGAAAGCGGTCCACGACCTCTCCGACGGCGGGCTCGCGGGCGCAGCGGCGGATATGGCGCTGGCCTCAAACTGCGGGATCAAGTTCGCCCACACCGGCAAAACGCCGGCCTTCGCCTGGTATTTCGGCGAGGATCAGGCGCGCTATCTCATCGCCTGCACCGCCGAAGCCGCCGAACAGATCCGCGCCGAGGCGAAATCCGCCGGCGTCCCGGTCCAGATCGCGGGCCTCGCCGGCGGGCCCGAGATTTCGGTCAACGGCGCCCACGCGGTGAGCCTGGACGCCCTGCGCGAAGCTTACGAAGGCTGGATGCCGAAAATGATGGCTGGAGAGCCCGACGCCATGGCCGCCGAGTAGGCCTTCCGTGTCGATCGCGACCGCTGCGATCACGCAGTGGCGCGCTCGCGCCTAAACCCGCGCGCGCCTCAACGAGCAGGGGGCGTAGCCGTCGCGGGTCAGGGCGCCGACGCTGAGGCCCAGCTTGGGCGCGGCGGTGAGAAAGTCGGCTTCGCCGGCGTGCTCGGCCAGAAGGATGGCCAGGCGCGCGCACGCTTCGGCGTCGGAGCCGGCGTCGTGGTGCTTCAGCGCGATATCGAAATACTCGCACAGCACGTTGAGCTTGGCTGAACCCACATGGGGCCATGCGCTTTGCGCGCCCTTTACCGTGCACAGATAGGCGGCCTCCACACAGTCCAGCCCGTACCAGGCGCAAGTCTGGCGCAGCACGCTCATGTCGAAGCTGGCGTTATGGGCGATGAGAGTCGCGCCCTTCAGCTTGGGGGCCAGCCCCTCCAGCAGCTCGGGCCATTCCGGCGCGTCGACCACATCGTCCGGCATGATGCCGTGTACGGCGACATTCCAGCGCGAAAACCGCATCTCGGGCGGACGGATCAGAAACGCCTCGGTCTCCACCACGCGCCCGTCCTCGATATAGGACAGACCCACCGCGCACGGACTCGCCCGCTGCTCGTTGGCGGTTTCAAAATCAATGGCGATCAGGGTCATGGAATAAAATTAGGGTGCGTCGCTCAGGCTGTCACGGGGCCAAGGCTGAAGGATCGCCAGCCTAAGGCGCCCTACCCGCCGATCAGCGCCAGCCATTCATCCTCGGTCAGGGTCTGGACGCCCATCTCCTGGGCCTTCTTGAGCTTGCTTCCCGCCCCCGGTCCGGCGACCAGATAATCGGTCTTGCCCGACACAGAGCCGGAGACCTTGGCGCCAAGAGACTGCGCGCGCGCCTTGGCTTCGTCGCGGGTGAATTTCTCAAGGCTGCCGGTGAAAACCACCGTCTTGCCCGAAACCGGGCTTTCCGCCGCGATCTGTTCGGCGTCCTCCACGCTCACATGCTCCAGCAGGCGATCAAGGGCGGCCTTGTTGTGCGCTTCGGCGAAGAAGCGGCCGAGCGCGTCCACCGCCGTGTCGCCAAGCCCGTCGATGGCGAGCATGGACTCTCGCGCCTCGCCGGAATCGGCGGCGGCTTCTGCGGCCGTGCGAAACTCGCTCCACGATCCGTAGGTGCGCGCCAGAAGCCGGGCGGTCTCCTCGCCCACATGGCGCACGCCCATGGCGTTGATGAAGCGCGACAGGGCGATGGTCTTTCGCTCATTGATCGAGCCGAAGAGGTTCGTCACCGATTTCTCGCCCCAGCCCTCGCGGGTCTGCAGCGGCGGGTCCAGCTCGCCGGCGGCGTTGCGGCGCTCCAGCGTGAAGATGTGGGCGGGCTCCGTCACCGCGCCTTCCTCGTAAAACGCCGCCACCTGCTTTTCGCCAAGGCCTTCAATGTCGAAGGCCTTGCGGCCGACGAAGTGCTTGAGATGCTCCTTGCGCTGATAGGGGCAGGCGAATTCGCCGGTGCAGCGGCGCACCACCGACACCTCGCCAGTGCGCGCATTCACCTCGCGCTCGGCGGGCGTCTGAAGCGGGCACGGGCAGACTTTGGGAAACCCGTACGGCTCGGCGCCGTCCGGGCGCTTGTCCTTCAGGACTTCGACGATTTGCGGAATCACGTCGCCGGCGCGCTGGATCACGACGGTGTCGCCCACGCGCACATCCTTGCGGGCGATCTCGTCTTCATTGTGAAGCGTGGCGTTGGAAACCACCACGCCGCCCACGGTCACCGGCTCAAGCTTGGCCACCGGGGTGAGCGCGCCGGTGCGGCCCACCTGGATCTCGATGGCGTGCAGCTGTGTGGTGGCTTTCTCGGGCGAGAATTTATGGGCGATCGCCCAGCGCGGCGCACGGCTGACGAAACCCAGCCGGTCCTGCCAGTCGAGCCGGTCCACCTTGTAGACCACGCCGTCAATGTCATAGCCGAGCCCGGCGCGCTTCTCCTCCAGCCCACGATAGTGGGCGATCAGCTCGTCCACGCCGGTGCAGCGCGCCATGTCGTCATTGGTGGCGAAGCCGTAGCGGGCGAGGCGCTCCACCGCGCCGTACTGGGTGTCCGCCAGAGGCTCGCTCAGCTCGCCCCAGGCATAGGCGAAAAAGCGCAAGGGCCGCTGGGCGGTGATTGCCGGATCGATCTGGCGCAGCGATCCGGCGGCTGCGTTGCGCGGGTTCTTGTAGGCGGGCTTTCCCAGCTCCTCCTGGCGCGCATTGAGCGCGGCGAAGTCGGCGTGGCTCATATACACCTCGCCCCTCACCTCCAGCACCTCGGGCGCGTCGCCCTTCAGGGTGTGGGGAATGTCGGCGATGGTCTTGAGATTGGCGGTGACGTTTTCGCCCGAGCGCCCGTCGCCTCGCGTGGCGCCCACAGTCAGTTCGCCATTTTCGTAGCGCAAGTTTGCGCTCAGCCCGTCAATCTTCGGCTCGGCGGTGAAGACCGGCGTCTCCGACAGGTTCAGGAAGCGCTTGATGCGCTCCACGAAGTCGGCGACGTCCTCGTCTGTGAACGCGTTGCCCAGCGACAGCATGGGCACGGCGTGGCGCACTTCAGAAAACTGGTCGGAGGGTTTGGCGCCGACGCGGTCCGACGGGCTGTCGGCGCGCTTCAGCGCCGGGAAGCGCTCTTCGATCGCGGCGTTGCGGGCGCGCAAGGCGTCATAGGCCGCGTCAGAGATCGCCGGCTTGTCCTTCTCGTAGTAGGCCCGGTCGTGCTTCGCGATTTCCTTCGCCAGGCGCTCCAGCTCGGATTTGGCGTCGGCTTCGGAAAGCTGGTCTGGGTCTTTCAGCGCGGCGGACATGGGCGGGCCTTTTTTCGAGTCGTCACCAGCGAAGAAAGAGGACGGAGCGGCGCCAGGGTCAAGGTATGGGGACCGTCAAAAGTCCCTCACGCGGTCGAACGAGCCCGAGGCGCGGCGGCAGTGGTCCATGCGTCACCGCCGCGCACGCCGCCAGACCAGCCGGAAATCCGCACCCGAATGCTCCGGGGCGGCCCCATCCGCATCATCGTCAGCGTCTCCGTCAGCGTCGTGATCCTGCGGGCCGGGATGCTCCGCCTCGTCAAAATCCAGCTCCTTGTAAAAGCCGCGCAGCTCGCGCGCCCCGAAAGCCACGGCCACTTCAATCTGGTCATGGCGGGTTTTCAGCCAGTCCACAAAGCTGCGGCCTACGCCTTCGCCCTGGTGCTCGGGATCGACCAGCAGCGCATCGATCACCGCGGTGCGGTCCGCTGTGTCATAGCCGAGGCAGCCCAGCACCCTGCCCTCGCTCAAGGCGGCGATGAGCAGCGTCGCGCTCGCCATGTGCCGGTCGATGAAGACACGCGCCCGCGCCTCACGCTCATGGGCGGACAGGCGGCGTCGACCGGCTTCAAGGCCGGTCCGCCAGAGATTTTGGAGAGAGACCAGGTCGCCCGGTCGCGCATTACGAAGTTTCAAAACAGGCTAGCTCGACATCAGTTGATCGGCGGCGGCGCGGGCGGCGTCGGTGACTTGCGCACCCGACAGCATACGCGCGATTTCCTCGCGGCGTTCCTCCGGCGCCAGCAAGCGCACGCCGGTGCGCACGCCCTCGCCGGACTCGGCTTTCTCGATGCGAAAGTGCATGGCGGCGCGCGCGGCGACCTGGGGCGAGTGGGTGACCACGAGCGCCTGCCCGGTGGCGGCGAGGCGTGAAAGCCGGTGCCCCACCGCATCGGCTACGGCGCCGCCGACGCCCTGATCCACCTCGTCAAACACCATGGTCTTGGCGCCGCCGCGCTCCACCAGGCAGACCTTCAGCGCCAAAGCAAAGCGGGACAGCTCGCCGCCCGACGCGATCTTGTCCAGCGGACCAAAGGGCGCGCCGGGATTGGTGGCCACCTCGAACGCAACCCGGTCCCAACCCCTGGCGCCCGGGCGCGATTCGTCCGGCTCGACCGCCACACGGAAGCGGGCCTTGTCCATTTTCAGCGGGGCAAGCTCGGCCTCTACCGCGCCGGCGAGCTTGTCCCCGGAGGCCTTGCGCATCTTCGACAGGGCGCCCGCAGCCTTGGCGTAATCGGCGTCCGCGGCGGTCAGGGCTGCCCGGGCTTCCTTCAGCCGGTCATCGGCGTGTTCGATCATATCCAGGCGTTCAGCGAGCGTTTCGCGCAGACCGGCAAGATCCTCCACCTCGACGGCGTGCTTTCGCGCCGCGCCGCGAAGGGCGAACAGGCGCTCCTCCACCGCATCCAGCCGGCCAGGCTCCACTTCAAAGCGCTGGGCTGCGTCGGACAGGGCGTCCTCGGCCTCGCCGAACTCGATCAGCGCGCGATCCAGCGCACCGGCCGCGCGCTCCACCGCGGCGCGCGCCGCTCCAGCCCCGGAAATCTCTTTGCCCGGCGCCTGCGCGTCACCTGTCTTGGCATCCGTATCTTCACCGCCCAGAGCGCCCCGCACGCGTTCAAGCCCGCGCAGCGCCGTATTGAGACGCTCAGACAGGCCCTCGCCGCCGGCGACCGCCTCCATGGCGTCCTGTAATTCGGTGAGGGCGCTTTCGGCCTGCTGCAGGAATTTGCGCTCCTCGGCCAGGCTCGCCTCTTCGCCGGCTCGCGGCGCAAGCGCGTCCAGCGCCTCGACGCTGTCGCGCAGAAATGTCTCTTCGCTCGCCGCCTTGTCGCGGGTGGCGGTGAGCTCATCAAGGCGGGTGCGGGCCGCAGCCAGCGCCTTGAAAGCGGTCTCCACAGCGTTTCGTTCGCTCTCTACGCCGGCATAGGCGTCCAGCAGCCCGCGATGGGTCTTGGGGTCCAGAAGCCCGCGCCCGTCATGCTGGCCGTGGATCTCCACCAGAAGCTCGCCCAGGCGGGCCAGTAGCCCGACGCTGGCCGGCTGATCGTTCACATGGGCGCGCGAGCGGCCGTCGGCGGACAGGGTGCGGCGCAAGATCACCGGCTCGCCGGGCTCGATGACGAGGCCCGCCTCTTCGATGACGGAATATGCGGGATGGCCAGGCGCCGGCTCGAACACGGCCGAGGCCATGGCCTGGTCGGCGCCGACGCGCACAAGGCTGCGTTCGGCGCGGTCGCCGCACGCCAGACCCAGAGCGCCCAGAAGGATGGATTTGCCGGCCCCGGTCTCGCCGGTGAGCGCGGAAAGGCCGCCCTCAAAGACAAGATCCAGACGGTCAATCAGAACGATGTCGCGAATGGAGAGCGAAGTCAGCACACCGCCCGCCCCATAGTGTCCGCCCTAGCCGAAGATGCGATTGAGCGCCCGGCGCAGCAGCGACGGATCGCGCTCGAGATCTTCAGCGCCCGGTATGGCGATGCCGCGGGCGGTGAGAAGATCATAGCTGTCTTCATACCAGTTCGAGCCGGGGAAGTTATAGCCCAGTACCGAGGCGACCTGACGCGCCTCCTCGTCCACGCCCAGCGCCACATAGGACTCGACAAGGCGGTGGAGCGCTTCGGGGGTGTGGCTGGTGGTCTCGTAATCGCGCACCACGTTCTGGAAACGGTTGATGGCGGCCAGATAATAGCCGTTGCGCAGATACCAGCGGCCGACGCTCATTTCCTTGCCGGCCAGGTGGTCGCGCGTCATGTCCATCTTCAGACGCGCATCTGAGGCGTAGGGGCTGTCGGGATAGCGGCGCACCACCTGCTGCAGCGAATCAAGCGCGGTGCGGGTCGTGGATTGATCACGGCCTACATCATAGATGCGCTCGTAATGGCTGATGGCGATGAGGTAGTAGGCGTAGGGCGCGCTGGAGCTGCCCGGATGCAGGGCGATGAAGCGCTCGGCGTCCGAGATCGCCTCGTCGTAAAGCCGCGCCTCATAGTTGGAATAAGCGGCCATGAGCATCGCCCGGCGAGCCCATTCGGAGAACGGGTGCTGGCGCTCCACCTCGTCGAAATACGCCGCCGCCTCGTCGTAACGCCGGCGCTGCAGGGCGTCGAAGCCCTCATTGTAGAGCCGCTCGACCGGGGTCTCGACATAGGACAGCTCGGCGTCGCGATTACCCCCGCAAGCGGTGAGCATAAGCGCCGAAACGACGATAAGAAGAAGGGCGCGAACGGCGTTCGTCATGGACCAAGGACCTCTTGCATCCCGTCGCGCCCGGCGGCCATATCGTGGCCTCGCGCTCGAGAATTTCCGGTTCGCTAGTGGTTTAACCGATGCAGGCCGCGGGCGAAAGCATGCTGTCAGGTAAAGACGGCGCGCACCACGACGCCGGGAAGACAGGACGCCTTATGACCGCACAAGGCGCTCTTCGACCGCCGCATCGTTGTGGATCGTCGCCCAGCGCCAGGCGGAGGTGTCGGCCAGCAGCGCGGAGACAGCCTTGGCGTTCAGCCCGTGACCGGGGCGCACCGCGCGGTACAGACCCAGGATCGGCGCGCCGGCGAGATAAAGATCACCCAGAGCGTCCAGCGCCTTGTGGCGCACAAACTCGTCGGCGAATCGCAGGCCTTCGGGATTGGCCACCTTGCCGTCATCGAGCACCACGGCGTTTTCCATGGAGCCGCCGCGCGCCAGACCGGCCTTCAGAAGCGCATTGAGATCGCGGCGGAAGCCGAAGGTGCGCGCCGGGGCGACCAGCTCGGCGAACGACTCACGCGACACTTCAAAGGCGAAGTGCTGGCGGCCGATAGCCTGATCTTCAAAATCAATCTCCACGTCGATAGCCGGCTTCAGCGACGGCAGAAACATGGCGCGCCGCGCCCCGTCCTCGACGGCGACGGGCTTGAGGACCTGAATCCCGCGCCGCGGCGCCGGGGAGGTTTTCAGGCCGGCATGCAGGATGAGATCCACGAAGGGCGCCGAGCTGCCGTCCATGGCCGGCACTTCCGGCCCGTCCAGCTCCAGCAGGAGATCGTCAATCCCCAGCCCGGCAAGCGCCGCCATCAAATGCTCCACGGTCGCCACCGAGGCGCCGGCCTCGTTGACCAGCGTGGTGCCAAGATCAGTGGAACGCACGAAATCACGGCGCGCCGGCACGCGCGGGTCGGAGACGTCCAGGTCGGTGCGTTCAAACACAATGCCGGATCCGACCGGGGCGGGCTTCAGGATCATGCGCACCCGTGCGCCGGTGTGCAGGCCGATGCCGGCGCAGACCGCGGCGGAGTTTAATGTGGTGCGATGAGACATCTGACCGGTCTTTCCTGTCGCTCTCCGCGCCCTGCCCGCCGCTCTTACGGTGTCAGCCTGACGCGCCCCCTCTAGTGCGCAATGCACCCTACGCGCCTCAACACACGCAGCAATTAAACGATTGTTGCTTGATGTTACCGGGCGTAACACGCCGCGGACGGAGGTGTTCACGGGCGGCGGGCTTCAGCCCTCGCCGCGGAAGAGCACGCCCAGCGCGTCCAGATAGGCACGCCAGGCGGCGCGGCCGGATTCGGTCATCCGGGCGGTGGTCAGCGGTTTTGATTTCACGAAGCGCTTGTCGATGGCGATATAGTCCGCAGTCTCCAGCTTCTTCAGATGGATGGACAGATTGCCGTTGGTGGTTTCAAGCGCTTGAGCGAGCTCGGAAAAGCTCGCCGCACCTGTCTGGGCGAGATAAGCCATCACGCCGAGCCGGATGCGTCCATGGATAACCTCGTTAAGCGAATCCGGTCGCAGTCCGGCCATCACTCGCCCTCGTCACCGTCCAACGCCGGCGGTTCGGACCGCAGGAGGCGCAGACCCGGCAGGACCGCGACCATAACCACGACAGCGGCAAGCCAGAGATACAGCACCGGCGTGCCGACGAGCAGCGGCACGACCGCCGCTGCGACAAAGGACATCCAAGCCGGCGCCCGCATCCATCCGGCGCCGGACGCGGCCCCCGTCGCCAGAAACGCCGCGCCGTAGAGCGCCAGCGCCACCGAGGCGATCAAATCGAACGCCACGTAGGATCCGCGTCCCAGGACGACGCTGGCGACAACTCCGGCGACAAACAGGAAGATGCCGAGCCCGGCGCCACGCCACACCTCGCGCTCGACCTGATTGCCCACGGACGACAAGCCCGGCTTACGGCTCATCCCGCGGGACAACACGATCATGCCGAGCGCACCGGCGACTCCGAATGCAATCCAGATCCAGGCGATCCACATAAGGGATCCGATGAAAGCCGCCGCCACCAAATAGTGAGCGGCATAGGCGATCGTCAAAAGGCAGCCCCACAGCACGAGAAAACGTCCCCCAAGAAGCGGGGCGTTGACCGCCCGCTCGGTCATGGCGCGCACATAGGCGAGATCGCTGCGCGGATCGGTGGCGTCTTGATCGTTCATGCCCGTCTCCCAAGTGTGGTGGGCGAAGTCCGGGCGCCTGGAGGGCGCCCGGAGATTCGTTAGTCAGGATAAGTCATATCCAGCGATACTGTGGTCCCTTCGGCGTCGACAGTCACGGCGACGTCGGAAAAGCTGGGCGGTCCGTCGCCCATGGCCCCTGACATGGCCCAGCCGTCCAGCGGCCAGCCGTTCTCGTCCCGATCAAAAACCTGATTTCCGTCATCGTGCCAGATCGACACCGCGTAGGCGCCCGGCGGGACGTCGAACGTAAACTCATGGGCGCCCGGCTCGGGGGCCTGCACGATCGTGCCGGCCGTGCCGGAGTTTTCCATGAACTCCGCCTCGGTCTGAACCGAGACATAAAGCGGACCCTCGCCCTGAACGCCGTCGAGCGAAAGGGTCAGGGGCGCGGCGTAGGCCGCAGAGCTCAGCAATGCGGCGGCCGAGGCGGTGATGAGCGTTTTCATGTCGTCTCCTCCTTTTGATGGTGACAACAAGTTTATATTTTAAACCAGACCCAAACGTCAACAGGCGGACGCCCGAATTTTTCTGAATGCGGGGCACGCACGAAAAAGCCCCGCGCCGAGGGCGCGGGGCTTGTGTTCGACGTCAGCGAAGTGGGTCTAGTTCGCTTGGCGGCGCAGGAAGGTCGGGATCTCCAGATCTTCCTCTTCATGGGCTTCGCCGAACAGATCATTGCCGCGCGAATGGGTCTGCTGGGGCTGGGGCCGCGGCGCCGGCTCGGCTGGACGCGAGCTCAACGGGTCGCGCCGGGGCTCCGGGGCGGGCTTGGCGCGGCGGCCGAACAGGGACAGGCCGCGGCGCGGCGCCTCCCCTTCGGCTTCACGGGCGCGGGGATGCTCGGCGCGCCCGTGCGGCGCGCTCATCTCGCGCTCCAGACGTTCGCGGGTCTCCACCACGGCCGGTTTTTGCGGCGCGGCTTCATGGGTCTGATAGACCGGCTCCTGGCCGTGGTCCTGCGACGGCGCTTCGGGCTGCGGCCCGGCGGCGTGCAGCTCGGCGGCAGGCTGGGACGCGGCGGGTCCGGAGGCCTGGGCGCGGGGCTGCTCGTTCACCGCCACCGCATCGGCGGCGCGGCGGACAAGCGGCTCGGACTGGCGCTGCGGACGGGTCTCGCGGGCTTTCCATGCCTGGGCGACCGGCTCGGGCCGGCGCGCGGGCTGGACGCATTCCTCAGCGTCGATGCCGGTGGCCACGACCGAGACGCGGATCACGCCGTCCAGACCTGGATCGAAGGTGGAGCCGACAATGATGTTGGCGTCCGGATCGACTTCGTTGCGGATCTCGTTGGCCGCCTCGTCGACTTCATAGAGCGTCATGTCCATGCCGCCGGTGATGTTGATTAGCACGCCCTTGGCGCCCTTCATGGAGACATCGTCCAGCAGCGGATTGTTGATGGCGTTGTGGGCGGCCTCCACGGCGCGCTTGTCGCCGCTGGCTTCGCCGGTGCCCATCATCGCCTTGCCCATCTCGTTCATCACGGTGCGCACATCGTTGAAATCGAGATTGATCAGGCCCGGCATGACCATCAGGTCGGTGATGCCGCGCACGCCCGAATGCAGCACCTGGTCGGCCATGCCGAAGGCTTCGGCGAAAGTGGTCTTCTCCGTCGCGATACGAAACAGGTTCTGGTTCGGGATGATGATCAGCGTATCCACATGCTCCTGCAGACGATCGATCCCGGCCTCGGCCAGGCGCATGCGCCGCGTGCCTTCAAAATGGAACGGCTTGGTGATCACCCCCACGGTGAGGATGTTCTGCTCACGCGCGGCGCGCGCGATCACCGGCGCGGCGCCGGTTCCGGTGCCGCCGCCCATGCCCGCGGTGATGAACACCATGTGAGCGCCCTGCAATTGCTCGGTGATCTCGGCCAGGGAGTCTTCCGCCGCCTGCTCGCCGACTTCCGGGCGCGCCCCAGCGCCCAGCCCCTCGGTGATGCTCGCCCCCATCTGGATGCGCCGGTCGGTCTTGGCGCGCGCCAGGGCCTGGGCGTCGGTGTTCGCCACCACGAAGTCCACGCCCTCCAGCTCAGCGTCGATCATGTTGTTGACCGCATTGCCGCCGGCGCCGCCAACCCCGAAGACGAGGATGCGAGGCTTCAGCTCTGTGGATTCGGGCGCGGAAAGATTGAGGGACATGACGCGGACTCCGTCGCGAAGCGCAATGGTTAAGGGGCGATTAGTCGCCAGCATGCGCCGCGTTGTTTAATCGGGAGTTAAGCCAAGCTTCGAAGAACATTAGGACTTTCGCGAACGCTTCGGGAACGAAGGATTAACGAAACGCTGCGTCGCGTTAATCCTGACTCGCTTCCCTCGCGCGTCGCGCGGCGGCGCTGGCCGCCAGCGCCTCTCCGTCGGTCATCGCCGATCCGGCTGCAGTTTCATAAAGGCGCGCGGCGTCGGCGTGGCGCCCGGCCAGCTGACGCAGGCGAGCCAGCCCCAGGGCGGCGCGAAAATGCTCCGGCTGGAAAGCGAGAACACGCTCATAAAGCCCGGTGGCGTTGCGGATCTCCCCCGCCTCCACCAGGCAGTCGGCCTGGTCGGTGAGCCGGTCAAGATCCCAGGGCGCGTCGGCGAGCGCTGCGGCCTGGGCGTCGCATGGCCCCGGTGAAGACTGAGACGCCGCCTCGGCTGCATTCGCCGCCGCCGCGGGATAGGCGGCGGATTCACCAGCGGGCTCCCGCTCCGGTTCTGATAGGGGGTCGCCCTGCGGCATGGACATGGCGTCGGGCCCGGAGTCTGGCCGCGACACACGACCCGGCGATTGCGCCATGCTCGCTGCCGATCCGGGATTGGGGCCCGGCCCGTCTGCGTACGCGGCCGGCGCATCATGCGCGCCCGCCGGATCAGGCGCCTGCATCGACGCGTACGAGGACGCCGCGCCCGGCGCCGTCCCATGGGAGGCGCCATCGCCCGCCGCAGCTTCAGCTTCGTGAAGGGCGCCGTCGCCAAATTGGATCAGCACGCCGCCGCGGCGAAGCTCGGCTTGCGCGCCGGAGAACCCGCCTTCCACGACGAAGCCGTCAGCGGTCACGAGAAGGCGCGAAAACCCGGCCTCGCCATAGGGTTCAAGCGTGCGCGGCTCTGCGCTCCAGCCCTGAAGCGACACGGCGACGCGGCCGGCGCCTTCGCTTGCGGTCATGGAGGCCGGGGTCTCGTCGAGCGCGACGAAAACGGCGCCGCCGGGAAGGGCCAGCACGTCCCTCACCTCGCCGGCGCCCGCGGGCGCGGCGGCGACCGCGCCCATTGCAAGCACGGCGCAAGTCGTCAGGAAGCTGCGTTGAAAAAGCACCATGGGCTCTGTCTGGCGCGAGTCGCCCCTGCGCGCCTAGCCGCGGCGGGCGCTCAGGGCAGGCCCGCGAGCGAGGCCGGGGCGCCGGCGCCGCCACAGACATCATCTCCCAGCGCGCCGATCACCGCCCCGTCGGGGCCGCGCACATGCTCCCACAGATAACAGCCGTCCCCGGCGGCGGGCGGACGGCCCGGCGCGTACACCGGATCGGTCTCGCCGGGCTGGCCCGGCGCATCGGCGGCGACCACGCTCCATTGCGGGCGGGACCCTCCCGCGCTGCAATCCCAGCGACCGGTTTCGCCGAACTGGAAGCGGATCACCGGCGCGCCGGCCTCGCCGCGTGCATGGATCACGCGCGCCGGCCCTGCGGCGCGCAGGCTCGCCATGGCGCTTGACCGCGACGCCTCGAGGCAGGCCTCGATCGGTTCAAGATAGCGCGGCAGGGCCTCGCTCCAGCGCACTCTGGGGCCAATTTCCCGCGCGCACCCTTCATAGCTCAGGCGCCCGGCGCGCACCTGCGCGAAGCGGGCATGGTCGCGCCCGCCCGCACGGCAAACGCCGGAGACCAGCTCCACCTCCACCGGCACGCCGCGATCGCTGACGCCTTCAAACCGGCGCACGCCGTCACTCAGCCAGGAGCGCTCGGGGTCCAGCTCGGCCACCAGGCTGGGCGCGCCGTCCACGGCATGGCTATAGAGAATGACCGGCCGGCCGTCCTGCTCGTCAAATTCGATGAGGCCGGAGAACGCGGCGCCGGCCAGCACGTAACCCGGTGTGGACGGACCCGCTGCGCGGGTCGAGGCGGTCGTCGTGGCGGACGCAGCTTCAAAGCCCTGCGCCATGTCGGGAGGCGGAGCGCTCGTCGTGCAGGCGGTGAGAAGCAGGACGCCGCCAAAAGCGGCGAATCTGGTAACAACATGCATGCGGGCCATGGCGCATCCCCTTGCGGTCCGGTTGAAACGCTACACGCCGGGATGCGCGGCAGGAAGGGCCGTCAGGTTAAGCTTTGCTCATGAGCGCTGATTCCCGATACGGCTTTTACGAGTTCTTCTGCGGCGGCGGCATGGCGCGCCGCGGTCTGGGACCTCACTGGCGCTGCGATTTCGCCAATGATTTCGATCCCGCCAAGGCCGCGGCCTACACCGCCAACTATGGCGGCGGCGATCTGCATGTGGGCGATGTGGCGAAGGTCAGCCCTGCCCAGCTGCCCGGCGCCGCTGATCTCGCCTGGGCCAGCTTTCCTTGTCAGGATCTGTCGCTGGCCGGCGCCCGCGCGGGCCTGTCGGGCGGACGCTCCAGCGCGTTCTATCAGTTCTGGCGCCTGATCGAAGCGCTTCAGGATGAAGGCCGCGCCCCGCGCCTGATCGGGCTGGAGAACGTGCCGGGCCTGCTCACCTGCTCGGGCGGCGCCGATTTCATCGCGCTTTGCCGCACGCTTGATGAGGGCGGCTACCGGGTCGGCGCCCTGGAGATCGACGCGCGCTGGTTCGTGCCCCAGTCCCGGCCGCGCCTGTTCATCACCGCCCTGAGAAAAGATCTGGAGATCCCTGAAGAGCTGGTGCTGGACGCCGCGCCGGACATGCTCAGCCCGTTTCATACCCGCGCCGTGAAGAAGGCGGTCGAGGCGCTGCCCGCAAACCTCAAAGCCAACTTTCTTTGGTGGGCCCTGCCCGTGCCGCCGGCCCCCAACGAGACGCTGGAGCACAAGCTTGATCCGCCAAGGCGCACGCCCTGGCACAGCCCCGAAGAGAGCCGGCGCCTGCTCTCGCTCATGAGCGAGGCGACCCGAAAGAAAATCGACGCGATCAAGGCGCAAGGAACGCCGGCCATCGGCGCGCTTTATCGGCGCATGCGGGTGGAGAAGGGTGTGAAGGTTCAGCGCGCCGAGGTGCGCTTTGACGGGCTGGCCGGGTGCCTTCGAACCCCCGGCGGCGGCTCGTCGCGCCAGTTCATCGTTTCAGTAAAGGGCGGTCGTGTGCGCACCCGGCCCATGACGGGGCGTGAATACGCCCGTCTGATGGGCCTGCCCGATGACTATGTGCTCCCCGGCTCTGAACGCGCCGCCCTGCATCTGGCCGGCGACGGCGTGGCGGTGGACGTGGTGCGCTTTCTCGGCGAGCACCTGTTTGAACCGGTCCTCGACCATGCGCGGGCCGCGGCGCTCGCGGCCCAGTGACGCGGGACGAGCCCGGCCGTCACGACGTCTTCACGCCTGAAGAGCGTTCGCGCGTCATGGCGCGGGTAAAGGGCAAGGACACAAAGCCTGAACTGAAAGTGCGCCGCCTCGCCCACGGGCTCGGCTATCGCTTTCGCCTCCACCGCAAGGATCTGCCCGGCACGCCGGACCTAGTCTTTCCCGGACGGGCTAAGGTGATCTTCGTCCATGGCTGCTTCTGGCACGGCCATACTTGTGCGCGCGGCTCACGCCAACCCAAGACCCGCGCCGAATACTGGGCGGCCAAGATCGCCCGAAACCGCGAGCGGGATGCGCGCGCTCAAGCCGCACTGAGCCAGATAGGCTGGGAAACGCTGACGCTCTGGGAATGCGAGCTGAAAGATATCGACGCCCTCGCCGCGCGGCTGAAGGCCTTCCTGGGCTAAACGTCCACGCCCACCGCGTCGGCGAGACGCTCAAACCCGTCGCGCTTTAGCAGATCGGCGAGCCCGTCACGAATGCGCACCGCCAGAGCGGGACCCTGATAGACAAGCGCGGTGTAGAGCTGGACCGCGTTCGCACCGGCGCGGATCTTCGCATACGCGGTTTCAGCCGAATCCACGCCGCCGACGCCGATGATCGGCAGATCGGGCCCGGCGGCCTTGCGGAAGGCGCGCAACACCGCGGTGGAGCGCTCGAACAGGGGCTTGCCCGAAAGCCCGCCCAGCTCTTCGCGATGGCGGTTCTGCAGCGTGTTCGGCCGCTGGGTGGTGGTGTTCGACACGATCAGGCCGGACAGCTTGTGCGCGGTGATCGCCGACAGGATGGCGTCCACATCGGCGTCCTCGATATCCGGCGCGATCTTGATGAAGACCGGCTCGGCCCAGCGCACGTCATTGACCTTCTTCAACAAGTCATCCAGCGCCGCGCCGGTCTGCAGCCCGCGAAGGCCCGGCGTGTTGGGCGAGGAGACGTTGAGGGTGAAGAAATCGGCGAGCCCGGAGAGCGCCTTGAGGAGGATCGCATAGTCGCCGGCGCGATCCTCGGAGTCCTTGTTGGCGCCCAGATTGACGCCCACCACGCCCGGCGCCGGGCTTTCCTGGCGCGCCTCGAGCCGGGCCTTCATCGCATCGAGGCCCTCATTGTTGAAGCCCATGCGGTTGATCACCGCCTTGTCCTCGCGCAGGCGGAACAGGCGCGGCTGCGGATTGCCGGGCTGGGGACGCGGCGTCACACCGCCGACCTCCACAAAGGAGAAGCCCGCCTGCAAGAGCGCATCGGGCGCCTCGGCGTTCTTGTCGAACCCGGCTGCGAGGCCCAGCGGGTGGGGCAGTTCGATCCCGCCGATCGCAGTGCGCAGAACCGGGTCGGGCGCAGGCGCCGCCTTGGGTCCGAACCCCGCCTTGAGGCCGCGAAGCGCAGCGCGGTGGGCGGTTTCGGCCGGCAGGAGCGTCAGCAGCCGGGCGGCCAGATCGCTCATGTCAGCTCCTCGGGCAGGCGCCATTCGTCTTCATCGCCGCGGCGGATCAGATGCACCGCGCGCACAGCGTCCCAGGCGATCACGCCATAGACATGGGGGAAGCTCTCCCCGCCCCGCGACTTCTCCCATTTCAGCGTGTCGCCGAGCACCGCCGCGTCGATCTCGGCCACGGCGAGACGGCGCGCCTCGGGGTAATGGGTCATCAGCGTACCCGCGAGCTGTTCGCGCGTGGAGCAATGGATAAAGCCGTCGGCCTTGTCATGGGCCTCGCCCTCATAGGCGCCGGCGGTGGCGGCGGCGGCCAGGGCGTCGGGAGCGGCGATGCGGTAGATCGTGTCTGTCATGGCGCGCACCTAGCCCCGCGCGAGCCCCGGCGCAAGAGGACGCATACGAGGATGCGCCCGGCGCACTTGCGCAGCGCGCGGCTTTCGATCCGTCAAAAAGCTGGCGAAAGGAAAATTTTCCTGCTAAAGGATCGCAAACCATGAAAGAGACCGGCCATGCTCACCCATGCCCAGATCTGGCGCGGCATTGACCGCCTGGCCCAGCGCGCCGGCCTGTCCCCGTCCGGCCTCGCCCGCCAGGCCGGACTGGACTCCACAACCTTCAACCCGTCCAAGCGGGTCAGCACCGACGGCGCCAAGCCGCGCTGGCCCTCCACCGAAAGCCTCGCGAAGGCGCTCAACGCGGCGCGGGTGAATTTTGAGGATTTCGCCGCACTTGCGGGCGGTACCGCAGCCGGCCGCTCGGTGCCGTTGATCGGCTTCGCGCAAGCCGGCAGCCAGGGCTTTTTCGACGATGCGGGCTTTCCCGCCGGCGCCGGCTGGGAAGAGGTGCGCTTTCCCGGCGTCGAGGACGACAACGCCTACGCGCTGGAGATTTCCGGCGACTCCATGGCGCCGGTCTACCGCGACGGCGACCGCATCGTGGTGGCGCCCGACGCCCCGCCCCGGCGAGGCGACCGCGTAGTAGTGAAGACGCGCGGCGGGGAGGTCATGGCCAAGGAGCTCGGCCGCACCACCGCGCGGACCGTGGAACTCATCAGCCTCAACCGCGACTACGAAGACCGGATCCTGGACCCCGCGGAGATCCTGTGGATGGCCCGGATCGTCTGGGCGAGTCAGTAGGCCCCTAAGGCCAGATCGCCTCAGGCGGCATTGACGACAGGATGCTCTCGATATTGCCGCCGGTCTCCAGACCGAACTTGGTGCCGCGGTCATAGAGCAGGTTGAATTCGGCGTAGCGGCCGCGGCGGATCAGCTGCTCGCGCCGGTCGGCCTCGGTCCAGGTCTCGCCCATGCGCCGCTCGACGATTTGCGGATAGATCGTGGCGAAGGCGTCGCCCACATCGCGGGTGAACGCGAAGTCCGCCTCGAAATCGCCGGTGTCGAGATGGTCGTAGAAAATCCCGCCGGTGCCGCGCGGCTCGGCGCGGTGCTTGAGCCAGAAATACTCTTCGCACCAGGCGTCAAAGCGCTCGTAATAATCCTCGCCATGGGCGTCGCAGGCGGCCTTGGCCGCAGCGTGGAAGTCCTGCGTGTCCACAAAGCTCTTGTCACGCTGGTAATCCTGGGTGGGGTTGAGGTCCATGCCGCCGCCGAACCAGTTCACCGTGGTGGTGATGAAGCGTGTGTTCATGTGAACCGCGGGCACGTGCGGATTGCGGTGGTGGGCGATCAGCGAAATGCCGGTGGCGAAGAAACGCGGATCGTCCGCCGCGCCGCGCACCCGGCCGGCGAACTCGGGGCTGAATTCGCCAAACACCGTGGAGACGTGCACCCCCACTTTTTCAAACAGGCGCCCGCGCATGATGCCCATGACGCCGCCGCCCAGATCGTCGCCTTCGCCGCCGCGGGTCCAGGGCTTCAGCTCGAAGCGCCCCGCCTCGCCGGAATACATCGCGGGGTCGGCCTTGTCCTCCAGCGCCTCGAACGCCGCGGTGATCCGGTCGCGCAATGATTCAAACCAGGCGCGGGCGCGCGCACGGCGCTCCTCCAGAGTATCGGCGGCGGGTTGGGCGAGATCGGTCATGGCGAGTCCTTGAAATCTTGGCTGCTGCAAAACAAGCGCGCGCCGCCCGATTTGGCAAGCCGCGGGCGGCGGTTGCGCCGCGAATCTTCAGGCGACCGGCCAAGCGGCGCCGAGTTCTGGCGCGCGCACACCGGCCCGGCTAGGTTCGCGCGCTCCTTTTCAATGATCGCCCGAGCCCGCACATGACCGACGCCCTCGCCCAGCTCCACGACGCCCAGCACGCTCAAGACCTGCTGGCCGTCTCCAACGCCGCCCGCGCGCTGATCAAGGCGGCGCCGTCTCTCGGCTCCGACTGGGCCGGAGTCGCCGGCGCCGCGCTTGAGGCCGGTGACGAGCGCGCCGCGCTCGACGCAGCGCGGCTTCTGGTGAAGGCCGTGCCCGATTATCCCCAATCGCATGTCTGGGTCGCCTCGGTCCTGTCGGCCATGGGCGACCATGGCGGCGCGCTCGCCGTGCTCGAAACGCAGCTAAAGCGCTATCCGGGCGAGGCCGATCTTCATCGCCGGGCCGGGCGCGCGCTCATTGAGCTTGGCCGCACCAGCGCCGCCCATGACCGGTTCAAGGCCGCGATCGATATGAACGGATCCGACGCTTTGGCCTGGGAGGGGCTGGCCGAGGTGCGCACGTTCAAGCGCGGCGACGAGGCGCTGCTGACCATGGAGGAGCTGCGAATCGGTTTCCCCGCCGAGACGCCGGACCGCGATCGCGGCGTCTTGTCCTACGCGGTGGCGCGCGCCTATGACGCGCTGGGCGATCACGAGATCGCCGCCCGCCGGACCGCCGAAGCCGCGGCCTTCTACCGTCAAGGCGCGCCCTTCGATGTGGCCACCCACCAGGGCGCAATGGGCCATATCGCCTCCACCTATGATGACCGGTTCGCCCAAGCCAATGAAGACGCCGGCGTGATTGACGCCCGCCCGGTCTTCATCATCGCCCCGCCCTGCACCGGCGCGGACTGGATCGCGAAAACCCTGTGCGCCGGGGACGGCGTGGCGCGGCTGGAACGACGCAACGCGCTGTTCTGGATGGCGGCCTCGCCGCTGATGGATCATGACAGCGAAGCGCTCCTGCGCGAGCTGGACACCGGAGAAAGCGAAGGCTTGTTCACCTCCATCGCCCACACCTATCTGGCGCGCATGGCCGAGCTGGTGGGGCGCGACGTGCGCCGGGTGATCGACCCGTCCGCCCTCACCGAAATGGCCGCCGGCGTCATGGGCCTGTCCCTGCCGGCGGCGAAATTCATCCGCGTCACCCGCGAGCCGCGCGATCTGGCCTGGGCGATCTACGCCCGGCGCTTCCGCCGGGGCCGCAACTGGAGCTATCACCCCGACGACATCGCCCGGGTTCTGGCCTCGCACAATCAGCTCTGCGCGCGCTGGGACGCCCTGTTCGGCGACCGCATCCACACGCTGGCCTACGAAGACCTCGTCGCCGATCCGGCCGCCGCCATGAAGGCGCTGGCCGCATTTCTCGGAATGGACCCCGCGCCGGTCACCGCAGAGGCCTGGCTTCGCGCCGATACGCTGAAAGCCGACCCGGTGGGCGTGCACGAGCGGGTGGGATCGCGATTTGAGCCGGTCGAAGCGGCGCTGAAACGCGCCAGCCTCGTCTAGGCGCCCCATCTAGGCCACGCGCTCGGCCCGCACCAGACGCGCCATCTCCGCGCCCGCCTCTCGCACCGGTTCGCCCGATTGCTGAATGCGCGCCAGGATCATGGCGCCTTCAAGCGCGGCGAGAGTGAGGCCCGCCAGAAGCCGGGCCCGTTCAGGCGGCGCGCCGTCGGCGGTGATTATTTGCGCCAGACCGTCCACCGTGCGCGAGAACGCGCCGGCGATGGCGTCCGCCAGATCGCCTTCGCCGGGGGTCTGCTCCAGGGCCACCGTGGCGAGCGGACAGCCGCGCGTAAAGTCCGAACCCTCCAGCCAGCCGGCCAGATCGCTGGCGAACGCCTCTACGGCGCCGGCCGCATCCTCGGCCGTCTCCCGGCGCGCGCGCAGCGTCTCACGCAAGAGGCCGCCCGCCCCGCGCATGGCGGCGGCGGCGAGCTCGGCCTTGCCGCCGGCAAAGTGGTGATAGAGCGAGCCCTTGGGCGCGCCGGCCAGGGCCAGGATTTCAGACAGCCCGGTGGCGGCGTAGCCTTTCTCCTGAAACAGCCGGGCCGCCGCACCGATCAGGCGGGCGCGCGAATCCGGTGCGCCGACGCGTTCGTCTCCGGACGGGCCTGCGTCGCACGCTTCAGGCGGCGGGCTTGTCCTGCGTTTGATCTCCAGCGGTTCAGCCATCTCGCGCTCCTTGGTTTCACCTTGCCCTGCGCCGCTGGCCTGTGTCTATATAGACCGGTCGGTCTAGAGCGGGAGGCAAGTATGGCTGAAGATGACAAACCGAGCGCGCACGTTGAGGCGAGCCCGGGCGCGGACACAGAACCAGCGAGCGGAGCCGGCGCGGGCCATCCCGCTGAAGCCGCCAGCCGCCAGGCCGCCGCGGGCGTGAAGGTCGACGCCGCGCTCCTGCGCGAGGTGATCAAGATTCAGCCCTTCACCCGCTGGACCGGGATAGAGATCCTCAAGGCCGAGGACGGCGTGGTGGAGACCCGGCTCGTCTTGCGACCTGAGGACATGACCCAGCACCACGGCTTCCTCCATGGCGGGCTGGTGGGCTTCCTGGCCGACAACGCCGCCGCTTACGCCGCGGCCACCCTGGTGGGCGACGTCGTCACCAGCCAGTTCTCTCTCAACTTCCTCGCCCCGGGGATCGGCGAGGCGTTCCGCGCCCGCGCCCACGTGGTCAAGGCCGGCAAGCGCCAGGTCACGGTGCGCGTCGACGTCATCGCAGAGCAGGGCGACGAGGAGAAACTCATCGCGGTGGCGCAGGCCACGATCACCCGGGTGGGGTAAGGGCGCGCTCACTTCGTTACAGGCTCGTTCATTGTAGCGCCCCCAAACAGAGCCGCATGAACACCTTCACCCGCGGCGCCCTGACGCAGGGAGTGCGCAATTGCGACGCAGCGCGCACTAATCCGGTTGAAAAGTATGGGGGGTCGTTTTAAGCCGCGTCCATGGCGGGTTCTGCGTACAACACCCGTGATGCGTCAGCGCGACGCATCGGCGCGCAGAGATCTGGTTCTAATTCTGGCTTGGCCGCCGGCGGTTGGTGGGGATGATCCCTGCTTCTCGGCGGACGGTTCCAATCGAGAGGTCGGCACGTGACGGACGTGAACAGCAATCCCGAGACCGGGCAAGAGCCCAGCCGCCGGGACTTCATCTACATCGCCGCTATCGGCGCAACCGCGGTCGGCGGCGTCTTCGCCATCTGGCCGTTCATCGATCAGATGAATCCGGCTGCCGATACGCTGGCGGAGGCCACCACCGAGATTAATATCGGACAGATGGAAGACGGCATGGAAATGACCGTCATGTTTCGGTCGCGTCCGCACTTCGTTCGCCGGCGCGGGCCGAGCGAGATGGAGTCGGCCCGCAGCGTGGACGTCAGCACCCTGCCTGACAGGCTGGCGCGCAACGTGAACATCGACGCCGGCGCTCCGGCCACCGATGAAAATCGCTCTGCGCTCACCGCCGCACTTGGCGACGGTGTAACGGTGGACGACACGCTGCGAGCGGCCATGCTGGTGACCAGCGCCAGCTGCACCCATCTGGGCTGCGTGCCCACGGAAGGAGCGGGCGATTACGGCGCCTGGTTCTGCCCGTGCCACGGCTCCCACTACGACTTCGCCGGCCGGATCCGTCGCGGACCGGCCCCGGAAAACCTCCCGATCCCGCCGATGACCTTCATCTCGGCGTCGACGCTGCGGCTCGGCTAGGAGAGTTCCATGAGCGGACCAAGCACTTACGAACCCAAATCCGGTCTGACGCGCTGGCTTGACGCGCGCCTGCCGATCGCCCGGCTGGGCTGGGACTCCTTTGTGGATTTCCCGACCCCGCGTAACCTGAACTACTGGTACACGTTTGGCGGCATCCTCACCGTCTGCCTGATGGTGCAGATCGTCACCGGCATCGTGCTGGCCATGCACTATGTCCCCCACATCGATTACGCCTTTGACTCGGTCGAGCGTATCGACCGGGACGTGAACTTCGGCTGGCTGCTGCGCAACATCCACGCAAACGGCGCCTCCATGTTCTTCCTGGCGGTGTATCTTCACATGTTCCGCGGGCTCTATTACGGCTCCTACAAGGCGCCGCGCGAGCTTCTGTGGATCCTGGGCGTGGTGATCTACCTGCTGATGATGGCGGCCGCCTTCCTCGGTTACGTGCTGCCCTGGGGCCAGATGTCCTACTGGGGCGCCATGGTGATCACCAACCTGTTCGGCGCGTTGCCGCTGATCGGCGGACCGGTGACAGAATGGCTGTGGGGCGGGTTCTCCGTCGGCAATGCGACGCTCAACCGCTTCTTCTCGCTGCACTATCTGATTCCGTTCATCATCGCGGCCGTGGTCGGCCTGCACGTCTGGGCGCTTCACGTGCCGGGCAACAACAACCCGACCGGCCTCAATGTGAAGACCAAGAACGACACCCTGCCGTTCCACCCGTACTACACGGCCAAGGACGGGTTCGCGATCGTGCTCTTCCTCGTGCTGTTCGCCTTCTTCGTGTTCTACTGGCCCGACGCGCTCGGCCACGCGGACAACTATATCGAGGCGAACGCCCTGGTGACGCCGGCCCACATCGTTCCCGAATGGTATCTACTGCCGTTCTACGCGATCCTTCGGGCCGTGCCTGACAAGCTGGGCGGCGTGATCTTGATGTTCGGCGCCATCGCGGTGCTGTTCGTCCTGCCCTGGCTGGACACCAGCAAGGTGCGCTCGCTGCGCTACCGTCCGCTGGCCCGCTGGTTCTTCTTCTTCTTCGTCATCGCCTGCCTGGGTCTGGGCTGGGCCGGTCAGGCTCTGCCCGACAACAAAGTGCCCGTGCTGGGCGCCATCGGCATGGACTTCCTGCTGCTGGGCCGTCTTTTGACGATCTACTACTTCGCCTACTTCCTGGTGATCCTGCCGGTTCTCGGCTTCATCGAGAAGCCGACCGCGCGCCCGGCCTCCATTGAGGACTCGGTGCTCGGAACCGGCAAGAAAACCGACACCGGCGGCACGGCGTCTTCGCCCCCCGCCGCTGCGCCCGCCGAATAGGAGTGCGAGACATGAAATCGATCCACCGCCTCCTCGCCGCCGCTTTGGGAGTGATTGCTCTGGCCACGCCGGCCGCCCTGGCGGCTGCGGAGCAGAAGCACCCCGAAGAGCATGAATGGTCCTTCGAAGGTCCGTTCGGCACCTTCGATCAGGCGGCCCTGCAACGCGGCTTCCATGTCTACGAGCAGGTCTGCTCGGCCTGCCACGGCATGCGCCAGCTGGACTTCCGCCATCTCGGCTCCGAAGGCGGGCCGTTCTACATGGACGAATACCCCAATCCCAACAACAATCCGGTGGTCCGCGCCATCGCCGCGAACTACCAGGTTGAAGACGGGCCCGACGAGTACGGCGACATGTTCGAGCGGCCCGGACGGCCCTCCGACGATCTGCCCCGCCCGTTCGCCAACGAGCAGATGGCGCGCGCGGCCAATGGCGGCGCCTATCCGCCGGACCTGTCGGTGATCATCAAAGCCCGCCATGGCGGCGCGGAATATGTCCGCTCGCTGCTGCTGGGCTATGACGAGGAAACCCCCGAGGACGTCGATCTGCGTCCGGGCCAGTACTACAACCCGTACATGGCCGGCGGGATCATCGCCATGCCGCCCCAACTCTACCCCGATCTGGTGGAGTATGAGGACGGCACCGAAGCCACGCCCGAACAGATGGCTCACGACGTGACAGCCTTCCTGGTGTGGGCCAGCGAGCCGCACATGGAAGCGCGCAAGCGCATGGGTCTGATGGTCATGATCTATCTTCTGATCCTGTCCGGGCTGCTCTACGCCGCCTACCGTCAGGTCTGGAGCAATGTGAAGCACTAGGCGTCACGCTCCACACCTTTATCGGAACCGGGCCGTCTGCCTTGCAGGCGGCCCGTTTTCGTATGAACACAAGCACGCTAAGACAGAGGCCATGAAGAAAGATCCCGTCATCGTCTCCCCGCACCAGCAAGGCTGGGCTGAAGAAGGCCTGGACTGGGCCGAGCGCGTCGCCGGCGCCCTGGGCGAAGATGCGCTGCGGGTGGACCATGTGGGCTCCACCGCCGTGCCGGGCCTTGCGGCCAAGGACGTCATCGACATCCAGGCCCTGGTGATCCGGCTGGACGAACCTGAGCTGCTGACCGAGCGAATGACAAATGCCGGCTTCCGGCACGCCGCCGATAACACCGGCGACCCGCCCCACGAGGACACCGCGCCCATCCTGGGCGAGGACGACTGGAAGAAGCTTTATTTCCGCGAACCCAAAAACGAGCGGCGCGTCCATGTCCATGTGCGCAGAAATGGCGGCGCCAGCGCGCGCAACACCTTCCTCTTGCGCGATTATCTGCGCGATGACCAGGCGGCACGGCGCGATTACGGCGCCTTCAAGCTAGCGCTGGCCGAGAAGACCAAGAAAGACCGCGACGCCTATCAGGCCATCAAGCGGCCCTTCATCGCCACGGCTCTTCGCGCGGCCGAAGGCTGGGCGGAGCTGAACCGGTGGCAGGCGAGCGCGCCCGACGCGTTCTGGAGGAGCGGCGAATGAGCTGGAAACTCGGGATTATCGGCGGATCCGGCCTGTACGGCCTTCCCGGCCTCGAGGATGTTCGCAAGCAGCGCCTTCACACGCCGTGGGGCGAGCCGTCGGGAGCGCTGGTCCATGCAAAGCTGGACGGCGTGGAGCTGGTCTTCCTGCCGCGCCATGACGAGAGCCACCGCATCCCGCCGTCCAACATCAATTACCGCGCCAATATCGACGCCCTCAAACGCGCCGGCGTCACCGACGTGCTGTCCCTGTCTGCCTGCGGCTCGCTGAAAGAAGAGCTGGCGCCAGGCGCCTTCGTGGCGGTGGACCAGTTCGTGGACCGCACCTTCGCGCGCGAGAAAAGCTTCTTCAGCGAAGGGTGCGTCGCCCATGTGGCCATGGCCGATCCGGTATGCCGGCGATTGTCGGCCCTCTCCGCCGACGCGGCGGAGGCCGCCGGAGCCGCCCACGTGCAGCGCGGCGGGACTTATCTGGCGATGGAGGGGCCGCAATTCTCCACTCGCGCCGAAAGCGCCCTCTACCGGTCCTGGGGGCTGGACGTGATCGGCATGACCAACATGCCCGAAGCCAAGCTCGCCCGCGAAGCCGAGCTGCCCTACGCCTCCATGTGCATGGTCACAGATTATGATTGCTGGCGCTCGGCCGACGACGATGTGGACATCAACGCCATTCTCAAAGTGATGAAAGCCAACACCGAGACCGCCCACGCCCTGGTGCGCCATCTGGTGGCGACGCTGGCGCAGACCGAACGCACGCCGTCGCCGCAAGGCATCGAAACGGCGCTTGATTTCGCCATCCTCACCGCCCCGGATCACCGTGATCCAGAGCTTGTGACCAAGCTTGACGCGGTGGCGGGCCGGGTTCTGGGCCAGGGCGGCGTGTAGCCGGCTACCGGGTACGCATCCGACGCCGGAAACTCGGCCGGGCTCGTTCTGGGCGCGAAGTTCCCTATATCTATGGGTATGCGTCTCACACTCGTCTGCCTGGCAGTCCTTATCAGCCCCGCCGCCCTTGCGCAGCCTGACATCCAGGCGGCCTACGACGCGGGCGAATGGGCCATTGCACAGGATTTCGCCGCAAGCGCGTCGGACGCCGCCTCCAAGACGCTGGCCGCCGAGGCGGCGCTCGCCCCGCTCATGCTGGGAGAGATGGCTGGAGCCGAGCAGGGTCAGAAGCGCGAGCGCGCCCGCACGGCCGCCGACCTCGCCCAGGACGCGCTGGGCATCGATCCGGACTATCCGCGCGCCCACCTCGCCTACGCCGCGGCGCTGGGCTATCAGGGCCGCTATTCCAATCCTTTGAGCGCCGCCCTCGCCCGCCTGCCCCAGCGCAGCCGGACCCAGATGGAGCGCGCGCTGGCTCTGGACCCCGCCAATCCCTGGGCCAACGCACTTCTGGGCGCCTGGCATCTGGAGGTGGTCCGCCGGGCGGGCGAAGGCGCGTTCGGCGCCGACAGCGAGACCGGTCTGGCGCGCTACCGCACCGCTGCAAGGCTCTCGAACACGCCCGATATTCCCTATCATTTTGCGCTGGCGCTGCTGGCCCGTGACGCCGAAGCCCACGGCGACGAGGCGCTTGGGCAGCTGCGCGCCGCCGCCGCCATGGAGCCGGCGACCGCGTTGGAGGCCGGCCTGCGCGATCTCGCGCAATCCCTCTTGGACATCGCCGAAACCTCCCCCTCCGCTGCGGCGGAAGAGGCGGTGCGCCGTCTCGAGGGCTAGGCGGCTTCGGCGACATCGGTCATCGTGCGATTTCCGACATGAAAAAACCCCGGCGCCGAAACGCCGGGGTTTTTCCGGTTCAAAGAGGCTGACGCCCTATTCCGCCTGCAGCGCGCTGGTGAGCGCCCGGTTGGACAGGGATTTGTCGAAATTGGCCCACACGCCGTCATCGCCGTGCCAGGCTCCCTTGGTCGCGCCCTTGGAGTATTCGGTGGCGCGCGCTTCGAAGAAGTTGGCGTGCTCGACCCCGTTGAGGATCTCGGTGAGCCAAGGGATCGGGTGATCCTTGACGCCGTAGATCGTCGGCAGCTTCAGCTGCTTCATGCGCCAGTCGGCGATGTAGCGGATATAGCCCTTGATGTCGTCGGGCGTCATGCCTTCCACTTCGCCGGCTTCGAAGGCGAGGTCGATGAACTTGTCCTCCAGGCTCACCACCGTCTTGCAGCAATCGGCGATGTCGTCCTTCACGCCCTGGGTCAGGGCCCCGGATTCCTCGGCGAAGGTGTGGAACATCTTCATCATGCCCTCGCAGTGCAGCGACTCATCGCGCACCGACCAGGACACGATCTGACCCATCCCCTTCATCTTGTTGAAGCGCGGGAAGTTCATCAGCATCGCGAAGCTTGCGAACAGCTGCAGACCTTCAGTGAAGCCGCCGAACACCGCCATAGAGGTGAGGATGTCGCGGTCAGTCTCGACGCCGAACTTGCCGAGATAGTCGTGCTTGGCCGCCATTTCCTCGTACTCCATGAAGGCGGAGAACTCGGTGTCAGGCATGCCGATGGTTTCAAGCAGCAGCGCGTAGGCGGCGATATGCACCGTCTCCATGTTGGAGAAGGACGCGAGCATCATGCGCACTTCAACCGGCTTGAAGAGCGGCATGTAGTTTTCCATGTAATTGCCGCCGACTTCCACGTCCGACTGGGTGAAGAAGCGGAAAATCTGCGTCAGCAGGGCGCGCTCCTTGTCGGTGAGCTTGGTCGCCCAGTCCTTGCAGTCCTCGCCCAGGGGCACCTCTTCAGGAAGCCAGTGGACCTGCTGCTGGGTCTTCCAGAAATCATACGCCCACGGATAGCGGAAAGGCTTGTAGGAGTGGCTGGGCGTCAAAAGTCCCGGACGGTCTGAAGCGATGAGGGTCATGGTCGGATCTATCGTCCCCGGCTCGATTGGGTCGCGCGGTATGGCGCAGCGCTTATGTCTACATATTGTGGTTAAAGGGGCCTGAACGTCCACCCCTTGTGACTGTTTGGCGCAACCTATCCACAGGCTCGCGCAGCATCGGACTTCATCATCTATGATTCTAGAACGCCCGCGACAGGGAAAGTGCGCCGAATTTCTGCACCCCGTCCTGGCCTTCGAACTGCTCGGTGCGCACCACATAAGTAAAGGCCAGGCGATAGCGCCCGGCGTGGAGCGCGGCTCCTGCCTGCATGTCGGCGACGGCGAAGTACTTGTTCACGCTGGCTGAGTCGCGAAACGTGTTGCCGTCCAGAAAAACGTCACGCGCCACACCGTAGGCGCCCACCCCGGCGAATACATAGCCCGCGAATCCCACGCCCGGCCGATAGAGGCTGGACGGACCGATGGCCGGGCGCAGGCGCGGCGGCGCAAACGCCTGATCCAGCCCGACCCCGGCGCGCAGCGTGGCCCCGGCCGACGCGCTGGTGCGCAGCGTGCCCAGCGTCAGACCGGCATGGGTCAGGGCGTCCAGCTCCAACCCGCCAATATTGGTGACGGCGTGACGCGCCGCGCGCTGGCCGGAGATGGCGAAGACGATCTCGTCTTTCAGTTGTGCGTCCCAGCCGCGCGGCTCCTCGCCGTCAATGAGCTGGTGCCAGCTTTCCTGGATGAACTGTCCGCCCGAGCTGGGTCCGATCAGGCCGATATCGATCACCACGGTGTTTTCCGCATTCACCTCGGAGGCGGTGGCGAACCATTGCAGCGACAGATGGCCAGCGTAGGGGTGATCGTCTGCGGGCGGGACCGCCAGCGTGATGTCGCGCGGCGTGTAGAGCGTATGGGAGATCGCGAACCCGTCACGCAGCTCGATCCCGTCCAGATCCACAAAAGGCTGGGTGCGCGCCGCGCGCCGGAGCCAAGGATTGAAATTATCGGCAGGCCGCACCCATTCAAAGCGCAAACCATTGGTGTAATTGCGGTCGGTCCCACCGAACAGATCATTCTCGATCACCGCCGACACCATGCCGCGGTCACGGGCCGCCGGATCGCCGGTCTCGGCGGGGGCTTGAGCGTGCGCCATGGCAGCAGCGAGGAGGAGGACAGAAACCACGGTTCAGCGCACCTGCAGCTCGCACCGGGACGGCAGGGCGCGTGTTTTTATCACGAGGGTGAGGCGGGCGAACGCCGCAATGTCGGCGCGGGGGGCCTCTGCAAGGTCCCGCGCGCGTTCGGCCGCGTCGGTATTGGTGCGCAACATGGGCCGTCTCTCCTCATGACCGCGCGAGCCTCACCCCGGGGCGGGGCAGGGTCAAGGCGTTCAGGCGAGTCAGCGCCACAAAAAAAGCGCCGGCTGATCGCCGCGCGCTCTTTTCAGCTTCGCCCCTGAGGGCCGACAGTCTTAAACCTAGCGCCGCCAGGTCAGTGAGAAGGCGGCGAAGCCCTCGCGGGTGTCCCAGCTTTCCTGGGGCATGGAATACTCGGTCTCACGGTGGATATAGGCGAAGGACAGGTCGGTGCCGCCTACGCGCATGGCCACGCCGGCCTGGGCGTCGCCGACAATGGCGTAGGGCTCCATAGCCAGCGCGCCGCGCACGTCAAAGCCCTGGCCGGGATCATACATCACCGCCTGCCGGTCGGCGCCGGCGAAGAACCACCAGGCCGGACGGTCGAACTCGGTGTTGATATACTGACCCAGGCGCACCGTGGCGCCGGTCTCCAGCGCCGCGCCCTCGCCGCCGACGCTCACACCGGCGCGCGGCGCCAGACCGTAATCCAGCCCGTCCGAGCCCGTGGTGTCGAAAGAGCGCTCATAGCGCAGGGCCATGCGGCGCGGCCGGTCGCGCGCCTGACGCAGGGCGCGCCCGGCGCTTTCGGCGTAATCGGGCCGGAAACCGAGAAACGCCGCATTTGGCGCTGCGCTGTCGAACAGGGAGACGCTCACCCGGCCGGCGGTCGGCGAATAAGCGAGCGTGGCGTCACCGCCGGCGAATGCGGCGAGGCGGTCGCCGGCGGGCGACTGGGTGCGCGCGACCATGACCGCATCGGCGAATCGCGCCGCGGCCGGACGCGGAGACACCGTATCGGCGATCACCGAAGGCCGGGCCGTAAAACGAAGCGAGGCGGCATAAGGCGCGGGCGCAAGACGGGCGCCGGGCTGACGCGGCGCGTCGCGCTCGAATTCCTCATAGAGCGGCCCGAGAATCATCGTGCGCATCTGCTCGGAGGGCGTCACACCCGAATCGTCCACCTGCGCGAAGGCGGGCGCGCAGGACAGGCCGGCGACCAAGGCTACGCCGGCGAGAAGCCTTGCGTGGCGGAGAGGCTGTGGCGAAATGCGCTGCGGCGTACGTTCCATCTTGTCCTGTTCGCAGACGACTCGAAGCGTCGCCGCGTCCTTCTTGAAACTGGTGTCACTATAACACATCAATTCGCCGTGAAGAGCAGGATTTCACAAAAACAGAGTGACTAAAGTCTTACCTGCGTTCCGGCTTGCGTCCCTCTTTGCGTCCCCACCGAGATAGACAGTCCAACGTGCAATAACGCTAAGGCGTTCCGCATGAACGGCGCCTGAAAGGCCGCCCCACCGGCGTCATATGTGTAAAATTAGGCGTGCGCGGCGCGCGCCTCCGGCGCGCTCGAACGCGCTTCTGCTCGGCCTTTGATCATCGCGCCCACATCCGCAGCCATCGCCAAATCCACCGCTTTGTCGAAAATATTTGACATGAGGTCGAAAGCTTCTTACCTCATTATATGTCAAAAATATTCGACATTGAGGCAAAGGAGTTTGACATGTCATTTCAGGAAAAGAGCAATCTCGCCATGCTGGCGGTCCTGACCGCCGTGTTCGGATGGTATTTCGGCGTGGTCATCCCGCCCTTCTTCGAGCTTGAGGTCGCGCCGCCCGCCGCGGCGGTGGGCGGCCTGCTGATCGCCCTCACCATCTTCCTCGTGGTGCTGTCGATCATCGCCCACATCCTGCTGGCGGCTTTGGCCCCGAGCCAGGCCGGCGCCTCTGACGAGCGCGACAGGACCATCGAAACGCGGGCGGATGCGCGCTCGGGCTATGTGGTGGGGCTTGGTGCGGTCATGACGCTGGGGCTTCTGATCTTCGGCTTTGCGCCGTTCTGGGCCGCCAACGCCCTGCTGGCGTCATTGGCCGCGTCCGAAATCATCAAGGCGGTCCTGCGCGCGATTGATTATCGCCGGGGGTTCTGATGGCCAAACCCACCCGCATCCGAAACCGAATTCGCGAGCTTCGCTTTCACGCCGGGGAGATGACCCAGGCCCAGCTCGCAGACCGCATCGGGATGACCCGCCAGACCGTGCTCGCCATCGAACAGGGCAAGTACTCGCCCTCGCTGGAGAGCGCCTTCCAGATCGCGCAAGTCTTCAGCGTCAGGCTGGAGGAGGTGTTTCAGTACGGCGAGGACGGGTGACTCCACCACGCGCCGGGGCCCTAATCGTTGGCCTTGCCGGCCTGGTCGATCTCGGCGGCGGAGAAGGTCCATTCGCGATTGCAATATTCGCAGGTCATGGCGACCTTCCCGTCGGAATCGCTCATATGCTCACGGTCATCGCTGGGAAAGCGCGCGAGCAGGCGCGCGAGCCGGTCATGCTCGCAGGCGCAGCGGCGGACCACCGGACGGCTCTGCTCCACGCGCACGCCTTCTTCATGGAAGAGGCGGAAGAGGAGCCGGCCCGACGTGATCACCGGATCGATCAACTCATCAGGCTCCACCGTGTCGAACAGCGCGCGGGCGTGGTCGAAATCGGTGTCGGTTTCGCCGCGGGCGTCATCGGCGGCGATGCGCTGGATCAGCGCCCCGCCGCAGCGCCAGACATAGGTTCCGCCGGCGATCATCTGCCGGCCCACCGCGAGCTTCAGCCGCGAGGGCACCTGCTCGGACTGGTCGAAATAGTGCTCTGCCGCCGCGGCCAGGCTTTCGCCTTCAATGGAGGTCACGCCCTGATGGCGCTCCATGCCGGGGCCGGGATCCACGGTCATGGCGAAATGGCCGCCGCCGAGAAGCATCTGCGCGCCCACCGGCCCGCCATGGACTTTCTCCAGCGTTTTCACCCGCTCGGAATCGTATTTGGCGTAGGCGCGAACGCCCTCGCCCGGCACGAAATCGGCGACGACGAAGGCCACCGCGCCCTCGCCCTCGACATGCTGACCCTCAGATCCGGGTCCGCTGGCCTGAACGATGAGCTTGCCCTGGAATTTCAGGGAGTCCCCGATCAGGGTGGCGATCATCGCCGCCTCGCCCACCAGATGGGCGACGCTGACCGGATAGGCGTGGGCAGACAGGATCGCATTCGCCGTGCCCCCTAGGCGCACGACGCGGCCGCGCACCGGCCGGCCTTCCAGCTGGAACCCCGTGACAATGTCGTCGCCGGACCCGAAATCGTCCGGCGCCGGCGTTTTCCCCATTTCGCCCATCAAGTCGTTATCCCTTTAGGCGGCTCCTAAGCCGCCTCGTGCTCCAACTCGCCCAGCGCCTTGTCCAGCGCACCCACGGCCTCGCGCACATGATCCTCGTTGATGATCAGCGGCGGAGCCAGGCGCGCGACATTGTCGCCGGCCGCTCCCATGAGCAGATGGTGTCCACGGGCTTTTGCGACCAGTGTCTTGTTCACATAGCCCTCAGCCAGCTTCAGTCCGATCAGCAGGCCGCGCCCGCGCACTTCGACGACCTTGTCCTTGTGTTCGTCGGCGAGGCCGGAGAGCTGCTGGCGCAGCGTGTTGGAGATATCCACCACGTGCTGCATGAAGCCGGGGCTGTTCAGCTCGTCATAGACGACATTGCCGACCGCCATGGCCAGCGGATTGCCGCCGAAGGTCGAACCGTGCGTACCCACGACCATGTGCTCGCCCGCCGCGTCGGTGGTCAGGCACGCGCCCATGGGAAATCCCCCGCCGACGCCCTTGGCCACCGCCATGATGTCCGGCTGTGCGGTCCCGGCCCATTCATGGGCCCACATCTTGCCGGTGCGCCCGGCGCCGCACTGCACCTCGTCATAGATCAACAGAATCCCGCGTTCGTCGCACACTTCGCGAAGCCCGCGCAGGCAGACGTCGGGAATGGCGCGCACGCCGCCCTCGCCCTGCACCGGCTCGACGCAGATCGCGGCGGTCTCCTCGGTGATCGCGGCGCGCAGGGCGTCATGATCGCCGAACGGGACCTGATCAAAGCCTTCCATGCGCGGACCGAAGCCCTCGAGATACTTCTCGTTGCCGCCGGCGTTGATCGCCCCGAACGTCCGGCCATGAAAGGCGCCGGTGACGGTGATGATGCGGTACTTGTCCGGGCGGCCGTTGGCGTAGTGGTAATGGCGCGCGGTCTTCAGCGCGGCTTCCATCGCCTCGGCGCCGGAATTGGTGAAGAACACCCGGTCGGCGAAGCTGTCGCGGCAGTATTTCTCAGCCAGCTCGATTTGGCCGGCCACGCGGAACATGTTGGAGGTGTGCCAGAGCTTTTCAGCCTGCTCCTTCAGCGCCGCCACCGCCTTGGGGTGGGCGTGGCCCAGACCGTTCACCGCAATGCCGGAGATGAAGTCGAGATACTTGTCTCCACCCTTTTCGAACAGATAGGCGCCCTCGCCGCGCTCGAAATCGAGATTGGGCGGCGCGTAGGTTTCCATCAAGGGCTTGGGCATGGACGGGCTCCGTCGCAAGGGGTGTGAAAAAACGAACCGCCTGATCTAGGCGGATTGGGCTCAATCCTTCAAGCGCCAGCCTGAGCGCAGCAGCAGATAGCTGGCGACAAGAAGGGCGATATTGATCCCGGCCGCCACGCATGCGCCGACCCACAAAATGCTGTCATGGGCGCTGATGAAGCCGTAGCGGAACCCGTCGATCAGGAAGAAGACCGGGTTGGCGTGGCTGATCGAGTAGAACGGCTCGGGCAGAATCTCGATCGAGTAGAACGTGCCCGACAAGAAGGCGAGCGGCATGATGATGAAGTTGGTGATCACCGCGAGATGATCGAACTTCTCCGCCCAAAGCCCAGCGATGAGGCCGATCATGGAGAACATCGCCGCCGCCGAAAGGCCGAAATAGAGCACCGCCCAGAGATGGGCGATCCCCATGTCGATGAAGGGCGCGATCGCGATTCCCGTGGCCAGCGCCACCAGGGCGCCGCGCGTCACCGCGCCGCCGATGAACGCCGCGGCGAGTTCCGACGGGCTCAGCGGCGGCATCAGGAAATCCACGTGATTGCCTTGCACCTTCGCGACGATCAGCGAGCTGGAGGAGTTGGCGAAGGAATTGTTCAACAGGCCCAGCATCACGAGGCCGGGGGCCAGGAAGCTGGTGAACTCCACGCCCATCATGTCACCGCGCCGCGAGCCGATCGCGAGGGAGAAGACCATCATGTACAAAAGGCTGGTGGCCACCGGCGCCAGGATGGTCTGGAAATGCACCTTCAGGAACCGGCGCACCTCCTTCTTGTAGAGCGTCCACAGACCCAGCCAGTTCACCGCGCCCAGCGCGCGCGGCTGCGGCGCGCTGCTGCTGGCGTCCTGCGGCGCGAGACCCTTCGCGGTTTCGGCGGCGTGATCGGACATGGGCGGGCTCCTGTCGGTCAAAGCGTGACACCGGCTTTAGCACGGGTTCGAGTCGCTTCGCACCCTCGCCGCTGAGCGTCGCGGAGCGCTTGAGTTCAGGATCACAATAGACGGCGAAAGCGGAGCGGAGGGCGAACCGCTACCAGCCGACGCCCGAGCCCACCAGCAGGCCGGCGCCGAACAGCACGCCGGCCCCTAGGACAAGTCCGGCGCCGATGAGGATCCGGACGATCAGCTGCTCGCGCTGATGGTCGAGTTGCCGGGGATGGGTGAACGCATTGTCGGTCAGGAGGTGCGCCGGGTCGGACTCGCCGCCATGGTGGCTCGCAGCGCCGGTGGAGAACTGGCACAGGCGCGCCAGCAGATCGACCGCGAGGCGCGCCGTGGCTTTGTCCTCCAGCTGCAGATGCACCGTGCCGGCGCCGTGGTTGAGGCGCTTGGCGCCCAGCGGCGCCCCCGGCGCCGCCGCACCCGGCGCGCAGGTGAGCCGCGAATAGCGCCGCACCTCGTCGGAGTCCGCGTCTTCGGGATCGGCCTTGTCGGACGGCAATTCGAACAGCGAGATGCGCATCAGGAATTCGGCGAGATTGGCGCGCTCCAGAAGCTTCAGCCGGTCTTCGCGCGACAGCCCCTCTGCGCCTTTCACCAGCGCCTCGCCCAGGCGCTGAATGCGGATCGCGGCGGCCATGGGCTCCTCCACGCCTTTCAGCGCGGACTTGTCCTCCTTGGCGCCGCCGCGCGGGAGGCGCCGACCGAACGGTCCGCGCTTCACGTCCCGCGCCGGCTTGCCGCGCACGAAGGGTCCGCGAATCACGCCGCCAAAGCTGGTCAGGCAGGAATCAAAGGCCATGCGCGCGGCGCGCACGGCGGCGCTGTGGCGCACCTTGTCGGACAAAAGATCGGAAGTGAGCAGCCGATCAGCCTGCCACAGCGCGCGCGCAGCCGTCTGCAGCGAGGCGCTGGCGGCTTCAGGATCAAACGCCGGCGCGTCCGGAATCGCGTCTCCGACCGCCGCGCCAGCGTTGCGCCGGCGCTCCAGCGCGGCGTCGGCCTGGCGGTTGAGCGAATAGAGAATGAGGTCGAACTGGTCGTCGCGGTCGCGCGGCCAGTCGTCCCGGCGCCAGCGTCCAAGCTGGAAGTACCAGCGCGAGGCGCCGCGCTGGAGGCGCGTGTTGAGATCGCGGCTGAAATCCAGCTGGTCGTCGCTGGGCAGAAGGTCGAAGAACACCTCGACGAAATCGAACAGCAGAAGGTTCGCCGCCACCGACCATTTCGAGCCGCCGAACGGCGCCTCGTCCGGCACGCGGCCCTCGGTGTGGAACACCCAGTCCAGCCCGCTTTCGCAAATCTGGGTCAGCAGGGTGGGCCGGGCGCCCAGGAACGGTTCGCGCGATTGCAGATAGGCGTCGGCCATGCGCTGGCGCGCGCGCCGGGGCAGATCCTTGACCGTGTGCTTTTCGTTGGCGTTGGCGATGGCGCGCGCGGTCTGGGCGCGCAGCGCGCCTTCTTCGGAGACATGGTGGTTTTCGGTCTCGGCCTCCGACCAGAGGCGCTCGGCGGCGTCCTCGGTCAGCTCGCGATAGCGGTGGAGATAGAGGTCCTCGTCAAACAGGCCCCCGCTCTCGATGCGCGCGCGATAGCGCTGGGTGAACAGCTCCGCGATGCTCACACCGCTCCCCCCGGCGCCGGGCCTTGCCTGGCTCGCTCGATCAGCGCCGCTTTTCCAAGCGCGAACCCGCTATCGATCCACTCCGCCTCCAGCCGGGCGAGGATTTCGCCAAGCTCGGGGCCGGGTTCAAAACCTGCCGCCACGAGGTCCTTGCCCTTCAGGGGAAAGTGAGGCCGGCGCCAGTCGCGCGCCGCGTTGATGTCCGCTTCGGCCTCGCCCAGGCCCTCGGCCTCGTCCAGCATCAGGCGCGCGATCACCGCGTCCGCGCCCAGCGCATAGAGCGCCCGGCTGCGGGCGGCGGCGGAAAGGCCCGGGTGCACGCGCGGCTCGCCGGCCCGGGCTGTCATGGCCCGGGCGCGCGCGCTTTCACTCTTGGACGCTTTCATGCGCTGCATGACGCCTTCCACAGTATTCCCCTCTCGCCCGACCAGCGCCACAAGGCGCAAAAGCGCGTCGGGCTCGCGGGCTTTCCCTCGCTCAGCGTTAATTATGCCTGCGAAACGTTTAAAGTCGAGCCGGGCGGGTAAGACTTCCTTAAGGACGTGGCCTTCCTGCATCGCCTTCACCGCCTCACGCGGGTCGGGCGCGAGCAGAAGTTTCTTCAATTCCTTCCACACCCGCTCGGCGGAGAGATCGCGGATCGTCGCCGCCATTTGCGCGCAGGCCTCATGGCCGTCCGGGTCGATCCCGGCGCCGTACCAGGCGTTGAAGCGATAAAATCGAAGGATGCGAAGATGGTCCTCGGCGATGCGGTCGCGCGCCTCGCCGATGAAGATCACCCGGCCGGCGCGCGCATCCTCGACGCCGCCCAGCGGATCAAACAGCGTCCCGTCGCGGCGCGCATAGATACTGTTGAGTTTAAAATCGCGGCGCAGCGCGTCCTCGCGCCAGTCGGTGGTGAAGGCGACCACGGCGCGGCGCCCGAACGTCTCAACATCCTTGCGCAGGCTGGTGACTTCAAAAGCTTTGCCGTCCACCACCGCCGTCACCGTGCCGTGGGCGATCCCGGTGGGGGCGACCTTGATCCCGGCCGCCTGCAGAGCTGCGACGGACTCGTCGGGGGTGAGCTGTGTGGCGATGTCGATATCGTCGACCTTGCGATCCATCAGGGCGTTCCTGACGCATCCGCCCACAAAGCGCGCCCGGTCGCCGTCGCCCGGGCTCAGCGCCTCCATGACGCGGCGCGTTTCAGAGGCGCCAAGCCAGGGATGCTCGGCCGGATCGAGGCGCAGGGTCATCGCGCCGGGTCGGTGGACGGCTCGCGCTCGCGCTCCTCGAAGCCGCCGGGGCGAATCTGTCCGTCCTGCAGGCTCGGCGGCGTGTAGGCGCCGTCCTGGGCGCCCTGGCCGATCTCGAGCACGGCCATGGTCAGGAGCGCCGCCACCGAGCAGCCGAAGCCCGCGCCCAGCAGGATCCGCGTCGGCGCCGGCGCGTCGGTCGTTCCCTTGAACATCCGCCACAGCGTCCAGACGATGAACGGGAGCGCAAAGACCACCAGCAAGATCACGGCAATGCGAAGCATGTCATTCTCCTCGCCGGCCCATAAGCCCGGCCCCGTCAGCCCAATCCTGTCAGCCCGGCCGCCGGCCCGCCGCATAGCGCGCCGAAAGGGCTTTGAGCATGCCCGCCGTCGCGCCCCAGATATAGCGCCCTTTCCACGGCATGGCGTAGTAGCGCCGAAGCATGCCGCGAAATTCGCGCTCCTCCAGGCGATGGTTAGCCGGATTCATCAGGAAGTCGAACGGCGTCTGGAAGATCTCCGCCACCTCGCCGGGATCGGGCTTGAACGCCAGCGGGCCTTCGGCGAGCCCCAGAAACGGCGTCACCTCATAGCCGGTCACCGTCTCATAAGGCTCCCAGCGGCCCAGAAGCGTGATCTGCGACGGATCGACGCCGATCTCCTCCTGCGTTTCGCGCAGCGCGCACTCGGCGAGCGTTTCGCGCCCCGCCATCTGGCGCCCGCCGGGAAAGCTCACCTGCCCGGCATGGGCCTGCAGATGGTCGGCGCGCAGGGTCAGGACCAGGCGCAGGCTCTCGCCCTCTCGCTCCAGCAGCGCCAGAACGGCGGCGGGCCTCAGCGGGCGCCCCGTAGGCGACGGCGCGCCGTTGAGATCACCGTCGCCGATGGCCGGCGGGCGCGTGCGGGCGTTCACCGGATCGAGCGCCGCCGACAGCCGCTTGATCACGGCGTCCGCGCCTTGGGTCTTCACCGGCCGTGCGCTCACGCCTTGGGACCCAGCGCGAAGAACACGCCTCGGCTCCACACGCCCATCATGGTCTCGCCGGTTTCGGTTTCGCCCTCCACGGCCAGCTCCGCCAGATCATAGAAGGCCGCGCGCGTGATCAGCGCCTCCAGCCGGCCGCGCACATGCACATAGGGCTCCGGCTCGCCGTCTTCGCTGAGCTCGATGCGCAGCGGATGCTCTGGGCCTGCAACGATCAGATCATCCAGATTGGTTGCGAAGGCGATGCGCTGATCGCGCCCCTCGCCGGCGGCGTCGATACGCACCGCCACGAACGGCGCCGCCTCCACCTTGATGCGAATCTTCTCCACCGGGGTCACGAGATAGGTCTCGCCGTCCGCGTCCTTCCTGAGGATTCGCGCAAACAGGCGGACCAGCTTCTCGCGTCCGATGCGGGTTCCTTCATGCCACCAGGAGCCGTCGCGGCGGATCACCATGTCCATCTCGCCGCAATAATCCGGCTCCCAGCGCTCCACCGGCGGATAGCCGCCTTCGCCCTGCGTGCTCTCGGCGGCGGCGAGCAGGGACTGCATTGCATTTTGGTCAGGTTGGGGTCCGGCCATGGACACCTCTCCTGGCTGCGGCCATGTTTGGCCAAGATCAGGTCAGCCATGGATGTAAGCCGATGAGCGCCGAGAAGAAAGCCGACACCGCCACCGAAGCGCGCGCCGACGCCGCGGCCGAGCGGCTGCAGACGGTGAAGACCTCGCTGGCGCGCGAGATCATCGGCCTGGACGAGGTGATCGAGCAGACCCTCGCCGTGGTGCTGTCGGGCGGGCACGCCCTTCTGGTGGGCGCGCCGGGCCTGGCCAAGACCCGCCTTGTGCACGCCGTCGCGAAAGTCACCGGCCTCGATGACAAGCGCGTGCAGTTCACGCCCGACCTCATGCCGGCGGATATTCTCGGCTCCGAAGTGCTGGAAGAGAGCACCGGCGGCGAGCGCAGCTTCCGCTTCATCCCCGGCCCGGTCTTCTGCCGGCTGCTCATGGCCGACGAGATCAACCGGGCGAGCCCGCGCACCCAGGCCGCGCTGCTTCAGGCCATGCAGGAGGGCTTCGTCACGATCGCCGGCCAGCGCCATGACCTGCCCCAGCCCTTCCATGTGCTGGCCACCCAGAACCCGATCGAACAGGAGGGCACCTATCCCCTGCCCGAAGCCCAGCTCGACCGCTTCCTGATGCAGATCGACGTGCCCTACCCCACGCGGGACGA
Source organism: Oceanicaulis sp. (assembly GCA_965284655.1). Taxonomy (GTDB): domain Bacteria; phylum Pseudomonadota; class Alphaproteobacteria; order Caulobacterales; family Maricaulaceae; genus Oceanicaulis. The sequence continues at coordinate 2,914,798 of OZ260104.1, forward strand.
GGAGAAGGCGATTCTGCTGGCCACCACGGGGACGCAGGACGCCAGCGCCGAAACGATTCTCTCGCCGGGCGAGGTCGCCGATCTGCAGCAGCTGGTGCGCGCCATGCCGGTCGGAGAGGAGGTGCTCTCGGCCGTGCTGGATCTCTTGGAACGCGCCCGCCCCGACCGCTCGCAGGACGCCGAAGTGCGCGACGCCGTGGCCTGGGGTCCCGGCCCACGCGCCGGCCAGGCGCTGGTGCTCGCCGTGCGCGCCCGCGCGCTGCTTCAGGGCCGTCTGGCGCCCTCCACCGAGGACGTGGCCGCGCTGGCCGGTCCGGTGCTCAAACACCGCATGGCGGTGACCTTCGCCGCCAGAGCGGACGGCCTGTCGGTGGAGAAACTCATCGCACGGCTGGCGAGCGAGGCGGCTTGATCCTCATGGGCTGCGGCTTCACGGCGTCGGCGGGGAGACATCCCCTTGGCTGAACCCCGCTTCACGCGTCTGCGCCGCAGCGCCGAACACGCGGCGTCGCGCTTTCCCGCGCTACTGGCGGAGTCAGAGCGCATCGCCGCGAGCGTCGCTCACGGCGTGCACGGGCGTCGCAAATCAGGGTCCGGCGAAACCTTCTGGGAGTATCGCCACCATCGGCCCGAAGACGGCGCGCGCGGCGTCGACTGGCGCCGCTCGGCGCGCGGTGATCAGCTTTTCGTGCGCGAGACCGAATGGGAGGCGGCCAACGCCGTCCATCTGTGGCGCGACGGCGGCGCCGGCATGGAGGCGGGCTCCCCCGGCCTTCCATCCAAGCGCGACCGCGCCGCGGTCTGCCTCATTGCGGCGGCGAGCCTTCTGGTCCGGGGCGGCGAACGTGTCGCAGCGCTTGGCGAAACCGGGCGCGCGCGCTCTGGCAGGGTCGGTCTGGAACTTGCCGGTAGGGCGCTCGCCGACGGGCGGGGCGCGGTCAGCCATGTGGAGGCGCCGGACCTGCCGCGCCACGCCCGTGTGATTCTCGCCAGCGATTTTCTGGATCCGCCGGAGACCTGGGCCGCGCGACTGTCTGCGCTCACCGGATCCGGAGCGGGCGGCGCGCTGCTGCGAATCGTCGACCCGGCTGAGGAAGACTTTCCCTTCGAGGGCCGGACCCGCTTCAAGTCGGCGGGCGTCGGCGGGCCGCTGCTGTTCGGGCGCGCCCAGGACGCCCGCGCGGCCTATCGCCAGGCCTGGAGCGAGCATGGCGCCGCGCTCGCCGCCATCGCCCGCCGGTCCGGCTTCCAGCTTGTCACCCACCGCACCGACCGCCCGGCGGCCAGCGCGGTGATGGCGCTCTATCAGGCGATCGCGGGAGACCGGTGACATGCTGAGGCCGCCATGCTGAGTCTGGGCCCCATCGCCTTCGCCGCGCCGTTCGCGCTTGCAGCGCTTCTGGCGCTGCCGCTTCTGTGGATGGTGCTGCGCGCCACGCCGCCGGCGCCGCGTGAGGTGATATTCGCGCCGATCCGCCTGCTGCAGCGCATCGCCAAGACGCCTGAAAGCCCCGAGACGACGCCCTGGTGGGTGATCGTTTTGCGCCTTCTCATGGCTGCACTCGCCGTGCTGGCCCTGTCGCGCCCGGTCTGGCGGCCCGACCCGGCCAGCCTCACTGACGCGCCGCTTCTGGTGATCGCCGATGACAGCTGGGCGGGGGCGCAGGCCTGGCCCGCCATCGAAGACGCCGCCCGCACACGCCTGGAAGCGGCCCGCGCCGACGGGCGCGACGCGGCCCTTCTGCTCACCGCCGCCGCGCAAGACGCCGCGCCGCTGCGCTTTGATGACGCCAGCGAGGCGCTCGCCCGCCTGGCCGCCCACCAGCCCCGCAGCTGGCCAGCGGACCGCGCCCGCGCCGCCCGGCGCCTGGACGCCGCCATGGCCGAGGACGGCGCGCCTCGGCGCCTGGATACGGTCTGGATCGCCGACGGCCTCGCCGGTGAGGGCGATGAACCCCTCGCCAGAGCCGCGTCTGGCTATGGCGCTCTGCGCCTGCTCCTTCCGCCGCAGCAGGAAAGCGTGCGCGCGATTGCCGGGATCGAAGCGGTCCCCGACGGCTTCACCGCCATCGCCCGCCGGGTTGAAAGCGGCCCCGCCGCACCGGTCTCCGTCACCGCGCTCGCCGCCGACGGCCGGGCCATTGCGCGGGCGGAGGGCGCGTTCGAAGCCGGCGCGGTCGAGGCGCGCCTTACCGCAAGGCTGCCGCTGGACCTTCGAAACCGGATTTCGCGCGTGGTCATTGACGGGCCGGCGTCTGCAGGCGCGGTGCATCTCACCGGCGGCGGCTGGGCGCGGCCCCGCGTCGGCCTTGTGGATCCTGAAGGCGGGCGCGAAGGCCAGCCGCTGCTGTCTGATCAGCACTACGCCCGTGAAGCGCTGATCAGCGCGGCGGAGATCGTCACCGGCGATCTTGCGAGCGTTCTGGAAACCGACCCCGCCGCGCTCGTGCTCACCGATTCGGCGAACGCCAATGATCCGGCGCTGGCGACCTTTGTACAGGAGGGCGGTCTGATCCTGCGTTTCGCAGGACCGCGCCTCGCCGCCGGGCCGAGCGGAATGCTGCCTGTACGGCTGCGCCAGGGCGGACGCCTGTTCGGCGGCGCCATGGCCTGGGACGCGCCGCAGGGCCTCTCCCCCTTTCCCGACGACAGCCCCTTCGCCGGCCTCACCGCGCCCGAGGAGGCGCAGGTGGAGCGCCAGGTGCTCGCCGAGCCGGGCCCGGCGCTGGACGCCCGCGTCTGGGCGCGGCTTGAAGACGGCACGCCGCTGGTGACCGCCGAGCGGCGCGGAAACGGCTGGGTGGTGCTTTATCACGTCACCGCCGGGCCGAGCTGGTCGTCTCTGCCGCTGTCGGGGCTCTTCCCGGCCATGCTGGAGCGCACGCTGGCGCTGGCCGGCGGGTCCAACCCGCCCGCGCCGTCCGCCGGCGCCTGGCGGCTGGAACAGCTTTTGAGCGGCGATGGAACGCTGGTGGATTTCAACGGCGAGGCCGAGGCCATTCCCGCCGACGCCTTCGCCCAGGCGCGCGCCTCGGCCGCGACGCCGCCGGGGCTTTGGAGTCTCGGCGCGGCGAGCGCGGCGCTGAACGCCGTCCAGCCCGGCGACACGCTTCAATCCATGAGCCGCAGCCTGCCCGGCGCCGTGGTGGAGCGGCGCGGCGACAGCCGGGAGGTCCGCTTCGCCGGGCCGCTTCTGGCCGTCGCCCTGATCCTTCTCATCGCCGACACGCTGATCGCGCTGATGCTCGCCGGCCGCATGCCGCGCTTTAGCCGATCCGCCGGCTCCGGCGCAGCCGCCCTCCTGGCTGCGGTGCTGGCCGCCACCCTGTTGAACGGCGGCGCGATCGCTCAGGAGAGCGGGGATCTCGCCCAGGCGCTGGAAGTGCGTCTGGCCTATGTCGTCACCGGCGATGCGCGCACCGACGCCCTGTCGCGGGCGGGGCTCGCCGGATTGTCGCGCGAAAGCACGCGGCGCAGCGCGGTGGAGCCCGCCGAGCCGGTGGGCGTGAGCATCGAGCGCGACGAAATCCTGTTCTTCCCCATGCTCTACTGGCCAGTGAGCGAGGATGCGCCCGCCCTCACCCAGGCGTCAGCGGAAAAAGTCTCGGCTTATCTGCAGGCGGGCGGGCTGATCGTCTTTGACACCCGCGACGGACGCCTCGAACGGGCGGGCGGCGCACCCCATCCGGGGCTGGTGCGCATTCTGGACGCCATCAGTCCGCCGCCGCTTCAGCCGATCCCGAACGACCATGTGCTGGGTCGGACCTTCTATCTGCTCGATGACTTTCCCGGCCGCTATCCCGGCGGCGATGTCTGGGTCGAGGCTACACCCGAGGGCAGCGCCCGCGACGGCGTGTCCGGCATTGTGATCGGCTCGGCCGACTGGGCCTCGGCCTGGGCGGTGGATGAAACCGGACGCGCCCTGGCCCCGGTGGAGGGCGGCGAGTTTCAGCGCGAGCTGGCGATCCGCTTCGGCGTCAATCTGGCCATGTACGCCCTTACCGGCAACTACAAGGCCGATCAGGTCCATGTGCCGGCCATTCTCGAACGCCTGGGTGAAGATCAATGAATGCGGCGAGCCTTGATCTTTCTCCGCTGATCGCGCCGGGCCTGATCGCCGCGCTGGCGATCCTGGCTGCGCTGGCGGGCGGGTTTGCAGCGGCCCGCGGCGGGCGCGGCTGGATCTTTCGCGGCCTCGCGGCGCTTCTGGGCCTCGCCGCGCTCTTGAACCCCGCTTTGGTGCGCGAGCAGCGCGAGGCGCTCTCCGACGTCGCGCTGGTGATCCGCGACGACAGCGCCTCCATGCAGATCGGCGCGCGCGCCGCCCAGGCCGACGCCACGCTGGACTCGCTACGCCGGGCCGCCGCCGACGATCCCTCGCTGGAGCTGGTGGAGGTCGCGGGCGGACGCGCCGAGGACGGCACCCGCCTCACCGATCCCTTGCGCGAAGGCCTGGGGCGGATTCCGCGCGAGCGTCTGGCGGGCGTTGTCGCCATCAGCGACGGGCAGATCCATGACGGCCCCCATGAGGCCGGCGATTACGGTCTGGACGCCCCGGTCCATCACCTTCTGACCGGCGATCCAGAGGCCGGCGACCGCCGCCTTGTGGTCTCCGAGGCGCCCCGCTATGGCCTTGTGGGCGAGCCGGTGAGCTTCACCTTGCGCGTGGTGGACGAGACCGCGCCGGCCGGCACCGCCGAGGTCCGGCTTTCAGTGGACGGCGGTGATCCCATCACCAGCCGGGTGCGCATCGGCGAGGACGTCACGGTTCGCGCCCCGCTGGCCAATCGCGGCCCCAACACCATCCAGCTGGAGGTGGAGCCGGGCCGTCAGGAGCTGTCGCTGATCAATAACCGGGCGGCGGTGAGCGTCACCGGCGTGCGCGACCGGCTGCGGGTCCTGCTGGTCACCGGCGAGCCCCATAACGGCGCGCGCGCCTGGCGCAATCTTCTAAAGTCCGATCCCAGCGTCGATCTTGTGCACTTCACGATTTTGCGCCCGCTCAACAAGGATGACAGCGTTCCGGCGGACGAGCTGGCTTTGATCGCCTTTCCCACCTTCGAGCTGTTTCAGCTGCGCCTGAACGAGTTTGATCTGGTGATCTTCGACCGCTACCGGCGCCGGGGCATCCTGCGCCCGCTCTACTTTGATAATATCGCCCGCTATGTGGAAGGCGGCGGCGCGCTTCTCGTGACCACCGGCCCCCCCTTCGCAGGCCCGGAGAGCGTCGCGCGATCCCCGCTCGCCGCAGTGCTGCCGGCCGCGCCGGACGGGACGATCCTGGAGGGCGCCTTCACGCCGCAGATCAGCGAGGTGGGCGCGCGCCATCCCGTGACCGCGCCCATGGTCGGCGGCGAGTCAGGCTGGGGCGCCTGGTACCGGCGCATCGGCGCGCGGGCGGTGGCCGGAGAAACTTTGCTGGAGAGCCCGGACGGTGAGCCGTTGCTCACCCTCGCCCGCGCCGGCGAGGGGCGCGCCGCGATCCTGCTCTCCGATCAGGCGTGGCTCTGGGCGCGCGGCCACGAAGGCGGCGGCCCCCATGACGAGCTGTTCCGGCGTGTCGCCCACTGGCTCATGGGCGAACCAGAGCTCGACGAGGAACGCCTCTCGGCCACGGTTTCCAATGGCGAACTGGAGGTGGTGCGCACCACGCTGGCCGACGACGCGCCGCCGCTGGAGATCGAGTGGCCGAGCGGCCGCGCCGAAACCCTGGAGATGAACAGCTTCAGCACGGGGCGCTTCGTTTCCACGACAAATTCCGACGAGTTCGGCCTCATAAGGCTGCGCTCGGGCGACCTCACCGCGGTGGTCAGTTCCGGGCCTCTGAACCCGCGCGAGTTCGCCGATCTGCGCCCCGATCCGGACGGGCTCGCCCAGCTGGTGGACGAAACCGGCGGCGGCGTTTTCCTGTTAAATAACAACGCCTCACCTTCGGTGCGCCGGATCTCCGAAGGGTCCTACGCCGCCGGCGGCGACTGGCTGGGACTGGAGCGCCGGAACGCCTATCGGGTAATCGACGCCGAGCGAACGCCCCTGGCGCCGGGCCTGCTCATCGCAGCCCTCCTCCTGGCTCTCCTCGCCGGCGCCTGGCGCCGGGAGGGGCGCTAATACTCGTGCATTGAGAAAAATTGTTGTTCTGCTGCAACGCCTAAGGCAAGTGGTGCATTCACACTTCCTGACAACACACTACTTGCGGGAACATTCATTTTTTTTAATCGATTTTCTAATAATCGGCTACCATCATAATTTATTGTATAAATACTACCGTTACATTCGTTGAGGCCAATAAGTTCAACATTCTTAGGGTCAAATGCGAACCCGACAACATAGATGTTTTTTGCATTGAAAACGATATCACGAATTAATTTTATGTGCGGCTCGGATCCATCAAAGTCTCTTATAAATTTAATTTTTTCCCAATCGCGACCAAAAAATCTGGGGTGAATGGGATCAAGAAACTCTATCTTTCCATACACATGTAAAACTTCTGGTAAAACATCAGTGCACCCACCTTCAAACCTCTCTGAATGCTTCAAAAAACTGCGAAAGGCATCAATAAATATCTGGTCATAATTGAAAGAAATTATCTTTAATTTATTCGGGTTAATATCATCACAAGAATCTGCTCCACTAACGAAACTTTGTACAACGGACGCGATCCAGTTTCTATGATCGTTAATATATGGCGCTTTCCAATCGTTCCGGTACGCTAACTCGGTGCGCTCATCTCCAAACCTATCTTTAATTTTTTGTTTTTCAATTAGATTCGCATTGATATGCCAATTAGAAAAAAACTTTGCCGCATTGGCAATAGAGGAGTTTTGGAATGAAAGAAGGTCTATTGATTGCTCAAAAGACGATTTAGATCGCTTTATTAGTTCATTGTCTAAAATTTCGTTAGAGGGATAATGACCATATGTGGTCATGATAGAAGTCGCCAGGTCCATTCCGGATAATTCTAGCCTATCTTCTTTGAAACTACCGCCCTGATAGGGCTGTTGGCTTTGAAGGCGTCGAAAAAGTCCCGCTCCGGTGGGGAGCCCAAATTCCGCGCTGCCACCAGCCCCAACCACAATTACTGTATCGGAATCAATCATTGGCTGCTCCTTTTACCCTAAGATTTAGGCCAAGACTTTCCCTATTGGCAATAAAATGCTTCCAACTGACCTTCTTATACCCAGGCCTCTCCCCGCTTAAATCCTGTCTCAACACTGCAAACAGACGGGAAAGCGACATGATCGATCTACGCCCATTCGACAGCCTCGGCGCCTTTCGCACCGACTGGCTGAACGCCAAGCACCATTTCAGCTTCGGCGGCTACCACGACCCCAAGCGCATGGGGTGGGGGAATCTAAGGGTCTGGAATGACGATGAAATTCAGCCCCAGACCGGGTTTCCGCCCCATCCGCACCAGGAGATGGAGATCATCACCTATGTGCGTGACGGCGCCATCAGCCATGAAGACAGCATGGGAAATAAGGGCCGCACGCTGGCCGGCGACGTGCAGGTGATGAGCGCAGGCTCCGGCGTTCGCCACGCCGAGTTCAACAAGGAAGACGTCCTCACACGGATCTTCCAGATCTGGATCCTGCCCGATGAACGCGGCGGCCAACCCTCCTGGGATGCGAGGGAGTTTCCCAAGACCGGCCGGGAGAACGAGCTGGTCGTCCTGGCCTCGGGCCGCGCCGGAGATGAAGACGCCCTGCCGATCCGCGCCGATGCGCGCGTGCTCGGCGCCACGGTGACCGCAGGCTCTGAGGTCACCTACACGCTTGAGCCCGGCCGCCACGCCTACCTGGGTCTCGCCAAGGGCGCGGTGAAGGTCAACGGCGTCGCCCTGAACGCCCGCGACGGCGCCGCGATAAAGGACGAGGCGACGCTCACGATCACCGCGAGCGAAGACGCTGAAATCGTTCTGGTGGACACCAAATAGGCCGCCGCGTTAAGCGCATCTTCAAGCCCGTCCCGTTAGCTCGGGGCGGGCATTTTCTTTTGCTGACCGGAGATACGCCATGAGCCGCCTCGCCGCCATGTTCACCGCGCTGATTGCGCTCATCGCCCTGCAGGGCTGCCTGGCCGCCACAGCGGTGGGCGTCGCAGCCGGGGCCGCCGGCGCAACCATCGGAATGGCCGGCGATGTCGCCGAAGGAGCGGTGAAAATCGTCACGCCCGGCGACGATGATGACGCGGATGAAGACCGCGAGCGCCGCGACTGACAGGTCGCACAACAGACCGTCGGCTCACGGAGCGCCGATCCATTTATGGGTCTGGAGGCTGAGGCTCCATTTGGGGTTCCGCAGACAGTAATCGAACGCGGCTTTCGCGTTTTCCATCTGGTTCGGCCCGTCCATGGGCTGCAGGCGGAACTCGCGAAAATCCAGATGTTCAAATCTGTCCGGCTGAGCATCGGCCTGGGGATAGACCAGCTTCAGCTCATGACCTGCGGTCTGTTTCAGCGGCGCGCTGGATTTAGGGCTGACGCAGATCCAGTCGATGCCCTCGGGCGCCGGAATCGTGCCGTTGGTCTCCACCGCGATCTCGAAGCCTTCGTGGTGAAACGCGTCGATCAGCGGTGCGTCCAGCTGCAGCAGCGGCTCGCCGCCGGTGCAAACGACATAGGGCCGCCCGCCGCCGGGCCAGAGCCCGAAGGCCGCCGCGGCGAGATCGGCCGCCTCGCGGAACTTGGCGCCGTTCACGCCGTCGGTTCCGACAAAGTCGGTGTCGCAAAAGGTGCAGACGGCGCTGGCGCGGTCCCGCTCCAGCCCGCTCCAGAGATTGCAGCCTGCAAAGCGCACGAAGACCGCAGGCCGGCCCGCCTGGCCGCCCTCGCCCTGCACGGTGAGGAACATTTCCTTGACCGAATAGGTCATGCCCCGCCCCGCCACTCAGCCCAGCCCGTGGCGCGCAGGTCGCAGGCCGGACAGTCGCCGCAGCCATAGCCCCAGACGTGGCGATGCTCGCGGTCGCCGCGATAGCAGGTGTGGCTCTCCTCCACGATGAGATCCACAAGCGCGTCGCCGCCCAGCTCATGGGCGAGCGCCCAGGTCTCGGCCTTGGTCAGGTGCATCAGCGGCGTGTCGATGCAGACCGCTTCATCCAGGCCCAGCGAGATGGCGCGCTCCTGCGCCTTGATCGTCTCGTCGCGGCAATCGGGATAGCCTGAAAAATCGGTCTGGCAGACGCCGGTCACCAGATGCGGCGTGGCGCGGCGATAGGCGTGGGCGCCCGCAATGGTGAGAAAGACCAGATTGCGGCCCGGGACGAAGGTCGTGGGCAAGCCCTTCGCGCTCATGGCGAATTCGGCCTCGCGGGTCAGCGCGCTTTCGGCCAGCGCGCCATAGCCGGAAATGTCCACCACCACGTCTTCGCCCAGGCGCGGGGCCCAGTCAGGAAACGCGTCCAGCATGGCGCTGCGCACGCGTGTGCGCGCCTGCATCTCCACGCCGTGGCGCTGGCCGTAGGAGAAGCCGATCGTCTCCACCCGCTCAAAGCGCGCAAGCGCCCAGGCCAGACATGTGGCGGAATCCTGGCCGCCTGAAAACAGCACCAGGGCCGCGTCGGATTTGAGGTGTTCGTTCATGGCGGGCTATATCCGCTCTTGAAGGCCGCGATGCAAGGAGTGCAAGGCGATGAGCGACATGGCGATCCTCTACACCACCTGGCCGGACGAGGAGAGCGCGGCCGCCGCCGCCGAAACGCTTCTGGACGAACGTCTTATCGCGTGCGCCAACGTTCTGGGAACCGCGCGCTCCATCTTCCGCTGGCAGGGCGAGACCTGCCGCGAGACTGAAACCGTGGTGTTGTTCAAGACCGGCGCGCGACATGCTGAAACCGTGCGCGACAGGCTTCGGGTCCTGCACCCCTATGACGAGCCGGCGATCGTTCAGCTGGGGATAGAGGACGCGGGCACCTCGCCGGCCTTCGCCGCCTGGGTCGCCGGCGAGACGCCCGGATCGGGCTGAGCGGCGCTCACGGCGCAGGGCGTGGCCGCCCCAGGGTCACCGCCTCGTCCTGATGAAAGACTGGCGTTCGCGGACACGCCTCAGGCGATGCGACGAAGATTGGCCTGCGCAGCCGTATCCCCGCTTAGCGCGGTGTTGAGCGCATCAAGCAGAGCCTCCGCCGCCACCGGCGCGCGCACCAGCGTCTCCATGGCGCCCGCCCGCACCGGCGTGTCGAGATCGCGCGACAGGCGGACCACCGGGGTCATCGCCGCCGTGGAGGCCAGGCCCCGGATCTCAGCGGCCGTGTCCTCGGTGTCGCCGTCGTCCAGAGCCAGGCCGAGAACCACCACGTCGTAAGCCGAGGCGCCCAGAGCTTCGACCATTTCACCGCTTGAAGCGGCGCAGGTGACGACGCAATTGAACGATTTGAGATAGCCCAGCAGCACCGAACGCCGCGCCGGATCGGTTTCGGCCACCAGCATGCGCAGGCGGCGCGCGTCCACGGTGAGCTGTTCGCCGTCGGCGTATTTGTCGACCTTGCGTGAGGGCTTGAGCCCCACCTCAAACCAGAAAACCGACCCCGACCCGGCGGGCTTGTAACCCACCTCGCCGTCCATCAGCTCGGCCAGACGCTTGCACAGGTGCAGGCCGAGACCGGTGCCGGCCTCTCGGATCGCGCTGTCCATGCGGTCGGACGCCAGGGCGTCGAACAAGTGGGGGCGCGCGGACTCGGGCACGCCGCGGCCGGTATCGCGCACCTGAAAACGCAGGCGCGCGGACCCGTTGTCGTGCGTGCGCGTGGTGACCGTGGCGACCACGCCGCCGGTGTCGGTGAAGCGCACCGCGTTGGCCAGGAAGATGCGCACAAGCTGCATCATCCGGTCGCCGTCAGCGCGCAGCGCCATGTCGGCCTCGCCGGCGATCTGAACTTCCAGGGCGAGCCCCTTGGCGGCGGCGGACGGCTCGAACTGAGCGCGCGCGCGGTCGGCCAGCGACCGGGCCGTGACGTCTTCCAGCTCAAGCTCTAGGCGGCCGGCCTCGATGCGTGAGACATCCAGCACGTCGGTGAGCAGACGGTTGAGCTGCTCGCCGGACTCGCGGATGCGCAGAGCCATGCGGCGCTGATCGCCGCCGACCGCGGATTCCTCCAGCAGCTGGGCCATGCCCATCACGCCGTTCAGCGGCGAACGCAGCTCATGGCTCATATTGGCCAGCAAGGCGGCGCTGGCGCGGGCCTGCTCCTCGGCCTTGCGGGCGGCCTGATCGTTATGTTCGGCGAGCCGGGACATGGCCGCGGCCTGGGCCTCGGTATGGCGGCGCGCCTCGTCCAGTTCGACATTGGCCGTCACCGCATCGCTCAACGTGGAAGCATAGGTCAGGGTCAGCGAGTTCATGGCCAGGAAGAATCCCGCGAGCAGTGCAGCCACAAGAAGCCCTTCCCAGGTCCCGGTGAGCGCCAGAGACAGCCCCCACAGCCCGAGCGCCGGAATGGTGTAGGCCAGCACGACGCGGTGTTCGGCCGCGCTCGTCATGGCGGCGCCGGCGGCCATGCCGGCGATCACCATCGCCACGGCGTTGCTGGCGATCACGGGCGCGTTCGGGCCGAGCAGAAACGGCGTCAGACCCCAGCACACGCCCACCACGCCGGACATGATGACATAGCCGGTGATTTCGCGGTCGGTGGGAACCCGGTCGTCCTTGTGAGCGCGCCACATGGCGCCGAGGCGCAGCAGCGTCGCAGCGCTGAGCACCACAAACCAGGCCGCGTGCATCACCATGTCCACATGGCCGATGAACAGAATGCTCAAAAGCACCGCGTTGATGATATTCAGCGGAACCGCGCGCAGAGCACTGCGCGCCACAAGCAGCCGCTTTGTCCGGCGCGTTTCAGCCGCGACGGCCGCGCCTTCGTCTGTCTTGAACCCCATTACACACCCATCTTGCTGACCGCTTTGCTGCGGTTCTATGGGGGTCAAACTGGCACACAGGTCTTAAAACGCGGTGGACGCGTCGTTCATCTTGTCGCAACGCCTCGCCTTCCCCATTGTTTGAGAGACCGAATTTTCAAGCTGTTCGCCGTCCTGTCTTGTGGAGACGCCGCTGTGATCGCCCCGCTACGCCTCGCCCCGCTACACTTGGTCCTGGCCGCCGGCCTCGCCTTGAGCCTCGTCTCCTGCGGGCGCGACGCCGCACCTGAGGCGCAAAGCTCCGGCACCGGGCTGGCGCGTGTGGATCCGTCCATCGAGGCCGAGCAGATCAGCTGGCGAGACCTCATGCCTGATGACGAGCTTGACGCGCTCGAAGCGCTTAACGAAGGCCGGGCCGATCCGTCCTTGATGAGCCGGTTCACCGGCTCCAGCCCGGTGGAGAACCAGATCGGTACCTTCAACGTGGTGGATGAGCTGGCCGGCGCTGTGGTGCGCATGCCCGGCTACATCCTGCCGCTGGACTACGCCCAGCAAGGTTCGGCGCGCGAGTTTCTGCTGCTGCCCTATCACGGGGCGTGCGTGCACTATCCGCCGCCGCCGCCGAACCAGATCGTCTATCTGCGAAGCCCCGACCCCGTCGAATACAGCTCCCTGTGGGAGCCGGTCTGGGTGGAGGGCCGCATGGAGATTGAGCGCGTCGACACCGAACTCGCCGCGGCGGCCTACACCCTGATCGTGCGCTCGGTCAGCGACTACCAGCCCTAGGGCGCTTCTAGTAGGGCGCGGTCGCCTCGTCGCCTTCGGGCAGAAGCGCGTCGCGATAGGCCTGAACGGACGCAGCGAGATCCCCCGGCGACGGGGCGGTCTCAGCGGGACCGTCAAAATCGCCCAGCGCCGTTTCCAGCGTGACCAGAAGGTCGGACAGCGCCCCCCCGATCGCGGGCATCGTCTCCATCAGACTGTCAGCCTTGCGCCTCGCGTAAAACTGGGCGGCGGCGTTGAAGCCATAGGCGTCCAGCCACGACTCCCCGGCGAAATCCGCGGCGCTGGCGAAGCCGTATTGCAGGGCCGCGCGGTCAGCCAGATCCAGGATCACTTCGGCGTCCACCTGGGCCTGGCTGGTGCGCGGCGCCGGCGCGGCGGCCTCGGTTTCGTCCAGCAGACGCAGGACCTCCTGCACCGCCTCGCGGATTTCGTCGTCTGAGGCCTCCTGGAAGTGCAGTACCGCGGCCCGGTTCATTTCCTCCATCATGGAGCGCGCGCCACGCTCCAGCGCCACCGGCTCGAAATCGACGTAGATTTCAGACACCGGGTGGGAGAACATCGCCGAGGCGGCCTGGCGCTCGCCCGCCTGCAGGGCCGCCAGCCCGGCCAGGTAGTGTGCGCGCATCACCTCGATGGCGGAGATGTAGACCACGGGATCTTCCATCGCGACGGAGGCGTCGATGCCGAATTCGCCGCCAGCCTCGCCGCCCTCTCCAGCCTCGCCGCCTTCTTCTGCGAGCGAAGGCGGGGCTTCGCTGTCGCTGACCGCGCCAGCCGCTGAATCCGGGGTGCTCTGGGCGGTCCGGGCCGCCGTGTCGTCCCGGGCCGCGGGCTCACCGCAGGCGCTGAGCGAGCCGGCTGCGATCGCCGCCAGGCTGGCGGTCCAGATCAGGGGCGATTTGTGAATGGCCATCGGGTTGTCCTTTGCATGGTGGTCCGCCTGTGCTAGCGCGTCTGAGAATTAATCGCAAGAAGGGCTCACAATGCTCCACCGTCTCGCTGAAGTCCTGAACGCCGAGGAGCTGGCCGCGGTCCGGGATCTGGCTGCGGACCGGTCGGCCTTCGTCGACGGTGCGGCCACCGCCGGCCCCGCGGCGCGCGCGGTGAAGGCCAACCGCCAGATGGCGCCGGGCCCCAGGGCCGACACGATCCGGCGTCTGTGCGAAACCGCGCTGAACCGGCACGGCGTGTTTCAGGCCGCCGCCCAACCCAAGCGCATCCTGCGTACCCTGGTCAGCCTGTACGGCCCCGGCGAGACCTACGGGCTGCATGTGGACGACGCGATCATGGGCGGCGCGCGCAGCGATCTGTCGTTCACGCTCTTTCTGGCCGATCCTGAAAGCTATGAGGGCGGCGAGCTGGCGCTGCAGGATTCCTCGGGCGAGACCGAGATCAAGCTGTCGGCCGGCGACGCGGTGCTCTACCCCACCGGCGCGCTGCACCAGGTCAAGCCGGTGACCGCCGGTGAGCGTCTGGCGGCGGTGGGCTGGGTGCGCAGCTATGTGCGCCGGGCCGATCAGCGCGAGATCCTGTTCGATCTGTCGCTTACCCTGAGCGCGCTGCACGCCCGCGACGGCAAGAGCGCCGAGGTGGACCGCCTGATGAAGACGCGCACGAACCTGCTGCGCCAGTGGGCGGAGGACTAACCCCTATCGGGCTGTCGCCTCAAGGAAATCGCGAACGCCGACCGGAGACAGGCCGGGGAAGTGTGCATTATGCAGGTCAGTCAGCTTGCCCGCGCCGCTCGCCATGACGAGATGATATTGCAGCCCGGCCCAAGCGTAGGGATTGTCCGGCTCTGCCGCGCGCAGGTCGGCGATACGCGCGCGCAACGCCATCACGTCGCCATGCTGAATAAGGTCGAATTTCCGTCCCGCCACCTGTCCGGCGATCTCGGCGATGTCAGCAGGCGATTTCGTATCTCCGGCGATGCGGAGCGGCCCCTCCATCGGGGTTTGGGACAAAGCGGCCGCCGCAACGTAACGCGCCACGTCATCGGTCGTAGTGAAGTCATAGGGCTGCTCGGCCGCCCCCCAATGCGTGACGCGCGCGTTCCCCCAATCCACTAGTCCAAAAAACGCCTGGCGCAGCATTTCAGTGAAGGCGCCGTTGTAAGTGTTCGTCTGAGCCAGGCCCGTGTCCGCGATAGCGTCCTGAGCGGTCTTGCGCCATCCAAGGAAGAGATGGTCCTCGACAGGAATTTTAGAGAAGTCGACAGCGAAGTCCGACGGGAATATCCGCTCCGCGCCGGCGGCCTTGCCCGCGAGCGCAAGATTCCGCTGGCCATCGATGATGATCTCCGGCCCGCCCTGCAGCGCCGAAACAATCACCGACACACCGTCGAGCGCGTCGGGCAGAGAGGCCGGTTCGCTCACGTCGCCCGCCACGATTTGCGCACCACGTGCGGCCAGGCCGTCCAGCTCCGCGAGCTTCGGATGTTCGACCCCGCCGCGCAGCAGCAGCCTGACCGCGCCTCCGGCATCAAGGATTGAAGCGGCGATCTTTCGGCCGAGCCATCCGGCGCCGCCGGCGACGAGTACGGTTCTCGACATCAGACTGTTCCTTCATAAAACCCACGCACAGGACTCAGCGCCTGCGGCGAAACCTCACCGCGCCTCGACGGCGTCGAAGAAAGCGTCAAACTCAAGCGCCAGGAACTCCGGAGCCTCTTCGGGAAGCAGGTGACCGACTCCAGGAATGGTCCCGCCTCGCACGTCCTGCGAGATGACTGAAAACTGCGCGTGCGTGACCGGCACGCCGAATTCGCCGCCCCAGGCCATGATCGGAGCCTCCAGGCCGGCCTCGCCAAGCGCGCGCATCTGGCGCGCCGTCTCGAACGCGGCGCGGTACCAGCCGACCGATCCGGTTATGCCGTTTTCCGCCATCAGACTGTCGGCGTAGACGGCGCGGTCTTCGGCGGTCACCGCGTCCGGATTGGGAGTATGCATCAGCGGAACGATGTAATCGACGAAGGACTGTTCATTGCCGGCCAGCAGCAGCTCGGCCAAACCCGGCGCGGTGTTGAACCCGAAATGCCAGTAACCGCCGTAGGTCTCTTCGCGATAAACTGTGAATTGGTCGAGGTTGAACCCCACCAGCGGCTCGTCGAGATAGGTCATCGACAGAGTCGCCTCCGGGTAGCTTCCTGCAAAGACGAAGGCCACAAGCGCGCCCATGTCATGGCCGACCACATGGGCCCGCTCCACGCCGAGATGGTCGAGAACGCCGCGGATGTCCGCCGACAAAGTCAGTGCATCATAGCCGGCGTCCGGCCTGTCCGAGCCGCCATAGCCGCGCATGTCCGGCACGATCACGAACCGCTCCTCCTGGAGCAACGGCGCCAGCTTGCGCCAAGTATGCGACGTACCCATCCAGCCATGCATCAGTACTACGGCCGGATCGGCCGCGTCGCCCCAGGTCTGCACGTGATAGGTCACCCCGTTCGTCGCAATCCGCTCGACTTGCTGGGCTGTTGCGACACTTGTCCCGGCCGCGGCGAAGCCGACAGCGATCAACGCTCGAAAATCCATGGCTTGCTCTCCGCTTCAGCCGGACCGGCCCGGCAGGTTTGCGAGGATATACTCAACGGCCCACCCCACGCCGCCGCCATGCTGCAGCGTGACCGGATACATGCCCTGGTACTCGGGGGCGGTGTTGTCGGGCGACCATTCGGCGGCCACTGCGAACCAGGTCATCGGCTTCGCGCCCGCCTGGATCATCCGCTGGCAAGCCCGCTCATGACCTTCGCCGCTGAGACCGCCTGACGCGTCCGACACGAAGTAGACCTCGAAGCCATCCTTCACCGCCGAGAGCGCCGTCTGGGCGAGGCAAACTTCAGTCCACAGCCCGGCCATGACCAGCTTGCGCCGTCCAGTGGCCTTCACCGCCTCAACGAATGCGGCGTCGGACCAGGCGTTGGTATTGGTGCGGTCAATCGGCTCGACGTCCGGCCACAATGCGCTCAAACCTTGGAACAGCGGGTCCTTTAGAGGCCCGGATCGGGCGTTAATCGTGGTCAGGACGGTCGGTACGTTCAGAGCTTTCGCAGACTTGGCCAAGGCCAGGACATTGTTGGTCAGCATTTCAGGGCTGATTGAATTGACTGGAAAGGCCACCCAAGGCTGGTGGTCTATCAGACACAGGGCGGACGTCTCGATGGTCAGCTCATTGATCGTATGCAAGGTTCTATCCTCATTTTCACCGCCCTCTTTCAGACGGGTCTGCTTCCCGCGCCGCTAAGAGCGCGGTCAAACTCGCTATCAATCACAGGCTGGTTGAAAGGCCGCAGCCTGCCCATGGCGCCGCTCGCAAACCGCCTGCGAAACTCGTCCGCCTGGGCTTGATCGGACGCCACGAAGGGACCGGCGGGGACCAGGTTCTGTCGCAGGGCCCGCCCTCTGAAGAAGGTCACCCGCGCAGTTTTGGTGGATCTCAAGGACACGGCGCCGTTATTGGGAAACACCGCGTCTCCGGCTGCGGCCGTCCCGTCCGTTGTCTCCACAACCCCGGACCGGATGACCGCGAACGCCGACTCACCGTCTCCGACCTGCTCCTGAAAGACCGCACCCTGCGCCAGGTCGACGTCCACCACCGTCGCGGAGACCGGCGCATCGACCGGAGACGCTGCGCCGCCCGAAGCGCCCAGAAGAACTCGCCGAACGACGCCGCCGTCGATCACGATCGGCACGTCGGCCGCCGCGAGATGGAGCGCCCGCGGCTCGGTTACGCGGTCATGCGCCGAATGGTCGATCCAGATCTGCAGACCGGTTGCGGACCGCCCGGTTCGGCTTACCGTCTCCTCGTGCAGAACGCCCGAACCGGCGACGGTCAAATGAAAGGCCCCTGGCGAGATCGCGGTCACATCTCCGAGCGTGTCCTGAGTCTGGAACCCGACCTCGCTTTCGGGGAAGATGTACGTCGCCACGGAGAAGCCAGCGTGAGGGTGAGGCGGGAAGACCGACGCCCTCATGTCAAACAGCGACACTACAAGAAACGGATCCATGCCGGTCCGATAGGCATCGAAGGCTAGGTCGCGCGTGACTAGATCCGCCCGGTCGGCGCCGATCGGCATCTGAACGATGGTGGGATGCTCGCGACCCATGGCGTTTTCCTCCTTGGGGTTCGAGCAAGACCATGACATCCTGAATTTTGGCGACTATAGGCTAAATCCGAAGTCATAATCCGAAATTCCGGCTAATGTATCGAAACCTCAATCATCTTGTGACCTTCGCCGTCGTCGCCGACGCGGGGAGCTTTGCGGGGGCCGCTCGGCGCTTGGGACTGCCTTCATCCACGGTCAGCGAGCACATTGCCGCGCTCGAGCGTAATCTTGGGCTCCAACTCATCAATCGCACCACCAGGTCAAGCCGACTCACAGATGCCGGCCGCCAGGTGGCTCAGGGCGCTGCGCGCGTCCTGGAGGCGGCCGAAGAGACCATGGCGCGCGTCGAGTCCGTGGTCACCCGCCCCGAAGGCAAGCTCAGGATCAGCCTGCCGTTCGCCTTCGCCGCAGATCTCGTGGGACCGGCCGTGGGGCGTTTCGCAGCGCTTTACCCGGGCGTGCGGCTTGAGATGCGTGTATCTAACGAGATCGACGACCTGATCGCGGGCGGCTTCGACCTCGCAGTGCGTATCGGCCCGCTCGCTGACTCGAGCCTGGTCCGCCGTAGCCTCGGCGCGGAGCCGCAGGATATTGTCGCGTCAAGCGAGTATCTGTCGGCGAATGGGCGCCCAGATCGCCTCTCCGATCTGGAGCAGCACTCAATAATCGGATACAGGCCCGAGCAGACATGGATGCTGACCGGCCCCGAAGGTCCGGAGCCGGTGACGTTTACTCCGCACGTGGCGGCGAACGACCCCAAGACGGTGCTCTCCGTCATTCGCGGAGGCGCCGGGATCGGGATCGTTCCGCGCTTTCTGAGCGGCCTGGAGCTGAATGAGGGTCGCCTCGAGGTGGTCCTGCCACAGTACCGGCCGGCGCCGGCGCCGATCTCCATCGTTCATTACGGCCCGGCCGCAGCAAACCCGCGAGCCGACCTGTTTGCGAGCTTCCTTCAATCGGAGATGCGCCGCCCGGACAGATGGAAAGCGTCCCGTTGACGGCGAGCGCCTAGCCTGAGCCGGTCTGATCGCCGTCCCACCGCCGCGCGAGCCGTCCATGAGGCTCCATCGGCTCACTGGCCTGCACCTGAAATCCGGCGCGCCTGAGATGCCGCACCAGATCGCTCGCCGCCAGGCGGCAGGCGTCCAACCCGCCCAACCGCGTCCGCCAGGGCGAGCGCCACAGTGAATAGGCCAGGGCGTCGCGCAGATCGCTGTCTTGGTCGCTCATGGAAGGCCTCGGCCGGGGGTTGCGGAAGATCGACAGTGAGAACATTTATAGAACAAAAGAGCCGGTTCCAGCCAGCCGATGGCGCCGCGACCTGTGCATAAAAGGTGACAGGTGCTGCTTTGTGACCAAATCGTAACCCCTCAACGCTTGGCCGAAGCGCCCACATCGCCCTAGCTTAAGGGCATTGTTTGGGAGGGGAGCAAACCCATGACTCTATATCGCAGCCGCTGGTTCGCGGCGCTGCTGGCCGCCGCTATGGCCGGAACACCTGCCTTTGCGCAGGAGGATGACAGCGAGGACGAAGACGAAGCCGAGGAGACGATCGAGACCTTCGTGGAGGATTTCGAGGCGATGGAGGGTCTCTTCACCCTCTACCGCAATTCCGAAGACGGCGACCTGTTCATGGAGATCAGCGAGGACCAGCTCGGCGACGAGGTGATCTATTTCACCTACACCGAGAACGGCGCCCCGCGCATCGGCCATTTCCGCGGCCAGTTCCGCGCCAATGAAGTGCTGACCTTCACCAAGCGCTATGGCGAGATCGAAATCGCGGCGCAGAACACCAGCTTCTCCTTCGACGAGGACAACGCGCTGTCGCGGGCCTCGGAAGCCAACATCACCCGCGCGCCGCTGGCGCTGCTGGACATCGAGGCGGAGACGCCAGCGTCCGGTGAAGGCGACGAGGCGATTCCGGCGCGCTATCTGATCAATGTCGGCGATCTTCTCAAAGGCGAAGATCTGCACCAGATCAAGCCGACCCCGCCGCGTGGTCCCAGCGCTGAAGACGCGTTCGGCCTTGGCCGGCTGCAGTCGGGCCAGACCCGCATCACTGATGTGCGCTCCTATCCGGAGAACACCGACGTGGTGGTGGAGTACGTCTACCAGGAAAGCAGCCCGAACAATCGCGGCGGGGCCGAGATCACCGACGCGCGTTCGGTGGCGGTGCTCCTGCAGCACTCCTTCGTGGCCATGCCCGAGGACGGGTTCGAGCCGCGCGCCGATGATTTCCGCGTCGGCTATTTCGGCCAGCGCGTGACCAATCTCACCGACACCACGATCACGCCCTATGACGACGTGATCAATCGCTGGCGCCTGGTGAAGCAGGACCCGGACGCGGAAATTTCCGACCCGGTGGAGCCCATCGTGTGGTGGATTGAAAACACCACGCCGGTGGAGCTTCGCGACACCATTCGCGACGCGGCCCTGACGTGGAACCAGGCGTTTGAAGCGGCCGGTTTCTCCAACGCGATCGAAGTGCGCGTGCAGCCCGACGACGCAGACTGGGACGCCGGCGACATCCGCTACAACGTGCTGCGCTGGACCTCTTCGCCCACCCCGCCCTTCGGCGGCTACGGGCCGAGCTTCACCAATCCGCGCACCGGCGAAATCATCGGTGCGGACATCATGCTGGAATACGTCTTCCTGACGAACCGCATCCGCTATTCGGAGCTGTTTGACGTGGCGGGCCTGTCCGCCTGGCTGCCGGCCGACCAGATGGCCGAGCTGACCGGCGAACCGCAGCACATGTTCGAGCACGACCACGAAAACGGCGCGATGTGCAATTTCGCCGAACATCTCCAGTTTGAAACCCAGGCCGGCCTCGCGACGCTGCGCGCCCAGGGCGCCAGCACGGTGGAGATGGACGAGCTGATCCGTCAGTCCCTGCACTACCTCGTCATCCACGAGATCGGTCACACGCTGGGGCTGATGCACAATATGGGCGCGAGCTCGGGCGTGAGCCTGGATGAGCTGGCCCAGGGCGAGACAGTCACCAATTCCATCATGGACTATCCGGCGCTGAACCTGCCGGCGGAGCTGAGCGACACCGTCCAGTATTCCCAGGAAATCCCGGGGGCGTACGACATCTGGGCGATCCAGTACGGCTACACCCAGGACGATGCGGGACTGCCGCAGCTCCTGGCGCGCTCCACCGAGCGTGAGCTGTTCCTGGGCAATGACGCCGACGACATGCGCGCGCCGGGCCGTCACATCGACCCGCGGGTGATGATCAACGACCTCTCCGACGATCCGGTCAGCTGGGCCCAAGGGCGCGTGGATCTCATCAACCAGACCATCGCCGCCCTGCCCGAGACGGCGGTGGAGGAGGGTGAAACCTACCAGACCCTGCTCACCAGCTATCTGATCCTGTCCGGTCAGCGCTTCGGCGCGGCCAACGTGGCCAGCCGCCATGTGGGCGGGATCTACAACAATCGCTCCGTGATCGGTCAGGAGGGCGCGCAGACACCCTTCGTGCCGGTCCCGCGCGACAAGCAGGAGCAAGCGCTGGAGGTTCTCAACGCCGCGATGTTCGGTCCGGAGGCCTTCACCGTGGAGGAGGCCTTCGCCGACCGCCTGCAGCGGCAGCGGCGCTTCTTCGATCACTTCCCGACCGATGAAGACCCGTCCCTGCACGAGCGCGCCTACGCCCAGCAAATGGCCATCATGGCCCATTTGCTGCACCCCAACGTGCTCGACCGCATGGGCGACACGTCGCGCTATGGCGGCGATTATGCGCCGGCCGAATACCTGCAGGATCTCACCGAGATCGTGTATGCGGCTGACGTGCGCGGGGAGCCGAACACCTACCGGCAGAACCTGCAGATCGCCTATCTGCAGCAGCTGGCCTCCATCGCCAGCCCGTCCAGCCCCTACGCGCCGTTCGCTCGGTCGGCGGCCCTGGCCTCGATCAACGACATCAAAGGCTGGGTGGGCCCCGACTGGGTCCCCGACCTGATGGGCTCGCGTGAAGCGCGCGCCCACCGCGCCCACCTTCGCGCATTGATCAAGGCCTTCGAAGACTAGACGCCCCGATCAGGCCTGAACACGAAGCCGCCCCTTCCGGAAACGGGAGGGGCGGTTTTTGTTTGGGGGATGAAGCCGCCTGCCGCAGCGCTCCGTCGAATCGACCCGGCGTCAGCACTAAAGGTGACTTGAATGGGCAGGTGCGTCCGACCCTCGATCAGGGCGATGGTGTCCCTGAGGTCGACGCGTCCTAGAAAAGCCCCAGGGTCTGCCCGCCGCCACCACCGCCGTTAAGGCGTTGCAGGCCGGCTGAATAGTTGGCGAGCTGGGCCTGCAGATACGCCGGCACGGTCCCGCCGCGCTTTCCGGCCTGCGGCCCGTCCAGCAACGCCTTGAGCGCGGGATCTGTCGTCAGTTCGCGGTGGGCGCGCTGGATCTTGGAGACCGCGTTGGACAGCGCCTCCATGGCCGCGAGCGCGCCGTCCCGGTCCGCGATGGAGAGGGCTTTGGGAAGCTCAAGCGCAAAGACTTTCGGCGCATCGGACGTGGTGTCTTCATTGCGCCGCAGGAGCGAGGCCTTGCCGCGCAATCCGCCCTCGGGCAGGCCGAGACCGGAGAGCGCGTCCTGGCCCTCCTTGCCGGCCGACAGCGTGACGGTGACGCCTTCCTTGGGGGTGATGCGCAGCATGTCGCCATTGGCGGACCGGCGCACGTCGGCGTTGGCGTCCAGCACCAGCGCGGCGTTCAGCTTGAAGGTCAGCGAGCGCATGGTCTCATCGGAATCGATGGTGATCTTGCGTTTGCGCCCGCCATCCACCGAGACATAGAAATGATCGCCCTCGCGCACGCTGGACCGCGCGGTGATCACCCGGCTGTCGGCATAGGCCACCGAACCGGACGGCAGGCCCAGACGGTCCAGCACGCCGTCGCCGGCGGGATCCACCATGATCCCGGAAGCTTCAGAGAGCCCGCCGCGGCCTGACACCTGCTGGGTCCACTGCACGGCGCCGGTGGCGGCGTCGAACCCGGCGGCGAAGGCGTTGCGCGCGCCCACTTGGGTGGCGCCGGGAACCGTGCCGGATGTCTTGCCGGCGATATAGACGCTGGCGCCCGAAACCGTTATCGAGCTCGCCGAATCGTCCTCGGCCGAGCCCAGAAAGCTAGTGTAATCAACGCTCGCCGAGCCGCCGCCTTCGCTGATGCGCACCAGCATCGCGTCGCGCCCGCCCTGATTGGCGTTGACCTGACTGCCGGTCTGGAAGTTCGCGCCGGCCGCGCCGGACAGATAGATCGCGCCGTCATCGCCGACCGCGATCCCGCCGATTCGCCCGCCGTCCAGATCGCCCATATCGAGCGTCCAGGCCGCCGCACCGGTTCCATCATCGCCGGCCGCGTACTTGGTCAGCACCGCCCGCCCGTCCACTTCAGCGGCGACGATCAGTCCGCCGTCGGAGGCAAGCGCACTCGCCTTAATGCGCTCGGTTCCGGCCCCGGTTTCGACGCCGCGGGTATAGAGCGTGGAGCCGTCCGCGCCGAGCGCGCGAACATAGGCGTCCGACCCGCCCCCGTTGGCGACCCCGCCAAAGGGTGATCTGGTTTCACCGCCGATATAGACCGTGCCGTCTGCGCCCAGGCTCACCGTATTGGCCTTGTCGTCCGCGGCGCCGCCAAAGCGCCGCGCCCACTGCTCCACACCATCGCCGGAGAACTTCACCACGAGCGAATCCGAGCCGCCGAGCTGGGTCGTCTCGCCAAGGGCGCCCTTGACCGAGCCTGCGACCACCACATTGCCGCTGGAATCCACCGCGATCGACGCCCCGGAGGCCTCGCCGGCCGCGCCCAGCGTGCGGGTCCAGACCTGTTTGCCGGTGGTGTCGTAGCGCATCAGGACAAGGTCGCCCTCGCCCTTGATCTCTTGGCCGTCAACGCTGCTGGTCGCCTGGCCAACGACATAGATCTCGCCGCCGGGACCGCGCGTGGTGGCCAGAATCTCCATGGGATTGGTGGTCTGGCTGGTGGAGGTTTCGCCGTCTTCGCTGGTGGACTCGGTGACCGTGGGGTCAGCCTCAATCCGCTTGGCGAAATCAAGTTCGCCGCCGCCCGCCAGATTGACGAACTTGGACAGTTGGCCCGCGGCGGTGTCGCCCGTACCGCTGATCCCGGCGGTGTAGACCGCCGGAGCGCCGCCGGCCTCGGTGAAGCTCACCCTTTCGGTGAGAATGCCTTCGATCTTGAAGCCCCAGTTATTGCCCGGAACGATCCCGTTTTCGTCCGGCTCGCCGAGGCGCACGCGCGACAGGCGCGTCAGCATGCCGGCGGTCTCAAGCTCGGTGTTCACCGCCGTGACGAAATCGTCGAGTGTTCTGTTGGCGTCTGAGCCCAGGGAGATGTTCACCGGCGTGTCGACGCCGTTCTTGCGCACGGTGATGGTGAAATCCATGGCCGATGCGAGCGCATCCACCGGCGCGTCGAACGCCCCGGTGTGCATCGTCCCGCCAAAGTATTCCGAGCGCCCGCGCGAAATCGCCAGCGTGCTTTCGGCCTTGGAGAGGTCTTCGCCCTTCAGCACCGAGACGCCCTCCAGCCCGAGACCGTCGAAATAGGTGCTCATCTGATCAAGGCCTTCGCCGAAGCGGCGCTGCCAGAAGGCGCGATCGGTCTCGCTGGCGGTCTTTTCACCGGCCGCCGAAGCGAGAGACTGCAAACGGCGCAGGCCTTGGTGGAGCGCGAACAGCTTCTTCTCGTCCTCGCTCACTTCCTGATCGGCGAAGCGGCCATAGCTCTGATCGAAAAAATTTCCGTCGGCGAGCACCGAACGGCGCAGCGTATCAAGCGCAACGATCTCGCCGCGCGGATCCCACGGCGCCAGGACGCCTGAGTCGCGCGATGTGGTCTGGCCGTTCGGGGTCTGCTGGGGCGCGGGCGCGCGCGAACTGCTCAGAGCCAGGCTCTGGGCCGCTTGCGCATTGTAATACGCGCCGAGCAAACTTGCCGAGAACACCATGGCGTCCTCAATCCTCCAGACCGATGCACGCACTGCACCACCGCTCAGAATGCGCCCGGACCCGCTAAGAAAGCGTTAGGATTTAGGCTGAAGAAGCGACTACGCCGCCCGCAGAAAGCTCACCGGGCGCGTCTGAACAGCGCCGCGATCACCGGCGCTCAGACGCCCCTGATCCACCAGATCGATGTTCAGCGCGGCGATGTCCGGGCGGCGAAGGCACAACCCTGCGATCTCGGCTGCGCCCGCATTGCAGGCGGCGGGTCCCAGCGCGGCGTGAACGGCGCGGGCGAAAACGAAATCAGCCTCGTGTTCCAGCCGCCAGCGCAGGCGCTCCATGCCGCCGCCCGGTCCCCTCAAATTGGCGAGCCTGGCGCCGTCGAACGCGTCCAGAAGCCGTGCGCCCGGCGTGTCCACGGTGACCGCGGCGAGCATGGCGGCGCTCACCGCCTCGCAATCAAGCCCGTCGGGAAACAGGGCCGGCGAGGCGTTGGTGGCGATGTCCGCTTCGGCGTCGGTCAACAGCGCGAGCACGCCGCCGGCGATCACGGGATCAAAAAATGGCTGAACGCCGGGCACGTGCAGCACGCGGTCAGCGCCGACTTCGCACGCGGCTTTCGCCAGACCCCAAAGCGGGGCGTCAGGGCGGGCGCGAGTGACGAAAGCGCCGGCGTCCAGCGCGGTTTCGGCCAGCGATTCTTGCGCCTCGCCATGGGGAATGACACAGGCCACGAGCTCGGCGCCCGACGTACGGCGGGCGCGCTCGATCGCGATCTCGATGGCGTAGCGATTGGAAAGAAGGCTCAGCGCAACGCCGTTCGTGTCGGCGGCGCCCGAAGAGGCGGTGATGATGACGGCGGTGGTCACGGGCGGTCTCTCCTGCCCCATCACACTTACCCTCGAACCATGGCGCATCACGCCTAACGCCCCGTTAACCCGGCGCGTAGAAAGGTTAACGGTGAACGAATCGGCCGCCGCACGGGCGGCCCGACAGCGGGGCTCTCCATGACCAGCACGGCGCACGATCTCGACCGGATGTTCCTCAATCGCGACTTCGCCGATCCGCGCATCAATCTCGACGGCAAGACGGTGCTGATCACCGGCGGCACCGGCAGCTTCGGCACGCTCTTCGTTGAGACGGTGCTCAAAGAGTACAAGCCGCGCAAACTCATCATCTTTTCGCGCGACGAGCTGAAGCAGTACGAGATGGCCCAGCGCTTCAGCCCGGCCGAGTATCCGTGCCTGCGCTATTTCATCGGCGACGTGCGCGACGAGGACCGCCTCGACATGGCCATGCGCGGGGTGGACGTGGTGGTCCACGCCGCCGCGCTGAAGCATGTGCCCATCGCAGAATACAACCCTTTTGAATGCATCAAGACCAATGTCATGGGCGCGCAGAACGTGGTCACCGCCGCGATCAAGCGCGGCGTGAAGCATGTCTGCGCCCTGTCCACCGACAAGGCGGCCAGCCCGCTCAATCTCTACGGCGCGTCGAAGCTGGCGTCGGACAAGATCTTCACGGCGGCCCAGGCCATGGGCGGAGCGGAGGGGCCGGTGTTCTCGGTGGTGCGCTACGGCAATGTCGTGGGATCGCGCGGTTCTGTCGTGCCGTTCTTCAGAAAACTCGTCGATGAAGGCGCCGACCATCTGCCGATCACCGACGAACGCATGACCCGCTTCTGGATCACGCTGAGCCAGGGCGTGAACTTCGTCCTGTCGGCTCTGGAAATGGCCAAGGGCGGCGAGATCTTCGTGCCGAAAATCCCGTCCATGTCGACGGTGGACCTCGCCAAAACCATCGCCCCCCACCTGCCCCACAAAATCGTCGGCATCCGCCCTGGAGAGAAGCTCCACGAGGTGATGGTGCCCGAGGATGACGCGCGCTCCACCGTGGAGCTGGAGGACCGCTACGTCATACTCCCGGCGTTCGAGACCAAGGTGCGCGAGGCCTGGCTGGCGTCCGGTGCGACGCCTGCGCCCGACGGCTTCGCCTACGCCTCCAACACAAACCCCGAGCGCCTGGACGCCCGCGCCCTGCAATCGCTGCTGGAAGCCCGGCTGACCGCCTAGCCGGTTTTCTCCATCAGGAAGAACGTGCCGTCGTCCGACTTCGAGATCGGATCGCGATGGTAGAAGAATCCGTAGTCGACCAGCTTCAGATCGGCGTAGCGGTCCAGCATCTCGCCGGCGAAATCGCGCTTGAACAGGCGCGCGGTGTGACCGCGATACGTCACCTCGACCGGGGTCGGGTTGTAATACTCGAACAACAGGATGTGTCGGCGGCTGGCGCGATACAAAAGCTCGTAGATCTCCGGCAGTACCTCCGGATTCATGTGGATCAGCACGCCGCAGATCATCGACAAGTCGTAGGTCTTGTCGCTCTCATAGCCCAGCGCCGAGGCAGTCTCCACCGCTGCGACGCCCAGCTTTCTGGCGGCTTCAGCCGAGGTCTCGTTGATCTCGATGGCGCTGAGCCTGGTGGCCGGCGAGACCCGCTTCATGGCCACCAGGTTCAGCCCGATATTGCAGCCGATCTCGAACGCGCTTTCCACCGGCGCGGCGCATTTCAGCATGCGCGCCATGCAGGCGGTTCGCGCCGCGACCAGATCGTCGGACAGCGCGCAACGCTCGCGGTAGGCGTCGCCGAATTCACCAGCCCAGAAGGCCTCCTGCTCGGTGCGGTAGCTCATGACAAGTCTCCTGAAACGGCGGCGAGGCCGGCCTTGATGATCTCGGCGAAGCGCCAGTCTTCCTCGGTGTCGATATCCACGCCTTTCCAGCGCGGCAGCAAAAACGGCCGGAACGCCAGCGCCTGCGCGCCGTCAGTGTCGGCCCGCAGGGTCTCGGCGGAAAAAATTGCGAATGCGCCGGCGTCGCGGTAGGCGTTGGATAGGTCTTGACTGCGGCTTGCGAACCGGTCGGGAGAGACTGGGCGCAAGACCCCGCACTCCTCCACCATGAGCCGTTCCAGCGGCGTGCCGGCGTCCACCACCGACAAAAGCGGGTTTTGGGGCGCGGCCGCGAAGGCTTGAAGCGCCGCGCGAAGATCATCCGCCTCCATCAGCACCGCCGTGGCGTAGACCAGCGCCACCGTATCGAACGCGCGCCCGCGCTCGGCGTATTCGCCCAGCACCGCCTTCACCACATCCCGGATCGGGGTGTGGTCGTCGCCCAGCGAGGCCGGGCGGGCGAAGTCGGGCGGCGCGCCGTACTTGGCCGCCACCGCGGCGATCTCGTCATCCTCGGTGGAGACATGGACCGTATCGAAGGCTTCGCTTTGAAGCGCCGCGGTCAGCGCATGGGCGAGCATGGGCTCGCCGGCGAAGTCGCGGATGTTCTTGCGCACGATGCGTTTCGATCCGCCCCGCGCCGGGATCACGCACAGCACGCTCACGCTTTCTGGTCCTCGCCGACGCCGGAGCGCAGGATCTCAAGGCTCTCCGGCAGCGCGTTCATCACCAGGTCCAGCGCGCTCATATAGGGCTCGAACGGCCCGTGAAGCTGCGGCCAGACCGGATGTTCGTATGTGAAGTAGAAGAGCTCCACCCCCGCTTCAGCCAGCGCCGGATCGCCGTCGAGATAGTCTTTTGAGCCCGGCGGGGAAAGATAGCGCGCCGCACCGTGCGCGGTGCACAGATCGGCGAGGCGGCGCGCCTTGGTGGAGGTGACCGGAGTCGCCGAGCTGGTCACCAGATCCGCGTTCACCCCCATCAATCCGGCGAGCGCCTCAATCAGGGCGATGTTGAGCGCGCACAGGCCCTCGCCTGCCAAGTCAAACGCCGGCGCAACGCGCTCCATCACGGCCGTGTAGTAGGGCGCCTTCTTGTAGGCGTGCTCGATCGTCTTGAGGGCCGTGGCGGCGAACTCGGCGTCGGGGTTGAGCCGCGCCTGCGCGATGGCCTGGTCTCGCAAACCCTTGGTGAGCACGGGCGCGGTGAGCCAGAGAGGGCCGCTGGCTGTCTTGATACGGTTACGCTGCTGCCAGGAGCGCTTGTCGAACTGCACGTCGTCCAGGAGCACGAAGCGGTCGACCCGGTCTAGAAGCGCGAAATACCCGGCCCACGGCAGAAAGGTCGGCTGCATAATCGCCAGCGCCTCCACGCGGGAGACCGGCGCGGGAGACACGTTCGCGCTCATCGCTCCACCGCCGCGCACACGCCGGCGCGCCCGTAATCGTTTCCATTATAGAACACGACCCGCTTTCCCTTGTGGGGCAGCACGATGAAGTATTCCAGCATGTCGCTGTCCGGCCCGCCCTTCGTGGGCGCCAGGCCCGGCCCGTCCGGATCGCGCGTCCAGCTGAGGCCGTCTTCGGAATAGGCGATCTGCGCCCGGTAGGCATTTCCTTTGGATGCGAACCACATCACCCAGCGCGCACCGTCATGGTAGACGAAGGGCCGCGCCAGGGCGTTTTCACCGGGTGCGAAATCGATGGCGACGCGCCCGTCCCGGTCCCAGCTGCGCCCGTCTTTCGAACTTGCGATCTGGATATTGTAGCGCGGCAGATCGGGGTTCACCCATTCGGTCCCGGCCACGTAATACATGCGCCACGCTTCGCCATCGCGGACCACCCAGGGCGCGGTGTTGATATACGGATTGACGTGACACCGCTCCAGGATCGGCGCGTGGTTCAACCGGGTGAACGGCCCCGTGTCGCCTTTGCGCGACGCCAGACCGCCATAAAGGTCCATGCGAGTCGTGCCGCCGGGTTTAAAGCCGATGTAATAGAGCAGCGTCTCGCCGCCGTCCTTGATGAGGCAGCTCGGCAGGACACCGTTATCGTCGAATGCGCCCAGCGGTCCCGGCGTCAGGAGCGGCTCGGTGGAGCGCTCGATGACTGCATCCGGCTGCTCCAGATCAATCAACGCCCAGCCCACATGGGACTGGTTCTTGTCATTGCGGCCCGCCTGCCAGATCCGCCAGAGCGAGCCCTCCACATGTTCGGGCGTCGGCAACATGGCGTGGGTGCGGCTCCACCAAAGCGAGGCGTCCGGCTTGATCACGAGGCCGAGCTTGTCCCAGCGCGCGGCGCTCATCATTCAAGTCCGAAATAGCGATTGCGGATCTTCATCGCCTTGGCGTCGTCGCCGTCCAGCAGGGTAGAGGGCGCGCCCAGCGCGACGCCGCCATCGCCCATATCCTTCACGATGCTGGCGCCCATGGCGATGAAGCAGTCATCGCCGATGGTCAGGAAATCCCGCAGCGTCGCGTTGACGCCGAAGAAGCAGCGCTGGCCGATCGTGCAATGGCCGGACACCACCACATGGCTGGCGAAATAGGTGTGGTCCCCGATCACCGAGCCATGGCCGATATGATTGCCCGACCAGAGCATCACATTGTTGCCGATGCGGCAGGTGGGCTGGATCACCTGGTCTTCCAGGATGAAGCAGTTATCGCCGTGCGTGAGATCCGGCCAGACGCTGGCCTTTGAGCAGACATAGCTCGGCAAGCTATAGCCGGCCGCCTTCACCTGCTCGTATTTGGCTTGCCGCAGCCGGTTGAGTTTTTGATAGGAGAGCGCTACGTGGACATCCGCCTCGCCGGGCGCAAACTCCTTCAGGGTCTGCGACCAGCCCAGCAGCGGCTTGCCCTCAAAGCGCTCGTCGCCCGCGTACTCGTCATCGACGGTGAACGCCGCGACGGTCCGGCCGGTATCGTTTTCAAAGTAGTATCTGGCCAGGCTTGCGATCTCGCCGGACCCGAAAATGACCAGGGGCTTGCTCACGCCTCGCCTCCGATCATGGCGTCGGTGAGCGCTTCATGCTCGTCGATGTCCACTGCGGCGCGCTTGCCGAAGATCGCCTCGAACCGGCGCGCCGGCAGGCCCTGGCGGGCCCGAATGGCGCGCAGATTGTCAGGCCCCAGAACCTCGCCCGCCTTGATGGCGCGCGTAGTGTGGAAGCAGCGCTTGTAGATCGGCGATTTGGTCTCGGCCTCTTTCATCCCGAATTCGGGCCGGCCCAGGCACTCATGCGCTTCGCGCACGGACCTGCACAGAAGCGCCAGCTCGTCCGGCTCGATGGCGAAGCTGGAATCCGGCCCGCCGTCGGAGCGATCCAGGATGAAGTGCTTTTCAATGATCGCCGCGCCCAGAGCCGCCGCCGTGATCGGCGCAGTGACGCCGAGCGTATGGTCAGAGAAACCCGCCACGACGCCGAACCGCTCTGCAATCGCCGGGATGGTGGAGAGGTTCGCCGCGCTCAGCGGCGCGGGATAGGCGCTGACGCAATGAAGGAGCGCATAGTTGGGCGCGCCGATCTTCGCCAAAAACGCCACAGTGGCCTCGATCTCCTCCAGCGTGGCGGTGCCGGTGGAGAGGATGAGCGGCTTGCCGGTGGCGGCGGCCTTCTTCACCAGCGGCCAGTCGGTGAACTCATTGCTGGCGATCTTGTAGGCCGGCGCGCCCCATTCCTCCAGCCGATCGACGGCGTCGGCGTCGAAGGGCGAGGAGAACATCGTGATCCCGACCTCTCTGGCGCGCTCGAACAGTTTCGGGAACCACTCATACGGGGTGGCGGCTTCCTGGTAGAGCTTGTGCAGATTCCAGCCCGCCCAGGTCCCCGTCGTGATCTGGAAGTCCGGCTTGTCGCTGGGCAGGGTCAGGCTGTCGGCGGTGTATGTCTGGAACTTCACCGCATCGGCGCCGGCGGCTTTGGCCGCATCGATCATGGCCAGCGCCTTGCCCAGATCCTTGTTGTGATTGCCGGACACCTCCGCGATCACATAGGGCGGCTCGCCCGGCCCGATGCGCCGGCCGTCGATGGTGAGATGCTTTGGGTGAGGCGCGCCGCTCGCGTCCATGTGAGGTCCGCCAATCTGCCTTGTGACCCTAGCTTATCGCGCGATTCGCAGGGGAAACGTTAAACGCCTGCGCGGGCCGGCTCTCGGTGATCGTCCCGTCATCGCCCCCTCAGCGCTCCGCCAAGGCGTAGAAGAAGTCCAGCGACGCAGCCGGGTGGTGCTCCGTGCTGCGCCCGGTCAGGACTCGGCGAAATGCGCCTGCGCACAGGGATTTCACATCCGCCTCATCCTCGGCGTAGGCCATGACCTGGCCTTTGCGAAAATCCTCATAGCCGAGCTGGTACTGATTGGCGTCCAGACGTTTCGCGCTCTGACGGATGAAATGCTGCGGCCCGGCGGTGACGATGAAGGCGCGCCCGCCCGGCTTGAGAACGCGGGCGTATTCGACGAGGCCGGCCTTCAGCCCGTCCGTGTCGTCCTCATAGTGGAGCACGTTGACCGATATGAGCAGATCAAGGAAGCCGTCCTCGAACGGCAGCGCCGTGTTGGTTCCGGTGCGGATGTCGGCGGCGATGGACTGCTCGGCGCAGGCGGTGCGCGCCAGAGCGACCATCTCGGCGTTGATCTCCACCCCAAAACAGTCACAGCCGCGATCAGCGAAGGGCGCCAGATTGGCGCCGTGCAGCGCGCCCACATCCAGCACGCGCGCGCCCTCTTCCACGATCACCGGCCAACCGGTGTACCGCTCGCTCAACAGCACATGGAGCATGAGCTCGGTGGGAAAGCTGCGCGCTTTCGCCGGGCGGGCGTCGGCGACCACGCTGGTGGTCCAGGCGTCGATCTTGTCACTCATGGGTTCAGCTCCAGAAGGTCGAGGATCAGGCCGGCCACGCGCGCGGCGCCTCGGCCGTCGACACGGGCGCACCCGGCCGCGCCGGCGCGCGTCACGGCCTGCGGATCCGGGCTTTCAAGCGCATCCAGCCCGAGCCCCAGAATCAGGCCCTCGGACAGGAAATGCTCTGCGGTGGCGCGCTCGGCGTCTGTCTGAGGCAGCACATGGACCGCCTTGCCCAGCGCCATGCATTCCAGTGCGGTGGTGCCGGCGTTGGTCACCGCAAAGCGGCATCCGGCCATGAGCGCAGGCAGATCCGGCGGGCTGACGCGCACATCGACGCCGGCCGGCGCCTCGGCGAGCCGGCTCGCAAGCGGACCCCGCACCAGGATCACGCGTTCGCCCGCCGCGGCGAGTTTCACAGCCGCTTTGACGCCCAGATCGCCCAGATCAGAACCGCCAACGCAAATCAGGACATGACCGTCATCGCGCGGCGCCTGCTCAAGGATTTCGCGCCGGATCAGGGCGTAGGCGAGACCGTACTCGCAGCGATTCGCCGCCATGGGGACCGGGCGCGGGTCGGTGCGGATCGCCAGATCAGCCAGCGCCTCGCCCCCATGATCAAGCACGGCGACGCGGCGTCCGGCGGCTTTCGCACCAAGAATCGCGGCATCGTCGTCATAGGGCAGATCAAGGACGAGAATGTCGGCCGGGGCGCGCGCCGCCCCCGCCGCCTGCGGCTGAGC
Organism: Oceanicaulis sp.; assembly: GCA_965284655.1. Classification (GTDB taxonomy): domain Bacteria; phylum Pseudomonadota; class Alphaproteobacteria; order Caulobacterales; family Maricaulaceae; genus Oceanicaulis. The sequence continues at coordinate 2,947,828 of OZ260104.1, forward strand.
AGCAAGCGCATCACGCGCGGCGTCGGAGCGCGGATCAAACCGCACCACAGCGCCGGCGTCTCGCAGAGCTGCGGCAAGGGTCTGCGAGCGCGAGAGATGGCCGAAGCCAAGCCCGGCCCCGCCGTCCACCCCGATCTCCACCAGCGGCGCGCTCATAGCTTCAGGGCGAACGCCAGAGCTTCCGCGACGCGGCCCACATCGGATTCGCTCATGTCGGGATAAAGCGGCAGGGAGAGCGTCTTGTCGTAATAGGCCCGGGCGCCCGGCAGGTCCGTATCGCCGTAGAGCGCGCGGTAATAGGGCTGGGTGTGAACCGGAATGTAGTGGACCTGACTGCCGACGCCTCGCTGTTTCAGGCGCGCAATCACCTCTTCGCGCGTGCATTTGGCGGTGGCGAAATCGATGCGCACATTCATCAGGTGCCGGCAGGGATCGACGCCACTTTGAAAGGCCGGCGTGCAGACAAGCGGCGCAAACTCGGTGAGCGCGGCGTCATAGGCCGCGCACAGCGCGCGGCGCTTCGCTGCGAATTGCGGCAGGCGCGCGAGCTGGGACTTCGCCAGCGCAGCGAGAATGTCCGGCATGCGGTAATTCCAGCCAAGCTCATGCTGCTCGTACCACCAGGGCGCTTCGGCCATGTCGGCGTGTTCAAAGCGCGCGGAATCACGCTCCACGCCGTGGGATCGCCGGCGCGCCATCAGCGCTGCGAGCGCGCCGTCGCGGGTGGTGACCATGCCGCCCTCGCCGCTGGCCAGGGTCTTCACCGGGTGGAAGGAAAACGTCGCCGCATCCGCGCGCGTGCAGGCGCCCGCAGGATCGCCGGACGCATCCACCGAGCCGATGGCGTGGCAGCTGTCCTCAACGATTTTCAGCCCCGCCTTGCGGGCCGCCGGGGCGATTGCGGCCATGTCGCACATGGCGCCGCCCAGATGCACGGGCAGCACCGCTTTAGCGCGTCCCTCGGCCCGCGCGAGCGCCTCGGTGAATGTCTCTGCGGTGAGAAGGCCGGTCTCGGGATCCACATCGGCGAACACCACGTCGGCGCCGCAATAGCGCGCCGCGTTTGCCGTGGCGAGGAACGTGATCGTCGGCACGATGCAGACATCGCCCGGCCCCACGCCCAGCCCATCCAGCGCCAGATGCAGCGCCGCGGTCGCGCTGTTGCACGCCACCGCATGGGGCGCGGTGACCGCGGCGGCGAACTCGGTCTCGAAGGCGGGGATTTCCGGGCCGGTGGTGAGATAGTCGCTCTGCAGAACGCGCGCGACGGCGGCGAGATCGCTCTCGTCGATGGACTGGCGCCCATAGGGCAGGAAAGGCTCGCTCATGGGTGTCGTCCAACTGGCTTGAGCGGCCATCATGAGGTGAGTCTGTTAACGAGGAGATTCGCCTCCCGCGGCGGGGCGGGAGGCGGCACGGCGTCCTTTAAAGGCTCAACACCCGGCTGAAGCGGTCGCCGCGCCGCTCGATCTCCACCGGCCAGCGTGACGCGCCGTCGGCGTCTTCCAGCACGCGTTCGGCGTCGTCGATCGTGCTGATCGGTTCGTCGTCCAGCGAGACCAGCAGATCGCCGGGCTGGAAACCGAAATAGTCGGCCGCGCTGCGCCGGGCGACATCGATCACCACGACGCCGCGTGTGAAGGGGTCGATGCCGTTCTCGTCGTTGAAGGCGGGCGACAGCTGCACCAGCTCGGCGCCGGCGAGCGGATTGCGTCCGTCCACGGCGAGGCGCCGGCCCTCGGTGTCGCCGGGCGCCGGGCGCGCCTCCACGGAGACCTCCATGGGCTCGCCGTCTCGCAGGACGCTGACCCGCGCGCTTTGTCCGATACGCCGTGTGGCGAAGCGAAAGCGCACGCCGGCCTCGTTATTGACCTCGACCCCGTCCACCGCGACGAGCACGTCGCCGCGCTCAAGGCCCGCCTCGTCCGCCGCGCCGCCGTCCCAGAGCTCGGAGACGATGGCGCCGCGCGGACGGTCCAGGCCGATGGAGCCGGCGAGATCCGCCGTCACCGGCTGCAGCCGCGCGCCAAGCCAGGGCCGCACGATGGCGCCGTCGGTGAGCGCCGCGTCCACTACGGTGCGCACCATCTCCACCGGTACTGCGAACCCGATCCCGTTGGACCCGCCGGAGCGAGAGAAAATCGCGGTGTTCACCCCGATCAGCTCGCCGTCCATATCCACCAGCGCGCCGCCGGAATTGCCCGGGTTCACCGCCGCGTCGGTCTGGATGAAGAAGGCGTAGTCGCTGATGCCCACATCGGTGCGCGCCAGCGCCGAGACGATGCCGGAGGTCACCGTCTGGCCCACCCCGAACGGATTGCCGATGGCCAGCACCAGATCGCCGACCTGGGCGTCACCGGCATCGTCATAGGGCAGAACCGGCAGGTCCTCGCCGGCGTCGATCTTCAGGATCGCCAGATCAGTGCGCTCGTCTGCGAGCAGAAGCTCGGCCTCGTACTCGCGCCGGTCGGAGAGCACGACCCGCAAGTCCTGGGCGCCCTCCACCACGTGATTATTCGTCACGATGACGCCGGACGCATCCACGATCACACCAGAGCCCAGCGAGTTGACCTCGCGCTGGCGCACCTGAGGCCCGAAAAACCGCTCGAAGAACGGATCGCCGGCGAAGGGCGAGCGCTGATTGATCACCCGGCGCGAATAGACATTGACCACCGCCGGGGCGGCCTGGCGAACGACCGGGGCGAAGCTGAGCTGAACCTGGGTCTGGCTTTGCGGGATCTCACGCGCGGCCTGCGGGGCTGGATCGGTCGTGCCGGCCGGGCTGGCGGGTTCTGAGCGCTCCTGGGCGCAGGCCGGCGTCATCAGCGACAGGCCGGCGACGGCGGCAAGAATTGCGGATCGGATCATGAATACGCCTCGCGGAAAATAAACAAACGCCTCGCTCATTTAAGAAAGCGCAGCCGATGTGAACAGCCCCTGAAGCCTTAAGCTTCGTTCACCTGGCGCCCGTGATGACGCCGTCACGGCGGCGCGCTATGATCTCATGAGGGGCGTGTGACGAGGGGAAGAGTCCATGTTCGGACGCGACAAGCCATTGCGACTGTTCAAACCGGCCAAGGCGCAGCGCGAACTTCTGCGCATCGAAGAACGCGCCGGCGAGGAATACGCCGTCCTGTACAAGGACGGTCGGGCCAAGGCGCTGGACCGCGCCGAAGACGTCGCCCAGGAAAAAATCGCTGAGGCCGCGCAGAAGACCGAAGCCGAGGTGGCCAAGGACCAGGCCAAGGTCGAGGCGAATTTCTGGGACAAGCTGAAGCGTGTCGCGCGTCAGGTCCCGTTTCTCGAGGATTTGCTGGCGGCCTATTACGCCATGCGCGATCCGGCGACGCCGCTTTACGCCCGCGCCGCCCTGGTGTTCGGCCTGATCTATTTTCTGTGGACGTTCGACATCATCCCCGACTTCCTCGGGGTGATGGGGTTTGCAGACGACGGCACGGTGCTGGCCACCATCATCGCCCAGGTTGGCGGCTCGATCACCGAAGACCACCGGGAAAAAGCCCGCGAAGTGCTGGGCGTCGAGGTTAATTAGATTTCAATATCCGCAGCCAAGCAACCGAGAATCAATTTAAACTAGAAATCTCAGCTTCTGGTGTCTCACATGCGTCCATGTAAAATTACACTTAAAAACTTTCAATCGTTTGATGCAGATGGCTCAACGATTGAAAAAATAAAAAGAATTAATCTGATTATCGGACCCAATAACGCAGGAAAATCAAAGCTGCTGCGCGCCTGCTCTGTACTCGGATCGGATAAAAAACATTTGCTTTCGGGGAGCAATGAAGATTTTGAAATTAGCATTATTTACGATGCTACCGAAAGCGCGAAATCAATTTTCAGCGAGGAATCCTCAGGCGGCAATATTCCAGGGAATAATCACTGGGATGGATACGGAAAATTTATTGAAAATATAACATTAACTGCTTCGTATACAAGATCCGGACTTAAGGACGCCAGCCTTCTGCACTCAACAGTCTCAGAAACGAATTTTCCGGAAATGATAAAAAGTGCAGCCGACCGGAGGCTGAATGGATCAAACCAGAACCTTTTCAGCGTACGTGACATAAAGCCGATTTGTTATATTTCTGCAGAAAGAGACATAAATCCTGAAGGGGAAACCTCGAACCTAGATATTCAAGCAAATGGTGCCGGTGTAACAAATATGTTGCGAGCATATTTAAATCGTCACGACCTAGATAGCGACCTTGTCGAAGAGTTTTTACTCGAAGACATCAATTCAATCGCCTCTCCAGAGTACCAATATGAACGAATAATTGTTCAACAGATTGCATCTAAAGAATGGGAAATCTATTTAGTTGAAAAAACTCACGGACGAGTTGCACTTTCACAGTGCGGGTCTGGAATTAAAACAATTTTACAAGTTGTTGCAAATTTAAATTTAGTGATTGAATCGGGCGGATCACATATTGAAGAGGGCTTATTCATATTTGAAGAACTTGAAAATTCGCTACATCCGCGCACCCAAAGAAACCTACTAAACTACATCGATCGCAAACTAGCTGGGAGAGCGCTTTGCGTTTTATCTTCCCACAGTTCGGTTTTTCTTGATTATTTTCAAGGTAGAGACGATGTTTCTATTACAGCCATATCCCAGAGTGGCGGCGTAAGTCGCACAAGATCGGTAGATGCCTTTATAGACCGAACCGGCGTCTTAGACGCTCTCGGTGTAAAAGCGTCAGATGCCCTCCATGCAAATTGTGTCATTTGGGTAGAAGGGCCGACAGATAGAATATACCTGAAAAAATTTCTTGAGATAATTTCAAATGGCAAACTGACCGAAGGACATCATTTTACGATTATGTTTTATGGTGGAAAGCTTCTTTCGCATTTAACTGTTGGTGAACCAGAACTAATCAAAGAGCTTATAAATCTACTGCAGATAAATCGTAAAGCTGCCGTCCTAATTGATAGTGACAGGAAGAGTCCTGAAACGCGCATTAGAGACACAAAGCGCAGGATCGCGAGCGAGTCGAGGAAGACTAATGCGTTTGTTTGGACAACTAAAGGAAGAGAGATCGAAAACTATTTGAACGAGGAGTTTTGGACTCGTCACTTTAATATTGCGAAACGCTCGGTTGGTCCTTACGAAAAAATATTCGAGGCTCTAGAAAATAAGCAAATATCAGGCAAAGCGATTTCTACAAAGATAGAGCTGGCGAAATGGGCAGCATCTATGATGTCTGAGAACGATTTTGCTTTAGACCTACAAAAGCAACTTAAGGACCTTGTATCCTATATTGCTGAAGCGAATGAGCAAAGCTCTAACGATTTTCTGCAATAGCAAATCCTCACCCCTGAGGCAGGATCTGATCCATGCTGCGGGCGGGCTCGGCGCAGGAGCCGCCCACGGGCTTGGCGGGAACGCCGGCCACGGTGCAGCGCGCCGGAACCGGCTGCAGCACCACCGACCCGGCGGCGATGCGCGCCTCGTCACCCACGGTGATATTGCCCAGGACTTTCGCGCCCGCACCGATCAGCACGCCGCGCCCGATTTTCGGGTGGCGGTCGGCCTCGTCGGCGCCGGTGCCGCCCAGCGTCACCTCATGCAGGATCGAGACGTCGTCGCCCACCACGGCGGTTTCGCCGATCGTAACCGACGTGGCGTGGTCGATCATGATGCCGCATCCCAGAAGGGCCGACGGATTGATGTCGACGCCGAAGCGCTCGCTCATCCGGCTCTGCAGGTGAAAGGCGAGCGTCTCGCGCTCCTCACCCATCAGCCAGTGGGCGATACGGTAGCAGAGAAGCGCGTGGAAACCCTTGAAATACAGGAAAGGCTGCAGCAGCGACCGGCTGGCCGGATCGCGCTCGTCCACCGCCATCATGTCGGCGGCGGCGCAGGTGGCGATCTTCGGGTCGGCGTTCAGCGCCTCTCTCGCGATATCGTGCATCTGCAAAAGATCGAGCTGGGCGTCGGCCATCTTCTCCGCGATGCGGTGGGCGAGCGCTTCTGCGAAGCTGTCATGGCGCAGGATCGCCGCGTTCAGAAAGCTGGCGAGCACAGGTTCGCCGGCGGCGGCGGACGCCGCTTCGAAGCGCAGGCGCGACCAGACCCGCTCCTGCAGGCCTTGGTCTTCTCTATGGGAGGGTTCAGCGAGCGACATGCGGTCTCCGGAAACTTCCCGCCTTCAGGAGCGCGTCAGAATGGCTCGGGCGAGATTTTTATCAAGGGCGCCGGTGCGGGCGAGATGATCCGCCGTCGCCAGCATGACAACCGAAAACGCGTCGCGGATCTCGCCTGACATGGCCATCGCCAACGCACTCTGCAATGGAAGGCGTTTCATTTTCATGTCCGCTTCGCTGCCCTCACGGTCGGGCGGCCCTTCGGTGAGCCCCCAGGCGAGATAGCCGTCGGCGCGTTCATCGGTGACTGAATTTGACATATCCAGGCTGGTGAGGTGGCGATATTGCGCGGCTGTGTAGCCGGTCTCCTCGGCGAGCTCGCGCTTTGCGGTCAGAAGCGGATCCTCGCCCTTCGGGCCGCCGCCCTCAGGCAGCTCCCAGCTGAACGCATCCAGCGGAAAACGGTACTGTCCCACGAGGATCGTGTCGCCGTTCTCAAACACCGGGCAGACGCCGACGGCATGAAATTTCGGCTCCATCACTCCGTACAGGCCGGGCTTTCCGTCAGGGCGCGTGACGTCAAACTCGCGCACGCCCATCCACGGATTGTCATAGGCGGGCCGCTCGGCGTGGATGGTCCAGGGACCGCGTATCTTCATGCCAACCCTCTCATCCCTCAAGCCAGCTGAGGCTCACCTGCGAGCACCGGCCGGTCAAACCGGGCGAGCAGCACGAAAGCGGACGGGGCGAACACCAGCGCCAGCAGCGCCGAGCCGGACACCCCTCCCGCCACCGCGGCGGCGAAGGGCAGCCAGAAGCTGTCACCCTCGATCAGAAGCGGCGCGAACCCGCCAATGGTCGTGAGCGTCGTGGCCAGGATGTGCCGTGTGGCGTCCACCACCGTCTCGCGGATCGCCTCGGGATCTCCAGCGCGCGCACGCTCATTGGCTTTCAATGCTGAGAGCACCACGATGGAACCGTTGATCGACAGACCCACAAGGCCGAGCGCGCCGACGATGGCGTTGAAACCCAGCGGCGTGCCGAATAGCCAAACCCCGAACATGGCGAGGCCCACCGACAAGAACCCCACGACGAAGATCACGCCGGCGTAGCGGAACGAGTTGAACGCCAGCACCACCGCCGCGACCATGAGCACCAGAAGCGGTCCGGCGGTCGACATGAGATCGGCCATGGCCTCGCCCTGGTTCTCCGCCTCGCCGCCAACAATCAGACGATAGCCGTCAGGCGTCTCCAGCCCCTCGGCATCCATGCGCGCAAAGAAATCAGCCAGCACCGGCGCCGGCAGCACATAGGGGCTCAAAAAGCCGTACACCGCGTTGGAGCGCTGGCCGTCAGTGCGCGTGATCACAGAGGTTTCCGGCGACAGGGTAAACTCCCCGAACGCGGAGAGGCTGGACGGCGCTTGCCCGGGCCGGGCCGGCAAGGGCGCGGCGCCGAGACCATCGGGCCGGTCGCGGCGCGATTGCGGCGCGATGACCCGCACCGGCAATTCCTCGACGCCTTCAAGCACCGAGCCACCGGTCACGCCGTCGATCTGGCCGCGCAGCTGCGAGGCGAGATCGGTCAGGCGCAGCCCCGCCAGGCTCGCGCCCGCCTCGTCGGCGTAAAGCCGCACCATGGGCTCGCCCCGCGCCAGACCGGCCTCGGTGTAGGTGACGCCGGGCGTCGCCGCCAGGATCAGACGGATATCGTCGGCCAGCGTGTCCAGAACCGCGAGATCGGGCCCCACCAGGGTGAGCTCGATGGGGGCGTCGGCGGGCGGTCCCTGTTCAAACGGCAGGGCGAGAAGCTGGGAGTCAGGAAAGCTGCGGCGCAGCTCGTTCTGCACGTCGGCCACGATCCGGCGCGTTTCATCGCTGGAGCCGGTGCGCACGAAGCCCTGAGCGAAGTTGGGCTGTCCTGAAACACCGCCGAGCATGTTGTAATAGACCCGCGGACCGCTCTCCCCGAGCACCCAGACGATGTCCAGAATCTCTTCGCGCTGGCTCAGCAAGGCCGTGGCTTCGACCACGCGGCGCTCGGTCTCCTCGATGGAGCTTGAGGGCGGCGCGATCAGGCGCAGCTGGAACATGTCCCGCTCGGTCTGGGGAAAGAACTGGCTGGACAGCGTCGTTGCGGCGGCGAAGCCGGCCACAGGCAGCATCACGCCCACCACAAGGCCGAGCAGAGGCTGGGCGATGACCCCGTCCAGCGCCTTGCGATAGATCCCGGCCAGCGGTTTGGAGCGCAACCCGTCTCGCCACCAGGGCTGATCGGGCTCGCCAGCCCGCCCGTCATCGAACCAGGCCGCCAGCGCGAGAATAACGGTGAAGGCGAGCACGAAGCTCGCGGCCACCGCAAAGATCACCGAGGTGCCGATCATGCCGATGAACTCGCCCGCCGAGCCCGGCATAAGAGCGATGGGCGCAAAGGCGAAAATCGTGGTGAGTGTGGAGGCGAGCAGCGGCCCGAACAGGGTCTTCACCGCCTTCTCCACAGCGGAGAGGCGCTCCAGTCCGCGCGCGCGCAGAAGCCGGTAATCGTCCACCACGACAATGGCGTTATCGATCAAGAGCCCCAGCGCCACCACGAGGCCGGTCACCGACATCTGGTGCAAGGGCTCGCCGAAGAGATTGATCAGCAGCACCACCAGCAAAACCGTAAGCGGCAGGGCGGAGCCGGTGATCAGGGCGGCGCGCCAGCCCATCATCACAAACAGCACCGCAAACACGATGAGCGCGGAGAAACCCAGATTGATCGCGAGCCCTGAAAGCCGGTCCACGACATATTCGGCCTGGGCGAAGACAACCTCCACCTCGACGCCCGGATTGGCGGCGGCGAAGGCGCTCACCGCCTCCTGGGCGCGTGAATCCCAGGCCGAGACCTGAAGGCCGGGTTCAAGATATCCCGCCACCAGAATGGTGCGCTCGCCGTTGATGAGCGCGCGCGAGGCGGCCGGCTGACGTTCTCCGCGTTCAATGTCGGCGATATCGCCAAGGCGTACGAAATCGCCGCCAGAGCCTGAAATCGGCGCGGCTCGCAGACGGTCCAGGCTGTCGAACGCGCCGTCCACCTCCACGGTCAGATCCAGCGTTCCTCCCGTCAGGCGCCCGGCGGGCGTCTTGGCGTCGGAGCGGGCGAGCACCGCGGCGATGTCGGACGGCGTGAGGCCCAGCGATGCGGCGGCTTCAGGGTCGAGCGTGACGCGGACTTCCTCTTCAGGCGCGCCGAAAACGCGGGTCTCGTCGGTTCCAGACACAGCACGAATGCGGTCGGCTAGATCACGCGACAGCCGCCCCAGCGGGCCGAATCCGGCGTCAGCGCCGTCGCGCCAGGACAGTGCGACCACGAGGGTCGCCGCGCCGGTATACTGACGGCGCACCTCCACCGGCCCCGCGCCGTCCGGCAGGCCGGCCGCGGCGCCGGACACGGCGTCGCGGATCTTGGTCCAGGCCTGTTCAACCTCGGCGCCGGTGAGATCTTCGCGGATATTGATATCGAGCACCGCGATGTTGGCGCGCGACACCGAGCCGATCTCGTCCACCTCCACCAGTTCCTGCAGCGCAGCTTCCAGAGGCTCGGTGATGAGCGCCTCCACCCGCGCCGCGTCGGCGCCGGGAAAAGGAGCGATGATGTTGCCGAACCGTTCGGTGAGGCTGGGATCTTCCTGACGCCCGACCACAGCCAGCGCCGCGAGCCCCGCCACCACCACGAGGAAGAGCGTGAGCACCGTCAGGCGTGGCAGGCGGAAAAACAGCGAGGAGACCGAAGCCATGAGCTCAGCCCTCGCCGCGCGGCGCAACGCGCTGGCCCGGCGTCACGCGATGCACGCCGGCCGACAGGATCAGGCTCCCCTCCTCCACCGCGCCGGTGAGAAAGACTCGATCGTCCTCGCTGTGCAGGATCTCCACCGGCCGCGGCTCCAGGCGCCAGGCGTCGTCCTCCTCCACCAGCGCATACACAGACCAGAGCCCGCGCCGGCCTTCGGACAGCGCGCTGAGAGGCGCCCAGAAGCCGCGCTGGCGAAGCTCGGTGGACAGGATCAGGCGCGCCACCGCGCCGCTTTCCACGCCAGCCGCGTCCTCCAGGGCGAACACCGCCTCCACCGACCGCGCACCGGGGCTGATCACGCCAGTCTGGGCTCGAAGGCGCGCGGTTCGCCGCTCGCCTGCGATTTCGAACGGGTAGAGCTCTCCGGGCGTGATCTTGCGCGCCTCATCGGCGGGCAGGCCGACACGGACTTCAAGCGCGGAATCCTCGACCAGGGTCAGCACCGCGCCGCCCGGCGCCGCGACGGAGCCCTCGTCCAGGCTGCGTGCAATGATCACCGCGTCATAGGGCGCGGTGAGCGTCGCGAGCTCGATCTGCACGCTCACTTGATCGGCTGCGGCCCTCGAGGCGGCGGCGCTGGCGCGCGCGGCGTTGAAATCAGCTTCAGCCTGATCAAGCGCCTGAGCCGAGACATGGCCCTGCTCCACCAGCGTGCGGCGGCGCTCGAGCGTTACTTCGGCGAGGCGAGCCTGGGCGTCAGCGGCGACAGCCTGCGCCCGCGCTGCGGCGAGCGAAGCGGCGAGCGCGCGTGTGTCAAGGCGAGCAAGCGACTGCCCGGCGACAACGCGGTCGCCCACATCGGCGGTGATTTCAGCCACCCGCCCTCCGGTCTCGAAGCCCAGCGCGCTGGACCGGCGCGCCTCCACGAGGCCCGGATAGGCGCTTTCAATCAGCGTGATGTCGGAATAGTCCGCAGACAGGGCGTCCACGGGTATCGGCTCCGCTGTCACAGCCGCCCCTGGCCCTGCATCGGCGCCGCGTAGCGAGCTGACCGCCACGATCACCACCACCAGCGCCAAGGCTGCGGCGAGCACGCCCAGCGCGAAACGGCCTCCGACGAACGATGCAATGCGCGCCATGGCGCTGACTCCCACCTAAACTTCGAATGGGAATATAAGTCAGCCACCGGCGTTCGGAAAGTAAACAGCGTTCACAATCCGATTTATTTCACAAGGCTTTGTTTTTTATACCTTAAGCCCGGCGTTCAAGCGCTCGATCAATCGATCCGAGCCCAGGCCGCGCATCACCATCTCGGCATGAAAGGCGATCATGGCGTCCAGGCTGAGCGCGGGATCGTCGGCGCGGCCGGGAAACTTTTCCTTTGGAAAGTCCGGCACCATGACGGCGAGCATGGTCAGGCCGTGGGAGGCGGCCCAGACCGAATTGGAGGCGAGCTCCAGATTGGCCTTGCGAAACCAGCCTGCTTCGATGGACTGCTCGATCATCTGATGCAGATGTTCAGCCGCAGCGTAGGCGAAGCTGTCCTCCTGAGGCGCGTCCTGGTCGTCCCACTGGCCACCGAAGGCGAGCTTGTAATGGGCGGGCTGTTCCAGGCCGGTCTCCACATAGGCGCGCATACATTTGGTGCACAGAAGCGGGCCGTCCTGAAGGTCGACGCAGACCTGCTGCATGCGCCCCAGCAAGCGCTCGAAGAATTGCTCGCGGATCTCGCGATACAGCGCTTCCTTGGAGTCAAAATACTTATAGAGGGCGGCCGGCGAATAATCGATGCGCTCGGCGATGCGGCGCATGGACAGGCCGGCCTCGCCGTCCTCGGCGAAAATCGCCTCAGCCGCGCTGATGATCGAATCGCGCACCTTGCGCCGCCGGCGCTCGGCCGGGGTCAGGTCGTCTTCGCTGATGGTCTCGGCCGCCATGAGCGTGAAATTCCCTTGTCCTGCGGTGGCGCACCCTTGCAAGCACGCTGTTCAAGCTTCAGGTATATCTTGCGCCTAAGCAATCCACAAAACTCCGCGCGCTGAGCGACCCCGCGCCGCGCGCCGATCCTGGGATCATCCACATGACGAACGCGCCGACCTTCCCCGAGCCCGGGCAAACCCTTGCGCCCGCACACCCCAGCGCGCAGACGCTGGAGCTGCTGGCGCGCCGGCGCTCCACGACCGCCAAGTCCATGACCGGACCCGGTCCCTCGCCGGACCAGCTGGAGACGCTGCTTGGAATCGCCGCGCGCACACCCGATCACGGCAAGCTGTTTCCCTGGCGCTTCGTTGTCTTCGAGGGCGAGGCCCGCGCCCGCTTCGGCGAGGTTCTCGAGGCCCGGCTGCGCGAAATCGAGCCCGACGGCCCGGCCGAGCGCTACGCGCTTGAACGGGGCCGCTTTGAACGCGCGCCCACGGTGATCGCCGTGATCAGCGACGCCTCGGAAAACCACAAAATCCCCGAATGGGAGCAGATCCTGTCAGCGGGCGCGGTGTGTCAGAACATGCTGATCGCCGCCAGCGCCATGGGCTTCGCCGCCCAGTGGCTCACCGAGTGGTACGCCTATGACAAGGTGGTGAAAAAGGCGCTCGGCCTTGATCCTGGCGAGCGCGTCGCCGGCTTCATCTATGTCGGCTCCGCCACCGAAGACCCCACAGAGCGTCCGCGCAAGGCCCCACGAGTAAGCCGCTGGGGCTGAAGCCTGCAAACGGCATCTAGTGCGGGGAAGACATGGCCGTAAATGCGACGAGAGCGCTACGCCGTCTTGCCGGCGAGGCGCTTTTTCGCGGTCTCGGCGCCGATGAGCGGCAGTAGCTCCGACATTTCCGGCCCGCGCGGCTGACCGGTAAGCGCCAGGCGCAACGGCATGAACAGCTGCTTGCCCTTGCGGCCGGTCTTTTCCTTGATGGCGTTGGTCCATTCAGACCAGCTGTCAGGCCCCAGCGGAGCGGCGGGCAGCAGCGCGGCGGCCTCGGCGGCGTAGTCGGCCTCTTCGATCACCGGCTCCACCGGCCCGTCCACCAGGCGGCGCCATTCGGCGACGTCTTTCAGGCGGGTGAGATTGGGGCGCACCGCGTGCCAGAACTCCTCGCCGCCGTCGGCGTCGAGCTCCGACAGAAGCGCCTTCACCTCGGCGTATTCCAGCGTGTGCAGGAGTTTCGCGTTCAGGCGCTCAAGCTCGGCCGGGTCGAACCGCGCCGGGGTGCGCGAGATTTTCGCCAGGTCGAAATCATCGGCCAGCTGATCGATGGAGGTGCGGATCTCCACAGGGTCCGACGTTCCAATCTTGGCCAGCAGAGACAAGACCGAGAGCGGCTCGAACCCCTCCACCGCGCGCAGATCAGCGATGGCCAGAGACCCCAGACGCTTTGAGAGCTTCTCGCCGTCCGGTCCCACCAGAAGCGGGAAATGGCCCATGTGCGGCGCGGCGCCCTTGCCGCCGATCGCTTCGAAGATTTCGATCTGGGCGGCTGAATTGGTGACGTGGTCCTCGCCGCGAATGATGTGGGTGACGTCCGACTGGATATCGTCCACCACGCTGGGCAGGGTGTAGAGATAGCTGCCGTCGGCGCGGATCAGGATCGGGTCGGAGACCGAGCTCGTCTCGATATGGCTCGGCCCGCGCACCAGGTCGCTCCATTCGATGCGCCCACCCGACAGCTTGAAGCGCCAATGCGGCTGGCGGCCCTCGGCCTCCAGCTTCGCCTTCTCGTCATCGCTGAGCGTAAGGGCGGCGCGGTCATAGACCGGCGGCTTACCCTGCGCGCGCTGAATCTTGCGTTTGCGATCAAGCTCGTCCTCGGACTCATAGCAGGGATAGAGCAGGCCCTTGGCGATGAGATCCTGCTTGGCCGCCTCATACTGATCAAAGCGCTCCGATTGCTTGAAGCTTTCCTCCCACAACAGTCCCAGCCAGGTGAGATCGTCCTTGATCCCCTGCTCGTACTCGGCGGTGGAGCGCTCCAGATCGGTGTCGTCGATGCGCAGAAGCACCGTGCCGGCGTTCTTCCGCGCGAACAGTACGTTCATCAGAGCAGTGCGGACATTGCCCACATGAATGCGGCCGGTGGGGCTCGGAGCGAAGCGGACTTTCACGGTCATTGAGGCGCCAGACTGGTTGCGGCGCGCGCGGGCTGCGGCGCGCCTGACGGGGAGAAGCAAGGCGGCTGGCTTTAGACCCAGCTGCAAATGAAATCAAACGCGCGAGCGCGAGCCGCAGGCTTCATCAATACGCAAAGCCGCTTCAAGCGCGGCGAGCCCCGCCGCGCCGTCGGCCGCCGGCCGACTGTCAGCGCCGCGTGCGGCGCTGACAAAGGCGGCCACATTGGAGCCCAGGCTGTCTTTCGCCATGGCTTTGTCGTTGAACTCCGGATCCAGCGCGAGACCGGCCGGATTATCAAACGCGCGCGAAATGAAATCCACGCTCACCACCGCCTCGCCGTCATAATCGATTCTCATCACCCGGTCGCGATCGGGCGCGACGCGGCTGGCCTCGAGACGCGCCGAGACGCCACCGGGAAAGTGCAGCACGGCCTTCACATGGTCTGCGAGCCCGGCGCGGTTCTCCAGCATCTGCGCCTCGATCCGGTCGGGCCGTGCGCCGGCGAGCGCCAGAGCCAGGTCAATATCGTGGATCATCAGGTCCAGCGTGACAGAAACGTCGAGATTGCGCGCACTGGCCACGCCCATGCGCCGGGCGTCCAGCGCCTGGATCCGCGGCAGATCGCCGAACAGGCCCATGGCGCCGAAGACGAAACGCTCCTGATGACCCACGCGCAGCACCGCGCCTGTCAGGTCGGCGATCTGCACCAGCTCGCGCGCTTCTTCCAGCGTCGCCGCCAGGGGCTTTTCCACCAGCACCGCCTTGCCGGCGTTCAGGGCCCGCCGGGCCGCGTCATGGTGGAACACCGCCGGGCTCGCCACCGAAATCACGTCGCAGGCCTCCACAAGATCCTGCAGCGTCTCGAACGGCGAGCCGCCATGTTTGGCGCACAATGCCGCAGCGTGATCGTGAACCGGGTCGAAGACGCCGAGAAACTCGACGTCGGAGAAGCCGGCGTATTTCGACGCGTGGTACCCGCCGAAAACGCCGGCGCCGACGACGCCGGCGCGAAGGATCTGAGTGTCTGTGTTCATGGCCGCGCAAGAAGCACGGAGCGCGCGAGCGCGCAACCAAGCCGCCGCGTCACATTTGGTTACCCGGCGTTGCGCACCGTAGCGCTCGCCTGCATGGTGTCGCTCTGGATCGAAGAAGGGCCCGCATGAACGAGAAGCCGCCGACATCGCAGCGGGGCCCCGCCGGACCGAAGCTGTCCGAGATCGCCGACGCCGCCGGGATAGGACTTCAGCGCAAGATATTCACCACCCTCGCCGACACGCTGCTCAGGCCGGGACGCGCCGCCAGGGCCGCGTTCGAGCGGACCGACACCCATGTCTCCCAGCTGAAGCTTTTCTTCGCGCTCGGCGGGCTGATGCTCAGCGCCTCGGCCCTGTTCGGCGCGCCGCTGATCCTGGATGTCGACGCCATGGCGGCTGCGGGCGGCGAGACAGCCGCACGCGGCTACATCGCCGCGAACGGGGTGGAGCCCGACGCGCTCGACGCGGCGTTGAATCGCTCGCTCAGCGTCCTGATTTGGCCGATCATCGTGGCCAGCTCGATGTGCTTTGTGCTGGCGCTCAAGCTCATGCGCCCGTCACAGAGCTGGTGGGGCCACGTGCTGATCTATCTGGTGGCCACGAACGCCACCAGCCTGGTCTCGATCCCACTCATGGCCGCGCGCCTTCATAGCCTGGAGCTGTTCGCGCTCCTGCAGGCGCTCACCTATCTTGTGTTCTACGTGCATCTGCTGCGCCTGGGATCAAGCATGCTGAAGCTGCGCGCCCCCGGGCTCGCCGCGCTTCTGGCGTTGATGCTCGCCGCGACCCTTCCCGCCGGGCTGATCGGCGGCTTCCTGCAGTTCGGCGTGGCCGCGGCGGTCTTCGATCTGCATGGTCTGTCGATGATAGAGATGATGGCCGCGTCGCAGTCGGCCGCGCAAATGGGAGACCCTTTATGAAAAGCCGCGAAATCCACCTCACCAAACACTTCACCGGCAAGGTGAAGCCTGAGTATTTCGAGATGACCGAAGTCGATCTGCCCGATCCGAAGGACGGCGAGATTCAGGTGAAGAACGCCTGGCTCTCGGTCGATCCCTACATGCGCGGGCGCATGATCGGCATCAAGACCTATGTGGATCCCTTCCAGGTGGGCGGCCCCATGGAGGGCGGCGCGGTCGGCCAAGTGGTGAAGTCAAAGGCTGACGGCTTCGCCGAGGGCGACTGGGTGATGAGCATGAATGGCTGGCGCGAGGGTTGGACCGCCCCGGCCGCGGGAATCACCAAGATCGACGCCGACTTGCTGCCCGCCGAGGCCTATCTGGGCGTCGCCGGAATGCCGGGCATGACCGCCTATATCGGCCTGAAGCGGATGATCGATCTGAAAGAAGGCGAGACCCTGTGGATGAGCGCCGGCGCGGGCGCGGTCGGCACGGCCGGCATCCAGTTCGCCAAGGCCATGGGCGCGAACGTGATCGCCACCGCGGGCGGCGCGGAGAAAACCGCGTTCTGCACCGAGATCGGCGCCGACGCCGTGGTCGACTACAAGGCTGTGGATGATCTGGCCGCCGCGGTGAAAGCGGCCGCCAAGCCGTTCGGCGGCGTCGACGCCTATTATGAAAATGTCGGCGGCGACCATCTGCAGGCTGCGCTGGACGTGATCAAACCCTTCGGCCGATTCGCCGTTTGCGGGATGATCGCGCGCTATAACGACGACACACCCCTGCCCGGCCCGACCAACCTGACCCAGATCGTCGCCAAGAAGCTGACGCTGCGCGGTTTCATAGTATCGGACCATTTCGACCTGCAGGGCCAGTTCATCCAGGATCTCTCAGGCTGGATGATGGCCGGCAAGGTGAAGACCCGCGACACCATCTATGAGGGTGTGGAGAAGACCCCCGAAGCCTTCATGGGCCTGTTTGAGGGCAAGAATATCGGCAAGATGCTGGTTAAGATCTAACGCGCCGCCCGGTCACGCTCGGCCCGGCTCAAGCGGCCGAGCGTGAAGCCGCCCACCACCGCGCCGACGAGGCAGGCCAATAGGTCCTGGCCGAACATGTGCATGAAGCCGGCATAGCTCATCACGGTCACCGCGACCGCAAGGCCGGTGTTGGCGAGTCTGTTCAGAAATGGTGCGCTTGTACGGGTCATGGTTTCCCAGACGCAAACAGCGGGCCGGTTTTGGAAGGCTTTGTTTACCATAAAGAGCCATTGCAGCGCGAACAAACCGGTTAAATCAGCGAAATCGCCTGTATAGCCTTGCAATACGCCCTAAGAATCGCGCTTCATGGCGCGGTCTAACGACGACGCCGATGGGATGATCCGTCCTGCGGCGCTTAAAAACACCCAAAAGGGGGGATACCTCTCATGAACAAATCCGAACTCGCCAAAGCCATCTCCGACAAAGCCGGCATCACGCGCGCCCAAGCGGGCGATGCGATCGACGCCCTGGTCGACGCGGTGGTGGATTCGGCCAAGAAGGACGACGCCGTCCAGCTGGCCGGCTTCGGCACGTTCCACGCCAAGCACCGCGAAGCGCGCGAAGTGCGCAATCCGCGGACCGGCGAGAAGATGATGTCCAAAGCCAAGACCTCCCTGGCGTTCCGCCCGGCCTCGGCTCTGAAAGACATCTAAGCCCTTCAAGGCTTTTCAAGAGCGTATCAGACCGCCGTCCGGGAAACCGGGCGGCGGTTTTGTTTTTTGAGGAAAGGAGCGGCGCTTGCTTGAGTGAGCGCCTTGCCCCGCCGCCTCCCACGCGCCAATCTACCTCAGCAGGCGGGCAGGCCTGCCGCCAAGGCTGGGGGCGGCCCCATGATCCTCGACAACATATCCCGCGCGCTTCGCACTCAGAACTGGCTCGCCGCCGGGGTTGAGTTCGTCATCGTCATCACCGGCGTCGTGATCGGGTTTCAGATCAATGCCTGGGGCTCCGACCGACAGATGCGCGCCGAAGAGCGGGTGTTCGTGGGACGCCTACTCGGTGAAATCGAGGTGCTCAGCGAGGAGCGGAACAGCATCTCACGAATGGCTGCGCAGAACCGGGCCAGGAACGCATCCGTTCTTGAAAAGCTGAGCGCTCAATCTGACGCACTCGAACTGGACGCCGACGAATGCGCGTTCATCATCGTCTCCAATCTGATTGCTTTTGATCCGGCCGATCTGCCTGCGCTTGAAGAAATGAGCGCGTCGGGCGACCGGAGCTTCATGCGCGACGCCACGCTGAGCGCCGCGGTTTCGAACTACATACAGACACGCGAGGCCCGCCGGGAGATTGCGCGCGAACTGAGAAGCAAGACTATCGATCTCAGCCGCGACTACCCGGACCTCATCCGACAAGAATTTGCGGTACCGGAAGAGGGCCTGACAGCCAGCGACATCCGGCCGGCGCGCCTGGCCGAACTCAGGGTGATGACATGCGACCTCGCGGGCATGCGCGCGAACGGCGAATTCTTAAACGGCATCGCGAACAATACCGGCATCATGGCTCTGTACGCCGAAGCCGTTTCAGAGCGAACGACGGGGTCGCTTGCGACTTTGCAGAGCGCCCTTGAAGCGTATGGCGGAAGGTGAACGCCAACCGCCCGCCTCCTCTACCGCCTACTCCGCCGCCGCCCTCATCCCCTGCGCAGGCTTGAGCGCGTCGGCGATCTGGAAGGCCATCTCCAGGGCCTGGTCGGCGTTCAGGCGCGGGTCGCAATGTGTGTGATAACGGCTGGAGAGGTCGGCTTCGGAAAGGTGTCCGGCGCCGCCGACGCACTCGGTGACGTCCTGGCCGGTCATTTCAAAGTGCACCCCGCCCGGCTCGGCGCCCTCGGCGCGCAGCACCTCGATGAAGGTCTTCAGCTCTCGCAGCACATTCTCGAAATCGCGCGTCTTATAGCCGTTGGAGGTTTTCTGGGTGTTGCCGTGCATGGGATCGCAGGACCAGACCACGTTGCGTCCTTCGGCCTGCACCTTGCGCACCAGCGGCAGCAGGCCATTCGCCACCTTGTCCGCGCCCATGCGCACATAGAGCACCAGCCGTCCCGGCTCGTCGCGCGGGTTCAGCGTGTCGATGAGGCGGATCAGCTCATCGGGATCCAGCGACGGGCCGCATTTTAGACCCACCGGGTTTTCTATGCCGCGCATGTATTCCACATGGGCGCCGCCGGGCTGGCGTGTACGATCGCCGATCCAGGTCAGGTGCGCGCTGGTGGAGTACCAGCGCCCGGTCTGACTATCCATGCGGGTCATGGCTTCTTCGAACGGCAGGTGCAGGGCCTCGTGGGAGGTGAAGAAATCCACCCCCTCAAGGCTCGGCGCCCCGTCCGGCGTCACGCCGCAGGCGCGCATGAAAGCCAGCGCCTCGCCGATCCGGTCGGCGTATTCCTGATAGCGCTCGCCCGCCGGGCTGCCGGCCAGGAAATCCAGCGTCCACTGGTGCACGTTGTGCAGATCCGCGTAGCCGCCGGACGCCAGAGCCCGCAGGAGATTCAGCGTCGAGGCGGACTGGTCGTAGGCGCGCAAAAGGCGCTCGGGGTCGGGCACGCGCGCTTCGGACGTGAACGCCATGTCGTTGATGGAGTCGCCGCGATAGCTGGGCAGCTCCACCCCGTCGATCGTTTCGGTGTCGGCCGAGCGCGGCTTGGCGAACTGGCCGGCGATGCGGCCCACCTTCACGATGGGCTTGGCGCTGGCGAAGGTCATCACAACCGCCATCTGCAGCAGCACCCGGAAGGTGTCGCGCACGGTCTCGGCGGAAAACTCCTTGAAGCTCTCTGCGCAATCGCCGCCCTGAAGCAGGAACGCCTGACCCGCCGCCACGTTGGCGAGCTGGCGTTTCAGCCGTTTCACCTCGCCGGCGAACACCAGCGGCGGCCGACGGGCAAGCTCTCCCTCCACGCGCGCAAGCACGTCGGCGTCGGGATAGTTGGGCAGTTGCAGCGCCGGCTTCGCGCGCCAGCTGTCAGGGCTCCAGGCGGTCATCATTTCCTCAATCGGCCAGCGCTCTTGTCCGGACCTTGCCTTGGAAGATAGCGCCGATGCTGCGCCGCGATAACCCCATTGCGGCAGAGAGACGCGCGAACTTCCAGCGCAACGCCGAGACGATGTCCCCCGGCCGCTCTGTGGCCGCCGTGCCAGCAAATGTGAGTGGACCTCTGCAGCGAGCCCCTATTCCGCCGCCGACGCGGCCTCGGGCGGAGTCCACTTATCGCGCATCGTGACCAGTTCCTCGGCTGCGGTCGGGTGGACCGCGCAGGTGGCGTCGAACTGGGCCTTGGTGAGGCCCGCCTTCACCGCGATCCCGACGCCCTGGATGATCTCCGGCGCGTCGTCGCCGGCCATGTGCACGCCCAGGACGCGCTGGTCGGAGGCGCGCACCACCAGCTTCATGAGCATCCAGTCGGGATTGTCGGTGAGCATGCCCTTCATGGGCCGGAATTTGGACTTGTAGATATCCACCTCGCCATGCATTCGCCTCGCGTCATGTTCGGAGAGGCCCACCGTGCCCACGGGCGGCTGGGTGAACACGGCGCTGGGAATGTCGTCGTGATCATAGGCAGTGGGGTTATCGCCGAACACGGTCTCGGCGAACGCCGCGCCCTCGCGGATCGCCACGGGCGTCAGATTGACCCGGTTGGTCACGTCGCCCACGGCGTAGATATGGTCCACATTGGTCTTTGAATAGGCGTCCACCTTGATGGCGCCGTTGGCCTCGGTCTCGACCCCTGCGGCCTCCAGACCCAGACCCTTGGTGTAGGGATCGCGCCCGATGGCGAAGACGATCTGGTCGGCTTCCAGCTCGTCGCCATTGGCCAGGGTGACGGTCTTGAACCCGTCTTTCTCCGGGTGGGGCTGGATCTTTTCAAACACGGTGTGAGTGATGACCCGCACGCCGGAGGCTTTAAGCGCCTCGTGGATGAAGGTGCGCACATCCTCGTCAAATCCGCGCAGTACGGTGTCGCGGCGGTAGACCAGGCACACTTTCACGCCGAGCCCGGCGAAGATCTGCGCAAACTCGCAGGCGATATAGCCGCCGCCGGCGATCACCAGATGCTCGGGCAGTTTCTTTAAGTGGAACAGCTCGTTGGAGGTGATGGTGTGCTCCACGCCCTCCAGGTCCCAGTCCTTGTTCGGCGTGCCGCCGGTGGCGACCAGGATATGCTTCGCGGTCACACGGCGCCCGCCCGCCAGCTTGATCTCGTGGGGACCGGTGATCTCGGCGCGCTCCTCGATCAGGTCGACGCCGGTATTGTTCAGATTGCGCGCATAAATGCCGGACAGCCGGTCCACCTCTGCGTTCATGGCGTCGCGAAAATGGGGCCAGTCGAAGGAGACGCTTTCGGGCACATTCCAGCCGTACTGGCGCGCGTGCTTGATGTGCTTGGCATAGCTGGCGGCGTAGACCATGAATTTTTTCGGCACGCAGCCGCGAATGACGCAGGTTCCACCCGGGCGGTGTTCTTCCGCGACGGCGACGCGCGCGCCCTTGAGCGCCGACATGCGCGAGGCGCGCACTCCGCCCGAGCCTGCGCCGATGGTGAACAGGTCGTAGTCGTATTCGGCCATGAAGGTCTTCCCGCACTCTGATCTCTGCTTGGGCCCAGATGTGCGGTGTCGCACCGCAAAGGTCAAATCACGGCACAGCTCGAGGCGCCGCCGTCTGGAACGGCGCTGAGGCCCGGACGTTCGCCCTGCCCCTCCCCGCATTGACTGGAGCCCCCCATGGCGAGCCAACTTCACACCATCAACCCGGCCACCGAAGAGCCCATCGCCGATTATGACCTGATGACCAACGACGAAGCCTTCGCGGCGGTCGAGCGCTGCCATACCGCCTTTCTCGAGTGGAAGACGCGCAGTCTCGATGATCGCGCCAAGATCATCCGCGCCATCGGCGCCGAGCTTCGCAAGAGCGCCAAGGAGTTCGCAGCCCTGATGACGCAGGAGACCGGCAAGCTGTTGCGCGACGGCGAGTCCGAAGCCGAACTGTGCGCCGCGATCTGCGACTACACCGCCGATAACGGCCCCAGGGAGCTCGCCGATGAAAAGCGCGAGATCGACCCCGGCCAGCAAGGCTATGTCACCTACTCGCCGATCGGCGTGATTTATGGCGTCCAGCCGTGGAACTTTCCCTGCTATCAGGCGGTCCGCTATTCGATCGCGAACTTCATGGCCGGCAATGGCGCGCTCCTCAAGCACGCCGAATGCTGCACCGGAAGCGGGACTTTCCTGCGCGACCTCTACGAGCGCGCCGGCCTGCCCAAGGATCTGTTCACGCTCCTGTTCATTGACCATGACCAGTCCGACAAAATCATCGCCCACGAACGGGTGCGCGGCGTCACGCTCACCGGCAGCGACAAGGCCGGCAAGATCATCGGCAAGAAGGCCGGCGAGGAGCTGAAGAAGACCGTGCTCGAGCTGGGCTCCAACGACGCCTATATGGTGCTTGAAGACGCCGATCTGGACGTGGCCGTGGAGCATTGCGTGAAAGGCCGCATGTTCAACAACGGCGAGACCTGCGTGAGCGCCAAGCGCTTCATCGTCACCGATGCGGTCTATGACGCCTTCATGGAGCGCTTCGTGGCGGCCATGGCCGCGATCAGGATGGGCGATCCCACGGACGAGAACACCCAGCTGGGTCCCATCGCCCGCGAAGACCTGCGCGACACGCTGGCCGGCCAGGTCGATGACAGCGTGAAGAAGGGCGCAAAAATCCTCTGTGGCGGCGCGGTCCCGAACCAGAAGGGGTTCTACTATCCCGCCACCGTGCTCGACGAGGTCAAGCCGGGCCAGCCGGCCTATGACGACGAGCTGTTCGGCCCTGTCGCCTCGGTGATCCGGGCGAAAGATGATGAAGACGCCATGCGGATCGCCAATGACAGCCGCTACGGCCTGGGGGGCGGGATCTTCTCCAAGGACGAGGACAAGGCGTTCCGCCTGGCCCGCGACCATTTCGACACCGGCATGGTGTTCATCAACGGCTTCAACATCGCCACGCCCAACATGCCGTTCGGCGGCGTGAAGGACTCCGGCCATGGCCGCGAACATGGCGGCTTCGGCATGAAGGAGTTCGTGAACATCAAGGCGATCTCGGTCTTCTAGCCCTGCGCGCTCAAAGCCCCGGCTGCTACAGCCGGGGCTTTGAGCGGACCAAGCGCAAGCCCGGACCGCAAACGAACCGTGGAATAGCCGCTCCGAACCCGACGGGTTCGCTAGCGCGACTGCGCGCCGGCCCCTACGGGCCGAAGTGAGCGTCAGCAAACCTCTTTGGAGAAACGGCGCCGGTTGAGGGACTCGAACCCCCGACCTTCGGTTTACAAAACCCTCCGGCGCGTTCAGACACAATGACTTACGAGGGCGGGTGTGCCAAATACCCGCCCTTTTTGATGCTCGAAACCGAAGGAAAACCCGTCCAAATAGATTGCCCCAAGATCTCCCCGAGTGGGGCGGCCTGGATAGGTGGAGAATTAACCCGGCCCCTCGGACACCGGCGCCAAACTACGTCGGGATCAATTAACCCGGCCCCTAGGAGCCTGGGGGTTGACTATAGGGTATAGGGGTGGGGGTGGAGCCAAGGGGTTCAACGGATGGTCCTAGGGATGTCCTAAGGATGGTCCTGAGGATGGTCTTGAGGATGTCCTTAAGGAGAGCCTAGGTCCCCACCCCCACCGTATCCCCTCCCCCGAGAGAGACCCGGATTATTCATCGCGCTTATCTGAAGGGGCTTACGTATAGACCACCGCTCGTTCTCCCCCCCATGCCACCCCGCTGGGGGCCTAGGAGGGGGTGGGGGTCTTTTCTTCGCCCCGTATCACACATTCTAAAGCAGCACCGCCGGCGACTCCTTGCCTGCGTCTTCTTCGGTTCACGGAGCCGCTGCGATGGCATAAGGGCGAGATGGGGAGCGCTTTGGGAGAACCGCGGGGTCTACCCCTTTATGTTCATCCGCCTGCGCCCTCATCTGCCTTCGATCAGCGGGCGGAGGCGTACCAAGCCGAGCAATGGATCGGGCCGGGGCTGGCGTGAGGCTGGAGAGCCCCCCAACACCCTCACGAACATCGCAAGCCCGCATCGCGCCGGTCTTCGTATCAGTCTGCACCACCAAGCCGCTATATGGGCCGTCAAAGGTCACGATCCGCCCCTCCTCACCGCACGCCCCAAGCAGCACCCAAAGACCACCGGCAGCAGCACCCGAACGACCGCCTCCCTCGTTGCATTCCCAACACCTCCGATCCGAATGCCTCTAGAACCCCTCTAGGAAGCCGCAGGACAGCCGGGAAGGTTTCGCCGGTAGCCCTTTGCGGCTCGAGGGGCGTTCGGCGCACAGCGCCAACAGCTGCGACGTGGTGAGGGGGCCGCCCTAAAGGGAAGCCGCGGCTCGGCCTTCAGCTGGCGCCGCGGTCTAATGGGACCCAATCAAGCCGCAGGCATGACCCTCTTGATCCGCTGAACGCTGGACCGGCTGATGCCCAGCTCGGCCGCCACGGCCAGCTCTGTCAGCCCCTCGCCGAGGAGCCTGGTCACCTCATCGGCCTTGCGCCGGGCCGTCGGGGCTCGGCCCTTGTACTTCCCTGCGGCTTTCGCCTTGGCGATCCCCTCGCGCTGACGCTCCAGCATGATCTCGCGCTCAAACTCGGCGACAGACCCGAGGATGCCAAGCATCAGCTTACCGGTGGCGCTGGAGGTGTTGAGGTCCATGGCGAGGATGCGGAGCGCCGCGCCCTTGCTCCTCACCTGCTCGACGATCTCCATCAAGTCACGGATGGATCGGGCCAGCCGGTCGAGCCGGGTGACGAGCAGCGTGTCACCCTCACGGATGAACTCCAGGGCGGCGTCCAGCTGGTCCCGCTGGGCCACTGAGGAGACCTGCTCCGTGAAGACCTTCCCAGCCCCCGCGGCTATCAGCTCGCGCTCCTGCGCCTCCAGCCCGGCCTTCTGGTCGGCCGTCGACGTGCGGGCGTACCCGATCACCATCCCCGACATATCCACTCCTTCTCCGATCCACTAGGGTCTAGATCCTATGAGGCGTTCGGCGTCAAAAGGCAACACCCGGCCTCAGTGACGCTCTCTCGTAGGGGGTAAGGGTGGCGTCACACGGGCAAGGGCTAAAGACTCACGCGGTTGAGGCGTTCGCCGTCGCGTACAGCTTGAGAGCCGGGGGTTTCGATGTATGAACTGGAATGACGAATAGTTTCGGCTGATTCTTCCGCTCCGCTGTTAGTGCCGGAGTAATTCGGTCTCGTTTAGACGAGGGGAGCGACGACAAATGGCGAGCAGTGGAAAGCCCTTAGGCCGCCTTTGGGCCGGCAGTATATTCGGAACCAATATCGGTAACATTTTCGCCGAGCTGGAAGTCGTGGGGGAAGGGATCACCGGAACAGTCCGTTTGCTCGACCGCGACTACGGTCCGACGCACTATGCAGTGCAGGGGGAGTTCGACGGTAGCCACCTCCGGCTGCGTGGGCAGGTCGGTCAAAAGCCCGAAGACATGATCGCGGGTGACATCGAAATCATCGGTTCGCTGAAGCCCGATGGCAGCCTTAGGGGGCAATGGTCATCGGAAGTCGGGACTGGTGGAACTTTTGTCCTTCACCCGCACGATGTGGCGTCGACAGCACCAGCGGCACCGTCCGCGTCCAGCACGCTCCCCGAACGTCTGCATACATCGGTGCGAACCGTTGGCGCGGTTCGGCTAGGCCAGCGCGACGTTCATGCGCTTATCGCGGAGGTGTCCCGAGATTTCGAAAACCCCACGACAATAGTAACCTATGAGGCGATGGGCGAAGGAAATGAGCGTTCATGCTACGCGCACGACTTTCAAGACGACATGGCCAGACTTGAAGAGCTTCGATACCTCAAGGTCGTGTCTCGGGAGCCAGAGGCCTACAATCTGAGCCGGTTAGCGAGCGTGGAGCTTAGAGCAAATGGTGCGAATGAAGTCATGGCCCAAGGAGTTCAACAATCATGGGTCATAGGAAAAGCTCAAGCCGCCGCGGAGCACTTGAAGCGTCATGAGAAGCCCCTGGCGACTAGCTTCCGGTCAGCAGGCCTCAACGTAAACACTGTCATCTTCGTATTGATGCTCATCGCGCTGCCTGAACTGCCGCTGCTGCAGCGGGCGTTGTTTGTCGGCGTCGTGGTAGGCGTTCTCTTGGCAATCGCTGTTGCTCATCGGCGTTTCGTTCCGAATGCGGTCATCTCGCTGGGTGCACCGAAACCGGGCTTTTTCCGTCGCATCACCCCCCAAGTCATCTCGTGGCTGATTGCGGTTAGCGCTGCCGTCGTTGCCGCTGTCGCCTACGCCTTCCTTCGACACGTCGGCTTATCGCTTGGATTAGGGGCGGGCCTTTAGTTCGTCGCGCTGTCGCTCCTATCTGTTTTTTGCCTCCATCCAGGATCGGTCCTTGAGGAACGCCAGGAGACGAGCCCCCGCGGCCTTAGCGCCCCCACACGGGCCGTTGCTCTCATCCCGCGCCCACCGATCGAACATCGTGCCGTGTAGGCGGTTCAGGTACCGCGCCACGAACCGGCGGAGCGCTCCAGCGAAGTCACCATCGGCCCTCAGCGCCTCGGCGATGGCGGAGGTGCAGAGGGTGTCGTCGGTGTAGCGGGACTGCTCGGTGAGGAGCGGGAAGTCCGTCGTCTTCACCGGGCGATGCTCGTAGACAGACCCGACGATGTCTCCGAAAGCGGCGGCTATCACTGTACGGGCTCCATGGCGGCTGAGCGGCACGTAGAAGCCGCTCCCCTCTTCCATTGCTCGACCAGCGCAATCGCCTCAGAGACCGCTCTGAGAGCTTCATGAGCATACCTGCTGCCTACTGGTGGCTTGCACCTTCGGCGAGTATGCGATGGTATCGGACCGATGTAACGGGGAGGTCTTCGCGGGCATGGTGGACAGCGACATCGCAGCGCGGCTGTGGGCGGCGGCGGACAAGCTCTGGGCGGATACGGGGCTGCGGCCGTCGCAGTTCTCGGGGCCGGTGCTGGGGCTGATCTTCCTGCGGTACGCTGACAAGACCTTCACCGAGGTGGAGGCGCGGCTGGGGCCGGTTGGGGCCGGGGGACGGCGCTCGGTCACCAAGGACGACTACAAGGCCGAGGGCGCGATATTCCTGCCGGAGACCGCCCGCTTCTCCTTCCTGCAGAGCCTGCCCGAGCAGGCCGACATCGGCCACCAGCTGAACGAAGCCATGCGGGCGATTGAGGCGGAGAATGAAGACCTGGCAGGGGCGCTTCCGAAGAGCTTCACCGACATCCCCAACAAGACCCTGATCGACATGATCCGCCAGCTCGGCCCGGTCCAGCTGGGCGGCGACGCCTTCGGGAAGGTGTACGAGTACTTCCTTGGCAACTTCGCCCGCGCTGAGGGTCAGAAGGGCGGAGTGTTCTTCACGCCTGAGAGCCTCGTGGACCTCATCGTGGAGATCGTGGAGCCGTTCCACGGGCGCATCTTCGACCCGGCCTGCGGCTCGGGCGGCATGTTCGTCCACTCAGCCCAGTTCGTGGAGCGTGGCCACAAGACCGCCGCCAGCGAGATCAGCGTGTTCGGGATCGAGAAGGACCCGGTCACCGTGAACCTCAACAAGATGAACCTGGCGGTCCACGGGCTCTCCGGCGACATCCGGAACGCCAACAGCTACTACGACCGGCACACCGACCTCTTCCCCGCAGCGGAGGAGGCGGGCGGCTTCGACTTCGTCATGGCCAACCCGCCCTTCAACGTCTCGGGCGTCGACAAGGAGCGCCTGGAGGGCGATCCCCGCTTCCCCTTCGGCGTCCCGACGACGAACAACGCGAACTATCTCTGGATACAGCTCTTCTGGTCGGCGCTGAACGATACGGGCCGCGCGGGTTTCGTCATGGCGAACTCCGCCGGGGATGCCCGGGGAGCGGAGCTGGAGATCAGGAAGAAGCTGATCGAGACCGGCGGCGTCGACGTGATCGTGTCGGTCGGGCCGAATATGTTCTTCACGGTGACCCTGCCTTGTACGCTCTGGTTCTTCGACCGGGCGAAGGCGAAGACCGACCGGGCCGACCAGGTCCTGTTCCTCGACGCCCGCGGCGTCTTCCGCCAGATCGACCGCGCCCACCGCGAGTTCACGCCTCAGCAGGTGGAGTTCCTTGCCAACACGGTCCGGCTCTGGCGCGGCGAAGAGATCATGCTGTTCCACAAGAGCGACGCCCTGCTGGACGAGCACGGGCTGCGCGAGGGCTATGCGGACGTGCCCGGCCTGTGCAAGGCGGCGAGCCGTGCCGAGATCGAGGCCCAGGGCTGGTCCCTGAACCCCGGCCGCTACGTGGGTGCGGCTGAGGGTGAAGACGACGAGGTCGAGTTCGAGGCGCGTATGGGGGAGCTGGCGGAGCAGTTCGAGGCGCTGAGTGCTGAGGCTGAAGAACTGGAGGCTGCGGTAAAGGCGAACCTCGGCGTTATGCTGGAGCGGGCCGATGCTTGAGGGCTGGCGCGAGTGCGCCCTAGGCGATGTGCTGGAGTTCAAGCGCGGTTATGACTTGCCGCATGCTCGTCGCCGGCCAGGCGCCGTCCCGATCATCTCTTCCAGCGGCGTGACCGGATACCATGACGAAGCCAAGGTAGCTGGTCCTGGTGTGGTGACCGGCCGATACGGCACGCTCGGAGAGGCCTTCTACATCGAGAGCGATTTCTGGCCACTCAATACCAGCCTATATGTGCGAGACTTCAAGGGTAATGACCCCCGGTTTGTGAGCTATCTGATCGGCTCTCTGAACCTCGGAGCGGGCAACTCGGCCGGCGCTGTGCCGGGGCTCAACCGCAATCACTTGCACCAGCTCCGAACCCGCATCCCGCCCCTGGCCACCCAGCGCCATATCGCCGCGATCCTGTCGGCCTATGACGACCTCATCGAGGTCAACACGCGGCGCATCGCGATCCTCGAAGAGATGGCACAGCGGGTCTATGAGGAGTGGTTCGTTCGTTATCGTTCTCCAGGGGGGACAGGCGAGAAGCCTGATGATTGGAGCTGGTCGTCGTTCGGGTCACTCGCTGAGTTCATCAATGGCTTCGCGTTCAAACCAGCTGACTTTCACGTCGAAGGGCTGCCGATTGTCAAAATCCCAGAGCTGAAGAATGGCGTGACCTCGAAGACCCCCTTCAACGACGGGCAAGCTGTGCCGGCGAAGTATCACATTGAGAATGGCGACCTGCTGTTTTCGTGGTCTGGCACCCTGGCAATCAACGTCTGGACCAGCGGCCCGGCACTCCTAAACCAGCATCTGTTCCGTGTGCTTCCCAAGGGCTCGATCGGGCGCGGCTTTTTACTTTTCGCGCTGCGCCGATCAGTGGATGAGATGATGTCTCATGCTGTCGGGGCAACAATGAAGCATATCCGACGAGGTACGCTGGATCAGGTCGGGGTTCACCTCCCAGACGCCGAAGCGATGTCGGCTCCTAATGACTATTTCGAAGGGGTTTACAGCGCCCTCGGTAACTTGATCCGCCAGAACGCCAACCTCCGCGCCCAGCGCGACCTCCTGCTGCCCCGGCTTGTCTCCGGGAGGCTCTCGGTGGACGAGGCCGAGCGCCAGGTAGAGGAGACCGCCGCATGAGCCGCGTTCCCCTTGGGCACCTCCGCCGTCTCAGCCCGCGCGACGCCTGGGCGAATGAGGCGCAGGACTTCACGCCCTGGCTGGCGCAGGAGGAGAATTTCCAGGCGCTCGCCGACACGCTCCACTTCACCGAGGCGGAGGTGGAGGCGACTGAGCAGAGCATCGGGGCTTTCTCGGCCGACATTATCGCGCGGGACCGGGATGGGCTGATCCTTATCGAGAACCAGCTTGAGCAGACGGACCACGGCCATCTGGGCCAGGTCCTGACCTACCTGGCGGGCCTCGACGAACCAGCCAAAGTCGTCTGGATATCGACGAAGGTCCGCGAGGAGCACCGCGCGGCCATCGACTGGCTCAACGCCAACACACCCAGCGACTATGCGTTCTTCGCGGTAGAGCTGGAGGTGTTCCGCATCGGCGAAGGACCGGCCGCGCCCCACTTCCACGTCGCGGCCCGGCCCAATGAGTGGAGCCGGCACGCCTCTCTTCGAAGGGCCATCGCCGAGGAAGACTTGAGCGATACCCAACGGACTTACAAAGCACTTTGGCTCGGTCTTATTGAGCATCTCCGGGAGCACGGCCCCGATCTCAGAAGCAAAAAACCGCAACCAACACCCTGGTGCATCTTCCCGATCCGAAAGACCTCCTGCCACTACGCCGCGACGGCGAGCGTTCGCGACAAATGCGTCGGGGCGGAAATATTGTGCAGCAACGATCCGGATAAGGAGTTTTTTGACGCGCTATACGCTGAACGCGCAAAAATTGAGGCCGAGTTTGGTGAATCACTCAATTGGGAGCGCTCCGAAGAGTATACCAGCTGGAAGATTCATATTCGACTGGAGGCGAGCCCTCCTGGCGAACATGTTCGATGGCCGCGGTACTTCAATTGGTATGCAGAGAGGCTAGCCCGTTTCCAGGCTGTTTTCGAGCCACGATTGCTCACATTTGAAGCATCCGCCTCTGAAGCCGACAAAGGCGCGGAAAGGTCAAACGTCTCGGATGACGCCTGAGGACGACATCCAATACGGCCAGCCGCCTAGCTCTGCGCGGGGCGAGTTCGGCGAGGATGTCGCCGTGAAAGACCCGGCGATGATGCTGCTGGGTGCGGTTGGGTGGGAAGAGCAAGGCGATCTCTACGGCGAGTGGAGCGGTCCGGTCTCCGCCGAGGGCCGCCGCACCATGAAGGACGCGATCCTCCTGCCCCGGCTGCAGCGAGCCCTGCGCCACCTCAACCCGGACATGCCCGAGGAAGGCCATGAGAAGGCCGTGGAGGCGCTCCTTGAAGACAGGCGGGCGATGCCGCCCCAGGAGGCGGCGCGGGCCTTCCACGCGCTCCTGAGGGGCGGTGTGAAGGTGAGGGTATCCGACGGGAAGGGCGGGTTCGAAACGCGGACCGTCCGCGTCATCGACTGGGGTGATCCAAGGAACAACCACTTCTTCGCCGCGACCGAGTTCTGGATGCAGGGGGAGGTGTACAAGCGCCGGGCGGACATCGTCGGCTTCGTGAACGGCTTGCCGCTCCTCCTCTTCGAGCTGAAGGCTCCAGGCGTCAGCGTGAAGCACGCCTTCGAGGGCAATCTTAGGGACTACAGGGAGACCATCCCCCAGCTCTTCACCCCCAACGCCATCACGGTCCTGACCAATGGCGGCGATACGCGCATCGGCTCGGCCTTCGCGCCCTGGGAACACTTCTACGACTGGAAGAAGGTCGACCGGGAGGAGGAGGAAGGGGCGGCAACCCTGGAGACCGTGATCCGCGGCGTGTGTGCGCCGGAGCGCCTGCTGGATATCGCGGAGAACTTCACCGTCTTCGAGGAGACCAAGGACGGCCTCATCAAGAAGGTCGCGAAGAACCACCAGTATCTCGGGGTGAACAACGCGATCCGCGCGGTGGAGAGCCTCACGGACGACAAGCGCCAGCTCGGCGTCTTCTGGCACACCCAGGGCTCCGGCAAATCGCTCTCCATGGCCTTCTTCTCCAGCAAGGTGCTGCGGAAGATGCCGGGCAACTGGACCTTCGTGATCGTCACGGACCGCACAGAACTCGACGACCAAATCTACAAGACCTTCGCCCGCACCGGCCTGGTGACGGAGCAGGAGGCGCACGCGACTTCGGTGAAGCACCTCCGCCAGCTCCTGTCCGAGGATCACCGCTTCGTGTTCACGCTCATTCACAAGTTCCAGACGCAGGGCGGGGAGGCGCATCCGGTCCTCTCAGAGCGCGACGACATCATCGTCATCACCGACGAGGCCCACCGCAGCCAGTACGACACGCTCGCCATGAACATGCGCCAGGCCCTGCCGAATGCGGCTTTCCTGGGCTTCACCGGGACGCCCCTGATGGCGGGCGAGGAGAAGACGCGGGAGGTCTTCGGCGAGTACGTCTCGATCTACAACTTCACCCAGTCCATCGAGGACGGGGCCACGGTCCCGCTCTACTATGAGAACCGCATCCCGGAGCTGGAGCTAGATGAGGAGGTCTTCCAAGAGGGCCTGAACGCGATCCTCGAAGAGGCCGAGCTGGACGAGGACCAAGAGCGCGAACTTCAGCGCCGGTTCGCCCGCGAATATCACCTCATCACCCGGCCCGACAGGCTGCAGAAGGTCGCCGCCGACCTGGTCGACCACTTCCTCGGCCGAGGCCACCGCGGCAAGGCGATGATGGTCTGCATCGACAAGGCCACGGCCGTGAGGATGTACGACCTGGTTCAGGAGGAGTGGCGGGGGCGGATCGAGGCGCTGCGGGCTGAGCTTGCCGGTCTCTCCGGCCACGAAGCCGCGAGGGCGGAGGCGCGGATCGAGGAGATGAAGGCCACCGACATGGCCGTCATCGTCTCCCAGGCTCAGAACGAGGCCGCCGAGCTGGCCAAGAAGGGCCTCGACATCACCCCGCACCGCAAGCGGATCAATAGCGACGATCTCGACGAGAGGTTCAAGGACGCCAAGGACCCGCTGCGGCTTGTCTTCGTGTGCGCCATGTGGATCACCGGGTTCGACGCGCCGTCGATCTCCACGATCTACCTCGACAAGCCTATGAAGAACCACACCCTCATGCAGACCATCGCGCGGGCGAACCGGAACTCTCCCGGCAAGGAGGCGGGGCTGATCGTCGATTACGTCGGCGTCTTCAGAAACCTCCAGGCGGCGCTCGCGATCTACGGCAAGCCCACAGAGGGCGGTGACGCGCCGATCAAGGACAAGGCCGCGCTTATCGAGCACCTAAAGAGCCTGATCGACGAAGCGCGGGCGTTCTGCGGCCAGGTGGGGGCTGACCTCGACGCGGTGCTGACCGCCCGCCCAGGGTCGCCGGAGCGGCTGGGGGCGTTCCAATCGGCCGTGGACGCGCTGATCTCGCCGGAGGAGACGCGCAAATCGTTCCTGAAGGCCGCCGGGGCCGTGAACAAGGTCTACAAGGCGGTCCTGCCCGACGAGCGGGCCTCGCCTTTCGCCCCGGCTGCGATCCTCCTCTCCACCCTCGCCAAGCGGATCAGGGACGACACGGATGCGCCGGACGTCTCCACGGTCATGGGCCGCGTCGAGGCGCTCTTGGACGAGACGATCTCCGCAGAGGACTACCAGATGCCGGGCCAGGAGCCGCAGGCGCTGGTGAACCTGGCCGAGGTCGACTTCGAGGCGCTGCAGGCGAAGTTCGAGGGCGGCAAGAAGAAGACGGAGGCGGAGCGGCTGAAGGCGCTGCTGGAGACCAAGGTCCGCGAGATGGTGCAGCTCAACAAGAGCCGGGCGGACCTCCTGGAGAAGCTGCAGGCGCTGATCGACCGCTACAACACCGGCAGCCGGAACGTGGAGGGCTTCTTCGACGACCTGAAGGACTTCCTCGGAGAGCTGAACGCGGAGGACAGCCGCGCCATGCGTGAGGGGCTGTCCGAGGAGGAGTTGGCCATCTTCGACATCCTCACCCGGCCGGAGCCGGAGCTGACGGACAAGGAGCGTACGGCCGTCAAGGCGGTGGCCAAGGAGCTTCTCCAGACGCTGAGAGCGCAGAAGCTCGTCATCGACTGGTGGAAGCGCCAGCAGACGAAGGCGGAAGTTCGCCGCTCCATCGAGAACATTCTGGACAAGGGCCTGCCCGAGACGCCCTACGACCGCCGCGTCTTCTCCGACAAGTCAGAGCAGATCTACACGCACGTCTACGAGAGCTACGGCGGGGCGGGACGCAGCCCTTATGAGGGAGCAGGGCTAGTCGGATCAGCAAGTGAGATGAGCCGATGAAATGGAACGGGCACCCTGAATTCTCGGAGTTTTCATACGGCTTTGCGCTGACACACGAGTTTACCGGCTGGACAAAACTCCGAGCAGCGCCGGTGTTTCCAAGCCTTCTCGACGAAGGGACGAAAGGCTGGGACGTTAAGCTCGACCAGCCCGGCCTCCCTTTATATGTGCAGTTCAAGCGCTCCCGCTGTATAAATAGTGGCTCCGGTCGAGAAAGAAAGCTTCTAAAGAAACATTTCCCACTCGATTATGAGGAAAAACTACCGCTTCGCTATTATCGTTTCTTCTTTATGGAGAGCCCCTCAAAGCAGCATGAACTCCTGCTTAAACTTGACAGCGGACAGAATCGTGTATTTTACGCCGCACCTTATTTTCATGAGCAGGATAAATTTAACTCTCTTTGGGCGGCGAAAGGCGTCATTCAGAATACTGCCTTCGTTCGACCTGCGGAGATTGGTCATCTACCTCGTGGCAGGCACTCTCTGGCGTTCCACGAGGACCATCCGGACCACGCGTGGCTCTGCTCCGAGCCGCGAAGAATTCGATTATTCCGCACCGACACCCTGCTCGAAAGCCTGGACCAGCAGCTCTCTGCTCAGAAGGCACCAGTGCGCTCTCAGGCTAAAGAATGGCCCTCGTCCCTGCGTGGCACTTTTGAGGCTGGCCTCCGAAGCTACACGAGCCAAATGCGGGAGCTTGCCGAACGAGGTGAAGTAGTACCTTCGGACCTTCGACCATTCGAGTTGGATGCTGAATACGGTTCGCCGCGCGAAGCGCTGATGGCCGCGGAACGAAGGAAAGCCCGTAGAACCATCCCAGCTCCCTCCTTCCGGGAGGCAGAGCTCACCGAACGACGCGACATTATCGCGGCTGCCGAACTCGCCTACTTGCTCTTCGACGCCCAGCTATTCATTGTACAAAAATCGCCAGCTTGACGTGACCAGACACCAGTCCAGCGGATCGCGGCTTAGTACGTGGCATCACAACTCGCGCTATCTACTCAGCCGCCACCCCCGGCTCCATCGCATTGAGTTTCCTATAGGATCGGGACGCCAGTGGCTCGCTATACGTTTCTCTCACGCGCGGGGTCGGTTCTAGCTGATCCGGGCCTCCGGTTTTAACCGCACCCAACCAAACCCGGCCCCTAGAGAAACCGGGTTCTTCGTTGAACGATGCTCCCGGCCTTCCGAGCAAAACTTGTTATTCGCTGCATCTTTTTTGAGGCGCCTACGCTGGTCCACACCAACACTTGCGCGGCTAGGGTGTTCTCGGCGAACTTTAACTCGTAGAGAACGAGGACTGATCGGCAACCTCACCGACCGAAGTCCTGTCCTTTTCACCCGAGACAGTGCAGCTGACCCACAGCCCTTACAGGAGGCACGATATGGACCTGGACCTAAAGCAGCGCGACAACGGCGTCTGGACGGTCGTCTGGTACGACGCGGACGGTAAGCGCCAGCGTAAGTCGACCGGAACCCGCG
Source organism: Oceanicaulis sp. (assembly GCA_965284655.1). GTDB lineage: Bacteria > Pseudomonadota > Alphaproteobacteria > Caulobacterales > Maricaulaceae > Oceanicaulis. The sequence goes on from OZ260104.1 coordinate 2,983,071, forward strand.
ACTACAAGGAGGCCCTCTCGAAGGCCCCTGCGATCGCTGCGGGGAAAACCCCTGGCCGCGCCGACTTCTTCACGGTCGGGCAAGCCTTGGACCTCGCCTGGAGAAACGCCTGGCAGCACTCCAAGTCCGCCGACAAGAAGCTCTACGAGGTGGACGCCGTCCGCCGTTACTGGGGCGAGGAGCCGGTGGGCGCGGTGACAACCGCCAAGGCGAAGGAGTGGGTCGGGGCCATGCGGGCCGCCAAGCTCGGCGCCGTGACCATTAACAACCGCGTTTCGACCCTGTCGGTGGCGCTCAAGGAGGCCGTCGACGAGGGCAAGCTGGACAACGTCCCGCACCTGCCCCGCGCCCAGCAGAAGCCGCACAAGACGCGGTGGGTCACGGAGGAGGAAGAGCTGAAGCTCAAGCGTGAGGCGCTGACCCTGAACGAGACGCTACCGGGCTTCCCCGGAGCCGGCGACGTGATGGTCCGGGTGATCGAAGCCCTCACGCGGACCGGGATGCGGCTCTCCGAGCTACTCCTGGCGCTCCCCGAGCATGTGATCGAGGACCCGGAAGACGAGGACGGCGGCGCCTACCTTCACCTCGCCGACCAGAAGGGTGGGAAAGAGGGCGTCGTGGTTCTGACCGCCGAAGCCCTGGACGCCCTGCGGTTCCTCTGGGACCACGCCACATGGCACCGCGTGACGGCGGACCTCTGGGCCGGGCGGGAGATCAACCGCACCCGCCTCGCCACCGCCCGCGACTGGGCGGTGAAGCGGTTCACCACGATCCGAAACCGGGCTGGTCTCCGGGACGTGTCGCTCCACAAGCTGCGGCACACCTACGCGACCCGCCTCGTGCAGAACGGCGCGGACCTCTACGCGGTCCAGGGGTTGCTCCGGCACTCCGGCCCCCAGGTCACGCAACGCTACGCCCACCTCACCCCGAAACACCTCCGGGACACGCTCAAGAAGCACACGAAGAAGTCCCGGAAAGAAGGCGGCGAGGTCGTCCCGCTGCGGCGCTCCGGAACGTAGCCGGATCGCTTCCAGAACAGCCGTGACACAGGGCTGTGTCAGTTGTGACAACTGTGTCAGCGCCCACCGGGCCTAATCCCCTGTGATTACGGCGCCGGTTGAGGGACTCGAACCCCCGACCTTCGGTTTACAAAACCGCTGCTCTACCAGCTGAGCTAAACCGGCTTGCCGCAAGCGAAGCCATACGACACGGCGCTGCGCGCGCCAAGTGTTCGGGGCGGTTGCTGATGCACCTGGACCTCGCCATCGCCTTGCGAAGACTTCTCCCGCCGCTTCAGCGCGGCGCATCCATCGACAGATCCGCCACCGAAACGCCGTGAAGGCGCCAGGCGCCGCCAGCGTTCTCGAACACCAGATCAAAGCGCAGCGAGCGCGGCCGGAACTCGAATCCGCCGCGCAGGCGCAGCGTGCGGGAGTCCAGCATTACGGGCGGCTCGTACCAGGTCGGCGCGGCCAGAACCGCGCGTCCCACATCCAGGCGCGCCTCGCGCAAGGGCTGGAACGCAGCGGCCAGAGAGGCCGGCGTATTGCGGTCCTGAAAGCCTGAACTGCCCAGTGCGTGGAGCATGGCGTAGTCATTCATCCGGTTGGCGTTGTCCAGCGTGATGAGGGTCTGCCACACCAGGCGCGACAGAACCGGCTCGTCGGGGACCGGGCCCGCACTCTGGGCCGAGGCCGGGCTCGAGCAGGCGAAGAGAACAAGGAGCAGCGCCCCGCATCCGGCGGCGAAGAGCCGCCGGATGCAGAACGCCGCCATGCGAACGGGGGCGCGGGGCACGCCTACCAGCTCGCCGCGAAGCCAACGCGTCCGCCGGTTTCGCCCCGGTCGACGCCGCTGGCGAGGCCCGCGTTGAACTGGATCCGCCGGCTGGCCCGATAGGCCGCCGACAGGCCCAGAGCGCCTTCATCGTCATAGAAGCCGTAACCGCCGCTCACCGCAAAACGCTCGCCCTGCGGCACATAGGCGGTATCCAGCGCGATCGCCGCGGCGATCCCGCCCCGGTTGTCCGCGATGGCGTCGCGATTGGCCGCGATCAGACCGGCATTGCCGGCGATCCCCGCGGAAAGAGAGTAGTCGGCGGCAAGATTGCCGAACCGGTCGGTGGTGACCACGCCAAGTCCGCCCGACTGGGCGGCGCGGCTGGCGTCCGATCCGATCCCCGCCATGGTGTAGGTGCTCTGGCTGGAGCCCACGGCGACCTGATTGTCACGAACGGCTTCGGCGCCATTGCCGATCGCGACGGAATTGGCGCCGCTGGCGGCGGATTCATTGCCGAGCGCCACGGCGCCGGCGCCGCTTGCGTTCGCCGCTTCACCCACAGCCAGCGAGCGCACGCCCGACGCAGACGCCAGATGCCCGATGGCGTGAGCGCGCTCGGCGGTCGCACTGGAGCGCCAGCCATAGGCGGTGGCGCCGGGACCGGCTGCGACCGCTTCGCCGCCGACGGCGGTTGTGGACGGGCCGGTGGCCGTCGTGGTCGTGCCGATGGCGACTGCATCGGCGCCGTCGGCCGAAGCCTGATTGCCCACCGCAATGCTTTCGAGCGCCGAGGCGCTGGCCGCTTCACCAACCGCCAGGGAGCGCACGCCCGACGCCGACGCAAGATGGCCCAGCGCATGGGCGCGCTCCGCAGACGCGTTCGACCGCCAGCCGAAGGCCGTCGCCGCGACGCCGTTCGCCACGGACTCGCCGCCCGCTGCAATCGTGGACGGCCCCGTGGCTGTCGCCATCGTGCCAAGAGCCACGGCGTCTACGCCGTCGGCGGACGCCTGATTGCCGACCGCGACGCTCTGCTCGCCTGCAGCGTTCGCCGCCTCACCGACCGCCAGCGACCGGACGCCGGACGCCGACGACAGATGCCCCAGGGCGTGGGCCCGTTCAGCGGTCGCGCTGGCGCGCCAGCCAAAGGCCGTCGCGGCGACCCCGGTCGCACTGGATTCTCCGCCGACCGCGGTGGTCGACGTGCCGTTCGCCACCGCATCGGTCCCGGCGGCCAGGGCGTCCACACCGGTCGCCGACGCGTCGACGCCGCACTCCAGCGCCGTGGGCTCACCAGCCGCCGCGTTGCAGTCGGGGGTCGGGTCGGCGAGCGCGACGGGCGCGCTCAGCGCCAGCAGGCTGACGGCGCCTGCGAATTGAATGACGGTTCTGGTATGGGGCATGGGACGTCTCCTCTTCGAACGCCTTCTCTGATGAGGCGTGTAGAGGGAGGACGCAGCCCGCGCCGGACCGGATTAAAAAAAGTTCATCGGCTAGAGCGAGCGTACGGCGCCGGCGGCGACCACGGGGCCGGTGGGCGCGCCGGTGGGCGACCCGCCGGGCGGTTCCAGGCTGATGGCGAGCGTGGCGCCCCTGGCGATGGCGGCGGCGGTTTCCGGGTCCACGTCGAGGCCGGGCGTCAGCTCGCCATCGACGCTGGCGATGAGGCCCAGAGAGCGCGGCGCGCCGCCAGGCGGAATCACCCAGAGTTCCGGCTGCACCGGCTCGGCGGCCTCCGCGCCAAGCGGACCGGCGATGGAGAGACGATTGGTGTCCGGGTCAAACCGTATCAGCACCGAGGGCGCGGTGGCGTCGGCCTGCAGCGCCGCGAAAAAGGGCGCGCTCGGCTCTGGAGCGGGTTCAGGCCCGGCGAGCGCCAGGACGACGGCGATGAGCGTGGTCGCCGCGAACGCCGCAGCCGCGCCGCGCCAGAACGCCAGCGAGGCCCAGATCCCGCCGCCCTCTCTGGTCTGGTCCGCCACCGCGTCTCCGAACAGGCCGGCCTGGATGCGCGCCTTGAGATCCGCCGGCGGCGCGGTTTCGGGCAGCGCCGCAGCCAAAGGTGTCAAGCGCAGCGACCAGGCCTCGACCGCCGCTGCGAACGCGGGATCGCTTCTGGCGCGCGCCGAAGCCTCGCTCAGCGAGTCGCCCTCCAGCACGCCGAGCGCATACTCGGCGGCCAGCAAATCGGCCTCAGGGCCGTCGTCGTATGTGCGCTCCTGGGTCATGGCTCGAGACAGCGCCTCATCTTGATCAGGCTGCGCCGGATGACGCTCTTCACCGTGCCCAGAGGCCGGCCTTCGGCGGCGGCCACTTCAGAATAGCTTTCTCCGCCATAGAACGCACGCTGTAGGAGGCCGGCTTCAACCGGGGTCAGGCCTTCCAGACATTTGCGCACGCGAACCGCCTCTTCACTCTCGATCGCGCTCGCTTCCGGCGAGGGCGTGTCGTCTACGGGCTCGGCGATCGGGTCGAGCGCTTCGGTCGGCCGGCGGCGTCGGAGCCGGTCGATCGCGGCGTTGCGCGCGATCATAGCGAGCCAGGCCACGGGCCGGGCGCGCTGCTCATCATAGCTCTTCGCCCGCCGCCACAGATTCGAATAACAGTCTTGAAGTGCGTCCTGCGCCTCGCCCCTGTCCTTCATGATACGCAGCACCACGGCGAACAGCTTCCCCGAGGTCGCATCATAGAGTTCTGAAAACGCAGCGCGGTCGGCGAGAGACACCCGCTTGATGAGCGCTGCGACCCGGGTATCGTCCATTGTGTGTCAAATCCCCCGGGAAGCGCTCGCCTTGGCGAAAGGGTACATCGCCTGCGCGCAGGTTCAAGCGCGCGGCGAAGCGAACCGAGCGCCGTGGTTTCCCTGACGCGCCGGGGAAGCTATGACGAGCCCGCTCCTCTCGTTCACCCAAGCAAGGTTCGCCATGGCCCGCATCCTCGTCACCAGCGCCCTGCCCTATATCAACGGCGTCAAGCATCTCGGCAATCTGGCCGGATCGATGCTGCCCGCCGACGTCTATGCGCGCTTCAAGCGCCTGCAGGGCCATGAGGTTCTGGCCATCTGCGCCACTGACGAGCACGGCACGCCGGCCGAGCTGGCCGCCGCCGCCGCCGGCCAGGACGTGGCGCAGTATTGCGATGAGCAGCATGAGATCCAGAAGAGCCTGGGCGAGCAGTTTCATCTCTCGTGGGATCATTTCGGGCGCACAAGCTCGCAGCACAACAAGCAGCTCACCCAGCATTTCGCCGAAGCGCTGGAGGCCAACGGCCTTATCGCCGAAGTGGTGGAGAAGCAGGTCTATTCAATCGACGACGCCCGTTTTCTGCCCGACCGCTATGTGGAAGGGACCTGCCCCAATTGCGGCTTCGAGAAGGCGCGCGGCGACCAGTGCGACAATTGCGGCAAGCTGCTGGACCCGGTGGACCTGATCGAGCCGTACTCGGCGGTCTCCGGCTCGCGCAATCTTGAGGTTCGCGACACGCGGCACCTGCAGCTGAAGCAGACCGACATGGAGCCACGCATCCGCGCCTGGGTGGACGCCGCCGAAGGCTGGCCATCCCTGGCCAAATCCATCGCCTATAAATGGCTCGATGAAGGCCTGCGCGACCGGACGATCACCCGCGATCTGAAATGGGGCGTGCCCGTCACTCAGAACGGCGAACCGCGCGAAGGCTTTGAAACCAAGGTCTTCTATGTCTGGTTCGACGCGCCCATCGGCTATATCTCCGCCACAGCCGAGTGGGCGGACAAGACCGGCGGCGACTGGGAGCGCTGGTGGCGCACCGACAAGGGCGCAGACGATGTCAGCTATGTCCAGTTCATGGGCAAGGACAATGTCGCCTTCCACACGGTGAGCTTCCCGGCCACAATCCTGGGCTCAGAAGAACCCTGGAAGACGGTGGACCGGCTGAAGGCGTTCAACTGGCTGAACTGGTACGGCGGAAAGTTCTCCACCTCCAACAAGCGCGGCGTCTTCATGGACCAGGCGTTGGAGCTTCTGCCCGCCGACTACTGGCGCTGGTATCTTACCGCCTATGCCCCCGAGGGCGGCGACGCGCAGTTCACCTGGGAGCATTTCCAGGGCGCCATCAACACCGATCTCGCCAATGTCCTGGGCAATTTCGTCAACCGAATCACCAAGTTCGGCGCCTCGCGCTTTGAGGGAAAAATTCCCGACGGCGGCGAGCCCGGCGAGAACGAGGCCTGGCTTGAGGCCGAGGTTGAGACGCGCCTGAAAGCCATCGCCGCCCACTATGAGGCGATGGAGTTCCGCAAGGCGGGCGCGGAGACCCGCGCGCTATGGGCGGCCGGCAATGAATACCTCACCCGCGCCGAGCCGTGGGTGAAGTTCAAGACCGATCCCGAAGCCGCCGCTCTGGGTGTGCGCACCGGCGTCAATCTCGCCGTCATCGCCGCCATTGCAGCCCAGCCGGTGATCCCGGAAGCGGCCGCAAAGATCCTCGACGCGCTCGGCGTTCCGGAAGGCAACCGCACCTGGCCGACGGGCTCAGCGAAAACTCTGCTGGACGCCCTGCCGCGCGGTCTCGCCTTCGAGGCGCCGCCCATATTGTTCAAGAAAATCGAGGACGATCAGGTGGCTGAATGGGCGGAGCGCTTTGGCGGTGAAGCCGGTTAGCGCTTCGTTCAGCCTGATCGGCGAAGCTGCGAACCAGAAACCGCCGGGCCTTATCATGGATGCTGGACTGACATTGGGAGAAGGCGCCCTCGACGCCGAAGCGTTGAAGCGCGCCAACGTGAACCCGGAGACCGGGCTCGCGACCGATTATCTCAATCATTTCAACGAAGCAGTCATGCTCATCGAGATGGCCGGCGACATGCCCGACCTCGCCGAAGAGGTGCTGGCGTGGACGCCGTGCAGCTATGAAGCCCATTTCGAGCATACCAATTACACCGGCAAGGACGTGGCGATCGCGGCCTGGCGCGCTGCGCCGCGGGATGTGCGCGCCCATTTCGAGACCCTCATCGCGGTGTTGAACGACACGCTGGGCGAGGCGCAGGAGGCCGTGCGCGGCGAGGACTTCACCCGCGCCGCCGAGATCGCATCAAACGATGTGGAGCCTCTGCTCGCCGCAGCGCGCGGCTGCGTCAACGGGCGCATCGAAGGCGAGGACGCGGACGACAGCAGCGCGGCGCAAGCTGGCGTCGACGCCCTCTTCGGCTAGATCGCCTTCTCCCGCCCGATACAGAGAAACCTTGGGCTTTAAGCGCCAACCACCCGCGAGACGGCGTCCGGCATGCGATGCTCGGAGCGCGCTTCGAGGCTGTGCGCCCAGGTTTCAGACAGCTCCTGGCGATCCCAGCGCCCATAGAGCGACCCCTGCACCGCCTCGATCAGCGGCGCGTCGCGCCAGCCCGGCGCAGCTCCCAGATGCGCCAGCGCGGCGGCCACTTCGCGCATCTCGCCGACGCACTCCCAGGGCTTGGCGCCGGTGAGCCCGGCGATCTCGCGCAGGAACTCAAGATTACCGGCGTCGTGGAGCGGCTGCGACTGGAAGATTTCGGCATGGCGCGCCACCGGCAGGAAGGGCGCGAGCAACACGGCGGTGTAGACGCACTTGGCGCATTCCCCGCACCAGCGCCGCCCGACCTCCAGCGCGTTCTTGCCTGCAAACACGAAATTCCGGTTGCAGCTGGCGAAAATCTCCAGCGCGAACTCTGCGCGCGTCGCCAGGTAGTGGGCGGTCCAGATTTCAGTGACCGGCCGCAGCACCGAGAAATAGTCAAACCCCGCCCCGGACGCGGCGAAAGCGGCGCGCAGGGCGTCTTCAAACGCCAGGGATTTGGAGAATTGGTGATTCACCGGATGGCCGTCCACATCCATGGTCGGCTCGCTGGCCGCGCGCTCATTGGCGAACACCACCCAGTCGCGCCCGGTGGCCGCAGCGTGCAGCCCCAGAAGCGTCGAGTTGATCCCGGTAATGGGGATATGGCCGTTCAGCGCCTCCCCGGATTTTGAAATCTCGATCAGCTGCGGATCGATCCGGCGCTGAACCAGCGTGACCGGCGCCTCGCTCATGGACTGCAGGCGGTCGCCAACCTTGTCCGACAGGATCACACTCACCCGCTCCGCCTCGCCGCCGGCCTCGGCGATAATGGAGGACGCCACATGGCTGTCCTTGCCGCCGCCAAACGCCGTCACGGCGCGGGGGTGATCCGGCGCCGCGCGCGAAGCCGGGGCGATTTCCGCCGCAGTCTCAGCCTCGATTGAAAGGTCAGGCGGGTAGGACAGCGAATTGCGCACATAAAACTCGCCGAGCCCCGGCCCGTAGGCGAGCTCCGCAACGCGGCGCGCGGCGGGTGTCACCGCAAAGGCGCAGCGCACGACACTCGCCGGCGACGCCTTGAAATAGCTCGTCCCGATAAGGATGGCGGCCAGCGCCAGCAGGCCCTTGCGCACGGGCGCATCAATCCCGTCAAGGCGGGCGCTTCCAGGAAAGCGCACCGTCTCGGTGAACCGGCCAAAGCGCGGGCTGTCATAGCTGAAGCGCGCCGTGTTCGCGTCGGCGTCGATTTCGGGCGCAAGAACAAGGAAGGCGTCGGCCATGGGTGTCTCCGGCGAGGTCGGATGGTCGCGAACCCTAGGCGGCTGCGAGCTTTTCCGGAAGATGGACGGGCGCCCTCACTCCGGTTTCGCGTCCACGATCCGCCACATGTAATAGGCCAGGTGCGAGCGATGAGGCGCAAAGCGCGCCGCCGTGCGCACGGTCTTGCGGCGAGGGCTGGTGAGGCGTTCAAGAGTTTTTCGGGCCGCCACGTCGCCGTCGGGCCAGACGTCTTCCTCGCCGAACCAGAACATGTTGGCCATGTCGGCGGTCCACTGTCCCACGCCCCAGATCGTGGAAAGCTCCTGCGCGCGGGTGTTTGCGTTCATATTCGCCAGGTGATCTGGATCAAGGCGGCCGTCCTTCACCGCGTCGGCGATGGCGATGAGGGTCTTCACCTTTGCGTTCGACAGACCGCAGGCGCGCAGGGCCTCGGCGCGCTCGCTGTGAAAGCCTTCAAGCAGCGGCGCCCCCTCACCGGCCGCCTCCACCCGCGTCCAGATGGAGCGCGCGGCGATGACGCTGAGCTGCTGGCCGGCGACGGCGCGCGCCAGATACTCCGGGAACGGCGTCTCGTCGCGCCGTGGCAGCGGCGCCGGACCGACGCGCTCCATCGCCTCGGCGAGCTCAAGGCTCAAACCGGCGGCGGTGTCCAGAAAGCGGTGATGCATGGAATTGGTCATGAGCGGGTTATCGCGGTCGCCGCCCGCGCGGGCAAGCGGCTAGCCAGCGCGATGCTTGCGGGCCAGGCGCACGCCGCTCATCTGCCAGCGCGCGGCCGGCGGGAAGAAATTGCGGTAGGTCTCGCGCCAGTGCCCGGCCGGGGTGAAACAGGACCCGCCGCGCAGCACCAGCTGACCGCTCATGAATTTACCGTTGTATTCACCCACCGATCCGCCGGGCGGATAAAAGCCGGGATAGGGCGAATAGCTCGACGAGGTCCACTCCCACACCCCGCCGGCGAGCTGCTGCAGGCCGGCCTCCGGGTCGGCGGCGAGCGGATGGCGCACGCCGTGATCGTCGAACAGGAAATTGCCCGCAGGCGCGCCGGACGCCGTCGCGACTTCCAGCTCGGTCTCCAGCGGCAGGCGGGCGCCGGCCCACTCGGCGTAGGCGGACGCTTCGTATCCCGAGACATGGCAGACCGGCAGGTCATCGCGCACCGGGATCAGGCCGTGGAGGGTGTATTCAAACCATTCGCCGTCGATCTCGCGCCAGTGCAGCGGCGCGCGCACGCGGTTCTGGTCGATGAAATCCCAGCCGTCCGACAGCCACAGGCTTGCCGCCTTGTATCCGCCATCGTCCATGAAGGTGCGCCATTCCCCGTTGGTGATCGCGCGCCCGGCCAGCTCGAAATCGTAGAGCCAGATCTTGTGACGGGGAAACTCATTGTCATAAAGAAAACCGCCGCCGTCCGTGCCAGTCTCCACAAGCCCGCCTTCGAAGCCGTAAAAGCGCAAGGGCGCCGGCTCGACAGGTTCGGCGAGCCCCGCCCCGTCCTTGCCGAACGGCGCGAACGGCGCCGGAGATTGCGACAGCACATGTTTGATGTCGGTGCAGATCAGCTCCTGGTGCTGCTGCTCGTGGTGGATGCCCAGCTCGATCAGCGGCGCGATTTTCGACCAGGTCTCGTCGGAGCAGTTTTCCGCCTTCAGAACGATCTCGGCGGTGACATAGTCGCGGTAAGCAAGGATGTCGGAGAGCAGAGGCCGGCTCAAAAGCCCGCGATGCGGCCGCGACCAGCGCTCGCCCACCGATACGTAATAGCTGTTGAACAGATAGCCGAACCGCTCGTCATAGAGCTTGTACTCAGTAAACAATTCAGCCAGCACGAAGGTCTCGAAAAACCAGGTGACATGGGCCAGGTGCCATTTGGTCGGACTGACGTCCGCAATGGTCTGCACCTGCATATCTTCCGCGGTCAGAGGCGCGATCAGCGCTTCGGTATGCGCGCGCGTGCGGCGGAACTTCTGAAGCAGACGCTCACGCGCGCCAAGCTCCTCGCGGAAGACGAGTGCGGGATGCATCAGGGCTCCTTTGCGCGTATCAGCGCTCACAGCTCAACCACCAGCTTGCTGAAGATCATCGCAAGCCCCGCCCCGCGAACACAAGCTTAAACTGCGGCGGCGGGCTTTCAAGGCCGCACCGCCGCACTCGTCCGCGTCGGGACGACCGGCTGCAAACCCCGGCTGCTGAACTCTGCGTCTAAAGTCCGAACCGGGCCCAGATTTCACGGCTTTCGATGACGTCCACAGCCGAGCCCATGAAGCGGGCGAGCAGGCCGCCTTTGGACGGGCTCAACACCCGCATCTTGGTCTTATCGCCGAAGCGGCGCTCCAGCTCGCTGCGCGCCTCGCCCAGCGCGTCGACCAGGCCGGCCTCGATCGCCTCTTCACCGGTGAAAACCGAGCCGTCGAACAGCTCCATCCTGGTGTTGAGCTTGTCGCCGCGGGCGTCCTTGATGAGCTGGATGAACTGTTTGTGGACACTGTCCATCAGGCGCGTCATGCGCGCCTTCTGCTCGTCGGTTTCTTCCGAGAAGGGATCACCCAGCGACTTGCTCTTGCCGGCGGTTTTCAACCGGCGCTGAACGCCGAGCTTCGCCATCGCCTCGGTGAAGCCGAAGCTGGCGCTGATCACGCCGATGGAGCCGACAATTGAGCCCGGGTCGGCGAAGATCTCGTCGCCCGCCGCCGCGATCATGTAACCGCCCGACGCGGCCACATCCTCGCAGAAGATCAGCACCGTCTTGTCGTTCTTCTTCGCCAGATGGCGGATGCGATCATGGATCAGGCGCGACTGGACCGGGCTGCCGCCCGGTGAATTCACCGCAATGGCGATCGCCGGCGCATCGGCCATGGCGAAGGCCTTGTCCAGAAGCTTCTCCACCCGCGCCAGATTGAGCGCCGAGGCGTTGCGGCCACCCGAGGCGATCATGCCTTCAAGGCGTACCAGCGGCACCACGGGCACATCGGAGCCTGTGGCTTTGCGCAGCGCGGCGCCTGCTTTTCCAAGCTGGGTGGTCACGGTCTCGAAGACGGACGACATGGCGGCTCCTCTTTGCTCTCCCCCTTGAACTGGGCCGCCTAGGGGTGAAGCGCAAGCCTCGCCTCACCTTTCAGCAGCGCCTGCGCCCGGGGGGTGTAGTCGGATCCGGCGCCTGGATGCAGCACCAGCGCGGGCAGGATTCGCAGCGGCGCCTTGCTCACCTTGCGCGCCGCGACGATGACCCGCTTGGCTGGCGCGCCGTCGCGGCCATGGACCGGCAGCACGGCGATATCGCCGGCGCGGCCCTCAAGCGGGGCGAGTATCGCCGCCAGCGCATCGGCGCGATGAACAAGCGTGAGCACCCCGCCCTCCTTCAAGCGCCTCAGCCCCGCCTCGATCCAGGCGGCGAGCCCCGCTTCGTTCATCCAGGCGCCGGTCTTGCCGGCTTTCGGAGCGCGCAAGGCGTTCGGATCATCAAAAAACGGCGGGTTGAAAAACACCGCATCAAGGGCCGGGTCGGCGCGCCAGCCCAGCGCGTCCGCCTCCACGATCTCCACGCGGTCAGCCAGCGTGTTCAAATCGGTGTTGCTGCGGGCTAGCGCCGCCGCGCCGCCATCGCGCTCCACCCCGGTAAGTCCGGCGCCCGGATTGAGCACCGCGGCGCCCAGAAGCGCCGCCCCGGCGCCGCAGCCGAACTCTGCCGCGCGGGCGCCGGGCTTCAGATGGATCGCCGCGGCCAGCAACGCCGCATCAAGGCCTGCCCGGTATCCGTCCGGCGCCTGGTGAAGGCGAATTTTGCCGCCGAGAAAGGCGTTGAGAACCGGCGTGCTCACGCCCCACTCTCTGGATCATCCTTCGGCATGGCCTCGGAAAGCACACGCCGGGCCCGCGGGCCGTCCGCTTCGGGCACCAATAGCCGGCGCTTGACCCAGGGCAGCGCGCCGCCGAACACCGCAGCGGTGTTGGCGTCCAGCGTCACCGTCTCGATGCCGGCGTCTTTGAGAACCGTCTCGGCGAAATTGAGCCGGATGGGATCATTTGTGGTCAAGACCTCGATCACGCCGGGCCTCCGATCTAGATACTGCACTGCGCCAGCAGCCGATACGCGCGCCCGCCGCCCTGTGCGGCGCCGTGCGCTTGCCGGAGCTTGAGGCGCTACCTATTGTGCAGCCGCGATAGTGACGACGGCAAGAGGGCCTCAGGGGTGAACGGTCTCCCGCAAGCAGATTTGAAAGGCGACGCGCTCGATCCGGTCGCGCGCCTGACGGCGCTCGGCGGCGCGGACATGAAGCGCGTCGAGGCTCTGCTCGCCGATCGCATGGCGAGCGAGACTGACATCATTCCCAAAGTCGCACGCTATCTGGTGGAGGCCGGCGGAAAGCGAATCCGTCCGCTGATCACCGTGGCGACCGCGCGAATGCTGGGATACGAGGGCGACGGCCATATCTCGCTCGCGTCGGCGGTCGAGTTTATCCACTCGGCGACCCTGCTCCATGACGACGTGGTCGACGACAGCGATCTGAGGCGTGGGCTCAAACCCGCCAATCAGGTCTGGTCGAACCCCCATTCCGTCCTTGTGGGCGATTTCCTGTTCGCGCGCGCCTTCATGATGATGGTCGACGCCGGCTCCATGCCCGCCCTGAAAGTTCTCAGCCGCGCCGCCGCCGTCATCGCCGAGGGCGAGGTTCGCCAGCTGGCGGCCGTGCGCGACATCGCGGTCTCGCGCCAGGCCTATATGGGCATTATCGAAGCCAAGACAGCCGCCCTGTTCGCCGCCGCCGCGCAGGTGAGCCCCATCCTCGCCGGCGCCGGTTCCGAGCTTGAAGAGGCCATGGAAATTTATGGCCGCGAGCTGGGGCTCGCGTTCCAGCTGGTTGACGATGCGCTGGATTACGGCGGGATCGCCGTCGATCTGGGCAAGAACACCGGCGATGATTTCCGCGAGGGCAAGATCACCCTGCCCCTGGCGCTCGCCATCGAAGCCGCCGACGCCGAGGAGCGCGCGTTTTTCGAGCGCACCATCAGCCGGCTTGATCAGACCGACGCCGACTTCGAAATCGCCGTCGCCCTGCTGAACAAGCACGGCGCCCTGGACGCCACGCTCGAGGCCGCCCGCGGCCACGCCCGGCGCGCGGTGGAAGCGCTCGACGCCGCCCCCAAGAATGAATGGTCCGACGCGCTGGCCGCCCTGGCCGAGTTCGTGGTGGAGCGCGCTTACTAGCGCAAGGGTCTGATCCCCGCCCGCCGCTGCTTGTCTGGACCGGACTGGTCCCTTCAGGATTCAGGTTCCCCACGCTCACATCACAGAGCGTCGTCGCGCCTCAGCCCGAAGGCGCAATACCGGGGCCTCGATTTTTCGTTCTGGCCGCCGCCGGGAAAGCGCTCTTGAGCGCCGCTTATCTCGATCATAGTTAAGGCGAAAATCGCCCCGGCGCGCCCGTCTTTCTCGACAACCCGGCTGATGTCGTCTTAACTGCGGCCGGTTTTCGAGGGGGAACTCATCATGAGTGCAGTATTGCGGGCGGCTGCGGCCGTCGCGGTTACGGTCATCGCCGGTTCGGCGGCCGTTTGGGCGTCAGGACCGCTTCGCGACGCGGGTGTCTTGCCGGAGCTGGCGCAGCCCGCCCCGCCGAGTGTTTTCGACCAGTTTGATGGACGGCCCGGCGTCGAAAACCTGGCCTCCGACGTGAATGCGGCGTGCGGCTTCCCCGCCTCGCTGCAGCCCGGCGGCACGAGACTGTTTCTGGACGAGAGAAGCGAAAGTCTCGTCATCTCTCGCGCAGAGCCCGGCGACGACAATGTGCTGCGCAGGTTCTCCGCCCCGGCCGACAGCCTGATCGCCTACACCGTCTTTGGGTCCGGCGAGCTGTTCATTCAGACCGGCGCGGAGGGGTCGGCGAGCCTTGGCGGGCGCACCTACATGCTTGATGACGCGGGCGAGGTCGCCTTCACCGAACCGCTGCTGGAGCGCACCAGCCTTGCGCTGACCTGCGCGGATGCGCCTTTGGCGGCTGAGCGCCTGAACGCGCACTTCCAGGCGTTCGGCCCGGCGGTCGATCCAATCCGTTCAGGGCTGCACGCATTCGTCTACGGCCGTGGCGATCCTCTGGGTCTGGTTCAAGCCTGCACGCCTGATCGCGGCGTCGCCGACCTGGCCAGTGGCGAGCGGGCGCTGATCGCCGCGAATTTCGATCCGAACGCGCGCTATGGCCCGGACATCTTCCACGAAATGTCCGGCGAAAGCCTGGAGGGAAGCATTGAGCCCATGGTTTTGCTGACGGTCGCAACGGCGCATGACGACTATGGCGATATCAAAGTCTACAGAGCCCCGCTGTTCTGGCGCGACGCACTGGCCGGAGCGGATTCCTTCGCCATGATTTACCAGTTCAACGCGGCTGAACTGGTTGGCTTTATGGTCGAGGGTAATGGGTCGCGGACTCACAGCATGAGCGCAGGTGGGTTGAGTGATTTCGACATTCCGTGCGCCGATCCGGAAACCGCCGTCGCACTTCTGCGCGACCTGCGCAATGAGCCGATGACCGGCTCCGCCGGCGAGTAGACCGGCGCCCGCAGCAAGCGTCGCCGCCCTGAGAAAGCCCCGCCGGAATCGGCGGGGCTTTTATTGCGCCGGCCGATCGAGGTCTGAACCGACCGCTCACCGTCCCTCCCCTTGGCGCCGCGCCTGCGATCGCCTAAGCGAGCCCTATCGTCACAAGGAGCTCCCCATGCGCATTTCCAGCACGTTCGACGCCGGCAACATCATCGTGAAGTCCGCCGAAGACCCCAAGAACGTCCGGCTGGAGATCCGCACCGACACCGGATCCGACTTTTACCAGTGGTTCTATTTCAAGGCGTCCGGCGCCAAAGGCGAGGCCTGCCGCTTTGTCATCGAGAACGCCGGCGGCGCCGCCTACCAGCAGGGCTGGCCGGGCTATCAGGCGTGCGTCTCCAGCGACCGGGAAGTCTGGGAGCGCGCCGAGACGTCCTATGACAACGGCGAGCTGACCATCTCCCTTACCCCGGACGCCGACGCTGTCTGGATCGCCTATTTCGCGCCCTACTCCATGACCCGCCATGACGAGCTGATCGCCGCCTGCCAGCAACACCCCCCGGTGAAACTGGACGTGCTGGGGCAGACGCTGGACGGGCGCGACATGGATCGGCTGACCATAGGAGAGCCGGGCGAGGGCAAGAAGACGATCTGGGTGATTGCGCGCCAGCATCCCGGCGAGACCATGGCCGAATGGGCCGCCGAGGGCTTTCTGGACCGCCTGCTGGACGACGCCGATCCGGTGAGCCGGGCGCTGCTGGACCGCGCCGTGGTCCATGTGGTCCCCAATATGAACCCGGACGGATCCTTCCGCGGGCATCTGCGCACCAACGCCAAGGGCGTCAATCTCAACCGCGAATGGGACAAGGCGACGCCGGACAACAGCCCCGAAGTGGCGTGCGTGCTCGAAGCGATGCGCGAGACCGGGGTCGATCTCTTCCTCGACATGCACGGCGACGAGGCGCTGCCCTATAACTTCATCGCCGGGGCCGAAGGCACGCCAGGCTGGGACGACGACGCCAAGGCGCTGCTGGAGCTCTATAAAAGCGAGCTCATGCGCTTCAATCCGGACTTCCAGACCGAGCGCGGCTATCCCGTTAGCCCGCCGGGCACGGCCAATCCGTCGGTGGCGACCAATTACATGGCGCCGGCCTTCAACTGCCTCGCCATGACGCTGGAGATGCCGTTCAAGGACAGCGCCATCACCCCCGATGAAGCCCAGGGCTGGTCGCCGGAGCGGTGCCTGCACATGGGCGCGGCCCAGATCGACGCCATGCGCGCCGTCCTGGACCGCCTCTAGGTCTTGCTCGCCCGGCTTATTCGCTGGGCGCGGCCTCCGGCTCCGGCCGGAAGTCCATGTCGGTGTCGGCCACCAGATAGGTGAAGATGGTCCAGGCGGCGACGTTCTGGGCCATTTCTTCCGGCACGATCTTGTCGAACGTGTCGTTGGGCGTGTGGTGGAACTCGAAATAGTCCTCGCCGTTTTGCTCCAGCCGCGCCATGGGCACGCCCATGAAGGCCAGCGGGATCATGTCGGGCCCGCCGCCGGACTCATTGTCGCCGCGGATGATGCCCAGCGGCGCCAGCTCGCGCCCGATGGCGTCGAAATAGGGCAAGGCCTCTTCGCTGACATTGGAGCCGAAGCGCCAGATTTCGCGGGCGCCGAAATCGCTTTCCGACCCGATGATGTGATTTTGGAGCGTGCCGTCTTCCTGGCGCGCCCGGGCGTAGGCGCGCGCGCCTACGAGGCCCACTTCCTCGGCGCCGAACAACACCACGCGGATGGTGCGCCGGGGATGCTCGGGCAGATCGCCGATCAGCTTCGCCGCCGCCACGGTGATGCCGACGCCCGCGCCGTCGTCCAGCGCGCCCGTGCCGGTGTCCCAGCTGTCGAGATGCCCGCCGATCACGACGATCTCGTCGGGCGCTTCCGATCCCACGATCTCGCCGATGACATTGCCGCTCACCACCTCGCCGCGCCAGCCGGCATAGGTGCGAAGCCGGATGCGCAGCGTCTCGCCGCTCCGGGTGATGCGTTCGATCTGGTCGGCGTCCGGCGCCGAGACCGCCAGCGCCGGGATTTCCGGGCGGCGCTCATCGGGAAAGCCCATCATGCCGGTGTGGGCGAAACGGTTGGAGCTGGTGCCCACCGAGCGGATCAGCACTCCGGCGGCGCCACGGTCTTCAGCCTCATGCCAGGCGTCGCGGCGTTTGCGGTTGGCCCAGCCATAGCCCTCGCCGGTGCGCGCGGCGACCATGCGGTCATTGACGAAGACCAGCTTGCCCTCCAGCGCACCTTCCGCGCCGTCAAAGGCCAGAAGATCGTCAAAGCTGTCAAAGAACACGACTTCGGCTTCAAGCCCGCCTTCGGGCGTCGCCGCCGCGCCGCCCAGCGATGTGGCGTAGAGCGGCTGCGCGAAGGGCGCGGTGATGGCCACCTCTTCATAGATCGAGCGCCCGCGCGTCCACAGATCCAGGGGAAACTCCTCCACCCGCACGTTTTCAAAGCCGAGCTCGGTGAGCATTGCGACGCCCCACTCGCGCGCCCGCGCTTCCTGCGGCGTGCCGGCGAGACGGGGCCCGATTTCAGTGGTCAGGCTTTCAGTGATCTCATAGGCCAGATCGCTTGAAAGCGCAGCGTCAGCCAGGTCTTGCGCGGTTTCGGCCTGTTCAGGGTCCAGCTTATGGATGTCGTCCTGCGCCAGACCCGGCGCGGCGGCGAGCCCCAGCGCCAGGGTCGAGACGGCGAGGGAGCGGAAGGATCTGAGCATGGCGGTCTCCGTGAAAACAAGTTGAGCGGACCCTAGCGCGCCGATCCCGGGCACGGAAGGCGCATGCGCCTGAAGACGGGCTTGTTCGCGGTGGTGTTCCACCGCTCTGTGAAAGGTTATAACCGCCTCCATGATGACGATGAACGATGACGATTCCCCCAGATCCATGGAGCGCGTGATGGCCAGGGACGGCGCGTCGCGCGCGGCGATCACCGGCCCGGACGCCCCGCCCGGCCACGGCGCCTTCGCGCCCGGCATTGTGGCGCGCTTTGGCCTGGCGATCGGGCGCAGCTTGCCCAGGGGCCGCGCCGGCCTGCGGCTGGCCGGCGCCGCGCGCCCGCTGGCGCTTTCCGGTCTCAAGGACGGACGCTGCGACGTGGAGGCGCTGGGCCTGAAGCTGCGCGTGCACCCGAAAGATAATCTCTCGGAGAAACGCCTCTTCCTCACCCCGCAATGCTTTGATCCTGATGAGCTGGACGCGGTGCGCGCGGTCATGGCGCCGGGCAGGACCTTCATGGATATCGGCGCGAACGCGGGCGCCTACGCCCTTGTGGCGGCCAAGGCCGGCGGACGCGGCAGCCGCGTCGTCGCGGTGGAGCCCCAGGCCGAAATGCGCCGGCGCATGCTGTTCAACGCCCGCCAGAACGGGCTGGAGAATCTCGAAGTCACCGGCGTCGCCCTCGCCGACTATGAAGGCGAAGACGTGATGCGCATGGTGGCGGGCAATCTGGGCGGGACCGCGCTCACAGGGCCCGGCGAAGCCTCCGGCGAGGCGGTGCGGGTGACCACGCTTCCCACGCTGATGAACGAGCTGCGCATCGAGCGGATCGACGCCATGAAAATCGATGTGGAAGGCGGCGAGCTGGACATCCTTTCGGCTTTCTTCAAACAGATCGACGCCGACCGGTGGCCGGAGCTCATGGTGCTGGAACGCGCCGACCTGGCCGGGCGGGATGCGCCCGATGCGGCTGCATTGGCGCAATCAAAGGGATATAAAGTTCAACAATACACGAGAATGAACGTTATTCTCGTGCGATAAGGACAGGTTTGCAGACGCCGGAAGGGACGCCGGCGACGTTCGGGCATGGGGGACGACAGGATATGAGCGTGGATAGGATCATTCATGGACGCACGAAGGATCTGGGCGGGCTCCAGGTCTCCCGTGTGCTGCCCATCGCAAAGAAGCGGCGCGTCGGCCCGTTTGTCTTTTTTGACGAGATAGGACCGGCGACGTTCGAGCCGGGCGATGGAATCGACGTGCGCGCCCACCCGCATATCGGGCTGTCCACCGTCACCTATCTTTTCAAAGGCGAGATGGACCACGCCGATACGCTGGGCGTGGCGCAGACCATCACGCCGGGCGCCGTGAACCTCATGACCGCCGGGCGCGGGATCGTGCATTCAGAGCGCACCGGGCCGAAGGCCCGCGCCGCCGGTCATGACTTGCACGGCATACAGGTCTGGATCGCTCTGCCCCAGAGCGAGGAGGACCAGGCGCCGGACTTTCAGCACGTGGCGGCGCATGACCTTCCCGAAGTCGAGCAGGGCGGCGCCAGGCTGCGCGTGATCATGGGCGAAGTCTTCGGCGAAAAATCGCCGGTGAAGACGCACTCGCCCACCCTCTACATCCACGCCGAATGCCCGGCCGGCTCGGTGTTCCAGCTGCCCTCCGGTCAGGGCGAGCTGGCCGCGTACATCGTGTCCGGACAGATCGAGACCGGCGGGGAGCCGGTCAGCGCCGGACGCATGGTGGTGTTCGCCGCCGGCGATGCGCCGGTGATCCGCGCGCGCGCAGACAGCCGGGTGATGGTGCTGGGGGGCGCGGATCTGGGCGAGCGCCATGTGGAATGGAATTTCGTCGCGTCGAAGAAAGCCCTTATCGAACAGGCCAAGGTCGACTGGCGCGCCAGCGCCGAGGCCGGCTTTCAAGACGCGGTCTTCGCCCTTCCTGAAAGCGAGGATGAATACATCCCCCTGCCCGGCGATCCTTCCGGCCCGCCGCCGCGCACCAAGGCAGAGCCCACAAGCTGAGGCGAGCCATGGGCCAGGGGGTCTTCAATGGCGGGTGCGCTATGACGCGCCGCAGCATGGATTTTCGGATGATTTGAGCGCCCCCGAGCGCTAGAACAGTCCCCCTCAAGGCGGACCCCGGCGTTCAGACCGCGGCCGCTTACGGCGAGCACGCAGCCCGAACGGGGGGACCATCCATGGCCGACGGCATGATCACGACGCGCGATCTCAGTGATCTTGGGATCGCGGACGCGTCGAAACTCAATGTGAACTGGAACGAGGAAGCGCTCTACGAAGAGGCTGTCCGCCGGGGCGAAGGCCGCATCGCCAAGGGCGGCGCGCTGGTGGTGGAAACCGGTCAGCACACCGGCCGCTCGGCGCGCGACAAGTTCACCGTGCGCGACGAGACCACCGAGAACACCATCTGGTGGGATTTCAACGCCTCCATGACGCCGGCCCATTTCGACGCGCTGTGGGACGATTTCAAGGCGCACATGTCCGGCCGCGAATTTTTTGTCCAGGAGCTGTTCGGCGGCGCCGATCCAGCCCATCGCCTGCCGGTCCGGATCGTCAACGAGCTCGCCTGGCACTCGCTCTTCATCCGCCATCTTCTGCGCCGACCCGACGCCAGTGAGCTGGAGACCTTCGCGGCCGAGTTCACCATCGTGAACCTGCCCAGCTTCCAGGCCGACCCCGAGCGCCACGGCACGCGCGGCGAGACGGTGATCGCGGTCAATTTCGCCAAGCGCCTGGTGCTGATCGGCGGCACCTCCTACGCCGGCGAGACCAAGAAATCGGTCTTCACCATCCTCAACTATCTGCTGCCCGAGCGCCGCATCATGCCGATGCACTGCTCGGTCAACAAAGGCGAGCAAGGTGACAGCGCGATCTTCTTCGGGCTTTCAGGCACCGGCAAGACGACGCTCTCGGCCGATCCCAAGCGGGTCCTGATCGGCGATGACGAGCATGGCTGGTCGCCTGACGGCCTATTCAACTTTGAAGGCGGCTGCTACGCCAAGATGATCCGCCTGTCGGCCGAGGCCGAGCCGCAGATCTTCGCCACCACCAGGATGTGGGGCACGGTGCTTGAAAACGTGGTGATGGATCCGGTCTCCCGCGAGCTGGATCTGGACGATGCGACGCTGGCGGAAAACTCGCGCGGCGCCTATCCGCTGCACTACATCCCCAATTCCTGCGACAAGAATGTCTGCGGCCATCCCAACAATCTGGTGATGCTCACCTGCGACGCGTTCGGCGTGATGCCGCCCATCGCCAGGCTCACCCCGGCCCAGGCCATGTATCACTTCCTGTCCGGCTACACCGCGAAAGTGGCCGGCACCGAGAAGGGCGTGACCGAGCCCAGCGCCACCTTCTCCACCTGCTTCGGCGCGCCCTTCATGCCGCGTCACCCGTCGGAATACGGCGCGCTTCTGCGCGATCTCATCGCCGAGCATGGCGCCGATTGCTGGCTGGTGAACACCGGCTGGACCGGCGGCCCCTACGGGGAAGGCAAGCGCATGCCGATCAAGGCGACGCGCGCGCTCCTGAACGCCGCTCTGGACGGCTCCCTGGCCGGCGCGGACTACCGCATGGACCCGGTGTTCGGCTTCGCCGTGCCGGTGAGGGTGGAGGGCGTCGACCCCGCCATCCTGAACCCTCGCGAAACCTGGTCGGACCCGTCCGCCTATGACGATCAGGCCGAGAAGCTCGCCGACATGTTCGTGGCGAACTTTGAAAAGTTCGAGCAGCATGTCGCGGCCTATGTGCGCGCCGCCGCGCCCAAGCCCGGCGAAGCGAAAGCCGCTGAATAGGCGCAGGCTCCAATCCCTTCAATGAAGAACCCCGGCGCGGCGCGCCGGGGTTTTTGTTATCAGACGGGTATGGATCCCGCCTTCTTGTCCGCACTCGACGCGCTCGCCCCCGGCTATCACACCGGGCTTCATGACGGCGAACGCTGGGGCGTGACCGTCACTGGAGGTCCGGGAGACGGCGTGCGCAAGCTCTACGCCGAGCATCTGGCTGGCAGGAACCATGTGAGCTTCAATCTCTACACCACCGCCTCGGGACCTCAGCTGAAGCCTTGCGAGATGCCGGCGGAGACAGTGATCGCGTTCTTGCTGGGCTTTTCGCCGGCGGGGTAAGCCGGCGGGCTTAGGCGGGCAGAAACAGATGCCCCGCAAGGCCGAGCCCAAAGCCGGCCACTGCGCCCAGCGCCGGGGCGCTCTTGTTCTTCATATGGGCGTCAGGAATGACGTCCTGAACCACCAGATAGACGACGCCGCCGGCCGCGACCGACGTGATGACCCCCAACAGGACCGTCATCTCGGACAGGAAGGTCACGCCCACAAAGGCCGTCAACGGCCCCAGCAGCACAAAGCCGGCATAGACCATCAACAGGCGCTGGTCCTTGTGGACGTTCCGGCCGCCCATGGCGTGGAATGCGTTAAAGCCTTCGGGCAGGTTCTGCAGCGCGATCATCAACGCGATCGCATACCCGGTCTGCCCGAGCGCCATAAGGGCCCCGAGCGCGATCGCCTCGGGTAGATAGTCGAGCAGCATGGCGATGAGCTGGCCCGTGGCCCCGAACTTCGACAGCGCCGCATCCAGGAGCCAGAACACCACCCCGCCGCCGACAAAGCCGAGCAGCACCACAGAGGCCGGGGCGTGCCGCTCGCTCTCAGGCAGGAGCACCAGCGCCACCGCGGCGAGCAGCACCCCGGCGCCGAAGGACAACAATCCGTGGCGCACGGAGTCCTTCGCCCAGCTGGGGTGGGTGAGGTCAAAAAACGCCAGCCCGGCGCCGAGCGGAATAGTCAGCCCGGCGGCGGTCGCCAGCAGCAACGCTTCAATCATCGCACGCCCTCGTCTCACGCCTGTTGTTCACAGCAACGCGGCGCCGGCCCTGTTTGTAACAAGGCGCGGCGCCGCGACGCGAATCATGCAGCGATGAGGACGGCGAAATCGCTAGCCTTGAGCGGCTGCGCTGGGCTTGCCGCCGGAGCGGCTGCGCGAACGCCCGCCGCCCTGGCCGCCACGGCCGTGACCGCCTTTACCGCCCTGGCCACCGCGATTCTGGCCGCCCTGGCCTTGCGGACGGCCGCCGCCGGACCGGCCCCGGCCGCCGCCACCGCCGCGATTTTGCTTCAGCTTGGCCGCATCACCCTTGGGCATGGGCGGGGCGTCATTCAGGCCCGCAATCTCCTTGCCGATAAGCTTTTCGATATCCTTCAGAAGGGTGCGCTCATCAGGGGCCACCAGCGACAAGGCGCGGCCGTCCGCTCCGGCGCGCGCGGTGCGCCCGATGCGGTGGACATAGCTTTCCGACACGTTGGGCAGTTCATAGTTCACCACCACGGCGACGTCATCGATGTCGAGCCCGCGAGCGGCGATGTCGGTGGCCACCAGGACCGGCGACTTGCCGGACCGGAAGGCCTCAAGGGCGCGTTCGCGCTGGCCTTGGGATTTGTTGCCGTGAATGGCGCTGGCCTTATGGCCGTAGCTCACAAGGCGCTTGGCGACCCGGTCGGCGCCGCGCTTGGTGCGGGTGAAGACGATCGCCTTCTTGCCCGCTTCCGGCGCCATCAGGTCCACCAGAGCTTCCGGCTTGTCGGCCGAGTTCACGTAGAAGACCTTCTGGTCGATGCGCTCCACCGGCATGGACGGCGGGCTCACCGATACGGTCACCGGATCCTTCAGAAAATCGTCGGCCAGCTGGCGGATCTGAGACGGCATGGTGGCCGAGAACATCACCGTCTGGCGCGGCTTGCCGGCCTGGGAGAGGATCTTGCGGATCGCCGGCATGAAGCCGAGATCAAGCATCTGGTCGGCCTCGTCGAGGATCACGACATTGGTATGGTCCAGGCGCGCCTTGCCGGTGGACATGTGGTCGAGAAGCCGGCCCGGCGTGGCGATCAGGATATCAAGGCCAAGCGCCAGCTTCTTGATCTGCGGGCCCGGCTTCACGCCGCCGAACACCACCGCATGGGTCAGCCCGGCATGCCTGCCATAGGTCTCCACGCTGGCTCCGATCTGGGCGGCGAGCTCACGCGTGGGCGCCAGGATGAGGGCGCGGCAGGTGCGGCCGGGCGCCTGCTTGTTCTGCGCCAATAGCCGGGTGATCAGTGGCAGCACGAAGGCCGCCGTCTTGCCGGTGCCGGTCTGGGCCAGGCCCACAACGTCGCGTCCGGCCAGAACCGGGGCGATGGCGCGCGCCTGAATCGGCGTCGGCGTCTCATAGCCCTCGTCCAGAACAGCGCGCAGAACCGGCTCGGCCAGGTTCAAATCGGTAAATTTCGTCATATCAAACTTTCTCGCGCGCCCGGAATTCCGGGTGCGGCGTTGGTGACATTCATAGGAGACAACTGCGTAGATCAGCCGCCGTCGGCAGGCGCATTTTGCGCCCAACGCCCGGACAGGAGTTCCTGGAGCTGTAAGCTCGAGGCCGATCCGATAGCGATCAGGATTGAGAGCGAAAAACGCTCTCTCCACGCACCCGACCGCATGCGTAAAGCTCATGTGGACGTGTTCTGCGGCGAAAGCAAGGCGGAACACTCGCGCACCGCGTCGTCATGAGGCTATAACCGGCGGATCCAAGCCAGGAGCCTCGCCATGGACGCCCAGCCCCCTTCGCCGAGCACCCCGCCGCCCGCCGACGTGAACTACACCTTCAGCGACGCCGAACTTGAATCTCTAAAGGCCTATGGCGAGGTGCGCCGCCATGACGCCGGAGCGGTTCTGGTGCGCGAAGGCGACCGGCGTGTGGACAATCTGATCACCTTGTCGGGCCAGACCCATATCTTTATCGAGGGCAAGGACGGGCCCAAGCGGCTTGGATGGATGGAGCGCGGCCAGTTCTCCGGCGATATCGGCGTGCTCACCGGCCAGACCAGCCTGGCCAGCGTCACCATGGGCGAGGCGGGCGAGGTGCTTCACATCCCGTTTGATCGCTTTCAGCGCCTGCTGGTGGAGAACTCGGCGCTGTCCGATATCTTCGTTCGCACCTTCACCGCCCGCAGGGTGTTCGCCCTGTCGAGCAGCGACGCGCCGGTGATCGTGCTGGGCTCGGCGCTGGACCGGTCGGTGTTCGCGCTGCGCGATTTTCTGACACGCCATGGCGCGCCGCACAGCTGGTATGATCCAGTGACCGATCGTCTAGGCGCGCAGATTCTTGACGCCAAGGGACTTCAGCCCTCCGATCTGCCTGTGGTGGTGATGGGTGCGCAGCGCGTCCTGATTAAGCCGACCGTAAACGACATCGCCGCGGAGCTGGGCTCCGACCTTCTGCCCGACGGCGCGGCGTCTGACGTCATTGTAGTGGGCGCCGGGCCCGCCGGCCTGGCCGCCTCGGTCTATGCCGGGTCAGAAGGGCTCACCGTGCTGACGCTGGACGCCGACGCTCCTGGCGGGCAGGCGGGAACCAGCTCGAAGATCGAAAACTATCTCGGCTTTCCCATGGGGGTCTCCGGCCGGGAGCTGGCGGACAGGGCGGCGATACAGGCGCAAAAATTCGGCGTGCGCCTGGCCGCGCCGGTGAAAGCGTCGAAACTTCAGGCGCTGGAGACCGGCGCCTACTGCCTTCACACCGAGGACGGCCGCAAGCTGGAGGCGCGTGCGGTGGTGATCGCCACGGGCGCACAATATCGCCGCCTGCCGATCGAGAATCTGGAACAGTTTGAAGGTCGCGGCGTCTATTACGGCGCTTCGCCGCTGGAGGCGCAGCTGTGTTCCGGCGCCGACGCGGTGGTCGTGGGCGCCGGCAACTCGGCCGGTCAGGGTGCGGTCTTCCTGTCGCGCACCGCCCACAGCGTCCATGTGATGTATCGGCGCGCCGACATTCGCGACACCATGAGCGAGTATCTGGTGCGGCGCCTGGAGGAGGCGCCCAACATTCACCTCCACCCGCAGACCGAAATCGACCGCCTGATTGGCTCCGAAGGCGACCAAACGCGCCTTGCCGCAATGGATCTGAAAACGCCCGCCGGGCCCGTGCGCCTTGAGGCGGGCTTCGCGTTCCTGTTCACCGGCGCGGCGCCGTTCACCCAATGGCTGCCCGACGCTGTGGCGCGCGATAGTCGCGGTTTTGTGAAGACCGGACCAGAGCTGGAGACATTGGATCTGGTGCGGGCGGGCTGGACGCTCGACCGGCTGCCGAGCGTGTTCGAGACCAGCCTGCCGCGCGTTTATGCGGTGGGCGATGTACGCGCCGGCTCGGTCAAGCGTGTCGCCAGCGGCGTCGGCGAAGGCAGCGTCGTGGTGAGCCATATCCATGGCGCGCTCAGTGAGATGTCGCGCGGTTAACGTGATCACGATCTTGCGATGACCGGCGGGGTTTGCAGCCGGTCCGCAAACGCCCACCTTAGCGGCGATGGATCACCGCACGGAGACGCCGCAATGACGACCTACACCCCGCCCAAGGTCTGGACCTGGGACAGCGAAAGCGGCGGCCGGTTCGCCAACATCAATCGACCGGTCTCCGGCGCCACACAGGACAAGGACCTGCCGGTCGGCGAGCACCCTTTCCAGCTCTACTCTCTGGCCACGCCCAACGGGGTGAAGACCACGGTGATGTTTGAAGAGTTGCTGGAGCTTGGCCACGCAGACGCCGAGTACGACGCCTGGCTGATCAATATCGGCGAAGGCGACCAGTTCGGATCCGGCTTCGTGGACATCAATCCCAATTCCAAGATCCCCGCCCTTCTCGACCGCAGCGGGCCGGAGCCGGTGCGAGTGTTCGAATCGGGGTCCATCCTGGTTCACCTCGCGGAGAAATTCGGCGCGTTTCTCCCCGCGAGCGGGCCGGACCGTACCGAAGTGATGAACTGGCTGTTCTGGCAAATGGGCTCCGCGCCCTATCTCGGCGGCGGGTTCGGGCATTTCTACGCCTATGCGCCGGAAAAATTCGAGTACCCGATCAACCGCTTCGCCATGGAGGTGAAGCGACAACTCCATGTGCTGGAAACAGCCCTGGCGGATCGGCCCTATATCGCCGGCGACGAATACTCCATCGCCGACATGGCGATCTGGCCCTGGTATGGCGGCCTGTCGCTTGGCAAGCTTTACGAGGCCGGCGAGTTTCTGTCCGTGCACGAGTACAAGAATGTGCGCGCCTGGGCCGAGAAAATCGGCGATCGTCCGGCGGCCAAGCGAGGCCGCCGCGTCAACAAGGCCTGGGGCGACGAAGCCGATCAGGTGCGCGAGCGTCACGGACCCAATGATGTGAAGCTTTAAGTACGGATTGGGAGGCGAGCCCGGCGCATCCAAGGCGCTGGCTCCCTCAGCCCGAGTGGGGGCGTAACGCTTGGCGGTCTGCGTAGCAGCCGCTGCGCCTTTTGCCGATAGAGCCAAGCCGTAGCACAAAAAACCCCCGGCCAAACGGCGCGGGGGTTGAATTTGGGTGCGGGGGTAGGATTTGAACCTACGACCTTCAGGTTATGAGCCTGACGAGCTACCGGGCTGCTCCACCCCGCATCAGCTCTATTTGACGATCCATTACGGACCTGCGGGCTGAAATGACAAACCCCCGGCCGAAAACCGGGGGCTGGCCAAGCCAACAATGGTAAATGGAGGATTGTGTCGTACGTGCGGAGCGGGCGGCGACCTACTCTCCCATGCCTTAAGACATAGTACCATCGGCGCAGAGGGGCTTAACGGCCGTGTTCGGGATGGGAACGGGTGCGGAACCCTCGCTATAACCACCCGCTCGGCGCGTGCGACACAAAAACGTAGAGACATTCTGACTTGTTGGGCTTCAACACATGGGGGCGAAGCGATCGCCGTCCATGAGCATCGTAAGATCAAGCCGATCGAGCAATTAGTACTGGTCCGCTCCACACATTGCTGCGCTTCCACTTCCAGCCTATCAACGTGGTGGTCTTCCACGGCTCTCAAGGGATACCTGGTTTTGAGGGGGGCTTCCCGCTTAGATGCTTTCAGCGGTTATCCCTTCCGAACTTAGCTACCCTGCAATGCTGCTGGCGCAACAACAGGTCCACCAGAGGTTCGTCCATCCCGGTCCTCTCGTACTAGGGACAGCTCCTCTCAAGTATCCGACACCCACGGCAGATAGGGACCGAACTGTCTCACGACGTTCTAAACCCAGCTCACGTACCGCTTTAATTGGCGAACAGCCAAACCCTTGGGACCTGCTCCAGCCCCAGGATGCGATGAGCCGACATCGAGGTGCCAAACAATGCCGTCGATATGGACTCTTGGGCATCATCAGCCTGTTATCCCCGGCGTACCTTTTATCCGTTGAGCGATGGCCCTTCCACGCGGGACCACCGGATCACTATGGCCGTCTTTCGACTCTGTTCGACCTGTCAGTCTCACAGTCAGGCTGGCTTATGCCATTGCACTCAACGAGCGATTTCCGACCGCTCTGAGCCAACCTTCGCGCGCCTCCGTTACTCTTTGGGAGGCGACCGCCCCAGTCAAACTACCCACCACGCAGGGTCCCGGGCCCGGGTTCACGGGCCGCGGTTAGACGTCAATGAGGATAAGGGCGGTATTTCAAGGGTGGCTCCACCAAGACTAGCGCCCTGGTTTCATAGCCTCCCGCCTATCCTACACATATCGCCACTAACGCCACTGCGAAGTTGTAGTAAAGGTGCACGGGGTCTTTCCGTCTGACCGCGGGAACTCCGCATCTTCACGGAGAATTCAATTTCGCTGAGTCTCTGCTGGAGACAGTGGGGAAGTCGTTACGCCATTCGTGCAGGTCGGAACTTACCCGACAAGGAATTTCGCTACCTTAGGACCGTTATAGTTACGGCCGCCGTTTACCGGGGCTTCAATTCGGTGCTTGCACACCTCCTTTTAACCTTCCGGCACCGGGCAGGCGTCAGACCCTATACGTCGTCTTGCGACTTCGCAGAGCCCTGTGTTTTTAGTAAACAGTCGCCACCCCCTGGTCTGTGCCCCTGGACACTGCTTGCGCAGCGCCAGGCTCCCTTCTCGCGAACTTACGGGAGCAATTTGCCGAGTTCCTTCAGCAGAGTTCTCTCAAGCGCCTTGGTATGCTCTACCAGTCCACCTGTGTCGGTTTAGGGTACGGTCTAATGCGGAAGCTATTTCCAGGGGCGCCTTCACCGCTCACTCAATCCAGTAAGAATGAACGATTTCCAGAACCCGTCACTTTCCGCTGGCCCAGGAATGTTAACCTGGTTCCCATCGACTACGCCTTTCGGCCTCGCCTTAGGGGCCGGCTGACCCTGCGCTGATTAGCATTGCGCAGGAACCCTTGGACTTTCGGCGAGAGTGTCTCTCACACTCTTTATCGCTACTCATGTCAGCATTCTCACTTCTGATACCTCCAGGAGACCTCACAGTCGCCCTTCATCAGCCTACAGAACGCTCCGCTACCGCTCTTTCGAGCCCGCAGCTTCGGTGCAACACTTAAGCCCCGTTACATTTTCCGCGCAGGAGCGCTTGACCAGTGAGCTGTTACGCTTTCTTTAAAGGATGGCTGCTTCTAAGCCAACCTCCTGGTTGTCTAAGCACTCCCACATCGTTTCCCACTTAGTGTTGACTTTGGGACCTTAGCTGGCGGTCAGGGCTGTTTCCCTCTCCACTACGGACCTTAGCACCCGCAGTGTGTCTGCCACGCATTACTCCTCGGTATTCGGAGTTTGGTTAGGTTTGGTAAGCCGGTGAGGCCCCCTAGCCCATCCAGTGCTCTACCCCCGAGGGTATTCACGTGACGCTCTACCTAAATAGATTTCGCGGAGAACCAGCTATCTCCAAGTTTGATTGGCCTTTCACCCCTAGCCA
>OZ260104.1:3017500-3305054 GCA_965284655.1 Oceanicaulis sp.
GGCTGGGTCCGAAGCGATGAACCCCCTCACCCCCGGCCAGATCTGGGGCTATGCGCCGGTCTGGGCCGTCTCGGCGGGGCTCGCCTGGCGGCTGAAATCGCTGATCACCCAGCACCTGCTGGGTCTGGCGCTGCTGGTCTGGGCCGGCCACCTGCTCACGGAGATGACAAGCGGCGCCCTCAGCGATCAGGCGCGCGCCGCCGTCTACGCCGTCATCATGGGCGCCCTGGCCATGGGGTTCGCGGCCCTGCGGGACCGGCAGGTTTTCGGCGCCGGAGTGCTCTCCACCTGGCTGGGCGCAGGCGCGCTGGCGGCCGGCTTTCTGGTGCAGAGCCCGGATCTGGCCGGCGACACCCTGCCCGGCGCGCTTCACTGGACGCTCGCCGGCGCCGGGCTGATCGCCCTCACCCTGGCCGCCTCGTTTCGAACCATGCAAGGCGGGCTGGGCCTTGGCGCGGCCATCGCCTTCATCGCCGGCGGTCTGGCCGCCGCCGCCCTGCCCGCGATTTATGTCCTCGCGCCGGACGGCGGAGCGTTCTTTGTCGAGATCGCAGCCGGCGCGGCGATCTACGCCGCCGCCGTCACCATGATTCTCACAGGCGCGCGTCCCGGACACCGGGCGGCGGGCGTTCTGGGCGTGATCGTGTTCATCGCCGAGACGCTCTATGTCTACGGCGCCCTGTTCGGCGGGCTGTTGAGCACCTCGGTGTTCTTCGCCGCCGGCGGGCTGTTGCTGCTCGCCGTATCGGTCCTGATCAGCCGGGTGGCGCGCCGCATTGCGAAGCCGACCCGCGAAGGAGACGCGTCATGAGCCTTTTACTGCGTCTTCTCGCTGTGGCGCTTGTGATGAGCGTGATTCTCGCCGGGCTGGTGGCGCGGCACGCCTGGCTGCGATCCAGCGGCCAGGAGATTTATCTGGAGATGGAGCCGGTGGATCCACGCGATGTTCTGCTGGGCCACTACGTGGCTCTGCGCACTGGGCTGCACCAGCTGGACACGGGCGACCTCGATGGGCCGGACGCGGGCTGGGAGCGGGGCGACACGGTTTATGTCGCGCTAAGCGAAACGGAGACCGGCGCCATGGCGCCGGCCGGCGTGTCTCGCCAGCCCCCGGCCTGGCCGTTCATCCAGGGCCGGGTCCACAGCGTACGCAGCCAGCCCGACTTCACCGAGCCCGAACAGGTTGAAGGCGAAACGCCCGGCCTGCGCAGCGAGCCGATTCCCGGAACCGAGCGGGAGTTTCTTCAGGTGCGCTATAATCTGGAGCGCTACTATGCGCCCAGCGAGCAGGCTCTGGCGCTTGAAGCCATGCGCACCGAGAATCGGCTGCGCCTGATCGTGTCCCTGGCCGAGGACGGGACCGCCGTCATCAAAGGCCTCGAGATCGACGGCGAGCCGCAATACGATACGCTTTTCTAGGCGCGCCCTATCGCCAGGCGAGATACCGCACCATCAGCGGATAAAGCGCGAACCCGGTCACCAGCCCGCCGATATGGCCCTCCCAGGCGATAGGCATCTGGAAGAACAGGTCGCCCACGGCCAGCGCCAGATTGATCCCCAGCCAGGGCAAGGCGATACGCTGCATCACGCTGCGCCCGCCCGCGGCGAACCCGGCGCCGGCTATCACCCCTGAAATCGCGGTGGAGGAGCCGGCCATGATGCTCGCCTCTCCCGCATTCACCACGCTGGTCGCGATCGCGCCGCCAATGGCGCAGGCGAAAAAGAAGATCAGGAAGCCCGGCGTGCTTTTCCAGCCCGGTCCGAACGGACGCGCGGCGGCCGGCCCGAACGCCAGAAGCGCCCCGAGATTCATCAAAAGGTGCAGCCAGCCGAAATGCACGAAGACGTGCAGCACGTAGGGCGTCAGCCCGAACAGCGGCGCCGGAGGCAACTCGCTCAGGGCGCCGCCCGTGCGCACCGTCCCAAGCCAGAGGATGATCCCGTGCGCCATCCCCCCGCCGCGCCCGGACATGGCCCAGCTTTCGCTAAGCTGAACCGCAAGCATGAGGCCGGACAGCAGGAGAACCACCGGCGCCATCATATTGAACATGGGCGTCGGCCCGCTCGGGGCCGGACGGTCCCCGGAAGACTCGGATGCTCCGGCGGGGCCGCGCGGATCTGGCGTTTCGGTCAAAGCTTGTCCTTTCGCGCCGGTGTCGGGATCTAACCTAGGGCGCTGGCACGCACGTTGCACCCGTCAGGTCATAAGCGTCTTCAAAGAGGACACATGATGACCGGCCCCTGCACCACCCTCACCGGCGCCCTTGTCGCAGCCACCGCACTTTGCGGGATCGCTGCGGCTCAGGAAAGCCACCCTTCAGACTGGACGCGGCCCTATGGCCAGGCCCATGGCGAGGAGACGCGGCCTTTTAGCGGCGCGCGCACCCGCGCCGGCAACCGGGTGGTGATCAACGGGATCATCCAGACCGGCGTCGGCGTCTCCGCCCAGGCGTCGGCCTACGGCTCGGTTCAGGCCGGCGGCGGCGCTGAAGGCGGCGGCGGCTATTACGGCCCCTTCGCCAGCGCAAACGCCAGCGCGATCGGCAACCAGCTGAACGTGGTGGTGAACGGCAATTACAACACCGTCGTGGTCAACAGCCGACAGACCAATACCGGAAACGTGACCGCCAACGCCGGCGCGAACGCGAACGGTCAGTCGGCGTCGGAGGGTGATGATGCACAAGATTAAAGCCCTCATCGGCGCGGCGGTGTCCGCGCTCAGCGTGACCGCCTGCGCCACGTCGACGCCCGGCTCCGACGGCCTCTATGCGACGCCCACGGGCAGCGCGCCGGTGACCGCGAACCCGACACCCTATTCCGAAGCGCTGGTGTGCATGTCCAATCATGCGCGGCGCTCCGGCCTGGCTGCTCCGCGCGTCGCGGTGGGCCGCATCGCCGACTATACGGGCCAGATCGCACCCGAAGGCGGCACGCGGGTGACCCAGGGCGCTTCTCTCATGGCCATCAGCGCCTTCGCCAAGTCCGGCGCGCGCCTTGTGGAGCGTTTTGACACATCGGTCGCCGAGCTGGAGCTGCGCTACGCCAACAACCAGTTGCTGGGCGACCAGAGCGAGGAAGAAGGCTTCCGCCAGATCTACGCCGGCTCGATCCCGGGCTCGGACTATTATCTGGTGGGCGGCATCACCGAGCTGAACGCCAATATCCGCTCCAACGGCCAGGACCTGTTCGCCGGCGACAGCGTCGATTCCTCGCCGTCCGGCGTCTTCAGCCGCCGCATGTACGTGATGAATGTGGGCCTCGACCTGCGCCTGATCGATTCGCGCACGCTGGAAGTGGTCGACGTGGTCTCCTACCAGAAGCAGATCATCGGCCGCGAGCTTTCCGCCGGCGTGTTCGCCTTCTTCGGCGATGCGGTGGTGGACGTGTCGGCCGGCGGCCGCTCGCTTGAGCCGGTCCAGCTGGCCGTGCGCTCGGTGATCGAGCGCGCCGTCCTTGAAATTTCCGCGCAGCTCTACGGCGTCTCGCCGGAACAGACCTGCGCCTTCGACGATCCCATTGGCGGCTCCACCGTCACCGGCGGGGTTCAGCTTCAAACCGCTTACGCGCCTTCGGAGGCTCCTTATGTCCAGGCTCGCACGAGTGTTGATCGCGGGCACGAGCGCCGCGACTCTGATATCCGCAGCCAGCTTCGCGGAACCTTCCGATAGGGTCGAGCTCGACCAGGTCAATTCCGGCGTCACCACCGCCCAGGACGTCCAGTCCGCAGGCGGTGTGGAGACCGCGGTCTCGAACGCCTTCGCCCAGGCGAACTCCGCCACCGGCGAGGTGACCAACTGGACCGGCGTGACCGGCGCCCAGTCGCTCACCGGATCGGTGGACGCTGTGTCCTCGGTCGAAGCGGGCGGGATCTGGTCCTATGCGCTGTCCAACGCCGCCGCCCAGGGCAACGCCCTCACTATTCGCGCGAGCGCGAACGTGGACATGGATGTCGAGCAGAGCGCGGCCGCAGGCTCGCGCGTGTCGGGCCTTTCAGCGCTGCGGATCGAAACCTATGCCGGCCACACCGTGCAGGGCGCCAGCGCGGCCGCCAACGCGGTGCAGGTCACCGGCTCCGGCGCCCATGATCTGCAGCTGTCCCAGAACGCGGACGGCGATGTGATCGCAGGCGCGACGCTGGACGCCGCGGACGCCGAGATCGAGACGTTCGCTCAAGGCGCGCAGGCGGCGGGCAACTCGCTCACCGCCGGTGGCTATGAAGGCAACCCCGTCGCCGACGTCACTCAGTCCCAAACCGGGACGGTGGAGGCGGTGACCGGGGCTGATGTGCGCAACGCCGACTTTGGCGGCGTCGCGGCGTCCAGCGCGGCGGGCAACACGATCACCATCACCAATGATTACGGATACGCCCACTCACAGGGCTCTCAGACCAATTCCGGCCCGGTGCGCGCGACCACGACCCTGAATGTCGGCGATTTCGGCAACGGGATCATGAGCGGATCCGCAAACGCCATGGGCAATTCGTCGCTGGTGTCCAATATCGGCGGGGACGCCTATACCGGCATGGCCCAGACCAATTCGGGCCCGGTGACGGCGCAGGTCAATTTCAACGGCGGCATTGGCGGTGCAGGCGTCGGCGGGGCTGGCGCCGCGCTGTCGGCGTCGGCCATCGGCAACGCCCAGAGCGGCTATATCTGTTCAGAATGCCCGGTATCGCTGAACGCCAACGTCTCCCAGGCCAATAGCGGCCCGGTAAGCGCCGGCGTAACCGCGACCCATGCCGGCCAGATCGGCGCCCTCACCGGCTCGGCCACCGCCGTGGGCAACGCCGCGACCTTCGCGAGCCGCCGTCCGGGGGAGTAGGCGGGGCGCTCACTGAGGCGCCGCAGGCGCGGGGCGGCAGGAAGCTTTCGCAACATTGACGGCTGATAAATCCGCCGACACCCCCTCCGCCCCGCCCTTCGCGCGGCGCACCTCCCCCATAAAGGGGGAGGACGAGACGGGCCTTATCCTCGCACGTCAGCGGCCATCAGCGCCCGGTAAAACCCCAGATTCCACGCCGCGCCGGATTAACCGGTATGCTCCAGCGGATCACTGGCCTCCGGTTGGATTCCAGGGGCCTGTGCGATTTCGCCGCCGTAAAGCCCACGATAGCCGCGCCCCCAGGCGAGCGAGGGCAGGTCCACCATGAAATAGGTGAACAGCTCCGACACCCCGCCATGGCCCTCCTCCTTCAGCCAGGCGTCGACAAAGGCGCGGTCGAAATGGGCGTTGTAGGCTGTGAACAGCGCCGTGCGCTCGCCCAGCGTCTCTTCGTGAAACGCCAGGAAGGCGACCGCCGCCTCCGCCTCGCCGGATGCGCCAAGCTCGGTCCAGCGCACCTCATCGAAACCGTTAATTCCCCGTGCAATCTCGCCAGCGCGCTCAGGATGGTCGGGCGTGATGCGGATGAAGAATTCGCCGAGCACCGCCCCTTCAAGATCGGTGTACACAGCCCCGATATCGATCATCTCATGATGGCCGGGCTCCAGACCCGTCGTCTCCACATCAATGATCGCGAGTACGAAGGCGTCCGGATCAGTTTCCGGCGTCACAGGCTGAGACGCCGCAGCGGCGAGGGCGGCGACTGTCAAAAGGGCATGAAGCATGAAAAAGGCTCTCCCGGATAAAATGTCCGGGAGAGCCTAGCAGGCCGTTGCGACGATCCTGTTTCAGAGGGCGCCGCTACAGCACCGTGAGCATGCTCGCCACGAGCGGGTGGCGCACGATGTCTTCGGAGTGCAGGGTCACCACGCCGATATCCTCCACCGGCTCAAGCTTCTCCGCGATTGTCTTCAGCCCGGAGAGTTCGGGCAGGAGGTCGGTCTGGGCCGGGTCGCCCGTGACCACCATGGTGGAATTCCAGCCCAGGCGCGTGAGCAACATTTTCAGCTGCGCGTACGTGCAGTTTTGCGCCTCGTCGACCACCACGAAGGCGTTGTTCAGCGTGCGGCCGCGCATGTATCCGATGGGCGCGATCTCGATCAGCCCTTCGGCCATCAGGGCCTTGAGGCGTTTCGGACTGAGACGGTCGGCGAGCGCGTCGTAGAGCGGACGCAGATAGGGCGCGAGCTTTTCCTCCATGGCGCCGGGCAGGAAGCCGAGGGATTCGCCGGCTTCCACCGCGGGGCGTGACAGCACGATGCGGCCCACCTGGCCGGCTTCCAGGGCCTCCACCGCCTTGGCGACCGCCAGATAGGTCTTGCCGGTGCCGGCCGGGCCCAGCGCCATGACCAGATTATAGGTGTCGATGGCCTCCATGAGGGTGGCCTGGTTCTTCGAGCGCGGCTTCACATTCTTGGTGTAGCTCTGATCGCGCATGGGTTCCTTGTCGTCCGGGGCCCAACGTGTGCCGGGAAACAGCGCCCGGACTTTTTCCTCCTCGTAGGCTTCTGCGTTGAATGATCCGGCCTGGCGGCGCTTGGTTACACGCTTGCCCATGTCAGTCCCTCCAGAAGACAAGAAAAAACCCCTGCCGCGGATGCGGAGGGGGTGATGACGAGTCGGCGATAACAGCGAGGCGGCGGGAGTCCCGGGAGCGGTCGGAATCCGTCGCATCAGGCGGCGGAACCAGTCCCGGGTTTGGC
The DNA here is from genome assembly GCA_965284655.1 of Oceanicaulis sp. Lineage (GTDB taxonomy): Bacteria > Pseudomonadota > Alphaproteobacteria > Caulobacterales > Maricaulaceae > Oceanicaulis. The sequence goes on from OZ260104.1 coordinate 3,024,085, forward strand.
GGCGCAACAGGCATGGCCTGTCTCCCTTTCGCGGTCGCTTCAATGCGCTTTCGCGCTGCGAATGCGATTGCGATGGGTTGATCGCGAATCGCACTCACAGTCTCATCCTACGATAATGAACGAAGTATGAGTCCCGGCTTTGCGACAGTGTCATGGAACTGAAGCCGGGGCGCCACACTTGAATCCGCAAGAATCACAGGAGAGCCCTGAAATCATGACGCTTTACGCCCTTCAAGACGATGAGCCAGAGCTTCACCCCGAGGGCGCCTGGGTGGCGCCGAGCGCTTCGGTGATCGGAAAGGTGAAGCTTTTGAAGAACGCCTCGGTCTGGTTCGGCGCCACGATTCGCGGCGATAACGAGCTGATCACGATCGGCGAGGACTCCAATGTGCAGGACGGCACGGTGATGCACACCGACATGGGCTTTCCGCTGGTTTTGGGAAAAGGCGTGACCGTGGGCCACAACGCCATGCTCCACGGCTGCACCGTAGGCGATTACTCGCTGGTGGGAATCGGCGCCACGATCCTGAACGGCGCCAAAATCGGGAAGAACTGCATCATCGGCGCCCACGCCCTGATCACCGAGGGCAAGGAGATTCCCGACGGCTCGGTGGTGATGGGCTCGCCGGGCAAGGTGGTCAAACAGATCGCCGAGGGCGTGGATGAAATGCTCAAAGCCAGCGCCGACCATTATGTGGAGAACGCCAGGCGCTACGCCGTCGATCTGCGTCCGGCCGATGGCGGCGGGCGCAGCTCGGGGCCGTTAAAGCGCGCCTGAGGGCCAGGCGGCGAGGACCCCGCTCACGTCCAGGGATCGCCCTGCCGCCCTGGCCGGCGTACCTGGTGGATGTGTCTCGAAGAAAGCACCCCAGGATGAGGTGGAAGCCGTTGAGCTCCTCCTCATCCTGGGGTGCGAACCGTGCGGGCGGGCTTTGAACGCCTGCACGGCGAAGGACCCTAGCGCCGCCAGGTCAGGCCGATACCGAACAGATCGGCGCTGTTGTCAAACTCGCCGACCAGACGGTCGCCGCCGGATCCGACCGCATCAATCGGCGCGTCGTCAAAGAACAGGTGCTGATAGCCCAGATCCATGGTGAAGGCGTCGCTGGGCGTCCAGCTGGCCCCGAGCGCTGCGATCACCCGGTCGGAGTCCGGCACGCGCGCAGTGCGCTCATCCCGCGGGGTCGGGCTTTCATCATAGGCCAGGCCCGCGCGCACGACCCAGTCAGGGCGCGGCGCGTATTCAAAGCCGACCGAGGCCTTGATCGTCTCATGATAGGCCAGTGTCTCGCGGCTGGACGGCTGGGCGGGGTTCTCAAAATCCACCGCCAGCGCCTGAAGATCCCAGAACGTGGCGCGCACCGTGGCGTTCAGGGCCAGGGCGCCGGTCACCTCATGGCGCAGGCTCACCGCCGCTTCGGACGGAAGGTCCAGCGGCGCCACGCCAGTGGTGTTGGTGAAGGCCGGCGAGAAGATCGCCGCGCCCGGCGGCGTGCCGAATTCAGCCTCACCTTCAAGCTCATGATCCACAGCCGAGCGATAGGACAGGCCGATGCGGGTGCCCTCTTGCGGCTCGAACAGCATCCCGGCGTTCCAGCCATAGGACCAGTCATCGCCCTTCACCCGCACGAAGCCTTCGGAGGTTTGCGGGGCGAGTCCGGCCTGGGCGCAGGTCGCCGCCGGCGCCTGGGACAGGCAAACGGCGGTGAAATCAATCGCATTGGCCAGCGTCGCATCGGCGTATTGCGCCGAGACGCCGAAGCCGATGCTGACCTGGTCGTTCAGCTCGATGGCCATGGACGGGTTGATGTCGACCACCTGCAGCGAGGACTTCACCGCCTGATAGCGGGTGATCGAATCCGGCGCATATTCTGTGGCCAGGCCGAACGGCGCGTTCACCCCGAGCCCCAGCGTGATCGAGTCCGTGACCGGAGCCGACATGTAGACATTGGGAATGAGCTTGTCGTTGAACAGATCGTCCTCTTCGCTACCCGACAGGGGCGCGCCGAAGGCGTTCGTGGACCCGGCGTTTTCGAACTCGCCGCGGCCATAGATGTAGAACGCGCCTGCACTGACCTGCAGGCCGTCAAGCCGGGAGAGACCGGCCGGGTTGGACCAGATCGTTGACGGATCGGCGGCCAGGGCGGCGTAGCCGGCGTTGGCCATGCCGAAGTCGCGCGAGGAGTATTCCGACAGCTTGAAACCGTCGGCGAGCGCGGGGGCGGCGGCGGAAAGGCTCAGCGCGGCGGCGAAGCCGGCGCCGGCGGCGATACGGGGGAGAATCGATCGCATGGGAAACCTTGCATGTTGCTGACGTCACGTCGCGAAGCCGGACCGGGTGTCCGAACTCATCGCAACGGTGCGCCTAACACGCTGGTTCCTTTACATAAGGGGAGTCTGCAGCTGCGATTGCAGCCGGGCGTCAGCCTTAGTCGCGGCGCCCCCACAGCTCGCGAATGCGCCCGTCGGCGTCCCGGCCCAGATTGAACCAGGCCGAGCGATCGCGCGAGGCGTCCACCACCAGAAGCTTGTCGTCGCGGCCCAGAAGATGGCTCAGCTCATTGCGCAAATGGGCCGCGCTGGCGGCGCCGCGCACAAGCCAGACCCCGGCCGTAATGGCCTCCACATCGCCGAAATCGCGAAGCGCGGCTTCGAAGGCGCCGCGGCTGTCCACATGAAGCTCGGCGACGATGAGGAAATTGGCGGTGCGCGCATCACTGGGCGCAGGTCGTTTCTCGCCCGGGGCGCGGCGCACATCGTCAAGCCAGGTCTTGAGCGCCGGCACGTCGGAGGCGAGCCGGAACCCCTGATCGCGTTGTTCAGACACGCTGGAATGGGGCGCAATGCGGCCCTCCCCGACAAAGGCGCGCATCTGCGCCCCGGTGTAGGGTCCGTAGACTCGGCCTTCAACTTTTACAAACCAGGACATTGTGATTCCGTCATCGCGCGGCATGTGCAGCTCCCAGCCTCAGCTCGCTTAACGCCGAAGCTCTCACACCGGTAAGGCAAGAATCAGGCCGACACCTGTGTAATTAGGACGACCGTCGGCAGGACCGGCGCAGAAAGGCGGCGCCGAGGCTACATTGCATTGAATCGAAACACTGAGAATCAGACGGATTCAGGCTGGCGGGTCGAACGAAACCGCAAATCCCGTGTCCAGCCAGCGGGCTACATGGCCCTTCATGTCGCCAACCTGCACGGGCTCGCCCACGCGCGGGCGCTCCAGGCAGGCGAAGGCCGCCCCGGTGATAGACACGTCCACCACGTCGGCCTGGATCACCACGCCGTCGCGCAGACGGATCTTGGCGCGGCCCCGTCCGGGTTTACGCGGCGCGGTACGATCTTCATCAAGACCCAGGCGTTCCATGTTGAAACGCCAGGTGATCGCATCGGCCAGCCGGTCGCGCTTGCGCTGCGAACTGATGAGCCGCAGTCCGAACCCGGTCTGACCCGCGCGCACCACTTCGCCCTCCAGGCGTCCAAGCCCGTCGAACAACAGCACCACGCGCTCGCCGCGCTTGGGCGGTTTGTTGGTGAGGATTCGCGCCCCGCCGGGAGACACGTCCACAAGGCGGCAGGTGAACTCGCCGGTGCTCACCGCAAGGCCGCGGCCCGGCAGCGCAAGCTCGAGCCGCCGGTGACGGCGACGCTCCTGCGCGCCGCGCGCGGCGATCTTGATCTTGCGCCGGTCCAGGCGGCTATGAAAATCGACGGTGTTGCTCATCGCGCCTTACAGATTCTGGTAAGGCGTGGAGTTTAAGCGGGCGAGCCTTAAGAAATCGCTGCGCTGGCTAAATGTCGTTGGCGGCGAGCGCACGGCGCGGCGGGGTGTCATCACGGCTGAACAGAGACATGGACGGATCCGGCGTGCCGGCGGGGAAAAGCTGGATCAGCCGGTGGCGCAGAACGGGACGCCCCCCGAGCTTTGCCGGATCAAGCGGCTGGTACAGCCCCAGCACCCGGTCCAGCCAGCCTTCCGGACCGCGCAGGGGCAGGAGCGTCAGCTCCACAGGGCACGAGCGCGCATCCAGCGTCACCGCCTCGCACAGTGCGCGGGCGGGAGCCGGCGCGCTCAGTGCCCCTTCAAGCAGCGCCGTCATGTGGGCGCGGTCGTGGTCGCTCCACAAAGACAGGAAGTTCTGATCGCGAAACTCGCGCTTGTGCAGGCCGCAAAGGCCCGTGCCGGCAAGGCGGAACACGTGGTGGTCCCGGTCCATGCGGCGCAAAAGAAAGATGTGAGACAACAGCGCGCCCAGATCCTGGGGCGCGATATCAGCCCGGGCCGGGGCGGGCTCGCCGCGCCGGCGCGCGTCCCAATAAGCGAGCAAAGTTCTGGTGTTGGCGTGTTCCAAAGCCGGGCGTCCTTCGTCCTGTCCGGCGCATCGCTCGCCGGCCCCTTTGATCGGCCTCCAAGCAAACGTCTTGCCAATTGCTGAAACGCACCCGGCTCGCACTCCTGTCCCGGCAAACGGCGCGCGGCTTGCAAGGCGGCGGGCTGAACTGATCTGGAGACCGCCATGCGCGTTTCATCCCGGTACGCCGCCCTTGCGACCGCCATAGCCGGAGCCGTCCTGGCCGCAGCCGCCGCAGCGGGCGACCCGGCGCCGACACCGCCTTCGCCCCCGCCGCCTTCGCACAATCCGTGCTGCGGGCACCCAAGCGGTCCCAACATCTATGCGCCGAACGTCCATATCGGCGGGCCCAACGTGCATGTGGGTGGACCAAACATCCATGTGGGCGGCATTAATCTGCACTCCAGCGTCAATGTGAACGTCAACGCCAGCGCAAGCGCCAACGCCGTCGCGACGGCCACCGGCGGCGCCAGCGCAGGCGCGAGCGGGAACACCTATATCTATTCTGGCGGCGGCTATGTGGGCGGGACCTATCCCGGCGCGGCCACGGCCCTCACCGGCCTCAGGCTCGCCGGCGCGTCCTCCATGGAGATCGTGGAGGAGGAGCGCACCCGTCTGGTCGAGGAATGGCGCCTGGTGCGCGCGGTGTGCGTGGACGACACCGGCTCGCCGCACCCGGCCTCGCGCCCCGACCCGGACGAGCGCGTTCATCCTGATTATGACGGCGAGATCTTCCGCTGCATGGCCGGCACCGCGTTGCAGGCGACGCTGGGCTGGCGCGAAGCGGGCCATGACCGCTTTGACGGCGGCGAAACGATCCAGTGCGAGAAGGGCGAAGCCCTGCGCCATGGCGCGGGCGGCCGGCTTTACTGCGCCACCGAAGAAGCGCGCCGAAACTGCAATGAGCGTTCGCTCTTGCGGCTGCACGGGCCGGGCGTGAAGCTGATCTATTACCGCTACGAGGAAACATACATGGAGAGCTTTGAGCGGCGCACCGAGCGCAGCGAAGTCTCCTCCATGACCCTCATGCTGGACGGCGGGGTCGGCGGTTACCGCTGAACCGCGCCTTGATCACACCCACCACCCACCTTCAAGCACGCCCCGGCGCTCCTGCCGGGGCGTCTTTTTTTTAATCTGCCAGGGCGTCGAGGATCAGCTGCGCCGCCTCGCCCACGGAGCGGCGCTCCACCTCCACGACGGCGTTGGCCTCGCGCATGAGGTCGGCGTCGATGGAGCCGATCAACGGCGCCAGCGCGCGGGCGATGGCGGGGCGCTGGGCGGCCTCGGCGGAGATTAGCAAAATCGCGTCATAGGGCGGCAGGGCGCCGGCGGGATCGTCCAGCACCGCAAGATCATAGGCCAGGATACGCCCGTCCGTCGTGTAGGCGGTCACTGCGTCCACCTGGCGATCGCGCACGGCGGCGTACATGAAGGTGGAGTCCATGGAGCGCTGCTCCACGTCGGACAGGCCGTAGAGCCCCCTCACCCGCTCCCATTCGGGACGCGAGAAGAATTCCGGGTCCGCGCCGACGCTCAGGCCCTCAACGCGCGTCAGATCACCAATGGTCTCCAGCGTTTGGGCTTCGGCCAGCTCGCGCGACACCGCAAAGCCATAGGCGTTTTCAAAGCCCAGCCCGCCCAGCGAAACCACGCCGTGAGTTTCATAGAGCCAGCTTGAGACCGCCGCGTTCATAACTGCCCGCGGCGCGAGCGCGTTGCGCTGCATGGCGTTGCCCCAGAGCGTGCCGGTATAATCCACATAGATGTCGATCTCGCCGGATATCAGGGCGTCGAAGACCACGGTGGAGCCCAGATTGTCTCGCCTCCGCACCTGCGCCCCGGCCGCCTCCAGGCGGGCGCCCATCACCTCGGCCAGGATGTATTGCTCTGTGAAGCTCTTGGCCCCGATCACCACCGGTTCACCGCCGAATCCGGTCACCGCATCATCGGGGCGCGCCATCCGGTCCACCTCCCGGGTGGCGAGTTGGGCGCCCACAATGGCGGCGGCGGGCACCGCGATCATGGCGACCCCGGCCAGCGCGGCGCGCAGGCGCTTGCCAGAGCTGGCGGACACCTGAAGCGCGCGGATCATCTGATCCAGCAGAATGGCGAGCCCGGCCGAGCAGATGCAGCCGAACACCACCGCCGCCCAGTTGCGGGTCTGAAGCCCGGAGAAGATGTAATTGCCAAGGCTTGTCGCCCCCACGGGCGTGGCGAGCACCGCCGCGCCGATCACCCAGACGCTGGCCGTGCGCACGCCCGCCACGATCGCCGGCGCCGCCAGCGGCAGCTCGACCCGGAACAGGCTCTGCACCGGACTCATGCCCACGCCGCGCGCCGCTTCGCGAACGCCCGCATCCACGCCCTGCAGCCCGACGATGGTGTTGCGCAGGACGGGCAGGATTCCATAGAGCGTCAGCGCAACATAGGCGGGCAGGAAGCCGATCATGCCGCCAAGGAGCGGCACCATGAGCGCCAGCAGGGCGAGGCCGGGGATGGTTTGCAGCACGCTGGCCACCGTCAGGGACGGCCCGGCCAGGCGCGGATTGCGCGCGGCGACGACGCCCAGCGGCAGAGAGATCGCAAGCGCCGAGAGGATCGCCGCCAGAGAGAGCCGGATATGGCCGCCGAGATAGGCCGGCAGCTGCTCGATCAGGGGCTGAAGCGTCTCACCCATGGCCCGCGCCTTCGCGCAGGGCCGCGATGCGTCCCGCCTCGCGCAGCGGGCTTTCCAGCATGCGCGACACCCGCTCGTCCGCCGGCGCGGCGAGCAAGCGGTCGGGCGTATCGTATTGAATCACCGCGCCCTCATGCATCACCGCGATTCGTGTGGCCAGCAGCAACGCCTCGGCCATGTCGTGGGTCACCAGCACCGCGGCGAAACGCAGCTCGGCCTGCAGGGCGGCGACGTCCTCGCGTAGACCGTCGCGGGTGATCGGGTCCAGCGCGCCGAAGGGCTCGTCCATAAGCATGAGGCCGGGTCCGGCCGCCAGGGCGCGGGCCACGCCGACGCGCTGCCGCTGCCCGCCGGAGAGCGCACTGGGCCTGCGGCCGGCGAACTCCGCCGGGTCCAGGCGAACCAAAGTGAGGAGCTCCTCGACGCGGGCCGCGATTCGCTCCGGCTCCCAGCCCAGAAGCCGGGGCACGACGGCGATGTTTTCAGAGACGGTGTAGTGGGGAAACAGCCCGTCGCCCTGCATCACCCAGCCGATGCGCCGGCGCAGGGCTACGGGGTCGAGCTCTCTCGCATCCTCGCCATTGATCTCGATGCGCCCGGAGGACGGTTCAAGCAGGCGATTGACGCATTTCAGGGTGGTGGTCTTGCCGCAGCCGGACTCGCCGACAAGGGCGACAAGCTCGCCGGGGCCGGCGGCGAAGCTCACATCGCTCACCGCCTGAACCCCGCCGGGAAAAGTCTTGGCGAGCGCCTCGACGCTTAAGGCCGCCCGCCCGGTCATCAATCCTCGAGATCGATGTCGAGGATGGTGATCTCGAAGGAGTAGGAGGTTTCGCCCTCCTCCACATTCTTCGACACCACGCCCAGGCATTCCTGGCCGATATAAATTTCAGCGCATTCATCGGCGCGCTGGCGCAGCTGAACGCGCAGTTCAGGGTTCAGCTTCTTGTGCAGGAAGGTTTCGACCTTCGCGGCTTCTTCACGGTGAAAGACGGGTGCGGCCACTCGAGAGCCCCTTTCGTGTCTTGATTCTGGAAAATCTGGCCGGAGCCTAGCGCCAAAGCGCCAAAGGGCAACCGGGGGCGGTGCTCCCGGCGGTGCGGATGCGGGCTATGGCGCTAAAAAGAAGAGCCTCCCCGGATCGCTCCGGAGAGGCTCGATGCTCTGTGATATCGCCGGCTTAGGTCGGGCGGCGCAGGTCGAAGCGGTCGGCCTGCATCACCTTCACCCAGGCGTCCACGAAGTCTTCCACGAAGCGGTCTTCACCGGCTTGCGTGGCGTAAACCTCGGCGACGGCCCGCAGCTCGGCGTTGGAGCCGAACACCAGGTCGGCTTCGGTGGCCGTCCAGACCAGGTCGCCGCTGGAGCGGTCACGGCCTTCAAAGACATAGGCCGCTTCGGTCGGGGCCCAGGTGACGCCCATGTCCAGCAAGTTGACGAAGAAGTCGTTCGTCAGCTCTCCCGGCGTGTCGGTGAACACGCCATGAGCCGCGCCGCCGGCATTGGCGTCGAGCGCCCGCATGCCGCCGACCAGAGCGGTCATCTCCGGAACGGTCAGGCCGAGAAGATCGGCCTTCTCCACCATGGCTTCGGACGGGTTGTACCGCTCGCTCGCCTCATAATAGTTGCGGAACGCATCGGCGTGGGGTTCCAGCACCGCAAAGGAGTCCGCATCAGTCTGCTCGGCCGTGGCGTCGGTGCGCCCCGGCGTGAACGGGACGGTGATGTCATGGCCCGCGTCCGCAGCCGCCTGCTCGATCGCGGCGGCGCCGCCAAGCACGATCAGGTCGGCGAGCGAGATCTGCGTCCCGTCGTTCTGCGCCGCGTTGAACCTGGTCTGGATCTCCTCCAGCGCGCTGAGCACCGTGGCGAGCTCTTCAGGATTGTTCGCCGCCCAGTCTGTCTGCGGAGCCAGGCGAATGCGCGCCCCATTGGCGCCGCCACGCATGTCGGTGTCGCGATAGGTCGAGGCCGAAGCCCAGGCCGTGCGCACCAGCTGCGGAACGGTGAGCCCGGAGTCCAGGATTTCGCTCTTCAATGACGCGATGTCGGAAGAGTCCACCAGCTCATAGTCCGCCTGCGGCACCGGGTCCTGCCAGATGAATTCCTGCGCCGGCGTGTCGTCGCCGAGATACCGCGCCCGCGGACCCATGTCGCGGTGGGTCAGCTTGAACCACGCCTGGGCGAAGGCCTGCTCGAACTGCTCGGGGTTGTCACGGAATCGCAGCGCGATCTCGCGGAACGCCGGGTCCTCTTTCATCGTGAGGTCGGTGGTGAACATGATCGGCTTGTGGAAGACACCCTCGCGGTGAGCGTCCGGCACGATCTCCGTGCCGTCCTCGGCGGGGACCCACTGTCCGGCTCCGGCGGGACTTTCATCGCGCACCCACTCGAAAGCGAACAGATTGGTGAGGTATTGGTGGGTCCACTCGGTCGGGCTCGACGTCCAGGCGCCTTCCAGCCCGCTGGTGGTGGCGTCTGCGCCGACGCCGGTCCCGCACTCATTCTCCCAGCCCAGGCCCTGGGCCTCGACACCCGCAGCGGCCGGCTCGGCGCCGACGCATTCGCCGGGATCGCGCGCGCCATGGGCCTTGCCGAAGGTGTGACCGCCCGCGATCAGCGCCACGATTTCTTCGTCGTTCATGGCCATATTGCCGAAGGTCTGGCGAATGCGATCAGCCGCAGCGACCGGGTCCATGTTTCCGCCCGGGCCTTCCGGATTCACATAGATCAGCCCCATCTGCGAGGCCGCCAGGCCTTCGCCCAACTCGCCATCACCCTCGCCATGGAAGCGATCAGACGCGAGCATGTCGGCTTCGGGGCCCCAATAGACCATCTCGGCGCGCCAGTCGTCTTCACGGCCACCGGCGAAGCCCAGCGTCTCGAAGCCCATGTCCTGCATGGAGACGTCGCCGGCCAGGATCATCAGATCGGCCCAGGACAGCGCCTCGCCGTACTTGGCCTTCACCGGCCAGAGCAGGCGTCGCGCCTTGTCCAGATTGCCGTTGTCCGGCCAGGAGTTCAGCGGCTCGAAGCGCTGCTGACCGCCGCCGGCGCCGCCGCGCCCGTCGGAGATGCGATAGGTGCCCGCGCTGTGCCAAGCCATACGGATGAAGAACGGCCCGTAATGGCCGTAATCCGCCGGCCACCAGTCCTGGGAATCGGTCAGAGTCGCGCGGACATCGGCGCGCACCGCATCCAGATTGAGGGATTCAAACGCCGCAGCGTAGTTAAAATCGTCGCCCAGCGGGTTGGAGCGGGTGATCTCGTTGTCGCGAAGCTGCGCGAGATCCAGCTGCTCGGGCCACCAGAACTGGTTGGAGCGTGCGCCCGTCGCCTGGTCGGGACGCTGCACCGCCTGCGACGCACTCGCGGTTTCAGGGGTCTCGGTTGAAGCGGCGGCTTGAGCCGCGCCGGGGCCGGAGGCGGTGTCTTCAGCGCCCGAGCAAGCCGCCAGGGTCAGGGCCAGTGCGGCGCATGATCCGAGCCAGACAGTCTTTCTGCGTACCATGATCCAAGTCTCCCTTGGCCGCCGGAGCGGCGCTCTATAATTGGTCTCAACGCCCGCTGAACGAGGGTCAGACTGAAGCCGCATCACGACCGGGCCGCATTGAAGGAGCAAGCCACGGCGCTATTCAGTGTGTTGCGACACTACAAGGAGGGTTCCACACGGCCCGATATAGGTCCAACCGACTGTTTCTAAGCGCGCGATAGAATAACTCTATGACCTGTGCGGCTTCGGCGCCGCGCTGGGCGCCGCGTGGCGGCGCTGGCGGTCTCGCGCACTGGACCGGGCGGGCGCGGACATGCATATACGGGGCGACCCTTAACTCGACTTCTTGCGAAGGACGGCCATGCTCGGTCTGCTCTCGAAAATCTTCACCTGGTGGAACGGCGCCAGCGCCGGCGCGGTCTTCACGATCTGGCGCAGCGGCGTGAAGGTCGGCGACGACGAATTCGGCAACCAGTATTACCGCGAGAAGACGGGTGGCACCGGCGCCGACGGCATGCAGCGCCGCTGGGTGGTGTATAACGGCTATGCCGACGCCTCGCGGATTCCCTCCGACTGGCACGGCTGGCTGCACCATACCTGGGACGAGACTCCCGCCGAGGCGCCTCTGCCCCGCCGCGCCTGGGAACTTGATCACCTGCCCAACCAGACCGGCACGCTGAACGCCTACCGCCCGAAGGGTTCGCTTTTCGGCGGCGGTGATCGGGAACGTCAGCGGACCGTGGGTGATTATGAAGCCTGGACGCCGAAGGAGTAGACAATGCGCAGCGGCGCGGTTCTCGAAACGGTTCTTGGCTTCGTGGTGCTGGTCGCCGCAGGGGCCTTTCTTGTTTACGCCCAGGGTCAGATGACCGAAGGGCCCGGGCGAGACGGATATGAAGTCACGGCGCGATTCAACACGGTCGGCGATCTGGCCCGCGGCGCCGAAGTGCGCGTGGCCGGCGTCCCCGTCGGCGCGGTGCGCGCGGTGGAGCTTGACCCCGAGACCTATTTTGCGCGCGCCGACATGGTGATCCGCGCCGACGTGGAGATCCCCGAAGATTCCACCGCGAAGATCGCCATGGCCGGCCTTCTGGGCGGCTCCTATGTGGAGATCGAACCGGGCGGCGCCATGGAGATGCTCGAGCCGGGCGGCGAGATCACCTATACGCAGGGCGCGGTCGACATGTTCGATCTGATCGGCCAGGCGGTGATGAATCGCGGCGGCGGCGACTCAGACTAGCCACGCTTTGGCCAAACCCTGTGCTTAGGAACGCGCCATGCTCAGACTCACGCTCCTGCTCGCCGCCGCTTCGCTCCTGACCGCGCCGGGCTTCGCCCAGAACACGGGACAAGCGCCCGCGCAATCGCAGGACTCGCTGGACGACGTGCTTGGCGCGCGCGACCAGGACCGCCGCGCGCAAGACAATCGCTCACAGCAGCGCCGCCCCCGCTCCAGCTCCACCTCGCAGCCAGGCACGATCGCGGTTCTGCGCGGCCTCGACAAGGTCACCGCCCGCACCCGCGATTTTGAAGCGCCGGTGGGCGAAACGGTGGCGTTCGGCGCGCTGGACGTGACGGTGCGTTATTGCCGCAGGCGTCCGCCCGAAGAGCCGCCGGAAGTGTTCACCTTCATGGAGGTCAATGACCGGCGCACCGATGGTTTCGGGTCCGAGACCGAAGGCGAGCGGATTTTTGCGGGATGGATGTTCGCATCGAACCCGGCGCTCAACCCGCTGGAGCACCCGGTTTATGATGTCTGGGTGATCGACTGCAAGGCGTAGGCGCCTGACACCCCTTCGGGCATTGCCAGGAAGTCCGCCTTACGCTCCAGCGCCGCGGCCAGCATGACCTTGTAGGCCCGGCGCGGCACGCCCTTGGCGCCGAATCGCTCCAGATGCGCGGTGGTGAATTGCGCGTCGAGCAAGGTGAAACCGCCCGCCCTCAGACGCGCCACGAGATGCACCAGCGCGGTCTTGGAGGCGTCGGTGGCGCGCGAAAACATGCTCTCGCCAAAAAACGCCCCGCCCAGCGTCACGCCATAAAGCCCGCCGGCCAGCGCGCCGTCCTTCCAGCATTCCACAGAATGGGCGTGTCCCTTCGCGTGCATCTCCATATAGAGCGACTCGATGGACTCGTTGATCCAGGTGTCCTCGCGCCCCGGCGCCGGTTCGGCGCAATTGCGCACGACGCTGGCGAAGCTGCGATTCACGGTGACGGTGAACACGTCTCGCTTCACCGTTTTTTGCAGGCTCTTCGGGATGTGGAAACCGTCCAGCGGGATCACCCCGCGGACATCCGGCTCCAGCAGGAATATCCGCGGATCGTCGCGCGATTCCGCCATGGGAAAGACACCGCGCCCATAACAGCCCAGCAATTCCTCAACGCCGAATCCACGCATGTCCGCTCCCTGAAGGTCCGATCCGCCCTCATATCCCGTCAAAAAGGTTAGCATCTCGATGCCCACCGGGGGAGCCCGGCGCACGCGCCGCTTCGCACCCCTCGGGGTGACGCTTGGCTGGACAGGCCGACGGCGCGCCCTAATCTCGCGCAGCGTTCAGCAAAGGAGACCCCCATGATCAAGGCCTGGCAGGCGCCGCGCGCCGGTGCGAAATTCGAGCTCACCGAATACGATCCCGGCCCGCTCGCCGCCGACGGTGTGGAGATCGCGGTGGAAAGCTGCGGGCTGTGCCACTCCGACATGTCGCTCCATGACGATGAGTGGGGGATCAGCCAGTATCCGCTCACCCCCGGCCACGAAGTCGTCGGCAAGGTCACCCAGGTCGGACCGAACGTCACCCATGTGAAGCCCGGCGACACGGTGGGCGTGGGCTGGTTCTCGCGCTCCTGCCTGACCTGCGACCCTTGCATGCACGGCGACCACAATATGTGCGAGATCGTGGAGATGATCGCGGTGGGCCGGCGCGGCGGGTTCGCCGAGAAGGTCCGCGTTCAGGCGAGCTGGGCCAATCTGCTACCCGAGGATCTCAAGGCTGAAGACGCCGGTCCACTGTTCTGCGGCGGCATTACGGTGTTCAACCCCATCGTCCAGTTCGGCGTGAAGCCCACCGACAAGGTCGGCGTCATCGGCATTGGCGGGCTGGGCCATATGGCCCTGCAATTTCTCAACGCCTGGGGCTGCGAGGTGACCGCCTTCACCTCCACCGGCGCCAAGGCCGACGAGGCGCGCGCGCTGGGCGCCCACCGCATCGTCGACAGCCGTTCTGAAGAGGCGCTCAAAGCCGAGGCGGGCCGATTCGACTTCATCCTGTCCACCGTGGCGGTGGATCTTAACTGGAGCCTCTATGTGAACGCGCTCGGCCCGCGCGGCCGCCTGCACACGGTCGGCGTCCCGCCCAAGCCCATCGGCGTTCACGCCTTCCAGCTTCTGTCCAATCAGCGCTCGATCTCCGGCTCGCCGCTTGGCAGCCCGGCGACCATCCGCGACATGCTGGACTTCTGCGCCCGCCATGACATAGCCCCGAAGGTGGAGCGCATGCCCATGAGCAAGATCAACGAGGCGTTCGAGCACCTCAAAAACGGCTCGCCGCGCTACCGGATCGTGCTCGACAACGATTTCTAGCACGCCGCGACTCAACGGGGCCGGCCCGCGCGGCGCAGCGCAGGCCGGCCTCGATTGATTGTCTGTCGCGGGGAGCGAGGCTCGCGAGCGCTGACCTAAGGTTCGCCCACGATCCCGTCGCGGCGCGGATCGGCCCCGCCTTGAAGCGCGCCGTCCTCGCCTGCGCGCACGATATGGATGCCGGAGTTTTCCCCGCGGCCGCCCTCGATGGTGAAGCCGCGCGCGCGCAGCTCCGTCAGGATCGCCGGGTCAAAGCCTTCCTCGATGCGCACCACGTCGCCGCGCGCCACCACATTGGGAAGCGCCGCCGCCGCTTGTGGGTCCATGCCCCAGTCCAGCATCGCGACAAGGGTCTTGGCGGTGTAGCCGATGATGGAATTACCGCCCGGGCTGCCGGTGGCCAGGTGGAACGTGCCGTCCGGGTTCAGCACGATCACCGGGCTCATCGATGAGCGCGGGCGCTTTCCGGGCTCCACCGCGTTGGGCAAGAGGGCGCCGCCGGGTCCGCGCGGCGTGAACGAGAAATCGGTCAGCTGGTTGTTCAGGAAGAAGCCGCCCGCCATGCGCCCTGACCCGAACGGGCTTTCCACGCTGGAGGTCATGGACACCACGTCGCCGTCCGCGTCGATCACCACGAAATGCGTCGTCCCCGGCGCGTCGATCGTGGCGTCTTCCGGCTGCGGCGCCGCGCCCGGCGGTGTGCCCGCCTCGGCGGTCGCCATGGCGTCGTTCATATCGATCAGGCCGGCGCGTCCGGACAGATAGACCGGGTCGATCAGCCCCTGCACCGGCACGTCGGCGAAGGCCGGATCGCCGACATAGCGGTCCCGGTCGGCGTAGGCCAGCCGGCTCGCCTCGATGAACAACGCCCAGCCATCGGCGGCCTCCGGCCCGTAATCGGCCATGGCGAATCGCTCGAGAATCCCGAGAATCCCGTTGATCGCCACCCCGCCCGATGAGGGCGGCGGCGCGGAACACACTTCGAAGCCACGATAATCACCGCACAGCGCTTCCTGGCGATGGGGTTCGTAGGCGGCGAGATCGTCAAGGGTCAGGCGGCCCGGCAGCGGCGACTGGCTCACCGCCGCCACGATGTCCTGGGCGATTGCGCCTTCATAAAAGCTGCGCCAGTCGGCGGCGACCCGCTCCAGCGTGTCCGCGTAGTCGACGTTGGCCAGGACATGGCCCACCGGCCACGGGGTCCCGGACTCATCGAACAGATAGGTCGAGGCTGCGCCGGTCTCCTCGATATCTGTGAATTGCGCCATGCGCCCGGCGATGGCGTTCAGGCGCGGCGCTACTTCAAATCCGTCGCGCGCCAGGGCGATCGCCGGATCAAAATTGACCGACCAGTCCAGCGAGCCATGGCGCTCATGGGCAAGGGCGAACATGGCGATGACGCCGGGCGCGCCGGTGGACAGCCCGGACCGCCAGGCCTCGACAAACTCAAGCGGCTCGCCGGCCTCGCTCAGGAACATGTCCGGCGTCGCGGCGGCCGGCGCAGTCTCGCGCCCGTCATAAGCGGCGACTTCGCCGCTCTCGGCGTCATAGCGCACCATGAAAGCGCCGCCGCCAATACCGGAGCTTTGCGGCTCCACCAGGCTGAGCACGGCCTGGATGGCGATTGCGGCGTCCACCGCGTCCCCGCCCTGGCGCAGCACGGCGAGCCCGGCCTCCACCGCATCGGGATTGGCCGCCGCGACCATGCCTCCTACCTCGACGCCGGCGCGGGCGCGCCCGGCACGATCGCTTGCCTGCTGATCGCCAAGCGCAGCCTCCGGCGCGGCCGCCCCTTCGCCCGGCTCCGGGCTGCAGGCGGCGAGCAGGACAGCAAGGGCGGTCGAGGCCGCGAAGGTCCATCGCAAGGTCATGGGTGTCCTCTCTCTCAAACGTGGCGGCGCGGTCATGCGCCGACGGCCGCGAACGGCCAGCATTCCTCTGACCGGAAAGTTTTGAGCGCTCGGCCCGATCCGCGCAAGCCGCGTGCCTGCGACCGGGTCAATTCATACCCGCCGCGCGGAGGCGCCTCGCCGGCTTCTTGCTGGCTCAAAAGGCGCCCGGCCTCCACTGCAACGGTGTTCCCCGCCCCCCGCCGATCCCGGCCCGGACGGGTTCGTCTTCACCGCCGGTGATTTCACGCTGAGGCCGGACGCCTGCGCCCTAGCCATCGACATCGCCAACCGTATGGTTCTGTCGGAGACCCTTTCCGACGCTACGTTGGAATCACTGCTCGCGCAGGCGATCGTTTCAGACGTGTCCTGGGATCATCATTGGCTGGGCGAAAGGGCATCGCTATCATGGCCGTCGCGCCATGACTGGTGCGAAGGAGCGTCCATGGTGGATCTTGACCGCAGGGGAGTTCTCGCGCTCGGATCAGGCCTTGCTGCGCTGGCAACCCAGGGAGCAGGCGCCATGGCCGGACCCGCCGACAAGAATGATCTGACCGACATCGCCGGGCTCAAGGTCGGCGCCGCACAGGATGCATCGGCGGGGACAGGCGTCAGCGTCATTCTTTGTGACACCCCGTTCCGGGCCGCGGTCGATGTGCGCGGCGGTGGGGCGTGCACCCGTGAGACCGATGTGATGAACCCGGGCGGCCTGGTGGAGACGGTCAACGCGATCGTCCTGTCAGGCGGCTCGGTCTACGGCCTGGCCGCCGCAGACGCCGTCACTGCAGCGCTGGGCGAAACCCGCACCGGCTTTGAACTGTTCGAAACACCCGGCGTGCCGGTCTCGCCCATCGTGCCGGCGGCCTGCCTCTATGATCTGGCCAATGGCGGTCAGAAGGGTTGGGGCCGCACACCGCCCTATCGCGACCTTGGCTTCGCCGCCCTTGCCGACGCCAGCGCCGGGCCGGTCAGGCTGGGGCGCGCCGGCGCGGCGTTCGGCGCCAGCGCCGGCGCCCATCCCGGCGCGCTGGGCTCGGCGAGCTGGCGCGGTGACGACGGGATCACGGTCGCCGCACTGGTGGCGGTTAATTGCTTTGGCTCGGTGACGATGCCGGGCCGCGACGATCTTTACTGGTCCTGGCCGTTCGAGGTGGGCGCGGAGTTCGGCGGCGCCAAGCCCCACCGGAACGACCGTTTCGATCTGGACGACTGGGGCGCCGCGAAGTTCAATCCCGGCGCCGCCCAGGCCCGCACCCAGACCACGCTGGCGGTGGTGGCGACCGACGCCGCCCTGACCCGCGACGAGGCGCGCCGCTTCGCCGTGATGGCCCAGGACGGGCTGGCCCGCGCCATCCGCCCGGTTCACGCACCGGTTGACGGCGACGTGGTGTTCGCGCTCGCCACCGGCGCACATCCCCTGCCCGACCCGCGCCCGATCAGCCTGTCGGTGCTGGGCGCGCTGGGCGCCGACTGCCTGACGCGCGCCGTGGCGCGCGGCGTCCACGTGGCTCGGCGGCAGGGGTAACCCTGCGGCTGCGAAGAGCGCTGCAAATCGGGCGCGGCGGACGCTTGCCAATCTGAAAACCTGCAGCTAGGTTTCGCGCCTCTCGACGGGGCCCGCCCCGTGACCGAGACGGCAGGCGCCGGTAGCTCAGCTGGATAGAGCACCAGACTACGAATCTGGGGGTCGGGAGTTCGAATCTTCCCCGGCGCGCCACCTAACAAACTGAAAAATTATCTTATATTCATCCCGGCCGTGGCGTCTGCAGCGGGTCTCGTGGGCGAGCCGTCGCCGCACGGCGGCGAGCGCTTCCAATGAGCTACGGGGTCGGCCGGCTACAACGCGCTGCACGAATGCTGCACCGCTCGCAAATCACGTCCCGCTTTCCGGGCCAGAGGACGGTCGAAAATTCTTCGCCAACAAACGGCCCGGATCAGCGGGCTGGGTCACTGAGACCTCGCACCTGCCGTTTCGAAGACGGGAGCGGGCCATGGCGCGGTTTCCTCAAATGCAAAGTCTACTGAAAATTCGCCGCCGCTCACGCCTGAATTCAAACTCACTTCAACCACGATCAGTCCCTGGCGCGCCGCGCCCGCCTTATATCGGACCCAGTGCGTCGCGCGCCGAGTGGCGCCGGCTGCTCGCGGCTTGAGCTCGAAGAGGATAAATTCAAAGACCGGGTGGCGCGCCAGAGGCCGCGACGGCGTGACGAATCTTCGCGCGCCCTGTCTTTTCCGACGCCGTCATCACCAGGCGCTGCGTTTTCTGCGATGAGCGTTATCGGCTCAAGACGATTCGGGACCGTCATACTCGATCGCGGCGGCCGCCGCGCCCGACATGATAAAGCCGATCGGGCGTTCGGATTCTTCCTGCAAATGGCCGATAAGGCTGGCCGTTCTGGCGAGCAAGGAGATGCCCTTCAGGGCCTGGACCGGAAATCCGACATCCAGCATCACTGCGGGAATGGCGCCGTTCACGTTGATCGGCAAGGACCGGCCGATGGCGCCGGGAAGAGCAGCCTCCACGGCGCGAAGGGCCTTGATATGCCGGCCAGCAACGCCGTCCTCTTCCGCCATCTCCAGAAGGAGCAGCGCCCGCGGGTCGCCGCCCGAATGTTGCGGGTGGCCGAATCCAGGCGCCGGCTTCCTGTCCTTGCGAAGCGCCTTGACGGCCTCTTCCGCGACGCTCTCCAGATCGTCCCCGGTCTCCTCGGACTTTGAAACGATCTCCTTCAGGAACTTGCCGGCCGTCTCCGCGCTGCCCAGCACGACCGAGCCGCAGCCCAGAAGACCGGCGGCGACGGCGCCCTGAAACGCCTCCGGCGCCGCCGCATAGGTCATTCGGGCCTGCACCACGCTGGGGACCAGGCCGTGCTCGGCGATGGCGGCCAGAACCGCATTGGCGAATTTTTCCTGAAGGGGCGTAGGGTCTTCACCGGTGACCAACAGCCAGAAGTAGCTTGTGAAATCGCGCTTGCCGATAATGTCTTTACACAGGTCTCGCCCGCGAACGACGATCTTCTCGGCGTCGGATGTACAGATCGCGCTGTGATTATCGTCCTGTTTTCCGATTCGCACTGTCACTCTCCATTTGAGGCGTTCGTTCCGGACTCAAGGTGTGAGATCGCGCATGATGGCGACTCCACAATTTTTCAGAAAATTCGCATTCCGAACTTGGCTTCGTTATTCGAATTTTTTATGTTGGTGTCAAGAGAGTCTTCCGACGAGTCCGCTTTGTCGAACAAGCGGGCAGCGCGCTAACGCCGGATTTTAAAAAGGAGAAGACCGATGGCCAAACCTCTCCAGCACATCACCGTCCTTGAGATGGGCACGTTCATAACCGGCCCCGCGACGGGCATGCTGCTCGCCGACCTGGGCGCGGACGTCATCAAGATCGAGCAACCCGGCTCGGGCGATCCGTTCCGCGCCTTCAAAGGCGGCCTCTACAGCCCTCACTATCAGACCTATAATCGCAACAAGCGCAGCATCACGCTGAATACGAAAGAAGACGAGGATATCGCCAGGCTCGACACACTGGTCCAGCAGGCCGACGTGTTCATTCAGAACTTCCGGCCGGGCGTCGCCGACCGCCTGAATGTCGGCGCGGAGCGACTGCGGGCGATCAACCCCAAGCTCGTTTATTGCTCCATTTCAGGGTTCGGGCCTGACGGTCCGGACCAGAAACGTCCCGCCTTCGATAGCGTCGCGCAGGCGGCGAGCGGTTTCCTGCGATTGCTTGTAAATCCCGATCATCCGCGCGTGGTGGGTCCGGCCATCGCCGATGCCATGACCGGTTTTTATGGCGCTCTGGGCGTGCTCTCGGCGCTGACCGAACGCGCCGAAACCGGCGTCGGCCGGCTCGTGGAAACCTCGATGTTCGAGGCCATGTGTCATTTCAATCTTGATGATTTCACGCATTTCCTGTCGGCGAAGCAGACGATGGGGCCCTACAGCCGGCCCCATGTGTCGCAGTCCTATGTCTTCGAATGCTCCGACGGCAAATGGCTGGCGCTGCACATGTCCTCGCCTCCCAAATTCTGGGAGAATCTGGCGACCGCTGTCGGCCAACCCGACATGCTTGATCGACCCGAGTTCAAGGATCGAAACGCCCGCATCGAAAACTACGAAACGGTTCTCGAGTTCCTGAAGCCGATCTTCAAGACCGAGCCCCTGGCGCGTTGGTGCGATCGCCTGCTTGAACTGGAGGTTCCCCATTCTCAGGTTCGAGAGCCTCAAGACGTGCTCGAAAGCGAGCAGGGCAAGCATTTGCAGCTGTGCATCGAGACCGAACACCCCGAAATGGGGTCGTTCAGGACAATTCGATCGCCGATCTCATTTGATGGCGAACGGAGCCTTGACGTAGTGGCGCCGCCGACCCTTGGTGAGCATAATGAAGAAATCTTCGCGAATATCTTGCGAATCAAGGCTGCTGAGTGAGCGGTCGCGCCCGGAAGCGCGAGCGCGCATCGCCATCAAGGCCACCGACGAGTCATGAGAAGAGATGCCCGCTAAACCCGCCGCACGCATAAAAGAACCAGAATACCTGTCCACGCTCGAGCGCGGTCTCTCCGTCTTGCGGGCCTTCAACAAGAACCGGCCTGAAATGCAGCTCAGCGAAGTCGCTGTTGCGACGGATCTGAGCCCGGCGGTGGCCCGGCGTTGCCTGAATACGCTTGTCGCCCTTGGTTATGTGGCCCGCCATGGCCGAAAATTCCTGTTACGGCCGGAGGTTCTGTCATTCGGCTGGTCGTTCATGTCGTCCATGAACCTTGAAACGGTGGCGTTGCCCCACTTGCAGAAAGTCCGCGACGAAACCGGCGACAGCTCCTCCATGGCGGTTCTTTCCGGACACGACGTCCTCTACATCGCGCACGTTTCCACCGAGCGGCCGATTCGGTTGTCGGCGAATGTCGGCACGCGATTTCCGGTCCATGCGACGTCACTGGGCAAGGTGCTGCTCGCCTTCCAGGCCGACGATGTGGTCGACGCCTATCTGGCCTCCGCCGGTTTCGAGCAATTCACCGACAACACCATCTCGTCGAAAGGCGCGATGCAAAAGCGTCTTCAGAAAATCCGCAAGGACGGGTTTGACGTCGCCAAAGACGAGCTGGATTTCGGCATAATCTCGATCTCCGTCCCGGTCTTCGACTCCAACCGGAAAATCGCCTGCGCGATCAACTGCTCCACGTCCACGACACGCATTTCGGTCAGTGAGCTGATTAAGACGCGCGCGTCTCTGCTCCGCGAGGCGGCGAGACATATCGAAGACGCCTTGCGGCAATCTCCTCACCTTTCCCATTCACTTTCCGGCGGCTGACCCTGGCTGAGGTTCGGCCTGTCGCATGATCGTCCCGGCACGGGTCTGTCTCGCAAACAATTCGATATACGAACTTGACTTCGATGAGCGAAAAACTTTAGCTAATCCGTCTCGGGAAATCCGTGATCAAAAAAACAAGAGCGGCGAAGTCGTTCCGAAGGGGAGGTTTTGAAATGGGCGTAGAGCGTAAGAGGCTGGCTGTCTTACTTGGTGCGACCGCACTTTCTTGGTCCGCATACCCGGCGATCGCGTCGGCGCAAGATGCGGGCGAAAGCGATGAGCCGCGTGCCGAACAGTCTGACCGGATCGTCGTTACGGCGCGTCGGCGCGATGAATCTGTTCAGGACGTTCCGGCCCAGGTGACGGTTTTCAATGCGACAGCGATCGAAAATCGCGGCATCGACAAGCCGGCCGACTTTATCGCCCAGGTGCCCAACGTCACATTCGTTGAGACGCAAAACGCCGGAACGAGCTTCCTTGTCATTCGCGGCATCGGCCAGAACCGGAACAGCGAACCCTCGGCGGCGATCATCATCGACGGCATCCCGCTGCAGCAGCCCGCGCTGTTCAACCAGTCCCTGGTCGATATCCAGCAGATCGAAGTTCTAAAGGGACCCCAAGGCGCGCTCTACGGACGCAACGCCATCGGCGGCGCCATCGTGATCACGACGACCGAGCCGTCCGACGAGTTTGAAGGCCGCGTCCTCGCGGGCTGGAACTCGGGCCCCGGATACCGCCTGCAGGGCGCCGCGTCGATTCCCATCTCCGACACGCTGTCCATGCGCGCCTCGGGATCCTGGTACGACACCGACGGTTTTCTGACCAACGTCAACACGGTCGATGCGAGCGCCGAGGAAAACGTCGATCCGGTCGAGGACCTCAATGCGCGGCTCTCCTTCCGGTATGAGCCGACGGAGAATTTCCGCGCCGATCTTCGCCTGTCGGCGAATCTGCTTGAGACGCGGGGCCTTTATTATGTGGTCCCCGATTTCGGCAATCCGAACTTCAACAACCCGAATTACACGGACCGGCCGATCGATCTCAACAATTCCGGGATCAATGAGCGCGACATCTACGATTTCGCGCTGAGACTGCGGTACGAGACTGAATACGGCGAGTTCTCCTCCATCACGGGCTATAACAGCCTGGAGGAAATTCTCACCGGCGATGGATACACCTTCGACCCGTTTGGTCCGTTCCCGATCAACCGGATCAATTTCAACTTCAATCAGAGCCAGTTCCTGGACGTTGATACCTTCAGCCAGGAGTTCCGGTTCACCTCCAACTCCGACCAACGCTTCCGCTGGATCGTCGGCACGCAGGTTTTCGCGACCGATCGCTTCATCTCGACCGGCAACATGTTCGATACCGGAGCGGGCGTATTTCCCGTGTATCGCGAGCCCAGCACGAACCCGCTCAATGCGCAGCAGACCTTCCTCGCGGACTCGCAGGACCAGTTCGCCTGGGCGGTTTACCTGAACACGTCCTACGACATCACCGACACGCTCGAGCTGTCGGTGAATGCGCGTTACGACAATGATGAACGCGAGAACACGACGCTGACGCCGACCGGCTTCCTTCCCTGCACGCCGGGGCCTGACTGTGCGACGGGCGCCGTTCGTGAAGAGTCCTGGGACGATTTCCAGCCGCAGATCATTCTGAGCTATTCTCCGTCCAGCAATCTGAACCTGTTCGCCAGCTACAGCCGCGGCTTCAGGAGCGGCGGCTTCAACCAGACCGGCGTCGGGGCCGTGGCGTCCGCGGGCGGCTTCTCCGGGGTTGGTGACCTGTTCGATCAGGAAACCGCCGACACGTTCGAGGCCGGCTTCAAGTCGACCTTCATGGACGGGCGGGTCAATCTGAACGCCAGCACCTTCTTCACCCGGTCTGAAGGCAGCTACTTCTTCGTCTTCCTGGCGGCGAACTCGACCCAGAATCTCGGCACCATCGACGAGGTCGAGTACACCGGTATCGACATCGAACTGAACGCCGAGCTCACCGAAGGGCTCCGGCTCAACGCGGGCTTCGGATACACCGACAGCGAGATCACCGAGTTCCCCGATCCGGTGGCGATCGGCGCCAAGGCGCCGCAAGTCTCCGACTACACCGTCAATATCGGCCTTGAGTACACGACGCCGATCACCGATCAGTACGACGCCTTTTTCCGGGTGGACTACAACCGGCTCGGCGACACCACGTTCACGATCCCGTTCAGCGCGCCTGAGCTTGCGCTCGACGCGACGCCGGTCGCGCGTGATCCAGTTGATCTCGTCGATGTGCGCGCCAGCATCCGGTCGGACAGCTGGGCGTTCACGATCTGGGCGAAGAACCTTTTTGATACGGAGTACAACGCCGAATATTCGGCCGGTGGCTTCCTGTTCCGCGCTCAGCCACAACGCTGGGGCGCCGACATCAGCTATCGATTCTAGGGCTTCAAGTCAGGGCGGATCAGCGATCCGCCCTACCCCCTGTCTTAAAAACTTGCGGAGATATTCGTGACGAAAGTCCTTGTTCTTTACTACTCTGGATATGGCCACACCGAAACCATGGCTCAGGCCGTCGCGGACGGCGTAAAATCGGTCGCCGGGGTCACCTGCGATCTCAAGCGTGTTCCAGACCTTGTCCCCGACGAGGTGGCGAAATCCAGCGGCATGAAAACCGACCAGAACGCGCCGTTCGCCGCGCCGGCGGACCTCGCCGATTATGACGCTATAATCTTCGGGACGCCGACCCGGTTCGGAAACATGGCGGCGCAGATGCGCAACTTCCTCGATCAGACCGGCGCCCTCTGGATGTCGCGTGCGCTGGTTGGGAAAGTCGGCAGCGTCTTCACGTCCACGGCCAGCCAGCACGGCGGCCAGGAGACGACGATTACGTCCTTCCACACCACCCTGCTTCACCACGGCATGGTCATCGTCGGACTTCCCTATAGCTGGGAAGGGGCGTCCATCATGACAGAGATCAGCGGCGGCACGCCTTACGGCGCCAGCACGATCGCCAATGGCGACGGATCGCGCCTGCCAAGCGAAAACGAGCTGGACGGCGCCCGATTCCAGGGCGCCCATGTCGCAGCCATCGCGAGCAAGCTCGCCAGCTAGCGACGTCAACCGAGCCGGCGTCATGCCGGGCCCGATCAGATAAAAGACGAAAAACAGGGGAGACCACACAGATGGGATTGCCGAACAGACTGCATCACACCGCCTATGTCACCGCAGACATGGAGGCGACGCGCAAGTTTTATGAAGACGTGATCGGCCTGCCGCTGGTCTCGACCTTTTGCGAAAAAGACGAACTCTTCGGTAAGGAACGCACCTACATCCATTGCTTCTTCGGCATGGCCGACGGAAGCGCCCTGGCGTTCTTTCAGTTCGCCGATCCCGAGGACCAGGCTGAATTCGGCCCCAAGATGCCGCCGACGCCGTTCCATCACGTGGCGCTCCACGTCGATCCGCAATTTCAAAAGGACGTCGAGAAGCGCATCGAGGCCGCAGGGTATAAAGAACCGGACACCTATGTCCTGGAGCATGGATACTGTCGCTCGGTGTACGTGAACGATCCCAACGGCATGATCGTGGAGTTCGTCGTGGACGATGGCGATGCCGTGAAGGACTCCGAAGAATGGCGCCGCAAGGCCCGCACGGAACTCGATCGTTGGCTTGCCGGCGATTACACGAACAACAACGTCTACCGGTGAGCGCCAGACCATTCTGGCCCTGGAAGACCTGAAAGATCGAGACGCGTGGTCATTGAGTGTAGGCGAGAACCATACGGGCCGGGTGCGCGTCCCCGGCGGGGAACTCGAATATGATGTATTCGGGCGCCTGAAAGACGGCGGGCCCGCGCCGTTGATCTTCCTGCATGGCTGGACTCTTGATCGACGCATGTGGGAGTCGCAATCGACGGCGTTCACAGAGCGCGCGGTCGTAACGCTTGATCGGCGAGGGTGTGGTAAGTCGTCCGCACCCTACGATCTCAGCCTGGAAGCTGATGATGTTATCGCGGTCGCGGATCAGCTCGGCTTTGCCTCGTTTGTTCTTGTGGGCATGTCGCAAGCCGGCCAGGTCGCGGCTGAAGCCGCCCTCGCCCATCCTTCAAGAGTTGCGGCTTTGGTGCTCCAGGGTGTCCGGCTGGGACCGGTCGCGGCAAGCGGCCAGCCGGATATTCCGCTGGACGCCTATCGTGACATGGCGCGGTCCGGGCGTCTGGACGCGATGAAGTCGCTCTGGCGCGATCATCCGCTCATGCGCCCGGTCGATCCCGGCAAGCAAGCCGCCATCGACGCCATGCTCGACCGGTATGGCGGCTCGGACCTTCTCGCCCACGCCAGGCCGAGGCACGCGCTGGCGTGGGATGCGCTCTCCCGGCTGACGACGCCAACGCTTGTCGTAACCGGTGATCGCGAAACGCCGCTTCGCCGCGACGTGGCCGCTCAGCTGAGCGCCACCCTTGCCGGCGCCACGCAGCTCGAAATCGAGGCCGCCGGTCACATGTGCAATATGTGCGCGCCGGCGGCGTATAACGCCGCCCTGCACGCCTTCCTCGATCCCCTCTAAGCGGCCATCAGGGCCAGAACTTTTCAGAGGCCAGGCGGGCGCCCTCGCTGAGCACGCTCAGTTTTGCGAACACGACGTCAGGGTCCACGCCGCCCGTGCCGGCATGGATCGAAAACCCGCAATCGACCCCGGCGATGACGTTCTCGCGGCCGACCAGATGGGCGTAGCGTTCGATGCGCTGCGCGATCAGTTCAGGGTGTTCGATATAATTCGACTGACATTCAACCACGCCCGGAACGAGGACTTTGCCCTCGGGTAGCTTCACGGATTCAAACAGCGTGTATTCATGCGCATGGCGCGGATTGGCCGCCTCGAACAGGATCGCTGAAGGTTTCGCCCGCCAGACCTGATCAATGATGTCCTTGAACGGCACGTCGCAGTGGTGCGGGCCGGGATAATTGCCCCAGCACATATGCATCCGCAGCTGATCGGCCGGAATGTTCTGGACGGCGTGATTGAGCGCTTCGATATGAAGCGCCATCCGGTCGCGGAATTGCGACAGCGTCAGATCCGAGTATTGCGTGTGCCGCCCCATCGCCAGGTCCGGGCAGTCGACCTGGAGTATGATGCCGGCCGCGGCGATGGTTTCATACTCGTGGCGCAGCCCTTCAGCGACCGCGAACAGATAGTCTTCATGGCTGTCGTAATATTCATTGCCGAAGAAAAGCGTCGTAACCCCGGGCGAGGCGGCGCTCATGAACGGCTTGGCCGCGTCCTGGTTCGAAAGCGCCGAGGTCAGGCGCTCCGCGTCGAGGCGCGGCGCGTCCATATCGATGACTTCGATGGGCCCGTTGCACGCCGGCGCGCTGCGCTTCTTGCGTCCGGGATCGTCGAAAATGCGCCGCTTCGTCTCGGGAAAGGCCTCGATGTCTTCAAAGGTATAGCTGGCGCCCGTCCCTCCGAAGCCCGACAGGCGGTCCTTGATGTAGGTCGCATAGCTGGGCTTGGACATCTCGCCGTCATTGACGAAGTCGATGCCGGCTTCGACCTGCCGCTCGACGATCCGGTTCACGGCCTCAAGGATCTTGGCCTCAAGCGCCTCGCTCTGAAGCGGCAACCCGTCTTCCTTCGCGAACATCAGCTGGATCAGATCCGCCGGTCGCGGGAGGCTGCCGACATGCGTGGTCTTGAACTTGTTGTTGGACGCCATGGTCCCCCCTTGCGCGGTCTTGTTCTAAATCCGTGCACTGACTGGCGTGACGGAGACGCAATACTCATTGACAGACTTAACCAGCTTGCCCAGTATTTTCAATGATCGAAGTGTTCTTCGATTATCGAAGTTTGGGCGCGGCATTTGCCCGACTCATGGCTTTAAGACCTGGGGAGGTTTACGTGAAAACGACATTTATCTTCGCCGCATGTGCGGCGCTGCTCACATCGGCTGCGATCGCGAGCGCAGGATCGGCAGACGAAGACGCCAAAGCGGCGGCGATGGCGAAATGCATGGCCGACACCTCTGCGCTCGGCGCGCAAGACGCCGAGGAAGGGTGCACGTGTTTCGTTGACCGGCTGTCTGATGAAGAAGCCGCGGCCTACGCCCAGATCACTGACTGGGACCGCGACGCGACCGCGTCCATGAAGCAGGCCGGCGCCGCCTGTTTCCCCGAACTGCAATAACCGATCTTTGACGCTCGGATTTGAGAGACGGGTCATTCGCTTGGCCCGTCTCTTCGAGTCGAGAGCGGCGTTCGCCGCCGTTTAATCCCGGTTCAAACGCGGGCTCCGCCGGCTCTTGAATGCCTGTGAACGGGGCGGTCAGTGACCGGCGCCGGACCAGCGGACTTTGCGGCTGAGCCGTCGGCGGCCTTTACGGCGGGCGCATCAACGCCGTGTCCTCGCCTGTCGCGGACCTGAAAAATCGTCTCGCGAAATCGCGATTGATTCAAATTATGGACATCGCCATGCCCCCGCCTCGCACGCTTTATGAAAAGATCTGGGATGAGCACACGGTCGCCCAGTCTGAAAGCGGGGACACGCTTCTTTATATCGACCGCCATTTGGTCAACGAGGTGACCAGCCCCCAGGCCTTTGAAGGCCTGAAGGCGTCAGGACGCCGTGTCCGGCGCCCGGACCTCACATTGGCCGTGGCCGACCACAATGTCCCAACCACGAACCGCAGCAGCGGGGTCGCCGGAATCTTCGATCGCGACAGCCGCGTGCAGGTGGAGACGCTGGAGCGAAACATCGCCGAATTCGGCGTTCCCTACGTTCCGCTCGCAAGCCGTGGGCAAGGCATCGTGCATGTGATCGGACCGGAGCTCGGCCTGACGCTGCCGGGCGCCACGATCGTTTGCGGGGACAGCCACACATCGACCCATGGCGCGTTCGGCGCTCTGGCATTCGGCATCGGGACGACGGAAGCCGAACATGTTCTGGCCACTCAAACGCTGTTGCGGCGCAAATCAAAATCAATGCTCATTCAGATCGACGGTGCGCTCGGCCTCGGCGTCACGCCCAAGGATCTGATCCTCCACGTCATCGGCCGGATCGGCGCGGGCGGCGCCACCGGCTGTGTGATCGAGTATCGCGGCTCCGCCATCACCGCCTGCGACATGGCCGGGCGTATGACCATCTGCAACATGTCGATCGAGGCGGGCGCCCGCGCCGGCCTCATCGCGCCCGACCAGACGACGTTCGCTTGGCTTGAAGGCAGATCCAACGCGCCCGCCGGCGCCGCCTTCCAGGTCGCCACGGCCTATTGGCGGACGCTTCACAGCGATGACGGCGCCGTCTTCGACAAGGTGGCGACGATCAACGCCGCCGACGTGTCGCCGCAGGTGACCTGGGGCACGAGCCCGGACGCCGTCGTCGGCGTAAACGGGCGTGTTCCTGACCCGGAGCAGGAAAGCGTCCCCGCGACCGCAGACTCGGTGCGAGCCATGCTGCGCTATATGGATCTGGCCCCCGGAACCCGGATCACCGACATCTCCATCGACACCGCCTTCATCGGAAGCTGCACGAACGGACGAATCGAAGACCTGCGCGCCGCAGCCGAAATCGCAAAACAGGGACGCGTGGCCGCTCATGTCACCGCGCTCGTCGTGCCGGGGTCGGGCACAGTCAAGGCGCAGGCCGAGGCGGAAGGTCTGGACCGCATTTTCAAGCAGGCCGGTTTTGAATGGCGCGATGCGGGCTGTTCCATGTGCCTTGGGATGAATCCGGATCGCCTGAAGCCTGGCGAGCGGTGCGCCTCCTCATCAAACCGGAATTTTGAAGGTCGCCAGGGCCCTGGCGGACGAACCCATCTGATGTCGCCGGCGATGGTCGCGGCTGCGGCCCTCGCCGGACGGATCACCGATGTGAGGGAGTTTCGAGATGAAGCCGTTTGACCGTCTCGAAGGGATCGCCGCCCCCCTGCCCATGGCCAATGTCGACACCGACAAGATTGTGCCCTCCCGCTTTCTCAAAACCATAAGCAAGAGCGGACTGGGCGACGCGCTGTTCGCCGATTTGCGCAAAGATCCCGATTTCGTTCTCAATCAGGCTGGCCGCGCAGAGGCCCGCATTCTGGTGACGCTGGACAATTTTGGCTGCGGCTCAAGCCGAGAGCATGCCCCTTGGGCGCTGGACGCGTACGGATTTCGCTGTGTCATCGCGCCGAGTTTCGCCGAAATCTTCCAGAATAACTGCCGCAATAACGGGATTCTGACGATCACGCTCGAAAAGGATGAGGTCGACGCGCTGATGTCCGTCATCAGCGATCTCGCTCATTGCGTTCTGAGCGTTGATCTGCCCGATCAGGTGATCACCACCTCGACCGGTGAGACGTTCGCGTTCGACATCGCCCCCTCGCACAAGCGCTTTTTGCTGGACGGAGAGAATGAAATTGATCGCACCTTGGCGCTGGACACAAAGATCGATGAGTATGAAGCCTCACAGCGAGTCCAGCGACCCTGGCTGGCGACAGCGCTCGTCGTCTCGCCATGACAGCTAGACCGCTCCGAACACCAGGGCCGCGACGCGCCAGTTCGGCATAGGACGCCGCGGTCAGGCCGGCGAGCACGCGGGCGAGCAGAAAAGCCAGCGGTGTCCAGGTCCCGGCGAGCCCCGCCATTTCCCCGACGGGGACATAAATCCCCGCCGCGATGGTCACGCCCATTCCATAGAGGGTCAGGGCGATCGGACCGACTGTGCGTCTGAGTTGCAACATGAAAGTCGCGCGCCCCCAAGGCTCTGATTGAAGAGGCAAGCGCGCGAGGCCCCGTCGCCGTTTACCGACCCGTTCCGCCCCCGGATCAGACTCACCGCGTCAAGCTCGCCGGGTCACAGCCGCTGCGAGTTCGACCAGGCAGGCTGCAGACTCTTCTGGCGCCCGTGACGCGACCCCCCCGGTTTTCATCCAGATGAAAAGAGGGTCCTTTGCTGAGTGGGCCTTGCCTGGTCGAGCTAGAAGCAGGCCAGGGCGCGGAGCCTTGGCGTCGCGGAGCGCCCCCGGCCGGACCGTCCGCTGAGGAGCTGCCGGAAACGCTGAAACCGCCGCCTCAACAGCACCTTTCGCTGGCCCGCCAACAAAGGGCCGGAGCCTGCGCCTGCCGTCCAGCAGGCGATAAACCTGCAGTGTAGCCGAACAAAATACACGCGTTCACTGCTCATTAATTCAAGCCACCTAATGTATTCACTGCGTAAGCTCATTAAACGCATTCAGTACCGGGGGAGCAGGCCATGGAATGGCGGGCAGAGAAATCCGAATACACGCTACGAGATCCGGGCGCGCTGGGCGCCTTGCTGATTTACGACTGGCGGCTGCGCAGCGTCCTCACCGACGATGAGATGCTCGCGACCATCGACGGGCCGCTGAGCACCAGCGTCCTGCGCCATCTCCAACGACTTGGCCTTGTGCGGGCTCTGCACGGCGTACGCCCCCAGGGCGGCCGCATGAGAATCTGGTCTCTGGAAGACGCCCTCAGGGTGCAGGCGGCCGCCGACCTCGCGCGCGCGACCGGCAAGAAGCTGTCGGTATGCGCGACGGTGATCGTCTGCGACCGCGCCGCGCTTGATCCGGTGTTCGCCGACTGGGAGCGCCATGTGGGCGACGAGAGCGGCCTGCAATCTGACGCAGCCCTGGAAGGCGGCGCCCACGGGCTTCTGACCCATCCCCCGGCGCTCAAACGCGCGGTTGAGGCTTCGGTGCGCCGGTTCATGGCGCGCAGCCGGTTCGACCAGGTGAGCGCGCCCGCCTTCCTGCTCTAGCGGGCGGCGCCTCACGCATTGCAATTTGGCTCAAAACCGGCTCGCATGTCGCCCGATTGAAAAACGGGAGGCGAAACGAACCCATGAGCGATATCCGCTTTGACGGCCGCACGGCCATCGTCACCGGCGCCGGCGCCGGACTTGGAAAAAGCCACGCCCTGGAGCTCGCCCGCCGCGGCGCCAAGGTGGTGGTCAATGATCTGGGCGGTGCGGTGGACGGTACGGGCGGCTCCACCAGCGCGGCGCAAGCTGTGGTGGACGAGATCAAGGCCGCCGGCGGCGAAGCCATGGCCCATGGCGCCAACGTCTCAAAGCCCGATGAAGTCGCGGACATGGTGGACCAGGCGATCAAGACCTTCGGCAAGGTCGACATCCTGGTGAACAACGCCGGCATCCTGCGCGACAAGAGCTTCTCCAAGATGGATCTGGAGGATTTCCGCGCCGTGGTGGAGGTCCACCTCATGGGCGCGATGATCTGCACCAAGGCGGTGTGGGACCACATGAAGGCCAATAATTACGGCCGCATCGTCATGACCAGCTCCTCCTCGGGCATTTACGGCAATTTCGGCCAGTCCAATTACGGCGCCGCGAAGATGGGCGTCGTGGGGCTGATGAACGTGCTCCACCTGGAAGGGCGCAAGTACGACATCCGGGTCAACACGCTCTCGCCCACCGCCTATACCCGGATGACGCAAGGGATCATCCCTCAAGAGGCCGGCAAGCTGATGACCGCGGAAAGCGTCACCGCCGGCTTGATCCCGCTGGTGGCCGAAGACAGCCCCAACCGGCTGATCCTGTGCGCCGGCGCCGGCGGCTATGCCGCGACCAAGATCTACGAAACGCCGGGTATCTATCTGGAGCCGGATAAGCAGACGGCCGAAAACGTGTCGGCCGCACTGGGCCGCATTACGGACGCCTCCGGCCAGGAGGAGTACACCGACGGCGGCTCGCAGACCTTCAAATTCCTCAAAGCCGCCGCCGACCATCACGGCGTGAAGCTCGGCTGACCCCCCTCACCTTTGTTCGACAGTTCAAGGAGTTTCACCATGCGTGAAGCCGTCATCGTCTCCACCGCCCGCACCCCGATCGGCAAGGCCTATCGCGGCGCGTTCAACGACACCCAGGCCCAGGCTCTGGGCGGTCATGCGATAAAGCACGCCGTCGAGCGCTCCGGGATCGATCCGAAAGAAATCGACGACGTGGTCATGGGCGCCGCCATGCAGCAGGGCTCGACCTTCCAGAACCCGGCCCGCCAGTGCGCCATCCGCGCCGGCCTGCCCACCTCGGTGGCCGGCCAGTCCATGGACCGCCAGTGCGCGTCCGGCATGATGGCCATCGCCACCGCAGCCAAGCAGATCATTTCTGATGGCATGACCGTCACCGTGGGCGGCGGCCTTGAGTCGATCTCGCTGGTGCAGAACGAGCACATGAATCTGCACAAGGCGTTCGACCCCTGGATCAACGAGCACGTACCTTCGCTCTATATGTCCATGCTGGAAACCGCCGAGATCGTCGCCGAGCGCTACGGCGTCAGCCGCGAAGCCCAGGACGAATATTCGCTGCAGTCCCAGCAGCGCACCGCCGCGGCCCAGGCCGCCGGCAAGTTCAACGACGAGATCGTCCCTCTGCCTTCCACCATGCTGGTGAAGGACAAGGCCACCGGCGAGATCTCCAAGCAGGAGGTCACGCTGGACAAGGACGAAGGCAACCGCCCCTCCACCACGCTGGAAAATCTGCAGAGCCTCAACCCGGTGTTTGCCAAGGGCATGCAGGTGAGCGAAGGCAAGTTCATCACCGCCGGCAACGCCTCCCAGCTCTCCGACGGCGCCAGCGCATCGGTGCTCATGGAGCGCAAGGAAGCCGAAAAGCGCGGGCTTCAGCCGCTGGGCGCCTATCGCGGCATGGCCGTGGCCGGCCTTGATCCGGCCGAGATGGGCATCGGGCCGGTCTTTGCTGTGCCGAAGCTTTTGAAGGCCAACGGCCTGACCATGGACGATATCGGCCTGTGGGAGCTCAACGAAGCGTTCGCGGTGCAGGTCCTCTACTGCCGCGACAAGCTGGGCATCCCCAACGAGAATCTCAACGTCAATGGCGGCGCGATCTCGGTGGGTCACCCCTATGGCATGAGCGGCGCGCGCATGGTCGGACACGCCCTCATCGAGGGTAAGCGCCGCGGCGTGAAATACGTCGTGTGCACCATGTGCGTCGGCGGCGGCATGGGCGCGGCCGGCCTGTTCGAAGTCCTCTAAGCGGCGCCCTGCCTGATGAAGCGGCCGCCGGCGTTTGTTCGCCGGCGGCCGCATTTCATTGCAAGCCGGTGCGGTTCGGCCTATTTGTCCGGACATGAGCCGATTGAAAGACACCTATTTCGCCGGCACGGCGCCCCGCGATGTGGAATCCGAGCGCCTGCGCCAGCTGGACGGGTTTTACGCCGCCCAGACACACGCCTGGCTGGAGGATGCGGTGGCGTTCCGGTCCGGCATGAAAATCCTCGAAATCGGCGCGGGATCCGGCGGCATGCTCAGCTGGTTCGCCCGCAAGACCGGGCCGGACGGCGACGTGCTGGGCCTGGATGCGGACCTGTCGCACGCCGCGCCGCCGGCCCCGCCCGTGCGCCATCTCCAGGCTGATCTTTACGCGCCCGCGCCCGAGCCGGAGGCGTTCGATCTGGTCTATGCCCGCCTTGTGCTCATGCACCTTCCAGACCCTGTGCGCGCCATTGATGCGCTGTCATCCTGGCTGAAGCCCGGAGGCGTGCTGGCCATCGCCGATCTTGACTGCTCCACCTGCACGCCCGCCGATCCGGACGCGCCCGGCGCAAACGAATTCGCGGCCGCGCTCGACACCGTACGCGCCGCCATGCAGGCCTGCGCCCTGATGGACCCGGCCTTCGGCGCCCGCCTGCCCGCCCTGATCAGCGCGGCCGGCTATGGCGATGTTGTGGAGCGCCGGTTTGAGCGCGTCGTGCAGGGCGGTTCCAACTGGGCCGCCTTCATGGCGCACAACACCATGATGGTCGCCTCCGCCCTGGGCGCTGAACAGGCCGCCGAAACGGTGTCCCGCCACATGCTCTCGCCGGACATGCGTTTCCATGACCAGACCCTGGTATGCGTCACCGCACAGAAGCCTGAAGGCGGCATCGTCAAATAGGGTCTACGGCGCCGGCGCCAGATGCGTGACCTTGGTCTGGAAGGCGTCGTCATTGCCTTCGATCAAGAGCGGCAGGGCGCGCGCGATTGCATCGGTGAGATCGGGAAACCAGGTGTCGGCCTTGGCGAAGTCGGAGAGCACCCAGGCGGTGACCTTCGCCTTGTCGCCGGGATGGCCGATGCCGATCCGGCCGCGTTTGAAGTCGCCGTCCAGATGGGCGAGCGTCGAGCGCAGGCCGTTATTGCCCGCGTGACCGCCGCCGGTCTTCAGCCGGAACTTGCCCGGCGCCAGATCGAGCTCGTCATGAAAGACGGTGACCATGGGGCTGGGGATCTTGTAGAAGCGCGCCGCCTCGCCGATGGAGCGCCCGCTCTCATTGTAATAGGTCTGGGGCTTGAGCAGCAGGACCTTCTCGCGTCCGCGCGACGTGTCCACCACCGCCTCGGCGGCCGCGCCCTGAAACCGGGCGCGAAAGCCCGACGGGGCGTAGCGCTCGGCGATGGCGTCCAGCGTCATGAAGCCGGCGTTGTGGCGATTGCCGGCGTACTGTCCGCCGGGATTGCCCAGTCCTGCGATGAGATGCATCCGCGGTCTCCGCAAATGAAAAGGGCGGCCGCTGGAGGATGTCCGGCGCGCCGCCCTTTAATCAAGTAGACGTGAAGGCTGGCGGGTTTACGCCTTGTCTTCGCCTTCGCCTTCTTCGCCTTCACCCTCTTCGCCTTCGGCGGAGGCTTCAGCGTCGTCGCCCTCGACACCTTCAGCTTCGTCCTCGTCTTCAATCTCTTCCTCCACGAGGGCGCGCGAGCCCTGCATGGTGGCGATGGTGAAGTCGCGGTCGGTGATGGTGGGCTCGACATTGGCCGGAAGGGTGACGTCGGAGATATGCACCGAATCGCCGATATCCAGGCCGGAGATGTCCACGGTGATCGCGTCGGGGATCTGGCCGGCCGGGCAGCTGACTTCGATCGTGTGACGCACCACGTTGAGAACGCCGCCGCGAATAATGCCCTTGGACTCC
This sequence comes from Oceanicaulis sp., assembly GCA_965284655.1. Taxonomy (GTDB): domain Bacteria; phylum Pseudomonadota; class Alphaproteobacteria; order Caulobacterales; family Maricaulaceae; genus Oceanicaulis. Next base: position 3,059,304 of record OZ260104.1, read on the forward strand.
TCTTCGCCGATGAAGTGCACGGACACTTCAACCGAGATGACATCCTTGGCGTTGACGCGCTGGAAGTCCACGTGCAGCGGCAGATCCTTGACCGGATCAAACTGAACGTCGCGTGCGAACACGGTCTGCGTCTCGCCCTTGTGATCAATGGTGATCATGTTGGCCAGAAGCTTGCCGGAGCCGATCGCCTTGATCAGCTCGTTGTTCTTCAACGAGATGGACACGGGATCCTGGTCGCCGCCATACAGCGTCGCAGGCACAAGGCCGTCACGGCGCGCCTGTCGGGCGCCGCCCTTGCCGGTGCGCTCGCGCACCTCAACGGAAAGAACAATGTCGCTCATCGGTCCGGTCCCTCGGCGAAGTCGGTTCAAATGCAAGCGCCGCCGGAAGGCGGCGCTCGGGTTTGGCGCCGCGCCGCCGTAGCGCGCTTCGCCCCATTTCGAGCGCGGCGTATAGCCGATCAGTCAGGGCCACGCAAGCGCAGGCGCTGAATCCGCTGCACCGTTGTCGCACGCGCGCCGGCCCCTGTCGCGCCTCGCCCTGCGATATCAGGATCAGCAGGCCCTCGCCCGGTGATCGGGCCGATCTCAAGCCCCCGTCGCAATGGCTGAACGGCCTTTTAGCGAAGATCTTCCAGGCCCAGCGACACAAGGCCGCCCGAAGCAAGGAATAACAGGCCGGAGACCAGGGCCGCGCCGCGCTCGAACGGCCCGGTGATCTCCAGCCGGCGGGTGACCGCAGCCAGGAACGCGGCCTTGGGCGCCAGGCCTACAATCAGGAAAACCCCTCCGCAGACCAGAAGAAATCCGCCCGCGATCATCACCGCAACCATACCCGCCTCCCTAAAAGATCATTGTCAGCCGGCGACAGATTATGATCACGGCCCGCGAGTGGCGAGCAAAACCGGAGCCGCGCCATGAAAAAACCCGGCGCGTCAGCGCCGGGCCTTTTCCGTGCAAACGGTCTGACGAGGCATCTAGTCGGAGTCGCCGTGCATCGGCTCGGCATCCGTCTCGTCTTCGCTCACGGCTTCGCCCGCGGTGAGCGAGCTGGTGTCGTAAAGCGACATGCTGGCGCTGCGATACTCGTCCCAGCTGATCGACTCATCGGAATCTGTGTCGAACATGGAGAAGCGCTCGGCGTAGAAGCCTTCATCGGCCTGCCAGGCGCCCCACTCGTCGGTCGAGATCGACTTGTCGCTGTCCGCATCGATGGCGGAGAAGGCGCGCTGGAGCCGGGACTCAAACATCATCTCGAACGCCGCCTCGTCATGGGCGCCCCAGGTGCTCTCGGCCCGATCCATGGTCTGGCCTTCACCTTCGTCCATCTGCTGACCGGTATTGTGGTGGTCAAGGGCGCCGGCCGCGCCGCCAAGGGCGAGGGCTGCAACGGCGCCGAACAATGCTGTGGTCTTCATGGCGTTGTCCTCCTTTGATCCCGCCGCAGCTTCGCGGCGAGTTCTGCGTGGACAACGCGATCTTCTCCGCCCCGTTCCGGAGCGGCTGAGTCCTGAAAATGAGCCGGTCGGCCTAGTCGAAGAGCTTGGAGACCGATTCATCGTTGGCGATGCGCCGGATCGCCTCGGCCAGCAGCGGCGCCACCGACAGGGCGCGGATATTGCTCGCCGCACCATGGATCTTCTGCGTGGAGTCGATGGAATCGGTGACCACCAGCTCCGTCAGCGCCGAGGCGCCGATCCGCTCCACCGCCTTGCCCGACAAAACCCCGTGGGTGATGTAGGCGGACACCTCCACCGCGCCGCGCTCTTTCAGCGCCGCGGCCGCGTTGCACAGCGTGCCGCCGGAATCGATGATGTCGTCGAAAATGATGCACCGCCGGCCCTCGACATCGCCGATGATGTTCATCACCTCGGCCTCGCCGGGTTTGGGCCGGCGCTTGTCGACGATGGCGATGTCGGCGTTGATCCGCGACGCCAGCGCCCGCGCCCGCACCACGCCGCCCACGTCCGGCGACACCACCATCAGATCCTTGGTGTCATAGACCTTGCGGATATCGTCCTCGATCACCGGCGTGGCGAAGAGGTTGTCGGTGGGAATGTCGAAGAAGCCCTGGATCTGACCGGCGTGCAGATCCAGCGTCAGCACACGGTGCGCGCCGGCGCCGGCGATCAGATTGGCCACCAGCTTGGCGGTGATCGGGGTGCGGCCGCCGGTTTTGCGATCCTGCCGGGCATAGCCGAAATAAGGAATGACCGCCGTGATCCGGCGCGCGCTCGCCCGGGTGAGCGCGTCCATGCAGATCAGCAATTCCATAAGATTGTCGTTGGCCGGCTTGGAGGTCGACTGGATGATGAAGACGTCCTGGCCGCGCATGTTTTCGTCGATGCGAACGAAAAGCTCGCCGTCGGCGAAGGTCTCTATGTCCACATTCGACAATGGAGCGTCGAGGAAATCCGCGATGGCTTTCGCCAGCGGCCGGTTGGCGTTGCCGCACATGAGTTTCATGGGGAGCCCCTTCGCGAATGGATCGAACACGCGGTGGCGCTCTTAGCAGGGATGGCGACCGGGGCAAAGCGCCGGGCGCCCTCGACTGCGCGCAATCGCGCGGGCGATCAAAACGGGGACTCAAGTGCGCGGCGCTTGACGCGCGGGCCTGGCCGCGTCATCGCAAAGCCCTATGAAACGCCGCGTCAAATCCGCTCCCCCCGCCCGCACCGAAACGCTCACCGCAAAAGCGCTCGGCGCGCGGGGCGACGCCGTCTTCCCCGGCCCCGTCTACGCGACCGGAATTCTGCCGGGCGAAACCGTGAAGCTGGAGATCCGCGGCGAGCGCGGGCGCGTTCTGGAGCGCCTGGATGCGGCGCCGGAACGCGTGACGCCCTTCTGCCCAGTAGCGGAGACCTGCGGAGGCTGCTCGCTGCAGCATTTCGAGGAGAGCGCCTATCGCGCCTGGAAGCGCAGCCTGGCCGAAGACGCCATGTCGCGGGCCGGGCTGGGCCTGCCACTGGGCGAGCTGATCGACGCCCACGGCGCCGGCCGTCGCCGCGTCACCTTCCACGCCACCAGGATCGGCGCGAAATTCATCTTCGGCTTTAATGAACGCGCTGGGGACAAAATCGCCGATTCTCACGACTGTCCGGCCGCCACGCCGGGCATCCGCCGCGCCATCGAGGCCCTGCGCGAAATCGCCGAAGCCGCCACCCCGAAAAAAGGCCGTATCGACATCGCCGTGGCGGATCTGGAGCCCGGCCTCGACGTCTCCATAGAGGGCGTGAAGGAGGCCGACCTGGCCCTTCGCGAGCTCATCGCCCGCCACGCCTCGACCCATCAATGGGCGCGCGTCACCTTGAACCGCGAGCCGGTCATCGAGATCTCCACGCCGGTGGTGCGCTTTGGCGATGTGAAGGTGACGCCGCCCCCGGGCGGCTTCCTGCAGGCCACCGAAGCGGGTGAAGCGGCGCTCGCCGCCGTGGTGATGGAGGCCGCGTCCCTGGTCGAAGGCGGACCCAAGCATGTAATTGATCTCTATGCCGGCTCGGGCGCCTTCGCCCTGCGCCTGGCCAGGAAATCCAAGGTCCTTGCGCTGGAGGGCGAAGACAGGCCCCTGGCGGCCCTGCGCCGCGCAGCCGACCGCACGCCGGGCCTGAAGCCGGTGGATGCGCGCGTGCGCGATCTGGCGCTGGAGCCTTTGAGCGTGAAAGAGCTTTCCGGCGCCGATCTGGTGGTGCTGGATCCGCCCCGCGCGGGCGCGAAGGCCCAGATGGAGCGCCTGGCCGACAGTCAGGTCCCGGTGGTGTGCTCGATCAGCTGCAATCCGGCGACTTTCGCCCGGGACGCCGCCATCCTGATCGAGGGCGGATACCGCCTGGCCGCCCCCATTGTGCTGGTGGACCAGTTCAAATGGACCGGACATCTGGAGATGGCGGGCGTGTTCAAGCGCAACAAACCGCAGCGCTGACCGCCCTGTTCTGAAGCCCGCGCGACACGCCGGCTTTTCCGCCCGCTTCCAAGCCGCCCTCAGGCCGTCTGGTTATACGCGAGGGCGCCGATGCTCGTGCGCACCGGGTTGGGACCATAGCCTGATCCCGCCTGCTTCTGGCGCGCGGCCTCGTCAGCGAGGGCTTTGACCAGACCTTCGGTGAGCTGTTTGAGCGCCTCCACCGCCGCGCCGTTGCGCTGGAGCGAGGCTTCGAACGCGATGGTGCTGTCCGTCAGGCGCGCTTTCAACGCCGGGTCGAGGCCGGCGAGCCGGCTGCGATCCTTGGCGGCGCGCTGGGTTTCGGCGCGGTACAGCGTGGCCAGCTTGGTCTTTTCGCCCTGCAGGCTCACCGCCTCATGGGGTTTTCGCGCCTGGAAGAACGCCGTCTCCTGCTCGAGAAGCTGGGTCAGGCGCCCGGTGAGGCGGATCAGCGCTTCAGCGCGCTCGATGGGGGTGCTCGCAGCCAGTTCACTCATTCGTCCTGCGCCTCCTGAAGCGCCAGCATTTCGCGGGCCAGGCTGTCGGCCAGGCCGATCCCGCCAGCCTTGGCCATCACCTTGGCGTACTCTTCATTGAGCATGCCCTTGAACGCGGATTCACCGGGCCCGCCGCCGAAGCTCGTCTCGGTGCTGTCGCCCATCATCTGTTCCATCATCTGCGCCAGGAAGACCGATTCGAACTCTTCGGCCGTGGCGCGGATCTGGTCGGGCGTCTGGCCGCGCTGAGGCCGGCCGGGCCCATTGGAGCGCGAGGCCGCAAGCGCGTTCTGGAGCTGGGCGTCGAGAAGACCCTCCATCACAGCACCTCGATTTCCGCCTGCAGGGCGCCGGACGCCTTGATGGTCTGCAGGATGGTGATCATGTCGCGCGGGCTCACACCGAGCGCGTTCAAACCGTCGACCAGCTCACGCAGCGACACCGTGCTCTCCAGCACCCCGAGCTGGGTCTGGCCTTCCTCCACGCTGACATCGGTGCGGGGCAGGACGACCGTCTCGCCGCCCTCGGCGAAGGGCTGGGCCTGGCTGGCGATCGGGCTCTCGGCCACGGTGATGGTCAGACCGCCCTGGGCGATGGCGACGGTGGAGACGCGCACATTCTCACCCATCACGATGGTGCCGGTGCTTTCATCGATGACGACGCGGGCGCGCATGTCGGTCTCCACGCGCAGCTGCTCGACCTCGGCCACAAGGGCGACCATGTCGCCGCGAAACTCGGCCGGACGCGACAACGACACGATGGAAGGGTTCTCTGCGTGCGCGGCGCTGGAGCCCAGATAGGCGTTGATCGCCGCCGCCATGCGCCTGGCGGTGGTGAAATCGGGATTGCGCAGCGCCAGGCGGATCGAGGCCTGGGCGGCGAGATCCCACGCCACCTCGCGCTCGATCACCGCACCGTTGGCGATGCGTCCATTGGTGGGCACGCCGCGGGTGATGCTGGCCGCATCACCCTCGGCCGAGAACCCGCCCACAGCGAGCGACCCTTGTGCGATCGCATAGACGTCGCCGCCCGAGCTCATCAGCGGGGTGGCGATCAGCATGCCGCCCTGCAGGCTGTCAGCGTCGCCGATGGCGCTCACGGTCACGTCGAGGCGCGTACCCTGCATGGAGAAGGGCGGCAGCTCGGCGGTGACGATCACCGCGGCCACATTGCCGGTGCGCAAATCCGCCTCGCGCACATTGATGTTGAAGCGCTCCAGCATGGAATTGAGCGCCTGACGCGTAAAAGCGGAGTTGCGCAGCGTGTCGCCGCTCCCGTCCAGGCCTACCACCAGGCCGTAGCCCACCAGCTGGTTGTCGCGCACACCCTCGACATCGGCGATGTCCTTGATGCGCGGGTCGGCGAGCGCCGGCGCGGACAGCGCGAAAACAGCAACGATGAGGACGAGGAATCGGATCATGATCGGCGCACTATCCAGGGCTTTGAGCTTGCGCAGCAGACCATGCCAGAACCATGCCAAGGTTAACGCCGATGACATGCTTTGATTTCAAGGGGTTGGAGGAAGCGGCGCCCGGCGCGATTTGCCGCCCCTCACCCGGCGCCCGGCAAGTTCTGCCGCTAGAAGCGTCAGGCTTAAGGCCTTGTTAACAGAGCTTAAGCCAGTCTCCGATCCAAGGCTTGGAAAGGCTTTTCACTCATGAAGGTCAATGGTCCGCGCAATCTGTCCGGCGCGTCCGGGACTCGCAAATCGGGCAAGTCCCCGGCCGGATCCGGCTTTACGCCTGGCGGCGCCTCCAGCGCCCAGGGCCCCAGCGCCAGCGCCAGCGGCGGCTTGTCGGGCGCCGGCGCCATCGGCTCGGTGGACGCCCTGCTCGCGCTGCAAGGCGCAGGCGATTTCCGCGAAGCGAAAAAGCAGGCGACCGAGCGCGCCTTTTCGCTGCTGGACGTACTGGACGATCTCAAGATCGCCCTTCTGGACGGAACGCTGCCGCGCCAGACTCTCGTACGTCTCATGGAGACCTTGAAGAGCCGGCGCGAAACCACCGACGATCCGCGACTGGAGGCGATGCTGGACGAGGTTGAGGTGCGCGCAGCGGTGGAGCTGGCCAAGCACGACGCATAGGCGCGTCGGCTTTGTCGCATTAACGCCAAGTTTTCATGACGCTTTCCAGCTTGCGTTTAACGTGTGGGCGCGCGGCCCAGGTCGATTGACTCAACGCACGGCGTGGATATTGTCTCCGCGCCTTCAGAGGGGTGGCGCAGGAGACGATCTGATGAGCGTAGCCACGGATTCCAAGTCTGATCTTCCCGCCGGCTATCGGCCGAGCGACAAGGAAGACTTCATGAACGCGCGTCAGCGCGAGTACTTCCGGCGCAAGCTGCAGTCCTGGAAGGAAGAAATCATCCGGGAAAGCAAATCGACCCTGTCCAATCTGCAAGAGGACATGGGCTCGCTTCCCGATATCGCAGACCGCGCCTCCACCGAGACCGACCGTGCGCTGGAATTGCGCGCCCGGGACCGGCAGCGCAAGCTGATCGGCAAGATCGAGGCGGCGCTGCGCCGCATCGACGAGGGCGAGTACGGGTATTGCGAGGAAACCGGCGAGCCGATCTCGCTGGCGCGTCTGGACGCCCGGCCTGTGGCGACGCTGAGCCTGGAAGCCCAGGAGCGCCATGAACGCTCCGAGCGGGTCCACCGCGACGACTAGATCATCAGAGCGCGGCCTTCACCGCGCCGATCAGATACTCGCGATTACCGTCGCCGCCCTTTATCGGGCTTTCCGCTTCGCCAGTGATGTCAAAGCCCGCGTCCTTGAAGAAGGCGCGGTTTTTTTCGCGCGCGGTGTCCACCGCGGCTTCGTCGCTGACGATCCCGCCCTTGCCCACATGGGCCCGGCCGACCTGGAACTGCGGCTTGAACAGGGCGACCAGCCGCGCGCCTTGCGCGGCCAGCGCCAGCGGCACCGGCAACACCTTCTCCAGCGCGATGAAGCTGGCGTCGCACACGACAAGCTGCGGCGCCCGGCCGCCGATCCGCTCAAGGGTGAGCGCGCGCGCATCGCACCCTTCAAGGCTCAGCACGCGCGCATCGGCCCTCAGAGCGCCATGCAGCTGATCGCGCCCCACATCCACCGCCGCCACACGGGCCGCGCCGCGCTCCAGAAGCACTTGCGTGAACCCGCCCGTGCTCGCACCCACATCGAGGCAGATCAAACCGGCGGGATCAATCGCGAACGCGTCCAGCCCGGCGGCGAGCTTGAGCGCGGCGCGGCTCACATAAGGGTGGGCGGGCTCCGCCTCGATGGTCGCGCCGGGCGCGATTTTCGCCGCCGCCTTTTCAAGAATACGTCCGTCCACACGCACGCAACCGGCCGCAATGGCCGCCTGGGCTTTCGCCCGCGTATCGAAATAACCGTATTCCACGAGATGTTTATCAGCACGCATCCTGCGCTCCCGCACCGGTGAGTCGCAATTAATGCGAAATCAGTTGCTTTTTTCATTCTCCAGCCTTAAAAAAACTTATCAAATTTTTGGCCGGTCTGTCTGGTTTGCGCGTCGCTGCGCTCCGCTGTTCGAACCCTCCCCAAAACTTGATCTAAACGCGCCGCACGCATTGCGGCGTGTAGCTACACTGTGACGTAAAGGAAGTTTCCCATGGCTACGGGAATTGTTAAATGGTTCAACTCCACCAAAGGCTACGGTTTCATCCAGCCTGACGACGGTTCCAAGGACGTGTTCGTTCACGCCACGGCCGTCGAGCGCGCTGGCATGCCTTCGCTCAACGAAGGTCAGCGCGTCCAGTACGAGGAAAGCCGCGACCAGCGTACGGGCAAAACGTCCGCCAGCGACCTGCAGGCCCTTTAAGACCTCAAGCCGCAAGGCTTTGCCGCGCCTCTAACGAGATGCGGAAAAACCCCCGGCGCCGCCAGGCGCCGGGGGTTTTTTATGTCTGGATGCACAGGGCGTCACGATGTCCGGCCGGCGTCGTGGGCGTCCTGCAGCTCGGCCTCCAGCCGGTCCCAGTCGAGCCCGGCGATGCGCCGGCGCCCCCGCAACAGGCCGTGGCGAATCGTGATGGGATGTCTCGGCGCGGTGACGCGCATGCCCAGATAGCCCAGAAGCGCCGGGTCCACGTCCAGCGGCGCCGCCGCCGCGCAATCGCGCTCCAGCACCGCGCGCAGGGCGAAGGCCGGCAGACCCGAGCGCAGGCGCGCGCGCGGCGCGCCCGCACCGAACGCCGCGGCGAGACGCTCGGCCAAGTCGACCCCCAGCTCGCTGGAGTCCACCACCCAGCTCACCTTATCCAGACTGGGTTCAAGATCCGGCCCGACGCCTTCCAGGGCCGGATGGCCGTCGCGCAGCGCCACCCCCCAACTAACATCAGCCATGGGCGTGAAGCTCAGCGTGCCGCCGTCGCCGGGCTCGGCGCACAAGGCGAAATCCAGCTCGCGCGCAGCGATCTGGGCGGAGAACGTCCGCGTCGCGCCCGCCACCAGTGTGATCTCCACGGCCGGAAGCGCCTCCAGCACAGCGAGCATGCGCGCGGCCAGGTCGGTGAGCGAGTACCAGTAGCTCATGCCCACGCGCAGCTTCAGGGTCGACGCGTCCGTGGATTTGGCGCTCTGCTTCATCTCGTCCACAAGGGCGAGGAGTTCGGAGGCAAGGCTCATCACCGCTTCGCCGTCGCGGGTCAGCGCCAGCCCGTCGGGACTGCGGTCGATAAGCACCTTGCCCAGCTGGTCTTCCAGCGTTCGCACCGAGCGCGACACCGCCTGCTGGGTGAGGTCCAGCTTCCGCCCGGCGGCGCCGAAACCGCCCTCGGCCATGACAGTGCGCAAATGGACCAGCTGCTGTAGGGTCATCGCGCCGCCTGCACAGGTGCGCCGAAGCGCGTAAACACCCTGTCCAGCGCCGCGCTGAGCCCATCCCAGTCCAGCCCAACCGGCGGGCGGCGCTGGCTCAGCACGCCGTAGCACCGCCGCGGCAGGTCCGGCGCCGGCAGGAGGGTGAGCCCCGCCCAATCACTGACATCCTCGCTGAAAGTCTCCGGCAAGAGCGCCAGGCGGTCGCTTGACTGCACCATGCGGACCGTCTCGATGACGCCCTGGGCGGTGGCGGTGATCGTGGCGGGACGCCCCGAAAGCGCCCGCGTCGCCTTCTCGATATTGGCGTGCCCGTTGGGCGACGGGGGGCAGACAAAGCCGTAGGCGGCCACCGCACCCAGATCACCGGAGCGCGCGATGGGATGATCGGCGCGGCAGGCAATGGTCCACCCGAATTCGAGATAGGGTTTGAACACCAGGCGCCGCGTCTCGGGCGTCTCGCTGGTGAAGGCGAAGTCCAGCTCGCCGGCGGCCACGCGCGGCGTCAGTTGCAGATTGGCGCCGGTGATATAGTCGATGCGCCCATAGCCCAGCTCGTCGAACGCTTCGCAGGCGAGCCCCGCCAGACGGCTCGTGGCGAAGACATAGCCCATCCCCACCGACAGGCGCCGGCGCGTCGCGCTGGCGGCCCCCTGCGCGATCTGATCGCGCAACCTCAACGCCTGGACAATCTTTTCGTGCAGGCGGGCGCCGAACGGGGTGAAACTCACCGTGCCTGCGGCGCGCTCGAAAATCTGCGCCGACAACTCGCGCTCCAGCGCTCCAATGGCCCGCGACAGCGCCTGGGGCGTGACGCTCAGAGACACCGCCGCCGCTCTAAGGCTGCGATGGCGCGACACCGCATCGACATATTCCAGCTGCTGCAGATTCAACGCATTACCCCTGCTCTGGAATAATGGGTATAACCACTCTGCCCGAGCTTGGCGAAGATGAATTTTTGATTAAAACAGCCGCGCCGCACCGCCGACCCGGCCTGATCGCCCGCCAGTAGGGGACTTGCGGCCAGGGGTTTCGGTCCACGGGAAAACTGCAAAAAAGTCAGGCGGGCCGCACCGGCCCGCCCGCCTCAGGCCAGCGCCCTGGCGGCTTCGGCCTCACGACCGAGCGCTTCGAGCACCTTTGCGGTGACATGCTTGGCGTTCAGGCAGGCCTCTTCGTACATGGCGTAGGGGCTGTCCTGATCCTGGAAGATGTCGGGCAAGGTCATGGTGCGGATCTTCAGGCCGGAGTCGAGCGCGCCGCTGTCCGCCAGGAAGTGCAGCACGAAGGCGCCGAAACCGCCCCGCGCACCTTCCTCGATGGTGATCAGCACTTCGTGCTCGCGGGCCAGACGCGTGATCATGTCCTCGTCCAGCGGTTTGGCGAAGCGGGCGTCAGCGATGGTGGGGTTCAGCCCGTAACCGGCGAGTTCCTCGGCGCTCTTGAGCACTTCTGAGAGCCGGGCGCCGAAATTGAGGATCGCAACCCCGGATCCTTCCTGAATGATGCGGCCCTTGCCGATCTCCAGCGGTTCGGGATTTTCGGGGATCTCCACGCCCATGCCCTCGCCGCGCGGATAGCGGAACGCGCTAGGGCGGTCGTCGATGCCGGCTGCGGTGGCGACCATGCGCGCGAGCTCGGCTTCGTCGGCGGCGGCCATTACGACCATTCCCGGCAGGGCGCCGAGATAGCCCACATCGAACGCACCGGCGTGGGTTTGCCCGTCCGAGCCCACAAGGCCGGCGCGGTCGATGGCGAAGCGCACCGGAAGCGACTGGATCGCGACGTCGTGGACAACCTGGTCATAACCGCGTTGCAGAAAGGTGGAGTAGATCGCCGCAAACGGTTTGAGGCCTTCAGCCGCCAAGCCTGCGGCGAAGGTCACCGCATGCTGTTCGGCGATGCCCACATCCCAGGCGCGGTCGGGAAAGCGGGTCATGAACTTGTCGACGCCAGTGCCGCCGGGCATGGCCGCACTGACGGCGCAGATCTTGTCGTCCTTCTCCGCAAGCCCGATCAGGGCCTTGGCGAACACCGAGGTGTAGCTGGGCGTGCCGGCGGGTTTTTTCTGCTGCTCGCCGGTGACGACGTTGAACTTGGAAACGCCGTGATACTTGTCGCTGGCCGCTTCGGCCGGAGCGTAGCCCTTGCCCTTCTGGGTGCAGACATGGATCAGGACCGGCCCCTCGCCTGCGTCGCGCACGTTGCGCAGCACCGGCACGAGCTGTTCCAGATCATGGCCGTCCATGGGGCCGATATAGCGAAAGCCCAGCTCTTCAAACAGCGTGCCGCCGCCCACCGCCATGCCGCGCAGATATTCCTCTGCCCGGCGCGCGGAATTCTCCACGCCCAGCGCCTTGGCGACGCCTTTGCCCAGCTTTCGCAGATCGCGATAGCTCTTGGAGCTGACCTGGCGCGCGAAATAATGGCTCATGGCGCCCACGGGCGGCGCGATGGACATGTCGTTGTCGTTGAGGATGACGATCATGTTCTTGTCGAGCGCGCCGGCGTTGTTCATCGCCTCATAGGCCATGCCCGCGCTCATGGAGCCGTCGCCGATCACCGCGATCACCTTGCGGTGGCCTTCGCCCTTGAGATCGCGACCCACCGCAAAGCCGAGCCCCGCCGAGATCGAGGTGGAGGCGTGGGCGGCCCCGAAGGGATCGTACTCGCTCTCCTTGCGCTTGGTGAAGCCGGACAGCCCGCCGCCCTGGCGGATTGTGCGAATCCGATCTCGCCGCCCGGTGAGGATCTTGTGGGGATAGCACTGGTGGCCGACATCCCAGATCAGGATGTCGTCGGGCGTGTCGAAGACGTGGTGGATCGCCACCGACAGCTCCACCACGCCCAGACCGGCGCCGAGATGGCCGCCGGTGACGGAGACCGCGTCGATCACTTCGGCGCGTAATTCATCGGCGGCCGCGCGCAGGAAGCGGGAATCGCGATTCTTGAGATCGCGGGGAAACTGGATCTGATCGAGATGAGGCGTATCGGGCATAGGGGCTCCGGTGTGACCGTCATACGGTCATGTAGGCGTCAAGACTGGCGATCCAACACGTAATCCACCGTCTCGCGCAAGCGTCCCGCCTCTTTCCCGAAGGGATTGAGATGGTCCTTGGCCTGCTCTGCGAGCCGGCGCGCCCGATCGCGCGCGCCCTCGACCCCGAGAATGGTGACGAATGTGGCCTTTCCCTGCAGCGCATCCTTGCGGGTGCGTTTGCCGGTGAGGGTTTCATCGCCTTCGGCGTCCAGAATGTCGTCCACAATCTGGTAACACAAGCCGAGATCGTGCGCGAAGCCTTCAAGGGCGACGCGCTGATCCTTCGAGGCCTCGGCGACCAGCGCGCCGGCCTCGGCGCAATAGGCGATCAGCGCGCCGGTCTTCATGCGCTGGCAGCGGGTGATGATGCCGATATCGTCGGCCTCGCCGGCCTCGATCGCCATATCGATCATCTGTCCGCCGGCCATGCCGCGCGCGCCGGCGGCCTTGGCCAGGCGTCTGACAAGCTCGGCCCGCGCGCCGGGCGACGGGCAGGTTTCAGGATCGGCGAGAATCTCGAACGCCATGGCCTGCAACGCGTCTCCGGCGAGAATCGCGGTGGCCTCGTCATAGGCGATGTGAACCGTGTCGCGCCCGCGCCGGATATCGTCATCGTCCATGGAGGGCAGATCGTCATGGATCAGCGAATAGGCATGGATGCACTCCACCGCGCACGCCGCCCGAAGCAGCGCGCGCTCATCGGCGTCCACCAGCCGGCCGCATTCGATGGTCAGGAAGGGCCGCATGCGCTTGCCCGGGCCCAGCGCGGCGTAGCGCATGGCCGAGATCAGGCGCTTCTCCGGTCCGTCGGGGCGGGGAATCAAGGCGTCGAGCGCCACGGTGATGCGGTCGGCGGTCTCGGCAAGCGCGGTGTTGAAATCTGTCATCGCGGTCCTCACGCCACGCGCGCGCCGAGCGGCGCATCGCCGTCAGCGTTGAGCAAGAGCACGCGGCCGTCCGCGTCATGAACGCCAAGCACCAGAACCTCGGAACGCATCGGCCCGATCTGGCGCGGCGGGAAATTCACCACGCCCAGCACGGCGCGCCCCTTCAGAGCGGCCGGCGTATAATGCTCGGTGATCTGAACCGAGCTTTTCTTCGTCCCCACGCCTGGGCCGAAATCAATCAGCAGCTTGTAGGCGGGCTTGCGCGCCTCGGGAAAGGGCTCGGCCTGAATGACGCGGCCGAGGCGAATATCGGCGTTGAAGAACGCGTCGGGCGTGATCTCGTCGGCGGGAGGATCCTCGGGCCGGGTCATCAGCTCAAGTCCGCCGGTTCGGTTCCGGCCTCGCCGTTCGCGCCGATCACGATCTTGTCGACTTTGAGCTGGGCGTCCTTCAGCCGGGCCTCGCAATGGGCTTTCAGCGCAGCGCCACGCTCATACATGGCGATGGATTTCTCCAGCTCCACCTCGCCGCGCTCAAGCTGGCTGACAATGCCTTCCAGCTCGGCCAGCGCGGCCTCGAAGCTCATCTTGGCGATATCGGAATGGGCGGCGTCAGCCATGCAGCGGCTCCGGTGGTTGAGGGGCGCGCTAAGAGAAGCCCCTATCCGTCCGGCGATCAACCGCCTGTGCTGCGCCGGGAGGTGTTTTTGAGTTCATACCGGCGCCAGGACCAGTACCAGTCGCCGCCGTCACGCACGCACGCCCAGTCGCGTTTCTTCAGCTGCGGCCGAAGCATGCGGTTAAACCAGCCATGGGCGAAGAGAATCACCGGGCCGTGACTGGCCGCCTCAATGAGCGTTTCCGCGGCCGTCTGCGCGCGCCGTTCGCTCTGGGGCCGACTCTCGCGTCCGCGGGCATGACCCGCCCACCACGAGCAGCGCGCCAGCACGCCCCAGGTGCGCGCGGTGAAGCGTCCGGGCATTTGCGGCGGCGGCAGCGGCGCCTCGACGAACTGGGAATCCAGCGCGATCTCGCGCCCGCCGCAGCAGGCCCGGGCCGTCTCCACCGCGCGCGGCAGGGTGGAGGCGTAGATCGTGCGTGCCTGCTTGGCCTCGGCGATCAAACTGTCCGGCACGTCCTGTCCCGGCTTCAGACCCGCCTCGTCATAGGCCGCCCACCAGCGCTCATAGCCGCGCCAGCCCATCCGCTCATAGCGGTCGGCGTCCGGCTCGCCGTGGCGCACGATCACGATCTGTCCAGGCGCGAGGGGGGTGTCGGCGTCGGTCATGAGAGGTGGGATGAAGCAGGCCGCGAAGGGGGGAGGATTGGCCGGAAAACGCGCCCACCCCCGTCAGGCCGCCTCCAGTGCGCCCAGGAACGCCCCCACGGAGCGCGCCAAAGCGGGGCAGTCGTATCCCCCCTCGAGCATGCAGACAAGCCGCGAAGCGCTCGAGGCGCGCGCCGCCTCAGCCAGCGCTGATCCGGCCCAGGCGAAATCGTCTTCCAGCAATGACAATCCCGCCAGCGGATCGTCGGAGTGGGCGTCAAAGCCGGCGGAGACGAAAATCAGCTCCGGCTCAAACCGCGCCAGCGCTCCGAACACACGCGCCTCCAGCGCGGCGCGCCAGGCTGGTCCCGTCGTTCCCTGCTCCATGGGCAGGTTGAAGATATTGCCGTGGCGCCCGGTTTCATGGGCGGCGCCGGTGCCGGGATAGATCCAGCCCTGATGGATGGAGGCGAACAGCGCGCGCGCCTCTGTCTCGGCCCAGGCCTGCGTCCCGTTGCCGTGATGCACGTCGATATCCACCACCGCCACCCGCGACAGCCCGTGCACGCTCAGCGCATGGCACGCCGCGACGGCGATGGAGTTGAACAGGCAGAAGCCCATGGCTCGGTCCGGCTCGGCGTGATGGCCGGGCGGTCGGGCGGCGACGAACACCGCCTCGACGTCGCCGGCCATGACCTGGTCCACCGCCTCCATGCCTGCCCCGGCGGCGTACAGCGCCGCGTCCAGCGAGCCGGGGCCCATATAGGTGTCCATGTCGATTTGCGCCCAGCCGGCCCTCGGCTCGGCGTCGAAGACCTGATCGATCAGCGCCGGCGTATGCACCCGCTCCAGCGCCGCGCGATCAGCTTTCAGCGTGCTTTGCGCCACGTCAAAGCCGGCGGCGCGCGCACCGTCCAGCGCAGCCTCAAGCCGGCCTGCGTGTTCGGGATGACCTTCCGGAGCGCGATGTTCAAGACCGGAGCGATGGGTGAGGACACGGGTTTTCATGGAGCGAACGCTAGCCGATACCGCGCCCTGAGGCGAGCGGGCGGCGGAGTGATCCGCCGCCCCTTTTTCTTACTCGCCGGCGATTACTCGCCGCTCCTTACGCCGCCGCATAGGACTGCGCGGGTCTGGCGTGGGTGTCGACCATGGACTGCAGCATCACGAAGTTCGGCTCGAACTCCGCGTAATTGCAGATGATCTCCTCGCCCGGTGCGATGTCCTTGATCGCGCGGCCATACACCGCGTCCGCGAAATCAGTGTTGGGATCGAGCGAGTGGTTCATGTGCCGGCCGTTATCGGCGTCCAGAACCAGCAGCGTGGGATCGGCGGGATGGGGGTAGGTGTAACGGTCCACGAACCGGCGGATCGGTTCGGGCATGGCCGCAAGCTCGGCCGGCGAGATGAGCCGGTCGAACCCCGGTTCAAAGCGATAGATCAGCTGGCCGGCGCGCACGAACTCGGCGGCGAAAACGCCGACGCCTTCGATTGCGCTCGGACCCACATAGGTGTCGATGAGCAACATGATGAAACACGCCCAGATCCCCCGCGTCGACGGGGGTGGAAGACGCGGCGCCGGGCCTGAAAGCCCCACGGCGCAGAGTGCGACGCTCCAGCGCCTATGATGGACAATTCACACAAAACGCAAGCGGCTTTTTAAGGCCGCATCCCGCCGTTGACGCGCGCCCCCAAGCCCGGCTTGATCGCGCCTATGAATTTTTTGTCCGACACCACCGCCCCCGCCCATCCCGACATCCTGGCGGCCCTCACCGGCGCCAATCAGGGCTTCGCCCCCAGCTACGGCGCCGATCCGGTCAGCGCCCGCGTCAAAGCGCGCCTGAAGGACATCTTCGAGACCGATCTTGAGGTGCTGTTCACCACCTCGGGCACGGCGTCGAACGCGCTCGCCCTGTCAGTGCTGTGCCCCGGCGACGCGGCGATCCTGTGCCATGACGAGGCGCACATTCATCGCGACGAGCGCGGGGCGCCGGAATTCTTCACCGGCGGCGCAAAGCTTTTGCCCCTCACAGGCGATCACGCAAAGATTCCCGCCGACGCGCTGGCGGCGGCGCTGGATGAATGGCCTCGCGATTTCGTCCACGCCTCGCCGCCCACCGTGCTTTCGATCTCCCAGCTCAACGAATCAGGCTGCGCCTATACGCTGGAGGAGATCGAGACGCTCACCGGTCTCGCACACGACGCCGGGCTCAAGGTGCACATGGACGGGGCGCGCTTCTCCAACGCCCTGGCCACGCTCAATTGCTCGCCCGCAGAAATGACCTGGAAAACGGGCGTGGACGCGCTGTGCCTGGGCGCCACAAAGAACGGCGCGCTGGCCGCCGAGGCCGTGATCCTGTTTCCGTCGGTGATGGATCGTTTCACCGCCCTGCAGGCGCGCCAGAAGCGCGCCGGGCACATGCTGCCGAAAATGCGCTATGTGGCCGCCCAGATGGAGGCCTGGCTCAAAGACGGTTTGTGGCTGGATCTCGCCCGGCGCGCCAACGCCGCCGGCGGCAAGCTTGCGGCGGGCCTCGACGCCCTGCCCGGCGGCGGGCTGGCCCATCCCTGCCACGGTAATGAAGTCTTCGCCCGCCTTGACCCGGCCCTGGCCGAACGCCTGCGCGCCGCCGGCGCCGGGTTTTACGGCTGGCCCGACGGTTCGGCCCGCTTCGTGGCGAGCTGGTGCACAAGCGATGACGAGGTCGACGCGCTTTTAGACGCAGCGCGCGGATAGGGCGCCCGAAACCGGCCTGCAGGCGTTAGGGTGGGACGTCGCCAAGCGGAGCCGTCCCATGCGCCCGATCATCAACACCCTCGCCCGCCTCGCCGTGTCCGGCCTTATCCTCACCGGGCTCAGCGCCTGCGTCCTGCCGCCCGACCGGCTCGCCGGCGACGCGCCGCCGCCGGTGGTGAGCAGCGTCGATCTGGAGCGCTATGCCGGGCGCTGGTTTGAAATCGCGCGCTATGATGTGAGCTTCCAGCATGGCTGCGAAGGCGTCACGGCCCAGTACCGCCCCTTTGAGGACGGCCAGATCGAAGTGATCAACGCCTGCCGCAAGGGCGGTCTGGACGGCGAGCTGGACACGATCACCGGCCGGGCGCGGGTGGTGGACGGCTCAGGCGGCGCCAAGCTCAAAATCTCCTTCTTCGGCCCGTTTTTCCTGGGCGATTACTGGGTGATTGATCTGGCGGAAGACTATAGCTGGGCGGTGGTGTCCGAACCGCGTGGGCGCTTCCTCTGGATCCTGTCGCGCACGCCGCAAATGGACGCGGCGGTCCTCGCCGATCGCCTCACCTGGCTCGCCGCGCAGGGTTATGACACCGACGCGCTTAGATTCACCGAACAATGGGACAGCGTGGAGGCCGCACCGGAACCGGCGGAAGGGTGACATAGGCGCTGGCGTTCCAGGAGCGGCGCATCAAAGGCTGAGCGCACAATTGCGCCCATTTCAACGCCGAAACACGAGAGATGGTCGCGGTGCACCACGGGACCCTGATCGCCCGCATGGCTCCCGGGCCCACCGGCGCCCGGCCTCAGGACGTCTCCCAGGGAAAAGCGACCCAGAGGCCCGGCGGCGTCTGGCGCGCCGAGATGACGCCGGAGCGGCCTTGCGTCTTGTCCACCAGGGCGCCCACAACCGCGCCGGGATAGCGGGCCCACACCGCCTCCAGCGTGCGGCCGGTGTCGATGATGTCGTCAATGACGATCGCGGCAGTCTCGGGCGCCCGGCCGTATTCCACGAGCTTCCCCTGCGCGCCGTCCGGCCCTTCCGCGTAGGACATCAGCCCCAGCGCCGCGACCTTGCGCACGCCCAACCTGTGGGCCACCAGCGCCGCCGGAATCAACCCGCCGCGCGCCACGCCCACCAGCACCGCATCCGGTCCGAACGGCCCATGCGCCGCTTCCAGCTGGTCGGCGAGCCGCGCCGCCAGCGTCTCGACATCGCTCCACTCAAGCTTCAACATCGCACAGCGCTCCCCTGTTGCATCCGTCGTGGCATGCTCCGGTGCCGGCGTCGAGCCGCAAGATATTTGGAAAAAGGGCTGGAGCGGGTGGCGGGAATCGAACCCGCGTATGCAGCTTGGAAGGCTGCCGTTCTACCATTGAACTACACCCGCGCACCGTCAGCGGCGAAGATCTTCAAATAAACGGGCGAGGCGGCGTTTGTCGAGGCGCAAGGCGCAGTCCGCCTCCGCTTTTCGCCCTCACCTGGCGGTGTCTGCGAGACGTCTGCAGCTCGCAGGACAGGTCCATCCCTGCTCGAACACGGCTTACACTGGCGAGGGAAGAAATGGTGGAGGGGGCTGGATTCGAACCAGCGTACGCCGAAACGGGCAGATTTACAGTCTGCTGGATTTAACCACTCTCCCACCCCTCCACAGGGTCGATCCTTCAACAGAATCGCGGAAGCTACGGCACATCGGCCGGGGCGCCCGGGTCCACTTCGAAAAACCGCCGCCGTTGAAGCCCGTTGCGTGCTTGCGCACAAGGCTTTAACGAGGCCGCTCCCCGATTTGGAGCGCGGACTATAGTCATGGCCCCTTCACGGCGCAACACCGAGCGCAAGCCTCATGCAGCCCGACGTGCACACGGGCGCAAATCCTTTGGCCACAAAGGCGAATCCGACCCGACAGAGGGCTGGATCTGGGGCCGGCACGCGGTGCTGGCGGCGCTGGCCAATCCGCGCCGGAAGATCCTCTCGCTACACGTCACGCGCAACGCCGCCGACGAGCTGGCCGACGCGGACCTGAAGCGCGCGAGCCTGGAGCCGCCCCATGAAATCGCCTCGCACCTGCCGGACGGCGCCGTGCACCAGGGATTTGCGGCGAAAGCCAAGGCGCTTGAGTCAGAATCCCTCAACGCGGTGATGGAGCCCACCCACGGGCTTCTGGTGGTGCTGGACCAGATCACCGATCCGCAGAATGTCGGTGCCATCTTCCGCTCGGCGGCAGCCTTCGGGGCGCGCGCGGTGATCATGCAGGACCGCAAATCCCCGCCAATGTTCGGCGCCCTGTGCAAGACGGCCGTCGGGTGCGCGGAGACGGTGCCCTTCATCGAGGTCACCAATATCGCCGACACGCTGATCGATCTGGCGAAAGCCGGGCGCTTCTCTGTGGGCCTCGCCGGCGAGGCTCAAGCCAGCCTTGGCGAGGCGGTGGCCCACCACGCCGGGCCGGGCCTGGTGCTGGTTCTGGGCGCCGAAGACACCGGGCTGCGCCCGCGCGTCGCGGAGCATTGCGACGTGCTGGCCCGCATCCCCATGGGGCCCAAGGCGGAGAGCCTGAACGTGTCGGCGGCCGCGGCCGTGGCGCTGTACGAGTGTTCGCGCCACGATCCGCGGATCAATCCGAAAGACTAGCCGTCAATCCTGAGATCGTCGGCGCCGGAGCGGTTCACATCCACCTCCCCCTCGACCGCGCCCAGACGCACCGAGCCGCCATTGATGCGCACGCGCGGATTGACCGCCGTGCCGCCGAAGCGAATTTCGCCGGAGCCGCCGGACGAGGCTTCAAACGGCTCGGCGCGCCCGTCATCGATGCGGATATCGCCAGACCCGGAAACACTGGCGCTGAAGGGACCGTCGACCCGGTCGCCGGCAATGTCGCCGGAGCCGGAAATGCCCGCGATGAACCCGCCCGCGCGATCAAATGTCAGCTCGCCGGAGCCGGAAATTGCGGCGCGCACGCCGCCGGGCGCGCTGTCGATCTCCACTTCGGCCGAGCCGCTGGCGTTGAGGTTCAACCGCTCCACCATGCCCAGATCCACATCACCGGAGCCAGAAATGTTGAGCTCCACCGGGCCGGCGACGTCGCCGCCCTCGATATCGCCGGAGCCGGACACGCGCGCATCCACACTTCCGGCGCTGACGAATTCCACATCGCCAGAGCCTGAAATGCTCAGCCGCACCGCGCCCGTCACCACGCCAAGACCGATATCGCCGCTGCCGGACACGGACACCACCGCATCTTCGGCGACCGAGGCGATCTCGAAGTCACCGCAGGAGGAAATGCTCAGATCCACCGCGCCCACATCGCCGGCCCGCCCATAGACGATGGAGTCCGAGACGAAGAGATCGGCCCCGGCCGGCGCCGTGATCTCGAGCAGCGGGTAGTCCTCCAGCGCGCGCATCTCGCCGCGGCGCGGACCAATCTGCGGTTCGCCGCCCCAGCGCGACCGGCAGCGCCAGTTGCGGATGCGAATCCCGCCGTCCACGTGCAGGACCTCGCCGTCGACCCGGGTCTGCGGCGCGTCGCCGCCGCCGGCGCGGACCACGCGCGCTGACAGGCTCGCGCCTTCCACGATGCGGATTTCGCCGACGAAGTTTTCGACATCGACGCCGGGGCCGGCCTGAAGGGCGGCGGCGGCGAGAAGGACGGTCAGGCTCATAATAGTCTCCCCCAAAGTTAGGATGTCTGCAGTGGCGCTGATGCGCCGTGTTCGTGCTTTGGATGCACTGTGACGGCCGTCACCCGGACACAAGATGTCCGGTCCATGACATCGTGTTCATCAAACGCCGCCGACGCCAACCGTCACCCACGGAGTTCTGGACGGCGGGAGGGATCCGGTCCGCACTGCGGTGCGTATATTCGATCACACAGCTGAAAGGCCCGACCATGCTCAAACATGTCCTGTTGATCGCCCTCGCCGTGGCCTTAAGCGGCTGCGCCGGCGGACCCAGGCCGGAGGATCGCGCCGGACGCGAGCCGGTGATGGCGCTGGAGGACATCCTGACCGGGCGCACCTACGCCTACGCCGTGTTCGAACGCGCCGGCGTGCTGGACCGGATGTTCTGGGTCGAGGCGGTGGGACGCTGGGACGGCGAGGCGCTGACGCTGGAGGAGTATTTCCTCTATGATGACGGCGTCACCGACGAGCGGATCTGGACCTTCGAGCGCACCAGCCCCACCACCTATGTGGGCACGGCGCCGGACGTGATCGGCGAGGCGAATGTCGAGGTGTCCGGCGACTCGGCGTATTTTGACTATGTGGTCGATCTGGAGATGGCCGACGGCTCCACGGTGCAGGTGCAGTTTCAGGACCGGCTCTACCGGGTGTCGCAAAACACCATCATCAACCGCGCCACGGTGAAGAAATTCGGCCTGGTGGTGGGTCAGGTCACCGTGGTGTTCCAGAAGGATCGCCCGTCCGACTGGCCCGATATTCCAGGTGCGCCGGCGCGCTGACGCCCCCTCGACAAACGGCGTCGGGAGGGCTTCTCTTGGCGCCATGAAACATCACGCCCCCCGCTCCGAGCTGTCCACCCACGACGTCGTCAACCAGTCCGAGCCCCTGGCCGGTGTGAACTGGTATTCCGGCGACTCCATGCTGAAATCAGCCGTGGAGCGAAACGGCGGCGCCGGCCACGACGCGCATCTCACCGCCTTTGGCGAAGCGACCGGCTCTGAGACCGTTCAGGACCTGGCGCGCATCGCCAATGAAAACCCGCCCGTCTTCAAGCCCTTCGACCGGTTCGGCCGGCGCATAGACGAGGTGGAGTTCCACCCCGCCTATCACGCGCTCATGGAGCTGGGCCTGTCCAACGGGGTGTCGGCGGCCGCCTGGCGGACGAGCGAAACACCGCACGCTTTGCACTCGGCTTTGCTGATCCTGATGGGCCAGGCGGACGCAGGGGTGTGCTGCCCGCAATCGATGACCTACGCCTGCGTACCGGCGCTGCGCCACGCCGACTGGACCGGGCCCTGGATTGAGGGCGCGACGGCCGCCCGGTACGACCCGCGCTTTCTGCCGCCTGAAGACAAGACCGGCCTGACCATCGGCATGGCGATGACGGAAAAGCAGGGCGGCTCGGACGTGCGCGCCAACGCCACCACGGCCGTCTCCACCGGCGCGGACACGGTGGAGCTAGTAGGCCATAAATGGTTCTGCTCGGCGCCCATGAGCGACGCCTTCCTGACGCTCGCCTACGAGGGCGAAGGCGATTCCGCCGCCCTCTCCTGCTTCCTGACCCCGCGCTGGCGCCCGGACGGAACGCGCAACACGATCGAGATCCAGCGCCTGAAGGACAAGATGGGCGACAAGTCCAACGCCTCCTCCGAGATCGAGTACAGAAACGCCTACGCCCGCCGTATCGGTGAGCCGGGCCGGGGCGTGCGCACCATTATCGAGATGGTCAATCACACCCGCCTGGACTGCCTGGTGGGCTCGGCGGGCCTCATCCGCAACGCTGCCGCCCAGGCGATCTGGCACGCCGACCGGCGCGCCGCCTTCCAGCGCCGCCTCATCGACCAGCCGCTCATGCGCGAAGTTCTGGCTGAGCTCAGCATGGAGGCCGAAGCCGCCATGGCGCTGGCTTTCCGCGTGGCGCAAAGCTTCGACAGGGCCGCCGAAGACCCCCATGAGGCGGCGCTCGCCCGGCTTCTCACCCCGATTGCGAAATACTGGATCTGCAAGCGCGCGCCCTATCTCGTCTACGAGGCCATGGAGGCCCATGGCGGAGCCGGCTATGTGGAGGAACACCCCCTGCCCCGCCTGTTCCGCCAGAGCCCGCTCAACGCGATCTGGGAGGGCTCGGGCAATGTCATCGCGCTGGACGTGCTGCGTGCGCTGGCCAAAGACGCCAGCGCCCGCGAGGCTCTGGCCGCCGAGCTTGAGACCGCGCGGGGCTTCCATCCGGCGCTGGACGCGCGCCTGGACACCCTGCTGGCCATGGTCTCCGGCGTGGGCGAAGCCGATGCGCGCCGCTTCACCGAGCTCGCCGCCACAAGCCTTTCCGCCTGCGCCCTGGCGCGCGCCGGTCTGGAGCCCGCCTTCGACGCCTATGTCAGCAGAAGAATTGCAGAATCCCCGATCATGCTGGGCGCTGGCGAAGCGAAAATCGACACCGAGGCGCTGATCGGCCGCGCACGGCTAAACGCGTAAGGCTGGCGCAGGCGGCCGCCCTTGATGCTCACGACGATTTGGCGGCCTTGAGCATGGTCTTGGATACGACCGCGTACCCCATTGTCTCAAAGAAGCCGTGGGCGGATTCGTTGCGCGCGCCGCTTTCCAGCGCGATCCACCCCGCGCCTGAGTCCGCAGCGATCGCCTCCGCCCTCTTCAGCAGGGCGCGCGCGACGCCGGAGCGGCGCTGAGACGGGTCGACCATCATGTCTTCAAGGATCAGCGCGCACCGCCCCCCTTCGCGCTGCAGGCGCGTGCAGGCCAGTCCCACGATGTCGGTTCCTTTAAGAGCCGCAAGCCTGCACACATCGGTGTCATCGCTCAGAAACTCGGCGCGCAGGATCGCGTCCAGATCAGGCCTCCAGCGATCAGCCGTGACGGCCCGCCCCCAGAGAATCTCCGAATGGGAGATGTAATCCGGTTCGTCCCGCAGCAGCGCCGCGAACCAGTCGGCGAGCTCGCGCAGCCGCTCCGCATCGGTGACAGTTTCGATGGTCAGGGTCATGGTGGCCGTCACCGTTCCAGATCAGCCAGCCAGCGTTTCACCACCGGACATTTCATGACCTTTGAAACGTGATCGAAGAAATAAGGCCGATCAGCAGGATCCGGCTCGGAGCTGGAAAACCGTTTCACCGGCTCGTCGAACACCCGGCGCAGCGCGTTGGTGTAATTCTCGCGCCATTCCGGCCAGTGCTCGCGGAAATACCAGGACTGGGTGCTGTCATAGAACCAGATCACCCAGCTCCCGAAAATCTTCGGATCAAACCCGTCGTCGCGCCTCAGCCTCACTGCGATTTCAAACAGATTGAGCGCCTGGAGATAAAAGTTGGAGGCGATGGCATCGTCGCCCGGCTTGGGCGAGAAATCGTCCGGCTGGCGGGGCTCCATATAGCCGCTGAGCACCGCGCCATATTGCGCCTCATAACGAAACAGCTCCGTGGAGGCGATCTCGAGGGAGAGGTAATTCTCCTGCTTTCGAAGCTGGATCATCCGGCGTTGTTGCAGAAGGAAGACCACGAGCGATCCCAGGAGACCAATCGTCGCCACAACCCCTTCCAGAGATGCTTGCATACCAAACATGCCCGTTCTCCCTCGCGCTCAGGCCTCAGCTCAGAAGCCCGTAAATCCCCAGCGCGATTGCGGTGCCGATGACATAGCCCAGCACGCCGGCGAGCACGCCCGGCGTAACGAGATCGGTCCAGCCCTTGGCCGCCGCAAGAGCCGGCGCGGTCGTCGCCCCGAGCACCGCGGCGTTTGAGGCGATGATCATCTCCGGCAAGGAAAGCCTCGCGACTTTGCCAACCACCAGCATGACACCCGCGTGGATGGAGATCAGCACCGCGATGAAGACCATGATCATCGGCGCCTGAACCAGAAGGTCGGCGACATTGGCTCCGGCGGCGATGGCGCCGAAGAATAAAAAGGCGAGCACCACGCCCAGTTCAAACCCGCCATGGAGCTTGGCCATCTGTCTCGGAAACAGCGTCGCGGGGATCACGGCCAGCACCGTGATCATCACATAGCGAAGGCCGGGGATCCCGATCAGGCTGGTGAGCCAGTCGGCGAGCGCCACGACCACAAGGGCGAAGGTGAGCGTCAGGGCGAGCGACAGGCTGGTGGCGCGGCCCTGGCTTTCCTCGCCGGTTTCCGCCACGGCGCCGCCGCTATGGTCACGGCTCACAAAACGCCGGGCGAGCCAGGCGAAGCCGGGAAGGATCGCCAGGACGCCCAGATAGGCGGCGCTGGCCAGATGGTCTGCCGCGACGATGGCCGACACCAGCGCCGGCTCGTTGGCGGCCAGCCCGGTCTGCTCCACCAGCGGGCCGAAATTCACCGAGCCGCCGATATAGCTGGCGGTGAGTGATGCGGTGACGGCCGCTTCCACATCACCGAGATCCAGCAGCAGCGCAGCCAGCAGCGCGCCCGCAACCGTCGCCACCGAGCAGATCAGGAAGGCGAAGGTGACGCGCGTGGTTTCAAAGAAGATGCGGCGCAGGTCCGCCTTCATGAGAAACAGCGGGATCAGCACCGGCACCGCATAGGTGAACACGAAATCATAGGCCGGGCTGTCGAACGGCATGATGCGCAGGTTCGACGCCAGGATCGCCAGAAGGATCGTCCACACCGTGCCGGTCAGCAGCGCGCCGATCTTGGTCTTCTCCAGAAGAAAGCCGATGGCGGCGATGGAGACCAGGCCGGCCATGACCGCAAACGGCTGATCGGCGGGAATGAGCGAGTCCATGCGGGTAAACGTCCTGAGCTGGTTGGCCCTAAATTATCCGGCCTGAATAATCGCGTCGGCTTCGATTTCAACGATGAAGTCTGGATGCGCAAGCGCGCTGACCCCCACCATGGTGGAGGCGGGCGGGCAGGCGGCGAAGACTGCGTGGTGGGCCGCGCCCACGGCCGCCTGGGTCTCGGCGCTCATATCGGTGACGAAGGTGCGCGTGCGCACCACGTCTTCGGGCCGCGCCCCGGCGGCGTGGAGCGCCGCCACGATGATCTCCAGGCAACGGGCCGCCTGCGCCCCGGGATCGCCGGGGGCGAACGGCGCGCCACCGGCGTCCACCGCCACCGTGCCGGCGACATACACATGATCGCCCGCGATCACGGCGCGGCGATAGCCCACCCTGGTTTCCCAGGGCGCGCCGGAGGTGATTCGGTCGCGCCCCGCCAGCCTTTCGGTTTTCATGAGGTCCCGCGCTTACTGGGCCGCGCCGTCGCCGGACGGCACGCCGTTCTCGAACAGATCCAGCGCAATGGCCGTCATGCCTTCGGCGGCCATTGTCACCGAGCTTTCCGCGTCGGTGTAGAAGAAAGGCGAGTGGTTGGCCGGCGGGGTTTCACCGCGCGCCTGATACTCCTGCCAGACATCCAGGGGCGTGCCGCCGACCCAGAACATGAAGATCGGCACGTCCTCGTCGGTGCGGCCATAGCGGGAGAAATCCTCCCCGCCGGTCACCGGATCGGTGGTCGCCACCCGATCGCCGAAACGCGTTTCAAGGATCTGACCCGCGCGGGTGGAGAGCGCCGGATCGTTATAAAGCGCCGGCGTGTAAGTCTCGTCGATCTCAATCACCGGCATCAGGTCTTCAGGCAGCCCCGCCGCCATGGCGATCCCGGATGCGACCCGCTCAATACCGCTCAACAGGTCCTGACGCACCTCGTCGGTGTAGGAGCGCACGGTGATCTGCAGATGGGCCTCGTCGGAGATGATGTTGTGCTTGGTGCCGGCGTTGAAGGCGCCCACCGTGACGACCCCGGTCTCGAACGGAGAAAGCTCCCGGCTCACCAGGGTCTGCAGGGCGAGCACGATCTGACTGGCGATCACCACCGGGTCCTTGCCCAGATGCGGCGACGCGCCGTGGGCGCCGATCCCTTTCACGTAGAGATCCACCGTATCCACATTGGCCATGGCGTAGCCGGGCACGTAGCGAATCTGACCGGCCGGCATATAACCCCAGGTATGGTGGCTCACCACCGCGTCCGGGGTCGGGAAGCGCTCATACAGCCCGTCGACGAGCATGGCCGCGGCCCCCAGCCCCACCTCTTCGGCCGGCTGGGCGATAAGCACCAGCGTGCCCGACCACTGGTCGCGATTGTCCGCCATCCAGCGCGCCGAGCCCACAAGCGCGGTCATGTGGGTGTCGTGGGCGCAGGCGTGCATGACCGGAAACTCCACGCCCATGCGGTCCTCCTGCATGACCGTGGAGGCGTACTCCACCGGCGTCTGCTCACGCATGGGAAGCCCGTCCATGTCGGCGCGCATGAGGATGGTGGGCCCCTCCCCGTTCTCCATCACCGCCACGACGCCGGTGCGCCCCACCTCTTCGGTGACGTCATAGCCGGCGGCGCGCAGCTCCTGGGCCATGCGCGCGGCGGTCTCGAACTCCACAAAAGAAAGCTCGGGATTGGCGTGGAAGTGCTCGTACAGCTCCTGCAGATGGCTGTTCCAGTCCGCGTCCAGCGCAGACCCCAGCTCATCCTGTGCGACGGCGGGCGCAGCGAGCGCGGCGGTGGCGGCGGCGACGGTCAGAAAACGGCGCGCGAAGGACATGGCGACTCTCCCCTTATGTCTCACGCGCCATTGCACGCGCGGAACGCAGAGAGGTCAACTCCGCCGAATGCGCGCTACCCAAACAACGCCATGGGCAGGGCGCCGATCACCGCGCCGGTCATCAGCGTTGCGAGCGTGCCGGAAATGAGCGCGCGCGGGGCGAGATTAAGGATGTCCTCGCGCCGGCTGGGCGCCACCGCGATCAGCCCGCCCACCAGAATGCCCACCGAGGAGAAGTTCGCAAAGCCGCACGCCGCATAGGTCATGATGAGGCGCGTGCGCGGGCTCATCTCGTCGGAGAGATTGGCCAGCGCGTCATAGGCGAAGATCTCGTTGAGCGCGGTTTTAAAGCCCATCACCGTGCCCGCAGGCGCGGCTTCAGACCACGGCACCCCGGCCAGCCAGACCAGCGGCGCGAACAGCCAACCCAGCGTCCGCTCCACGCTCAGGGGCGCGCCGAACACGTCCGGCGCGGCGTCCAGCGAGAAGTTCACCAGCGCCACCAGCGCGGTGAACACCAGCAGCATGGCGATGATGTTCACAAACAGGCGCACGCCGTCGGAGACGCCGACGGTAAGCGCATCCATGGAGGAGTGATAGAGATTGACCGGGATCTTCTCTTTCTCGGCCTGCTCGTCGGTCTGGTCCTGGGGGTGCATGAGCCGGGCGAGGACCACCGCAGCCGGCACCGAGATCAGCGAGGCGGTGAGGATGTGCCCTGCAGCGTCAGGCAGGATGCCGGACAGCTGGCTGACATAGATGGCCATCACCGAGCCGGCGACGGTGGAAAAACCCACTGTCATGATGAGGAACAGGTCCGAGCGGCTCATGGTGGGCAGGCGCGGACGGATCAGCACCGGGCTTTCGGTCATCCCCAGGAAGATGTTCGCCGCCGCGCCGAGGCTCGCCGCGCCGGACAGGTTGAGGATGCGCCGGAACAGCGCCGCGAATCCGCGCACCGCGAACTCCAAGATCCGCCAGCGCCACAAAAGCGCCGACAGGGCCGAGAGCACGATCACCATGGGCAGGGCCTGGAAGGCGAAGGAGAAGGTGAGCCCTTCGGCGCCCTCGCGGATCACGAAGGGCATTTCGCCCCCGCCCAGATAGCCGAACACGAAGCTGGTGCCTTGCGTTGTGGCGCGTTGCAGCACTTCCACCACCCCGGTGAGCGAGGACAGGAAGGCGCGCGTCGGCGCAAAGGAGAACAGAAGGACGGCGATGGCGAATTGCACCGCCACGGCGCCGGTGATGAGCATGAGCGGGATTTTCTTCTTCGGCCCCAGCGCCCAGGCGATGGCGAGGAACGCGAAAATCCCAAGCAGGCTGCGCAACTGCAGACCGGCATCTTCCAGCATTGTGCGATGTCCCTGATGCGTGGCGGCGCCGGTTTCCCCGAGGCGCCGCGACCCCTTCGTCAACGGGGCGTCACAATACTTAATTCGTTCGCAAAGGCCAGCGCGCCTTGCGCCTCAATGGCGCCCGGCTATATGACGCCTCCATGAGCAAGCCCATCTGGTCCCCCTGCAAGAAAATCTGCCTGGTCGATCCGGGCCAGTCCATCTGTGTGGGGTGTTTCCGCACGATGGAGGAGCTGGGCCGCTGGACGGCCATGAGCCATGAAGAGCGCCTGGCCATGAAGGACGAGCTGAAGGGGCGGGAGGCGGCCTACCGGGCGGCGCTGAAAGCCGAGACCGGCGAGAGCGGGCGCTAACCGCCGAACGCCGCTTCACGCAGCATGTTCACTGCAACGATGAGAAGGCCGATGGCGAAAGCCTGTTTCAGGCGTGCGGCGTTCAGCCTGTGGGCCAGCGCCGCGCCCACCGGCGCCAGGAACACCGCCGCGGCGGCCAGGCACACAAAGCCGGCCATGTTCACATAACCCAGCGAGAACGGCGCGCGCGTGGTTTCGCCAAGGCCGGCGATCATGTAGCCGACCGCCCCGGGCAACCCGATCGCGACGCCGAAACCAGCCGACGTCGCCACCGCGGTGTGGATTGAACGCCCGCACACGCTCATCAAGGTGACGCCGAACACGCCGCCGCCGATGCCCATGAGGGCGGACATGACGCCGATGAAGCTTCCCAGCACAGCGCTCAAGGGCAGGCCGGGCATGTCTTCGGCGAGCTTCCAGTCGGGGCGCCCGAAGAAGAATTGGGCCGACAGGAGCAGCGCCACCCCGCCAAACAGGGCTGTGAGGACACGGCCGGGTACGATGTCGGCCAGCGCCGCACCGGCGAGCGTTCCGAGAACGATCCAGGGCGACCATGTCTTAAGCAGCTGAAAGTCCACCGCGCCGCGGCCGGCGTGGGCGACCACCGACCGCAGCGAGGTGACCACGATCACGGCCAGCGACGTGCCCACCGCGGCGTGCATGGCGCTCTCGCCGTAACCCAGCGCGCTGAGCACGAAATACATGGCCGGGACCATGACGACCCCGCCGCCGATCCCGAACATGCCGGCGATCAGGCCCGCGCCCGCGCCCACGGCCAACAGGGCGGCGATGAGGGGGAGATATTCGATCACGCCGCCACGCGCTCCGGCGCCACGGCGGCCAGCGCCTCTTCCACCACGTCCCAGCCTGCGCCGGGCCGGTTGGCCTTCTCAGACAGGATCTGACGGAATTTGCGCGCGCCGGGACGGCCCGAGAAGAGACCCAGCATGTGCCGGGTGATGGCGTGCAGCCTGGTCCCTCTGGATAATTCACCCTCGATATAGGCCCGGTAGGCGAAGAGAGCGTCCACCGGATCGCTCACCGGGTCAGGCTCCCCGAACACGCGGCTGTCGACCTCGCTGAGGATCCAGGGCGTGTGATAGGCGGCGCGGCCCAGCATCACCCCGTCCAGCGGGCCTTGCGCGGCGAGCGCGGCGTCAAGATCGGCGAGCCCGCCATTGAGAATGATCTCAAGACCGGGCCGCTCGGCTTTCAGGCGCTGAACCAGCGCATAATCCAGCGGCGGGACGTCGCGGTTTTCCTTCGGGCTCAGCCCTTTCAGCCAGGCCTTGCGGGCGTGGACGGTGAAGCTGGTGACGCCAGATTGGGCCACCGTGTCCACAAAGGCGAAGAGCGTCTGTTCAGGGTCCTGATCGTCGACGCCGAGCCGGTGCTTGACGGTGACGGGGATGGAGACCGCCTCGGCCATGGCGATGAGGCAGTCGCGCACCAGCTCCGGCTCGCGCATGAGGCAGGCGCCGAACTTGCCCGACTGCACCCGGTCGGACGGGCAGCCCACATTGAGGTTTACTTCAGCATAGCCGAACTGCTCGGAGATCTTCGCGGCCTCAGCCAGGCTCTCAGGGTCGGCGCCGCCCAGCTGGATCGCCACCGGATGCTCGGCCGGATCAAATCCGATCAGGCGGCCGGTGTCGCCGCGGATCACCGCCTGGTCCACCGCCATCTCGGTATACAATAGCGCCCGGCGCGTCAGGACGCGGTGAAACGCCCGGCAATGCCGGTCGGTCCAGTCCATCATCGGCGCCACCGAAAACCGGCGGTCGAGGGCGGGGGGCGTGGTTGCGCTCATGGCGCGCCATTTAGGCCGGACGCGGGCAAAGCGCAAATCCGCGGGCGGCCGGGCGGCGTATCGGGTATAGTGACGCCGAAGCCGATATTGAAACCGGGAACCTGAACACCGGGCCCTCGTTATGAGTTCAATATCCGCCCTTTCACGGAGGAAACGTCCATGGCTTTTCGCATCGCCGCCTTCGCCGTGTCAGCCCTGGCTCTGACCGCATGCGCGACCGGCCCCGGGGCCGACGGCGCAGACGCCCGCCCGCAAGGCTTCGAGGATTATCAAGGTGATCCGCGCCTGGGCGAGCGCGTGGACCGCATCTGCTTCGGCTCCCAGATCGATAATTTCCGCGACGCCACGAGCGACACCGTCTTGCTGGAGGCCGGTGTGAACGACTGGTATCTAGTGCATACCTTCACCTGCCCGGATCTCGATTTCGCCCAGTCGCTCTCCTTCGACCGGTACGGCTCCTGCCTCCGCCAGAGCGACGCGGTGATCGCCTATCGCAGCTTCACCGGGCCCGACAGAAGCGAGCCGGCGCCGCAGAGCTGCCGGATCCGCGCGATCTATGAATGGGATCCGGACGCGCCGGCAGAAGACTCAGCCGGCTAGGACGTAAACCGCGTATTAACCAGGGCGCTTAACCGCGCCTTGGGATAGGCCTGCTAGCGTGATCTCCCAAAAGGAGCTCGCAATGGCCAAAGCAGCGTTCCACAAGCATCAGCGCGTATTCGTCAAACCGGTCGGCACCTGGACCGTGATCGAGAAGATCAAGCCCCATTGGGTCAAGGATGTCGAAGAGCCGGTGAAGATTTTTTATGATTGCGGGCTCGGGCGCGATTTCATCGCCGCCGAGCTCGCCGCCGAAGCGGTGGAGGAAAGCGACACCTCGAGCTGGCGGCTGATGCGCGCCAAGAACAAATGGCAATCGCCCGAGGAATGCGCCCACCACCCTCAACCCGGCAGCTATCCCGTGGTGGTCACCGACGCCCAAAACTGGGGCGGCTGGCGGGTGCCCGGCGCCGAATATGACCGCGATCCCGGCCGTGTCGAGCATCAGGCGCGCCTGATCGTGCACGCTCCTCGCCTGCTGCAGCTCGCCGAAGCTCTGGCGCGCGAGGTCGCCGAGAGTCCAGACGCCGGCGCCGATCTTGTCACCCTTGGCAAGCGCGCCGCCGACATGGTGCGCGTTGTACGCGCCCGCCCGGACGAAGACGAGGACGACTTGCGAGCAGCTGGTTAACAATCAGCTTACTCGCCAGGGGCTAAGTCTGATGGACTTGACTTCTCGGTCAGGCGGAAGGGACGGAAATGGCCGATTTTTCCAATGTGCGCGCCCTCGTCATCGACGACAACGCCCACATGATCCAGATCGTCCGCTCCCTCCTTTTGGGCTTCGGGATCACGCGCACCTACGAGTCCCGCGACGCGGCGGAAGCCTTCGACATCGCGCGCCAGGAAGCGATCGATTTCATCATCGTGGACTATCAGATGCCGATTCTGGACGGGCTCGAGTTCACGCGCATGGTCCGCACGGCCAAGGATACCCGTAACTCATTCATTCCAATCATTCTTTTGACCGCTCACACCGAGCGCAGCCGCATCATGGCGGCGCGCGACGCCGGGGTGACCGAAGTCTGCGCCAAGCCGATCACCGCCATTCAGCTCTGGATGAAGATCGCCGCGGTGGTCAACGCGCCCCGCCCCTTCGTGCGTGCGCCCAACTATTTCGGCCCGGACCGCCGGCGCCGCGATGAAGGCGCGCCCAACAACAAGGAACGGCGCGTCGCGACGGTGGCCGTCGGAAAGTCCGACGAGCCCAGCGAGCCGGAGACCGGCGAGCCCGAGTCCGACGAGGATGACGTCACGGAGGCCGCTCAGGCCTGAAGGTGCGCGCCCGGCGCTGAATCCCTGCAAGCTTTTTAACGCGGGCAAGCAGCGCGGCGGCGTCGATGACCCGTCGTCTGCGCCTTACGGCCCGACCGCGAAGACACACCGCGACATGCAGTGCGAAACGCACCCGGCGTTAACGCTTCATTGCTGGACGCAGGCGCAGGGCGCGCCGTACCTTTGTCGCCATGATTCGATCACGCGACGCGCATGGAGCGGGGGAGGCTCGCGACGCGTCCGCAGGCCACGCGCGCCCGCGGGCGTTTTCAGCGCGCGCGGTGATCCTGGCGGTGGTGATCTTCACCCTGGTGTTCGGCGCCGTGATCTTCGTCAAGCTGGGCCAGGAGCACCAGCGCGCCGATCTGGACGCCCGCGCAGTTCACGCGCGCACCGCCGCCCTGTTTGCTGAAGATGTCGAGGGTCGCCTGTCTGAAGTGCGCGGCGCGCTGCTGGCGAGCGCCGGCCAGTTTCAGGCCCTGTCCGGCGAGTCGCTGGACGCGGCTGCTCTTCGCGGCGTGGAGACGCTCACCGCCTTCACCACGGTCAGCGGCGCCGGACTGCTCCTGCCCGATGGGCGGGTGATCTCCTCAGGAGCCCATAATGGCGAGGCCCTGCGCGCCGTGGCCGAGGCCGCGTTCTCCGGCGAGGGCGAGATCATCGCCCTGCCCGGCCTGTCCACCCCGCTGGCCATGGTGCGTCCCGCGCCGCTGGCCGACGGCTCGGTGGGCGCGCTGGTGGCGGTGCTCGACCCCGCTCCGCTTCTGGGGCCGCGCCGTCAGGGCGAGATCGCCATCCTCACCGATATCGACGGCCAGGTTCTCGCCACCGCGCCGCGCACCGCCTTCACCGGCGCGCCGCGCATCGCCGATCTTGTCGGCCTGGATTCAGGGTTGGTCTCGGAGATCGCACGCACCGGCGGCGCGGCGCCCGGCGCGGACTTCGCCGGCGCCGAAGGCGTGCTGGGCGCAGCCCCGATCAACGGCGCGCCGCTGACGGCCATGAGCATCGGCCGGTCCGGGCTCGATTCCGCGGCCTGGCGCGACACGGTGTTCTTCCATGTCCTGCTGTTTCTGGCGCCGCTGGGCACGGCCATGGCGTTGCTGATCATGCTGCGAAGCCAGATGAGCAAGCTGGACGACACCCAGGTGCGCCTGCGCGACAGCGAAAACCGTCTGCGCCTGGCCATCGAGGGCGCGCGCTGCGGGGTGTGGGACTGGGATCTGGATGAGGACGAGGTGGTGCTGACCGACTCGTTTGCGCGCCTGATCGGACGGTCCGGCGCCGAGGTGATGAGCGGGCCGGAGCTGCTGCGCCTGATCCGCCAGGAAGATCAGCCGCGGCTGCGCGCGGCGCTTCGCGGCGCGGCCAACGCCAAGGACATGGATCTGGAGCTGCGCGCGTCGGGCCTGCCGGTCTGGCTGCAGCTGCGCGGGCGTTTGCAGCCGGGCACGCGGCGGATCGTCGGCGTCGCCATCGACACCACCGAGCGCAAGGGCGCCCAGGCGCGCGTCGCGGCGGCGGAATCGCGATTGCGCGCAGCGCTGGAATCCATGTCGGAGAGCTTTGTCCTGTGGGATGCGCGCCGGCGGCTGGTGCTGTGGAACCGAAAGTTCCGCGAATTCTTCGGCTTTCCCGACGGCAAGCTGCGGACCGGCATGAGCTACGCCGATGTGGAGGATGTGGCCGGGCGCGCGATCAAGCACATCCATGGCGGCGGCGACGGGGCCGAAGCCTATGATCTGGAACTCGCCGACGGGCGCTGGCTGCACTATTCGGAGCGGCGCACCGCGGACGGCGGCCTGGTGAGCGTGGGCGCCGACATCACCGCGCTGAAAAGCCAGGAAGCCGCGCTGAAGGAAAACGACCGCAAGATGCGCCGCACGGTGGAGAATCTCCGCCTGTCCCAGGAGCGCGTGCAGGAACTCGCCGCCAATTACGAGCAGGAGAAAATCCGCGCCGAGGAGGCCAACCGCTCCAAGTCGGAGTTTCTGGCCAACATGTCCCATGAGCTTCGCACGCCGCTCAACGCCATCAACGGATTTTCCGAGATCATGGCCGGGGAAATGTTCGGCCCGATCGGCGACGCGCGCTACAAGGATTATGTCGGCGATATCCTGACCTCCGGCCAGCACCTTTTGTCGCTGATCAACGACATTCTCGACATGTCCAAGATTGAAGCCGGCAAGATGCAGCTCCAGCCCGAGCCGCTGGATCCCTCCGACCTCATCGAGCACTGCGTGCGCCTGATGCGCGCGCGCGCCGACGAGAAGGAGATCACGCTGGAGATCGCGGGCGGGGCGCTGCCGAGCATCGAGGCTGATCCGCGCGCCCTGAAACAGGTCATGCT
The DNA here is from genome assembly GCA_965284655.1 of Oceanicaulis sp. Lineage (GTDB taxonomy): Bacteria > Pseudomonadota > Alphaproteobacteria > Caulobacterales > Maricaulaceae > Oceanicaulis. The sequence continues at coordinate 3,094,443 of OZ260104.1, forward strand.
CAACCTGATGAGCAATGCGGTGAAGTTCACACCCGACGGCGGCAAGGTGATCGTGCGCGGGTTCGACGCGGCTGACGGCGTGGTCCTGCAGGTGGCCGACACCGGCATCGGCATTTCAGAAGACGATCTGCCGCGCGTCGGCCGGCCGTTCGAGCAGATCGAGAACCAGCACTCGAAAAAGCATCAGGGCTCCGGCCTCGGCCTCGCCCTGTCGAAATCGCTGGTGGAGATGCATGGCGGCGCGCTGCGCATCGACTCGGTGCTGGGCAAGGGCACCACGGTGTCCTTCTCCCTGCCGAGCCTCGCTAGGCCCCAGCCCGGCGATGACGGCGGCGGCATGCCGGGCGCCCATCCCGACGCCTCGGCGGCGGCGACGCTGGAGGCCCAGGCCTCCCGCTCCGCCGGTGCGCTTCACTAGGCTTCGTCCAGGCTCAGCCCTCCGCCTTCAGTCTTCAGGCTCCGGCGCGGGACGGCTCCGCCCGCCACGGCGCATGGCGCGCGGTCCCAGCGCCGCGCGCAGAGCCTCGCGCCGGGTTTCGGCGTCCAGATCGGCCACCGCCTCCAGCACCACACGCTCAGTGGCGGCCTCAAGCTCATTGCGCGCCTGACGCGCATCGCCAAGCGCGGTCGCGGCCGCCTCCACCTGAAAATCCTCAGCCCCCAGCGCCTCCATGGCGGTGCGACGCGCCCGGTACGCCTCACGCCCCAGGCCGCGCAGTTGCGGACGCACAGCATCAAAGCGGGCGCGGGTGTCGGTGCGGACATCTTCGGGCAGCGCCTCGACAAACCCGCGCAGATCGAACCCGCCGCGGGGTCCGCCCCGGCCTCCCCGCTCGCTGCGCTCTGATGCTTCAGGCGCAGCGCCGCGCCCAAAGCCGTCGCGCGCCGCCGCGCCGATCAGCACACCGTTCAACAGAACCGAGGCCAGCAAAAGCACGATCCAGATATTGATCCGGCCCATCACGCGTCCTCCAGAAGCTCAAGCGCCGCGCTGTCTTCCAGCGCGCCGAACGCATCGGCGTAAAGATCCACATCACCGGTTCCGCCCGGCACAGCGCCGAGCCAGCCGGCGCCGAGCCCTACGGTGAGCGCCAGCGCTGCGGCCATGGCCGCCCATGCAGGTCTCGGTGCGGGCGCCGCGGCGCGCCATGACGCAGGGCGCGGCGCTCCGGCGGCGATGCGACGGGCGAGCTCATCGCTGGCCGGTTCGGGCCTGGCGTGGTCCAGCGCGCCATCCAGCGCCCGCGCCTGTTGCAGCGCGTCGCGAGCTTCAGGCGCAGCTTGCGCGAAGGCGCGGCCGGCGTCGCGCTCAGCCTGTGGCCAGCGCTCAAAATCGCCGCCATAGGCCGCACACAGGGCGGAAAATCGTTCAAGCGTCATCATGTCTCGCCTCCATGGCCGGCGGCGAGGCCGGCCAGCAAGTCCCCGTGTTCATCGCTCAGCGCCGCCTTCAGGGCGCGCCGTCCCCGCGCCAGCAGACTCTCAAGCGCCTCGACGCTGATTTCCAGCACCGAGGCGGCTTCAATATTGCCCATGTCCTGAAAATGGCACAGCTCCAGAGCGGCGCGCTGGCGCACCGGCAAGGCGGCCACCGCGGCGCGCACCCGGCGCGCATCATCGCCGGCGGAAAGGGACGCCTCGGCCCCGGCGCCGGACTCGGCGGGCTCGGGCGTGTCATCGCCCATCAGCGCCTCGCCGCGTTTTCGCAGGCGGTCATAGCAAAGATTGAGCGCGATGCGCGCCACCCAGGTCTCCAGCCTTGCACGCTCGGGCTGATACTGGGCGATCTTGCGCCACACCTTCACGAAGGTGTCCTGGGCCACGTCTTCGGCCTCGATCGGATCTCGCAGGGTTCGCGCCGCCAGCCCGGTCACAAGGGGCAGGCAGCGCGCGGTGAGCGCGGCGACCGCATCGCGATCGCCGCGTCCCACGCCGTGCGCAAGCGCCCGGTCGGCCGCAACCCGCCCGTCCTCGCCGTCCATGCGAGGCGATCCTCCCACAAGTCTGAGGACGGGACGGATCATGGAGTCTAGTCGCGCCACCAGGCGGCCGCGGCGCGCCGCTCGGCCATGGTTTCATGGCGACCCTCATGGCGACCCTGCCAGCGGCCTTCGCGCGCTTCACGGCGCTCGGCCAAATGGGCGTCGATCTCCGCGCCTGTCACCACGCCGTCCGAGTCGGCGTCGAGGGCGTCGAACATCGGGCTCGGGGCGCGGGCGAATTCGGCGCGCGAGATGCGGCCGTCTCCATCGGCGTCCATCCCCGCCATGCGCCCACCCCGGCCTCCACGGCCACGGCGGCCTTCGGGCTCGGCGCCCGCCTCTTCGCGCATTTCAGCAAAGCGCTGACGCGTCGGCGAGGCGTCCTGACCATCAAGATAGCCGTCAGAATTGCGGTCTCGGAAATCGAACTCTTCGGCGCGCAGCGCGTCGCGTTCAGCCCGCGTGACCTGGTTGTCGCCATTGGCGTCCGCTGCGCCCAGGGCCATCAGGGCGCGCATGCCGCCCCGGCCGCCGCGGTGATGGCGTCCCTCGCGGTGCGGGCCGCCGGCGTGGGGCCTGTCGCCGTGCTCGCGGGTGTATTCTTCGCCTTGGGAGGCGTCAGGGGCGGGCTGCGCCGAAGCAAGACCGGTGACGGCCAGGGCCAGAGCCGAGGCGGTGAGGATCAGGGTCGTTTTCATATCGCTCTCCAGAACATCAAGGAGACGGCTCAACGCCGCCTTCTGATGGGATTACGCGCCGGGCCCCGGATTTCCGTCGCTCTTGAACTGCACAGGGCCGACCTGGCTTTCAAAGGCGGCGCGCACGGCGCTCGCGTGGGCGTCCAGCCTGGCGGCCAGCGCACCAAGATCGTCGCAATTTCCCGCCCGCGCCAGGCGCTCGGCGAAGGGCGCGCTCGCCCCGTCCGGATCAAACCCGCCGCCATGGGCGGCCCGCACCAGCTGGGTCAGGGCCGCGTAGTCTTCCTGTGCGGCGAGCAGGCGCTCGACGAGATCGCGCTTGAGCGCCCCCGCCTCGGCCAGCGCCTCCAGCGCCGCGCGGGTGCGCGGGGCGGCGCGGGTGCGCGCAATGAGCTGGGCGGTCTGGGCGATGAACTCGATCTCGATCAGCCCGCCTTCGCGCAGTTTGAGATCCCAGGGCGATTTGGCCGGCTTGTCGCGCTGGAGCCGGGCGCGCATGTCGGCGGCGTCGGCCCGGATTTCGTCGGCCGGGACAGGTTTGGCGATGGCCGCCTCCACAGCCCGCTCAAGCGGCTCGCGCAAATCTCCGGCGATGATGCGCGCCCGTGTCAGAGCCATGCGCTCCCAGGTCCAGGCCTCGTCGCTCTCATAATAGGCGGAGAAACGCGCCAGCCGCACGGCGATCGGGCCGGCCGAGCCTGAGGGGCGCAGCGCCATGTCCACGGGATAGAGATCGCCCTCCTCGGTGGGCGCCGACAGCGCGGAGACCAGGCGCTGGGTGAAGCGCACGAACCAGGCTTCGGCGCCCAGCGGCTTTTCGCTGTCGGACTGGGCGGCGCTCGGCTCGTAGACCACGATGAGGTCGAGATCGGAATCCGCGCTGAGCTCGCGCCCACCAAGCTTGCCCATACCTAGCACCGCCCAGGCGCCGGGTGCGGGTCCATGCTTGCGGGCGAGCTCGCCTTCCGCCGCTCGCGCCATGGCGTCCACCGCCGCGTCGGCGAGGTCGGCGAAGGCCGCGCCGGCGTCGGTGGCGGTCGCCTGCCCCAGAAGAAGCTGCGCGCCGATCCGCAGGCGCTCCTCGCGCGCCAGGCGCCTGGCGGCGTTCAGCGCCTCTTCAAAGGGCATCTGGGCCACGCCTTCAAAGCGCCGCATCTCCCGGTCGGCGAGATCCTCGCTCAGCGGGGTGGTGAAGCTTGGCTCCAGCATCACATCCAGCAGCGCCGGACGGCGCGCCAGGATGTCCGCCAGCCGCGGCGCGAGGCCGAGAATATTCATCAGATTGCTGGCGAGCCTTGGCTGATTGACCAGCAAAGAGAGCGGCTGCACACCGCTGGGCAGGCCTTCAAAAAAGCTGGTGAATCGCGCCAGCGCCGTATCCGGATCGCCGGTGTCGGAGAGCCCCTCCACCAGGCGCGGCGCAAAGCGGGAGAACAGGGCGCGCGCCCGCTCGGTGCGCGCCGCCCGCGCCCGCCCGGCCGCCCAGCCGGCGAGCTTCTCCCACACGCGCTGCGGATCGGAGAAGCCCAGCTTTTCAAGGGTCGTGACCGTGTCCGGCGTCGGCTCCACACCGGTCAGGACCAGGCTGCCCTCGCGGGTGGCCAGGCTTTCCCCGCCCTGAAACTGGTCGGAGAACAGGGTGTGGACGCGGGCGAAGATCTCGGTGAGCCGGGCGTCAAAATTCGCCAGCCCCTGCTCGCCGGTGAGAGCGGCCACCGCGCTGCGCGCCTCGTCTGCGCGCGGCAATGACTGGGTCTGCTCGTCATTGAGCATCTGGATGCGATGCTCGACGCCGCGCAGCTCGGTATAGGCCCAGCTCATCTGCGCGGCCGCCTCGGCCGGCAGGAGCCCTTCAGACGCCAGCGCCGCCAGGGCCTCCAGGGTGGAGGCGACGCGCAATTGCGGGCGCCGCCCGCCGAACACCAGCTGCAGCACCTGGGCGTAAAACTCGATCTCGCGGATCCCGCCGCGACCCAGCTTCACGTCATGGCCGGCGACCTCGATGCGCGAGCGCCGGCCCACCGCCTGGATCTGCCGGGCGAGAGCGTGAATGTCCTCCACCGCCGCAAAATCCAGCGTGCGCCGCCAGATGAAGGGCTCAAGATCGAGAAGAAAGCCCTCAGCCGCGCTTTGATCGCCGGCGCACCAGCGCGCCTTGGCGTAGGCGGCCCGCTCCCAGTTCTGGCCCACCGCCTCGAAATAATGGCGCGCCATGTCGGCGTTCACGGCTGCAGGGGTGGAGGACGGGTCGGGGCGAAGGCGCAGATCGACCCGGAAGACATAGCCGTCGGCGGTCAGGTCCTCCATCACGAAGGCGAGCTTCTGGGCGACCCGCGCAAAGGCGCGGTGGGCGTCCTTGCCTTCGGGCGGGCGCGCCGTCTCCGGCTCCCAGAACACTGTGAGATCCACGTCGGAGGAATAATTCAGGCTGCGCTGGCCGTGCTTTCCGAGCGTCAGGACAAAGAGGCCCGGGACGGGATCGCGGGCGTCAGCCACCTCAAACCCGCAAGACCGCGCGGCGACGGCGAGGCTCGCCTGCACGCTGGCGTCGGCGAAATCGGAGAGCGCGCGGGTCACCTCGCGCAGATCAAACGCGCCGGAGAGATCCGCCAGCGCCGTAACCAGATGAAGATCAAGCTTGGCCAGACGCAACGCCTTCATGGCCTCCGCCTCGTCCAGCGCCCCGGCCTCGCGCGCGGCGGCGCAAGCGGCCTCCACCAGCGCCTGCGGGCTCTCACTGGCGAGCTGCGTCAGCGTCTCCCGGCGCCGTGCGGCGGTGCGCCCCAGATAAGGCGCGGCGGCGAACACCGCGTCCAGAAACCCAGCCCCCTCGCCCCAGGCCTCATAGGCCTGCGCCCCGATGCGATCACGCGCGCGCCTGGCGCGCGCCGGATCGATTACGGGCAGGGTCGTGGTGATGCGGGTGGGAAGCGCGCCAGTCATGGCGCGACGCTAACCCGGTGCGGCCCGAATGCCGAGCCCTCTCATGCGCCGCCTACTTCGCCTTCGCAAAGCACAGAGCGATCCTGAGGCCGGGGCCGTGGCCGTCCTCGGTGACGCCGGGGCCGTCGTCCAGGGTGAGGTCGGCGCCGTGGACTTCGGCGATGGCCTGCACCAGCGACAGGCCGAGCCCCACCCCCGGCAGGGAGCGGCTTTTCTCAAGGCGCGCGAAGCGTTCCAGAACGCGCTCGCGGTCCTCAACCGGAATGCCGGGGCCGGTGTCGGTGACGGAGATCTCGATGCGGTCTTCGCTGGTGATGCGCCCGCGCAGCACCACCGCTCCGCCCGCCGGCGTGTATTTCACGGCGTTGTCGAGGAGATTGGCGATCGCCTGGGCGATCAGCTCGCGATCGCCAAGCAGCGTCAGGCCGAGCGAGCAATCGCAGACGAACTCGGTGCCGTCCTCCTCGCACACCGGCTCATAAAGCTCGGCGACGTCAGCCACGAGGTTTGACAGATCGAGCATTTCAAACGCCTGGCGCCGCTCCCCCGTCTGCAGCCGCGAGAGCGACATCACCGCGTTGAAGGTCTTCAGAAGCTCATCCACATCAGAAACGGCCTGGGAGAGCGCCGCCTCACGCGCGTCGATATCGCCGTCCTCCACGATGGCCGCCTCCAACCGGCCGCGCATGCGCGTCAGCGGCAGGCGCAGATCGTGGGCGATGGAATCGCCCGCCGAGCGCATGCGGTGCATGAGCCGTTCAAGCCGGTCCAGCATGGCGTTGAAATTGGAGGAGAGGTCGTCGAGCTCGTCGCCGGAGAAAGTGCGCGGCGCGCGGGTGTCCAGGCGTCCGGCCATGACCGCCCGCGAGGCGGTGTTGATGGCTTCCAGGCGCCGCGCGAACCGGCGCGACACCACCGAGCCGGACACCAGGCCCAGCGCCAGGGCGACCGCGGAGGCGATGAGCACCGCGTTCAGGGTCTCGCCGACAAAGCGGGATTCTTCCTCCACGTCGATGCCGACAAAGAGCTTCTGCCCGGTGGCGAGATCCACGATGCGCCCGCGCGCGTCGCGCCCGTCCTCGCTGGCCTGCACGCCGTCGGCGGGGGCGCGGTCGTAGACAAAGCGCACCCGGCCTTCCGCGTCGGGCGCCGCGGCGGGCAGCCCGGAGATATTGCCGGAGATACGCCGGCCTTCATCGCCCAGCAGAAGATAGAGAAATTCGCCGCCGCCCACCGAACGCTGCACGATATAGCGGTTGGCCGCTTCGGCGCCGCCGGCGTCAAAGCGCGCCTCGATGCGGGCGATCTCTTCAGAAATAGCGGCGTCGGCCCGGCGCATGGCCGCGCCCACGGACGCGGCGTAGACCAGCGCCAGGATCACGAAGCTGGACAGCGCGAACAGGCCGGCGCTCAGAAGCGTCAGCCGGAATGCGGTGGTCCGCATGAAGGCCGGCATGCGCCGGCGCACGCTTTGTTCGGCGGTCACATCAGCCTCGCAGCTTTACGCCTGGAGACGATAACCCGCTCCGCGCACCGTGTGCAGCATCGTTGATCCGAACGGCTTGTCGATCTTGGAGCGCAGCCTGGAGATATGCACGTCGATGACATTGGTCTGGGGGTCGAAATGATAGTCCCAGACCTTCTCCAGCAGCATGGTGCGCGTCACCACCTGACCGGCGTGACGCATGAGGAATTCCAGCAGGCGGAACTCTCGCGGCTGCAGGAGGATCGTCTCCTCGCCGCGGCGCACGGTGCGCGCCAGCAGATCCATTTCCAGATCGCCCACCGAGAGCTTGGTCTTGGCGGAGTCCGGATCGCGCCGGCGCGCCAGCGCGTCGACGCGGGCGAGCAATTCGGAGGGCGCATAGGGTTTGACCAGATAATCGTCGCCGCCGGCTTTGAGGCCTTCGACCCGGTCATCCACCTCGCCCATGGCCGAAAGCACCAGGGCGGGCGTCTTGTCGCCCTCCCCGCGCAGTTCGGAGATCATGGAGAGACCGTCGCGCTTGGGCATCATCCGGTCGACGATGAGCACGTCGAAGGCGCCTTCGCGGGCCATGGCCAGGCCGTCATCGCCGTCATGGGCGCAGTCGACCACATGGCCGTTCTCACGCAGCATCTTGGCGATATTCTTGGCGACCTCGCGATCGTCTTCAACGATGAGAACGCGCATGGCGTTCAGCCTCCCCTGCCAAAACAATCACAAACGAGAGGGCGCGCCGACTCCCGTCCGGCGCGCCCGCCCCGCCTTATTCTTCGCCGTCGAGCTCAAGGGCGACATAGCGCCCCTGCCCGCCTTGCGTACGCACATAGACCAGCACCGCGGCGCGGCCGCGCTCGCGCGCATCCTCCACGGCGGAGCGGAAGTCCTCAATGCTCGTCACATCGCCGCCCACCGCTTCCACAATCGCGTCGCCGGGGCGCAGGCCCTTGTCGGCGGCTTCCGATTGGGGCTCGACCTCGACGACCACCAGCCCCCGCTCGCCAAGCTCAAGGCGCTCGCGCATCTCGTCATCGGGGGTCTCCAGCGTCATGCCGAACATCTGAACCTGGCCAGGCTCCAGCGCCGGACCGGTCGGCTGCATCTCGTCCTCACCGGGACGCTCGGCGAGCTCGACGCGCAAGGTGCGCTCGCGCCCCTCGCGCAGAACGGTGAAGCGCACCTGCTCGCCCGGCGCCACGGCGCCGACACGGCGTGTGAGCTCACGGGCGCTGTCCACGGCCCGGCCGTTGATCTCGGTGACGATGTCGCCGTTCTCAAATCCGCCGGCGGCGGCCGGAGTGCCGGCGATCACCTGGTTGATCAGCACGCCCTCGACGTCCGCATCAAGGCCCATGGCCTCTTTGAGGTCGTCGGTGAGATCAGACGGGGCGATGCCCAGATAGCCGCGGCGCACCTGGCCGGACTCAATGAGCTGGTCGATCACCTGGGCGGCCAGATCGGAGGGAATCGCAAAGCCGATGCCCACATTGCCGCCGGTGGGCGAGATGATGGCCGAGTTCACGCCCACCACATTGCCGTTGAGGTCAAAGGTCGGTCCGCCCGAGTTGCCGCGATTGATGGGCGCATCGATCTGCAAGAAGTCGGTATAGGCCTGCTGCGGCCCCATCTGGCGGCCGGACGCCGAGACGATGCCCGCCGTCGCGGTTCCGCCAAGACCAAAGGGATTGCCCACCGCCACGACCCAGTCGCCGACGCGAATGTCGAGATCGCGGTCAAGCTCCACGAAGTCGAAGGGCGCTCCGTCCTCGGTCACGCGCAGGAGCGCAAGATCGGTCGGAACGTCGGTGCCCACCACTTCAGCGGCGAGGCTGCGCCCGTCGGCCAGACCCACCGAGATCTCGTCCGCGCCGTCGATCACATGGTTGTTGGTGACCACATAGCCGTCCGCGGAGATGAAGAAGCCCGAGCCCTGGCTGCGGCGCGGGCGCGGGGCCTGCTGACCCGGCACGCCGCCGAAGCGCTCGAAGAATTCGCGAAACTGCGGCGGCATCTGGCTCATGTCCGGCATTTCGGACGGTTGAGCCGAACCGCGCGCCTCGATGGAGACCACCGCCGGGCTCACCCGGTCGATCAGGTCTGCAAAGCTCATGGGCGCACTGTTGGGCGCGGCGTAGGCATAGGGGCCGGCCGCGGCCTGCTGGTCCTGGGCTGAAGCGGGCAGGCCCGCCAGCGCGGCGCAGAGGACGGCGGCGGGGAGTATCAAACGCTGTTTGAGGGTCATGCGTGTCTTGCGATCCTTATCGCTGCCTTTAGGAGACGCGGGAAAACCCGGCGGCCCCGATGAGATGAGTCATGATGGATGTCGGGTCACGGCCACGTTACCGCAAGCTTACGGTTCCGTAATCTGCACCTCCGGCCCGTGAGGGCAACGCCGCGCGAGGAGGCCCGGTTGCCGCACGGGTCAGGCTTGTGTGTCGGTCTCGATCGTGGAGCTGCGCTCCAGCGTCCTGTGAACCGGGCATTTATTGGCGATTTCCAGGATCTTCACCCGCATCGCCTCGCTCTGGGGCTTTTCCAGATGGACGGTGCGTTTGAAGATGTCTCGGCTCGCCTTCGCGGCGCTGTCGGCGTCGCGCGCATGGGTGACCCTTGTGGTGATGCGGCCGAACTCATAGCCCTTGAAATTGGCGTACATGCGCAGTGTCATCGTGGTGCAGGCCGCCAGCGACGCGCACAGGAGCTGATACGGGTGCGGTCCGCCGTCCAGCCCCTTCTGCTCCTCGGGCTCGTCGACGATGAAGCTATGGCGCCCCGTCCGCGCCCAGCTGTGAAACCCGCCAAGCCCGGTTTCGGAGACGGTGGCGCAGCGATCGCCGGCGAAGTCCGGCGGCTCGGGCAGCGTGAGGGTGTGGGCGTAGCGCTGCGCCCAGGCGCCGATCATGTCGGCAGCGAAAAAGGCGTCCTCGGCTTTGGAGAGCAGGTGATCGGCCTTGTCCAGGCTGACAAAGCTCTTGGGGTGCATCGCGTCGACGAACAACCGCGTGGCGTTGTCGACCCCCACCGTCTCGTCCAGCGGCGAGTGACAGATCAGCAGCGCCGCCTTCAGAGAGTGGACAATGTCGTCCAGGGTGTGGCCTTCAATATCGTCGAGAAACTGCTTCTTGATGGTGAAGGGGCGCCCGGCCAGCTTCACTTCGGCCAGGCCGGTCTCCTCGATCTCGTCCACATGGGCGAGAAACTGATGGCGCACATGGGCGGCGTCCGCCGGCGCGCCGATGGTGGCCACCGCCTTCACTGAGGCGATCTGGGGCGCGGCCGATATCACCGCCGCACCGCCCAGCGAATGACCCACCAGAAGGCCGGGGCTTTGATGGTTGGCCTCCAGCCACTCGGCGGCCTTGACCAGGTCCTGCACGTTGGAACTGAAATTGGTGTTGGAGAAATCGCCTTCGGACTGGCCCAGCCCCGTGAAATCAAAGCGCAGCACCGCAAAACCGTGCTCGGTCAGGCGGCGCGAAATCCGCTGGGCGGCGTGAATGTCCTTGGAGCAGGAGAAGCAATGGGCGAACAGCGCCCAGCCCAGCGGCGGCCCGTTCGGGCGTTCAAGCCGGGCGGACAGCCGGTCGCCGGAGGCGCCGTCGAACTCGACTTTTTCGGTGATCGCCATGACCCGCCTTTGCGTGCTTTGAACACCGCAGACCCTAGGCCCGGTCAGCGCGGTTAGGAAGTCACGGGGCTGTGTCCGCTCATCTTCGTGTCCGGCTTACCCAATCAGCCGCCGCGCTTCTTGCGCATGGTCGCAAACAGCAGCGCCCCGCCAAGGATCAGGAAGATCAGCGGCGCAATCCAGAGCGGTGCGGAACGGGCGTCAAAGCTGGGGCGCATGAGCACTTCATGGCCGAAGCGCTCCACCAGGGACTGGCGCACCTCGCCGTCCTCGGCGCCCTGGGCCACCTGCTCGCGAACATAGCGGCGCATGTCCAGCGCCATGCCGGCGTTGGAGTCCATGATCGACTCGCCCGCGCAGACCATGCAGCGGATCTCGCGCATCAGATCCTGGGCGCGTGCTTCATCTTCCGGCGGCAGAGCGGGACCAGCGTCCGGCGCCGTCTGAACTGCGAGCGCGAGGGCGATCAGGAGGACCTTCATTCAGCCGGCTCAGCACGCGCGGCGACGGGGCTCGCCCCGCGGACCGGCGCATTGGCGCGCATGCGACCGGTGAGCGCCAGGCCGCCGCCCGCCACGATGAACAGGGCGCCGAGGCCCAGCGCCCACACCAGCGGGTGATACTGGGCGCGGATCTGGAAGGCGGTGCTCCCATCATCGCGCAGGCGCGCCTCGCCCACCGACACGTAGAGATCGCCGGTGATGCGCGATTTCAGCGCCACTTCGCGCGTGGTCTGGTCGGCGGCCGGATAGTAGCGCCGCTCCGGCGCCATGGTCCCGGAGCTTTCGCCCGTAACGGTGATCGCCGCCCGGTCGGCCATGTAGTTGGGCCCATCGGCCCGGCGCATGTTCTCCAGCGTCAGGGTCCGCCCGGCGACTTCCAGGCTTTCGCCGATGGCCAGCGTCGTCTCGATATTGGGCGGACGCGACGCGTCGGCCGCAGCGCCCAGTGCGATGAATCCAACCCCGGCGTGTGCGAGCGCGCGTCCGGTGGCGGCGAACCGCGCCCCGCGGGCCTTGGCGGCGGGCAGCGCATTGAGCGCGTCCATCACCGCTCCGGAGATCGCCCAGACGCCGACCGCGCCGCCGATCACCGCCAGTACCGGCGCGCCCACATAGATGAGCACGCCGCCCACCGCGGCCACCGGGACCAGCAGCGCCGCGGCCTTCATCTGATGAAGTCCGGGCCGCGCCCCGCCATTGGCCCAGGGCAGGAAGGGCGCAAGCGGCATCAACAACACCGCGGCCAGCAGAAGCGGATTGACCGAAAGATTGAAATAGGTTGCGCCCACCGACGGTGTCGGCAGATTCAGCGCCTCGTAGATGAGCGGCAGAAGCGTGCCCACCAGCACCACCCCGGCCGACGCGGCAAGCAGAAGATTATTGGCGCCGATGAAGGCTTCGCGGCTGGTGGGCTCGAAACCGTCGCCCTCGCCCAGCGTATGGGCGCGCGTCGCAAAAAGCAGGAAACCCGCCACCGAGGAGACCCCAAGCATGCCCAGGATCAGCACCCCGCGCTCAGGATCGAGTGCGAAGGCGTGCACGCTGGTCAAAACGCCCGAGCGCACGAGAAAGGCGCCCAGGATCGAGAGGATATAGGCGAGAAGCGCCAGGAACACCGTCCAGCCGGGAAACGCGCCGCGCTTCTCCGTGGCGATGGCCGAATGGACCAGCGCCGCGCCCAGAAGCCAGGGCAGGAAGCTGGCGTTCTCCACCGGATCCCAGAACCACCAACCGCCCCAGCCGAGCTCGTAATAGGCCCACCACGCGCCCAGCGCGATGCCGGCGGTGAGGCTGGTCCAGGCGCCCAGCGCCCACGGCCGCAAGGCCCCGGCCAGTTCGCGGCCGCCGGATTTCTGCACCAGGCCCGCCGCGGCGATGGCGAAGGCCGTGGAGAGGCCCACATACCCGACATAAAGCATCGGCGGATGGATCACGAGGGCGGGATCCTGAAGCAGCGGATTGAGGTCCGAGCCCTGGATCGGAACCGGGAAGACGCGCTCGAACGGGTTGGAGGCGAAGGCCAGGAACGCAAAGAACAGCGTCTGCAACAAGCCCTGGAAACTCACCGAGCGGCTGCGCAGGGCGGCGTCGCGCGGACCGATCATCGCCAAGCCCAGGCCGAACAGCGCCAGGATCCAGCACCACAGCAGCATGGAGCCTTCGTGGCCGCCCCAGGCGCCGGCGATCTTGTAGGGCAGCGGCTTGTCCACGTGGGAGTTGGCCGCGACATAGGCGATGGAGAAATCAGACCGGATGAAGCTGGCGATCAGAAGAATGAAAGCGGCCCCGGCCGCCAGCACGGCGATCTCGGTGGCGGCCCGGCCGGCTGCGGCGGCGGGTCCGCGCCCGCCCTGGTCGGCGCCGCGCCAGGCGAGCACGGTCTGCACGACGCTGGCGATGAACGCCAGCGCGATCAGAAAGCGTCCGATCTCAGCAATCATCTAGCGGCTCCCCGCCCCGGCCGGGCGCTCCGTACCGGGGCCTGCGGTCTCGCCATAGCCTTCGTCGTCCTGCCAGTGCCCGCTTTCGCGCAACGCGGCGGCGACTTCAGGCGGCATGTAGGTTTCGTCGTGCTTGGCCAGCACGCTGGTGGCGGCGAACACCCCGGTTTCAGCGAAGGCGCCCTCGGCCACGATGCCCTGCCCCTCGCGGAACAGATCAGGCAGACCGCCTTCAAAACTGACTCGGATCTCTCCTGCGCCGTCGGTGACGGTGAAGTCGGCGCCGCCGGAGCCGTGGCGCTCCACTGAGCCGTCCACGACGAGTCCACCGACCCGCACGCGGCGGCCGGGCTCGGGCGGGCTCTCGGCCACCATGGCGGGCGAATAGAAGAACACCATGGCGTCGCGCATGGCGGTCATGGCCAGCGCCCCGGCGGCGACCAGAACGCCCCCTGCGGCGACGATGATGAAGAGGCGGCGGCGGGCTTTTCTCACGCGTCGGTCTCCTGAACGGTCAAGGCGCTCTCAACGGCGGCGATCATGGCGAGCTTGCCTGGCTCTGCGGCGAAAACGTCCCGCGCCCGCTGCAGCGCCGCGCGGGCCTCTTCTAGCTCGTCGCGCATCATGCGCGCCCGCACCAGGGAAAGCCAACCGGACAAATCGTCCGGGTCTTCCTCAAGGCGCGCCTGAAGCCGGTCCACCATGGAGGCGATCATGTCGTCCATGCTGGCGCCGCCCTGCGCAGCCTCTGCGAAGGGCGCCGCGCCGTCCGAACCCGGTCCGCCGCGCGGGCGCGACAGCAGGTCGGCGGCGCGCGCCGCGATCACCTGACGGAACGGGTTCTCCGGGTCCAGCCGGGCCAGAATGTCCGCCCAGGCCTGCGCCGCAGCGGCCCGGTCGCCGTCTTCATAGGCGGCGACGCCCAGCAGGAAGGCCGGCTCTGGAAGGCTCGGGTCGAGAGCGATGGCGCGGTTGAACGCCTGGCGGGCCTGAACCGTCACCTCGTCATTGAGATTGACCAGCGCCTGACCCAGCTCCGACCAGCGCCGCGCCGTCTCCTCGACACGCACGGCGCGCTCCAGCAAGGCGACGCCTTCCAGCGCCCGATCGGTGCGCGCCAGATAGCGGCCCAGCAAGGTGAGCGCCTCGGCGTCGCGCGGATTGTCGCGCAGGGCGGCGCGCAGCACTTCTTCCTGCTCGATGGGCGACAGGGTCATCGGATCAGCGTTGCGCAGCCGCTCGGCCACCTCGGCGTAGGGCGCGCTGGGCGCCGACGGTTCGCCGTTGACGAGGTAGGCGCCCAGCGCGCCCAGAGCCACAAGCCCGGCGCAGGCCAGACCCGCCAGCCGCGCGGAGCGCGCCTTCAGCCCTGAAAACGGCCGCGCAATATAAAGCGCGGCCAGCGCGCCAAGGACGCCGCAGACAAGCACCACGACGATCATGCGCCGGCCTTTGAAAAGCTGAGGAGGAGATTATTGGCCGGCATCTCGATTTCGCCGGCGGGCTGGAACCCGCACCGGGCGGCCAGCTGGTCGATGTCAGCGCGCTCGCGCACGCCCCAGCGCGAATCGCGGCGTTTGAGATCGGCGTCGAAGGCCAGATTGGACGGCGCGCTCGCCTCGCCGTCTAGAAACGGCCCGTAGAGATGGACCGCCGCGCCGGGCGCCAGCAGCGACGCGGCGCCGGAAAACAGACCCTGCGCCGCGCTCCACGGGGCGATATGGACCATGTTGGCGCAGAACACCGCGTCCACAGGATCAAGGGCGTCCGCCCAGCCGTCGACGGCCGCGTCGATGGCGAGGCAGGCGCTGATGCGCCCGTCCGCCTCCGCCGCCCAGGCGTCGGCGCTGGCCCGCGAGGCGGGATCCGGTTCGCTGGGCGTCCAGGCGATGTCGGGCCGGGCGGCGACGCACGCAAGAGCGTGTTCGCCCGTGCCGGAGGCGATCTCCAGGATGCGGGCGTGCTCGGGCAAAAGCCCGGACAACGCCTGCGCGATCGAGGCCTTGTTGCGCCCGGCGCTCGGCGACGACAGCCGCGCGGCGTCCGCAATCCGGTCTTCAAGGGCGATGGGATTGGGTTCGCGGTTCGACATGCAGCCTAGATAGGCGTTCGCACCGGCCTTTTGAAGGAATTTAGGCGGCGCAGGCTGCGGCGGTACGGCGCAGCAGGACACCAGCCGCCTCGGTCTCGCCGGCCGCCTGCATCAGCCCGGCGATCTGGGCGGCTCGCGCCTGGACTTCGTCGCGCCCGCCGGATGCGCCGCTGCGCAAGCTGTGCAGGAGGCGCTGACCCGCGCCTTCAAGACGATCAATGATATCCTTCATCACCGCGGCGTGGGCGCCGCCCACCGCCGCGCGGCCTGCGTCATCACGGCTGAGATAGAGGAACAGGCACAGCGCCTCGGCGCGTTCGCTGAGATCCTCGCCGTCTCTTCGCACGGCCCGGCGCTGGCTGGGTCCGCCCTCCGGGGCGGCGCGCGCGACCACGTCGCGGGCGATGTCGTGGATCGCGCTCATCTGCTCGCTCGCGCGGGCTCTCAGCGCGAACACCCGCTTGCCCCAGGGGCCATCCTTGCGAATGCCGATCTCGCGGGTCATGCCCACCGTGATCGCGGAGAACGCCGCCAGCGCTTCGGCGGCGTCCAGCGCCGCTTCACGGGCGGCGGGCGGCGTTGCGAAACGCTCCAGATGGAATTCGGCGTCGGCCAGAAGCGCCTCGCCGATATGGGCCATGTCGGTCTGGGAGACGAGCAGATCATCGCCGCGCCTCGCGATACGCTCAAACACCCGCAAGAGCCGCCAGGGGTGCTGAAACCGGCTCATGATCAGAAACAATGTCCAGACCCCCGCGTCGGGATCAGCCTCGGCCGCCGCCTCGTAACGGTCCCGGATCTGGGCGGCGAGGGAGTCGGTCATCTCCACGATCTCGCCCGGAAGCCCGGCCACCGCCTCGCGCAACACCGGCGCGGAGCGCAGCAGCGACACCGCGTGGTGGACATCCTCGAAATTGCTGACATCCAGACGCACCTTGAGGCGCTTCAGCGCGCGCGGATCCTCTTTGACCGCCTTGACCCCTGACTCAATCGCATCGGCGGCGCGCCGGCGCAGAGCGTCCAGGCTTCCATCCGGCGGCGCGCTCAGGTTTTGCGTGACCAGAGTGCGAACGTCCCGGGGAATCTCCGGATCGAGATCGTCTTCCAGCCAGTTCCAGAGATTTCTGAGAAGGCCGGCGGGGGCGTAACTACGCGAAGGCGGCTCGACGCCCGGCTCCCCGGACACCGCCTTGAGGGGCAGGAAGAAGCGCGCGCGGATCGCCTCTGCGGGATCGCTGCAGCAAAACTCCAGCACGCGGCCCAGCCCCGGATCGCTCTGGGCGGCGAGCTGACACAGGCGCTCGGCCCGATCACCTTTGAGCGAGGTCAGCAGAAGGCGCAGCTTGTCTATCTTGGCGTCGGGCAGCGATGCCATGACCATGGACCCCAAACACGTCATTCAAGGGTGGATGAGATATCCTTAACGCCGCGTTTCCGATGTGCCCGCGCCAGCGAGGCGCGGCAGGACGAGGCGCGCGCACAATCCCCCGCCGTCGGCCTCTCCCAGCTCCAGCGCGCCGTCATAGGCGCGCGCCAGATCATTGACGATGGACAGCCCCAGCCCCGTCCCCGGCGCCTGCTCGTCCAGCCGCACGCCGCGCGCCAGGACCGACTGACGCTCCGCGTCGCTCAAACCTGGCCCGTCATCGCTCACCACGATCTCCAGGCGCGCATCCTCCAGCGCCGCAGCCGACACCGTGACGCGCGCCGCCGCCCATTTGCACGCATTGTCCATGAGATTGCCCGCCAGATCCTCAAGGTCCTGACGCTCGCCGCGAAACACCAGCTCGGGCGGGCAGCGCCAGTCCAGCTCGACGCCGCGGCGGGCATAGATCTTGTTCAGCGTCCGCCCCAGATCGCCCAGCACCTCCGACACTGGCGCGCGCGCGCCGATCGCCTTGGCGTTGGCGGCGGCCCGGGCGCGGCGCAGATGGTGCTCCACCTGGTCCGACATCAGCCGGGTCTGGCGCGTAACAAGATCGGCGAGCGGTCCTTCAGACCCGCGCGCTTCATTGCCGAGCACCGTGATGGGGGTTTTCAGCGCATGGGCGAGATTGCCCACATGGGTGCGGGCGCGCTCGACGACTTCACGTGAATGATCCAGCAGGGCGTTCAGCTCGCCGGCCAGATCGATGAGCTCGCCGGGGTAGCGCCCCGTGATGCGGCCCTCCTCGCCGTCGCGTACCGCCGCCACCGCCCGGCCCATGCGCAGCACGGGCGCCAGGCCGATGCGCACCGCCGCGTAGACGCCGGCCAGCAGCAAGAGGGCGAACGCCGCGAACAGGCCGGCGAAGATCGCTGCGAACCGGTTCACCCGCCGGTCAGCCGGTCGGCGATCCTCGGCGGCGGCGAACACGAACATGTCCGGCGAGCCCTCCACCATGAGTGCGCGCACGCGCATCCGCAGGCGTTCGCCGTCAGCGCCGGTGACCTCGCCTGTGAGCGCGGCGCCGGGTTCTGCCAGCGCGCCGTCGCGCAGGCGGTCGGGCACGGTGAGAGTCTCATCGGCCAAAGAGGCGGAGGTGAGGGTTTCAAGCGTGTCGGCGCCGTTTGTGCGGCTGATCTGCCAGTAACGTCCGGAGAACGCCTGGCGATAGCTGGGATCTGTGGGCCGCTGGCTCAACTCAAGACCGGTTTCGGCCAGATCCAGCTGGGCGATCAGCGACTCGGTCACCCGGGCCAGACGGTCGTCGAGATCACTTAGAACGGTTTGACGAAACAGGGCGGTGAGCGCGATGGCGCCGGCCACCAGCAGCACCAGCGCCCAGCCGAGCGAAACCAGCACCAGCCGTGCGGCCAGCGAGCCTTCGCGTTTCAATCCCTGCTCGTCGTGTTCGGTCGTCACCCTGTCTTCGCGTCCACCCGTCCTGCATCCGGATCCACAAGACGATAGCCCAGCCCGCGCACGGTTTCGATCCGCTCAGAGCCGATTTTCTTGCGCAGACGCCCGACAAAGACCTCGATCGTGTTGGAGTCCCGGTCGAAATCCTGATCGTAGATGTGCTCCACCAGCTCGGTGCGCGAAATCACGCGATCCCTGTGGTGCATGAGATAGCTCAGCATCCGGAATTCATGGCTGGTCAGCTTGATCAGCTGATCGCCGAGAAAAACCCGCGCACCGCGCGTATCCAGCGTCAGCTTTCCGCTCTCCAGCGTCGAGGAGGCGTGTCCGGCCGCGCGCCGGGTCAGCGCTCGCAGGCGGGCCAGCAATTCCTCGGGATGGAAGGGCTTGGTGAGATAATCGTCGGCGCCCGCGTCAAAGCCGGCGACTTTCTCGCTCCAGCGATCGCGTGCGGTGAGGATGATCACCGGGGTGGTGATCCCGTTGGCGCGCCAGCGTTCCAGAACGCTCACCCCGTCCAGCTTGGGCAAGCCGAGATCCAGCACGATGGCGTCATAGGGCTCGGTCTCGCCCAGATGACAGCCGTCTTCGCCGTCATGGGCGGTGTCCACCGCATAGCCGGAATGATCCAGCACGTCGGCCAGCTGCCGGTTCAGGTCGGGATCGTCTTCAATGATCAAGGCGCGCATGGAGCGGTCTCCTCGTATCGTCAGAGTATTCGGCCGGTGCGCGCATCCACGCGCACGTCGAACCGGCGGCCGTCTTCAATCATGCGGACCGCGTAAAACGGCCGCCCCCCGTCCACGAAGCGCACGTCCAGAACGCTGGCGCGCGGATAGGCGCTCTCCGCGACGTTGCGGGCTTCACGCGCGCTGATTTCGCGCGTGCTGCCCTCAAACTGCTCGCTGGACGCGGCCGTCAGACCGACAGCCGCGTGGGCGAGGCCCGCAGGGGCGGCGCCGACGAGCGCCAGAGCGCAAAGAGGAAGGGCGAGAAATCTCATCATGGCGCTGATCCTAGCTGATCGGTCTGAACCCGTCCTGAACGTCGCACGCGACTTCCATTCAGGATCGGCGCCAGGCGCTCACGCCTTGAAACGCTTGCGAGGATCGTAATCGGACGGCGGGGTCCATGTCTCCAGGAATGTCTCAAGCGCGGGATCATTAAGCGGCACGTCCACCACCAGCTTGATGATCTGGTCGCCACGCCCGGTCCCCGAAGCGCGCGGGGCGCCTTTGCCGCGCAGGCGCAGCTGAGAGCCCGAATTGGCGCCCGCCGGAACGCGCACCTCCACCGGACCGTCCACGGTGGGCGCACGGACCGCACCGCCGAACAACGCTTCTTTCAGCGAAATAGGCAGATCCAGGCGAATATCGTCGCCGTCGCGGCGGAACCAGTCGTGGGCGCTGACGCGCACCTCGATCAGAACGTCGCCGGCCGGACCGCCCTGGCCGCCCGGCTCGCCCTGACCACGCAGGCGCAGGACTTTGCCGCTCTCCACGCCCGCCGGGATTCCCACGTCCACCGCCCGTCCGCCGGACAGACCAACGCGGCGCTTGGCGCCGCGCATGGCCTCTTCAAAGCTGACGGTCACGCCGGCCTTCAGGTCCGCGCCCCGGGTCGGAGGAAAACCTCCGCCGCCCATTCCGCCAGGGCCGCCAGGGCCGCCGGGACCGCCACGGGCGCGCCGGCCGCCTTCGGAGAACAGATCGGAGAACAGGTCGGAAATGTCTTCAAACCGGCCCGATGGTCCGCGCTGACCGGTCGATTCGCCGGGGCGAGAGCGATAATGAAAGGGCGCGCGCTCATTGCCGTCGGCGTCAATCTCGCCCCGATCGAACCGGGCGCGCTTTTCAGGGTCGGACAATAGTTTGAACGCCTGGCCCACCTCCTTGAAGCGCTCCTCGGACGGCTTGTCATTGGGGTGCGTGTCCGGGTGCAGCGCCTTGGCGAGCTTTCGATAGGCGCGCCTGATCTCGTCGGCTGAAGCCGAGCGGGAGACGCCGAGAATCGCATAAGGATCAGTCATGGACCTGAACAGATAGCAGGGGCGCGCCCGGCCTGCGAGCACAGCTTCCCATATGGCCCTCCCGTCACCGCCTTAAAAGAGGCTCAGCCGTAATCGGCCGGATCCAGCCCCGCTTCAAGCTCGCCGCCGGGGCCGTAAGCGTCGCTGATCTGGGCGATACGCACCGTGGCGGCGGACAGACCGCCGGGAAACAGCGCCGCCAGCTCAGTCGCATCGAGCGCGAGGTTCGGCTCAGCAGTCTCCAGGACCGCCCGCTGCAATCCGTCATCGCTCAGCTCGACGCGATAGGCTTCGCGCGCCTCGCTCATGGGGATCTCGCTTAGCACCCAGCTGTCGGCCTCGATCCGGTCGCGCCTCGTCCAGCTCAGCGTCAGCCCGCCTCCTTCCCCTGCCCCGGCCTGGCTCACACGCAGATGCACCGGACGCAGCGGCTTCAGGTCCAAGCCGTCATAGCGCGCCACCACCTGGCGCGCCCCGCTCGACGAGGCCGGCTCGCCCGGCCGGTGCGCCGCGGCGAACAGATCCACGCCGCGCTCCTCGCTCTTTATGGGAAGCACCGCGCCCGCCCCGTCCAGCAGCACAAAAGCGGCTCCGGCCAGCTTGCTGTTCGCCGGCGAGCCCCCAAGCCCGCGCAACAGCCCGGTGAGGACATAGGCGCCGTCGCTCTGCAGATCCGCGCCGGTGAAGGCGATCACCTCCCAGCCGGCCTCGCCCTCGATCGCGGCCAGCGCGTCGCCCGCCAGGGCCGCGAGCGGGGTGACGGCCGCCAGGGCGCCGTCATTCAGGCGCACCCGGATCGTGCTCGCCCGGTCCCAGCGGCCTTCCGCGCCCGGCGCCAGCTCCGCCTCCAGCACGCCGGTGAAGGCGGGTGCGTTGATCCTTGCGCGTTCGCTGGCGCTTTGGGCGTCGGCGCCGGCCGAGAGGGCCAGCGCATCGGGCCAGGGCCGCACCCATCCCGCCGCCCAGAGACCGCCGCGGGCGCCCGTTTCGTCGGCGCTCAGAGGCAGATCGAGCAGGCGCAGCAAGGGCCGCGAGGTCACGCCGTGCGCTTCACCGGAACCGGGCTCCGGCCCGGCCAGCAGGACTGGTCCGGCCAGCGCCGGCGCCAGATCGGCCCGGCGCACGGCGATCCCGTCCAGCGCTGCGATCCGCCAGACCCGGCCCGGCGGCCCGGCGTCCAGAACCACCGGATCGCCCGGCTCCAGCGCCGCGCGCGAGGGCGGCAGCTGCAGCCGGACGCCGTCGCCGGCAAGCCGGGCGTTGGCCAGCAGTCCCTCGGCCCATTGGGATGCGAGCGCGCGATCGGCCAGCACAGGCAGGTCGACGCTCACCACACCGTTCTCCAGCGTATCCAGCCCGCGCGCGCTGACCTGGGCGGCGCGATAATCGCCGTCATCGGCCACCACCGACAGCCGCGCCTCCACTGCGCGCGTCTCGGCGGGGCTTCTGGTGATCGCAATCCGCCCGCCTCCGTCATCCACCAGATCGGTCTCAGCCAGCGCAATCGGCGAGCGCGTAGGCCGGCGCGGGGTGCAGGCCGGGCCGCCGGACCGGTCGGCGACGTCAAAGCCGAACACCTCGCCCAGCCCGGCCAGGACGTCGCGGGCCTTCACCGGGCGGTCGATCACGAAGCCGGCGATCACGCCCTCCACCGCGCTGACATCCAGCTCGGCAAGTCCCGCGCGCCCGGCGATGTCGGCGACGAGGCCGGCGAGTTCCGACTGGCCGGCGCGTCCGGTGAGCCAGTGGCCGCGCCGCCAGTTGGCGCCGTCGCTCCACACATCGGTGCGGGCGGGAAATTCGGGGAAGGGCCGCGCGTCCCAGGTCCAGACATGGCAATGGGCGAGGTCCAGCATGGGCCCGCCATAGACTCCGCTCACCGGATTGCGCCCGGCGTCATCGGACCAGTAGCTCACCAGCGCCTCGATATAGCGGCGCTGGACCAGATCATCGCGCGCGCCGTTGGAGTGATAGGGCGCAAAGCTTTCAGAGCTTTTGGGATCGATGAAGACATTGGGCTGGTTCGCGCCCTTGTCCACGGCCGGACAGCCCAGCTCGACAAGGCGAACCGGCTTGCTTTGAGGGACCCAGCCCGTGGCCGCGCTTTGGCGAACCCCTCCCACGCGCTCATGGTGCGCATTGGCCCACCAGCTGCGCAGATCCTTGTAGCGCCAGACCCAGGGCTCGCCGTGCCCGCCATCGGTGATCGGCGTGCGCGCCTGGGCGGTTCGATCCTCCGCGCTGGCGTAATACCAGTCATACCCTTCGCCGCCCTCCACATTGGCGGTCAGATAGGCCGGATCATGGATGGACGGTGCACCGGCCAGCCGGTCCAGATGCGCCTCGCCGTCGCGCCAGTCGGCCAGCGGCGCATACCAGTCGATCCCGATGAAGTCGATTTCAGGATCGCTCCACAGCGGATCAAGGTGGAAAAGCCAATCGCCGGAGCCGTCCGCCGGCGCGTGGCCGAAATACTCCGACCAGTCGGCGGCGTAGGAGAGCTTTGTTTGATCGCCCAGCAGCGCGCGCACCTCGCCGGTCAGCGCTTTCAGCGCGCTCACCGCCGGATAGCTCGCCGGGCCGGAGCGCACCTGTGTCAGGCCGCGCATTTCAGAGCCGATGATGAAGCTCTCCACCCCGCCCGCCGCCTTGGCGAGCGCGGCGTGGTGCAGGATGAAGCGGGAGAAGCGCCACTCCCCCGGCCCGGAATAGCTGACGCTGTCGCCTGACACCGCAAACTGCGACGCCGACGCCGCGCCGAAGAAGGCGCTCACCTGGGCGGCCGCCGCGGCGCTTCTGTCCGGCGAGCCGGTCTCTCCGGCGGCGGGATGACAGGTGATGCGCCCGCGCCAGGGAAACGCCGCCTGCTCGGGCCCGCCATAGGGGTCCGGCAGGGCGTTGCCCGGCGCCACATCCATCAAGATGAAGGGGTAGAGCGTCACCGCGTAGCCGCGCGCTTTCAACAGCCTGATCGCCGCCAAGATGGTTTCATCGGCCGGCGTGCCGCCATAAACCGGCGCGCCGTCGGCCTGGCTCACCAGATGGGCGCTCGCCCGCGTCATCCCCGCCGCGCCCCATTCAAGCGGACGGGTGATCTTGTGGCGCGTCTCCACGCCGGGGCGCAGCGTGCAGTGCTCCATGCGCAGATCGTCGCCGAACCAGGCGGTGACCAGCGCCACCGAGCGGCAAGCCGGCAGGCGCGCCTCCAGATCGTCGATGGCCGCCACCAGATCGCTGGGCGCGCGCGCCGTATGGCGGTTTTCAGACAGCTCATATCCCTCGCCGATCTCGCGCAGCACCTCCCCATCGCCATAGGCGAACTCGCCAGATGCCGGGATCAGGCAGACGCCCTCGATCAGGGTCTCCATGCGCGGGGTCTCGCCTTTCGGCCCGGCGCCGAGCACTTCAAAACTCAAAGCCGGAATCCGGTCGCCGAAATCGCCCAGCGGCAGATCCTCGAACACCACATAGGCGAGACCGCGATAGGCCGGCGCCGCGCCGGCGCCCTCGATCGCCTCGATCAGCGGATCGGGCGCCTGGTCCTCGCGCCCCTGATGGACGCGCATGACAAGGCCCGCCGTCTCCAGCGGCTCGCCGTTCGCCCAGACCTGGCCGATCCCGGAGATCGGACCTTCGCACAGGGCCACCGCAAAGCTGATCGAGTAGGCATACTCGCGCACCTTCGGCCCGCCCTTGCCGCCGCCACTGGATCGCACCTGCGCGGATTCCTTGAAGCGCGCCGCCCAGATCACCTGACCGGCAAGGCGCATACGGCCGTAGACCAGCGGGATGGGCGCGCCTTCAGTGGAGGTCTGCAGCTGCAGCGCGCTCTGGCGCGGCCCGTCCTGGATCGGCGCGAACACGCCGGAGATGGCGCGCGCGGCAACCGCCGGCGCCGCACTGGCGGCGTAGCGCGCCAGCGACCTCAGGCCCGCGCGCGCCAGCCCGGCGCCTTTAAGGGCGAGCGTTCCCATGGATCAGCTCCTCTGGATTGTCTTGAAAGGCGAACACGCCCGCGATCCGCCGGCGCCACCAGGGGCCCAGCGATGTCTCGCACACCGCCCGGCCATGCCAGGCGTGGATGATGCGGTCAGGCCCGCTAAAGATGGCGCAGTGCTTGGCCGGACAGCCCGGCGCAAAGCGAAACAACACGACATCGCCCGGCGCGCCCGGCGGCGCGGTCTCCAACAGATGACGGCGCGCGGCGGTGAGCAGCGCCTCCGCCCCGCCGCGCTCGGCCCAGTCGGCGCGGTAGGCGCCCGGCGCTTGCGGCTCGGCGCCCAGGACCGCGCGCCACACCCCGCGCACCAGCCCCAGACAATCGCAGCCCGCCCCCTTCACGCTCGCCTGATGGCGATAGGGCGTGCCGATCCAGTCTCTCGCCTCACTGAGCACGGCCTCGCGTAACTGGCCCTCGCGCCTCATCGCGCGCCCCCGTCGCGCACGGCCTCCGAGCCGGCGTGGCGGACAAGCAGATCATCGCCGGGCATGTGCGGGCAGCCTCGAAAGTTCAGCCCGTTGGAGAATTTCGCGCCGCAGGTGGCAAATCGCTTGTCGCAGCCGGCGGCGAGAGTCGCCGTGTCGCCCGCCGCGACATTGGCCGGCGGCGGTTCCTCCAGCTCGATCAGCGCGCCTTCAGCGCCGCTTCGATGTCTGCGAATGCGCTGGGCGCGCCCGGCGTTCGCGCCGTTGTTCCAGGTGAACACGCCGTGGGCGAACCAGCCTGCGTCCTGAGGCGCCCCCGACACCACGAACGCAGCCGATGACGGCTGGACGATCACGCTCACATCGGCGTTGAACATGGGGGCGGAGAGATCCACGCCGCAGCGCCCATCGCCCAGCTCCGCGTCGCAGAGGCTGGAAAGGCGCCGCCCGATGACCCGGTCGAGCCGGGCCGAGAGGCCTTCCACCTCCACCTCGTATTCGCCGTCCACGCGCGACACCGCGCCAAGCTCGCCGGTGAAGGTGCGAAACGCCAGCTCCGGCTCGCTCCAGTCCACCCGCCAGGTTTCCACCTTTGCCCGGTCCCACAGCCCGGCGTCGAGGCCGGCCGGTTCGATCACGGCGTCCTGCAGCGCGCCGAACACGGCCCCGCGCGCCGGAGCGCCGGCCTCGCCGCGCAGCTCGCCGGAGACAAAGCCGCTATCGGGCGCGCACGCGGCGCCCGCCACCTCCAGCGGCGCGTCATGATCGGTGAAACCGAACACCGCGCCGTCGCGGCGCGTGACGATCCAGGCCCAGGCGAGCGTTGTCGCGCCCGCATCCAGCTTCGCCTGGAGCGCAGGGGGAATATCGATCATGACGAAACTCCAAAACGAAAAAACCCCGGCGCAGGAGCCGGGGCGTCAGGGTTGGTCTGGATAGGGAAAGGAGCGTGCGCCGCCCTAAACCCGCACCTCCACCAGCGGCACGCTGGGGATGTCGCCGGTTTTGAATCCGTCGGCGGTGATGTCGAGCTGGTCAGTGTCAAAGCGCGCGGGCGTATCAAAGCGAAAGCCTGCGGTGACGGGCGCATCCGGCGCTGGCGCGGTGTCGAGCACCACCCAGCCGCCTGAATCCAGCGTGAAGCCCGCCGGCGCGCCCGCCACCGCCACCAGCACCGACCCGGCGACCGGCTTTGAGATCTCGCGCACAAAAGCGGTCGCGCCTTCGCCATAGGCCTTGGTGAGCGCAAACACGGTTTTGCTTC
The DNA here is from genome assembly GCA_965284655.1 of Oceanicaulis sp. GTDB lineage: Bacteria > Pseudomonadota > Alphaproteobacteria > Caulobacterales > Maricaulaceae > Oceanicaulis. Next base: position 3,120,272 of record OZ260104.1, read on the forward strand.
CATCCCCGGCGCCGATCAGCTGGTCGGCGGCGGCGGGTTCAGCCGACGGTACGCAGCTCTTGTGGTCCAGCGGATCAGCGAAGCGGAAGGCGTAGAGCCGGCCCCGGCGCGCCTCGAAGAAGGCGATGAGTTTCGCCACATCATCCAGCGAGCGCACACCCGGCGCGGCGTCCCAGCGCCGTTTCGAGTTCGCCCAGGGCGTGTTGCGCTCCTCGCGGCCGGAGCCCAGCGTAACGATCTCGGTGCGCCGCTGCGGGCCGCCGCGCGCGGCCAGCCCGATGGCCAGGGGAAAGCGGACATCATGAAACGCGCTCACAGGCTGCTCCTTCCCGCCAGAGCCGCGCGCGCCACGGCGGCGGCGATCTGGCGCTCGCTGCGGCGCACGTCGTCCACGGCGTTCGCGCCGGCATGAATGATGACGGTGACCGGGGCGGCGCCCATGGGCGAAATCGCGCCGGCCGAGCCGGGGCTGAACACTTCCGGTCCGCGCTCGCCCACCAGATAGGCGCCGCCGGCCTGCACCGGCCCGCCCTCGGCGCGCTGACCGATGATGTTGGGGATCAGCGCCTCAAGCCCGGCGCCGAGCCTCTCGGCGAGCCCGTTCAGCGGTCCCACCACCAGCGGCTCCAGAAACAGCGAGGCCAGCGATTGCGAGATCGCTTCGGCCATGTCGCGAAAGTTCAATTCGCCGGTGCGCGCCGCGCTCTCCAGCGCGCTGGAAATCTCGTCGCCGGCGGTTTGAAACGCTTCGCTGATCAGTGCGGCGCTCTGCTCGCCTTCCTGCGCCACCTCTTTGAGGCGCTGTTTGTTCTCCGCCAGCGCGGCGAAACGCTCGGCGTCTCTTTCAGCCTCGGTCATCGTCAGTCTCCGATTCCAGCGCCAGCAGCGCATCCAGGTCAGCCCGGCTCATGGGGCGAAGGGCGGGCGCGGCGGCGGCCAGGGTCAGGGCGCGCCATTCGGCCAGGGTCAGCGCCCAGAACGCCTCCGGCGTCAGGCCAAAGCGCAGCACCGCCGCCGCCAGCCAGCTGCGCCAGAGCTCGCTCATGCGAGATTCGCCTTGAAACACGCCGCCACTGCGCGGGCCGCGCTGCGCGCATCCGCTTCGCCGGCGAGCCTTGCAGGATCGTCCGCACCGCCACCGCGCAAAAGCGCCGCCAGCACGATCTGGAGCGCGCCCGCATCCAGCCGAGACAGGCGCTTTGACAACGCCTCCAGCCCGTCACAGGCGAGCCCCGCTTCGATCTCGGCGAGGGCCGCTAAAGTCAGCCTCAGCACATGGGCGCGTCCGGCGATCTGGATCGCCGTCTCGCCGCGTTGGGGATTGGTCATGATGATCCTTCCTGGGGAGGTCAGCCTCACACGCTCAAAGAGCCCTTAGCGCCGCTTGCCTCCGGCGGCGCTGCGCGCCAATGTGCGCGTCGAAAAAAGGGAGACTCGCCATGCGCCTTGCGCTTGTTCTCATCCTCGTAGCCCTGCCGCTGGCCGGCTGCGCCTCGTTCGGCCAGGACCTCTATGACGAGCAGGCCGAGGCCGAATGCCATGAGATTCTGAACGTGGAGGCGCGCCGGGCCTGCCTGAACGAGCTGGCCGATGCGCAGTTGCGCCGCGACTAAAGCCTTTTCAGCAAAAGTGGGTGCCGGTTTTGCGGTTCGAAAAGGCGACAAGTCAGCGAGTTAGAGCGATATTGGTCGATCTGAATCGACTGAAATCGCTCTAAGTTCACGTGGCCGGACGCTAGTCCGGCGTGAAGCTCACCTGCCCGGCGGACGCCAGCGAGAGCGAATAGGCCGCCTCCCCGTCATGGCGCCCGGAATATTCCAGGGCGGTGACGAGAAACGGCCCCTCCAGCGTTCCAAAGTCGGGGATCACCAGGCGCCAGCTGCGCCGGGCCTGATCAAAGAACACGCCGCGCACGCTCTCGTCGGCGGCGCTGTCCACGAAAATCCCGGACCCCGTGACGCTCGCCGAGCGCAGGCCCGCCCCCTCGATCAGCTCGCGCCAGCGGCCCGGACTGTCGGCGTGGGTTACGTCCACGCCGCGCGCATTGAGCGAAATGGTCTTGGCGCGAAGCCCGGCCACAGCGGCGAAACTCTCGCTCGCCTGCCCGTCGCCGATCATCAGCAAGATGTCCTTGCCAGCTTGTGCGGTCATGTCTGAGTTCCTTTCTCGATCAGGCCCCTCACCCGCAAAACCCCGTGCAGGGTCGCGCCGTCGGGGCCGGTGAACAGGTCGGCGTAGACGACGCGGCAGAGCGCGCAGCCATAGGGCGCCACCAGCGTCAGATCGGCCTGGTGGAGAGCCGCGCGGGCGGCGCTCAGGGCGTGCTTTACGGCGTCGCGATCCTCGCGGCGGCCCCACACATGAAGGGTCAGCCGGTGATCGATGAGATCGAGCCCGCCGGCGTCCAGCGGCTCGCTCTCGCTGCGCCCCAGAGAGGCGTAGGGAAAGGCCGCGCCGCGCGGCGCCCGGTCATGGACGCGGGCCGGATCGCCCAGCGCCGCGCGCACGCCTGCGTCGGCTTTGAGCGCGGCTATGACAGCGGCGGAGAACGCCGCTTCGGCGCTCACAGCCGCACCCGGCGCCAGGGACGCAGAAGCGCCTCCACGTCCTCAGGCAGGCCCGCCGCGCCGCGCCGTGCGCTTTCAGCCGGCTCGGCGGTGGAATAACTCCGGGCGGCCAGGCGCAGGATCGCTTCTTTCAACGGCGCGGGCACATCGCCGGGATCGGCGCCGAACCCGGCGGTGAACTCGATCTCGATCCCGCTGGCGGCCCGGTCCGGCTGGGGAAGCGAAAACGGATAGACCGCCACGATGCGGCCCGGCTCGCCGGATTCGGCGCGGTATTCGGCCGGATCCCAGAGCGCGGCCTCGCCGCCCCGCCCATAGGTGCGCACCGCCTCCACGCTGATCAGCGGGCCGCGCGCCACGCCCACAGCCTGGCCATAGGCTGAAAGCCGCCGCGCCGGCCAGGCGTCCAGCGATTCTCGATAGCTGCGCGCGATCAGCGCCAGCCCGGTGTCCGCCTCGACGCGCGCAGCCGCGCTTGAAAGAAGGTCGATGATGAGCGCGTCTTCCGCGTCATGGCCGACGCGCAGCCAGGTCCTGGCGTCAGCCAGCCCGACAGGCTCCGCCACAGGCGGAGACAGGAGATGCAGGGTCATGGGGCCCTCATGAAACGGAGTAAGAACGCAAAGCGCCCCGGCTCATTCCTGAAACCGGGGCGCTTTGCGAGGCGGCGGCGGGGAGGACCGCCGCCTTACGAGACGCCGAACTTCAACAGCTTGATGGCGTTGAAATCCTGCACGCCCCCGCCGACGCGGCGGGTGGTGTAGAACAGGACATAGGGCTTGGCCGAATAGGGATCGCGCAGCACCTGCACGCCCTGGCGGTCCACCACCAGATAGCCCCGCTCGAAATCCCCGAACGCAATGGAGAAGCTGTCCGACCCGATATCGGGCATGTCCTCGGCCTCGGTGACCGCATAGCCCATGAGGGTGGCCGGCTGGCCGGCGGTCATGGAGGGCTGCCAGATGTAATGGCCGTCGGCGTCCTTGAACTTGCGCACGGCCGAGACCGTGGACTTGTTCATCACGAAGCGGCCATGGGTGCGGTAGCCGGTCTTGGGCGCATAGATCAGGTCGATGAGCACGTCGCCGGGATCGCTGGCGGCGAAATCGCCGTCGACGCCCGTGGCCACGTAGCCCAGCTCGCGCCAGGATTCAGTTCCGTCTGCGGCCGTGTCATAGCTCAAAAAGCCCTTGGGCCGGTTGACGCCTGAGCCGGTGACGAAGGCGCGGCCCTCGGCCTCGGCGAAGGTGTCGCGCACCTCCTCGGCGAGCCACTGGTCGATATCCACCAGGGCGTCGTCCAGGATCGCCGGCGTCGCGGCGGGCATGGCGTAGAGCTCGGCGGTGGGAAATTCCACAAGCTCCAGAGACGAGGTGCTGGTCTCGGGCCGCGCGGCGGTTTCGGCCACCCAGCCGGACGTGGCGCCGCCGACGCTCACCGGCTTTTTAAAGGTGTGGCTGGTGGTCTGCTTCACCGTGGCGATCTGGCGGATCGGCGAGATTTCGCGGATCAGCCGCTCGATCAGGGCTTCGGTTTCCGCCGGGGCCACATGGCCGCCGTCGGAGCCGGAGCCAGTGCTCAGCGCCTTGCCTTCGATCAGGCGGGCCGCCTCGCCGGTGCGCAGAAAGCCGGACCAGGCCGTCTTCGCCGCGCTCTTGCCTTCGCCGGCGCCCAGATCGGGGCGGCTGGCCTCGATGGAGAGCCGGTCAAGGCGGGCCTTGGTGGAGGTGAGCGCCTGGTCGATCCGGCTCACTTTTTCTTCGATGAGCGGATCGGCCGACTTCCTGGACTCGATCTCGCTCAGCCGGCGGTCATTCGCGTCCTTGAAGCTCTCAAACGCTGCGAGCAGGTCATGCATCGCCGCGCGCGCCTCGGTGGACGGCGCGGCCATCTTGGTCTCCCGGGTCATGGGGATCCTTTCTTTGTGGGGGTCAGGTCAGGCCGCCGCGAATGCGGAGGCGGTCTCCGTCAGGCCGGGCAGCACGCGCAGCCTCGCCTGGGGGAGCATGGGGAAGGTCACGATGGAGACCTCCCAGAGGTCCAGTTGCAGAAGATCGCGCCCGCCGCCGGGCCGGCGGGCGGAGCGCACGGTGCGAAAGCCGATGGACAGCCCGTCCACCGCGCCTTCGCGGACCAGGCCTGACGCGGCGCGTCCGCGCGGGCCGTCGCTCAGGATCCGGCCGCGCACATAAAGACCGCGCCCGTCCTCGACGATCTCGTCCCACACGCCCACCGGCTCGCCGGCGTCGTGCTGGAACAGCATGCGCACCCTGCGCGGGCCATTCGCTTTCAGGCTTTCGACGAACGCCCCGGCGCGCACCAGATCGCGGCCATGGTCTTCGATATCAAACAGGCTGGCGTAGCCGGCCACCTCGAGCCCGTCGCCCGAGCCGTTGCGCGCCGTCATGGGCGTCTCCCTTGAATGTGTGATTTTGCGAGAGGGCAAGCCTTGCGGCGCGCCCCTACCCGTCCTCGAGCCGCCGCTCGATGCGGTCCAGCGCGGCGCGGGTGTGGGCGGCGTGTTCTTCCAGGCGGGCGAGGCGTTCATTGGCCGCAGCCCCGGCCTCGGCGCGATATTCCAGCTGGTCGAGGCGTTCACTCGCCGCCCCCGCCCAGATCAGCGCGCCCGAAGTCTGCAGCGTCAGCGCCATGATGACGCCCAGCGTGATCTTGCGATCAAGGCGCCAGGCCTGGCTCAGGCTTGCATCGTTCATGTTCGCTCCTTCAGCCCCAGAAGGGCGCGTTTTTCATCATCAGTGAGAAATCCGGCCTCGCTGATCCGGCGCCAGCGCGCCCCGCGCTCTTCAGACAGCGCCGGCAGGCCGTCCTCGTCGGGGTTGATGACGACCTCCGCGCCTAGCCAGGGCGAGAGAAAGCCCGACAGCGCCGCGGCGGTTTTTCGAACCAGCGGCAGCACGGTCTGGCGATAAAACGCCAGGTTCGCCTCGCGGTAGTTGGAATAGGTGTTGTCGCCGGGCAGCCCCAGCAGCATGGGCGGCACCCCGAAGGCCAGGGCGATCTCGCGCGCCGCCTCGCGCCTCGCCTCGATGAAGTCCATCTCGGCGGGGCTGTGGCCCATGGGCTTCCAGTCCAGCCCGCCTTCCAGCAGCAGCGGACGGCCGGCGTTCTGGGGTCCGGTGTGGAGGGTTTCCAGCTCGTCCTTCAAGCGCTCATACTGGGGATCGGTGAGCCGCCCCTCCCCGTCGCGCCCGGTCACCACCAGCGCGCCCGACGGCCGGGCCGCGTTGTCCAGCAGCGCCTTGGCCCAGGCGGCGCCGGCATTGTGCACGTCCACCGCCCGCGCCGCCGCCTCCATGGGGGAAAGCCCGTAATGATCGTCGCCGGGATTGAAGAGTTTCAGATGCAGGATCGGCGATCGCCCGCTGGCCCGGTCGCGGGCGAAGACCCGCTTCTGCGCCCCGTGCCGGTATTCCCAGCCGTCCGCCCAGCCCTTGGGGCCGGGCATCACGGTGATCCGGTCCGGGCGCAGGGCGAACAAGGCGCGCGGGCCGTCTTCCGGACCGGTAATCTCCAGATAGGCGTCGCCGCCCACCTGCAAATGCCCGAAGAACTGCTCCATCAGCTCCGGCCCCGCCTGGTCGGGATTGGGTTTCGAGAGCAGCGCCCGCGCCGCCTGCGCCCCCGCCCCGTCGGCGACGGTGAGCGGACAGGCCGAGGCCGCTTCGGCGATCAGACGCACGCAGCGATGGGCCACCGGATTGCGTGCGAAGCCCTCCTTGGCGAAGGCCGCATACCCGCGCGGAGACCAGGCCGCGCTGGGCCCGAACGACACGGCGAAGCTGCGCCCGGCCGATTTACGGCCGAGAGTGAGCCAATTGAGCATGGCTGGAATCCCTTTGTCTGATGTCTCTTGTCCTCCCCCTTGATGGGGGAGGGTGTCCCGGATCGAAGATCCGGGGCGGAGGGGGTGGCGGCGGTGCGTCCTTCGAGGCTTTTCGCTGCGCGAAAAGACTCCTCAGGATGAGGGAGGGTGGAGCGCTGAAATGAGTGCTGAACGGAGCGCTGAGCGATAGCTCAGCGCTCGCGCCCCACCTTCCAATTCACCTCCACCCCCACCCTCATCTGCGAGGTGCGAGCCTGAAGGGCGAGCCTCGAAGGACCCGCAATATAAAGCGTCACAGCCGCCGCATCCTTGGCGCCCTCGACCCTTCAAACAGCGCCGCCACGGCCCAGACCAGCGCATCGACGCGGTCGGGGCTTCCTTTAAAGTCCGGGGCGCCGAAGGCGCACATCTGGTCTTCCAGCGCGGGAAAGCGTCCCGCGTGGGTGATGCGGCCGGCGGCGTAGAGCGCGGCGACCGGTTCGGCGCGCGCCCGCTTGCCCCGGCTGGCGTGGACCAGGCGCACGGTCAGGTCCGGCGCAGCCGCCTGCAGCACGGCGCGCACCATGTCGCCGCCCTGATTGGCTTCGGCCACCACATGGTCGGCGTCGACCGCAGCCACCGTTTCGGCGACTTTTCTGGCCCAGGCTTCGGGCCGGGCGTGAAGCGAGGCGTCGGCCAGGATCACGCCGGTCATGGTGCGGCCCGCGCCGCTGGCCCCCGCGGCGACAATGCCGCACGCATCGCCGTCGCCGGCGCCCGCCGGCGGGTCCACGGCCACAACGATGCGGTCAGGCTCGCAAGGCTCAAGGTTCAGCGCCTGATCGATCATGGCCCGCGTCCAAAGCGCGCCTTCAGGATCCTCGATCAGCACCCCGTCCAGTTCCTGGCGGGCGAGCCGGCTGGCGCCGTACTGGGCGCGCATGGCCTCGATGAAGCCCGGCGCCAGATTGTCGGCGTTGGCCTCGCTTGAGGCGCGCGTCGTCACCACGCCCGGCGCAGCGATAAGCTTTCGCAGCGCCGGGATCGGGCGCGGCGTGGTGGTCACCATCAGGCGGGGATGCTCGCCCAGGCGCAGGCCGAAGCGCAGCATGTCCAGCGTCGCCTGCGGCCGCGCCCAGGCGGCGAATTCATCGGCCCAGGCGGCGTGAAATTGCGGGCCTCGCAGCCCGTCCGGGTCCTCGGCGGAAAACGCATAGCCCACCGCGCCATTGGGCCAGATCAGCCGCTTTCTGGAGGCTTCATAGCGCGGGCGCCCCACCACGGAGTCCAGCGACAAAAGACCCGACGGCCCGCCCAGCATCACCTCGCGCACATCATTGAAAGTCGGCCCGATCATCGCGACGCGCCCGGCGCCGGCGAGCACCTGGGTGTTCAGCCATTCCGCACCCGCCCGTGTCTTGCCCGCGCCCCGGCCGCCCAGAAACAGCCAGGTCAGCCAGTCGCCGTCCGGGGCGAGCTGTTCAGGCCTTCCAGTCCCCAGCCACGGATTCATCTTCGCGAGTTCCGCCAGCTTTTGCGCCTGCGTCAGCTGGCGCACGAAGGGCCTGACGTCTGTCTCCTCTAATCTGCTCGAGCAGACGGCGTTCAAGTTCGGCTCCGGCGTCAAACGGCTCACCGCGACTCTCCTCGGCTTCCGCCGAAGCGGCGTTTCGGGGTTCCGACCAGGCCTCAAGAGATCGGGCCGCGCGCACCAGCGCCACCAGCGCCCTGGCGCGGCGCTCGGCCTCAAGAGGGTTTCCGGTGTCCAGCGCCGCCTCAGCGGCCATCAGACGGCGGGCGAAGCGATGGCGCAGTCTTGCCGGCGCGTCGGGCGGAAACATCCGCTCCACCCACCGGCAGCGCTCGCGCACGGTGGAGGGCGCCAGGCCATAGGCCCGCGCCAGCGCCTCCGGCGTCTCTCCGAGCCGCCATCGCTCATACAGCGCGGCCCAGTCCGCCTTTCGGGGACCGGGCCGCTGTTCATCTGCTATTTCGACCATGCCTGAAGACTACCTCAGCCAAGGCCCGGTCGGATTGATTTGCGAGTTTCGACGGCAGACACGAAGCGGGGCGCGAAAAATCAGCCCGCGATCGCCGGGAGAGCGGCGCGGTTATCCGCCGATCAGATAGAGCATGGTGTTGTCGGTGTAGCGGCCGGTGAGCGCCTCGGCCCGCTTTCGGGCGGTCTGTCGCTCGAGGGCGAGGGCGGAATGGCGAAGACCGAAGGCACGATCCAGAAGACGCTCGGCCAGACGAAGGGCGCGCCGACAAAAGGCTGACTTCACGCTCTGGCTCCAGTTTCTGCACAAGGCCGGGCGGGTGCAAGCGCGCGAGCGGCGAACTGCGCGCGACGTTTGCACAACCCTCGCCTTCAGGTGAGACCTTGAACGCCGCAAGGTGTCGCTTGAACCGACCGCCGCCCCATTCCTGTTTGCAGGAGACATTCTCCATGCGCCGCACGGCTCGACCCAGCCCGCACCGCCAGCCGCGCGCCGTTCGGCGCAATCGCGCGGCCGGGCGCCTGTCGGCGCCCCGCGGCGGAGGCGCCTGAATGCCGGGATTGCTCAGCCCGCTGGCGCGAAAGCTCTCGGCTTTCGTCGCCCTGTCGGACGCAGATCACGCGGCCCTGGCGCACCTGAACCGGCGCCGCAAAACCTTCCAGCCTGGTCATCAAATCATCCATGAGGGCCAGGAGAACGCCTCCGTCTTCATCATGGCCGAGGGTTGGGCCAGCTCCTACAAGCTGCTTCCCGACGGAGAGCGCCTGATCGTCGATGTGCAGATTCCCGGCGATTTTCTCGGCCTGCGCAGCGTGCTTTTGCGGACCTCCAACCACACCATCGAAGCCGTCACCCGCATTGAGGTGTCTGAAGTGCTCGCCTCGGACATCTTGGACGCCTTCGCCACAGCGCCGCGTCTTGCGACCGCCGTGCTCTGGGCCGCGTCCCGTGATGAGGCCATGGTTGTGGAGCATCTGGTCAATCTTGGCCGGCGCTCGGCCGAGGAGCGAATCGCGCACTTCCTCCTGGAGCTGGGATCGCGCCTGCAGCTGATCGGGGTGGGCGACGCCTCCGGGTATGATTGCCCGCTGACCCAGTACCACCTGTCCGACGCCCTCGGCCTGAGCGCGGTGCATGTGAACAGGGTCCTGCGCCAGCTGCGCGAAGACGGGCTTTTGAGCATCCACAAGAAACACGTCACGTTTGACGATCTTGAGGGCCTGAGCCAGCTCGCCGGGTTCGACACCGCCTATCTCGATCAGAGCGGGCCGGTTCTCAAGCACGCCGCCGCGCCTATTGCTCCCCAATGATGTGATCTTCAAAATCCTCCGCGTCCATATCGCGTTCACTCACCAGCGTTCCGTGCACCCCGATCCCGGCTTTCTTCACACTGTCCGGATCGCCGCTGACCAGCGGGTGCCAGTCATGGAGCGGCTTGCCTTGCGCGATCAGGCGATAGGCGCAGGTGTCCGGCATCCAGTAGAAATCGCTGACAGTGTCCGCGGTCAGCGCCACGCAGCCGGGAACGCGGGCGTGGCGGTTGGCGTAGTCGGTGCACCGCACGGTTTTCAGGTCGAGCAGGCGGCAGCCCACATTGGTGCGCCAGACCCGGTCGTCGCCCTCGTCCTGCAGCAGCACCACGCAGCACTTGCCGCACCCGTCGCACAGAGACTCCCATTCCTCGGGGCTCATTTCAGACAGCGATTTCGTTTCGTGAAACGGGCGCGGATCGGTCATCGCCCGAATTTAGCCTTGAAGGCTTGGTCAAGACAGGCCGAAGCTGCGGTCAACCATGGAGACCGGTCATAACTTTCCGCGCCGACGAAAAACCACGCCTCTTCCAGCGCCTCATGGGCGCCTTGCCCGCCACGCTGGCGCTGGGCCTCGCCGCAATTCTGGCGGCGGGTTCGATCGGCCTGTGGGCCGGCTGGCGCTGGGCGTTCGAGGACATGCCCTCGCCGCCTGAAAGCCTGGAGGAGCTGTGGGAGACGCGCCGCGAGGCGAGCTATACCCTTTTGGGCGCCGGCGGCGAGGTTCTGGGCGTGCGCGGACCGCGCTATGGCAGGCCCATCGAGCTGGCCGAACTGCCCGCCCATGTGCCCCAGGCCTTCATCGCCATCGAGGACCAGAATTTCTTTGAGCATGACGGCATTGACCGGGGCGCAACCATCCGCGCTTTGCTGGCCAATCTGCGCGCCGGCGAAATCGTGCAGGGCGGCTCGACGCTGACCATGCAGCTGGTGAAGAATCTCATCCTGCGCCCCGACCAGACCATGCAGCGCAAGCTGCAAGAGATGCGCCTGGCCATGGCCATCGAGGAGCTGCTCACCAAGGAGCAGATCCTGGAGCTGTATCTGAACCGGGTCTATCTGGGAGAAGGCGCCTTCGGAGTTCAGGCCGCCGCCGAGCGGTATTTCAACAAGCCGGCCTCTGAGCTGACCCTGCAAGAGGCGGCGATTCTGGCCGCCCTGCCCAAGGCGCCGAGCCGTCTGGCCCCAACCGAAAACCTCGCCGCCGCCCAGGCCCGCGCCGAAGACGTGCTGAACGCCATGATGGACGTCGGCTTCATCGACCCCATCCAGTACCTCGCCGCCGTCAGCGAACCGGCCGTGCTGGCCGAAGGCGCCGTGCAGGCGGTCAATCCGGTCGTCTACGGCCATGCCTTCGACCTGGCGCTGTCGCAGGTCCAGGCGCTGATCGACCCCGACGAGACGCCGATCCTGATCATCCAGACCACTTTGCGGCCCGCCCTTCAACGCGCCGCCTCGGCCGCGGTGGAAGCGGTGCTGTCTCAGTCCGGGGCGTCCCGCGACGCCGGCGAAGCCGCTTTGGTCGCGCTGGATCTCGACGGGTCGGTGCTGGCGATGATCGGCGGGCGCGATTACGGCGAAAGCCAGTATAATCGCGCCGTTCAGGCCGAGCGCCAGCCGGGGTCCGCGTTCAAGCCCGTCGTCTTCGCCGCCGGGTTTGAAGCCGGGCTTGATCCGGCCACCGCCTATGAGGACGCCCCGGTGGATATCGAGGGCTGGCGGCCGGAAAACTATGGCGGCGGGTATCGCGGCCGGGTCACCATCGCCGATGCGCTCAAGCGCTCCATCAACACCGTCGCTGTTCAGGTGGGCGCGCAAGTGGGCGTCGACGCCGTGGCCGAGATGGGCCGCCGGCTGGGGATCACCACCGCGCTCAATCCGGTGCCCGCCCTCTCGCTGGGCGCCAGCGAGGTGCGTCTTATCGACCTCACCGCCGTCTACGCCGCCTTCGCCAATGACGGCCGGGTCACCGCGCCACGCCTGGTCACTGAAATCCGAAGCGCCCGCGGCCAGATCCTGTGGAGCGCGGAGCCCCCAAGCCCGGGCGCCCAGGCGATCAGCCGCGAGCATGCGCGCGCCATGTCCACCATGCTGGAAAGCGTCATCCTGGACGGCACCGGCGCCCGCGCCCGCCTGCCCGGCCGGCGTGCTGCGGGCAAGACCGGCACCAGCCAGAACAGCCGCGACGCCTGGTTCGTCGGCTACACCGGCCAGATGGTCGCAGGGGTCTGGGTGGGCAATGACGACGACACGCCCATGCAAGACGTGACCGGGGGATCGCTGCCGGCCGATATCTGGCGCCAGTTCATGGTCGCCGCCCATGAGGGGCTGGAGCCTGCGCCGCTGTCCTCGCCGCCCCCGCGCCGGCGCACGGCGCGCGAGGAGACGCTGGCGGCGTTCTACTCGTCGCTGTCGTCGCGCTTTGAGTCCATCGCCGAGCCGGGCCGGTCCGCAGGTGCGCCGTCGCGCGACTGAAGCAGGGTGCGGATCTCGGCCAGCTCCACGCGCAGGGCCTTCACCTCGTTCACCAGGACCTCGCGCTCGTCATGGGCTTCGGCCTGACGCTCGGTCTCCGCGTCGAAATGCTTCGACTGCATGGAGTCCACGATCACCGCGATGAACAGGTTCAGGACCGCGAAGCTCGTCAGCACGATAAAGCCGACGAAGAAAATCCACGCGAACGGATGCTCGGAGATCACCGGGCGCGCCACGCCCATGGACCAGCTCTCCAGCGTCATCACCTGGAAAAGCGTGAAGGCCGAAGCGCCCAGATCGGCGAAAAATTGCGGGTGCGTGCCGGAGAAGAGCTTGGACGCCATCACCGCGCCCACATAGAAAATCACCACCAGAACCAGCATGATGGCGCCCATGCCCGGGATCGCCCGAGCGAGCGCCTCCACCACCGAGCGCATTTCCGGCACGGTGGAGAACAGGCGGAAAAGCCGCAGCACTCTCAACGCCCGAAGCACGGTGAACGCGCCCGCATCCGGGATCAGCGACAGCGCGACCACGGTGAAGTCGAACCAGTTCCAGGGCGAGCGGAAAAACTTCTGCCGCTGAACAACCAATTTCAAAGCAATTTCAACGACAAAGACACCGATTATCGCCATGTCGGCGTAGTGCAGCCAGGTTTCCACCCGCGCCGGCAGGTCATAGGTCGTCAGACCCAGAATCGCCGCGTTGATCAGGATCAACGCCGTGATCACATTGCGAAATCCGTCGCTCGCCACAAAGCGTTCGATCGCGTTTTGAGACCGGGTCTCACTGTGGCTCGCCGCCATGATCTCGTCTCCAAGCAAGAGCCGCGAAGCGTTAGCGGGCGCGCGCCCTTTGCGCAATATCCACACCCCGCCGCCGGCGACGCTTTTTTAACAGGCGCAGGCGCAGAGTGTGACCATGATCATGCTTGCAAGCCTTCTCGCCGCCGCAGCGCTGACCGTCGAGCCCGCCCTTGCCGGCGCGCCCGACAGCGCCGGACTCCCGTCAGGCGCCGTGCTGGAAGACCACGCCCGGCGCGGTCTGACGCTGGAGCGCCTGGACGGGCTGGCGGCCGAGAGCGCGCAAGCCTGCGCGGCGGTGTGTACAACGCGGACCGCCTGCCAGGCCTGGACCTGGCGCACCGGCTGGACCGGCCGCGCCGCGCGCTGCGATCTGCACGGCGCCGCGGCGACGCCCTTTCCTCATCCCGGCGCCGTCACCGGGCTGTCTTCAAGCCTTTCGGCGCGCATCGACGCCGCCGGCGACCGCCCGCCCAGCGAACGCGAACGCGCCGCACTCCTGGAGGCGGACGGCGGCTAGAGCAGCCCTGCGATCGGCCGAAGTCGACGGGGCAGCGCCAAGGACGGCGGCAGGCTTAAGCTTGCATAAACCTTGAAAATCGCGATCGCGCGCACGGTTTCTTTACCCAGAGTATTCAAGGATGAAATCCTCGCAAGAATTGACGAGTGGAGCGCCTCGATGGCCGTACCCAGCAAGCTGCACAAGCTGACCCAACTGGCCAAGGAGAAATCCTCCGATCGCCGGCGCGCCCTGCTGCGTGAAGTCACCGACATGTTCTTCGACGCACCGCCCAAAAACGACAGCGGCGCGCAGAGCCAGTTCGACGCCGTGCTTCAATCGCTGGCCAGCCAGACCGCCCAGGACGCGCGCGAAGAGCTCGCGCGCCGCTTCGCCGACGCGCCCTTCGCGCCCAAAGGCCTGATCCTTCAGCTTGCCCAGGACGCCATCGACGTGGCGGCGCCGATCCTGTCGCGCTCGGGCGTACTGTCGGAGGAAGAGCTCGTCACCATCGTCCACGAATCCACCCAGGCCCACATGCGCGCCATCGCGGCGCGCAAGGAGGTCGGCGAGCGCCTGTCCCACGCCATCGTGGAAAAGGGCGACGACCACACCGTGGCCAAGCTGGTCTCCAACACCGGCGCGAAGCTGTCGCGCGAAACCTTCGAGACCGTGACCCAGCGCGCCGAGGACAGCGAAGTGCTCCAGGCCCCGCTGGTGGCCCGCGCCGACACTCCGGCCGACCTTCTAAACGACATGATGATGGTGGTGAACAATACGCTGCGCGCCCGCATCCAGGACCGCTTTGAATCCCTGGAGCCCGGCGTGCTGGAAGCGGCTCTGGCCGCCTCCCAGCATCGCCTTGAGGCGCGCATTTCGGAAGACCAGGACATTGCCGAGGCCCGCCGCTTCATCGCCGCGAAACGCGTGCGCCGCGAGCTCGACGGCCAGCTTCTGATCCGGCTCCTGCGCGAGAAGAAGATCGCTCATTTCTGCGTCGGCTTCGCCGAAATCACCAGCGTGGATTATTTCGCCGCCAGAAAGGCACTCGAGCATGAGAGCCCGGACGGTCTGGCGCTGATCTGCAAGGCGGCGAACATGGACAAGGCCCTCTTCGTAACCATCGCCGTGCTGCGCGGGGGCGCCCGGGAAGGGGCGTTCAACGACGCCCGCGAGATCGGCAAGGTCTATGACGCGCTTGATCCCGGCGACGCCGAGCGCGCCTTGCGTTTCTGGAAGATGCGCAAGAACGCAGCGGCCGCTTGAGGTTGCCTGAAGCCGGCTCTTCCCAGCCAGCGCCGAACGCAAAAACGCCAGCCTGACGATCCGTCGGGCCGGCGCTTTGCGTTGAGGAGGACGTCGGCGGCCTAGAAGGACCGCGTCAGCATCACATAGGTGTAGAGAGGATTGTCGTCCTGCGGCGCGCCCGGCGCGTCGGTGGCGAAGTCGCCCTTGAACAGAACCGCGGCGCCCGCTTCAAGGCGCAGAACATCCCGCTTCACCCACCAGCGCAGGCGGGTGTCGAGCACCTGGCCCACATGATCGCCGGAGCTTCCGGTGACATCGCGCAGCCCCGACCGACGCCAGCGATCGGTGTCGGAGGCCAGCGACACGTCCTGCACCAGGACATCGATCGCCACCGGCCCGCGCGCGACTTCCAGCCGGGCGCCCAGAGCGACGATGTTCTCAAGATCCAGCGGCCCGAAAATCCCGGTCTGACCCAGCACGCCGCGGCGCAGCCCGTAGAGGCTGTTGAACCGATTCCAGTCTGCGTCGCCCGCATCGTCGTCTCCAGACGCGTAAACCAGTTGCGCAGAGAGGCGCGGCGACCAGTCGCCGTCGAACTGATAACCGGCTTCAGCCAGGACAAAAGCCGAAGCCACATCCAGTCCACCGCCGGTCTCGCCGGTCTGCCAAATGGCCTCAAGGTCGAAGTCAGCCGCGCCGCGCTCACCCGAGAGCCGGGAGCCGACCGTGTACAACTCGTCGCCACCGTCTTTGTCCAGACCGTAGAGATAGATCTCTCCATCCACGCCCGGCGCCAGATCAGCGCGGGTGAGATGGGCCGCCCAGAAGCGGGTGTCCCAGTCGGCCTCGTCAAACTCGTGCTCATTGTCCAGAAGGCTCGCCCGGTCGCCCGGCTTGCGCTCGACCGGCGCAGTGTAGAACGCGTCCAGCGTGAGCCCTTCAGCGAGCGTGAACGCGCCGCG
The DNA here is from genome assembly GCA_965284655.1 of Oceanicaulis sp. Classification (GTDB taxonomy): domain Bacteria; phylum Pseudomonadota; class Alphaproteobacteria; order Caulobacterales; family Maricaulaceae; genus Oceanicaulis. The sequence goes on from OZ260104.1 coordinate 3,135,959, forward strand.
AACCCCCTCGAACGTGCTGGGGAAGTTACGGAAGGAATTCTCACCGGCAAGGCGCCGCGATCCGACATTCAGGACAAATCGGCCGGCCTGAACCTCGCCGCCCTCGATATCGGCGCGCACATAGGCCTGCAGGACCTCCAGCGTGTTGATGGCGGTGGAGGAGACATTGCCGCCCTCATCGGTGAGCCAGGCGCGGGAATCGAAGAACTCCGCGCCGAACGTGATGCTATCAGCGTGATATTCACCAAGCGCGCGGGTTCGCCAGCTGATTTGCTGGTCAGAGCCGTCGCGGCCGGCGCGGAACGGCGCGGACAGCGTTTCATAGCGAACCCGCGTCGACCCTTCGAAGATGAAGCCGGACGCGGCCTCCTCGGCGAGCGCAGGCGCGGAGGCGGCGGTGGTCGCCGAAAACGACACCATCAGTGTTGCGAGTGCGGAAAACTTCATGGTGGAACCCATCCCTAGTATCAAATCATCAGGCAAAGCCGGGTATAGGGCGGGGTCGCTTAACGAAATAAAATGCAGGTGAGCGTGAAGGCCGGCCTAGTCTTCCTCGCCTTCGCGAGGCGTAAGCGCTTCAGGGTCAACCGGATCGCCCGGCACCGCATAGGCGCCGGAAAACCAGTTTCCAAGATCCGCGTCGGCGCAGCGCTTGGAACAGAAGGGCCGAAACTCACGCACGCCGGGCCGCTTGCACATGGGACAGGGCGGCAGGGTCTGGGGCTTGGTCATCGCACGGGCCTCACATCGCTGTGGCGAGGGGTCATGGCCGGGTCGGCGATAAGGACGGACCGGTCGCCGAGCCTGGCCTTGGCGGTCTTGCGCCAGCCGATCGGGTCGGCGTCGAGCCAGGCGTACACCTCGGCTCCGGCGCAGATCTCCAGCTTGGCGGCGCGGTTTGACCGGCCCTCGCGCTCCAGCGCGCGCAGGGCGGTCAGCGCAGCGGTTTCAACGCTCTCGACGCCATAACGCTCCCAGCAGATTTCGTGCAGGGCGCGGCCGAGGCGCTGGCGGGCCAGCTCCACCACCGCAAAGCGGCTGGCCGGCGCAATGTCCACCTTGGCCGGATCGCCCTTGAACGCGCCCGTCAGGGTCTGGGCGAGAATTGACTGATCGGATTTCTTCTTCAGCGGCAGAAAATCGATGGCGACCACGCCGCCAATGCCGCGCAGGCGGATCTGCCGGCCGGCCTCGCGCGCTGCGGCGCGGTTGAGATCCAGCGCCAGCTTGTGGGTTCCGCCCGCCGATTTGCGCCCCGCCGCATCCACATCGATGGCGGTGAGCGCCGTCACCGGCTCAATGATCAGCCGCCCGCCGCCGGGCAGTCCCACCACCGGCTCCAGGGCCGCATCAAACAATTCATCAAGCTCGATCTCGGCTTCTTTGGGCGTGCGCACCGGCGCGTCGAACATCATCGCGAGGCGCTCGGCCAGGGGCGGCGCTGATGCGATGGCCGCCGGCGCGTCGCCGGGCTCCACGTCGAACAGGGAAAGCGTCGGGCCCTTCTCCTGAAATTCCTCGCGGGCGATCTGCACGCCGACAGCCGCGCCCTCGCGGACCTCGTCGGGGCGTCCCGCCTTGCCGAAGGGCAGAAAGCCCTCCTTGCCTTTGCCGATATCGCAGAAGGCGCCGTTGATGGACGCGTCCACCTTGCGCACCCGCGCGCGGAACACCTCCCCGCGCACGGCGCGGGAAGCGCGCTCGCTCCAGCGCTCCAGGTGCAGCTCCACGGCGCGGTCGCCGTCGATCACGGCGGCGCGGGTTTCACCGATATTGTCGGAGGCGACGATTCTCAAAACCAGTATCCCAAGCCCACCAGAATCTGGCGGGTTTCATAGACCGGCAGGCCGACCACGCCGGTATAGCTGCCAATCAGGTTTTCGATATAGGCGCCGGCCCGGCCCTGAACACCGTAGCCGCCCGCCTTGCCCTTCCATTCGCCGGATTCCAGATAGGCGGCGATTTCAGCCGCGTCGAGGCGCTTCATGGCCACGCGCGTCTCCACCACCCGGCTCGCCTCGCGCCCGTCGGGGGCGCGCGCAGCCACACCGGTATAGACCCGGTGATTGCGCCCGCTCATCAGCCGCAGACAGGTCTCGGCCTCTTGGCGGGTTTCGGTCTTGGGAAGGATCCGCCGGCCCACCCCGACCACCGTATCGCTGGCCAGCACGAAGCAGCCGGGATGATCGGCGGCGGCCAGCTTGCCCTGCGCCAGGCGCAACGCCAAGGCGCGCGGCGTCTCGCCGGGCTTCGCCGTCTCGTCGATATCGGTGGGGGCGATGCGGTCCGCAGGCGCGCCGATCTGGATCAGAAGATCGCGCCGGCGCGGCGAGGCGCTCGCCAGGACCAGCTCAGGGCGGCCGTCCGGCAAGGACACCGGCCTACTTGAAGCGATAGGTGATGCGCCCTTTGGTCAAATCGTAGGGCGTCATCTCGACCAGCACCTTGTCACCGGCCAGCACGCGGATGCGGTTCTTGCGCATCTTGCCCGCGGTGTGGGCGATGATTTCGTGGTCGTTCTCCAGCTTGACCTTGAAGGTCGCGTTGGGAAGCAGTTCCACGACTTCGCCCGGGAACTCCAGAAGTTCTTCTTTCGCCATTCGGCTCCTCGTCCTTAAGCTCAATCTGTAAACACGTTCGAGCGCGGCGCAGCGGTAAAGCGCGCGCGCCGCGCTCGGTTCCGGGCGCTATATACGCGCGATCCCCGCCCCGCGTCGAGCGTGGGACGCTCAATCAAGTCAATCAATCTCTTATTTGGGCTCCTATTGAGACCCTGATTCCGCCTCGAACGCGAGAATGCGCGCCTCGATGGCGTCGCGCGCGGCCCGATAGGCGGCCAGCCGCAGGAATCGGTCGCGCTCGCCAAACCCGGCGGGATCCTCCACCGGCCAGATCGAAAACGCGGCGGCGCGCGCCCTGGCGAAGGCGTGGGCCTCTTCGGCGACGTCCGCGGCCAGACACACCACCAGATCCACGGGCTCGCCGGCGGCCTCGCTCAGGTCGCGGCATTCATAGCCGGACAGATCCGCGCCCTTTTCGCTCATCACCGTAATCATGTGCCCGTCAGGCAGGCTGGCCGGCGCCACGCCACAGGAAAACGCCGGCGCATCCGCCCCGAAGCGAAGCCGCCACAGCGCCTCCGCCATGGGCGAGCGCACCGCATTGCGCGCGCAGATGAAGACGACGGCGGGCGGCTGCGCTTGCGGCCTCGCGCTCACGCGCCTCTCCTGTGGAGCGCACAGATCAGGGTGAACAGGCGCCGGGCGGTGTCGAAATCAACGTCGATCTTGCCTTCAAGCCGCTCCCGAAGCAGCGTCGACCCTTCATTGTGCACGCCCCTGCGGCCCATATCGATGGCTTCGATCTGGCCCAGCGGCGCATCGCGCACCGCAGCGTAATAGCTTTCGCACATCAGGAAATAGTCCTTGATGATGCGCCGCAGCGGACCCAGCGAGAACACGAAAATACGCACCGGCTCGCCGTCGGCCGTGGTCACGTCGAAAACCAGGCGCTGATCCTCGATCGCAAGACGAAGCGCGTAGGGCCCCTCCTCCGAGCCGGCGGGCTTGAACATGTTGCTCTCAAGCAGATCGGCGATCGCCACGCGGCGCTCATGCTCGACGTTCTCGTCGGCCTTGCCGATCGTGGCCTGATCAAGCTCCACCGAAACCAGATGCTGATCGCTCATCGGTCGACACGCCCTGCAGTTTTCCCATCCGGGGTGATTTCAACATCGGGATGGGCCGGCCGGCGCACCGCGCGCCAGGGTTCGGATATGTCGGCGAGCACCAGGTCCACGCACTCCACGTCGAGGCGCAGCTCGCCGCCGCCGGCGAAGGTGAAGATCAACGCGCCGCCGGGATTGTCCTCGGGTGCGTCGCCCGCTTCAAAGACGATGGACAAGAGCGAGACCACCGCGTCGTCGGCGCCCTGCTTGAGGCGTTTCGCCTTCGCCGAGATCACCGAGCCGGCCTGGAAGGCCGCGCGCACCCGCTCGCCCTTGCCGCGCCCGCCGGCTTCCCACCGATAGCGGTTCAGAGCCAACGTGAAACGGGCCTTGTCCGGCTCATAGAGAAAATCGCCGATCTTTCCGACCGCGTCCTGAAGCGCGGCCGACAGGGCGGCGACCTCCTCGGGCTCCTGCGCGATCAATCGCAAAGGCTTGGCTTCGCCCATGTCAGGTGCTCTCCTTCTCGGCTTCGCGCCGAATATCGGCTCCGCATGCGGAGAGCTTCTCTTCCAGACGCTCAAAGCCGCGATCGAGATGGTAGATTCGGCTCACCGTGGTTTCACCTTCTGCGCACAGTCCGGCGATGACAAGGCTGACAGAAGCGCGCAGGTCGGTGGCCATCACCGGCGCCCCTCTCAGCGTCGCCGGGCCGCGCACGATCGCCTCATTGCCGCGCACTTGGATGTTGGCGCCCAGGCGCGACAATTCGGGCGCATGCATGAAGCGGTTCTCGAAAATCGTCTCGCGAATCACGCTGGCGCCGTCGGCCAGCGCCATCAGCGCCATGAACTGGGCCTGCAGATCGGTGGGAAAGCCGGGATAGGGCGCGGTCTGAACGTCCACAGGCTGGATCGGCCCGGGCGCGCGCTCCACCGTCACCGCCCCGTCTTCGGCCGTCACGACGGCGCCGGCGCGCGCAAGGGCGCGCCACAAAGCGGCGTTATGGTCGTACACCGCGCCGTCCAGCCTCACCTTGCCGGCCGTGGCCACCGCCGCCATGGCGTAGGTGCCGGTCTCGATGCGGTCGGGACAGACCTCCCACTGCGCGCCGGACAGCGCGTCCACGCCCTGAATGTGGATGGTGGCCTCTCCGGCGCCTTCAATCTTCGCGCCCATCGTGTTGAGGCAGCCGGCGAGATCCGCGATCTCCGGCTCGCGCGCGCAGTTCTCCAGCACTGTTTCCCCCCTCGCCAGCACGGCGGCGAGCATGGCGTGCTCGGTGGCGCCCACCGAGACCATGGGAAAGGTCACCCGGCCGCCGCGAAGCCCGCCGGACGGCGCTTGCGCATTCACATACCCCTCGCTCACCTCGATCGTGGCGCCCAGCGCCTGCAGCGCTTCAAGATGAAGGTCCACAGGCCGCGCCCCGATGGCGCAGCCGCCCGGCAGCGACACCTTCGCCCGGCCCTGGCGGGCCACCAGCGGTCCCAGCACGTTGAAGCTCGCGCGCATCTTGCGCACCAGATCATAGGGCGCGAACGGGTCCTTGATGTCGCCGGCCTTGAGCACCAGGCGCGCCGGCTCTTCCTCGCGCACTTCGACGCCGAGATGGTCCAGCAGCTTGCCCAGGAAGCGCGTGTCGGCCAGGCGCGGCATCCGCGTCAGGGTCAGGGTTTCAGGGGTGAGCAGCGAAGCGGCCATGAGCTTCAGCGCCGAGTTCTTGGCGCCGGAAATCTCGATGCGTCCCTCAAGGCGGGCGCCGCCCCGGATGACAATGCGATCCATGAAATACCTTTCGTCCAGATCCGGAGCGCGAGCGCGCCTGAAACGTCCTAACGCAAACCCCTCGCGATGCGTGCGGCCATATCAGGGCGAGCCGGGGTCTTTTTCCGGCCTTTTTGCAGCCTTGCGCCGCTTCAGATTGGCGCGCAAGGCTTCGGCCAGGCGTTGCTCGCGTGCACGCTGCGCATCATCGGGGGCGGTCTTGTCCGGGCGTTTCTCGCTCATGGGCTTTCAAGTGCAATCGTCTGCAACAAGCGTCAAGCCCACCCTTGGCGGCGCGATTCAGATGGGGTATAGCCCCGGCTCCAACGCGGTGGGCCACGCGCCCGCACCGTTGCGCCGCTATAGCTCAGGGGTAGAGCGTTCCCTTGGTAAGGGAGAGGTCGAGTGTTCAATTCACTCTAGCGGCACCATTTTTCTGCTATAAGACAAAGCTTGCAGATGAGAGGTCGCGACGCCTCACCTCATTCGGTCGGTCCCCTTCATTCCCTTCCGGAAGGTCTTCGCAAAATCTCCTGATGCCGCGGGGAGCGCCGCCAGCCACCAAATAACTGACGTGCCGGACGGGCGCCTCTTCATTGCAGGCGCCCCAGCCGCCCGATCCACACAGTTTGTGAGTCGAGCCGGTTCGTCTTTGTTTCTGGATTCCTGTGGGCCAGGTATCGGCTATCCGCTGGACACAGACACAAGGCGTCAACCTGGCCGTTCGACCCGCACCTGAAGGGGCGTCATTCCGGTCCATTTGCGGAACGCGCGCTGAAAGGCGTTCGGATCGCGATACCCCACAAGATGGGCGATCTGCTGATTGTTCAGCTCGCTCTTGACCAAGTAGCGGATCGCCAGATCCTTGCGGGTCTCATCGAGCAAGTGCTGAAACGAGACGCCTTCCCGTGACAGTCCGCGCAGAAGCGTGCTTCGGCTCAGATCGAGGCGATTGCAGACATGGGCGATCGTCGGGTCGGTGATCGACAACGCCTCCAGGATGGTGGCGCGAACGCGCTCGGTAAGCGGCAGACCCTTGGACTGGATCATGGCCTGACTTTGGAGGTCGGCTTCGGTGGCGCGCCAGAGCTCGGGATTGTCAGAGACGAAGGGCGTGCGAGCGTCGGCGCGGGCATAGACCAAGCTGGGATCGCCCATGGCCGGAACCTGGCCGAAGACATCGGCGAGGCGTTCACGCTCGTCCCGGGGCAGCGGAAGCGAGACCTTGAGGGGAGCGATGGGGTGGCGCGCCAGGGCTTTCGCCGTGGCGTGCAGATAGATGATCTGCGGGCTGCTGAACGAGGCAGGCAGTTCAAAGGAGGACACGTCCGGGGCGACTTCCACGCGATACTCGGTACGGCTCGGCGTCAGGAGGAACCGCATGGGGCCGAACAGGCTCTTGAACGCCGCCATGCGGCTGACGCCGGTCTCGAAATCCGGGGCGGTCGTCATGGCGAAGAGGACCGGGATCGCCGGACCGCCGGCCATGCGCAAGCCCAGAAGGCGGGACACATCAGCCTTGCCCGACAGGTCCATCATGGCGTTCCAGAGCCGGAGATAGTCATCGGCCGACACCAGAAACCGACGGTCATGGGCGTTTGACGCCGCGATTCCCGCTTGCGCCAGAACGTCACGCCAGTCCAGATCGAGCATTCCGCAAATGGGGCCGGACAGAACCGCGGAAGTGTAGCCCGGATACTCTTGATGAGCAGACATTCCAGCCGCCTCTCGTGTTGTGTGGGCGCCGCGATCATCAGAGCCCGTGCGCTGATCACAGGCAACAGACCTGATGCGATCTGCAAGCCCTTGGGACGATCTGCAAGTCATTGTGTGTGGGAGCCCGCCCTGACCCCTGCCTATCCTGAGAGCCACATGAGCTTTGGGGATTGCGCCTTGGACCTGACTTCAAACATCGTTCTCATTACTGGCGGCGGCTCGGGCATCGGGCTTGAACTGACCCGCCAGCTGGAAGCCCTGGGCAACACCGTCATTATTTGCGGGCGCGACGCGGCCAAGCTGGAAGCGGCGGCGCTGGAAACCGGCGCGCAGGCCATTTGCGGCGACATAACTCTGGCTGAAGACCAGGACCGCATCCTCGCCGACATTGAAGCCCGCCACGGCCGGCTTGATCTGCTGATCAACAATGCCGGGATCTTTCTGGCGTATAATTTCGCCCACGACCCCGACACGCTGGACAAGATCGAGCGGGAGATCGCGATCAATGTCACGGCGCCGCTCACCCTGACGCGCCGAGCCCTTCCTTTGTTGCACATGAGCCCAAATCCAGCCGTGCTGTTCATCGGGTCGGGCATCGCCTATGTCGCGTCGCCGGGAACGCCGGTCTATTCAGGGACCAAGGCGCTGATCCACCATTGCGCGCAAACTCTGCGCAGCCAGCTCGAACCAGACGGCGTCGCCGTGTTCGAGGCTCTGCCGCCGGTGGTGGATACAGACATGGCCAAAATCTTGAAATCCAAAAATTTCAGGAAGATGAAACCGGCCCACCTGGTGCGCGGCATCCTCAAAGGCCTGCGATACGACCAGCACGAAATGCTGCTGGGCCAATCAAGCCAGATCAAGTTGATGAGCCGGCTCGCGCCCGGCTTTCTGTTTCGCCAGTTTTCCAAGATTAAATTTCATTGACCCCCACTGACAAGGCCACCGCCATGCCATCTGATGCTTACCGCAACCGCGTCAATACACTGGCCATTGTCGCGTCCGCCGCTTTCGCCGGCGCCAATCTCTTCATCGGTGCGTCGATGGGGATCTACTGGCTGGGCCTGGCGCCCGCTGATTTTGTCGCGCAATTCTTTCCCCAGTTCAGCAATTTCCTTTTCACGATCATGCCGCTCTTCCTGCTAATGCTGCTGGGTCTGATCCTCTCGGCCCGGCTGGACTGGCGTGTCGCGCCGGCGCGGGCCAACTGGGTGATCGCGTTGTGGCTCTATGTTGCAGTTTCGCTGATCACGATCCTCTATCACATGCCGCTCAACGTGCGCCTTGCGGCCGCGATCGGGTCTCCCGTCGGCGACGCACTGGATTTCTACAAGGCCATTGCGCTGACAGGCCCGGCGACCGAAGAAAACTCCGCGACGGTCCGCACGCTTTGGCTGCTGGGCCACATCCCGCGCGTCCTGATCACCCTCGCCCTTCCCGTCTATGCACTTCGCGCAATTGCCGCCGGCAAAGCCCGTTGAAGAGCGTCGGGTCCAGGCGCGGGATTGCTCTTTAAAGGCGCCGGACTCAATAGATCATCGGGGCCCAGTACAGGGCCACGACGCTGAGCAGAACCACCGAGATGATGTTCAGCCAGAAGCCGGCGCGCACCATTTGCGGGATGGAGACGAGCCCGGAGCTGAACACGATGGCGTTGGGCGGCGTCGCCACCGGCAGCATGAAGGCGCAGCTGGCCGCCAGCGTCACCGGGATCACGAAAGCCAGCGGATCCTGGCCGGTCTCCACCGCGATGGCGGCGATCACCGGCAGGAAGGTCGCCGCCGTGCCCAGATTGCTGGTGAGCTCGGTGAGGAAGATCACCATCGCCGTCGCCGCGATGATCAGCAGCACGATGTTCACCGCGCCCAGCGGCGACAGCTGCTGGCCGATCCACAGAGCCAGGCCCGAGCTCGCCACCGCCGAGGCCAGCGCCAGCCCGCCCCCGAACAGGATCAGCACGCCCCAGGGCAGCCGGCTCATATCCTCCCAGACCACCAGAGCGCGATTGGCTTTGCCGGACGGGATCAGAAAGGCCGCCATGGCTGCGGCCATGGCCACGCCGGCGTCGGTTAGGCCGGTCAGCCCTGTGAGCGCCTGGATAGGCTCGCGAAACACCCAGGCCAGCACCAGCGCCAGGAACAGCAGCGTGGTGCGCACCTCGGCCTTGGACATCTTGCCCAGATTGCCGCGCAGCTCGTGGATATGGGTCATCGCCGCGCCCGAGGCGCGGAATGAAACCGGAAAGATCACCCGCACCAGCATCAGCCAGGCGACGGGCAGAAGGCAGAGCGCCACCGGCAACCCGACCATCATCCAGCGCGCAAAGCCCATCTCGACGCCGTAGGTTTCCTGCATGAAGCCGGCGAGGAAGGCGTTGGGCGGCGTGCCCACCAGCGTCGACAGCCCCCCGATCGTGGCCGCATAGGCCAGGCCCAGCAGAAGACAGGCGCCGAAATTGCGACGTTCGCGGGCGTCAAGCTCGGGCATGGTTTCGCTGATCACCGTCACCACCGAGACCGCGATGGGCAGCAGCATGAGCGTCGTCGAGCTGTTGGATATCCACATGCTCACAAAGGCAGCCGCCACCATGAAGCCGGCGACGATAAAGCGCGCATCGGCGCCGATCACGGCGAAGATTGAAAACGCGATGCGCCGGTGCAGGCCGCACCGTTCGATGGCGAGCGCGATGACGAACCCGCCCAGAAAAAGATAGATGATCGGGTTGGCGTAGGGGCTGGCGGCCTCGGCGATGCTCGCAACCCCGGCCAAAGGTAGAATGACGATGGGCGCGAACGCCGTGGCGGCGACGGGTATCGCCTCGGTCGCCCACCAGATCGCCATGAGCAGGCCCACGGCGGCCACCACCGAGGCTTCGCGCGGCAGGCCCTCGGGAGAAAAGCCGAAGCCGACGGTCAGAGCGATGATCGGCCCGGCGAACAGGCCGATGCGCTGATAGAGGGCCGGTCCGGAATCGTCTCGTGCAGTCATAGCGTTCGCCTGTTTTGATCAATCGGTTCAAGGATGCGCACGGCTTTCGCAAGGCCATCCTCGCGGATCCGCCGTCCCGGCTCTGTGAGGGGCGGTGTAAGCATGGCCTGCAGCGCTGATGACACCCCTGAAGGAGACAGAGGCCTCGACAACGCCGGGCCAGGCCGGGCGCAAATAATGTGGTCAGCCGGGCGCCGCGGGGCGGCCGGAGCCGGAGGGACCGCAGGCTTCACGGCTGAGCAGAGGGCGGGTGGAAAAGCGCAGAGAGGCGGCCTTTAACGGGCGGCGAAAGGGGGCGCCGTATGGCGACGCCCCCTCTTGACCTCTCGCCTAGAAGCGCTTGCGAACGTCGATATAGACCTGACGTCCACGGATGCTGTGATACGCCGCGTCATAACCGTTGGTTTCGTCGGCAAGCGGCGGATCTTCGTCGAAGATGTTGTTCGAACCGACGCGGATGAGCATGCCGTCAAGCGGCCCGTCGCTGTCGATATCGTACTGCAGATAGGCGTTCGTCTGGGTCCATTCGCTGACGATGAACGGATCGCCATTGGGGTTCAGACCGGCCCCGGTGTCGATGAACTCGCTTGTGTAGTCGGCGCGAACACCGCCGCCGAAGCCGCTCGGGTGACGCCAGGTCAGGGTCGCCGAGGCGCGCCATTCCGGTTGCCCGTCCTGAAGGATGATATTGCCTTCCTGGGAGACCGTGATCTCGTTGGAGATCAGACCGCCGTCCACCGCGTCCCGGATCTGCTGGGCGCCCGGCGACAGGGCGATCAGATAGGTATCGAGGAAGGATGCGTTCAGGTTCAGATTGAAATCGCCCAGCGGCGTGTCGTCGAGGGCGTAATAGATCCCGTAATCGATACCCTGCACATCAATGTTCTCATTGTTGTCGTAGGTGTCGCGGATGAACAGGATGTCGCCGGCCGGATCGAGGCCAGCAGCGGTGTAGAAATTGATGTCGTCCAGATCGGGGTCGGCCCGAACCACGTTGGGGTTGGACGAGCCCTGCAGGCGCAGGAGGTAATCAAGGCTGATATGGTTTTCAGCCCCGAACACCCCGACCACGTCCTGGCGCTCGATCTCCCAGCGATCCACCGTGACCGTCAGCGCGTTCAGGAAAGAGAGCGGGCCGTCCAGGCCCCGCGGCTCGAAGACGATGCCGTAGGTGATGTTGATGTCATCCTCCGGCCCGATATCGTCGGCCACCGAGCGGCGCTCGGTGCGCCCTTCGGAGAAGCCGGTGCAAGCCGCAAAGTTGGCGAAGGTCCCGTTACGCACGCCCGCTTCGCAGGCATAGCTGTCTTCGCGGGCGTTGGACCGGTCGACGCCCTCGTTCACGACGATCAGGTTGGGCGCGCGGAAGCCTTGCGAATAGGCGCCGCGCAGCTTGAAGCCCTCCACAGGGACCCAGGCGGCCGCGATGCGCGGCTTGATCCCGCTGCCGCCGAAGTCGGAATACTCCTCATAGCGCGCGGCCAGCTGGATATCGAACGTGTCCACAAACGGGATGTTCATGTCGGGGCTGACCACCGGAATGGACGCCTCGGCGAAGGCGGCCAGCACGTTGCGCGAGCCGCTGGAGTCCGGCGTCGGGCTGGTGCCGTAGACATCAGATTCGCTCACCTCGCCGGTCACCTGATCGGTGAAGTTGATGGTGCCGTCGAGCCTCGAGTCACGGTCCTCTTCATAGGACTCGTAGCGCGCCTCGACTCCCGCCGCCAGACCGATAAACCCGCCGGGCACGGCGAACACGTCGCCATTGCTGACCTTGAAATCGATCAGGGCCAGCTCCGACGTGCTCTTGCGCACTACGTCGATCAGGAAGGGCTCGATCAGGCTGCGGTCATTGGGCGTGGCGTCGCCCACCGACGGATTGGCCGGATTACCGCCGTTGAAGAGATTGTAGACATTGGGGGTTTCGTTGAAGAGGGCCTGCTGAAACAGCGTGCGCGAGATCGAGTTGTTGGCCGTGTCCTCAGCGAAAGCGCGATTGTACAGCGCAGCGCTGTCCCAATCCCACCCAGAATCGCCGAACTCGCCGCGGGCGCCGCCCAGGGCGCGCCACTGCGTGTTGACCACCTCGATGTCGCGGAAGCCTACGTCCACAAAGCGGTAGCGCCCGGCGTCGGTGAACACCGGCAGGCCGGCGGCCGGCACGTTGGTCAGGCCCGGCAGACGGTTGGGATTGATGGAGCCGTCGGAGAACGTGACCGGCCCGAACGGGTTATAGAAATAGTTCGCAGGAACCGAAATGCCGGTCGCGCCGATGCCGTTGCGCGGCTCATTGGTGGACCGGGTCTCGGCGTAATAGTATCCGAGTTCGCCATACAGGCGCACGCCGTTGTCCAGATCATGGTTGAGGAAGGCGAAGCCGTTGAAGCGGTCGCGATCCGAAATGATGGAGCGCTCGGTGGCGCCGTCATAGCGCAGATCACGATCCTGGGTGCCGTCATCGATGCAAAGGCCGGGGACCGACAGGGCGCCGTCCGTGCTTGCGCGGCATCCGGGGAAGCTGCTCGGCTGGAAGTGGAAGACTCCCGAGGCCGAGGTCAGCGTGTCGCCGTTCTGGCGAACACGGTTCGCCGAGCTGGTGTCGAGTGTCCACTGCCCCCAAGGGGTTTGTGTGGCGCGGTTGTCAAAGGAAATGTCGCCCTCAAAGCTCGTCCCCACCAGGAAGGGGCGCAGGTCTTCGCTGGCGGAGCGTTCAACCTCAGAGGCGAATAGCCCCTCGCGGCGCGAATACTCGGCCGTGAACGAGACGTTGGTGCGCCCGCCATTGAAGTCTTCGCCCGCTTTCAAGGTCAGGGTCTGCTCGTTGAGGCCATTGCCCGTGGCGTAGAGGTGACGGCCGCGCACTTCGAGGCCGTCAAAGCTGTCGTCGAGAATGGTGTTGAACACGCCGGCGACGGCGTCGGTGCCGTAAATGGCCGAGGCGCCGTCATTGAGCACTTCAACGCGCGCGATGCCCGAGACCGGCAGCGCGTTCACGTTTGTGGTGGTCACCGGCGTGGACAGCTCAGCCTGGGTCGAGGGGTGATTGACGACCCGGCGGCCGTTCAGCAGCACCAGCGTACCACTTGAACCGATCGAGCGCAGGTTGATCGACGCGATGTCGCCGCGCGCATTGTTGTTGGTGGTGTTGTTGTCGTTGCGAAAAGCGACGCCGCCCTGGGACGGAAGCGACCGGATCAGGTCTTCACCGTCCACACCGCCAATGGCGGCGATGTCATCGGAATTGAGAACCGTGACCGGCAGGGCCTCGTTGATTCGTGCTCCGACGATATTGGTGCCCGTGACGACGATCACGTCGGCGCGCTGAGGCGGCGCCGCTGCGGGTTCTTCAGCCTGCTCCTGCGCGAACGCCGTACCGCCAAGCGCCAGCGCACTCAGCGCGACTGAACATTTAAGTATGCCTCTAACCGACATTTTATCCCTCCCAGGTTTTTTTATGGGAAGACGAGACCCTCACGGCTCGACACTGTCAACGAAAAACATACACGCGGTTCAAATCTCCAACGATGACGGTTGCCAAGGGGCGCCGATCCTGCTCGCTTAGGGGACCATCCTGCTGTGTTGAACGTTCAAAAGGCGCCTCCCACCATGTCAGTTCTGCGGCCGGAATTTCCTGATCACGCCTCTCCGTTCTCGCGCGAACAGGAACGGCGGCTGAAAGTGGACGCGATCGTGTCCGCCGCGGCCAAACACTTCAATGAACAGGGCTTTGCACACACAAGACTGGAGGACGTCGCCGCCGATCTGGGGCTGACGAAGACCAGCATCTCGTATTATTTCGCCAGCAAGGAGGATCTGGCCGAGGCGGTGTTCGTGGCCGCCACCGACTTTCTACATGATGCGGTGGACAGCGCCCTGGCCGCGCCGGGCGATTCGGCGGCGCGGCTGACGGCGCTGTTGTCCGCCTACGCCGCCCAGCTTGAGCACGCCGCCAACGGCCAGCGCCCCCACCTGGCCGCCTTGCGCGATCTTGACGCCCTGCCCGACAGCCTGCGCCTGCACATCGCTGGCGAGCTGTCCAAATGCGTGGCGCAGATCAATCAGGCGGTCGCCGCCTGGATCGCCGAGACCGGCGCCCCGCTGGGACGCGCCGAACCGGCGAGCTGTCTGATCCTCGCGCTGCTGGACTGGATGGGCGAGCGTCAGGGCCAGCATCGGCCCGGCGATGATGTCCAGACCGACCTTGAAACGCTGAACGACCTGATCACCCACGGATTATCCGCGTCATCAGGCGCGCTCGCGGCCGCGACGCCGCTGGATCTGACGCCCGACGAGGCGCTGGCGATCTTTGATCGCGACGCGCGCAACCGCATGAAGCGCAAGGCCTTCCTGAAGGCCGGATCGCGCCGATTCAATCAGCAGGGATTCGGCGGCACGTCCCTGGCCGAAGTCGCAGCCGATCTCGGCGTGTCCCGGGGCGCGTTCTACTACCATATCGAGGACAAGGCGGAGTTCCTGGATCAATGCCTGCAGCGCTCACTGCAGATCGTCGAACGCGCCCTTGATAAGGCCGACGACGCGGATCTGGCGCCACTGGAGCGCGTGCACAGCATTCTGGCCGAGCTGATCTACCGGCAGGCGGCCGGGGTCGAGCCCTTGCTCCGGCCCGGCATGGCGGCGGTGCTGGAGGCCCCGCGCCAGCGTCGCCATCTCACAAGGCTGAAGACCATCGCGCGCCGCCTGGGTGACGCCCTCACCGAGGCGGCGGCCTCCGGCGAGGCGCGCAGCCTGGACACCAATCTTGTGGAGGACATCCTCTCAAGCGTCGTTTTTCTTAATGGCGGCTACATGCTGGCGGCGGCGAAGAGCTTTCCGGGCTGGAGCATCTCCACAGACCCGCGAACCGCCACCCGCGACTATCTCCACCTGCTGCTCCATGGGCTGAGGGGGCCGCAATGACGATGAGCTTCTTAACGATCACGCGCCTTGTCTGCCTTGGCGCGCTGGGATTTGTGTCGGTCGGCGCGGCGAACGCCCAGACGCGCCCCGAAAGCGTCGAGGCGGTCTACGCCGAGCGCAGCGAGACCGCTTTGGTGCTGCAGGTGGAGGCCGCCATGGCGCTGGCCCAGGGCGAGCTTGGGGTAATCCCGGCCGACGCCGCATCCGCCATCTGCGCCGCTGCCGATCCCGATCTTGTGACGGTGCAGGCGCTGGCCGACGAATACGCCATCGTGCGTCACCGCATGGTGGCGATGCTCAATGTCTGGCGCCGCTCCATGCCGGAGGAGGCGGGCGAGTATCTGCATTTCGGCGCCACCACGGTGGATATCTACGACACCGTGGCGATCATGCAGGTGCGCACCTCGGTCCTGATGATGATCGAGCAGATGCAGGCCATTGAGCTTTCCCTGATCGAGTTGGCCGAATCCCAACGCGACACGCCGATGATGGGCCGCACGCTGGGCCAGCACGCCCTGCCCATCACCTTTGGCAAGAAGCTCGGCGTCTGGATCGGCGAGAATCGCCGCCACATCGACCGGCTGAGCGATCTTCTAAACCGGCTCGACCGTTCCGCGATCCTGAAAGGCGCGGTGGGCAGCTATTACGGCCTCGGCGATGAAGGCATGGCGGTGGAGACCGCCTTCGCCCAACATCTCGGCTTCGACACGCCCTACCCGGCCGACTGGCATGGCTCACGCGACGTCTTCGCCGAATACGCCGCCACGCTGGCCTTGATCGCCGGCACATGGGAGCGGTTCGGCCAGGAGGTCTTCCTGCTGCAGGCCACCGATATCGGCGAAGTGGTCGAGCGCCGACCGTCCACCGCCGTGGGCTCCAGCACCATGCCCCACAAATCAAACCCGTCCCTGTCGGAAGCCCTGATCCACCATGGCCGCGTGACGCCGCGCCTGGCCGCCATCGTCATCGACGACATGGTCAGCTTTTTTGAACGCGACAACACCTCACGCTCCAACCGGGCCGTGGGCGAGCTTTCCATCGCCGCCGCCGACATGCTCAGCGACGCCGGGCGCCTGATCACACGCCTTGAGGTCAACGAGGCGGCCATGCGCGCCAATCTGGACCGCACCGACGGTATGATCATGTCCCAGCAGGTGGTCTTCGCGCTGGCTGAGCGCCTTGGCCGCGTCGAGGCCGAAGAGCGCGTGCGCGCCGCCGCCTTCGCCGCCGCCACGACGCCGGGCGGGTTTCGCGCGGCGCTGGCCGCCGATCCGGACATCGCGGCGGTCTTGAGCGAGGACGACATCGCGGCGCTGCTGGATCCCACGACCTATCTTGGTCTCGCCGGCGCCCAGCTTGATCGCACCATCGCCGAGGCGCGGACCGCCCGCGCCAATGATCCGGGCTTCGACGACCGTCGCCCTGTGCTCGCGTGCCCGCCGGAGGCGCGCTGACCATGGCGGAACGCTTCAATCCCGCGGCGACCCGGCGCGGCGTCATGCTGGGCCTCGGCCTGCTCGGCATGGGCGTGGCTGGAATGAGCGCCGCAACCAGCCAAGTCGTAGCGGACACCATGATCCACCCCGGCCCCGGTGCGGACGTTGATGAACGGGCGGACATGTTCAGCTTTGCAGGCTGGGCGGGACCGGCCCTGCCGGTCTGGACCTATACCCCGGACATCGCCGATACAGGTCTGCCGCTGGTCATCGTGATGCACGGCCAGAGACGCAACGCGTCTGAGTATCGCGACCAGTGGATCGAGGCCGCCCGCACCCACCGATTCGCCATCGCCGCGCCGGAATTCGCCCGCACCGATTTTCCAGCTGCAAGCCACTACAATCTGGGTAACCGGGAGGACGCAGAAGGCCGGGCCGTGGCGCCCTCCCTGTGGTCATTCAGCGCCATTGAACCGCTGTTCGACGCCGCGCGCGCAAGGCTGGGCCTGACATGCGAGACCTATGCGATCTACGGCCATTCGGCCGGCGCCCAGTTTGTCCACCGCTATCTCGCGTTCACCGCCGCGCCGCGCGTTCACGCCGCGGTCAGCGCCAATGCGGGCTGGTACACCCGGCCTGATTTCGACATCGCCTGGCCTTTCGGGCTTGGCGGGACAGGGCTTGGCGACGCCGATCTCGCGCGCTGGCTCGCCCGGCCCATGACCGTGCTGCTGGGCTCGGCCGACACCGCCCAGACCGGCTCGCTCAATCAGACGCCCGAGGCCATGGCCCAGGGACCCCACCGTCTGGCGCGCGGGCGCAGCTTCATGGAGGCGGGCCTTACCGCCGCCGAGACGCTCGGCTCGGCGCTGAACTGGCGCCTGGGCTATGTCCCGGGCGTCGGCCACAACAACTCACTCATGGCGGAGCATGCGGCCCATGATCTGGTCTCGCCCCTTTCTACTCCTTAGCGCTCTGGCGCTCACCGCCTGCGCGGCGGCGCCGCAGCAGCCGCAGCAGCCGCAGGCGCCGAGCCGGCAGGCCGGACCGGTGTGCGTGTTCGGGCCGCTGACCGTGGACGCGCGTTTTCCCGGCGGGCGGCTCACCGCCTGTGAACGCCTGGAGGACGGCGCCATTCAGGTGACCAGTGCGCCGGAAAACGAGCCCATAAACCCCAGCCCCTGGTACGCCTTTGATCTGACCTGTGAAGATTGCGGCCCGGTCACGCTGGAACTGGCCTATGAGGGCGGCGAGCACCGCTATCCGCCCATGGTCGCGCCTGTGGGCTCGCAAGGCTGGCCGTCGCCTGTGGGCGTCGCCGCAGGCGAGACCCGCTTCACCCTGGATCCCGATGAGGGGCCGCTTCGCATATCCGCCCAGCCCTTCTACACCGTGGACCAGCATCACCAGTGGCTGGGCGAGATCGCTGCGCGCACCGGTGAGACAGTCACCGAGATCGGGCGATCCTTGGACGACTCGCCGATCCTCGCCCTTGGGATTGGGATTGTGAATGACCGGCCCGGATTGCTGATGCTGGGCGGCCAGCACCCGCCTGAAACGCGCGGCGCCTACGCCTTTGAAGCCTTTGCTGAACGTCTGCTCGGCGATGACGCGCTCGCCCGCGCCTGGCGCGGCGCTTACTCTCTGACGCTGGTCCCCGCGCTAAATCCCGACGGGCTGAATCGCGGCCACTGGCGCCACAATGGCGCCGGCGTCGATCTCAATCGCGACTGGGGCGTGTTCGCCCAGCCGGAGACCCGTGCGGTGCGCGATTATCTGGCCGAGGCCGGCGCCCCGCTGGTGATGATCGACTTTCACGGCACCCGCCGCGACGTGCTCTACACTTTGCCGGACGCGGCCGCCGGCGCCTGGCCCGATTTCGCGCCGCGGCTTCACAGCGCCCTGGTCGACCGCCTGGGTGAGGGCGCGCCCGCGCGCGCCGGCTCGCACCGGTCCGGGTCCGGCGTTTCCAAGGGCTGGTTTCACGACACCTATCTCATCCCCACCCTCACCTATGAAGTGGGCGACGCCACGCTCCTTGAAGACCTTCAGGCGACGGCCAGCGCCTCTGCGGAAATCGTCATGGCGCTGATGCTGCAACACGCGCAGCCTCAGGCGGCGGCCGACCCGCAACCCGCTCGGCCCTGATGGCAAGAACCAGACT
This sequence comes from Oceanicaulis sp., assembly GCA_965284655.1. Taxonomy (GTDB): domain Bacteria; phylum Pseudomonadota; class Alphaproteobacteria; order Caulobacterales; family Maricaulaceae; genus Oceanicaulis. The sequence goes on from OZ260104.1 coordinate 3,154,614, forward strand.
GATGGGAGGGCCGCCCCGCGCCCGCCTGTCCATCAGCGAAAGACGGCGAACACGCTGATCAATTCCAGTCCCGCCTGGGCGACGAAGGCTTCAGCGACGAAAACCAGGTTCGTGTCCGAAATCGGAGACGCTTGGGTGCAGGGTATGACGGTCACGCCGGCGCCGGCGAACCTGCCTGGGGCGCTGGTGATCGCAGCGCTCACAAAGCTGCCGCTCACCCCGTCAGGGCTCAGCGCAATCTGGTCCCCGGCGCTGTCGCTGATCAGCCCGGACTTCACCATCACGCCCGATTGTCTGAACTCGCCTCCAAACAACTGCTGCATCATTGGTGAGATGTCGATCGCGCACACCCAGGCGCCGCTTGGGGCCATTTCGCCGATTCGGACCTCGTCACCCGCCGACCAGCCCGCTATATCGGCGGCGTCGGTGACCTGAAGCTGGCTGTCGCCTGCGCCCCAGTCCGGGACCGCCTTCAGCCAGGCCGATTGCTCGGGAGCGAGGGAGCTGTTCCAAATCCTGAGATAGCTGGCGCCCGACTGTTTGGGATGGTGTGTGAAAAGCGGCGCGTCCGGTCCGATAAGCGTGATCAGATCGCCTGAGACCGCGCTGATTGTGGAGCTCCGCGGCAAGGGACCATGTGGCGCGTCCAGGCGCCAGATCGACACCACGCCGTCCCCGCCCGGAGTAAAAACAAGTGAAGACGTCTGAACGCCGGAAATGCTGAACGGACCGGCCAGATCCAGCGCGCCCGTCTGGCGATCCGCCTTCAGCGCCGTAGTCCAGCTGGATCCGTCCGGGCTGGTCTTCACCGACAGATCGTCCGATCCGGTCAGTCCGATCTCGGCGCGCCCCGACCATCCGCTTTGAAACAGCATCGAAAGCGTCTCCGGCTCGCCCTCCTTGTTCAGGGTGTAGCGAAGATCCCCGGTACCGCCCTCGGCCGCCGGGCGCGCCGTCCACAGGGCCTGATTGAGTTTCGCCGTGAACGGATTGGCCGCGTCCGGCGCGGCGCCGACCCCCAGGCTTTGAAGATTGCTCAGCGTGGCGATGGCGTCGCTGAACGCGGTCCAGGCGGCGCCGTCGTGCATCACCAGCGCGCCCTCATCGGCCACATAGGCGGTCAGGCCGGCCCGCGCGCCGACGCGCGCCCAGGCGCCGTCCTGAAAATAGACCAGATCGTGCTCGAAGAACGCCGCCCACGCGCTTCCACTCGCGCCGGCCGGCAGAATGTAGGCGCCGCCCTCGGCCGGGTCCGACGGCTGGACGGCCAGGGCGCGGCTGGCTACGGCGGCGCCGGTGATCGCATCCAGGCGGCCCAGGGCCTCGTTCACGGTGACATGCTTGCGGGCCTGGGCCGGCATCAGCCAGGGCAGGCCCAGGCGGGGAGTGGAATCAGGCATGGAAGACCTCGCGGCGAAGATGAATGGAACCACCCCTCAGCGTAAGGGCGCCGGCGCAGGGTCGGATTTCACGCCCGCTTGTCCCCGGCGCCCTCGCCTTCTTCCCTCTCGGCGCAGTGCGGTTTAGACACTTGGCCATGACCGAGTCTCTCCATACCTTCGCCGGGGGATTTCCGGCCGCCGGCGCCGCGCAATGGCGCCAGGAAGCTGAAGCCGCGCTGAAAGGCGCGCCGCTTGGCAAGCTGGTGCGCAAAACACTCGACGGAATCGAGCGCGGGCCGCTTTTCAGCCGCGATGATCTGGCCGAAGCCGGCGACACCGGCGCGCCGGGAGCCGCGCCCTTCATTCGCGGCGGTGTCACCGGGCGCGATGAATTCCTGCCCTGGGCGATCCGCCAGAGCGTCGCCGCCCCAGACCCGAAAGCGGCCAATCAGGCGATCCTGGCTGATCTTGCCGGCGGGGCGAGCGAGATCACTCTGCGCCTTGATCCTCTGGGTCAGACCGGCTGCGCGGCGCGCACGCTGGACGAGCTTAAAGTCGCGCTGGACGGCGTGATGCTGGATCTCGCCCCGATCCATTTCGCGCCCAGCCGCATGGCGCCTCAGCACGCCGCGCTTCTGCTGGCGCTTTATGAAGACCAGGGCCTGGACGGAAGCACTTTGCGCGGCGGGCTTGGTCTGTCGCCTATCGGGCAGAAATCGCTTGCTGGGGGCGGCGCGGCCGATCTGCCTGAACGTCTCAAACGCACCGCCGAGGCAGCCGCGTTTTGTGCGGCGCATTTTCCCCATCTGAAAGTCGTCTCCATCACCGCCACGGCGCCCCACGAGGCCGGCGGATCGGACGCGCAGGAGATCGCCTTCGTGTGCGCCGGTGGGGCGAGTTATATGCGCGCCTTCATCGATCACGGGATGAGCCCGGACCAGGCCGCAGGCGCGCTGGAATTCGCGATCGCCGCCGACGCCGACATCCACCTAACCATCGCCAAGCTGCGCGCCGCGCGCCGGGCCTGGACGCGGGTGCTGGAGGCGTTCGGGGTCAGCGAAAACAAGCGCGCCATGAGCTTGCAGGCGATCACCAGCGCCCGCATGCTCACCCGCCGCGATCCCTACACCAACCTCATCCGCAACGCCTGCGCCGGTCTGGCTGCGGCGGCGGGCGGGGCGGATACCATCACCGTGCGCCCCTTTACCGACGCCATCGGCGCCCCGACGCCCTTCGCCCGCAGGCTGGCGAGAAACCTCCAGGTCATGCTTATGGAGGAGAGCCATCTGGGCAAGGTCGCCGATCCGGCCGGCGGCGGATATCTGCACGAAACCCTGGGCGCGCGCCTGGCTGAAGCCGGCTGGGCGGTCTTCCAGGAAATCGAGCAGCGCGGCGGCCTGTTTGAAACCGTCAAGACCGGCTGGCTGCAGGGCGAGATCGCCAAAGTGAGCGCCGCGCGCATAGCGCGCTACGCCGCCGGGACTGAAAGCCTGATCGGCGTGACGCACTATCCCGAGCTGGACGCCAAGGCCGTCGAGACAAACGCCGGCGCCTACACGCCGCCCGCCCTCGACGCCCCGGTGATCGAACCACAGCCGTTCGAAGCCAAGATCAAGGCGGCCAAGTCCGGCGCCCAGGTGCGCGTTCTCGACCTGCCGGAGCCTGAATGGACCCCGTTCAGCGCCATGCGGCTCGCCGCGCCGTTTGAAGATCTTCGAGACGCCGCCGACGCCTTCGAGGCGGACCATGGCGCAAAGCCGCGCGCCTTTCTGGCCACCATCGGCGCGCTGGCGGACTTCAACGCTCGCGCCGGATTCGCGGCCAATCGGCTTGCTGTGGCGGGCGTCGAGGCGCTTTCGCCGGCGGCCCATGAGAACGTGGAGACGTGCGCGGAGGCCTTCCCGGCCTCCGGTGCGCGCCTGGCCGTGATCTGCGGAACCGATCAAGGCTATGGCGAGAAAGCCGAAGCGCTGGCCAAGCTGCTGAAAGCGGCTGGGGCGGGCGAGGTCTGGATCGCGGGCAAGCCTGACGACCTGGCCGGAATCGACCATTTCATTCACATGCGTAGCGATGCCCTCGACGATGGACGCCGCGCCCACGCCGCCACGGGAGTTCAGTCATGAGCCATCCCGATTTCACGAAGATCGCCATCGGCCCGCTGGAAACCGGCGACACGGCTGCGTCGGAACGCGCCGCCTGGACGCCGTCCGAAGAGATCCCGGTCAAGGCGGCCTACACCGCCGATGATCGCGACGCCCTTGATTTCGTTGATGGGAAGCCCGGGCTGGCGCCCTTCCACCGCGGCCCCTACCCCACAATGTATGTCCAGCGTCCCTGGACCATCCGGCAATATGCCGGCTTCTCCACGGCGGCGGACTCCAACGCCTTCTACCGGCGCAATCTGGCGGCCGGCCAGAAAGGCCTCTCCATCGCCTTCGATCTGGCCACCCACCGCGGCTATGACAGTGATAATCCACGGGTTATCGGCGATGTGGGCATGGCGGGCGTCGCCATCGACTCCATTCTCGACATGCAGCAGCTCTTCGACGGGATTCCGCTCGATCAGATGAGCGTGTCCATGACCATGAACGGGGCGGTGCTGCCGGTCATGGCGCTGTACATCGTGGCCGCCGAGGAGCAAGGCGTTTCGCACGCGAAACTTTCAGGAACGATCCAAAACGACATCCTGAAAGAGTTCATGGTGCGCAACACCTATATCTACCCGCCCCAGCCCTCCATGCGCATCATCTCCGACATCTTCGCCTACACGGCTGAAGAGATGCCGCGCTTCAACTCGATCTCGATCTCCGGCTATCACATGCAGGAGGCCGGCGCGCCGGCCGATATCGAGCTGGCCTACACCATCGCCGACGGGCTGGATTACATCCGCGCGGGCACAGAAGCCGGGCTTGATGTGGACGCCTTCGCGCCGCGCCTGTCCTTCTTCTGGGGCATTTCCATGAATTATTTCATGGAGGTGGCCAAGCTTCGCGCCGCCCGCCTGCTGTGGGCGACCCTGGTGCGCGACCGCTTTGATCCGAAAAACCCCAAATCGCTGTCCTTGCGCACCCACTGCCAGACCTCCGGCTGGTCGCTGACCGCCCAGGACGTCTACAATAATGTGGCGCGCACTGCGGTGGAGGCGATGGCGGCCGTCGACGGGCACACTCAAAGTTTGCATACGAATAGTCTGGACGAGGCGCTCGCCCTGCCGACCGATTTCTCGGCTCGCATCGCGCGCAACACACAGCTGGTTCTGGAAAGCGAAGCCCATCTCACCGACGCCATCGATCCCTGGGGCGGCAGCTACTACGTGGAGCGGCTGACCCATGATCTGGCCGTGCGCGCGCTCTCCCATATCGAGGAGATCGACGCGCTGGGCGGCATGGCGAAGGCCATCGAGGAAGGTGTGCCCAAGCTGCGCATCGAGGAAGCCGCCGCGCGCACCCAGGCGCGCATCGATTCCGGTCTGCAGACCATTGTCGGCGTGAACAAATTCCGCCTCACAGAAGCTGAAAACGTGCCGGTCCACAAGGTCGACAACAAGAAGGTCCGCGCCGAGCAGCTGGAGAAGCTCAAGAAACTCCGCGCCGAGCGCGACCAGGCCGCCACCGACGCCGCGCTTGAAGCGCTCACCAATGCCGCATCCGGCTCGGGAAACCTGCTGGCGGCCTGCGTCGAGGCGGCCCGCGCCCGCGCCACGGTGGGCGAGATGAGCGACGCCATGGAGAAGGTCTTCGGCCGCCACAAGGCGGAGATCAAATCGGTTCAGGGGGTGTATTTGAAAGCCTCAGGTGATGACGAGAAGGTCAAGGCCGCCCTTGCGGCTGCAGACAAGTTCGCAGACGAAGAAGGTCGCCGCCCGCGCATCCTGATCGCGAAAATGGGCCAGGACGGCCATGATCGCGGCCAGAAAGTGGTGGCGAGCGCGTTCGCGGATCTGGGATGGGACGTGGATATCGGCCCGCTCTTCCAGACCCCGGAAGAAGCCGCGCGGCAGGCGGTGGAGAATGACGTCCACGTGGTCGCCGCCTCCTCGCTGGCCGCCGGTCACCTCACCCTAGTTCCTGAACTTAAAAAGGAACTGGCGGCCCAGGGCCGCGGCGACATGCTGATCATCGTCGGCGGCGTGATCCCGCCCGAAGACGTGCCGACGCTCAAAGAAATGGGCGCCGCGGCGGTCTATCCCCCCGGCACGGTGATTGCGGCGAGCGCGGTGGAGCTGATCGGCCTATTGCCGAGGCAAGGCGCAGATTAGCCTCACACGCCCCAGTGCTTCATATGTGAAATATTTGGGTCACTGCGCGGTTTCCGGCCCGGAACATCCCCTGATATCCGGGGCGATATCCCCGTAATATGCGCGCCTCCCTCGGGCGGTTCGCCGCGCATTTGTGCGCTCTCTTGAGGGTATCGAGATACCGCAAAAAATCGTGGGAGCGGCTGGTTTCCGGGTGAAGCCGGCTTGTCTGCGGTTGAAACCGTTCATCCCCGGCGCCCTGGCCTCGCCCTTGACGCCAGAGGGACACGACTCCCGTGGCCACAGGCCCCAAACGAAAACGGCCCCGCGCATTGCGGGGCCGTTTGTCGTTTGGAATTGGCCGTGCTGGCCGCTCGCCGGCTCTAGCCGCCGATGAAGGGCAGCGGGATGCCGAACGTGTCGGCGAGGCCGGCGATGATGATCAGGCCCACCGCGATAGGGGCGAGATAGCGGATGGTGAAGCGCCAGTAGCCGAAGAAGGCCTCGGAGCTTTCCTCCAGCTCCTTACGCATCAGCGCCTTGGAGACGACCCAGCCGGTGAACAGAGCGATCAGCAAGCCGCCCAGCGGCAACAGGAACTTGCCCGACACGACATCGAGCAGGTTGAAGAAATCGCCCGACATGGCCGCGGCGATGCCCAGAAGGAAGATGATCGCGCCAAAGAACAGCGCAGACCCCACCCGGCCGAAATCGGTGTGCTCCTCGCCGAAGGCCACGATCACCTGCAGCAGCGAGATCGAGCTGGTCAGCGCGGCGATGAAGGCCAGCGCGAAGAAGGCGGTGCCGACCCACTGGCCGCCGGGCATCTGGGCGAAGGCCGCCGGCAGGGTCTGGAAGAACAGGCCGGGCCCGGCGTCAGGCTGCAGTCCGAAGGCGAACACGAATGGGAAGATCGCAAAGCCGGCGATGATCGCCACCAACGTATCGGCGCCCGCGATGATCATGGAGGACTGGGGTAGATTGTCGTTGCGTTTGAGATAGGAGCCGTAGGTGATCATGATCGCCGAGCCCACCCCGATGGAGAAGAAGGCCTGGCCGAGCGCCTCCAGCACCGTGGAGGGCCGGATTTCGCCCAGGTCCACGGCGAAGAGATACGTGGCCGCGGCGCCGAAATCGCCGGCGATGGCGGCATAGACCACCATGCCCAGAAGCATGATGAAGAACAGCGGCATGAGGATCGTCACCGCCCGCTCGATGCCTGCGGTCACTCCGAAACACACGATGCCTACGGTGATCAGCATGAAGAAGCTGTGCCAGGCGACCACGGTGTTGGTGTCGCCCACCAGCGCGCCGAACTGATCCGAGACAGTGGCCGCGTCCATGCCCACGAATGCGCCCTGGATCATCTGAAAAACATAGGCGGCGACCCATCCGGCCACGACCGAATAGAAGCACAGGATCAGCACGCCGCCAGCCATGCCGACCCAGCCGGCGATGGACCAGAGCTCGCTGGCGCCGGCGTCGAACGCCATCTTGCGGGTGGATCCCACGGCGCTGGCGCGGGCGTGGCGGCCGACGCTGAGTTCGGCGATGAGGATCGGGAAGGCGATCAGCACCACGCAGATCAGATAGACCAGCACGAAGGCCGCGCCGCCGTTTTCGCCCGCCGTGTACGGAAAGCGCCAGAAATTGCCCAGGCCCACCGAGGACCCGATCGCGGCCATGAGGAATCCGAATCTGGAATTCCAGGTGCCGTGAGACGCAGAACCGCCCATCGCCATGTATGTAAACTCCCCTCCCCGGCGCGCGGCCCGATGCGCGCGCTCGTCGCACCGCGCCCTGACAGGGTGCAGCCGATTGCCGCGGAGGGTGAGCGAAACGGGTTGAAAGATCAAGCATGCACGCCAGATCAGAAGCCGCCCCAGGGCGTGGACCGGCGAGCGACCCGGGGCGGCCTAGCCGAACAGGCCCGCGCCCTTGGGCGGCTCGGCCCCGCGATGGACGTGCGCCCCCAGGATCAGCCCCAGGCCGAACAGCACCGTGAGCATCACCGTGCCGCCATAGGAGATCATCGGCAGCGGCACCCCGACCACCGGCAGAAGCCCCATCACCATGCCCACATTGATGAAGACATAGAGCGCGAACGTGGTGGCCACGCCCATCACCATGAGGCGCAGGAAGGTGGACTTGCACGAGGCGGCGATGAGGACGCAATTGGCCAGGACCAGCGCATAGAGCACCAGCACAAACACCCCGCCGATAAAGCCGAATTCCTCGCCCAGCATGGTGAAGATGAAGTCGGTCTGCTTTTCGGGCAGGAAGTTCAGGTGCGCCTGGCTGCCTTCCATGAACCCCTTGCCGGTGGCCCCGCCGGAGCCCAGCGCGATCTTCGACTGCAGGATCTGATAGCCCTCACCCATGGGATCGGCTTCCGGGTCCAGGAAGGTCTGGATGCGCGACAGCTGATAGGGCGCGATGAAGTATTGCAGATACACCCAAGCGCCGGTGACCGCGAAGCCTAGCGCGCCCAGGATCACCTTCCAGGACAGGCCCGCCATGAACACGATGGCCGCGCCGGTGGCCCCCAGCAGGACCGAGGTGCCCAGATCGGGCTGCAGCACGATGAGCGCCATGGGCGCGCCGATCATCGCCGCCGGGATCATCAACCCGCCAAGGCTTGAGACCCGCTCTTCGGGCAGGTCGTGATAATAGCGCGCCAGAGCGAGCACGACGGCGATCTTCATCAATTCCGACGGCTGGATGCGGATCGGGCCGATATCCAGCCAGCGCTGCGCGCCCATGGCGGTGGCGCCGAACAGCTCCACCCCCACCAGCAAAAGCAGGGCGCCCAGAAAGGCGGGATAGGCGATCCCCATCCAGAAGCGCGGCGGAAACAGCGCCACGCCCACCATCAGGCCCACGCCGCTGGTGAAGCGGACCAAGTGGCGCGCCGCGTAGGGATCCCAAGACCCGCCCTCCACCGAGTAGAGCATGCCCACCCCGATGGAGCCGATCAGCAGGATCAGAAGGACGAAAGCCCAGTTGATCTCATAGAGTTTTTCGCGAAAGCCCCGCGGCACCGACTGGGTGAAGACCGCCATGGTTCAGCCTTCCGCGCTGGCGTCGTTGGCCGCGCGCGGCGCGGTGGCCACAGGGCCGACCGGCCTTGCGGCCGGATCGCGCTCGACCAGATCGCGCAGGATGTCGCGGGCCGGGCGCGCGGCGGCGGACCCGCCGCCGCCATGCTCGATCACCACAGCGACCGCATAGCGCGGGCTCGCCGCCGGCGCGTAGCCGATGAACAGGCCGTGATTGCGCAGCCTCCAGGGCAAGTCGGCCTGCTCGCGCAGACCCGAGGCGCGCTCTTCAGGCGTAATGGAATAAACCTGGGCGGTGCCGGTCTTGCCGCACATCTCCACGCCCTCGATCCCGAGGCCCCGCCCGGCGTCCAGCGTCCAGTAGGAGGTGCCGCCCGGCTCCTGCACCACGGCGCGCATCGCAAGGTGCACGCGCTCGCGCAGCCCCGGGTCGAAGCCCAGATCCTCGAATGTGTGGTCCGGATCGCGCGGAAACAGCGTCGGAGTCACCCGCTTGCCGCCGGCCACGCGTGCGGTCATGACCGCCAGCTGCAGCGGCGAGGTCAGAAGGTCGCCCTGGCCGATGCCGACATTATACGTGTCGCCCGTGGTCCAGGGCTGACCCCGGCGCGCCCGTTTCCAGGCCGGGCTGGGAACCAGGCCCTCGGCGCGTTGGGGGATGGAGATGCCGATATCAAACAGCTCCCCCATGCCGCATTTCAGCGCCATGTCGCGCCAGCGCTCGATCCCCAGACGCCGGGCGGCTTCATAGAAGAAGATGTCGCAGCTGGTCTTCACCGCCTCATGATAATTGACGCTGCCGTGCCCCTCGCGCCGCCAGCAGTGGAAGGTGCGATTGCCCAGCCTTGTCGAGCCGGTGCACCGGATCCGCTCGTCAGGCTGGAAAACCCCCTCGGTCAGCGCGGCGAGCGCCACCATCCCCTTCACCGTGGAGGCGGGCGAGTAGAGCCCCGTGGTCGCCTTGTTGAAAAGCGGCCGGTAGGGGTTGGAGTTCAGCGCGTCGAACGCGTCCTGGGCGATGCCCAGCACGAAGGCGTTGGGATCAAAGCTGGGCGAAGAGGCGAGCGCGAGGATTTCGCCATTGGTGATATCCATGGCCACCGCCGCGCCCGCCTGGCCGTCCAGCGCCGTCATGGCCGCGCGCTGGGCGCGCAGATCCACGGTGAGGCGCACGTCCTCGCCGGGGACGGCGGGAACCGACTGGCCGGGCAGTTCGCGGATCACACGACCGAAAGCGTTCACCTCCACCTTCAGCTGGCCGGCCGCGCCGCGCAGACGGTCTTCGGCGTAGGCCTCGACTCCGGAGCGCCCGATGCGGAAACCTGGATGCAGCAGCAGCGGATCGCCCTGACCCTGGTTGGCCGGCGCCGACTGCACATAGCCGGTCACATGGGCGAAGGCCTGGGGATGGGGATAGGTGCGCACCTCGCCGACATCGGGCGTGATGCCGGACAATTCGGGAAGCTGCAGATTGATCCGTGTGAAGGTCTCCCAGTCGAGATCCTCGGCGATGGTCACCGGCTGGAAGCGCGGCGAGCGGCTGATTTCGCGCACCAGACGTTCGATGCGCTCCTCGCTCAGCGGCATGAAGCGCGACAGGCGCTCCAGCGCCGCGCGCGGATCACCGGCCTGTTCGGGCACGATCATCAGCCGGTAGCTGTCGCGGTTTTCCGCCAGCGGTTGGTCGAACCGGTCCAGAAGCCGTCCGCGAACGGGCGGCTGGAGCCGGTAATTGAACTGGTTGTCGTCGGAGAGCGTGCGATAGCGTTCCTGCTCGAGGATCTGCAGCGAATACAGGCGCGCGCCGAGCCCCGCGAACACGGCTGCGCCGGCGACGCCCATCAACAGGGCGCGCCGGTTGAACCGGGCCTGGCTTTCCTGCTTGTCGCGCTGCATGGCAGCCTCTCTCAGCCGCTGTCGCGGCCAGTTTAGCCCTTGAGGGCTTAAGAAAACGCCGACCGCTCCCGGCGCCGGGCGAACAGCCAGGCGAAGGCCGGAAACAGAAGGATGGTGAGCACGGCCTCGCTAATCAACGCTCCAAGCGCGGCCGGCGCGCCGATGGCTGCGCTTCCCGCCGCCCAGGCGCCGGCGAAGGCGATGGCGGCCAGCGCCGCAAAGCGCGCGCTCACCGGTCCCACATCGCGGCCGCCGCCGTCCGTCTCACGGTCGCGCGCGATGGAGAAGGCGGCGATATAGGCCAGCGCCCATACGCCCATGGGGGCGCCGATGAGCAGGTCCTGCAACACGCCGACAATCAAAAGTACCGGCGGGGAAATGAACCACGGCCGGCGCAGCGACCACAGAAACAGCGTGATCAGCGGAAGATTGATCAAGACCGGCCCGGTGACTCCGGCGCGACCAAGAAGCGCATAGGCCAGGAGCGCCAGAAACAGCGTCACCGCGAAGGCGGCCAGCCCCGGCCAGGTCGATTTGGTGTCCATGGCAGAGCGCATCAGCGGCCATCCTCCACAGCTGCATCGCCGCCTGAACCGGAACCCGGCTCTCCGGCGGTCTGCGTGCCGGTCTCAGCCCCGCTGTCCGGCGCCGGCGATGCGATCGCCCCCGCCTCGCCCTCGGCGGCGAGCGGAGCGCCGCCCTCTTCCAGAGCCGAGCCCGGAGCGTCCACTGAATCAAACGGCCAGATCCACACCAGATCGATGGGGGCGGTGCGGCTGTACAGCGCCACGCGCCAGCGCCCGTCCCGGTCGCGCACCGCCTCGCCCACCGGCAGGCCGCGCGGCATCACATTATCGTCGCCGGACGTGACGATCCGGTCGCCTTCAACCAGGTCGGGATCGCGGCCCAGATACTCCAGACGCGGAAAGTCGGTGTTGTCGCCCACCAAAAGCGCGCGGGCGTTGGAGCGGTCGGCCATCACCGCCACCCGGCTGTTGAAGTCAGTGAGCATGAGGACGCGTGCGCTTTGCCGGCCCACATCCACGGTCCGACCGATCAGGCCGTAAATATTCACCGCCGGAAGGCCGGTCTCCACGCCCTGGTCCGATCCGGCGGCCACCAGGCGCGAGCGTACGAAATCGGTGGACTGGTCAGCCACGGTCCAGGCGCTGATTCGCGCGCCCATATCGGGTCCGTGGACGTTGAGCATGTCCTCATAGCGCCGGTTGCGCTCCTGCAGGGAAAGGGCGACGTCGCGCCAGGCGCGCAGCTCGGCGGCGCGCAGCCGCAGGCCGCGGTTTTCTTCGGCGAGCTCCATCTGGCGGCGCCACCATGGACCCATATTGCCCATGCCGCGCAGCGGCTCGCCGGCGAATTGAAGCACCGGCAGGGCGGCGTCGTTGAAGTTCGCGCGCGCGTCGCTCAAGGGTTCAAAGCGCGCTTCGGGACGATCGAGCCAGAGCAGCAGAGCGGCGATGATCAGGCAGAGCCCGGTCAGCGCGAGGGGAAAGCGTACGCCCTCGTCAGAATGTCGGCGCCCCGGTCGTCTGGCCACGGTCGCGCGATCCTCCTAATGACGCGGCGCTAGACCGCCTCGGCCAGGATGGGCCGCCACAGTCGCAGATTCTCCACCGCCTTGCCGCAGCCGAGCACCACGCAGGACAGCGGGTCGTCGGCGAGGCTGACGGGAAGGCCCGTGCGGTCGCGAAGCTCGGTGTCCAGGTTTCTCAGAAGCGCGCCGCCGCCGGTGAGCACGATGCCCTTGTCCACGATGTCCGCGGCCAGTTCCGGCGGGGTCGCTTCAAGGGCCTGCTTGACCGCCTCGACGATTTGTTCGACGGGCTCGGACAGCGCGTCGGCTATCATCGCTTCGGTGACGACGATTTCGCGGGGCACGCCGTTCATCAGGTCACGGCCCTTGATCTCCAGCGTCAGGCCCTCGCCCTTGGGCGGCGGGGTGGCCGAGCCGATTTCCTTCTTGATTCGCTCGGCGCTGGTCTCACCGATGAGAAGGTTCGCCGACCGGCGGATATAGTTGATGATGGACTCGTCCATCTTGTCGCCGCCCACGCGCACCGAGCGCGAATAGACGATGCCGGACAGGCTCATCACCGCGACTTCGGTGGTGCCGCCGCCAATGTCCACGATCATCGAGCCGGTGGGCTCGTCGATGGGCAGCCCGGCGCCCACCGCGGCGGCCATGGGCTCGTCAATGAGATAGACCTTGCGCGCGCCGGCGAGGCTCGCGCTTTCATGAATCGCGCGGCGCTCCACCGCCGTGGCGCCCGACGGCACGCAGATCACGACCTGCGGGCTGACGAAAGTCCGGCGATTGTGAACCTTGCGGATGAAGTGCTTGATCATCTCTTCGGCGACGTCGAAATCGGCGATGACGCCGTCGCGCATGGGCCGAATCGCCTCGACATTGCCGGGCGTCTTGCCGAGCATCAGCTTGGCTTCCGCGCCGACCGCCTGCACATGCTTGCGGCCTTTTTCGATCTTGTAGGCCACCACGGACGGCTCGTTCAGCACGACACCGCGGCCTTTCACGTAAACAAGCGTGTTCGCCGTGCCAAGGTCGATGGCGATGTCAGCAGAGAGGAGCCCGAACACGCTTGAGAACATGCGCTTTCCCGTTTCATACGGCCGCCCGTCGGCGACTCTCGTCACCACGGGATTTAATTTTCAAGTGTGTTCCTTGTGCGACGCCCCGACGCCGATTGCAAGCCGTCCGCCCGTCTCACACTCAGCCCGGCGGGTGCGTTCAGCAGCCTGTTCAGCCAGGTCCGCCGCCCATGGGGCCGTCATCACTGCGCAGCAGCTTGCGGGCGTAGAGCATAAAGCCGACCCAAGCGGCGGCCGCAGCGGCCAGTGCAAGCACGGCCGTCCAGCCGCCTCCGGCGAAAAGCGCCATGAGCGAGCCGCCGAAAAACGCAATGATCGCGGTCTTGGGAATCACTCCGACGCCGAGCCCGGCCAGGAAGGGGAAGAAGCCCATGTGCGACACCCCGGCGGCCATGTTGACCACGATGAAGGGCGCGCTGGGCACGATGCGCACGATCAGGCTGGCCCAGAAGCCGTTCTTGCCCACGAACGCCGAGATCCGGTTCACCGTCTTGCCGCCATAGCGGCGCACCGTGTCGGCGCCCAGAAACCGGCCGAGCCAGAAATTCACGCTCGCCGAGATCAGCGTGGCGATCCACGAATAGAAAAAGCCCTGCACCGGCCCGAAGGCGAACACCGCCGCGCCGATCAACGCAAATTGCGGCGCGCCCACGAAGGCCAGCGCGGTGAACAGCACAATCGTGGCCGGCAGCGCGTACCACTCGCTGGCCGCGCTCGCGAACCAGTCGCGCACCGAATTGGGCTCCAGATCGAGCACGAAGCGGCCGACCACGAAAACGCCGATCACCAGCGCGAACAGCGCCAGCGTGATCCAGACCGCGCGCACGGCGCGCGAATCAAGGCGGGTGATGAAGCGGAGGAAAGCGTCCATGGCGAGTGCGGTCTTCAAATCCAGTACGCAGCGGGCCCAGCAAGTTCCGGGCCGCCGAGCGCGCGCTTAGGCGCTTTAATTGAGGCGTTTATTCGGCGCGTCGGCGGGACGCGCCGCGCATCGTCTCTCCCGCCGTTTCCAGCGGATGCTCGCCCGCTTTCGCGCGCATGTCGAGCAGGCGTGCGCGGCCGTTCTCGTAATCGGCCACCCAGCGCCGGGCGAAATCCCCGGCCGTGACGTCCTTCACGATAGCCTCGAAGACCGGGCGCACCGCCTCGCGGATCGGGCCCTCGACTTCGTGGGCGCCGAACTCGGCGGTGTCGGAAATCGCGGCGTACATGCCGTGAATGCCGCGCTCATGGATCAGTTCGGCGATGTATTTAAGCTCGTGGACCGTGTCGATATAGGCCATCTCCGGGCTGATCCCGGCGGCGGTGAGCTGGTCGAAACCCTCGCGCGCCAGGGCGCACATCCCGCCCACCAGCACAGCCTGCTCTCCCAGAATGTCGGCGAGCGCCTCTTCCTTGAACGACGATTCGTGCACACCGGCCCGCCCGCATCCAAGCGCCGCGAGATAGGCCTTGGCGATGGCGCCCGCCTCGCCCGTGGCGTCGCGGTGCACGGCGTAGAAGCCGACCAATCCGCCGCCCTTTTCGAACGCGGTGCGCACCGCCCCGCCCGGCCCCTTTGCGGCGGCCAGCACCACGTCGAAACCTTCAGGCGGATCCACCAGGCCGTAATCCACCGAGAAGCCATGGCAGAACATAAGGCACTGGCCCGCGCGTGCATGGGGCGCCAGCCTCGTCTCCCATATCTCCTTGTGGGCTTCGTCAGCGGCGAGGATGGAGAGCACGTCGGCCCGCCGCGCGGCGTCCTCAAGGCTCACCACCTCGAAGCCGTCCGACTTCGCTTTGGCCGCCGAAGCCGAGCCGTCCCGCAGGCCGACCAGAACGCCCTCAACGCCTGAATCGCGCAGATTGAGCGCGTGGGAACGCCCGTGATTGCCATAACCGATCAGCGCCACCGTTCGCGCGCGGATCGGATCAAGGTCGATATCAGCTTCATAGAGGGGCATTCACCCGGCTCCGAATTCGGACTTTAGAAGGCGCGCAAGCTCCTCGCGCTGATCGTTCGGGTCAAGGCTTTCAATGCGCGCCCACTCCGAATGCTGGTTGGAGAACCAGGTGAATTGACGCTTGGCGAAGCGCCTCGAGTCCCGCTTGGCGATCTCGATCGCCGTCTCAAGGTCCGTCTCGCCCGCCAGATGACCCAGCAAGGCCGGGACGCCCACCGCCTTCATCGCCGGCAAGGCCGGATCGAGCCTGTGCGCGGCCAGCGCCCGCGCCTCGTCCAGGGCGCCGGCGGCGAGCATCTGGTCGAAGCGTGCCTCGATCCGTGTGTAAAGCGTGTCGCGCGGCGGCCGGATCACCACGCCGCGCCAGCGCGCGCGATCTACAAGCGGCGTGGTCTCCGCCTGCAGCTGTGACAACGCCCCGCCGCTTGCGCGCTTCACCGCCACGATGCGCATGAGCCGCTGGCGGTCGCCGGCCTTGATGCGCGCCGCCCCCGCCGGGTCGGCGGCCTCGGCCTCGGCGCGCAGCGCCTGCAGCCCGCCGCGCTCGTAAAGCGCCTGCACCTCGTGCTGGATCGCCTGGGGAATGTCGGGCGCGGGCGCCAGCCCCTCGCTGAGCGCTTTGAAGTAGAGCCCGGTTCCGCCCACCAGAATCGCCGTGCGCCCGCGGGCCGTGATATCCGCGATGCGCTCCAGCGCCAGGCGCGCCCAGCGTCCAACCGAACAGCGCTCACCTGGATCAATCTGCGCAAAAAGATGATGGGGCGCGGCGGCTTTGTCGTCAGGGCCGGGCTGGGCGGCGATGATGTCGAGCCCTGCATAGACCTGCATGGAATCAGCGTTGACGATCTCGCCGTTCAGCGCGCGCGCCGCGTGCAGCGAGAGCGCCGTCTTGCCGCTGGCGGTGGGTCCGGCGAGGAACAGGATATCGGGGATCATGGGCGCGCGCCGCCGTGTTTCAAGGCGCGTGAGCGGTCCATCGTCCTACCCTCGCAGGGTCTCCAGCACATACTGGCCCTGGCGGTTGAGGCTGAAGAGGATCGGGCTGCCGCCCGCCTGTTCGACCAGATCGCGGGCCGCCTGCAGCGTCTCCACCCGTGTCCAGGCGATCTCCTCGACCACGTCGCCGGGCCGCACCTTGCCGGCGGCGTCGCTGGCGGGGTCGATCTCCACCACCACAAGGCCTTCGGCGTCGGGATGGATGCGGAAGCGGCGGCGCAGCGTCTCTGTGAGCGGTTCCAGCGTCATGCCGAACAGGGTGTCGGACGCCGCCTGCGGGCCCGGCGCGGCCGGATCGGCGCCGCCGGCGCTGGCGGGCGCGCGCGCCGCGCCGCCCTCGTCCAGGCGTTCCACCGTGACGGTCACCGTCACCGGCGCCCCTCGGCGAAACACTTCGACCGCCGCCTCGGTCCCGGGCGCTGTGTCGGCGACGATGCGCGGCAGGGCGCGGTCATCGGCCACGGGGCGCCCGTCAAAGGCCAGCACGACGTCGCCGGTCTCCAGTCCGGAGCTTGCGGCGGGGCCTTCAGGATCAATGCGGGTGATGACCGCGCCACGCGCTTCGGCCAAGCCCATGGCGGAGGCCATGTCGGCGGTGACCGCCTGCACGTTCACCCCGAGCCAGCCGCGCCTTGTTTCGCCGAACTCCACAAGCTGGTCGACGACTGGGCGCGCCACGGCGCTGGGCACGGAAAAGGAAATGCCGACGCTGGCGCCGGTGGGCGAGAAGATCGCCGTGTTCACCGCGATTACGTCGCCGTCCATGTTGAACAAAGGTCCGCCGGAATTGCCGCGATTGATGGCCACATCGGTCTGCAGATAATCATCGTAGCGTCCGCCGATCTCGCGGCCGCGGGCGCTGATCACACCGGCGGTGAGCGAGCCGCCCAGACCGAACGGATTGCCGATGGCGACCACCCATTCGCCCACGCGCGCCGCGTCGGAATCGCCCCACTCCACAAAGGGCAGCGGCGCGCCGGCGTCGATGCGCAGCACGGCGATATCGGTGGCGGGATCGCGCCCGATGATCTCGGCAGGCAAAATGCGCCCGTCCTGGAACACGACCTCCACCTCGTCGGCCTCGTCGATGACGTGGTTGTTGGTGACCACCAGCCCGCCCGCGTCGATGACGAAGCCCGAACCCAGCGAGCGCGCCATGCGCGGCCCCTCGCCCAGAAGATCGTTGAAGCGCTCCAGCGGCGAGCCCGGCGGGAAGACCGGCATGCCGTCATCTTCGCCGAGGCGCTGGGCGGTGGCGATGTTCACCACCGCAGGGCTCAGACGGTCATTGAGGTCGGCGAACCCGTCATTGGGCTGGGCGCTCGCGGTGAAGATCGGCGCGGCGCCGGCCAGCGAGAGAATGGCGCAAAGGGCGGCGAACAGGCGCATCGGCGGCTCCGGTCGGTCAGTCGATTCAAACGATTAAAGCATGTCTAACACGCCCGCGCCGCGCTTCACCATGGCGCACGTGCGTTTGAGGGGCGGTCTACAGCCGCAAACCAAAACGGCCGGGCTCGTTGGAGCCCGGCCGTTCCGGTGTGCGAGGAGTCTGGTCGAGCCTAGTTCGGCCCGCCGCTCTCGGAGCGGAAATACTCGAAGAACTCGCTGTCGGGCGGCACCACGATGGGCGTGCCGTCGCGCAGGGCGTTCTCATAGGCGATCATGGAGCGGTAGAACCGGAAGAACTCCACATCCTGGGTATAGGCCTCGGCGTAGATCCGGTTCCGGCGCGCGTCGCCTTCACCGCGGATGCGGTCGGCCTCGGCCTGGGCGTTGGCGCGGATGACCGTGGCTTCACGCTGGGCGCCGGCCCGGATTTCCAGAGCCAGCTCTTCGCCGCGCGAACGCACCAGCTGGGCTTCCTGCTGACGCTCGGAGGCCATGCGCTGGAAAACCTGCTCGGTCACCTGCTGGGGAAGGTCGGCGCGCAGGATGCGCACGTCGATCACTTCCACGCCGAGATCCTGATTGGCCACTTGGGCGGCCACGGCCGACTCGATGCGGTCCATGAGCGAGGAGCGCTGTCCGGAAATCACCTCATTGGAGTTGATCGAGGCGATCACGCCGCGCAGGGAGTCATCCATGAGCGGGCGCAGGCGCTCACGCAGGCCGCGCTCGTCGCGGGCGGTCTGATAGACCCGCAGCGGGTTGGTGATCCGAAAGCGCAGGAAGGCGTCCACGACCAGGCGCTCCTGGTCGGCGGCGAGAATCTCCGCCGGACGCATGTCGAATTCCATGTTGCGCTTTTCGAAGTAGATCACGTCGTCGATGAAGGGCGCCTTGAAGTGGAGGCCCGGGTCTTCATCGCCCGGCTCGTTGACCACGGCGGTCACGGTGCCGAAGCGCAGCACGAGAGCCTGCTGGCGCTCGTTCACGGTGTAGGTGGCGGTGGTCGCCACGATGGCGCCGATGATCACCAGCGCTGCGATGATGAGAGTTAGGATGCGCATGGCTTAATTGCCTCCCTGGCCGGAGCCGGCCGCTTGCGAGCGCTCGCCGCGTCCGCGTCCGAGCTGATCGAGCGGCAGGTAGGGCACGGCTCCCGAGCCTTCTCCGCCCTGATCGAGAATGATGAGTTCGGAGCGTCCCAGCACCCGTTCCATGGTCTCCAGGAACATGCGCCGGCGCGTGACTTCCGGCGCCAGGGCGTATTCCTGATAGATCGAGTTGAAGCGCGCCGCCTCACCCTCGGCCTGGGCGACCACCTGGTCGCGATAGCCGCGGGCTTCCTCAAGCAGGCGGGCCGCGTCACCGCGGGCTTCCGGTACGACCTGGTTGGCGTCCCGCTGGGCTTCCAGCTGGAAGCGGGTGGCGTCCTGACGGGCCCGGTCCACGTCGCGGAAATCATCGATCACCGCAGCCGGAGCCGACGATTCACTGAGCTGGACTTCCAGGATCTGGATGCCGGCCTGATAGCTGTCCAGCGTGTCCTGGATGATCCCGCGGGCGCGGGTCGCGAGCTCGGCGCGGCCGGTGGTGATGATGGGAATCAGCTCGGTGGTGCCGACCACTTCGCGCATCGCCGATTCAGCGACCGCCTTCACAGTGCCTTCAGGGTCGCGGACATTGAACAGGAAGTCGCGAACGCCCTCGGTATAGCCAAGATCGACGCGCCACTGCACCACGAAGTCCACGTCGACGATGTTCTCGTCCTGCGTGATCATCAGGCTTTCCGCGTCCACTGCGCCGACCTCGACCTCGTTGGTCGTGGTCACGCCGGGCAGAAGCACGGTCTCCAGCGGATAGGGCAGCTTGGGGTGCGGACCCGGGCTCGCCGTGCGCGAATACTCGCCGAAGCGCAGCACGACGCCGGCCTGGTCGGTGCCGACGATGTAGTAGAAATTGCCTGGCCACACCAGCCAGGCCACCGCGGCGACGAGCACCGCGATGCTGATCACGCCGCCCGCGCCCTTGCCGCCGCCTCCGCCAGAGCCGCCCGAACCGCCGGAGCCGGAGCCGCCGGAGAGCCCTTTGAGCCAGCGCTGGAAGCGCCGGATCAGTTCTTCAAGGTCGGGCTCATTGCCCGGACCGCCCTGGCCGCCGCCACCGCCGCCGGGACGGCGCGGACCCTGACCCCAGGGATTGTTGTTGTTGCCGCCGCCGCCGGAGCCCCATGGGCCGCCGCCGCCTGAATTATCGTTCCAGGGCATATATCTCCCCGCTCCTGCAATGGATATCGCGTGATCGCGCTTGTCCCCGTATGTGGCGGGTTGCGCCCTCCGGTTCAAGTAAAACCGGACGCGACGCGGCGCGCCGCCTCACCCCGGAAGCCTATTTGCCGGCCTTGATGCGCTCAAGGAGGCGCGCCGTGAAGCCCGCATCATCGTCCGGCCCCGGCTCCACGCGCTCCGCGCTGATCTCGCGCCAGGCTTCACGATCCAGGGCGGGAAACACCGCGTCGCCCTCCGGCTCCAGATCCACTTGCGTCAGATGGATGCGGTCCACAAGGTAAAGCATGTCGGCGTAGAGCCGTGCGCCGCCGATAAGGCACACCTCGCCGGCCCCGCACTCGGCGGCGGCCGCCGCGCCGGCGTCCAGCGCCGCTTCGACGCTGGAGACCACCTGGGCGCCGGGCGCCGCCGCCAGCGAGCGGCTGACGATGATATTGGGCCGGCCGGGCAAGGGGTTGCGCGGCAGGCTCTCCCAGGTCTTGCGCCCCATGATCACCGGCTTGCCCAGCGTCGCCGCCTTGAAGCGCTTCAGATCAGAGGGAATCCGCCACGGCAGATCCCCGTCCCGGCCGATCACGCCGTTCTTCGCGACGGCCACCACAATGGCGAGGCGGGGGCGGGTCACACCGCCACCGGCGCCTTGATCCCCGGATGGGGATCATAGCCCTCTATGGTGATGTCCTCATACTCGAATGCGAAGAGATCGGTGACGTCCGGGCTGAGCGTCAGGCGCGGCAGGGCGCGGGGATCGCGCGACAGCTGTTCCTTCACCTGGTCCACATGGTTTGAATAGATGTGGGCGTCGCCAAACGTGTGGACGTATTCACCGGGTTCATAGCCGGTGACTTTCGCCACCATGGTCAGCAGCAGCGCGTAGCTGGCGATATTGAACGGCACGCCCAGAAACATGTCGGCGGAGCGCTGATAGAGCTGCAGATGCAGCCGGCCGCCCAGCACCTTGAACTGGAACAGGGTGTGGCAGGGCGGCAGCGCCATGGAGGGCACGTCGGCCGGGTTCCAGGCGCTGATCACATGGCGGCGGCTGTCGGGCTGGGTGCGGATCTGCTCGATCAGCAAAGCGAGCTGGTCGATCTCCTCGCCCCCCGGCCCTTCCCAGCGGCGCCATTGCTTGCCGTAGACCGGGCCGAGCTCGCCGTTTTCATCGGCCCACTCATCCCAGATCTTCACGCCGCGCTCCTGCAGCCAGCGCACGTTCGTCATCCCCTTGATGAACCAGAGAAGCTCCACCGCGATGGATTTGAAATGCACCTTCTTGGTGGTCAGCAGCGGAAATCCATGGCTGAGATCACAGCGGATCTGCCGGCCGAACACGCCGCGCACGCCGGTGCCCGTGCGATCGCTCTGATCCTCGCCGCTCTCCATGATCTCACGCAGAAGATCAAGATAGGCCCGCTCAATGGGCGAGCCGGCGCCGGGGGATCCGGCGTGGGGCGTGGTTTCAGCGAGCGCCATGGCGGCCATCCTCAAAAATCGACACCCCCAAGACTAGCGCGCCAGACGATTCGATAAACCCGCCCGGCGCCGCACGGTGGATAAGGGGGGATGTTCAAGGTGAGCGGCGCATCAAGGCCGGCGCAGCGCGAGGCCCCACCAACTTCGGCCGCTATCAATACACCGGCCAGACCTGGCTGGGACCGGCGGTGGGCCTCTACCACTACAAAAACCGCGCCTACCATCCCGGCCTCATGCGCTTCATGCAGGCCGATCCCATCGGCCACTCAGGCGGCATCAATCTTTACGCCTATGTGGGCGGGGACCCGGTGAATTTTAGCGATCCGTGGGGGTTGGAAGGCGCACCGAATTGCGGACCTGAACGGGAGCCGGACGGCGAAGGCGGCTGCCGTGCAAAGGACCGCATTGTAGTGACCGCTCCCCGTTGGATCGACTGGGGTGGCGGCGGTGGCGTTTGGTTTAGGGGAGGATTTGGTGGAGGAGGTTCGAATCGCGGTGGCGCCGGGGCTGACAAGAGTGAGCCCGATGGTGATGAGGCCTGTGCGCAAGGTCTACCTGTGCCTTACCATCCATCAATGGATGAGGAGTTCGTCCCCGATCATGCATTAAATAGCGCAGCACAAGAGGCGCTGGTAGGCAACAGGGTTTATGATGAAGGAAATGGTCGAGTTTCGCGGTACAATATTCCAAGCAACTGGGCTCCACTCGTGCTGGGTGGTGGCGGTATAATTTTTATGAGTCCAAATCGCGGATCGAATGAAAACTCCAATATGGTTAGAATAATGCCTTTCGGTACAGGATCTGCCAGCCCCAATAGTAGATTTTCTTCGCAGTACCCAAACGGATATTACATCATATACAATAGCAATGGGCAACCAATAAACGTAAACAGCGGTAGAACTGGCAATAGGGCATCTACGCATCACCCAATAGAAGGGTTGTGTGCTGGTATGAATAAGGATTAAATCATGCGCTTATCCGAAATCAACGGAGAGAAACTCTCTAATATAAATATCGACCCCGAAACCGAAACCGTTATATTTTTATTTAGATATGCAAAGTTATTTGTCGGACCTTCTGTGTTAATTGAAATGCCGCATCAAAATTATTGCAATTTAATATCAATATTAATTACGCTTGCAGAGAAAGAAGTAAAATTTACTGTTCTGGATGGACGAGAATTGTTGATCAAAACTGATTCTCATACGATTCGTATGTACTATGACTCTCCGTATGAGGAGTTGAATTATTCTATTAATGGGTCGCCCCAGCAACCTATATTTTGAGGAACGATAGTAGTAATTTCTTGATGGTTTATGGGACGAGCAGATATTGTTATGTATTAATCTGTGAATTGTCTGCATGGATTTCTGCTCAGCCAATGAAGCGCGAAAAACCGGGGACACACACCAATTTTGAAACCGCCAACCCTCACGGCCCCGACCGGTTCATGCGCAACAACTATGGCATGAGCGGCCGCTTGCTCACCGTCACCGAGGGCTATGGCACGAGCGCTGCGCAATACGCCTACACCCCCGACGGTCAGATCGCCAGCCGCACCCGCTCCAACACCGGCTATTCCTTCGCCTCCCACATCAATGTGGACACGCTGTTTAACCATAACGGGCTGAACCAGATCACATCCGTCACCGGCTCTGCCGCGCCGACCTATGACGCGCGGGGCAACATGACCAGCGACGGCGCGGTGAGCTTTGGCGACGACCAGTATAACCGCCTAACCAGCGCGGGATCGGCCACGTTCAGCTATGACGCGCTGGGGCGGCTGTATCAGTCCACCGGCGCGTCCGGCACGGCCCGGCGCCAATATGACGGGGCCGACATGATTGCGGTGTATAACAGCGCCGACGCCCTCACCGAGCGCGGAACCCACCCCGGCCTTGAGCCGGGGTCCACGGCTCCGGCATGGATGAACCGCTGGTGGAATACGCCGGTTCAGGGACTGCGAACCGGACCTTCCTGCACGCCGATGCGCGCGGCCTTCTACGGGCGAAACGCTCCCCCGGAGCGTTTCACTGATCCTTCGAAGCATCGCCCACACCGACAGTTCAGGCGCGCTGATCCGCACCCTCACCTATGACGAGTACGGCAATCCCGGCCCCACCAATTTCGGCCGCTATCAATACACCGGCCAGACCTGGCTGGGACCGGCGGTGGGCCTCTACCACTACAAAAACCGCGCCTACCATCCCGGCCTAATGCGCTTCATGCAGGCCGATCCCATCGGCCACACCGGCGGCATCAATCTCTACGCCTATGTGGGCGGGGATAGCGTGAATATGGTGGATCCGCTGGGGTTGAGCCCCTTAAGCCCGAATTCGCCTGACCCTGACGGGCAGCCTGATACTGCGGATGGATGCCCATTCTCGATGTATTGCAATGATCGGGAGTTTGCAGTTTGGAGGATCAGCATTGAGGCGGCGCAGTTTTATAATCAATCGCTGGGTTTCGACATCAAGGTGGCGGTGGCGATGACCGGGCGGATTCAGCTCTATGCAACTTCTTATCGTTGGACCATGAAGAGCGAAGAGCTCCGAAACATGCTAAGGTGTTCGGGCGATGCGTCGAACCTCGCGAGCGTGAGAGCTTGGGTCGATACCTTTAGCGATGGTCAATCTATGCTTACCGTGGGCGGGTTATTGGTTGGCGGAGCGTGGGGAGTGTTCGGCTGGCCGCCCGGTCTCTCTGCATCTGGATCGGGCGCCTCTGGTGGTCTCCTATTGCAATATGGGCCAGGCGCTAAAGCCGTTGAAAGAGAAAGAGCTGCCAGCGACGCTTTAGCTGCTTGCCGTGCGGGTTAAATAAAATGAGCTCTATACCTTCATCGTTAAGTCTACCTGTCATAGTTATCGCGATAGGAATTGCCATTGTGGCAATAGATCACTTTTGGATTGATTTTATTCCAACTTCGATTATACTGCTGCTACCACTGGTAACTACGTCTATAATTGTATTCTTTTACCGCCGCAAACCTTAATGAATCGACGGAGGAGTGCGGTTGCCTAGACGCTGTCAGTGCTGGCAAGGTTTCTCAATAACCATCTCGGTCGGCGCACCCGGTCGGCGTAGAGCAACGGGACGCAGGCCGTCTACAGTTTCGACGCCGCCGGTAGGCACTGTCGGCTGCTCGGCGACGAAGCAGTTGATGCGCGTCCTCGCGCCTAGGGGCGCTGCGGGTCGCGCGGGGGCCTGAACCAGATCACCAGCGTGACCGGCTCTTCCGCGCCCACCTATGACGCGCGGGGCAACATGACCAGCGACGGCGCGGTGAGCTTTGGCGACGACCAGTATAACCGCCTCACCAGCGCGGGATCGGCCACGTTCAACTATGACGCGCTGGGGCGGCTGTATCAGTCCACCGGCGCGTCCGGCACGGCCCGGCGTCAGTATGACGACGCCGACATGATCGCGGTCTGTGACAGCGCCGACGCCCTCACCGAGCGCGGAGCCCGCCCCGGCCTTGAGCCGGGGTCCACGGCTCCGGCATGGATGAACCGCTGGTGGAATACGCCGGTTCAGGGACTGCGAACCGGACCTTCCTACACGCCGATGCGCGCGGCCTTCTACGGGCGAAACGCTCCCCCCGGAGCGTTTCACTGATCCTTCGAAGCATCGCCCACACCGACAGTTCAGGCGCGCTGATCCGCACCCTCACCTATGACGAGTACGGCAATCCCGGCCCCACCAATTTCGGCCGCTATCAATACACCGGCCAGACCTGGCTGGGACCGGCGGTGGGCCTCTATCACTACAAAAACCGCGCCTACCATCCCGGCCTCATGCGCTTCATGCAGGCCGGTCCCATCGGCCACACCGGCGGCATCAATCTCTACGCCTATGTGGGCGGGGATCCGGTGAACTTCACCGATCCGTGGGGCCTTAAAAAGGAACCCCAATCGGAAGTTCAATGCCCGCCTGAATACGAAGACGATGGAAACGGCGGGTGCAGGGCGAAAGATCGTATACCTGTCATTGGGCGGCGGGGCGGAGGAGGCAGTGGCGGCCTGAGGTTTGGCGGCGGTATTAGCTTCGGTGGCGGATGGTCAAACCGCAGTGATCAAGAAGTGTCGAGTCCTTGTCCTGGATTGCTTCCAGGCGATCTAGATGCCGGGTCGACAACTACTGACGAGCTGGAACAATCACGCGGCTTGGCCGAAAAGTTCGATAAAGATTTCACTGGATGGAGGGGGCTAGCGGGCGCTCGCAGCCGATCTGAACGAGCTGGGGAGGGTGCCGTGGACAACCGCTGGGATGAATGGCGCCACTTCGGTTGGCAATACGGTCTTACTCAACGGCGCGGACGGGGGTCGCGCAGGACTGGGGCAACGCTTTAGAATTTACTGGGCGGCCGCTAGTTGGCGGAGTGCCAGTTCCCTCGTTTGGCGAGACAATGGATTTGTATAACAACGCTATGGGTAGAAATGCCGTCAGGCATCCGGCTTACCAAGGACTAAGCCCAGCTGACGCGGCGGATTCAGCGCTGGAAAATGGCTGTTTGCAGGAGCAACCCTGATGAGAAATTTCACAATACCGACGCTTCTCGTATTGTCGATGTCACTCGCTTCCTGTGATTTGGTGAAATTAGATCGCATATTGGTCGAAAATAGATCAATACAGTCCGTTGGCAATATCAGAATTAGTTATGGCGGCACACTGCTTTCCCGGCCAAGACTCGAACCAGGTCAGAAGTGGATTACCCGTGCCGAACCTGCTTCTGGCGGATCTTTATCGATCTCATACACCATAGGTCCCGACCAGATTGAGGTTGCTGGCAATGAATACATTGTTCCTGAGGAGCTTCGGTGGTGTGAGATCATTATTCTTCCAGCCGGCGCGACAATCGATTGTTGATACTTCAATTTAACACGCGCGGGCGGCTTCTGTCCCAGGCGAGCCCCAACGGCACGGTGAGTTATCAGTACGACGCCGCCAGCCGCCGCACGCGCATGACCTGGCCGGACGCGGTCTTCGTGACCTACGCCTACAATACGGCGAGCCAGCTCACCGCCATCCGCGAGCCCTGAGCCCCGCCCCCTTGGGGCGACGGGACGCGGACGATCTATGACCAGATTTAACTTGCAGCTTCGCTCCCGGTGTGGCGTTAATGGCGGAACATACAATGAACACATGGGAGGACGAACCATGATCGGATATGTGACGCTGGGGACCAACGACCTGCCGCGCGCGGCGGCGTTCTATGACAAGATCGCGGCCCTTCTGGACACGCCGCGCATGATGGAATTCGACACCTTCATCGCCTGGGGCAAGCCGGGCGGCCCCGCCGGGGTTGCGCTGAGCGTGCCCTTTGACGGCCAGGCCGCCACGGTCGGCAATGGCGTGATGGTGGGCCTGGCCGCGCGCGACGCGGCCCATGTGGACGAAATCTACAAGACGGCGATGGACAACGGCGCCACCGATGAAGGCCCGCCGGGCGCGCGCAGCGACAATTTCTACGCCGCCTATTTCCGCGATCCGGACGGCAACAAGCTGAACGCCTTTGTGATGACGGGCGGCTGAGACAAGCGGATAAGCTGATGCAAACCCCATGACGATGTAGGGCCAAGCGGCTAGGTTTGGCCCATGACGGGGGATGATCAGCCAGACACCAAGGCCAGGCCAAGGACCGGGACCCGACCGGCGGAGCGCTGCGCCAATTGCGGCGCCCGCGTGGGGGACCGCTTCTGCGGCGCCTGCGGGCAGGAGCGGACTGATCTGGACCGGCCCTTCCTGGGCCTGCTGCGCGAGGCGGTGGACGGGATTGTCTCGTGGGACGGCCGGTTCTGGACGACGTTCCGCGCGCTCTACGGCGCCCCCGGCGCGGTGGCCCGCAACTATGCGGAGGGGCGCCGGGCGCGGTTCACCCCGCCGGTGCGGCTCTACGCCATCGCCGTGTTCTTCTTTCTCGTCATCACCCAGCTGGGCGGTCTCACCGTGATCGGCCTGGAGATCGAGATGGAGCCCGAGACGGCGAGCGCGAGCGATACCCGGCCTGAAGGTGACGCCTTCCTTGAGATGGGCCTGGACGGCGTCGTCGTACGCCTGGCCATGTTTCGTCCGCCCTGGGTCCCGCCGCCCGAAGCGATCGACGCGAGCGTTCTTGATCCGGCGCGGGGCGGCGAGGCCGGCGCTCTGGCGCAGGTCGCCCGCGACCCGGTGGCCTTTGAGCGCCGCGCCAATCTGGCGATCGGCCAGGCCGTGATCGCCATGGCGCTGGTATTCGCCCTGATGAACGCCCTTCTGCATCCCCGTGCGCCGTTGATCCGGCACGCCCTGCATTCGGTGTACTTCCACGCCGCCCTGATGCCGTTCACCGCCGGAGCGGCGCTTGCCTATGCCTACCTGTCGGCGCTGTCGGCGCTTGTGGCGAGCGCCGTCGGCCTCTCGGCCATGGCGGCGACGCTGGCCTACGCCGTCCTGAGCGATCGCGGCATGTACGCGTCGAGCTGGATCGGGGCGACCCTGCGGATCGGCGTCCTCGCACCGGTCTATGTGCTGGCGTTTGTTTTGACCGTGATCGCCCTGTTCGCACTCGGCCTGCTGGCGTAGCGGGCGACAGACCTGGCCGCAGTGAGGCGCAAGGGGCGGCTCGCCCGTGAGCGCGTTCGGCGCCCGCCCCTTTCGCCGGGGCCCGCGATCGCCTATATTCATCGGGTCCGCTTCGGCGGTCTATGGCGATAAACGCGCGTGTAATAACCAGACCGGACCCGGGTGCGAATCCCGGCGGCTCCACCATGACCTTTCCCCGTTCGTTGGGCGGATCGTGAGGGGCCGAATAGGATCGACGGATGGCTAAAGACGTTGCTTTCGCCCGAATGGGCTTCGTTACCAGCCCGTTTCAAGTAGTTGCCAACGACAACTATGCTGAAGAGATGGCTCTCGCTGCGTAGCAGCGCGGGTTTCTCGCACTTAAGTCCTGATCTCTAGCAAGGTCAGGCGGGGTTCGGGGGCGCCTGGCAACAGAAGCCCCCACTTTTCCCTTACAGATTTGCGCATGACCGGCTCCCGCAGCCATCATCCGCGCCGTACCGCCCCCGCTCCAGGCCCCCGCCTTACTGGCGCGGCGTGAAGACGAGGCGCAGTCCGCCGCGCGGGCGCAGGGTGACCTGCATCACCGGTTCCACGATCTCGTCCACCGCTTCAACATCCAGCGCGGCGACGATCTGGGCCAGGATGAGCGAGGCCTCCATCATCGCAAATTGCGCGCCCACGCAGGCCCTCGGGCCCCCGCCGAACGCCATGAAGCGATAGCGGTCCACCGGCCGGCGCTCGGAGCTCCAGCGACCGGGATCAAAGCGGTCCGGATGGTCCCAGTAAGCGGGGTTTCGATGCAGGGCGTAAAACGCCAGCAGCGCCATATCGCCCTTCTTCACCGGTGTTTGGCCGATATGGGTGTCGCGCACTGCCCGCCGGCCCAGCGCCGGCGCGGGCGGAAACAGGCGCAGCGCCTCCTCGATCACCTGACGGGTGAAGACAAGCTGCGCGCTCTCGCGCGCGCCGGGATCCTCCACGCCGGCGAACACACGCTCCGCCTCGGCGCGCACGCGCCCTTGCGCCTCACGGTCATGGGCCAGGCAGTAGAGCGACCAGGTCAGCGCGATCGCCGTGGTCTCGTGACCGGCGGCCACAAACGTCATCAGCGTGTCGCGGATGTCGATATCGGAGAGGCCGGCCTTCGTCTCCTCGTCGCGCACATCCATGAGCAGGGACAGCAGATCCCCGGCGCCGTCGCTCTCACCGCCACCCCCAGAGCTGCGCCGCCGCCGGATCTGGGCCAGAGCAGCGGTGCGAAATGTCGTCAGCGCAGCGCGGCCGCCCGGGCTCATGAGGCGCGGCGCCCATTCTGGAACCGGCAGAAGATCGGAATATCGCAGCCGCCCGATCTCTTCCAGCAGGCGCTCGATCGCGCCGCGCACCGCCTCGCGGTCAAAGCCTTCGGTATCGGAGAACAGGGCCTGCTCGATGATGGTGAAGGTCGTGTCGTTCATCACCGCGTGCACTTCCACCGGCTGCGGCCCGGCGGACAGGCGCGCGATGGCGCTGCGCCCGGCGGCCGTCATCAGCGGCGCGAACCGGGCGATCCGCTTCTTGAACAGGGCCGGTTGCAGGGTCATGCGCTGGCGCCGCCAGCTCTCGCCATGGGCCGTGAGGATGGCGTCTCCCAGGATCGGCCGCAGCATGCGCATGATCAGGGGCGATTTTCGCCAGGCCTGAAAATCATCCTGCATCACCGCGCGAATCGCGTCGGGTCCGGCGAGGTAATGCACCGAGCGCGAACCCAGCGGCGCGATGTGATGGTCGGTCCTGTAGACCGCATCGGGCAGCACCGAGATCGGGTTGTCGCGCAAGGCTTTCATGCGCTCCAGCGCGCTGGCGCCGTCGGCCATGGACCGCACTGCGGCGGGCGCGAACAGCGTCTCGGGCGGGCGGCTTGCGGCGCCGGAGCCGTCTTTGGTCTTGGTCATGGCCAGCGCCCTTTTACGTTGAACCCGAACCGGTCCTACCCCTCGCGGCCGCCCCTGTCAGCTGCAGTGCGTGCTGATTGACGCGCCGGACTAAGGCGATACCCTCGTCACCGAACAATCCATGGCACGGGGCGCGGGACGTTTGGCGAAAGACCTTATGGGATACGACCGCATGGCGCAGGACGCCCTGCGCGATGTGGTGAAGCAGGCGATCAAGCGCGCCGCGGGTCCCGGAGGCCTGCCCGGCGCCCACCATTTCTATCTCAGCTTCCGCACCACCGATCCGGACTGCGATATCGATGAGGGCCTGATGAAGGCCTATCCCGAAGAGATGACCGTGGTGCTCGAGCACCAGTTCTGGGATCTCAAGATCGAGGAGTCCGGCTTCGAGGTGACGCTGAAATTCGGCGGTGTGCCGAAATATCTCGGCGTGCCATGGCGGGCGGTCACCCGTTTCCACGATCCCAGCGTCGGCTTCCGCCTGCATTTCGACTATGTCGACCCGGCGCCCGGCGAGGCCCGCGCGCGCGACGCGGCCGCAGACGACGGATCGGGCGAGGCCACCGTGGTGAGCCTGGAATCCTTCCGCAAGAAGGACTAGCCCCGTGTCTGATACCGTGTCTGGTCCAGGCGCGCGCGCCAAGCTCATGGCGATTCTGTCCGCGCCGGAAAACCTTCCCGCCGCCACCCGTCATCTGGGCTATGAGCTGGCCGATCTCGACCCCGAAACCGGGCGGGTGGAAGCCTGGTTCACGGCCAAACCCGAATTTCGAAATCCCAACGGCTCGGTCCAGGGCGGTATCGTCACGGCGTTTCTGGATGAGGCCATGAGCCTGTCTGTGTTCATCCGCACCCATCTCAAAGCCGCCGTACCAACACTGGAGATGAAGACCAGCTTTCTGCGCCCGCTCATGAGCGACCGCTGCCGCTGCGTCGGCGAGACCTTGCGCCTGGGCCGAAGCGTCGGCTTCACCCAAGGCGCGCTCTATAATTCCGACGGCGTGCTGTGCGCCACGGCCACCGCCACCACAGCGATCCGCCCGTTTGAAACCGCCGGCGACGCCGCAAACCCGCAAGCGCAAGACTCGCCCGGCGGACCATCGCCCGATCGTGATTAGGCCGCACGGCGTTCATTGCAACAGCCGCAGCCCGGATCGCAGGCCATGACCTCAAGCGCCCAGCCCTTCGCCGGCAAACCGTTGAGCCTCGCCGTGATCGCGCTGTGCCAGGTGCTCGCCCTGTCGGTCTGGTTCGCCGGCGCTGCGGCCCTTCCCGGCCTTGAAGCAGCGCGCGCCCTCACCACGCCCCTCACCGCCTTTGAAACCGCGGCCCTGTCCAGCGCGGTGCAGCTGGGCTTCGTCGCCGGCGCCCTGACCAGCGCCTGGCTGGGGCTCTCCGACCGGTTTGATGCGCGTGCGGTCTTCGCCGCCGGCGCGGTGCTGGCTGCGGCGGCGAGCGCCCTGGCGCTTCTCACCGAGCCCGGCGGCGGCGTGATGATCGGCTTGCGCCTGGCGTCCGGCGCGGCGCTGGCCCTGGTCTATCCGGTAGGCATGAAGCTGGCGGCGAGCTGGGCGCGCGGCGACGCCGGCGTTCTGGTGGGCCTGCTGGTGGGCGCGCTGACGCTCGGCTCGGCGCTGCCCCATCTGGCCGCGCCGCTTCTGGGCGATCTGGACTGGCGCGCGCCATTCGCCGGATCGGCGATCGCCGCCACGCTGGCGGCCGGCCTGATCTTCGCGGCGAAAGCCGGCCCCGCCTTCGCTCGCGCCCCGGCGTTCCGGCCCGGCGCGATCCTGACGGCGTTCAAACGCCGCGACATCGCCGCGGCCAATATCGGCTATCTGGGCCATATGTGGGAGCTCTACGCCTTCTGGGCCTGGACGGGCGCCTTCATCGCCGCCTGGCGCGCCGCGCGAAGCCTCGACGCCGGCCCCGATATCGGCCTCTTCACCTTCGCCGTGGTGGCTGTAGGTGCGTTCGGGGCGCTCGCTGCGGGCAGGCTCGCCGACCGGTTCGGCCGCGCCGAGATTGCAGGCGGGGCGCTGGCGGTGAGCGGGTTGTGCGCCCTGCTCTCACCGCTGGCCTGGAACGCGCCGGGGATCGTGCTGGCGGCATTGCTGCTGGTCTACGGCGTCAGCGTCATCGCGGACTCCGCGCAGTTCTCCGCCGCAATCGCCGAGCGCGCGCCCCCCGGTCTCGCCGGCTCGCTCCTGACCCTTCAAACCGCGCTGGGCTTCGCCCTCACCGTGGTGAGCGTCCAGCTCCTCCCGGTCTGGGCCGAAGCCATGGGCTGGCGCTTCGCGTTTCTGCCGCTGGCGATCGGGCCGGTGATCGGGGTGCTGGCGATGTTGGTGTTGAGGCGGGAGATGCGGCGGGGGTGATGGGTGCAAGCGCCTCTGGCGTCGGCCGCCGCCCTCTCAGATCAACTTGATCCATCTGAAGATCGCCAGCTGCACCAGGCCGATGCCCACCAGAAGGGCGCACACCACCCAGAAGGCGTAACCCTCCTCGGACCCCGGAATGCCGCCGACATTGATTCCCAGCAGACCCGTGATCAGGCCCAGCGGCAGGAAGATCGCCGCCACCACCGACAAGAGCAGCGTGTAGCGGTTCATCTGCTCGGCGCGTTTTTCCATGAGCTGGTCGTGGACCAGAGCGGCGCGTTCGCGCACCGCCTCGAGCTCCTCCAGGATGCGCGTGGTGCGGTCGCCGGCCTCGCGGATGCGCGAGCGGTCGCGGTCGTCCAGCCAGGTCAGATCCTCGATGGCCAGCGTGGTGAGCGCGTCGCGCTGGGGCGCGATGAAGCGGCGCAGGATGATCGCCTCGTGGCGAATGTCGGCCAGTTCGGCGCGCGCGTCGTCGACCTTTTCGGTCTCGAGCCGGTCTTCCAGCTCGTCGATGCGTTCATGCTCGCCGGCGATCACCGGCTCCATACGGTCGGCCAGGCGCAAGGCCAAGCGTGACACCAGATCGCCGGTGGTGGACGGCGCCGCGCCGCGGTCGATGGCCGCCATGAGATCGGCCACCGCATAGAGCGGACGCAGCCAGACGCC
The DNA here is from genome assembly GCA_965284655.1 of Oceanicaulis sp. GTDB lineage: Bacteria > Pseudomonadota > Alphaproteobacteria > Caulobacterales > Maricaulaceae > Oceanicaulis. The sequence goes on from OZ260104.1 coordinate 3,187,429, forward strand.
CACCACGCGCTTGCGGTCGATCCATAGCCGCACCGAGATCATGTCCTCGACCTCGGCGCCTTCCAGCAAATTCACGCCGCGCAGATTGAGCACCACGCCGTCGCCATGGACCGTGCAGCGCGGGCGGGTCTCCTCGGCGAGCAAGGCCTGAACGACAAAATCATCCAGCCCGGACTGCTGAAGGATCGGCCGGCACTCGGCGTCTTCGCGGCGCACATGAACCCAGATGAAGGGTTCGCCATGGGAGAGAGAGGCGGGTGGATCGGGCGGCCGCAGCTCGTCGCGCACCACGTCCAGCCGGGTCTCCTCACCGCCGCCCGCGCCGTCGAGGCGATAGACCTCGACCGGATTGACGTCGGGAAGCGTGCTCACGCCGCCTGCAGCGCCCGGATCGGGCGCGCCCGCACCTTCACCCGGTCGCGCTCGCCGGTGATCTTTTCCACATGGAGGCGCTTCACCTGACAGTCGTCGTGAAACACCACGCCGGTGAGCGCGTCGAGCACAGCCCGCGCCACGCCGTCCACGTCCTTGAGCGGCGTATCGGCCGTGCGCTCAACCTCGATGACGACCTCATAGGGCTCGTTTCCCGGGCGCACGCGGGCGAACTCGGTGCGCATGAAATCCTCGATCAGGGATTTGAACCGGCCGCTCTGGCTGGTGAGCGCGTCCACGCGCACATGCAGCGAGTCGTTTTGTTGCACAGCCTGCACTTGCCTCTCCTGATCCCCTGAATGCGGCCTGGCGGACAAAGCCGCCCGATGGCGCGCTCTTCCACCGCGTTCGGGCATAACCCCGATCATGACCGGCTTGATCCATCGCCGCCCGGTGCTACACACCCGATTCGCGATAGCGATATTGTCCGCCTGCGCTGCGCGTGACGCAAGCCGGGCCGAAATCTGGAGACCGTCCGATGACCAAGATGCGCGTTGAAACCGATTCCTTCGGACCGCTGGAGGTGCCCGCCGACAAGCTTTGGGGCGCCCAGACCGCGCGCTCGCTGATCAATTTCAAGATCGGCGGCCAGACCCAGCCTCTGCCGCTGATCCGCGCCCTCGGGATCGTCAAGCACTGCGCAGCCAAGGCCAACATGGCGCAGGGCAATCTGGATCCGAAGATCGGCGAGGCCATTGCGGCCGCCGCGCTGGAAGTCGCCGAGGGCAAGCTGGATAATCATTTCCCGCTGGTGGTCTGGCAGACCGGGTCGGGCACCCAGTCGAACATGAACGCCAACGAGGTGATCTCCAATCGCGCCATCCAGATGCTCGGCGGCGAGGTGGGTTCCAAAGATCCCGTCCACCCCAACGACCATGTAAACCGCTCGCAATCGTCAAACGACACCTTCCCCACCGCCATGCATATCGCGGCGGCGGAAGTCTTCGTCCACGATCTGGCGCCCGCCCTGCAGACCCTGCGCAATGCGCTCAATGACAAGGCGCAGGCCTTCAAGGACATCATCAAGATCGGCCGCACCCACCTCATGGACGCGACGCCGCTGACCCTGGGCCAGGAGTTTTCCGCCTACGCCCACATGGTCGACAACGCCATCCACCGGGTGGAGCAGGCCCTGCCTTCGCTCTATGAGCTGGCCCAGGGCGGCACCGCGGTGGGCACCGGGCTGAACGCCAAGGTGGGCTTTGCAGAAAAGTTCGCCGAAGAAGCCGCGAGCCTCACAAAGCTGAATTTCGTCACGGCGCCGAACAAGTTCGAGGCGCTGGCCACCAAGGACGCCATGGTGGAAGCCCATGGCGCGCTGAACTCGGCCGCCGTGTCGCTGTTCAAGATCGCCAACGATATCCGCCTTCTTGGCTCCGGCCCGCGCTGCGGCATCGGCGAGCTGTCTCTGCCGGCCAATGAGCCGGGCAGCTCCATCATGCCGGGCAAGGTGAACCCCACCCAGAACGAGGCGATGACGATGGTCTGCGCCCAGGTCATGGGCAACAACTCAGCCGTCAGCTTTGCAGGCAGCCAGGGCCAGTTTCAGCTCAACGTTTTCAAGCCGATGATCGCCTGGAACGTGCTCACCAGCGCGAAGCTCCTGGCCGACGCCTCGCTCAGCTTCACCGAGAACTGCGTCGTGGGCATCGAGGCCAACGAGCAGCGCATCGCCGACATCATGGAGCGCTCGCTCATGCTGGTGACCGCCCTGGCGCCTTCGATCGGCTATGACAACGCCACCAAGGTCGCCAAGACCGCCCACGAAAACGGCACCACATTGCGCGAAGAAGCCGTGCGGCTGGGCTTCGTCACCGAGGCCGAGTTCGACAAGGTGGTCCGCCCCGAGGACATGATCGGCCCGAAATAGGCCGGGTCCCGGATTCATCCCCGGACGGCAGGTCCGGGGTGAAGACCGGGATCTAGACAGCCTGAAGGCCGGAACGCCGAGCGATCGGCGCGGCTTGCCTGGCGATCCGATCACAGGGCTTAATGGCTCCCGGTCTCGCCCCCCGGCCTGACGCCGGGGATCGAACCGGGAACCGGACCTTCCAGGACGACGCGCCATGACCAAGCCGATCAATCTGCGCCAGGCCAGAAAGCGCAAGGCCCGCGCCGAGAAGGACAAGCAGGCCGACGCCAACCGGATCGCGCATGGCAGGTCCAAGGCGGTGCGCGATCTGGCGGCGGCCCGGCGAGACACGCTTGCGCGCACGGTGGACGGCCACAAGCGTGATCACGGCGACGACCTTGGTGACGGGAAGAAGAGCGATGCTTGAAAAGCGCTCGCTCACCCTGGCCGGTCACGCCACCTCGCTGGCGCTGGAGCCGGAATTCTGGGCGGTGATCGACCGGGCGGCGGAAGAGGAGCGCGCGCCGCTGGCCCGGCTCATCGCGCGCATCGACGCCGAGCGCGTGGCGCGCGAGCCGGAGCAGCCGCTGTCGAGCGCCTGCCGGGTCTTCGCGCTGAACCGGGTGCTGAAGCCGGTCCCCTAACGCGCCGCGTGACCGTCAGCCCATGAGCCCGAAGGCGACCGCCACGATCAGCGGATAGATCAGCAGCGCGCCGCCGATCAGGACAATGGGGAAATTGCGCATCAGAGTCGCCTTGCCCAGCGCGCTCGCCTGGCCGATGAGGTCCGGCCAGGTGTAGCTGACGAAATCGCCCTGGGTGAGCACCTGAACGATGCGCCCGTCCTCGTCGACCACCGGCAGGCGGCGGAAACGCTCATTGGACATGATGCGCAGCCAGTCCAGCATGTCGTCGTCGGCGTTGGCGCAACGCACGTCGGCTGTCATGATTTCCGACAGCTTGGTGGTCGCCGCGTCGCGGTTCTGATTGACCAGACGACGCAGGATGTCGCGCTCGGTGACGATGCCTTCCACCTTGCGGTCGCCGTCCACGATGACGACGGAGCCGAAATTGCGCGTCGCCATTTCGGCGACGGCTTCTTTCACGAGCGTGTTGGCGGACATGGTCAGCGGCGGCGCCTTGCGGGAAAATTCCGGGCGATCGCGCAGCCTCAAGCCTTCGCGGGCGGATTTGGTCATTGGCGGCCTCCTGAGATTGCCTAGACCACCCCACTTAGTGCGGCGTTCCGCCGCGGCCAGCCCGGACTGCAGGGCGGGCTTCCTTGCGCTCTGTCGCTTCCGGTCGTCGCCCGCCGCTTCACGGGGAAGGAGCGTCCCCTAGCCCGTAACCCTGGAGCGCAGGTTTTGCGAGAACGCCTCCAGGCGCGCGGCGTTGGCGCCGAGATCGCTGGTGCCCACGCGGCTCACCGAGCGGGCGTCGACACGGGCGCCGCTCTCGTCGTCGGCGTCGGTGATGCGCACGACGATATCGTCCTTGAAGCCGAACCAGAAGCTGGTGGCGGTGGCCTCGAACATCAGCGCACTCTCAGAGGCGGTGGACACCGTCCAGCCCATGTCGCGGGCTGTTTCAAGCGCCGCCTGATAGGCGAGATCCGGCGTCACCGGCAGCATGATCGGCTGAACCCCGGGGTAGGCCTCGGCCTGAACCTCCGGTAGAGGCCGGCCGTCGGCGGGGTTGGTCTTGCTGGCGTAATCCACCGAATTGCGCGCGCCGTCCTGCTCGCGCCGCTCGATGAGCGAGGCTGTGAATTGCGGCGGGTTCTGGGTATCGGTGCTGATGTCATGGATAGGCGGAATCTCGCCGCGCGAGCCCGACGCCGCGGCCACCATGCCCATGGGCGCCAGCCCGACGGCGAGCGCGGCCACGCCGGCCACATAACCGCCCGGCCCCGGCGCGTTCTTGGCGCCGAACACCAGCCGGAACACCACCGCCACGATGAGCGAAGCGACGCCGAGCCCGACCGTCAGCGGCAGCAGAAACCCGCCGCCAAAACCTGGAAGGCCGGCCGTCGTGAGCACATGGCGGAACGCCTCAAGCGGCGTCCAGAGCCCGTACTTGCCGCCGAACGCGGTGATCACGAACCACAAGGGAACCCCGATCGCCGCGGTCGCCGCGGCGCCCACGATCAAATGACGAATGGTTCTCAAAATGCTTTCCATGGCGCGTTCCCCCGGCTCCAGCCTCGCTATGTGAATAATCTATATTAAAGCCCGCTAAGGATACAGGCGTGTGACGGTCCAGCGCGCCTGCGCGTCGGTGCGGTCGAACGCCATCCGGTCGTGCAGGCGGAAGGCGCGATCACGCCAGAACTCCATATGAACCGGCGTGATGCGAAAACCCGTCCAGAATTCCGGACGCGGAATCTCGCCGATATTGAACTTCGCCGCATAGCCGGCGACCGCCTTCTCCAGCGCGAAGCGGCTTTCCAGCGGCCGGCTCTGTTTGGACGCCCAGGCGCCGATGCGGCTGTCGCGCGCCCGGCTGGCGTAATAGGCGTCCGCTTCGTCTGGCGAAACCTGCGAGACCACACCCCTCACCCGCACCTGCCGGCGCAGCGACTTCCAGTGAAAGCACAGGGCGGCGCGGGCGTTCTCGGCCAGCTGCACGCCCTTGACGCTTTTAGTATTGGTGTAAAAGACGAAGCCGTCCTGATCGACGTCCTTCAAAAGCACCATGCGCACATCGGGAAAGCCGTCCGCATCCGCCGTGGACAGCGCCATGGCGTTGGGATCGTTGGGTTCGGATTTTCCAGCCGCAGCCATCCAGTCTGCAAACAAGGCGAAGGGATCTTCGCGGGTGAAAATATCCTCCGCCTCGGCCCCGCCCTGCCCGGCGTAATCAGCCTCGTCCGGGGTCGGCGGAATAATGTCCTTGCCGCTCAACGCGTCGCCTCCAGCATCTCTTGAGCGCGCAAACTAGAGGGGCGGGTCAAACGATCAACCTTTCGAAAACCTCAAATGCGCTAGAAACTTTCACATGAATGGGAATTCGCAAGCGATACTGGCCGCATACAAGGCTTTCGGGCTGCAAGGCGACGAGGACTTCACAGAAGTTCGCGCACGCTTTCGTGCGCTCATCAAGCAGGTTCACCCCGACACCGCCGGCGACGACCCCAAGCTTGTGGGCAAGCTGCAGCGATTGTTGAAGGCCTACGAGGTCCTGCAGATTCATGCGCCGCGCCGCTTTGATCTGGAGATCACCCCGGCGGAATCGCGCAAGGGCGGGCTGCGCACCATCAAGATCGATGATCGCGACGCCATGGTGCGCCTGCCCGTGGCGGTGAAGACTGGAACCGTCCTCACCCCCATCGGCGACCCGTTGTGGCGGGTCTACGTCCATGTGCGCGACAAGATGGTCGACCCCGACACGTCCGCCGGCGAGGCCGAACGGCGCTCGCGTGAAGCCCGGGCCGCAGAATTCGCCGAGCAGGCCGCCCGCGCCGAAGCCGACGAGACCGGCGGGGTTCTCAAGGGCTTCTACGACGCCTTCGTGAAAAAGAGCCCCGCCGCCCGCCTGGTCAGCTGGGCCCGCCGCGGCGCCGCGTAGCGCGCCGCTCCTTGCACGAGCACGAGGGTAGCACGGCGTGACGGATTTGGCGGAGCACCCTATGGTGCATCGCATCACGGTCTGAAACGGCGAACCCCATGTCTCACAATAGCTTCGGTCATCTGTTCCGCTTCACCACCTGGGGCGAAAGCCACGGGCCGGCGCTGGGCTGTGTGGTGGACGGGTGTCCGGCGGGCCTGGCGCTCACCGAGGCCGACATCCAGCCCTTCATGGACAAGCGAAAGCCCGGCCAGTCGCGCCATGTCACCCAGCGCCGCGAAGACGATGTGGTGCGCATTCTCTCCGGCGTGTTTGAGGATGAGCGCACCAACGGCCAGGTGACCACCGGCGCGCCGATCTCGCTGATGATCGAGAACACCGATCAGCGCTCGAAAGACTATTCGGACATCCGCGACACCTGGCGGCCCGGCCACGCAGATTACACTTATGACGCCAAGTACGGCGTGCGCGATTATCGCGGCGGCGGGCGCTCCAGCGCGCGTGAAACCGCAGCGCGCGTCGCCGCCGGCGCCGTGGCGCGCAAGGTTCTGGGCGACGGCGTTCAGATCCGCGCCGCGCTGATCCAGATCGGCCCGCGCAAGATCAACCGCGCCCGCTGGGACTGGGCGCAAGTGGACCACAATGACTTCTTCTGCCCCGACGCCGAAACAGCGGAAGCCTGGGCCGTGGACATGGACGCGGTGAGAAAAGCCGGCAGCTCGGTGGGCGCGCTGGTGGAATGCGTCGTCTCCGGCGTTCCGGCCGGATGGGGCGCGCCGGTCTACGGCAAGCTCGACGCCGATCTCGCCAGCGCCATGATGAGCATCAACGCGGCCAAGGCCGTGGAGATCGGCGCCGGGCTGGAGGCTGCGGCGCTGTCGGGCGAGGACGCGGCCGACGAGATGTATCTGGACGCGGGAAGGCCGGCCTTTCGCTCCAACCATAATGGCGGCGTGCTGGGCGGGATCAGCACCGGGCAGGATCTGGTGATCCGCGTGGCGATCAAGCCCACAAGCTCGATCAGGATCGAGCGCGAGACGCTCACCAGGGATATGCAGCCGACCACCGTCTCCACCAAGGGTCGCCACGACCCCTGCGTGGGCATTCGCGCCGTGCCGGTGGCCGAGGCGATGGCCGCGCTGGTGCTGGCCGATCACAAGCTGCGGGCCGCCGCGGCGCGGCTGTAGGGGAGCACGCCGCACGGCTTGCCTGCGCGCTGAAAACCGGCTCCCCTCACCTCGCGTTATTGCTCAAGGCCCGCACGCCCATGACCGCCTTCTCAAACCACGACGCCGTCTTCATCTGGGGCTATGGCCGCGAAGGCCGGGCCGTGCTGTCCCATGTCCTCAGCGAAGCGCCGGGCCTGCCGCTGGTGGTGGTGGACGCGCGCGAGCCGAAGGACCTGCCCGACGGGGTGACCTGGATCGGCGAGGATGATCTGGCGGAGGTCTGCGCGAAGGCCGAGCGGCCGCTTCTGGTGAAAAGCCCTGGGGTCTCGCTCTACGATCCACGCGTGGACGCCGCAATCAAGACGGGCGCGACACTCACCAGCCAGACCAATCTGTTCTTCGAGCTGAAACCCGAGGCCCAGCGCGTCGCCGCGATCACCGGCACCAAAGGCAAGAGCACCACAAGCGCGCTGACCCATCACATGCTCAAGGGCCTCGGCGTGAAGGCGGCGCTGGCGGGCAATATCGGCGATCCCGCGTTGCAGGCTCCGAAAGACGCCACGCTGATCGTGCTGGAGCTCTCCAGCTATCAGATCGCCGATCTGGTGCACGCGCCGGACGCCTTCATCTTTCTCAACCTGCTGGCCGACCATGCGCCCTGGCACCGTGGCGGCGAGCGCTACCGCGCCGACAAATCTCGCCTCGCAAGGCTTGATCCCAATGCGCTGGGCGTGATGAACGCCGCCGATGCGCGCCTCACCGAGCAGTTCGGCCATCAGCCCAACCGCATCTGGTTCGGGCGCGAGGATGGGTTTCACGCGAAAGACGGCGCGGTCTGGCGCGGCGAGGCGCGCTGGGGCCGTATCGGCTCGCTGCCCGGCGACCATAATGCGCTGAACGCCTGCGCCGGCCTCGCCCTGATCGAGGCGCTGGGATACGACTCGCGCGCCGCCTTCGAGACGTTGAGCGATTTTACGGGCCTGCCCCACAGGCTGCAGACCGTCCACGAGGCGGACGGCGTGCGCTATGTGGATGACGGTCTCGCCACCACGCCGGAAGCCGCCGCCCTCGCCGTGGACGCCTTCAAGACCTCTCCCCTTGTGCTGCTGCTGGGCGGCGAAGAGCGCGAGCAGGATTACGCCTGGCTCGCCCAGCGCCTTGCCGGCGCGACGCATATCCGTGCGATTCTGGCGCTGGCCGATAATGGCGCGCGGGTGGTGGAGGCGTTCAAGGATACGGCGCTCGGCGCGGTGACGCGCAGCGTGCCCGATGTCGCCGACGCGGTGGTCGAAGCCCGAAATGCCCTGCCCGAAGGCGGCGTGGTGCTTTTGAGCCCCGCGGCGCCGCGCGCGAAAGCGTTTGAAAGCTATGTGGAGCGCGGCGCAGCGTTTACGGCGGCCGCCAGAACGCAAAGCTGAGCCGGTCTTCATCGCCCGACGGGGCCGATCTTCACCCGGCGCGCGCGAACTCCCTGCTTGCCGCTCCGCCCTCCCCGGTCCTAGGCTCCCCCCAACAAAAAACGGGAGGGGTACATGCGCATCGTGTTTCTGATCGTCGCGGCGGTTCTGGTGATCGCCGGGGCGCGGCTGGCCTACATCGTCATTCCGGCCACCGGGGCGCTCACCGATCCCGAGCCCACCGATATCGCCGCCTGCCAGGCGGTGGAGATCGCGCCGGGGACCGAAGACGTGGTTTATGACGCCGCCACGGGGCTCGTCTTCGTCTCCGCCATGGAGCGGCGCAGCGAAGAGATGGACCCGCGAAACGGCATCTACGCCTTTGATCTCGCCGATCCTGAAAACACGGTCAGGCTGGTGAGTGCGGACACGCCGACCGATTTCCGGCCCCACGGGATCAGCCTCTATCGCGACGGTGAAACCGCACGCCTGTTCGTGGTGTCCCACCCGGCATCGGGCCATCAGATCCTGATCTTTGATATCGGCGCGGACGGGACGCTGTCCCATGTGCGCACGGTCACCGATCCGGCGGTGCGCTCGCCCAACGATGTGGCCGCGACGGGTCCGGACAGCTTCTACAGCACCAATGACAGCCGGTTCGGGCCCACCCCGCTGGGCTATATCGAAGCGTTCTTCGGCATTCCGCTCGCCACCATCACCCAGTTTGACGGCGAGACCGGGCGCATCGCCGCGGACGGCCTGGTCTACGCCAACGGCATTCAGGTGAGCGCCGACGGAGAAACCGCCTACGCCTCCAATTTCCTCGGCCGCGAAGTGTTCGTCTATGACCGCGACCCCGAGACCGGCGATCTGAGCCGCCGGGCGAAACACCGCGTCCCCTTGGGCCTTGATAATATCGAGCTCGGCGAAGACGGCGCGCTCTATATCGGCGGCAACAGCGAAGTTTTCTCGTTTCTGGCCCACCAGAGCGATCCGGCCGAACACGCGCCCAGCCAAGCGGTACGGGTGGACCCGGAGACCGGCGCGTGGGAGACGATTTTCTACAATGACGGCACGGCGATCGATTCTGTATCCGTCGCCACGCCCGTTCCCGGCGCGCTGATCCTCGGCGCGGTGTTCGACAGCCACGTGCTGATCTGCCCGCGCGACGCATAAGAGAGCTTCATGACCGACGACATTCAGGTTTCAGACGACACCCGCATCCGCACGATCCGCTTTAACCGGTCGGGCAAGAAGAACGCCATCACCCGGCCCATGTACGCGGCCATGGCCGACGCGCTGGAGGCGGCCAACACCGACGATGTGCGCGTGGTCATCATCGCAGGATCGGGCGGCGTGTTCAGCGCCGGCAATGATCTGGTCGATTTCATGGAGGCCCCGCCCCACATCGGCGGCGGCGACATGCCCCCGGTGGAGCGCTTCATGCGCGCGCTCATGGCGTGCGAAAAGCCGGTCATCGCGGCTGTCGACGGCCTGGCGGTGGGCATCGGAACGACGCTGCTGCTGCACTGCGATCTCGCCTACGCCAGCCCGCGCGCGACCTTCTCAACGCCGTTTGTGAACCTGGCGCTGGCGCCGGAATTCGGCTCCAGCCAGCTGCTGCCCGGCAGTGTCGGCCGGGTGGTGGCGAGCGAGCTCTTGCTGCTGGGCGAGAAATGGGACGCGGAGAAAGCCGCAGCGAAAAACCTGATCACCGGCGTGCTGCCCGAAGACGATTTCGAAGCCAAGGTGACCGCCATCGCCCACAAGCTCGCCGGTCTTGCGCCGGGCGCGGTGAAGACCGCCAAGATGCTGATCAATCAGCCGGCCGAGGACCTCTCCGACCGCATCGAGCGCGAAGGCGGGCTGTTCGCTGGCCAGCTGGGCTCTGATGAGTTCAAAGAGGCGGCCACCGCCTTCATGGAGCGCCGCGCGCCGGATTTTTCAAAGTTCGGCTGAAGCGAAGGGGCGCTGACATGGGCAAAGGCGCGCACGCCTATCTGGACGATCCGCGCAACGCGTCGATCCGCATCTGGATCAATGGCGAGCTATTCGCGCGTGATGAGGCGAAAGTCTCAGTGTTTGATTCCGGCTTTATCCTCGGCGACGGGGTGTGGGAGGGCTTGCGCGTCCATGACGGCGCGATCGCCTTCCTGGACCGCCATCTTGACCGCCTGTTCGAAGGCGCCAAGGCCATCGATATGGATATCGGCCTGACGCGCGAACGGCTGACCGAGGCGCTTTACGAGACGCTGGAAGCCAACGCCATGGAGGCCGGCGAAGGCGTGCATATCCGCCTGATGGTGACGCGCGGGATCAAGGCGACGCCCTATCAGGATCCGCGCGTGACGATCTCGCCGGCCACCGTGGTGATCATCCCCGAGTGGAAGACGCCGCAGCCGGAGACCGCCAGCAAGGGCCTGTCGCTGTTCACCGTCCATGTGCGCCGCGGCTATCCTGACGTGCAGGACCCCAAGCTCAACTCCCATTCTAAGCTCAACTGCATCACCGCCTGCATCCAGGCGGCCAAGGCCGGCGCGGACGAGGCGTTGATGCTGGATCCCCACGGCTTCGTGGCCACCTGCAACTCCACCCATTTCTTCATCGTGAGAAAGGGCGAGGTGTGGACCTCCACCGGCGATTACTGCCTGTCCGGGATCACCCGCGCCATGGTGATCGAGCTGTGCCGCGAGGCGGGGATCCCCGTGTTCGAGAAGAATTTCTCGCTCACCGAAGTCTATTCGGCGGAAGAAGCCTTCATCACAGGCACCTTCGCCGGGCTGGCGCCGGTGACCGAAATCGACGGACGAGACATCGGCGCAGGGCGCGGCCCCATGGTGGAGCGCCTGCAAAAACTCTACGCCGCCCGCATCGCCCGCGAGACGCGCGCGTGACTGCGCCTGAGACCCCGCCCGGGCGTGAAAGCGTGCGGATCTGCCTCTGGTCGGGACCGCGCAACATCTCCACCGCCACCATGCGCAGCTTTGAAGCGCGCGGCGACTGTGCTGTCTGGGACGAGCCGTTCTACGGGTATTATCTCGCCGCCACGGGCCTTGATCATCCCGGCCGCGAGGAGACGCTGGCCGCCTGGCCCACCGATCCGGACCAAATCGCCGCCGCCTGCGCCAGACCGGCGCCGGGCGGTGAGGCGCTGTTTTTTCAAAAGCATATGTGCCAGCACATGCTGCCGGGCCTGGATCTGGCGTGGACGGCTCAGTGCCGCCACCTCTTCCTGATCCGCGATCCGGCCCAGGTGGCGGCAAGCTGGTACGCCACCATGGCCTCGGTGAGCGCCGATGATCTGGGCGCGCAAGCTCAGTTGCGGCTTTATGACGAGATCGCCACGATCACCGGGCGCGACTGGCCCGTGGTGGAGGGCGCGGACGTGCTCGCTGACCCTGAAGCCATGCTCCAATCGGTGTGCGAGGCGCTGGAAATTGATTTCACGCGGTCCATGCTGTCCTGGCCAGCCGGGCGCCGGGAGACCGACGGGCCGTGGGCCGAGCACTGGTATGGCCGGGTGGAGGCCTCCACCGGTTTCGCCGGCCGGCGCGAAACGCCCCATCCCGCGCCGCCGGAGCTCGCACCGGTGATCGCCGCCTGCAAGCCGGCCTATGAGGCGCTGAAGGTCCGCAAGCTTTCAGCCGCCGGCTGATCATCCGGGACAGCGGCGCGCCTTGGCCTCGGCGCGCCGGACTCTATGTGCTGCATTGGTCAGCCCGGAGCACCGCCGGGGCTGTCACCATACGATCAAGGGTTTGAACCATGCCATTTGATGAAAGCTCGGGCGGCGGCGGATCGGGCGCGAAGAACGTGCTCGGCGGACCGCTGGCCGTATGCGGGACCGAGCCTGTCACCGGGTTCTACCGCGACGGATGCTGCAACACCGACGCGATGGACGCGGGCGTGCACACGGTCTGCGCGGTGATGACCGAGGACTTCCTCGCCTTCACCGCGTCACGGGGCAACGACCTCTCCACGCCGCGTCCCGAGTTCGGCTTCGCCGGCCTCAAACCCGGCGACGGCTGGTGCCTGTGCGCCGCACGCTGGCTTGAAGCCTATGAGGCGGGCAGCGCGCCGCGTGTTAAGCTGGAGGCCTGCCATGCGCGCACGCTGCAAATCGTGCCGCTGGAGGCGTTGCAGGCCTTCGCCGTGTGAGCGCCCTGAAACCTGCAGGGCCCGCTTCGGGTTGGTGCTTCAACACCCGGCACGCAGGAGAGCGTCCCATGACCGAAGAGATAACCGAACAGCGAGACGACGCGCGCGGCCGCTATGCCCTGAAACAGGCCGGCGGCGAGAGCGAGCTGACCTATGTGGTGATTGATGACCGCATGGTGATCGACCACACCTACACGCCGCCGGCCTTGCGCGGCCAGGGCGCTGCGGCCAAGCTCATTGTGCGCGCGGTGTCCGACGCCCGCGCGCGGGGCTGGAAAGTCATCCCGCAATGCCCCTATGTGAAGATCAAGATCGACCGCACCCCGCAGCTGCAGGACGTGCTCGATCCGGCCTGGCGCGGGCGGGCCTGACGCGAAAGGACCTGGCGTGGCCGATTTCGAGATCACCGAGGAACGCGGAACCAGCAAGGGCCGCTATGTCGCCGCCGCACCGGACAAGCCGGAAGCGGAACTCACCTACTCCATCGTCAACGCCCAGCTGATCATTGTCGACCACACCGCCGTGCCGGACGAATGGCGCGGCATGGGCGTGGGCAAGGCGCTGGTGGAGCGGGTCGTTCTCGACAGCCGCGAACGCGGCGTGAAGATCGTCCCGCTCTGTCCCTTCACCAAGGCTCAGATTCAAAAGCACGCGGAATGGCAGGATGTGCTGAGCGGCTAAGCCTACACGCCCCTTGACCTGCGGGCCGTAACGCCGTGATCTTCTTCCCCTTCAGGGGGAGACTATTCATGAAAAAGTTATTGCTGGGCGCCGCGGGCGTGCTCGTCGTGGCCATCGGCGCCGGCGCCGTGTATCTGAACACCTCTCCGCTTGGGACGATCTACCTGCCCAGCGGGACCGGCATCACCGCCAAGCAGACCTGCTCGCTCGCCTTTGTCTCCGGCCTCGACGCCGAGCGCGCGCGGGCGCTCTATGTGGATCCGCTGCTGGGCGGCGTGGCCGATCTGGTCTCCACCGATATCGACTATGAGACCGGCGAGGTCACCGCCAGCGCGCTGGGCCTGTTCTACTCCCGGCGCGCGGTCCATCGCGAGGGGCTTGGATGCACGCTGGTGCATGGCTCGGGAGATTTCGACCCGGGCGCCGCCGCGCCGCTGTCCGGCGCGCGTGACGCCATGAGCCTGGATGTTGCTCACCGCGACGCGAATTTCGACACCGCCGCCCTTTCCGCCGCCCTGGACGCCGCCTTCACCGACGATGGCCGCAACACGCTGGCTGTCGCCGTGCTCCATGACGGCCGCCTGGTGGCCGAACGCTACGCCGACGGCGTCACCGCGCAGAGCCCGATGCACGGCTGGTCCATGACCAAATCACTGGCCGCAACCATGGCCGGCGTGCTGACCCGGCGCGAGCTGATCGATGTCTACGCCGAGGGCCAGGTCCCGGCGCTGGCGGAGGCCGGGCGCCCCGAAATCACGGTGGACGCCCTGTTGCGCATGACCGGCGGGCTGGCCGGGTACGAGCTCAATGACGGCACTGATCCCAATTCCGACATGCTGTTCACCGAGAGCGACATGGCGGCCTTCGCCGCAACGCGAGAGCAGATCGCCGCGCCGGGCGAGCGCTGGGACTATCAGTCGGGCAACACCGTGCTCGCCGGCTCTGCGCTGGAGCGGTCGCTGGGCGAAACCCCGGCGCAGGAGATCGAGACGATCCGGGCCTGGCTGCTCGACCCTCTGGGCATGAACCACACGGTGCTGGAGGCCGACGAAGCCGGCACGCTGCAATGGTCCAGCTATATGTACGCCAGCGCCCGCGACTGGGCGCGGCTGGGTCAGCTCTATGTGGACGGCGGCCGCGCGCCGGACGGGACGCAGCTCATCCCCGAAGACTGGATCGAGTATGTCAGCGCACCCACGCCGGGTTCGGACGGCGATTACGGGTCGGGTTTCTGGATGTATGAGACCGGATTACCCGAAGACACGGTCATCATGAACGGTTTCCAGGGCCAGTACGGCTTCATCATTCCAAGTGAAAGCCTGGTGGTGGTGCGCCTGGGCGCGAACCACAGCCGGCCCGACGGCGCGATCGAATTCGCCAACGCCGTGGTCGCGGCAAGGCGGGCGCCCGCTCCGCAGGGCGAGGCCGGCGCCGAGATCGAGACGGAGGCCGAAGCCGAAAACGGAGCGCCTTAAGCGGCGTATTCTGTTTTGGCCAGGTAGCGCTCGACCTGGTGGTAGAGCGCCTCGGCCGGCGCGGCGTCGAACCGGGTCAGGCGCACCGACGCAGAGGAGTCTTCCGCGTCCATATAGGCCATCGACCAGTTGCTATACCGCCGTCCGGTGGTTTCGCTGAAATCAACCAGCCGCATATTGCAATGGCGCGGATCAGCGGCGATGCGAAGGAGCATGGTGCTCACCGCCTCGCGCGCGCCCTCGAGAACCTGCAGGAACCGGCCGCGGTCAAGCACCAGAGCGCCGGTGAGTTTGAGCGCGGCGTTGTTGCGCCGGGCGGCGTTCAGGATGGCGTCGATATCGCCCACGTCCGAAAGCGCAGCCTCGCTGCAGTAAAGCGAACGAACAAGAAGCATCACCTATTCCTCGCGTCCGGAGCGCAGACGAAGCGCCAAAAAAAACGGGCCGATCGAAACATGTCGATCGGCCCGTAAGGCTTTGCTCACAGGGAGATTAGCTCATGAAGCCATAAGCTGGACCCTATTTATGTATATAGAGTAACTGAACTGGTTCAACAAGCAGAAACTCGATCATGCATCTGAATTAATTAGTTGTATTCAGCCTAGCGAAGCGGTTATGGGACGATATGCGCTCCATTGACCCGCGGCGAAGACGGGGACGAACGACTGCGCCGACCGCGCCTACTCCTCGCCGGCGTCGGATCTGCGCACTTCAGTCTGTTGCAGGATGCGGTCAAAGGGATGGGGCACGCGCGCCTCGGCCCGGCTGACCCAGGCGTCGAAGCGGCGATGCTTCAGGCGCAAGGTCCGCACCCATTCACGCGCCGCATCGGAATTTGATATGATCAGCGCAAGCCCCGAGGCGATCATGATCAGCCCCACCGGGATCGGCGTCCAGAACAGCGGCAGGCCGAACAGGATCAGCAGCGCCCCGAGAATTTGGTAAATCAATGACATCGGATACCGAATTAACCCGGGCGATCAAAGGTTCCAATCCGCGCGCTGTCACCGGAGCCCCCCGGCGCACGAAGACGCAGTCCTCCAGGCTGGAAGACTGCGTCCCTTGGCCCCGGTTTTCGATGACGCCCCGCGTCTAGAGCGGAACGACGGTCACCTTGCGGCCGACCTTTTCACGGACCTCTTCCAGGGATTTGAACACCCCTTCGGAGGCGACGATGGCGACGGACTCGATGGGCGATTGCATGATCTTGCCCAGCAGGGTCTTGAGCAGTTCCGGCTTCTCAAGATACGGGCTGAGCGCCTGGGCGAAGGCGAAGGCCGCCTTGCGGTCTTCACGCGATTTGGCCTGGGAGACGAGAGTCTGCAACTCCTCGCTCCAGTCGACGCTTTCAAACGATTTTTCCATAATCTGCTCCTGTTTTCAGTGTGGCTGGGGCTCAAGTTCAAAACGCGCCATCGAGCGCACGACCCGGTCGGGACATTTCAGGGTCGGGGGTGCGGGCTGCGTTGCAGAAAAGTCGGTCGTATCGACGGCTTCGAAATCCTGGCCGAAGGCCGGCAGATCGATCCGTGGCTCGTCCTCGTCCACATACACCTCGTTTTCCGACCGGATATAGACGCCCTGTTTCACCCCGAAGGCGTAAGCCACGCCGGGCTCGATCCGGTAGCTCACCCTAGGCTCGCACACCGTCATGAACGAGGCGCGCCGGCCGAAGGTCGCTGAATTCGGGCGCAGGTCGAGACAGTCGATGCGCAGCGGCGCGCCCTCGCCGGTCAGGACCGTGTACCATTTGCGGGTGCGGCGATGGACGAAGAGCCGCTCCGGCGCATCCACACCGACCGCGCCGAGATGCATGACGTCCGCGACCCCGGATCCGGTGTTGGGCACCAGCGTCCAGGACGCCTTGCCCGTGATCGCGTAGCGCGACCGCCGCGCGGAAAACCCCGGCGCCTGAACCGCGTCCAGTAAAGGCTGCAGGGCCCGGCCCTCATCCTCCCAGCTGTTCTCCTGGAACATCACGTATTGCTCGCGGTCCCCGATGCGCAGCTTGAACCGCGTGGAATAGGGTTTGGGCTCGTCGAGCACGGCTTGGGAGAGCTGGGTCATGTAGACATGCAGCTCTTCAGGCAGCCGGTAGTCGTTCACCTGAACCACCGGAAACGTCTCAGCCGTGCGCAACACCGAGATCAGGTCGTTATTGATGTTCCAGTGGGGATTGTTCTCGCCGGAATACCAGACCGGCTCGTCGCGCGTGGTGACGCCGGACAGGCCGTCGAAAGTGTGGGCGACCCCGCGCGGAATGACCAGGCGGCGCAGAGGGCTCGCCTCGAACCGGTGCACGATCCGGCGATGCAGCGTCGCACTGCCTTCGCGGCAGTCAACGAAATAGCCCTCGATCCAGCGGCCGGGCTCTTCAAAAAACGTCAGCCGGTCATCCTGCCCCACATGGATGCCCAGCGTGGAGTATTCGAAGTGCGGTCCGTGGGTCACGAAGTCGGACACCAGCGGACCGGGGCTGGAATTGACCTTCATGTCGAACCAGCCGCGCTCCGACGACAGCGGCCGCGCGATGTTCGGCTCGAAGCGCAGCCCCTCAATTCCAATCTCGGCGTCCAGAACGTCCGACGCAATCGTGTCCGGTTCGCGCACCGCCGTCATGTCCACAGTCATACGAGCCTCCCAGGCCTCACAGATGTCCGGCGGCTATCGCGGGACGCGCCGCATGGATCAATTTAAGGTATTTATATAAGTGCATCACGCGTTATTGGTGCAGCTTAGTTAACGCGCGTTAACCAAGTCAAGTGAAAGTTGTAATTCTTATTAAATCTACCAAGACGTTCACTTACAGAGGTTTGCGCGGCGCATCACCGCAGATCGCGGACGTGGCGCTTGGCCCGTTCGCCGGCGCGGCCTAGTTTCCCGGTCGGCGAAGGGAGAGCGCGAATGGCCTATAAATCCTTGCGGGACTTCATGGGGCAGCTGGAAGCCGAGGGCGATCTCAAACGCGTCTCGCGTCCGGTCTCCACCCATCTGGAGATGACCGAAATCCAGACCCGGCTGCTGGCCAAAGAGGGCCCGGCGGTCCTGTTTGAAAATCCGGTGCACGAGGATGGCCGCAAGAGCGAAATGCCCGCCCTCGCCAATCTGTTCGGCACGGTGGAGCGCGTCGCGCGCGCCGTGACGCTGGGCGGCGAGCCGCGCAAGACCGCCGCCGATCTGCGCGAGGTGGGCGAGCTGCTGGCCTTCCTGCGCCAGCCCGAACCGCCGCGCGGCTTTCGCGACGCCATGGACATGCTGCCCATCGCCCGCTCGGTGATGAGCATGCGCCCGCAGACCGTGCGCAAGGCGCCGTGCCAGGAAATCGTGCTGCAGGGGGACGATATCGATCTGGACCGCCTGCCCATCCAGGGCTGCTGGCCCGGCGAGCCGGCGCCGCTGATCACCTGGCCGCTTGTCGTCACCAAGGGCCCCTCCGACGCCAAGGAGGACGATTTCAATCTCGGCATCTACCGGATGCAGAAGCTTTCAAAGAACACCACGCTGATGCGCTGGCTGAAGCATCGCGGCGGGGCGCAGCACTATCAGCGCTGGAAGGATTCACGGCCCGAACCCCTGCCCGCCGCCGCCGTCCTGGGCGCCGATCCCGGCACGATCCTGGCCGCCGTCACGCCGGTGCCCGACACGCTGAGCGAGTACCAGTTCGCCGGCCTCCTTCGCGGGCGCAAGGCCGAGCTTGTGCCCTGCAAGACCGTGCCGCTGAAAGTGCCCGCCGAGGCCGAGATCGTCATCGAGGGCCATGTGATGCTCGACGAGGACGGCCCCGAAGGCCCCTATGGCGACCACACCGGCTACTACAACTCGGTGGAGCGCTTCCCGGTCTTCAGGGTCAGCGCCATCACCATGCGCCGCGATCCGATCTATCTGACCACCTTCACAGGCCGCCCGCCCGACGAGCCGTCCGTGCTGGGCGAAGCCCTCAACGAGGTCTTCATTCCGCTGGTGCGCCAGCAATTTCCCGAGATCGTCGATTTCTGGCTGCCGCCGGAAGGGTGCAGCTATCGCATCGCCGTGATCAGCATGAAGAAGGCCTATCCCGGTCACGCCAAGCGGGTGATGATGGGCGCGTGGTCGTATTTGCGCCAGTTCATGTACACCAAATGGGTCATCGTGGTGGACGACGACATCAACGCCCGCGACTGGAAGGACGTCATGTGGGCGCTCTCCACCCGCATGGATCCGGCGCGCGATACGGTGATGATCGAGAACACCCCGATCGATTACCTGGACTTCGCCTCCCCGGTCTCCGGCCTCGGCTCGAAAATCGGCCTGGACGCCACCAACAAGACCGGCGGCGAAACCAGCAGGGAATGGGGCGAAAAGCTGTTCATGGAACAGGACATCATCGACCGCGTCGACGCCATGTGGGGCGAGCTTGGGCTGGACTGACCCTTTCTCATTGGGAAAGGCATAGCCTCCGCCCGGGCGCCAGTGCCGGTCTTACATGGATTGAGAAGAGGGCCATATGCAGGAGGTCGCAATTACCGCGGACCGCAGACCTGGAGATTCATATGGCCCACGACGCATTATTCTCGCCCCTGAAGATCGGCGCCGTCACCGCGCCGAACCGCGTCTTCATGGCGCCGCTCACCCGTAATCGCGCGCGCCCCGACGGCGTGCCCGGCGAGATGGCGAAAACCTATTACGCCCAGCGCGCCTCGGCCGGCCTGATCATCAGTGAAGCCACCCAGATCAGTGAAATGGGCAAGGGCTATATCAATACGCCCGGCCTCCATACCGACGCGCAGACCGCCGCCTGGCGCGAGATCGTCGACGATGTTCACAAGGCCGGCGGCCGGATCGCCATGCAGCTCTGGCATGTGGGCCGGATCAGCCACACCTCCCTGCTGCCCGGCAGCGCACAGCCGCTCGCCCCGTCCGCCGTGCGCGCAGACGCCAAGACCTTCACCGAGGCCGGCTTTGAGGACACCTCCGAGCCGCGCGCCATGACCACGGACGAGATCGACCAGACCGTCACAGATTATGTCGCCGCCGCGAAGCGGGCGCGCGAGGCCGGCTTTGACCTGATCGAAGTGCACGCCGCGAACGGCTATCTCATCGACCAGTTTCTGCGCGACGGCTCCAACAAGCGTGACGACGCCTATGGCGGCTCCATCGAGAACCGGGTGCGCTTCCTGAAGGAGGTCGTCGAGGCCGTCGCCGAAGCGATCGGCGCGGACCGGGTCGGCGTGCGTCTCGCGCCCACCGGCGCGTTCAACGACATGAGCGATTCAGACCCTGAAGGTCTGTTCCTGCATGCGGTGAAGACGCTGGATCCGCTGGGTCTGGCGTATCTGCACGTGGTCGAGCAATTCCCCGGCGCCACCACAAGCGTGGCCGAGCGGACGATCCTGGACAAGGTGCGCGCGTCCTGGAGCGGCGTCTATGTCACCAACGGCGATCACTCGGCGGACTCCGGCGAGGCCAGCATCAAGGCCAAGCGCGCCGACGCGGTCGCCTATGGCCGACCCTTCATCGCCAATCCCGACCTGCCCGAGCGGTTCGCGGCGAACGCCCCGTTGAACGAGCCGGACGGGTCCACCTTCTATGGCGGCGGCGCAGAAGGCTATATCGACTATCCCTTCCTGGATAAGGCGACGGCCTGAGCCGAGGCCGAGGCGCCGGTCCCGGATCCGGGATCGGCGCCGCCTACTCCGCGCGCCAGACCACCTCGCCGTTCACCACCGTCATCACCGGCCGCGCCTGGCTCAGCGCCTCTTCGTCCACGGTCATGAGATCGCGGTCGAAGACGGAGAAGTCGGCCAGCTTGCCCACTTCTATGGAGCCGAGTTCCGCCTCGCGGCGGGTGGCGTAGGCCGGCCAGACGGTGAAGAGCTTCAGGGCGGTCTCGCGGTCCAGCGCCTGATCGAGATTCCAGCCCTCTCCGGCATAGCCTTCCAGATCACGGCGCACCGCGGCGGCGTAGAATTCAATGCGGGCCTCGCCGCGCTCCACCGGCGCATCGCTGCCGCCGGCGATCAGAGCGCCTGACTCCACCAGCGAGCGCCAGGCGTAAGCGCCTTCCAGGCGATTGAGCCCGATGCGGCTGGGCGCAAAGTGCAGATCGCCGATGGCGTGGCTGGGCTGCATGGAGGCGATGATGTCCAGCTCGCCAAAGCGCGGGATATCGGCCGGCGCTATAATCTGAGCGTGCTCCACCCGCCAGCGCGGATCCGCCACGGGGCGGGCTTCCGGCGGCACGGCGTCCAGGCTCTGCTCGATCCAGTCAAGGACGCGGCGATTGCCCGCATCGCCGATGGCGTGAACGGCCAGCTGGACCCCGTCGGCCAGCGCAGCCTGCATCATGTCCACCGACTGGCCCTGGCGGGACAGGAAGAGCCCGCTCTCGCCCGGCGCATCGTCATAGGGCGCCAGCAGCGCCGCGCCGCGAGAGCCCAGCGCGCCGTCCATGTAGAATTTCACCCCCGGCGTGATCACCAGCTCGGTGACGCTTTCCGTGCCCGCCATGGCGGCGACGGAGTCATAGCCCTCAGGATTCACGTAATTGGCGATGCGAATTGCCAGGCGGCCCTGCTCGGCGAGGGATTCCATCACCGCCACGTCGGCAAAATCGACGCTCATATTATGCACGCCGGTCCAGCCGGACTCCGCGAGCACCTGCGCGCCCAGCTCATAAAGCGCGGCGCGCTCCTCCATCGTCGGCGCGTCGCCCATGAGCGCGCCGAAGGGCGCCATGGCGGTGTCGATGAACATTCCGGTGGCGGCCCCGTCATCGCCCCGGCGAATGGCGCCGCCCTCAGGGTCGGGCATCGCGTCCGTGACGCCCGCCGCCTCCATCGCGGCGGTATTGGCCACCAGCGCGTGGCCGTCGGCGCGCACCAGCACCACAGGGCGAACCGCCTCCACCGCGTCCAGATCGGCGGCGGTGGGAAAGCGCTCTTCAGGCCAATGAGTCTCGATCCAACCGCGCCCGAAAATCACCGACGCGGTCCCGTCCTCAGCGGCGCCGGCCACCGCCGCCTGCAGCTCGGTGATCGAGGCCACGTCTTCTAGGTTCAGATTGCGCTCGCGCTCGCCCACGCCGATGACATGGACATGGGCGTCGGTGAATCCCGGAAACATCACCGCGCCGGCAAGATCAATGGTTTCAGTGGCCTGTCCGATATAGGCCGCCCCCTCCGCCGCCGATCCGGCGAATACGATGCGCCCGCCGGTCACGGCGACCAGCTCTGCGGTGGGATCCCCCTCGACGCCGGTACGGATCACACCCCCGGTGAAGACGCGGTCCGCAGCCGGAGCAGGCGCGGGCGCCTCCTCGGCGGCTTGGGCGCAGGCGGCGGCGATGAGGCAGAAGCTGGCGATGGCGGCGATGCGCATGAAATCCCTCCCGATGTGTCGGCGAGCACGCTAGAGCCTTTTCGGTCGCAAGGGCGCCCTGTTTTACGCTTTGATCTGGAGGCGGAAATCAGCCGTCCGCGCCCCAGGGCGCCGGCGGCGCCTCCACCGGACGGGTCAGGTCAAAGCGCGCCTCGAAATGGCGGTCGGGGCGATTGAGCGCGTAGACAAAGGAATCGCCGTCAATGGCCAGGGTCCAGACATTGGCCATGGAGGCCTCGATCCCTTCGCGCGCAAACAGCGCCCGGCTCTCCTCGTCGGCGGGAAAGTCGGCGCTGAGCCCGGCCGCTTCGGCCTCTGTTTCACCGCCATACTGGGTGAGAACGTCTTCGCTGCCATCCTCATGGCGGTGATCGTGTTTCAGGCGCAGGCGGCCGTCTTCGAGCCGCGTGACGACCCAGGTGCGCGAGCGGTCCTCGCCCACATGGAAGGGGATGCGCAGCGTGTCCGCCTCGCAGTCTCGCACATGCATGACCAGGCGCTGGGAAGCGAAGTCGGCGTCGCGCTCATCCTCGGTCACCACCTCGCCTTCAAAGGCCTGACCGCACAGCGCCGAAAGCTGCCCGAACAGGGTGGGCCCCGCCGGCTCTGTGTCCGCCGAACAAGCCGCCAGCGCGGCCCCTGTGAAAATCGTGGACATGGCTGCGGCGATCCTGAAAGCGTTCATCTTCGATCCTTCCGTTTCATCGCAACAAGATCGTCTGCATGGTCCACATCGCGCAAGGGCCTTAGGCGGGCGATGCGGGAAAGCCCGAATGCGGCGAGCCGGGCTTCCAGATCGTCGCGCGTGTGCGCGCTCGACCAGCGTATGGCGTCAAACAGATCCGCCGGCGCCGGGCGGGCGAGCCCCAGGAGCCAGTATCCCCCGTCCTCGGCCGGGCCGACCACGGCGTCATGGCGCTTCAGCGCGGCGAAGGCACGGGCGATGTCGCCCCGTGTGATCTGCGGCGCGTCGGTCCCGATCACCAGCGCAGGACAAGACGCAGTGAACACCCGCGCCTGGCGCGCGCCGAGATCTCCGGCGCCCTGAGCGGTGCGCTCAAGACCCTGTGGCCAGACGCCGGGAAACAGCCGGAGGCGGGCGCGGTCGGGCGAGACCGCCAGCACCGTCTCCCAGCGCGGATCACGCACCTGGCGCAGGATGCGCGCGGTCATGGCGCGGTGGCGGCGCCAGGCGGCGATCTTGCCGATCCCGGCGGCCAGGCGCGTTTTCGCGCCGCCGATCACCGGCGCCTTTGCAAACACCACCAGCCTCAAACGCGCGCCCTCGCCTTACAGGGGCTCATTTTCGGTAAGCTCTGGCCAGCCGCTCCGGGCTGTCGCCGCAATAATAGCGCGCCAGCAGGCTGAGATTCTTCGCCGAGCGTTTCAGATAGCCCTCGCTTGCAAACCGCTCCGCGCTGGTCACCGCGCGCGCCGGCAGGGCGGCGAGGCGCCGGCGTCCGATGCGGCGCACCAGATCCACATCTTCAAACAAGGGCCAGGGCTTGTAGCCGCCCAGCCGGGCGTAGAAGGCCGCCGGGATCAGCAGGCCCTGATCGCCATAGGGCAGCGCAAAGGTCTTGCAGCGCCAGGCCACCAAGCGCTCCAGGCGCCGCGCACGGGCGCCGTGCTCGTCCAGTGTGAAACGAAAATAGCCCGCCCGGTCGCGGTCGGCGCTGGTCTCCATGAAGGCGCGCGCCCGCCCGCTCCAGCCCGGCTCCAGCACCGTGTCTGCGTGCAGAAACAACAGCCAGTCGCCTTGCGAAGCGCGCGCCAGCGCCGCTTCGCCGCCGGCGGCGAGCTGGGCGCCGCGCCCCCTCGCTCCACTGAGAATCGCGCAGCCGGCCTGGCGCGCCAGACGCACCGTGGCGTCGCTGGAGCCGCCATCGGCCAGGATCCAGCCTCCGCCCATGCCCGCGCGCTCGGCCTCGGCCAGGCTTTGCAGCGTGGCGGGCAGGCGCGAGGCGGCGTTAAGCGCCGGAATGACTGTGAGGACGCGGGTCATGAGCGTCAGACAAGCACTGCGCAGGGGGCGGGAGTCAACGGAAAAATGTTCTTGATTCGTTCCATATTCGGAGTCAGCCTGCCCGCCATGACAGCCCGTTTCGTCCCGCCCCCCAAGTCCGAACCCCTTGCCGAACCGTTGCGCCCCAACGGCCGCGGCGCCGTGTCCAACGCGTCAGGACGCTTCGAGCGGGAGCGGCGCGAGCCCTTTGATGACGGCTGGGGCGAAACAGACCCGGCGCCGGCGCGGCTGAAGACCACGCTGATCAAGGATTCCTCGCGAACGATCATCTCCACCAATGACAGCCCGGACATCAGCTTCAACCGCTCGATCAATCCCTATCGCGGCTGCGAGCATGGCTGCATCTATTGCTACGCCCGGCCCAGCCACGCCTATTGGGGCTATTCGGCGGGGCTGGATTTTGAAAGCAAGCTGTTCTTCAAAGCCGACGCGCCGGCGCTTCTGGAGAAGACCTTCCGCAAGAAAACCTATCAGGTCGAGCCGATCCTCATCGGCGGCAACACCGACGCCTATCAGCCCATCGAGCGCGATTTGAGGATCACGCGCGCTCTGCTGGAGCTATGCCTGAAATTCAAACACCCGGTCAGCGTCATCACCAAATCAGCCAGCATCACCCGCGATCTCGACGTGCTGGGCGAGCTGGCCTCGCTGGGCCTCGCGAAGGCCGCGATCTCGCTGACGACGCTCGACCGAAAGCTCGCCCGCGCCATGGAGCCGCGCGCCGCCACACCCAAGCGCCGGCTGGAGGCGATCAAGGCGCTATCGCAGGCCGGCGTGCCGGTGACGGTGATGACCGCGCCGGTGGTCCCCGGCCTCACCTGCCACGAGATCGAGGCGCTGCTGGAGAGTGCGGCCAAGGCGGGGGCCACCAGCGCGGGCTATGTGCTGTTGCGCTTGCCGCTGGAGGTGCGCGACCTGTTCATCGAATGGCTGAAAGCCGCCCGGCCAGGCCAGGCGGACAAGATCATGTCGCTGATCCGCCAGACCCGCGGCGGCAAGGATTATGACGCCCGCTGGAATGTGCGCGGCGTCGGCGAAGGCCCGGTGGCCGAGCTCATCACCCAGCGCTTCCACGCCGCGGTGCGCCGCTACGGGCTTGATACTCCGCGCGTCGCGCTGCGCTGCGATCTGTTTGAACGGCCGCTGGAAGGCGGCGACCAGATGAGCCTGTTCTAGGGTCGAAAAGCCCGGTTTAAGGTTGCTTTAAATCCCTCATGGATTGTACGCTCCACTAGAGCTGAGGGAGGCGAAGGGTGGCAGGCTTCATCAAACTTTTCTGGATCATGTGCGCTGCGGCCTTCCTCTCTGGCTGCACGCAGGTGACGGACACGATCACCCGGACGGTTTTGGGCGAGGACGCCCGGATCGCAGATCGCGTGGTGGATCATCTGCTGGATCGCGACGAGGCCGGTCTGCGCAGGCTGGCCGATCGCGAAATTGCGCCTCAGTTCAACACCGCGGCCGTTTCGGCGATGTTCGAGACCCTGCCCGACGCGGCTGCGACGCGCCGCGTCATCGTGAAATCCAGCCACGCCGTGGGCGGCGAAAACGCGCCGGCCGAGACGCGCTTCACCTATCGGATCGACTTCGAGCCTGACCTGGACGGCCAGACCCGCGCCACCTTCATCCAGATCACGCTCGCCTCTCAGGGCGACTCGGTACGGCGACTGGTGAGCCTGCAGGTCTTTCCGGTTCCCGCGCCGGTCCATGACGGCGTCGCCCAGTGGCCCGCCGGCTTCTGGATCGCCCTTATCCTGACGCCGGCGACGGCGCTCTTCTGCCTCGCCGCTCTGGTCTCGGTATGGCGCACGCCGCGCGTGAAACGCCGTATTCTGTGGACCCTGTTCATCGTGCTCATCGGCTATCCGATCTTCGGCTTCTCCACCGGGAACGGCGGATGGGGCCTCGTATCGCCGAGCGTCACCGCGGACGGCGGGCTGGTTTTCCAGTTCTTCCAGTTCGCCCTGTTCAGCGCATCGTGGATGCATGAGCCCGTCA
Source organism: Oceanicaulis sp. (assembly GCA_965284655.1). Taxonomy (GTDB): domain Bacteria; phylum Pseudomonadota; class Alphaproteobacteria; order Caulobacterales; family Maricaulaceae; genus Oceanicaulis. The sequence continues at coordinate 3,213,540 of OZ260104.1, forward strand.
CCGGCCACCATGTCTTCCACGTCGCGGTTCCGGTGGGCGCGCTGCTCTTCTTCCTGCAGAAGCGCGGCGGCTGGCTTGCCCTGAAGCCGCAAAAAGGCGAGCAGACGCGTGATGACACCCCTTCTGACTCCCCTTCGAACCCCGTTTCGCCATGACGGCGCTTCGCCGCTGATCGCCGGTCTCGACGAGGCCGGGCGCGGGCCGCTGGCCGGGCCGGTGGTGGCGGCGGCGGTGATCTTGCCGGCGGATTTTCGCGATATCGCTGCGCTTGCCGGCATGACCGATTCCAAGAATCTCACGGCGAAAAGGCGCGAAGCCATGGCGGCGGCGATCCGCGCCTGCGCGCTGGTGGGCGTCGGCGTCGCAGAGCCGGCGGAGATCGACCGGCTGAACATCCTGCACGCCTCCATGGCGGCCATGGCGCGGGCGCTGGCGGCGCTGCCCTGCACGCCCCACGAAGCGCTCATCGACGGCAATCGCGTGCCGGTGGGCCTGCCCTGCCCCGCCCGCGCCCTCGTGGGCGGGGACGCGATTGTGCCGGCGATCAGCGCGGCCAGCATCATCGCCAAGACGGTGCGCGACTCGCTGATGATCGAGGCTGATGTGCGTTTTCCTCGCTATGGTTTCGCCGGGCACAAAGGCTATGGCGCCGCGGCCCACATGGCTGCGCTGGAAAGCCTGGGACCCTCGGCGATACATCGGTTAAGCTTCGCTCCGGTGAGAGCCGCGCACGCATCTGCGCGGCATGTGGTGAATCCAGCTTAACCATCGGGTAAGGCGAAACGATTCACCCCTCTTGGACCAGCGGTTCCTTTAAGAGGCGTTTTCACAGTGTCAGGCCCGGCGAACTCCACTCTTCCTATCGACGTGATCATCGAAGGCGATTGCGTGGAGGCCATGAAGGCCATGCCCGACGAAAGCGTCGATCTGATTTTCGCCGATCCGCCCTATAATCTGCAGCTGGGCGGCGATCTGCACCGGCCCGACAATTCCAAGGTCAGCGCGGTGGACAATGACTGGGACCAGATCGGCGATTTCGACGCCTATGATCTGTTCTCCTGCGCCTGGCTTGAAGAAGCCCGCCGGGTCCTCAAACCCAATGGCGCGCTTTGGACCATCGGCAGCTATCACAATATTTTCCGCGTCGGCTCGTTTCTTCAGGACATGGGCTTCTGGATCCTCAACGACGTGATCTGGCGCAAGTCCAACCCGATGCCGAACTTCAAGGGCACGCGCTTCACCAATGCGCACGAGACCCTGATCTGGGCGGCCAAGACCAAGACTGCGCGCCCCACCTTCAACTACGCCGCCATGAAGGCGCTGAATGACGGCGTGCAGATGCGCTCCGACTGGACGCTGCCGATCTGCGCCGGCGCCGAGCGGCTGAAGAACAAGGAGGGCAAGAAGGCCCATCCGACCCAGAAGCCGGAAAGCCTTCTGCACCGCGTGCTGCTGGCCACCACCAATCCCGGCGATGTGGTCCTTGATCCCTTTTTCGGCACCGGCACCACCGGCGCCGTGGCCAAGAAGCTCGGCCGCCATTTCATCGGGCTGGAAGCTGATCCCGATTACGCCGAAGTGGCCAGAAAGCGCATCGCCGCGATTAGCCCCGGCGACGCGGACGCGCTGAAAGTCACCCAGTCCAAACGCTCGCTACCGCGCATTCCCTTCGGGGCGCTGGTGGAGGCGGGGCTCCTGAAGCCCGGAGACACGCTGTATTGCAGCCAGGGACGGCGCACGGCGCGGGTGCGCGCCGACGGCACGGTGGCGGCGGGCGCCGAGTGCGGCTCCATCCACCAGGTGGGCGCCCATGTGCAGGGCGCGCCCAGCTGCAATGGCTGGACCTTCTGGCATGTGCGTCAGGCGGGCGGGCTTGCGCCCATCGACATTCTGCGCGCGCGCATTCGGGCGGAGCTGGAGGTCTAGGACCTCTATTTCAGGACAACGCCGGTCCAATCACCGTTCCGAACGCAGGCTTTAGTGCTCGAGAAGGCTCCGGCCGATATTCAGGAAGCGGTCGCGGCGGTGTTTTTTCAGCTCCGCAGCGCTGAGCCCGTCCAGGCTGGAGAGCGAGGCCTCGATGGCTTCGCCCACCCGCTCGATGGTCTGGGCGCGGTTTCTGTGCGCGCCGCCCAGCGGTTCTGGAATGATCGAATCGATGATCTTCAGCTCGATCAGGTCCTGGGCGGTGATCTTCATGGCCATGGCCGCGTCGCGCGCCCGGGCGCCGTCGCGCCACAGGATCGAGGCGCAGCCTTCCGGGCTGATCACCGAATAGATGGAATGCTCCAGCATCAGGACGGTGTTGGCGCTGGCCAGCGCCACCGCGCCGCCAGACCCGCCCTCGCCGCAGATCACAGACACCAGCGGCGTGCCCAGCGTCAGGCAGCGCTCGGTGGAGCGGGCGATGGCCTCAGACTGGCCGCGCTCTTCCGCGCCGATGCCGGGATAGGCGCCGGCGGTGTCCACCAGGGTGACGACAGGCAGGCCGAACCGGTCGGCGAGATCCATCAGACGGATCGCCTTGCGATAGCCTTCCGGGCGCGCCATGCCGAAATTGTGCTTCAGGCGGGTCTGGGTGTCGTGGCCCTTCTCGTGGCCGATGATCACGACCGGCCGGCCCTTGAGGCGGCCGGTGCCGCCGACGATGGCGTGGTCCTCGCCAAAGCGGCGATCGCCGGCGAGCTCTTCAAAATCATCAACCAGATGTTCCAGATAGTCTTTCAGGTGCGGGCGTTCCGGATGGCGCGCCACCATGGTCTTGCGCCAGGCGTCGAGCTTTGAATACAGCGTCTTGAGCTGCTCGGCCGACTTCTGGCGCAGGCGCGCGACCTCGTCCTTGGCGTCCGGCGCGTCTTCGCCGTTTCTCGACAGAACCATCTCCAGCTCTTCGATCTTGGAGTCGAGTTCCGCGATGGGGCGTTCGAAATCGAGATAGGTGCGCGTGGGGTTCGACATCATCCGTCCTGAAAAACGCGGCCACGCGCGCAGCTTATGCGCGTTCAGCCCGGAGCGCCGAAACTATAGACCGGTGTTCGTGAACGCAATCACCGCACGGCGCCCGCGCCGCAAGGCGTAAACAGAAGCGCGGCGGCCGTTTCCAGCCGCCGCGCCCTGTCGCCCGCCGGATCAATCATTCGGGCGGGGCGTGGCTCACATGGGCTTTGTCGGAGGGGATGCGGATCTCCTCCACCATGTCCTGCACGTCCTGGGGCGGGGCCTTGGTGGCCAGCGCCACGCTCACCGACACCACGAAGGACAGCGCCATGCCAAGGGCGCCGAAGCCCTCTGGCGAGACGCCCAGGAACCACTGGTCGGCGGTTCCCGGTGCAAAGCTCGGCAGCACGCCGAACACGCCGGCGAGGAAGGTCAGCACCATCAATCCGGCGGCCGCCAGCATGGGCCTGGTGTCGCTCTCGCTCTTCAGACCGAAGTGCAGGATCACCATCACCGCGCCGATCAGGAAGGCGCAGGCCGCGATGACGCCGGAGCTGAAGCCGATCTTGAAGTGCACGATATAGGCGGCGGTGGTGATCAGGCCGACGGACATGCCGGTGATCGCTCCCTCCTTGTTCATGCGCTTCCAGAAGATCCCCAGGAAGATCACCGGGAAGAAGCTCGCCGCGGCCAGGCCGAAGGCGAACGCCACGACGGCGGCCACGAAGCCCGGCGGGTTGATGCCGGCGTAGATCGCCACCATCACCGCGCCCACCGCCGCAAACCTCGCCACCAACAGCTCCTGGGTGTCGGTCATGTTTTTAAACAACACCTTGCGGCACAGATCGTGGGACACCGCCGAGCTGATGACCATCAGAAGGCCCGCCGCGGTGGACAGCGCCGCGGCGAGGCCGCCGGCGACCACCAGGCCGATCACCCAGCCCGGCAGATTGCCGATCTCGGGATTGGCCAGCACGAAGATGTCGCGGTCCAGCGTGGTCACCTCGTTGGCGGTTTCGTCGGCGCGGTACTGGATCCGGCCGTCGCCGTTCTTGTCGGTGAAGCCCAGAAGCCCGGTGCGCTCCCAGTTATAGAACCATTGCGGCGTCGCACCCTCGCCCTGGTCGGCGGCGCTGGCTTCGCCGCGGGCCACGTCCACCGAGTAGGCGCTTTCATTGACCGTCCCGATGAAGTTGGAGCGGGCGAACACCGCCACCGCCGGCGCCGTGGTGTACAGCAGGGCGATGAAGATCAGCGCCCAGCCGGCCGATTTGCGGGCGTCGGAGGCCTTGGGCACGGTGAAGAAGCGGATGATCACGTGGGGCAGCCCGGCCGTGCCCACCATGAGCGCCAGCGTGATGCAGAACACGTCGATCCTGGCTTTCTGGCCCTCAAGATAGGAGGCGAAGCCCAGCTCGGTGAGCGTGGCGTCCAGGCTTTGCAAAAGCGGCACGCCGGAGGTGGTGTCGCTGATGAAGCCCAGCTGCGGGATCGGCGTTCCGGTGATTTGCAGCGACAAGAAGATCGCCGGGACCGTGAAGGCGAAGATCAGCACGCAGTACTGGGCGACCTGGGTGTAGGTGACGCCCTTCATGCCGCCGAGCACCGCATAGAACAGCACGATGATCGCGCCGATGATCACCCCGAGCTCGATGTCCACGCCCAGGAAGTTGGAGAAGGCGATCCCGGTGCCGCGCATTTGGCCGGCGATATAGGTGAAAGAGATGAACAGCGCGCAGATCACCGCGACGATGCGCGCGGCCTGGCTGTAATACCGGTCGCCGACAAAGTCGGGCACGGTGAACTTGCCGAATTTGCGTAAGTAAGGCGCCAGCAGCAGCGCCAGCAGCACAAAGCCGCCCGTCCAGCCCATAAGGAAGACCGAACCGTCATAGCCCATGAAGGCGATAAGGCCGGCCATGGATAGAAAGCTCGCCGCGCTCATCCAGTCGGCGGCGGTGGCCATGCCGTTGAACACCGGGTGAATGTCGTGGCCGGCGACATAGAAGTCGTCGGTGGTGGACGCGCGCGCCCACACCGCGATGCCGATATAGAGACCGAAAGTGGTGATGACGAAAAACGCCGTCCAGAACAGGGTCGGAGTCATGCCGAAGATCGTGGAGTCCATGATCGCCTCCCTCAGCCTTCGTCGTCGTCGACGTCGTACTTCTGCTCGATGCGGTGCATCAGCGCGGAGTAGACGAAGATCAGGATGACGAAGACGTAGATCGATCCCTGCTGGGCGAACCAGAAGCCCAGCGGCGCACCGCCGATGGAGAGCTGGTCCAGCGTGTCGCGGAACAGGATCCCCGCGCCGAACGAGACCGAAAACCAGACGGCCAGAAGAACGAGCATGAGACGCACGTTCTCGGCCCAGTATTTCTTCATCGCGTTTTCGGTGATGTCGTGATCGCCGCCGCCCGGCGCACCGGGCCCGGCGGGCGTTTTTGAAGCCGCCATCTCGCGCTCCTCCCCTTTTGCAACCGGTTAATCCGGCCTCTAGGGAGAGTGTCAGCGATGGAGTTTCAGAGGCAGCCCGACATTGGTCGAAGGCGCGTTGCGCCATGCGCGGCGCGTCCTCACTCCGCCGGCGGACCCTTGGGCGAGGGCCGCCAGTCGGGCGGGGCGAGAGTGAAGCCGGAGAACTCAAAGCCCGGCGCCACGACGCAGCTCACCAGCGTCCAGGCGCCCAGGCTTTCAGCCGCTTGCCAAGCGCCCGTGGGCACGACGCCCTGGGGCCGCTCGCCGGCGCGAAGGTCCGGGCCCAGGCGCTGGGCGCGGGCGGTCACGCCGTCCTCGCTGATGGTCAGGGCCAGTGGCGCGCCGGCCTGCCACAGCCAGATCTCGGCGGCGTCCACCTTGTGCCAGGCGCTCACCTGATCGGCGGCCAGCAGGAAGTAGATCGCGGTGGATGTGGCGCGCCCGTCGGCGCCGGGTCCATCGCGGAAGGTCTCGGCGTACCAGCCGCCTTCGGGGTGCGGGCTCATGTCCAGCATGCGCACGATTTCCTGAACGCCAAGGTCGCCCTGTCCACGCATTTTGTGTGGCCTCCTCGATTAACCGGATTTCCATCCGTCGCTATGTAGGTTCGTTCGGTCAATTTAGGTCTTACAGGCGTTTAAAGCATGGCGCGCGACAGTTTCGGCAAGCTCAGCTTTCTCAAACGAGGCGGATCCACCAGCCGGGTGATCGATCTTGTCTCCATCAAGGAACGCTTCGGCGCCACGCCCGGCTGGGCCGACGCGCCCATGTTCCGCATGCCGCACCTGAACCGGGGCTTTGTGGTCAAGCACACATTGCGCAACTGGGAGCGCGAGCAGCTGGGCGGCGCCAGCACCTCGGCCACCAAGGTGATCATCCCGATCTCCGACAAGGATCTCGATCTCGGCGGGCACTCGATCTTCGTAGAGGATCCCCAGTTCGAGCGGCTCATGGCCAGCCATCTGGGCGTGACGCCGGACAACACCCCCTTCGCCGCCGACGTGGCGCGCCTGCGCGATCTGGCCACCCTGCCCAGCTTTGATCCCTATCTGCTGCACGAATATTTCCGGCGCGGCGGCGAGCGGATCGACCCGTGCTATTTCACGATCTCGTCGGAAGAACTCACCAAGATCACCGAATACGTGGCCGGCCAGATCGACATGCTGGTGCGAAAGGCCATGGGCGGCGCCGATGCGGCCAGCCTGGAGAAATCGCGCCGCCTGGCCAAAGTCCTGTTCGAGGACGAGGACTCCGAGCAGCTCGTCGTGCTGCGCGACGCGCTGCGCATGACCAAGCAGGAATACAGCAACGGCGTGTTCGGCTGGAAGGGCACGCTCTACTATTCCTGGCGGTCCAGTGACTGCTATGCGGACGTGACCGGCTTTCTCAAGGATATCAAAAGCTTGCGTGTTGTCGGATTGTCCGACGCCGACCGGTCGGAAATCCGCACCATCGTCAGCTCCATCACCCAGCTCTCCATGGGCCGCTGGGGCCGGCTTAAGACACGCCTCGACGCCTATCACGCCGAGTTTCGCCAGTTCGTCGAACGCGGCGACCCGGCGGCGCTGAAAACCTTCATGTCCAAGGCGCCCGGCCTGTTTGTCGAGATGGGCGAGGACATCGGCCGGCTTCAGCACGTCTCCTCCTTCTGGCGGTTCTGGACCAAGGACCGGCGCGGCGCGCCCATGAGCGCCATGGAGGCGTTCAACCTGCTGCCCGATTTCGAAGCCGCCCTCCAGGTCACCGATCTCAAGGACGCCGCCTGAGCCGTTCACCGTATTCAGAGCCCCGTCCGCCGATCAAATCCGCTTTCACCGCAGGAAATCAGCGCCTCGCCGCACACCGGGGGCGGGCCTTGCGCGGGCCTGTTATCAAGGTCCCACTCTAGGTTCCCCTAGGGTTTGGATCGCAACTGCAAAGGCGCAGCCCCCCAAGGCTGCGTCTTTTTTCTGCGGGCGTTCGCCGCCCGCCGCTGTCACAAGAGCCGGTTGCGCGTCTCCAGCCCGAGCCTGGCCGCCTTCATCATGACGCTGGGAAGACCGGCTTCGGACAGGGCGTCGATCGGCGCCCAGACGCCGGCAGGCGGCGTCCAGCCGGCAGGCGCCGGCGCGCACCGCACGGAGAGGCGCAGTTCAAAATGGGTGAAGACGTGGCGCACCTCGCCGGCCTCGCGCCAGGCCGCACTGAACGGCGTTACGGCGTCGATATCGGCGCCTGGCGGCCCCTCCACCGACCAGTCGGTGCCGGGCAGCTCCATCATGGCGCCCAGAAGTCCCGTCTCCGGGCGCCGGCGTAGCCAGAGCGCACCGTCCTTCACCACGTGAAAGCACACACCGGCGCGCACCGGCTTGGGCTTTTTCTTCTCTTTCAGCGGATATCGGGTCTGATCGCTTTTGGCGCGCGCGGCGCAGGCGAAGGCCCAAGGGCAGGCTGCGCAATCGGGCGATCTGGGCGTGCACACCGTGGCGCCCAGATCCATCAAGCCTTGCGCGTAATCGCCGGGCCGGCCTGGATCAGCGAGTTCAGCGGCGCGCGCCTTGATCGCAGGCTTGGATTTCGGCAGCGGGGTCTCGATCCGATCCAGCCGGCTGATCACCCGCTCCACATTACCGTCCACCACGCTGGCTGGCTTATCAAAGGCGATCGCGCGGATGGCGTTGGAGGTGTACTCACCAATCCCCGGCAGCGCGCGCAGGGCCTCAAGATCGCTGGGAAATACGCCGCCGAGATCATCGGCCACTGCTTGCGCGCATTTATGAAGATTGCGGGCGCGGGCGTAATAGCCAAGCCCCGCCCAGGCCGCGAGCACATCATCGCGCGGCGCGGCGGCGAGATCGGCGACGCTTGGCCAGCGCGCCAGAAACCGCTCCCAGAAAGGCGCGGCGTGGGGGGCGGTGGTCTGCTGCAGCATGATTTCTGAGAGCCAGACCGCGTAGGGGTCGGCGATTTGTCCCGCCGCGCGGTCTTCGGGGCGCACCCGCCAGGGCAGCGTGCGTCCGGCGTGATCATACCAGGCTAGCAGCGCGGCGCGCAGCTTTGCGATCTCACGAGAGTTTGACAGGGCTTTCTTCCTTGCATGCTTGCGCCGGGGCCGCCCGCGCGCGATCCTTGAAAGCATGAGCCGATCGCGCCCGCCTTCAAGCCCGCCGTCACGCCCCGGCGCAGCCTCGCTGCGCCGCCGGGTCGCGCGTGTCGAGCCGGGCTCCGAGGACGACGCCTGGGCCTGGGCCGAGACCCACCGAGCGCGACCCGCCGCCAAGGCGCCGCCCAGCATCGGGCGCGCCGTCGTGAAAGTCGTGCGCCCGCTGGAAAAACAGCTCAGCCCCGCCATGGCCGAGCTGGAGGCCAACTGGGCCGAGATCGTCGGTACTGCGCTGGCCCAGTACACCCGGCCGGAAAAATTTCATTCCGGCGCGGGCGGGTTGACGCTTCGCATTCGCGCCAAGGGCCCGGCCGCGGCGCTGGCCGAAGCCCAGGCGCCGCGAATCCTGGAACGCGCCGCGCGCTATTCGGGCAAGCAGGCGAAAAAGCTGAAGATCGTGCAGGGGCCCATCTCGGAGTCCTTTGCGCCCAAGCCGGTGCGCCGTCCGCGCATCACCAAAGTGGCCAGCCTTGACGGCGGCCGTAAAAGCCTTGAGGCCTTGCTTGAAGACTGGGCCGAAGCGGTGGCGCGGCGCGAAGGCGCCCCGGTCGCCGGCCGGCGTCCGCCTCGCCTTGATGATGATAACGGGAAGACCTGACATGATGACAAACCGCATCGCCGCCCTCGCCGCCACCGGCTTCGCCGCCCTCGCTCTTGCCGCGTGCGGCGATGGTTCGGCCGCCTCGGACGGCCGCAGCCAGTATGAGGTCGAAGGCGACCACGCCAAGGGCTCGCCCGACGCGCCCGTGACGATGATCGAATACGCTTCGGTCGCCTGCGGCGGCTGCGCCGCCTGGCACGCCGGCGCGATGCCCACGGTGAACGAGTATGTCGACAGCGGCGATGTGCGCTTTGTCTTCCGCGAGATGATCACCGGCCAGCCTCAACTCGCCTTCGCCGGCTTCATGCTGGCGCGGTGCGCCCCGGAAGAGCAGTATTTCGACGTGGTCGACGTTTTGTTCGAGCAGCAGCGCGCCCTGTTCATGGCGATGCAGCAGGGCCAGGCCCAGACCCAGTTCCAGCAGATCGCCCGCACGCTGGGCTTCTCCAACGACGAGTTCCGTGCGTGCATGGCCAATGAAGAGCTGCTCGGCCAGGTGCAGGCCTCCAACGAGGCCGCTGTCGAAGCCGGTGTGAGCGCAACGCCCACCTTCTTCGTCAACGGCCAGCTTCTTGAAGCGGTGGCGAACCCGGATGGCTCCGGCCAGGCATATGGCGTCAACGGCCAAGCGCTGGTGGACGATCAGGGGGCCATTCCCGCCACCTTCGAAGGCGAGACTTTTGAGCGAATCATTCTTTACTTCAAAGCACGCGCCGAAGAGTAGGCGCGGATGGATGGTGGCGCTGGTCACGACCGGAAAACCGGCGGCCGGCGCCCGTGGAGGCGCTGATTGAAGTTCACCCAGCTCAGACTGGCCGGCTTCAAGTCGTTCGTGGACCCGACCGAATTGCGGATCGATCCCGGCCTCACCGGGGTGATTGGTCCCAACGGATGCGGCAAATCGAATCTGCTTGAAGCGCTGCGCTGGGTGATGGGCGCCACGTCCGCGAAATCCCTGCGCGGCGGCGGCATGGAAGACGTGATCTTCGCAGGCACCGACAACCGGGCCGCCCGCGAAACCGCGCAGGTGACGCTGACCATCGACAACACCGATCGCCGCGCCCCGGCCCAGTTCAACGACGCTGAAATGCTGGAGATCGTGCGCCGGATCGCGAGGGGCAAAGGCTCTGACTACAAGATCAACGGCGAGGACGTGCGGGCCAAAGACGTGCAGCTCCTGTTCGCCGACGCCGGCACCGGGGCCAACTCGCCCGCTCTGGTTCGCCAGGGCCAGATTTCCGAACTGATCAGCGCCAAGCCGGAAAATCGCCGCCGGGTGCTGGAGGAAGCCGCCGGCGTCGCCGGCCTGCGCGCCCGCCGGCGGGAGGCTCAGCTTCGCCTTAACGGCGCCGAGACCAATCTGGACCGCCTGCAGGAGATCGTCACCGATCTAGACAACCGTTTCGCCAGCCTGCAGCGCCAGGCCAAACAGGCCGGGCGCTATCGAGAGCTGTCCCAGTCCATTCGCGGCTTTGAATCGCTGCTCTGGCTGCGCCGCTGGAACGAAGCGAAAGACGGCGCGCAAACCGCCGAGGCGGCCCTCAAAGACGCCGACGCTGTGGCCGAGAAGGCCATGGTCGAAGCCGCCGTGAAGACCCGCGAGAGCGAAGCGGCCCAGGCCAGGGTCCAGCCCCTGCGAAAGGCCGAGGCCGAAGCCGCCGCCGCCCTGCGCCTGGCGGAGCGCACGCGCGACCAGCTCGACCGTGATCTTGAAACTGCCCGAGAAGCCATCACCCAACTCTCCGCACGGCTCGGAGAGCTGGCCCAGGGCGAGACCCGCGAAGCCGAACTCCACGACGAAGCGGCCCAGGCGCTCGCCCGCCTGAAATCCTCGCTGTCAAAGCTGAGAGATGAAGCGGAAGCCGACGCCGCCGCGCAAGCACGCGCCGAAGCCGTTCTGGGCAACGCCGACGAGACCCGCGCCAAGGCCGAGCGCGAGCTGGACGCCGCCGGCGCCGCCAGCGCCGAGATCCGCGCCCGGCGCGACAGCGCCAGGCGCGCCGCCGAAACCGCCCGCCAGCGCGCCGATGCGCTGGCCGGTGAGGCCGAACGCGCCCGCGGCTCGCTCGAGGCGTTCAACGCCGAATCCCTGCCCGATATGGGCGCCCTGCAAGTAGAGGCGGAAGCCGCATCCACCGCACTGGACGAAGCCCGTGCCGCACTGGAGGCGGCCGATGCGGCGCTTCAAGCCCGGCGCGCCGATGCCGGCGAGGCGAGCCAGGCCGCCCGCGACGCCGAAGGCGAGGCCGGCGCCCTGTCGCGCGAGAAGGCGAGCCTTGAACGCTTCCTGTCCGCCGGCGACGCCGAGGATCAGGCGCTGGAGGCCGTGCGCGCCGAGGCCGGCTATGAAAACGCCCTGGCGGCGGCGCTGGGCGAGGATCTTGAAGCCAGCCTGTCGGCCGCAGCGCCGCGGCGCTGGGCCGGCTCAGGCGGCGGCGTGAGCGCCGGCGCGCTGCCCGAAGGCGCGACACCGCTGTCTGACCTGGTGAGCGCGCCCGATGCGCTGCAAGTGCGCCTCGCCGCCATCGGCCTGGTGGAGGACGATCAGCTTGAGGCGCTCGCCAGAACCCTGACAGCCGGTCAACGCCTGGTGACCAAGTCCGGCGCTCTGCGGCGCTGGGACGGGTTTGCGGCCGAGGCCGGCGCGCCCTCCCCGGCGGCGGTGCGTCTGGAGACCCGCAACCGGCTCACCGAGATCGTAGCCCAGCTGGACGAGGCCGAGCGCGCCGCCAATCACAAACGCGACGTCGCCCAGACGCTCAAGGCCGGGCTCGCCGACGCTGAAAAAACCGCTGAGACTGCGCGCACCACAGCGCGCGACGCCGAGCGCAGCCTTCGCGGCGCCGAGCGGACTCTGGCGCAGGCCCAGGCCGAAGCGGCGCGCGCCGAAGCCAAGAAGGCCGGGCTGGCCGACGCCCTGGAGCGCGCCGAGGCCCGGCTCACGGGCGCGCGCAGTGATTGTGAAATCGCCGAGACCGCGTGGCGCGAGGCCATGGAGGCCGATGACGGCCACGTGGCGCTGGAGGCCGCGCGCACCAAAGCCGAGCGCGCCCGCGGAGCCGCCGCTGATGCGCGAGCCGCGCTGGAGACCGCCAGGCGCGAAGCCCAGGGGCGCCGCCACCGAATCGCGGCGCTGGAACGCGAACACGCCGACTGGACCCGCCGTGAAGAAAGCGCACGCGAGCGCCTGAACACGCTGAAAAGCCGGAAGGCCGAGACCGAGACCGAGCTGGAGGCCGCAAAGGCTCGCCCCGGCGAGCTGGACGCCAGACGCCCGGGCCTGATCGAAGCGCTTCAGGAGGCGGAGAAACACGCCGAAGAAGCGCGCGCCCGCGTCTCCGAGGCCGAAACCGGCCAGCGCGAGTTCGACGCCGCTTTGCGCGCCGCCGAGAAGACCGCCGCCGAGGCTCGCGAATCACGCGCCGCCGCCCATGCCAGGCTGGTGGCCGCCAAAGAGCGTCTGGAAGAAACCGTCGAGCGCCTCACCGACGCCACGGGAGAGACGCCGGAGACGCTGGCGCAGCGCGGCGTGTCCAGCGAGTTCAAGGATCTGTCCTCCGCCGAACTGGAGCGGCGCGTGGACGAGGCGCGCCTGGCGCGCGAGCGGCTTGGCGCAGTCAATCTGCGCGCCGACGAGGAATCGCGGGAGCTGGACACCGAGCGCGAGCGGCTCAAACGCGAACGCGACGACCTCACCGAAGCCGTGGCGCGCCTTCGCAAGGCGGTGGACACTTTGTCGCGCGAGGGCCGCGCCCGCCTGCTTGAGGCGTTCGAGACGGTGGACGGCCATTTCCAGAAGCTCTTCTCCACCCTGTTCGGCGGCGGCCACGCCCGGCTGGAGCTCACCGAAAACGATGACCCGCTGGAAGCGGGACTTGAAATCTTCGCCTGCCCGCCGGGCAAGAAGATGGCCACCATGAGCCTGATGAGCGGGGGCGAGCAGGCGCTCACCGCCACGGCGCTGATCTTTGCAGTTTTCCTGGTCAATCCTGCCCCGGTCTGCGTGCTGGACGAGGTGGACGCCCCACTCGACGACGCCAATGTGGACCGCTACTGCACCATGCTTGAAGAGATGCGCTCCATGACCGAAACGCGCTTCCTGGTCATCACCCACAATCCGGTCACCATGAGCCGTATGGACCGGCTGTTCGGCGTCACCATGGGCGAGCGCGGCGTCTCCCAGCTCGTCTCCGTCAATCTGAAGGCCGCCGAAGCGCTCGTCGCCGCCGAGTAGGCGGAAAATGCCAATATTTTCAACGCGGAAGCCACGCGCCGAGCTTGCTTGACTTGGTATAGGCCCGCTTATAGGGTGCGCGCGCCTGAAGGGGAGGTCTTCTTCAGGCCGCTGATGATATATGTCCAATCGAGACGATCCGACACAGAACGCATCCGACCGTGACGATTTCGAGCGACGCCTCGCGGCCAAGCTTGAGAAACGACGGGCCGAGCGGGCCGAAAGAGCTCCGACAAATTGGAGCCAGGGTGTGCGTTACGGCTCTGAGTTCGCGGGAGGGGTTCTCGCGGGGGCCGGTTTGGGTTATCTCGCCGACCGAGTGTTCGGCTGGACGCCCTGGGGGCTCCTGATCGGGATGCTGGTAGGTTTCGCGGCGGGTACGCTGAACGTCGTACGCGCCGCTTCGAATATGAACCGCGACGGGTCGCCCTGACGGGCGCGGCGCGGGTTGTGAATGCAGGCTGGCGCACGCGCGCCGTGAAGGAAAGGGCCGGGTGTGGCGGAAGCGACGAACCCGATCAAACAGTTCGAAATCCATCCGATCGCCCCGTTCAATATCGGCGGCGTGGATCTGTCTTTCACGAACTCCAGCTATTTCATGGTGGCTTCGGCGCTGCTCGTGGCCGGCCTTCTGTGGCTGTCCATGTCCAAGCGCGCCCTGGTGCCCGGACGCGCCCAGTCGGTCGCTGAAATGACCTATGAATTCGTCGCCGGCATGATCCGCTCCACCACCGGCGATGCGGGCCTGAAATTCTTCCCCTTCGTGTTCACGTTGTTCACCTTCATTCTGATGGGCAATCTGCTGGGCATGATGCCGTACTTCCCGGCGCCGGAGTTTCACGGCTTCACCTTCACCAGCCACATCATCGTCACCTTCGCCATGGCGCTACTGGTGATGGGGATCGTGGTGGGCTACGGCGTGTTCAAGAACGGGCTGAAGTTCTTCTCGATCTTCTTCCCCGCCGGCGTGCCCTGGCCGCTCTATATCCTGCTGACCCCGATCGAGCTCATCTCCTTCCTGTCACGTCCGGTGACTCTCGGGGTTCGTCTGTTCGCCAACATGCTGGCCGGCCACATTCTTCTGAAAGTGTTCGCCAGCTTCATCGTGATGCTGGGTTCGGTGGGGGCGCTTGGCGTCCTGGGCGCCGTGGCTCCGCTGATCATGGTCGTCGCGTTGACCGCGCTGGAATTCCTGGTGGCTTTCCTCCAGGCCTACGTGTTCGCCGTGCTGACCTGCATCTATCTCTCCGACGCGCTCCACCCTGGACATCACTAGGGCGCGGCGAAGCGATCCACCCTTTTCATCCATCCGCACCGTTCATCTACGAGGAGTATCGACATGGAAGCGGAAGCCGCCAAATACATCGGCGCCGGTCTGGCCACCTTCGGCATGCTGGGCGCCGCTCTGGGCGTGGGCAATATCTTTTCCAGCTTCCTGGCTGGCGCCCTGCGCAACCCCTCCGCAGCTCAGGGCCAGTTCGGCAACCTGATCTTCGGTTTCGCCGTGACCGAAGCGCTGGGCATCTTCTCGCTGCTCATCGCGCTTCTCCTGCTGTTCGTCGTCTAGCACCTTCGACGAGCGTTGCGGTTTGAGTCCGCCGGGCGGTCTGCAGCAGCAGTCCGTCCGGCTCAAACCGTTCCCGACAAAGCCTTGCTGCTCTTAAGGGAGGCCGCCCGTGACGGCGCCGCAAACACCTGCAAGCGCGGACTACGCCGCCGAAGCCGCGTTCCCGCCCTTCGACCCGACCTATTTTGCTTCGCAGCTGTTCTGGCTGGCGATCAGTTTCGCCCTGCTTTACCTGCTGCTGTCGCGTTTCGTGCTGCCGCGTATCGGCGGAGCGATCGAGGAACGCCGTGATCGCATCGCGGACAATCTCGACGCCGCCGCCGACATGAAGGCCCAGGCCGACGAAACGGTGAAGGCTTACGAGAAAGAACTCGCCGACGCGCGGGCGCGCGCTTCGGCTTTCGCCGCCGAGGCCAAGGCCGACGCGGACAAGGACATTGCTGAAGCGACCCGCGAGGCCGACGCCGAGCTGGACGCCAAGCTTGAAGAAAGTGAAAAGCGCATCAAGGAGAGCCGCGAAAAGGCCCTCGCCGAAGTGCGCACCATCGCCGCCGGCGCCGCCTCCGAGGTCGCCAGCCGTCTGGCCGGGCTGGACGTGAGCGAAGCCGACGCGGAAAACGCCGTCGATCAGGCGCGGAGCTAGACCATGCAATATATGCTCTCCGACACGACATTCTGGGCCTTTGTAGGCCTGGTGCTGTTTGTGGTCGTGCTGTTCGTGTTCGGCGCGCCCGCGATGATCACAAAATCCCTCGACGACCGGGCCAACCGGATCCGCACCGAGCTGGACGAGGCGCGCCGCCTGCGTGAGGAAGCCCAGGAACTCCTGGCCTCCTACAAGCGCAAGCAGTCCGAAGCAGCCAAGAACGCCGAGGACATCATCAAGCAGGCCAAATCCGAGGCCGAATATCTGCGCGAAAACGCCCAGAAAGAGATCACCCAGCGCATCGAGCGCCGCACGACGCTGGCCGAGCAACGCATCGCCCAGGCCGAAGCCCAGGCCGCCAAGGAAGTGAAGGCCCTGGCCGCCGACCTGGCCGTGGACGCCGCGCGCATGCTGCTCGCCGAAAAGATGACCAAGACCCAGCGCAACGCCGTGCTGAAGTCCGACATCTCCAGCGTCAAGGACCGCCTGAACTAGACCCCTTATACAGCTCCGGCTTTCACCGCTGACCGAAAACAGGCCCGGATGCGCAAGCGTCCGGGCTTTTTTGGGTGCGCGCGCTGGCGCCAGCCCCCTCATCTGCAAGGTGTGAGCCCTCAAGGGCGAGCCTCGAAGGACCCGCAGGATCAATCGCGCTGCGTCCTTAAGGGGCTTTTTGCTTTGCAAAAAGGCTCCTCGGGATGAGGGATGTGTGGGCTAGGAGCCGGCGCTTGCTCCATCATCCGCTCCCCCGGCGAAGTCACAAGAGGCACTCAAATCTTCTGCGGCCACCCGTAAAAAACCCGCCGCAGAGCCTGCGGCGGGTTCTTCACTCAGTGCTGCGTTGAAAGCTTACGCTTCCGGCGCGGGCGGCGGCGGGGTGGCGGAGCCGGCCCCTTGCTGGCGGCGGGCGGCCATGCTCATCAGCATGTCCCACTGACCCATGGAGAGCATCTGGGCGTAGATCGCGCCGAGATAGGTGTTGTCGCGCAGCTCGGCCAGAGCTTTCGGCTCGATCTTCTTCAGCTTCTCGCCGGATACGCCCCAATAGCTGGCCACCACCTGCGGATCGCCGGCCGGCTGGCCTTTATCGTCGCGCGGCTGGAAGGTCGCCTGCTGCTGGTCGAACAGGTCCAGCTCGATCAGTTTCTCGACGAAGGTCTGGGTGGCCGTCACGTCGGCTTCAAACCGGCGCACGAAATCGATCGCGCGGTTGGTGAACTCGGACGGCTCGCCGGCGTCGGTGAAGAAGGGCTCGTCAGGCTTGTCGGAAAACAGTTTCGAGCCGGTGTCCACGCAGACCGTGAAACGATCCTTGGTGTCGGTATGGGTCGCGGACACGAAGGGATAGCGGCGCACATAGGCGGGGACGTAAACGCCCTCGGCGTAGTTGCCGTTCGCGTCGACGAACAGATTGGCTCCCTGCTGCAGGCCCATGGCCGCCACCGGAGTCTTGTTGTCGCCCAGGAAGATGATCGGGAACCGCGCGCCGGCGGCGGCGAATTCGCCGATCGTCAGCGGCACGAAATGCGTCTCGCGCAGGAAGTCGAACGGCCGGTCGCCGAACTTCAATCCCTTGCCCTTGTGCTGGCTGAGGTTGAGCGGCTCGGGCTTCTTGTAAAGCGGAAGCGATCCTTGAACGGTCGGCTGATTTGCGGGCGCGTCGGCCATGGTGTTCCCCCTGAACGGATGTTTGTCGTTTGCTAGCGCAGGACGCGCCGGGTGGCAACAAAGCGCGGCGCCCGCACGGTGAACGCGCACACGGCGCCCCGCGATAAGCGGAGCGCCATGCGGGCGGTCCTCACGAGGGACGGGAAGGCGGGCGCCTAGTAGCGCATGCCTACGCCGACGCCGAAAATCACCGGGTTGATGTCGACATCGGCGTTGACGACGCCGAGGCCGCCGGCGTCGATGGTCACGTCGGTGTTGATCCAGACCTTCTTGACGTCGACGTTCAGGAACCAGCGCTCGTTGAGCGCATAGTCGACCCCCGCCTGAAGCGCCCCGCCGAAGCTGGGATCATAATCGATCGACGCGAGCGGCGAGCCGAACGGCAGATCCTCGTTGAAGAACAGGGTGTAGTTCAGCCCCGCTCCCACATAAGGGCGCACCTGGCCTTCAGGATTAAAGTGGTATTGCAGCGTCAGGGTCGGCGGCAGCAGCGTCACGTCGCCGAGCTCGACATCGCCGAGCGCGGTGCCCACGGCGGTCACGTCGTGGGGCGTGACGCCCAGGATCAGTTCCGCAGCGATGTTGTCGGTGAAGAAATAGCTGATGTCGAATTCCGGCACGACCGAGGTGTCGATATCCACATCCCCGCCGATCGGCGTGATATCGGCGCTTTCGTCCGGCGCCACGCTGATGGCGCGCAGGCGGAACAGCCAGTCGCCGGCCTCGGCGTGAGCCGGTGCGGCGGCGCCGAGGACCGTGAGGGCCGCGGCGGCGGTGAGAAGAGCGGTTTTCATGGGCGTTTCCCCTTTCCCATACTTTCAATGGGGTCTCTTTGCGCCTGTTTCGCCGCTCTGAGCATATGGCAAGGCGCCGCGCGGCGGGCGGTCGCGCGGCGTCCCGCCGCAGGCCTTGGTCGAACGCCGCGGAACGCCGCTGGGCGCGCTCGTTGCTCCTGTTCAGCGCCGGAGCGTTTCGATGCCCGATCTTTCCGCCCGGGTCAGCCTGCCGCCTCAGCCGGCCTCCGTCTGGGACAGGCGTCTGCGCCTTGTGGTCGCCGCGATCGCCGGCGGGCTGATCGGGTTCAATCGTGAGCTGTCCGAGCGCCCGGCCGGCTTGCGCACGAACACGCTCGTCAGCCTGGCGGCGTGGCGCGCGCCGACCTGGTGCGCGTGGTGAACGCGGTGACGGCCGGCGTCGGCTTCATCGCGGCGGGCACGACCATTCGCGAGCGCGTCGGTGCAGGGCGTGACGACGGCGGCGGCGCTCTGGCTCTCCGGCGCGGCGGGCGTCGCATGGGGCGGCGGCGCATTCGACCTCGCCGTAGCGTCGGTGCTGCTGGCGTTGATCGTGCTGTGGCTGGTCTCCAAGCTCGCCGCGGATCCCTCAAGGATCGCCGCGACCGCAGGCAGGATCGTGGACGGGAGTCCGGCCCGCGCGCTGCGGCGGTCAGGCCGGAGGGCGAGAGCAACAGCCCAAGCTAAGCGGAGCGCTGAACGCGCTTAAGCGTCTGCGGTTGCGTCGGATTCCATATGCATTGCAGCGCCGGGCCATCCGGAACAGGGCGCGGCCGGTCCCGTTGCCTGTTCATAGCGATACTCACCCGATGAAGGGACAGCCATGTCTTTATCCGATCTTCTGAAGCGATCGGTCGCCTGCGCGGCCTTGATCGCCGCCCTGCCCGCCGCCGCGATCGCGCAGCAACAAGGCGGCGCCGAGGAGCCCGACGCGCGAACCGAATACGATGCCGACATCATGGGCGAGCAGTCGGGTCCGGACGGACGCGTGCCGGAAAACTCCATCGCCGCAGCGATTCGCGACACGATCGAGTCCGGCTATCTGGAACGCCATCTCGCCGACGAGAGCGACGGGATCAAGTCGGCCGCCGAGCAGACCTATGTGATGCGGGTCTACGATCCTGTGTGGACGAGCCACGGCGCGCAAGGTTTCCGCGAGGCGCTGGACCGCGCCCCCGAATACGGGCTTCAGATCGCGCCGGGCTTGGTGCGCGCCGTCGAGCGCGCCGCACGCACCCTGGAGGGCGATCCCTCGCGCCGCGCCGCCGCGGAGGCCGACCTCACCTTGTCGGCCGCCTTCATGACCTACGCCGACGCGCGCCTGAACGGCTCGGTGGATCCCGACACGCTGGAGGGGATCACGTTCCAGGGTTTCGACCCTGAACCCCTGCGCCGCCATCTGGGCGCGGCCGGCGCCGGCGTGCTGGATCATGGCCGGCTCGATCCTGACCATCGCGCCTACCGCGATCTCCTGCAGGTTCTGGACACCTATCGCGAACACGAGGAACGCGGCGGTTTCACCCGGATCGACACCGATACGGTGGTTCAGGCTGGGGAAGACGCCGAAATCGTTCCGGCGCTGAGACGGCGCCTGGCCGAAGAGGGCTATGGGGCCGACGGGCCCGGAAACCTGGCCGATCTAGACCCTGCGACTCTGATGACCGACGGTCTAGGGGCCGTAGACATGGACGGGCTTGAAATGGACGGCGGGGACCTCATCGCCGAGGCTGAGGACGCAGACGACCCGCAAGACGGGGACGACTCGCCGGGCGCCACCTACACCAAACCCCTTCAGAATGCGCTTGAGGCCTTTCAGAGAGATCACGGCCTGACGGTGGATGGCGTTCTGGGCCCGCGCACCATTGCGGCGTTGAACACGCCGGTGGAAGATAAGATCGCGCGGATCGAGGCCAATCTGGAACGCTGGCGCTGGGCGCCGGCCGCCTTGCCCGAGCGCCATGTGCGCGTAAATTCGGCCGCCTTCGAGGCGGTGGGTTTCGAGGACGGACGCCCCGCCATCACCATGAACGCCATTGTGGGTCAGAGCCATCGCCCGACGCCGATAATGGCCGACGAGATCCGCTTCATGGTGGCGAACCCGAAATGGTATGTGCCCGAATCGATTCTGGAACGCGACAAGCTGGAAACGATCCGGGAGAATCCTGACTACATTCCCAGCAATGATTACTTTGTGCTGGACCGCGAAACCGGCGACCGGACGCCGCATTCGCAGATCGACTGGGAGGACGAGGCGGTCGAGGACTCCTACCGCCTGGTTCAGGGCGCGGGCGATGAAAACGCGCTCGGCCAGATCAAATTCATGTTTCCCAACGAACACGCCATCTATCTGCACGGCACGCCGGCCGACTATCTGTTCGAGAACCGCGAGCGCGCCTTCTCTTCCGGCTGTGTGCGCCTGGAGCGCCCGCTGGACATGGCGCGCTGGATCGTCTCGGGAAACGGCGGCGATCTGGGCTACCAGGGCGTGATTGATGCGGTGGACTCCGAGGAGACCACGCGCCTGCCCCTGGCCAACCCCCTGCCGGTCTATCTGCTCTACTTCACCGTGGAGGACGGCGGCGCAGGTCAGGGCGTGTTCCATGAAGACATTTACGGGCGCGATGGCCGCCTGATCACGGCCCTGGACGCCAATCCCATCTCCATGACCACAAGCGGAGGCGCTTGATATGATGACCAAGGCGCTGATGACAGCCGGCGCCGGGATCTGTGCGATTCTCGGCGTCTCGACCGCTCAGGACGCCGGCAAAGGCCAGGCCCGGACGGCGGCGGCACACACCGCCTCCTCGCCGCTTACTGTGCGGGGCCCCTACGCCCAGGACTACATGATCGCCGATCTCGGCCCGCACCGTGAGGCCGCCGATGGGTCCCCAGGTGCTCCCGCCGCCTCGCCGGCCCTGCGCCGCGCCCATGGGGACATCCTCGCGGCAGGACAGCCTGGCGAGGACTCCTGGCTTCAGGTCAGCCTGGACGGAGAGCAGAGCCCTCACCCGGTGTGGCACGGCTCGGCGCTGCCCGGCGACGGGATCGAGCTTTCCGCGAAAGAGTCGTTCGCCCTGTCGATGGACGGGGAGATCATCACCGGTGCGGCGAAAAGCCACCGCTGGACCGCGCCGGAGGAGCCGGGCGTTCATACCCTGCGCGCCTTCAATGCGGACGGTGAGCAGCAATACCTGTCGGTCTTCGTGCTGAAGCCGCGCAGCGGCCAGACCGTGCTCGAAGGCTATCGCATCGGGACCTATCCGGCCGATGCGCCCGACGGCTTTATCCGCCTGACAGAAGCCGACATGGACACGCCGGTGAGCCCCAGCTTTGAAATCGGACAGTTCATCTGCAAGCAGCAGATCGGCCACTGGCCGAAATTTCTGGTGATTTCCGGCGACATGCTGGAGCGCCTGGAATTGCTTCTGGAGACCCTGAACGCGGAGGGGCGCACCACCGCCGACACCTTCTTCATCATGAGCGGGTTTCGCACGCCCTTCTACAACACCGCCATCGGCTCGGCGCGCCGGTCGCGGCACATGTATGGCGACGCGTCCGACATCTACCCCGATGTGGAGGGCGGTGACTCTGTGATGGACGACCTCAATCGTGACGGTCGGATCACCCGTGAGGACGCGGAATGGCTCTATGACTACGCCGACGACCTGTTCAAGGATTCAGACGATGTGGTGGCCGGCGGCATCGGCGCCTATGGCGCCAACGCGGTGCACGGGCCGTTTGTCCATGTGGACGGGCGCGGAAGCGCCGCGCGCTGGGGCCGCTACGGCAGCTAGATCAGCCGGCGTTGCAGCGCAGGGTCCGGCAGAGCGCACAGATCGGCCCGGCCGAACCATTTGATCCGGTTGCGCGCCAGCATCCGGTAGGCCGGCTCGCGCAGCGGTCCGGGAACACAGGCGCCGAGCCAAGCCAGGGCATGGAGAGCCGCCGCCCCGCGGCGATCACCGCCCGTGCGCCGGTCAGCGCTTCGCCGTCCTTAAGGAGCAGCCAGCTTTCTGGATCGCCGGGATCGAGCCCGTGTCTGATGAGGAGAGACCGGCCCAGCGCGCCCTGAAGCGGGGCGATCCGGAACAGATCGCCAGAGTCATGGGCCGCGATCGTCCGCGCGCCCCAGCTGCACACCGCGCACTCGCCGTCCATGACCAGAACAAGCTTGCCCGGCGGCGCCTCGGTCTCCATCCCGGCCTCCCCTGCCCCTAATGTCCCCCCGCCGCTAGTTGCAGCCCGACACTTTTGACGAGGCTATCAGACGGTTTGACGCCGAGGGGCGCGGCCGGATGACCCGGCCCGGCGACCGCTTTTGCGGCCGGGTGGGGATCGCAGAGGCGCTCAGCCGCCGAAGCGATAGCCCAGGCGCACGCCGAACTCGTCCAGCGCCTGATTGCGGCCGGAGGCCAGGATCTGGCCATGGGAAAAGTGCTCGTAATATGCGCCGACGGCCCATTGCTCGGTCAGCGCATAATCAGCGCCCAGGCGCGAATGGAACAGCCAGTCCGAGCCCAGCAGCGCGCGGGTGTTGGCGGTTTCGATGCGGTAGGGATCGTTCGGCGGCAGATCGACGATATCGTCGACGCCGTCATTATAGCTGATCCCGAATGCGCCCTCGATGGACCAGCCATCGCCGAACCGGCCGGTCCAGTTCAGGCCCGTGGCCACCAGATTGGTGTAGCCCTGGGTGCTGATGGAGGCGTAGGCGTAGGGGCGCGGCGAGCCGATGGGGGACAGGAAATCAGGGCTTTTGAACAGCGCTTCCAGGCCGATCTGCGGCCCGTCTTCGGCGTGATCCACCAGGTCATGGCCGACCACGGCGACGCGGACTTCCTCGACAAGCTGGGCGTGGGCGGGCGCGGCGGCGAGCGCAGCGAGCGCTCCGATGGCGAGAAGAGCTTTCATGGTGTCATCCCCCTGAAACATGCTTAATGCGCGCGCACCATACGCCGGTGCGCGCGACCGGCAAAGCGTCTAAACACCCTCGGCTTCCAGCGCCTCGGTGTAGGCCCAGTCGAGCCAGGGACCAAGCGCTGCGACATCGTCGGCGTCCACCGTCGGGCCGCACCAGATGCGAAGACCGGCGGGCGCCTTGGGGTGCGGAGCGACGTCGTAGGCGGCGCCTTCCCGGTCCAAAAGCGCGCCCATGCGACGGCTCACCGCCCAGCGCTCTTCTTCGGATTTGCCCTCCAGCTCGGCGCCGGAAAACTTCAGCGTCACCGACGTGGTCGAGCGCGTTGCCGGATCCTGGGCGAGATAATCAATCCAGGAACAGCCCTCCACCCAGTCGGCGAGCGCGGCGGCGTTGGCCTCGGTGCGCGCGACAAGGGCGCTGAGCCCGCCTTCCCTGGCGGCCCATTTCAGCGCATCCAGATAATCTTCGGTGGCCAGAAGCGAGGGCGTGTTGATGGTGGAGCCCTCAAACAGCTTGGCGTCCTCCTCACCGGCTTCAAACAGCTGCAGGATGCGCGGCACCGGCCAGCTGGGGCGGAAGGTGCGCAGCCGCTCGCGGGCCCGGGGCGAGAACACGGCGACGCCGTGCTGGGCCTCGCCGCCCATGCATTTCTGCCAGCTGAACGTGGTCACATCCAGCTTGTCCCAGGGCATGTGCATGGCGAAGGCGGAGCTGGTGGCGTCGCAGATCGTCACGCCCTTGCGGTCGTCGGGAATCCAGTCCGCGTCGGGCATCCGCACACCGGCCGAGGTGGCGTTCCAGGTGAAGACCTGGTCGTTGTTGAGCGCGTCGGCCTTGGAGTAATCCGGCGCGAGCCCGAACGGCGCCTCATAGGTCGACAATCCAGCGGGCTTCAGCTCGTCGCGCAGATCCACCGTCCAGCGGCGGCCGAACTCGTCACAGGAAAACACGTCCACGCCCCGAGCGCCGATCATCGACCAGAGCGCGCCTTCCATCGCCCCGGTGTCGGAGGCGGGCAGGATCGCGACCTTGTAGTCGGCCGGAACCTCCAGCACCGCCGCTGTGCGCTCGATCGCCTCGTGCAGGCGCGCCTTGGGCGTTCCGCTGCGATGGGTCCGCCCCAACGGCGCATTGGCGAGGCAGGAGACCTCCCAGCCGGGCCGCTTCTTGGTGGGGCCGGAGGAAAAGCGCGGATCGGCGGGACGGGCGGGCGGCTTGGGTCGGCTCATGGACAGGCTCCGGATCGTCGTTTTGAAGCGATACCGGTAGGCGGTTAGACCGCGAGGGTCAAACCTCTTGGGCCCGGTCCTCATTCCGGTCCTGTCTCCGGCCTTGAGGCGCGTCCGCTTGACCGTGCTCGCGCACCCGCATACCGCTCGTCGCATGATGCTTGACGATCAGCGCGCCCATTTCGACCTGCCCGCGGGCGCGGCCTATTTCAACGCCGCCCAGATCGGACCCATGCCGATTGTCGCGGCCCAGGCGGGCGCGGCGGCCTTTGCGGCCAAGACCCAGCCCTGGCGCTCGACGACCCAAGGCGATTTCTTTGACGCGCCCGAAGCCCTGCGCGCCGCCGCGGCGCGGCTGTTCGGCGCCGGCGCGGACGATGTGGCGCTGGTTCCGGCGGCGAGCTACGGGCTGGCCACCGCCGCGGCGAACATCGCCTTGGAGCCGGGCGAGGAGATCGTGGTTCTGGACGGTCAGTTTCCGTCCAATGTCTATACCTGGCGGCGCATGGCCGCCGACACCGGCGCACGCGTGCGCACGGTCTGGCGCAGCGCCGGCCAGACCTGGACCGAGGCGCTGCTCGCCGCGATGGGTCCTCAGACCGGGCTTGTGGCCTGCGGCGCCGTGCACTGGATTGATGGCGGGCGCCTCGATCTGGAAGCGGTTTCGAAGGCCGCCAAAGCTCACGGCGCGGCGCTGGTGCTCGACCTCACCCAGTCGCTGGGCGTGATGGAGTTTGACGCCGCGCGCGTCGATCCGGATTTTGCAGTGGCGGCGGCGTATAAATGGCTGCTGGGTCCCTATGCCACCGGCTTTCTCTATGTCGCCCCGCGCCGTCAGGACGGGCGGCCGCTGGAGGAGAACTGGATCAACCGGGCCGATAGCGAGGATTTCTCGCGCCTGATCGAGTATCGCGACGCCTATGCGCCCGGCGCCCGGCGCTATGACATGGGCGAGCGGTCCAATCACCAGCTGGTCCCGGCGGCGCTCGCCTCGCTTGAGTATCTTCACGGGCTGGGCGTCGCGCCCATCGCCGGCCATATCGCGCAAATGAACACTTTGATCGCAGAGCGCCTGGCGGCGGCGGGCTTCGCCGACGATACGCCGGACCGCGCCGGGCATTACCTGTCGCTGGCCCTGCCCGATGGTGCGCCCGGCGATCTCGCGGCACGGCTGAAAGACGCAGGCGTCCATGTCTCCCAGCGCGGGCCGCGCCTTCGCATCTCGCCGCATGTCTACACCAGCACAGGCGATATCGACCGCCTGGGCGACGCCGTGCGCGTGATCCTGTCTTGAGCCCGCAAACACCCGGACTTCATGGCTGGGGCGGGCTCGGCGTTCTGGCGCTGACCTGGGGGTCGGCGTTCGCGTTCATTGCGGTGGGCGTGGAAAGCCTGACGCCGAGCCTTGTCGCCTTCGGCCGGCTGGCGCTGGGGGCGATCCTGCTCACCCTCTTCACCCTGCATCGCGGCCGCGTCCTGCCTCCGCTCACCGATCGGCGCTGGCTGTGGTTCGGCGCGCTTGGCCTGTTCGGCAACGCCCTTCCCTTCACCCTGATCGCCATCGGCCAGCAAAGCGTGCCGTCAGGCGTGGCGGGCATCCTCATGAGCATGACCCCGCTGGCGATCATCGCGGCGGCCCATTTCGTGTTGCCCGGCGAGCGCCTCAGCCCGCTGAAAACCGCCGGCTTTCTGATCGGGTTTTCCGGCGTCGTGCTGCTGATCGGTCCCAGCGCGCTGGAGGGCGTGTTGTCGGCGAGCTTTATCGGTCAGGCGCTGATCTTCGCCGCAACGCTGGCCTACGCCACCAACGCCATCCTCTATCAGGCCGGGCCGGAGACAAGCCCCAGCGTGGTGGCCGCCGCCAGCCTGATCTGCGCGGCGGTGCTCGCTTTGCCCCTGGCGGTGTTCGACATCGCCACCGGTCAGCAGGCGGGCGCGCCGAGTCTTGCCTCCCTCGCCTCGGTCGCGGCGTTGGGACTTCTGCCCACGGCGCTGGCGGCCATGGTTTACATGGCCATCGCCCGACAGGTCGGCGCGGCCTTCATCGCGCTGGTCAATTACGCGGTGCCGGTGGTGGCCGCGCTGATCGGATTTTTCCTGGGCGAGGCCATGGGGTTTCGCGCCTGGATCGCGCTGGCGGTGATCTTGGCCGGCGTCTTCATCGCCCGGCGCGGCGATGTCCGTGCACGGGCGAATTCAGCCGGGCGAACGCCCAACCGGTGAAGCGAAACCGAGCGGGTATATCCACAGCTTAACGCTGCGACCGCATCGTTCGCCTTGATCATCCCTTAAGGAATGTGAGTCTGACTAAAATTTTTTAACCATATGATTCAATTGAATTTACCTACGCGACTCACCCGCTAGGACTCGATTCCATATGAGGAGTCAAATGGCTGTTAACTTCTCCTAAGGGATTCTCGCCTCTCATAGCGAATAAGGTTAACGGTTGATGCGTCGAACGGGCTCTTGATTCGTCCGCGGCCTTGGGAGGGGAACCTGATGCGGGTCCTGCTGATCGAAGATGACCGCGCTACGGCGCAAGGGATCGAGCTGATGTTGAAGTCGGAAGGCTTCAACACCTATGTCACGGACTATGGCGAGGAAGGCGTCGATCTCGGCAAGTTGTATGATTACGACATCATCCTGCTGGATCTGAACCTGCCGGACATGCCGGGCTTTGACGTTCTGAAGACCCTGCGCGTGGCCAAGGTCGACACGCCGATCCTGATCCTGTCGGGCAACGCCGACATCGACAACAAGGTGCGCGGCCTCGGGTCCGGCGCCGACGACTACATGACCAAGCCCTTCCATAAAGAAGAGCTGATCGCGCGCATCCACGCCGTGGTGCGCCGCTCCAAGGGTCACAGCCAGTCGATCATCAAGACCGGCGACATCGCGGTGAATCTCGACGCCAAGACGGTGGAGGTGAACAATCAGCGCGTTCACCTGACCGGCAAGGAATACCAGATGCTCGAGCTGCTTTCCCTGCGCAAGGGGACGACGCTCACCAAGGAGATGTTCCTCAATCATCTCTATGGCGGCATGGACGAGCCGGAGCTGAAGATCATCGACGTGTTCATCTGCAAGCTTCGCAAGAAGCTCTCTGCGGCGACCGGCGGCGACAACCATATCGAAACCGTGTGGGGACGCGGCTATGTGCTCCGGGATCCGGTGGACATGCAAAAGGCCGCCAGCGCCTGAGGCGCCGGCCTGAGACGAAATTGAAAAGCCCCGGCCTCTCGGCCGGGGCTTTTTCGTTTCGGATAGGCGCAGTGAGCGCCTACCGCTCCATGAACGCTTTCAGCGCGTCCACGACGCGCCGGTTATCGTCTTCCAGCCCAACCGAGATGCGCAGCGCGTCCGGCAGTCCGTAGGGCTGCAAGGGGCGCACGATAAGGCCCTGCTCGGCCAGGAAGGCGCCCGCGTCCTCCGCGCTCTTGCCAGCGTCCCGCGGGAAATGGACCAGCACGAAATTGCAAACCGACGGCGTGACCTCCAGGCCGAGCCCGCCGATCTGCTGGGTCAGAAACGCCAGCCAGTGATTGTTGTGGTCCTTGGATTTTTGCAGAAACGCGTGGTCGCGAATGGCGGCGATCCCCGCCTCCATGGCGGGCAGGTTCACATTGAACGGGCCGCGCACGCGGTGGATCACGTCCACGATCTCCTTCGGCCCGTACATCCAGCCCAGGCGAAGCCCGGCCAGGCCGTGGATTTTCGAGAAGGTGCGGGTGACGACCACGTTGTCATACTCGTCCACCAGCGCCATGGGATCTTCATAGCCCGGCGCGTCGACGAATTCTTCATAAGCGCCGTCGAGCACCAGCAGCGTGTCCTTGGGCAGGCTCTCGCGCAGACGGCGGATTTCCGCGCCCTTGATCCAAGTTCCGGTGGGATTATTGGGATTGGCCAGGAAGACGATCTTGGCGTCGTCGCCGGCGGTTTTCAGGATCGCGTCCACATCGGCGGTGTAACGGGTCTCCGGCGCGGAGACGATCTGGGCGCCCGACTGCATCGCCACAAGGCGGTAGACCAGGAAGCCGTACTGGGTCTGCACGACCTTGTCGCCGGGATCGAGATAAGCCCGCCCGATAAGCTGGAGCAGCTCGTCGGATCCCGACCCGCAGACGATGCGCGCCGGATCAAGCTTTTCTACTTCCGCGATGGCGTCACGCAGCTTCGCCGCGCCGCCGTCGGGATAGACATGCAGCTTTTCCATGGCGGCCTTGAAGGCCTCGGCGGCCTTGGGGCTGCACCCCAGCGCGTTTTCGTTCGAGGACAGCTTCACCGCGCCCTTGGGCGCCGCGGCGCCGGGGACGTAGGGCTTGATCTCGAGAATACCGGGGCGGGGCTGCAGCGTCATGGCGCGCCTTTCTTGTCTGAACGGGTCTTGGTGTGCCGAGATAGCGCGGGCTTCGCCGCCCCTTCAAGGGATTTGACACGCGCGCGCACCGGCGTGCCGCCCGGACGCACCGCGCCCACATGCTTGACCGCCTCCACAAGGATCAATCCGCCTACCGGCGCCATGAGCGTGTCGCCGGCCTGTTCAAACATATCAGCGGCCTTGGGCTGGCACGCCCAGCGCCAGGGCGGGGCGTAAAGCGCGCGCGACCAGGCGGTGGGCTCCAGCAGCGAATCGGTAAGCAGGCGCGAGATCTGGGTGCGCGAAAACGGCCGGCCATGGCCGAAGGGCGTGGATTCGGCGCGCGCCCACAGCCCGGCCCGGTTGGGCACCACGATGGCCATGCGCCCCTCCGGCGCCATCACCCGCCAGAGCTCGCGCAGGAGCTTGCGAAGATCGCCCGCCTCTTCCAGCGCGTGGACCAGCAAAACCCGATCAAACAGCGCTTCGGCAAAGGGAAGACGCGCCTCGTCGCCCAGCGCCGTGCGGCACGGCCTGCGCGCCGGCCAGGCGACCGCGCCCTGGCTGGCGGGCATGTAGGCCACGGCCCGGCGGGCGTCCTTGAAGTCGTCGAGCCAGGGCGCGGCGAAGCCGTAGCCGAGAATGTCGAGCCCCCTGGTCTCCGGCCACAGCGCGGCCAGGCGCCGGCGCACCATCTCGCGGGACGCCTCGCCGCGGATCGAGCGGTGGAAGCGGTCGATTTCAAGCGCGTCGGTGCGCATCCTGTCTGAGGCCTCGCGTGTTGCGTCGACCCAATGATAGGCTTGGCGGGCCGCCCCGGTAAGGGGCGCAGCGTAAAACCGTCTGCAAGATCTCCCGAAAGGAGCGCCATGGCTCTCGATGTGCGTCAGTTCGCCTGCCTTGAGGATAACTACGGATATCTGATCCGCTGCTCGAAAACCGGCGCCTGCGCCGTGATCGATACGCCGGACTCAGGCCGCATCCTGGAGGAGGCCCGCGCCATGGGCTGGGATATCGGCGCGATCTGGAACACCCACCACCATTTCGACCATGCCGGCGGCAATGATGCGGTCCGCGAGGCCACCGGCTGCGAGGTCCTCGCGCCGGCCGAGGTCGACAAGATCGGCGCTGTGGACCGCGTGCTCGCCCATGGCGACACGGTACGGCTCGGAGAGCTTGAAGCCGAAGTGATCGATGTGGGCGGGCATACGCTTGGCCACATCGCCTTCTGGTTCAAGGACGCCGGCGCGGCGTTCGTGGGCGACGCCCTGTTTGCGCTGGGCTGCGGGCGCCTGTTCGAGGGCACGCCGCAGCAGATGCACGCCTCGCTGTCGCGCCTCAAGGCGCTGCCGCCTGAGACCGTGATCTATTGCGCCCACGAATACACCGCCGCTAACGCCCTGTTCGCGCTAAGCGTCGACGGCGAGAACCCGGCGCTGAAATCCTACGCCGAGAAGGTCGCACTGACCCGCGCCCGGCATGAACCCACCGTGCCCACCGTGCTCTCCGCCGAGCTTGCCGCAAACCCTTTCCTGCGGTGGGACGACCCGGCGCTTCGCGCCAATCTGGGGCTGGAACGGGCCGAAGACTGGGAAGTCTTCGCCGAGGTCCGCCGCCGCAAGGATAATTTTTAAGGCGATGCCTCCCCGCCAACCAGGGGAGGACATCGTGGCGGAACCCCGGCCCGCGCCCGCTCGTATTATCAGCCATGGCCAGAAATGCGCTGAAGACCTACCGCGAGACGCGCGACTTTGATGCGACGCCGGAACCTGCCGGGGATGAGCCTCGCCTTGATGGCGGGCGGCGCTTCTGTGTTCAGAAGCATGACGCCTCGTCGCTCCACTTTGATCTCCGGCTGGAACTGGACGGGGTGCTGAAAAGCTGGGCGGTGACCAAGGGACCAAGCCTTGATCCCGGCGAAAAGCGTCTGGCCGTGCGCACCGAGGACCATCCGGTGAGTTATGGCGATTTTGAAGGCACGATCCCCGAGGACGAGTATGGCGGCGGGACCGTGATGGTGTGGGACCACGGCCGCTGGGCGCCGGAAAAGGAGGATCCGCAAGGCGCGCTCGCCGATGGCGAGTTCACGTTCGCGCTCGCCGGCGAGCGCCTGACCGGGCGCTGGGCGCTGATCCGGATGAACACTGAAAGCGAGCAGGAAAACTGGCTGCTCATCAAGCAACGCGACGACGCGGCCAAGGATGGGCGCGAAGACGGGGCCGAACCCGCGAAGACCTATACCAGCAGCGTGAAAACGGGCCGGACCATGGATGAAATAACCGAAGGCAAGACTGCAAAATCAGGCGCCGGCGGGTCAGGCGGGCGCCGGCCGCAGTTTGAAGACCCGGTCTTGTGCAAGCTGGTGGACGAGATCCCACAGGGCGAAGGGTGGATCCACGAGACCAAGTATGACGGCTACCGCCTGCTGGCCGCGATCGGTCCGGGCGGCGCCAAGCTTTTCACCCGCAACGAAAAAGACTGGACGCAGCGCTTCTCCGCCATCGCCGAGGCGCTGGAGGATCTCGACTGTGAAAGCGCGCTTATCGACGGCGAGGCGGCGGTGATAGGGCAGGACGGCCTGACCGATTTTTCCGCCCTGCAGAACGCCTTCACCGGCGAGGGCGAGGTTGAGATCGCCTATTTCGCCTTTGATCTTCTAAAACTCGACGGCGAGGATCTGCGCGGCGATACACTGACCGAGCGCAAGAAAAAGCTCGCCCAGCTTCTGAACGGCCAGTCGGGCGTCCTGCGCTACGCCGACCATGTGAGCGAGGACGGCGACACCGTGTTCAAGCGCGCCTGTGAGGCCGGCGCCGAGGGCGTCGTCTCGAAGCGGGCCGACAGCACCTATGAGGCCGGCCGCGACGGGCGGTGGCGCAAGATAAAGTGCGAGCGGCGCGAGGAGGCGGTGATCGTCGGCTGGAGCCCGTCCGACAAGGCCGACCGAGAGTTCGCCTCGCTGATCCTGGCCACCTGCGAGGATGGCGAGTGGGTCTATCGCGGCCGGGTCGGGACCGGCTTTGACGCCGAGGATCGCGCCGCGATTTACAAGGCCCTCACCCGGATCGAGCGCAAGACGCCGCCGCTGGAGGGTGCGCCCTCAAGAATCGCAAAGGACGCCCGCTGGGTGACGCCCAAGCTGGTCGCCGAAATCCATTACACCGAGCGCACAAAGGACGGCGCCTTTCGCCATCCCGCCTTCGTGGGGCTGCGCGAGGACAAGGAGGCCGGCGAGGTGAGCGCCGAGCCCGATCCGTCATGACGGAGCTCTCCACGCCGGACCGGGTTTATTTCGCCAAGCCTGAGATCACCAAGCAGGACTACGCCGATTATCTTGAAACGGTGTGCGAGGCGATGCTGCCCCATGTGGCGCGGCGTCCGCTCTCGCTGGTGCGCTGTCCGGGCGGCGTGGACGAAGACTGCTTCTTCCAGAAACACCACGCCAAGGGCATGCCGGACGGCTTCAAGACCGCGCCGATCACCGAAAAGTCCGGCGAGACGCAGCCCTATATCTATATTAATGATCTTGAGGGGCTGAAAAGCTGCGCCCAGTTCGGCGCGCTGGAGCTTCACCCCTGGGCCGCCACCTTGGGCGATCTTGAGCATCCAGAACGGCTCATCTTTGATCTCGACCCCGATGAGGCGCTCGACTTCTCCGCCGTGAAATCAGCCGCGAAAGCGGTCCGGGCGGTGCTGGAAGACACCGGGCTCGCCCCCTACCCCATGCTCACTGGCGGAAAGGGCGTGCACGTGATCGCGCCGCTGAAACCGGACGCCGACTGGGACGGGGCGAAAGCGTTCTGCCGCGGTGTCGCCCGCTCGCTCAGCAAGGCGGAGCCTGAGCGCTACACCGCCGAGATGAGCAAGGCCGAGCGCGAAGGCCGGGTCTTCATCGACTGGCTGAGAAACCAGCGCGGCCAGACCAGCGTCGCGCCCTATTCGGTGCGCGCTCGCAAGGGCGCTCCGGTGGCGACCCCGATCCGCTGGGACGAGCTTGCCGGCGCCGCATCGGGCGGCGACTACACGATGGAAAGCCTGCCGCGCCGCCTCGCCGCGCTGAGCGCTGATCCATGGGCGGATTGTTTCGGTGACGCACGGACCCTGTCGCAGGACGCGATCGATAAGGCCTGCGAGGCGGGCGAAGACTAGCTGCGCCGGGAAAAACCGTAGCGCAGCGAGGACGCCAGACCAGCGAGGTCGGGGATGTTTGCGCTGACCTTGCGCCAGCTCGCCTTGGCCTTCTCGATCTGCATGACATTGTCGATACGCCGATCCAGGAAGGCGCGGGTGCGCGCTTTCTTCGGGTCGTCATCGTCGATCCAGATCGCCAGCGTCGACGCGTAGACCCCGGAGAGGATCGCGCGCTTGGAATAAAAATTAGCGTCCGTGCTCTTATCGCCGATCGCCTTCCAGATCATATCCGAGGTGGACCATAAAAGCCGCGAGCCCCGGTCCAGCGCATCGGGCAGAAGCAGGCGGGCGCGAGCGCGTTCGGCGGCTTCCTCTTCGCCGTCGATCTGGGCCAGCCGCGCCATCACCGCGCCCGTGACCTTATCGCGAATGCGGTTTGCGCCGCTCTGCTCGATCTCGGCGCGCGCAGCAGCGTCGGCGGTGCGCGACCAGGTCTCGATCAGGTCGAGCACTCCGCCCGGGCAGTACAGCTCCACCTCGCCCGCGCTCAAGCCGGCCGTCTCGGCGGCGCGTTTCAGGGCGTCCGCGTTCCAGCCGTCAAAAGCGGCTTCGGGAAGAATGGCGTCCAGAAGCGCTTCGCGCGCGATTTCGGCGCGGGTCTTCTTGCGGGGCTCGAAGGCGGGATCGATATCGCTCATGGACTTGAACATAGCGCCGGCGGGGCGGGCCGTCGACGGGGCGCGGCGCACCGCCCCACCCGGCCGGAGAAGCGAGGCGCCAGAGAGGGTTAACGGGCCGCATACCGCGTTTCTTACCGAGGCGTTAACGCGCCGAAGCCAGACTTCGGTCAGATAGCTGGACGAGGCCCGCCATGATTTCGCACATGAAAGCCTTCCTCAAAGAGCGCTCGGGCAATGTGGCGCTCATCTTCGCCCTGTCCCTCGCCCCGGTCTCCGCCGCGGTCGGCGGGGCGCTGGACTTCACGCGGACCTTCACCATCGGATCGGAAATCCAGAGCGCGCTGGACACCGGCGTGCTGGCCGCCGCCTCGCTGAGCCAGCGCGGCGAGCCGGAGGCGGTGGTGCGCGCTTATCTGGAAGCGGCCATCGCCGAGCACAACGGCGTCATCGAAACCCTGGTGGTCGTCGTGACGCCCAATATCGCGCTTAACGCCCGCGAGGTTCACGCCACCGCGACGGTGAGCGTGCCCACCACGCTGCTGGGCGTCGTGGGCATTCAAAGCCTCACCATGGGCCGGGAGTCCGAAGCCACCGAGCAGCTGCGAAACCTGGAGATATCGTTGGTGCTTGACGTCTCAGGCTCCATGGGTGGGGCGAAGATCGAAGCCCTGCGCGAGGCGGCCAAGGAGTTCGTCCAGGTCGTCCTGGCGGGCGACACCAGCAATTTCACCAGCGTTTCGATCATTCCCTATAACGGCGGCGTGCGCCTTCCCGGCTCCATCAACGCTCAGCTGATTTCCGGCGCCGACGCGAACCGCTCGGGCTGTCCGGAATACGGCGAGGACCACCCCATCACCCTTGAGCCCCCGGCCAACGGGCTGGACTGGCTGCAATGGCGGGGCGACGACATGGCTGGCGATGAAAGCTCGGCCTTCTGCCCGGAAGAAAATGAGGAAAGCCGCTTCTTCCGCAATACCCAGGTCGATCTGATTGAGATGATCGACGCCCTGGATGCGGGCGGCAA
Organism: Oceanicaulis sp.; assembly: GCA_965284655.1. Lineage (GTDB taxonomy): Bacteria > Pseudomonadota > Alphaproteobacteria > Caulobacterales > Maricaulaceae > Oceanicaulis. The sequence goes on from OZ260104.1 coordinate 3,247,955, forward strand.
TACCGGGCTCGATATCGCCGCCGCCTGGGGCGCCCGCGCCCTGGATCCGGCCTGGCGCGGCCGGCTGGGCGGTAATTTCTCCGAACGCCCCGTGGACTATGACGAGCCTTCCACCCTCAAGGCGCTGGTGGTGATGACCGACGGCGCCGCCACCGCCCAGATCCGCAATTACTGGGACTCCGGCGACCGGCGCTGGCGGAACTACCAGCTGTACTCGGCGCGGGACGCCCGCGACAACATGGCCGACGCCTGCGATGCGGCGGAGGATGAGGGCGTGGCGATCTACACCATCGCCTTCCAGCTCTCCGGCTCCACCAACCGCAATCTGATGCGCAACTGCGCCAGCCTTCCGGAGAACTATTTCGAGGTCGAGGATCTCGACATCGCCGCGGCGTTCTCCGCGATCGCCGCGGATCTGAACTCGCTGAGGCTGTCGCGCTGATCGGTTAATGAGCCGTAAACTCCTGTTTTAACAGCTTTTTGGCATATTCCATGCAAGCTCGCTGATCAGACGTCCCGCTTTGGGCGCCTGTTCAGGGAGCCTTCACATGGCCCGCCATATCCGCCGCTTCGCCCGGGACGCCCGGGCCAATGTCGCCATGGTCTTTGCGCTCTGCCTATCTTCGCTGGCGGCGGCGGTGGGCGGCGGCATGGATTTCTCCCGCTCCACCTCGGTGGGGTTCGAGCTTCAGGCGGCGCTGGATTCAGGCGTGCTGGCGGCCGCCTCCTTGAGCCAGGACCGGCCTGCGGACGATGTGGTGCGCTCCTATGTGGAGGCCGCGCTCGGCGATCATCGCGGGCTATTGGACTCCCTCAACCTTCAGGTCACCGCCATCACCGGCTTCAACTCTCGCGAGGTGGAGGCCTTCGCCGTGGTGTCGGTGCCGACCACATTGCTGGGCGTGGCGGGGATCAACACCTTGACGGTGCGCCGCGACGCGCGCGCCATCGAGCAGGTGCGCGATATCGAGATCTCCCTGGTGCTGGACATTTCCGGCTCCATGGATGGATCCAAGATCTCCGCCCTGCGCGAAGCGGCCGAGGAATTCATCGACGTGGTGCTGGCCTCCAACGGCGGCCGCACCAGCATCTCGGTGATCCCCTATAATGGCGGCGTGCGCCTGCCTGACTATGTCAACGAGCAGATTGTCGACGGCAACCGGAACCAGCGCGACCGCTCGGGCTGCCCGGAACTTGGCGAGACCTGGCCGATCTCGATCGCCCTGCCCCATGAAGGCCTCGACTGGCTGGAATGGCAGGGCGATGAGCAATACGACAATCGCTCCTCCAGCTTCTGTCCGGAGAGCAATGAAGCCTCAGTCTTCCTGCGCCAGGACCGTGACACTCTCATCGATCTGGTCCGCCGCCTGGACTCCGGCGGAAACACCGGGCTGGACGTGGCCACGGCCTGGGGCGCGCGCGCGCTGGACCCTTCCTGGCGCGGCCGGCTGGGCGGCTCGTTCTCCGACCGCCCCGCCGCCTATGACGACGAAGATACGATCAAGGTGCTGGTGGTGATGACCGACGGCGCCGCCACCGCCCAGATCCGGCGCGAACGCCGCAACGGCAAATGGCGCAATGTGGAGCTCTATTCGGCGCGCGACGCCCGCGACAATATGAGTGAGGCCTGCGACGCAGCGGAGGATCAGGGCGTGCACATCTACACCATCGCTTTCCAGCTCTCCGGCTCCACCAACCGCAATCTGATGCAGAACTGCGCGAGCCGGCCGCAGAACTACTACCCGGTGGAGGACATGGACATCCGGTCCGCCTTCTCCGCCATCGCCGCCGACATCAACCAGCTGCGCCTCACCAGCTAGGCCTTAACGCGATCTTCGCCTTATTGGGCGAGGATCGTCTCTTCCCTGTCCCGAACGGACGCAGACAGCAGGGCCGCAAGCCATGCTCAAGCGACGCATCAAGTCGTTCCTGCGCGACACACGCGGCAATGTCGCCATGGTGTTCGCGCTCACCCTGTCCTCGCTGCTGGCGGCGGTCGGCGGCGGTATGGACTATTCGCGCTCCACCTCTGTGGCGACCGAATTGCAGGCGGCGCTGGATTCCGGCGTGCTGGCGGCGGCGTCGTTGACCCAGGACCGCGACGCCGACGCCGTCGTGCGCGCCTATGTGAACGCCGCGCTGGGCGATCAGAACGGCCTCTTGGACGGTCTCGACCTTGAAGTCACCGCGACCACCGGCCTGAACTCGCGTCAGGTGGACGCGCGCGCCTCGGTCGCCGTGCCCACGACTCTGCTGGGGATCGCCGGGATCAATCACCTCACCGTGCGCCGCGAGGCGAGCGCCATCGAACAGGTGCGCGATATCGAGATCTCGCTGGTGCTGGACATTTCCGGCTCCATGAACGGCTCGAAAATCCGCGCCCTGCGCGACGCGGCTGAAGAATTCATTGACGTGGTGCTCGCCTCCAACGCCGAGCGCACCAGCATTTCGGTGATCCCCTACAATGGCGGCGTGCGCCTGCCCCAATACGTCAACGAACAGATCATCGGCGAACGCAAAAAGCGCGACCGGGAGCGCTCAGGGTGTCCGGAGCTTGGCGAGGACTGGCCGATCTCCATCCCCCTGCCCGATGAAGGCCTCGACTGGCTCGAGTGGCAGGGCGATGAACAATATGACTGGCGCTCCTCAAGCTTCTGCCCCGAGGAGGAGGAGGCTTCGGTCTTCCTGCGCGATGATCGCAACAGCCTGATCAACCTGGTGCGTCGCCTGGACGCCGGTGGAAACACCGGGCTGGACGTCGCCACGGCCTGGGGGGCGCGCGCCCTGGACCCATCCTGGCGCGGCCGGCTGGGCGGTTCCTTCTCCGACCGTCCCGCCGCCTATGACGACGAAGACACGATCAAGGTGCTGGTGGTGATGACCGACGGCGCCGCCACCGCCCAGATCCGCACCGAGCGCCGCTGGGGCTGGTGGCGCAACACCGAGCTGTATTCGGCCCGCGACGCGCGGGACAATATGGAAGACGCCTGCGACACCGCCAGCGGGCAAGGCGTGCACATCTACACCATCGCCTTCCAGGTTTCCGGCTCCACCAACCGCAATCTGATGCGCAACTGCGCCAGCAGGCCGCAGAATTATTTCCAGGTGGAGTCCATGGACATTCGCTCGGCCTTCTCCGCCATCGCCGCCGACATCAACCAGCTGCGCCTGAGCTCCTAGGGCGCGCGATAAATCCCGCTCATGGGGGCGTGGTGGTGGGCGATGCGCATGGCCGTACGCGACAGCGGTTCGGCCACGGTCATCATGTGATGGCCGTTGGCGTGAAGCAGCGTTTCGGGGCTGGTCATCACGCCCACATGGCCCGGCCAGAACACCAGATCGCCGCGCTTGAGACCTTCGAAATCCTCACCCGGCTCCACCCGCTCCCAATTCGCCTTCGCCCAGGCTTCCTGCGGGCCGGAATCGCGCGGGCACGCCAGGCCCACCGCCTCCATGGCGGTCTGGATCAGACCTGAGCAATCAAGCCCCAAACTCTCCTTGCCACCCCAGAAGTACGGCGTGTGCAAGAAACGCTCGGCGACCGCCACCCAGTCGGGTTCGAACTCCTCACCCACGGCGCGCAAGTGCGGCTCGAAGACCCAACCCATGCGCTGGGCCTCCACATAGCGGCCCGAGCGGCGCCCGCCAGCGATCTTGGCGTTCAGCGAGATCAGGCAGACCGGCGCGCTCTTCAGGTCCGGCTCTGAAAACACATAGGTGCGCAGCGCCTTGACCGTGTGGGTGGGAATGAGCGCCGGCGCCGACAGCGCCGCCATGTCCACCCAGCCCTCATAGCCGTCCAGTGCGCTCGCCCCGAACCCGAAGCCGGCCTCCTCACGCTCCAGCGTGAAGCATTCGCCCGCCAGCAGCTGTGTTTCCTGCATGGCGTCGGGCCGGGGCCCGTTGCGGACCGGCGCGACGCCGGCGGTGACCTGATAGATCTCGCTCAAGGTTCAGCCTCCAAATTTCGCCTTCAGGACGCTCCACAGCGCGCGCGAGCCGAGCATCTCCCCGCCCACAGGGCGGCCCGGCCGGGCGCTGGGGTTCCAGGCGAAGATATCAAAATGGGCCCAGGCTTTCGCGTCCGACGCAAACCGGCGCAGGAATAGCGCGGCGGTGATCGATCCGGCGAACCCGCCCTTGCCGGTGGAGGAGAGATCGGCGATGTCGCTGTCGAGCCAGCTGTCATACCCGCCCCACAACGGCATGGGCCAGACCGGGTCGTCGCACGCTGCGCCGGCGTCCTGCAGGCTGCGTGCGAAAGCCTCGTCCTCCGTGTAGACCGGCGCCAGTTCCGGTCCCAGCGCCACGCGCGCCGCGCCGGTGAGCGTCGCCATGTCGATGAGCAGGTCCGGGTCGCTTTCGATCGCCTTTGTGAGGGCGTCGGCGAGCACCAGGCGGCCTTCGGCGTCGGTATTGCCCACCTCCACGGTGAGGCCTTTGCGGCTTTGAAGAATGTCGCCGGGCCGGAAAGCGTTGGCGGAGATCGCGTTCTCCACCGCCGGGATCAGCACGTGCAGGCGCACGGGAAGCTTGGCGTCCATGATGATGGAGGCCAGCCCCAGCACGTTCGCCGAGCCGCCCATGTCCTTCTTCATCAGGAGCATGCCGCTGGCCGGCTTGATGTCGAGCCCGCCGGAATCAAAGCACACGCCCTTGCCCACCAGCGCCAGGCGCGGGTGGGAGGGATCGCCCCATTCCAGCTCGATCAGGCGCGGCGCATCGGCGCTGGCCCGGCCCACCGCGTGGATCATGGGATAGTTCTGGTCCAGAAGATCATCGCCCACGATGGCCGTGCAGGTGGCGCCGTAGGTCTCGGCCAGACCTTCAGCGGCCTTCTGCAGATGGCTGGGCAGCATGTCGCCGGCCGGGGTGTTCACCAGATCGCGCGTCAGCATGGCGCCGGCGGCCACGCGTGACGCCTCGGCGGTGTCGCAGCCCTGCGGCGCCACCAGGCGCGCCGGCTGACGCTTCGCGCTCTTGTAACGGGTGAACTGATAGCCGCCGAGCGCAAACGCGATCGCAGTCTCGGTGGGATCATAGGGCGTCGCCTCCAGCGCCCAGTCGCCTTCAGGCAGGCCCATTGCGGCGCCGGCGATGTCGAACGCGCTCAAGCCCGCACCGGCGCCGATCAACGCATCCACGCCCGCGCCCTCGGGCAGAATCACCACCTGGCTCGCCCCTCCCTCGAAGCCGCTGGCGCGCACATGGCGCGCCGCGGCCTCGGGCAGCGCATCCAGCGCAGCGTCCAGATCAGAGACGGCGATGATGCGGGCGGTGCGCGCATCATCGCCGGGCTTTGCAAACAGATCGGGGGCGGTCGGGGTGGCGCTCATGGGGGCGGTCCTTGCTTCGTATCGGGGTCTTGTATCGCGGTCTGTATCGCTCGCGGTCTGTGTAACCGGAGCGTTAACGCCTTCTTGAGGCCGGCGCGGGCAGAGTGAACTCATCCGCTACGGCGTTAAGCGAGAGGTAGAGCATGCGCGCGCGCCTGTCCGCAATCTGTCTTGCAGGCCTCATGGCGACGGCCTGCGCCACGACTTCCGAGCTGCAGCCCACCGAGCAGGAGGCGGCGCTGACCGCCGATATGCAATCGCGCACCATCGTGCCGGCCACAGCCGACGAGCGTGCAGCCATTGAAAATCAGGACCTGTTGACCCAGGCCGCGTTCTGGGCGGAAGCCCATCAGATGAACCCGGCTGACCGGGAAGCCGCGTTCAAGCTCTCGGACGTCCTGCGCACGCTGAACAATTTTGAACGCGCCGCCGAAGTGGCCCGCCAGGCCCTGGCGCTTTACCCCGAAGACGGTCCGCTTCTGTCAGCCTACGGCATGGCGCTCACCGGGATGGGTCAGGGCCAGAGCGCCATCGAGCCCCTGTCCCGCGCCTTGCGCTCCGACGCCCAGAACTGGCGCCTGGCCAATGCTCTGGGCGTGGCGCTGGAGCAGACCGGGCGGGCCGACCGCGCCCGCCTGCAGTTTGAACAGGCGCTGGTCCTGTCCGGCGGCGAAGCCACGGTGCTCAATAATCTGGCGCTGTCGCACATGCTGGCCGGCGATCTTGAACGCGCCGAATCGCTTCTGCGCCGCGCATCCGATCTCAACGAGGCCGGTCCCGAAGTGCGCCAGAATCTCGCCCTCGCGCTGGCCCTGCAGGGCCGCTTTGACGAAGCCGAGAGCCACGCCCTGGTGGACGTGACACCGGAGATGGCCGAAGCGAGCCTGGCCTATATCCGCGATCTCATGAGCTCGGGGCGCAGCTATGACCGCTTACGCGAAATGGAGCGTCAGGGCCTGAGATAGGCCGCCGGTCCGGCAGACGGCGCCAGCCTAAAGCTCGCGCCCGCCTAAAGCTCGCTCCGGGGCGGGCTTGACATGGGCGGCGGCGGCGACGTGACATCCTCCACCCTTTTCAGCGGAAAACGTTGCTTGAGCTGACGCGAAACCAGCGTCTGGTCAAAGCGGAAATCCTCGGTCTGGGCGCGCAGCTCCGCCGGGGCGCGGCCATCCTTGCTCGCATCGATCGCGCGGTAGAGCGCGTAGAGGCGCAGATAGCCCTTGTCGTCACGCGACAGGCTGGTCTCGTCCAGCCCCGCGCAGACTTCAGCCAGGCGCGACAGGCCGGCGCGGCGCTTGCCCGTGCTCAGCTCAAGCAGCGCCAGAGCAAGCGCCGGCTTCCAGCCGCCGTCAGCGAACTGGATCTTCTTGGGAACCGCTTCGAGTTCTTTCTTCGCCCGCTTGGGATCTCCCTCGGCGAGCGCATCCAGCGCGTGGTCAGCCGCCGCCTCCGCGAGTCGCATGGCTTCGCGGCGGCGCTCCACCGCTTTGTCCCCACCAAACATGGCGGCGACCCTCCTCAACGCTGGCGGCGGACGGCGTCCGCCTGACAAGTGCGCACCCTACCGGGCGCGAAACGCCGCGTCACATGTTTTGGTAAGTGATCACGGCAGGTCCCATGATCACCAGAAACAGAACCGGCAGGAAGAACAGGATCATGGGCACGGTGAGCTTGGCAGGCAGCGCGGCGGCCTTTTTCTCGGCCGCGCTCATGCGCATGTCGCGATTCTCCTTTGCCATCACCCGCAAGGCCTGACCCAGCGGAGTGCCGTAGCGTTCAGCCTGAGTAAGCGCGGTGGAGACCGATTTCACGCCCGGGTGATTGGTGCGCATGGCGAGATTTTCATAGGCTTGGCGGCGTTCCTGGAGGAAGGAGAGCTCGGCGGTGGTGAGCGACAGCTCTTCAGCCAGCTCCAGCGAGCTGGAGCCGATCTCCGCGGCGACCTTCTGGAAGGCTGCTTCGATGCTCATCCCCGCCTCGACGCAGATCAGGAGCAAGTCCAGCGCGTCGGGAAAGGCCAGCATGATGGAGTCGCGGCGCTTGGCGGCCTTGTTCGACAGATAGATGCCCGGCGCATAATAGCCCAGCAACGCCAGCCCCATCATCACCGACAGGCGCTGAAAAAGCTCAAGGCCGAAATCATTGACCAGCGACATGTACAGGAAGCCCGCCGAAAACAGGATGAACGGCATGGCGAAGCGGAAGAAATAGAAGGTGTAGACCGGCTGCTGACCGCGCATGCCCGCCTGGGTGAGCTTCAGCTTAAGATTGGGGTCTTCGAGCAGCTTGACCAGGTTGAGCTGCTCTACGACCCGGCGATAGACGCTGCGCTTGTCGTTGCCGCGCAGGCTCGCCGAACCCTTTTCCTTGTCGATCGAATCGCGCGCCTTGCGGCGCAGCTCGTCGCGGCGCTCGGCGACCTGCTTTAAACGCTTTTGCGTCTGGTCGGTGTTCAACGCCGGCGCGGACAGGGTCCAAACCGTGGCGAACACGAGAAGCGCCGCGATCACCGCAAACAGGTTCTGCGGCTCGGTGATCCAGTCGGCGAACGCAAGAACATTCATCGGCTCGCCCCTTACATCTTGAAGTTAATCATGCCGCGCATGGTCAGGATGCCCATGAGCATCCAGAGCCCGCCGCCGATCAGCATCACCTGGCCCAGCGAGGTGGTGAACATGGGCTGCATGTAGTCGGGCGAGATGATCGACACCATCGTACCCACGCCCGGCGGAAGGGACCCGATGATCATGGCCGAGGCCTTGGCTTCGGCTGACAGGGCGCCGACCTTCTCGCGCATCATCTTGCGCGCGCGCAAGACCACGGAAAGATTGTTCAGCGCCTCGGCCAGATTGCCCCCGGTCTTGCCCTGGATCGCCAGCACGATGGCGAAGAAGGACAGCTCCGACAGCGGCGCCCGGCGCAGCATGCGGCGCATGCCCTCGTCGATGTCAACGCCCACCGCGATGCCTTCCACCAGCATCTGAAACTCCTGCCGGACCGGCGCCTCGCCCTCGCGCGCGATGATCTTCAGGCATTCGTTCAGCGGCAGGCCGGACTTGATGCCGCGCACGATCACATCGAGCGCGTCGGCGAAGTTCTCGGTGAATTTCTTCAGCCGGCGCGCCTTCATCATGCCCAGAAGCCAGCGCGGCAGGCCCAGGCCCGCCACCACGCCGGCGGCCAGGACGATGAGCACATTGAGCCCGGTGAAGAGGACCAGAATCGAGGTGATCACGCCCAGCACCGCGGAGATGATCCAGAATTTCGCCGGGCTCCAGGTCAGTCCCGCCTGCTCGATGCGCGCGCGCAGGGTCAGCGATTTCTTGCGTTCCGCCTTCTGGCGATCCTCGATCTCTTTAAGCGAGTCCTGGATCTGCTTGCGCTTGTTGGCCTGGCCTTCCTGGGCGCTGACGGCGCGGCGCGGCTGGTGCTTCGCCGGCGCGCCCACCGCTGCGTGCAGCCGGCTCTTCCTGGTTTTCGGCTCGCCGGACGGGATCAGCGCGAAACCCAGGCCCGCCACCGCGACGAAGGCGCAGACGGCGGCTGCGATGAAGGCGATATCCGGGGTCATGCCCGCCTATCCTTCCGCGGCTTCGAGCGCGTCGGCGAGCTGGCCCTCGAGGCCGAAATAGCGCGCCCGGTCCCAGAAGGCCGGACGGGCGATGCCGGTGGAGACGTGCTTTCCGACGATGTCGCCGTCGGCGTTTTCGCCTGTCATCTCATACAGGAACAGGTCCTGAGTGATGATCACGTCGCCTTCCATCCCCAGCACTTCGGTGATGTGGGTGATCTTGCGCGAGCCGTCGCGCATGCGCGCGGCCTGGATCACCACGTCGATGGATCCGGAGATCATCTCCCGGATCGTCTTGGTGGGCAGGTTGTAGCCGCCCATGGTGATCATGGATTCGATCCGGCTCAGCCCCTCGCGCGGCGAATTGGCGTGCAGCGTGCCCATGGAGCCGTCATGTCCAGTGTTCATGGCCTGCAGAAGGTCGAAGGCCTCGGGGCCGCGCACCTCGCCCACGATGATGCGTTCAGGCCGCATCCGCAGGCAGTTCTTCACCAGGTCGCGCATGGTGACCTGTCCGGTGCCCTCAAGATTGGGCGGGCGGGTTTCAAGGCGTACCACGTGGGGCTGCTGCAGCTGCAGTTCGGCGGCGTCCTCGCAGGTGATGATGCGCTCGTCCTCGCCGATGAAGCCGGTGAGGCAATTGAGAAGCGTTGTCTTGCCCGAGCCGGTGCCGCCGGAGATCAGCACATTGCACCGGCTCGCCCCGATGATCTCCAGGATGCGCGCGCCCTCCGGCGAGATCGAGCCGAAATCCACCAGGTTGGAGAGCTTCAGCTTGTCCTTCTTGAATTTCCGGATCGTCAGGGTCGGCCCGTCCAGCGACAAAGGCGGCGCGATGACGTTGACGCGGCTGCCGTCGGCCAGGCGCGCGTCGCAGATCGGGCTGCTCTCGTCCACGCGCCGGCCCACCTGGGACACGATACGCTGACAGATATTCATCAGCTGGCCGTTGTCGCGGAACTTGATGTTGGTCTTCTTCACCCGGCCCGCGACTTCGATGAACACGTCGCCGGCGCCGTTGACCATGATGTCGGCGATGTCGTCGCGCGCCAGCAAGGGCTCCAGCGGTCCGTAGCCCAGAACGTCGTTGCAGATGTCCTGCAGCAGCTGTTCCTGCTCGGCGATGGACATCGCCACGTTCTTGATCGAGATGATTTCGGTGACGATGTCGCGGATTTCGTCGCGCGCGGTGTCGTTGTCCAGGCGCGCCAGCTGCGACAGGTCGATCGTGTCGATCAGCGCGTTGAAGATCGTCGTCTTGACCGCATAATACTCCGCCGAACGCTCCGCGCCGACGGTTTCGGTCGCCCCGGTCTTGCGCGGCTTGGCGGTGGACATCTGCTTCTTGGCGCCGGCGGGCGCGGCCGGAGCAGCGCTGGCGGCCGGCTTGGCGGGCGCGCCCGAGCTCGAGCGCATGGTGGCGGACTCGACCGGACGGCTTTTCGTGGCGACGCTAGAATCGCCCGAACTCGAACCTGAACCCGATGCCGGGCGCGGCGCGGCCGGCTTCGGCGCGGCGGGCGCCTCGCCAGCCTGGCCGAAGCCCTTTGCGCCGCCGCCGGGCTGGGATGCAGGTCGTTTGCCGAACATGGTCGCGCCTTACTTCTTGCCGAACAGGGAGGCGAACAGGCTTTTGGGTTTGGCCGCCGGCGCCGCCCGCCCGGTGAGCAGGCCGGCCAGGTGAGCAAAACCTTCAGCCGCTTTTGATTTGGGATCGACCTCGGCGATCATCTGGCCGTTATTGGCCGCCTTGCCGAACAGAGCCGGCTCGAACGGCAGCACCAGGACCGGCGCCGCGCCGAGCGCGTCGGAGAAATCCTTGAGCGGAATGTCCGGCTTTTTCGGGCAACCGGCCATGTTCACCACGATCTTCGGCGGCTCGTCATTGGGCCGCCTCTGACGCACCAGGTCGAACAGATTCTTGGCGTTGCGCAGGCACGCCAGATCCGGCGTGACCGTGACCACGACCTGATCGGAAGACAGGATCGTGCGGCGCACCCAGGGGCTCCAGGCATGGGGCAGATCCAGCGCTACGAAGGGCGCCTGACGGCGCACCACCTCCAGCACGCTCTCAAAGTGCTCGGGCTGGAAATCCCAGTCGCTTTCAAGACTGGACGGTGCGGAAAACAGGCTCAGCCGATCGGTGCAGCGCACCAGCAGCCGGTCCAGCAGCGCCTGATCCAGGCGTTCAGGCTGGGCGAGCGCCTCGGCGATGGTCTGGGGCGGATCCTGGTTGAAATCGAGGCCCGCTGTGCCGAACGACAGGTCGAGATCCACCAGAACCGCGTCGGTGCGCAGCGACTCGGTGAGATGCCAGGCGACATTGTGGGCGATTGTGGAGCTGCCCACCCCGCCCTTGGCGCCGACAAAGCACAAAGATTTACCGGCAAATGGCTGCTCGGGGTCGAGAAACAGGCCCGAAATCGTCTTGATCACATGCAACGGCGTCATGGGCGGCACGAGATACTCGCTCACGCCCCGGCGCATCAGCTCGCGATAGAGCGCGATATCATTGGCCGCGCCGACAATGATCACCTTGGTGTCGCCGTCGCAGACGGTGGCGAGCTCGTCGAGCTGCTGGAACAGTTCACGGCCGCGCATCCCGGTTTCGATGATCAGGAGCTCCGGCGTGCTCTCGTCGTGGAAGCGCTCGATCGCCGCCGACAGACCACCAAGCTCCACGGTGACGTGGGCTTTCTGAAGCCGCCGGTCGGTCCCGGCGCGGTGAATCAGCTGGCCGGTGTCGGGGGATTCACAAAACGCGTGGATGGCGATGCGCGGGACCGGCTGGGTCAAAAGCGAGTCGTCAACGTCGGATAGGCCCTCGACCTCGCCGTAGTCGCCGCCGGAGATCACCGCTTCAGGCTCGAACCGCCTCGATTGCGGGCGGGCGTCCTCGAACGGATCGGATTCTTCAAAGTCTTCGGACTCGCCGAACGGATCATCGACCCGCGGGGCCGGCTTGCGGGCCGGGTCCTGAACCCGGCTCGGAGCTGGCGCGGCCGGGCGGGGCGGGCGCTGCGTCTCGTACGGCTCGTCGTCATAGCCCCCGTCCCCGAACGGGTCGGCGCCCATATCGGTGGCGTTCGCCTCGGCCAGGCGCGCGCCGAACGGGCGGTGCTCATCCTCGGCCGGCGCACGTGCACGCGGCGCGTCCTCCTCGCCCAGAAGCCGACGCTCAACAGCCTCGGCGTCCAGGAAGGGATCCTCCGGCGCATCCTCGGAGGCGTCCAGGAAGTCGTCGTCGGCGTCGAAGTCTTCGAAGGCGTCGGCGGTTTGACGGTTCATCTCAGGCGCCTTCCTAATTGCTGACCGCAGTGGACACGGTTCCGGACTCGCCGGAGCCGCGCTCGGTGGCGGTCGGCTCTCCGCGCCGATACTGATCGAGGACGGTCTGACGGCGCGCCGCATCGGGATCGCCGAAGGTGCGCGGCGTCGTCAGATCGCGCGGGTCTGCGATCATGGCGGCCAGATTGGCAGCCGTGGCGCAGCCGAAACGGGCGTGCGGCTCGCCGGCCCGGTCATTGCGCAAATTCTCCCACCCCTCAGGGCAGTCCGGCGCCACCGCGCGGTAGCGGGTGAAGGAAAAGATCACCGGGGCGTTCATCAGGCCCTGCGCGTTATAGGCGCCGCCGGAAATCTGACGCCAGGAAAGCCCGGCCTCGTAAAACTGGGTCCGCGCATGGGCGATGGCCTGGATGGCGGCGTCCGAATTGGCCGCATCGCGCGGATAGGAGATCACCAGCGGGCCATGGCCGCGCGCCTTGTACTCGCCGGCGAGCGCGCCGATCAGCTCAAGCTGGTCCCGGGTCAGCCCGGCGTCGCGCCCGTCCACCGGCATTTCAACGCGGACCGTCTCAGGCACGGCGCTGGCTTGCGGAAGACCGCGCGGCGCCTGGCCGGCGCAGGCGGCCAGGCTGAGGGCGCCAAGCGCGCAAAGAAGGAATTTCATCGTCGTCATGGCGCTTACTCCAGCACGAAGCCAACGGGACCGAGCCAGCCGCGGCCCTCCACCTGCGCACCCGGCGAGGCGTAGACACGGTTGAGGCGGCCCAGGAAAATGCTCGACGCCGCCGAAGCCGCGGCGAACCCGTCGCCCGGATCAGTGAGCGCGTCGGGATCGGCGGGGTCCACGAGATAGGGCGTCACCACGATCACCAGCTCGGTCTGGTTATTGGCGAAATCACGCGAGCGGAACAGCGAGCCCAGAACAGGCAGGCGCTCCATGCCCGGCACGCCGTCAAGCGCCTGGCGGGTCTCTTCCTTGATCAGGCCGGCGATCACCAGAGAGCCGCCGGACGGCATCTCCACAGTGGTCTCGGCCCGGTTCACGGTGAGCGCGGGGATGGAGATCGAGGGCTGGCTGCCGACGATATTGCCTTGGTCGTCAAAGACCGGGCTCGAGCCCAGCGTGATCGCGCCTTCATTGGAAAGCTCGGACACCTCGGTTGAGATACGCAGCGAAATGCGGCCCTCGCTCAGGACCACGGGCGTGAAGCCCAGCCCCACGCCGAAGGGCTTGAACTCGATGGCGAGGGCGCCGTCATCGTCGCGCCCCACCGGCACGGGAAACTCGCCGCCAGCCAGGAATTGCGCGGACTCACCGGAGATCGCAGTGATGTTGGGTTCGGCCAGGGTGCGCACCAGTCCGACACGCTCCAACGCGTTCAGGGTCGCAGAGACCGAGCTTTGCAGCACGCTGCCGACGAAATTGGTGGTGCTCACCGTGCCCGCCAATCCGCCCAGCGCGGCGCCGGCGACGCCGAACCCGTTCTGGGTGCTGAAGCCTGACCCGCTCTGATAGCGCCCCGGCTGGAAGACCTCGTAAATCGGGGCGCCGAACTCATCCAGCAGAGGCTGGCCCAGATCGTTGGTGGCCTGTATGCGCCGCGCCGGCGAGAGATCGCCGAAATTCTGCTGGCCGGACAGGTTCACACCCAGCTGGCGCACGATATTGCGCTCCATCTCCACGATGCGCACGCGCAGCATGACCTGATCGCGCCCTTCCACAGTGAGGAAGCTGACCACCTGGGTGGGGTCGTCCACCCAGCGCCGGGCCACTTGCAGGGCCTGATCGGCGGCGCTGGCCGACGGCACCGCGCCGGACAGCACGATATTGGCGTTCATGCTTTCGGCGTTGATACGGCTGTCGGGCACGAAGCGGAGCAGCGCATCGTTCAGCGCGGCCATGTCGCGCTCCACCCGCACGTCCAGATCCAGGATCAGCTCGCCTTCGGGGTCGAAGAAAAAGACATTCGTGCGGCCCACCTGCTGACCCAGCAGAAGGGCGCGGCGCGGCGTGCGCACCACCGCGTCGGCGATGGCGTCGCTGGCCACCATGACCTCGCCCGCATCAACGGGCAGGTGGATGATCGCGGCCTGGCCCAGAGGCAGGTCGATGCTGCGCGAGACCGGACCGTCGCCGGGCTCGCGGATCACCACCTGAAGGGTGTTGTTGCGCTCCACCGAGGCGCCGGCGAGCTGGGCGCCGGCCTGGGGCGCCAAGGCGGCGCCGGCGATCAGCGCCGCGACAAGGGTGAGTGAGCGGATCATTGACCACCTCCCAGCGCGACGCGCTGCTCCTGGCCGTACCGGAACACGCGCACCATGCGCTGTCCGGACTCGCCCGTGTCAGCGCTCTGGCCTCGATCACCGGGCAGGCGGGGTCCGCCTTCGGTGTCGGCCACTGAACGCAGGGCGAGCGAAACATCTCCGGCGGCGACCGCAAGCGCCACGGCGCGCGCCTGTTCAGGCAGCAGCTCCACCGTGGCGGTGGAGCCGACCACCGCGCCGTCGCCCTCGTCGCTGTAGGACTGGTCGATGGCCAGAACGCGGGCGTTCTCCACCACGACATCGGTGCGCATGCCGGAATCGCTGTCGGTGGAGACCAGAATATCCACCCGGTCATTGGGCAGGATGAAACCGCCCGCCCCGGCGCGCGCCGAAGTGGGCACCGCGACCGCGCGCATGCCCGGGGTAAGCACGGCGGCCATGAAGCCCGCCTCCCCGGCGAGCACCAGGCGGCCTTCGTTCAGCGGCTCGCCGGATGAAACCTGAGTGCGGGCGATGGCGCCGGTCATGCGCTCCATGCCGTCCGCGTCGGCGCTACGCACGACGTGAAAGGGCAGGACCGCCTCTTGCGGCCAGGGCGTCCAGCGCATGTCGGAGACGGTGAGACGTTCGCCGGCCGCAATATCGCGGGACGCCGCCAGCACCCGGGCTTCAGCCGGCGCGGGCGCCTCCACCTGTTGCGGGGCGGCGGGCGCGGGCTGCATGGCGCCGCGTACGAAGACTGCGGCGACGACGGCGGCGAGGCCGGCGACGATGAGCACGATGATCCGGACGATGTTCATTTTGGGACTGCCCCTGGCCCGTAGATTGCTTTACGTGCCGAATCTGGCCGGTAAAACCTCAAAGCCGCGTTAATTATCGAGGTTAAACAAACCAGCAGACCCGAATCGTTTCAGGTCGCGGCGCCGGAGGCGCGCCAGATCAGGCCTGGATGCGGCCTGTGTCAGGCCTGATAGGCGGCGAAAACAGCGCTATGGGGCAGAACCAGGAGCGCGCCGGCCGCAATGGCCACCGCGTAGGGTGCAGGCGCGCCTTCAGCCAGCGGGGTCTTGCCCAGCGCGTGGGGGCTGACCGGCAAAACCGGGCTGATCTTGCGCAGGCCCAGCAGCACCACCGCGAGCACGCCGCCGGCGACCATGGCGTAAAGCAGGAACGCCAGCGCATCCGGCCAGCCGAACCAGAGCGCGGCCGCAGCCAGCAGCTTGACGTCGCCTCCACCCACCCAGCCCGGCGCCCACAGCGCCATGCCCGCCGCCAGCACGCAAGCGAATGTCAGAAGCGACCAGCCGGCGCCCGCCCAGCCAAGCTGCAGGAACGGCGCGGCCGCGATCCAGAGCGCGATCAGCACGGCGGGGATCCAGTTGGGGATGGTGTAGCGCCGCACATCGCACCAGGCCGCCCAGAGCATGAGGCAGGCGAACGCCACAAGGGCGGTGTTGGCGATGATCATGGCGAACGACATGGCGGACCTCGAAATCGGTGCAGACCGGGCACCGAGTTTCGCAAGACGTGCTTAACGCGAGGTTCACGGCCCATGCAAAAAGGGCCGCTCCTGCGGGAGCGGCCCTTCACATAGGCGAAGTTCAAAAGTCTCCGGCGATATTATCCCTCGCCGCCGCCGCCGCCGCCGCCGCCGGTTCCGGTCAGGCCGGCGTTCACGTCGGTGAAGGTCTGGGTCAGCGTGCCGCCCAGCGTGGTGACCGCGCCGATGATGACGACCGCGATGAGGGCCGCAATGAGGCCGTACTCGATCGCCGTGGCGCCGGACTCGTCTTTGATAAACTTCGAAACCAGGTTTTTCATCCCATCCACTCCGTTTGCTTTTTTAAGCTCAGGCGTCTGGTCTGTCCGACCCGCCCTGAACGATGAGCAGTAGACCGCAAGACGATTTAGGATGCGTAAAAATCCATGCTTTATTTTTGGTAAATCTGATTTCGGCTCTCTATAGTGAACAAACGGCTAATATCTCACCCCTGCAGACCCCTCTATATTATCTAGGGTGACGCGCCGCACCCGTTTAGAACTTCTTCACCCGCACGGGCGACAAAGGCGGGTCTCTGGATAGATGGGGAGTCTCGTCATGATCATCCGCGCCTTGGCCGCCGCCGCGCTCACAGCCGCCGCCCTGTCCGGCGCTTGCGCCCCGGCGGCGCTGGCGGACGCGCACACGGTGCGCATTCCCAGCAATCACGCCGGCGTCGTCCGGCTGCCGGAAGCGGCCGCCACGGTGATCGTCGGCAATCCGGCGATCGCAGACGCGGCGCTATATGATCAGCGCACACTTCTGGTGTCGGGACGGGCTTTTGGTCAGACTAACGTGATCGCCATGAACCAGGCCGGTCAGGTGATCTACACCGCCGACCTTTCGATCACCGAGAGCAATCGCAGCCATGTGCGGGTCTACCGCAACAACGTGCAGTACTCGTTCGTCTGCGATCCCGAATGTCAGAGCCTGCCCACGGTCGGCGATCAGCCGGGCTGGTTCGACGACATGAGCGGGCAGCGCGCCACCCAGGCTGGTCAGGCCGCGGGCGCCGCGGCGACCACGAGCGAAGGCGGTTAACGGCGCATACATCGTCCTGCTTCACGCGCCCTTAAGCGCGCCGTGAGATGTTTGTTCAAATGAACAGGATCCATTCCCTTCTGCTTCGGCTGACGCCGCGTACAGCGCGCAGGTTCGCCCACGACCGCAAGGGAGCGGCGGCGGTGGAGTTCGCCCTGGTGGCGACGCCGTTCTTTTTCTTGCTGTTCGGCATTCTGGAGATCGCCCTGATCTTCTTCGCCACCGCGATCATCGAGGATTCCGTCAGCGAGGCCGCCCGCGACATCCGCACCGGCGCGCTCCAGAGCGAGGGCGGCACCGAAGCCGATTTCCGCGCCGCGATTTGCCAGCGTATCACCACGATCGCCGATTGCGGCCGCCTGCGCGTGGACGTGCGTCCGTTCGATAACTTCTCCAGCGCCGAGATGGGCGCGCCCATGACCGAGGACGGGGATCTGGACGAGGAAAACTTCACCTTCGATCCTGGCCAGGCCGGCGAGGTGGTGGTGGTGCGCGTGTTTTATGACTGGCAGCTTCTGGGGCCGGGCTTTGTGAACGGCCTGTCGAACATGTCGGGCAATCGCCGCCTGATCACCGCCGCCACTGCCTTCCGCAACGAACCGTTCGGAGCGTGATGATGCGCGGCCCCGCCACCCTCCTCGCCCCGCTTTCCCGGCTCAAGCTCCTGGCCCGCTTCATGGGCGACCGGCGCGGCGTCTCTGCAGTGGAGTTCGCCCTGATCGCCCCGCTCATGGTGGCCATGTATCTGGGCTCGGCCGAGCTGACCCAGGTGCTGACCCTGGACCGCAAGGTGACCAGCGCCGCCAATGCTGTGGCCGACCTCGTCGCGCAGGACGACTTTGTCACCGATAACGAGCTTGACGACATCATGGCCGCGGCCGACGCCATATTGTCGCCCTACCGCACCGCCCCGCTGTCACTGAGGATCACCTCGGTGCGCATGGACGCCGAAGGTGAGGTGTTCGTGGACTGGAGCGAGAGCGAGACCATGGCGCCGCTGGACACCGACAGCCTGCCCACCATGCCCGCGGGCCTGTTGTCACCCATGAGTTCGGTGGTGATGGTCGAAGCGCTTTATCCCTACGCGAGCCCGTTCAATTCCAGCATCGAGACGCCGATCACCCTGACCGACACGGCCTATCTGCGCCCGCGCCGCTCGCCCTGGGTGCGCCGGCAGAGCTAGAGCCTCTTTCAGCGAAAGCAGGGACCGGTTCCGCGCTTCGAAAAAGGCGGCTTAACCCGCGTCCGCCTCCAGGGCTTTCGCCGCAAGCAGCATGGGATGACAGGGATCGAGCGCGCGTCCCTCCACCCGGCTGGCGGCGACTACACCTGACACCGCATTGGTCACAAAGACCGCCTCGGCGCGGGCGATATCAGCTCGCGACAGCGCGCGCTCGACGATCGGCGTACCTTGCTCCATCGAGGCCTCAAGCAAGACGGCGCGCGCGGTGCCCGGCAGCGCCCCGGCGCTCACCGGCGGGGTGACGATGCTCCCGTCCAGCACTGCAAAAACATTGGCGCAGTCGGCGCAAACCACCGCGCCGTCCACAGCCGACACCATCAGCCCCATGTCCGCGCCGGCGCGTTTCGCCTCCCGGCGCGCGGCCAGCGGCTCGGCATAGCTTGAAAGCTTGTGACGCTCGCTCTGAAGGCCCGCCCGGCGCGCGCCGGTGGCGACCATCAGCGACACAAACGTGCTGGGGGATGGGCGGGGCCTTGCGGTGAGCAGCACCGTGCCGGCCTCGCCTGAGGGCGCGTCCGGCCCGGCTCCGTGGGCGCCGCGGCTCACGGTCAGGCGCAGCACTGCGCCTTCAAGATTCGCCTCAGCGCACAGGCGCGCGGCGGCCTCCTCGATGGCGGCGAAATCCGGCGCGGCGATCTCGAGCCAGGATAACGCCCCTTCAAGCCTTGCGCGATGGCGCGCCCAGCGCCGGATCGCGCCGTTCTCAAAGCGCATTGTCTCAAACGCGCCGTCGCCCAAGAGAAAGCCACGGTCGGAGGGGGCGAGCCCGGCCTCGCCCGCGTCCAGAAACGCGCCGTTGAGCCACACCCGGCTCATGACAATCGCTCGATCGCCTGGCGCAAGGCCCCGGCCTTGGCGCGGGTCTCGTCAAGCTCGCTCGCCGGATCGGACTCGATCGTGATCGCGCCGCCCGAACGCACCTCGCAGGCCCAGCCCTCGCCTTCGCGCACCAGCGCGGCGGTGCGGATCATGACGTTGAAATCAGCCGCGCCGTCCGGCCCGATCCAGCCCAGCGCGCCGCAGTAGGGCCCGCGGCTTTCGCCTTCCAGCTCGGCGATGATCTCCATGGCGCGCGGCTTCGGCGCACCGGTGATGGAGCCCGGCGGAAAGCTGGCGGCCAGAAGATCAAACACGTCGCGTCCCGTCGCCAGAGCGCCGGTCACCGTCGACACCAGATGGTGGACATTGGCGTAGCTCTCCACCGCAAACAGTTCCGGCGCCCGCACGGTGCCGGGCGCGCAGACCCGCGCCAGATCATTGCGCATGAGATCCACGATCATCAGGTTTTCCGCCCGGTCCTTGACCGAGCGCTCCAGCGCCGCCGCCGCCGCATTGTCCAAGGCCGGATCGGCGTGGCGTGGCGTGGTGCCCTTCACCGGCCGGGCCTCCACCGCTCCGTCTGCGGTGAGTTTTACAAACCGCTCAGGGCTGTTGGTGACCAGCGCGCGCGTTTCATCAAAGCGCATATAGGCCGAGAAGGCCGCCGGGCTGGACGCGGCCAGAGCGCGCGCCAGCGCCGCCGGTGCATCGGCGCCGGGGATCTCGCCGCGAAACGGGTGAGAGAGATTGACCTGAAACACGTCGCCGGCGCGCACATAGGCGATCGCCCGGCGCGCCGCCTCAAGATAGCGCTCATCGTCCCAGACCTGCTCCAGCACGCCCGGTCCGGCCTCTAGCGCGCGCGAAGGCCCCGACACCGCCTCTGCCAGGCGCGCCGCCGCGGCCGCTTCCCCGCGCGCAGCCAGCGTCCGGGTCTGATGATCAAACACCAGCGCCGCGCCATACCAATTCATCGCCAGAGAGGGCCAGGCCGAGATCCCGCCATGCAACGCCGGCAGGCGTTCGAATGCGCGCCCCAGATCATAGCTGAGCAGCCCCGCATAGCCGCCAGAGAAGCCCGGCGCGCGAGGACTGGAGGACGCTCTGAAACCCGCACGCAGGGCCGCAAAGCCGGCGGCCGGATCATCCTCGATGATGCTGAATTCAGGAAACGCGGTGAGATAGCTGTACCGCCCGGCGCTGGACGGCGAGCCGCCCTGCAGAAGGAGCGCGCCCGGCGCATCGGCCAGCCGCGTCAACGCCTCGCCCGGCGGCGTCCAGGCCAGCGCGATCTCCACGCCGGGCGTGCGCGCCTGGCTCGCCATGGCTACCCGGCCAGCAGGCGGTCGCGCATGGCGGAGAGCTCGGCCTCGGTCAGCCCCAGCTCACCGCGCAGATAGGTCCTGGGGTCGCCCATGACATCCATGGCGGCGACCAGATAATCGCCGTCCACGCCGAGAAACGCCTTCAGCTCGGCGTCGCCGAACTCGCGCCCATACTTCACCGACAGGCGCTCGCGCATGACCTCGGCGATGCGGTCGAAATCCACAACACGGTTGGTCATCAGATAGTCGTCCACCACCGTGTCGTGATCGACGCCCAGCTCCCAAAGCACCAGGGCGCAGAAAATCCCCGTGCGGTCCTTGCCCGCGGCGCAGTGCACGACAAACGCGTCGTCCGCGCCGCTGGAGGCCAGAGCCCGGATTCCCTCGCGGAAGACATGCTGATTGCCCTCGTCAAAGGGCAGCCGGCGATAGGTCTCGGTCATGAACTGGCGAATGGAGTCAAACGTCAGCTCCGCCTCGCGCAGGAAGCGCAGATGCGGCGCTTCAGCCGGGCCGCCATGGTCGCTCTCGATGACCGTCACGCCGTCCACTTGCGGCCAGTGGGACGGCTCGGTCTCGCGCTCGCTGGGGCGGCGCAGATCGGCGACCGTCTTCACGGCAAGGCCGGCCAGCGTTTCGCGGTCGCCTTGCGTGGCGCGCGAAAACTGGCCCGAACGGTACAGCCGGTCGGCCACGGTGCGCCCATCGGCGGCCTCATAGGCGCCGAAGCGGCGGAAATTGTGGACGCCGGAAAGCGGGATCAAGCGGGGCTCTGTCATGGCCGTGGAGGTAGCCGCGCGCGCCCGCTCCGGCAAGGAAAAAGGCGCCCGTCTCTCGCCAATGCCCGCCCCGATGCCCGTGCTGGTGCTTCCCCTCTCCTCGGACTCGCGCATAGATGAGCAGCGACAAAAAAGGGGAGGCATTCAAAATGGCCGCGACGATCCTGACACCGGTGCTGGTTCTGGCCAGCTGGTCGCTGGTGATGTTTGTGTGGATGTACGCCACGCGCATTCCGGCGATGCAGAAAGCCGGCATCAACCCGGCGAAGCTGAAAGAGAAATCAGAGCTGGACGCCCTGCCCCGCTCGGCGCGCCAGGTGGCCGACAACTACAATCACCTGCACGAACAGCCGGTCGTGTTCTATGCGCTGGCGATCTACAGCCACCTTGTGGGCGTCGAGGCCTCGCTGACCATCATGGCGGCCTGGGCCTATGTGGCCTTGCGCATCATCCACTCGATCTTCCAGGCAACGGTGAACTTCATCCCCGTGCGCTTTGCCCTCTTCATGCTCTCAAGCCTGACGCTGTTTGTGATCGCGGGCGCCAATCTCTTCGCGCTGCTTACCTGATCAGTCGAGCGAAGGCGGGGTCGCGCCCTCCGGCGTGCGCCCCGCGGCAGCGGCGAACAAGCGCAAGATCTCCGGCTCCACCGACGCGAAATCGTTGAACTCCGGCGTTTCGGCGTTGATGTTCACGGCCACCGCAATCCCAAGATCAGGATACAGCGCCAGCCAGCTCATGGCGCCCCGGCTGACCCCGCCATGGTGGACCATCCGCACCGGGGCGCCCTCTCCAAAACGCGTGGCGACAAGGTCGCTGCGCCAGCCGACGGCGTAATTCTGTTCGTTGACGCTCCCGTCGTTGAGCCGGACCGGGACCCAGAAGTCCTCCGCCAGCGCACGCGGGATGAACGCCTCGTCCAGCCAGGCGCCGGCGACCTGCACCAGATCGGCCGGGCGCGCCGCCAGTCCGCCGCCGGGCCATCGCTGACTGACGTCAGCGTGCGGATGCAGGCGCGCGCGCCCGCGACTGATCTGATGCCAGGAAGCCTCCGGGACGGGGGCCGCGCCATGGTCGTCAAGATACGGCGTTTCGAGGCCCAGCGGGCCGGTCACCAGGTCGGCGAGCAACCGGTCGTAGCTTTGTCCCGTCGCGGACTCCGCCGTGCGCGCGGCCAGATTTACGTCGAAGCTGGAGTAGAGAAAATCATCGCCCTGCGCATAGGCGAGCCGCGAGCCATCCACCAGCGAGAGGCCCTCCTCCACACTGTCGAACCGGCGCTGCATACGCATCGAGCCGATGAGGCCGCGGTAGTCGGTGTTGTCCTCATAGCCCGGCATGCCTGAGGTGTGGGACATGAGCCGGCGCAGGATGAGCGGGGCCCAGGCGGGATTGAGAGGCTCGGGCCAGTGCGCCCCGACCGTGTCGTCGAGGCTGAGCGTTCCCGCCGCGGCGAGCCGGGCGAGTACGGTGGCGGTCATCGGCTTCGAGGTCGACCCGATGCGAAAACTCGTATCGGGCGTCACGGGCGTCAGGCCCTGCAGTTCGGCGAACCCGGCGCCGGCCGACCAGACCAGGCGCCCATCCACCGACACCGCCGCGCCGCCGCCGGGCACACCGGTGCGCTCGCGCATCGCGGCCAGCAGCAAGCCCGCCGCCTCGCCGGCTTCGGCGTACGCCGGGTCGTAGGTTTGCGCTGTAAGGGGCGCCTCCGCGGGAGGTTCCACCCAGCCCAGCTGCAGGCGAACGACCCAGATCGCGGTGAGCAGAAGCGCGACGGCGAGGATCGCCGCAGCGCCGCGCCAGATAAACTTGAATACGGCAGCCATCTTTTCATCCCCCGAGCCTGTCGTTATGCCGTCAGCATAGCGATGGGAGAGATGAACCGTGGGTGAAATCAGGCTTTATGGGCTAAAATCGTGCGACACTTGCAAGAAGGCGCTCAAAGCCCTTCAGGCCGCCGGTCATGACCCCGCCTTCGTGGATGTGCGCGCCGAGGCTGATCTGGACGCGAAGCTTCCTGTCTGGCTTGCCGCGGCCGGACCGGACGCGCTGATCAACACCCGCTCCACCACCTGGCGGGGCCTCTCCGAGGCCGAGCGCTCCCGGGCGCAAAACGATCCGCAAGGCCTTCTCAAAGCCCATCCCGCCCTGATCAAGCGCCCTGTGATCGAGCGCGGCGATACGGTGAGCGTGGGCTGGACCAAAGACGTTCAGGCCGCCTTCGCGGTGTAGCCGCTGGTCGCTCCGGCAGGAACACAGACCCGCCCTGCGGTATTGAAGGATTGGCGCGCACCTGCGCCGGCCCTAGAACTAGGCTTATGAAACTCACATCGATTTGCGTTTATTGCGGCTCCAACACCGGAGCCTCGGATGATTACCGCGCGGCCGCGAAAGCCATGGGCGAAGCGCTCGCTGAAGCGGGCGTGAAGCTGGTCTATGGCGGCGGACAGGTCGGGCTGATGGGCGTGCTCGCAGACGCCTGCATTGACGCCGGCGGCCAGGTCATCGGCGTCATCCCCGACTTCCTGCATCAAAAGGAAATCGCCCATCCGCGCGTCACCGACATGCGCATCGTCAAATCCATGCATGAGCGCAAGCTGATGATGGCCGAGGAAAGCGACGCCTTCATCGCGCTCCCCGGCGGCCTGGGCACGATGGAGGAATTGTTCGAGGTGTGGACCTGGTCCCAGCTGGGCCGCCACAAGAAGCCCGTCGGCGTGCTGAACGTGAACGGCTATTACGACCAGCTTCTGGGCTTCCTTGATCACATGCAGGGCGAAGGCTTTGTCGAGGACAAGCACCGAACCATGCTGAAAACCGGCGAAACGCCCCAAGCGGTCATCAAAGCGCTGGAGGCCTATGTCTTTCCCGGCATGATCGCGAGCCTTGAGCGACGGCAGACCTGAGCGGCCAGGCCGCTCAAGCGGGCCGCTGAAGGCGTCTTGCCGGGACTGCCTGCAAGTTCGAAAAGGAGTGTCCGATGGACTTCGGCGCCGATATCCGGGCCTATATCCTGATCGCCCCCGCATTGCCCTTTACGGCTCTTTCGATGAACTAAGAAACTTCGCTGGCCTGCGTCATGAATGTGCGCCGAAAACGCCAACGAGTCAGGGATCGGCCGCCTGCGCCGGCGCGAAGACCGGATCGCCGGTGACGCGGTGGAGGATCGCGTCCGCAAGCTCGGTATCGGCTGCGAAGCCACGGCCCTCATACGAAAGCCGGTCCGCGATGATGAGCGCAGCCGGCTCATGGCAGAGCGCCGCAGCCTCAAGCAGAAGGTCGAGCCGCCGGGCCTGGAACACGGCCGGATGGCCGTCCGGCTTCAGGAAAACCGACGCCTGGACGAAAAGCGCCTCGGGGTGGGCCGCCGCCACAGCCCGCTCATTCCAGACCCGCGCCTGGTCCAGTGTCGCCGCATCCACCGGCGGTTCCCTCAGCGCGAGCGCCAGCCGCACCATGGCTCCGGGGTCTCCGCTATCCGCGGCGCGCCGCAGCCATTCGACGGGATCGCCCGCACTGTGCGGAATTTGACCTTGACGATACCGCTGGAGATAGCCCGCAGCCAGGTCGACTTGGGCGCCGGGATCTCCGGCCTCGGCGAGGGCCACCAGCGCGCCACCGGGCTCGTGACCAAGGCCCGCCAGCCAGCGCAGCCCCTCACGGGTGCGTGCGTTGCGCCGCACTGACGCGTCGAAGTCTTCAACCGAGCATTCAAGGATGGACTGCGCCGCCGCGCGCCTTCGCGCGGTGGGCGCCGGTTCATGGGGCGTCGTGACATCCGGCCGTTTCACCAAAGTCTCCAACACCCGCGCGCGCGCCTCGGCGCGGGCGAGTTCGCGCCGTTCAAGCCCGCACTGGGCGAAATAGATGCACGCGCCGGATTCGCCTTTGAGTAGAGAGCTGTACAGCCAGCGTTCGCGCTCGACCTCGCGGTCAAGGGCGGCGAAGAGAAACAGTCCCGCAAGCGCCGACAGAAGCAGTGCGACAAGCCGCATGGCGTGTACCCCTTGGAGTTCTGCTCGCGTATCACGAGCATCCGGGATGCGCGCCTGACCGTCAAGCAGCGTCCGTCACCATGCCCCGCCCCCTTCCCAAATCGGCGCTTCGCGCGTAACTCATCGCTCATGAGCATTCAGAACGCCAAGCTTGACCAGGTCATCGACCGGTTCGATCAGATCGAGGCCCGTCTGGGCTCGATTTCCGACCCCAACGAGATCGTCAAGCTTTCAAAAGAACACGCCGAACTCAAAACCGTCGCGGAGAAGGCGCGCGAGCTGAAAACAGCGCGCAATGATCTGGCCGAGGCCGACGCCATCATCGAAGCCGGCGAGGACCGCGACATGGTGGCCTTGGCCGAAGACGAGCGCCAGGACCTGAAAAAGCGCGTACCCGTGCTGGAGCGTGAGCTGCAGCTCATGCTGATCCCCAAGGACAAGGATGACGACGCCTCCATCATGCTGGAGATCCGCGCCGGCACCGGTGGCGATGAAGCCGCGCTGTTCGCCGGCGATCTGTTCCGCATGTATGAGCGCTACGCCGCCAATCGCGGCTGGAAGGTGGATCTGGTGGAAGCCAGCGAAGCCGAGGTGGGCGGCTACAAGGAGATTATCGCCTCGGTCACCGGATCGGGCGTATTCGGCCGGCTGAAATGGGAGTCCGGGGTTCACCGGGTTCAGCGCGTCCCCGTCACCGAAAGCGGCGGGCGCATCCACACCTCGGCGGCGACCGTCGCCGTGCTGCCGGCGCCCGAAGACGTGGACATCGTGATCAAGGACGATGATCTGCGTATCGACACCATGCGCGCCTCCGGCGCCGGCGGTCAGCACGTGAACAAGACTGAATCTGCGGTGCGCATGACCCACCTTCCCACCGGCATCGTGGTGGTCAGCTCGGAAAAATCCCAGCACCAGAACCGCGCCATCGCCATGGAGGTGCTCAAAGCCCGCCTCTATGAAAAAGAGCGCAGCGAGAAAGACGCCGCCCGCGCCGCCGAGCGCAAGGGCCAGGTGGGCTCCGGCGACCGATCCGAACGCATCCGCACCTATAACTTCCCGCAAGGGCGCGTCAGCGATCACCGCATCAATCTCACCCTCTACAAGCTGGAGGAGATCCTCTCCGGCGAAGGTCTGGACGAGGTGATCGACGCGCTGATTTCCGAAGACCAGGCCGCCAAGCTGGCGGCGATGGAAGAGGCGTAGGCGCCTTGACCCGCACCGAGGCCGTGCGCGCCGCCGCTGACCGGCTCGCCGCAGCGGGGCTTGAAGACGCCGCCGATGAAGCCCGCCGCCTGCTGGAGCACGCCAGCACCCTGTCGCGCGCCGGCCTGATGACGGCCATGGCCGAACCCATGCCCGACGGCGAAGCGGCGCGCTTTGACGCCGCGCTAAGCCGCCGCGCCAACCGCGAACCGCTGTCGCACATCCTCGGCTCCGTAGGCTTCTGGACGCTGGACCTGAATGTCACCGCGGACGTGCTCACCCCGCGCGCCGACACCGAGACGATCGTGGAGGCGGCGCTGGCCTCGGTCGGCGACCGCACCGCGCCCTTGCGCATTCTCGACATCGCCACGGGGTCCGGGGCCATCGCCCTGGCTTTGCTCAGCGAACTGGCGAATGCCAGTGCCGTCGCAACAGACCTTTCCGCCGCCGCGCTTGTCGTGGCGCGTGAGAACGCGGCGCTCAATGATCTCTCCGCTCGGATCGAGTTCGTCGAGACCAGCTGGGCGGACGGGCTCACTGGTCCGTTCGACCTTGTGGTCTCCAACCCGCCCTATATCGCCAGCGCCGTCATCGACACGCTGGAGCCGGAGGTGAAGACGTTCGAGCCGCGCCTGGCGCTGGACGGTGGGGCGGTCGGCCTGGCGCCCTACCCCCATCTCCTCGCCGAGGCGGGGCGCCTGCTCGCGCCTGGCGGAACCGGCGTGTTCGAGATCGGCTATGATCAGGGCGAGGCCGCGCTGGCGCTGGCGCGCGGCGCCGGGTTCGAAGCCGGCCTGCGCCGCGATCTTGGCGGCAATGACCGGGCGGTGGTGTTCAGGCCCGCATAGGCGGGGCGCCATGCAAAAAAGTCTTGGAATCACTTGGCGGATGCGTCTAGGGTGCCTTTATTCGGTAAGCGCTGAGGATCAAGGCAGGGATTGCCCCTGTATTTGACGGCGGATCCCAGCGACCGGCAACCAGGCCCACACGAGATCGCCCATAGCCGATAGCCTGCGAAGGCTGACGCTGAAACGATAAGGCCCGCGATAGAGCGGGACGCGCGTGTGCGAAGCCGAAGAAACGATCAACGGACCCATCACCGCCCGAACAGATCAGGTTTTCAGAGATATGAAGCGGCAACGCGGACGCGGGCGCAAGCCCGGCAACAACCATCACAACAATTCAAATCGCAATTTCGAGAGCAACGGCCCGGACGTCAAAGTCCGCGGCAACGCCTCGCATATTTATGAAAAATACATGCAGATGGCGCGGGACTCCACGTCCTCCGGCGACCGGGTGATGGCGGAGAACTATTTCCAGCACGCCGAGCATTATCTGCGCATCGTCCAGGCCAACCAGCCCCGGCGCGACGACAATCAGCACAACGACCAAAACGATCAGAACGACGGCGGAGACCGCTCCGACAATCGCTCTGACAATCGGAACGACAATCGTCACGACAATCGCTCGGACAATCGCGGCGACAACCGCGGCGACCGTCATGAGTCCCGCGGCGATGATCACCGCGACGGCCAACGAGATGGCCAGCGCAGCCAGCCGCGCCGCGACGACCGCCAAAATGAGCGCTCCGGCGAACGTCGCGACGCCTCCGACGACCGTTCCGGCGAGAGCGAGGACGACCGCTCGCGTAACCGTGCCCGCCGGGGCCGCCGCCGGCGCGACGAGGATCAGCGCGACAACTCCTCCAGCGCCAGCGATCCGCTTCAGGTCGTCGATCCCGAAGCCGACGCCGCCTCTTCGGCCAGCGCGTCCTCCAACGGATCAGCCAGCGCTCCCGCCGCAGCCGAACCGGAAAAGCCCAAGCGCACCCGGCGCAAGAAGGCGGATGCTGAAACCGGCGAGTCTGAAAGCCCGGCCGACGCCAAAGCTGACGGTGAGCCGAAAAAGCGCACCCGCCGCCGCGCCGCCGATCCGGATGCGGAAAGCGCCCTGAAAGCCGCCGAAACCAAATCCGGCGACGGCTCGGGAGACGCGGCGGCCTAGTCAGCCGCCGGTTCGGCCCGCGTCAGGCGCACCGCATTGCGCAACCGCCAGACCGCGCCAGGATCAGGACGCACGTCCTTGACCTGCGAGAACGTGTCGCCGGTATAGGTCCAAGTGTAGCGCGCTTCAGCGCGCACGCCCTGGTCGATCGTGTCCCCTGAAAGGATGGCGGTCCAGCCGGAGGCGTCATGCTGCAGTGTGACCAGGTCGAGATGGGTGCGCATGAGATCCCCACGCACGGATGTCGCGACCACCCCGGCGTCCTCAAACAAGATAAGCTCGGCGTCATACACGGTGGCGCTCCGATCGGCGAAGGTCATCGTCTGCAGCGCATAGGACCGGTCCGGCGCCAGCGTGATGTCCCGTGTATGGGGGATCGTGTCGGGCTCGCCCGTGGTGTAGTCGATATATTCGAGCCGCCCTTCCCATCGTCCCTCAAGGCTCGCGAGCGCGTCCGCAAAGCCAGGTGTCTGCGCACTGGCTGCAAAGGGAAGCAGAGCGGTCCAGGCGGCGACGGCGAATAGAGTTCTCATGAAAGTCTCCAGCAGGGTGAGCGCCGCTCCGGGGATCGGTGCGGCGCACGCCGACCCTGGCCCCGTCAATCACCTCCGGCGTCCCGAAAGCGGGCGAAACTTTGCTGTCTTGCGGGATTTGAGACGTTTTGCGGCGCCCAGCCCTGCCGCTCGCGTCAGGATCGGCTAAGCTGATTCAGCCGGATCGATCCGGCGAGCGGGACATGGACCATGGCCGAAGCAAGCCTGATGCTGAGCTGGCGGACCGCGATTCTTCTCGTGGTGATGAGCCAGCTTTTGATCATTGCCGGCGTTCTGGTGTTTCGCGGGCCGGATCTGCGGGCGAACCGCTTGCTGGCGGCGTTGCTGGTGTCGATCTGCGTCGTGACCACGCCGACCATGATCGGCTTTGCGGGATTTTATAACGTCTATCCTTGGCTGAGCTTTGCGCCGTTCAACGCCGAGCTTCTGATCGGCCCGCTGATTTACGCCTATTTCACGCAGCTGATCACCGGCCGGTATCCGCGCCGCTTCGCGCTCACCCTGACGCCAGGAATCGCGTATCTCGCCTATCAGGCCTACTGGTTCTTTCAGCCCCTGCAGGACAGGTGGAGCTGGGTCGCCGCCGGCCATAATCCTTATATCGCCCCCGCCGCCACCGCGCTCGCCATTTGCTTTGCGGGCGCTGGCCTCGCCCTTTCCGCGCGCCGCGTGCTGGGCTATCGCGCTTGGCTCGCCGCCCAGAGCTCCGCCAAGGCGGCCTATGACTTGCGCGGCGCTTTGTTCATGCTGGCCGCCCTGGCCTTGCCGTTCGCGGCCTCGGTCGCAATGGACCTGATCGAGGCGCTTCGTGGCCCGTTCAGCTATGTCCAGGAATACCCCGTCCATGTCCTGCTGGCGCTTGCAGGCTGCGCTCTGGGGGTCGCGGCCCTCGCCCAGCCGGCCGAAGGGCTGCCGCATCGGGACGCGGCGCCGTCGCAGTCGGCACGGCGCCCAGCTCCCGATCGCATAACGGAGGCGGAACCCGACTGGGCGTCGATCGCTGCGAGCCTTCGTCATCAGCTCACGACCGAGGCCTGGTACGCCGAACCCCGCCTGTCGCTCGCCCAGCTTTGCGACCGGTCGGGATTGTCGGAATACTATGTATCACGCGCGATCAACGCCGGGTCCGGGATGAATTTCAATCGTTTCGTCAACACCCTGCGGGTCGAAGCGGTCAAATCCATGCTCGAAGCCGGGGCGCCCGACTTGCTGCGCGCCGCTTTGGAGTGCGGGTTCAATTCCAAGGCGTCGTTCAACCGCGTGTTTCGCGAGATTGTCGGCGAAACTCCCAGCGCCTATCGCCGCCGGATCAGCTCATCCAGCCGGCCGAAGTCCTCCACCACCGGCGCCGCACGATAGGGCAAGCGCGGCGAGCGCCGGTTATTCGCCGGCGGCGGCGCAGGCGCGCCCGGCCAGCGCCGGGACGGCATCGCCGATCTCCTGAAGCGCGTCAGGCGCCATGGCGTGGCCGGCCGTTCCATACTCGGACGGCGCGCCGGTCTCGCTCTCCTGAAACAGATGATTCACGCCTGATATGACGCGGATTTCGGTCGGTTTTCCGGCGCGGGCGGCTTCAAGCGCGGCGCTGTTTGAACCCGCCAGGACCTGCGTGTCGGTCTCTGCAAAGAGCGCAAGCAGCGGGCCGTCATAGGCCGCCGCCGCCGCGCCCGGATCAAGACGGAAGCTCGCCGCGGCGTAGGGCTGCCCCCAGATCGCAGCCTGCTGGCGCGCGACAGTAGCCGGCGCGCCTGCGCCGAGAAGGGCCGCTTCCAGCGCGGCGCCGAGATCGCCGCCGGCCTCATGGGTCCGAAACACCTCAAACATCGCCTCCTGCAGCCGGCGATTGGCGGCGATTTGCGCGTCAGTTCCGCCGGACGCCCGGATGATCGCCTCCGACTGGCCGCGCAGCGTCTCTTCCATACTTAAATGCATGCCGGCCAGCGACACGATGAAGGCAGGCTCGGCCTCGGGCGCTGCGAGCAGAGCCAGCAGGGCGCCCTCAGAATGGCCGGCGAACCCGGCGCAGCTGATGTCCGGCTCGCTGCGCAGGTGCTCAAGAGCGGCCGCCGCGTCGAACGCGAGATCGGACGGCGCGCGCGGCGCCGGTCCGGTGCTGTCCCCCACGCCCCGATCATCCAGACGCAGCGAGGCGATCCCGGCCTGGGCCAGACCGTCAGCCAGCGCCGCATAGACCGGCTGGCCGGCGATCATCCCGTCGCGGTCCTGAGGCCCGGAGCCGGAGAGGATCACCACGCCGGCGAACGGGGCGGTGAACACCTCCCCTGACGGTGTGCGCAGCACTCCGGCCAGACGCACCGGGCCGGCTTCAATCGTGATCGCGCGTTCGCTTTCGCCCAGGCTCGCCGGGGCCCTGTCGGCTTCGGCCGGACCGCGCTCGAACACGAGGTCCATGGCCGCCGCGTTCTGCTGGAAACGCCCCGTGATGGCGCCGTCCTGCAGCACGCCCTCATAAGAAAAGCCGGACGGATCGGCCTCGAAGACGATGCGATCGTCCTCAATCGTGAGCGCCGTCAGCGCCATGCGCGCGCGGCCCTGATCGAGCGAGATGAGCGCGCCCTCAGGTCCGGCGTCGCCTTCAGTCTCGATCTCCAGCTCCAACCTCAGCGTCTGGCCGCCGAGATCCAGCGCGCCATGCCAAATCCCGTCGAACCGCTCGCCCCTTTCGGGTGGCGCCTCATCGGTTGGGGGCGGCGCGCAGGCGGTCAAGACGGCGAGCGCCGAAACCGCGGCGGCGATGGCGATGGGGACCGCGAAACGGATGGCGGA
Source organism: Oceanicaulis sp. (assembly GCA_965284655.1). Classification (GTDB taxonomy): domain Bacteria; phylum Pseudomonadota; class Alphaproteobacteria; order Caulobacterales; family Maricaulaceae; genus Oceanicaulis. The sequence continues at coordinate 3,279,708 of OZ260104.1, forward strand.
CATGGCGAAGCTCCTTGCGGCGAGACACGTCACTCGCAGTCACATTAATTAGCATTGACGCTAATTAGCGTCGAGTCTAAACAACGCCATGACCGATATCTTCCAGGCTCTGGCCCACCCGGTGCGCCGGGCCGTGCTGAGAAAACTCAAGAACGGCCCGCTGAGCGCAGGCGCGCTCGCCGGCGCCTTCCCGGTGTCCAAGCCGACCATGTCGCGCCATTTCGCGGCGCTCAAGGACGCCGGGCTGATCCGGGCCGAGCGGGTGGGCACGACCATCCGCTACCGGCTGAACGTTTCGGTCGCCGAAGAGGCCGTCGCCCTGGTGCTCGGCCTGCTCGGATCGGCCGGATCCGAACCGGAGGAAGAGGGCGCTGAAGATCCTGTCCAGGACGTTGACGACGACAAAGGAGATCTGCCATGACCACCAAGGGATTGCTTGCCTCAGCCGGCCTGCTGGCTGTGATGGCGGCGTTGTCGGCCTGGGGCTGGCTCGTCACGCCGGAGGGCGCGGAGTTTCCCGTGCACTGGAACGCATCGGGAGAAGCCGACCGTTACGGCGGCAAGGCCGAAGCCTTTCTGGTGATTCCGGGGATCGGGCTGCTCCTCACCGGCCTGTTCGCGGCGGCGCCCCATATCGATCCGCGCGGGCGCAATCTCGCCCGCTCCTTCAACGCCTTTCTGGTGGGATGGATCGGCGTGATGGTCGTCCTCACCCTCACCCATCTGGGGCTGGTCCTGGCGGCGACCGGCATGATCGCGTCCGAGGGTCAGGCCATGCCGAAGCTCATCCTGTTGGCGGTGTCGGCGCTTCTGGTGGTGCTTGGAAATGTGCTGGGCAAGGCGCGGCCCAACTGGTTCTTCGGCGTGCGAACGCCCTGGTCGCTATCCTCGGACAAGGCCTGGGACGTCAGCCACCGCTGGGCCGGACGGGCCTTTGTTCTGGCCGGGCTCGGCGGCGTTGCGGCGGTCTTTCTTGCGCCGATGGAGACCGCCGTGGCCGTGTTCACCACCCTGGCCCTGCTGGCAGGCCTGGGGCCGGTCCTGATCTCCTATCTGGTCTGGCGACGCGACCCTGACCGGGAGACCTTCAGCGAGGAGGGGTGAAACCCCGCCTCCAGCGCACCCTGTAACGCCCCGTCCTACGCCCCGGCCACGATGGGCGCATAGACATGCCATGGGAACGCCTCGACAAGGCGCTTGGAGAACTCCACCCCGCGTTCAGGATTGCCCTGGGCGCCGAGGCGCGGCGAGTAGAGCGCGAAGCCGCACACGCCGGGCACCACGATCATCAGCGCGCCGGAAACGCCTGATTTCGCCGGCAGGCCCACGGTGAAGGCGTACTCGCCGGAAAAATCATACATGCCGCAGGACAGCATGAGCGAGAGCACCGCCTTCACGCTCTCGCGGCTGGCCACCTGGCGCTCAGTCACCGGGCACACCCCGCCATTGGCCAGCGTCGCCGCAACCGCCGACAGCCGGCGCACGTCTGTGGTGATGGAGCAGCAGCGAAAATACAGCTCCAGCGCCTCCTGCATGTCGGAGTCTTCGGGGAAACAGCCATGCTCGCGCATGAAATAGGCGAGCGCAAAATTGCGGTCGGCGTGATGGCGCTCGCTTTCAAACACCGCCGCGTCAAAGCCCGGTGCATCGCCTCCGGCGGCCGCACGCCAAAGCCTTGATATCAGATCAAACCGCTCAAGCACCGTGCAGCCCGGCCGGATCAGCGCGGCGGTCAGGATGGCGCCGGCGTTGATCATGGGATTATGGGGACGGCCGCGCGCGTTAAGCGTGATTTCGCTGAAGCCCTGCCCCGACGGCTCGCGTCCCACAAATGTATGCACGGTAGTCTGGCCCATAAGCTCGAGCGCCAGCGCATAGTTGAGCGGCTTCATCGCCGACTGGACGCAAAAGGTCATACCGGCGTCGCCGTCCTTCAAGCCGAGCTCGAAGCGCTGACCATCGATCGTGCAGCATCCCAGCGCAAACGCTTCGGGATCCACCTTGGCGAGTTCGGGGATATAGCGGGCCACATCGCCGGAGGTTTCGCCGGCCGAATGGTGGAATAGATTCTCGATCCGGCCGCGGAACGCCGGAAAGTCCTGCGCAACCAGCGTGCCCGTGAGCGCCGCGCGCACCAGGCGCGCTTCGTCCGCGGGCAGCGCCTCGGCAAGGCCCTCCACCGTTAACGGGCCCGCCTGCGCAAATGCCGCGTGCGTCCCCGACAGCCTTGGATCGCCCCGCTCCAGGCCAGCGTTTTCAAGGAAGCGGCACAGCGCCGCCCCGGTGGCTTCGCCCTGGGCGGAGAGGACGTCCATCACGTCGCGCGCGGCGCTCTCGCGCACGGCGCGCGCGGCCGCCGGCCGCTCGAACTGCGCCGGCCGTGTGCGGAAGGCGCCGGGCGCCAGAGCGGGAGCGGTGCGGGGTTCAGGGGGACTCAAGAGCGTCACCGGAGTTGGCGAAGGACAAGGCCGTCAACTTCACAGCGCCCGCTGTATGACGCAAGCCTCAGGCGGCGTCGCGCAGCTCCGCCTGAAGACTGGTCATGCTCAGAGCGATGGATGCAAATCTCTGCAGCGCCGCAAGATCCTCAGCTTCGAAGCGGAAGCTGGGTTCGTGACTCAACACCGAATACGATCCCAGCACGAAGCCGGAGGCGGAGCGGACCGGAACACCGGCGTAAAACCGGATGTAAGGCGGCCGCATGACATAGGGGTTCTTGGAGAACTCAGGATGGACCGAGAGATTCTTGGCGATGAACGGCTCGCCGGTCTCCACCACCTTGCGGCAGAACGCCAGACGAGTGGGCACAGTCGTCTCCGCGAAATCCTCACCCGCGCCAAAACAGGTCGTCTCCGGCCCCACATGGCTCAGTGCGGCCAAATCGGCGCGAAAGGCGTAGCGGGTGGCCTCGATGATGTCCGGCAGCCCGGACTCAGCCGACATTGCGGCGGCGGTGAATCGGGACAACTCGGCAAGGCGGCGCGGGTCGTCGAGCCTGGGGGACGCCTGGTTCGCCATGAAATTCTCCGTCAAGCCGGTTTCGGCCCCTCTTTGTCGCTCAGCAGTCTTCAAAATCGGTAAACGGCCTGTAGCCACGAGAGCCCGCCCCGATGTCCGCAACGAGGGCGCGCCCACGACAAACAGCGCTTTCATCGTCGCCGCCCTCGCCCTAGATTGCGGCGCCGCACCAAGCTGAGGAGTCCGCGCCATGTCCAAGAAGCCCGTGAAAAAGATTGTTCTCGCCTATTCCGGCGGGCTGGACACCAGCGTGATCCTGAAATGGCTGAAAGACGCCTATGACGCCGAAGTCGTCACCTTCACCGCCGATCTTGGCCAGGGCGAGGAGCTGGGCCCGGCGCGCGAGAAGGCCGAAAAGGCCGGCATCAAGGAAATCTATATCGACGATCTGCGCGAGGAATTCGTGCGCGATTACTGCTTCCCCATGGTGCGCGCCAACGCGGTGTATGAGGGCCAGTATCTTCTGGGCACCTCCATCGCGCGCCCGCTGATCTCCAAGCGGCTGGTGGAGATCGCCCACGAGACCGGCGCCGACGCGGTCGCCCACGGCGCCACCGGCAAGGGCAATGACCAGGTGCGTTTTGAACTGGCGGTGGCGGCGCTGGATCCCTCGCTGCGCGTCATCGCGCCATGGCGCGAATGGGATCTCAACTCGCGCACCAAGCTGATCGCCTACGCCGAAGCCAACGACATCAAGGTGCCCAGCGACAAGCGCGGCGAGGCGCCCTTTTCCATCGACGCCAATCTCTGGCACACCAGCTCGGAAGGCAAAATGCTGGAGGATCCCAGCGAGGAGGCCTTCAACGAGGTGTGCCTGCTCACCGTCCACCCGGAAGACGCGCCGGACACACCCGAATACCTCACCGTCCAGTTTGAACGCGGCGACGCCACCCATGTGAACGGCGAGAAGCTTAGCCCTGCGATGCTTCTGACCAAGCTGAACGCGCTCGGCGCCAAACATGGCGTGGGCCGCCTGGATCTGGTGGAGAACCGCTTTGTGGGCATGAAGTCGCGCGGCATCTACGAGACGCCCGGCGGGACCATCCTGATGCTCGCCCATCGCGGGATCGAGCAGCTGACGCTGGATCGCGGCGCCATGCACCTGAAAGACGAGCTGATGCCGAAATACGCAAAGCTGGTCTATGAGGGCTTCTGGTTCAGCCCTGAGCGGGAAATGCTCCAGGCCGCCATCGACCACTCCCAGCGCCATGTCTCCGGCGAGGTCCGGATCAAGCTTTACAAAGGCAACGCCATAGTTGTGGGCCGCTCCTCACCGAACTCGCTCTACTCGCTGGCCCACGTCACATTCGAGGAAGACGAGGTCTATGACCAGAAGGACGCGCAAGGCTTCATCACTCTGAACGCTTTGCGCCTGCGTCTCCTAGCCGATCGCAAGAAGCGTCTGGGCGAGAACGAGTAGGCGCCAGGCTCTCGCCACAGCATCGCCCAGACCCCGCCCCACCCCGCGACTTGCAGCGGGCGGGCGGCGCGGGCAAAGTCTGCGGCATGATCACAATTTTTGCATTCGCCGCGCTGGCGCTGTCCCAACCCGCCGAGACCGTGGCCCCGTTCGAGCTGTCGCGCGATCTGCGCGGCGCGGCGCGTGAAGCCGCGATGATGGAGGACTGGGAGAGTGCTCGGCGGCTCACAAGCGCGGCACGCGCAGTTCAGCCCGGCCATCCGGGCCTCATCAACAATGCGCTGATCATAGCGCGGTATTCCGGCGATCTGGACTCCGGCTTCGCCGCGCTGGAGGACGCCGCGGCGTCCGGCCTGTCCTGGGATATGTCGGGCGTAGGCCAGATCGATGATCTGCGCGCCGCCGATCCCGAGCGCCTGTCCGCCATCGAAGCAGCGCTGACCGCCAATGCGATTCCCGCCGGCCAGGCGAGCCTTGCAGCCCGGCCGGCCCTGGCCGATGCGCTGATCGAGGCGCTGGCGATGGATAGCGAGACCGAGCGGATGTATCTGGGCTCCGTAGCCGACCGGCGCATCTACCGGATCGAACCGTTCGACCCTGAACGCCCCGAGGTGTTCGCCGGCGAGAACGAGGTGATCGGCTCGATCTTCGGCCTGGCGATCGACCGCCGCCACGGCCTGTTATACGCCGCCGAAGGCCGCGTCCCGCAAACCCGGGTGAGCGAGGGCGAAGAGATCGGCACGGCGCTTCTGGCGCTGGATCTGGATACAGGGCGCGTGGTGGCCCGGCACACCATCGAGGGCGCCCAGCGCATGGGCGATGTGGTGGTGCGCGACGGGATCGTCTACGCCAGCGACGCCGATATCGGGCGCATCTATCGCCTGGACGGACCGCGCGCCGAGCTGGAGGTGTGGGTCGAGGATCCTCGCTTTGCTTCGCTCCAGGGGCTCGCGCCCACGCGCGGCTCGGTCTATGTCGCCGATTACGCCCTGGGCCTCTGGCGCGTCGACGCAGCGAGCCGCGACGCCCGGCTTCTCGCCGCGCCGCCAGGCGCCAGTCTAATCGGGCTGGATGGTCTGGCCACCGACCGCACGGGCCGGATCTTCGTCATTCGAAACTCCGGGGCGCCGGCCGGCCTGTTCGAGCTTGAGCTGGACCGCGATGGAAACCCCTCCGCCCTTACCCCCGTCCTCACCGGCGACGAGCGCCTGGGCGCGCCGGTGACGGTGCGCATCATGGACGGGCGCGCCTTTGTGCTGGCCGATGCGCAATGGGATCTGTTTCCGGCGGATGGAAGCGCGCCAAGCGCAGCGCGAAGCGATCCGCAGATCCTGTCGCTGCCCCTGCCCTGATCCGCCCTGAGTTCAGACTCCGGCGTCGGGGCCGCCGCGCGGGCGGAAGAAGACCAGCGTCTCCCCCTCGCCGAACGGCGCGCTGAACCTGCCGCCATAGCCCAGCTTCTGCGCCACATTGATGGAGGCGGCGTTCTCTGGATCGATGAGGCAGCAGCTTTTGTCCGCTTCCAGACTGGTGTCCGCCCAGCTTAGCGCGGCGCGCATCGCCTCGGTGGCGTAGCCCTGGCCGTGAAACTCGGGGCTGAACACCCAGCCTGCTTCGGGCAGGCCGGCGATATCGGCGCCGATCTCGCGCTTGAAATCAGCAAGCCCGGCCATGCCGGTCAGGCGCCCGGTCGCAGCTTCCTCCACCGCCCAGTAGCCATAGCCCAGAAGCGACCAGCCTCCAGCCAGGCGCAACAGGCGGGACCAGGAGTCGGATCGGCTCGACGGCGTGCCGGAAATATGGCGCACCACGGAGGCGTCGCCCCAGATTGCGGCGAAGGCGTCGAAATCAGCGGCCGTGAAACCACGCAGGATCAGGCGTTCGGTCGCGAGGGCCGGGACGGCGTCACTCATCAGCGGCCTGCTGAGGAATGGCGGGGACGAGGACAACGTTGAAATCGCCCCATTCGTTCTCGATGCGAAGATCAGCCAGGGCGCGGTAATCAGGATCGTTCCAGAAGGCGCGCGCGCTCTCCTTGTCCGGCCAGCGGCTCATGACGACGCTTTCAAACGGCGTGTCGCCTTCCAGCGTCTCCACATCGCCGGTCACCGCCAGATAGGACCCGCCATGGCGCGCATAAAGCGGCCCGAGCTGACTGGCGTAGCGGCTCATGAAGGCCTCGCGGTCATACACCGTGCCCATGACGATCATATAGGCGCCGGTGGGCGGCGGCGCGCCCTGTGCAGCGACCTCCGCGTCGGCGCGTGCCTGCCCGGCGGAAACGCCGCCGGCCATGATCAGCCCCAGCGCGACGCCGGCGATGCCGGCGCCCACCGCGATGGTGAGCGAGTGAGCGAGAGTCATTCCGCGGTCTCCAGAGTAGCGGCGCGCGCGGGCGCTTCGGCCTGGCGCAGTGTGAACAGCAAAATCAGGGGCGCGATCCACGGCACGATCCGCTCGAACGGATCGCCGGGGATCGCCGCCAGCGAGGCCAGCGTCGCGGACAGGCCCTCAAGGGCGCCCGCATCCATCTGGCCGAAGATGTAGAAGACCACCGTCGTCGCAAAACCCAGCACGATTGAGGCGAGGATGGCGAGGCCCTTCGGCTCCACCCCGGCGACGCGCGCCACGATCACCGGCCCGAAAGCCGCGCCCAGCGCCGACCATGAGAACAGCACCCGGTCGAAGATCGTGGCGGGAAGGCTTAATGTCAGCACCACGGCGAACACGCAGATCGCCGCCATGGCCCCGCGCGAGACCAGCACTTCGCGGCCCTTGAACACCTTCACCAGTTTCAGATCATGGGCCGCCGCCGCGGCCGCGGCGATGAGCAGGGAGTCCACCGTGCTCATGACCGCCGATAGAATCGCGGCGATGACGATGCCGGCCAGCACAGCCGGCAGAAGCGCGGCGGCGAGCTCATAAAACAGCGCTTCCCCGTCGGCGATGTCGGGCAGCAGTGCCCGCCCGGCGAGCGCCATGGACGCCATGCCGATATAGACGATCACGCCCCAGCCCATGGCGACGATGAAGCCGCGCCGGCGGCTGCGTTCATCCTTCACCGCCATCAGGCGAGAGAGCAGGTGCGGCTGGCCGTACGTGCCAAGCCCGATGGAGGCGATCCCCACCGCGAAGCCCAGGAACGCAAACCCCGCCCGGCCGCCGAACGCATCGGTGTAGGCGGGCGCCTGCGTCGCGCTCAGGGTTTCGGCGATGCCCGCCGGCCCGCCCGCCGCGATGACGGCGAGCACGGGCAGGATCACCGCGATGATCGCCATAATGGCGCCCTGCAGCGTATCAGTGAGCGACACCGCCCAGAACCCGCCCAGCAGGCCGTAAATCAGGATCACCACCGCGCCGATCATAACGCTTTCCCAGCGCGCCAAGGCGAACTGGCTTTCAAACGCGATGGCCGCCGCGCCGAACTGGGCCGCGATGTAGAAGACGAAGGTGAACAGCACCAGAAAGCCCGCCAGCGCGCTGATCGCGGGCGCCCAGGAGCCGGCCTTCGCGGCCATGAAATCGGTGGGGGTGACATAGCCGTTTTGCGCGGTTTCAGCGCGCAGGCGCGGCCCGAACCACAGCCACACGACCACATAGCCAAGCCAGATCCCCGGCACCATCCACAGCGCCGAGACTCCAACGGCGTAGACAAAGCCGGAAAACCCCAGAAGCACCCAGGCCGAGCTGGTGGACGCGGCGTAGGACAGCCCCGCCACCCAGGCGCCGAGGCCCCGCCCGCCGAGGAAGAAATCGGATTCGTTCTTGTTCAGGCGCGACGCCCACACCCCGATGCCGATCAGCACGAGCTTGTAGACGATGAGCGTCGCCAGAACGACGCCCGCAGCCGGTTCGCCGGAGTCCATAACCGGAGTTGTCCCCTCTGAGTCCCCGTCTTCAATCCATCGCATTCAGCCATGAAAGTTTACCCAGCGGAAGGGCGAAGCGCAAAAGGTATATCTTTTGCGTTTCTTCTGCGGCGTGCGGCGTTATTCTGGTTGTCTCAGCCCTATGAGCAGCCGCAGAGTCACAAGGCCGGTGTAGCCGACCTGACAGACAAGGACCGATCATGACCGACGCGCCGAAACTCGAGCCCACCATGATCCGCTCCGACAAGACGGCGCGGAAGATCTTCGAGGAGGTGCGCGCCAGTCCCAACCGGGCCCGCTTCGGGTTCGGAAATAAGCTCGCCATCGTCAATGTGGATCCGCAAAAGGCCTACACCCGGCCCGACCTGTTTCCAAAGACCGGCTATGTCACCGATCCTGACCAGCTCCACCACACCAACGAAATCTCCAAAATGGCCCGCGCCAAGAGGCTGCCGGTCGTGTGGACCCATGTGGCCTATATGGAAAACGCAGCCGACGCCGGGGTCTGGGGCACGCGCACCGACACGCCGGACTCCCTGCAGAACATCAAGTACGGCTCGGACCGGCACGCCTTCGACGAGCGCGTCGAGATCGATGAGCGCGTAGACGCTGTCTACACCAAGCGCATGCCGTCGGCGTTTTTCGAAACCCCGCTGGCGAGCTTCCTCACCTGGCACAAAGTAGACACGCTGGTGATCACCGGCGGCTCCACATCAGGCTGCATCCGCGCGACGGCGGTGGACAGCCTGTCCCACGGCTATCGCACGATCATTCCCATGGAGTGCGTCGCCGACAAGCATGAGAGCTACCACTTCGCCAACCTCACCGATCTACAGCTGAAATACGCCGACGTGGTGGAGGTGGCCGAGGTTTATGACTGGTTGGAGCGGTATCGCACACAGGCGTAAGCCTGTCCTCCCCCTATATGGGGGAGGTGTCCGGCGTAGCCGGACGGAGGGGGTGACGGCGCGAACCTTGGAATGATCGCGCCTGCCGCCTCACCCCGCCCGACCCGAGGCTTCGCCTCGGCCCACCCTCCCCATCAAGGGGAGGGACAAAGAAGCGCCGGCCAGATCAAGGCGGAACACCCATGACCCATCCGAACCTCTACGACTACAATCCGTACCAGGCCCGCCCGAAGATCGAGTGGCCGGGCGCCAAGAAGCTCGCCTTCTGGGTGGCGCCCAATATCGAGTTTTATGAGTTCGATCCGCCGACAAATCCCAAACGTCCCGGCTGGCCGCGCCCGGCGCCGGACGTGACGGGGTATTCCCAGCGCGATTACGGCAACCGGGTGGGTCACTGGCGGCTCATGGAGCTGATGGACACATTCTCCATCAAGGGATCGGTGAGCCTGAACGTCGCCATGTGCGACCATTGCCCGGAGATCATCGAGGCGTGCAATGCGCGCGGCTGGGAGTTTTTCTCCCACGGCGTTTACAACACACGCTTCTCCTACGAGATGGACGAAGCCCAGGAGCGCGCGGTTCTGGCGGATTCCATCGCCACGGTGGAGCGCGCCACCGGCCAGCGCATTCGCGGCTATCTGGCCCCGGCCCTGACCCATACGACGCGGACGCTCGACCTCATCGCCGAGCATGATTTCTGGTACACCTGCGACCTGTTCCAGGACGACCAGCCCCAGAGAGTGAAGACCAGATCGGGCAAGCTGTGCTCCATGCCCTACTCGCTGGAGGTCAATGACGTCATCACCTATGGCGCGCTGGCCATGGATCCTTGGCGCTACGCCGACGTGCTGAAACGCCAGTTCGACCAGCTCCTCAAGGAAGGCGAGGAGAGCGGAACGGTGATGTGCATTCCGCTGCACGCTTATCTGGTGGCCCAGCCCCACCGCATGCGCGCCTTTGAAGCGGCGTTCAAACATATCGAGGCCCATGGCGACGATGTCTGGTTCACCCGCGCCGTGGACATCGCAGAGCACTGGCGCACGAATTACTGGGACGCCTTGCAGGAGGATCTGGACGACAAGGGTCTCGCCATCGGCGGAACCGCGTTCGAGGGGGCAAGCTCATGAGCCTTGATCCGAGCTATCTCGATTACCCCAATCGCCGCCACGGCCAGGATATGGACCGCCATGACTGGCGCCTCGCCAGGGACCGTCCGCGCGTGGAGCTGCCGGGCGGCGAGCACGTCGCCGCCATGGCGGTGGTGGTGTGCGAGCACCATCCCATCGACCCGAAGAAGACGCCCTTCGGCCATCCCCACGGCATGGTCACGCCTTTCCCCGATCTGCGCCATTACACCACGCGGGATTATGGGAACCGGGTCGGAGTGTTCCGCATCCTCAAGGCGCTGCGCGAACGAGAGATCACCGCAACCTTTGCGCTCTCGGCGGACCTGCTGGACCTCGCCCCGCCGCTTGTGGAGGCGATCCTCAATGACGGCCACGAGATCGCAGCGGCGGGCCTGAACGGCGACGCCATCCACCATTCGGGACTGAGCGAAGCCGATGAGCGCGAATGGGTCGAGGCGGTGCGCGAACGCTTCGCCGCCGCCGGGCTCACGCCAACCGTCTGGCTCTCGCCCGCGCGCCAGGAGAGCTTCAACACGCCCGACCTGCTCACCGCCGCCGGGTTCAAGGCCGTGCTGGACTGGGAGACCGATCAGGTTCCGGTCTTCATGGGCACGAAGACCGGCCCGCTGACCGCCCTGCCCGTCCTGAACGAGCTGGATGACTACAAGCTCATGGTGGAGCGAAAGCAGGCCGAAGACGTCTGGGCGCGCCAGCTGATCGAGGCGAAGGATTATCTGAGAGCCGAGCATGAGCGCCGCGGCGCGCAAGTGCTGGGCTTCACCCTCACGCCCTTCGTAGCCGGTCAGCCCTTCCGCATCACCGCGCTGGAATCCGTGCTGGATTCGCTGGCGGGCGACCCGCAGGTGCTGTGCGCCGGGGCGAGCAAAATCACCGCCGCCTTTCAGGCGCTGGCCCCATGACCGCGGTTCGCAACTGGGCTGATCTGCGCGCTTTCGCACTGGGGCTGGGCCTGCCGCAGGTGGAGGAGGCCGTCTCCTGGGGCAATCCGGTCCTGAAGGCCCACGGCAAGCTCTGGACCTGGTGGGCTCCGCAGGCCTACGCCGACGCGCCGGTGTTCAAGGTGGAGGCTGAGGAGCGGGACTTTCTGCTAGAGGCGGCGCCGGAGGTCTTCTTCATCACCGGCCACCACCGCCCGCACGGCCTCATCCTGATGCGCCCGCAGGCGTTTGATTCAGACTGGGCCCGATCCACTCTGTTCAAGGTCTGGCGCCGGCAGGCCCCCAAACGCTTCCTGAAAGACTGGGACGCGCAGAACGCCGAGCGCTTCGCCGAGTTCGGTCACCAGACATGAGCGCGCCGGGCGAGGAGTTCACCCTCGCCCGGCGCAACAGGGTCTAGGGCGCGGTGACAGCCGGAGCCTCGGCGAACGGACGAATGCCGAATTCGGGATAGACCTCTTCGGGGAAGTAGATCACGCCGTTGGCGGCCACCATGGCGATGGTTTTCACCGCCTTGAAGTCCGCCGTTGGATCGCCCGGCACCAGGAAGAAGTCGGCGTACTTGCCCGCTTCGATGGAGCCCAGCTCGTCGCCGGCGCCCAGATAGTCGGCCATGTCCTGACCGCCCCAGGCGAGGATCTCCGCCGGCGTCATGCCGATGGACTGGTAAAGCTCCATCTCGCGGTGCTGCACCAGGCCGCCGCCCATGTCGGTACCGGGCACCATGGTGATCCCGCGCTCGCGCAGGCGGCGCAGGGTCTCGGTGATCTGCTCGAAGGCGCCGCGATAGGCCGTGTCGTCTTCCGGGCTTTCGATCGCCGCCCATGCGCTGCGCAGCGAGCGCTGGCTGGAGGCGGGCATGTGGTCGATATAGTCGGCCGCGCCGGGGCTGATCGTCCCGTTGCGCGACAGAAGCAGCGCTTCGTGGATGGCGAAGGTGGGATCAATAGCGATCCCGCGCGCCTCCATCTCGTCCATGGTGGAGGTCACCGCCTCGCTGTCCAGATCCAGCTCCGGCAGGCGCTTCAGCGCGGTGAGGCGCAGCAGCGTGCGGGTGTCCTCGCCCTCTTCCAGCACCCAGCCCAGCATAAGCTGGTTGATATGGGTCAGCTCGTCATAGCCGGCCGCGATCATGGCGTCGGCGTCGGTGAAGGCGGGGATGTGACCGGAGACGCGCAGGCCCAGACGGTGAGCCTCTTCGATCAGGGCCGGCGCCCAGGCCGGGTCGGTGGAATTGTAGATCTTGATCTGGTGCATGTCGCCGCGCTCGGCATAGGTGCGCACCGCCTCGACCGCCTCTTCTTCGGTGCCGACCAAAATGCCGTTATTTGAATTATAGGGGCTGCGGCCCTCGATGAAGCCGGAGCGGAAGACACGGGGGCCGGCGACGCGGCCGGCCTCGATGTCGGCGACCAAGCCATCCAGAACTTCATTGTTATTGCCCATGTCGCGCACGCTGGTGATGCCGGCTGCGATGTTCAGCGCGGCGGACGCCTCGCCCAGATGGGCGTGCATGTCGAACAGGCCGGGGATCAGCGAACCGCCGGCGCCGTCGATCACGACCTCGCCGTCATGGCTCATGTCCGGCGCGTCCACAGACGCGATGCGCTCGCCCTCGATCAGCACCGAGACCGGATCGGTGAGGGAAAGGGTTTCAGGATCGAACACCCGCACATTGGCGATGCGCACCGGCGCGTCATAGCGATGCGCGGTGCGCGCCTGAATGTCAGCAAACCGCGCCGCGCCGTATTCGGCGGCTTTGGCCCGCAGCACTTCGTCATACGCGCCCAGCCCTTCGGCGAGGGCGGAGAAGCCGGGGCTCATCACGCCGGCGAAGGCCGTGCCGTCCATCACAAAATAGGTGGGGTTCTGGCTGGTGCCCGACAGGGCGTAGCTGGTGAGCTCCACCGCCGCGTCGCCTTCGCCCAGGGTCAGGGTCTCCAGCTCGGTCAGGCGCACCTCGCCGCCGGGCAGCGCCGGCAGGACGCCGTCCTCGTCGGCCATGAGCGCGCGCGCCGTGATCGCCAGTTGATAGGGCGAGGCGTTTTGCGGCACGTAGAGCGCGGGGCTGTCCCAGGCGGCTTCGCCGGACCCGGTGGAGTCAGTCCAGCGCGCCATCCCCTCGCTCACGTCAAAGCGTTCGTCCACGGCGTTGCCGAAGGTCTCCGAGCCCTGAATTGTCCAGGCCACCGGCAAGCCGGCCTCGTTCAGCGTGATCTGTTCGGCATAGGTCGGCCCGCGGCCGTTATTGCGGTACTCAAAGTCAATGGCGAACCCGGTCTCGAGCCGCGTCAGCTCGGCGGCGCCGATCTCATTGCCACCGACGCGAACCACGAAGCGGTCGGCTTCATGGGCCGGCGCGGCGACGGCCGCGCTATCGCCTGTGTCGCCAGTCTCGCCGGTGTCGGTCGGCGGCGTGCACGCGGCCAGCGCTGACAAGATGAAGGAAGCGGCCAGAAGCCGAACCCGATACGCCATGATAAATCTCCCCCGGAGTGCGTGCGCGCCCGTTTTTCGCGCCTTTGATCAGAGACCTAGCATGAGCGGTGCAAAAGCGCGAGAGAGCCGGCCGGGCTCCGACACCCTCATGCGCCGCCCCTCGGTATCGCAACCGAGGCGAACACACCCCTGCGACCCACCCGTAAAAAGCGATGTTCGGGCGCACGCCATCGTAGGCCCGCCGGCTCCGCGCGCCCCCAAGAGCCAGCTAAACGCCTTCAATGGATGTACTTTTTCTGTCACTCTTAATGACTCTTTAGTCATGTGCGTCCATCGAATAGGCGATGCTTTGTGAGACGATACAACCCGAAGACCTCTCGGTTCAGTGCACCGACCCGTTCGCCGAGCTCGAGCCCGGCGGATCGGGTTCGCCGTGGTTCAGCTTCAGCCTGCCGGAGCCACGGATTTACTGCTCGAAACTGTTCAGGACGCTCGGCCCGGCCGACGGCGAGGCCGGCGCCCTGCGCCTGGGCCAATGGCTGACCGAGGGCCGCTACGCCGCGCTGGTGATGGATTATCGCGGCGCCGCTATCACAGGCGATCCCACCGCCTCCGAAATCCTGGCAGACGCCTCGGCGGCTGCGTTTCCGCGCGGAATTCTGGTGGGGTATCTGGGCGAAGGCGACAGCGCGCCGTTCACCCGGCTGATGACCACGCTGCTGCGCGATCGCGGCGTGAAGGCGGCGCGCGCCAGTGATTTCGAGACGCTTTATGACGCCCTGCTCAGCCGGCTCAATAGCCCGGTTTAGTAACCCGGTGGAATGAACGGCCCGCCGGTGAGAATCTCAAACTGGGCGGCGGCCTTCATCGCCTGATAGTCCTTGCCCGCGGGGGCCATGAACTGCAGCGACACCGGAAGGCCGTTGCGCGCCCGCCCCATGGGCACGGCGGTGGCCGCGCAGCCGGCCATGTCAGCGAAAGCGGTCAGATCAGCCTGGCCGGCCGGGGTCTCCTCGCCAAAATTGAAGGCGGACTCCAGCGCGGTCGGCGCGACCACCAGATCACAGATCGAGAACCAGGTCTCGGCGTCAGCCTCCACGGCGCGGATCCCGGCGTAGGCGGCGTCCGTCTTCTCGGCGGGCTGACCGGCGCCCCAGTCCAGAAGCCGCCGGAAATGGTCGGAGAATCCTTTGGGGTTTTCCCGCAGCATGGCGGCGTGGGCCTGGTGGCCTTCAAGCTCGCTGATCAACAGGCCCCGCCGGCGCGTCAGCCCGTACTGATAGGCCTTGACGTTCACATCGACGATGCGGGCGCCGGCATTGTCCAGACGCGCCAGAGACGCGGCGTAGGCGCTTTCCACATCGGGGTGCGGCTTAAGCGCCCCTTCGAACCGCCAGCGCCCGACGGTGAGGCCGGTCAGCCCCTTTTGCGGGCGCTGAGCCACGCCTGACAGCGCCGCCACGAAGGCGGGCAGATCGCGGGCCGAGCGGGTGAGCGGACCCACATGGTCCAGCGTATGGGACAGTGCGACCACCCCGTCGGTGGAGATCAGGCCGCGGCCCGGCTTGTGGCCGGCGACGCCGCAATAGGCGGCCGGAATGCGCACGCTGCCCATGGTGTCGGTGCCCAGCGCCATGACGCACAGGCCCGCCGCCACCGCGGCGCCGGAACCGCCCGAGCTGCCGCCCGGCGTGATCGCCTCACTGTCGGCGCCCCAGGGATTGAGGGTGCGGCCGAACCAGGGATTGTCGGTGACCGCGCCCAGCGCGCCCTCCTCCATATTCACCGTGCCGGCGATGATTGCGCCGGCGCGCTTCAAGGCCGCGACGCAGGCGGCGTCCTCGCGGGCGATGCGCCGCTCATAGGCCTTGATTCCGGCGTGCCAGGGCAGGCCCTCCACCGCGATATTGGCTTTCACCAGCACGAACGCGCCGTCGATCTCCGACAACGGCGCGCCGCGCGCCCAGCGGTCGGCGCTGTCGGCGGCCTCGGCGCGCGCGGCTTCAAAGCGGGTGTCGAGCACCGCGTTCAGGGTGGCGTTGAACTTGGCGATCCGCCGGGCGTAGGCGTCAAAGACCTCCAGCGGGCTCCATTTTCCAAGCGCGAACGCGGCCGACTGCGCCTGCCAGGTGCGCTGGCTGGCGTTCAGGGGAAGGTCGGCGGCGCTTGAACTCATTTGAACCGTTCGTCGATGAGCCGGATCGGCTTCTGGCGGACTTCAGTCTGGGTAAGATCGGCGAGTTCGCCGGGCTTCACCAGCGCCACGCCCACCTCGATACCCAGAGCTGATTTCAGCTGCGCGGCGAACGCCTCGCGCACCGCCTCGCTCTGCTCCTTGCTTTCGGCCAGCACGGTGAATTCATCGCGTCCGCCGGCGTCGCGCGCCGCCTTGCAGATGAAGTCGCCGGCGAAGGCGGGATGGGCTTCAAGCAGCGGCCCCATGGCCTGGGGGAAGATATTGATGCCGCGGATCTTCACCATGTTGTCTGAGCGGCCCAGAAAGCCCTCGATGCGCTTGAAATTGAGGCCCAGCGGGCTTGTGTCGGTCTTCACCCGCGTCACGTCATGGGTGTTGAAGCGGATGATGGGATAGACGTCGTCCTTGTAAAGGCACGTGCAGATCATATCGCCTTGCTCGCCGTCGGCGACCGGCTTTCCGGTCTCGATATCGGCGACTTCAAGATACTGGGCGTCTTCCTGGACGTAGAGCCCGGAGCGATCCGGGCCTTCCCCGGCGATGATCCCGGTGTCGCCCACCCCGTACCAGTCATAGCACTCGGCCCCGCCCCAGGCCTTTGACAGGGACTCCCGGTCCTCGCGCCCCAGATGGCCGGAGATCATACGGATCTTCAGATCCTTCACCGGATCAATGCCCTGCTCTTCGGCGACGCGGGCGAGCTTCTTGATGTAGTCGGCGAAGCCCACGATCACCGTGGCGCTAAAATCGCGCATCAGCTCCACCTGGCGCGCCGAGCGGGTCTCCACGCCGGTGCCCGCGCTCATGAAAATGGCGCTGGTCCAGTGGATCACAGCTTCGCGCACATAGTGGCCGCCATTGATCATGCCGTGGCCGTAGACCGAGTGCACCACGTCGTCCGGCTTCAGGCCTTGGAAGCGGTACATGCGCGCCAGCATCAAGTTCTGTATCTCGCGGCCCTTGGCGCCGAAAAGGAGGACCTGCGGCGTGCCGGTGGTGCCCGACGTGGTGTGCATGACCACGTTGGGCTTGCCTTCGCGGTGGGAGTCGCGCCCGTCAAAATCGCCGAAGGGCGGATTGCGCGCGATGGAGTCCATGATGTCCTGCTTATCAAAGCTCGGCAGGTCGCTGATCATGGAAAGTCCGGTGATGTCGCCCGGCTCGATCCCCGCCTCACCCCAAAGCTTTTGATAGAAAGGCGTCTTCCAGGCCCGGTCGACGCATTTGAGGAACAGCCGGTTCTGATGGGCGACCAGCTCGTCGCGGCTGATCGATGTGGCGAAGTCCACAAAGGCCGGCCCGATCGGGTGATCCTTCTGGACCGCGCTCCAGTCGGCTGCGTCGAAATAGCTGCGATGTCCGTCGTTTGAAGCGCTCAATCCTCGCCCTCCCCCAGGTTTTTGTTCGGCGCCGGCCCGGCGTCCTTTTGACCGCCGTCGGCTCGATCGGTGTTGTCTTCGTCGGCGAAGGCCTTCAGCGCGTCGGCGTCGCCGGCGGCCAGGCGCGCGATCACGCCGGCGTCTTCAAGGCTGGGCGCCAGCCACACAGCCCGGCACAGGGCCCGATCAAGTTCCGGGCGTGCTTCGCCAAAGCCGAACGCCAGGCATTCGGCCCGCTTGGCCGCCACGTCTTCGGGCGTCATGGGATCAGCCGGCGAGCCGTAGAGCGCATCGATGCGCGCGGTGACGGTCTTGCCGCTGGTGAGCTCCGCCCTGAGAGTCTGGGGCGCGAAGCGGGCCGGATCGGTGATGTCCTCGTCGATCTCCACCGTGATCGACTCGGCCAGGCGCAGGATGTCTGCATCCTCCAGCGCATCCTCGGTGAAGTCGGACAGCCCCACAGCGCCGCGCGAGAGCACCACCGCCCCGATATAAGGAAAGCACAGCCGGGCGTAGTTGATCTGCATATCCCGACTCACCGGCCGGCCCACCAGGCGATGGATCAGCGGCGGGGCGGTGAGCGTAACCCGCTCCACGTCGGCGGCCTTCACCCCTTCAGCGCGCAGCGTCTTCATCATGACGATGCCCCCCTGGGCGGCGCGGCCGGTGGGGAAGGGCTTGTAGCTCACTTCCTCGATGCGGAAGGTCTCCCCCAGCGACGCGAGCACGGGCTCGATCTCCCAGCGTTCTTCAAACAGTGAGAGATAGCCGTACGGCCCCTCGAGCACGTCATGGGGGCCGGGAAAGCCGGCGAACGCCAGATCATTGGCCACGATCGCCGCGCGCGCCGCGCCCGCAATCTGTACGGGCAGCGCGGGCTTGCCCTCCACATGGGCCTGCATGGTCCCGGCGGCCTGTGACAGCGCATAGCCCAGCGCGTCCAGCGCCTGGGCTTTCGTGGCGCCGCGCAGGCGCGCGACCCCGAGCGTGGCGCCGAACAGGCCCGCCGTCGCCGGGCGGAAGAAGCGGATCGGGCTTTGCACCGCGACGCCGAGCCCCGCCGCCACGTCGACCGCGCCGACCATGGCCGCAAGATAATCCGCGCCGCTGGCGCCGGACGCTTCAGCCTCAGCGGTGAGCGCCGCGCAGATCACCGCCATGGGGTGAACCACGGCAGGCTCATGTACGCAGTCATATTCCTGGCAGTGGATCTGGAAGCCGTTGACATAGGCCGCCGCCGACACCGGCAGACGTCCGCCCTCGCCACCGCCAGAGCGGCTGCTGGCGAAGACATGGGCGGCCTGATCCTCCTCGCCCGCCTTGCCCCAGCCATTGGCCACGTAGAGCAAATGATCGGCGAGCCAGGCCTTGCGCCCTGCGATCCCCACCGCCAGCGTATCCAGCAGGAAATGCTTCATGTCGGCCTGGGCCGAGGCGGGAACATCGCTCCATTGAAGGCCAAGCACATGCTCGGTGAAGCGCTCGGCGGCGTGTGCGTTTTCGGCCATCAGCGGGCTCCAACCATGACTGCAAGGCTCGCGGCGAACCGGTCCAGCGGCGCATCATCGGCCAGCGCCAGGGCGCTCTGCACCAGGGCGCGCGCCTGAGCCTCGTCCAGCCCGGCATGGCCGGCAAGCCCGCGCGCCTTGGCGGTGAGCTGATCCACCGCCAGCGGATTTTCCGGATCGCCCAAAGCATCCGGCGCGTCAAAGCTGCGCGTCTCGCCTGAGCAAAGGGTCAGCTCAAGCCCGGCGCCATAGCGCGCCGGATACCGCTCGGCGTAAGGCCCGCCAGCGGCGACCTGGACCCTGGCGGCCAATGCGCGCACATCCTCGCGCTCGAAGATCGCCGGGTCGAAATGGGAGAGCTCCGGCTTGCCGAAGATCAGCGCGGCGGCCACTGAATGCTGCAGCGAGAATTTCGCCTCGATCACGCTTTGCGGCCTCGCACGGTCGCAGAATTTCAGCGCGTCCTGATAGGTCGTCACCGTAATCGCCGCGACGTCGTCAGAGCTCACCCCCGCTTCGCTCACTGCAAGCGCCGCGTCGATGGCGGCGTGGGCGTGGCGGCAGGCCGGCCAGGGTTTGAAGCTGACATCCTCCATGAGCCAGCCCGGCCCGCCGGCGGCCAGAACCGCTTCAGGGTCGGCGCCGGGGCAGGTGGCGGCGAAGAAGCCCTGCGGCCCTTCAAGGATTTCAAGCGGTCCGGTCATGCCGGCGCTGGCCAGCATGGCGGCTGAAAGCCCGGCGTGGGCGGCGCGGGCGGTGTGCAGCTGCTTGGCCATGGAGGCCGGCTCATGGCGGGTCTGCCAGAAGCCCGCTGCCTGCGTCCCCGCGAGCCCCAACGCTTGAGCGGTGGTCGCAGGATCAAGGCGGAACGCGCTCGCCGCCGCAGCCGCTGCGCCGAAGGGGCCGCATGTACCGGTATTGTGCCAGAACGCATAATGGCCCGGCCCCACCGCCCGGCCCACCGCGATCACCGCCTCATAGCCGCGCACCACCGCGCTAAGGAACGCCTGCGAGGAAAGCTGGGCGATCTGCGCGGCGGCCAGCGCGGCGGGGATGACCGTGGGGCCGGGATGCAGGATCGCCCGCTTGTCCACATCATCCATCTCCAGAACATTGCCCATGGCGCCGTTCACCATGGCCGCGGTGAGCGGGCTGGCGCCGCGCCTGGACCCCACGACCGCGCAGCGCCCCGGCCCTTCCGCCAACAGGCCCGCGGCCATGGCGCGCCCCGCCGGGCTGTCTGCGCCCGCCATTGCACACCCCGCCCAGTCCAGCACATGCAGGGCTGCACGCGCCTGCAGAATCGGCGAAACCGGCCGGGCGAGGCGCTCGGCGAGGCGTCGGGTGACGGAAAGACTTTGTCCGGACATAAGACTCTCGTAGCATGAGCGGAGCGCGGGCGAAAAGCCCGCAAAACCGTTTGACGAGGATAGGACCGCGCCGCCATGGCGACCGCTCCGGTTTCGCTTTCGCCCGACGCGCTGGTCCAGCGCCTGCGCGCCGCCCTGCCGGCGCGCGCGCGGGTCTATGTGCCCGGCGTCGCCGCCGAGCCCTACGCCATTTCAGACGCCTTCGCCGCCGCGCCTGGGCTCGCCGACGGGCTGACTTTCTTCGGCGTCTGGATTCCCGGTGTGAACCGCACCGACTGGAGCGCGCTGAGTGAAACCTCGCGGTTCGAGACGCTGTTCCTGGCGCCGGAGCTGCGCGCCGGCTTCGATGCGGGACGCGTCGAGTTTCTCCCGCTCACCTACACAAAGGCTTGGCGCTGGCTGGAGCAAACACCGGTGGACGCCGCGATCCTGCAGGTCGGCCCGCCCGACAGCGAGGGCCGGTGCTCGCTGTCGCTGGCCAGCGATTTCACTCCCGCCATTTGGGAACGCGCGAAGCTTCGCGTCGCGCAGATCAATCCTGCGCTCATCGCCATGCCCGGCGCCCCGGCGATTCCTCTGTCCGCCTTCGACGCGGTCACCGAGCTGGAGACCACGCCGCGCGCCTATGACGCCGGCGCCCTGCCCGCGGCGTTCGAACAGATCGCCCAAAACATCGCCGCCCTGGTGGATGACGCCGCCGCGGTGCAGTTCGGCCTCGGCAAGGTGCAGCTCGCCGTGCTTCCGGCGCTGAAACACCATCGCAACCTGACGATCCATTCGGGCATGGTGTCCGATCCCCTGCTGGAGATCCTTGGCGGCGACACTGTGGCGGCGATCCGCACCGGCGCCGTGCTCGGCTCTCCGTCCCTGGCCGAGGCGCTGAAAGACGACCCGCGCCTGATGATGACGCCGGTGAACCGAACCCACGCCCTGTCGGTGCTGTCGGGGCTCGGTAAATTCACCGCCATCAACTCGGTGATCGAGGTGGATCTGTTCGGTCAGGCCAACGCCGAGTTTCTGGGCGGGCGGCAGATTTCCGGTGGCGGCGGGCTGGTGGATTTCGCCCGCGGGGCGCAAGGCAGCCCCGGCGGCAAGGCGATCTTCGCCCTCGCCTCGACAGCCGGAAAGGGGACGATCTCGCGCATCACTCCGCGCCTGGCGCCGGACGCGACGACGCTGACGCGCGCTGATGTGGAGATCGTCGTGACCGAGCACGGCGCGGCGGACCTGCGGGGGCTTTCGCTCGACGCGCGCGCGGAAGCTCTGATAGACATTGCTGATCGCGAGCACCGCACCATGCTGGACCGGGCATGGGCGGAGATGCGGAGAAGCCTTTGAACGATAGAGAGCCCCAAGCCGAATCCACCGCGCCGCGCTACATGGTGCTCGCTGAAGCCCTGCGCGCGCGCATCGGCGAGGGCCACCCGGATATCGGCCAGCTCCTGCCCACCGAGCACGCCCTGTGCGAGAGCTATCATGTCTCCCGCCACACCGTGCGCGAGGCGCTTCGCCTGCTGGCCGAAGCCGGGCTGATCGCGCGCCGGCGCGGCGCCGGCACGGTGGTCATCGCACGCGAGAGCACCCAGCGCTTCGCCCAGCGCCTGGGGGGCGTGGACGATCTGATGCAGTATGCGCGCGATGCGCGCCTCACCCCGACGCGCACCTCCACCGGCGCCATCGAACCAGCCGTGGCGCGCATGCTTGGCGTCAATCCGGGCGGCGAGTTTCTCCATGTGCACGGCCTGCGCGGTGAACCGGGCAAGCCGGCCATCGCGCTCACCGATGTGTGGATCCGCTCCGACCTCGCCCCGCCTGTGGAGACCTATGTGGAGCTGGGCGGCGCGGTCACCGAATGGATCGCCCGCGAGCGCCAGGTGCCCACCGCGCGCATCGAGCAGTCGATCTCCGCCGGCGCCCTCACCGAGCGCGAGGCCGAGGCGCTGGACGCCAGCGCCGGCGACGCCGCCTTGCGCACCCGCCGGCGCTATTACGACAAGGGCGGGCGCATCATCGCGCTGTCGGACTCCGTCCACCCGGCCCAGCGTTTCACCTATGAAATGGTGCTCCAGCGCGAAGCCGAAAGCTAGGCTCGCATTTTTTATGCGCTTCTGCATATAGCTTATGGCGAGTTGCGCAGCACCATGGCGCCGCTTACGTGCAATCTGTACAGCCTTGGCGAGTTCAGCAAATCTTGACCCCGGACAGGCAGGTTGGACGCGGTTTTTTTCGTGTTCGGGACGCCCCTGTGTCGTTTTCGCCCCGCCTGCTCCTCATCGCCGCCGCAAGCGCACTTCTGGGGCTCATCGCCGCCTGGGTGGCGCTGCCCTTTCTGGCCGACGACGCTGACCAGAGCCAGTCTCGGCGCCTGCTGGCGGAAGTCACAGAGCGGGCCAGGGCGCGCCACGAACTCTTCGACGCCCTGATCTCCAAGCACCGCGCCGCCACCGACCGGTTCCGCCGGCGCTATAAGGGGCTCGAGCAGGCTGAGGCGGATGCGCTCTTCGACGCCTACTTTCCCGAGCATGAGAGCGGCGCGCGGCGCAGCCGGCCGGAGGATTTTGACGGCGTGGTTCGCCAGGACGGCGACCGCACGTTCGGCATGGGCGCCTTTATCGGCGAGACCGCGCCTGATGCGCGCACAAGGCGCGTCATGGTGGCCGCCTACCAGACCGTGCGCGACACCGGGCCCGCGTTTCTGGATCGCTTCAACACGCTCTACTTCAATGACGGCCGCAATCTGGTGATCTTCGCGCCGGAGCGTGAGGACCAGCTGATGTTCTATCGCGAAGAGGCGCCGGCCGATTTTCGCTGGGACCAGCATGAGATGGTGGACATCGTTCTGCCGGAGAATAATCCCATGGGGCGCACGGCCTGCACCGGCCTCGCCGATCTGGTCTATACCGGGGAGGCGCGGGTCCAGACCATCAGCTGCCATACCCCGGTACGCCTGAACGGGGTGCATCTGGGCGCGTTCGGCGACACGCTGGACGTCAATCAGATCTTGCGCGACGCGGTCTCGGACAGCTCGGAGCCGATGACGGCGATGATGATCACGCGCACCGGCGACGTGGTCGCCCACCCAGCCCTGTTCGGCGACGCCGTCATCACCAACAACGATGTGCGCCGCGTCGCGCAAGAGCGCGGGTTCGCCGCGCTGGGCCGGATGGTCATCGAACAGGGACATAGCAGCGGTGTCATCAACGCACGCGAACGCGGCTCGCTCATCGCCTACGCACGCCTTGAAGCACCGGGCTGGGTCCTCGTTCTGGAAAGCCCGGCGCCGGGTGGAAGTATCTGGACGCTGCTCAAAGCCGCCGCGATCGGCGCGTTGATCGGCGCCATCGTGTTCTTGCAGTGTGTCCTGGTTTGGGGCGGGCTGGGAGCGCGCGGGCCGGACGCGCGCTAACCCGCTTCAGACGAACAGGAACACCACCGCCAGCACCACCGCCCCATCAAGGGCGCGAGCGGCCAGCGGCGCCAAGCGCCGGCTCATGCCCGCTTCTCCAGGCTCGGACCGGTGCGGACCGGCGCCATGGCGGTCTCATAGGCGCGCCGATAGCGGCCCTGCTCGGCGGCGTCGGCGCGCAGGCCGCGGCGCGGCGCAGGCGCGTCGGTTTGAAGCGAAAGCCCGGAGCGGGCGCAGGCGCGGCCCGCATCGCCCGAGCGCGCCTCGGCGCGGCGGCGCGGCTCGCTAGCGTCCCGGCGCGGACCGGCGGGCACCAGTGCGCGGCGGCCTGGATCGCCTGAAGCGCCAGAGCCCGAACCCGGCGTGACACGGACCTCGCCGCGCCTTGCGGCGGTGCGGCTTGAAGCGGCCGGGTTGGCGCGCGGGGCGTATGGGTCGAAACCGATCATGACCGGAACAACGCAAAGCCCGCGCCAAAGTTTAACCGATCATTTACCTGATTTAACGTGGATTAACCGTCTTCACCCGCCCCGATGAGGCCGGATGAGGCCCGGGGCGGCCCGGTTTGCAACATCGGCGGCGGCGAACCGGCCCGTTTCGGCACAGCTCGCCCGCCTCGCTTTGCGGCCTCCTCAGTCAGGAGGGCGCGCAGGGTCAGCGCTCGTTGGAGAGCTTGTCCAGGCGCGCGCGCATGGCTTCAAGCTCGTCGCGCAATTCCTTCACGTCCGGATCGCCCCCGCTCTGGCCGCGCTTGGCGTCTGACGCCGACGCGGCGGCGCCGGGCTGGGGAAAGCCGGGCGTGAACATTTTCATGGCCTGCTGGAACATCGCCATATTGCGCTTGGCGGCCTCCTCCATCATCGCCATGGAGGCGGCCGGATCGGTGATCGCGCCGGTCATCTTCTCGCGCAGCTCCGATTGCTGGCGGGTGAAGCTTTCCATGGTCATGTTCAGATAGCCCGGCACCATGGACTGCATGGAGTCGCCGTAGAACCCGATCAGCTGGCGCAGAAACTCCACCGGCAGCAAAGTCTCGCCCTTGCTCTCTTCCTCGAAAATGATCTGGGCGAGCACGCCGCGGGTGAGGTCATCGCCGGACTTGGCGTCGAGCACCTGAAATTCCTTGTCCTGACGCACCAGCTCACGCAGATGATCCAGGGTCACATAGCGGCTGGCCGATGTGTCGTAGAGGCGGCGGTTTGCATATTTCTTGATGATGATCGGAGTCTTTTGGCTGTCGGCCATATCTCGAATCTCCCCATGGGCCCGTCTGATGCGAGCGATTTTTTTGCGTCGAGGACTGTTCGCCGCTCGACACGGCAAGGCGGCGCTTGCGATAGTGAAGCCACGGCGCGATTGCTTGTCAGGTCGCGCCGGCCGACGCAAGCTTGATGCTGCACATGCGACGCCAACGTCATGCTGCGCAGCATAGACACACTTGGCGTCAGGGGACAGGGAGGAAAATCGATGGCCAGAACAGCGCTTGTAACCGGTGGGACGCGCGGAATCGGAAGGGCGATCGCGGTCGCCCTGAAAGAGGCCGGCTATACCGTGGCCGTCAATTACGCGGGCAATGACGCAGCCGCGAAGGCCTTCCAGGACGAGACCGGGATCAAGACCTATAAATGGTCGGTGGCCGATTATGACGCCTGCAAGGCCGGGATCGAAGCGGTCGCGGCCGAGCTCGGCCCGGTGGACGTGCTGGTCAACAACGCCGGCATCACCCGCGACGCGCCGTTTCACAAGA